>CAVRXS010000007.1:0-706337 GCA_963725275.1 uncultured Acidimicrobiaceae bacterium | reverse complement strand
TCGCCGCTCATCGAAATTCGCGTTATTCGCTCACCGAAACTCGCGTTGAGTCCGTGCTCCGGGTGACAGGCTAGCCCCGCCTCCCCGGGGTCTTCTCGGGAGGACCGGCCAGGTCCGTGATCGGCTTGGTGAGGGCCTCGTGCTCGCGCAGGCGCCACGACGGTCCCTTGATGTTGATGACCGTCGCCCGGTCGAGCAGGCGGTCCAAGATGGCGGCCGCGACGACGGAGTCACCCCCGAACAGCTCGGCCCAGGCCGGCAGGCCCCGGTTGGTCGTGACGATGGTGGCCGAGCGCAACTCGTAGCGCCGGTTGACCACCTGGAAGAAGGCGTTGGCCTCGGTCCGGTCGAAGGGCGTGATGCCCACGTCGTCGATGACGAGGATGCTCGGTGAGGTGTACGTGCGGATCTTCTGGTTGAACGTCCCCTCTGCCCAGGCGCTGACCAGGGCCTTGGTCATGTCGGTCGCTCCGCTGAAGTACCCCCGATAGCCGGCCTCGACCGCCTTGATCCCGAGAGCCACCCCGAGATGGGACTTGCCGCACCCCGGTCGTCCGAGCAGGAGGACCGGATGACCGTCTCGCACGAAGTCCAGTTCGGCCAGGTCAGAGATGACCTTGGGGTCGATGGAGGGCTGGAAGTCGAAGTCGAACTCCTCGAGGGTCTTTCGGAACGGGAAGTGGGCGAAGCGCAGTCGGGCCGACAGACGCCTCTGGCGGGTTGCGTCGACCTCGGCGCTGAGCACGTTGGCCAAGAACTCGAGATGGTCCGCACCGCGGGACTCGGCGTCGTCAGCCAGCTCGGCGAACACCTCGGCCGTGCGGACGAGCTTGAGGTAGTCGAGGTCCCCCTTGATCTGTTCGACGAGGGTGGCTTTGCTCATGACAGCGCTCCGTCGGGGTCGATGGCGCCCGCCACGTTGCCCCCTGCGGCGATATCCACAGGGAGGTCGGTGTCGGGGTGCGGGCCGATGACGCCCATGGCAGCCAGATCCGGGACGGCCACGTCGTAGTCGCCGACCTCGAGATCGAGCGTCATCGCGGTCGCCGCCCCAGCGGGCTCGACGATGCCGAGCCGCTTCCGTCCGAGCACGATGGCCTCGGCCTCACGCTTGTGCTCGGACAGCCACTGGGGTGCTGAGCCCGCCGGCGCCAGGTGGTGGATGGCGACCATCTGGCCCAAGAACCGCAGCTCGATGACCGAATAGCCGATGGGCTGGCGCACCTCGATCACCTTGCCGGCGAGCTGTGGCGGGGCCGAGTAGAAGACCGTGTTCCACTCGACGAGGGGGATGCGCCCCACCCGACGGGTGTCGCGCACTGCAGTGTCGAAGCGCACGGCAGGCAGACGTCCGAGGACGTGACGCTCCGTCTCGAAACGTTTGGCCGGAGGAACACCCGTGGTCCCATGCGGCACCGCGTGGAAGTAGCGCTCGAGCCAGCGGGCCGCCCGGCGGTTGAGCTCGCCGACGTCTTCTGGCGGGTCGAGGTCGGCTTCGGAGAGGAACCCGCGTTTGAGGTCGCGGAAGGGGCGCTCGACCTTGCCCTTGCGCTTGGCGTCCCCGGCATCGCAGGCCGTGAGCGCCAGGTCGTGATGGCGGGCGAAGGTGAGAGCGAGGGGATGGAAGACGAACCCCTTGGACTTGGTCGTGCCCAACTGGCCCATCCGGTCGGTCCGGCCCACGGCAGGCACGCCGCCGATGTGCTCGAAGAAGCGGACCAGGCCCTCGAGGGTGTGGTGCTGGTCGATGGAAGGGGCGAAGAACCAGAACTTGATCCGGCTCCAGCACAAGACGCACCCGAAGCAGTGCAGCTGGTGGTCCCAGCCCCAGCGACGGGCGAAGCTGTTGCAGTCGGACCAGTCGAACTGGAACTCCTCGCCGGGCACGGTCTCGATGGGCATGGTGACCATGACCGCACCTCTCGTCGGGCCCCGCACCGAGTGCAGGTAGCGCGTGAGGGTCTGATACGAGCCCGCATAGCCCTCAGCCTCGATCACCCGCATGATCGAGGAGCCCTGGAGATCGGCGTTGTGGGCCAACAGGCCGCCGATGCGGGTCCGCCAGCGCTCGTCGATGACCAGCTCGTTTTCGGGAACCATCCGCTTGGGCGGCGGTCCCCCGTTCTTCAGCCACGACGACACCGTGGCGGGGTGGAAGCCGAGGTGCTCGGCGATCTGCTTGATCGTCCAGCCCCCGGCGTGCAGGGCCTTCACATTCATGTACTCCTCCTGGGTCATCATCTCTTTCGGCTTCCTCCAGCTCGTCGGGTGCTTGCCAGCACCGACAAGTTGGAGGGGCCATGACCCCGACCGGTGGATGCCCGGTCAGGAGGAGCGCGGCCTCAGATCAGACCGCGACTTTCAGTGAGCGAGAACCGCGAGGTTCCGTGAGCGCCGCGACACTTGCCCTCGCATTTTGGGACTGGACCGTGGTGCTCGTCGGGGATCCTTCCACCACCGGGGCATCGACCAGGTCCGGCGGCCGATCAAGGAAGACCACGCGCCGCACCAGCACTCGACGGCGTCTGAGCGCACCTGGCGTATCCGGCGACACACGGACTGCTTTGAGACGCCCACAATCCGGGCTATGTGGGCCTGCATGCCATTGCCGTGGCGAGGTGCAGAACCCTGTTAGCTCTAAGCCTCGATCCACCGATCGACTACTTGGTGGGCTGCCGATTTGGGTGAGTGTTGACTGAGGAGTCTTTGACAGCTTCCCGAGTCATTCAGCAGCCGTCGGGGCGTGCGAGACCAAGCCTTCGTGAGATTCGCGTCGGTTGTCAGCGCCGTCCTGCGGTCGTCTGCGGTGCGCCTGCCGCCGGATCGGGTGACTACACGGGGACCGGCGGGAGTGAACGCAGAAGATCGAGGGCGCGTGCGAACTTCTTGGCCCAGGGCCACTCGAACGGAGCACGCAGTGTCGGCGTGCCCGAGATATTGACCAGACGCCCAGGCACCGACAAGATCCGGGTGCGCACGGTGCGGGCCACGGTGAGATGGTCCTCGGGGGTGATGTCGCCGAGCAGGACCGTCCAACGCATGAGGTCGTGGGCGAGAGCGGCACACAGGAGCCACGCTGAGTTGGCGAAGAAGTGCCCGGAGGGGACGTGCTCGAGGCCGGCACCCTCCTTCAGGTCACGGATGGCCAGTTCAACGGTGGCGTGGGCTCGGTGGAAGGCGTCGACGTCGACCGCTGGGCCTCCGATGTCGGTCACGAACGCGAGGTGCCGCCACTGGGGCCACAGGGTGGCCTGTCGCCCGACCAGCCGAGTGCGGCGGACGATGAGTCGTCGGCCCTTGTAGGTGCACTCGGCCACCTCGGCCTCGCCGTCGACGGTGTAGTCGATTGCGTGTCCAGGCCGATTCGTCGATGCCCTCGACGACCCTGGTCACGGCCGTGATCATGCGCACGCCCATCGTGTAGCCGACGTCGAGGCGCTCCAGGGTGGCCAGCGTGGGGTTGGACCAGAAGCCGGAATCGAAACGCATGATGAGTTCCCCGGTGGCCCCGGCCCGGCGCACCCGGGCCACGAGCTCCTCGACGAACCGCACCGCCCCGCGCTGGGTGTTGGCTCCACCTTTGCGCATGCGGACGTGGAGCACCTCGCCCGTCCAGGCTCGGACGGCGATCAATGGGTGGTAGCCGAGCACCTTTGTGTAGCCATAGCCGGCACCGTGTTTGGCCTTGCCGCACACTTCGCAGATAGTGGAGTCGAGGTCGATGACGAGTTGCTCGGACCCCGGTCCGGTCCCGAGACCCCACGCCCGGCGCAGCGCCTCTGCCAGCACCCGGTCGAGCTGACGGACGTGACCGAAGGTGAAGGCCCGTAGGAACGTGCCCAATGTGGATGGAGCCATGACTCGGTGGCCGAGCACGGACCCGGTGGCCCCCGATCGGAGCATGTCGGCGTGGTCGATGTGGGAACCTCCCGCCGCCATTGCGTGCACGAGCGTCAGCACCTTGCGTCCCGGCAGGGCCCCGCCGACACGACCAGAGAGGTCGACGGTGGCGTTGATCAGGCGTTCCAGGCCGAGCCGCACAGTCACTGTGGCCACCAGCAGCAGGCCGGCGTTGGCCACCAGATTGGGCTCGTCGAAGGTCACCTCGATGCGGTCGATTCCGCGCGATACTTCGGTCACTGAAAGTGCCTCCTCGGTTCTGGGCGAAACTGCGACTCGACACCGCAAATCTTCCCAGTCCGGGAGGCACTTTCCGCGGATACGCGGCTATCTACTCAGGTCGCTCATCGGTGGATCGAGGCTAAGGTGCAGGCGGCGGTGTCTTGCCATCGGCGACCTGAAATCCATCGAGATCGTTGTTTATCGGGGATGACCTGGCCGCGTTGTTAGAGCCATTGGTGTATGCGTAGTCGAGGGCTGAGTCCGAACCAACAAGAGAGATCTTATTGAGTGGCAGCTCGAAAAATGGCTGCCACTGTAGGGTCGCACCCGCTGGCGCTGTCGAATAGTACGCCCTCTCGAAGTTGACGTTCGTTGTGGGAGACAAGGCGCCGCTAGAGTCACAACAGGTGTCCTCAAGAATGATCTCAGCGCTCTGTTGATTCGCAGTAAAAGACAGCGAGACCGAGCCACTCGTGCATATTGAAGATGGACAGCCACTTCCACATGTTGTTTGGTGCCAGTCCGAGAGGTACACACTCCACCTATTCGTGTTCGTCTCATGCAACTCGACATAAACGCAATCCCCAGGGTGGACTTGAACATTGGAGAACGGAACCTCCCCAGCAGGCCACGGTTCATACCAAGCCCAATAGCGGGCTGAACCACTCGAACACAGGTCCGCAGAAACGCCCGCTTGCATCAAGTTCCTGTCATGAACTCCACCGATTCCATCCCAGATCGAGGATTTGCCAAGAGGGTCACTCTCGCTGGTGCAAGAGGGCGTGGTGTTCTTCACCGTGGGGACATGGAACTCCACTTCGAGTCCCGTATAAGGACCGCCCGAAGCAGCAGCGCTGCCCTTTGTTGAACACACGGAGAACGTCGTGCATTGGATGTATCCATTCCAGATGGGGTTTTGGAGCGGTACAGCCCCCGTATTCGTGAAGGACTCGCCGTTACTCTCGATAGCAGACGTGGAGACAAGCACCGTTGAGGGTGAGCCACCCACATCGACGTACTCAGTTGGGTCTGTAGCTTGCAGCGTGCCGCCGTTGACGGTGACGTTGGCCCACTGAATCGCCTCGAAGGAAGGTGCCGGGAGCGATGATGGGAATACTTGAATGCTGCCATTGCTTCCTCCACAACCGGGGCACGTTCCGGTGAGGGTTGTAGACTTGTCCCTAGTTACATCGGTGGCCTTGAGGGTAAAGGACCCGCTCGAAGGCATATTGATCTCCATTGAAATGTCGTCACCAACGGAAGGTGTGAACGTCCAAACCTTCGATATCGTTTTAGAGTTTGAAAAGTCCGTGTACAAGTTGTCCCCGGAAAAGGTGACAACGCCGTTCGTACATGTGATGTCCATGACTGTTTCGCCAAATCCCGCAGGACCCCCGATTTCGGACCAAGGAATCAAGACTTGGCTGCCAGACGATGGACACGTCACCGTGGGCACCTCGAAGGTGGCGGTCAAGGCCCGTGCTCCATCGCTGAAGGTGTAACCGGCGAAGTTGCTCGTATTGCTGGTGGCCGAAAGCGCCGACTCCCTGGAGACCCCCGGTAACTCGACCGGAGTCACCACACTGCCCTTGATCTGGTCTGCCCAATGCTGAACTGGTGTTCCGGCGCCACCACTCGGGCTAGCCATGAGGGCGATGCTTGCAGCCGCAACGGTGGTCACGAGGGCAAAAGCGAGGCGGATGGTTCGCTTCATCGGACTCCTCCCGTCCCGGCCAGGAATGTCCTGAGGTACTTCTTCGATTCCGTTCTCATCGGTCGCCACCCTCCGCTCCGGGGTGTTTTGCACACCCTCGCCTGTCGGATGGCCTAGCACCGAACGACCTCACCAGCAATCAGTGTCACGCTGCCGTCACACGATGCTCTCGGTGAGCGAACGAGCCACCACGGATGATGACCAAGGGTGCCCCCCAACACCGGCTGAGGGTCGCGTTATCCGGAGGCGAATCCCTGGGCGCTTGCAGCAGTTAGCACGTGAGTGACGTGAACAGTCCGACCATCGATCTGGAGACACCGGCGTCCAGTCACGCATGGGTCGCCAAGAACTTCAGCGTCCGGGCCGTGGTCGAATTGCCTCACCGGCCCGCTTGAGAGCTCGCTGAACGGTTGACGCGTCGACTTTCAAGATCTCCCCGACGGTGGCAAGGGAATCGCCGGCTCGATACTGGCTGACGGCTCGTGCGATGTCCGTTGGAGTCAGCTTGGGTAGGTTCACCGTCCGGGCGACGCCGAGGCGTTCAAGATGGACAGCCACCGTTCGGCGGTGGACTCCGAACTCCCGAGCGATCTCGTCCAACGAACGGCCGTGCTGGTACGCGGCAGCTACGGCTTCAAGCTCAGAAGGGGTCAGTCGACGCTGGACTGGTTTTGTGGGTCGTCGAGCAGCGCCATCTGCGGTAGAGGAGTCGACGCTATCGGCGTCGGTGCTGAGCGCCCTGGAGCCAGGGTTTGAATGCCGTCCCTTATGGTCTGGACCCACGGCTCCCGGGCGATTCCCAGACCGTTGTCGGGCCTTCTGCGGCTTCCGGCCAGCTGCTGGTTCTGCAAGGAACCCCTGTTCAGGACCTGTTTCCCGGCTGCCAGCAGGGTTTGAAAGCCGTCCCCAAAGGTCCACAAAAGAAATTTCGGCGCTTCCGGGTTCTCCGTGGGTAGCCGTGTGCCTGACGAGACGGTTGGCGGCATGATGCGGCCATGCGAGACACCGAGCTGTACCGCCAACTGTTGGGCCTCGAGTCGCCGTGGGAGGTGAGCCGTGTCGAGCTGTCCGTCGAAGGAGGGTCGGGTCGACGTGTGGGCCGACCATCCGAGGGGGACTCGCTGGAGCTGTCCGGAGTGCGACCGGGAGCTGCCGACCTACGACCACGCCGAGGAGCGGGCGTGGCGTCACCTCGACAGCCTGCCAGTTCCTGACCTACCTGCACGCCCGGCCGCCGCGGGTGGAGCTGCCCCGACCACGGCGTGCGCCAGGTTCGCCTGCCCTGGGCCGAGCCGATGTCACGCTTCACCATCCTGTTCGAGCGCCTGGCGGTCGACGTGCTGAAGGAGTGCGACGTCCTCGGTGCCAGCCGGCTGCTGCGCACCAGCTGGGACGAGACGTGGCACCTGATGGAGCGGGCCGTGGCCCGGGGCCAGGCGGTCAAGGAGTTGGCCGTTCCCGCGCTGGTGGGCGTGGACGAGAAGTCGGCCGGGCGGGGCCAGGACTACATCACCGTGGTGAGCGACCTCGCCCGGGGCACGGTCGAGTACCTGGCCGACGAGCGCCGAGAGTCCAGCCTGGACGGCTATTTCGACCGCTTCAGCACCGAGCAGCTGGCCGGGATCGAGGCGGTGGCCATGGACATGTGGGAGCCCTACGCCAACTCGGTGCGGGCCCACCTCGACGACGCCGACGACAAGATCGTCTTCGACAGGTACCACATCATGAAGACCATGGTCGGGGCGGTCGACACCGTGCGCAAGCAGGAGAACCGAGCCCTTGTGGCCTCGGGCGACAAGTCCCTCACCGGGTCCAAGTACCTGTGGCTCTACTCGGCGGAGAACCTCCCCGAACGCCACCAGAGCCGCTTCGATGAGCTCGCAGCGGCGACCTCAAGACGGGCCGGGCCTGGGCGATCAAGGAGAACCTCCGCTTCTTCTGGGACTACCAGCGCCGAGGCTGGGCCGAGAAGCACTGGAAGAGCTGGTACTTCTGGGCGACGCACTCACGGCTCGAGCCGGTCATCGAGGTCGCCCGCACCCTCAAGCGTCACCTTCCGGGCCTGCTCGCCTTCTTCGACCACCGGATCACCAGTGCCGGTGCCGAGGGGCTCAACTCACGCATCCAAGCCATCCGCGTCTCCGCACGCGGCTACCGCAACCGCGACAACTTCAAGACCGCCATCTACTTCCACTGCGGCGGCCTCGACCTCTACCCTCAAACCCACTGAATTCCCGGAAGCGCCGAAATTTCAGACAGAGGAAGTCTGGGTGGTGACGACTGCCTAGAAGTTTCCTTCGGTCCGCCACGCCATTTCTTGAAACGTGAAGGAATTGCCGTCGGGGTCGGCGAAGCCTGCGTACTTGACACCACCACCGACGTCCTCGACCGGAGAGACGTCCACGCCCCTGCTCATCAGTTCAGCCCGTGCCCTTTCGATATCGGCGACGACGAGGTGTAGCCCCTTGACGGAACCCGGTGGCGATTCCTCGTAGACAGGTAGCCCTGTACCGATGCTGATCGAACACGCAGAGCCAGGAGGTGTCATCTGTATGACTCGCACTCCTTCGGCGGGCTGAACATCTACGTCTTCCACGAAGCCCAGCTTCTCGACATAGAAAGATTTGGCCCGATCGACGTCAACTACGGGGATTGGTACCAATTCCAACTTCATGTCCATTCGGGACCTCCCTCTCGGCGACGCTGAGCGTACTCTCGTCGCATTGTGCCCTAAGCTGGTTGGGGCCTTCGGCGGCATGGCGTGAGTGCCTCTCCTACCCGGCCGTGGGGGGGAAGGCACCAGACACAATCTGAGGGAGATCAGCCCCGTTGCGGCTCGACTGACGAGGACAGAGCCAACACTTCCGCCGTTACGTGGACGAGAGTAGGGCGGCGAGCCGGCCCTCGAGGAATGCTTGCTCAAACGGGTTGGTGGCCGTCGCCCGGGCAGCCTCGTACGCCCTGATCGCCTCTCCTGTCCGTCCAAGTCGCTGCAAGAGGTCGGCTCGGGCCGCGTGGAATAGGTGGTAGGTGTCGAGGTCGAGGGTGTCGAGCACGGCGAGCCCGGCATTTGGACCTTCCACCTCGGCCAAGGCGACGGCCCGGTTGAGCGCGACGATCGGATTCGGGGCAATGGACTGGAGTTGGTCGTAGAGCACCAGAATGCTGTGCCAGTCGGTCTCGGCGATGCTAGGAGCGACCGAATGCACAGCGTTGATCGCAGCCTGGATTTGGTACGGCCCCGGACGATTGCGCCGCACGCACGCCGCAACGATGGACCGACCTTCGGCGATCAGATCGCCGTCCCACAGGTCCCGGTCCTGCTCGGCGAGGCGGACCAGCGATCCGTCGGCGGCGACCCGTGCGGCGTGGCGGGCATGCTGTAGGAGCAACAGTGCCAGTAGGCCGTTCACCTCCGCCTCGTCGGGCATCAGCTGAGCCAACACGTGGGCCAGCCGGACCGCTTCGCCGCACAGGTCGAGACGGATCAGCTCCCCGGTGGTCGCGGTGTAACCCTCGTTGAAGATCAGATAGATGACGGCCAACACCGGTGGGAGCCGATCGGGAAGCTCCGCCTCGCGCGGTACCCGGTAGGGGATGCGGGCGTCCTTGATCTTGCGTTTGGCCCTTACGATCCGCTGGGCCATGGTCGGCTCGGGGACGAGGAAGGCGCGGGCGATCTCCGGGGTCTCGAGGCCGCCGAGCAGGCGAAGGGTGAGGGCCACTTGCGCCTGCCGGTTGAGGGCAGGGTGGCAACAGGTGAAGATCAGCCGCAGCCGGTCGTCGATCACGGGTCCCTCCTCGAGTGCCGCCGGCTCGGCAGTGGCTGGTCCATAGAGGTCGTGGGCTTGCGTCTGGCGCTCATTGCGGATCGACTCCCGTCTCAGCCGGTCGATCGCACGATTCCTGGCAGTCGTCACGATCCAGGCGCCGGGGTTCGGCGGCTGGCCCTCGACCGGCCACTTCGCCAGGGCGACGGTAAACGCCTCCTGGACCGCCTCCTCGGCGGCTCCGATGTCGTCGAGGAGGCGGATCAGGGTGGCAACGCACCGGCCGTACTCGTTGCGGAAGACGGCTGCGATGTCATTGGTCACTCGGCCGGGAGCTCCGGTTCACCGAACGGGCGAATCTCCACGGGGAGTCGGCAGGCAACAGTGGCCTGCCGGGCCAAAGCAAGGGCCGCATCGAGGTCCGGTACCTCGATGACCCAGAACCCGCCAAGGTGCTCCTTGGTCTCCACGTACGGACCGTCGGTGACGAGGATGTCGATTCCGGCCTGGCGGACCACGGTCGCCGACTCCACGGGGAGCAAGCCGCCGGCGAAGACGAACACCCCGGCGTCCATCAGCTCGGTGTTGAACGCACCGACGTCGGCAAACGATTGCTGCATCTCCTTGGGCGACAGGTCTGGTCCGCTCCCGGCGTGGTGAACGGCGAGCATGTATTGGGTCATGGCGGTCTCTCCTCGGGTCTGAGCCGGTCCGTTGCCGGCTCCCACCATTACTACGAAGTCACCATCGCCGAATCGACACCGGCCCTCGCTGGATGACAAGCACGGCGATCGCCGCCCACCTTTTCGGAGGACGGTGTTCCCTCCAGCGAGCCCGATCGCCCCACCTTCGTGACCCTTACGACCTGGGCTTTCGTTAACCCGGGGTGTTCGTAAAGGACATTCTCCGAGAGCGATGTTGCCGGACTCGAATCCCGTTACCCGAGGTCGATGGTGACCGGCGGACGGGCGCCGGAGTCTTTGGCTGACCCAGGCACATCGGGGCGTGGACATAGGCCGCGAGCTGTGCAGGAGGCGGGATGTGCCTTCGACTGTGAGCTCGAACCTCATCCTCCGCAGCTAAGTTCGTCAAATATGACGATGGTCGGCGCTCGCGTCCCGCGGGCATGCTGGTTTGGGTTTGGCGGCCTCACCTGGGGTCAGCGGCACAGAGAGGGATCGTCGTGACACTGGCTCAGGACACTGCGGGCTTGAGGTCGGGCGCGCACACTCCGCCCCGCGCCCGCCGATCCCGATCCCGATCCAGGGGCTACAGGTGGTTGTGTCTCCTCCCCCTGCTCCTGGCGTTCGTGACGGTGGATGGCTCGGCCCCACCGGCCTCGGCATCGACGCCGTTCTCCGTCACGACGAGCCCGCCCCTCACCCCCGCGTTCGCCACGACCACCTACGACTACGTGGTGCGCTGCGCGGGACACGCGACCACGAAGCTCTCTTCGACCGGAGCGGGAAGGGTGGCCGTCGGCGGCAAGTCCTTCGCCGAGCCGGTCAGCCTCAAGCTGGCGCTCACGGCGAACCAGGCCGTCTACGTCAACGGGGGCGGGCACCAGTACACCATCCGGTGCCTGCCGGCGGATTTCCCGACCTACCACTCAGTGGTCGAGGGCACCCCCCAGGCGCACGGGTATCTCGTCGGACTCGCTCCGACCAACTCCAGTGTTGACACCCATTACGTGGCCGCTTTCGACAACCACGGCGTTCCTGTCTGGTGGTACGAGAACCCGAGTGACCCGATCAACGCTGCGTTCTACGGCCAGGACCAGATCGGCTGGTGGCTGAACGATCCGAGTGCCGGGTTGGATGACGGGACGTACACGATCCGGGACCTGGACGGGAACGTCAAGGTCGCAGTCGGCGACCCGTCGGCGGGCACTGGCCTCGACCTGCACGACTTCCAGGTGCTCCCCAACGGCGACTACCTCGGGATCCAGTACGTGAACGCGACCCTCGACCTCTCCTCCTGGGGGCTCTCCACGACCCAACCGATCCTCAACTGTCAGATCGTCGAGCTCAACCCGCAGGGTCAGATCGTCTGGAGCTGGAGCACGATCGCGCATATCGACGTGGCGACCGAGAACGCAAATTGGCATGGCTCGGTCCCTGACGTGATCCACATGAACTCCGTCCAGGAGCTCGGCAACCAGATCATCATGAGCGCCCGGCAGCTGGATGCGGTGTACGACATCGACAAGGCCACTGGCAACATCATCTGGAAGGTCGGCGGCACGTCCACCCCCCAGAGCCTGACCGTGATCGGCAACACCTATCCCCAGGTCTTCTCCGGGCAGCACGACGCACGGTACAAGTCGGGAATGCTCACCGTGCACGACAACGCGTCCCAGGAGACAAGCAACTCTGTACGGGCGCTCCGCTTCCAGATCGACTCTTCGGCCCATACCGCCACGGTCGAAGAGTCAGTGACCGACGCAAACCACCCCGGCCCATCTCAATGCTGCGGGAGCGTCGACAAGCTCAGCACAGGGGACTGGGTCATCTATTGGGGTCAATCGAACTACGTCACCGAGCTCACGCCGTCGGGGTCACCGGTGATCCGGATCAACTTCGCGCCGTATGTCACCTACCGGGTGGCCGTGGTGCCGACCTCCGACGAGGTGCTGAGTCGGGGGATGGACGCGCAATACCCACCGCTCAAGTTGTGAGGAACCCACCGCTGGGAGCGTGACGGCGCCAGCCTTCTATTTCCTTCAGGTGATGGTCGCTGCATAGTCGGGGACGTAGTGGTAGCGGTCGCGGGACGGTCGCCGATAATCCCCGACAGGGGGCCGGGGGGAAGCTTGACCTTCGGAGCCTTGCGGCCCTCGTACGGCACGACTGACAGGAGGTGAGCGATGCAGTTGAGCCGGGCCCGCTTCTTGTCGTCGCCTTCGACCTCGTACCAGGGGGAGTCAGGCAGGTCGCAGTGCGCGAACATCTCGTCCTTGGCCCTGGAATAGGCGACCCAGCGGTTGCGGCCCTCGATGTCCATCTCGCTGAGCTTCCAGCGCTTCAGGGGCGCGTTGAGCCGGTCTCGGAACCTCCGCTCCTGTTCCTCGTCGCTCACGGAGAACCAGTACTTGAGCAAAATGATGCCGTCGTCGATCAACATTCGCTCGAAGGCAGGGCACTGCCGGAGGAAGCGGTGATACTCCTCGTCCGTGCAGAAACCCATCACCCGCTCCACCCCGGCCCGGTTGTACCAGCTGCGGTCGAAGAGGACGATCTCCCCTCCGGCGGGAAGGTGGGCGATATAGCGCTGAAAGTACCACTGGCCCTCTTCACGGTCGCTCGGAGCGGGGAGGGCAGCGATCCGGCACCATCGGGGATTGAGGTAGTCCGTGATCCGCTTGATCACGCCTCCTTTGCCGGCGGCATCCCGACCCTCGATCACGATGACGACCCGTTGACGCTCCTCGCGGACCCACTGTTGCATCGTCACCAGCTCCTCTTGGAGGTGCAAGAGCGCCCTGTTGTATGTGCCGTTGTTAGCCATGGACTCATCCTGTCAGGCGATCAGGGTGTAGAGGGTGTGGTGGTCAGTCCCGGGTTCGCCGCTCCACGTGCTGGAGTTCGATCCACAGCGGGATCAAGAACCAGATATATGCGTTGGTGAGTGTGTACTCCCTGTCCTGGTGGCGCGTCACCATGGCACCGACATCGGTGATGCGAACGCGGTCGTCCTTGCCTTGGTACGCCTTGACCCGGTCAAGAATCTCCAGCATTTCCTCTTTGGATGACACCTCGATGCCGAAGTGGTCCATGTTCGGCGTGACCATGAATTCGTCCTTCGCCGGCAGCAGGTAGAGGAACTGACCCAGCGACCCGGTGTAGAGAATGAGCGGATTCCCCTTCTCGGTGCTGTTGTCTCCCTCGGTCCAACCGAAGACCTGGGAGTAGAAGTCCAACAGCGCGGCCCGACCTTCGTCGTCCATGATCGCGGCATCAACGCTGATCGCTACGTGATTGATCCGCGGGACGAACGGGGTCGGGCTCACGAGGACAGGCCCGGTTGGACCATTACCTTGCTCGGTATCTCACCTCGAGCGAGCCGCTCCATGGATGCCATCACCTCGTCGAGTGGAATGTTGTCGGGCTCGATCAAGGCGTCGAACGGCAGCGTTCCGGTGGCGAGGAGGTCCACGGCCGGCTGGAACCCTTCGTCGTTGTAGTTGTAGGCCCCGATGATCTCGAGTTCGAAGATGATCATGCGGTTCTGATTGAACCGGGGTGGTTCGAAACCGGTCCCGACGATGACGAGCGTGCCCGCATAGTCGAGCTGCCCGAATCCCGCTTCTGCCGCGCTCTGCCTGCCCCGAGCATTCGAACACCACCGTGTAGGGCTCTGCGACTGGAAGGATCACCGGTGGTCGCTCCAGCGTGTCCGGTGGCACGGCCCGGGCGGCCCCGACGTCGAGGGCCTGCTGGCGCCGGACAGCCGATGGCTCGCTCACGGTGATGTCCGAGATCCCCTGGGAACGCAGCGCGGCGACGAGCAGGAGGCCGACCGGGCCGGCTCCGGTGACCAGTACCCGATCGTCCGGGCCGACGTCGGCCAACCGCAACGCGTGCAGGGTGATGGCCGTGGGCTCGGCAAGTGCGGCCACCCTGGTCGGCAGCGAATCGGGAATGCGGATCAAGCCGTCGGCCGCCACCGTCTTGTACTGGCAGAAGGCACCGCGGTATCCGGCGAAGTCGGCCGTGGCACGGTTCAGACACACCGAAGGGCGGCCACGTCGACACGGCCGGCAGACACCACACCCCGGAGACGGGTTCCCCACCACCCGGTCGCCCGGGGTCCAGCCGGAGCCGGCGGGCGCTTCGGCCACGATGCCCGACCATTCGTGGCCGAGAATGGCACCTGGTTTGGCGTACTGCTCCAGGACCATGTGCAGATCGGATCCGCAGATGCCGCATTCGGAGATCTCCACGAGCACCTCGCCCGGTCCCGGGTCCGGACGCGGAACCTGCTCGACGGTAATTCTTCCGTTGCCCACATAAACGGCTGCCGGCATCAGTGGCGATGGCACGAGGACAACACTAACGGGGGTCGACCACGCCGTCCTCTGAGGGGAGTGAGGCTGATCAACCGTCTGTTTCCATCGTGTCTTCTGTGTACGGTGACTGTCATGCCCGACCGCCAGACTCCGGTCAGCCTCACTGGTGAACGTGAGACGCTGCAGGAGTTCCTCGACTACCTGCGAGAATCCGTGATCCTGAAGGTGCACGATCTGGACGAAGCGTCGGCCCGTCGTGCGATGGTGCCGTCGGGTACCAGTCTGCTCGGCCTGCTCAAGCATCTCACTACTGCGGAAGTTGCCTGGTTCCAATATGGATTCGCCGGACTCGATGTCCAGATTCCTCCCGGTCATGTCGAGCCCACCGATTCGGTCGCCTCAGTCGTGGATTCGTACCGGGCGACCGTAGCGATGAACGCCCAGATAATGAATGGCTGCCCCGACATCGAGCGGCTCTCCGAGCGGGTACTCACAACACGTGAGCCGATGTCACTTCGATGGATCCTCGTTCACATGGTCGAGGAAACCGCACGGCATGCCGGCCACGCAGACATCCTTCGAGAGCAGCTCGACGGGATGACCGGTCGCTAGATCCGCCCGAGGCCGATGCAAACGCCGGTGGCCACTCAGAGATGTGTCCCCAGCTGACCCGACCCGTGCTGGCGCAGCGGTAATCTCGGCGCCATGCCCGACACGCCCCCCTACAAGTTGCGCGTCCCCTTGGAGTCAGCATTCGACGCGACGATCGGATTGGTCGTTCATGAGAGCGACGAGATCGACCGCTGCTCCGGCCATCTCCCGGTTCGTCCGCAGGTCTGCCAACCGTTGGGCATGATTCATGGCGGCGTCTACGCGGCAATCGCCGAGTCACTCGCCTCGACTGGCACAGCCCGCGGGGTATTCGCCACAGGAGGTGGCGCTCTCGGAATGGCCAACAACACCAGCTTCCTGCGGCCGATCACCGAGGGTTCCGTCCATGCCACCGCGGTCGCGATACACAGGGGTCGGACGAGTTGGGTCTGGGACGTCGAGATGCATGACGATCAGGACCGTCTCTGTGCAACGGCTCGTGTGACGATTGCAGTGCGACCGCGAGCCGAGTTGCGCTGATACCTGGGCTGCGCGTGATCGTCTTGTGTCCGTGCTCTGGCGAGCCATCGAGCGTCGAGGCGGCGCACCGCGAATGAGCACAGTTCCCCCGGGATCCGTGCGGAGGCGGCCTACGATGACGCGATGGTCCACCTCGTCTCGGTCGTCCTCGTTGCTACGAGCTGTGCGAATGCAACCACAGCAGGCACCATCACCGGGTTGCTGATCATCGCGGCTGTTATCGGGGGTTTCGTCGCGCTTCTCGTCGCCAATGAACGTGCACGATCTCGGTTGGCGACCGCCAATACCGAGCTCAACTTCCTCAGACCCGAGAATGCCAGACTCCACCAGTGGGTGGTCCATCTGTCCGGTCAATCGACAGTCTCCGGTTACGAAGGTGGCTACTCGACGGAGATGCCCATCGCCGCGCAGTGGTACCACGATCCATCGGGTCGTCATGAGCTGCGGTATTGGGACGGAACCAGATGGTGTGACGACGTCGCCGATCGCGGAGTCGCATCCAAGGATCCGGCTGGTTAGAAGCGTCAGCCCAGGATTGCAATTGTCGAGAGGACCGCATCGTAGAGAAAGTGAGCGGCGATCGAGCGCGTCAGTCTGCGGTGCTTTTGGAACGAACGTGTGACGAAGTAGCCGAACGGGATTGTGAGGAGGAAGCCCAATCCGTAGTAGATGTGGTAACTGGTTCGGAGGGTCAAGCTGAGGATCAGGGCGCTCTTTGGAGTCCATCCGAGTTGACCCAGCCTGGTGACCAGGTAGCCGTTGACCAGCACTTCCTCGGCTATGGCGGTGATGGCTGACATGGCGATGCCCCAAATCACGTAATAGCTCGGCACGTGTCCGATGGAGATCCTGTTGATCAACGACGAATCGTGCGCAAGGACCGGCGCCAGCACGAGCGCGATCGGTATCTCCGCTCCGAATGACGCTGCCGCCAGGCCCAATCCAGGCCAAATGTCCTGTCGGATGGTCGGCATACCGAGACCGAGGATCGAGGGTGGTTGGCCCGTTCTGGTGAGCAGCAAGAGTGCGAGCGGTACGACTGCTGCGACGCCCAGGTATTGGAAGATCCCGACCACAAGGTTGGTGACCGGATGCCCGGCAACGATCACGGGAAAGCGCGTGATGTTGCCAACCCCTGACACGTGCTGGACCAGCAAGATGACCGCGGCCGAGATGGCCGGAAACAAGAACGCAATCATCACAAAGCGGGTTTCCCATACGAGACTCTGACGAGTGGGTCCTGCGGCGATGACAACCGGGACCGCCGGCTGCGCAAGTTCGAAGTCCGGCAGCTCGGGTGCCCGCCAGAATGACCATCCTTCAGGTGCCGGCGGCCATTCGGTCGGTGGCCTCCAACCGTGAGGTGGCTTCCATCCGGGTGGTGGCAGCGGCCAGTTCGGCGGTGATCGCCAAAGCCAGTCGTCGTTCGCCATTGCGAGCAACTGTAGGCGGCCACCTCGTCAGCACTCGTGCTTCACGCTGCTCTTCCGCGAACGGCCCCTGAGGCACAGCCTTCTGGAGCTACCCACCCTCAAGGTGAGGTGCGTAGATGCCGATTCACTGTGGCGTGAGCGAACAACGGCCCGTCATCGACGAGTTCCACCCCAAGACAATCGCTGCCTCGGCCCTGGTGTTCGCAGCCGTCGCATTCGGAGTGTGGATGCTGGGCGTGTGGATGGGCAACCTGCACACGTCGGTGAACGCAATCCATGCCTTCGCCGCCGTGGTCGCACTCGCAGGGGCTGTTGGGACGTTCTTCTGTGCATGGCTCGCCATTCGAGTGTGGCAGGTTCAGCACCGCCGGTAGGCATCGCACCATCGAAGTGATGAGGTCACCGTTGTGAGGACCCGCCTGCGTAGGGGTCTACTCCTTGGAAGCGGCCGCCGATGGTGGCGCGTCGGGTTGTGAGTCGACGACTTCAGTCCGGCATGTGCCGTAACGAGCGGCGACGTGCAGGGTGAATCTGATCGCCGCGCCGATTGCTCAATGTTCGGAACATGGGCCCGCACGTCGGACGCAGATCCGCAAACGATCGGCCCGTATCGACAGGTATTGGTGACCCGTCCCCACCGGGTCACTGGTTAGCCGCGGCGGGGTACAGACGCCACCAGCACGTCGGCCAGAGCCCGGGCAGCGTGGGGCAGCTCGATGTCGCGCCGCTGGGCCAGCAGGATGGTGCGGCTGAGCCCGGGCGGGGCGAATGACGTCACCCGGAACCGGTCTCCGGCCACCGTGCGGGGGACCACGGCCAGGCCGAGACCGGCGCGGACGAACTCCAGGACGGCGTCCATCTCCCCGCCCTCGACTGGCGAAGGTGGGCGAGAACCCCTCCGCCCGGCAGGCCGCCTCGGTGGTCTCGCGCAGGTCGTAGCCGGGGCGGAACATCACCAGCGGCTGGCCCTCGAGCTCGGCCACGGTGATCTGGTTGCGGCTGCCGACCGGGCTGGGCGCCCGGCGGGAGGAGATGACCACCAGCTCCTCGGTGAAGAGCGGCACCGTGGCCAGCTGCGGGTCTTCGCCCAGACGGGCGTCGACCACCAGGGCGAAGTCCAGCGCGCCCTCGGCGAGCTCCCGCTGGAGGTCCCGGGAGCCGCCTTCGTGGACGATCAGCTCGATGTCGGGATGTTCCCGGCGGAATCCGGCCAAGCACCGTCGGGAGCAACCCGGTGCAGAGGCTCGGCGTGGCGCCGAGCCGCACCCTGCCCCGGTCCAGGTTCAGCACCTCGCGGATCCGGCGACGGGCGGAGTCGGCGTCGGCCAGCATCCGTCGGGCCACCGGCAGCAGCGCCTCGCCGGCGTCGGTCAGCGAGACGTTGCCCCTGGTCCGGTGGAACAGGGGAGCGCCGAGCTCTCGTTCGAGCGCCCGCACCTGCTGGGACAGGGACGGCTGTGCCACCCCCACCTGGTCGGCCGCCCGGGTGAAGTGCCGGGTGTCGGCCACGGTCACGAAGTAGGCGAGCTGCTGCAACTGCACCTGTCCATCATAGCTAACACTATTGAAATGAGAGTAATCATGTCTTTGACCTCTGGGGAGCCCGGATTTAGGGTCGCTCACATGGCATTCGATCTCCGCCCTGCCCCGACCGACCAGAACCGTTCCGGTCATCCCGTCCGAGGGGCGTCACCGCCAAGCGCAGCGTGGAGAGCCTTTGGTCCTCCACCATCGGGAAGAAGGCGGTCATGGCCGTGACCGGCCTGGTCATGGTGCTCTTCCTGCTCGCCCACATGCTGGGCAACTTGAAGATCTTCTTCGGTCCGAACGACTTCAATGGCTATGCCCACTGGCTGCGGACGATCGGTGAGCCGGTCCTCCGCAACGCCTGGTACCTCTGGATCCAGCGGTGTCGTCCTGGTGGTGGCGGTCGTCCTCCACGTGACCGCTGCGGCCCAACTGTCCCGCCGGGACAGGGCCGCCCGGCCGACCCGCTACGAACACCGCCAGCGCTGGCAGGCCAGCTTCGCCACCAGCACCATGCGGTGGGGCGGGATCATCATCGCCCTCTTCGTGGTCTGGCACATCCTCGACCTGACGGTGGGCGTGGTGAATCCCGCACTTCATCGCCGGGCAGCCCGTACCAGAACGTGGTGGCCGACTTCCAGGTCTGGTGGATCAACGTCATCTACATCGTGGCCCTGGTGGCGCTCGGGCTTCCACATCAACCACGGCTTCCGGAGCGCAGCGCGGACGCTGGGTATCGAGCGGCCGAACCGGGCGCGGGCCATCCGGTTCGTCGGCACCGGGCTGGCGCTGGCCATCAGCCTCGGTTTCATCGCCGTGCCGGTCGGCGTCATGACCGGGGTGGTGCACTGAGATGATCGGCTACACGACGGGAGAGGACATCGCCGACACCAAGGCGCCCAGCGGGCCCATCGAGCAGCGCTGGTCGGACAGGCGGTTCGTGGCCAGGCTGGTCAACCCGGCCAACCGACGCCAGGCACCGGATCATCATCGTGGGTACCGGCCTGGCCGGTGCCTCGGCCGGCGCCACCCTGGCCGAGCAGGGCTACCACGTCACCCAGTTCTGCTTCCAGGACTCGCCCCGCCGGGCCCACTCGGTCGCCGCCCAGGGCGGGATCAACGCGGCCAAGAACTACCGGAACGACGGCGACTCGGTCCACCGCCTGTTCTACGACACGGTCAAGGGCGGGGACTTCCGCTCCCGGGAGTCCAACGTCCACCGGCTGGCCGAGATCTCGCGTCCAGATCATCGACCAGTGCGTGGCCCAGGGCGTGCCGTTCGCCCGGGAGTACGGCGGTCTGCTCGACAACCGGTCGTTCGGCGGTGTGCAGGTGTCCCGGACCTTCTACGCCCGGGGCCAGACCGGCCAGCAGCTGCTCCTCGGCGCCTACCAGGCGCTGTGCCGGCAGATCGCCGCCGGCAACGTCGACATGCACCCGCGGACCGAGATGCTGGACCTGATCGTGGTCGACGGCCGGGCCCAGGGCATCGTGGCCCGCGACCTGGTCACCGGTGAGATCTCGACCTACCTGGCCGACGCCGTGGTGCTGGCCACCGGCGGCTACGGCAACGTCTTCTACCTCTCGACCAACGCCAAGGGATCGAACGCCACCGCCATCTGGCGGGCCCACAAGCGGGGCGCCTATCTGGCCAACCCCTGCTTCACCCAGATCCACCCGACCTGCATCCCGCCATCGGGTGACCACCAGAGCAAGCTCACCCTGATGAGCGAGTCGCTCCGGAACGACGGCCGGATCTGGGTGCCCGAGGCAGCCCGGTGACCACCGGCCGCCCGACCAGATCCCCGAGGACGAGCGGGACTACTACCTCGAGCGGATGTACCCGAGCTTCGGCAACCTGGTGCCCCGGGACATCGCCTCTCGGGCGGCCAAGAACCAGTGCGACGAGGGCCGGGGTGTCGGCCCCGGCGGGTTCGGCGTCTACCTCGACTTCCGCGACGCCATCCGGCGGATGGGCCGGGCGGCGGTGGCGGAGCGGTACGGCAACCTCTTCGACATGTACCACCGGATCACCGACGAGGACCCCTATCGGGTCCCGATGCGGATCTACCCGGCCATCCACTACACGATGGGCGGCTTGTGGGTCGACTACGACCTGCAGAGCAACGTGCCCGGGCTCTTCGTCGTCGGCGAGGCCAACTTCTCCGACCACGGAGCCAACCGGCTGGGCGCCTCGGCCCTGATGCAGGGGCTGGCCGACGGCTACTTCATCCTGCCGACCTCGATCGGCGACTACGTGGCCCAGCACCGGGATGGTCCGGTCGAGACCGACCACCCGGCGGTGGGGGAGGCTCGAGCAGGGGGTCGCCGATCGCCTGACCCGGCTGCTGTCGATCGGGGGCAAGCGGACGGCCGACTCCTTCCACCGGGAGCTGGGCAAGCTGCTGTGGGACAAGTGCGGGATGGCCCGCAACGAGGTCGGGCTCGAGCAGGCCCTCGACCGGATCCCCGAGCTGCGCCAGGAGTTCTGGCAGAACGTCATCGTCCCCGGGTGCGGTGCTGAGTTGAACCAGCAGCTGGAGATGGCCAACCGGGTGGCCGACTTCCTGGAGCTGGGCGAGCTCCTGGTGCTCGACGCCCTGGTCCGCGTCGAGTCGTGCGGTGGCCACTTCCGGGAGGAGAGCCAGACGCCCGACGGCGAGGCCCGCCGGGACGACGAGCACTTCAGCCACGTCTCGGCCTGGGAGTTCACCGGCGTGGGCCAGGACCCCGTTCTTCACAAGGAACCGCTCGAGTTCGAGCTACGTCCATCCCAGCCAGCGGAGCTACGCGTGAAGTTCACCCTGCGGATCTGGCGTCAGCCCGGTCCCGACGCACCCGGCCGCATGGTTACCTACCCGTCGACAACGTCAGCCCGGACATGTCGTTCCTGGAGATGCTCGACGTGCTCAACGAGGACCTCATCGTGCGGGGCGAGGAGCCGGTGGCCTTCGACCACGACTGCCGGGAGGGCATCTGCGGCTCCTGTGGTGTGGTCATCAACGGCCGGGCCCACGGGCCGGAGCAGACGACCACCTGCCAGCTGCACATGCGGACCTTCTCCGACGGCGACGTCATCGATGTCGAGCCCTGGCGGGCCAAGGCCTTCCCGGTGATCAAGGACCTGGTGGTCGACCGCTCGGCCTTCGACCGGATCATCCAGTCCGGCGGGTACATCACCGCGCCCACGGGCAGCGCCCCCGAGGCCCACGCGACTCCGGTGCCGAAGCCCGTGGCCGACCTGGCCTTCCAGAACGCCACCTGCATCGGATGCGGGGCCTGCGTGGCCGCCTGCCCGAACGGCTCGGCCATGCTGTTCACCGCGGCCAAGGTGGCCCACCTGAACAGCCTCCCCCAGGGGCAGCCCGAGCGGGAGAGCCGGGTCTGGCGGATGGTGGAGACCATGGACGAGGAGTCCTTTGGCGGGTGCACCAACACCGGGGAGTGCGCCGTTGCCTGTCCCAAGGGCATCCCGCTCGACGAGCATCGCCAACCTGAACCGGGAGTACCTACGGTCCCGCCGGCGCCGCAGGGCAAGCCGTCCGGCTAGCTACCAAAACGTTCACGAAGAGTAGGCATTGGCATTCGGAACGTAGCTATCCCACAACTCCAGGCCGCAAACAGACTTGCAACTGGCAACCACTGGTGCACCCTCAGAGCGGGTCTGGTGTGCACTGATCAGTCGCATGCCGGGCAACCGTTGGCCTGTTCGGGTAGGGTCGATTCCGTCGATTGGACAAACGGGGGGAGTCGACCGACTTCGCCGACTGATAGCTAGGGGGAATTACGTTGCGAACCAAACTCTCTGCACGGCTGCTGCTGTGTGCTGCGCTGGCCGGATCCGCATCGCTGGTCGCGGTGGTCGTGCCCGGCGGCATCGCATCGGCGACACCACTCACGGTGACCTGTACGCATCTCACCGGTACCATCACGAGCCAGTCACTGACCGGGTGCACCGGCGGCGGGGCGATTGCCGCGGATGCCGGAGTTGCTCCGGCCCACGGTACGAACGTCGTCTCCACGAAGACCGTCACGTGGGGAAGCGGCAAGACCTCGAAGACGACCTACACGTACGCTTCGGTGACCAATAACTGCGCGGCACTGACGGGTTACACGAAGGATCTCAAGGAGCACGAGACCGGACATGTGAACACCGGTACGGCCGGCGGCACGGCCGTCGGGATGCGCGGTGGAGTGTTCTCTGGGTACGCATGCGTCTACAAGCAGGTCGCAGCTCCGCATGCCCTCAAGATCGTCAACATGGGGAATTTCACTGTTTAGACCCTGAGTTGGCAGCATGTAGTGGACGTACGACGAAGGAGGCCCCGGCAAAACAGCCGGGGCCCCTTCGCGCTACGTCTGGCAATTCCTGGACCGAAGGAGGCGGACGTCCGAAGGAGGCGGACGTCCTTACCGACCTGCAGTGGGACGACGGCGAAGATCGTCTGCCCAGACTCCGACCTGTCGGATGCGAGTGCCGAGAAGGCGACCGGTACACCTACCAGGGACGCACTAGTTTTCTTCTCATGCCGGACCCGATCCCCCGAAGGCTGGACGGAAGCTGGATGGAAGCGACCAGCGTCGGCCGATGCCGTCAAACTGAATCTCGTGGATTGTGCGTTCCGACGACCAAGCAATGGAGGCTGTCATGATCGGTGACAAGCAAGAGCAGTTCCAAGGCAAGGGAACGGACCTGAGCGCTCTGCAGTCCCATATCGAGGAGTACCTCAAATCCGACGGCTTCACCGTCCAGAGTTCGGCTGCGAATGAACAAGGCGTGGTCATCCAGGCGAAGAAGGGGGGCTTCCTGCGCGGGGTTGTTGCTGCGGACCGAGCGCTGACCGTCACGATTGCGGGTAGCCCTGCCGACTTCACGGTTCGGATCGGCATCGGCAAGTGGCTCGAGCACATTGGGACGGCTGCGATCGAGACGCTGCTCATCTCGGGGCTGTTCCTCGTCGTTGACGTTGCTGACGTTGCCTGGAATTTCGAGATCGAAGACAAGCTCGTCAAGAACATCAAGTCGTTCGTCGGGTAGCGAAACGGTCCATCGCCACTGTGCGGTATCTGCTGTCCAAACGATGGGCAGATTGGGCGAAAATGTCTGTCTGGCGGCCGGTGCGTCTCCGCCGATCTGATCGTCCCGCGATGTTCAAAAAGGTGCCGTGAGCTCACTGCCGCTGAGCGCGGCTGCCGTGATCGACCGCCTGACGGCAGCCGGCTGCCTCGCCGCCGAGGAGGAAGCCGAAGAGCTGATCGCTGCTGCCCGCGATGAGGCAACCCTCGAGGCATCCGTCAGACGACGCGAGGCGGGTGAGCCTCTGGCGTGGATCACGGGCACGATGCGGTTCTGCGGTCAGACGGTGCGCGTCGACCCGGGGGTCTATGTCCCTCGGATGCAGACCGAGGAGTTGGCCACCCGCGGCGCGGAGCTCTTGGCAACCTGTGACCGACCGTCCCGGGCTGTGGATCTTTGCACCGGATCCGGGGCGGTGGCTGTCCACCTGATGGCCGCAGTGCCAGTCGCGACGGTCGTGGCGGTTGATTCGGACCGGCTCGCAGCGGATTGTGCCCGTCGCAACGGGGTGCTTACCGTCATCGGGGATCTCGGCCAACCGATCGCTCGATGCGCCTTCGATGTCGTGACGGCTGTTGCGCCCTACGTCCCGACCACCGACCTACGGTTTCTGCCGGCGGACGTCCAGCGATATGAGCCTCGGATCGCGTTGGACGGGGGCAGTGATGGGCTCGATCTGGTGCGGCGGGTCGTTGCGTCAGCCGCGGGTCTGCTTCGACCGGGTGGCTGGCTTCTCACCGAAGTCGGAAACGAGCAGGACCGTGGGCTTGCTGCGACGCTCGAGGCATGTGGCTTCGGTGCCGCCGAGACCTGGTCCGACGAGGACGGCGATCTGCGTGGACTGGCAGCGCAGCTGATGGAGCCTGACCCCGCAGCCGCGCCCTGACGGCGTGCCATGCCCGGACCTCCCGCGGGGATGCGCGCTCAGGGCGATCGGCGCGGAAGGGTGCCCTGCCAACGCGGCGCCCGGTGCTCGAGATAGGAGAGCAACCCCTCACGGGCATCCGGATGGTCCATGAGCTGATGGTGGAGAGCCGTCTCCCGTTGCTCGACCTGGTCGGCGGAGAGCTCCCAGGTGGACCAGAGCAGCTCCTTGCTGGCGGCCACGGAGAGCGGGGCCGTGTTCGCGGCCACGTCACGGGCGAGGTCGATCGCGGCCGGAAGGACCTCGCCGGAGGGCAGCACCCGGCTGCAGAGCCCCAACTCCTTGGCCTCGAAGCCATCGAACGTGCGACCGGTGAGCAGGATGTCCGCGGCAGCCGACTGTCCGACGATCCTCGGGAGCGTCCAGTGGGAGTAGGCATCCCCCATAACGCCCCGTCGCGTCTGGAGGATGCCGTACTTGGCATCCGTGGCGAAGATCCGGATGTCGCACTGGAGGGTGAGTGTCAATCCCACCCCGATGGCATGGCCGTTGACCGCGGCGATGACCAGCTTGCGGACCTGCCACGCTGGCATCGGCACGGCTGCGGCGCTGAAGCCCGGCTCGTCCCGCTTGGCGAATGTCTCTGCTCCTCCGGAGAGATCGGCACCCGCACAGAACGCCGGCGGTGTGCCGGTCAGGACGACCACCCGGACTCGATCGTCGGCGTCGCAGGTGCGGAATGCATGGGCCAGCTCGTCGCCCATTCCGTTCCCGAAGGCATTGCGCACCTCGGGTCGGTTGAGCGTGATCGTCGCGACGCCGCCGTCGACGTCGAGGAGGATCGGGTTGTCGGTCACGCAGTCCCGGCCCCGGGACCGTGCGCGCCCTTGAGCGCGTCGACCAGTTCCCCGACGACGTCCTCGCTGACCTGATAGGGCGTGTAGAAGGCAACCCTCTCTGCAACCCCACCGAACCGGTCGGCGATGATGGCTGCGACCTCTTTGGGCGAGCCGACTGCAGCCAGCGTGGCCAGCATCGTGTCGTCGATGCTCGAGGGCATCTCGTCCCAGCGACCCGCCTTGGACAGGCGGTTCAGCTCCGGTTGCAGGTCTCCCCACCCTTCGACCTCGAGGACCGGCCTGTACGCGGGTGTGGAGCCGTAGAAGGCGAGGAGCCAGCGGGAGCCGGACGTCGCGGTCTCGAGCTCGGCGTCGTCCCTCCCGCAGCACACGATGATCTCCGCGGTCACCTCGAGATCGCTACGGGCACGCCCACCGCGAACCAGACCTTCTTCGATCGCGGGGAGTGTCCGTTCACGGAAATGGGCCGCGGTGTTGAAGGGCATCACCAGTAACCCGTCGGCGACCTCCGCAGCGAGACGGACCATCTGGGGGCCGAGCGCCCCGATGGCGATCGGAGGCGTGCCGTAGGGATTGGGTCCCGGATCGAATGTCGGGGTCATCAGGGTATGGGACGAGAATTCTCCGTGGAAGTCGAGGCGCTCCCCGGTCTCCCAGGAGTGGAAGATCGCTCGGAGCGCGGCGACCTTGTCCCGCATCCGTGCGACCGGGCGCTCGAACTCGGCTCCGTACCTGCGCTCGATCTGAGCCTTGACCTGGGTCCCGAGCCCGAGCGTGAAGCGCCCCTTCGACAGGAGCTGGAGGTCGTTCGCCTGGTGGGCCAGCTGGATCGGGTTGCGCGGAAAGGCGATGGCCACGTTGGTGGCCAGCTCGAGCGAATGGGTGGTTCCGGCTGCGAGGATCAACGGGGTGAACACGTCGTGGGGCCCTTCGAAGCTGAACGCGCCGTCGAGGCCGAGGTCCTCGAGACGGCGAGCGTGGTCGGGGGCCGCCTCGCCATCGGTCAGCTGGGTGTCGAACTTCATCGGGGCACGCATCTTCCGTGAGGTGGTCGTGCCGAGTCCAGTACCGTCGAACGGTCGGCGCAAGTGCGCTCGGCCGACGGGTGTTCGACGAAGCGGATTGATGGAGCGTCCCTGCTGGAGTCAGTGCCGGTAGACCCAGGCCTGCGCACCCATCTGCACGGCGTCCCAGGGGCTCCCCAGCGGAGGGGTGTAGGAGAGGTCGAGGTCACTCATCTGCTCGACCGTCATGCCGTGGAAGAGGGCAGTCGCCGCGATGTCGATCCGCTTGGCCACCTCGGCCCGGCGGTGCCCGAACAGCTGGACCCCGAGCAGACGCCCGGTGGCGCGGTCGCCGGTGAACCGCATGGAGATCCGGTGGCTCCCCGGGTAGTACGCCTTGTGGTCGTCCGCCTCGCTTCCCACGGTCACCGGGTCGAAGCCTGCAGATCGCGCTTCGTGGTCCCGCAGTCCTGTCCGGGCGACAGCGTGGTCGAAGATCTTGACGACCTGGGTCCCGAGGCTCCCGGCGAACACGCGGCTCCGCCCGAGTGCGTTCTCGCCCGCAACGCGGCCCTGCTTGTGAGCTGTCGTCCCGAGGGGGAGGTAGGTGATGCCGAGGAGTCGGTGGTGGGTGATCGCGCAGTCGCCGGCTGCGAAGACGTGGGGCAGGTTGGTCCGCATCTGGGTGTCCACCTCGAGGGCACCACCGTGCCCGAGTGCGGCGCCTGCGGTGGCGGCCAGCTGCGTGTCCGGTCGCACGCCGACGACCAGGAGGACCATGTCGACGCACCGGTGCAGGTCACCCGCCGTTGTCGTGGCGTCGACCCTGAGTCGACCACCGCCGTCACGGGGGCGCAGCGAGATCCTGGTCGCCGTGGCACCGGTGAGGACCTCGACACCGTGGTCGGTCAGCTGGGTCCGCACCAGTGCCCCGAGCTCGGGATCGACGGTCGGGAGGACTTCTCCGAGTTGCTCCATTTGGGTGACCCGGAGACCCCGTGTGGCGAGCGCTTCTGCCATTTCGAGGCCGATGTAGCCGGCTCCGACGATTACCGCGCTGTCAGGGGCCGCCTCCTCTAGTGTCTCCATGACGGCAAAGGTGTCTGCCATCGAATGCAGGAGGTGGACGCCGTCGGGGACACCGAGCGCACCCTCGCCGCCGACACCCTCGATCGGAGGAACGGCGGGCAGGGCACCGGTACCGACGATGAGCTCGTCGTACGAGAGCGGCTCATCGTTTCCGTCAGGGTCGGTGACCAGCAGGGTGCGGTCCGCGACGTTGATCTGGCGAGCCAGGGTGTCGACCCGTACCTGCATCCCGGTCCGCTCCAGTTCGGCAGCGGTCCGGTGCGCAAGGTTCTGCCAGTGGGTCACCTCGCCCGAGATGTAGTACGGGATGCCGCAGATCGAGAAGTTCGGGTAGGCGTCCGCGACCACCACGGTGACGTCCACCGTGCGGTCGAGCTCGCGGACCCGCAACGCTGCGCTGATCCCGGCGTCACTGCCTCCGACGGCGATGATGTGCATTGGGACTCCTCGGGCTGGGCACGATTCCGGCGGTCCACCTCAGTGGTGAGCGTCGAACCCGGTCTCTGGGTCTTCGGTCCCTCGCAGGTGGGGCACGATGATGTCGGCGGATTCTGCGGGGGTGATCCCGGGGTAGAGCAGGAAGAGGAGGCCGATCGCGGCGATCCCGCCGACGATCTGGGCTCCGATGAACCACGGGGCAGACGACGGTGCGATGCCGGCGAAGGTGTTGGAGAACATCCGCCCGATGGTGATGGCCGGGTTGGCGAAGCTGGTCGATGAGGTGAAGAAGTAGGCAGCGGTGATGTAGGCGCCGACTGCGGCAGGCGTGTAGGCGGTCTTTCCGGAGCGGGCCAGCGCGAAGATGACCAGGACCAGCCCGAGGGTGGCGACGGCCTCGGAGAGGAGGTGCGGTCCGGTCGCCCGGTGATGGGTCGAGATCGAGACTGTCCGGAGCGAGAACATGATGTTCGCCACGATGGCGCCGGTGACGCAGCCGGCCACCTGGGCAGGCAGATACGCGGCGGCGTCACGCCAGGAGATCCCACCGAAGACGGCGTCCACGAACGAGACGACCGGATTGAAGTGAGCACCCGACAGTGCTCCGAAGATCAGGATGACCGCGAACAGGCCGGCTCCGGTCACGATGGCGTTCTGCAGCAACTCCAGCCCGTCGTTCCCCGGGGAGAGCTGTTGGGCGGCGATGCCCGATCCGATGACGATGGCAGCGAGGAAGGCACTGCCGAGGTACTCCGCGGCCAGGCGGCGCCACAGGACGACGTCGTTCATGGTGCCCCTGGCGAGCCGAGACGGATGTTCAGCAGCAGCTGGACGTGGATCCAGCCGGGCTTCCGGTGTGCAGCTCGCGTTCGGTGGCGTCGGAGGTCCCGTCCTCGGCGACGGCTCCGAAGCTGTCTGCATCCGCCAGCACCGTGTAGACCTCCCAGCGGGCCCCGTCGGGTCCATCCACCCACACTTTGTCCTGGACCGCGTAGCAGCACGTGGTCTGCTCCTCGACGCGGGTCTCCATGCCCTGGTCGCGCAAGGACACCGCCGCAGCGGCCACCGCATCGGGCGAGGCGACTTCTACCCCCAGGTGGTTGAGGCTGCCGGGCTGGCCTGCCCCTTCGATGAGTACCAGTTTGAGGGGTGGCTCGGCAATCGAGAAGTTGGCATACCGGGGCCGGACCTTGGCTGGACTGGCGTTGAACAGCGTCGAATAGAAGGCCACAGCCTCCTCGAGATCGGACACGTTGAGGGCGAGTTGCACGCGGGACATGGCGCTCCCTTACATTGAGGACTGTCGATTGTTGAGTATGAACGATACATTGATCGATGTCAATATAACTGGAGCGAGAACGTGACGACCGAAACCACCGACCCCGAGCTCCTCTGCTGCCCGCCGCTGACCGGGCGCGCCCTGTCCGAAGAGCAGGCGGTCGCGATGGCCGAGGTGCTGGCCGCGCTCAGCGATCCCGTCCGGCTCCGGATCTTCTCGATCGTTGCCAGCGGCGGTGAGGTGTGCAGCTGCAATCTCGAAGCACCACTCGGCAAGAGCCAGCCCACGATCTCTCACCACACGCACAGGCTCGCCGCAGCAGGCCTCATCGTCGGGGAGAAGCGGGGGCGCTGGATGTGGTGGCGCGCTGTACCTGCGCAGCTGACCGCGCTCCGGATCGCCCTCGGTGGAATCGATGACTCCCGGTCGACCCCTGCCTGACGGGATCGTGACAGCGCACCCGGGCACCTCAGCTCCGTCCCGGGCCGGTATCGTCTGAGTCGACCGTCGGAACGACGCAGGGGATGACGGACGGGATCCGTCGCCCCGTACCGGTAGTCGTGGAGGTGCTGAGGATGGGGTCTGCCAACGCCGGTGTGCGCTCGACCAACCCGAGGTCTCGTCGGCGGAGGATGCGGATCGCAGCACTGTGCGCAGTGGCCGCCGTGCTCGGCGCCGGCGCACTTGCGCTCTCCAGTGTCGCGGCAGCACGCAGCAGCGCGCCTGCGGGATCGACCGCCAACTGGCCCGTCTACCATCGCACGTTCTCCGGATCCGGGATCGCAAGCGGAACCGATTCCTACCAGTCGGCAAAAGCGGTCTGGACGTCGTCGGTGTTGGACGGGCAGCTCTATGGCGAGCCCCTCGTTTCCGGGACGACCGTCGTCGTCGCCACCGAGAACGACACGGTCTATGCCCTCGACGCGGCGACCAGGGGGAGCATCCTCTGGTCACGACATCTCGGGACGCCGGTGCCGGCGGGCGACCTGCCGTGCGGGGATATCAGACCGGTGGTCGGCATCACCTCGTCCCCCGTGATCGACGCAGCCCGCGACGAGGTGTTCGCCGTCGCCGACGAGGACACCGACCACTCGATCTCCCATCATCTGGTCGGTCTCTCGCTGGCGACCGGGAAGGTGCTCCTCGACCAGAGGGTGGATCCCCCGGGCTCCGACCACGCAGCCCTGCTCCAACGCGCAGCACTCACCCTGTCGGCCGGTCGGGTGATCATCGGGTTCGGCGGGAACGCCGGTGACTGCTCGACCTATCACGGCTGGGTGGTGGGGGCACCGGTGACCGGTGGGGCCCTCCGCACCTTCGAGGTCGACAGTGCTGCCGGCAACGACCAGGGGGCCGTCTGGATGGGCGGAGCAGCCCCAGCGGTCAGCGGCTCCGGTGACATCTGGGTGGCGACCGGAAACGGTTCGAACACCTCGGGTGCATCGCCCGATGACAGCGATGCCGTCATCGAATTGTCCTCGGCGTTGCGCCCACTCCAGTTCTTCTCCCCGTCGACCTGGGCCTCGGACAACGGACACGACCTGGATCTCGGATCGTCGTCCCCGGCACTGTTCGCCGACGGACTCGTCTTCCAGGCCGGCAAGTCGAGGACGGCGTATCTCCTGAACGGGTCGCACCTCGGCGGGGTGGGTCATCAGCTGGCCACGTTGAGCTCGTTCTGTGGCTCGACAGTCGACGGGGGAACGGCCATCGCAGGCCAGACGGTCTACGTCCCGTGCTCGAACGGCATCATGTCGGTCCGGGTGACCGCGTCACCGGCGAAGATGACCGTTCTCTGGCGGTCCTCGTCGGACTCATCGGGTCCGCCCATCGTCGCCGGCTCGCTGGTCTGGACCATCAGCCAGGGCGGCGTCCTGTACGGGCTCGATCGCAACACCGGTACACCGCTGGTGCAGTTCTCCATCGGCAGCGTCGCCAACCACTTCCCGACTCCCTCCATCGGTGACGGGCTGCTCCTGGCACCGTCTGCCGACCGGGTGCACACGTTCGGGTAACGCCCGGGGGTAGTGCTGTGCCCGCAGGGTGGGGGAGGGGACCGGTCACGGGACCCCCGCCCGGCCGGGCGAATAGAGTTGCGCCGAGTACCTGCCCGTTGCCGGCGACGACCGCCGGCACGCCAATCGGAGGGATCGCGACGTCATGACCCAATTGGAGATTCCGACGGCGGTGCACATCGGGGCCGACGAACTCCCGTTCGTCGATATCGGCGACGGCAGCAAGCTCAAGGTGATCCAGGTCAAGCCCGAAGAGGGGCTCTGGATCGTCGAGAACATCTTCCAGGCCGGCTACGAGGTCCAGAAGCACCGGCACACCGGTCCCGTCTACGCATACACCGCTTCTGGTGCGTGGCGGTACAAGGAGTACGACTACGTCAACCACGCGGGGTCGTTTCTCTACGAGCCTGCGGGGTCGGTGCACACGCTGCAGTGCGTCGAAGACCAGACGCGGGTCTGGTTCCAGATGTACGGCGTCAATCTCAACCTCGACGCCGATGGCAACGTGGAGAGCGTGTTCGACGGCGCGGGGACGTTGGCTGCCTACCTGGCACTCTGCGAGGCAGAGGGCTTCCCGCCGCCGAGGGTGCTGGTTGGATGAGGAGTCCGTGTCGGACCGCCGGATCCGACGCCACGATCCGGCAGGAATAGCTGGGGAACGGGACCCCATCCGCCTTCGCCGGGAACGGCGCGGGCCGCACCGAGGATGAGACCGCCGCCGGTTCGCGGCCCGACGCAGCATGGAGGGAACCACCATGGCCAATCCGATCGGGCCGTTGGGACCGGCCGACGACGGCTTCAACCACCAGATCGTCGACACCTTCTCCACCGTGGGACCGAGCGATCCCTCCTGGACCGAGAAGGTCTGCGCGATGGCGGCGAAGCGGGACGGGACCCTGCAGCTCGGCTTCGGCCTCGGCAAGTACACCAACCGAAACGTCCTGGACGGCTACGCGGGAATCTCACGCGGCGTCGAGCAGCTGACCGTGCGGGGGAGCCGCCGGCTCTTCCCCGACCCGGACCGGACGGTGGTGGGACCGGTGCGCTACGAGGTGCTGGAGCCGATGAAACGGATCCGGTTCGCCCTCGACGCCAACGAGTGCCAACCGGTGGCGTTCGACTGGGTCTTCGAAGCGGTGCTCCCGCCCACGCTCGAGGAGCGCACCCATCAGCGGGCGCCCCTCGGCTACCGGGTGAGCGCCGAATTGGTGCGCTATCACCAGATCGGGGTGGCCTCGGGCTGGGTCGAGGTCGACGGTGAGCGACAGGTGATCGACCCCGACGAATGGGTCTCCACCCGGGACCACTCCTGGGGCGTGCGGTACGACGTCGGAGTGCCCCCGACCGACACCGACCCGTTCAACCCGGCCTCCGACATGGACTTCCGGATGATCTGGAGTCCGGTGCTCATGCAGGACCCCGACGGACGCCGGTGGGGGCTGTTCCTGCACCTCGTCCACGTGGAGGGATTCGGGCGGTCACACCGGACGGTGATCGGAGGGATCGAGCACGCGGACGGCCGGGTCGAGCGGGTCGCCGATATCGGTCTCGACCTGGCCTACGACCCCGCGAACCGGCGACTCCTCGGAGGCACGGTGACCGCGCAGATGGAGGTGGGCGGCGAGCGCCACTTCCAGTTCGAGGTGCCGACCCAGACCGGGTTCCAGCTCGGCGTCGGGCTGTACTTCGGGTGGAGGGGTCACCACCACGGCGAGTGGCGTGGTGAACTGCACGTCGACGGGGAGCGACTCCCGGACTGTTCCGATCCGGGACTCGCACGCGAGATGCACCAGCTCCGGGACACCGTCGTCCACGTGCGTGATCTCGACCACGGAGGCGAGGGATGGGGGAACTGTCAGCCGATGATCGCGGGCGCCTTCCCGGACCTCGGTCTCACCGCAGACTCGTCGTTCTGGTGATCCGGGCCCGGAGGCCCGCCCGACCCAGGACCGGACAGTCCCTCGGGAACGCACCTGTGGGGAGCGTCCCCGTGCCGGCCTGCCCGGCCGGCACGGGGCGCTGCAACCCTGTGGTCCGCCGACAATCGCACCGGGGAGGGTGTGCATCGGACCGCCACCCGATCTACCAACCGCTCGGTGACGCCACCGTCACGAATGGCTGAAGCTTCGGTGAACAGGTGGTGACCAGCCGGGTGGGCCGACCACCGGCCCAAGGGGAGAGGGAGCGAGCCCGATCCGGCCTCAGAGCGAGGACGAGAGGGCAGCGAGTGCGGCGGCGTCCCGTTCCGCGAGGTCGGTGAGCATGGCGTCCGCTCGACGCAGCCGGGTCCCGAGCTCGACCAGCAGCTTGTAGGCGACCGACGGTGCGGTGGACTGGAGGGAGCGGAACTCTCGCCTCGACAGCACCAGGAGCGTCATATCGGTGTCGGCTGCCACCGTCGCCGTGCGATCGCCGCCGTCCAGGAGGGCGAGCTCGCCGAAGAAGGAGCCAGGGCCGAGCACCACGAGCGCGAGTCCGTTGCGCGTTGCGGTCGCCCAGCCGTCGACGATGATGAAGAACTCCTGACCCGGGGTCCCGAACGTCGCCACTTCGGTGCCCTCGGCCACGTCGATCATCGACGTGAGGCTCTCTATCTCGGTGAGCTCTCGTTTCGTGCATCCGGAGAAGAGGGGAACGCCCCGCAACAATTCGAGCCGCTTGTCTTTGCGCATCCGAGCTCCCGCCATGAGGACCGGTCCTCTCCTCGGGCCATTCTCGTCACGGCCCCCGTCGAATTGCAAGCAATGCTGTCCCTAGCGGGCGGTAATGTACTCCATCAGTTCGTTGCGGTCCTTCTCGAGCTCGCCCATCCGGCTCTTGACCACGTCGCCGATGCTGACGATCCCGATCAGCTTCCCCTTGTCGACCACTGGCACGTGGCGGATCCGCTGCTCGGTCATGAGGTTCATGATCGACTGCACGTCGTCGGTGGGCGCGCAGACCCTGACCGAGCTCGACATGATCGCTGTCACCGGTTGGTCGAGCAGGTCGGTCCGGACCTCGCTCAGGTGCCAGACCACGTCGCGTTCGGACACGATTCCCTCGATGGTGCCATCGCCCGGTGAGACGATGAGCGCCCCCACACGGTGGCGGACCAGTTCGGCCACGACCGTCCCCACCGTGACGTCGCGGGTGACCGTCGCGACGCTGTTTCCCTTGGCCTTGAGGATGGTGGCGACGAGCATGATCCCTCCACTTCCGGCGCGGCACATCCCGCACCTCGTTCCGGCCACGACGCGGTGGCCGGAAATATCATCGCGCCAGCCGGATCCAAAAGATACCGTTTCCGCTGCTCGGAGCGCTCCGGGCCGTGCTCAGACGACCGAGGCCTGCTCGGGGAAGTGGCAGGCGACCGGGTGGCCGCCGCCGCGGTCGACCAGGGCCGGGACCTCCCGGGCACAGAGCTCCTGGGCCTTCCAGCACCTCGTGCGGAACCGGCACCCGCTCGGGGGAGCTTCCGGGCTGGGCACGTCGCCCTGGAGGACGATGTGCCGCCGCGAGCGCTCCTTGCGGGGGTCGGGCACCGGGACGGCCGACAGCAGCGCCTGGGTGTAGGGGTGCTCCGGGTGCTCGTAGACGTCGGCGCGGGTCCCCATCTCCACGATGCGCCCGAGGTACATGACCGCGACCCTGTGCGAGATGTGGCGGACCACCGACAGGTCGTGGGCGATGAACAGATAGGACACGCCGAGCTGCTTCTGGAGGTCCTCCAGCAGGTTGACCACCCCCGCCTGGATGGAGACGTCGAGCGCCGAGACCGGCTCGTCGAGCACGAGGAGCTTGGGTTCCAGGATCGAGGGCTCGGGCGATGCCGATCCGTTGCCGTTGGCCACCCGAGAACTCGTTGGGGAACCGGTTGGCGTGCTGGGGCTCGAGGCCGACCAGCTGCAGTGCGTCGGCGACCCTGCGCCGCCCGGAGCCCCGTTCCCACAGGTCATGGATGTGGAGCGGCTCGGCGATCGACTCGCCCACCGGCATCCTCGGATCGAGCGAGGCGAAGGGGTCCTGGAACACGACCTGGATGTCACGACGGACCTCTCGGATCGCCGCGTGCGCCAGGCCGACCAGCTCTCGACCCTCGAAGCGCACCGAGCCCGACGTCGGCTCGACGAGCTGGAGCACGGCCCGGCCGGTGGTGGTCTTCCCGCAACCTGACTCGCCGACCAGGCCAAGGGTCTGACCCCGCCCGATCGAGAAGGTCACCCCGCACACCGCGTGCACGATCCCTCGCGACCGGCGGAAGGTCCGATTGCGGACCGGGTAGTGCTTGACCAGATCGACGACCTCGAGGAGAGGCCCGGCCTCGTCGGCGACGGCGGAGGCGCCCGCCCCGGTGGTCACCGCCGCATGCGTCCCCTCCGTGGCGGTCACGGCGAGCCCTCGTGGTCGGCCACCGTGTCGGAGAACATCGACGCGATCGGCATCCCGCCCACCTCGTCGGCGAAGTGACAGGCGGCGGCATGGTCGGAACCCGCGACCGGGCGGAGCCCGGGCTCCTCGATGTCGCAGATCTCCTTGCGCATCGGGCACCTCGGAGCGAAGGGGCAGCCCGTGGAGGAGCCGACAATCGAGGGGGGCGAGCCCGGGATCTGGCGCAATCGCTCGCTTCCCTCTGCGTCGAGCCGCGGGAGCGAACCGAGGAGTCCGTGGGTGTAGGGCATCGCAGGACGGTAGAAGATCTGTTCGACCGTGCCGACCTCGACGGGGCGCCCGGCGTACATGACGAGGACCCGGTCGGCCAGGCCGGCGATGACCCCGAGGTCGTGGGTGATGAGCAGCAGCGCCGCCCGGGTCTCCTCGAGAGCCGTGCGGAGCGATCCGAGCACCTGCGCCTGGACGGTCACGTCGAGGGCGGTCGTCGGTTCGTCGGCCAGGATGACGGCAGGGTCGTTGGCCATGGCGATCGCGATGACGACCCGTTGGCGCATTCCGCCGGAGAACTCGTGGGGGTAGCTCCGACTCCGCTCCGCGGCGTTCGGGGATCCCGACCGCATCGAGGAGGTCCACCGCCTTGGCCATGGCCTCGCCCTTGGTCACGTCCTGATGGGCACGCACGGCTTCGGCGATCTGCCAGCCCACCGTGTACACCGGGTTGAGCGAGGTCATCGGGTCCTGGAAGATCATGGCGATCTTGCGCCCCCGGATCGTGGTCAGCTCCTTGTCCTTGAGGCCGAGGAGCTCCTGCCCGGCGTAGGTGATCGAGCCCTGGACGGAGGCGCTCCTCGGGCAGGAGCCCCATCGTGGCGAGGGCGGTGACCGACTTGCCCGATCCGGACTCGCCGACGATGCCGAGGACCTCTTGGGGGGCCAGGGTGAAGCTGATGCCCGCGCACGGCGTGCACGGTGCCGGCGCCCGTGGCGAAGTCGACGACGAGGTCGTCGACGACCAGGAAGTCGTCCATGTCAGGCCCGGACCCTGGACTTCTTGGGGTCGAGCGCCTCGCGCAGCCCGTCCCCGACGAAGAACACCGAGAGGATCAGCACGACGAGGAAGACGACCGGGAAGACGAACAGCCACCACTCGGTGGTGGCCGAGTCCTGGCCCTGGTCGATGAGCAGGCCCAGTGACACGTTGGGAGGCTGGATGCCGAGGCCGAGAAGGAGAGGGTCGACTCGAGGACGATGCTCAGCGCCACGGTGATCGTGGCGTTGACGATGATCGGACCGAGCGGCATTGGGGAGCATGTGGCGCAGGATCAGTCTCGAATCGGACGCCCCGAGGGCCCGGGAGGCCTCGACGAAGTCCCGCTCACGCAGCGTGAGGAAATCGGCCCGCACCAGGCGGGCGATGTAGGTCCACGAGATCGCCCCGATGATGACCGCGAGCCAGAACCAGTTGCTCGACTGCTTGGCCACCGATGTTGGCGAGGACGATGAGAACGGCCAGCACCGGGACGACCAGGATCAGGTCGACGAAGCGCATGAGGGCGGTGTCGACCCGTCCGCCGTAGAAGCCGGCGATGGCGCCGACCAACGAGCCGAGGACGGTCGCCAGGACGGCCACGAGTGAGGGCGATCTCGATGTCCTGGAGGGTGCCCGTGCATGACCTGGGCGAACATGTCGCCGCCGATGCTGTTGGTGCCGAAGGGGTGGGAGAGCGACGGCGGCGAATTGAGGGTGTTGGTGATGGTGGTGTAGCTGTACGTCCAGAAGAGCCCGGTCAGGATGGCGGCGACCGCGAGACCGAAGAAGATCGAGCAGACCGACCAGGGCGAGCGGCTCGTGGACGAGCCGCCGGGCCACCGTGGCCAGCTGGCCGTGGGTGTCCCCGGTCATCCCGTGTTCGTCGGGGCCGTCCTCCGAACCCGTCGGCGGCGCGCCGGGCAGTGTGTGCATGCCGGCCTCGGTTGTGCCGACCCGTTCGATCCGTTGCCGACGAGGTGAGGGATCGGAGATCTCAGTCATACCGGATCCGCGGGTCGAGAAAGGCGTAGACGATGTCTGCGATCAGATTGAAGAGGATCACGAACGATCGCGGTGATCAGCAGGTAGGCCAAGGTCACGTTGACATCGAGAGTCGTTGACCCCGTTGAGGAACCAGACGCCGAGGCCCTGCCAGCCGAACACGATCTCGGTGATGAGGGCGCCGCCGAGCACGGCGGCGAAGTCGAGTGCGATGACGGTGGTCACCGGGATGAGGGCGTTGCGGAAGATATGGCGGAACAGGACCCGACGCGGCGAGATCCCCTTGGCCCGGGCCAGCCGCACGTGGTCGGTGTCCAGGGTCTCCAGGATCGACGCCCGCTGGTAGATCGCCCACGAGGAGTAGCTGACCAGGATGAGCGTGATCGTCGGCAGCACGGTGTGCGCTGCGTAGTCGGGCAGGCGTGCGAGAAAGGGTCCGGAGAGCGTCGGGCTCTGCTCACCGTTGGTGTAGAAGACGATGCGGTTGAGGTGGTCGTTGATCGGGATCGCGACGAACTCCTTGAGCAGCAACCCCACCACGAAGACCGGTGCGGCGAGAAAGAGGAAGTTGGTCACGGTGGCCACATGGTCGCCGAGCTCGACCCTGGCGGAGCGCTGCATAGACGCCGACGGCGAGGGCGAGCACGATGGAGAGGAGGGTGGCCAGGACCACCATCCGCAAGGTGACCAGCAGGTGTGATATCAGTTGCGGCCCGACCGGCTGGCCGGCGATCGTCGTTCCGAAGTCCCCCCGGATGGCATGGGAGAACCAGATCCAGTACCGGTCCCAGAGCGGGTGGTCGAGGTTGAGGAGCTTCTCGCGGGCCACGATGGTCGAGTGGGAGATGTGCGGGTTCTCCCGGAGCGTGGCGAGCGGATTACCCGATTCGGCGACCAGGACGAACACGAGGATGGTCGCCAGGAAGAGCACGACCACGCTGATGAGCAGCCGTTGGAGGATGTACCGGGTCACGGAGGGAGCGAGCCTACGAGGTCTTCAGCCCCCACAGGTTGGCGTTCCAGGGGATGCCGGACTCGGACACGTTGGGCACGAGGTTGCCGTAGTTCGAATTCCAGGCGAAATAGCTGGGTACCTGGTACAGCGGCAGCGTGGCCATGTCGTTCCAGATCATCTGGTCCGCTTGGTTGAAGTCGACTGGCTTCCTGACTCGCCGAGGTTGCCGCGGCACCTGCAGCCAACAGCTTGTCGACCTCCGGATTGGCGTAGTGGATCCAGTTGGAGGCGCACGTTGGAGCTCGTGTACGAGCAGTACACCGATTGATTGTCCGGACGGGAACGGCGACGAGACCCAGGCGAACTCGGCGATCTGGTAGCTGCCGTTGCGGGAGGTTGGTCCCGAAGAAGGTGTTGGCGTCGTAGTTCTGGATGTTGATCTTGATGCCGATGGTCTTCATGTTCGCCTGGAAGAGCTGCTCGGTCTGGGAGCGCACGGCATTGCCGGAGGTGGACTGGATGGTGAAGGTGAGGTCCTGGTGGGTCTGCGGGCCGTCGTTGGGATGGAAGTACCCGTCGGATCCCATCTTGTACCCGAGCCCCTTGAGCAAGGACTCGGCCTTGGCGGTCGTTGACGGTGGCGTACTGCCGAGCCGTTGTCCACGTACTGCGGCTGGGTCGGCACGAACATCCGGTTCCCGAGGGGGACGGTGCTCGGGTAGACCTCCCCCACGGTGTGCGAGATGATCTGGTCCCGGTTCGTCCCGTACGCGATGGCTTGGCGGACCTGGAGCTTGGCCAGGTACGGGTCGGCCTCGTTGAAGTCGAGGTGCTCGAACTGCAGCCCGGGCGCGATCACCCGGGTGGTGTTGGGCACCTGGGCCGCGTTCTGGACGATCGAGGTGCTCACCGTCGAGGGGTTGATGAGCTGGACCTCGCCGTTCTGGAGGGCGGGCACCTCCTGGGTGTCGTCCGTGAAGAAGCTGAAGACGATCTTGTTCAGCTTGCCGGGCGTCCCCCAGTACTTCGGGTTGCGGACCAGGACGACCGACTGGTTGTTGGTGTAGCTCTGGATCTCGTACCAGCTGCCGGAGATGGTCTGGGTCGGCCCGGTGAACCCGGTGTTCCAGCCGACCGTCCGGGCGATGTGGGCCGGGACCATGTTGATGAACAGACTCTGCCAGTCGGCGAAGGGCTGGGAGAACTTGACGGTCACCGTCTTGCCGTTGGGGCAGAGTCCCGGCGTTGTTGTCGGCAGCTGATCCCGGATCGCAGGCTGCGCCGTCGGACGGGTTCGAGCCGGTGATCGAGGCGATCTGGCTGTACCCCGTGGTCGAAAAGACGTCGTAGGGCTGTCCGCCCACGTCGGTGTAGCTGGGATTGCCGCTCTGGGCCTGCCAGTTGTAGATGAAGTCGTCGGCGTCGATGGGTGTCCCGTCCTGCCAGACCGCCTTCGGATTGATGTTGTAGGTGACGGTCTGGGGGTTCGAGGTGACGGTCACGCCGCTGAGCAGGTCGGTGTTGAGGACCGGCTTGAGGCCGGCATTGACGATGTAGGGCTGCGGCCAGACGATGTCGAGGATCTCCTGGAGGACGAACTCGATTGGCCGCCGTCGTGTTGATGTTGAAGCCCGACAGGTTCTCGTCGAGGGCCATGGTCAGGGTTCCGCCTGACTTGACCGCGCCCACGCTCGCGCCCGAGGTCGAGGTCGTGCTGCCGCCACTGCTGCACGCGGCCAGGGTGATCGAGGCGACCGCCCACCAGCACCGCCGCCACGGCGAATCGTCCGCCTCTTCCCATCGAACCTCCCAATTGTCCGGCCGCACCGCGGCATCTCACGGCCCAAGTCGGGCAACGTCACGAAACCGTAACCGAGATCCACGGGCGACGGTATTGGTGTGGACGACGGGGCCGGGCGGTCGCCGACGACAACCTCGGTCGCGTCCTGACCGAGCGGCCCTCCGGGTCAGACGCTGACTTCCGGCCTGGAGGCGCTCGGTGGCCTCGATGATACTCCTCGACCATCGAGAAGACCACGTCCTTGGCCTTACGTACGGTGGTGGCCCGGCCGATGACCTGCCCGCACGGGTTGAAGTTCACGTCCTTGGCCTGTTCCGGGTAGCGGTGCCCACGGGAGACCGCCTCGATGGCCACCATCATCTGGAGCGGCATCGGGAGCGGGTCCGGGCTGTCCTCGGCCTCCCAGGCCTCGGTCCAGTCGTTGCGCAGCATGCGGCACGGCTTCCCGGTGAAGGAACGGGACCGGACTGTGTCCCGGCTGGAGGCGGCAAGGTACGTCTCCATCTGCTTGGGCGGGATGTCGGCCTCTTCGACGGTGAGCCAGAGGGTGCCCGACCACACCCCTTGGGCGCCGAGTGCGAGAGCAGCTGCCATCTGGCGTCCGCTGCCGACCCCTCCTGCGGCCAGCACCGGGATCGGTGCGACCGCGTCGACCACCTCGGGCCAGAGCACGATGCTGCCGACGTCGCCGGTGTGGCCGCCTCCTTCGGAGCCCTGGCAGATGATGAAGTCGAGGCCGGCAGCCTTGTGGTTGAGCGCGTGCTTGACCGATCCGGCCAGTGCCCCGATCATCAGGCCGGCCCCCTGGACCCGCTCGACCACGTCCGGCGGGGGAGTGCCGAGCGCGTTGGCGATGAGCTTGACGTTGGGATGGCGCAGGGCCACCGTCGAGGAGGCCGGCGGCGTGGGCAGCGGTCCAGCCGATCATCCCGTTGGAGGTCCGTTCGCTCTCGGGGATCTCGGGCACGCCGTGGTCGGCGAGGATCTTGAGGGCGAACTCCTTGTGCTGGGGCGGTACCAGGCCACGGATCTGGGCCTCGAGCTTGTCGGGGTCCATCTCGTCCATTCCCTCGTACTTGGCCGGGATCACGATGTCGACTCCGTAGGGCTTGTCGCCGACGTGTTCGTCGATCCAGGTCAGCTCGACCTCGAGCTGGTCGGGAGTGAAGCCGATGGCACCGAGGACGCCGATCCCGCCTGCGTTGGTGACCGCGGCGACCACGTCGCGGCAGTGGGTGAAGGCGAAGATCGGGAACTCGATGCCGAGCGTGTCGCAGATCTCAGTGTGCATTGACGTGGCTCCTCAATCGGTGTGGTGGGGGACGGGATCGAGCGTGATGATCGGCGTGCCGCGGACCCTGACTCGGCGTCGAGGGGGAGACCGACGAGCGCGGCGAGGCCGCGGAGGCGAGCGTCGTCGGGGACCGAGTCCGGATCGAGGCGCCGTTGCATGGCCAACCCGGTGAGGAGGGCCTTGACCAGCACGGCCAGGTCGGTCGGTGTCGTCGAGGGATGGGCCCCGACCGCGGCGGTCCAGCCCTGCCAGCTGGCGGGCGCTGTACTGCAGGGCCTCGGCATTGCGCACGCGGAGCACCTCGGCCACCTCGGGATCCCGTGCCGCCCGGAGCCAGAGCTCGTGCTCGAGCAGCGACCAGGTGGCGGTCTCGCCTCCGGTCGTCGTCGGCGAGGTTGGTCCACACGGCGGCCAGTTGGTCGGCCGGCGAGTCGCTCACCGCCACCTCGGCCAGCAGCACCGTGAGCAGCGAGTCCTGCCAGGAGTCGAGGAGCGCCAGCAGGAGTCCCTGTTTGCGAGCCGAAGTGGGCGTAGACCGCGCCCGAGGTCCGGCCGGCCGCTTCGGCCGACCGCGTCGACCGACACCGCGTCGATGCCCTGGTCGGCGAAGAGCTCGGCGGCTGCGGCAAGCAGCCGCGCGCTCGTCTCGGCCTTGCGCTCCTGCTGCGTCTTGGGCACGTTCCCCCGTCGCTCCTGGGGTCGTCCGGTCGCCGGACGGATCCTCTGCTCGCGACACTATATATCGGAAGCGTTACGCAAGTGACGGGGATCCCGGCGTGAGGGGTGCGGCCTACAGTGGGCGCATCGGTGGACCGAGTCCGACTGCAGAGGACGAGCGTCCCACTCCACAGGACAAGGGGAGGATCATGGAACCGTTCGAGACCGTCGTCCGGGACGAGCTGTACATCGGAGGGAAGTGGGTCCCGTCCTCGGGATCGGGCACCATCGACGTCATCGACTCGACCACCGAGGAGGTCATCGGCACCGTCCCCGACGGGTCGGTCGACGACGTCGACCGGGCGGTGGCCGCGGCCGCGGGCCGCCTTCCCGGCTCGTGGTCGGCGACGCCGGTCGCAGAGCGGACCGCGGTGCTGACCGCAGTCGGCGAGGCGCTCGCCGAACGCACCGACGTCCTGGCCGACCTCATCACCCACGAGGTGGGCATGCCGCGGCTCTTCTCCCAGCTCGTCCAGGTCGGCCTGCCCCTCAACTCGTTCGCGCACCGCCGCCCAGGTGGCCGACGACTTCACCTGGGAACAGACGGTCGGCAACTCGCTCGTCGTGCGCGAGCCGATCGGCGTGGTCGGCTGCATCACCCCGTGGAACTACCCGCTCCACCAGATCGCGGCCAAGGTGGCGCCCGCCCTGGCCGCCGGCTGCACCGTGGTGCTGAAGCCGAGCGAGGTCGCACCGCTCAACGCCTTCGTGCTGGCCGAGATCTTCGACGAGGTCGGCGCTGCCCGCCGGGGTGTTCAACCTGGTCACCGGGTCCGGGCCCGGTGGTCGGAGAGGCCATCGCCGCCCACCCGGACGTCGACATGGTCTCGTTCACCGGCTCGACCCGGGCCGGCAAGCGGGTGTCCGAGCTGGCGGCAGGCACGGTCAAGCGGGTGGCCCTCGAGCTCGGCGGCAAGTCGGCCAACGTCATCCTGGACGACGCCGATCTGCCCACGGCGGTGACCGACGGGGTGGGCAAGTGCTACTTCAACTCGGGCCAGACCTGCAGCGCGCTGACCCGGATGCTCGTGCCCCGTGACCGGCTGGCCGAGGTCGAGGACGCTGGCGCGGCACCGCGGCCGAGACCTTCACCGCCGGGGACCCGTTCGCCGAGGGGACCCGGCTCGGCCCGCTGGTCTCCGCCATCCAGCGGGACCGGGTGCGCGGCTACATCGACAAGGGCATCGACGAGGGCGCCGACCCTGGTGACCGGCGGGGCGGAGGCGCCCGAGGGTCTCGACACCGGCTTCTTCGTGCGCCCGACCGTCTTCTCCGACGTGACCCGCGACATGACCATCGCCCAGGAGGAGATCTTCGGCCCGGTCCTCGTCGATCATGCCCTACGACACCGAGGAGGAGGCGATCGAGATCGCCAACGACACCGACTACGGGCTGGCCGGAGGCGTGTGGTCGGGCGACCCCGAGCGGGCCGAAGGCCGTGGCCCGCCGACTGCGCACCGGCCAGGTCGAGGTCAACGGGGGCAGCTTCAACCCGATGGCCCCGTTCGGTGGCTACAAGCAGTCGGGCAACGGCCGGGAGTTCGGCGCATTCGGCCTCGAGGAGTTCCTCGAGGTCAAGTCGCTGCAGCTCTGACGCCAGCGCAGGGGCCGCGACTCAGAACCCGATCTGGTCCCCGGTCAGCCCGAGGTGGATGCGGGTCGCGTCGATGTAGGTCTTCTCGCCGATGAAGACGTGCTGGGTCCCCGTGTAGAGATCGCGGAAGGCACGCTCGAGCCGCGAACCCTCGCGGATCGCGGTGGTGCCCGCGGCGAGGTGGGCCCACTGGCCGATCTCGCGGCGCGGACTCCGTCGCATAGGTGGCCGCCACCCGCAGGTCGGCGCGCATCGACGGGGTCAGCTCGCCGCCGTCGAGGACCGTCTGTTCGACCTCGCCGAACGTGGTCAGCACAAGGAGCCGGGCCGCCTTCCACATGGCCACATGGTGGGCGAGACCTTTCTGGAAGGTGGGGCGGTTGACCAGCGCGCCTCGTCGCCCATCCGGACCTTGGTGGCCGCCAGGTCGGTGACGTCGTCGAGCATGCTCTTGGACACACCGAGCGCCCACGACGCGTGCCCGGCCGCGGTGATCGGGATCAGCCCCATCCGGAAGGCCGCCGACTCGCCGCGCATCGGGGTCCGCGGTGAACAGCTCGAAGGTCCGCGCCTCGGGGACGAAGCAGTCGGTCACGTTGTAGTCGTAGCTGCCGGTGCCCTTGAGCCCCTGCACGTGCCAGCCGTCGGTGAAGGTGACGTCCTCGCGGGGGAGGACGGCGACCAGCAGGGGAGGGATGCCGTCGTCGCCGGCCTCCATCTGGCCGTCCACGGTCGGGATGAACCCGGCGGCCACATAGGGCGAGTGCCCGGTGCCGGAACCGAAGTTCCATGCCCCGGTCAGCCGGTAGCCGCCCGTCGATCCGTCTCACCGAGCCCGTTGGGGAAGAACTGCCCCCCGACGGTCACCCGGTTGTCGTGGGCGGTGAAGACCTCGGCGAACCCCTCGTCGGGGAGGTAGGCGGCACAGCTTGCGGCGGAGGGGAGGTTGGCGATCCCGATCCACCCGAGGGACCCGTCCTGCCAGGCCAGCTCGATCCAGGTCTCGATCATCTCGTCGAACGACGGCTCGGAGCCGCCTGCCACGGCGGGGTTGGCCCACACCATGAGCCCGCTCTCCCAGAGGGCGTCGACGGTGCGCGCGGTCAGGGTGCGGTTGCGCTCCGACTCCTCCGATTCCGCGGCGGTCACCTCGCGGAGCGTCCGGGCCGCCTCGGGGCCGGTCAGGGTCCGGCTCGGGGCGGTCACATGAGGCCGATCTGCTCGAGCAGCCCGACCCGCAATCCGGCGGTGAACCCACCGTCCACCACCAGGGCGTGCCCGGTCACGAAGGAAGCGTCCTCGGAAGCGAGGAAGGCGGCCGCCGCGGCGATCTCCTCGGGCCGGCCGAAGCGGCCGAGCAGGTGCTCCTCGCGGAGCCGCTCGCGGTAGAGGTCGAGGCCGTCCGAGTCGGTGATCGAGCGCAGCAGCGGGGTGTCGATGCCACCCGGGCAGATGCAGTTGACCCGGATGCCGCGCCGGCCGTAGTCGATGGCCATCGACTTGGTCAGCATGACCACCCCGCCCTTGGAGGCGTTGTAGGCACTGCCGCCCTCCGTTCCCTCGATCCCCTCGATGCTCGCGATGTTGACGATCGAGCCGCTGCCCCGGGCGAGCATGTGCATCGAGCTGTACTTGTCGACCAGGAAGGTCCCCTTCAGGTTGACGTCGATCACCCGGTCCCACTCGTCGGCCTCCAAGAGGTGGACCGGACCCCCGCCGGCCACGCCGGCGGCATGGACCACCGAGTCCAGGCGGCCGTGCTCGGCCACCACCGCGTCGAACGCGGCGCGCACCGCTGTCCTCGTCCCGTACGTCGAGGACATGGTCGACACCCGCGGCGACGTCGATGGTCGAGACGATCGCCCCCTCGGCGGACAGGCGCTCGGCACAGGCAGCGCCGATGCCTGATGCAGCCCCCGTCACCACCGAGACGGTCTGCTCCAATCGTCCCATCGAGGTCCCCTTTGGTCGTCCCACCACCGATCTGGCTGGCGGCGGTGGAGCCGAACGTAGGTGGGCGTGGTCAGGCGGGTCAAGGCCGACGCGCGCCCTGGCCGGGCCTCAGGGCCCGGTTGTCGGTAGCGGGCCGAGCATGTGGTGGCTCAGGTCGCCCACGAGGTCGATGACGTACCGGCGCTCGGTGAAGTGCCATGACCCGCTTTGGCACGCGAACCGGTCGTGGTAGCGACCGGCCAGGATCGGCTGGAGCGGCAGGCCCGGCACCGCCTGGAGCACGGTCCAGTAGGACCGGGTCGCCGCAGTGCCCGACTGCACGTCGACCTCGAGGATGACGTTGGTGGTCACGTGCTTGGTGCCCGGGGTGCCGTCGGGATAGCGCCGGGTCGTCGAGGTGAACATGTCCAGCACCGCGTCGTGCCCGGTGAGGGTCGGACCTGTGTCACCCGATCCGATGGCCGCACCCCCGAGGAGTTCGGCCAATCCCTCGAAGTCGCCGCTGTCGATGAGCTCCGCGTACCGGAAGAGCAGATTGTGGATGGCGGTGGCGGCGTCGGTCATGGCGGTCCCGTCAGGCGCCCACGGCGTGGATGCCGCCGTCGACGTGGAGGATCTCTCCGGTGGTCATTGGCAGGAGATCGGACAGCAGCGCGACGCACGCCCGTGCCACGACCTCGGCGTCGAGCACGTCCCACCCGAGCGGTGCCCGGTCGGCCCAGGTCTCCTCGAAGGTCGAGAAGCCGGGGATCGACTTGGCCGCCATCGTCTTGACCGGTCCTGCGGCCACCAGGTTGACCCGGATCCGCTCGGGCCCGAGGTCGCGTGCCAGGTACCGGGAGAGCGACTCGAGGGCGGCCTTCGAGACACCCATCCAGTCGTAGGCGGGCCAGGCCACCGTGGCGTCGAAGTCCAACCCGACCACCGACGCCCCGGGCCGGCCGTCCGCTCCGGCCGCCACCAGCAGCGGACGGAACACCTCGACCAGCGCCTTGAGCGAGTAAGTGGACACGTGGAGCGCGACCTGGACCTCGTCCCAGTTGGCCTGGAACATGTCGCCGCCGAGGCATTCGGGTGGCGCAAAGCCGATCGCGTGCAGCAGGCCGTCGAACCGGTCCCACCGCTCGGCCAGTCGGGCGCCGGCTCCCGCGAGCTGCTCGGGCTCGGTCACGTCGATCTCGAGCACGTCGACCTCGGTGGGCAGCTTGCGGGCGGTACGCCTGGTCAGGGAGAGCCCGCGTCCCGCGCCCGACAGCACGACCTCGGCCCCCTGCTCCTGCGCCGAGCGCGCCACGGCGAAGGCCAGCGACGCGTCGGTGAGCACGCCGGTGACGAGGATCCGCTTTCCGTCGAGGAGTCCCATGCGCGCACAGGGTAGCCGGGCCCCCGGTCCTGGCCCCGTGGGCGGTGTGCAAGGGTAGGGCGATGCGCATCGGAATCCTGGGAGGGACCGGTCCGGCGGGGCGCGGCCTGGCCGTCCGCCTCGCTGCCGCCGGCGACGAGGTCGTCATCGGATCCCGTGACGCAGCAGCGGGCCACCGGTGTGGCCGCCGGACTCGTCGATTCGTGGCGCGACCGCGCCCTGTCCGATCAGCGGGGCGTCCAACGAGGAGGCCGCCTCCGCCGAGTTGGTCGTCGTGGCCACCCCGTGGGACGGGCTCGTCGCCACGGTCACCCCGCTTGCTGCCGCGCTCTCGGGCAAGGTGGTCGTCTCGATGGTCAACGCCCTGGTCAAGGAAGGGAAGGAGTTCCTGGCCCTGATCCCGCCCCGGGGCTCGATGGCCGCCACCCTCCAGGCCGCGCTGCCCGAGGCCCTGGTCTCCGCCGCCTTCCACCACCTGCCGGCATCGGAGATGGAGCAGCTGACCACGCCGATGGACGCCGACGTCCTCGTCTGCTCGGACCACGCCGAGGCCACCGCGGCCACGGTCGCGTTGGTCGACCGCATCGACGGGCTGCGTGGCGTCGACGCCGGGAGCCTCGTCGCAGGCCGCCGCCATCGAGGCGTTCACCGCCGTGCTCATCTCGGTCAACATCCGCCACAAGGTGCACGCAGCCGTACGGCTGACCGGACTCGGGTGAGCGAGCCGGATCGACCGCCGGTGATCCGCCTCTACGACACAGCCCGCCGGGAGGTCGTCCCGCTCGAGGCCGGTCCCCTCGTGACGATCTACTCCTGCGGGATCACCCCGTACGACTCGGCCCACCTCGGACACGCGCAGGTCTACCTGACCTTCGACATCCTCCAGCGCCGGCTGCGCGATCTCGGCCACGAGCACCCGGTGCGTCCGCAACGTCACCGACGTCGACGACGACATCCTGCGCAAGGCCCGCGAGCTCGGCGTCCACTACCTCGACCTGGCGGCCGAGGAGATGGCCCGCTTCGACGCCGACATGGCCGCGCTCGGCCTCCTCCCGGCGTGGTCCGAGCCCCGGGCCACCTCGGCCATCCCCGAGATCCTCACGCTCATCGGTACGGTGCTCGAGTCCGGCCACGCCTACCAGGCCGGCGGTGCGGTCTACTTCGACGTGACCACCTTCCCCCGGTTCGGCGAGGTCAGCCATCTCGGACGGGACGCCATGCTGGCCCTGGCCGCCGAGCACGGTGGCAACCCGGACGACCCGAACAAGCGACACCCGCTCGACTTCGTCCTGTGGCAGCCGTCCGCTCGCCGACGAGCCGTCGTGGGAGTCGCGCTGGGGGCCCGGTCGGCCGGGCTGGCACATCGAGTGCTCGGCCCTGGCCCTGCGGGAGCTCGGCGAGACCGTCGACGTCCACGGTGGTGGGCGCGACCTGATCTTCCCCCATCACGAGTGCGAGGCGGCCCAGTCGGAGTCGGTGACCGGGACCCGTTTCGTGCGCCACTGGCTCCACGTCGGTCTCGTGGGCCTCGACGGCACCAAGATGTCGAAGTCCCTCGGCAACCTGGTCTTCGTGGGCGACCTGCTGAAGGAGTGGGAGCCGGCGGTCGTCCGGTTGGCCCTGCTCTCCCACCACTACCGGCCCGACTGGGAGTGGTCCGACGCCGATCTGGCCCGTGCGGCCACCCGCCTCGCCGCCTGGCGCGGCGCCGGGGACGGATCCGGGCCCGAGGAGGACGGGCTCACGCTGGTGCGTGCCGCCCTCGACGACGACCTCGACACCCCGGCCGCCCTCGAGGCCCTCGACACGCAGGCGGCCGCCGGCCGCCCGGTCGTCCGTGGGGCAACGTTGCTGGGCGTTACCCTGTAGCACCGTCTCGATCGGATCGGTGCAGCGGCCGGCCCGGTCCACCGTCGGGGGCGTGCCGCACGTCCCACTCGGACACCGTCGACGCCGAAGCTCGGAGAAAGGCACACCAATGGCAGCCGTCAGCGTCCGACTCCCCGATGGCTCGACCAAGGAGCTCGAGGAGGGCGCCACCGCGCTCGACCTCGCCGCCGCGATCGGTCCGCGTCTCGCCAAGGCCGCGATCGCCGCCACCTTCGACGGCGTACCGGTGGACCTGTCGTCGGTCGTGCCCGACGGAGCCGAGGTGACCGTCGTGACTGCCGATTCGCCCCTCGGCCGCGAGGTACTGCGCCACTCGACCGCCCATGTGCTCGCCCAGGCGGTCCTGCGGCTCTGGCCTGGCGCGCACTACGCCATCGGCCCGGTGATCGAGGACGGCTTCTACTACGACTTCGAACTGCCGGGCGGGGCCCACTTCAGCGATGAGGATCTCGGGCGGGTGGCCACCGAGATGCGGGCGATCATGGCCGAGGACCAGCCCTTCGTGCGCGAGGAGCACTCGATCGGAGAGGGTCTGGCCCTCTTCGCCGACCAGCCGTTCAAGCGCGAGATCATCGAGGCGGTGGCCGCCGGCAGCGACGAGGTCGACGCCTCGGGCGCGGGCGCGAACGGGGCGGCGGTCTCGGTCTACCGGAACCCGCCCGCGTTCACCGACCTGTGCCGTGGGCCCCACGTGCCGAGCACCGGCCGGCTGGGCCACTTCGCCCTCCAGCGGGTCGCGGGCGCCTACTGGCGCGGCGACGAGAAGCGCCAGCAGCTCCAGCGCATCTACGGCACCGCCTGGGAGTCGGACGCCGCGCTCGGCCGAACACCTCCGGCTCCTCGCGGAGGCCGAGCGGCGCGACCATCGCAAGCTCGGGGCGGAGCTCGACCTGTTCTCGTTCCCGGAGGAGATCGGGTCGGGACTGCCGGTCTTCCACCCGAAGGGCGGAACGATCCGCCGCCTGATGGAGGACTACTCGCGCCAGCGCCACGTTGCGGCGGGGTACGAGTTCGTCAACACGCCCCACATCACCAAGTCCGAGCTGTTCGAGACCTCCGGGCACCTCGAGTGGTTCGCCGAGGGGATGTTCCCGCCCATGGAGCTCGACGGCGGGCAGCGCTACTACCTCAAGCCGATGAACTGCCCGTTCCATGTCCTCATCTTCAAGAGCCGCCAGCGCTCGTACCGCGAGCTACCGCTCCGGCTGTTCGAATTCGGCGCCGTCTACCGGTACGAGAAGTCGGGCGTGGTGCACGGTCTGACCCGGGTACGAGGGATGACCCAGGACGATGCGCACATCTTCTGCACCCGGGAGCAGATGGCCGACGAGCTCCACTCGACGCTGACCTTCGTGCTCTCGGTGCTCCGCGACTACGGCCTCGAGGACTTCTTCCTCGAGCTCTCGACCCGTCCGGAGGGCAAGGCGGTCGGGACGGTCGAGGAGTGGGACGAGGCCACCGAGGCCCTCCGAAGCTCGGCGCTCGGGATCGGCCTCGAGCTGGTGCTCGACGAGGGCGGCGGCGCCTTCTACGGGCCCAAGATCTCCGTGCAGGCCAAGGACGCCATCGGCAGGACCCACCAGATGTCGACGATCCAGCTCGACTTCCAGACGCCCCGCCGGTTCGCCGCCGAGTACATCGGGTCCGACAATGCCCGCCACCTGCCGATCATGATCCACCGCGCGCTGTTCGGCTCGGTGGAGCGGTTCTTCGCCATCCTGTTGGAGCACTACGCCGGGGCACTGCCCACCTGGTTGGCACCGGAGCAGGTGCGGGTCCTCGGCGTGCGGGACGACCATCAGGGGTACGCCGACAAGGTCGCAGCGCGTCTCGCCGCGGTCGGGGTGCGGGTGGGACTCGAGCCGGCCGACGAACCGCTGTCCGCCCGGATCCGTCGGGCAAAGCTGCTCAAGACGCCCTACATCCTCGTTGTCGGCGACGACGATGTCGCGGCCGGCACCGTCGGGGTCAACCGGCGGGGGAGCGACCGCCCGGTGCGGGGCGTCCCGGTCACGGACTTCACCGAGGCCCTCGAACGCGAGATCGCCGAGCGGCGACTGCCCGAATCGTCGGGCTCGACCACCGGCGCGTGACCCTCGACCGACTGTGGGCGGGCTGGCGAGCCCCGTACGTGACGGGTGCGGGCGGGGCCACGGGCGGCGAGGGCGACCGGAACGTGGCCGCTGCGGCTGATCCGGGTGGACCCGATCACTGTGTCTTCTGCCGGATCGCAGCGAGTGGCCCACCGTCGGTCGACAACGGCGTGCTCTGGGTGGGCGCCACCACGCTGCTCGTGCTCAACGCCTACCCCTACGCGAGCGGGCACCTCATGGCCGTCCCGCTCCGGCACGTCAGGACACTGGCCGAGTTGACCGACGCCGAAGGCACCGAGCTGTGGTGGGCACTCCGCCTCGGGGTGGCCGCGCTCGAAGCGGCCTACCACCCGGAGGGAGTCAACCTCGGGGCCAACCTCGGGAAGGCCGCGGGGGCGGGCATCCCGCAGCATCTGCACCTGCATGCCGTGCCCCGCTGGGTGGGTGACACCAACTTCATGACCGCGGTGTCCGACACCCGGGTGCTGCCGGAGACCCTGGCCTCGAGCTGGGAGCGCCTGCAGGCCGCCTGGCCACCGGACGCTGTGTGACCACCGCGCGGGCCCGACGCGACCGCCGTCCGCGCCCCGGACGGAGCGCGGGGTCGCGAGCGACCAGGTGGTACGCTGAGCTGGACCTTCTGGAGGAACCGATGTTCGACGGGCGATGGCGCGTGGCGGTGGACCGGGGGACCGGACCCGTCGGGCGAAAGCTGCATCGGATGGGGGTGACCGCCGATGTGTTGACGGCCACCGGCCTCATCTCGGCAGCGGCCACCGCGGTGGCGGTCGGATCCGGCCATCTGCACCTGGCGATCGTCCTGCTGATCCTGACCGGTCTGCACGACCTGCTCGACGGCCCGGTTGCCAAGGCGTCGGGCACCTCGTCGGTGCGGGGGGCCTTCTTCGACTCGGTCACCGACCGGGTGTCGGACGCGCTCATCCTCGGCGGCGTGGCCTGGTACCTCGAGGCGACCCATCCCGGGCACCTGGCGCTGTTGCCCTTCGCCATCCTCGGAGCGACCTCGCTCGTCTCGTACCAGCGCGCCAAGGCCGAGTCGTTGGGCATCTCCGCCAAGGGTGGGCTCATGGAACGGGCCGAGCGCATGATCCTCCTCGGCATCGGGTTCATCTCTGCCTCGTTCCTCGTCCCGGTGCTCTGGGTCATGCTCGCCCTCACCCTGGCCACAGCGGCCGGGCGGTTCGTCAGGGTCTGGCACCTGGCCGAGCCACCGGCGGCTCAGGCGACCGTCCGGCGTACGCGGCGTCCCCGGGCCAGTGCCAGGATCGGCGGACGCACCGGTTCGTCGTTCCCCTCACGCTGGCGTGCCCGTCGACAGGGGGAGCTGGCCAGCCGGTCCGGTCGGACGTGGAGGGCCAGGCATGCCCGCCAGGGATTCCGCCAGCGCGCCGGCCGCCGTCACGGCTGAACGTTCTCACCACCGCGTCGTTCGGGGCTGAGGTCCGGTGAGCAACGGGCGTCTGCTGCTTCGGACGTACACGACCCTCGGCCGCTGCATCGCGGCGCTGCCCGAGCCGGTCGCGCTGGGTGTGGCCTCGGTGGTCGGGGACGCCCTCTACCGGGTGCGTCACCAACACCGGGAGATGATCGCTGTCAACCTCCGCCGGGTCGTGGGCGGAGGGCCCGGCGACAGCGAGTTGCTCGATCAGTGGGCACGGCGCGCGTTTCGGGCCTACGCTCGATACTGGGTAGAAGGGGCCAGGATCGGGAGCACGCCGCCGGACGAGATCGTCCAGCGGACGTACGTCGACGGCCTCCACCACCTGCACGAAGGGATGGCCCGAGGCAAGGGTGTCGTGATGGCGCTACCGCACATAGGGAGCTGGGAGTACGGGGGTGCCTTTCTCGCCACGCAGGGACTGCCGATGACGGCGGTCGCCGAGCGCCTCGAACCCCCTGAGCTCTTCGACTACTTCGTCGAGCAGCGGGCCAAGATGGGTCTGACCGTCGTCCCACTGGACCACCGGTCGGGTGGGACCCTCATGACCACTCTGCGCAACGGGGGCCTGGTCGGCCTCCTCTGTGACCGCGACATCGAGGGAACCGGCATCGAGGTCGAGTTCTTCGGCGAGACGACCACCATGCCGGCGGGTCCGGCCACGCTGGCCCTCCGCAGTGGCGCGGTCCTGGTCACCGGGGCCGTCTACAGCGGACCGGGACGCGACCACCGGGCGCTGGTCGAGCCGCCCCTCGACACGACCCGGACCGGCACCCTGCGCGCCGACGTCGCCCGGCTGACCCAGGAGGTCGCCACCCGACTCGAGGGCCTCATCCGACGTGCCCCCGAACAGTGGCACGTCTTCCAACCGCTGTGGCTGGTCGACCGACCGGTGACCGAACGTGCCGCGGACGGGATACCGGCATGAGCGCGGAGCAGACCCCCCGGGCCACCGAGCAGGCAACCGCGGCACCTCCGTTGAGTGGCGACGGGGAACAGCGCGTCGCGGTCCCACCGCTCCCGGTGCCCGACGCCGGCCCGGCGGCGACGAACGGGGCCTCTGTGGGCAACGGGTCGGGGCCGACGGGGGAACCGCGGTTCCGCACACTCGAGGAGCACGAGTTCGACGTGGTGGCCGTGGTCTCAGCCGTTGGTCGGTTCCTCTTCGTGAGCGCGTCGGCCGAAGCACTGCTCGGCTACGACATCAGCAACGCGATCGGCCAGGACGCGTTCCGGCTCCTCGATTCGTTCAGCGTGGACCCGGTGCGCTCGCTCTTCGACGACTTGGTGGCCCGACGGCGGCTCTCCCTCTCGCTCGAGCTCGAGACGACTCGTGCCGACGGGAGCCCGATCGACCTCGAGGTGGTCGCGGCCAACCACCTCGACGATCCGATCGGTGGGATCGTGCTCAACATCCGCAACATCACCGAGCGAAAGCGGCTCGAACAGCGGGTACGCGCCGTCGACCGGCGCCAGGACGTCATCGTCGAATCCCTCGCCGACGGTTTGATCATGGTCGACGCGGCCGGCCGCATCGTCCGGGTCAACGAGGCGTTCGAGGTGCTCTTCTCTGTTCCCCGGATCCGCTTGCTCGGGCGACGCCTTCTGGACGTGCTCCAACTGCAGAGGGCCGAAGGGCTCGATCTGTTCGACGAAGACGGGGAGACGGTCGACGACGAAGACCACCCGGTGCTGGTGAGCTTGCGACGGGGCCGCCGGGTCGTCGGCGTCGTGCTGGGCTTCCGCGACCGCGAGGGGCCGTCCCGGTGGGTCCGGGTCAACGCGGCGGCCATCATCGAGCCCGATGGCACAATCGGTGGAGCGGTGGGTTCGATCAGCGACATCACTGGTCAGCGCGCCGCGGCCTACGCGTTGCACCAAGAGGAGCGTTTCCTCCAGGTCCTGCTCGACACCCTCGACGAGGGCATCGTGGCCTGCGACGCCGAGGGACGGATCACCGTGTTCAATCCGGCGGCCCGGCGCCTCCACGGCCTGACGGGGGATGCAGAGCCGGTGGGGCGGCTCCCCTCGAGCAGTCGGCTGCGACGACCGGACGGCTCGCCACTCGAGCCGGCTGACAATCCGCTGATCCTCGCAATGTCGGGGGAGCGTCTCCGCGACGTGGAGATCCTCCTCGAGTCCGACGACGGCGGGCAGCGGAAGGTGAGCGTCAACGGGCAGGCACTTCTCGACGACGACGGCTGGAAGCTCGGCGCGGTCGTGGCCATGCACGACGTGACCGAACAGAAGCGCAACGAGGAGCGCCTCGCCGAACTGGCCCTCCACGATCCCCTGACCGGGCTGGCCAACCGGGCCCTGCTGGCCGAGCGGCTCCAGGATGCCATCGACGGCCTCGCGCGCAGCGTCGAGGCCGGCGAGCCGGGGCAGTCCGGCGCCGAGCACTCCGGGGTTGCGGTCTACCTCCTCGACCTCGACGAGTTCAAGGAGATCAACGACGAGCTCGGCCACGAAGTGGGTGACGAGATGCTCGTCGCAGTGGCCCGCCGGCTGTCCGCCATCGTCCGGCCCTCGGACACGGTTGCCCGGCTGGGTGGCGACGAGTTCGTGATCGTCTGCGACATCGAGAGCGGTGAGGAGGAGATGCTCCGGATCGGAGGGCGGATCTCGGAGGCGTTGGCCCGGCCCTACCGCATCGAAGGGCTGACCCTCGTCGCCGAGGCCTCGGTCGGCGGCGTCTTCGCCGACAATCCGGACACCGATCCGTCCAAGCTGTTGAGTCGGGCCGACGATGCCATGTACGGCGTCAAGTGGAGCCGGCGCCGGCACCGCCGCTCGATGACGGACTGACCGGTCGGTGGCCGGTGGCAGTGCGCCCGGTCGGGCGTTGCGGGTCGCCCTGATCTGCCCCTACAGCTTCTCGCGACCCGGCGGCGTCCAGGGCCAGGTCCTGGGTCTGGCCGGCAGCCTCGGCGTGCGAGGGCATCAGGTCACCGTCTTCGCCCCGCTCGACGACGCGGCGGACGCGCCCTCCGGGATCGACCTGGTACCGACCGGTCACGCGGTCTCCGTCCGGGCGAACGGGTCGGTTGCCCCGGTCACCGTCTCGCCGCGTGCTGTGCGGCGGGCCCTCCGGGCCCTCCGGTCCCTCGATGCCGACGTGGTCCACGTCCACGAACCGTTCGCCCCCGGCCTGCCGTACGGAGTCCTCGCCGCCAGCCGGATGCCGCCCGTCGTTGCGACCTTCCACCGCAGTGGGGACAGTGTCCTCTACACACTGCTGCGTCCGTTGGCGAGAATGGGCGCGCGTCGGCTGGCGGCGCGCTGCGCGGTCTCCGAGGCCGCCGCCACCACCGCGGCGCGAGCCCTGCCGGGTCGCTACGAGGTGCTCTTCAACGGGGTCGAGGTCGACCGCTACCGCCGGGTCCAACCCTGGCCCACCACCGGGCCGACCGTGCTCTTCCTCGGCCGGCACGAGGAACGCAAGGGGCTGCGCGTCCTGCTCGAGGCCGCGGCCTGCCTCGCCCGCGAGCGGGATCGACCGGGCGCGGACACGTCGGCTCCGGTCCTCTGGATCGCCGGTGACGGTCCGGAGACCGCGGCCCTCCGGCGGCGTCATCCGGAGTCGAGCACCCTGCAGTGGCTCGGGGTCCTGAGCGAGGACGAGAAGCTCCGGCGGCTGGCCGCTGCTGACGTGCTGGCCGCACCGTCGTTCGGGGGCGAGTCCTTCGGGATGGTGCTGCTCGAGGCCATGGCCGCCCGCACGGTGGTCGTGGCCAGCGACATCGAGGGCTACCAGGCAGCGACCGGCGGATGTGCCGTCCTCGTGCCGGCGGGGGATCCCGGGGCCCTGGCCGCGGCACTCGCCGGTGTGCTCGAGGACCGGCTCGCTCCGCCAGCCCACGCAGGTGCGGAGGTCGGAACCCCGATCGACCGTGACGCCTGGCTCGGTCGCGGGTCCGAGCGCGCCGAGCAGTGGTCGATGGAGGTCCTGGCCGGGCGGTACGAGGAGATCTACCGCGCCGTGATGGTCGGGGCCGACTGCTGAGCGGCCGTACACTGCTCGGACGATGAGCGACGCCCCGGATCGTCCAGGCCCGTCCGGCCCACCCGGGAGCCCACCCGGCGGCGGGTCTCCACGCCCGGGGTCATCGGGCGGCTCGGGCAGCGCTTCCGGCGGTGGGTCCGGCAACCGCCGCCGTCGCCGTGGGCCCCGTTCCTCCTCTTCTTCCTCTTCTTCCTCCGGCACGTCGCCCTCGGGGAAGTCCTCCTCCGGTAGCTCGTCCTCGCGTGGCGGCTCCTCGGGTGGTGGCGGCCGCGGCGGAGCCCGCCCATCCGGTCGCGGTGGTGCTGGGTCCGGCAATCGTGGGGGAGCCGGCGGCGGTTCCTCCCGAGCCGCCTCCGGAGGCCGGCGCCCCGCTGGTCCCGGAGACGCGCCGCCGCGGCGCGGTGCCGAGCCGAGCCAGACCACGAGTGCGGTCACAGCGGTTCCCGCGCCCAGAGCGGACCGGTCCGCCGACGTCGCGGAGGCTGCTGCGATCACCGCGAACCGCAGGCGGGCCCTCACCTTGTCCCTGCTCCCCGGCGCCGTCATCGGGATCGTGCTGGGCGTCGCCCTCCTCGTCGCCGGTCAGCCGCTGGTGGGCCTCGGGCTGCTCGTCGTGTCGGTGGTCGTGGTCACCGCGCTGGTGTGGCGGAAGGCGCCGGGGATCGTCGCACGGTCACTCGGGGCCCGGCCCAGCGAGGAATGGGAGCATCCCCGCCTGCACAACCTGGTGGACGGCCTCTGCGCCACGATGGGACTCGACCGGCCGACCGTGCTCGTCATCGAGAGCGATGTGCCCAATGCGATGGCCATCGGCCGTGACCCGGCTTCGGCGTCCCTGGTGGTCACGAGCGCGCTCGACCGGAACCTCGGCCTGGTCGAGCTCGAGGGAGTGCTGGCCCACGAGCTCGTGCACATCAAGCGCAACGACACGGTCCTGGCCGGGGTGGCGGTGGTGGTCACCGTGCCGTGGGCTGTCGTACGGGGCACCCCGGCGGGCGTCCGGACCGTGCACCGGTTGATCGGACCCGGCCGCGAATTCTCCGCCGACCAGCGTGCGGCCGCGATCGTGCGCTACCCACCCGGCATCTGCTCGGCGCTCCAGACCATGTTGGGGTCGGACGCCCGGGCAGACGGGTGGCCACCGTCGGCGGGACGGGTCGCCGCACTGAGCCGCTGGCTCTGGGTCGACCCGATGGCTGGATCGTCGTTCCTGGAGTCCTCGGACGGGAACCTCGACGACACCAGAGTGCGAGCCGCCGCCCTCTCTCTCGACTGAACTGTCCCCCAGGGCCTCTGTTCGCGAGGGCCTGCGAACCCGCTTCCGCTCAGCCGGCGGTCGGGCAGATGACGGTCTCGTCCTCGGCTTCGCAGGCCCAGCCCGCGCCGGTGTTCTGCTCGAGCACGTGGTCCCGCAGGCGTCGCAACAGCGCGCTCAGCTGGGCCTCCTCGGTGGGGGAGAACAGCTGGCTGAGGAGCTCGTCGATGTGGGAGAGGTGCTCCGGGACGGCCCGTTCCATCATCCCCCGGCCGGCGGGAGTGAGCTCGGCGAACGATCCGCGCTTGTCCTGGGGGCAGATGCGGCGGGTGACCAGCCCCTGATCCTGGAGGCGGTCGACGGCGCGGGTGAGCCCGCTCGGCGAAAGGGAGCTCTGAACGGCGAGCTCGCTCATCCGGAGCGCGTTGCCCTCGGTGCGGGCCAGGCGGATGAGCACGTCGAAGGACTGGTTCGAGGTGAGGCTGTCCGACTCGAGGCGCCGCTCGAAGAGGCGTCGCAGCCCGGCGGCGGATTCGAAGAGCAGGCCCACCGTGGTGAGGCGCTCGTCGTCGGCCTCACGTGTCTCGGCTCTCGTTCCCATGGCGGCAGCTTACAGGTTCGGAGAAATAGTTGCGACTGCAAATAAGTGTGGTATAGTTGTTTGTGCAAGCACAGAAGGGGCCCTCCGGGAGGGCACCACAGAGGCCGCAAAAGGAGCAGAGATGGCACAGACAGCAGAAGTCACCAGCAGGACGGTCAACGGTACGGAGTACCCGGCTGTGGGCACCTACAGCCTCGATCCGAGCCACACCCGCATCGGGTTCGGGGTTCGGCACATGGCCGTGTCCAAGGTACGTGGCGGGTTCAACCGCTTCGAGGGCACGCTCGTACTCGCCGAAGACCCGGTCGACTCGACGGTGTCCGTCACGATCGAGGCCGACAGCGTGGACACCCGCGACGAGAATCGGGACAACCACCTCCGGACCAACGACTTCTTCGACGTACCCAACCATCCGACCTGGACCTTCGTGAGCACGGGCATCCGTCCGGTCGATGCGACCCACTGGAAGGTGGACGGCGATCTGACGATCCGCGGCACGACCAGGCCGGTGACCCTGGACGCCGAGCTCGAAGGGGTCGTGAAGGATCCCTACGGCAACCATCGGGTGGGCTTCAGCGCGAAGGCCTCGCTCGACCGTGAGGAATTCGGTGTGGCCTTCGGAGCGGTCATGGAGGCCGGTGGGCTCGTCGTCGGCAAGAAGGTCGACATCGAGATCGAGGCCGAGGCGGTCCTCCAGACACAGTAGGGACTCCGACAGGACACCAGCCGACCGTGCCGCCACCCCCACGGGGTGGCGGCACGGTCGCGGGCGGGGAGGTCGAGGGCCCACAGGTAGGATGGAGCGATGACCGCTTCTCCGAGCTCCGACCGTCCGACGGGCACCTTCACCGTCAAGCGCGGCCTCGCCGAGATGTTGCGCGGCGGGGTGGTCATGGACGTGGTCGACGCCGAACAGGCCAAGGTGGCCGAGGATGCCGGCGCGGTCGCGGTCATGGCGCTCGAGCGGGTGCCGGCCGACATCCGCCGTGACGGCGGCGTGGCCAGGATGAGCGACCCCGCCCTCATCGAGGGCATCACCGCCGCGGTGACCATCCCGGTCATGGCCAAGGCGCGCATCGGTCACTTCGCCGAGGCCCAGGTGCTGTCCGCACTCGGGGTCGACTTCATCGACGAGAGCGAGGTGCTGACCCCGGCCGACGAGGCCCATCACATCGACAAGTGGGAATTCGACATCCCCTTCGTCTGTGGCGCCACCAATCTCGGCGAGGCGCTCCGGCGCATCTCGGAGGGCGCGGCGATGATCCGTTCCAAGGGCGAGGCCGGCACGGGCAACATCGTCGAGGCCGTCCGGCACCTGCGGTCGATCCTCGGCGACATCCGCAGGGTCACCGAGGCGGACTCGGCCGAGCTCTACGGCTGGGCCAAGGAGCTCGCGGCCCCCATCGGCCTGATCCAGGAGATCGCGTCCACCGGGCGCCTGCCCGTGCCGCTGTTCTGCGCCGGGGGCATCGCGACTCCGGCCGACGCCTCCCTGGTCATGCAGCTCGGGGCCGAGGCCGTTTTCGTGGGTTCGGGCATCTTCAAGAGCGCCAACCCGCCACTCGTGGCGAGGGCCGTGGTGGAGGCGACGGCCCACTACGCCGACGCAGAGCTGGTGGCCAAGGTCTCCACGGGTCTCGGCGCGGCCATGGCCGGCCAGGAGATCGGCACGCTCGGCGTGCGCCTGGCCGATCGTGGCTGGTGATCCGGTCACCGCCCGTCTCCGCCCCAGTCCCGGCCGATGACCATCGGGGTACTCGCGCTCCAAGGTGACGTTCGTGAGCACGCGGCCGCGTTCGCAGGGCTCGGGGAGCCGGTGCGCGAGGTCCGCGGGCCGGCAGACCTCGGGGGCCTCTCGGGACTCGTCGTGCCGGGCGGCGAGTCGACCACGTTGTCCCTGCTGCTCGGCTCGTCCGGCCTGTTCGACCCCCTGGCCGAGGCGCTCGTCGCCGGTCTTCCCGTGTTCGGCACCTGCGCCGGGATGATCCTGCTGGCCGGGCGGGTGCTCGACGGACGCCCCGACCAGCGGCAGTTCGGAGCCATCGACCTGACCATCCGGCGGAACGGCTACGGCCGGCAGTCCGCGTCCTTCGAGACCGCGGTGACGGTGGCGGGTCTCGGAGCGGAGCCCCTGCCCGCCGTGTTCATCCGCGCCCCGTTGGTCGAGGCGTGGGGACCGGGGGTCGAGGTGCTGGCTACGCTTCCGGATGCGGGCGGTACCCGCCCCGCCGGCACGGAGCGTGGGGGGGCGACGGGCTCTGCGGTGGTCTGCCGGCAGGGACCCGTGCTCGTGGCCGCGTTCCACCCGGAGCTGACCGGGGACCGTCGACTGCACCGGCTGTTCGTGGAGATGACCAAGGAGGAGAGGCGCTAGGCAATGTCGGGACACTCGAAATGGGCGACCACCAAGTACCGGAAGGGCGCGCAGGACGCTGCCCGGGCCAAGGTGTTCGCCAAGCTCATCCGTCAGATCGAGGTCGCGGCCCGCGAAGGGGGGAGCGACATGACGGCGAATGCCGCCCTCCGCACGATGTACACCAAGGCGCGTGACGCGTCGGTGCCGATCGACACGATCGAGCGCGCCATCAAGCGGGGATCCGGCGAGCTCGAGGGCGTTCGCTACGAGTCGATCGCGTACGAGGGATACGCACCCGACGGCGTGGCCGTGATCGTCGAGTGCCTCTCGGACAACCGCAACCGCACCGGGGCCGAGATCCGCAATCTCTTCAGCCGGAGCGGGGGCAGCATGGCGGAGCCCGGCGCTGTCAGCTGGCAGTTCGAACGCAAGGGCATCATCGCCGTCCCACACACCTTCGACGAGGAGCGGGTCCTCGAGGTGGCCATGGAGGCCGGAGCCGAGGACCTCTCCGACGACGGGGAGCGATGGCTGGTGACCAGCTCCCCGTCCGACCTGGTGGCGGTGCACGCCGGATTGGAGGAGGCCGGCCTGGAGCCGGGTGCCTCGGAGCTCTCGATGGTTCCGACCTCGACGGTCGAGGTCGCCTCGGAGTCCGAGGCCAAGCGGGTCCTGCGCCTCATCGAAGCACTCGACGACCATGACGACGTGCAGAACGTCTACGCCAATTTCGACATCCCCGACGAGATCATGGCGGCCTACGAGGGCTGATTCCCGCACCCCGGGCGGTGCCCGTCCGGCCGCCGGGGGATCACCCAACCCGCCGGCGCGGCAGGCTACTGTCGAACGCATGTTCGTCCTCGGGATCGACCCCGGACTGTCGCGCTGCGGCTACGGCGTGGTCACCCGCCGGGGCGACCGCCTGGTGGCCATCTCCGGCGGCGTCGTCACGACGCCGCCGGAGATGCCGCTGCCGGACCGTCTGCACACTCTCTCGGACGAGCTGCGCGCCCTCGTCGACGAGTTCCATCCCGGGGCCGTCGTCGTCGAACGGGTCTTCTTCCAGATGAACGCGCGCACGGCGATGGCCACCGGACAGGCCGCCGGGGTGGCGCTCGCGGCCGCCGCAGCATCGGGGTGCGAGGTGGCCCAGTACACGTCCAACGAGGTCAAGCAGGCACTGGTCGGGTTCGGCGGTGCAACGAAGGACCAGGTGCAGCGCATGGTGGCCTCCGTGCTCGGTCTGGCCGAGCCGCCCCGCCCACCGGACGTGGCCGACGCGCTGGCCCTGGCCGCATGCCACCTCACCGGACAACCGCTCCGACGGGCGGTGGCCACGTCCAGCGGAGGCACGCAATGAGGGGTGCACAGTGATCGGATCGCTGCGTGGCACGCTGCTCGAGCGACCGACGACGGGCGAAGTCATCGTCGACGTCCACGGCGTGGGGTACCGGGCGTCGGTCCCGACCTCGGTGCTCGCATCCCTCGGCACGGTGGGCAGCGACGTCTTCCTCCACGTCCACACCCACGTCCGCGAGGACGCGATCGTGCTCTACGGATTCGCCCACGCCGACGAGCGACGCTGTTTCGAGGCCCTGCTCGGCGCGCACGGCGTCGGGCCCGCGCTCGCGCTGGCCATCCTTTCGTCGCTCTCGCCGGCCGCGCTCTCGACCGCGGTCCTCGAGGACGACGTGGACACCCTCTGTCTCGTCCCCGGGGTGGGCAAGAAGACCGCGGCCCGCCTCCTGCTCGAGCTCAAGGCCCGGCTCGACCTGCCGGAGCTCGGGGGGGACGGCGCAGGGACGTCCCTGTCCGGCACACGCCGCGGCGAGGCACGCGCCGCACTCGTCGAGCTCGGCTACGGCCCCGACGAGATCAGCGGCGCGCTCGATGGTGCCGACGAGGACGTGCCGGTCGAGGAGCTCGTGCGCGCCGCCCTCCGCGAGCTGGCCCACCACCGATGACGGCCGAGGCCCGCCGCGAGGTGCTGGCCCCGCCAGGTGGGGGAGCGATGCTGGACGAGGATCCGCGTCGCCCGGTCGATCCGACCGCCGGCCCGGTCGAGGAGGTGGAGGAGGTCGGGCTCCGGCCGCGCACCCTCGACGAGTTCGTGGGGCAGGGCCAGCTCACCGAGCACCTCCGGATCGTGGTCGAGGCGGCACTGCGGCGCGACCAGGCGGTCGACCACCTGCTCTTCGCCGGGCCGCCCGGACTCGGCAAGACCTCGCTGGCCGGCATCGTCGCCGCGGAGATGGGCGTGGGGCTGCGGGTCACCTCGGGTCCGGTGCTGGTCCGGGCCGGCGACCTGGCCGCCCTCCTCACCGACCTCCAGGAGGGGGACGTCCTGTTCATCGATGAGATCCACCGTCTCCACCGTGCGGTCGAGGAGATCCTCTATCCGGCCATGGAGGACTTCAAGCTCGACATCCTCATCGGCAAGGGCCCGACCGCCCGGAGCATCCGGCTCGACCTGCCGCGGTTCACCCTGATCGGTGCAACCACCCGGACCGGGCTTGTCGCAGGACCGCTGCGCGACCGGTTCGGGTTCGTCGGGCGCCTCGACCTCTACGGCGTCGACGAGCTCGAGGCCATCGTGCGCCGCTCCGCTGGTCTGCTGCGGGTACCCATCGACGACGGCGGGGCCCGCCGGGTGGCCGAACGCGCACGTGGTACGCCGCGCGTCGCCAACCGGCTGCTCCGCCGGGTGCGCGACTTCGTCGAGGTCCGGGCGGAGGGGACGATCACCGCAGAAGCCGCCGTCGCCGGGCTGGACGTCTTCGGGGTCGACGTGCTCGGGCTCGACAAGGTCGACCGGGCAATCCTCGACGTGCTCTGCCGGCGGTACGCCGGGCGCCCGGTCGGGCTCACCACCCTCTCCCAGTGCATCGGTGAGGAGACCGACACCATCGAGGAGGCCTACGAGCCGTACCTCCTCCAACAGGGGCTCATCCAACGGACCGCCCGGGGACGGATACCCGGCCCGGCCGCCTGGGTCCACCTCGGGATCAGCCCGGGTGAGACCCCTCAGCTCTGGCCGTCCACGCCGACCGATCCCGTCTGACGGTTGCCGGGCGTGGTGCCCGCGGCGCGTGCGGTGCCACGATGGACGCCGTGTCCGTGCACCCCGACCAGCGGTCGCTGCCGGGGCTCACCCCTCCGGCCGGCAATCGCACGCCGTCCCCTCCTGCTCGGACACCGATGGACGCATACGACTACGGACTGCCCGAGGCCGCCATCGCGCAGGACCCGGTCGAGCCACGCTCGTCGGCCCGGCTCCTGATCGGCCCGGGCATCGACGGGGAGGCCGGTCCACGGCACGCCACGGTGGCCGACCTGCCGGCACTGCTGCGTCCGGGCGACGTGCTCGTGGTCAACGAGACCCGCGTGCTGGCCGCCAGGCTGACCCTTGCGAGGCTCGGTGGTGGACGGGCCGAGGTCCTGCTGGTCGAGCCCATCCCGGGCGACGACGAATGGCAGGCGCTGGTCCGACCGGGCCGCCGGCTCCCGGCCGGCTCGCTCCTCGTCGAGCCCGGTCGCCCCTCGGCCGGTCCGGTGGTCGAGGTCAAGGGCCCACTCGACGGGCCGGGAACCCGGAGGGTCCGGCTCCTCGACCCGGGCATCGTGGGCCGAGCCGGATCGATGCCCGTCCCGCCGTACATCCGTCACCCGCCGGACGACCCCGACCGCTACCAGACCGTCTACGCGGCCGATCGCGCGCTCGGCGCCCGCTCGGCGGCCGCCCCGACGGCCGGACTGCACTTCACCGACGGATTGCTCGCGCAGTGCCGAGCGGCCGGCGCCCGCCTGGCCCGGGTCGACCTGGCCATCGGGCTCGACACCTTCCGCCCTGTCACCGCACTGACCGCCGAGGAGCACGTGATCCACACCGAGCGCTACTCGGTGCCGGCGGAGACGGTGGCAGCCATCCGGGACGCCGACCGGGTGGTGGCGGTCGGAACCACCGTCGTGCGCGCCCTCGAGTCCGCCGCGGCCGCCGGCGCACTGTCGGGACGGACCGACCTCTACATCCACGGGGAGTTCCGCTTCCGGGTCGTCGACGTCCTGGTCACCAACTTCCACCTGCCCCGCTCGAGCCTCCTGCTCCTGGTCGAGTCCTTCGGCGGACCGTGCTGGCGCGAGCTCTACGCCATGGCGCTGGCCGCGGGCTACCGGTTCCTCTCCTTCGGGGACGCCATGATCGTCGGGCGCGCCGTCGAGAAGGGTGTGCCGCATTGGGGATCCGAGCCCGCCCCGGGCCCCGCATGAACCCTCTGACGGTCGAGGTCACCGCGACCGATGGCGCGGCACGGACCGGTCGGGTGGTGACCCCGCGGGGTTCCTACCGGGTGCCGGCCTTCATGCCCGTGGGGACGAGGGGGGCGGTCAAGGCGCTCGACAGTGCCGACCTCGAGACCCTCGGGGCCGAGGTGGTGCTCGCCAACACCTACCACCTGCTGCTCCGGCCGGGGCCCCGAGTGGTCGCCGCGCTCGGCGGACTGCACCGCTTCACCGGGTGGGGCGGGCACACCCTCACCGACTCCGGCGGGTTCCAGGTGCACTCGCTGCGCCCGACGGTCGACGACGACGGGGTCACCTTCCGGTCGGTCTACGACGGGTCGGTCATCCGGGTGACCCCCGAGTCCGCGGTCGAGGCCCAGGGCCTCATCGGTGCCGACATCCAGATGGTGCTCGACGTCTGCGCCACCCTGCCGGCCACCGCCGAAGTGCTCCGGGTGGCCGTCGAGCGCACTGCGGCGTGGGCCGAGCGGGCCCGGCGTCACCACCTCCGGCTCGAGGCCCGGCCCGAGCGACAGGCGCTGTTCGGCGTGGTCCAGGGTGGGACCGACGCCGTCCTCAGGACCGAGAGCGCGGATCGCACGGTCGCCCTCGACCTCGACGGCTACGGCATCGGGGGCCTCTCGGTGGGCGAGCCGCGGCCGGCCATGCTCGAGACCCTCGCGGTCACCGTGCCCCGGCTGCCGGCCGATCGCCCGCGCTACCTGATGGGGGTGGGCGACCCGGTCGGGATGCTCGAGGCGATCGCCCTCGGGGTCGATCAGTTCGACTGCGTGGCGCCGACCCGGCTGGCCCGCCACGGGGCCCTGTGGACGAGCGTCGGACGGCTCAACCTCCGCAATGCTGCGTACGCGACCGACGACGGCCCGATCGACCCCTCGTGCCGGTGCACGACCTGCGCCCGGTGGTCACGGGGGTATCTCCGGCACCTGCTCTCGGTCGGGGAGCCGACCGCCTGGCGCCTCCTCAGCCTGCACAACCTGGCCTACGTGCTCGATCTCATGGACCAGGCCCGTGATGCCATCTCGCACGGGGAGCTCGACGCGCTGCGTGCCCGGACCGCCGACCGCTGGGAGAACTGAGGCCGCCGGCCCGTCCGTCGGGCGGCCCTGGGCTACAGTCGGTGCGCTGTGCAGACCGCCGACCCCCTTCTTCCACCGCACGATGCCTGACGTCCCGAGCCTGGTCGGGGCCCTGGCGGGCGCGACGTCGAAGACGACCACGAGCAGTGGGTCGTCGATCATCTACATCCTGCTCATCGTCGGGGTGGGCTTCTACTTCTTCATCTACCGCCCCCAGCAACGCAAGGCCAAGGCCGTCCGGGAGCGGTCGAACGTCTTCGAGGTGGGTGACGAGGTGGTGACGGCCGGCGGCATCGTCGGTCATGTGATCGACATCGACGGTGACCGGATCACCCTCGAGACCAGCGTGGGCGCCTCGTTCGTGGTGCTCCGTCCCTATATCCTCCGCAAGCTCGAACCAGCGGTGGTGGACGACGACGCAGACGCCGAGGACGCAGACGCCTCGGACGTGGACGACGAGGCCCACGAGGACGACGAGAACGAGACCGACCACCAGAACGACGGGCACGACGAGCCCACCGGGGCCGACGGGTCCCCGGCCGCCTGACCAGCCATGAAGGACAAGCGCAACCTCTGGATCAGCCTCCTCGCCGTCGTCGGCGTCGCCGTCATCCTGCTCGGCGTCACCCTGGTCAAGGATTGGTCGCCCAAACTCGGCCTCGACCTCGACGGCGGACTCTCGGTCGTCTACCAGACCCACACCCCGGTCAACTCCGCCGAGCTCGACACGATCGTGACCATCCTCAACGACCGGGTCGGCAACGGGACGACCGGGGCCACCGTCGCCAGCCAGGGAAAGAACCAGATCGCGGTCTCTGTTCCGGGGGCCAAGAACTCGCAGCAGATCCTCGCAAACCTCGGCAACACCGGACAGCTGTTCTTCCGGCCCGCCCTCTGCTATGCGAACAACCTCCAGGTACCCAAGGGCCAGAAGCCCTCGACCGGACCCCTGCCGACCACCTGCGCAGCGACCTCACAGCTCACCTCGGCCAACCTCGCCATCAACACGAGCACGAGCCAGGCCACCAAGACGCCGCCGCCGGATCCTCAGTTCACGACCTACCCGACCACCAGCCCGGACAACGACAAGGAACACTCGACGGTCCTCCTGCCGGGCACCGGGGCCGCGGCCGTCAACGGGCGCTACGTCCTCGGGCCGGCCGGACTCTCGGGGACCGGGGTGCACTCGGCCACCGCCCAGGTCCAGAGCGGGCAGTGGGTGGTCAACATGAGCCTCAACTCGGCTGGGAGCAACGCATGGGACACCCTCGCCATGCAGCAGTTCCACGCCATCATCGCGGTCGATCTCGACGGCCAGGTGATCACCGCCCCCATCACCCAGCCCGGGCAGACCGCCTTCACCCCCTTCAACGGCAGCGTCCAGATCTCGGGGAGCTTCACCGAGGACCAGGCAAAGACACTCGCCGCCGACCTCAACTTCGGCGCACTGCCCGTCAAGCTCGACCGCCTGACCGTGCAGACCGTCTCGGCCACCCTGGGCAAGTCGTCGCTGCAGGCCGGCCTCATCTCCGGCCTCTTCGGTCTGGCCCTGGTCATGCTCTACACGATCTTCTACTACCGCCTCCTCGGCGTGGTCGTGGTCGCCGGCCTGTCGGTGACCGGGGCTCTGCTCTGGTCGATCATCGCCATCATGGGACAGGCCCTCAACACCACCATCGACCTCGCCGGCGTGATCGGCGTCATCGTCTCGGTCGGCATCACCGTGGACTCCTACATCGTCTACTTCGAGCGATTGAAAGACGAGGCGCGTTCCGGGCGCACCGTGCGGACCAGCGTCGACCGCGGCTTCAAGAGCGCGTTCCGCACCGTGCTCGCAGCCGACTTCGTGTCCTTCCTCGGTGCGGTGATCCTCTATGAGCTCTCGCTCGGACCGGTGCAGGGCTTCGCCCTGTTCCTCGGCATCTCGACCCTCCTCGACGTGTTCGTGACCTACTTCTTCACCCGGCCGTTCGTGATCCTGCTCGGCCGGAGCCGGGTCGCAACCGAGGCCAAGAGCATGGGGGTCGCCCGCGGGCTCGGCGTCCATGCGGAGGCGCTCACATGACCCCGGACCGCGACGGCGACGGCACGACGGTGGACGAGGTGGTCGACGAGCTCGAGTCACCCGAAGAGGAGCTCGACGAGGCATTCGACGCGGAACTCGCGCACGCCGCCGAGCTGGAGGCGGCCGAGGCCGGCGGGCCGAAGCGGCCCAACGCCTTCCTCCGTCTCTACCGCGGTGAGACCTCCTTCGACTTCATCGGCAACCGCAAATGGTGGTTCGGGGTCTCCGCTCTGATCATCGTCCTCGGCATCTTCTCGCTCGGCGTGCGCGGCCTCAACGAGGGGATCGACTTCAAGGGCGGGCAGTCCTGGACCGTCTCGTCCCAGACGCTGACCGTCCCACAGGCCACCACGGCGGTCGAGGGTGCCGGTCTCTCGCAGCCCACGGTGGTCCAGCTCACCGATCAGCTCAACGGCCAGAAGCAGATCCAGGTCACCGCCGACCTCAACTCGAAGTCTCTCGCCCAGCGCCAGGCGATCGAGACCCAGGTGCAGGACGCGTTGGCCAGCGCAGCCCACGTGAGCAACCCCAACGACGTGAGCTACACCGAGGTCGGGTCCACCTGGGGCTCGCAGGTCACCAAGAAGGCCATCGAGGCGCTCATCGTCTTCTTCATCGCGGTGACCGCCTACATCTCCCTGCGCTTCGAGTTCAAGATGGCGGTCGCCGCCATCGTGGCCGTCTTCCACGACGTCCTCATCGTGCTCGGCATCTATTCGATCTTCGGCTTCCTGGTCACGCCGGACACGGTGATCGCCGTGCTCACCGTGCTCGGCTACTCGCTCTACGACACGGTCGTCGTCTTCGACCGGATCCGGGACAACGCCCAGGGGCTCGGCGCGTCGGGCAGGATCACCTACTCGGACATGGTCAACCTCTCGATGAACCAGACCCTGGCCAGGTCCATCAACACCTCGCTCGTCGCGATCATCCCCGTGCTCTCCGTGTTGGTCATCGGGTCGGAGCTGCTGGGTGCCGAGACCCTCCAGAGCTTCGGTCTGGCGCTGGTCATCGGTCTGACCAGCGGCGCCTACTCGTCGATCTTCATCGCCTCGCCGCTCCTCGCGCTGATGAAGGAGCGCGAGTCCCGCTATGTGACCATCCGCCAGCGTCTCGAGGCACGGGGCGAACGCGGGCCGGCGCTCACCCCGGCCGCCGCCGCCGCGCTGGCCGGTGCCGCGGGTGGGAGCGGCAGCGGGCGGGGCTCGACGAAGATCCGGACCTCGACCGGGGTCATCCGGCCGGGTCAGGGGAAGTCCTCGAAACGGTCCGGCGGGCCGGCAGGAGCTGCTGCGGTCGCTGCCACGGCCGCCGGCGTTGCCAAGGCGGGGTCTGCCGGCACTGCACGCGCGGGGGCCCCCGGTCCGTCCGCGGCGGGCTCCACCCGACCCGCCGGCAACCGTCCTCCCCCGCGACCACGGAAGGGGAAGGGGAAGGGCAAGGGCAGGCGGCGCTGACCGTCGCGACCTCCCGGCCCTGGTCGCAGAGCTGACCGGCGCACCGTTCGAGGTGCTCACCCGGGTACCGTGTAGGGATGGCTCTGGCCACACCAGTCCCCGCTGGGGGGACCGCAGGGACCGGCGGGGGGGTGCTGCGCGGATCGTCGCTCCCGGCAGCCGAAGCGGAGCTCCTGGGACCGGTCCTCGACGCCTTCCTGCGGCGGCACCCGGCAGACGACACCTCGATCATCATCCGCGCCGCGGAGACGGCCACGGTCGCCCACGCCGGGCAGTTGCGCCGATCCGGCGAGGCCTACATCACCCATCCCATCGCGGTTGCCGGGATCGTCGCCGACCTGGGTCTCGACGCGCAGACGGTGGCCGCCGCCCTCCTCCACGACGCGGTGGAGGACACCGGGGTCACCACCGAGCTCATCGAGCGTGACTTCGGGCCCTCGGTCGCCCTCATCGTGGAGGGGGTGACCAAGCTCGACCGCCTCCAGTTCGACTCGAAGGAGGCCCAACAGGCGGCCACGGTGCGCAAGATGCTCGTCGCGATGGCCGACGACTGGCGGGTCCTCATCATCAAGCTGGCCGACCGCCTCCACAATATGCGGACCCTCTCGGTCATGCCCGAATGGAAGCAGCGCCGCACCGCCCAGGAGACCCTGGACATCTATGCCCCGCTGGCCCATCGGCTGGGCATCCAGGAGGTCAAGTGGCAGCTCGAGGACCTGGCCTTTGCCACCCTCCACCCAAAGCGCTACGCCGAGATCGAACAGATGGTGGCCAGCCGGGCCCCTCTACGCGACGAATTCCTGGCCAGGGTCCTGGTCTCGGTGCGCGAGCGCCTGGCCGCCTCCGGCCTCACCGCAGAGGTCACCGGACGGCCGAAGCACCTCTGGAGCATCTACGAGAAGATGGTCGTCCGGGGCAAGGAGTTCGACGAGCTCTACGACCTGGTGGGGATCCGGGTGATCGTCGAGTCGGACAAGGACTGCTGGGCGGCGCTCGGCTCGATCCACGCCATCTGGCCCCCGGTCCAGGGCCGGTTCAAGGACTACATCAACTCGCCCAAGTTCAATCTCTACCAGTCGCTCCACACCACGGTCATCGGCCTCGACGGCAAGCCGATCGAGGTCCAGGTCCGGACCCACGAGATGCACCGACGGGCCGAGTACGGCATCGCCGCGCACTGGGGGTACAAGGAGAACCCCGGCCGGCCCGATCGCCCGGGAACCGGGGAGGACCCGCGGTCGACGCCGGGGCCGGTGGGGTCGCCGTCCGACCGCGCAAGGGTCGCATCAAAAAGGGGGATGCCGGCCGCAAGGACCACGCCCAGAAGTCCCCCGGGACCACCCCGGCCACTCGGGCCGACCTCGTCGAGCGCGACCGGCGGGCGGAGCGTCATGCGCTGGCAAAGGAGACATCGTCGACCACCGCCGAGATCGAGTGGATGCAGCGGATCGTCGACTTCCAGAACGAGACGACCGATCCGATCGAGTTCCTCGAGGCGCTCAAGCTCGACCTCGAGGAGGACGAGGTCTATGTCTTCACGCCCAAGGGCAAGGTCATCGCACTGACCGCCAATGCGACGCCGGTCGACTTCGCCTACAGCATCCACACCGAGGTCGGGCACCGGTGCATCGGGGCCAAGGTCAACGGCCGCCTTGTCCCGCTCGAGACCAAGCTCAACTCGGCGGACACGGTCGAGATCTTCACCTCGAAGGCGCCGACCGCGGGACCGTCCCGCGACTGGTTGGGCATCGTCGCTGTCCTCGCGGGCCCGGACCAAGATCCGCCAGTGGTTCTCGCGCGAGCGGCGTGAGGATGCCATCGAGCTCGGGCGGGAGGAGCTCATCAAGGAGCTCCGGCGGGAGGGCCTCCCCGTCCAGAAGCTGGCCTCGGAGCGTGCCCTCGCCGAGCTCGCGGTCACCATGAACTATGCCGACATCGACGCGTTGCACGCGGCGATCGGCGACAACCGGATCTCTGCCCGCGCGGTGGCCCAGCGCATCCTGCGTGACCTGCGGGGCGGGGTCTACGAGGAGCAGCTCCCGGTCACCGCCCGCCAGCAGCCGACCGCGGCCCGCCCGGGTCGGGGTTCGGCGGTCGGGGTCTACGTCGAAGGACTCGACGACCTGATGGTGCGGCTCTCCCGCTGCTGCACACCGGTCCCCGGAGACGAGATCGTCGGGTTCGTGACCCGGGGACGGGGGGTCTCGGTCCACCGTGCAGACTGTGCCAACGCGGCCTCCCTGGCCAGCCGGTCGCGCGAGCGGCTCATCGAGGTCGAGTGGGACCACCGCTCCTCCGGCGTCTTCGTGGCGACGATCGAAGTGGTGGCCATCGACCGGTCCCGCTTGCTCGCCGACGTGACCAAGGTGGTCTCCGAGCACCACCTCAACATCGTGAGCGCCAACACTCAGACCGACTCCGACCGGATCAGCCGGATGCGCTTCGATGTCGAGCTGGCCGACCCCGCCCATCTCGAATCGGTGCTCAACCTGATCCGGCACCTCGACGCGGTCTACGACGTGTACCGGATCCTCCCCGGCAAGAAGGACTGAGGCCCCCGTGGTTGCGAAGCCGGTGGCGGCGCGCGCCCGAGTGGCACCCACGACGTCCTCTTTCCCGAGTCGGTCCGCTGGGAGGCCCTGTTGGCCCGCTTCGCCGACCAGGTCGAGCGCGCCGGCTACGGCCTCGTCCACACCCCGATCTTCGAGGACGCCTCGATCTTCCGCCGGGGGATCGGCGAGGGGAGCGACGTGGTGGGCAAGGAGATGTACGAGTTCGAGGACCGCGGCGGCAGGCTCCTCGCCCTGCGACCCGAGGGGACCGCCCCCATGGTGCGTGCCTTCGTCCAGCACCGTCCGCCGCTGCCGTGGAGGGCGTGGTACGCGACCCCGGCCTTCCGCTACGAGCGCCCGCAGGCCGGCCGCTACCGCCAGCACCATCAGCTCGGGGTGGAGGTGCTCGGACCCGCCGACCCGGACCTCGATGTGGAGGTGGTCGCGCTCGCCGACGGGTTCTTCCGGTCGCTCGGACTGCGTCGCTTCTCGCTGCGGCTCAACTCGATGGGAGACGGCGTCTGCCGACCGGCGTACCTCGACCTCCTGCGCGGGTACCTCGCGTCCGCGCCGCCCGCAGCTCTGTGGCGAGCACCGGGACCGGTTGGAGGCCAACCCCTTGCGAGTGCTCGACTGCAAGCTCGACGCCTGCCGCACGGCCACGGTGGATGCGCCCCGCCTCGTCGACCACCTCTGTGAGCCCTGTCGCGAGCACTTCGAGCGGGTCCGTTCGGGCCTCGAGGCACTGGCGGTCCCGTACGACCTCGATCACCGCCTGGTGCGCGGCTTCGACTACTACACGCGGACCACCTTCGAGTTCTCCTCCGCCGCCCTCGAGTCGGCCCAGAACGGGATCGGGGGCGGGGGGCGCTACGACGGCCTGGTCGAGATGCTCGGGGGCCCACCCACGCCGGGCATCGGGTTCGGGATCGGGATCGAACGGGTCCTCCTGGCCTGCGACGCCGAAGGCTCCTTCCCGGTCGTGCCGCCACGGCTCGACGCGTTCGTGGTGGACACCACGGGAGGGACGGTCGCCCGCGACCTGACGGCGGCGCTGCGCGGGGCCGGGCTCTCGGCCGACCGTGCCTTCGACGACCGCTCGATGAAGGCCCAGCTCAAGCTCGCCGACCGGTCCGGCGCGGTGGTCGCGCTCATCGTCGGGCCGGACGAGGTCACCTCGGGTACGGTGTCACTCCGGCCCCTGCGCACAGCCGGGGACCAGCGCACCGTGCCGGTCGCGGAGGTCGTGGACGCGGTGCGTGCCGCCACCCGACCGGGCGGGATCGAGGATCCCGCGCTCGGGCACCGGGCCCCGTGACCGGCCTGTCACCCAGAAAGGACCACCGTTGACCGTTCCCCCCGCGCCGAAGGCTCCCCACGCGCAGCCGGCCCCGTCGACCGGGACGACCACCATGCGCGATCGGATGTGCGGCGCACTCGGTACCGGCGACGTGGGGACCCGGGTCACGGTATGCGGCTGGGTCGCCAAGCGCCGTGAGCACGGCGAACACCTGGCCTTCGTCGATCTCCGCGACCACACCGGCATCGTGCAGTGCGTCGTGCCGGGCACGGTCGACGTCCGGAGCGAGTACGTCGTGGCGGTCGAAGGCGAGGTGCGGCACCGGCCCGAGGGGACGGTCAACCCCGAGCTCCCGACCGGGGAGGTCGAGCTCGGCGACTGCTCGGTCACCGTGCTCAATGTCGCCGAGCCCCCGCCCTTCGCGGTGGACGACCGGGTCGAGGTCGACGAGGTGGTGCGGCTCACCAACCGCTTCGTGGACCTGCGCCGGCCCCGGATGCAGGCCAACCTCCGGGTCCGGGCCACGGTCAACCGCGCGCTGCGCGTGGCCATGGACCGCCAGGGCTTCGTCGAGGTCGAGACGCCCATGCTCTGGGCGCCGACCCCCGAGGGGGCCCGTGAGTTCGCGGTGCCCAGCCGGCTCCACCCGGGGTCCTGCTACGTCCTGCCGCAGAGTCCACAGCTGGCCAAGCAGCTCCTCATGGTGGCCGGGGTCGACCGCTACTTCCAGATCGCCCGCTGCCTACGGGACGAGGACCTGCGTGCCGAGCGGCAGTTCGAGTTCTCCCAACTCGATGTCGAGGCATCTTTCGTCGGCCAGGAGGACATCCTCGGGTTCGTGTCCGAGGCAGTCCTCGACGCGGCCGAGGCGGTCACCGGCGAGCGACCCGGACCCGTGCCCCGGATGACCTGGGCGGAGGCCGTCGACCGGTACGGGTCCGACAAGCCCGACCTCCGGTTCGGCATGGAGCTCGTCGACCTGTCCGAGCTCTTCGCCGGCACAGAGGTCAAGGCGTTCGGGGCGCCCTGCGTGAAGGCGATCGTGCTCGAGGGCGGGGCATCGCTCGGCCGCTCCCGCCTGGACGCGCTCACCGAACGGGCCAAGGCCCTCGGGGCCAAGGGATTGGCCTGGTTCCGGGTGCAACCCGGAGCGGACGGTGCGACCGGTCTCGATTCACCCCTCGATCGCTTCCTGTCGGAGGACGAGCGGAGCGGCCTCCTCGCCGCCACCGGTGCCGCGGTCGGGGACCTGGTGCTGGTGGTGGCCGACGAGTACCGCGAGGCCTGTGCCGTGCTCGGCGCGCTCAGGGTGGATCTCGGTGGCAGGCCGGTCTCCGAGGGTCCGTACCGGTACCTCTGGGTGGTGGACTTCCCGTTGTTCGACGGGGTCGACGACGAAGGCCGCCCGATCGCCGCGCACCACCCGTTCACCATGCCCCACCCCGACGACATCGACCGGCTCGAGTCGGACCCGGCATCCGTGCGGAGCCAGGCCTATGACCTGGTCCTCAACGGATGGGAGCTCGGCTCGGGCAGTGTCCGTGTCCATCGGGCGGACATACAGCGCCGCATCTTCGCGGTCCTCGGTCTCGGTGAAGAGGAGGTTGCCTCTCGCTTCGGCTTCCTGCTCGGCGCCTTCCGCTTCGGTGCACCGCCGCACGCGGGGTTCGCGGTCGGCATCGACCGCCTGGCCGCGATCTTCGCCGGCGAGGACAGCATCCGCGAGGTGATCGCCTTCCCGAAGACGCAGTCGGGTTGGGACCCGATGACCGACGCCCCCAAGCCCCTCGCTCCCGGCGTGCTCGCCGAGCTCGGGCTGCGGCCCCTGCCCGCGGCGGAGTGAGGCGGTCTACCGGTGGCGGGCGACGACCTGTTCTCCGGGGCTGCGCGTGGAGCACCTGGAGCAGCGGGCGCCACTGGCGGCACGGCTCCGTCCGCGGTCCCTCGACGAGATCGTGGGCCAGCAGCACCTCGTCGGGCCCGGCGCCCCGTTGCGCGCGCTCATCGAGTCGGACCGGCTGACCTCGGCCATCCTCTGGGGCCCGCCAGGTACCGGCAAGACGACCCTGGCCGCGGTGGTGGCCACGGCCACGGCCAAGCAGTTCGTCCCGCTGTCGGCGGTGAGCGCCGGGGTCAAGGACGTACGGGAGGTCGTCGAGGGCGCGCCGGCGGCTCCTCGGGGAGCAGGGGCGCGGCACGATCCTCTTCCTCGACGAGGTCCACCGGTTCAACCGCTCGCAGCAGGACGCCCTGCTCCCCTCCGTCGAGGAGGGGCTGCTGGTGCTCATCGGTGCCACCACCGAGAACCCGTTCTTCGAGGTCAACGCCCCACTGCTCTCGCGGTCGACGCTCTGGCGCCTCGAACCCCTCTCCGAGGAGGAGCTGTCCGAGGTCGTTGCCCGCGCCCTGGCAGCAGAGGGGGCCGAGGCCGACCCGGACGCGGTGGCCGCCCTGGTGGGCCTCGCCGACGGGGACGCACGGGCGGTGCTCACCACCCTCGAGGTCGCGCTGGCCCTGGCCGACGAGCGACCGGTCTCCCTCGACGACGTGGAGCGGGCCCGCCACACCCGCCTCCAGCACTACGGGGAGGACGACCACTACGACCAGGTGAGCGCCTTCATCAAGTCGGTGCGGGGCTCCGACCCCGATGGCGGTCTCTACTGGTTGGCCCGGATGCTCGAGTCCGGGGAGGACGCCCGGTTCATCGCCCGACGACTGGTGATCCTGGCCAGCGAGGACATCGGGGAGGCCGACCCGCTGGCCCTGGTCGTGGCCGATGCCGCGGCCCGGGCGGTCGAGTTCGTCGGTCTGCCCGAAGCCCAGCTCAACCTCGCCCAGGCGGTCGTGCACCTCGCCTGCGCACCCAAATCGAACCGGGTCACGGTGGCCCTCGGACGGGCCGTACGGGACGTGCGCGAAGGGCCGCGGGGCGACGTGCCCACCCACCTGCGCGACGCGCACTACCGCAGTGCCGCGGCCATCGGGCACGGCGAAGGGTATGCGTATCCCCACGATCATCCCGATGCGTTCGTGGCCCAGGAGTACCGGCCGGCCGGCGTGGCCGCCACCCGCTACTACGAACCGAGTGATCGCGGACACGAGGCGGTGGTCTCCGAGCGGCTCCGCCGCTGGCGGGGAGGTGGGGATGAACCGGCCGCACCCCTGCCGGCGGCTGATGAACCGGCGGCACCCGAGCCGGTTGCTGATGGGGAAGACTGACCGGATGCGGGCGTCGAGATCGCGGGGCCTGGCGTCGCGGCAGCTCGTCGCTGTGCCCGTTGCACTGGCCCTGGCGCTGGCCCTGGTCGCAGCCGTCTGGTCCGGAGCGGCGACCGCGACCCCGGCGCACCCTCTCGCGATGGTCCGCCTGGTGGGCGCCGGCACCAGCGTCCCGTCCGGAGCCACGGTGGTGGGCCCGACCGACCCGGCGTCGACCGTCCACGCCGAGGTGGTCCTCCGTCCGCGCGATCCGGCCGCCCTCGACGCATTCGTGCGGTCCGTGTCCACTCCGGGGACCCCGCAGTTCCGCCGCTATCTCGGGCGGGGCCAGTTCGGAGCCGTCTTCGGGCCCGACGCCGCCACGGTGACCGCCACTCGGGACTGGCTCTCCTCGACGGGTCTCGTGGTCGGCCCCACCGCGTCTGACGGCCTCTTCGTTCCGGTCTCCGGTCCTGCCGCCGAGATGGAGCGGACCTTCTCGGTTCCCCTGGTCCAGGCCCGGCTGCGGACCGGATCGCTGACCCGGGTCGGCCTCGGCACTCCCGAGGTTCCCGCCGCGCTCGCCGGGGGCATCCAGGGAGTCATCGGCCTGTCCGACGCCTCGCCCCTCCACCCACAGATCGTCCTCGGTCGGGGTGGCGCGGGCGCTGGAACGGCGCCGTCGGCTGCCTCGTCACGCCTCGGTGCCCAGCCATCCCAGGTCGGTCCGTCCCCCTGCCAAGAGGCGAGTGCAGTGGCGGGCGCCTACGGCGGGTGGACCGCGAACCAGTTGGCCTCGACGTACGGCCTCTCCACGCTCTACGGCGCGGGCCGTTCGGCCGCGGGCCAGACCGTCGGAGTCTACGAGCTCGAGTCCTACCAACCGAGTGACATCCAGACCTACGAGTCCTGCTACGGGCTCGGGGTGCCGGTCACCGACGTCACGGTCGACGGTGGCGCGGGCCCGCCGATCGAGGACGGTGAGGCCGCGCTGGACATCGAGATGGTGGCCGGGCTCGCGCCGTCGTCGTCGGTGCTCGTCTACACCGGTCCGCAGGACGGGACCGGACCCATCGACACCTACGCAGCCATGGTGGACGAAGACGCGGCCAAGGTGCTCTCGACGAGTTGGGGCCAGTGCGAGTCCGACATGGACCCGACCGACCGGGCCACAGAGGCCATGTTGTTCGCCCAGGCGGCCACCCAGGGTCAGACCGTTCTGGCCGCCTCGGGCGACTCGGGCTCGAGCGACTGTTACGACCTCAGGAGCGAGTCTGGTCTGACCACGTTGGCAGTGGACGATCCCGCCGACCAACCAGACGTGACCGGCGTGGGCGGCACCTCGCTCACCGCGGCGAACGCGAACGTCCCGACCGAGTCGGTCTGGAACAACGGGACTTCTGGTGCCGGGGGAGGGGGCAACTCGACGATGTTCCCTGCACCGACGTACCAGCAGGTGCCCGGCGCCGAGATCCCGGACACCGTGCGCACCTGCGGTCCCCATTCCAACGAACAGTGCCGTGAGGTCCCCGACGTGGCAGCCTCGGCCGACCCGGACCACGGTGTCGTCATCTTCATGGACGGCGTCTGGGTGCCGGTGGGGGGGACCAGCGCTGCCGCCCCGCTCTGGGCAGCACTCGTCGCGGATACCAACCAGGGCTGCAACACCCCGGCCGGACTGCTCGGCCCGGAGCTCTACTCAGCCGGAGCCCCATCCTCCTTCAACGACATCACCGCCGGGAACAACAGCATCTTCCCGGGGGCGACCGGCGGGCAGTTCGTCGCACGCCCCGGCTACGACCTGGCCTCCGGTTGGGGGAGTCCCCGGGCCGCCTCGCTGCTCGGCCTGTTCTCCGGATCGGCCGCCGGTTGCCCCGCGGTCACCGGGCTCTCCCCGCCGTCGGGCAAGGCGTCAGGCGGCCAGACCGTGGTCGTGAGCGGCTCCGGGTTCGGCACCGGTGCACCGACCGTCCGGTTCGGCGGTGCGAACGCGACCGTCGTCGCGCACACCCCGACCTCGGTGACGGTGACCACCCCGGACGTGGTCACCGGTCAGGAGTCGGCGGTCACGGTCACCACCACCACCGCTCCGGCCGCGGGCACGAGCGCAGCGGTTCCCTCGTCCACGTTCACCTTCATCTCCCCACGGGTGACCTCGGTGATCCCGATCAAGGGTCCGACCACTGGGGGCGGTCGGGTCACGATCGCCGGCTCCGACTTCGGTGGCGCGACCTCGGTCCGCTTTGGCACCACCCCTGCAGCCTTCACCGTGACCTCGCCAGGATCGATCGTGGCCACCGTCCCCGCCGGGCCTGCCGGAGGGGCGACCGTGGACGTCTCGGTGTCCTCCCCGGACGGGACCAGTCCGCAGGCGATCGCTGACCGCTACATCTACGCCCTACCGGGCTACTGGCTGGTCGCCTCCGACGGCGGCATCTTCGACTTCGGCCACGCCGGGTTCTACGGCTCGACCGGCAACCTGACCCTGAACCAGCCGGTGGTCGGCATGGCAGCCACTCCCGATGGCAAGGGCTACTGGCTGGTCGCCTCCGACGGCGGCATCTTCGCCTACGGGGATGCCGGGTTCTACGGCTCGACCGGCAATCTGATCCTCAACCAGCCGGTGGTCGGCATGGCAGCCACTCCCGACGGCAAGGGCTACTGGCTGGTCGCCTCCGACGGCGGCATCTTCGCCTTCGGCGACGCCGCCTTCCACGGCTCGACGGGGGGAATGACCCTCAACCGGCCGGTCGTGGGCATGGCCGCGACCCCCGACGGCAGGGGCTACTGGCTGGTCGCCTCCGACGGCGGCATCTTCGCCTTCGGCGACGGCGCCTTCCACGGGTCGACGGGGGGAATGACCCTCAACCGGCCGGTCGTGGGCATGGCCGCGACACCCGACGGCAGGGGCTACTGGCTGGTCGCCTCCGACGGCGGCATCTTCGCCTTCGGCGACGCCGGGTTCTACGGCTCGACCGGCAACCTCACCCTCAACCGCCCCGTCGTGGGTATGGCGCCCTCGCTGACCGGCAAGGGCTACTGGCTGGTCGCCTCGGACGGCGGCATCTTCGCCTACGGCGATGCCCGGTTCTTCGGATCGACGGGGGGGATCACCCTCAATCGGCCGGTCGTGGGGATGACCTCCACCTGACGGTCCCGTGGGGCACGGCGCGGCCGGGAGAGCGCCGAGTCGCGGATCGGGCGATCTAAGCTGCTCCGATCATGACAGCTGGAGAGATCGCCGTCCTGGTGGCGAGCATCGCCTGCGTGATCGCAGTTGCCGGCCTTCTCGTGGCGGTGGCTTCGCTCCGCCGCCAGGCGCAACGGCTCGGCGCGCTGGCCGACGAGCTCCGCCGGCAGACCGTCCCCCTCGTCGCGGACGCCCACCGCGTGGTCGGGCAGGCCGCCACCGAGATGGAACGGGTCGGTGCCGTCCTCGACTCGACGGAGTCGGTGCACGCAACGGTGGACTCGGCCTCGCGTCTCGCCTATCGCGCCTTCGCCAATCCGGTGGTGAAGGTCCTGGCCGTCCGCGCCGGCGCCGCGACCGGGATCCGCCGGCTGGCGTCGCGAGAGACCGCTGCGCGCAACGGCGCGTCCGTGCCCCGCGACCGGAGCCGGTGATCGTCGTTCCCCGGCGAGCCTTCTGGTTGATGACCGGGGTCGTGGCCGGTGCCGGGTCGGCCCTCTGGGCCGAACGGAAGGTCCGACACACCATCGAGCAGGCCGCGGCACGGCTGACACCCGAAGCGCTGGCGACCGAGGTCGGTCGGTCGGCCCGCCAGGTGGCCGGGCAGACCGGGAAGCGGGTGCGGGACGCGGTGGTCTCCGGGCGATCCGAGAAGCAGCGCCGTGAAACCGAGCTCTGGGACCAGCTGGCGGCGTCCGGCGCGGTCGCGCCCGACGCCGTCCCGGGCATCGGAGTGGCGACCCGGCGAGAATCACCCTCTCACCTGGGCACGTAGGATTGCCGGTCGTGACCTCCGGCACGGCGCACGACGCCGACCATCTCAGAGCCGCGTTCACCGGCTTCTTCGTCGAGCGCGGCCACGCAGCGGTGCCGTCGGCGAGTCTCATCCCGCACGACCCGACGGTGCTGTTCACGATCGCGGGGATGGTGCCGTTCAAGCCCTTCTTCCTCGGCGACGAGGTCCCCCCCTGGACCCGGGCCACCTCGGTGCAGAAGTGCTTCCGCACCGTCGACATCGACGTGGTCGGCACCACCCAGCGCCACTGCACCTTCTTCGAGATGCTCGGCAACTTCAGTTTCGGCGACTACTTCAAGGCGGAGGCCATCCCCTTCGCCTGGGAGCTGGTGACGGGAGTGCTCGGCATCGACGGCGACCGGCTCTGGATCACGGTGCACGAGGACGACGACGAGGCGGAGGCCATCTGGCGCGACGCCGTCGGCATCCCGACCGACCGCATCCAGCGGATGGGCGACGACAACGTGTGGAAGGGTGAGGGGATCGGCCCCTGGGGCCCGAGCTCCGAGCTCTTCTTCGACAAGGGAGCCGCCTACGGCGAGGACGGGGGACCTGCGCTGGGTGGCGCCGAGCGCTTCGTCGAGATCTGGAACCTGGTCTTCATGCAGTACGACCGCCATCCCGACGGGACGACGGACGCGTTGCCGCGACCCAGCATCGACACCGGCGCCGGTCTCGAGCGCATCCTGCCCGTGCTGCAGGGCGTCGACTCGATCTTCGACACCGAGCTGTTCGTGCCGCTGCTCGACGTGGCCCAGTCGATCACCGGACGGACCTACGGCGCGGACGACCACGACGACGTGGCGCTGCGTATCCTGGCCGACCACGGGCGGGCCATGTCGATGGTGGTGGCCGACGGGGTGCTGCCGGCCAACGAGGGTCGGGGCTACGTGCTGCGCCGCCTCATCCGCCGAGCCGTGCGCCGGGCACGCCAGCTCGGGGTCAGCGAGCCGTTCACGCCGCGCCTCGTCGATGCGGCCGTCTCGGTACTCGGGGGCACGTATCCGGGGCTCGCCGAGCAGCACGCGCTGGTCGCCGACGTGGTGGCCCGCGAGGAGGATGCTTTCCTGCGCACGCTGGCCACCGGGTCGGCCATCCTCGACGAGGAGCTGGCTGCCGCCGGCGACACGCTCGCCGGCGAGGTGGCCTTCCGGCTCCACGACACCTACGGATTCCCGGTCGAGCTCACGGTCGAGATCGCCGAGGAGGCGGGCCGGTCCGTCGACCTGGAGGGGTTCGAGCAGGCCATGGACCGCCAACGCGCCCAGGCCCGGGCCGCCGCACGGGCCGGTCGCGTCCCTGCCGGGGAGGAGGCCTACCGGTCGGTCCTCGACCTCGAGGGCCAGACCGTCTTCGTCGGGCAACGGCCCGACGCCTACTCGACGCCGGCCCGGGTGGTCGCGGTGCTGACCGACCGTGCACCGGAGGATGCCGGGCAGGTCGAGGTCTTCCTCGATCGCACCCCCTTCTACGCCGAGGGCGGCGGCCAGATGGGCGACACCGGGACCATCGTCACCGAGACCGGTACGGCGCTCGTCTACGACACGGTCTCGGCACTGCCCGGGCTGACCTCCCACCGGGCCACGGTCACCGGTGAGATCCTCGCCGGGCAGGATGCCGTCGCGACCATCGACGGCACCCGGCGCGAGGCCCTGCGTCGCAGCCACACCGCCACCCACCTCCTGCATGCGGCGCTCCGGACCGTGCTCGGGGACCACGTGCGCCAGCAGAGCTCGCTCGTCGCGCCCGACCGGCTCCGTTTCGACTTCAGTCACCACGCCCCGGTCACGCCCGGCGAGCTGGCCGAGGTGACCACCCTGGCCAACGCCGACGTGCTCACCGACGACAGGGTGGTGGTCGAAGAGCACTCGAGGGCCGAGGCCGAGGCGATGGGGGCACTGGCGTTCTTCGGTGACAAGTACGGGGAACGGGTGCGCGTGGTGCAGGCCGGGCCGCATTCGACCGAGCTGTGCGGCGGCACCCACGTCAGCGCGCTCGGGATGATCGGTCCGATCACCGTGGTCTCCGAGTCGTCCATCGGCTCCAACACACGACGGATCCTCGCGGTCACCGGCATGGGCGCCATCGAGCGGGCGGCCTCCCGGGAAGCGTTGCTCGACGGGGCGGCCGACCTGTTGCGCACCGACCCGGAGCACGTCGGCGACGCCATCGAACGCCTGATGGAGCGCCAGCGCGCTGCCGAAAAGGCACTCGAACAGGCCCGCGCCCGCGAGATCCGGGCCGACGGGCAGACGCTGCTCGCAGAGGCGTCGGGGGGAGCCGTGGTCGCCCGCCGGGACGGGCTGAGCCCGGACGAGCTCCGCGACCTGGCCCAGAGCGTCCGGTCGTCGGGAGGGCTCCGCGCGGTGGTGCTCGGCGGGAGCCCGGACGGCGCCAAGGCCTCGCTGGTCGTGGCTGCCGACCCTGCCGATCGCACCGACGGGCAGGTGGACGCGGGCGGGCTCGTGAAGCAGATCTCTCCACTGCTGGGCGGCGGCGGCGGCGGTTCGCCCGAGGTCGCCGTCGCAGGGGGCAAGGACCCGGCCGGCATCGACCGCGCCCTCGAGGAGGCCCGTCGGGTGCTCGGGGCCTCCTGAACGGCGTGGGGACCGACGGCCCGAGCCGACGCGGACGGGCGGTCGGCATCGATCTCGGCACCCGCCGCATCGGCATCGCGGTGAGCGACTCGGCGGGCACGGTGGCCACGCCGCGGGGCACCGTGGTCCGGAGCGGTGACGCCGAACGGGACCGGCGGACCCTGGTGGACCTCATCCTGGAGGAGGAGGCGGTCACGGTGGTCGTGGGTCTGCCCCTCTCCCTCGACGGGAGCCGCGGCCCGGCGGCGCTGGCGGCCGAGGCCGAAGCCGCCGCCCTGCAGGCGCTGCTCGCGGAGAGGGACATCAGGGTCGAGCTCTTCGACGAGCGCCTCACCACCGTGACCGCCGAGCAGTCCCTCGGTGCCGCAGGCACCCGCGGGCGCGCCCGGCGTGCGGTGGTCGATCGCACGGCCGCCGCGGTCATCCTCGCAGCATGGCTCGAGGGTCGGAGTGCTCGATCATGACGGACCCGGGGCCCGACGCCGTCGAGACAGCCGACGGCGGATCGGGAGACCTCGGCGGCGGGGATGCGGTGGCCGTCGACCCCCATATCTACGGGCGGCCGGGTGGCGGAGACGGCGCCGCGGGCGGTGGCGGCGGTCCCCGGGGCCGACGGAGGCTCCGGCGCCGCCCCTGGCGGATCGCCGTCCTCGTGATCGTCCTCCTCGGGGTTGCCTTCGTGGTCGCGGTGTTCCTCTGGGTCTCGTCGGAGGCCTCTCCCTCGGGCCCCCCGGGCGCGGAGGTCGTCGTCGCCGTGTCCTCCGGGTCCGGGGTCGACCAGGTGGCGGGCACCCTCGAGGCGAAGCAGGTCATCGGCAGCTCGCTCGCCTTCCGGATCTGGTCGCAGTTCCACAGCATCCCCGGCGTCGAGTCCGGTTCCTACGCCTTCCGGCGCAACTCGAGCTTCGCCACCGTGAATGCGATCCTCGGCACCGGGCCCAACGTCTTCCCGGTCACGATCCCCCCGGGCTTCACCGTGTCCGAGCTCGCCCAACGGGTCGGCCAGGTTCCCGGCCACACCGCCGGGCGCTTTCGCTGGCCACGGCCGCCACCGTGCATTCACCGTGGCAGCCCGCCGGGTCGACCAACCTCGACGGGCTCCTCGGCACGGGGACCTATCGTGGTCTTCCCGGCCGAGACCGACCACCACGCTGCTCGGCGAGATGATCGGCCGCTTCGACACCCTCGCAGCCCGGGTCGGCCTCGCCGCAGGGCCGGCCGCACCTCGGGCTACACGCCGTACCAGGTGATCACCGTCGCGTCGATCGTCGAGAAGGAGGGGGTGTACGCCCAGAACCTGGGCCGGTGGCCCGGGTGATCTACAACCGCCTCGCGCGCGGGCACGCCCCTGCAGATGGACTCCACGGTGCTCTACGCACTCGGACGGACGGTGGCCCGGTGACCGCGGCCGACCTCCAGACCCAGACGCCCGTACAACACGTACCTGCACACCGGCCTTCACCCCGTCGCCGATCTGCTTCCCGTCCCGTGCGTCACTGCAGGCGGCCCTCGCACCCACCCGCCGGCGCCTGGCTCTACTTCGTGGTGGTCGACAGTCCGACGGCACCGAGGCCTTCTCCGACACCTTCGCCGAACAGCAGGCCAACGAGGCCTGGCTGCCGCGGCGGGCCTCGGCTGAGCGGGCAAGACTGCACCGATGCCGACGACCCCAGCGCCGCCACAGGTCCGGCTGACCACCCGTCGCGGGATGCAGGCGGCACCATGGACGGCATCTCGGCTGCGACCACCGTGGTCGGGGTCATCGGCGATCCCGTGGCCCACTCGCTCTCGCCGCTGCTGCACAACGCCGCCTTCGAGGCCCTCGGCCTCGACTGGGTCTCGGTCGGCGTTCCCGGTGCCGGACGGGCGGGCGGCCGCACGGCGCTGGCCGGCGCGCGCGCGCTCGGGATCCGCGGGCTCTCGGTCACCATGCCCCACAAGGACGCGGTCGGCGCGGCTGGTGGACGAGCTCACCGCCGGAGGCCGCCCGTCTCGGCGCGGTCAACTGCGTGATCGCGACGGCGACGGCGCGCTGGTGGGCGACAACACCGACGGCGCCGGCTTCGTGGCGGCGCTGCGCCGTGCGCCGACCGGTTCGATCCGCCGAGCGAAGCGCTGCCTGGTGGTCGGAGCCGGGGGAGCGGCGCGGGCCGTGGTCGCCGGCCCTGGCCGACGCCGGCGCGGCCGAGGTGGTGGTGGTCAACCGCACCCCGGAGCGCGCCGAGACCGCCGCGGCCCTGGCCGGCCCGGTCGGGCGGGTGGGTACGGCGGCGGACGCTGTGGCCTGGCCGAGCTGGTGGTCAACGCGACGCCGGTCGGCATGGACGACGTGGCCGACGGGCCGCCGACCTTGCCGCTCGACCCGGCGCTGCTCGAGCGCCGGGCAGGTGGTCGTCGACCTCGTCTACCACCCACCGGTCACGCCCTGGCTCGAGGCGCCGCGGCAGCGGGGCGCGACGGTCGCCGAACGGTCTCGGCATGCTCGTCCACCAGGCTGCCCTGCAGGTCGAGCGCTGGACCGGGCAGGCCGCCCCCGTCGAGGCCATGTGGCAGGCGGCGCACGAGCGGGGTGCCCGGTGGCGCCCCGGGGAGGCTCCGACCGACGGGTAGCCTGGATCGCCGGAGCAACCTGGTGACCTACGCAGCCGACACCCTCGCTGACGCGCCCTCGCCACCTGGCGGTCCGCATCGACCCGGTCCTGCTCGGCACGACCCTGCTCCTCGGCGTTCACCGGGATCGTCATGATCTTCTCCGCGACCAGGGCCAAGCTGGCGCTCGCCGGCGAGGACCCGCACTACTACCTCAAGCGCCAGGCGGCCTTCTTCGTGATCGCGCGTGGTCGTGTTGGTGGCGGTGGCCCTCTTCGACTACCGCAGGCTCGAGCAGATCAGCACGGTCCTCTACGTGGGCATCGTCCTCGGCCTCCTCGCGGTCCTCTCGCCCGTTCGGCTCGCACGCGCTCGGATCGCAGCGCTGGTTCTCCCTCGGACCCCTCCAGCTCCAGCCCTCGGAGTTCGCCACGCTCGTGCTGATCGTCGCCATCGCCACCTACTGCGCGCGACGACCCGAGGGGCTCGACCTGCCGCGACCTCGTCCGCATGGTCGCTCATGGCGGCGCTGCCCATCCTCCTCGTCATCAAGCAGCCCGACCTCGGCACCGCCATCGTCATGTCGGTCATCCTGGTCGGTGATGCTGGCCGTGGCCGGGATGCCCGGGCGCTACCTGGTCCTGCTGGTGATCGGGGCGGCGGTCGTGGTCGTCCTCGCCATCAACCTCGGCCTGGTCAAGCACTACCAGATCCAGCGGCTGACCAGCTTCATCTCACCCAACGGCGCGAGCCAGCGACGTGACCTACAACGTGCACCAGGCCAAGGACGCCATCGCCCACGGCGGCATCTTCGGCACGGGTCTCTTCAAGGGCGCCCAGACCAACCTCGGCGTACGTCCCCGAGCAGCAGACCGACTTCATCTTCTCGGCCGTGGGCGAGCAGCTCGGGTTCGTCGGGTCCGGCGTCCTGCTCATGGTCTACGGCGTCCTCGCCTGGCGGGTGCTGCGGGTCGCCCAGCTGGCGAAGGACACCTTCGGGCGGCTGCTCTGCGCCGGGGTCTTCGCCCTGCTCACCTTCTCGCGTCTTCGAGAACGTCGGGCATGAACATGGGGATCATGCCGGTCGCCGGCATCCCCCTGCCCTTCCTGTCCTACGGCGGGTCGGCGATGATCTCCTTCATGGCCGCGATCGGCATCGTGGCGAGCGTGCAGCGCCGGAGCGCCCGGTGAGCGACCTCGACACCGGCCCGGTGGTCGGTCCCGCCGTCGGGGCACCCCTCGAGGAGCCGGACGAGAGCGCACCCGTCGAGGCGGCGATGCGCCGGGACGGCGACACCGCGGACCCGCCGCCCGAGGTCGCGGCCGTTCCGGAGAGTGCCCGCTCGACCGATCTGCGAACGGCGCTGGTCTCCTCGGTCACCCTCGACCTGCCGAACCAGCACCCGACCGTGGTGCTCCGGGAGAGCGAGACCCCGCGACGGCAGCTGTCCTTCTCGATCGGCTTCTCGGATGCGGTCATCCTGTCCCATGCGTTCCGCCGGATCGCGACCCCCCGGCCGCTCACCCACGAGCTGATGGCGTGAGGTGCTCCAGCGCTTCGACGTCGACATCGTGGCGGTGCGGATCGTCGGTCGTCGTGGCACCGTCTACTTCGCCGAGCTCGACCTGCGGGGCCGCAGCGTCCGATCGGTCCACTCGTGCCGGCCGAGCGACGCCCTCACCCTCGCCCTCCTCCAGCCGGTGCCGGTCCCGATCCTCGTCGACGAGCGGCTCCTCGAGGGCTCGGACGACGTCGAGCCGCGGGGCGCCGGCGGCTGACCCGGAGCGCGGCCGCCGTCAGCGGCCGGTGAGCAGCCGGTGCCGCCGCTCCTGTTCGTCTTCGAAGGCGGACTGCTCGGCGGCGTCTGCGGCGGCGGTGCCCTCGTCGGAGATGCGCATGAGCAGCGCGATGAGCACGTAGTTGGCGACGAGCGAGGAGCCGCCGTAGGAGACGAAGGGCAGGGTGATGCCGGTGAGGGGGAGGAGCCGGACCACGCCCGCCATGATGAAGAAGGCCTGGAAGCCGAGGATGATGGTGAGCCCGGTCGCGGCCAGCTTGGCGAACTCGGAGCGGGCCGTCTGGGCGATGCGCAAGCCCGGCACCGACCAGCAGCAGGAAGGCGACCACGACCATGGTCGAGCCGAGCAGTCCCATCTCCTCGCCGATGGCGGCGAAGATGAAGTCGGTCTGCACGTTGGGGATGAGGTAGGCGCCGAAGCCGAGCCCGAGGCCCGAGCCCGCCGATGCCCCCGCTGCCCATCGCGTACCACGCCTGGACGCAGCTGGAGACCCGGATCGCCGTGGGAGCACGGCTTCCACGGGTCGAGCCAGATCTCGACCCGGATGTGGGTCTGGGAGAAGTACGTGGCCGGCCACGTAGGCGCCGACGCCGAACAGGACGCAGTCCGAGGACCAGGTACCCGGTCCGCCCGGTGGTCAGCCAGAGCATGCCCGATGAACAGGGTGAAGAGCAGCGCCGAGAAGCCGATGTCGTGCTCGAGGCTCATCACCACGATGGCGAATCCCCAGGCCAGGAGGATCGGGACCAGCGGGCGGGGGTCGAGGACCAGGCGGTTGCCGAGGCGCGCGGTCGGGATCGTGAGCAGCTCGCGCTTCTCGGCGAAGTACGAGGCGAAGAAGATGCAGAGCAGGATCTTGGCGAGCTCCACCGGCTGGAACGTGAAGGTGCCGACGTGGATCCACAGCCGGGCGCCGTTGATGTTGGCCCCGAGGTGGGGGACGAGCGGGAGGAGCAGGAGCCCCACCCCGAAGCCGAGGAGCAGGTAGCGGTAGCGGTCGAGGTCGCGGACGCGGCGGATGACGAACAGGGTGAGCACGTAGGCCCCGACCCCGGCAGCGGTCCAGGCCGCCTGGAGCGGAGCGTAGTTGCGTGTCGGTCCCGAGGTCGATCCGGAGGATCATGACGTAGCCGAGGCCGTTGAGCAGGAAGGCGATGGGGCAGGACCACCGGCGTTGGCGTCGGGCACGAAGATGCGGTTGGCGATGTGGGCGACGGCGCCCAGGGCCAGGATCACCAACAGGAGGGGCACCACGTCGGCGGGGACCTTCGACGTGTTGCCGAGGATCATCAGGACTGTATGCCGCGATCACGATGACCCCGGCCGCCAGCAGGAGGCCCAGCTCGGTGCGGCGGCGGGCCTTGACCCCGCGCCGGCACCGGTGGGACTGGGAGCGGAGGGTCAGGGGCGACACCGGGGCGAGCCTACCGGTGCCCGGTCCGCCGGAGAGGGAGCCGCCCCGGCGGGCCGGGCCGCAGGGAACCATGCGGGATACGATGAGCCGGCGATGGATCCCTGGCGTGACCGAGACGACCGGCGGCGGGGCGCGGCCATGACGGATCCTGTCGTTGCGGCCGGTCAGCGGGTCGGACCGCTCCGCGAGGATGAGGAGCGCATCGACCGGCGCCGCACGACCATGGCCGGCGGCGGCGCGCGTGCCGGCGGTACCGGACTGTGCGGTGCTGCGTGGTGGCGGGGACCGCTCCGCCCCGACGACGCCGGCCCCGCAGCGATTCCCTCCGACCAGCGGTTCATCAACCGCGAGCTGTCCTGGTTGGAGTTCGCAGCCCGCCTGCTCGACCTCGCTGCGGACGGCCGCCTCCCCCTCCTCGAGCGGGTCAAGTTCCTGACCATCTTCACCGAGGGCCTCGACGAGTTCTTCCAGGTCCGGGTGGCGGGTCTCGAGGACCAGGTCGCCGCCGGCCTGCGAACCCGTTCGCCCGACGGGCTGAGCCCGGCCGAGCAGCTGGCGGCGATCACCGACCGGGTGACCAGCCTGGTCGACCGCCAGAGCCGGATCTATGCCGAGCGCCTGGCTCCTGCCCTGACCGAAGCCGGCGTGCTGGTCTCGGACTGGCACACGCTGGACGGAGAGGACCGCCGCCGGCTGCTCGACGGTCTTCGACCGACAGATCTTCCCGATCCTGACCCCGCTCGCCGTCGACCAGGGCCATCCGTTCCCGTACATCTCCGAACCTCTGCCTCAACCTGGTCGTGCGGGTGGTCGACCCCGCCACCGGCGGCCAGCGGATCGCCCGGGTCAAGGTGCCTCCCCTGCTGCCCCGGTTCGTGGCCCTGCCGGACGGGACCGCGCCTGGTACCGGTCGAACAGGTCATCGCCGCCCACCTCGAGAGCCTCTTCCCGACCATGGCCGTCGCCGAGCACCACGTCTTCCGGGTCACCCGGAACGCCGACCTCTCCGTCGACGAGGACGACGCGCAGGACCTTCTCGGCCGCCGTCGAGCTCGAGCTGCACCGACGGCGCTTCGGCCAGGCGGTCCGCCTCGAGGTCTCGGCCGGCATCTCGACCGAGCTGCTCGACATGTTGATCACCGAGGTCGATGTGCCCGAGGAGAGCGTCTATCTCTTCGACGTACCCGTCGATCTCGGAGGACTGCGCCAGCTGTGTGCGCTCGAGCGGCCGGACCTCGCGCCCGAGCCCTGGACCCCGGTCGCCTCGCCGCACCTGGCCCCCGGGGCCGATCTCTTCGCGGTGCTCGCCGACGCGACGTGCTGCTGCACCATCCCTACGAGTCGTTCGCCGCGTCGGTCGAGGCATTCGTGGCCGGGGCCGCCGAGGACCCCGACGTGGTGGCCATCAAGCAGACCCTCTACCGGACGGGCGACGACAGCCCGATCGTGGCCTCGCTGATCCGGGCGTCCCAGGCCGGCAAGCAGGTGACCGCGGTGGTGGAGCTCCAGGCCCGGTTCGACGAGCAGGCCAACATCGCCTGGGCCCGAGCCCTCGAGGAGGCCGGCGTGCAGGTCACCTACGGCCTGGTCCGCCTCAAGACCCACTCGAAGACCTCCCTCGTGGTGCGGCGCGAAGGCGACCAGATGCGGCGCTACTGCCACGTGGGGAGCGGCAACTACAACTCGCTCACCGCCCGCACGTACGAGGACGTTGGGCTCCTGACCGCCGACCCCGACATCGGCGCGGACGTGGGTGAGCTGTTCAACCTGCTGACCGGCTCGGGGGTCCAGGCCGGATTCCGGCGCCTCGTGGTCTCGCCGTCCTCGACCCGCACCGAGATCCTGGCTGCGATCGAGACCGAGGCCGCCGCCGGCGGGCTCGGCCGTATCGTGCTCAAGACCAACGGGCTGACCGATCCCGAGGTCATCGATGCCCTCTACCGGGCCTCGGCCGCCAACGTCCCGGTCGACCTGGTGGTCCGTGGCCTCTGTTGCCTGCGCCCGCAGGTCCCGGGCCTCTCGGAGAACATCCGGGTGCGCTCGATCGTCGGCCGGTTCCTCGAGCACTCGCGCATCTTCCGGTTCGGCGGCGAGCACGGCCGACCGCTCCGGGTCTCGTTCGGGTCACCCGACCTCATGGAGCGCAACCTGGATCGCCGGGTCGAGGCGGTCGTGCCCATCGAGGACCCCGACAGCCGGCGCAGGCTGGTGGACCTGCTCGATGACGCCCTCCGCGACGAGGCCAACTCCTGGGAGCTCGGAGCCGACGGGACCTGGCGGCGGGTCGCCCCGGATCTCGGAGCCGGGAGCCTGGGGTTCAGCCTGCAGGATCACTTCCGAACGCTGGCGCTCGAAGCCCTGCGCCGTCGTCGAGACGCAGTGCTGACCGTGCCGGCGCCTCGAGCCCCGGAGCGGCAGCGGCGGTCGGAGGAACGGCGATCGAGGGGAGACCGGGCACCGTGGTCGGCTCCGCCCCCTGCGCCGGGACGGGAAGCCGGGTCGCGGCCATCCGTGCCTCGGACCCAGCCGGCGTGGTGGCGGCGGATCGGCCGGGGCGGGTGACAAAGCCGAGGGTCCGTTGCTCGGTGTCGTCCCGGACCCGCCCCGCGTACGCCCGGGACCGGGCCGCGTAGCTGCGCAGACGCTGCAGGGTGGCCTTCCGCTCGAGCTCGAGCGTCGCGTAGGCCAACCCCCCGAAGGGGATGGGGAGCCAGAAGTTCACCGCGCGGTAGGCGAGGACCGCCGAGAGGGCCTGCCCGTCGGTCAGGCCGAAGCCGGCGAGCATCGAGACCAGGACGAACTCGACCACGCCGAGGCCGCCTGGCGTGATCGGGATCGCTGCCAGGACGTTTGCCAGACCGTAGGCGGTGAGCAGGTCGATCGGCGAGATCACGTGACCGAACGCGGCCACGAACACCCAGAGCGACGCGGCGTCGAGCAGCCAGTTGGCTGCGGCCCAGGCCACTGCCCGCCGGAGCAGGACGCGATCGTCCATGAGGACCGCGAACCGCTGGGCCAGGCGTTCGACCAGGCTGGTGATCCGGTCGGGGTCGAGGAAGCGGAGCCGGCCGGCTTCGCGCCGGATGATCCTGCTCGCCCGCTCCTGGCCGCGTGTGAGCAGCGAGAAGAGCCCGCCGAATGCCCCGAGCAGGAGCACCCCGGCTGCCGCGGCCACCCCGACCAGGATCGAGGCCGACTCGGAGGCGTGTCCGCCGAGACCGGACGGGGCGTGGAATCCGTGGACGACCAGGAAGGCGACGAGCGCGCACCAGAAGATCACGTTGAGGACCACCGCCGAGCCGATCCCCTGGGTCCCGAGGGCGAAGCCGGTGTCGGCGCCGGACACCCCCGACTGGGTCAGCAGGCGGTAGCCGAGCGCGGCACCCGGTGCGGTGCCCCCGGGTGAGACGTGGCTCAGGGCCAGGGTCGACAGATTGATGCGGAAGATGCGCACCCGCCCGGGTCCCCCCGGAGGGAGGACCGAGTGGGTCAGCTGGGTGTACGCGGCGAGCGCGGCGATCTCGAGGAGCACGCCGACCACCAGCGCGGTGACGTTGACGTGGGCGAGGTCGCCGACCTCGCGCCGGTGGCTGGCGACGAGCGGGAGGGCGACGTAGAAGAAGAAGAGGAAGACCACGACGGTCCCCACGCTCAGCCGAACCTCCCGGCGCACGAAGGGACCGCGGTGCCACCAGCGCCGGCGCGGCTGCTCGTCAGGGGGTTCGGACTCCGCCGTGGGGTCGGGCTCCATCACCGCTATGTTGGCACGGCGCGACCCCTTGGACCTGCCATGCTGGCAGTGTGGCCGAGTCGCGCGAGGAGCTCCCACCGGGTGGGCGGACCCCCGGAACCGGCCCCACGGTGCCGGTCCCCGAGGGCACGCCGGTGACCGTCCCGGGCGCGACCACGGTCATCAACGAGACCCCTTCCGAACTCCGCGACCGGTCCGTTGGTCCCGACGCACCCCGCCGCGAGCGGCTCTTCGCGGCGGCGTCGGCAAAAGGCATCCCGCTGCGCACGATCCTGACCGTCGATGCCGTGGTCATCGCCACCTGGGTCCTCTACCGGCTCATCGGTCGACTCCGGGAGATCATCCTCTGGATCCTCATCTCGGCGTTCATCGCGCTCGTGCTCAACCCGTCGGTGGTCTTCCTCCAGCGCCACCGGTTCCGGCGCGGCAGCGCGGTGGCCACGGTCTTCGCCGCTGCCGCACTCGCTTTCGCCGGCCTGCTCGCGCTGTTCGGCTACCCCCTCGTGAACACCCTCACCCATGTGGCCGAACGCCTGCCGGCCATGGTCGACCAGGTCCAGAAGGGGCACGGCTGGCTGGCCCACACCCTCCAGCGCCTCCACCTCCTGACCTGGGTGCAGAAGAACGCACCCCGCCTCAAGGCCGCGGCCCAGAGTCTCGGCAAGCCTGCGCTGTCGGTCGGGACCAACCTGGCCTCGGCGGTCTTCTCGACCATCCTGGCCCTCAGCACGATCGCCTTCCTCTCCCTGTTCATGCTGCTCGAGGCCCCCCAGCTCCGCGCTGCGTTCCTCGGGGCCATCAACCCCGGTCTGCGCCGGACCATCGAGGAGGTCTCGACAACGGTGGCCCGCTCGGTGACCTCCTACGTGCTCGGGACCGTCGCCCTCTCGTGGCTGTTCGGTGTCGTCATCTTCGTCACCATGCTGATCCTCGGCGTGCCCTTCGCCCTCCTGATCGGCCTCTGGGTGGCGCTGGTGGCCATGATCCCGCTGGTCGGAGGCCTGATCGCCGGTGTACCCAGCGTGCTGTTGGCAGCGCTGCACTCACCGACCGCCGGCGTGATCGCCGTGGCCGTCTTCATCGGGTTCCAGCTCGTCGAGAACCACTTCCTCTACCCGGTGGTGATGAGCCGGACCGTGCGGATGAACCCGCTCTGGGTGCTGTTGGCGGTGCTCGTGGGGGCCAATCTCGGCGGCGTCTTCGGCTCCTCGCTCGGCGCGTTGACCGGGGCCCTCGTGGCCATCCCGGTCGGGAGCGCGATCCAGGTCATCTTCCGTGAGGTCTGGGAGCGCACCCGGTCCTCGCACGACCCGGACGGGCTGTCCGGTGCAGCGGACGCGCCGGTCCAGGGAGTCGACGGGGCCGGCCCCGCGGAAGGAGCGATCGGGTGGAACGGCGCGGCCCACGCCCCCTCCGTCCCGGGCGAGCGGTGAAGCCCACCGCCTCCCGCGCCTGCCGCGGGCGCGGCGCCCTGCCACCGCCGGGGTCCGGACCGTCCCGTAAGCTGCGCTGATGGATGTACTGGTGGTGCTCCCCACGTACAACGAGTCACCGAACATCGATCACGTGCTGCGCAGGATCCGCTCCGCGGTTCCTGCCGCCACCGTTCTGGTGGTCGACGACGGGAGCCCGGACGGGACGGCCGACATGGCCGAGCGGATCGGCAAGGAGCTCGGCAACATCGACGTCCTCCGCCGCCACGAAAAGTCGGGTCTGGGCAGCGCCTACCGGGCCGGGTTCCGGTGGGGGCTCGAGCGCGGGTTCGACGCCTGCGTCGAGATGGACGCCGATCTCTCGCACGAGCCGGAGGCGTTGCCCGCGCTGGTGGCGCCCCTGGCGGACGGGAACGAGCTCGTCATCGGGTCCCGGTACGTCCCGGGCGGCTCGATCCCCAACTGGGCCTGGCACCGCCGGCTGCTCTCGCGGGGCGGCAACCTCTATGCCTCGGCGCTGCTCGGCCTCGGCGTCGCCGACTCCACCGCCGGATTCCGGGCATACGCCGCCTCGGTGCTCGAGCGCATCGATCTCGACCGGATCAGGGCCGAGGGGTACGGGTTCCAGATCGAGATGACCTACGAGGCCAAGCGGCAGGGCGCACAGGTCGTCGAGGTCCCGATCCGCTTCGTCGACCGGGTCGAGGGCGAGTCCAAGATGTCCACGTTCATCGTGCTCGAGGCGCTGGCCCTGGTGACCTGGTGGGGAGTGCAGCGGCTCGTCGGTGCCGGCCGACGCCGTCCGCAGGCCGTGCGCACCTGATGCCGGTGCCGTGACCGGCACCGGACAGGTCTCGCCCGCCGACCGTCCCCCGACCCACCCCACCCGGCCCGTGCCGTGGCCTGTCCCGGCGCGTCCGTAGGCGGAGCGGCGGTGCTCGTCACGGTCGACCGTGGGTCCGGCCCGCCGGTGGTCCTGCTCCACGGCCAGCCGGGCACGCACGCGTCGTGGGATCCGGTGCTCGGCCTCCTCGAACCCTCGCTGCGGGTGCTCGTCCCCGACCGCCCCGGATACGGGGAGACCGACGGAGAGGCACGCGGCGTGGCTGCAAACGCCGAACTGGTGGCCCGTCTCATCGAAGCCTGCGTCGCCGGGCCGGCGACGGTCGTGGCCCACAGCTGGTCCGGCGCTGTCGCGGTGCTGCTGGCCGACGCCCACCCCGGGCTGGTCTCCGCGCTCGTCCTGGTCGGTGCCTCCTGTACCCCTGACAGCCTGGACGTCGTCGACCGCGCACTCAACCTGGCGGTGGTCGGGGACGTGCTCGCCGTGGCCGGGCTGCTGTCGTTGGGGAGGTTCTCCAGCGGGTACGGCCTCTGATCCGGTATGCCCGGCGCGCTACCGTGACCAGCTCTCGACCGTCATCCCGGACCGCGACGACCTGGGCGGTGAGGACGGGACGCTGGGACGTCGCCGGCGGACCTTCCTCATCGAGCAGCGGGCCCTGATCGCCGAGCTCCCCACGGTCACCGCGGCCCTGCCGGGCATCCGGGTCCCGACCGCGGTGGTGGTCGGGGAGTGGGACCTCGTCGTGCGGCCGGAGGCGGGTCGCACCCTGGCCCGGTCGGTGCCAGGCGCCGAGCTGGTCACGGTGCCCCGGGCCGGGCACTTCGTCGCCCGTGACGCACCCGAGGTCCTAGCGGAGGTCATCATCCGGTACGGCCGCCGCCCGGTCCGCGGCGATGCGGTGGGCTGACTCGCCGGCTCAGCCCACGGCCGCCCGGGCTGCTGTGTTCTCGGCGGTCGAGAACGGTTGCCCGGGAACGAGTGCGTCGAAGACGGCGGTGAACTTGAGGGTCGCCTCGACCAGCTCGGCTTCGGCGAGCGATCCACGGACCACGCCGACCCCGGCAACCATCCGGGCAGCTGAGCCGGCCACGGTCACGGCCCGGATCCCGATGACCCAACGGCCGTCACCGGCCGCGTCGACGAAGCCGACCGGTCCGGCGTAGGTCCCGCGCCGGTCGGGCTCGAGCCGGTCGATGGCGGCGAGGGCTGCATCGCGGGGGACGCCGCCGACCGCCGGCGTCGGGTGCAGGGCGGCCACGAGGTGCAGTGCGCTCGGCGTCCGGATGCCACCGCCCGTCACGGCGTCGTCGCTCGTGGCCAGGATGCCGGTGACCGGTGTGCCGAGGTGGGTCATGTTGTGAAGGCGGACCAGACCGGGCCGGTCGGGTACCTCGAGCTCGACGCTGAGCGGGGAGAGCGTGTCGCGGACCGCATCGACCACCAGCCGGTGCTCCTCGCTGTCCTTGTCCGATTCGAGGAGCTCCCCGTCCGGGCCGTGCCGGCCGGGGAGTCGTGCGGTTGTCCCGGCGAGCGGCAGACACCGGAAGCGGTCGCCGGTGCGCTCCACCAGGAGCTCCGGGCTGGCTCCCACGAACTGACCGGCGGGCGTCGGGAGGGAGAACAGCGCGCAGCTCGGCTCGATCGCGCCCCACCGGCGGAGCAGGGCGGCGACGTCGATCGGTCGTGCAAGGGTGACATCCGCCTGGCGGGCGAGGACGACCTTGGCGAGCTCGCCGCGGTCGATGGCGGCCACGGCGTCGGCCACGGCGGACCGGAACCCGTCGTCCGACGAACGGGGCACGACCCGGGCCGTGCCGGGTGCACCCGGGTCCGCTGCGTCCTGGCCCATCCGGTCCGGGTGTGCAGCGGCCAGGAGCCGGGCCCGCAACGCATGGCCGGCTCCGGGGTAGCGGTCCGGGTCGGGCAGCCCGCCCGGGTCGTCGGCGACGAGGGTCACCCATTCGGTGCCGTCCGGTTCGCGGCCGTAGAGCAGGGTCGGCACGGTGAGCTCGGTCGCCGCTGCACGATCGAAGGGGAGGGCCCCGAAGGCGCGGACCGCGTGACCCGCCGCGACGCGCGCGGGGCCCGCCAGACGATCGTCGCACCGGATGGCGGCCAGGTCGTCGAGGGCCCGGTCGAGGTCGGCCTGCGCGGTGAGACCGTGGGGGAGTCGGAGTGTGGCCGCGAGCCCGAGCCCGACCTGGAGCCGTCCCTCGGCGGCGAGGAACACCCCGGTCCGGCCGGCGAGGGCGTAGGGATCGACCGGCGGCCCGTCGGGGAGGGGCAGTCGCAGGGCCACCGCGCTCACGGTCGACCCCTCCTCGTCGCGGTGATCAGCTGGCAGAGCCCCCCGGTGAGGGCCCGCCGGTTGACCGTCGAGAACCCGGCCCCGGTGAGCATGGCGCGGAGCTCGTCCGTGGTCGGCAGGTAGGCGGTCGACTTCGGGAGGTAGCGGTAGGCGGACCGGTCGGAGAGGAGCCCGCCGATGAGGGGCACCACCTGACGGAACCAGAGGCGGTGGCCGGCCCGGAGCGGGCCACCGGCGGGCTCGGCCACCTCGAGCAGGCTGATCCGCCCACCCGGGCGGACGATGCGTCCGAGCTCGCCGAAGACGGCCGCGAGGTCGGTGAAGTTGCGGAGGGCGTAGCCGCAGGTGACTCCGTCGACAGCGCCGCCGGTCACCGGAAGGGATGCTCCGTCGGCCTGGGCCAGCGGGCGACCGGCGCGGTTGGCGGTGAGCATCCCCCAGGAGAGGTCGATGCCGATCGACCGATGGCCGCTCTCGGCGAGCAGCCGTAGGAAGTCCCCGGTTCCGCATGCCAGGTCGAGCACGATCGAGTCCGCCGGCAACCCGAGCGCCCGGAGCGACTGCCTGCGCCACCGCTGGTCGAGGCCGCCGGTCATCGTTCGGTTGACCAGGTCGTAGCGCGGAGCGATCGCGTCGAACATCGATCGGACCGCGGCGGTCTTCTCCGTGCCGGTGGGCAGGCCGGCATCCCGTGCACGGGCAGCGGTCTCGACCGCGATGGTGGCCGTCGTGGTGGCCCGACCCTCGGGCGGTCCGCTGCTGGTGCCGGTCAACGGCCGGCCGCCGCCCGCTCGCCGTCTTCCAGCGGGGGCTCGTCGACCCGGTCGCGCTCGATGAGGTCCCAGATGGCGCGGCGCTCCCCCTCGGTGCCGACCTGTTCGACGTGGTCGAGGGCGACCTGCACGAGGGTGCGGGTGAAGTGATGTCCGACCAGGGTGTTGACCGCCGGGAGCAGCTCGGCGTAGGCCTGCAGCAACCGCTCGACGGGCGCACCCGCCGGGGTGTGGTCCGGGTCCCCGGGTGTCGCGGGACGCCCGTCCGGGCCCGGTTCGCCGCCCGCGCGGAGCGGGTCGCGCACGAAGCGCGAGAACAGGTCGACCGCACCCCGTGCCACGGTCTCGGTGGCCTCGTGGTGGAGGCGGGCGAGGTCGAGCAGTGCGGGGAGCGGGATGCCCCACTCGAGCAGGAGCAGGGCGGCGCTCGCCGCGGCCACGTCCTCCTCCGTGTAGCGCTCGAGGCCGGCGACCCGGCGTGGGATCAGCAGCTTCTCGGCCTCGACGGCCTTGAGCAGGGCCAGCGGGATACCGGTCTCTGCGGCGAGCTCGGCCAGCGTGTAGGTCCGGGGCTCCTCGGTCCCGCCCGCCTGCGCGGGGTCGTCGCCGGGTGTCCCGTCGGTCCCGGCACCCGACCCGGGCCCGGAGTGGGGGAGCCCCGAGAGCTCGCCGAGCAGCGCCTCGTCGGCCGCGTCGAGCTCCCCGGAGACCAGGCGGGCGATGGTGGCGAGGGTGAACCCGCGCTCCTGGAGGGCCCGGATCCGGGCCAGCCGGGCCAGGTGTGCCTCGTCGTACCAGGCGATCCGGCCCTCTCGTCGGGGTGGATCGAGGAGGCCCTTGCTCTGGTAGTAGCGGACGGTGTCCACCGACACGCCCGAGCGTGCCGAGAGGTGTTCGACCCGCATGTCCATGCACCCACTCTAGGAGTACATGCTCACATTGTACGAGTCACCGCCCGCTCACGCCGGTGGCCTGGGAGTTCGTCAGGAGTAGTAGCGGTAGACCACCTGGGCCACGCAGCTCGGCTTCGACGAGCCCTCCGTTTCGAAGGTCAGGTCGATGACGACCTGCACCCCGTCGGTGACATCGTCCACCTCGGAGATGGCTGCTCCCATCCGCAGATTGCTCCCGACCGGCACCGGCGAGGGGAAGCGCACCTTGTTGCAGCCGTAGTTGACGCCGAACGAGGTGCCTTCGACGGTCAGGACCTGACCGAGGAGCACCGGCGCGAGCGAAAGGGTGAGGTACCCGTGGGCGATGGTCCCGCCGAACGGTCCGGTCTTGGCACGCTCGGGGTCCACGTGGATCCACTGGTGGTCGCCGGTCGCGTCGGCAAACCGGTCGACCTGGTCCTGATCGACACGATGCCACGCGGTGTAGCCGAGATGGGTGCCGACGAGCGGCTTGAATCCCTCGATCCCCTGCACGGTGGTTGCCATGGCCGCGACTGTACGGGACCCGGGCGCCGCACGCCCGTTGAGCACTGACCGGGCTCAGACTGGCGGATGGGGGTGAGGGTTGCCTGTCGCACCGGCTGAGTACCGCCTCGAGCGCGGCGTGCTCGTTACGATCGGGTGCGTGGCGATCGAGCACAGGCATCGCGATCTGAGGGGCGGCGGCGCGCGGGCCGCCGTCTTCGGCATCAGCGACGGCCTCGTCTCCAACGTCGCCCTCATCCTCGGCGTGGCAGGCGCCCACCCACCGGCGGGGGCGGTCCGGCTGGCCGGCCTGGCCGGGCTGGTCGGCGGGGCGTTCTCGATGGCGGCCGGTGAGTACGTCTCGATGCGAGCGCAGTCCGAGCTCATGGAGCGGGAGCTCGACGTCGAACGCGAATCGCTCCGGCACGATCCCGATAACGAGCGACGCGAGCTCGCCGCCATCTACGAGAGCCGTGGCCTCGAGTCCGACCTGGCCGAGGAGCTCTCGGCCAAGATCATGCGCAACCCGCAGCTGGCCCTCGAGACCCACGCACGCGAGGAGCTCGGCTATGCACCGGGGCAGACCGGCAATCCGTTGCAGGCTGCCGTCTCCTCGTTCGTGGCCTTCTCGGTGGGTGCGTTTATCCCTCTCCTCCCGTGGCTGTTCATCGGCGGCACGGCTGCGATCCTCTGGTCGATCGCCCTCGGCGGCATCGCCTCACTGGGCGCCGGCGCCGCCCTCTCCATCTTCACCGGCCGGTCCTGGCTGTGGTCGGCCGTCCGACAGCTGCTCTTTTCCGCCGTCGCCGCCACCGCGACCTACTCGATCGGGCACCTCGTCGGCTCCGGCTGACCCGCCCCACCCGGCTGATCAGCCGATCACAGCTCTGTACGACCGGTCGACATGGTCGACGGTCAGTCCCATGGCCCGGTAGAGCGAGACCGCCGGCACGTTGGCTGCGTCGACGTAGAGCATGCCGACGCCCAGCCCCTGTGCGGCGAGCCAGTCGAAGCCGGCCTGGGTCAGCGCGCGCCCCAGCCGCGGCCCTGGAAGTCGGGGTCGACACCGATCACGTAGATCTCGCCCATCGGGGGACGGGTGGCGGCGTGGATCTTCGTCCAGCACGAGCCGGCCATCCGGCCGTCCTCCTCGAGCACCAGGAATCCGTCCGGGTCGAACCACGGCTCCCCCTCGCGCTCGAGGAGGGTGCTCCGCTCCCAGTGGCCCTGCTCGGGGTGGGTGGCGAAGGCCCGGTTGTTGACGGTGAGCCAGGCATCCTCGTCGACGCCGACCCGAAAGGGTCGGGTCCTGTTTGCGACCGGGGACCGGCCGGCGCCCGCGTCGTGCGCGAGGGGGAGGCGGCACCGCATCTGGAGGAGGTCCCGCTCCTGGACGAACCCCCGGGACGTCGCGAGCAGGTCGTCGGCCTCGCCGGCCCGGGTCGTCCACAGCCGCACGGTCCTCCCGCCTGCGTCGTGCACGGCTCGCACCGCGCTGTCGACGAGCGCACCGGCCACCTCGTCCGCCCCGGGTCCGGGCTCGGTCGCGACCTCGAGCACGTAGGGATCCTCCGCAGTCCGGGCGTCGAGCTGCCCGTAGCCGACCAAGCGATGCGCGGGACCCCGCCTGGCCAGGAGGGCGAAGAACGGTGGGGGACCGGGCACTCCGGGCGCTCCGGATGGACCGGACGCGACCCGGTCCAGGGCCCGGCGGCGGTCGTCGCTGAGCGGGTCGTGGCCGGAGGCGGCTCCGACCCGGGCGAGCAACTCGCCGACCTCGGTCACGGTCTCCGCACGGGGCGTGGGGTCGGTGTCCACCTCCACTGCCTCCATGCGGGAGAAGCTACCGGTAGTCTCCGGCCATGGCCCGACCCCGCAGCCCGGCCGGGCGCGCCCGGGTGACCGACGAGCGCCTCGAACGGCTCTATCCCGGCACCGCCGAAGAGCTCTGCGCGCTCGACCATGCCAACGCATTCGAACTGCTGGTGGCGACCATCCTGTCCGCGCAGTGCACCGACGAACGGGTCAACCTCACCACACCGGCGCTCTTCGCCCGCTACCCGGACCCGGCGTCATTGGCCGCCGCCAGGGACACCGACGTCGAGGAGCTCATCCGCTCGACCGGGTTCTTCCGTGCCAAGACGCGCAACCTCCTCGGCATGGCCGGGGCGGTCCTCACCCGGTTCGACGGTGCGGTGCCGACCCGGATGGAGGACCTGGTCACCCTGCCGGGTGTCGGCCGGAAGACGGCCAATGTGGTCCTCAGCGTCGCGTTCGGGCTCCCCGGCCTCCCGGTCGACACCCACGTCCAACGCCTGAGCCTCCGCCTCGGGCTCACCGAGGAGACCGACCCGGTCAAGGTCGAGTACGCCCTCAACGCAATGATCCCGCCCCCGAGGCGGGGCGCGTTCGGCAGCCGCCTCATCCTCCACGGCCGTGCCACCTGCAAGGCCAGATCACCGAGGTGCGACGACTGCGAGCTCGCCGACTTCTGCCCTTCGGCACCCCGATTCCTCGCCAATAGTCGCCAGAACTGACATTTTCGGGAAAATCGGTGGCGAGCAGGGACTACGGCCGCAGAAGCGTCTTGCCGGGCGAAATTTGCGAGGTCGAAACCCGGTCCACGACTGGAAATTCCTCCCAAAACATGATGATCTAGAGGCCTCGGAACCGGTTCCCGCCAACTGGTTCCGCAGAGCGGTGTTCGGGATCCGCCGCCCGACCCGCTCGCGCGAAGGCACCCTACGGGGTGCCTTCGCCGCGTCCGGGGAACGGTCACCCCGGGCGGTGCGGGTCGGGTCCGGACGGCCGGCTATCTGCGCCCCAGGGTCGCGGCCAGACGGGCCAGCCGCCGGTTCGCGCTGTCGAGGGCGCGCTCGACGGCGAACAGCTCCTTCGCCGTCTCCTCGTCCTTGGCCGACTCCGCGGCGTCGGCGTGCACGGTCACCCGCCGGGTCAGCTCGTCGAGCGCGGTGGCGAGTGAGGACAGTTCTGCGGAGCTGGCGGCCATCGGAGGATCATGGCACCACCGGGCAGGGCACGGACAGAACCGCGCGCCTCGGTCCCAACAGGGGCTGCGACGGGGTCCGGTAGCATCGTTCGGCTATGGGTCTCCGTCGACTCGACCTTCGCGGCGTCGCCGGTGGCAAGCGCGCACTCGCTGCCGCCCTGCCCCGTCCGGTGGACGAGCAGGACCGGTCCTCGGAGGCGGTGGCCGCGATCATCGCCGAGGTGCGAGCCGGCGGTGACACGGCACTCCGCGGCCTGACCGCCCGCTTCGACGATGTCGACCTCGACGAGCTCCGGGTCCCGGTCTCGGAGATCCAGGCAGCGCTCGGACGGATCCCGCCGGCGTTGCAGGACGCCCTCGACGTCGCCCACGACCGGATCCTCACCTACCACGCGCACGAGGCCGCTGATCCGGCGGAGGACTATGCCTCGGGCGGCATCACCGTCCGCCACCTGGTCCGACCGGTGGGTCGGGCAGGCTGCTACGCGCCGGGTGGTCGCGCCCGGTACCCCTCGACCGTCCTCATGTGCGCGGTGCCGGCGCACGTGGCCGGGGTCGAGGAGATCGTGCTCTGTGTGCCCCCGGGACCGGACGGGTGCGTGGACGACGCCACCCTGGCCGCCGCGGCCGTGGCAGGGGTCACCGAGGTCTACCGGGTGGGCGGGGCCCAGGCCATCGCTGCCATGGCCTACGGCACCGAGAGCATCCGGGCGGTCGACATCATCGTCGGCCCCGGCAACCGCTACGTGGCAGAGGCCAAACGCCAGGTCTCGGGGGTGGTCGGGGTGGCCGCGGCGTTCGCCGGGCCCTCGGAGGTGGTGGTGATCGCCGGTCCGGAGACGCCCCCCGAGCTGGCCGCCATCGACCTCGTCGTGCAGGCCGAGCACGGCCCCGACGGCCTGGCATGGCTGATCACCTGGTCCGAGCAGGTGGCCGACGCGGTCACAGCGCACGTCGACCGGATCGTCGCGCAGTCCCCCCGGCGGGCGGATCTCGAGGCCACACTCGGCACCGGCGGGTATGCCGTCCTCGTCGACGGGGCACGCCAGGCCTGTGCGGTCTCCAATGCGGTGGCTCCGGAACACCTCGAAATCCTGACCGCCGACGCCGTCTCGCTCCTGGGGCAGATCACGGCCGCCGGAGCCGTGTTCCTCGGTGTCAATGCGCCGGCCAGTGTCGGTGACTACGTGGCCGGACCCAACCACGTGCTGCCGACGAACCGCACCGCCCGGTTCGCGAGCGCACTGCGGGTCGACGACTTCCGGAAGCACATCCACGCGGTGAGCGTCGACGACGAGGCGCTGATGACCCTCGGTCCCCATGTGGTGACCCTGGCAGAGACGGAGGGCCTGCCATCCCACGCCGAGTCGGTGCGCTTGCGATGGCCGGGGTAGGGGAGACCGTCCCGCCCGAAAAGGGCGGAGACAGCGGCGCGCCGGTCCGTACCGGAGCGGCCGACCCGGCGCGCCCGCTCCCGACGGTCCGCCCGGACCTCGGTACGCTCACCGACTACCACTCGGCGCAGGTGGAGGTCGCGGTCCGGCTCAACACCAACGAGTCGCCGATCGGCCCGCCGGCTGCGTGGTACGAGGACCTCGCGGCCGGCATCGCCGGGATCCGATTCAACCGCTATCCGGACCGCGAGGCCGTCGCCCTGCGCTCCGCCCTGGCCGACAGCCACGGGGTCACCCCCGACCGCATCTTCTGCGCCAACGGCTCCAACGAGGTGCTCCAGTGCCTCTGCCTTGCCTACGGTGGACCGGGACGCACCGCCGCGCTCTTCGAGCCGACGTACACCCTCCACCGCCACATCGCGCGCATCACCGGCACCGCCGTCGCGGCCGGCGCGCGCCGCGACGACTTCGCGCTCGACATGGCGGAGGTGCGGCGGGTGCTCAGCCAAGCCGACCCGGTGCTGACCTTCCTCTGCTCACCCAACAACCCGACCGGGCGGGCCGACTCGCCCGAGCAGATCGCCGACGTGGCCTCCCTCGCCCCCGGACTGCTGGTGGTCGACGAGGCGTACGGGCAGTTCGCCCCCTCGTCGACCCTCGACCTGCTCCGCGACGGCGGGACGGACGCGGGCCGGACCGTGGTCGTGCGGACCTTCTCCAAGACGTGGTCGATGGCAGGCGCCCGGCTCGGGTACCTGGTTGCGGCACCCGAGGTGGTCCGGGCCTGTGCACTGGTGGCCCTGCCCTACCACCTCGACGCCGCCAAGCAGCTGGCCGGCCGGCTCGCCCTCGAGCACGTGGAGGAGATGGAGCAGCGGGTGGCGCTCGTCGCAGAGGAGCGCGGGAGGATTGCCGCGGCGTTCGCCGACCTTCCCGTCGAGACCTGGCCCTCGGACGCCAACTTCCTGCTGTTCCGCCCGACCACCCGGGACGCCCGCGCGGTGTGGTCCGATCTCCTCGGGGCATCCGTGCTCGTGCGAGACTGTTCGGGCTGGCCTGGTGTGGAGGGATGCCTGCGGGTGACCGTGGGGCTCCCCGCCGAGAACGACCGCTTCCTGGCCGCCCTGACCGAAAGCCTCCGATGAGCGCACCCACCCCCACCCCGCCGGCCACCACCCACCGCATGGCCGAGGTCGGACGCTCGACCAAGGAGACGGCCATCGAGGTCCGGATCGACCTCGACGGGACCGGGGCCACCGAGATCTCTACCGGGTTGCCCTTCTTCGACCACATGCTCGGGCAGCTGGGCCGCCACGGCGGGTTCGACCTCACGGTGGAGGCCGAAGGGGACCTCGAGGTCGATGCCCATCACACGGTCGAGGACGTCGGGATCGCCCTCGGCGAGGTCGTGGCCACCGCGCTCGGTGACAAGGCCGGCGTCCGGCGGTTCGCCTCGGTGGCGGTGCCACTCGACGAGGCGCTGGTCGAGGTGGCCGTCGATCTCTCCGGCCGCCCGTACCTCGCCTACGGCATCGAGTTCGCCCCGGACACCGCCGGCCTCGGCACACCGGCGTTCGACCCCCAGCTCGCCGAGGAGTTCTGGCGCGCATTCGTCACGGCGGCCGGCATCACCCTCCACGTACGGCTGATCTCGGGCAGGAACACCCATCACATCGTCGAGGCCTCCTTCAAGGCGGTGGCGCGTGCCCTCAGGGATGCCGTGCGCGTCGAGGGCGGGGGCATCCCGTCCACCAAGGGGACCCTGTGACCGGTCCGAACCGGGCCGGTGGCGCCCGGGTGACCGTCCGCCGCCCGTGATCGCGGTCCTCGACTACGGCATCGGCAACCTGCGCTCGGCCGAGAAGGCCCTGCAGCACCTCGGCGCGGACGGCCGGCTGGTGGCCGATCCGGACCGCGCCGCCGAAGCCGACGCAGTGGTGCTGCCCGGCGTCGGTGCCTTCGGGCGCTGTGCGGAGGCGCTGCGCTCGAGCGGGCTCGCAGCCGTCGCGCTCGACGCGGTGCGGCGGGGCGTCCCGTTCCTCGGGATCTGCGTGGGGTTCCAGTTGCTCTACGAGGCATCCGAGGAGGACCCGGGCACAGAGGGCCTCGGGGTCCTCCCCGGCACCGTGCGTCGCCTGCCCCCCGGGGTCAAGCGTCCCCAGATGCAGTGGAACGTGCTGACCCCCGTGGTCGGCACGGGTGCCCGACCCGGCGCGCCGACCGGCCTCCTGGAGGGCATCCCTGACCCGGCCTGGGTCTACTTCGTGCACTCGTACACGCCGGAGACGACGGCCGAGACGACCTCGATCTGCGAGTACGGCGGACCGGTGACCGCCTCGGCAGAGCGCGGCCCGGTCTGGGGCACCCAGTTCCACCCCGAGAAGTCCGGGACGGTCGGGCTCGGCATCCTTTCCAATTTCGTCCGGGCCGTCTCCGAGGCCGTCGCTCTCGGCACGACGGACGCGGACGTCGCCCGGGAGTCCGCTCGCGGGCCCCGTCCCTGATGGACCTCTACCCGGCCATCGACATCCGCGACGGCGGCGCGGTCCGCCTCGCCCAGGGCGACTTCGAACGCCAGCGCGAGTACGGCGACCCGCTCGCCCTCGCCATCCGGTTCGTGGCCGGCGGCGCGCCCTGGCTGCACGTGGTCGACCTCGACGCGGCCCGGACCGGAGACCCGGTCAACCGGGCCTCGGTACTCGCGATCGCCGCGGCGGTCGACGTCCCGGTGCAGACCGGTGGCGGGGTGCGCACCGAGTCCGACGTCGAGGAGCTGCTCGACGGCGGGGTCGCCCGGGTGGTCCTCGGCACCGCGGCCCTCGAGGACCCCTGCCTCGCCCCGCGGGCCGCGGCGGCATTCCCCGGCCGGGTCGCCGTGGGGCTCGACTACCGCCGGACACCGGACGGCCGGGCGGAGGTGGTCGTCCGCGGCTGGGAGGAACGATCCGGACGGACGGTCTCCGAGCTCCTGGAGGAAATCGCGGGAGCCGGCCTGGCCGCGGTGGTGGTCACCTCGGTCGCGCACGACGGCATGCTGGCCGGTCCCGACCTCGACGGCCTGGCCGCGGTCCTCGGATCGACAGGCATCCCGGTCATCGCCTCCGGCGGGGTGGCCTCCGCCGGCGACCTCGAGGCGCTGGCGCGTCTCTCGGTGGCAGCCGACCCCTCTGCGGAGACCGGGTCCGGGTCCGGGCGGCGCCTCCTCGGGGCCATCGTGGGAAGGGCCCTCGTCGACGGCCGGTTGACCGTGGAGGAGGGGGTGGCCGCATGCGCACGGTCCGGGTGATCCCCTGCCTCGACGTGGATGCCGGCCGGGTCGTCAAGGGGATCCGGTTCACCGATCTCTTCGACGCCGGGGACCCGGTCGCCCTCGCCACCCGCTACGACCGTCAGGGAGCCGACGAGCTGGTGTTCCTGGACATCACCGCGTCGTCCGAGCAGACGCGGGACGATGGTCGAGGTGGTCTCCCGCACGGCCGAGGTCGTCTTCATCCCCTTCACGGTCGGGGGAGGGGTGCGCTCGGTCGACGACGCGCGCCGGCTGCTGCGGGCGGGGGCCGACAAGGTCGGGGTCAACACCGCAGCGGTCGACCGGCCGGGGTTGATCACCGAGCTCACCGACGAGTTCGGCAGCCAGTGCGTGGTGGTGGCCATCGACGCGCGTCGGCGTCCTGACGCGGGGGCCGCGGAGCTGGCATGGGAGGTCTTCACCCACGGCGGGCGTACCGCGACCGGGCTGGATGCCCTGGCATGGGCCGAGCGGTGCGCGGCGCTCGGCGCGGGCGAGCTGCTCGTGACCTCGATGGACCGGGACGGCACCCGGGACGGCTTCGACATCGAGCTCACCCGGCGCATCGCCGACCGCTGCCCGGTCCCGCTGGTGGCCTCCGGTGGCGTCGGCGAGCTCGACCACCTTGTCGAGGGCGCCGTCGAGGGTGCCGCCGACGCGGTACTCGCTGCCTCCATCTTCCATCTCGGGGAGTTCACGGTTGGCGAGGCCAAGGCGCATCTGGCCTCGGCCGGCATCGCGGTCCGCCCGGTCTGAGCCCGATCGGGTCCGGCGGGGCGGCGATGGGCCTGCGGTAGCCTGGGGCGGTGGGATCGACGACCTCCGAGGCGCCAGCGACCAGCCAGAACGGGGACGGCGACGGCCCGAAGCTCCCGATCAACGTGCTCGCCGACCGCGTGCTCGTCCAGGTGGGGCAGGCCGAGGGGGAGCGGCGCTCGCGTGCCGGCATCCTGATCCCGGCCACCGCGCAGGTCTCCCGCAGGCTCACCTGGGCCGAGGCGGTCGCCGTCGGGCCCCACGTCCGCTCGGTCAAGGTCGGCGACAACGTCCTCTTCAACCCCGAGGACCGCTTCGAGGTCGAGGTCCACGGCGAGGAGTACGTGATCCTGCGCGAGCGGGACATCCACGCCGTCGCCGCCACCCGCTTCGACGGCGGGACCGGCCTCTACCTCTGACCGGGCCGGTCCTCGGACACGCCCCGACCAGCACGACCATCCGTCCCGACGAGATCGATCCTCAGGAGCGACAACAACGGTGTCCACCTCACCCATCCCCGCATTCACGGCAACCCCGGTGCCCTTCACCGAGGCAGAGCTCGACCGGATCACCTACAACGCCGACGGCCTGGTGGGCGCCATCGTCCAGGACGCCGCCGACGGTGCGGTGCTCATGTTCGCCTGGATGAACGCCGAGTCGCTCCGCAAGACGCTCGAGACGGGCCGCACCTGGTTCTGGAGCCGCAGCCGCCACGAGTTCTGGTGCAAGGGCGAGACGTCCGGCGACCGCCAGTACGTCCGCGCCGTGCGCTACGACTGCGACGGGGACGCGCTGCTGGTCACCGTCGACCAGGAAGGGGCGGGGGCCTGTCACACCGGCAACCGGTCCTGCTTCTTCCGCGCCTTCGGCGCCGACTCGTGAGCGCCCGGCCTTGACCGCCACCGCCGGACCGGGGCGGGAGGGCTTCCGCGCCCTCGCCCGACGCCACCGCATCGTGCCGGTCTGGCGCGAGCTGGTGGCGGACACGGTCACGCCGGTGGCCGCCTTCCTGCAGATCGTCGGGACCGCCGGTACACCCGGATTCCTCCTCGAGTCGGTCGAGGGGGGTGAGCGCTGGGGGCGCTACTCGTTCATCGGCCGGAACCCGCTGGCCACGATCACGGCGCAGGGCACGGACGTCCGCACTGACGGGGCGCTCGATCTGGACGTGGCGACCGGTGGCCGGGTGAGCGGCTCCGGGGGCATCCTCTCCGCCCTCGAGGCCGTCCTCGGCGTGTTCGATGCGCCGAACCTCCCCGATCTGCCCCCGCTTCATGCCGGCCTGGTCGGCTACCTCGGCTACGACGTGGTCCGCGAGGTCGAGCACCTGCCGCACCCCCCGTCGGACGACCTCGGCCAGCCCGACGCGGTGCTCGCGGTCATCGGCCAACTCGCCGCGTTCGACCACTGGCGCCAGCGGGTGGTCCTCATCGACAACGTGGTGGTCGACGCGGCCTGGGGCCCCGAGGACCTGGACCGGGCCCACCGGGAGGCCGAGGAGCGCCTCGACGTGCTCGCCGCCGACTGCGTGCGGCCGGTCGACGAGCCACCCCGCCCGCTCCCGACCCGGACCGCCCTGCCGGCCGACGTCTCCCGCACGATGTCGGACTCGCTGTACGAGGACGCGGTCCGCGCCGCCCAGGAGCACGTGACCGCCGGCGACATCTTCCAGGTGGTGCTCTCCCAGCGCTTCGACCTCCCCGAGCTCGGAGCGGACCCCTTCGACGTCTACCGGGTGCTGCGACTGGTAAACCCGAGTCCCTACCTCTACTTCCTCCGCTTCCCCGAGGTCACCGTCGTCGGGGCGTCCCCCGAGCCGATGGTGCGCCTGCGAGACGGGACGGTCACGTCGCGGCCGGTGGCCGGCTCGCGCCCGCGCGGGAGGACACCCGAGGAGGACGGCCGGCTCGAGGGGGAGCTCGTCGAGGACCCCAAGGAACTGGCCGAACACGTGATGCTGGTCGACCTGGCCCGCAACGATGTCGGCCGGGTGGTCACCTTCGGCACCGAGCAGGTCGACGAACAGATGGTGGTCGAGCGCTACAGCCACATCATGCACCTGACCTCCCAGGTCTCGGGGAGCCTCGCTCCGGGCAAGGGGCCGGTCGACGTGCTGCGGGCCACCCTCCCGGCCGGCACCCTCTCGGGGGCACCCAAGGTGCGGGCGATGGAGATCATCGACGACCTGGAGCCGACCAAGCGGGGGGTCTACGGCGGCGTGGTGGGCTATCTCGACTTCTCGGGCAACCTGGACACGGCCATCGCCATCCGTACCATGACCGTCGGGCCCGACGGGCGGGCCTCGGTGCAGGCCGGTGCGGGCATCGTCGCCGACAGCGATCCGCGCTCGGAGAACGCCGAGTGCGCGCACAAGGCCGCGGCACTGCTCTCCGCGGTGGCCATGGCCAGGGCGGCCGAGAGCACCTGTGCACCCGCCGGGACGACGACCGGGGATTCGTGACACCGCCGACCCCGACCTCCTCTTCGACCGACGCCTACGACGCACTGCGCAACGCGGCGGCCGTCAGGGTGCTCGCACGCGACCTGCTCTCGGTCTCCGGCCCCGAGGCCCTCACCTACCTGCAGGGGCAGTGCAGTCAGGACCTGGCCACCGTGCCGGTCGGCGGCTCGACCGAGTCGCTGCTGCTCAGCCCCCAGGGAAAAGTGGATGCCTACCTCAGGGTCTCCCGCACCGCCGATGAGGACTTCGTCCTCGACATGGACAGCGGCATCGGTCCGGCGGCGCAGGCGCGCCTCGAGCGGTTCCGGCTGCGGGCGAAGGTCGAGATCGCCCCGCTCGCATGGGAGTGCGTCGGAATCCGCGGGCCCGACGCGTCGGCTGTCGTGGTCGCGGGAGCGGACGGGCCGGCGCTGACCGTACCGGTCGTCTGGCCGGGCCTGACCGGGATCGACCTGCTCGGACCGGCGCCGGATGGGGGGCCGCTCGCCTGGGTCGACGACGAGGTGGCGCGCGCCGATGCAGGGTCCTGGGAGGCGGCCCGGATCGAGGCCGGCATTCCGCTGGGCGGTCGGGAGGTCACCGAGGCGACCATCGCGGCCGAGGTCGGACTGGTCGACCGGACGGTCTCGTTCACCAAGGGCTGCTTCACCGGCCAGGAGCTCGTCGCCCGGTTGGACGCCCGCGGATCGAAGGTGGCCCGGCGGCTCTGCGGTGTGGTGGGCGTGCCGTCGGACACGGGCGCAGGCCTCCCGCCGGTCGGGACGACCGTGCTCAGCGGCGACCGGGCCCACACGGTCGGCGCACTGTCGTCGGTGGCCTGGTCACCAGGGATCGGCGGATGGGTGGCCCTGGCCACCCTGCATCGGCGGGTCGCCCCTCCGGAGGCGGTGGTGCTGCGTTGGGACGATCCCTCCGGCACCACTGTCGAGGCAACGGGCGAGGCCCGCCCGCTGCCGTTGGTGGTCTGATCCCGGCCGAGGTCGGCCGGCTCCGTCACCGGCGTGGCGGCCGACCCCTGTGCGCGGCGCGATACTTTGCGCCGGCCACCCGCCACTGCCCGCCGGACAGCCCGACGGTCCGACCGGGGCGGGTGCCGAGAGTGGGGGAGCGCACATGACGACCGACGTGCCTTCGGGGGAGGCCCCGGCATCGCCGCCCGACGGGCGGGTCGGGATGGAGGCGGAGCACATCACCACCTCGACCCGGGACCCGGCCGAGATGGCCACGCAGCTCGCGGGATGGCTCGAGCGGACCCTGCCGGCCGGGAGCGCCCCGACGATCACCGAGGTCACGAGTCCCGAGAGCAACGGGATGTCCTCGGAGACCCTGCTGTTCACCGCCCGCTGGGACGAGGGAGGGAACCCTGTCGACCACCGCCTGGTGGCCCGCATCGAGCCGCCGGCCACCGCGTACCCGGTCTTCACCACCTACGACCTCGAGATGCAGTTCCGGGTGATGCGGCTGGTGGCCGGGCACACCGCGGTGCCGGTGCCCGAGACCTTCTGGTACGAGCCGGACCCGTCGGTGCTCGGGGGCCCGTTCTTCGTGATGGCGCGGATCGACGGCCTGGTCCCACCGGACGTCCTGCCGTACACCTTCGGCGACAACTGGGTCTTCGACGGCTCCGATGCGGACCGGCGTGCCATCCAGGAGTCCGCGGTCCGGGCGTTGGCCGGGATCCACTCGGTGACGCCGGCTGCGCACGACCTCTCCTTCCTCGAGCTCCGCGAGCCGGGGGAGACCTCGCTCGAGCGCTGCCTCAACCACTGGATCGCCTACCACGACTGGGTGGTCGGGGACGCTCGCTCTGCGCTGCTCGACGAGTGCTTCGCGTGGCTCGCGGACAACCTGCCGACCGACGTCGGGCCCGACGCCCTGTCCTGGGGGGACGGCCGGATCGGCAACATGATGTTCCGGGACAACCAGGTGGTGGCCGTCTTCGACTGGGAGATGGCCGCGGTCGCCCCACCGGAGGTCGACCTCGGGTGGATGTGCTATCTCCACCTCTTCTTCCAGGACCTGGCCGTCGACCTCGGGGCGCCGGGACTGCCCGACATGTTCCGCCCGCGGGACGTCCGCGAGTCGTACGCCGCGGCCTCGGCCACCACGCCGGGGGACCTGCGCTGGCCCATCGCCTTCGCCGCCATCCGGCACGGGGTGATCATGCGGCGGGTCACCGAGCGGTCGATCTTCTTCGGGGAGGCCGAACGGCCCGAGGACATCGACGACCTCATCATCCACCGGGCAACGCTGCGAGGGATCCTCGACGACTCCTACTGGAAGGGCGTCGCCCTCTGATCAGCGTGTCCGGCCTCCGACTCTGACCCTCAACCTCTACGTCAGAGATCTCTCACCCTCAGCTGAAGCGTAAGGGACTGGTCGAGGGTTCATCGCAGGGGCGGACCGCCTCCCTCAGACCCCGAGGCTTCCCTTGGCGGCTGCTTCGAAGACCCGGTAGGGCAGGAGGCGCTTGCCCACGATCCCGACCCGCTCACCGAGCTTCCCGACCGAGACCCGTCGGGGCGGCCGGGACGCGACGAGCACGCGGTGCACTGCGGCCGCGACATCGGCCGCAGGGACCCCCGCCGCTTCGTCCTCGGCCATCTTCTCCACGGCACGGGCCGATGCCGCGCTGTAGGGGTCGGCACCCTCTGGCGCGGCGACCTGTCGCCGGCTCTCCGTGAACTCGGTACGGACGTTCCCCGGCTCGACGAGCGTGACGTGGACACCGAAGGGTGCGACCTCGTATGAGAGGGCCTCACCGAAACCCTCGAGGGCGAACTTGCTCGCGCTGTAGAACGCCTGGAACGGGATGCCGAGGATCCCACCGATGGAGCTGATGAGGACGACCCGGCCCGACCCCTGTGCCCGCATGGACGGCAGGGTTGCCTGCACCGCGCGAACGGCCCCCCAGAAGTTGGTCTCGAGCTGCAGCTTGGCCTCGGCCATCGGGGTGCACTCGACCGGCCCGGCGAGTCCCCAGCCCGCACAGGCAACGAGCGCGTCGATGCGGCCGTGCTCGGCGATGATCGAGGCCATCCCGTCCGCCACCGAGGAGTCGTCGTCCACGTCCATGACCCGGGACTGCCAGGTGCCCGGCGAGGTGCCTCGACGGCTGACACCGACCACCGACCAGCCATCGCCGTCGAGGCGGTCGGCAACGGCTCGACCGATGCCGGCTGAGGCACCGGTCACGACGGCGAGCCTCCCCATGCAGCGTTCCTCCTCCGGACCCGCTCGGATCCGCTCTCCGGGAGGACTTCTTAGCCCGCCGGGGATGCCGGCGTCGGGGGAGCAGCCGGGGTCGCGGCCGTCCCCGGGTCCGGGAGCGCGTCGGGCACCGCCGACGGGAGCGCGATCGGAACGGGTGAGGGAAGGGGGCGGGGGTGGGGGTCGCTGGACGAAGGGCCTGCCGACGGTCCTCCCCGAGGGGTGGGGGGGGTGGCCGGAGGGACGGCCGGGCGGAGCGCCACGAGCATCCGGGTCCCCGGGTCGCGGCCGACCGGGGACTCGACGTGGACGCGGGCGCCCATCGCAGTGGCCAGCTCGGCGACGATGGCCAGCCCGAGGCCGGACCCCTGCCTCCGACCCCGGACCCGGTCGGAGCTGAAGTGCCGTCGGAAGACCTGGTCCAGCTGGTCGGAGGGGATCCCCGGACCGTCGTCCCGCACCCAGACGGTCGGGGTGGCTCCGGGTCCGCCAGGGTGGCCATGGGGTCGCCGACGATGCCGACCAGGATCCGGCTCCGCGCGAAGGAGGCGGCGTTCTCGACCAGGTTGGCCACGATCTGGCCCAGGCGGTCGGCATCGGCCTGCACCCACAGGGGGCCCTCCGATCCGGGAGCGAGCTGCAGGTCGAGGCCGAGCTCCTGGGCGTGCGGGCGGAACCCGTCGACCACCTGGCGCACCACGAATGCGGCGTCGACAGGACGGAGGTCCAGCGAGAAGCGGTCGGAGTCCAACCGGGCCAGGTCGAGGAGGTCCTGCACGAGTCGCTCGAGCCGCCGGGCTTCGGAGCTGATGACCGAGGCCGCCGCCGCCGGATCGTCGGTCGCTCCGTCGATGACCGCATCCGCGTAGCCGCGGATCGAGGTGAGCGGGGTCCGGAGCTCGTGGGAGACCGAGAGGAGGAACTGGCGCTCCTGGTCACGGGCCCGCGCCAGGTTGGCCCCCATCACGTTGATCGATGCGGCGAGCTGGGCGAACTCGGGATCCTCGCGGCGCCGAACGTCCACAGTGGCGTCGAGGTCACCCGAGGCGATGCGCCGGGTCGCGGACACCGCGTCCACGAGTGGGCGGGTGAATCGGCGGGCGAGCAGGGCGGCCACCAGGGCGGCGACCAGCAGGCCGATGACCCCGACCAGGAAGAAGTACTTGAATCCGTCGGCCGGGTCGTGGGCCTGGCGGGTGATGACCACGACCGGCACGTACCCGGTGACCCCCGAGAGCGGCGTGGGGACCGCGGTGTAGACGAGGAGCGACGTCGTGTGCCCGCTGGTCTGCTGCCCGGCGAGCAGGGCGGGGACGTCGAGGTCCCCGACCGTGAGGTCGTCCGGCAGGTGGCGTCCGGTCACCGTTCCGTGACTGTGCAAGAGGACCACCTGGACCGTCTGGAAGTCCCCGGCCTTGCGGATGAGGGCGATCTCCCGGTGGAAGGCGGCCGCGGTCAGCGTGCTCCGGTCGGTCAGGGTCCTCGAGATGGCGCTTCCCTGGCCGACCAGCTCGCGTTGGGTGATCGACACGGCCGAGTTCCGGATGAGGACCGAACTCACCACACTGGTTGCGACCAGGGTCGCAACCACCAGAGCCAGGATGGCGATGGTGAGTCGGCGTCTCATCCGAGTCGGTAGCCGACGCCCCAGACGGTGGCCAGCGGGAGGTCGTCGCCGAGCTTCTTGCGGAGTTGGCGCACGTGCACGTCGACCGTCCGTTCGTCGCCGTACCAGTCCTCCCCCCAGACGCCGGCGAGCAGCTGGCGGCGCGAGAGGACGAGGCCCAGATTGTCGGCGAGATAGGCCAGGAGGTCGAACTCGCGGGTGGCGAGCGGGACCGGGGTACCGGTGACCCGCACCTCGCGGCGCCCGGCATCGACCTCGATGTCCCCGATCTCGATCACGGTCGGCGACGCCGACTGCGGGGCGTCCGTCCGGCGCAGGATGGCGTGGACCCGGGCAACGAGCTCACGGGCCGAGAAGGGCTTGGTCACGTAGTCGTCGGCGCCGAGCTCGAGACCGAGGACCCGGTCGACCTCGTCGTCGCGTGCACTGAGGATGAGCACTGGGACCGGGACCGCCGCTGCGGATCCCCCAGCACTGCGCAGCCTTCGGCAGACGTCGAGACCGTCGAGGTCACCGGGCAGGCCGATGTCGACGACGACCAGTTTGGGGCGCTCCCGGTCGATGAGGCCGAGCCCGGTCTCGGCGTCTCCGGCCTGGAGGACCCGGAAGCCGTCGCGTCGGAGGTACATGGCGACGAGGTCCGAGATGTGGTGGTCGTCCTCGATCACCACCACGCACTCCTCGGTCTTGGTCATCGGACCAGCCTGCCACTGCTGCGACCCGGCCAGCTCGCACCGTTAGGGAAGTGTGAGCCCCGGTAGGCTTCGGAGGTCATGCCGGCCTACCTCGACACGATCATCGCGGCCCATCGCGCGGCCGCCGAGGCCGACCACGTGCGCGCGGTGCCGCAATCGCCTCGGCCATGGCCGCGACCACCGTGCTCGGGGACGGTCCCGCTGCGGAGGGCGCGCGTCCGTTTGCGGCCGCACTCCGCACCGCGGCGGAGCATCGGGGGATCGGGATGATCTCCGAGATCAAGCGCCGCTCCCCGTCGAGGGGGGACCTCGCGCCCGATCTGGACCCTGCGCTCGTCGCCGCCGACTACGAGGCCGGCGGGGCGGCCTGTCTCTCGGTGCTCACCGACGAGGAGTTCTTCGGCGGCAGCCCAGCCGATCTGTCCGCGGCGCGGTCAGCCTGCGGGCTGCCAGTGCTGCGGAAGGACTTCACCGTCGACGCCCTCGACGTCTGCGACGCCCGGGCGATGGGGGCGGACGCGGTGCTGCTCATCGTCGCTGCGCTCGACGACGAGGAGCTGGCGTCGCTGCTCGCGCTGGCCCGGTCGCTCAGGTTGGACCCGCTCGTGGAGGTCCACGACGACGCAGAGCTCGACCGGGCGCTGGCGGCCGGTGCCGACCTGATCGGGGTCAACCAGCGCGATCTCCGCACCTTCGAGGTCGATCACGAACGCGCCCTTCGGTTGGCCTCGCGTCTGCCCGAGCGGATCGTCTCGGTCGCCGAATCGGGCATCCGGGACGCGGCAGACGTCCGGCGCCTCGCAGACGCCGGATTCGACGCGGTGCTGGTGGGGGAGACCCTGGTTCGCGTCGCCCGACCGCGAGGCCGCGGTGAGCAGCCTGCTCGGAGCCATCCGGTGACCCACTCCGAGCCCGACGAGGGCCCCGGCATCTTCGTCAAGATCTGCGGGATCACCTCCGAGGCCGACGCCCTGCTGGCGGTCGGGATGGGGGCGTCTGCGGTCGGATTCGTCTTCGCGCCGTCGCCGCGGCAGATGGCCCCGACCGCGGTGGCCGACATCGTGAAGCGCCTGCCCCACGAGACGGTGACCGTCGGGGTCTTTCGCGACGAGGCACCGCGCAGGGTCATCGACATCGCAAACCAGATCGGGCTGCGCGCCGTGCAGCTCCACGGGGTCGAGTCGGCCGCGGACACCCAGTGGGTCGCCGCCCGGACCAACTGGACGATCAAGGCCTTCCCCGCCGGCCACCGCAACATCGAGCGCTTCAGCGGGTACGGCGCCCAGACCCTCCTCATCGACGGGGCCAACCCCGGAAGCGGCGAGCTCTTCGACTGGCGCCTGGCGGAAGGGGTCGTCGATCCGACCCGGCTCATGGTGTCGGGCGGTCTCCGCCCCGACAACGTCGGCGGGGCGATCGAGCACCTGCATCCGTGGGGCGTGGACGTCTCGAGCGGGGTGGAGTCGGCGCCGGGCGTGAAGGACCCGGGCAAGCTGCGGGCGTTCATCGGCGCCGCCCACGACGCAGCCGGCAGGGTGTTCACGGAGCAGCGCTCGACCGCCGGTGCCCTGGCCGACGACTCGGCCGGCGGTGTCTCCGGGGACGGCACGGCCGGTCTCTTCGACTGGCAGGACGAATGACCTGCGACATCATGGGCGACCCCGGCCCGTCCGGGCGGTTCGGGGACTTCGGCGGCCGCTATCGTGCCCGAGTCCCTCATGCCCGCCTGCATCGAGCTCGAATCCGCCTTCCGCGAGGCCTGGGCCGACCCGGCGTTCCGCACGGAGCTCGACCGCATCCTGCGCCGCTACGGGGGCCGGCCGACCCCGGTCACCGAGTGCGCGCGGCTCTCGGAGCGAGCTCGGAGTCCGGGTCCTGCTCAAGCGCGAGGACCTCGCCCACACCGGCTCGCACAAGATCAACAACGTGATCGGTCAGGCGCCTGCTCGCCCGGAGGATGGGCAAGACACGGCTCATCGCCGAGACCGGGGCCGGACAGCACGGCGTGGCGACCGCGACCGCGGCCGCGCTCCTCGGGCTGGAGTGCGTCGTCTACATGGGCGAGGTCGACACCCGGCGCCAGGAGCTCAACGTCTTCCGGATGGAGCTGCTCGGAGCCGAGGTGCGCCCGGTGACCAGCGGCAGCCGCACCCTGAAGGACGCCGTCAACGAGGCGCTGCGGGACTGGGTGGCCGACGGTCGAGGACACCCACTACTGCATCGGGTCGGTGATGGGCCCGCATCCCTACCCCTGGATGGTGCGCGAGTTCCAGCGGGTCATCGGTGACGAGGCCCAGGGCCAGTGCAGGGAGATGCTCGACGGTGCCGATCCCGACGTGGTGGTGGCCTGTGTCGGCGGCGGCTCCAACGCGGCCGGCACCTTCGCCGGATTCGCCGACACGACCGGGGCCGCCCTCGTGGGCGTCGAGGCGGCGGGCGGGGCCGCGCTCACGCAGCGGCATCCCCGGGGTCCTCCACGGGATGCGCAGCGCGCTCATCCAGGACGAAGCGGGACAGATCCTGGAGGCGACCTCGATCTCTGCCGGGCTCGACTACCCCGGCATCGGGCCGGAGCACGCCCATCTGGCCGACGGTCGGCCGGGCCCGGTACGTGTCGGCCGACGACGCGGAGGTGCTCGAGGCCTTCCAGCTGCTGGCGCGGACCGAGGGAATCCTGCCCGCGCTCGAGTCGGCACACGCCATCGCCTGGGTGTCGGCCGCCGCGGTCGCGGGCGAGCTCACCCCCGGCATCGACCGTCCTGGTGACCCTCTCCGGCCGCGGCGACAAGGACGTGGCCCAGGTCCGCGACATCCTGCGCGGCCCGCCCATGAGCACCCCGACGGTCACCGGGGCGCTGGAGACCGCGCTGCGGTTGCGGCGCGACGCCGGGCACAAGCTCCTCGTGCCCTACCTCACCGGTGGGATGGACGACGAGTGGCTGCTCACCCTCGAGGCGCTCGCCGGCGCCGGGGCCGACGCGATCGAGGTCGGCATCCCCTTCTCGGACCCGATGATCGACGGACCGGTCATCCAGGAGGCCTCCCGGCTCGCCCTCGCACGGGGCACCACGCCGGACGGGATCCTGGCCGACCTCAGCCGCGCTCGACGTCGGCGTGCCGCTGGTCGTGATGACCTACTACAACCTCGTCTACCGGGCCGGACACGCGCGCATCGCCGGGCCTCATGCGCGAATCCGGTGTGTCGGGAGCGATCATCCCCGACCTCCCGCTCGAAGAGGTCGGGTCGTGGGCAGTGGCAGCGGACGCTGCGGGCGTGGCCACGGTGCTCCTCGTGGCGCCGTCGACGCCCCCCGATCGGATCGGGCCGATCTGCGATCGCTCCCGCGGGTTCGTCTACGGGGTCGGACGGATGGGGGTGACCGGCGAGCGTGCCGTCCTGGCCGAGTCGGCGCGCGAGGTGGCGACCCGGGTCCGGGCCGCGACCGACCTGCCGGTCTGCGTCGGCATCGGTGTGTCCACGCCGGAGCAGGCAGCCAGCCGTCTGCGAGGTGGCAGACGGCGTGGTCGTCGGCTCGGCCCTCGTGCGCAGACTGCTCGAGGGGGAAGGGCCCGACGGAGCCGTCGCGTTCGTCTCGGGGCTGCGACATGCGCTCGACGCCGGCTGACCCGGAGGGCGCCCCAGGGATCAGACCTCGGTGCGCCGCAGGACTCTCCACACCGCGTGGATGGTGGACGTGCGCGTTCGTTGTTGGTCGGCCCGGTGTTCGAGGCGTTTGCGGATGAGCTCGCGGCGCTCCTGGAGATCGCGGAATGTGATGGTTTCGGAGGGATCGCTGTCGGCGAACCCCATGGCCGCCCGGTAGCCCTCGAGGTCGAGCGTGTCGGCTGTGACCTCGATGCCGACCTCGCGGGCGATGCGTTCGCCGTAGTGCTCGGTGAAGTAGGTGGCGATGGCCATGATCTCGCCCAGGAGGTCGATGTCCGGTGCCATCGATGCGATGGCGCCGTTGAGGAAGAGCACGTCCTTGACGAACAGCATGAGCTCCTTCGGGCAGCCGGGCGCCGTAGCCGAGGAGCGCCTTGGTCACCTCGCGGAGCTGGTCGACCATCTCGTCGGCGGTCAGCGTGGTCGGGTCGACCGGTGGTCGGTCGAGCCCGAGGTCGCTGATGACCCGGTCGATGTCCACGTCCGCCGGAAGGGCGCCCGAGATCGCGGAACGCCTCGACCTGGAGGCTCACGTCGTTGGTGGTCGCCCCCATCTCGAGCCGGAGGAAGGCCTGGCGTTCGCGGCTCGTCGAGGCGACCGGTGATCCCGAAGTCGAGCAGCGCCACGGTGCCCCCGGGCTGGACCAGCAGGTTGCCGCCGTGCAGGTCGCCGTGGAAGACGCCGTAGATGAGCACACCCTCGAGGAAGGCGATGAGGGTGGAGCGGAGCACTGCAGCCGTGTCGATGCCGCCGGCGCGCATGCCATCGGCGTCACCCCAGGCGTAGCCGTGCGAGGTGCTCCATCACCAGCACCCGCCGGGTGACCAGCTCGGGATGCGGCCGCGGGATCACCACCGAGCGCTGCCCGCTGGTGAAGACAGCCGCGATGTCGAGCATGTTCTGCGCTTCGAGCCGGAAGTCCAGCTCCTCGACGATGGTCTCGGCGAAGAGCTGGACCAGGGCGGGCGGGTTGGTCAGTGCGGTCACCGGGATGCGCCCGACCAGCTGCGGTGCGATCCACGCCATGGCGGCGATGTCCAGCCGGACCAGATCGGCGACCCGGCTCCGCTGCACCTTGACCACCACCCGCTCGCCGGTCCGCAGGGTGGCGGCGTGGACCTGGGCGATGGAGGCCGACGCGATCGGGGTCCGGTCGAAGGAGGTGAACACCGCTGCGAGCGGTTGGCCGAGGTCCTCCTCGATGGTGCGCCGGACCACGGCGAACGGCTCGGGGGGGACCCGGTCGCGGAGGAGCCGGAACTCCTCGACCAGCTCCTCCGGAAAGAGGCCTTCCCCCGAGGAGATGATCTGGCCGAGCTTGATGTAGGTCGGGCCCAGGTGCTCGAAGGCCGGACGCAGCCGGCGGGAGAGGCCGGCCCGCGACGCCGGAGTGCCCCGTTCGCGGCTGCTCCAGGCGAGGAGCGCCCCACCGAGATACCGGCCGACCGTGGCGACCCGGAGCAGCGAGGGCATGTGCCGGGGCCGGACCAGGTCGTGCGCAAGCGCCGCCGCATGCGCCCGGAGGGTGTCGATGCCGGGCTCGCCGTTGGCGCCGAACCGCCATGGCATGGCCTCGGGGTCCACGATCCAGGGTGCGTCCTGGGTGAAGGCGCCGATCGCGAGGTCGGCCGGGTCCGCGCTGTCCGCCGCTCCGTCCTCCGGATGGACCCCGGGACCCGTTCCGTCGGGCGCGTGGGCGAGGTGCTCGACCATGGGTCCTCAACGGTAGGGGGTCCGCCCGTACGACCGAGCGCACTGCCGGCGCAACGGCCGGGAGCGGGGACCTACGCGGGAGCGATCACCAGACACCCGTTGTGCCCGCCGAACCCGAAGGAGTTCGAGAGCACCGGAGCGGGCTCCCAGGAGCGGGCAGCCCCGGCCACGATGTCGAGGTGGATGTCCGGATCGGGCTGCTCGTACCCGGCGGTCGGCGGGATGAGCCGGTGTTCGATGCTCAGGACAGCGGCCACCGCCTCGATGGCCCCGCCCGCTCCGAGACCGTGACCCGTGATCCCCTTGGTCGAGGTCACCGGTGGCGCGTCGACGCCGAACACAGTACAGATGGCATCGGCCTCGGCCTTGTCGTTGAGCGGTGTCGACGTGCCGTGGGCGTTGATGTGACCGATCTGTCCACGCGTGACACCGGCATCCTCCATGGCAAGGGTCATGCACCGGGCCGCGCCAGAACCGCCGGGCACCGGTGCGGTGATGTGGTGGGCGTCAGCGGTGCTGGCAGCCCCGGCGAGCTCACCGTAGATCCGGGCACCCCGAGCGGTCGCCCGCTCCCAGTCCTCGAGAATGAGCGCCCCTGCACCTTCGGTGATCACGAACCCGTCGCGGCGCACGTCGAAGGGGCGGGAGTTTCCCGAGGTGGAGAGTGCGGTCATGTTGCGGAAGGCGGCGATGCCGACCCCGGTCATGCCGGCCTCGGCGGCTCCACCGAGGGCCACGTCGCAGCGGCCGGAGGCCACCAGCCGGGCGGCGTGGGCGATGCTGTGGGCGCCGGCGGCACACGCGGTGATGACGGACTCGGACGGGCCGTGCCAGCCGAACCGGATGGAGACCGCGGCTGCGCCCGCATTCGACATCATCATCGGCACGAGCCGCGGTGAGACCCGGTCCGGACCCTTCTCGCCGAAGACCAGGATCTGGGTCTGCAACGTGTCGAGGCCACCCACGCCGGTGCCCATGATGACCCCGGACCGCTCCGGGTCGGCGTCGAGCGCGCCGGCGTCCTCGAGGGCCATGGCGGCCACCGCCACGCTGAACTGTGCGAACCGGTCGATCTGTCGGGCCTCCTTGGCGGAGAACCAGGCCGAGGGGTCGAAGTCGGGTACCCTCCGCTCGCCGACGGGCGGCGAGCCGTTGAGCCCGGTCCACAGCGCTTCTGTGCCCACTCCGCAGCACGAGACGACGCCCAGACCGGTGATCGCGACCCGCCGTCCGGGGATCGGTCCCTCGGGGCCGACACCCAGCAGCATCAGAGCTTGGAGGCGATCAGGTCGTAGGCCTGCCCGACGGTCTCGATGTCCTCGAGCTCCGTCTCCTCGACCGAGACGTCGAACTGCTCCTCGAGGGCCATCACCAGCTCGACCAGGTCGAGGCTGTCGGCGTCGAGGTCCTCGGAGAACCGTGCGTCCCGGGTGATCTTGTCCGCGGGGACCTGGAGGACCTCCACCGCACACTCCTTGAACTTCTCGAACGTCTCGTCGTTGCTCACTCCGTCTCTCCTTCATCGAGGTCGAACACTGCGATCCTGCATCTCACTGCACTGCATCCCGGCTGCCCTGCATCCCAGCCGTGACGACGGCCGCGCCCCGCACGACCCAGCCACCGGCGAGGTGCCATCCGCACGCCGTGTCGCGGCCCATCCCGGAGTTGGGGCTCAGAGGCCCATGCCGAGCCCACCGTCGACCGCGAGCACCGCTCCGGTCACATACCCGGCTCCGTCGGAGGCCAGGAACCCGACGGCCTCGGCGATCTCCTCCGGCCGGGCGACGCGCCCGAGCGGTACCCGTGCCGAGAACTCGGCGACCCGGTCCTCACCGAGTGCCGAGAGCATATTCGTTCCGACCAGGCCCGGCGCCACCACGTTGACGGTGATGGTGCGGCTGGCCACCTCGCTCGCCAGGGCCCGGGCCATGCCGACCAATCCGGCCTTGGACGCCGCATAGTTGGCCTGCCCCGCCGAGCCGATGAACGCGGCGACCGACGAGATCAGGATCACCCGGCCCCGGTGGAGCCGGAGCATCTTGGCCAGCGATCGCTTGGTCACCCGGAACACGGCGGTGAGGTTGGTGTCGATGACCTCGGACCAGGCTTCCTCGCTCATCCGCAGGGCGAGGGTGTCCCGGGTGACGCCGGCATTGGCGACCAGTACCTCGACCGGCCCCCAGGCCGCCTCGATGGCCACGAAGGCCTGCTCGACCTGCTCGGGCATGGTCATGTCGCAGGTCAGCGACAGGAAACGGTCAGGGCCGGCGGCCATCTCGTGCTCGGTCTTCCCGGTCCGCGAGGTGATGGCGACGCGGTCGCCCCGCTCGAGGAACCAGTCGGCACAGGCCAGCCCGATGCCCCGGGAGCCACCCGTGACCAGGACCACTCGCCCGCCGGTGCCACCGTCCGGTGCATCGGGCGTGGTCACGAAGCGCCCCTGCTCACGAAGCGGCCTCCGTCGAGCGGATCCAGGCCACCGGCTGACCCTCCACCACCCGTTCCCCGCGTACCCCCAGCCAGCGCACCAGGATGCCGTCGAAGGGCGTGCGCACCTCGGTCAGGCCGACCGTCCCCACCAGGTCGCCGACTCCGAGGAGCGAACCAGGCTCGGCTCCGGCGCCGCTCCCTGGCGCCGCCGTCGCCTCGGCCAGGGCAGAGCTCTCCAGCGCGGCGAGATGGACGGCGGGCTCGAAGACCCCCGACGCGGGGCTGACCACGACCCGCTCGGAGGTGTAGAGGTGCTCGCCCTGATGGGTCGGGCCCGAGGCGGTCCATTCTTCGGCGCCGCCGATCGTGTCCATGAGCTTGTCGAGGTCGTCGGGCACGGCGATCGCGACCCCGCGCACGTCGGGGGTGGTTCGCCGCACCATCCCGGTGAGCACGCCCCCGGGGCCGAGCTCGACCACCGTCGTCGCCCCCCGTCCACCGAGCGTCTCCAGGGATTGCCGCCAGCGCACCGGACTGCAGAGCTGCGCCGAGAGCAGGCCCGGCCACTCGGTCGCATCGGTGTGGACACGGGCGTCGACGTTGGCCACCACCGGGACCTCCGGTGCGTGGAAGCTCACCGCACCGAGCTGTTCACGCAGGTGGGCACGGGCGGGGAGCATCATCGGGGTGTGGAACGCCCCGGACACCGGGATCGGGAGCACCTTGCGGGCCCCGAGCTCCTTGGCCCGGTCGGCGGCGAGGGCGATCCCCTCGGCGGTGCCCGCGATCACGACCTGCCCCGGGGCGTTGTAGTTCGCAACCCAGACGTCGGCCTCGGCCAGTTGGCAGGCCGCCTCGGCGTCGTCGTCGGCGATCCCGATCAGGGCGGCCATCGTCCCCGGACGCTCGTCCGCTGCGGCCTGCATCGCCCCGCCCCGTTCGATGACCAGGGAGGTCCCGTCGGCAAGGGAGAGGGCGCCGGCGGCCACCAGCGCGGTGTACTCGCCCAGGCTGTGGCCCGCGCATGCGCCCGGGAAGAGTCCGACCCGCTCGACCGCGTCGAGCACCACCAGGCTCATCACGAATGTGGCGAGCTGGGCATTGGCAGTCCTGGTCAGGTCGTCCATCGGGGCGTCGAGGAGCAGCCACGTGAGGTCGCGACCGGCGATCTCGGAGGCCTCGCCGGCGACCTCGAAGGAGGGGTGCTTCACCCAGGCGTGGCCCATCCCGGATCGCTGGGACCCTTGTCCTGGGAAGGTAAAGGCCAGCACCCACCGGCTCCTCTCGAATGATCCGGCCCAGTCGGCCGTGGCGGACGGACCAGTGTGACACGGCCATGTCGGAAGGACCTGATTACCCGGAGGTCACCTCGGCAGTCCCCGGCCACACTCGCCCACCCGGCGGTCGCTCAGACGCTGCCGCGCGCTTGCGCACCCACGCGCGCCCCTGGTCGCAACGATCAGATCTCGAGCAGCTCCTCCGCCCTGGCGAGCCAGAACCCGATCTCGTCCGGTCGTCCTCGACGGATCGGCCAGTCGATCAAGCGGATGAAGAGATGAGCCAGATAGACCTGCGCCCGGAGGGCGTCCAGATCGTCGAAGGCCGCGGCGAACAGCCTCGTACGGACGCCTGGCTCACAGGGAAGGGTCAGGCTCGTCACGGCGAGCATGACCAGATCGAACGCAGCATCACCGACCACGGAGAAGTCGGTGTCGACCACTGCGGCGAGCGCCCCATCGTCGATCAACAGGTTGCCCGGGTGGAGATCCCAGTGGACGATGTCGTGCCCGATCAGATCCTGGCCGTCGATGGTGCGACCGAAGGCCTCGACCCGTTCGACGAGGGATCGCGTGCGATCGTCGTAGTCGCGTAGAGACGAGTGGCGGCAGTACCCGACCCCGCCCAGCACGAGCGTCCCGATCAGGGCCGTGGGCCAGTGAATGGCATCGTCCGGCAGGGCCAGGCCCAGTCGTCGGACGTGGAGGTCGAGGAGCTGGTCCACGAGCGGGTGGTCGAGTTGCTCGGGTGGAGCGCCCGGCATGAACTCTTGGATGATGAAGCAAGCCTCTCGAGTGTCGACCACCGATGCCGTCGGCACCGGCCACGCGGCACTGACGTGGAGCCGTTCTGAGATGACGACCGCCTCTCCTCGTAGCTCGCGGGTCTCGGGTCTCGGGTCCCACTTGATGACGAGTGGACGGCCGCCAGGTCCGATGAACTTGTGAGCCCCGGTTTCTCCACCCGTCATCCGTCCGACGAGCCGGTAGGACTCTCCGGTCTCGTTCGTGAGCAGTGTGGCAGCCCGTTCGGCGCTGATCCCCGAGCTGTCTGCCACCCTGTCAGTTTTGCAGCCCGACCGATTCGGCTTGCACAGGGATCGAAATCCCCGGGTCGGTGACCGATGCCCGGGAACTGGGGAGATATGCGACGATGCATCCAGCGACGGCGGAGAGCGCAGTCAGATCGTGAGGATGGTTCACATGCGTCGACCGACGATACGTAGTGCGTTGTCCCTGGTTCTCATGGTCGTCGTCGTCGGCGTGCTGTCCTTCGGCATCAGGGCGTACGCGGTGCAGGAGTACGTCGTTCCGACGGGCTCGATGCTCCCAACGCTGCAAATCGGTGATCGGATTGCCGTCGACAAGCTCTCGTCTACCATCCACCGAGGCGACATCGTCGTGTTCAACCGTGCCCCTGGTGACAACGACCCCCAGTTCCCCGTTCTTGTGAAGCGGGTGATCGGACTCCCGGGCGAGACGATCGCTTCTGTCGGCGACACGATCCTGATCGATGGCAAGCCGATTGCGCAGCCCTGGCTGCCCGCGCTGACAGGTGCCTGCTATCAGGCCACCGCCAATGTTCCGCGGACCACCATTCCGGCTGGGCAGTTTTTCGTAATGGGGGATTGCCGTGGCGATTCCGATGACAGCCGCTACTGGGGCACGGTTCCTGCGTCCAACATCATCGGGAAGGTCTCGGCGGTCATCTGGCGCCACAATCATCCGTGGCTGCACTGGTTCTGATCGTCGAACCGCCGGTGCCCCGAGTACCGGTGACGATGTCACGCCGCGGGGACTCGAACGTCGTTCGGTGTGTCGGAGGTGTCAAGGCCAACCCGCAATCCTTGCAGTACTCGCTACCGCCCAGATGTTCGGTCGGTCGGGATTGTGACTCCAGAAGCGTCGGCGTCAGCGGCGTCGGGGTTGCCGAGCGAACCGCCCGGGACCGGGATGAGTTCGCTCGTGCCGTCGTCGTACGTGTGCACCGGGCCGTCGGGCGTCATGCCGATGACGACGACCTCTCGCTCTGGTGCTCCAGCGCTCATTGCCACGAGCCTACGCGCCCACGCTTCCGATTCCCGACCCCGAGGGTCGGGAACGCAACGCTGAACCACCTGTCCTGGGCCACCGGATCCCCCTTGCTCGGTTGCGACCCGCTTGTGGCCTGACACGGCACCTCATATCGTTCGATCCCCAGGTGTCAACTTTGTGTATGACAAACCATCCCCTTGATCTTCAGCTTCTTGGGTTTTTCCCGGCTGACCATGCGGCAGCAGTTGAGGGCAAGCTCTACGTCAACGGTGGCTGCTGGAATCGCCTCCGCTTCCCGACGTATCCACAAGTCGTTCCTTCAATGGCCTTGGTCGCTGTGCTTGAGGTGCCATTTGGGCGCTACAACGCTCAGCACAAGTTCAAGTTCGGGATGGAGGACCCGGACGGGACTCCGACGCCTTTCGTTGGCGAGGGCGAGTTCCGAGTTGGGGCCCAGCCAGATATGGAGTACGGCGATCCCACCGTGTTGCCCGTGATCATGCCGGTCCACAACCTCGTCGTCATGGCACCAGGCGACTATTCGTTCACGTTTTGCGTCAATGGTGAGGAGCTGAGCCGGTTTGCTGTCCGGGCGATGCAGGTAGCGATTCCCATGCAGTTCGCGGTCCAGCCTCCGGAGAGTGAAGCGAGCTAGGCGCGATACGCAACAGCCAGGAGCCTGTGGATGAACCTCTGGGACTTCGATGCGATTGACTGGGACGACGCCGACGACGAGTTGGGCAATCTCGTGCATTGCCAGTTGCACGGCGTTGACGAGCGTGTCGTTGATCAGGTGCTTCGTGGTGAGCCCGCAGAGGTAAATCTCAAGGTTCAGACGGCAGAATGGGTAATACTTGGACCTGCCTTGGAGGCACCTTGTGGATCCTTTGGTTTGATCGATCGTTCAAGCGGGGTGACTGGCTTAGGCCGGTCACTGGGCGCAGAGCGGAATCCGATGAAGTGACTGCGTGGAAGAAGGGGCGAGGGAGATCATGAATACTGACAATCCGCGTGAAAGCGAGGTCGAGCGTCGGCGCGAAACCGAGGCTATGGCTGTTGAGATTGTCGAGGGGTCGGCGAAGGCGTTGGCACCAAGGAAGCTCGATCAGATGGTCTCGCTTCGGCTGGATCCGAGTGTGCTCGCAGAGTTGAAGGAGATTGCGGAGTCTCTTGGCCGAAGCGTGAGCGACTGCCTGAGGGATGCTGTATCCCAGTGGATCGTAAGCTTAGCCCGGATCCACCGAATAACCGCTGGTGATTGACGTGCGATGGGCTGGTCGTCGAATTTCGGGTCGTCGACTGCTCGGTGCGAGCCGTAACACCGACTCGAGGGCGTGTTGGGTCAGAGATCGCCGGTTCGAGAAGTTCTGTCCGTGGCAGCGAATGTAGGCCCGGCCACGTCGGGACCGAAGAACTCAGGTCACAAGAACGATGGCGCGGTGACGTCGAAGGGCGTCTTCGAATCGCTGCGCCCATGGCCAGCGCGTCGGGAGATGAAGGGTGCGCCGACGGGCCGAGCGGGTGATGCGCCCGGGAACTGACAGGTAGCGGCGGCGAAGGGTCTCGGTGGTGATGAGGGTGTCGCCGAGTCCGAGCCTGGTGCTGAAGCGGGCCAGGTTGTGGGCCATCACGTTGAAGGCCAGCCAGGCGGCGTTGGCACCGAAGCGCCCCGACGGCAGGTGGTTGAGACCGACGCCGTATTTCAGGTCGCGGATGGTGTTCTCGATCTCGGCGTGGCGCCGGTGATCGGCCTCGAGCTCGAGCATCTCGCCCTCTCGGTCGGTGATGAAGGCGTGGTAGGTGAACTCGACGAACAACGCCAGCTGGCTGCCCGGGGTGGGCCGCACCCGGCGGACGATGAGGCGACAGGGCCGGCCCTTGGCGCCGAAGGGCTGGTAGGTGGTCTCGGCCACATCGGCGCCGTCGAGGAAGTAGGGGATGGCCACCCAGGCGGACTCGTCGATGGCGGCAATGGCCTTGTGCACGCCGCCTTTGTGGAGCTTGGCGGTGATGGAGAAGGACACGTCGGCCCGGCGGCAGGCGTCGACGACGGTCCGGTTGTAGAAGCCGGAGTCGGCCCGCAGGACGATCGGCCCGGTGGCACCCGCCGTCCGCACCCGGCTGGAACGTCTCGGTGAGAAAGCTGGCCGCTCCCCGACCGGAGTGGGCATTGCCACCGCGCAGGCGGACGTGCAGGACGTCTCCGGTCCCCGCCGCCACCGCGTAGAGCGGGTTGTAGCCCCGGACGTGGTTGTAGGTGAAGTGGGTCCCGCCTTGTTTGGCCAAGCCGTAGGTCTCGTGGATGGAGGAGTCGACATCGATGGTGAACGGCTCCTCGCCCGGACCCGCCCCCGCCGCCCAGGCCCTGGTCAGCAAGTCCCCCGCCACCACGTCCAGCTGACGGGCATGCCCCCAGGTGAAGCTGCGCAGGAACGTGCCGAGCGTCGACGGCGCCAACACGACGTGGCCGAGCACCGCCTGCGGTGTCGCCCGCCCGCAGGGCATCGGCGTCGTCGATCGAGTCGCCGCCGGCCAGCGCCGAGTGGATGAGGGTCATCGCCTTGTGCCCGACGTTGGCGCGGCCCGGCGCATCCCCGAGGTCCACGTGCTCGTCGAACAGCTCCAACAGACCCAGGTGCTGGGCCAACGTGGCCGGCAACATGAGCCCGGCGTTGGCGACGAGATGGTCGTCGTCGAAGGTCACCTCACGCCGGTCGAGACTGTGGCAAGATCGCATCGAGAAAGTGCCTTTCTGGTTGGGGTGTGGGCGGTGTCAGCAACCACCATTTTCCCTTTCCAGAAAGGCGTTTTCGCGGATACGCGGCCCGACACCACGTCAGTGAAATTCGGTGGATCCGGGCCTTAGAAATGAACACTGTGAGAATCGACTTCCTGCGGATGGAGACGGGTCTTAGGCAGGATCTGCGTGCCTCGGAGGTGTTCGGTTCGAGGACGACATTCTCCAATTTGGCGGAAGAGGGCGGAGAGCAAGATCAGCCTGAGAACTGGCGAGGGACTGAACGTGAGGTACCGGCGTAGTTGAACGGGCCCTAAGCCAGCCCCCACTCCTTGCCGCTCCGGGTGTCAACGTGGCGCACGGGCACGGCGGCGAGTCGGTCCTCCCAGTCCGGCGGGTCGGCGCAGGAGACCCGTTTCCGATCCAGTAGTGACCGCTTGGCACCAAGTTGGCACCGAAAGCGGCATCTCATGCCCTTTCGTTCACGTCCTCAACGCCCTGACCTGCTGGAACGCTTAAAAAAGATCGTGCCCGGGGCGGGAGTCGAACCCGCACGCCCTTTCGGGCAGTGGATTTTGAGTCCACCGCGTCTGCCATTCCGCCACCCGGGCTCGCTGGAGGTCTGTTGATCAGGTTCCAAATCTCAACGCTCCCCAACCATATGCTCAAGGGGATGGGATGGCGTGATTATGCGCCGCGCACATCGTCGACTGTCGAGTAGCACAGAAGCTCGCGGAGCACTACGAGCTGGCATGGCCGCCCTCCTATCTGCTCCCGTAGAGTCCACGTTCTCGAATGGACCTGCAGCGTCACGGACGTTGACTCCTGAAGTCGGCGAAGACGATCTGAAGGTCACGGCCGGCCGGGCTCTTTCGTTCGACGATCGGCTGCGGTCGCGGTCGCCTTCACGTTCAACCCGTCCATTTTCTGCCCTGTCGACAATTTCTTGTGTGGGTTTTCGTGTTGGCGTAATCCCTCGCCTGTAACGCGATCACCGTCAACGACGTTCTTCTTCCGGCGGAAGTGTCTTTCACCGTGCCAGTTTGTCGTGATCGGCATGGGCCCTACCTCGCCCAGCATGCCGTGGCGGTGCGTGGACAACCGATCGGCACACTCAATATTGACTAGGTGACTGGTTATGACCAGCGAGTAATTTATGTCTGACACCAAATGACTTGTCAGTGGAAGTACGTCCACGAACTCCCTGGTAGCAGGCTATGTTTGGCATGCTGGTTGACTGCGTCGCGCACTCGTTCGCAGGCGTCCGCCCACGCGCACTTGGTTTGCTTCCCGTGCAACGAGAGCCGTTCATCGACTGCCGAGTCAACTGTCAACAGATGTGGACAACAGTGTGCGAACGATGGATGCGTCCCCAGCGGATGTGGTCGACGCGTCATCGTCGGGTACGGTCGACCGGGATGCAAAAGGTGGTCAGATTTCGCATGCACGTTCCGCACTGAGCGACGGTTACTCTTCTCATCGACGACACCAACGAGTGGGCCAAATCGGTTCCACTTCATAAATTCCCAAAGGGGGGGCTTTATGCGACGTCATGCACCTATCCGCCTTCTGGTCTGTGCCGCGATGGCCGGATCGGCGTCGATTGCCGCAGCTTGCCATACCGGGCGCATTGCCGCGGCCGACGCCGCTCCACGTGACCTGTACGCACTCCTCGGGAACCCGACCAGCCGAGACGGTCTCGGGTTGCAGCGGTACCGGCCATCGCTGCCGACGCTAGCCCCCGAGGCGAGTGCTACGAGGCACGCGGGTGTACCGTCTCGACCAAGACTGTCACGTGGGCAACCACAAGAACGTCGAACTACCACTAGTGCTACGTACCGGCACCGTGATCCTGCCCGACGCGTGCGTGGCACCGACTGGATACAGCAAGTACCTGGAGGTCACCGAGAAGGCTGGCTCAACAGGTGATCGGGTGGCACCGCGACAAGACTGAGGCGGTGCGGTCAGTGGCAAGGTCTGCATCTTCAAGTCGAACGCCCATCCGACCGTTGCGGCTGACGAGCGGGTGCAGAATCTTGGTTCACTCCACATTTGAGCAAACCCAGCTCATCCAGCTGAGTTTGTCGAGAGACCCCCGGCGTAGCCGGGGGTCTCTCGCGTCCTCACGGATGTTGGCGCGTCACGGACCGTAGGCTCATTGCGATGGACGCCGCCGGCCCGGAGGAACGCACCGGCACACCGACTGCGGCGTGGGCCGCTCTGGGAATTGACTCGGCGTTGACCCTGGACTCGGCGGAGCTCTGGTGGGTCGATCTGCCGTTCCGGCACCCGATCACGACGTCGGTCGGTACCCACAGCCACCGCCCGCTGGTCCTCGTCCACCTCCTATGCCGCAGAGACGGCCGAACGGTCGACGGATGGGGCGAGTGCGCGGCACTCGGCGACACCACCTACCACAGCGAAGACGTGGCTACTGCGTTCGACGTCCTCGGACGCTCGTTGCTCCCACCTCTGGTGACCCGGGTGGCGAACGCGGGCGGCATCCTGCCCGGGGTAGCGGCGCTCGCCGACCTGCCGGGTACGGAGAGCAACGCCCCGATGGCCGTCGCTGCGCTCGAAATGGCTGTTGCCGACGCCCATCTCCGGGCCGAGGGCCGTTCCTTCGCCGATCTGCTCGGTGTCGCCGGGCGGAGCGTTCCGGTCGGAGCCGTGGTCGGGACCCACAGTTCCGTTGGCGATCTGACCGAGGAGGTCACCTCGCTTGCCGAGGAGGGCTATTCGAGGGTGAAGCTCAAGATCGGACCCGGGTGGGACCTCGCGCCGGTGGCGGCGGTCGCGACGCTCGCCGCGACGGCGTCGCCCGACGCGTCCAGCAACGATCCTGCGCCGCTCCTGATCCAGGTCGACGCCAACGGCTCGTACCGCGAGGAGGACGCAGCCCATCTGTCTGGCCTCGATCGGTACCCGCTGCTCTGCATCGAGCAGCCGCTGGCCCCGGGCGACCTCGAGGCGCACGCGCGGCTGGCCGCGCGGCTGGCCACGCCGATCTGTCTGGACGAGGACCTCGACGCACCGGCGCGCATCGTCCAGGCGGTGACCGCGGGCGCGTGCTCGGTGGTGTGCCTCAAACCCGCCCGCCTGGGGGGGTTGGCCGCAGCGCTCGGGACCATCGAGTGGTGCAGGGCGTCGGCGACCCCGCTCTGGCTCGGGGGCATGTTCGAATCCGGCTACGCACGCGGCGTGACCGCGGCGATCGCCGCGCTCCCCGGGTTCAGTTGGCCGGGGGACCTGAGCCCGGCCTCGAGGTACCTGGCCGAGGACCTGGTGCCCGCCGCCGGCGCTCTTCCGGCAGTCGGAAGACGGGGCACTCGCGGTCCGTGTCCCGACCGTGCCCGGCATGGGTCCGGCGCCGGACGCAGCTCTGCTCGCCCGCCGATCGTGTGCGTCGACTGGACGTCGTGGTGCCTGGTCGGTGAGACCGGCCGGCACCGGTGCTCGGACCTGGCAGTCCGCCGGACCGCCCCGGGACACCGCAGGTGTGGGCGGGCCCCGCTGATGCGTACAATTGCCCTCCCATGCATCGGACCATGATCGAGCGACGGCTGACCGACGCCCACGAGCGGCTGGTGCGCGCCCGGAGCGAGCTGGCGGTGCTCGACGAGCAGCTGGTGGTGGTCACCGAGATCGCCGACGACACCCGGCTGCGGGCCCTGGTCGCCGAGACGCCGGTTGCCGCCAAGGAACACGACGAGGCCAGCCGCCACGCGACGGCCCTGCTCCGTACCCGCGAGGCACTGGTCAAGCAGATCGCCGAACTCGAGCAGCGCCAGGACGATCTCCTGGGCCGGCTGGCGATCGGCCCCGGTTGAGGACCCGTCCTCGCCGGGATGGTTAGATGACGAAGTCGGGCGCAGTGCGCTCCATCGGGGCACGACCTGTGCTCGGCACCCTCTCCGGTGCCGGGCATCCCCCCACAGCAAGGAGTCGAGACACCATGACCAGGCGCGTGGTCATCGCAGAGGACGAGGCGATCATCCGGTTGGATCTCAAGGAGATCCTGCTCGACGAGGGGTACGACGTGGTGGGGGAGACCGGCCGGGGGGACGATGCCGTCGAGCTGGTCCGTCAGCATCGAGCCGGACCTGGTGATCCTCGACGTCAAGATGCCGGGGGCAGACGGCCTCGCGGCTGCCCGGGCCATCCGCGACCTCGACCTGCGGGTGGCGGTGTTGATCCTGACCGCGTTCAGCCAGCGGAACCTCATCGACGAGGCCCGCGATGCCGGGGTGGTCGCCTATCTCGTCAAACCCTTCCAACGGATCGAGCTCATCCCCGCCATCGACCAGGCCGTTGCCCGCTGCGAGCAGGAGTGGGCCATCGATGCCGAAGCACGCCAGGCGGTCAGCGACGGGCTCGTCGCTCAACAGGGCATGGCCGAGAACAAGCTCGAGACCCGACGCCTCGTCGACGGCGCCAAGGCGGTCCTCATGGAACGGTCCGGCCTCTCCGAGGCCGACGCATTCGGCTTCATCCAGAAGACCGCCATGGGGACCCGCTCCCGGATGGTCGACGTGGCCCGTCAGGTCCTCGAGGGAACGCTCGTCCCCTAGTCCGGGCCGAGCGACCGCCATGCCCGCGACATCCGGCATCCCGCACCGCCTGCAGACACTCCCGTGGTGCCGGGCGCACCCGAGAGGGCCCGCTGCTCCTGCTCGACGGGATGTCCCTCGCCTTCCGGGCCTACTTCGCGCTCCCGGACACTCTGGTCACCACGTCCGGGGTGGTGACCAACGCCGTCCACGGCTTCACCTCGATGGTGGTGAACCTCGTGCGCGACCACCGTCCCAGCGGCCTGGCCGTCGCCTTCGACCTCCCCGGCGAGACGTTCCGGGACGAGATCGTCGACGACTACAAGGCGGGGCGTGACCAGACGCCGGGAGACCTCCTCCCGCAATTCGAGTTGATCCGCGAGGTCCTCGAGTCCCTGGCCATCCCGGTGATCGAGTGCGAAGGATTCGAGGCCGACGACGTGCTGGCCACGCTGGCCACCGAGGCCCGCGACCGGGGGCACCCGGTCATCATCGTGACCGGTGACCGCGATTCGTTCCAACTGGTCGAAGACCCTTACATCCGCGTGCTCTACAACCGCCGAGGGGTCAGCGACTACGCCCTCTACGACGAGGCCGGCATCGAGGAGCGGACCGGGGTCACGCCGACGAAGTACCCGTTGCTGGCCGCACTGCGCGGCGACCCGTCGGACAACCTCCCCGGGGTGCCCGGGGTGGGCGAGAAGACCGCTGCAAAGCTGATCAACCAGTACGGCAGCCTCGACGCCCTCTTCGCAGACCTGGACGCCCTCTCTCCCAAGCTGCGGGCGAATCTCGCGTCCCACGCGGACCGGGTGCGTTTGAACGCCGAAGTGATCCCGTTGGTGCGCGACGTCCCCCTGGATGTCCATGTCGACCAGTTGACCCTCGGAGGGTGGGACACCGAGAAGGCCCGCCTCACCTTCGCCGACCTCGAGCTCCGCACGGTGTGGCCCCGGTTCACCGCGGTCATGGCCGACGGCCTCTTTGGTGACCCGGCTCCCGGGTCCGATCCGGTCGGCCCCGGAGCCGGTAGCGACGGCGGCGGCGACGGCGACGGCGTGAACCAGGGGAGCGAGCGGCCCGGCTGGCTCGACGTCCCGGAGTGGACGGGGCCACCGGATGCGTCCGCAGCCGTCGCTGCCCTCGAGGTGCTGTTCGAGGCGGCACGCGCTGGCTCCGGCAACGTGGCCCTCGCTGCTGCGTGGTCGGGCGATCCCGGCCGCTCGGAACTCACTGCACTGGCGTTGGGCGTCGAGACAGCATCGACCGCGGAGGGGGACGGATCCGGCGACGCGACAGGACCCCCCTCGATCCATCTCGGCCGGTCGGCCGCGGGAGGCGAGTCGCTGCTCGCAGATGAAGGGGTCCTCGCCGCGCTCGCGGCGGGTTTGGGACCCGACGGGGTGGGCGTCGTGGCGCATGATGCGAAGGAGCTCATGCGGTCACTGCTGCCGCTCGGCGTCGACATCCGGGGGCTCGCCCTCGACACGGCCGTCGCCGCCTACCTGCTCGACCCGTCCAACGACCAGTACCGCCTCGCCGACCTGGTCTCCGAGCACCTCGGGGCCGACATGGGGGACGGGGATGGGGGAGCCGGGCAGGGCAGCTTCGCCCTCGAGCTCGACGAGGGGTCGGGCGACGACGCAGATGCGACCACCCCGCCGGACGCGGCCGCCCTCGCGCTGGTGCGGGCGGTCGCCGTGCTAGCCAGGCTGCGGCAGCCACTCCTCGCCGAGCTGGCCGCGGTCGAAGAAGAAGCGCTCTTCGTCGACGTTGAGCGCCCGCTGGTCCGTGTGCTTGCACGGATGGAGGTGGTCGGCGTTCCGGTCGACCGGGAGGTGCTCCGCTCCATCGCGGCGGGACTGGTCGACGAGTGCGGCACGCTCGAGGCGACCATGCACGAGCTCGCTGGCGGACCGTTCAACGTGAACTCGGTCCCGCAGCTCCGTTCCATCCTCTACGACCAGTTGGGGCTCGCTCCGGTGCGGAAGACCAAGACCGGTTACTCGACCGACGCCCGGACCCTCGAGCTCCTGCGCGGCCAACATCCGATCATCGAGGTCCTGCTGCGCTACCGCGAAGTCGAGAAGCTCCGGTCGACCTACGGCGAGAACCTCGCGGACGAGGTGGCGGACGACGGTCGTATCCACGCCACGTTCCGCCAGACCGTTGCCCGCACGGGCAGGCTCTCCTCGGACCGGCCCAACCTCCACAACATCCCCGTGAGGACCGAGGAGGGCCGGCGGTTCCGCCAGGCGTTCGTGCCGTCTGCCGGCCGACGACTGCTGGTGGCCGACTACGACCAGATCGAGCTCCGGGCCATCGCCCACCTCTCCGGCGATCCCGGGCTCACCACTGCGTTCGCGGCCGGCGAGGACATCCACCGCACGGTCGCCGCGCGGGTCTTCGGGGTCGACCGGGACCAGGTGACCCTGGAGCAACGGTCGACGGCCAAGATGGTGTCCTACGGATTGGCCTACGGCATGGAGGCCTTCGGCCTCTCGCAGCGGCTGGCGGTGCCGGTGGAGGAGGCCCAGGGGATCCTGACCGCCTTCTTCGAGGCGTTCCCGTCGGTCCACGACTACATGGACCGCGCCGTGGCCGACGCGCGGGGGAGCGGCTACACGGTGACCGCCTTCGGGCGGCGCCGTCCGTTGCCCGACCTCCACTCGACCAATTTCCAGGTCCGCCAGGCCGCCGAGCGCCAGGCCAGGAACGCGGGGATCCAGGGATTGGCCGCGGACCTGTTCAAGGTGGCGCTGGTACGACTCGACTCCGGGCTCGAGGCGGGGGGCCTGGGGTCGGACCTGGTCCTCCAGGTCCACGACGAGGTCCTGGTCGACGTCGAACCCGACGAGGAGGCAGCGGTGGCATCGCTCACCGAGCAGGCCATGACCGGCGCCGCCGACCTCTCGGTGCCCCTGAAGGTGGCCATGGCGTGGGGTGATTCGTGGGCGGAGGCGAAGGGAGCCTGAGCGGCGGCCGACCGGGACGCGGGGCCGGTGGAGTAGGATTGCTGGCCGGCCACATCGGAGTGGCCCGTGTCTCCACCGCCGTTCCCGCAGGGCGATCCTTCGGGCCCGGTGCACCCGTCCGGAAAGCGAGCTACCTACCTTCATGACCGATACCCACGTCGTGCCTGCCGGCACGGATCTGCTGTCCCACGAGGCCATGGGCCACTTCGACGACCAGGGGGTCTACATCCCCCGGCCCGTGACCGAGGACGATCTCGACGGTGCATCACTCGAGGATGCGATGGCCGGCACCATCGTCGAGTTCGAGGACGGTGACCTCGTCGAGGGCACCGTCGTGAAGATCGACCGGGACGAGGTCCTCCTCGACATCGGCTTCAAGTCCGAAGGCGTAATCCCAGTCCGCGAGCTGTCCATCCGCAACGACGTCGACCCGTCGGAGATCGTGACGCTGGGGGAGGCGATCGAGGCCCTGGTGCTCCAGAAGGAGGACAAGGAGGGTCGCCTGATCCTCTCGAAGAAGCGGGCCCAGTACGAGCGCGCCTGGGGCACCATCGAGAAGCTCAAGGAAGCCGATCAGGTGGTCAGCGGCCCGGTCATCGAGGTGGTCAAGGGCGGACTCATCGTCGACATCGGGCTGCGTGGATTCCTTCCCGCTTCTCTGGTCGAGCTGCGCCGGGTGCGCGAGCTCCAGCCCTACGTGGGCCGGACCATCGAAGCGAAGATCATCGAGCTGGACCGGAACCGCAACAACGTCGTCCTGTCGCGGCGTGCGTGGTTGGAGGAGACCCAGAAGGAGCAACGGGGGGAGTTCCTGGTCAACCTCAAGCCGGGCGAGCGCAGGCGGGGTGTGGTTTCCTCGGTGGTCAACTTCGGCGCATTCGTCGACCTTGGTGGCATGGACGGCCTCGTCCACGTGTCCGAGCTCTCCTGGAAGCACGTGGACCATCCGTCGTCGGTGGTCTCCGTCGGCGACGAGATCGAGGTCGAGGTCCTCGACGTCGATCTGTCCAAGGAGCGGATCAGCCTCTCCCTCAAGGCCACCCAGACCGATCCATGGCAGGAGTTCGCGAACTCGCACCAGGTCGGGGAGCTCGTCTACGGACGGATCACCAAGCTCGTGCCGTTCGGCTCGTTCGTCCAGGTGGGCGATGGCATCGAAGGCCTGGTCCACATCTCGGAGATGGCCGGCCACCACGTCGACCTGCCCGAACAGGTGGTCACACCAGGCGAGGAGCTGTGGGTCAAGATCATCGACATCGACCTCCAGCGTCGCCGGATCAGCCTCTCGATCAAGCAGGCAGCAGAGGGCGGCGAGGTGTCCGAGGAGTACCGGGAGGCTTTCGGCGAGCACGCCTATGACGCCGAGGGCAATTACGTCGGACCGTTCGAGTTCACCCCCGAGACCGAGTTCACCCCCGAGACCGAGGCGCAGGCCGCCTGGGCCGACTTCGTGGCCGAGCACGGTTCGACCGAAGGCGGTGCCGAGAACCCCGATCCGTCTGCACCGGCCGAGCTGTCCCCTGTCGCCGAGGTGCCAGCCGCCGAGGCCCCTGCAGTGGAGGCCCCTGTCGCCGAGGTGCCTGCTGCGGAAGCCCCTGTTGTGGAGGCCCCTGTCGCCGAGGTGCCTGCTGCGGAGGCCCCCGCCGCCGAGACCCCTGTCGCCGAGACCCCTGCACCCGACGCCGACGCGCCGCCGGCCGGCTGAGCATCGACCTGGTCCGTGTCCTGTGCCCGGTGCTGACGCCTGGGTGGTGACTACCTGAACCTGCGTTGCGGCGCCGTGCGCCCCGCTCCGCGTCCGGGTCTCAGGGAATGGTGCGGATCAACCGGAACCCACCGCGACGTCGGTGGATGCCGGAGCGGCTGATTCGGGGGCTGTCGACCCGTCGAGAGGGAAGTGGCACGCCACCTGGTGGCCGGGCGCGATCTCGCGCAGGAGCGGCTCTTCTGACGCACAGCGCTCCCGGGCGTATGGGCAGCGTGTCCGGAACCGGCAGCCCGAGGGTGGGTCGAGGGGCGAGGGGAGCTCACCGCTCAGCGGCCGGCGATCGGAGGCACGGTCCGGGTCCGGCTCGGGGATCGAGGCGAGGAGGGCCTCGGTGTACGGGTGGGCGGCCGACCGGTAGAGGTCGTCGGAGCCGGCCACCTCGACGAGCTTGCCGAGGTACATCACCGCCACCCGGTCGCTCACGTTCTTGACGACCGCCAGGTCATGGGCGATGAACACCATGGTGAGGCCGAAGGTCTCCTTCAAGTCCGCCAGGAGATTGAGGATCTGGGCCTGGACCGACACGTCGAGGGCGGAGACCGGCTCGTCACAGATGAGCAGGTCGGGCTCGGCCATGAGGGCACGCGCGATGCTGATCCGCTGGCACTGACCGCCGGAGAACTCCTGGGGGCGGCGGTCGCCCGCCGTGTCGGGGTCGATGCCGACTGCCTCGAGCATCTCCCGTACCTTGCTCTCGCGCTCTTCCCGGGTGCCCCGCTTCCAGATGACAAGGGGCTCGGCCACGATGTCCTTGACCCGCCGGCGCGGGTTGAGCGACGAGATCGGGTCCTGGAAGATCATCTGGATCTTGGTGCGCGCCCGCCGGAGCGCGCCCGCGGACAGCTTGCCGAGGTCCTGTCCGAGATAGGTCACGCTTCCAGAGGTCGGACGCTGGACCTGGACCAGGGTCCGACCGGTCGTCGACTTCCCGCAACCGGACTCTCCGACCAGCCCCAGTGTCTCGCCCTTCCGCACCTGGAAGCTCACGCCCGAGACCGCCTGGACCCGTTGGCGGCCGCTCCGGAACTCCACGACCAGGTCGGCGACATCGAGGACGACCTGGTCCCCGTCAGCCGACGTGTCGATGGCGCCGGTCGTCACCCGGACGTCTCCCCGTCGGAGCCGGCGGAGGGGGACGCGGCAGAGGTCGGGACCGCCTGGGATTCGTCCCCGTTGGCTCCCGTGCCGGGGGTGACCACCGCAGGCTCCGGGGGAGCCGAGGAGACCCCGTTGATGAGCGGGAACCAGCAGGCGAACAGGTGGTCGGGTGACGCCGCTGTGCGGAGCGGGGGCGCCGACTGCCGGCACTTGTCCCGCGCGTAGGGGCACCGCGGGGCGAAGCGGCAGCCCCCCGGGGGGTGGATGAGGTCGGGAGGGCGCCCGGCGATGGCGGTCAACCGGGCACCGCTCGGCTGACTCAGCCTCGGGATCGAGTCCATCAGTGCCCGCGTGTAGGGCATGCGGGTGTCGGCAAACAGGGTGCGGGTCGGTGCCTGCTCGACGACCTGCCCGGCGTACATGACGATGATGTCGTCGGCCCGGTTTGCGACGACCCCGAGGTCGTGGGTGACCAGGATCACCGCCATGTGGCGCTCCTGTTGCAAGTTGGCGAGCAGGTCGAGGATCTGGGCCTGCACCGTCACGTCCAGACCGGTGGTGGGCTCGTCGGCCAGAACCAGGCGCGGGGCGCACGCCAGCGCGATGGCGATCATCACCCGCTGACGCATGCCGCCCGACAGCTGGAAGGGATACCAGCGGACACGCTCCTCGGGCGAGGGGATCCCGACCGACCGCAGGAGCTCGACCGCGGTGGCCCGGGCCTCCTTCCTGTCCATGTCCAGGTGGACGAGCAGCGATTCGGTGATCTGCGCGCCGATCCGCTTGACCGGGTTGAGCGCGGTCATCGGGTCCTGGAAGATCATGCTGAGCTCCGCACCCCATACCTGTCTGAGCTCCGCCGGGCTCATGGTGGTGAGCTCGTGACCGGCGAACCGGACCGTGCCGCTCCGGATGACATCGCGCTGGGGGAGCAGGCCCATGATCGACCGGGCGAGCACGGTCTTGCCCGAGCCGGACTCACCCACGATCCCCAACGTCTTGCCGGAGTCGACCTCGAAGGAGACCCCGTCGACCGCCCGGACCGTGCCCTTCCCGGTGCGGAAGGCCGTGTGGAGGTCCTCGACGACCAGGAGCGGATCGACCGGCTGCCCGACGTCTCGGAACCCGAGGGGTGTCTGGCCGCGGGTCCGCCGGCGCAGGCCGATCACAGCAGACCCTCGCGGATGTCGAACCGCTGGCGCAGCCGGTCGCCGATGAGGTTGATCGAGAGCAGCAGCAGGAACATGGAGAGGGCCGGCCACAGCAGGATGAAGGGGTTGGCGGTCAGGTTGCCGTTGGACGTTCCGTCCGAGATCAGGTTGCCCCACGACGGCGTGGGGAGGGCGACCGAGAGCCCGAGGAAGGCGAGCGTCCCCTCGATGACGATCACGCCGGCCACGGTGATGAGCCCGAAGGTCACCGCGACCGGCACCACGTTCGGCAGGATCTCGCGGAAGAGGATCCGGGAGGTGGTCGCGCCCATGGTCTTGGCCGCGACGACGAAGTCCCGGTTGGCGAAGGACAGGCTCGAGGCCCGGACCACGCGGAACATGAGCGGGATGGTGCCCACCCCAAGGATGACGGTGATCTTGAACAGGGACTGCCCCCAGAAGGCCACGATGGCGATGACCGCCACGATCGCGGGGTAGGCCAGGATGATGAAGGCCACCCCGTTGAGGCCGATGTCGAGGTTGCCTCCCTTGTACCCCGAGACGAGCCCGGCAGTCCCGCCCACAAGCATCCCGACGGCCACCGCCGCGAAGCCGACGACAAGGGAGACCCGGGCACCGAAGACGAGGCGGGCCAGCAGGTCCCGGCCCAGCTCGTCTGTACCGAGCAGGTGGTGCAGGGTCGGCCCCTGGTTGAGGGCCGTGTACTGCTGGAAGTCGGGATTCTGGAGCGGCAGCACGTTGGCCAGGATGGCGGCCAGCACCACGAGGCTCACCCACCCGATGGCCATCCAGAAGAGGAACCCCAGCGGCTTCTTGAGGAGGATGTCGTCGGAGTCGAGCCTCTCGCTCTGACGGGAGAGCACCAACTGGTCGTCCGCGGCCTGCCCGGGGAACCGGTCGGTGAGCAGCTGCGCGGAGGCATGGGTGGACCGGAGCTCGCGGTCGTCAGGCATCGGTCACTCCCGTACGACTCTCGGGTCGACCACCGTGAACACGAAGTCGACGACGAATTGCAGGATCACGTAGACGATGGCCACGACCAGAGAGATGCCCTGGACCACCAGGTAGTCGCGCTGGTTGACCGCCTGCACGAGCGCGAAGCCGAGGCCGCTGAGGGCGAACAGGTACTCGACGACGAAGGTGCCGGCGATGAGGGCGCCGATGTTGACTCCTGCCGCGGCGAGGAGCGAGAAGGTCGACGGGCGGAAGGCGTGGCGCCACATGATCCGCGAATTCGAGAGACCCTTCGAGCGGGCCATGGTGATGAAGTCCTCCTGCAGGGTGCTGATGAGGTCCGATCGCAGCAGTCGGTAGTAGATCGCGATCGACCCGGCCGTGATGCACAGCGACGGGAGGATCATGTCGTGGAGGTTGGTGGCCACGTCCTGGGTGAGCGGCACGTAGCCGGTCGCGGGGAACCAGCGCAGACCCACCGCGAAGATGGCCACCAGCACCGGGGCGATGACGAAGGGGGGGAGGGCGAGCAGCCCGAATGTCCCGGTGGTGGTGACATTGTCGAACGGGCGATTCGGTCGACGCGAGGTGACCAGGGCGAGTGGGATGGCGACAGCGAAGGCGATGATCTGCGAGATCACGATGAGCTCGATGTCGATCGGGGCGCCGGTTGCGATGATGTGGGTCACTGACTCGTGGTCGAGGTACGACTGTCCGAGGTTGCCGTGGAACACCGCGCCCAGCCAGGTCGTGTACTGCTGCCAGAGGGGCTTGTTGAGGCCGAGCTGCTGAAGGAGCAGCGCCCGGTTGTGGGCGGTGTCGTTGGGTCCGAGGATGGCGATCGTCGGGTCGCCCGGCAGCAGGTGAACAAGGAGGAAGGCGAGGACCGAGATCACGAACGCGACGACGACCAGCTGGATCGACCGCCTGACGAGGTACTTGGTCATCGCGTCGTGCGCCCGTGAGCCGAACCGCTAGCCAGAAAGCCAGGTCTGGGTCACGAACATCACGCCCTCGTTGAACGAGTAGCCGGGCATGCCGTTGGGCAGCACCAGGTTGTCGAAGTTCTGGACGCGGTTGGCGGCCACCTCGCTGAAGAAGTACTGGCTGAGCCAGATGTAGGGGAGGTCCTGGGCCAGGCGTTTGTTGAGCGTCTGGTAGGCCGCGATCCGGGTCGCGGGAACGTTGCTGGCCCGCCCGGTGGCGATCGCGGCGTCGATCTGGGGGTCTTTGTTGCGTGCGAAGTTGAGCGCGACCGATCCGACCGGACCTGCGGTGCTCGAGCTGAACCACCAGTAGTTGAGGTCCGGATCCACAGTGCCAAACAGGTAGATGGTCCCGGCCTGGTAGGTCCCGAAGATGAAGTTGTCGAGGAGCACTGCCTGTTCCAGGGTGGCGATGGTGACGTCGATGCCGACCTCCGTCCACATCTGCTGGATGACCTGGACGATCTTGGCAAGGAGCGGGTCGGTGACCGTCTGGAGCTCGATGGTCGGGGTGCCGTGCTCGGCCTTGTAGGCACTGACCAGCGCTTTGGCGGCAGCCGGATCGTAGGACGGGAAGCCGGTCGGGCTGTAGTACTCCGATCCGGGAAGGAACAGTCCGTTGACGGGCCGGCCGTAGCCGAAGTCGAAGATCGCCTGGATCTGGGCCTGGTCGGTTGCCTTGGTCAGCGCCTGGCGCACCCGGAGGTCGTCGAGCGGGGAGACCGCGGTGTTGAGCATGATGAAGCCGAGGGTGGGCTCCCCGATGACGCCGGTCCGCGAATCGACCAGCTGGTAGTCGGCCTGCCCGGTGAAGCGACTGATGGTGCCCGGATCGGTCGAGAGGATCATGTCGACGCCACCGGTCTTGAGCGTCGCTTCGCGCTGGGTCGTGTCCGGAATGGGCTTGAAGGTGATCTGGTCGAGGTAGGGGAGCCCGGCACGCCAGTAGTGCGGGTTGCGGGTGGCGGTGAAGTGGTCGTTGGGCTGCCAGTTGGCGTACACGAACGGCCCGGTGCCGACGGGGGTGGGCGTCTTGTTCCCGGCGTTCGCCTGGTCGATCATGGCCTGACCGACCGGGTAGGCGGCCTGGGTGTCGGCCAGCGCTGCCGAGAAGCGTGCCCCGGGGCCGGTGAGGGTGAAGACGACGGTCAAGTCACCGGTGGCCTCGACGTCCTTGATGATCTCGAGCGGGACCGAGGTGAGCGCGGAGGTGCGCAGCGCATCGGTGTTGGCCACGATGACCGCGGCGGTCAGGTCGGACCCGTCGTTGAATCTGATGCCGGGGCGGAGGGTCAGGGTCCAGACGTCGAAGGTCGCGTTGGGCGTGAGGGACTGGGCCAGGTAAGGCTGGATCGAGCCGTCGGCGGCGATGTACATGAGGGGGTCGTAGATGGCGTTCGCGTAGAGGAACCCGTTGGTGTCCCAGTGGTTGTTGGCGGGGTAGAAGCCGTCGATCTCCGCCACGATGCCGAAGGTCAGTGAGCCACCTCGCACCGGGCTGCCGGTGCCGACACCGGGCTTCGACCCGGGGGCGGTTGTGGTGGGAGACCCGCCGGAGGACGAGCAACCCGCCAGTGCGGTCCCGGCGCCGCCGGCGAGGACGGCCGCGCCGCCCACCACGGCTCCGCGAGAGAGGAACGACCGGCGACTGATCCCCTCCTGCCTGGTCATTTTGGGCTCCCCGGTCGCTGCAGCTTCACCCGTCACAGCATCTCCCCCGACTCCGACTTTCCCACAGGCACGGCGTGTCGTGGGCGCACGTTACTGCCTCTTTACGGTCGAGGTGCATCGAATTGCAAGAGATCCCGCGGTGGCCGGACGGCTGGGTACCATGCCAGCCATGGACGCAGCACCCTCGGGACCCGCCTCTGTCGTCGATGCCGGGGCCGAGGCCCCACCGCGTGCAGGCGGTGCGGGCACCGGGGTCGTCGAACCGGCTCCTGCTCCGGGGACGACCGGTGGGGACGCCACGGCAGATCCGACCACCGGAGCCCCCGCTGTTCCGGTGGCAGGGGCCGCACCCGTCGGCGCCGATGCCGATCCCGAGGGACCCCCGTTCGGGCACGTGGTCAGGATCTGCCTCCGGATCGGGGCCGTCCTCGTCCTGCTCGCTGCCCTCGCGCTCCGGTTCTGGACCGTCTCGGACCTCTGGCTGGACGAGGCCCTCACCGTCAACATCGCCCGCCTGCCGCTCCACGAGTTGCCCTCCTTCCTGAGGCGGGACGGAGCACCGCCGCTCTACTACGTCCTCCTCCACTTCTGGATGGGTCTCTTCGGTACCTCGGACGAGGCCGTCCGATCGCTCTCGGGAGTCTTCGGCGTGATCACCGTGCCCCTGGCCTGGCTGGCGGGCAAGCGGATCGGGGGTCGAACCGCTGCCTGGGGAGCCATGCTCCTCGTCGCGACGTCGCCGTTCGCCATCCGCTACGACACCGAGGCGCGGATGTACTCGTTGGTCGTGCTGCTGACCGTGCTCGGCTTCCTGGCCCTCGACCGCTCGCTGCGCATACCCCAGGCCGGCAACCTGATCGCCGTCGGCGCGGTCACTGCGTTGCTCCTCTACTCGCACTACTGGTCGATCTATCTGCTCGCCACCACCGTCGCCTGGCTCGCGTGGCAGGACTGGCGCGGGCGGCCGGAGTGGAGGGCCGGGGCGCGTGCGTCGATCGTGGCGATGGTGGTGGGTGGTCTCCTCTTCCTACCCTGGGTGCCGACCTTCGTCTTCCAGTCCCTGCACACCGGGACCCCCTGGGCGATGCCGGCGACCTTCGCGGCCATGGTCAACGCGGTGTCCTCGTTCGCAGGGGGGAGCAGCAGCCAGGGACGGGCACTCGCCCTGCTTTTCTTCGCCCTGGCCGGGCTCGGGCTCTTCGGCTTGGCCACCGATCGCCGCCACGTCGAGCTCGACATCCGCACCCGCCCGCTCGGCCGCCCGGTGGCCGTGATCGTCGCCGGCACCCTGGCCGCCGCGGTCATCGGGGGTTTCGTCACCACCAGCGCGTTCGACTCGCGCTACGCGTCGGTGGTGTTCATCCCGCTGATCCTGTTGGTCTCCCTCGGGCTCACCGTCTTCCGGGACCGGCGGGTCCGGGTCGGCGTCCTCGTCGCGGCCGTGGTCCTCGGCCTCGCGGCCTCGGTGCCCGACGTGACCACCAACCGGACCCAGGCGGCGCAGGTGGCCGCGGCCATCGCCGTCACCGGGGAGCCCGGCGCCGTCGTGGCCTACTGTCCGGATCAGCTCGGCCCGGCGGTCAACCGCCTGTTGCCGGCCGGTCGGTACACCCAGATCACCTTCCCCCGCGGATCCGGCCCCGAGTTCGTGAACTGGGTCGACTACGCCGCGACGGTCCGGGCCGCGTCCCCGCTCACCTTCGCCAAGCACGTCGAGTCGTTGGCCGCCGGCCGCGAGATCTTCGTCGTCTGGGCACCGCAGTACCAGGCCTACGGGGTCAAGTGCGAGGGCATCGTGCAGACCCTGCAGGCGGATCCGCAGTATCAGACGACCAGTCTCGTCGTGGGCGATGCGGACTCCTTCTACCAGCCGATGTGGCTGTACCGCTTCAGCCCGACCGGATCCTGATCGGCATGGCCACCGCGGGACGGGACGCCCCCGCGTGACCGTTTCGGCACCCGGCGGCGCGACGGGAGCGGTCGACGGGGGAGAGGGGAGCGGGTACTCCGGCACAGGGGCTGTCGAGGTGGACACCCGCAGCCCGGATGCGGGCGGATCCGAGCGCCCGTTCGCGCTGGCGCGGGCGGTGGTCGAGGTGCTGCCTGCCTGGCTCGTGGCGCGGGTCGTCGTGGTCGGCGCCCTGGCCCTGGCCCGGGGCACGGTCGGCACCGTGCGGCCCGGCAATGCCGGTGCGCTCCAACGCGTCCAGCAGGGACTGCTGGTCTGGGACGCCGGGTGGTACCGGGCGATCGCGTCGCACGGCTACGCGGCAGCCGGGACCCAGTCCCTGCGCTTCTTCCCCCTCTATCCACTGGTCGCCGGCGCGCTCGGCCGGGTCCCGGGCGTGGGGATCGGGACGGCGCTGGTCCTGGTGGCCAACCTGAGCGCGCTCCTCGCAATGGCCGGATTGCTCCTGCTGGTCCGGCACGATCTCGGGGACCGGGCGCTCGCCCGCCGGTCGGTCTGGCTGCTCGCCCTCGCGCCGTCGGCCTACACCCTCGTGCTCGGCTATGCCGACGCCTCCCTGCTGCTCTGTGCCGTGGTCGTCTTCCTCGGTGCCCGGACCGGGCGCTGGTGGTGGGCTGCTGCCGCCGGGCTCGCCGCCGGCGCGGTCCGCCCCGTCGGTGTGCTCCTGGTGGTGCCCATCGCGGTCGAACTGTGGCGGTCCCGGACGGACGCGGGTGCGAGGCCCGGAGCCGGGTGGCTTCGCGCGGGGCGCAGCGTTCATCGCCCCGCTGGCCGGCGCCGGCGGTTACCTCGCCTGGGTGGATGCCCGGTTCGGGGACGTCCTCCTGCCGTTCCGGGTCCAGGAGGAGGGCGGCCACCGCGGACCGTTGGCATCCCCCTTCTCCGCCATGTGGCACAACGCGGACAGCCTCCTCCACGGCCATCACGTGGGGAGCGCCCTCCACATCCCCTGGGTGCTGCTCTGTGTCGTCCTGCTGATCCTCGCCTTCCGAAGGCTCCCCCTCAGCTACGGCCTCTTCGCCGCGGCCGTGCTGGCCGCCTCGCTGACCACCGCGAACCTCGATTCATTCGAGCGCTACGCGCTGGGCGCCTTTCCCCTGGTCGTGGTCGCCTCGACCCTCACCGGACGGCGGTGGGTCGAATGGTCGGTGCTGGCCGCCTCTGGGGCGGCCATGGCCGGATACGCCTACCTCGCGTTCCTCGGCGTGGTGGTCCCCTGAGCGCCGGGGCAGACCGGGACCGGTCCCGGCGACCGGGAAGGCGAGCCACTATCCTCCTGTGGGGCAGGTCGTGGCCGGGGTCCACGACCGGGACGGTCCGACGCCCATCGACCGCCGGCTCGGGAATCCCACCGGGGCCCCGCACCAACGAGAAACGGACCGCACCGCATGGCATCGCCGACCGAGCCAGTGAGCACTGCAGACACTGACGTGCCCGAACGGTCCGCAGCAGACCAGCCGATCCCGACCCCGGAGCGCCCGGTGGTCGTCGCCGGCGGTGGGCCGGCCGGGCTGACCGCCGCTCACCGCCTCGCCACCGCGGGTGACCCGGTGGTCGTCGTCGAGCAGGACGGTGTCGTCGGGGGAATCAGCCGGACGGTCGAGCGCGACGGCTGGCGCTTCGACATCGGTGGGCACCGGTTCTTCACCAAGGTCACCCCGGTCGAGGAATTCTGGCACGAGGTCCTTCCGCCCGGAGACTTCCTGCTCCGCCCGCGGATGAGCAGGATCTACTACGGGGGCAAGTACTACGACTATCCGATCAAGCTCGGCAACGCCCTCTCCAACCTCGGCATCGTGGAGGCGGTGCGGTGCGGGCTCTCGTTCCTCTGGGTACGTGTCCGTCCTCCGAAGGACCTCGACACACTCGAGGGGTACATCGTCTCCAACTACGGCTGGCGGCTCTACCACCACTTCTTCAAGACCTACAACGAGAAGGTCTGGGGGGTGTCCGCTTCCGAGCTCTCGGCCGACTGGGGGGCACAGCGGATCAAGGGGATGTCCCTCTGGAACGCGGTGTGGGAGCCGATCCGGTCCTCGTTCCGAGGGCGGCATCGCGACAAGGCGCGTCAGGTCACCAGCCTCATCGAGGAGTTCCAGTACCCGAAATACGGCCCGGGGATGATGTGGGAGCACTGCGCCGAGCAGGTGCTCGGCCTCGGCGGGCGAATCATGATGGAGACGGCGGTGACCGCTGTCCACGTCGAGGACGGCGCCGCTGTCGCGGTCACCGTGCGGAGAGGCGGCGTCGAGGAACGCCTCCCGGCTTCCCACGTGATCTCCTCGATGCCGTTCCCCGCGCTTGCCCGCATGGTGGACCCACCCGTGCCGCCCGAGGTGCTCCGGGCCGCCGACGACCTCCACTTCCGCGACTTCCTCACGGTGGCCCTGGTCGTCCCCGAGGACCGCGGGTTCCCGGACAACTGGATCTACATCCACTCCCCGGACGTGAAGGTCGGCCGCATCCAGAACTTCGGCGCCTGGTCCCCGTACCTGGTCAAGGATGGGAGGACCTGCCTCGGGATGGAGTACTTCGTGTTCGAGGGCGACGAGCTGTGGAACCTCGAGGACGACGACCTGGTGGCGCTCGGGACGAAGGAGCTCGCAGCCATCGGCCTGGTCGACCCGTCCGACGTCGAGGCCGGCTACGTCGTGCGGATGCCGAAGGCCTACCCGGTCTACGACGACACCTACCGCGACAACGTCGACGTACTGCGCCGGTGGTTCGAGGCGCACGCTCCCAACGTGCACCCGGTGGGTCGCAACGGCATGCACAAGTACAACAATCAGGACCACTCGATGTTCACGGCGATGCTGACCGTCGAGAACATCCACGGTGCCCGGCACGACATCTGGTCGGTCAACGTCGAGGAGGAGTACCACGAGACGAGCGACGACCGCGGCACGTCGCCGGGCACGGGTCGGTCCGGGCGCGCGACGCGCCCGTCCTGCCCCGCCGCGGCGGCTGAGCGGGACGCACGGTCCGGTGGACGAGCACCGGTCACGCGCTGACGACTCGGCCGGAGCACCGGGTCTGGATGTAATCCTCGGAGAGGTCGACACCGTGGTCGACCCGGTGGCCGAGTCGGCTGCGTTCGCTCCCGCGGTCGGGATCGCCGTGGCGGGTGGCCCGATGGTCACGCTGCCTCCCGACGAACCGGTTCCGGGCCTCAGCGGCCAGGGGGACTCGCTGCGGTCCGGCCTCAACCAGGCCGGTCCGGTCGCGGTGGCGGGCATGGTGGTCAACGGCGCCGCGGCGCTCGTGGTGGTGGCGGTTGCCCGGCTGGTGTCCTCGCGCTCCTACGGTGAGATCGCCCAGCTGCTCGGGCTCTTCTTCATCCTGTCGATGCCGGGATCCGCCGTGCTGGTCGGCGTGGTCCGCCGGGTGACCGGGCTCCAGGCGTCCGGCCACGCGGACCGGGTTCGCCCGTGGGTGGCCCGGATCCACCGGATCGCGCTCATCGGCATCGGCGTCGAGCTCGTCCTCGTCCTCGCCCTCCAGGGATGGATCGCCCGATGGCTCTCCCTTCCCGACGGGAGCGGGGTCGTCCTCATCCTCATGGCCGCCGGGATCTGGATCCTGCTGAGTGTCGACCGCGGCCTGCTGCAGGCGCACCGCCACTACCGCCCGCTCGCCGGCAACCTGCTCGTCGAAGGTGGTATCCGGACGGGCTCGGTCCTGGTCATGGTGGCCGGGGGGTTCGGGGTGACCGGCTACGCACTCGGGGTGCTCCTGGGTGAGGTGGTGGCCACTGCGCACGCCCACTGGCTGGCCTCGCGAGCATGGGCCGACCCCCGGGATGCACCGGTTCGCGCCGGCGCGCCGGGTGCGGAAGCGCTCCTGGCCCGCAGACGGCTGATGGGCGACGTGTCGGCCGCCTTCGTCGGCCTGGGCCTGCTCGGACTGCTCCAGAACGTCGACGTGATCCTGCTCGGTCGGCTCGACCACGCCCAGGTCGGACCCTACGCGGCCATCTCGGTGGCCTCCAAGGCACTGGTCTTCGGGGCCCTTGCACTCGGCGCCTACCTCCTGCCCGAAGCCACCATCCGCTGGAACGAGGGGGGGCACGCCGTGCGCCAGCTCGGTGTCACGCTGGTCTTCCTCGCGGTCCCGGCCACCGCGCTCATCGTGCTCTCGGTCTGGGTGCCGAAATGGTTCCTCACCCTCGTCTTCTCTGCCCGACTCAGCACGGCGGCGCCGGCCTTCGCCACGCTGGTCGGGGCCATGATCTGCCTCTCCTTCACCGTCCTCGTGACGAATTATCTGTTCGGCACCGGCTCGCGGTGGATCGTGCTGCTCCTCCTGGCCGGGTCGGGCCTGGCGGTGGCCCTGGTCAACGCAGCCGGCGGCCGTCCACTGGCGACCGCCCGTGCCGATCTCATCGCACAGGGTGCGCTCGCGATCGCGATGGCTGTCGCCTTCGTGGCCATCCACGTCCGGCACCGGGGGCAACACTGGACCCGGCGGCGCGGCTGGCAGGGGCCATCCGGCGCGGCGCGGCGCGATGTCGGGGCGCGCTGAGGATCCGGCGTCCGCCCAGGCGGGGTCGATTACACTCGCCGCGCAATGACCACGGCCACTGCGCCAGGGGGGGCTCCTCGATGAGCCGGGCGCGCGGACACCGGGTCTGCTGTCGCGCTACCAGACGGCGACCGACCGCCGGGTCGCCCCGGAGGACGCGGCATTCCCCCGGCTGGTCCCGGTCCCCGACCAGGACCCGGCAGGCCAACCCGGGGCCGCCGGCGGCCCTGCGGACACCCGGCCGGGTCTCGAACGTCACGGCCAGGGGCCGTTGCCCCTCTTCGCCGGCATGGCGGTCGGGGAGATCGCGGAACGGGCAGGCCTCAGGCGGATCGACGTCCTGGCCTGGCGGGACTACGACGACCCGGAGGCGGGCGGGTCGGAGTTGCACGCCCACCGGATCCTCTCGGCATGGTCACGCGCGGGGCTCGACGTCTCGCTCACCACGTCTTCGGTCCCGGACGGGCGCAAGGTCGTCCGCCGCGACGGCTATCGGGTCATCCGGCGAGCGGGCCGCTACTCGGTGTTCCCGCGCTCGATCCTCTCCGGAGCGCTCGGGCGGATCGGGACGGGGGACGGAGTCGTCGAGATCTGGAACGGCATGCCGTTCTTCTCACCCCTCTGGTCACGGAGCCCGCAGATCACCTTCCTCCACCACGTGCACGCCGAGATGTGGCGGATGGTGCTGCCCCATGGCATGGCCGAGTTCGGGTACTTCCTCGAGCACCGGGTGGCTCCGCCCTGCTACCGGCGCAGCCGGATCGTGACCCTGTCGGAATCCTCGAAAGCGGAGATCGTGGACCGGTTGCACCTGCGGTCGGAGCGGATCTCGGTGACCCCGCCGGGCGTCGAGCCGCGCTTCTCCCCGGGTGGCGAGCGGTCGGACGTTCCCCTGGTCGTCGCGGTCGGCCGCCTGGTCCCGGTCAAGCGCTTCGACCTCCTCGTGGACGCCCTCGTCGCGCTCAAGGCAGACCACCCCGACCTGCAGGCGGTCATCGCCGGCGAGGGATACGAGCGCCCCGCGCTCGAGGCGCGCATCCGTGGCCACCAGGCGGAGCGGTGGATCCGCCTCCCCGGCTTCGTGAGCGACGAGGACCTGGTCGACCTCTACCGCCGGGCCTGGGCCCTCGCCTCGACCTCGTTGCGCGAGGGGTGGGGCATGACGGTGACCGAGGCCGGCGCGTGCGGCACCCCTGCGGTGGTGACCCGGATCGGCGGGCACGAGGATGCCGTCCAGGACCGGCGGTCGGGCATCCTGGCCGACACCCGGGACGACCTCGTGGCCGGACTCGACGCACTGCTCCGGGACGACGTGCTCCGCCGCCGCCTGGGTGTCGGGGCCGTCGAGCACGCCCAGCGGTTCACTTGGGACGCGACCGCCAGCGGTGCACTCGGTGCGCTCGGTGAAGAGGCCCTCGCCCGGCAGGGCTGAGCGCGCGGCGCCGGCGGGCCCGCAGCACTACGTCCACCGCACCCTCCGCCCCCAGGAAGGCCACCGCGGCCCACGCCCACTTGCTGGCCTCGCCGAACGACTGGGGCCAGGCCCCGTTGTCCGGGACCGCGGACTGCGCCTGGTGGACCGTCACGTACACGCCGGCGGCCACGATGCAGCCGACGGCCAGCAGTCCGAGGACAGCCCGGAGGCGGGGCACCAGGAGCACCAGGAGCGTGGCCGATCCCACCACCGCGCCGACCAGTGGCGTGGCGATCGCCGCGACCACCAGCCCGGTCACGAGGGCGGCGGGCACGGCGATCGTGACCGGTGCCCGGGGGCCCTCGCTGCCGAAGGGAACGGCCAGCGTCGGGCGGGCGTCGGCGTCGTCTGCGAGCAGTTCCTCGTCCGGCTTCTCCCTGCGGCGCCGGCGCGGCAGGAGGACCAGGATGACGCATGCGACGATCGCCAGCGCAGAGATGATCAGCGCGACGTCCACCCGCGCCTGCGGCTGCCAGGTGAGGTCCACCACGAGGGTCCCGTCGTGCACGGACCCGGCGACCGCAGCCGGATCGACGCGCCAGCCGTTGGCGAACGCGTCGATGAGGACGGGGTGTCCGAGCCCGGGTCCGCCGGGCACCCGGGCCTGCCAGCCGACGTTGAGGCTCTCGCCCAGGACGAGGTCGAACGGCTGCGCTCCGGGTGCGGTGTCGACGCCGGTGACCGTGAGGCGGAGCGCGGTGGCGGTTGCACTGTCGACGGTGACCGCGGGCGACGGCGCAACCGCAGGGGGCTGCACCTGGGTGGGGGAGAGCGGCGGCATCGCCCCGCCCCCGGGGGCCGAGTCGAGGACCAGCTGGTCGATGTCGAACCCGGTGTCCTGTCCGAGCGCCGAGGCGATGACGTGGGTCCCCGTGCCGAGGGTGAGCCCGCCGGCGTCGGGACCGCAGAGCGAAACGGCCAGGGCGTCACGGTCGAGTGCGTCCTGCGTGGACCCGGACACGCTCACCCAGAGTGGGGCGCCGTCGACCGTGAGCAGGTCACCGCGGCACGAGGTCGGGATGGTGGCGGGAGCAGGCGGTGCCGAGACGCCGGGAATCCCGATCTTGGCGATCCCGATGGGCATGGTGATGGGGGTCTGGGAGTAGTAGTCGAGGGTGTCCTCGGCGGCCACCGCATCCACCGTGACGCGGATGTTCTGCCCCTCGAGCGTGGGGAAGGAGAGCGGGACGTCGACCACCGCGCCGGCGACCGGGCCGTTGGCCACCGACGGCAGGTGCACGGTGGCGCTGCCGCTGTCGGTGGCGATGGTCAGCTCGGTCGGGACCGAGTGCAGGCCGTCCGCCACGATCTGCAGGTCCAGGTGGTCGAAGGAGACGGGCGCACGCAGGCGGTACTCGAGCCATTGCCCGACCTGCTGGGAGAGACCGAACCCGGGCTCCCAGATCGTGTTGGGATCGCCGTCGATGGTGGCGACCGCTCCCGCCTGCAGGTCGTTGGGCAGGCGGCCACCCGAGTAGGCCACGGTCCCCGTGTAGTCCGAGCCCGGGCGACCGACGAGCCGGTCGATCTCGTCATCGGGGATGAGCGGTGAGACCCGGGCCTGGCCGGTCAGCGAGAAGGTCCGCGTGGTCGGCAGCGAGAAGGCACGGGCCAGCGACGGCTCGGTGTCCCGGCGTGGCGGGACACCAGAGCTGCGGAGCCGGGTCATGACCATGGTGAGCCGGTCGAGGGCCGAGGCGGTTCCGGTCGCACGCAGCAGGTCCTGCGGCATCGAGACGACCTCGTCGGCGGTGATGCCGGGGATGCCGACTTCGGCGAAGCCCACCGAACTGCGTGAGCCGACCGGAGAGGAGGGGTCGGAGACGTGCACAGCGGCAACCGTGATGCGCAGTGTGGTGAAGGTCCGGGTCGGGAAGCTCACGACCTGCCCGACCGGGGTCAGTGACGCCGGGCCCAAGCGGAGGGTCACCGGATGGCCGCCGTCGAAGGTGAGGGTGACCGCGCTGATCGTCCGGTCGGGGAGCCCTGTCTGGGGTTGGGTGAGGACGAGGGAGCCGAGCGTGTGCGGATGGAGGAGCACCACCTGCCACCACTGGCCGACCTGCTGTGCGAAGGAGTCGGTCAGCCAGGCCGTCTGGGTGTTGCCGTCGAGCGCGGCCGCCGGGCGGTCCTCGGGAAGGTAGGTGATCGAGGATCCGTAGGAGGAGGCGGTCACCGAGGAGATCCGGTGGAACACGGTCGTGGTGTGTGCGTCGGCCGGCGCCCCCGGGAACAGATCGAGCGGCGCGTCGCTCGGATCGGCGGTGTCGGGTCCTTGGGCCGCGGTCTCGGTGTACCCGGTGTTCTCGTTGAGCGAGTTCCAGCGGTACCCCTGCTTGCGGTTGGTGTCGGTGACCACCAGGTCCGCCGGCTTGCTCAGGGTCTCGGTCCGCAGGGTCTCGTGGGTGTCCAGGGTCCCTGCGTAGAGGATGGTCGGGTTCCCGCGCAGCAGGCCCGCCGAGGAGGCGGCGACGACGCCGCTCGCGTCCCCGTCCACGACGAGGGGATCGGTCGTCGACTCGGCCCGGACGATGGGCCGGGGGTCGGCGACGGTGTACGAGACGAGGGGCGAGGGCCAGCCCGCGTTGGGGGGGAGGCCAAGGTACGCCTCGTCGACGTGGGGAAGGAGGGGCACGTTGGGCCGCGGGGTGCCGTAGGACACGGGGTCCGAGAGCCCCGGCGGGGTCGTCGCCAGCTGCTCGGCCACCGACTGCGGGTCGGGCGTGTCGTAGCGTTCGTATGCCTGGTCGTACTGGACGAGCACGTCACCGGCGCTCATCAGCGACGCCATCGGGGCGAGGGTGTTCCAGTCCATGATCCCGTCCTGGAGGGGACCGTCGGTCGCCTCCAGGACGTCCGCCGTCGGGAGGGAGCCCATGATCTGCTGCTCGTGGGTCACGAACGGCCGGGTCATCAGTCCCGGGTAGACGGTGTCGATGGTGTCGCCCCACCGGTAGGCGGCGAAGTCGTTGCCGGGCAGGGCGTAGACCCGGGTCCCGGGATGGGACTTGTCGAGGGCGGCCGCTGCCTGGCGCACGTACGGCGGGGGCACCGCCGGCTGGGTGAACCCGTCCGCCACGATCTGCCCGGTCCACAGGGGTGTCGTGGCCGCGGCGACCGCTGCGACGACGAAGGCCCCGATGAGCAGGCCGGTACGCCGCACCCTGAAGGTGAGCGCGCTGACCCCCGCGCCGAGGAACATCGCCAGACCGAGGAGGACGACCGGGGAGGCGCGGTCGGTCGAGCGCAGGGCCAGGCCCGCGGTCGTGTCGACCATGAACGCCTTGATCGCCGCGCCGACACCCGACGTGTGCGCGTAGGGGTTGGGGCCGACGGCGAGGACCATGCCGACGACGGTGACCAGGAGGAAGTAGGACCGGTAGCGCCAGCGGGCGATGAACGCGGCCAGGAAGGCCAGCACCGGCACGGTGAAGCTGAGTGCGATGAGCCGGATGTTCTGGGTGTACGCGATCGAGTTCTGGGTCCAGGGCCCGACCCGGTCGGTGCCGTAGAAGTACCAGTAGCCGAGGCCGCGCAGGATCTCCGAGGCCAGGGAGGCCGCGCTGGTGGCCGGGACCGTCTCGGTGTACTTGAGGACGTTGACCCCGTAGGCGGCCTCGACCTGGAGCCCGACCGCCCACCAGAGCGAGACGAGGGCGGTGAGCCCGGCCACCTTCCACGCCACACCCCAGGCCTTTCGCCACGTGGCCTCCTTGGCCACCAGGACCGCGTAGGGCAGCCAGAGCGCGGGCGCGATGCCGACGTAGAGGATCGAGCTCGCGTTGATGCCGCTGACCAGGGCCACCACCAGGGCGAAGAGCGCCGGGTACCGCCAGCCGCCCTTGCGGAGGGCCAGGATCACGAAGGCCAGCATCCACGGGAGCCCCGACCACGGCATGAGGATGACCGAGATCCGGCCCGCGTACTGGAGCACGTAGGGGGTGAACATGTACCCGAGGGCGGCCACGTACCGGCCGGCGCCGGACAGTCCCACGACCCGGCAGAGGTAGAGCGCGCCGGCGCCTGCCGCGTAGAGCAGGCAGGCCATCCAGAGCCGCTGGGCCATCCAGAGCGGGACGTGCAGCTCGGCCAGGACCCAGTAGAAGGGCCCCATCGGCAGCAGGTACCCGATGTTCTCGTGGGTGACCGTCCCGAGTCCGACGCTCGGGTCCCAGAGGGAGACCGCCTGGCGGATGTAGCGGCCCGGGTCGAGGTAGAGATAGGTCTTGGTGTCGTCGCTGACCACCCCGGGCTGTGCCGTGACCATGGTCACGAGGGCCAGCGCGGCCAGGACCAGGTAGTCGACCGACCGCCGCAGCCTGCTCGGCGATCGCAGGCGGCCGATGAGGGTCTGGTTCGGGGTGGTGGACCGGGTGCCGGCCGCGACGGAGGAGGGTTCGGAGTCCGGCACGAGTGCTCGGTAGTGTAAACAACTGCACGGTCGGGACGGCATCACTGCGCGCCCGACTCCCGGACGGGAGCCAGATGAGCCAGATGAGCCAGGACCAGGGGCGCGGCGCCAGATGAGCGGAGCGCGACCGCCGGCGATCGGACCGGCCGGCGCCTGACCGGCGAACGACCCTTGGAGGGAGTGACACCCGACTCGCTGCTCGCCCTGCACGCCGCCGGCTACCGGACGGTGATCGAACGCCTCGGGTCGGGCACCGTGCTCGACGTGGGCTGCGGCCAGGGGTTCGAGTCCGCCCGCTTCCTGGCCGAGGACCGGTCGGTGGTCGGCGTCGACTACAGCGCCGACGCTGTCGGATCAGCCCGCCGGCGCTGGTCCGGTTCGGGACTCGTGGTGGGCCAGATGAACGCCCTCGCGCTCGGCATGGCCGGAGGATCCATGTCCTGGGCCTGCTCGTCCCACCTCATCGAGCACTTCGACCGCCCGGAAGGCCATGTGCAGGAGCTGGCCCGCGTGTTGACCGACGGCGGCACCGCCTTCTTCCTCACGCCCAACGCGCCGGCCGACTTCGAGAACCCGTTCCACGTCCATCTGTTCGATCCCGACGAGCTCGGTGAGCTCCTCGGCCGGCACTTCCACGACGTCCGGGTCCAGGGTCTCGACGCGGTGCCGCACGTGAAGGCCGACTTTGCCGCGCGGCGGGTCCGCGCCAACAAGGTGCTGGCGCTCGACGTCCTCGATCTCCGGCACCGGATCCCCCGCGGCTGGTACGTGGGGATCTACACCCGGGTGCTGCCGCTGGCCTACAAGGTCATGGCCCGCGGGGACTCCGGCGGGTCGACCGGGATCACGGCCGACGACTTCTTCGTCACCGACGAGCTCGACACGACCACCATGGTGCTGTTCGCGACGGCCTCCCGGCCGCGGCGGGCGGCCTGAACGGCGCGTGCTCGCGGTCGGCCTCACCGGGAACATCGGCGCCGGCAAGTCGACCGTGGCCGGTCTCCTGGTGGCTCGCGGCGCGGCGCTGGTCGACGCGGACCGGGTCGCCCGCGAGGTCGTCGAACCCGGCACACCCGCCCACGAGCAGCTGGTCGAACGGTTCGGCCGCCAGATCCTGGACGCAGAGGGGCGGATCGATCGGCCGGCGCTCGCAGCGCTGGTCTTCGGACACCCCGAGGAGCTGGCCGATCTCAACGCCATCGTGCATCCGGCCGTCGGGGTCGCCATGATCGAGCAGAAGGACGCGTACGCAGGCAGCGACCGCATCGTGGTCATGGACATCCCCCTGCTCAAGGCCGTGCACAAGGAGATGCTCTCGTTGGCCGCGGTCATCGTGGTCGACGCCCCGACCGAGCTCGCCCTCGAGCGGCTGGTCGCCCGGCGGGGCATGTCGGAGGAGGACGCCCGGGCCCGGATGGCGTCCCAACCCGATCGCGCCTCCCGTCTCGAGGGTGCCGACCTGGTGGTCGACAATTCGGGGGACCCGGGGCACCTCGAAGGCGAGGTCGACCGGGTGTGGGAGGAGCTCCTGGCCCTGCGACGCCGGTCCGCGGCCCCGGCCGGCCCGACAGGCGGCTGAGCGGTCCCTCGGCCGGCGTCCCTGTCACAGCCGACCGGTACGATCGACTCCATGCCGCGCTTCGAGGTCGTTTCCCCGTTCCGGCCGGCCGGGGACCAACCCGAGGCCATCGCCGGGCTGGTCGAGGGTCTCGAACGGGGTGACCACTATCAGACCCTGCTCGGGATCACCGGGTCCGGCAAGACGGCGACCATCGCCTGGACCATCGAGGCCGCCCAGCGTCCGACGCTCATCATCGAACCGAACAAGTCGCTGGCCGCCCAGCTGGCCGCCGAGCTCAAGGACTTCTTCCCCCGCAACCGGGTCGAGTACTTCGTCTCCTACTACGACTACTACCAGCCCGAGGCGTACGTCCCCTCCTCGGACACCTACATCGAAAAGGACTCGTCGATCAACGACGAGATCGACCGCCTCCGCCACGCCTCGACCTCGTCGCTGCTCCTGCGGCCGGACACCATCGTGGTCGCCTCGGTCTCCTGCATCTACGGTCTCGGCTCGCCCGACGAGTACCGCGACCGGATCGTCGCACTGCGACCCGGGGACGTCCACGAACAGCGGGACCTGTTGCGGCGCCTGGTGGACCTCCAGTACTCGCGGAACGATGTGACGCTCCAGCGCGGCCAGTTCCGGGCCCACGGGGACACCGTCGAGATCCACCCCGCATACGAGAGCCGCGCGGTCCGGATCGAGTTCTTCGGGGACACGGTGGAGCGGATCCGCCCGTTCGACGTGCTGACCGGCGAGATCGGCGACGACCTCGAGGACCTGGTCGTCTTCGCCAACACCCACTACGGGGCCGGCGAGGAGCGGCTGCGGACGGCCGTCCTCGGCATCGAGGACGAGCTCCGGGCGCGCCTCGCAGAGCTGCAGTCGGAGGGCAAGCTGCTCGAGGCGCAGCGGCTCCGGATGCGCACCGAGTACGACCTCGAGATGCTGGCCGAGACGGGGGTGTGCAGCGGCATCGAAAACTACAGCCGCCACCTCGACGGTCGGGCACCCGGCGAGGCGCCGTACACCCTGCTGGACTTCTTCCCCAAGGACTTCCTGGTGGTCCTCGACGAAAGCCATGTGGCCGTCCCCCAGCTGCGCGGTCAGTTCGTGGGTGACCGATCGCGCAAGGAAACCCTGGTCGACCACGGGTTCCGCCTCCCCTCGGCGGTGGACAACCGACCGCTGCGGTTCGAGGAGTTCCTCGAACGGACCGGACAGACGATCCTGTTGTCGGCGACCCCGGGGCCGTGGGAGTTCGAGCACAGCGCCAACGTCGTCGAGCAGGTCATCCGACCGACCGGCCTCGTGGATCCCGAAGTGGACATCCGGCCGACCACCGGCCAGATCGACGACCTGCGCGAGCGCATCGATGCCACCGTGGCTGCCGGCTACCGGGTCCTGGTGACGACGCTGACCAAGAAGATGGCCGAGGACCTCACCGACTATCTCGCGGAGCAGGGGGTCCGGGTGCAGTACCTGCACTCCGACGTGGACACCATGGCCCGGGTCGAGCTCCTCCGTGAGTTCCGGCTCGGGCTCTTCGACGTCCTGGTCGGCATCAACCTGCTCCGGGAGGGCCTCGACCTGCCGGAGGTGGCCCTCGTGGCCATCCTCGACGCCGACAAGGAGGGGTTCCTCCGTTCGGCCTCCTCGCTCATCCAGACCATGGGCCGGGCGGCCCGCAACGTGCACGGCCGGGTGGTCATGTACGCCGACACGCTCACCGACTCGATGAAGAACGCCATCGGCGAAACCGAACGACGCCGGGCGCGCCAGGTCGCCTACAACCAGGCCCACGGGATCGATCCCCAGTCCATCACCAAGGCGGTCACCGACATCCTGGAGCGGGTGCGGGGCGAGTCCTTCGCCGACGGGGGCGCCCTGCCCGGTGGGGCCCCGGGCAGCAGGGGACGGGGTAGAACCGGCAGACGGGGGAGGGGCGGTCAGCGCGTCTCCGCCGATCCGCGGGCCTCGGCCGCAGGGATGGTCAGTGCGCTCGGCCCCGACGCGGACGAGCTCTCCCGCCTCATCCACCGGCTCGAGATCGAGATGACGACGGCTGCCGAGGAGCTCCGCTTCGAGGAGGCGGCCCTGATCCGTGACGAGGCCGCCGAGCTGCGGGCGCTGCTGGCGAGGGACCCGGTGGACGGTTCGGCCATGCTGACCGGGGACACCGCCGACGTCGAGGTGCCCAGCGCCGGCTGACCGGTCGGGGCGCCGACCGACCGCGAGAGGCCCGTCCGGGCACCGGTATCCTCACCGCCATGGCTGATCGTCTGGTGGTGCGCGGCGCGCGCGAGCACAACCTCCAGGACGTCTCCCTCGATCTTCCCCGGGACCGCCTCATCGTCTTCACCGGGCTCTCCGGGTCGGGCAAGTCCTCGCTCGCCTTCGACACCATCTACGCCGAGGGCCAGCGGCGGTACGTCGAGTCGCTCTCGGCCTACGCCCGCCAATTCCTGGGCCAGATGGACAAGCCGGACGTGGACTTCATCGAGGGACTCTCACCGGCCATCTCGATCGACCAGAAGTCGGCGTCGCGCAATCCCCGCTCGACCGTTGGCACGGTGACCGAGGTCTACGACTACCTCCGCCTGCTCTACGCGAGGATCGGCAAGCCCCACTGCCCGACCTGCGGGCGTCCGGTGGCCCGGCAGAGCCCGCAGCAGATCGTCGACCGGATCCTGGCCATGGAAGAAGGCACCCGGTTCCTCGTCCTGGCCCCGGTGGTCCGGGGTCGGAAGGGCGAGTACGGCGCCCTGCTCGACGACCTCGCCAAGCAGGGTTTCGCCCGGGTGCGGGTCGACGGCCAGACCATCGAGCTCTCCGAGCGGGCTGCTGTGGACCTTGCCCGCTACGAGCAGCACACCATCGAGGTGGTCGTCGACCGTCTCATCCGCCGGGACGACATCCGACGCCGGCTCACCGAGTCGATGGAGACCGCCCTGTCCCTCGCCGAGGGGGTGGCCGAGATCGTGGTGGTGGACACCGACGGCACCGAGCAGGAAGCCATCACCTTCAGCCAGCACCTCGCCTGCACCCACTGCGGCATCAGCTTCGAAGACCCGTCTCCACGCAACTTCTCGTTCAACTCCCCCTACGGGGCCTGCCCGGCCTGCACCGGCCTCGGGACCAAGTTCGAGGTCGACCCCGAACTGGTGGTGCCCGACCCTGAGAAGGCATTGGCCGATGGTGCCCTGGCCCCCTGGTCCGGGGCGCGCAGCGAGTACTTCGCCGGGATGCTCGCCGCGGTCGCAGAACTGGGCGGGTTCTCGCTGGACACCCCCTGGGAGTCGCTCACCAAGGCGGACCAGAAGCTCGTCCTCTACGGCGCCGGGCGCAAGCAGGTCCACCTCCGGTATCGGAACCGCTACGGCCGGCAACGCTCCTTCCACTCCTCCTACGAGGGAATCGTGCCGTGGCTCGAGCGCCGACACAGCGAGGCCGATTCGGACTTCCTGCGCGACAACCTCGAGGGCTACTTGCGCGAGGTCCCATGCCCGGTGTGCAAGGGGGCCCGCCTGCGGCCCGAGTCCCTGGCCGTCACCGTGGGCGGGTACAACATCTTCGAGCTGTGCTCGCTCGCGATCGGGCGGGCGGTCGAGGTCATCGGCACCCTCGACCTGTCCGAACGCGACCACATGATCGCCGACCGGGTCTTCCGGGAGGTGCAGGAGCGCATGCAGTTCCTGTTGGACGTGGGTCTCGACTACCTGACCCTGGCCCGTTCGGCCGCCACCTTGTCCGGTGGCGAGGCGCAGCGGATCCGGCTGGCCAGCCAGATCGGCAGCGGCCTGGTCGGTGTGCTCTACGTGCTCGACGAGCCCTCGATCGGTCTCCACCAACGCGACAACCAGCGGCTCATCGGCACCCTCGTGCGCCTGCGCGATCTCGGCAACACGGTCATCGTGGTCGAGCACGACGAGGAGACCATCAAGGTGGCCGACCACGTCGTCGACGTGGGGCCGGGTGCGGGGGAGCACGGGGGCCGGATCGTGCACTCCGGGCCGGTCGACGGTCCCGGCGGCCTGATCTCCAATCCCGACTCGCTCACCGGACAGTATCTCGCCGGCGTCAAGTCGATCCCGGTGCCGTCCATGCGCCGGCCGGGAAGCGGCGAGCAGCTCGTGGTGGTCGGGGCCCGCGAGCACAACCTCAAGGACCTGACCGTCGAGTTCCCTCTCGGACGGCTCATCGCGGTCACCGGCGTCTCCGGTTCCGGCAAGTCCACCCTGGTCAACGACATCCTGCTCCGCTCCCTTGCCAAGCAGGTCCACCGGGCCAAGACCCTGCCCGGCCTCCACCGGTCGATCACCGGGGTCGAGCACGTCGACAAGGTGGTCGAGGTCGACCAGGCACCCATCGGCAGGACGCCTCGGTCGAACCCGGCCACCTACACCGGGGTGTTCGACCACATCCGCAAGCTGTTCAGCCAGACCGCCGAGGCCAAGGTGCGCGGGTACCAGCCCGGCCGGTTCTCCTTCAACGTGAAGGGTGGCCGGTGCGAGGCCTGCTCGGGCGACGGCACCCTCCGCATCGAAATGCACTTCCTTCCCGACATCTACGTGCCCTGTGAGGTCTGCAACGGGGCCCGGTACAACCGCGACACGCTCGAGGTCACCTTCCGGGGGAAGAACATCGCCGACGTTCTGGACCTCTCTTGCGAAGAGGCGCTCGCCTTCTTTGCCGCACAGCCGCCCATCGCCCGGCACCTGCAGACCCTGGTCGACGTGGGCCTCGGCTACATCCGGCTGGGCCAACCGGCGACGACCCTGTCCGGGGGAGAGGCACAACGGGTCAAGCTGTCCTCGGAACTGAGCCGGCGGTCGACCGGGCACACGCTCTACGTGCTCGACGAGCCGACCACCGGCCTCCACTTCGACGACGTGCGCAAACTGCTCGACGTCCTGAGCCGCTTGGTCGACCAGGGCAACACGGTCATCGTGATCGAACACAACCTGGACGTCGTCAAGACCGCGGACTGGATCATCGACCTTGGCCCCGAGGGTGGCGACCGTGGAGGCAGGGTGGTCGCCGAGGGCACGCCCGAGCAGGTGGCCGCCACCGTGTCCAGCTACACGGGCCTCGTGCTCGCGCCGATGCTCGGGATCGTCCCCGGTACGCGTGCCCCGACGCGCAGGGCAGCGGCCAAGCCGTCAACCGCTGCCCGCACCGCCAAAGCCGCCAAACCGGTCAAGACCGCCAAACCGGCCAAGACCACCAAACCGACCAAGGCTGCCAAACCGGCCAAGACCGCCAAACCGACCAAGACCACCGAGTCGACCACCTCGACCCGCACCACGAGACGCGCAAGCTCGGCAAAACCCGCCAAGGCCGCCAAACCGGCCAAGATCACGAAAGTGACCAAACCGGTCACCCCGGCGCGCGCCGCACGCAACGGCAGTGTGCGTACGCCGCGTGGCGTCAGGGCCGGCTGACTCCTGACCCGGTGCGAGCCGGGTTCAGACGGTGGCCAGCATGCGCTCCAGCGCCACCCGCGCCCAGACGGCCGTCTCCTCGTCGACGGTGATCCGGTTGCGGACCTCTCCGTCGACCAGGCCCTCGAGGACCCAGGCCAGATGGGCGGCGTCGATCCGGAACATGGTGGAGCACGGGCACACCAGGGGATCGAGGGAGACCACCGTCTTGTCCGGGTTCTCGGCGTCGAGACGGTGCACCAGGTGGATCTCGGTTCCGATCCCGAGCACCGATCCCGTCGGCGCCTCGTCCACCGCCCGGATGATGTAGTCGGTCGAGCCGACCTGGTCGGCCACCTCGACCACGTCGTGGGCGCATTCGGGGTGCACGACGACGATGCCGTCCGGGTGCGCCGCGCGGAACTCGGAGACATGCTGCGGGCGGAATCTCTGGTGTACCGAGCAGTGGCCCTTCCAGAGCAGCAGCGTCGCGGTCTTGAGGGTCCCGTCGTCCAGCCCACCGCTGTCGAGGCGCGGGTTCCACACGGCCATGTCCTCCTCGATGTAGCCGAGGTCGTAGCCGGTGTTCCGTCCGAGGTGCTGGTCGGGAAAGAACAGCACCTGATCGCCCTGACCGGGTCCCGTGTCGCCGGCACCGAGCGCCCACCGCAGGACGGCCCGGGCGTTGGAGGACGTACAGACCACGCCCCCGTGGCGGCCGACGAACGCCTTGAGCGCCGCGGAGGAGTTCATGTAGGTGACCGGCACCACCCGGTCGATGTCGGTGACCGCTGTCAGGGTCTCCCAGGCGTCCTCCACCGAGTCGATGTCTGCCATGTCGGCCATCGAGCAGCCCGCATTGAGATCAGGCAGGAGGACCTGCTGGTCGTCGGCGGTCAGGATGTCGGCCGACTCCGCCATGAAATGGACCCCGCAGAAGACCACGTACTGGGCCTCGCTCTGGGTGGCGGCGATCCGGGAGAGGCCGAAGGAGTCGCCTCTGGCGTCGGCCCAGGCCATCACCTCGTCCCGCTGGTAGTGGTGCCCGAGGATGATCAGCCGGGAGCCGAGCGCCGCCTTGGCGTCGCGGATCCAGGTGGACAGGTCGTCGGGCCCGGCCGATGCGTACCGATCGGGCAGGGCCTGCTGCAGCCGGAGCATGTTGGGTCTGACCTCCTCGGGGAGGCGCTCCGGTTGTCGGCCGGCGGGGACAGCCTGGTCGCCCATCCGCGGGGATGTCGGCCCCGGAGCGGTAGATGTCGCCGGAAGCCAGGCCGGCGTGGAGTCAGTGTACTGCGAAGGAGCCGATCACGTGCGTGGACGTCCGACCGGCGACCGGCGACCCGGGATCCCCGGCGGGCACGGCACACTGGTGCCGTGGTAACCCGACCCCTCCCCGGCACGGTCCCCGACGGCCCCGGGTCCTACCAGTTCGTCGACCGTCACGGACGGGTGCTCTACGTCGGCAAGGCCAAGTCGCTGCGCTCGCGGATCGGCTCCTACTTCCAGGATCCGGCGGGCCTGGCCCCCCGCACTGCCCAGATGGTCGCTCAGGCCGACCACGTGGAGTGGGTCGTGGTGGGCAGCGAGGCCGAGGCCCTCCTGCTCGAGCACAATCTGATCAAGGAGTTCCAGCCCCGGTTCAACGTGCGGCTGAAGGACGACAAGAGCTACCCGTGGCTGGCACTCACGATCAACGACGAGTGGCCGCGCCCGGCCGTCGTCCGTGGGCGCAAACGGAGCGGGGTCCGGTACTTCGGGCCCTACCCGAACGTCGGCGCCATCCGGGAGACGCTCGACCTCCTCCTCCGCTCGTTCCCGGTGCGCACCTGCAGCGACACGAAGTTCCGGCGCCACGAGCGCCTCGGCCGCCCGTGCCTGCTGTTCCACATCGAACGCTGCTCGGGGCCCTGCGTGGGCAACGTCGAGCCCGACGAGTACGCACGCCTGGTGGCTGACCTGACCGCCTTCCTGAGCGGTGACACCGCCCCGCTCGAGCGCGGTCTGGAGGCGGAGATGCGCGAGGCCTCGGTGGCGCTCGAGTTCGAGCGGGCCGGGGTGTTGCGGGACAAGCTCGACGCAGTCCGGGCGGCCGACGCGGTGCGTCAGATGGAGCTCGACCGACCGGAGGACCTCGATGTGCTCGGGCTCGCCGAGGACGAACTCGAGGCGGCGGTCCAGGTCTTCCACGTGCGGTCTGGCAAGGTGGTCGGCAGGTCGGCGCTCTTCGTGGACAAGGTCGAGGACCTCACCCCCGGGGAGCTCGTCGCGCGCATCCTCGTCGATCTCTATGCGGACGCACCGGCGGGGGTACCCCGACAGATCCTCGTCCCCACCGCGCCCGCCGATGCGGAAGCCGTCTCGGCGTACCTGCTCGACCGGCGGGGGGGTCCGGTAGCGGTGCGTGTGCCGGTCCGCGGACCCAAGCGCGCCCTGCTCGAGACGGTGGAGCGCAATGCCACCGAGTCCTTCGTGCGCCACCGGCTCCACCGGACCGCCGATCACAACAGCCGGTCGCGCGCCCTCGAGGCGCTCCAGCGGGAGCTCGACCTGCCCGATGCCCCGCTCCGCATCGAGTGCTACGACATGAGCCACCTCCAGGGGACCGATTACGTGGGCTCGATGGTCGTCTTCGAGGACGGGCTCCCGAAGAAGAGCGACTACCGGCACTTCCGGGTCGCAACGGTCGAGGGGAACGACGACTACGCGGCGATGGAGGAGGTCCTGACCCGCCGGCTCGAGGCACTGCTCGAAGAGGAGCAGTCCGTCAACCGGACCGGCGCGGTAGACGGCGACGGGCCTTCCGGCGCGACCGGGACCCGGGCCACGGCCCGGCGGCGCTTCGCCTACCCACCACAGCTCCTGCTCCTCGACGGGGGATTGGGGCAGCTGCACGCAGGGATGCGGGTCCTCGACCGGCTCGGGCTGACCGATCGGGTGCCGATCGCCTCGTTGGCCAAGAGCTTCGAGGAGATCTACCGTCCGGGAAGCTCGCAACCGATCCGTCTCTCCCGGCAGTCGGAGAGCCTGTACCTGCTCCAGCGGCTCCGCGACGAGGCCCACCGCTTCGCCATCTCGTACCACCGCACCCTGCGGGGGAAGCGGATGACCGTGGGCGCACTCGACGGCGTACGCGGCCTCGGACCCAAGCGGCGGAACCGTCTGGTCGAGCAGTTCGGGGGCCTCGCGGCGCTGCGAAAAGCCTCTCGCGACGAGTTGATGGGCCTATCGTGGTTGCCGGGGGATGTGGGTGCAGCGGTGTTCGAGCGGCTGCACACGCCGCTGTCCCCGACTCGACAGCCGACCGGTAGATGAGGGTGGACCGATGAGCGAGTACCTCGTGGTGACCGGCATGTCCGGCGCGGGTCGCTCGACCGCGGGCGCGACGCTCGAAGACCTCGGCTGGTTCGTCATCGACAACATGCCCTCGGCGCTCATCGCCAAGGTCTCCGAGCTGGTCGACGGGAGCGGGTCGGAGATGGAGCGGGTCGCCTTCGTGGTCGGTCGGGGCGGGGGAGACCTCGACGACGTGCTCCCGGCGGTGGACGCCCTGGTCGCCGGTCGCAACCGGGTCCGGATCCTCTTCCTCGACGCGGCCGACGACGTACTCATCCGGCGGTTCGAGGGGACCCGGCGGCGTCATCCCCAGGCTGCGCGCGGGGTGGTCGACTCGATCGCCGACGAGCGGCAGCTCCTGGGCCCCCTTCGGGACCGGGCCGATCTGGTGATCGACACCGGGGAGCTCAACGTCAACCAGCTCCGTACCCGGCTCTTCGAGGTCTTCGGCGGCGAGGAGTCGGGCACCGCGATGGGCACGTCCATCGTGTCGTTCGGGTTCAAGCACGGCGTGCCGCTCGACGTCGACCTCATGTTCGACTGCCGCTTCCTCCCCAATCCCTACTGGGACGAGGCCCTCCGCCAGCACAGCGGTCTCGAGCCGGAGGTCCGGACGTTCGTGCTGGAACGGCCGGAGACGGCCCAGTTCCTGGCCAAGCTCGACGACCTGCTGACCATGCTCATCCCGGCCTATATCAAGGAGGGCAAGTCGTATCTCACGGTTGCCATGGGGTGCACCGGCGGCCGGCACCGTTCCGTGGTCCTGGCCGAAGAGCTCTCGCGGCGCCTCGCTGCACGCGGGCTGGCCACCACCGTCTTCCACCGGGACGTTGATCGGTGAGCCCTCCGGGAGTGGCGCCCGCGGCGGACGGACGGCGGGTGGTGGCGATCGGCGGTGGCCACGGGCTGGCGGCCACGCTGCGTGCCGTGAGCTCCTACACCGAGCAGGTGACCGCCATCGTCTCGGTTGCCGACGACGGAGGGTCGTCGGGCAGGCTCCGCGAGATGCTGCACATCGTCGCGCCCGGCGACCTCCGAAAGTGCCTGGTGGCGTTGGCCGAGCCCGGGTCGCCGCTGGCCCGGGCCTTCGATGTCCGGTTCGCCGACGACGAGCTGGCCGGGCACTCGCTCGGCAACCTGATCCTGGCCGGACTCATGGAGGGCTCGACCGGACCGGTCGAGGCACTCGACGAGGCCTGCCGCCTCCTCGGGGTGCGGGGCCGGGTGCTGCCGGCGACCACCGAGCCGGTGGTGCTGAAGGCGGAGACAGAGTGCGGCTCGGTGGCGGGACAGGTCGCGGTCATGGCCACCGACCACATCCGCCACATCTCACTGGTCCCGTCCGACCCCCGCGCGCCGGCCGAAGCGGTCGAGGCCCTCCGACGGGCAGACCAGATCGTCCTCGGTCCCGGGTCCCTGTTCACCAGTGTCCTGGCTGCGGTGGCCGTTCCCGAGATCCGGGAGGGGATCGCAGGGTCGCCTGCGGCCAAGGTCTACGTCTGCAACCTCAGGCCCCAGGAGCCGGAGACAGCCTCCTACGACGTGGCCATGCACGTGGCGGCCCTGGTCGACCACGGGATCCTGGTCGACCAGGTGCTCTGCGACAGCACCGCCATGGAGGTCGGGCCCTGCCCTGCCCCGGTCGTGGAGGCACGCCTGGCCAGGCCGAACGGGAAGGCCCACGATCCCGGCAAACTGGCGTCGGCCCTGTCTGATCTGCTCGGATGATGGCCGGAAGGCCCGGAATGTCCTAGCGTGGACGTGCTCCGCTCGTCGGAGGGGCACGGAGGTCAGGACGGACAGGTGACGAGGTGCGCGTGGTACAGCGAGGAGTGAGGCAGTAGAGCAATGACGGTACGAATCGGGATCAACGGCTTCGGCCGCATCGGTAGGAACGTTCTCAGGGCGGCCCGGTCGCTCGGCGCGGACGTCGAGGTGGTCGCCGTCAACGATCTCACCTCGGCTGAAACCCTCGCTCACCTGCTCCGCTACGACTCGACCCACGGGCGGCTCGGCGCCGAGGTGACGGTCGACGACGGGGCCCTCGTGCTCGACGGCGCCCCGATCGCCGTGCTCGCAGAACGCGAACCCAAGGCCCTGCCGTGGGATCGCTTCGACGTGGACGTGGTCATCGAGTCCACCGGCCTCTTCACCACCAGGGAGTCGGCCGCCGCGCACCTCGAAGCGGGTGCCCGCCGGGTCATCATCTCGGCCCCGGCCAGCGGGGTGGACGCCACCTTCGTGATAGGGGTGAACGACGACCAGTTCGACCCGGCAACCGACGTCGTGGTGTCCAACGCCTCGTGTACGACCAACTGCTTCGTCCCCATGGTGAAGGTCATCGACGAAGCCTTCGGCATCGAGTCCGGGCTCATGACGACAGTGCACGGCTACACCAACGACCAGAACCTCCTCGACTTGCCGCACAAGGACCTCCGCCGGGCGAGGGCGGCAGCGATCAATATCGTGCCTGCCTCCACCGGTGCCGCGCGGGCGACTGGCATGGTGCTGCCCACCATGCAGGGCCGGCTCGACGGGACGGCCCTGCGGGTACCGGTCCCGGACGGTTCGATCACCGATTTCACCGCAGTGGTCGCCGGGTCGGTGACCGTCGATCAGGTCAACGCCGCTTTCGCCGCGGCCGCATCGTCGGGTCCGCTGGCCAGGGTGCTCGACTACACCGAGGACCCGATCGTCTCGTCCGACATCGTCGGGAGCGCGGCCTCGTGCACGTTCGACGCCGGGCTCACCATGGTGATGCCCTCCGCTTCGGGTATCACCCTGGTCAAGGTGCAGGGTTGGTACGACAACGAGTGGGGGTACACGAACCGGCTGGTCGATCTCTCACTGGTGGTCGGCGCCGGAGCCTGACCCGATCACGGCACAGCAGAGGACGATCCGGACGACGGGCGAAACGGACAAGGGGGACTGAGGGGATGCGGCCATGAGCCAGGGTGGGGAGAATCCGTTACTCCGGGGGTTGCCGCTGCTCGGCGACCTGCCCGACCTGGAGGGTGCGAGCGTGCTGATCCGGGTCGACTTCAACGTGCCACTGCGGCCGTGCGCCGGCGAGCCTGCCACCGTGACCGACGACTTCCGGATCCGGGCGGCTCTGCCGACCCTCGAATACCTCCTCGACCGTGGCGCATCGGTCACCGCCTGCACCCACCTCGGGCGGCCCGAGGGTGCTCCCGACGCCCGCTGGGAGATCGGTCCGGTGCGGGAAGAACTGGCCCGCCTCGTCCCCAAGGTCGAGCTGCTCGAGAACCTCCGCTTCGACCCGGGTGAGACGGCGAACGATCCGTGCTTCGTCGAGAAACTGCTCAACTCCCACGACGTCTATGTCAACGATGCGTTCGGCGTCTCCCACCGCCGCCACGCGTCTGTGGTCGGACCCCCGGCCTACCTGCCCAGCGCAGCCGGTCTCCTGCTCGAGCGCGAGCTGGATGCGCTCGGCGCGCTCCTCGGGTCGCCGAGCCGGCCGTTCGTGGCGGTGGTCGGCGGGGCCAAGGTCGCCGACAAGCTCGGTGTCCTGAAGGCGCTCCTGGACCGTGTCGACGTGTTGCTCGTGGGTGGCGCGATGGCGTTCACCTTCCTGGCCGCCCAGGGCCACGAGGTGGGCAACTCGCTCGTCGACCGGGACCGGATCGACGACTGCGCCCGGCTCCTGGCATCGCAGACGCCGATCCTGCTTCCGACCGATCTCGTCGCCCTCGAGCCCGGTGCCGCCTTCGGGTGCGACTGCACGGAGGGCGCTGTACGAACCGTGAGTACCGACGTGCCCGGGGGGTGGCAGGGACTGGACATCGGCCCGGAGACGGCTGCCGCCTACGGCGAGGTCATCGCGACGGCCGGCACGGTGCTGTGGAACGGGCCGATGGGGGCGTTCGAGGACGAGCGCTTCAGTGCCGGGACCAATGGCATTGCCCGGGCGATGGCGGAAAGCACCGCGTACACCGTCGTCGGCGGTGGGGACAGTGCCGCCGCGATCGACGAGCTCGGCCTGGCAGACAGGATCAGCTTCATCTCCACCGGCGGGGGGGCGACCCTCGAGCTCCTCGAGTACGGCGATCTGCCAGGACTGGCCGCCCTCCGGGCAGCGGGCAACGCACCCCGCGTGCCGGGTTCGGCGGATCCCATCGCACCGTGACCGACGCTGGCACCCGTCGCCGTCCCCTGGTGAGCGGCAACTGGAAGATGAACTTCGACCACCTCGAGGCGATCCACGCGGCTCGCGACCTGGGGTTGCGGATCCAACCCGCCGACGTCGGGACGGTCGACGTCTCGATCCACCCACCCTTTACCGACATCCGCTCGGTCCAGTCGGTCCTGGAGGGCGAAGGCGTGCCGGTTGCGCTCGGTGCGCAGAATTGTGCAGCGGAAGACGCCGGGGCGTTCACCGGAGAGGTGAGCCCGGTGATGCTGGCCAGGCTCCACGTCCGCTATGTCATCGTCGGACACTCCGAACGCCGCCAGCTCTTCGGGGAGACCGACGAGACCGTGGCGGCCAAGCTGAGGGCGGTGGTGCGCAACGGGATGATCCCGATCTGCTGTATGGGGGAGACGCTCGAGGAGCGCGAGGAGGGCCTGACCGGGGATCGACTCTCGACCCAGGTGTCCGCCGCCATGGAGGCGATTCCCCGCGAGTCGGCCGGCGGGATGGTGATCGCCTATGAGCCGATCTGGGCCATCGGTACCGGCCAGGCGGCAACGCCGGACGATGCCCAGAAGGCCTGCGCCTGGATCCGGGAGGTGGTGGCAGGCGCATCCGGGCCCGATGCCGGAGAGCAGATCCGGATCCAGTACGGCGGGTCTGTGAATGCGGACAACACGGAACCGCTGCTGACCTGCCCGGACGTGGACGGCGTGCTGGTAGGGGGAGCCAGCTTGGATGCGGCGCTCTTCGTCGAGATCGTCCGGGCCGCGGTCCGGGGCGGTCAATGAGTTTGCTAGCGTTTCCTCGGCCTGGATCCTGAGGAGGGCGTTCCCGTGTTGACCGCAGTCATCGTCGTACTACAGATCGTCGCCTGTCTCGCGCTCATCTTCCTGGTCCTCATGCACAGTGGCAAGGGCGGCGGTCTGTCGGACATGTTCGGCGGCTCGGTCGGTTCGGCCGCAGCGGGCTCCACGGTGGTAGAGAAGAACCTCGACCGGATCACCGTGACCGTGGCGGTGGTCTTCGCCTTCACCAACATCATCCTCCTGTTGCGCCTGCAGTGAGCGATCCCGGCGCCGAGCCCGTCGCGCGCCGGCCCCGCATTCCGTCGATCTGGCGGGAACACCGCGCCCGATGGACGCTACCGCTCGTCATCATCGTGATCATCGGCGTGGTGGCCACGGTCGACCACAGCGACTCACAACGCATCAGCCAGGTCGACCAACCGCAGGTTCCGCCGTTGGTTGCCATCACCGGTGGTTCGGCGACGGTGCACCTGGCCGAGCCGTGGTCGGGGTTCAATCCGAACACCCCCGGGGGAGCGTCGTCGTCGTCACCGGCGCTGCTGGCATCGGTGCTCCCGAGCGCCTACGTGATCAGCCCGAAACTGGTTCCCGAGGTCAACAGCGACCTCCTCACGAGTGTGGAGGTCGTCTCGACGTCTCCGTTGACCATCCAGTACGTGATCAATCCGAAGGCGGTCTGGTCGGACGGGATCCCGGTCACCGCCGACGACTTCATCTACGCCTGGCAATCGCAGCGGGGGACCGGGGTGGACGTCGACGGCCAACCGGACCAGGTCGCCTCGACCCTCGGGTACCGGGACGTGAGGTCGGTCACCGGCAGCACCGACGGGAGGACGGTGACGGTGGTGTTCGCGGCACCGTTCACCGACTGGCGGATCATGTTCGACCACATGGTGCCGGCCCACATCGCCCGCAGGGTCGGGTGGAACACCGGGTTTACGCAGTTCGACCCGGCGGTCGACCTCTCGGCCGGCCCGATGCTGCTCTCGTCGGTAGGGCCGGCGGACTCCGCCACGCTCGTCCGCAATCCGCGGTGGTGGAGCACCAAGGCGGTGCTCGAACGGGTCGAGGTCTCCGCCGCGCAGGCTCCTTCGGGCTGGATCGGGTCCCTCGCATCGAGCGACGACGCGGTCTCGCAGCCCCGCTCCTTCGACCTCACCTCGCTCAACGCGGTTTCCGGTCTCCCGAACACACAGAGCTATATCAAGCCGTCCCTCGACCTGCTGTCCCTCGAGTTCAACACCCGTTCGACGGTGACCGACCGGGTGGCCACCCGGCAGGCGATCGCCCATGCCATCGACCGGACGGCGCTCCTCGCCCGGACCTTCGGCTCCGTCGACCCGGACATGGTGGTGAACCAGGACCATCTCGCCGTCGCCTGGCAGAGCTCCTACGACGCGTCGACGGCTGCGGGGGAATACACCGACGCCAACCCTGCCGCCACCGAGCAGCTACTCGGCAGCGTCGGGTACCACCAGGACCCGTCGGGGACGTACGTCGATGCCAGTGGGCGACCCTTGATCCTGCGGATGGCTGTCGAGGTGGGGGATCCGTGGATCGCCGGCGTGGGAGATGCGATCGCGGCCCAGTTACGCGGCGCGGGCATCGGGGTGGCCGTCGTTCCGGTGGACGGCATGGCGGGGGTGGCGGCCGCGGCGGCATCGAACGCCTATGACATTGTCCTGGTGACGCGGACCTTCAGCGCGTTCGAGACTGGGATGCAAGGGTGGTACTCGGACGGCGAGGGGCATACGGGCTCCCTGGACAGCCAGGACTGGAGCATGTTCGACGACCCCCAGGTGGACCAGCTCTTCGTGCAGGCCTCCCAGGACCTCAATCCGGTGGCCGGCGCCGCCGTGTACGCCCAGATCGACGATCAACTCTGGGACCAGATGGTGGCGCTCCCGCTCTTCGGCGAGCCCGAGCTGATCGCCAACGGGGTCCAGCTGGCCAATGCCGGCTACAACCCCTCGGTTGACGGGGTGCTCTGGAACCTGGCCGACTGGACCCTGTTGAAGGCCGGACCGACGACCGGAGCACACTGACCAGGTCCGCGGCGTGGACCGGAAGCAACGGCGTCCGTCAGGGGTCCGAGAGACCGGATCGTCGGTCGGGGCGCGCTACCATGCCTGTCGCCCCGATCCACAGATCGGTGCCACTTCGTCGGAGTGGCGGAATAGGCAGACGCGCTAGCTTGAGGGGCTAGTGCCCGAAAGGGCGTGGGGGTTCAAGTCCCCCCTCCGACACGTTCTGTTGCACACCGACCAACGGCCGGGCAGCGACAGACACCATGCGCTGGTCAGGGCGGTAAGTGATCTCGATTCCGAGGCCGGCGTACACGTCTGCCTTGTCCTTTGGGTCGGCCTCTGCGAGTACCTGGACCATGTCCCCAAGGTTCGCGAACAACGACCGTAGGGCCGCCGCCGACAGGGGCTCCGACGGCAATGACCCGGCCAGGACGGCCTCTGCCGCAAGCCGCTCCGCCTTGACCTCGGACATCCATCCTGCGACCACCACGGGGTCGGCTCCCTTGTCCAGCGCGGCCCGGTACTTCCCGAGTCGATCGTCGCAGTCAGCGAGCTTGCGCCGGGCAGCCTCGGCCTTGGCATCCATAGTCTCGTCGGTGTCGCCGACAGCGAGCATCTGGGCCACGGTGTCGGCGATATTCTCGGGAGCGAAGAGCCCGGCCAGCCACCGGTCGAGCTCGGGCAGGATCGCCGACTCCTTCACGTAGACCGACTTCGGGTGGTCGACCTTGTTGGCCAGCGCGTACTCGGCAGAGAAGACGCACCGGTAATGGTTGAGCCCATGGTTCGGATTGCCCTGCATGCGCCGGCCGCAGAGCCCGCACCGAACGAGTCCGCTCAATGGGTAGCACCGCCGGTTCCGAGGAGCCTTCCGGCTCGTCGGCCTGTGGGCGTGCGCGGCCATATGCGCCTGAACCGCGGTGAAGTCCTCCGAGCCAACCAACGACTCATGGGTGATCTCGGTCGACCAGATCCAGTCCGAGCTGTCGTTCCAACGCAGTTTGGTCTGATGGCCCGCCGCGACGTCCTCGACGTCCAGAAGGATCTCTTCGCGGCGCTGGCGGTTCCACACGTTGCGGCCGGTGTAGCGGGGGTTCAGGAGGATGGCCCGAACGGCGCTCTTCGACCATGCACGTGTGTCCCGGTGGCGGTTGCGCGCCGGGTCGTGTGCGCTGGGAGAAGGGAGCCCGTCCCGGGTCAGGCCCTCGGCCACCGCGTAGATACCCTTCCCGGACAAGTACTCGGCGAAGATCCGACGCACGATTGGCGCGGCCGTCGGGTCGACCTCGAGTTTGTGCATGCGCTGACCGACCGCCGCCTTGCCCGGGTTTGGATGGGCACCGGCGTCGGTCAGGCGGTAGCCGTAGGGGGGACGTCCTCCGAGGAAGCGGCCCTCAACCTGAGCCTGTGCTGCCATAGCCGATCGGACTCGGATCTTGATGCGGTTCCGCTCGCCCTTCGACATGCCGCCATAGAGCGCCATCACCAGTTCGTGAGCGTCGGATCCCGGGTCGACCCTCCCACCCACCTCAGGCACCCACAGCTCGACGCCGTAGTGAGTGAACACCGGGAAGGTCAGGCCGAATTGTCCACCGTAGAACGCTCTTGCTGGCTCACCGATAACCACGGCGTCGAAGCCCCTGTTGGGATCCTTAAACGCTTCGAGGAGGGCCAGCGACTCCGGCCGTCGCTTCCAGGGGAGCGACCGGCTCTGCCCGATGTCGAAGAACTCGGCGACGACCATCCCGCCGTGGGGTTCTATTAGGGACTGAGCGCGGGACATTTGCCACTGTTTCGAGCTCGTCGGGTCCTGCTGGTCCTCGGTGGACACTCGGCCGTAGAAGGAAAACCTGGTTCCGGTCACTAGTCAGTCCTGCTTCCCGTGGTCCGTGTCCAAATTAAGATTCGGGCCCGGCCGGCGTCCAGCGCGGCCTCGAGTGCCGGGGGAGAGAAAGCCCCGTTGGGTGGCCCTTGTCAACGCATCGCGGATCTGCACCGCGTCGAGATCGATCCCCAGTCGCTGTCGGGACTCCTGGGCGAGGGTCTTTTGGATGTGAGTTACGCCCTGGCTCTGCAGGTCGAGGTATTCCAACGCCACGCGCCGATAGAAGTCACGTCCTCGTCCACGTTCTGTGCCCACTGCCCAGTCGGCGCTGCCGAGACGGGTTGCTCGCCCGTGTCCTCTCTCGGCGGCTTCCCACCCTGCCAGGTCGGTGTGGGCCTTTGTGAGCCAACGGTGAATCGGCAGACTTTGGAGTTCCGTGGAGCCAATGTGACGTTCCGCGCCATCCCACGACATGACCTCGAGCTCCTTGATCACAATGACACCGGACCCGGTCAGATGAAGATACGCCAGGCATCTCAGCTGTCCGTCGGATGACCTGCCACCTATGAACGGGTCCGCATCCTCAGGTGTGATCGTCCCGGGAAAGTACACGGTCATGCCTCCGGGTTTGAGCTTCTTCACGAGGCGACGGTGGGCCTCCTGAGGAAGGGCCATGCCGCTGACGGTAACGCTTCGTCAACCAGCTGTCAACAGTACGGAAAGTATTGAAGGACTGGATCTCGAGTGACTGTTTACGGCTCCTCAACTAACTCCAATGCTGGAATATGCCCACAGACGAGTCGACTGCCGATTCAGCGCCATCCGCAATCGAAGTTGCGCAGGCACGTCAGCGCCTACCTACGCCCTCAGAGCGCCGGGAGATCCGCGAGCGCGCCGGTGTGTCGCAGGCAGCCGTCGGCCATGCGGTCGGGGCCTCTGGTGCTTGCGTCTCACTGTGGGAGCGAGGGCAAGACGGTCGCGAGCCGAGGGGTGAGCGACTGGTCCGCTACGTGTCCCTTCTGCGGCAGCTCGATGAGATTGGAGGAGCCGAGTGACCGTATCGGCTCTGACTGTTGAGTGCGATCTACCTGCAGTCTCGAGCGCCCTGACGCCTAGGGCAGCAAAGGCGCTACTCCGAATCCTGCAGGCAGCAGTCCGGTGCCAGGAGTCTCGTTTGTGTGCATCGGGACATTCCGAAGGTACGGATGACGGTCGATTGAATGCGTCGCCAGCCACGCGGGTGCCCCTGGTCAGGAGCCGTTTGGTGTGCAGCGGATCACTCGGAGACCCGACTTGAACCTGGCACACGGAATTCACCAGCGAGTGGCCAGGTGCAGCCGGATCCCCCCTTTTTTCCGGCGCGAATTCCCGCTAACCACGGAAAATCGCGCAACGTGTGCGCGAGGCCCTCACTCGCGTCGGCTTCCGAGGAAATGAGTCATGGACCTCAGTAGGCAGCCCGAACATGCCTGCGAGGTCTGCGCCTACGCCCGAAAGCACGGCGGCTGGCCCCCTTCTCATCGTGGCACCCACTGCCGAGACTGCCACCGAAGCTGGACCGGCGTGGCTCGTGCCCACTGCGTGGTATGCCACGAGACGTTTGCCACGAATGGCACGGCAGACCTTCATCGGTGTGGATTCAGCGCCCACGGTGAACCCCCAACGGTTACCAACGGGAACGGCAAGCTGGTTCTCGTTCTCGACCGAAGAGGCATCTGGCACCGAGCAGGTAGAAGGCCGCCACACCTCACGGGGATTCGCTCAGAAGCTGCCAAATCGCCTCCGAGCACGTTAGTGCGGGAACCCAGGAAATGACCGCCCTATCGCAGTTTGCAGACGATCACTTCAGGGTCATCCGTGGGCTTCGGTCTTGGGAGGGCCCCACGAGTCGCGACACGGCCCCCGCTCGGAGGCAGAGGCCGTCGCACGTTTCTACGCCTGACCTTGGGAACCAGGAAGGAGAACGCTCCTGGACACGATAGCCACTTCGGCCTGTCTTTCGAGTGTTGCTTGCTCGGAGGGCTAGGTCGCATCGGCCGCTGTTCCGCCGAAGAAGGGAAGACTCGCAATCCAATGTGGGACGACACCACGTACGGCCGCCAAGGACCTGCTCACCCGCCGGTCGCATCGGATAGGGGAGCCTGACCGTCAACTTGATGTTCCGTCGCCTCGAGCGACGGCCCAGACAGGCCTGGTCGGAGCCTGAACGCAATCCGGGAGAGTCGCCGCAGCCAGCAATAGGCGCGGTAGGTGGTGCGGACAGTTGGACACCCCCAGTAGTAGAACCCGAAGCCCACTCATGTCTCCCCCAGACAGATGGGCTTGACCCAAGCGCGTTCGCGCAGAGGAGTCACTCATGGGAACACAACAGTCACCTCGTCGGTTTCGCCGTTACATCGTGAAGATGCTCGAAACCGATGAGAATGCGGCTCTCTTGGCAAACCTGGAGACCCATTCGGGATGGAGGATCACCGGACGCTCCCGGGAGGAATCAGCGCACCTGGTGGTCACGGTCAAGATCCCCAAAGCCGCCATCCAGCACCATTCGCGCCCTGAACTTAGAGCTCGGGGTTGGGAGCTGTCGCCAGCCCCTAGGACCGCTGATCGGGCCACGAAGCGGCGTCGTCGTCGTTGGCCGCGCCCTATCCCGGCAACCGCCACGGTGTTTGGAAACCCCGCGGATGCCCGCCAGTGCGCGGCCTGCCACGAGTGGTACCCGACGCAGTCCTACTGGACTCAGTCATCACGGTCACTCAAGCTATTTTGTCCACGGTGTGCATGGCGGAGGCGTGCTCGGTAGTTGGAAGCGTTCGTTGCCACGCTGCCCCAGCCCCTTAGCCCGGGATAGCGGAAGAGAAATACGCGTCGGCAGGTAGTGCGCTAAGTCATTACAGCTCTAGGTAGCTGAAGGCAGTCATTATTGACCCCCCGGGGCATGTGGACCCTTGGGGCACACTCCCGGATCCCTGCCCTCTCGCATCACCTGCGTCAAACTTCGAAAATTGCAATTGGATGCGCGCACGTGCACGCGAGGAAGGCAAAGTCAGCTTGCCTAAGGCCCCAAGGAACTCGAAGTCTTCTCCGATCGTGACTATCCGCAAGGACGGCACGGCGGCGGTGTCATACGGCCCAGCGCGGGGCTATTCGCGGCCGCCGTTCCGGCCAGGCAACATGATGAACCTCGGCCACGGGTTCTGCTCTCCTCGTGTAATGGCAGAGCTCGAGGAACAGGTGACCGAGGAGGCCATCAACGTCGCCCGTGAACTGCGCGAGATTCTTCGTTCGGCCAAGGATCCAAAGGATGAGCCCCGCCCCCCTTGGTCCAGCGGCGACCCGGGCGCATCGACCAGGCGTACTGCGGAGGGCCGCTCATAACCGGTGTTATACAGGTGATCCGTTGGCCCTGGGCTGAGACCAATGGAATCACACTCACGGGGCGTCGGCGACTCCGTCGATGAGGCCATCGAAGAGTTGGGCCCGCTCGTTTTGGCCGCGCTCTTCGGCGTGGTTGCGTTGTCGTTTGAGGATGGTGATGAACTTCGGCCCGGTCTCGAAGAACCCGCACCGCTCGCAGACACTCTCGAAGGCACAGTCGAGCAGCGCGGGTCGCGTGCAGTGGCCGTTGGCGAGCAGACGCCGGTGGTCGATCGGCGGCTTCGCCGTGCTGCGGCGCATCCCGAACAAGTTGGAGTCGGGTCGATCCGTCGATAGTTGGCCTCGACCGCCTCGGTCACCCTGAAGTACTCCTCGGCCACGGTGTGGTCCGAGATGCGTGCGTAGATGAGCGTCATGTCCATCGACCGGTGCCCGAGCAAGGCAGCGATCGCCTCGAGGCTCATGCCCCGGTTGACGGACTGGGTGGCCAGAGTGTGACGCAACTGGTGGGGATGGACGTGGCCGATTCCGGCCCGCTTGGCCACGGCAGCGACGTAGCGCTGGACGGTGCGCCGGTCGAATGGCTTGCCGTCGTCTCGTTCGACCAGATATCCGGAGCGGGACGGTCCACGCCACGCCTGGTAGTCGACGATGAGATCGATCAGCATCGGCAACAGGGGAACGTAGCGGTCGTTGTGCAGCTTGCCGACGGGGATCCTGAGCTGGCGGATGTCTCCGAGGCTGACCATGGCGTCGTCTTCGAGGGCGGCCAGCTCACCGACCCGCATCCCGGTCCGGGCCAACAACTCGACCATGAGGCGTCGTCGCCGGTTCGGATCGGTGGCCAGTGCGGCCATGAACTTGGCCGCCGTCGGATCGTCCAAGAACCTGGGCAGTGCTTCGTCGAGGGCGGGGAAGTCGCTCGAGTAGATGGGCAGTCGAGCCGGAGCGTCGTCATAGTCCCACTCGATGATCCGCTCGAAGAACGTGCGCAAGAAGCCGAGCCGGTGTCGGATGGTGGTGGTCGACAATGGCTTGCCACCCCTCCCCGGGCGGGCAGCCTGCCAGCACTTGAAGTCTTCGATATGGGCTCGTCCGATGCCGGCCACCGACACGCAGGTGGGATCGGCGAGGGTGACCCGGTGGGCGAAGAACCGGAGGACAAGGTCAACGGCACTCACGGTGGCGGATCGGGCCGAGACTTCGAGTTGGTCCAGGTAGGAGGCCATAGTGGCGGCCATTCGGGGCGCTCGGGCGGCGATCTCGGCCCACGTCACCTCGGGTGTCCCACCGCCCGGACGGCGCGTCTTCGGCTGCGCTGATTGGGCCAGGGCGTTCATTGGGCCACCCCCACCGCGGCCTGAGCCTCGATGGCTTCGACGGCCCGCCGGTACTCGTCGGCCAGCCAGTCAGCACCCAGGTGCAGATAGATCCGTGTCGAGGAGATCGACCGGTGTCCGGCCTGGGCCTGGATGGCCTCGATGGCCATCCCCGCTTCCCGCAACCGGGTGAAGCACGTGTGGCGCAGTTCGTGACAGGTGCCGTGGCTGAGCCCGGCCCGCTTGCGTGCCGCCCGCACGATCTCGTCGAGTCCCGGTGTCGAGAGCGGTTGACCGCGACGCGGCCCTTTGAGCGACACAAACACCGAGTCGCTCGTGGCATCGGCCGGTCGCTCGTCGTTCAAGTAGCGGGCCACGGTTGCAAAGAAGGTGGGCGAGAGCGGCACCAGGCGTTCGTGGCCACCCTTGCCCTCGGTGATCAGCACCCGCCACTCGCCGAGCCGGAGATCGCCGAGTCGCAGACCCAGCACCTCACACCGTCGCAGTCCTCCGAGCACCATGGCCTGGACCATGGCCCGGTCACGGTCGGTGCGCAGTGCGCCCATCAATGCCTCGATCTCTTCGGGATCCAAGATCCTCGGCAGTCGACGCACCCCGCGCACGAGAGGCAGGCCTCGCCCTTTGCGCGACCGGCTCTGGCGGGTGGCGATGCCCCGGGGCACCGGGTTCACCGTCACCCCGACATCGTCACGGGTGATCAGGTAGCCATAAAGGCTGGAGACGGCAGCCAACCGGCGCTTGATGGTGGCCGCCGACAGTCCGGCGGAGCCATCGGCGATGCGGACCACGTTCTCGGCACCGGGCCGTGGGCGACGTTGCGCGATGACGAAGGCCATCACATCCTTCGGGGTTACCTCGGTGGGCTCTTTCGCAACCACCGAGAAGAAGACGCTCAGGTCGTGGGCATAAGCCCGCACCGTGTTCGGACGGGCCCGGCCCACCACGAACTCCAAGAACTGATCGACCAACTCGTGACCGATCCTGTACTCGAGTTCACCGTCCGGCCGGACGTGACTCTCGAACGACGGACTCCACACCACCGCACACCTCCTTGTCGGGCTTGCACCCGAGGAGGATCCCCCGGATGCCTATCCCAGGAGGTGGATCACCTGTATAACCGGTGTTATGGGATACCCGTCTAGACGCTGAGCCAGCAGTACACAGCCTTCTGATCATGCTCGGCCTGTCGTGCCAAAGAGGCCATCTCCACAATCAAATCCGTCAGTACGGCGGCGTCTCCCTGGCCAAAGAACTCCTCGGTCTGCGCCCATTGCTCAGCAACAGGGCCGAGCTGTCCTTCAGCGCTGTCAGCAAGGTTCCGGACAACAGACGGCGCCAGGCGATAGATCATTCGCTCGCCTCCGTTTCGAGTCTCGACCGTCGCTCCACCATCAACTGCCTCGGCATAAGGGGGTTCACCGGCCAAGAGATGCCCCAACGTTCCCATCATCACAACGGGATCGATGCCAGGCGCTTCTACCGACGGGAATGGATCGGGGGTCCTCTTGCGAAAGATGCCCTTCGCTTCGGGCGGGTGTTGCGGACCGCCAACCCAATCAACGGTGCCCCCGGCTATCTCATCGGAGTCAGCTACGAAGTACTTACATAACAGGCCCATTCACCAATCATGGCTCACAGTTTGAGGTGCCACCATGGTGCCGTGGTAGGGATCACGGATTACTCCCCAGACTCGATCACCGAAATTCCCCAGTTGCTGAGCGAGGCGGCGAGCTTGTGGTGAGTGTAGGTCAGTCTTCTTCGACCACCTCCTTGTCGTGCTGACGGGCATGCGCGATGAGCTGGTCGGGACCGACCCAGTCGTGGCAGGTGGTGCAGTGGTGCATGACCTTCCAGCACGCCGGGAGCAGGCCCATCGGCGACGCCGGGGCGTAGTAGGCGGACGTGCGATAGAGGGTTTGCTTCCCTTCGTCGGGGTCGGCCGTGGACGCGTCGGCGTTGCGAGGTTCGTTCATGATCCGGCCACCGCCTTCCGGCTGGCCTCGGCCCGGGCCCGGTGGCTGCGCATCCGGTAGCTGTCGCCGTCGATGTTGAGGACGACGCTCCGGTGGAGGAGCCGGTCCAGCATGGCACCGGCCACCATGGGATCGTCGTTGAAGACCTTCCCCCAACTGGCGATCCCGAGGTTGGTCGTGAGGGCGATGCTTCCCTTCAGGTAGCGCTGGCTGACCACCTGGAACAGAGCGGCGGCGGCCTCGGCGGGGAGCGGGCAGGTAGCCCACCTCGTCGATGATCAAGAGCCGTGGCCCGGCATAGAAGCGCATGGTCGTCGCCCACCGACCCTCCATGGCCGCCCGGTGACAGCGGGCCGCCAGTTCGGCGGCCGTCGTGTAATAGGTGCGCATCCCGGCGGCCACCGCGGCGTGTCCGAGCCCGACGGCCAGCATGGTCTTGCCCACCCCCGGCGGCCCGATCAGGAGCACGTTGGTGGCGTCCTCGACGAAGCGCAGGGTGGCCAGCTCGTCGATCATCTTCTTGTCCACCGACGGCTGGGCCGAGAAGTCGAAGTCGGCCAGGGTGAACGGCGAGGGCAGCGAGGCGAACCGGGCCAGGCTGGCCCGCCGGCGCTCGTCGACCGCGGCCACCTCGACCGACAGCAGTCGCTCCAGGAAGTCCTGGTGGTTGAGCTTGGCCTTGACGGCATGGTCGAGCTCGGCCGGCAGCGCCTCGGCGGCTGCGGTCATCCGCAGGAAGGCCAGATGGGCTCGGAGCTCTTGGTATCTGGAGTTCTCGCTCATGCCGGCACCTCCCCGGCCTCGGTGGCCCCGGGGAAGGCCAGGGCGATGATCTCGGCCATGGCCTCGAGGTCGACGCTCGGTTCTGTGCCGGACCACTCGCCTGCGCCCTGAGCAGGCGGTCCCGCTCGGCCCGGGCGGCCGCGCCGGGAGGCTTGTTGGCCTTGCGGTCACAGGGACGAGCGGTCGCTGAACTGGGAGAGCACCACCGCTTCGAGGGCGACCCGGTGGGCCTCGGTGCGCACCATGGCGCCCGCACCCGGTTGGGCCAGGCGGTGGGAGACCAGCTCGACGCCCGACGGGCGAGAAGACCTCGAGGCTGCCGGTGCCGAGCCGGTGCCGGAGGGTGACCTCGGCCCCGCCCAGCCCCGGGGGCACCGAGTAGCGGTTGCCCCGGAAGGCCACGCTGGCCTTGTCGTCGACGACCTTGTGCACCTCGATGGTGGCCGGATAGGGAACCGCCGGCAGGGCCATCAGCTCCTCGGCGTCGGCCAGCTCGCCGACGGTCGGCCACCTGGGACGGCCTTCCTCGCTCGGTCAGCTCCCGGGGTCGAGATAGCGCCCCGGTGGCCGCAGGCGGGCATCCCCGGTGGTCGACCAGAAGTGGTCCATGCTCACCTGGGCCTCGGCCATGGTGGTGGCGGTCATGGTGCGCCACCACCGGCCGCAGCAGAACTTCACCCCGCACTCGACCGCCCCTTTGCGGTTCCCCCGTCCGGGGCGGGCACGGGGTGACGATGGCCCCGTAGTGCTTGGCCACCGGGGCGAAGCTGGCCTGCACATCGGCGGTGCCGGGCACGATCACCGTGGCCAGGCGGTCGGTGCGCCACTTCCGGGCGGTGCCGCCCAGGCGCCGCATCACCGCGTCCATGGCCTCGATGAGATGGGCCTGGTCCATCGACTCGGCCAGCACCCCGCGGGTGCGTCCCCGAGTGCGACAGCGTGCCGAGGAGTCCATAGGCGGTCCCGCCCCACGGGGCCTTCCGCCGCTCGAACCAGTCCCACTGGATCTCCTCGCCGGCGGGGTGGTCGATCTCGATGGTCTCCCGGCCCTTCACCCCCGAGCACGCCTCGCAGTGCGGGCGCAGCCCGGCCAGCCGGATCTGGCGGGCGAAGCTCACATAGGACGAGGGATACCCGAGGGCGACCACCTCGTCGAACAGGGCCGAGGCCCACAGGTGCGGGTCGTCGGCGAACCGGGCGACCACGTAGGCCCGGTACTCGTCGAGCGGGTCGGGCACGGCCGGAACGGCGGACACCCGGTGTCCGTTCGCCCGACAGATAGGAACGGACCGTCTTGCGGTCACGACCGAGATGACGGGCGATGGCCGAGACGGTCCACCCCCGTTTGAACAGTGCATCTGCTTCCACGTCTTCTCCCACTGAGAACATGGCAGGGGGCTCCTCGTGCTGGTCGGCTTGGACACCGTCAGCATCGAGGGGCCCTCCACCCGATTGGCGGACCCTTCAAGTGGCCCACCACCCCGCTCAGGGGTGGGGAATTTCAGTGATCGAGGGTGGGGAATTTCAGTGATCCGCAGCAGCCGATCTGCCCCACCGTCCCGGCGATCGGGGGCAGTGTGGTGCGAGCCCCCTGACAAGTCGAGCAGTGAGGCAAGATGTCAGCGTGAGATCGAGTCCCGCGCCCGATTCAGTGATTCGAGTTCGGCCCCACGGCCCGGGGCAGCTGTTGGTTCTCTTTACCCTCGCCGGTTTTTCCGGTGTGCTGATTTACATGATCATTACCATTGTCGATGACCCCAAGCCCGTGTATGGCGGTGCGATCATTACGGCGGGTGTCTTGGCGCTGATGTGGTGTGTCTACCTCTTGTTTGCATTGAGGGTGTTCAGGCCGACCCGGATTACTCAGAGCGATCTGTTTATTCCACGCCTCTTCTCCACACTGCAGGTTCCGCTCGATGAGATCGCTGGAGTCGGCCTCGTGTTCCAGAAGGCATTTGGTCGCGGCGTAGGATTCAGTGGGTGGTACCCGTATGTGTGGCGTCGAGACGGCACCGCGGTCCAACTCAGTGGATTCATGTACGCACCTGCCCGGTGGATACGGCCCGGTGACGTGGATGGCAAGCGCACGATATGGGTGAAGAAAGGCAATGTGGATGAGATGCGTTCGACAGAACCAAGCGTGCTGGCAAAGAGCGCCGCTGCTCAGCTCGTCGTCTCCATCTACTCCCGTGTGTGCGAGATTCAGGGTCGGTCCGGTTTGCTCGCTTCGTATCAAATGCAGAAACACCGCGTGCCCCCTCGGGAGATCGAGGGTTCCTTCACGGCGTTCTGGTCACCAGACGATCGTGAGATGGTGCGACTCGCGTAGGACTCGACCCGACAGTCACGGGCGTCTGGACCGGTCCTCCCATGCCCCACACGTATCCGGTCAGCGGCACCTTGCGTGCAACCCTGACCCGGTGATCAGGGGCAGGCTTGCGGCCTCAAGCTGCTCACGCAAATGGTCGAGACAAGTCTTGTGGAGTCTGATGTCTCGCCGCACTCACCGCCCGCCGGATGGGCGCTGAACCACGATGTGCCACCGGGCTACGAGAAGAAGAAACCTCGACCAGGTACGGCGCTCTGGATCGTCTACCTCGTTCTTTTCGCCGTGGGGGTCATCCTCAACCTCTTTGGCCAGTGGGTGAGTTCCCAGTCGACGAGCTGGACTACAGCGGCTCTCAATCCAGTTGCTCAGTTCCATTCTGGCCAGGTGATAAGCGCCGTCGGAGGGATCGTCATGTGGGTTTCGCTCGGGTTTGCGATCGCAGCTCTTGCCATGGGGTTTGGCAGACGCCACAGCACGGAAGACTCCCCGAGTTCGGGCACTTCAGGACCCTGACGCACAGGTTCCTAGTCGTGCCGGAGTGTGACACTCTCCCGGCGATCTGGGACACCGCTAACGCAGCAACTGCACGATGCCGAGTAACTGCACCTTCTGCTCAGGGACGGTCGAGTCTGTTGCACCAGGGAAGTAGAGCTGGTAAAGGTCCCCGGAGGAGTAGAATCGGGCCGATAGCTTCCCTTGGTTGGCAGTGAGACACACCTGATATCCGCTTTGCTCGACCTGGACAGCGGTTTGAGCGAGACACGGATACACCACTGGCTTCGTGCCAATGGACTCTTCGAAGTTCTGACTGAGCTGAGTGTCCCGATATGCGAGTGCGGCTCCCCAGCCCAACTTGCCTTGCGGCGGGTAGTACCAGCTCTTGCCAACGCTGACTGCCTTCCCGCCAGGGGTCAGAACGTGCTCACGGTGGCCATCCATCTTCGCCGTGTTCAGACAGGCTGTTGCGCTGGGGCAGCTGATCGGAACAACCAAACCGGCGGATGTAGGTGTTGTCGAGTCACATGACGTGACGAGGAGAACCGAGAACAGGAAGCTCGATGCAAAGGCGAACCGGCTTCGGCTGGAAGGTGCCTGCACCTTGGGGAATATCGACATGGGTCGGGAGGACCTTGAATCCACGATTGGGTCTTCGCCCGCAGGTCGAGGAAGTCCTGTATCCCCTGCCCCGCATGTGCCGGTCGGAGGCAGGGATAATCGCCTCTGACCCGGTGTTTCGGGGTACCTCTCAACCAACTGCTGCTACTAGCCGATAACAAGAGTCATGCCTATGGCGAGGTGGCGGGTCCGAGGCTCGATCGGTCTGATGCTCTCCGTCTGCCTACTGATTCCGGCATGTTCGTCGTCCCCTTCGGTTCAGCAACATTTTGTAAATGACGTGAAAAGCTCGGGAGCAGCTGAGGTATTCGGGGAGGACCCACACCCACCGATCCTCCAGGAGGGCCAAGGTCTGTGCTTGGCGCTCGGCCACGGAGCCACGATGGGTCGACTCAGCGAGAGGTTGAAGACGGATGAGGCCAGCGGCGGATTGCCCGCAAAGGACGCAAAGGACACTTACAAAATGGACGTACTTGCCGTCAAGGACCTCTGTCCCAAGTATCGGGATGAGATTCCGAGCGGGTGACGTTTGAGTCATCGCCATTCGGCACCGACCGAAATCGAGCCACCCGTGCGAGGGGGTGCCCCACTCGTGCCTGATCAGGGGCAGGGTCCCCCGGTCAGAATCGGACCGGCCAGGCAGACCGAAGTACGAGGGGAAGGCGGCCCACGACGGCCTGGTAACCGCCCTCCCTCTTGCGCTGTGGGGTGCGGAGCGGGGGGTCGGCACCGGGGCATCCTTCAGGGAGTTCATGCGACGGGACACGGCCCGCAGGCGTGGCTATCCCGACCAGGTGTACGGGTGACGCCCCCCTGATGGCCGCGTGCCGCTCCCGGCTTGACAGTGCCCTTCTCAAGTCCGAAAGAGGTTCGGCCGAGATTGAAGTCATGGTCTATGACGCCAGGACCCGTGCGCCGCAGAACACCCATCCAGGGTGGTGGCAAGCCTCGGACGGTAACTGGTATCCACCCGAGCAGCATCCTGACTACGTAGCGCCAGTTCCTCAGGGTCTCCCTACGTTCGCCTACGTCCCTCCGCTCGCCCCCAACGCCGCGAGCCCTACAGAGGGCACGAGCGGGAATCGGTTGGGGCTGTGGATTGGCTTGGGCACGGTCATCGCTATCGCGCTCGCCGTTGGTGTCTGGGCCCTTGCGTCCGGTGGAGGTCAACATGCCCCACAGACCAGCTCAGGATCGGTGTCAGCACCTCCAGGTGTGAGTGCAGCCGCTCTCGCTTCTCTCAACCAGCAGTTTCTCTCGGACCTTGCAACCGAGAGCGTGGCCAATCATGCCTACGCGGCTGCATTCCAGGGAGCCACGTCGGACATCAACACTCAGGACCAACGGATCCAGCAGGATCAAACAACCGTGAGTTCTAACGAGGGTGGGGTTGGTTGCAATCCCGCCGATTTCACGAGTTATGGGAGCTGCGCGCAAAGCGAGGACCAGCAGGCCTCCACCGCGCAGAATGATGAGGCAGCGGCAACAGCTCAGATACAGACCGACTACCAGCAGTATGCGTCCGCGGCTTCAACCTACGAAGCCGCGGTGAGCGCGTTCGTGGGCCAGTTGGTTGCCTTGCCATGGCCTGCTCAGATGAACGCACCTGTGAACGCGGTTGTGGGGACAGCGAGGCAGTTTCGGAACGATCTTGCCCAGGAGGGTGCTGTCAACTCAAATACGCCCTCAGCGACTATCTCCGCGATTCAAGCGCAGACCGGTACCGATGTCGGAAACTACAACGATGCAATCAACGTCGTCAGGGCAGCCCTACCTCGGGTCACGACCAGCTAAGGGACACTCGGGGGATGGACGCGGCGCTCGCAGGCCTGCTCGGCGGTATCGGCGGCGGCCTCGCGGTTGGTGGCTTCGGTTACGTGGGCACCCGATCCACGCTGCGGGCGGAATGGCGGAGGGCCCACAACGACAGGCTGACGGACCGCCGGTTTGACGCCTATCAAGAGGTGTGCGTGTTCGCCACAACGGTGACTGGCGTAGTCGCCAACGTGATGAACCAGCTCCACGGAGGAGATGGCACATCGGGACCAACCCTGCCCGATGACGACCAGTGGAGCAGGCTTTCGGGCACCCTGCACTCTGACGTTGCCGAGACCGTGCAATCGAGCTTCGGGGGGCTTTCTCTGGCTACAAATGCGTTCGCTCGGTCAACGCTCATGGTGCCGGGCAAACGGTGGATAGCGAGGGCGGTACCTCCCGAGCGGCTTCCCGACATTAAGTCCAAGGCCCAAGCCGTTCGGGTATGCAGCGGAGAACTGGTGAGCACGATCAACCGCGAATTGACGGCGATCCCTGAGCCGCTCTGAGCCACCCTTTCTCCACGCAGATGAGGCAGCAGGTCGAACACCCCGGCGGTACGGTAGGCGAGATGGGTTGTTCCCGACACACGCCGATGCCGCACTACGCGGAAGCGTTCAGCATCGACCCTGATGGCTGCTTCAGATTCGTCTCCAGCGCGCTCCCAGGTGCCCACGGCCGGCCTCACCACTGTCCGCTGCCCATCACCCTGCGTGGGACGTTCATCGACGCTGCAGGCAAGGAGCACCGGGTGTCGTCGTGCCTCGACCACGGGGACGCACTCGAGGACGACTGGGAGCGGATCCACCCTGTCAACACTGCGTGGGCTGACCATCGCACCACGGGCCGCTTGGAGTGACGCCACTCGGCATCGACTTAACCACGGCTCACGCCAAGGTTGCGCGGGCGATCGAACATTCTGACGAGCTGGACGCCGAGCTGAAGCCTTGGTCGCTGTCGAATCCTTCATATGGGTTTCGGTTCTCACCCGTCGATCCAACGACCGGGTGGTGCTCGATGTTCCTGGTTCCTACGAACGTCTCAGAATCACGCTTCGGGGTCATCTTCGGCGACGTTGTCCACAACCTTAGAAGCGCCCTCGATTACATCGTTACCGCCTTGGTTGACGCGAGTGGCGTGTCGCTTACCTCCCGGCATCAGTTCCCGATCTACATTGACGAGCAGAAGTTCCTCGACGAGGTTGGGCCAGCACGTAGCCCAAAGCGGAATGGGCCGCTCGGCGGGATCGTTCATGGCGTTGGCGTGATCGAGCAGATTCAGCCCTACAAGCGAGACCCGGAGCCGAGAGCAGATCAGCTCTGGGGCATCTATCGGTTCTCCAATGCAGACAAGCACCGACAGATCGCGGCCAGACTGCCGATCCCGCTTCCGGGAGCAATCACTATCAACTACAGGGGACGCCTTGCCGAGAAGGTGGACGTTGAGGAAGTCAGCGAGTGGGATCCGGAGGAGGAGTGCGAGCTCGCCCGCCTCCGTTTCGACCCACCGGTGGCCGAGAACCTCGAAGCGACTGGGAAGATGTCGATGGCGATGATGTTCGTCACTGGGCCTTTTGGTGCCGATCCAGACCCAGTGGCGATAGAGGTTGCCAATCTGCGAAGGACCTGCGACTACGTCCGAACGATCGTGGAGCAGTTCGGGACCCTCTAAACCAGGTCAGGCCGCCCACTCCGTGCGCCAAACTGGTCCGTGTGCTGAAGGTTGCAAACGCCCCTCCGACACCGTTCAGCCTGGCGCGACCAAGCCGTTTGCCCTGGCCACAGCGCCGAACCACGATGCGCTGGGCTTGGCACGGCGGGCGAATGTCTTGCGATCGACGCTGTGGAGACCGAACTTGGGCCTGAAGCCGTGGGACCACTCGAAGTTGTCGAGCAAACTCCACACGAAGTACCCACGTATGTCCGCTCCATCGTCGAGGGCGCACCGCACACCACGCAAGACTTCGGCGAGATAGGTGATGCGCTCGGCGTCGTCGTCGGTCGCGATCCCACTCTCGGTCAGGAGCACCGGCAGACCGGTCATCGCCGCGGCTCGTCGGGCGCAGTGCTCGACTCCCTGCGGCCAGTACTCGTATCCCATTTGGGTCGTGGGCACTCCCGGGTCATTGGGAGCCTGACCCTCTGGGCCGAAGTGCACACGTGAGTAGCACTGGACGCCGATGAAATCGTCGCCCCTGGTCGCTCGAAAGAACGTGTCTTCCAGGATCTCGCGAGCCGATTCGAGAACGCCCTCCCCACCCGGTTCTGCCACCATTTCGTCCATGGACAGCGTCAGGCCAATCGGAAAGTCGCCAGGTCCCGATCGCAGGGCGTCGACGCTCAGGCGATGCGCACGCACCATGGTCTCGTTGATCGCCAGATGGCGCGCGAGGCTGTCCTTCATTCCGGATGAAGAGGACCCGAGGTCGTAGTCCCTGACGCCGATGAGGTTCAGTTCGTTGATCGTGCATGCCCAGCCGATGAGGTCGCCGAGATGGGCTCCCGCCCGGGTCACAAAGCGGGCAAACCTCTCGGGCGCGTCTGCGGCCTGCCAGCCACCGCGCCTGGCGAGCCAGGTCGGCGTCGTGAAGTGGTGAAAGGTCAGCACAGGAACAATGCCCCGGTCGCGGCACGCCGCGCACATCCGGCGGTAGTGGTCCATTGCGGCGTTGGAGAACTCGCCTTCGGCGGGCTCGATTCGGCTCCACTCGAGTGAGAATCGATAGGCGCCGAGCCCCATCGCTGCAATGAGCTCGATATCCTCGGGCCAGCGATGCAGTGAATCACATGCGTCCCCGCTCGACTCGGAGTAATCCGAGCTTGAGTCGTGCTCCAATGCCCACGAGTCGTTGTTGACATTGCCTCCCTCGACCTGATGAGCTGCGGTCGCCGCACCCCAGAGAAATCCTTCGGGGAAGCTGAACTCCACGGTAGGGATGTCGGCTCGGTCCACGACCGGTCACCCTAATGCCGGATGGTAGTGATTGGTCAGGCGAACGGAGAAGATCGACCGGTGACCTGAGAGCTGCCTGACCAGGGCCGTTGCGAGGACTCCGCTGCCCCATCGCCGTATATCGGGCTCGTGAGGAGAGCCGTGAGACGGATCTGAGCTTCTGCGTTGTCTGCCGCTCCCATTGGCGCCAGAATCGCGGGATGCTCAGTCGGTCGTCCGGATTCCTGACTCTCCGTTCCGACGCGGTCCCCCCTTCGGTGGAGCGGCTCCAGTCGGATGGATACGTCGTACTCGACGGCGTCTTCGTCGAAGAGGAGATCGCAGCGCTCTGTACCGATGTCGAACGGGTCTTCGAGGAGTACCCACCCGATGAGCGTGGAGATTCCCCCGAGCAATCGGCCCCATTTCGTTACGAGATGCTCAATCGCAGCGGCGTTGTGCAACGCGCCATAGGCCACCCTCGGATCCTCGAGGTGGTCGAGCCCCTGTTGGGAGAGGACTGTCACGTCATCGCCAATACCGCCTGGTGGCAGCGGTCGGGCGAGAACGATCACCTCGGGCGCTTCTGGCATATCGACGGAGGCCCACACATCCCTCGTGATCCCAGTGTCTCCTGGGACAACCGGATCCCGTATCCCGTGTTCGCCATCGCCGCACACCTGTATCTCTGGGACTGCCCGATCGAGGCCGGCCCGACCGGGTTGATTCCTGGTAGTCATGCCTCGGGACAGGCACCACCGATGGAACAGCTCGCCGACGAGGACCTCCGGTGGAATGGCCAGGGCGCCGTTCCGGTCGTGACCCGGGCAGGAGACGTTGCCCTTTTTGCTTCGGATCATATGGCATCGTCGGATGTCCCCTGGTCCGGGTGATCCTGGACGGATGTTCGTCCAGTGCCACTACGGGCGTCGGGATATCGCTCAACGCATCCGACCGACGTCCTCGGTCAACCACCTCTCGGCGGAAGCGTTGGCGCGTGCCCGGACGCCGAGAGAGAAAACCCTCATCGGCTACCATCCACTGGGGTTCTACGACGGTTGACGCCTCCCATGGGGCACCGTACCGCCGGTCCGGACTCGACAGAGGCAGGCGACCATCCCGAGGATACGGCGAAGGCTGACACCCCGGCGCCGGTCGGTGGATCCTGGATCTTCAACCAGCGGGCAGTGGTTGGTACGGCCGGACGGTGACCCAGCACGTTCCCGCTAGTGGGAAGCCCTTGGTGCTCTTGCACAGAGGGGAGGGCGGCGAGTTGACGCGCAATTTGACCACCTGGTACTCGGTGGGCCCGTACCGCTTGTCCGGTCCATAGCTGAGGACATTCGCCCAGGTACCCGGGAAGTCGGTGATCTTGGACATGGCGGTGACGAAGGTGCGCCTGTTGAGATCGGGCCCGGCATCTTCGGCCGCGGTGGCGAAGAGCGTGATGACTTCGCACCAGCCTGCGACGGGGCCCTGCTCCTCGATGACGTCGTTAATGTTCCCCGGTGGTGTCTGGGGATAGACCTTGTGCCAGACGGTCCAGCACTTGCGTGTGCCCGTGTTGTAGCCGCCCTGGCTCTCCGGGCGTGGGCTGTCAATGCCACCGAGGGTCTCGGTGGACACACCCTCCTGGCCGTTGAGGGCCTTGGCATAGGGGATGGGCATGAGGCCGAGAGATGACTCGATGCTCCCCTCGTAGTCGCTCAGGAGGAGCTTGGGGAAATACTGCTGCTGGGTCTCGGCTTGGAGTATCGGGAAGAACACATTGAACGGGATGAGCGGGATGACCGAGGTGATGCCGGCACTGCGCAACTGCTGGATGGCCAGGGGCGCCTCGGTGTCGGTCGTGGCGGTGTCGTCGGGGTTGGCGTCAATCGTCTCCACCACAGGGGTGATGTGGGCCTTGCGCAGATCGGGCAGGAGATAGTCATCGAGGGCCACCTGGTCCGAGGCCCGGTCGCCGGCTATGACCCCGACCTTGCGGGTTCCTCCGATCAGGCCCGCGCTGAGTCCCCAGTCGACCACGGCCTGAAGGATGGTTGCCTGATCCGCAGCCATCCACCAGAGATACGGCGAGCCCTGGTTGGTCCAGTTGGTGACGGTCGTCCACTGGCCGAGGAAGGGGGTGTGCCCCTCCTGGGTGATGCAGAGCTGATCATTGCCGGTCCAATCACCCAGCCCGTCCAGCACGGCAAAGGCCGCCGGGGACCCTTCGGTCCAGGTCTTGCAGAGCGACCGCATCTCGGTCTCATTGGTCGGGTCGAAGCTGGTGATGATGGCGTTGATCTTGCGGCCGTGGATCCCGCCCTGGTCGTTGATCTGCTTGACGAAGAGGTTGATCGCCTTGGTCTGCTCGCCGAATTCGGCATCGGCGGCAAATCCCTCCTGGCCGGCGAGCGAGTTGAGGGACACCACTGGAAAGACCACATTGATGGTGTGGGCGGTGATCCCTCGGGTTGAGGCGCTGGCCGAGCTGACCGGGGAGGGGCCGGCACCGCCCGAGCCACCGTCTGCTATGCCGCCGGTCGATGTCGTGGCGGAGGAGCCCGATGGCGCGGTGACCACCCAGATGCTGACGCCGACAAGGACCGCTGCGATCAGGGCCACCGTTCGGATCTGGGTGGCACGGGGGCGTCGGACAAAATGGCCCCACGACCGGGTCAACGCTCCCAGTGGGTTCCACCGGGTCTGTCCAGTCATGTGCATCGCTCCTTCGAGTGCTCCAGCTCCATGTCGATGCGGCCAGCTCTACAGCCCACGCATCGCGAGTTGTTCGCCTGTTCAACGTCACTCGTCATAGTGTGGTGTGCATGGCAGCCCGTCGCGTCGCGATCGTTCCACACACTCACTGGGACCGTGAGTGGTACAAGTCATACCAGGAGTTTCGCCTGAATCTCGTCGACATGCTCGACACCCTCCTGGAGTTGCTCGAATCCGACGACAGCTATCCCTACTTCATGCTGGACGGACAGATGGCCGTCGTCGACGACTACCTCGAGGTGCGGCCTGAGGGTGAAGACCGCATTCGGGCACTGGCAACGGCCGGGCGCCTCGGCATGGGGCCCTGGTACATCCTGATGGACGAGTTCCTGACCTCGGGAGAGACCATCATCCGTAACCTGCAGATGGGTCTTCGCCGCGCCGCGGCCTTCGGTGGCGCCATGGACGTCGGCTACCTTCCCGACATGTTCGGTCACATCGCGCAGATGCCGCAGATCCTCCGACTGGCTGGATTCACCAACGCCGTCGTCTGGCGAGGCGTGCCGTCCACGATCACCAAGAACGGGTTCTTTTGGGAAGCGGCCGATGGATCCACCGTGCGGGCTGAATACCTTCACGATGGCTACAGCAACGGGGCTACTCTCCCGGACGACGCCAAAGCACTTGTGGAACGTCTGGCGAGCCACCTCGAAGAAGCAGGAGATCTGGTAGTCGATGACCTCTTGTGCATGAACGGCTCTGACCACCTGATGCCACAGCCTTGGCTGGGCCGGGTCGTTGCCGAGGCCAACGATCTTCAAGACGGCCTCTTCCTCGACATCACATCCCTTCCCAAGTACCTGGCAACTGCACCGACAAAAGGCTTGGAGCGTTGGAAAGGAGAACTCCGATCGGGCTTCCGTGCCGACATGCTGATGGGCGTCACTTCGAACCGGGTCGACGTAAAGCGCATGGGTGGATCGGCCGTGCGCGAACTGGAGCGAAGAGCGGAACCTCTGGCAGCGCTCTTCCAGGAGCCGTCGGAGTGGCCAAAGCACCAGCTCGAGCTGGCCTGGACCGAGATCGTACGCAACTCCGCCCACGACTCCATTTGCGCCTGCTCGATCGACGAAGTCGTCGATGCCGTCATGCACCGTTACGCCGAAGCGCGCACTATCGCTAGGGGAGTGGCTGAGCGGGCCATCAAATCGTTGGCGCAATCGCTGGCCGAGCCCGGACCCTACGTGCTCAATCCAGCTCGGCGCGCCCGTTCGGGGGTTGTCGAGTTGCTGGTCGGGGCAGTCGAACCGCCGAGCGTGGATGTGCAGGTGCTGTCGGAGCGCACGGGCAATCCGAAAGGGATGGTGCTCGATGCCGACGCGGTCCAGAGCATCCTCGGGATGCTCCAGAGCCCGCAGATCGACCACGACTCTTGGTTGCAGGACATCGTCGTCGAAGAGGACGAGGAGTGCATCAACATCACCTTCTCGGTCGGCCCTGACGAGCGTCATGACGCACCCATCGCGCAAGCCAAACGGGACATCTACACCCGCATGGAGGCACACCCCGATGCCGAGATCCGACTTGGTCTGAATCAGCCGTCTATTCGCCGCATCGCGGCCCGGGTGGCCGAGGTGTCCGGCTACGGATGGCAACCGTTCGAACCGGTGGCATTGACCTACCCGGTAGTAGCCAGCGCGTCCGGAGAGTCGGTATCGCTTTCCAATGGTCTGGTGTCGGTCGATGTCGACAAGGTACTGGGCTCGTTCTCCCTCAATGGACGGGCAGGCTATGGCCAGCTGGTCGACGGCGGGGACTTGGGTGACTCGTACAACTATTCCCCTCCTCGCGAGGACACCTTTGTGGACACCCCGAGCGCAGTGGCGGTCCGCCTTGCCGAGCAGGGACCAGTGCGCGCGCAGGTCGTCATAACAGCCAGGTACCTTTGGCCTGATCACGTTGACGCCAGCTCGCAGACCAGGGTGGGGGAGCAGCTCGCGGTGGTCGAGACGTCGCTTGAACTCAGAGCGGATGAGCCAGCGGTACGGGTGACCACGTCGTTTGTAAACCCGAGCCGCGACCACCGGCTCCGAGTGCATCTACCACTGCCCGAGCCGGCCCGAACGTCGCATGCCGAATGCGCGTTCGCCGTGGTCGAGAGGGGACTCACGGCCGAGGGCCGCCCGGAAGAATTCGGCCTGCCTACGGCGCCGGCCCGTCGCTTCGTGTCGGCGGGGAACCTGACCGTTATCCACGATGGCGTGTGCGAGTACGAGCTGATCGACATCGGGGCCACCCCCCTTGGCGATGCGGCTTCCACGATCGCGTTGACAGTGCTTCGCTCGACCGGAATGTTGTCCCGGGCTGGCATGGCCTATCGACCCTTCCCCGCCGGCCCCGTGACCCCGGTCGAGGGACTCCAGATGGCCGGACGTCCAATCTCGCTGCAATACGCACTGGCGGTCGGTGTCGACGATGCCTATGCCCTTGCCGACGACATTCTCCTGCCGATCGAGGTGTTCGCCAGTCAGGGCGGAGGTGCTCGTCCATCGACCGGGAGCGTGCTGAGCGTCAGCGGCGCCGAGGTGAGCGCCGTACGCCGGGATGGTGGAGTGCACGAAGTCAGGGTCTTCAATCCTGGACCTGCACCAACAACGGTCACTATCGACGGACGGGCCGGCTGGCTTGTCGACCTCCGGGGCTATCCCAAGAGCGCGTTCAAGGATTCCTTCGACCTCCGCCCTTTCGAGATAGCCACCGCCCGGCTACACAGCACATAGAGTTACCGGGCGGTCGCCTGGCCGGCACTCGGCGCCATCTGTTCTCACCTGAGCTGTTCAGAGAGCCAGCCGGAGGGTAACTGCACGGACGAACGTACAATCATTGGTGCCCCCGCTGTGTCACTCTGGTGCTCGGCTTCGTCCGCGGCAGAGCCTCTTGCTGGCATCGGCGGGTTGCAACGACCGCTGTCAGACTGGCGGTCGTGTGGGGACGGTATAGCACCCGATCGCGCCATTCTCACCGGTGACGAACACCTCGCCGTTGATGACAGTGGGTGCAGACTGCAGCGTTCCTCCCGGCGACGCCGTCCAGGCTTGTGGCTGGTAATTGAGGTACTTGGTGCCAACCACGGTGCCCGAGCTGAGGTTGCTGACAACGAAGTCCTGGGCTCCTCCGATGCCGGAGACAGCTGCACCGAAAGAGGCCTGGTACGTCACGGCTCCGGTGCCCGGATCAAGGTAGACCTCGGTCCCGTTGGGTGCCCCGACCACGAGCATGCCAGCGATAAGGACGGGAGAGGCACTCACCGGTTGGCCGACGGAGTAGGTCCAGATCGTTGAGCCAGAGGTCTCTTTGAGAGCCAAGACATCCCCGCTGGCGGACCCGATGAAGACCATGCCCCCGGAAATCACCGGAGAGTCAGTGACCGCACCTCCGGTCGCCGAGGTCCACAGCGGTGCGCCCGCAGTCGTGGAGAATGCACTGACGTCGCCCGATGCGTCACCCACGACAACCACGCCGGACGACGGATCGACTGCCGGAGAAGATGTTCCCGGAGCGCCGGCTAGGGTTGCCGTCCAGAGCAGTGTCCCGGTCGTCGCGTTGAGGGCAGACAGGTAACCGTCTTCCGAGGCGACGTAAATATCGGTCCCGTCGAAGGTTGGCGCCGACTCGATGGCCCCGTGGCCGACGGTCGTGGCCCACGCCAGCTTGCCCGTCCCGGCACTGATGGCGATCACATTGCCCGCCGCAGTGCCGACAATGACGTTCCCGCCGGTGACTGCCGGTGTGCCCGTGATGGACGACCCCCGGTCGTGGTAGGCCCACATCTGTCGTCCGGTCCCCACGTTCACGGCGTACACGTCGCCGCTAGTGTCGGCCGCGTACGCCCGATCGTCCACAACGGCCACCGATCCGTCGATCGGAGCAGCGGCCACGAACGACCAGGCCTGTTCGAGGAACGTCTTCGGCCCGAGCGAGGTAGCCCTCGAGAAGGCATTGTCATTCGGATCGTCGCCCTGGTGGAGCGAACTCTGCTGGAACTGGTCCCACGCATTGGAGACGTAGATGCCGGCGGTGGTCGATTTCTTCGAGGTGGCCCCCGTTGCCATCAGGCTCTGCGGACCAAACTCCGCCGAGGCCGGAAGCGTGACCCTGGTGCTCGGGATGGTGCCGGTAGAGGACGCGGTCAGGGAGGCGACCGTCGTCGTCCCGATGGTAAAGGTGACCCGCTCGCCGTGTGCGAACCCGCTCCCGCTGATCGTGAACCCAGCCCCTGGCGCGACGAATCGTGTTGAGGTCGAGAGCTTTGGCGCAGAGACGCTCGGGAGCACGGTGAAGGTCGAGCGAGCGGCGGTTGCGACCCCCTCTTCTGCGGAGCGGTCTGCGATGCCGCTCGCATTGACGGCACTGGCCAGAACTTCCAATAGACCTCCGCCGGTCCCGACCGGCACGGTCACCGACCAGCTCGTCTGAGTCGTGCCCGGTGCTGTCAGTGCGGCCGGGTTTGGATACGGAGCAGCGCTCCAGGAACCGGTCGCCGAGTCCCACCACCGGCCCGTTGAGCCGCCTTCCTGGATGGCGACGCTGACGTTGCTGATGTCGGAGGCACTGGTCGCCGATCCCCTGATCGTCAAACTCCCGTTCGGATTGGCAACGGTCGAGGAGTCCGCCGGGGACGACACAGCCGTCGTGGGCGGAGTGTCGTTCCCGCCTCCCAGCGCGAAGTCGTAGACGTAGCCATCCGCAGAAGAGATGATCAGGTTGCCGTTGGTTTCACAGGGCGACGCAGCGATGGCTTGGCCGGTCTGATATTGGTAGAGCAACGCCCCAGCCGCCAGTGAGATGACATAGAACGCCCCGGTCACGTCCCCGAAGGCGACGATCTGTTTACCCGCCGGACCGACGATGGCGGGCGAGGAGTCGACCTCTGCCCCATCGGTGAACCGCCACTGCAGTGCACCGGTCACGGCATTGAGGTCTATGACCCCGCCTTGTGGCGCGCCGTTTCCCGAGATACCGAACACGAGGTCCGTGCCGGACAGTGCGGCTGTAGAAAGGGTGACCCCGCTGAAGTGATACTGCCAGATCACGCTCCCCGTGGTCATGTCCAGCGCGTACATGATTCCTACTTTGGTATCCACGTAGGCGACCCCGTCGGCAAAACCGTTCACTCCCGGTGGAGAGATCACAATCCCAGCACCAACGTCGTAGTCGCCCCCGTTCGTTCCCGCGGTTGAATCGCGCCACACCAGAGCCCCGGTGATCGCGTCGATCGCGTAGACCTCACTGTCCGGATTGGACGTCCCAAAGAAGACCAGAGGCTCTCCGGTGGCGTCGACCCCGTAACTGATCGGATTCCATATTCCCGTCGAAGGCGAGACCGGCTCGTACGCCACGGAGAAGTCAACCGTGCAGTCCGCCTCGTTCACCGCGGTGAGCGGACCCCCGGTCATACCGTTGTCGTCGGCGCCGATGTACACGGTCGGTCGACCACCAGGCGGGGTCGCCAGCGTCGGTTCGGAGTAAATGATGTCGCCGTTGCCGTTGGCCACAGGAGCCGAGCACTCGGTGGCGCCAGTCGACAGGTTGAGCTTGTAGAGCCTCCCACCAGAGGTCGGGGCGATCCAGACGTTCGAGCCCTCGATCAGGGGTGTGCTGACGATCTCGCTGCCGAACGGATCGGACCAGACGGGCAGACCAGTCGACCGTGCATACGCAATGAGGTACCCGGCGTCGTTCGGGACGAGCACGAGTGTTCGATTGTGGTTCCCATCCCAACCCACGACCGGCGACCCCAGGGCTTGCGAGCCGGTGTTCTCCATCCACCGGACACCGAGGTTCCCCGCGTTGGAGGTCGAGAGACTCGGGTCACCCGAGGCACCGGTCAGTTGGGGGTTCTGATGGATCTCCGGCCAGAGGTACGCGGGCGCAGTGCTCGAGCTCGCCGTTGCCCTGGACGGCTCTGCCCCAGCTCGGGACGCGATCCCGAGGCCGGCCAGCACCACCGTCCCCACGGCAGCCAAACGGACGGCTCGTTCGATCCTGTGGTTCACTGTGGCCCCCCAATCGTCAGGCAGCGTCCCCTGCCTGGACCGTTCCGAAGGGTGTCCACCCCTTGGCTGCCCATCCCGCAATCCAGCGAACCTACACCCGCAACTGGCGCCGACGCTAGAGGCCCCTCCCTCCCAGCCTGCCTCACCTCGGCCAATGTGACCAGGTGGTGGTTGCCGGTGGGCAACACGGCCGGTGGCCAGCGGTTGGGAGCCAACCGCTGCTCCAATGGGGAGCGTCGCGCATGAACAAGATCGAAAGCGCCCTGTGACGTAAATGCAAAGGAGACTCGATCAGGGCGTCCCTCTTACTGAGGATGAGACCGGGTCGGCAGACCGGGTACGAAGGAAAGGCAACTCACGACGGACCTGGCGACCGCTCTCCGTAGCGCTACGGGTGCGGAACGTGGCGCCGGTACCGAGCGTCCTTCAGGGTCTTTTCGGAAATGTGACCAGCGAATGATGTGGGCGAGTCGCAATCGATCTGGCGTGCGCGGTGATGACCGTTCGTCCGGCTCTCGTCGGTCACGGTTCGAGCAGCCCACTCGGTGCACCAAACGGCGAAGTGAGCTGAAGGGTGCTTACGTCTCGCCGACACTGCGGTTGAAGCAGCAGTGCTTCCGTCATCAAGGCACCTTCACCGCGCGATGAGCTGGACCGGTGCGTTCTGCCGCGACGACTCGATGGCACCGAGAACAAAGGCGAGGATCTCCCGAGACCACTCGGCGTCGAGGTAGAGCGGACCCTTACCAGTTCGCAGCCACCGCAGATAGTGCTCCGTCTGGCCAACGAACCCAGAGGCCCAGTCATCATCGAGGTCGTGATAGGAGCGTACGAGGCCGTCCTTGTACACCTCGAGGACCGGTTGCTGGAGCCCATAGGAGGTGCAGTGGTTGACTCGCACGAATCCCTTCGTGCCAGTCACCTCGAAGCGCTCGTCGCTGGAGTAGTAGTCCGAGCGCATGTAGGTGTCCGGAGCGAGCGTGATATCGAAGACGCCCCTGATCCCATTTGTATGGTTCCACATGATCGTCGAGGGAGCGTCGATGATGACGCCCGGTCCCAATTCGTTATGACCCACCCACGCCATAACATCGGTAACCGGACCGAACAGCCATCGCGCGACCGAGAACTTGTGCCACCCGTCATCGAAGACCAAAATTCCGAGGTCTTGCTCTTCCATCTGGCGGAGCTGCCACTGCATCGTCGACCAGGGCACGTGCCAGCCACCCTTTCCGGTCCCCACCATCTTCATGGAGAAGCCGGCCACGTCGCCGATCTCGCCGGACTCGACGATCTCCTTGAGGACTTGGAGCGGCTCGAAGAACAGGTAGGGCTCCATCACTCTCAGCACGGCGCCTGAGCCCCGGGCGGCGGCGATCATCCGATCGGCCTCCGCAAGGGAGCCGGCCATGGGTTTTTGCAGGTTGACGTGGTGACCGGCGTCGAGCACTTGGCAGGCGACCTCGCAGTGCAGCGGGCTTGGGACGCCGATCTCGACCATGTCGAGTTCCAAGTCCGCCTTCAAGAGCTGGTCAAGACTGGAGAATCGTTCTGCGTCGGGGAAGCTTTCTGCTATGTCGTCGAGCCGGTCAGCGGAACGGTCACAGAGAGCAACAACTTCGGCATCCGGGCTACTCATGTAGGCCCGGGATGTCAGCTCGAAGATCCTGCCGATACCGACCATCGCTACTCTCACAGGTCGTTCGATCGGGATGGAGGTAGGCACGGGAAGCAACCATAGAGGATGACTACTCGGGATTTCTCGATCGCACCCAGCCACTCATCACCGCACCGCCCGACTCGGGGATTTGTAGGGCCGTGGCGATAACTGTCCGCTGATAGGGTCCCGCCGTGCAAAAACCGGGTCATCGCGGTCGCCGACACAGGGCTTCTGTATCAGGTCTGGCAGGAGTTTGGGTGCTGCTCGGATTGTTGTTGAGCGCGTGCTCGTCCTCGCCTACCGGTTCGCGTTCTGCGAGCACTGCGGTCTCAGCCACGGAGGTCAACCCGTCGGCTGGATGCTCGGCTGCATCCGGCCAGACGTCCCGGACCGCCGCGCAGCCGGGGACGACGACGGTCTCGTTCGAAGCGGTGGGGGAGTCCGGCTCCTATCTCATCGACGGTCCAGCAGCAGGGACGCCGAGTCGCCCACTTCCGTTGGTCTTCGATCTCCACGGATACCTCGAGACCGCGGCGTCGCAGGATCTGATCTCTGGCCTCGGCGCATACGGCAAGGCGTACGGCTTCATCACCGTGACACCACAGATTCAGTACACGGTGCCGCACTGGAACGACGCGCCCGACAGCACGGATCGGGCATTCATTGTCGCTCTGATCGACCACATCGAGGCCACCCGATGCGTCGATCTTCGCCGTGTCTACACGACTGGTTATTCGAACGGGGCGTTTATGACGTCGTCCATGGTCTGTGAACTTGGCGATCGCCTCGCCGCAGTAGCCACGGTCTCGGGCATTCAAGCCCCCGCGAACTGTCACCCCGAACGCCCTGTCCCCGTGATCGCCTTCCACGGAACGGCCGACCCCCTCGTCCCCTACAACGGCGGTGTTACTCCCGAGGTCAAGACACTGGAAGCACCTGACGGAAAGGGCACATTCGGCCCGCTACTCGGTACGCCAGCCCTTATTGGGATCGCGCCACTCACGGCCCCGATCCCGACCGAGCTCGCTCGTTGGGCGGGCCGCAATCACTGCACTCTGCATCCGACGGTGTCGAAGGCCGCAACGGGTGTGACGCTAATTGCCTACCGGTGCCCGGACCACGACACCGTGGAGCTCTACCGCGAGGATGGCGACGGACACACGTGGCCGGGCAGCCAGTTGATGACTCTGCCATCGGTCCGCTCGGCCCTGGGTCCGACAACGCTCGCCATCAACGCTGACCAGCTGATGTGGGCGTTCTTCCAGTCTCACCCACTACCTGGCTAAGGGTTGCAAGCGGTCCACACCCGGTGTCGTGTGACCTGTCTGTTCCAAGGCCGGTACCGACTCCCTGTGGGCGCAGGTCATCACGCTGATATCGCTGGCGGACGAGGTGCACACATCGCGCCACCGCCGTGGATGTTTCCCCGGCCAGGGAAACGGGCATAGCGGCTTGCGTACAACCCTGGCTGCCCCGAGGATTGCTATCGGGAGAGCCAGACCCGGAGCAGGGCACCCGCCCACCTCCCCGCTCCGGGCCTGGCCCTTCTCTTTACCCGGGTACGCAAGACGGAAACCTGTTCCCTGGGGCCGGCACCCAACCTGTCCAGCACCGCGCAGACGTGCTGCGAGGGATGTTCGATCACCCCGACGACACCTCAACGGCGACATGGCGGTGGCCGCGTTCACGCAGAGCGTCGGGATCACGGGACGCTCCGTGCCCCTCATCTGATCCCAACAACCTGCCGCAGTCTTTGACACGCTTCAGACGAAGCGCAACGGCTGTTCCTCCTTACAGACAAACACAACGGCGCGACTGGATACGGCAACAGTCGACCCGTGGCGTTGTCGCCGTGGCGACCAAAGCATCCCCCGGTTGGTTCCGCTCAATCAGCGGGATCAGTGGCGCCTACTGTTTGGCCTCGTCATGAACGGCAACGACGTGATCTGCCTGGGATTCGGCGGACTCGCTGGCTGGGCACCGGAACATTCCCGAGGTTCATCGATCAGGCCCTGGCCACGGTCCCCTGGCGACCCCTTGCGGTAACCCGCGGTTGCCCCGCCAGACTGGTTCTCAGAGAGCCAGTGCCCGTAGAGGCAGGGGTCCCCGTCGCCAACCGTCACGCTTGCTCCGGGCCTGGCCCTTTCGTTCGGAGGCCGACGCCGCCTTCCGCCGACTTCGTAGGCTTGCCCGTCATCCGGCAAGTGCAAGCCAACGGGTTTGTACTGATCCCACCCGGGCGTGTCCTGGCATGAGGCCCGGGCGAGGCGTGGGCCGAAGGAGATCCCCCCCACAGAACCATCACAGTTCCATAGGTGCAACCGCACGAGAAAATGATTCACTGGTCGGTATCGACAGAGCGAAAGGTCCCTCCGTGTTCACTATCCCGGTCGGCATGGCCATCGTCGGGTTGATGACGCTCGGTGGGCTCAGCGGAATGCCAGCGGCTTCCGCAAATGCACGACCGCCGGCCACAGTGCCCGTCACCGTGTTGGACGGCCAGGGAACCTCTCAGGGAGCGCGTCCCACCGTGGAAGTGCGCGTCGGCGACTCAAAGCCCGTTCCGGTCCTTCTCGATACCGGCTCATCAGGACTCCACATTTTCGACACAGCGGTCAACACGGGGACTGGTTCTGGCGTTACTCTCACCTCCGACCGCTCGGACATCACGTATTCGGGAGGTCACAGGTTCACTGGCGTCGTGGCCAGCGCGATCGTCACGATCGGTTCGTATGCGACCAAGACGCCAGTGACGTTTGCTTATGTCAAACAAGCGTTCTGTATCCCCACGAAGCCCCGGTGTCCTGCCTCTGGCGGCATTCCCGGATTTGAGCAGTCGGGCACCTATGGGATCCTGGGCATCGGGACTCAGTCGAGCGGCGGCGGGATTACGAGCCCGATTCTGGGCATGCCCGGACTTCTCGGACCGACGTGGAGCCTCCACTTGGCTGGCAGGTCGGGGACACTCACACTGGGAGCGCAACTCCCCGCCGCACGGTCCGCTACCGACATCCAAATGAGACACGTCGGATCTTCGCCCGATGGCGCCCTTTGGGCAGACTCCAGCCTGCCGCTCTGTCTTCGCGTGGGCCAGAGCAACGAGTGCGTGCGTGGACTGTTCGACTCAGGGACCTACACCATGCAGATTTCCGGTCCGGCATTGGATCACGCGCCGACGATCACCGGAACCGATCACGTCGTGGATGGCACACCTGTCGCGGTCACTCTCAGCGGAGCCGAGAAGCCGTTCTGGACCTTTCGAGCCGGTGCCACCAAGTCGGCAGACCTCGTGACGGTGAAGACGGGTCGAGGGGGCTTCGTCAATACCGGCGTGCAAGCCTTCTACGACTTCACCATTACCTACGACGACACGACTGGTCAGATACGACTGTCGCAGTAGCCACTGTCAGATGACCCGGACTTCGCTGCTGGCTGAAGGCCGAGCGATTGACGCTGGTCCGGCCACCCATGGTCACGGCAGAACCCGACTCGTTCCCCGCTCCTGCCGTCGTCGTGTTCACTATCTGCCCTTCACCCCTTCGGTGAGCAGGCACCGCCGACGCGGGCAACTCACCCCTGGACAGGATCGCAGGATCCGGGGACCAGAGATGAGTTGCCCGCTGTCGTCAGGGTTCAGCTCAGGTGTTGAGCGTCAGGGACGACTTGGCGATCGGGAGCCCAAGAGCGTCTTCGTCAGGCAGCCAACCGTAGTCAGGTCCACCCACCGTCGACGTTGCATGTCCGGAATCCACGTTGCTGATGGGGAAGCCGGCAACCGCGTGGCCCACTGGATTGGTGATCGAGTAGGTCACGGCGACATCTGAACCCACCGTGCGGAAGTTCGTGTTGAAGGTATACCAGCCACCGTTGTGATCTCAGCGGGACCTGTGCTGCATCCACCGGCACCGTTGCTGGTGCTGACGTACCAGCCGCCACCGCCTGCCGTGGTCGAGCACAGGTTGAAGGCGAAGTCCTCGAGGTAGGCATCCGTATTGCTGTTGAGCGCCACGTCCCAGTCGACTACCTGGCCCGGGTTGGCGTTTGCCCATGCTTTGTTCAGTTCGATCTTGATCGACGTCGTGAACCCGTTCGTCGAGAAGACGGTGGCTGCGTGATCATTTCCGAACAGGGTGTAGGGCCCGCTGCAGTTCTCGTTGCCAGGCGCGGAGACATTGCCCGGTTGGGTGAGGCACCCCAGAGAAGAGTCACCGGCGCCCGAAACACGAGCGTACGAGGCCGTCTGGCCGCTTGGTCCTTTGACCTTCGGCGCGTACCCCCCGTAGTTGGAGAACGTCGAGGGCACTATGTCGATCGTACCGTAGGTAGTGGGACTCTGGACCCCGTTACAGATGCTGAACGCGCACCACCCGGTCGTGTTGACTGCGAGGGTGTTGGAAAAGTTACCGACATCTGGGAGGGCATTCCTGACCGCTGCCTGGGGACGCGGAGCGGCCGAGCTGACGGCCATTCCGAGCCCGACTGAAGTCACCAATGCCAACATCCCAACAACCGAGCCACGCAGGCCCCATTTCTTCAACTGCTTGTTCGTACCGTTTTCTCCTCCGGTGTGTCGTCGTGGTTCGCCGGTGGTCAACGCCCCTGCCGAAACCGCGCGTGGGTATGACCCACAATCCCCAGTACGGCGGAAGTCGCAACCCGCCAGCGCCCCGAGTCCCTCGCGGACATTTGTCCGTGGACGTGACCATACACCGGTGCATTCGCGTGCACCATCGCCAAATCTGGGGAGCACCATTGCCAACGACGCATCTCCGTTCCCTCAACGGCTCGACTGAACATGCTGCTCAAACGTCCTCGGCTCATCGGTTCATGCCGCGAATGTCGTGCGTTGTCAGAGGTGTCTGTGCATCACGCAGCGTGAGCGTGCGCCTGCTCGGGGCGTTTGCCGGGTCACGAGACGACAAGATGGCCATCGCCGTCCAGGCGCATCGACGGCTTCGAGTTCGACGCCAGATCAACACCAGTTCCAGTGGGAAGTTTGTCGGGCTCAGTAAAGGTCCTGAGTCCTTGGGCTGTCGGAGATGCCCGAGAGCATCCACCGCTCGTCGCCACCGTTGTCGTTGCGCAGGGCGATATCGACTGGCCTGCCGATGGCGTCGACGGGGCGATCACCCCGGCGCTAGAGAGGTGGGACCGGGTCAGTGTTCATGGAGTCCATTTACTCGTCGTAGCGGTACAACCGGGCAACCATCTGGCGCGACACACCGAGACGACGGCCGACATCGGTGAAGCTCAACTGCTCGTCGTCGACCATGGCGCGGATCAGGCCGGCCCGGTACAGCATCACAGCGTGCTCGAAGGCGTCGATCGCAGCGGAGGATCTCAGCCGGGCATCGCGACCGCCTTTGGAGATGAGCTCATCCACGATCTCTGAAACGGCCACACCAGCCGTCAGCTGTTCCCGTGCCCGATCCATCGACGCGACCCCTTCGCCGATCGCTCTCTGCGCCTCTTCGCCGGATTGCTCGATTCGCTTGATCGCTTCCAACAGCCAGTCGGTGCTCGCCACGGGCCTCCTCGGATCCGCCCTTTTCTACTGTTCGCGCTGGTGGACTGAGAAAGCAACCAGCCAGCGCCGGGGCGCGGCGATCGTAGCTGGCCATCGAGCAGGGCAAGAAGGCTGCCGGACCAGGCCCGGGTCAAATTGCGGCAGCCTGCCGTTGCACCGTTACCTTGCCCGCTGGCCGGGCCCGTCGAGCTGGGTTCCGCCACCCAGCTCCGGGCCCGGTAACGCCTGCCCAATTGCGCCCGCCGCCACGGAGGTCGACCTGGCGCACCCCGTCACCGTCGATCGCCCGGACGGCCACTCCGGTACGAGCGGCTCTTGTACGATCGCTGTCACCTCGACGGGGGGGATGATGGACAGGATCGACCGGCGCACGTTTCTCGCCACCGGCATCAAGACGGGGGCGACTCTCGCCGTCATGGGCGTGGTGGGCGATGTCGTGGTCGAAGCAGCCGCACCGGTGACCGCGTCAGCCGAGGGGAACGGGTCGACGTCGCAGGGTCCCCCGGGTCCGCCGACCGGCCTGTCCACCACCGGTGTGACCGATCCCGTCGGTGTCGACCCTGATGATGTGCTGTTCGCCTGGCGCGTCGCCGACGCCCGTCGAGGAGCTGTCCAGTCCGCCTATCGCATCATGGTCTCCGGCCCCGACGAGTCCGCATCCACCGTCTGGGACTCGGATGAAATTACTGTCGGGCCAGCAGGCATTCGTCGCGTACGGAGGCCCGGCCCTCTCGGCTGACACCCGTTACCGATGGACGGTCCGGACCGCGGACAGGGCCGGTCGGTGGAGCGGGCCCGGCCCGACGGCCACCTTCACGACTGGACGACGCGCCGGTGACTGGAGCGCACTCTGGTTGCGACCCGGTCCCGCCGATCCGGGCGAGGAGGAGTACACCTACCTGCGGACGACCCGGCCGCTGCCTGCCGGGACCATCACCCGGGCAACGGCCTACGTGGCCGCCGCCCACAAGTACCAGCTGTGGGTGAACGGCGCCCGGTTGGATGCCGGCCCGAGCTTCTGCTTTCCCGACGAGCAGTACTACCAGGCAACCGATCTCACGTCGGCACTCATCGCCGGGCGCGACAACGCGGTGGGCATCCTGCACCACTGGTACGGGCCGGGCCGGGGTCGCCCCACCTCCGCCCCGGGCCTCCTCGTCGAAGTGGCGGTGCACTATACCGACGGCAAGCAGGTCGCCCTTCGATCAGACGGCTCCTGGCGGACCAGGCGGGCGGAGTGGTTGCCGGCACCGCAGCGGAACAACGACAGCGGCGATTTCGTGGAGTGGATCGATGCCCGTCTCACTCCGGCGGGGTGGTCCCAGGCCGACTTCGACGACCGGACGTGGTCACCTGCGGCGGTCATCGGCCCGGTGGGCACGGAGCCGTTCACCCACTTGTACGCCCAGCGCACCCGGATCAGCGAGCACCATGTGAGCCCGGCGTCGACTCGGATCCTCCCTACCGGCTCTGTTGTGGTCGACTTCGGCAAGGTCTATGCCGGGAGGCCGACGGTGTCCTTCCTCGACGGTGTGGACGGACATGTCGTACCCCTGCACGTGGGCTACACCCTCGACCCCGACGGGTCCGTCTCGACCACCCACAACACACAGGGAACCGATCTGTCGTTCTCCTATACCCAGCGCTCCGGGTCCCAGGTATTCGAGCCCTACTGGTACCTCGGGTTCCGTTATTTGCAGATCGACGATCCCGGCGAGGCCATCGACGGCGACGCAGGTCGCGCTCATCGCCCGACACGCCACGATGCCCGACGCCGGGGCTGCGACGTTCTCGTCGTCCGAACCGATGCTCGATGCCGTGTGGGCGCTGTGCGCGCACTCTGGCCTCTACACGTCCCAGGAGCAGTTCATCGACACGCCCACCCGGGAGAAGGGACAGTTCCTGTGGGACGCGGCCAACGAGTCCGAGACGGTGATGCGGACCTTCGGTGACCAGAATCTGAGCTGGCAGGGGCTCCGTGACATGGCCCGCGCCCAGGCGCGCTACTGGTCCACCACCGGCCAGGTGAACGAGGTCTATCCCAACGACGACGGCCCCCAGGACTACCCGCTGTTCACCGCCCGGTTCCCCGAGTGGGTGTGGCGCTACTACCTGTCGACCGGTGACCGATCGACGGTTTCCGGCCTGTACCCGACCCTCCTCCGGCTCTCGGACTACATCATCGGGACCGTCGATGCGTCGACCGGGCTCATCTCCGGGCAGCCCATGTCGACCAACGGCGACAACGAGTACGGCTATGACTACGACACGAATGCCGACACGACGTTGAACATCGTCGCCGTCGACGCCTTCCGCCGGATCGGTGATGTCGCCATGCTGCTCGGCGACGGGGCGACCTCCTCGATCCAGGCCCAGCGAGCCGAAGCCCTCACCTCGGCCGTCAACTCCCTCCTGGTGGGCGGTGACAGGCTCTACGTGGACGGTCTGGGGACGGACGGCCAACAGAGCACCCACTCGTCGCAGTTGGCCAACGCGGCCGCGCTGGCCTACGGCGTGGTCTCTGCGGAACGGGTTGCACCGGTGGCGGCCTATGTCGCGTCGCTCGACATCCACGTGGAGCCCGACCGCGGGACGGAGCTCTTGCGTGCCCTGCATGCCGGGGGACGCGATCCCGACATGGTCCGGATTCTCACCGACCCGTCGTTTCCGGGATGGGCCGCCATCATCGAGGCGGGGGGGACGTTCACCTGGGAGACGTGGACCCCGAGCGACCTGATCGGCGACAGCATGTCCCACGGGTGGGGGTCCTCGGCGCTGGTTGCCGTGCAGGAGGCGCTCCTCGGGGCCGTCCCCAGCGTGCCTGAGCCGGGAGGACCGCCGACCCTCGTGACGGTCACCCCTCCCGCCAACGGGCTCGCCCATGCCTCGGGGACGTTCCCGACGCCGGCGGGGGAGTACTCGGTGGCTTGGCGCTCCTCACCGGCGGGCACGGGTCTCACGATCACCGTCCCGCCCAATGCCGGGGCCTTGTGCCGGCTCCCTGGGTCGGCGAACGCCCGGGTGACCGAGGGCGGGGTGCCCATCGAGCATGTCGTCGGCGTCGAGGTCGTGTCCCGCGCGGACGGGGAGGTGGTCCTGGACGTGGGTGCGGGGATCTACGACCTGGCGGTGTCGGCCGGCTGATCCAGCAGCACCCGATCAGCTGCCGGTGGGCAGCTCCCGCACCACGTCGGCCTGGCTGTCGGAGTAGATGAGCGCTCCACCGGGTGACAGGGTGAGCCCGGCCGGCTCGAGCATCCGTGTCTGTATCCAGGTGGTGCGGTTGTAGAGCGAGCCCGTGCTCATGGCACCGGCCACCGTGTACATGTCGCCTCCCTGTGCCGGCTTGCCGAGCAGGGTGGTGGTGCCGGCGGGCACGAGCCGGATGGCGTGCTCGGCGCCGTCGGCGATATAGAGATCTCCGCTGCTGTCGAGGGCGACAGCGGTCGGGAAGTTGAGCTCGGCGGTCTGGCCCTGGGCGGAGAGACCATCGATGAGGTAGGGGCCGTACGAACCGTCGCCGGCCACCGTGCCCAGGTGGTCAGCGGCGATGGGCACGCCGTAGTACGTGCCCGTTCGAACCGCCAGCTCGCGGATGGTCCTGTTCCCCTGGTCGGCGATGAAGAGGTCCCCACCGGCGTCGATGGCCAGCGCACCCGGATCCCAGACCTCGGCATCGGTGGCCGGACCGCCGTCTCCGGAAGATCCGCAGATGCCGTTGCCGGCAATGGTGTAGGCGTGCCCGCGGACCACGGGTACGCCGAACCGGGTGCCGTTCGAGTCGGCCACAAGGAGCACCCGGCAGTTACCGGTGTCGGCGATAAGGAGATCCCCGGATGCATCCACGGCCAAGCCGGTGGGATCGTCGAGCTGGCTCTGTGTGGCGGGCCCCCCGTCACCGCCCGAGCCCGCGACCCCGGTGCCGGCAACGGTCACCGCCCTTCCCTCCGTGACCGGTGTTCCGAACGTCGAACCGCCGGTGGCCGGCAGTTCCTCGACCCGGGCCGCCGACCCGAGCGCCATGAACAGATCACCCGTCCGATCGACGGCCAGCGCCACCGGTGCAGGATCGCTGCTACACGGTCCACCGCCGAGGGTCACGATGTGGCCAGCCTGCACGGGGATACCGAACGACGTCCCCGATCTGGCCGGAACCTCCCGCACCCGGCAGTTGCCGGTGTCGGCAATGAAGAGATCGCCGGACCCGTCCTCGAGCACACCGGTCGGACCGGAGAGCTCTGCGCCGACGGCCTCGTTCCCGTCGCCGCTGAATCCGGGCGACCCGGTTCCGGCAAGTGTCCTGGCCCCCGGTGCATGTGCATAGGGGTCGACGGCCAACCGGACCGACGGAGATGGCTGGGTGGAGCCACCGGCGAGCAGGATGCCGGTCACCACGGCCGCGACGGCCACGACCCCCACCGCCACGACGACGACCCGGCCGCGTGTCACCGGGCCGCCACGGGGACGCGCTCACCATGGCCATCCGCCGAGCGTGCCTCCATCTCCCAATGATGCCCGTTCGGGAGGTCAGATACCGAGCGATGCGGCGCGCAGCTGGGTGGCGAGCGCAGCGTCACCGGTGATCTCGACTCTGGCCGCCCCCTGGCGACCCGCGCCGAACATGGTCAGTTCACCGGGATCACCGGTCAGGGTGAGGCGCGGACCGGCGCCATGCTCCTTGTCGGCCCGTCCCGGAGAGGTGATCACGATCGTGGCGGCGACCTTCTTCGCCATCCCGCCGGGCCCGACGCGCGCCCAGAGGGCATCGGCCAGCTCCTCGGAGACCTCGCGGGGCTCCCACCCGTCCTCTGCCCGACGGACGTCTTCCACGTGGATGAAGAACTCCACCGTGTTCATCGGCCCGTCGAACGGACGGAGCAGCGCTGGTGGCCCACGTCGGACCGTCTCGACGAGCTTCTCCCACGGCGTGCGGTCCCGCACCGCTCGCCGTACCTTGTCCGTGTAGCTCGCCAACGGGGGCCAGACGAGCCCCGGCCCGCTGTCGGGTCGCCGCTCACGGACGACGAGGTGCGCAGCAAGATCGGCAGTCGACCAACCCTCGCACAATGTGGGCGCGTCAGGACCGCGCTCGACGAAGATCTCGCAGAGGGTCGTGCGTTCCTGTTGAGCAAGGCTCGGTTGTGCCATGGGTGCGCAGTCTACGGGCGGCGTCCTCGGCGTACCTGGCCAGTCGGGTAACCCACGGGACCGCTCCACAGCCTGGCGATTGATCAATAGGATGCGGGATTGCTATCCCTACCTCCCCGGATCCGACCGATGTGGCACGTCCGGTGGTCCTCCACGAACCGCTCTCCGAGCCAGGGACGTACCGCCCGGACATCGAGGGGCTCAGAGCCGTCGCCGTCACGTTCGTGGTGCTCTTCCACATCGGCTTCCCCGGGCTCGCCGGGGGGTTCATCGGCGTCGACGTCTTCTTCGTGATCTCCGGTTTCGTCATCACCGGATTGCTGCTGCGGGAGCGAACGCGGACGGGGAGGACCTCGCTCGTCGATTTCTACGGACGGCGAGTTCGCCGCATCCTGCCTGCGGCCACGCTTGTCATCCTGAGCGCCACGGCCGCCGGCTACGCCCTCGTCGGCAGCGGCTTCGGACGCCAGACCGCGAACGACGGTCGATGGGCGGCCGCCTTCTTGGTGAATGTGCACTTCGCCACCCCCGGACCCCATCCCTTCTCTGCGCTGGGCACCTTCTGGTCCCTCTCGGTGGAGGAGCAGTTCTATCTGGTGTTCCCGGCATTCGTGATCGTGGTCGCGGGCGTCCGCCTGGGCCCGGGATTCAGGACGCGCCTCTCCATCGGACTCGCGATGGTGGTCGTCGCCTCCTATGCACTCTGCGTCGTCCGGACCCCGTCGCACCCGGTATGGGCCTATCTCCTGCCATTCACGCGCGTCTGGGAGTTCGCGTGTGGCGCACTCATCGCTGCGGTGCCGATCCCGTGGGCGCGCATTCCTCGGCATGCGGCGGCCGTGGCCACCTGGATCGGGCTGGCCGTGATCTTCGGGACAGAGCTCATCCTCAAGACCACGACAGGATGGCCCGGATGGCGGGCCGTCGTCCCGGTGCTCGGGACCGGTCTGCTCATCGCGGGCGGCAGCACGGCGTCACCCTCCGGAGCCGTCTCCGTCCTCGGGCGATCGCCATTCCGCTGGCTCGGCAAGCGCTCGTATTCGCTCTACCTCTGGCACTGGCCCGTCCTCCTCATCGCCGCCGAAATGGGGGTGTCGGGCGGTCTGTGGACGCTGCGGGTGCCACTGGTGGCGTTCGCGCTGGTGCTGTCGATGGTGACCTACCGTGTGGTCGAGAACCCGATCCGCCGGTCGAGGCTTGCCGGCGCCCGATCCGTCGGGCTCGGCGTCGCACTCACCGCTGCCACCATCGGAGGTCTGTCAATCGTCGTCGCCGGTCATCCGTAGGTCGTGTCGTCCGCGGCGCGGAGATGCTCCACAAGGATGCATCACGAATCGTCGATGCCGCCGAGATCGTCGTGGAAGATGACAGACCACACGACCGTTTCGGCGGTGGCGATCGAGCGCCAGGCCACCAACACCGTTCCTTGCACGGCCATGACATACAGGGAACGAAGGAACGTCGGCATAGACTTCTCTCCACCTCGCGTATTGCGCCCTTGATCCCCTCGTCCACCTTCGCGCCGCGAAACCGGTGAATCAAGAGACGATTGCATGACGGCCGCTCTGGCGCCTCGGAGCTGGGATCCTGTCCTTACGCGTCCTGGTCGGGGATACTGGATCGATGGACCACTACGCCGAGGTGTTCACGACGGACCCCGGACAGTGCTTCCGGATGATCCAGAAAGGCAGCACGGGTCATGCCATGCACTGCCCGGAGCCGGTCAAGGTCCGCGGGAGGTTCCAGAGCGGGGACGGGCGGTGGCACGAGGTGGAGTCCTGCATCGAGCACGCCGGCGATCTCCTCGACTGGCAGGTGGTGGACGGGGCCCTCCCACCGGACCCGTACGGCTCCGCGCGAAGGCGGGCTCGTTCGGACCAGTGACGTGGGTCGTCGTGCCGGATAAGCGGCCGACCCACACCTGACGGATCAGTGCTCTGCAGCGGTCTCGCGCGCGTAGCCGACTACCTGCTCGGGGGATGCCGTTCGTGCAGGCACGGAGATACACTGCCGCTCCGCGCCCAGTCCGAGCACTGCGTACGCCTGAGAGAACGATGACCGACGACGCAATCGACGACGAGCTCGCATCATTGATCGGCCGTCCGATGGGGTCCCCGGACGGTTCTGTGGCACCGGATCCGGTCAACCTGCCGATGATCCGTCACTGGTCGGCGGCGTTCGAGGATGCCAACCCCGTCTACGTCGACAGCGAGGCGGCGGCCCGCTCCCGCTTCGGCGGCATCGTCGCGCCGCCCCTGATGCTCCAGACGTGGACCATGCCCACGCCGATGATCAGCGGGATCCGCGAGCGGGGTGGTTCCCCGGTGGAGTCCCAGGAGGACGGTCCCCTCGGGGTCCTCGACCGGGCCGGGTACGTCGGCACCGTGGCCACCGACTCCGAGTTCGAGATCATGCGGTACCTCGGGTTGGGTGAGACGGTCTCCTCGGGCACGGTGCTCGAGTCGATCTCGGACGAGAAGTCGACCCGACTGGGGAGGGGTCGATTCGTGACCTGGCTCACCACCTACACCGTCGACTCGGGGGAAGTGGTCGGCCGCCAGCGGTTCCGCATCCTCAAGTTCGCCCCGGACGCGACATCGTGACCGGGCGCCCGGCGACGTCGTCTCCGCGTGCGTGGGAGACGCTCGAGGTCGGGGAGGAGCTCACCCGTCTCGACATCGAGATGAGCCCGACGGTCATCGTGGCCGGGGCGATCGCAACCCGGGACTTCATGCCCGTCCACCACGACCGCGACTACGCCAACGCGCAGGGTGCGCCGGACATCTTCATGAACATCCTCTCGGACACCGGGTACTGCAGCAGGTTCCTGACCGACTGGGCCGGTCCGCAGGCGCGGATCACCCGGCTGGCCATCCGGCTCGGTGTCCCGGCGTTCCCCGGACACCCGATCGCCTACACCGGCGAGGTACGCGGTCTGTCGAAGCAGGGTGGGGAGGGCGTGGTCGAGGTCACCTTCCGGGCCACCAACGATCTCGGCGAGCACGTCTCGGGCGAGGCCACCCTCACCCTGCCGGTCGCCGACGATCCCGGCTGACCGGCACCCGGGGCAGGGGCGCAGCCCACTCCTGCGCGGGCCGGACGCAGCCGCTGCCGCGGTGCCGCGTGGCCGTCGCCCGTCGTGCAACACTGGTCGCGGCGGCAGGATGTCCCGCCGGGGGAAGGAGTGGTCATGGGGAAGGTCCGATACGGAGCTCGTCCACCGGAGCGGGTGACCAACCGGGAGGTCGAGGCCACCAGGAGCACGATCTGGTCGAAGGCCGTCACCATCGTGTTCGACACCGACCCCGACGCCATCGCCGACGTCCTGCCCCGGCCGCTCGAGCCTGCCGAGGCCACGGCCCGGCTCCGCATCGCCGTGGTCGACATGGGGACCGGCCTCCCACCGTTCGGTGCCGGTTGGTTCGGGGTCCGGGCCCGTCACGGCGACCGCCAGGGTGAGTACGCGCTCCTCATGCCGATGACCACCGAGCAGGCCACCATCGGCGGACGCGAGACGTTCGGAGAACCCAAGAAGATCGCCGAGCTCTCACTGGACATCGACGGTGACCGCCTCTCGGCCCGTATCGCACGGATGGGATCGACCGTCGCGGAGGTGACCGGGACACTCGGCGCCGAGCAGGCCGGCTACGAGATCGACAAGCTCGACTTCTACTTCAAGCTCCTCCCCGATCCCGTCGGGTGAGGGACTCGAGGGCGACCCGGCACTCGTCTACTGCCGCCGGCACGAGACGGCCCGGGTGGTCCGTCCGGTGGTGGGGGAGTGCAAGCTCCTCGAGGCGCCGCTCGATCCGATGGCCGACTTCCCGGTGAGGGCGATCCGCTCGTTCGAGTACGCCGAGCTCGCCTCGTCCCAGGTCGGGGAGATCGTCGAGCGCGTGCCGGCCGAGTGGTTGGTGCCGTTCATGCACCAGCGGTACGACGACCTGAGTGTGCTCGGGGCCAAGTCGTGAGCGACGTCCCGTCCACCGGCTCGGACCGCTACATCGTCGTCTCCGCCGACGGGCACGCCGGGCTGGCCTGCGAGGACTACCGCCCCTATCTCGAAGCCAAGTACCACCCCGCCTTCGAGGAGTACCTCGCGGAGCGGACGGCCCAGCGCGAGGAGGCGCTCGCGTTCAACTACGACTACATCATGGGGTGGGAGAAGGAGAACGAGGAGGGCCTCAAGGGCGCCTTCGACCCGGTCGTCCGTGACAAGGAGCTCGACGCCGACGGGGTGGCCGCCGACGTCCTCTTCGCCGACGCCGACGCGGTCACCGGCATGGCCTCACCCCCGTTCGGTGCCGGCCTGTTCGCCGGGGCGATCGAGGATCCGGAGCTCGCCTTCGCCGGTGCCCACGCCCACAACCGGTTCCTGGCCGAGATGTGCTCGCACTCGCCCCACCGCCGGGGCGGCATCGCCCTCGTCCCGATCACCCACGACATCGACCGGGCGGTGAGCGAGATCGAGTGGGTCGTCGGCCCAACCCGGCATCCGCGGGATCATGATCCCGACCATGTGGCGGGACCGGCTGCCCTACAACGATGCCTCCTACGACCCGGTCTGGGCCGCCTGCGCCGAAGCCGGCCTGCCCGTGCACACCCATTCGGGCGAGGCGCCGATGGAGGAGTACGGCGACCACACCGGCGTCTACCTGGCCGAGGTGGTCTGGTGGACCGTCCGACCGGCCTGGCACCTGCTCTTCAGCGGCGCCTTCGAACGCCATCCCGACCTCATGTTCGTCGTCACCGAGGCTGCCGCCTACTGGGCCCCCGACATGATGTGGAAGTGGGACCAGTACATGGGCGGGGGCCACACCACCAAGAAGCTCGCCGCCATGCTCAAGGGGAAGATCTCCAAGCTGCCCTCCGACTACTTCGGCACCAACATCTTCATCGGCGCCTCCACCATGTCGAAGGAGGAGATCCGCCGCCGCTACGTGATCGGCATCGACGTGGTCATGTGGGGGACCGACTACCCGCACCCCGAGGGAACCTGGCCGAACACGCAGGCCAAGCTGCGGGCCGACTTCGCCGAGGTGCCGGTCGACGACACCGCCGAGCTCCTCGGTCTGACCGCGGCCACGGTCTACGGGTTCGACCTCGACGAGCTGCGGCCGATCGCCGCGCAGGATCGGCCCCACGCCCGATTCGCTGGGCCAGGACCCCAGCCGGCGCAGCGACCCGGAGGACCGCGCCGACGGCCAGGTGGTGGAAGGCGGAGTACGGGGTGCAGCCACCGGGCCCGGCGACCGCAGCGTCGTCGATGCGGGCGGCCGTACCGTCGGCGCGGCCACCGGGTTGAACCGTCGGCTCAGCGAGGTTCACCAGGAGCGCAGCACCTGGTGGCGGTCGAAGGCGTTGCAGGTCGAGTCGGTCGGGTACTCCTCGACCGGTCAGGGGGGTTGCCACCTCGGCCACGGTCGGGCCGATCCGGTCGCCGACCGAGCGCAGGGCCTCGAGGTCGAAGCCGTAGACCCGGGCCGCGTTGTGCCTCGAGCATCGCTGCGGTCTCGGCCGGGTCGCAGGTCCCGAAGGCGGCCCGCAGGGCCTCGGTGCTGTAGGGGTAGGAGCCCTCGGAGTGGGGATAGTCCGCACCCCACATGATCCGGTCGATCCCGACCTCGTGGCGGACGGCGGACTCGCTGGCCCGCAGGAAGCTCGCACCGACCCAGACGTTGCGGGCGAAGTACTCCGACGGGGTCATCGACATGCCCTTGGCCGCGGCCCCGAAGAAGTTGGCCTCGGCCGCGTCCGCCGAGGGTCATCCGGCCGTAGAACCAGTCGAGGGTCTCGAGCCCGCGCGGGCAACCAGGCCAGACCCTGCTCGGTGAGCACGACCTTGCAGGTCCGGGTGCCGCTCGAGCACCCCGCCGAAGATCAGGTGCCACACCGACCGGTGCGAGAACCAGGGCAGCTCGACCAGCATGATGGCCCGGGCCACCTCGGCCTCGCCGTAGTCGGGTATGCCCGCCGCCGCCGTGGATGTTGATCGACCACGCCGAGCTCCTCGCAGAGCTCCCACAGCGGTTCGTAGACCGGCTCCCAGAGCCCGGGGAAGTCCCGATCCCGGGGGCGAGCGAGGGCAGCAGGATGCCGCCGAACGGACGGCGAACGTTGCGGCCGCCCACCGCACCTCGGCCAGTGCGTCCTCGATCCGGTTGGCGAAGATCTGGGCCACGCCGGCCCGACGGCCCGGAGCCGCGCGCAGAAGTCGGCCAGCCAGCGGTTGTGCGCCTGGAGGCCGGCCCAGCGGCGCTCGTAGTCGGCCTCGCTGGGTGGAAGGGCGACGAGGCTGCCCTCCTCGAAGAAGGGAGGGACGGTGTTCGGGAACAGCACCTCGGCGGTGATCCCGTCGGCGTCGTTCTCGGCCAGGCGCCGGTCCGAGTCCCAGCTGCGGTAGGCGGTGGGCGCCAGCAGGTCGGCGAACGGGTTGACGTAGGTGGCGGCCCAGGCGTCGAACTCGTCGTGCCAGCGGCGACGCCAGGTAGGGCCGGTAGTCGACGAGGTCCGCCCCCGCGTGGGCGTCGGCGGAGATCACCGTGTACCTGCGGTCGGGCGCGAGCTCGGTGCTCATCGGGTCCCCCTGCTCATCCGGCCTGGTCCCACCCTTCCCACGGTACCGATCACGCCAGCAGGTCGAGCGCGGACGGCGGCAGCGCGCCCCTGCGCGATGGCGTCGGCCCGGGCGTGGAGCAGCGTGCCGGCGCGGTCGAGATCGTGGCCGATCACGAACCGTCCCTCCTTCACGCCCTGGACGGCGAAGCGTCCGAGCTCGTCGAGGTCGACGGTGTCGGTCGGGCGCCCGGCGGCGGCCAGGGCTGCCTTGAACTCGGCGAACGTCGTGCCCGGGTGCCGGCGGACGGGGTCGTACCCGGGCGAGCTCGGCGGGCCGGTTGCGCTGCGCCTCCCACAGACCGGTCTCGAGGAGACCGCCCGAGGGATAGAAGACCGCCGCCTGCAAGTTGGTCCCCTGCGCCGCGAACTGGTGGGCGAGGGCTTCGGTGAAGCAGCTGACCGCCGCCTTCGACGAGGCGTAGACGGAGGCGTAGGGGACCGGTGCGATGCCCGCCGTCGCCCGACGACGTGGCGACGACCGTCCCCTCCTCGCCACGCGGCGATCATCCGGGGCACGAACGTCGAGCACGCCGTTGGCCATGCCGAAGACGTTGACCCCGAAGCACCAGCGCCAGTCGTTCGGCTCCTGCTCCCAGGGGTTCCCCCCGCCGCCCGAGGTCACCCCGGCGTTGTTCCACAGGAGGTGGCACGCACCGAACTCGCCGTACACGGTGTCGGCGAGCGACCCGATCGACGCAGGATCGGACACGTCGGTGACCACCCCGTGGACGTCGCCACGAGGGCCGAGCTCGGCCACGGCCCGCTCGAGCACCGGCGCCTCGATGTCGGCGATCACGACGCGGGCGCCGTCGTCGAGCAGGGCCCCGACGATGCCCCGGCCGATGCCGGCGGCCCCGCCGGTCACCACCGCAACCTTGCCGGCCAGATCGTCCACGGTTCCCCCAGTGGTCCCCGGACGGTTCGGCCCCGGGCAGCCTGCTCATGCTCGCACACCTGCGACTTCCCGGCCGCTGCGCTCGGACCGCGGACGGGGGAGCGGATCGCGCACCGGGATGATCCGGCCGACGGGGGATCTGGTAGACACGGTGCGGATGCCGACCGCCCCACCGCCGAGACGAGCCCTGGTCACCGGCGCCACAAGAGGCATCGGCCGGGCGACCGCCCTCGCACTGGCCACGGCCGGCTGGGACGTGGCGTTGACCGGGCGGACCGCACGCCGTGGGGAAGGGCGTGACGACTCGGACACCGGGCATGGCAGGCCCCTGCCCGGCAGCCTCGAGGAGACCGGCGAGGGGGTCCGTGCCCAAGGCCGGCGCTCCCTCGAACTGGTGGCCGACCTCCACGACCGGGTCGGGTTGGAGGCGGCCCTCGAGCGGGCGCTCTCCGAGTGGGACGGGATCGACCTCCTCGTCAACAACGCCGTGGACACCGCTCCGGGCAGCATGGTCCCCGTCGTCGATCTCTCGGTCGCACAGCTCGAGTCCAAACTGTCCGCCAACGCGGTGGCCCAGTTCGTCGCCATCAAGACGGTGCTCCCGGGAATGCTCGCGCGCGGCGGCGGCACCATTGTCGACGTGAGCTCGCACGTCGCCACCCAGGACCCGCCGGGCCCGGTCGGCGAAGGGGGCTGGGGTCTGGCCTACGCCGCCTCGAAGGCTGCGTTCCACCGGTTCGCACCGCTCCTCGCCATCGAGCTCGGCAACCGCGGGATCCGCGCGTACAACGTCGATCCGGGGTACGTGGAGACCGAGCGTCAGCAGTCGAATGCGGCGGCGCTCGGGTTGCTCGGACGCTATTCGGGGGCACCACCCTCGGTGCCGGCCGCGGCGATCGCCTGGATGGTCGACCACCCCGACGCACTCGACAACGGGCAGACGGTGCGCGCCCAGAAGCTGGCCCTCGTCGAGGGCCTCCATCCCGACTGGCGCCCGGCGCCCGGTGACAAGGTCACCCAGCCCCGAGCCGGTACCACCTGAGGGCCACCTCTGCCGCGGTCAGACGATGTCCTCACTCGGGACGTCGAAGTACTCCTGGTAGGCGCGGCTGCGCTCGCGGAGGCTCGCGAGGTCGAGGCCGGTCTCGGCGAAGGTGTAGCGGCTCCCACCACCTCCGCCGTCGCCCGGATGGGTGTCGAGGAAGGCACGCATCCGCGACTCGGCCTCAGCGGTGTAGTCGAGGCCGACCGCTGCGTAGACCGCCGCGATGGTCGCGAAGGGATCCTTCATGAACTCGTGGAACTGCACGTCGACCACCTGCCCGGGCGGCAGGGTGCCGTCCCGTCGGGCCTCGATCGACCGTTCGAGGCCGAGGAGGATGTCCTCGGAGTACTGCTCGGCGGCGCGGGCAACCGAGCTGTGGTCGCTGGCCATGCTCCGCAGCAGCGCGACCAGGGCACTGATCGAGGAGATGACCCGAACCGGATCGCGGTGGGTCTGCACGATCACCGCGTCGGGGTACTCGGCCATGAGTGCCCCGAGGCACCAGAGGTGGGCGGGTGACTTGAGGAGCCACCGATCGCCGTGGTGCCGGCTCTGGAGGTGCTGCAGGTAGATGCGGTGCCAGCGGTAGGCGGGAGCCATGTCGGCTTCGCGGAGGAGCCACCGGTTGTACTCGGGTACGTCGTACTGGGTCGGGAAGATCATCGACCGGAAGTCGCTACCGGTGATGCGCACGCACTCCTGGGCGAGGCGCGCCCCGAGCGGGTGGAATTGGGTGAAGCCGGGGATGATCAGGTCGGGCAGCGCAGCGCTCGCATCCGCCTCGGCAATCCGCGGGTCGTCCTCGTAGGTGGCGGTCTCGGGCGGGGGACAGGGCCGGTCCACCTCCCAGGTCAAGGGTGCCCGGTTGGAGGGGTCCTGGGCGAGCAGGTCGTAGAGGATGGTGGTGCCGGTCCGTGGCTGGCCCACGATCACGATCGGGCGGTCGACCCGCCCCGCGGCCACTTCTGGGTGGGCTCGTCGCCAGTCGAGGATCGCCATCCGGGTCGACAGGTACCCGACCATCTCGGACTCGACGATCGTGCGACCGAGGTCGTTGAGACGGGCGGGCCCGGCGAGATCGTCGAGGAGCCGTCCCAGCCCCTCTTCCCAGGAGGGTTCGCCGAGGTCGTCGAGCCCGGTCGCGGTGCGGGCAGCATCCACGAGGAACTCCGTCCCGAACAGGTCGTCGCCCATCGTCCCTCCCTCGGCCCGAGGGCGTTCCCCGGGTCCGTGCTCGGAAGGATACGCATCCCGGTCGGGCCGGAATGGGGAGACCCGGGTGGGCCTCAGTCGGTGGTGGCCACGTACCGGGTGGCGGGCGTCCCCGGCGGATGGGTGATCCCCGGCCGGGCGTCGGGGTTGGTCACGCAGACCTCGCCTTCGAGCCCGTCCGGATCGCGGAAGAAGATGCTGAGGATGGGACCGAAATCGGTCACGAACGCGTCTGCCGCGCCGCGGGCGATGAGCCGGTCCCGGATGGTCTCGAACGCCTCGAGGGATGCCGCCTGTAGGGCGAAGTGGTCGAGCCGACCCCGACCGAACATCGGGACCTGCCGGTCGGCCTCGGTGTTCCACTCGATCTCGAACACGTTGAGCTCGGACCAGGGGCCGATCTTGACGATCGAGAGCCTGACACCGCTGGTCTCCTCGATCTCGGGTCCGTCCCGGACGACTTCGGCCTCGAAGACCTCCTCGTAGAACCGGTGGAGCCGGGCGGAGTCGTTGGTGAGGGTGGCCACGTGGTTGAGGCCGACGGTCAGCACGGACGGGCCCGGTCGTGTTCGCGTCGCATCCTGCGTGCTCAGCCCACGACGTGGGCGATGTCGACGATGAGGAGCCCGAGCACCATCGTCCCGACCGCCGCGTAGATCGCAGAGAAGGCCCAGCGGCGGTGGTGGTCGGCGAGCCAGAACCGCCGCATCCCGAGGTAGTCGAAGGTGAGCGCGAGCAGCCCGATGGGAATCGAGACGGCGGGCCCGAGTCCACGGGCGATGCCGACCGCGGGGAGCACGATCGGCAGCACGATGTAGCCGAGCAGGCAACGGGTGGCCGAGAGGAGGATCGAGAGCCCGAAGATGCGGTGGGTCTCCGACTCGGGGATCGGGGCCTGCTGTTCGGGGACCCGCAGCACCCGCCGCATGGTCTGGTCCGCCCGTGACGGCGCGCGCGTTGATCCACCGGCGCGCTTCCTGGTTCCGACCGGTTCCCGGGTCCCGACGGTGTCGGTGACTGTGGCCGCGGCATGATCCACACCGCAATCGTAGACGCCCCGGGGTGAGGCGGATCATGCAGTGGCAGCTTGTAGCGTTCCCGGGCATGGAAGGGACGTCCGGCCTCTGGCGGGTGCATGGGGCCGACGGGACGATCGCCGTGGGCTGGTACCTGCTGCCCCTGCGTCTCTTCCTTGGTGTCACCTTCCTGTTCGCAGGACTCCAGAAGCTCGCCAACCCCGACTTTTTCCGCAACGCGAGCCCGATCTCGATCCACGCCCAGCTGGCGGGTGCCGCGCGCACGAGCCCCATCCATGGACTGTTGAGCCACCTGGTCTCGGTCTCCCCAGCGATCGGGTTGCTCATCGCAGTGTCCGAGGTGGCCGTCGGCATGGGCGCGCTGCTCGGCCTGCTGACCCGGGTAGCCGCCGCCGGGGGAGTGGCGCTCTCGATCGGTCTGTTCCTGGCCGTGTCGTTCCACAGCCGGCCCTACTACACCGGCGCGGACATCGTCTTCCTGTTCGCCTGGACCCCGCTGCTGCTGGCGGGCGCGGCCGGTGCCCCGGCTATCGACACCTGGCTAGCCGGACGCCGCGCTCCGCAGACCGGTTCAAAGCAGCCCGGACCGCGAGGTGGCGCAGGAGCCGTTTCCCGCCGCGAGGTCGTCTCGACCGGGGCGGTGGCCGGGTTCGTCGCCGGGGCGGCGCTGCTCATCGCGGGGATCGCCGCGGGCATCGGCCGGGCGCTCGCGCCGACCTCGGCCTCAGGCAACGGGGCACCCACCCTCGCCGGGGGCGGGGGAGGTTCGACGTCCACCTCGGCCCCGACCGGCACCTCCACAACTACCGGGCAAGGCTCCACGTCCTCGTCGGCGCCGGAACCCAAGGGCACCAACCTCGGCTCGGCGTCGGTCGTGCCGGTCGGAGGGTCGGCCAGCTTCACCGATCCCGCGAGTGGCGACCCGGCCATCGTGATCCAACAGACGTCGGGCCAGTTCCTCGCCTTCGACGCCATCTGCCCGCATGCCGGGTGCACGGTCGCCTACCAGCCCTCGGCCAGGATCATCGCCTGTCCCTGCCACGGGTCCGAGTTCAACCCTCGCACCGGTGCGGTCCTGCAGGGGCCCGCTGCGAACGGACTCACCTCCATCAAGATCACCGAGGGCCCGAACGGTGATCTCTACGTCCCGAGCTGATCGCGCAGCCGGTCATCGCTGCGCCCGGGGCAGATCGTCGGGTAGGCTTTTTCTTGTTGTCGTCGGTAGGAGGCGGCCCGTTCCCATGACCGCATCCACCATCGAGCAGGCAGGCAGCCAGGGGCCCGAATCGGCCGATGCCGATCCGCCGCGGACCGACTGGATCGCGGCCATCCCGTTCTTCCTCGTGCACCTCCTGCCACTCGGTGCCTTCTTCGTGCAGGTGACCTGGAGGGACTGGGTCCTCTGCGGCGTCCTCTATGTGACCCGGATGTTCTGCATCACGGCCGGGTACCACCGCTACTTCTCGCACCGCACCTACAAGATGGGGCGGGTGGCGCAGTTCGTGATGGCGTTCGGCGGGACCACAGCGGTCCAGAAGGGACCACTCTGGTGGGCCAGCCACCATCGTGCCCACCACCGGTTCACGGACCTCGACGACGACGTCCACTCGCCCCGCGACGGCTTCTGGTGGAGTCACGTCGGATGGATCCTCTCCACCAAGTACAAGGACACCGACCTCGACGGCATCAAGGATTTCGCCGCCTACCCCGAGCTCCGGCTGCTCGAACGCTTCAACTGGGTCGGTCCATGGGCGCTCGGGATCGCCTGCTTCGCAATCGGTGGTTGGGGCGGCCTGTTCATCGGCTTCTTCCTCTCGACGGTGCTGCTCTGGCACGCCACCTTCCTGGTCAACTCCCTTGCGCACATCATCGGTCGCCGGCGGTACGCGACCCCGGACACCAGCCGCAACTCCCTGTTCGTCGCCCTGGTCACCGGGGGTGAGGGATGGCACAACAACCACCACTACCTGCCCTCCTCGGTGCGACAGGGCTTCACCTGGTGGGAATTCGACCCGACCTGGTACGTGCTGCGCGGTCTTGCCACGCTCCGGGTGGTCGGGGACCTGAAGAAGCCACCCTCCCGCCTGCTGCACCAGGCCCGGGTCCGCGACGGGGCGTTCGACATCGGCATGTTCCGCTCCTATTGGGAACGGGCCGCCCGCATCACCGGCGAGCGCATTGCGGACCTGAGCGCCCGCCCGACCCCACCGTCGCCCGAGGGCACAGCATTGCACCCGGCTGCGGAGCCGGCTGTGTCGCCGGAGCCGGAGCCCGCGGCCACGGCGGCATCGGACGAGGAGCCACTCTCGACCCTCTCGGGGCTGATCTCGCAAGCGCTGGCCTCCGCTGACCGCCTGGCCGCTGTGACCCGGCGCGCACGCAAAGGGACCAAGGCGGAGTCTCCTCCGAACGGATGACCGATCCGAGCGCGGCCTTCGCGACCGCCTCGCTCTGGGTGGTGGATCTCGACGGCGTGATCTGGCTGTCCGGTGAGCCGATCGGCGACCCGTCCGGGGCGGTGGACTCCCTCCGGAGGCGCGGCGCACGGGTGGTATTCGCCACCAACAACTCGGCGCCGACCACGGCAGAGCTGCTGGCGCGTCTCTCCCGCATCGGCATCGAGGCGACAGGGGACGACCTCGTGACCTCGGCCGCGGTCGCTGCCTCGTTGCTCTCCCCGGGACAGACCGTGCGGATCCTGGCCGAGGCCGGCGTGGGTGAGGCGCTCGAGGCCCACGGGGTCGGTGTGACCGCCGATGGTCGGTGCGATGCCGCGGTGGTCGGGTGGAGCCATGCCTTCGACTTCGAATCGCTGACTGCGATCGCCGATGCGGCACACGTCTCGGGCCGGTTGATCGGCAGCAACGAGGATCCGACCCACCCGACACCCAAAGGGTTGGTCCCCGGCGCAGGGGCACTGCTGGCCGCGGTGGCCACGGCCTCGGGAGTCACCCCCGAGATCGCGGGCAAACCGCACCAGGCGATGGTGGACTTCCTGGAGTCCCGGTTCGGGTTCGCGTCAGGGGACCCCGGGGTGGTCCTGGTCGGCGATCAGCCGCGCACCGATGGCCGCCTGGCCGACCGCCTGGGCATCCCCTTCGCTCTGGTTGAGACCGGGGTCTATGTCGCCGGCACCCCGGTCGACGGCTGCCCGGTGGCGGTGCATGCACCCGACTTCGGCTCCCTGGTCAGCGAGAGCACGGCAACATAGGTCCGCCCTCTCTGCTTGCGGAAAAAGTGCTTGCTATCAGCTAGCAGTCCAGGTAGAGTGCCTAAATGGTCAAGAATAACGACGTCTTTCAGCGATATCTGGACGCGGGGATCGCCTTCACCCACATGACCCGCAGGCGGGCCGAGGAACTCGTGCAGGAGCTCGTCCAGAGCGGCCACCTCGACGGCGGGGACGCCCGGGCGAAGGTGGATGAACTCATTGAGCGGAGCAAGAAGGGGAGCGAGGCCCTGATGGGCCAGATCCGCACCGAGGTCTCCCGGCAGCTGGACAGCGTCGGCATCACCAGTCTCGAGGACCTGGCCACCCAGGTGGCAGCGCTGCTCGGCCGGAGCGCCGAGGCCGCGAGGAGTGCCGGCGCCAAGCGGACGACCGCCAAGAAGGCCGCGACCAAGAAGGCACCGGCAAAGAAGAGTGCCGCCACGAAAGCACCGGCAAAGAAGACCGCGGCCAAGAAGGCACCAGTAAAGAAGAGTGCGGCCAAGAAGACCGCGGCCAAGAAGGCACCGGCGACCAGGGCCACGCCCCCCCGGACGGGATCGGCGGGCTGACTCCTCCGTCCCGTTCTTCCCGCCAGCGGCTCGACCGGGCGCTGGTTGCCCGTGGTCTCGTCGACAGTCGACCGCAAGCCGTGGCCCTGATCAGTCGAGGGGCGGTCCTCGTCTCCGGAGCGATCGCCGAGACACCTGCCCGGTTGGTCTCGCCGGCCGAACCCATCGAGCTGCGCGGCGATCCAACGCGCTTCGTCGGCCGGGGCGGCGAAAAGCTCGGTGCCGCGCTCACCCGGTTCGCGCTCGACCCGACGGGTCTGCGTGCACTCGATGTCGGTGCCTCGACCGGCGGATTCACCGACTGCCTGCTCCAGTCCGGCGCCAGTGAGGTGGTTGCCGTCGACGTGGGGCACGGCCAGCTCCACCCGAAGCTCCGGGCCGACCCGAGGGTTGTGGTGCACGAACGGCTCGACGTGCGAGCGCTCACGCTCGAGATCCTCGGGGGACGGCCGGTCGACCTGGTCACCGCCGACCTCTCGTTCATCTCGATGACCCGCGCGGTGCCCGTCCTGACCGGCGGCATAGCGGTGACGGGCGCACCGACGGTGCTCTTGGTCAAGCCCCAGTTCGAGGCCGGCCGAACGGAGGCCTCCAGGGGAAAGGGGGTCATCCGGGACCCCGCCGTGCACCGGCGGACGCTCGGGGAAGTGGCGCATTCCCTCCAGTCCGCCGGAGCAGTCATCATGGGGGCCATGCCGTCACCGATCACCGGCCATTCCGGCAACGTCGAATTCCTGCTCTACGCCCGCCTGGGGCCTCCGGGCTCCGGGGGGATCGGACCGCGGCCGACCGGGCCGGACGGGGTCGACGCGCTGCTCGACGCCGCCGTCGTCGAGGCACATCCCGACGCTGCGCCGGCCGGCGGGTGATCGGGATGGCCCGGATCGCCTTCTACACCAACCCGATCCGCCCCGAGGCGAAGGCCCTCGCCGAGCGGGCCACGGCCTGGCTCGGTGCGCGGCGGACATGACGCGCGCAGCGCGCTCCAGCCGGACGGGTCCGTCGTGCTCGACGGTGCCGAACTCGTGGTCAGCCTCGGCGGCGACGGTACGTTGCTCCGGGCGGTGGACAGCGCCGAGGACGGGTCCATCCCGGTGCTCGGGGTCAACCTCGGCCAGCTCGGCTACCTCACCGAGGTCGAACCGGCGAGATTGGAGGACGCCCTCGAGCGCTACCTCACCGGTGACTACCGGGTCGAGGAACGGATGACCCTGCAGGTCACCGCCCGGTCGGCCGACGGAGCACTGATCTCCGACCACCGCGCGCTCAACGAGGCCACCGTCGAGAAGACCGTCCCCGGGCACACCGTTCGCGTCGCCGCCTCGATCGACGAGCGACCGTTCGTGACCTATGCCGCCGACGGGCTGCTTGTCTCGACCCCGACCGGCTCGACGGCCTACAACCTCTCCGCCCGCGGGCCCCTGCTCTCACCCCGCCTGCGGGCCATCGTCCTGACCCCGGTCTCGCCCCACATGCTCTTCGACCGACCGCTGGTCCTCGACCGGTCGGAGCGGTTGCATCTCGAGGTGCTCGGCCCGCGATCGGCGGTCCTGGTCGTGGACGGCATCACGGCGATCCCCCTCGATCCGGGGTCGAGCGTGACCTGCAGCGAGGGGGCCCGCCCGGCGCGACTGGTGACCTTCGGGACCCGTGACTTCCATGCCATCCTCCGGGCGAAGTTCCACCTGGCCGACGGGTAGGGGTGACGGAGTGGGTGCGCTGCTGGTCGAGCTGCATGTGCGCGATCTCGGCGTCATCGACGACGTGACCGTCACGCTCGGCCCGGGCATGACCGCGTTGACCGGAGAGACCGGTGCCGGCAAGACCCTGCTCGTCGAGGCACTCAGCCTGTTGCTCGGCGGGCGCGCCGACCCCTCGATCGTGCGGGCCGGGGCTGCCGAGGCGCTGGTCGAGGCACGCTTCGCCCGATCCGGTGCTCATCGAGCGACGGATGCAGTGCCCGGCAACGATGTGGCCGGCGCGGCAGGGGAGGTGCTGCTCGCCCGCTCGGTCGCGCGGGAGGGTCGGTCACGGGCCTGGATCGACGGCCGGATGGCCGCCATCGGAGCGCTGGCCGAGGCGGCACGCGACCTGCTCGAGCTCCACGGACAGCACCAGCACCGGGCCCTCGTGCAGACGTCCGCACAACGGCATGCACTCGACTCGTTCGGTTCGATCGACACGACCGGGCTCGAGGATGCCCGGCGCCGGCTGAGCGCTCTCGTCCGCGAGTCGGACTCGCTCGGTGGGGATGCTCGACAGCGCGCCCGCGAGGTGGAGATGGTGCGCTACCAGATCGAGGAGATCGACCGGGCGGCCATCGAGGATGCGGACGAGGACGCGCGGCTCGAGGCCGGAGAGGACCGGCTCGCAGAGGCAGCCGCGCACCGTGAGGCCGCGGCGGCAGCGCTGGCGGCGTTGACCGGCGATGACGGGGTGCGGGAGCCCGGCGCGATCGACCGGCTGGCGGCGGCGTCGGGAGCGCTGGCCGGTCGGGCACCGTTGGCGGCACTCGACGAAGCGGTCCGATCGCACATGCTCGACCTCGCCGAGCTGGGCTCGGAGCTGCGCACGGTCGTCGAGACCTGGGAGGACGACCCGGCGCGCCTCGCCGAGATCCGGTCGCGGCGTCAGCTCCTCCGCGAGCTCGGGCGCAAGTACGGGCCGAGTCCCGGCGACGTGCTCGCCTTCGCCGAGGAGGCCCGCTCCCGGCTCGCCACCCTGGCGGCCGAGGAGGAGCGGGCGACCCTCATGGATGCCGAGATCGACGCGGCGCGCAGGGAGGTCGAGGGCGCCGAGGTGGTCGTGGCTGAGGCCCGGCGCCGGGTCGCGCCGGTGCTCGCGGCCGAGATCGAGACCTCCCTCCACGGACTGGCCATGCCCTCGGCCCGGTTCACCGTGCGAGTCGAGGGCGCGGGCAGCGCCGACGATGTCTCCTTCGAGCTTGCCGCCAATCCGGGCGAACCCGCCCTGCCCCTCGCCCGAACCGCCTCGGGGGGCGAGCTCTCGCGCACCATGCTCGCCCTGCGACTCGCCCTGACCGGTTCCCCCGGGCTGCTGGTCTTCGACGAGGTCGATGCCGGCGTCGGTGGGACAGCTGCCGTCGCGGTCGGAGCGGCGCTGTCCGGTCTCGCCCGCGACGCCCAGGTGGTCGTCGTGACCCACCTCGCACAGGTGGCCGCCCTCGCCGATGCCCAGATCGCGGTCACCAAGCGAGAGAAGGGTGGACGGACCCGATCGGAGGTCGTGCTCCTCGACGGTGAGGAGCGGGTGGTCGAGCTGAGCCGGATGCTCTCGGGGAGCCCGGAGAGCGAGTCGGCCCGCCGCCACGCACGCGAGCTGCTCGGGGCCCGCACGGGACGAGGCGCGGAGGACGGCGCAGCGCGGGCGTGACCGGTCGGGGTCCGCACGATCCGGGCGGCGCGTCCGGTAACCTCGTCGGGTGCTCGATGTGGATGGCCCGCCCGTGAGGGAGAGCGGGACGAAGTACATCTTCTTCACCGGGGGGGTGTCCTCCTCGCTGGGCAAGGGGCTCACCGCTTCCTCCCTCGGCCGGCTCCTCAAGTGTCGTGGCCTCAAGGTCACGATGTGCAAGCTCGACCCCTACATCAACGTCGACCCGGGGACCATGAACCCCTTCGAGCACGGTGAGGTCTTCGTGACCGAGGACGGCGGTGAAACCGACCTCGACCTCGGCCACTACGAGCGGTTCATCGACGAGAACCTGCACAAGGGCTCGAACGCCACCACCGGGCGGATCTACTCCTCGGTCATCGCGAAGGAGCGGCGCGGCGACTACCTGGGGAAGACCGTCCAGGTCATCCCCCATGTCACCGACGAGATCAAGACCCACATCCGCAAGCTCGGCGAGACCGGGGTGGACGTGGTCATCGTCGAGATCGGCGGCACGGTCGGCGACATCGAGATCGTCCCCTTCATCGAGGCCATCCGCCAGTTCCGCCGGGACGTGGGACCGGAGAACGTGGCCTACGTGCACCTCACCCTGGTTCCCTACCTCGGCCCATCGGGTGAGCAGAAGACCAAGCCGACCCAGCACTCGGTCACCGAGCTGCGCAGCCGCGGCATCCAGCCCAACGTGATCGTGTGCCGCTCGGACCGGATGATCTCGGAGGATCTCAAGCGCAAGATCTCCCTGCTCTGCGACGTCCCGATCGAGGCGGTCGTCTCCGCAGTCGACGCGGCCAACATCTACCAGATCCCGCTCGTGCTGCACGAGGAGGGTCTCGACCGCTACCTCCTCGACCTCCTCGAGATCGACCTGGCCGGCCATCCGATCGACCTGAGCCGGTGGGAGCACCTGGTCGAGCAAGTCGATGCGGCCGTCCGCCCGGTGCGGATCGGGATCATCGGCAAGTACGTCGATCTCCCCGACGCCTATCTCTCGGTCGTCGAGTCGCTCCGCCACGCGGGCTTCCATCACGGCGCGCGGGTGGAGATCGAGTGGGTCCAGGCGGCCACCGTGCCCGACCTGCTCGAGCACGACGCCCTGCGCGGCTTCGACGGGCTGGTCATTCCCGGCGGCTTCGGCGAGCGCGGGATCGAGGGGAAGATCGCCGCCGCCCGCTATGCCCGTGAGCAGGATGTGCCCCTGCTCGGTCTCTGCCTCGGCCTCCAGGTCATGATCATCGAGGTGGCGCGCTCGCTCGCCGGCCTCACGGGGGCCAACTCGCGCGAGTTCGACTCGACCACCCGCCATCCGGTCATCGACCTGATGGACGACCAGATCGAGGTCTCCGACAAGGGCGGCACGATGCGGCTCGGCTCCTACGACGCCAGGCTCCTCCCCGGGTCACAGGTTGCCGCGGCCTACGGGGACGTGGTCGTGTCCGAGCGCCACCGCCACCGCTACGAGGTCAATCCCCGGTACCGCGACCGTCTCGAGGAGGTCGGACTGGTCTGCTCGGGCATGTCGCCCGACGGTCGGCTGGTCGAGTTCATCGAGCTTCCGGGCCACCCGTTCTGGGTCGGTACCCAGGCCCACCCGGAGTTCAAGAGCCGGCCCGACCAACCCCACCCGCTCTTCCGCGAGCTGGTGGGTGCCGCCCTGGTCCGGGCCGAAGGACGCGACCCGCGCCTGATCGACCTCGGTGCCGTCGGCTGAGCCGGCGCGCGTGCCGACGGACGCCGACGGGCTCCCGCTGTTCACCGCGCTCGGGGAGGAGACCGTCCTGCAGGGCCGGTTCATCTCGGTGCGCAGGGCGACCTTCCGCGATCCCGACGGGGAGACCTTCGAACGCGACATCGTTCGCCATCCGGGAGCGGTCGCGATCGTGCCGCTCACCGATGACGGCTGCGTCGTGCTCGTCCGCCAGTACCGGCCGGCCGTCGACGGGTGGGTCCTCGAGATCCCGGCGGGCACCTGTGACGTCCCCGGCGAGCCGCCGGACACGACCGCCCATCGTGAGCTCGCGGAGGAGGTCGGCTACGCAGCCGAGTCGCTCACCCTGCTCACCCGGACGGTCATCACCCCCGGCTTCTGCGACGAGGTGTCCCGCGTGTACCTGGCGACGGGTCTCCGGCCGGTGGCCCCCGACCGGCAGGGCGCCGAGGAACGCTTCCTCCAGGTGATCGAGGTCCCGCTCGACCGGTTCGACGCGATGGTCGACGACGGGTCGATCGTCGACGCGACCACCATCCTCGGTGTGGCGCTGGCCAGACGTCGCTCCGACCGGGTCCGGTAGCCGGTCCGGTGGCTGAGCCCCTCTCGATCGGTGCCGAGGAGTACCTCTCCTGGCTCGCGGTGGAGAAGGGCAGGTCGAGGAACACCCTCCTCGCCTACCGCCGGGACATCGCCGCCTGGGAGCGCTGGGCAACGGCCGAGGGGATCGATCCGCTCTCCGCCGGATCCGATGCGGTCGAACGGTACCTGGACGTGCTCCGGAGTGCGGGGAGGAACCCCGCCTCACTGGCCCGCGCCACGACCGCTCTGCGCGGGCTCTTCGGGTTCCTGGTCGGGGAGGGCGTGCTGCCGGTCGACCCGACCGCGGATGTGCGCTCCCCGAAGCTCCCGAGGCGACTGCCCAAGGCCCTCGACGAGGCACAGGTGGAGGCGTTGCTCGACTCGATCGCGGGGGACGAGCCGGTCGACCTGCGGGACCTGGCGCTGCTCGAAGTGCTCTACGGCACCGGTGCCCGCATCTCCGAGGTGGTCGGGCTGTCGCTGCTCGACCTGAAGGACGACGACGGGTTGCTGCGCGTGTTCGGCAAGGGAGCAAAGGAGCGGCTGGTGCCACTGGGTGGACCGGCCAGACATGCGCTCGAGCGCTGGCTCGGGCCGGGCGGCCGGCCACGGATGACCAACGAACGACGGGCGCGGCGTGCCGACGCAGAGGCCGTGTTCCTCAACTGCCGCGGCGGACGGCTGTCGCGACAGGGCGCCTGGGCCGCCGTCCAGGGCCGCGCACGCACGGTCGGCCTCGGCGACGTGGTCAGTCCGCATGTCCTGCGTCACTCCTGCGCGACCCACATGCTGGCCCACGGTGCGGACATCAGGGTGGTCCAAGAGGTGCTCGGGCATGTGTCCGTCGCCACCACCCAGATCTACACCCGGCTGAGCCGGGAACACCTGCGCAGCGCCTACGACGGGGCCCATCCGCGGGCCGGGGGGGCCAGGGCCAAGTAGGATCGGTGCCGTGCCCGGAGATGCCCCTACCGACGCGCCCACGGACTCCCCGACGGACGCCCCCTTCGACTACCGCCAGCTGCTCGAGATCGAGCAGCGGCAGCTGCAATCGGAGCTCTCGGAGCTGGGGTTCGGCGACAAGGGCGGGCTCGACTACGACCCCAACTTCGCCGACTCGAGCCAGGTGACGGCTGAGCGGGGCGAAGCCGAGGCGCTGGCCGGGCAGCTCAAGGAGTCCCTCGACGAGGTGGCCCTCGCCCTCGCCCGGCTGGAGGACGGCACCTTCGGCCGGTGTGAGGTCTGCGGTGAGGCCATCCGGCCCGCCCGGCTCGAGGCCATGCCCGCCTCCAGGTACTGCATCGATCACGCCAACCGGTCCTGAGCGGCCCGCAGCGGTGACGACCGGGGGACCCGGCGGCGCCAATCCCTGGCGTCGCCGGCGCTTTCAACCCGACCAGCGGACCACCATCATCGTGGTGGTCGCCGTGGTCCTCATCGCGGCGCTGATCATCTCGCACCGGATCACCCGGATCGAGATCATCTACTTCCTCGTCCTCGTCCCGTCGATCATCCTCCACGAAATCTCCCACGGGGTGGTCGCCTTGGCATTCGGCGACACCACCGCCAAACGGGCCGGACGGATCAACCTCAATCCCGTCCGCCACGTGGACCCGGTCGGCACCCTCCTCGTCCCCGCCATCCTCACCCTCTCGGGGGTGGGTGCCTACGGGTGGGCCAAGCCGGTCCCCGTCAACCCGAACAACCTGCGCAGTCCGCGCAACCACGTCGTCCTCGTGGCGCTGGTGGGGCCGCTGACCAACTTCGCCCTCGCCGCGATCGTGGGCGCGATCTTCGTCGCCACCACGCCGGTGTACATCCGCCAGATCGTGGCCGCCGGGTACTACCCACCGACCCTGCTCGGCCAGATCCTGTTCCTCGCCGGGATCGCCAACATCGTGCTCGGGGTCTTCAACTGCATCCCGTGCCCGCCCCTCGACGGCGCGGCCGTCCTCGAACGCCTCATCCCGGCACGGCTCCTCCCCGGGTACTACAACCTGCAGCCGGCGCTCATGTTCCTCCCGCTCATCCTCATCCTGGTCTTCCACAACGCATGGTCCCAGGGGATCGACCACATCATCCACTGGTGGTCGGCCCGATTGGCGTGACGGGCACGGAGCGCCGCTCGTGGGCCGGTCCCAGCCCCTCCACCCGGTGACCACCCTCGATCAGGCGCCCGTTCCATCCTCCACCGCTGACGCGACCGTTGGGCCATTCCTCCAGCGAGCACGTCGCTGGGCGCAGGCTCACCCCGGGCTCATCGTCCTGCTCGTCATTCCCTTCGTCGTCCTTGCCGCACCGCTCCCGTTCGGTCATGTCTTCCTCGACGGGGACAACGCAATCCAGAACCTGCCGCAACGCGCACTCGTCGGGCACGACCTGCGATCCGGGTTCCTGCCCCTCTGGAATCCGTACCTCTTCAGCGGGACCCCTCTCCTCGCCGGGTTCAATGCCGCCGCGGCCTACCCGACGACCTGGCTGTTCGCAGTGCTGCCGCTCTTCGCCGGATGGACCGTCAACCTCGCGCTCGCCTACGACGTCGCCATCCTCGGGATGTACGTGTTCCTGCGTCGCCAGCCGCTCGATCCGACGGCGGCCACCTTCGGTGCCGCCACGTTCGGCTTTGCCGGCTACATGGCCGGGCAGGTCGTCCACATCGATCTCATCCAGGCTGCCTCCTGGATACCGTGGATGCTCCTGGCGGTCTACGAGCTGAGCCGGCCCGCGGCCGAGCGAGGCGCGGACGCGCCAGGAGCGCGGCTGGGTCTTCCTGTTGGGCGGGGGGCTCGGGCTCGCCCTCCTGTCCGGCGGAGCCGAGGCGGTCATCGACGGAGGGGTCCTCCTGGCCATCTACTGGATCGGGAGGATGGTCACCCTCGGAGCCTTCCGGAGCGCCAACCGCCGCCAGGGGCTTCGCTCGCTCGTCCGGATCCTGTCCGGCGTTGTCATCGGCCTGGCACTCGGAGCCGCCCAGTGGATCCCCGGGCTGGACTTCCAGTCCAGCTCGCAGCGCGGCAGGGATCGGGTTCGGGTTCTTCACCAGCGGCTCGCTCCCGTGGCGGCTCGTGACCCTGGTGGCCACTCCGTTCGTGCTCGGTACCAACCACACCGGTTTCGCCTACTACCGCGGGGAACTACAACATCCAAGAGGTCACGAGCTACGCCGGCGTCCTCGCCCTCATCGCCGCCTGCTCGTTGGGCCTGCGACGGTGGCGCTCCCGGCCCGAGTCCCGGAACTGGTGGATCTGGTACGCGGTGCTCGGCGTCGGGGTGCTCGCCGCGATCGGGGGTGCGACACCCTTCGCGCGCCTGCTCTTCCTCCTTCCCATCGTCAACAGCGAGCGGCTGCTCAACCGGAACCTGCTGCTTGTCGACACCGCCTTGGCCGTGCTCTTCGCCTGGTGGGTACACCTGCTGCTGACCCGACCCGACCGGGGAGACCCATCGGCCAGTCCGCGCCTTCGGGAGCGCCGGGCGGAGCTCGTGGCCACGTGCGCTCCCGTCGCAGTCATCGCCCTCGTCTGCCTGCTGGTCTGGGCGGTCGGCAGCCGGTTCCAGAACGTCCTCGGCGTCCAGTTCCCCATCACTTCGACCACGAGCCGGCGCGATGCGCTGCTGGTCACGGCCGGGCTGGTCGTCGCACTTGCCGCCACGGCCGTGGTGCTCCGCGAGGCCCGGCTGACCGTGCGCGGACTGCGCCGAGCCCTCGGCACCGTGCTCGCGCTCGATCTCGTCCTCCTCAACGTCTTCCTGGTCGCCGTACCCACCAGCCAAGACCTGGCCACCGCCACGGGGGCCGCGGCCCGGCAGTTCACCGCGCTGGTCGGCAATCCGCGCTTCGCCATCTACGACCCGGACACCTTCGACGACGGCGAGCTGCTCGCCCTCGGTCAGACGGACCTCAACAGCTACAACGACCTGGGCAGTGCCCAGGGGTACACCGCCCTGACCGACGGAACCTACGCTTCGGTCACCGGCGCCCACTACCAGGAGGACCTCGCCCCCGCCTCGTTGGCCGGCAGCACCTGGGACGACCTCGACGTGGGCACCCTTCTGTCGTTGCCCGGCTACTTCATGACCCCGCTTCCGCTCGGTGGCGTCAACCCCGACCTCGATCTCGTACCCGATGCCGGTCCACCCCTACAACGGGTTCCCCGACGCGGCAACCGGACCGGTTTCGCTCCGTCCCGGGACGTCCCATCGCTGGTACTTCGGGAGCACCCTCACCCTCCGGTCCCTGCAGTTCACCAGCTCGCGCGCGCTGGGCAGAGGAAGCACCCCGTTCCGCCGTCGGGTTTGTCGGACCGCACGGCGAGGTGTCGTGGATCGACGTGACCGGCGACCAGACCGCCGATGGGCCGTCGACCGGAGTGGTGACCGTCCGGGTTCCGAACGGCAGCGAACGTGGCAGGGCTCGTGGTGCGCAACACGTCCCCGACCGAACTGACCGTCGGCATCCCGACGGTCCAGACCGTCCAGGGCGGGTGGGCCACCCTGGACGGACCGATGCAGTACGGCACGACGTGGCCGCACTGGGCATATACGGGGGACTTCGGCTCCTTCGGGGTATTCGTCAACACCCGGGCACGGGGATGGGCCTGGCCGTCCGCTCCCGACCGAGCGCTGCCGCGGACGACGAGCGTGACGGCCGGCCCACCGACGGCGGATGGCGGGCAGCGCATCGTGGTGCACGCCGCAGGCCCGCTGGACGTCGACCGCAGCGTCGCCTTCGCCAGCGGGTGGGAGGCCACCGCGGTCGACCAGGGGAGTGGTCGGTCGGTGGGGCTCACGGTGGTCCGCGACGGACTGGTCCAGCAGGTGGCGCTGCCGTCAGCAGGCACCTGGGTCGTGACCTACCAGTACCGCCCCGCCTCGGGGTGGGTCGGACTCGCCATCTCGGCACTGGCCGTGCTCGCGGGGGTGACCTGGGGGATCGGGGAGTGGGTGCGCTTCCGCAGGACGCGCCGTCGTTCGAGGACGGTGATCCCGCAGTGAGACCCTCGCACCTTGTCCTCGGAGTCGCGCGACGCGCACCGACCTGGTCCATCGCGGTCGGTGCCATCGCCGTCTGGCTCCTCTCCGGTGCGTACATGCTCCACTTCGGCGCATCATGGCACCTCGATCTCCGCGTCTACCGGGCAGCCGGTCACGCCCTCTACCACGGCGGATCGCCGTTCACGGCGTATTTCACGTCGAATCACCTGCCGTTCACCTACACCCCGTTCGGATTGCTGGTGGTCAGTCCACTCACCTTCGGTCCACTCGGTCTCATCGAGACCGGCTGGTGGCTGCTGAGCGCAGCGTCGATGGTCACGGCGGCGTTCCTGCTTCTCCGGACCACGTTCTCCCTGTCAGCGGGTCGCTCCTGGGCGGTCGCCGGGCTGCTGTGCGGCGTTGGCTCGCTCGCCCTCGAACCGGTGCGCAGCAACTTCGACTACGGGCAGATCAATCTCATCCTCATGCTCATGATCGTGGCCGACCTCACCTGGGTGCGGCCGCCTTGGAGAGGTGTCCTGGTCGGTGTCGCCGCCGCGATCAAGCTCACTCCGCTCATCTTCCTCGTCTACTTCGTGGTCGACCGGGACCGGCGTTCGCTGTGGCGCGGGATCGGCGCCTTCATCGTCGTCACCGGGGTGACGTGGTCCATCCTGCCCGCGGACTCGACCCGCTATTGGTTCCACCAGGTCACCGACGCGAGCCGCACCGGGGCGCTCGGGGTGGTGAGCAATCAGTCGTGGAACGGAATGGTGCATCGGGCCCCCTTCGACGGAGGCCACACGGGTACCGCGGTATGGGCGGTCCTGTCCTTGTGCACGCTTCTCTTGGGCTTGTCGCTCACCCGGCGCCTCGTCGGGCAGTCCCGGACTGCTGACGCGATCATGGTCCTCGCGCTCACCGAGCTTCTCGTGAGCCCGGTCTCGTGGTCGCACCACTGGGTGTGGTTGGTGCTGGCTCCGATCGTGGTCGTCGACCTGTGGGCGGTCCGGCGGGCCGTGGCCACGGCGCTGTTGGTCCTGGTCGCTCTTGCCGTTGCGGCCCCGTATCTGTGGATTCGGGCCGTCCCTCTCTCCTACCTGGGGAGCAACGCCTTGGTACTGGGTGGGGCAATCGTGCTCGTCCTGTGGGCGGCCGCCGAGGGGGTACTCCGTGTCGGCGCCCTCCGTCGGCTCGATCGTCGTGGATCGAGCGCGGCCCCGGTCTCGCCGCCCTGATCCTTCCCGAGCGCGAGCAAGAGCGTGCCGACTCCACGAGAAGACCGTTCGGGCGGTATCGTTCCGCGGGACAATTCCGTGGGATGGGACGACGACAAGGAGCCATGTGGGAGCGTCCACCGCGGTGCACGCCACTCGACTGAACCGGGTGAACCAGTCGATCGGCCTCTGGATCGGCACCGGCGTCGTCGGTTCGATCGGCGTGGCCGTACTCGGCACACGCATCGGAGCCATTCCCCGACCGGGCGACAACCGTTGGTGGTTCACCGTGCCCGGGGGAGTGTCCGCTCCGGCCCAACTCGGGTATTACGTGGCCGTGATCCTGCTCATCGGTGGGTGGATCGGCGTCGGCTACTACGCCCGGGCGGGAAGACTCACGGTTCGCCTGTCGTGGGTGATCCTCGCACTGTGGGGCCTTCCGCTGCTGCTCGGTCCACCGGTCTTCAGCCGTGACATCTACAGCTACATCGGACAGGGCCTCCTCGCCCACCATGGCCTCAACCCCTATTCGGTACCACCCTCGAGACTCGGCAATGCGCCGCTCCTGGCCTCGATCGCCCAGGTGTGGCGGAATACCGCTTCACCGTACGGTCCGCTGTTCGTCAGTGTGAGCCGGGTGGCGGTCGGTGTGGCCGGCGCGTCCCTGGTCGCCCAGGTATTGGTGTTCCGGGTGATCGAGTTGGTCGGCGTGGCAATGATCATGGTGTCGCTGCCGCGCTTGTCGCGCCGGCTCGGCACCGACCCTGGGCTGGCCCTGTGGCTCGGCGCACTCAGCCCGCTGGCCCTGCTGAGCTTCATCGCCTCCGGGCACAACGACGCATTGATGGTCGGTCTGCTGCTCGCCGGCCTCACGCTCGCCCTCGAAGGGCGCTTGGTTGTGGGTGTTGCCCTCATCGCCCTCGCCGCCACCATCAAGATCCCTGCGGCCGCGGCCATCGTGTTCATCGCCGTGGACCAGTTCCGTTCGAGCACCGGCGACCGACGGTGGCGAGTTGTGATCGAGGCCATCGTGGTCCCGCTGGTCGTCGTGGTCGGCATCACGGCTGCCGCCGGTTTCGGGTGGACCTGGCTCGGACCCACCGCACTCCATGTCCCGACCGAGCTGCGGGTGCTCTCGACACCCGCCGTGGCGCTCGGCGCCTTCGTCCATGCCGTCCTGCACTCGGTCGGGGTGCCCGTGGCGCTGAGCCCCACGGTGACGGCCGCCCAGCTCGTGTGCGAGCTCGCCGCGGTGACAGGTGCCGTCTGGCTGGTGTTCAACGCCCACCGGCTCGACATGGTCCGGGTGCTCGGGTTGACCTTGATGCTCATCGTGGTGGGCAGCCCGACGCTGTGGCCCTGGTATCTGATGTGGGGGCTCGCCATCCTGGCGGCAACGCCCGCCCAGCGGTCGACGGTCCTCGCCGCCGTGGCCGGCCTCTCCATGCTGGTGGTCGGCCCGGGGGGTGCGCCCATGCTCAGCGGCAGGGCGTATTTCGTGATCGCCCCCCTCCTGCTCGGGGCGTGCGGCTGGATGGTCTGGGATCGACACTGGCAACAGCTGGTGCGTGGCTATGCAGCCTGAGTCGACAGTGGATGCTCGAGCCGGGTCACCAGCGGACTCGGGCACGGCGGTCGCGGTTTCCGAAACCGACGCACCCACCGGGCCGGCCGCGTCGGGGCCCGTCTCGGTGATCGACCCCGGCGTCCTCGCTCCGGAGGAGAGCGAGGACGAACGCGCTGCAAAGGGGATCCGCCAGTGGTTCCTCTTCTGGCCCGTGTTCGCCTACGTGGTCGCTCGCGGTGCGACCGTTGCCGGCGCGGCTGCCGTCGACGCCTTCACCCACAAGTCGTTGAGCGCCGACCTCGACATCTGGGACGGTCAGTGGTTCATCCGTGCAGCCCTGCACGGATGGCCGAGCCACCTGCCGATGGCACACGGCCACGTAGCGAGGAACACGACCGCCTTCTTTCCTGCGCTCTCCCTCGCGATCCGCTGGCTCACCGATCTCACCCGGGTCTCTCCGTTGGTCGTCGGCCTTGTGATCAGCGGGGTGACGGGACTGACTGCGGTGGTGGCGGTCGGCATGCTCGTCCGCTACTACTACGACAGCCGGCACGCCACCCGGGCCACACTGTTGTTTGCGGTATTCCCCGGGACATTCGTGTTCAGTCTGGTCTATGCCGAGGGCATCGTCATCACGTGCGTTGCCTTCGGACTCCTGGCGCTGCTCCGCCGGCAGTGGTGGTTGGCAGGGCTCTTGGGTCTCGTGGCAACGGCGGCGTCGCCCATCGCGCTTGCCTTCGTGGTGAGTTGCGTGTGGTGTGCGGGCCGCGACGTCATCCGCACGAGGTCCTGGCGGGCGCTGATCGCCCCGGTCCTGGCACCGCTGGGTTTCGTCGCCTACATGGCCTGGCTGTGGGTGCACACCGGAAATCTCTCGGCGTGGCGGCTCACCGAACACGGAGGGTGGAAGAGCGGCCCGTCCTTCCTCTACCCGATCCATGTCGTCACCACCTTCCTCTTCAACCCGTTGGCCCCGACCGAGACGGGCCAGATCCTCATCGCAGGCACGGTGCTTACGTTGATCGGTGCCGTCCTGGCTGTCCGGGAGCCCCAACCGGCACCCGTCCTGATCTACGGACTGACTGCGGCCCTCATGGCGGCAGTGGCCTCGCCGGTCGGGTTGCGACCGCGCTTTGTCATGTTGGCCTTTCCCTTGGTTCTGGCCTACGGAACCCGGCTCCGAGGTCGCGTCTACATCGGGGCGGTGGTCCTCAGCGCCCTGCTGCTCACCGCCATGACCGTCCTCGAATTGGGCTCGACCGCGGTGTTCCCGTGACCGTCGGCGCCGGGCGACCGGGTCTGGCGGTCTGCCCGGACCTCATCTAGTCCGCGCCCACCCCGGCCGTCGGCTGGTCGTGGAGGACCGTCGGCTCGGACGCCGTGGTGCCGGCCGGGCGAGCAGCGGCGCGTCGCATCCAGAGCATCAGCGCCACACCCACCATGAACGCCACGGTGGCAACGAAGAAGGCGCTCCCCTCCAGCAGTTGCCACCCGTGTTCCGCCAGCTCCTTGTTGCCGCCGTTGGGTACCTTCCAGATCGGGGCCCAATAGAACAGCGCAGCCCCGGCCGCGGCCCAGATCGGGCCGCCGCGGGGCCTGTCGGATGCGCACGCCAACCAGATGAGGATCGGCACCACCCAGACCAGGTGGTGGGCCCACGTGATCGGGGACGCCAGCAAGCCGGTGCTGGCGCAGACGAGCGCCCCGAGGAACGGCGAGGACGACCGGAACGCCCAGGCCGCAAGAGCGACGCCGCCGATGACCACGACGACGCTCGCCGCCGTGATCAGCGCTGTCGACACCACGCGGTGGTCGAGTCGATCGGCCACGGCTCGCAGGCTCTGGTTGCTGATGTAGAAGACGCCACCCACCCGCTTGGCATCGATTGCGTACTTCGTGAAGTAGGACCACGAAGCGGCCGGGTCGGTGGTGGCGGTCACGAGTGAGCAGAACGCGAAGGTGCCCAGCGCAACCCAGGCGGCACGTGTCTGGCGGGTCACGAACAGGTAGGGCACGAACACCAAGGGCACCAGTTTGATCGATGCCGCGATGCCGATCAGTACGCCACGGGGCAAGGTCCGTTGGCCGAGTTGCCAACGCGCCGTGAGGTCACCCAGCACCATGGCCGCCAACACGATGTTGACCTGCCCGAAGCTCAAGGTCAGCCGGACCGGCTCCATGATGTAGGCGGGGCCCATCAGGACCAGAGACCACTGGATCAGTCGGTGGCGCCCCAGCGCGGGAAGGACGGCTCGGAGGGAGAGGAACACGAGAGCGAACAGGGCGGCCATGTTGATCACGGCCCAGATGACCTGGGCCCAGTTCTCGGGGAGGGCCGACAGCGGCGCAAACACCAGGGCGGCGAACGGCGGGTACGTAAAGGGCAGATGTGGCGGATTGGGGAGCCCGACCAGGTAGAGCTGGCCGTCGACGAGGTTGCGCCCGCCCATCAGGTAGACCGCCATGTCCAGCTGGAGACGGTTCACCGCCAGCCCTATTCCGCCGGCCGATGCCAGAGCCGCCGAGACCGCGCCGACCACCCACAGGGCCGCGTTCCACCGGGAAGGAACATCGTGCGTCTGCGATGGGGGTGCCTGGGGCACGAGCGCCTGGGACATCAGGTTCGATGGTAGACCGCGCTCGTTTGTGTAAAGCGACCGCCCCGTACGCGTTCGGCAGGCCTGTCGCAACTATGCTCGCCGCCCACAGGTCGTCCGCGTGACCCTTCGGATCTGCGTGGACGGATCAGCCCGGAGCGAGCAGCCCGACCGCCTCGGCAGCGCGCGCATAGGTCGCAGAAGCGATCTCGCCGGCCTTCTCGGCGCCACGGGCCAGATAGCCGTGGACAGCTGCCGGATCGGACGCGAGGGCCGCACGCCGCTCGCGGAGCGGGGCCAGCAGTGCGATGAGCGCCTCCGCGGTGTCGGCCTTGAGGTCGCCGTAGCGCTCGTAGGAGCCCGCCACCTCGCGCGGCGTCCGGTCGGTGGCCACCGCCAACAGGTCGAGGAGGTTGGCCACCCCCGGCTTGGTCTCGGGGTCGTAGCGGACCGCTCCGTCGGTGTCGGTGACGGCCTTCTTGATCTTCCGGGCGATCTCGGACGGGTCATCGAGCATGAGCACCGTCCCGAGCGGCGAGTTGACCGACTTGGACATCTTGCGCTCGGGGTGCTGGAGGTCCATGACCCGGGCACCCACCGTCGGGATCGCCGCCTCGGGCACGACCAGGGTGTCCCCGAACCGGTGGTTGAAGCGGACGGCCAGCTCCCTGGCCAGCTCGAGATGCTGACGCTGATCGTCGCCGACCGGCACCCGCTCGGCGTCGTAGAGGAGGATGTCCGCCGCCTGGAGCACCGGGTAGGTGAACAGGCCGGCCCGGACCGAATCCCTGCCGGCGCTCTTCTCCTTGAACTGGGTCATCCGCCCCAGCTCGCCCATGGTGGCGAGGCACTCGAGCAGCCACGACATCCGGGGGTGCTCGGGCACGTGGCTCTGCACGAACAGCGTGCAACGCTCGGGGTCCAAGCCTGCGCTCAAGAGGTCCAGGGCGGTCTCGTAGGTCCGGGAGCGCAGCTCGTCCGGATCGATGTCCAGCGTCAGGGCGTGCAGATCCACGATGCAGTAGAAGGAGTCATGGGCGTCCTGGTCGGCCACCCAGTTGCGGACGGCGCCCAGGTAGTTGCCCAGGTGGAGATCGCCGCTGGGCTGCAGGCCGGAGAGGACTCGGGACATGAGGGCGTCATCGTACGCCGCCCCCGTGGGTGCACGGTGTTCCCGCATCGGCCGGCCGCCCGGGTGGGTGCACGGTGTGTGCGGCGGCAGCCGGTATGGTCGGATTCCGTGGCCACCACCGTCTGCACGCCTGTCTTCGAGGGACCGGTCGACGTCCTCCTCCAGCTGGTCACGGACCACCAGCTGGACATCTTCGACATCCCGTTGGCCGAGGTGGTCGATGCCTTCGTCGCCGAGGTGGCCGCCTGGGAGGAGATCGACCTCCCCGCACTGTCCGAGTTCCTGGTGGTGGCAGCCCTGCTCGTCGAGCTCAAGTCCCGGCGCCTGCTGCCGGGGAGCGGAGACGTCGAGCCTGACGAGGAGCTGGTCGGGTGGGAAGAGCGCGACCTGCTCCTGGCCCGGCTCCTCGAGTGCCAGGCCTACGCGGCCGCCGCTGACGGGTTCGCCCTGCTCATCGAACAGGCGGCCCGGTCGGTGCCACGGACCACCGGCCTGGACGCCGACCTGATCATCCATGCCCCCGACCTGCTCGAGGGGGTGACCGCCGACCAGGTGGCCACGGCCTACATGCGTGCGACGAGCGAGCGCCCGGCGCCGACGGTGGATCTCCAGCACGTGACCGTCGACGCGGTCACCGTCGCCGATGCGGTGGCCGAGCTGACCGTCCGCCTACCCGGCAGGGGACGCGCCACCTTCCGGGAACTGACCGGGCACCTCACCTCCCGGATCGAGATCATCGTCCGGTTCCTCGCCCTTCTCGAGCTGTTCAAGCAGGGCCGGATCTCCCTCGACCAGGGCCACACGTTCGGCGATCTGGATGTCGAGTGGATGGCCGGGGCACCCACGGCGGTGATGGCGAATGCCGGTCCGGCCGGCGGGATGGACGAGACCGACGAGTACGAGGGCTGAACGTGCTCTCTCCGGAGGCCCGGGCCATCGAGGCCGTGCTGATCGTCGCCGTCGAGCCGGTCCCGACCGGGTTACTGGCCGAGTTGCTCGAGCTCCCGGTCGAGCAGGTCGAGCCGATCTGTGACGAGCTCATCGCGTCCTGCCGGGACGGTGGTCGCGGCTTCGAGGTGGCACGGATCGCCGGGGGACTGCGGATCCAGACCCATCCGGACCTCGCCCCCTACGTCGAGCGCTTCGCCAATGTCGGGGTCTCGTCCCGGCTCTCGGCCGCCGCGCTCGAGACCTTGGCCATCGTGGCGTACAAACAGCCGGTCTCCCGCGCCCAGATCGCCGCGCTGCGGGGGGTCAACGTGGACGGGGTGGTCCGCCTGCTCGAGCACCGTGGGTACATCACCCCGGTGGGGCGGGCTCCCGGGCCGGGGCAGGCCGTCCTCTACGCGACCACCGACGCCTTCCTCGAGCGCCTCGGCCTCGACCGGCTCGAGCAGCTCCCACCGGTGGAGGACCTGCTGCCCGGGCCCGAGGCGCTGGCGGAGCTCGAGGAGCAGATGCGCCCGACCCCTGATGGCTGACCCCGCGCCGCTCGCCGGAGGGGAGCGCCTCCAGAAGGCGCTCGCCCGGGCAGGCATCGGTTCGCGCCGGGTCTGCGAGGACCTCATCACCGCCGGCAGGGTCACGGTCAACGGCGAGGTACCGGTGCTCGGCCGCCGGATCGACACCGAGGTCGACCTGGTCGAGCTCGACGGGGTGCCCCTCTCGGTGCGACCCGGGCTCGTGCACTACCTCCTCAACAAGCCCGCCGGCGTGGTCAGCACCGTCGAGGACACCCACGACCGGCCCACCGTGGTCTCCCTCCTGCCCGCGACCCCCCGGCTGCACCCGGTCGGCCGTCTCGACATGGACTCCGAGGGGCTGTTGATCCTCACCAACGACGGCGAGCTGACCCACCGTCTCACCCACCCCTCCTTCGGGGTGCCCAAGGAGTACCTGGTCCAGGTCGAGGGAGATCCGACCGCGGGCGAGGTGCGTCGGCTGCGCGAGGGTGTCGAGCTCGACGACGGGATGACCGCGCCGGCACGGGTGACCGTGGTCACCCCCTCGCTCCTGCGGATGGTGGTCCACGAGGGTCGCAACCGGCAGATCCGCCGCATGTGCGAGGCGATAGGCCATCCGGTGGTCCGCCTGGTGCGCACGCGGATCGGCCCGCTGACCGACCCCTCCCTGCCGCCGGGCTCCTACCGGCCACTCACCCTCGACGAGGTCCGGGGCCTGGCGGCGGCGGCCGTGCCGACCGCGGCCCCCGAGCAGCGTGGCGGTGCCGGCGGGAGCCACGTGGCACCCGGGTGACCTGCAGCCGCTGAGTAACATGCCTGGCTGATGCCCCCTTCCCTGCGAGCGGTCCGCGGCGCGACCACGGTCGAGGAGGACACCCCCGAGGCGGTCACCGAGCGGGTGGTGGCCCTGCTCGGACAGATCCTCGAGCGCAACGGTCTCGAGGAGGACGACATCGTCTCGATCCTCTTTACCGCCACGGAGGACATCGTCTCGATCTTCCCGGCCACCGCTGCGCGTCACATGGGGCTGGGCGCCGTGCCCCTCATCTGCGCACGGGAGCTGGCCGTGGTCGGGTCGGTGCCCCGCTGCATCCGGGTCATGCTCCATGTCACCACCGAACGCCCGCGCGAGGAGATCCACCACGTCTACCTCGAGGGCGCGCAGGGGCTCCGTGACGACCTCCCCGACTGACGGCAGCCGGCCGCGGGCCAACTCGGGGGCCACCGTCGTGCCGGGGAGGGCCATGCTCTTCGGCACCGGCCTCATCGGCGGCTCGGTCGGGATGGCCCTGCGCGAACGCGGCTGGCGGGTGACCGGGACGGACGTCGCCCCCGGGGTCGCAGCACGCGCGGTCGAGCTCGGCGCCCTCGACGCAGAGGGTGAGGACCAGGGGGCCGACCTGGTCGTGGTCGCGACCCCCGTCCAGGTGACCACCACCGTGGTCTCCGAGGTCCTCGCCTCCCCGTCCTGGAACCCGGAAGCCGTGATCACCGACGTGGGGAGCGTGAAGGGCCCGTTGGTCGCGGCGGTCGACAGCCCGCGTTTCGTGGGCGGGCACCCGATGGCCGGATCGGAGCAGGTCGGGGTCGAGGGAGCCTCTCCCGATCTCTTCGTGGGCGCGACCTGGGTGCTCACGCCGACCGCGGCGACCGACCCGGGCGCCTACGCACGCCTGCGCGCGGTCCTGGCGGACCTCGGGGCGGACGTGGTCGCCCTCGATCCCGGGGAGCACGACTCGCTGGTGGCGGTCGTCTCCCACGTGCCTCACCTCACCGCCGCCACCCTCATGGCGCTCGCCGCCGACCTCGGCGAGGAGCACGGACCGCTGCTGCAGCTGGCCGCGGGGGGATTCCGGGACATGACCCGGATCGCGGCGGGGCAACCCTCGATCTGGTCGGACATCTGCGACGACAACGCGGAGGCCATCGTGGCGACGTTCGATCTCCTCATCGAAGCGCTCGGCGCCATGCGCCAGCGGGTGGCAGACCGGGACCACGGCTCGCTCATCGCCGTGCTCGAGCGCGCGGCGACCGCCCGGCGGGCCCTCAGCCGCAAGGCACCTCCCCCGGAGGAGCTGGCCCAGGTGCGGATCCCCGTCCCCGACCAGGAGGGCGTGGTCGCGGGGGTCGTCACCCTCGCCTCGGCGCTCGGGATCAACATCTTCGACCTCGAGATCGCCCACTCGGCCGAAGGCGATCGGGGCGTGCTGGTGCTGGTCATCGACGCGGCATCTGCCCCGGCCTTTGCGGCCGCGCTGTCCGAGCGCGGGCACCGGTCCGGCATCACACCGATCGGCACGGTGCGATGACCGATCCCACCGGCACCTCGCATGTCATCCCCGGGGGCCGGTCCCTGGTCGGCACGCTCACCGTGCCCGGGGACAAGTCGATCTCCCACCGGGCGCTGCTGCTGGCCGCGCTGGCCGAGGGAACCTCGACCATCACCGGGCTCTCCGACGGCGACGACGTCGGGCGCACCGCCGGTGCGGTCGAGGCCCTCGGCGCCACGGTCGACCGGGTCGACGGCGTGGTCACCGTGTCCGGCGGCCGATCGCGGCTCCAGGCGCCGGTCGAAACGATCGACCTCGGCAACTCCGGGACCGGGATGCGCCTGCTGACCGGCATCGTGGCCACCCTGCCCGGGAAGAGCCGGCTCACCGGAGACACCTCCCTGCGGTCCCGCCCGATGGACCGGGTCGCCGAGCCGCTGGGCCGGATGGGAGCAACCGTCGAGGGCAACGGCCCGACCTGCCTGCCGCCGCTGTCTGTCGCGGGTGGCTCGCTCCACGGGATCGAGTACACGCCGCCCATGGCCAGCGCCCAGGTCAAGTCGGCCGTTCTCCTGGCCGGGCTCGACGCGGTCGGGGAGACCGTGGTGCGCGAGCCGGTGGCCACCCGTGCCCACACAGAGGAGATGCTGGCGGCAGCCGGCGCCGACGTGACCGTCGAGCGCGCCGGCACCGGTCGGGTGGTCCGGGTCCGCCGGAGCTCGCTACGCCCGGGCCTGTTCGCCGTCCCCGGCGATCCCTCGCAGGCCGCATTCTGGGTTGTCGCCGGGGTGGTCGTGCCCGGGAGCCGGGTGACCGTCACCGGCGTGCACCTCGGGGAGGAGCGCACCGGCTTCCTCGCGGTGCTCGACCGCATGGGTGCGGGGATCACGGTGGTCGAGGACGGCACGGCCACCGGATCGGTGACCGCAGTATGGGCTCCGCTGCTCGGCACCACCGTCGACGCCGCGGAGATCCCCTCGCTCGACGAGGTCCCCGTCCTCGCGGTGGCCGCGGCGGTTGCGGAGGGGCCCACCCGGTTCCGGGAGGTCGGGGAGCTCCGGGTCAAGGAGTCGGACCGCCTGGAGGGCAGCGCGGCGCTCGTGCGCGCCTTCGGGGGGCGCGCCACCGTGGAGGGGGACGATCTCCTCGTGGCCGGCGGAGCCCGGTTGGTGCCGGGGTACGTCGACGCCAATGGCGACCACCGGATGGCCATGGCCGCGGCCGTGGCCGGAGCAGCCTGTGCCGAGGCGGGCCCGAGCACCGTGACCGGCTGGGAGACGGTCGCCACGAGCTATCCGGGGTTCGCGGCGGCGCTCGAGGAACTGGCCCGGGGCGGAGCGCCCCGGTGACGTCTGCGTGCGAGCCGCAGGAACGAGCACCGCTGCTCATCGCCATCGACGGCCCGGCCGGGTCGGGCAAGTCGAGCGTGTCGCGCGCCCTCAGCCGACGTCTCGGCCTCGAGCGGCTGGACACCGGCGCCATGTACCGGGCGGTCGCCTGGGCCGCCCTGCGCGACGGCATCGCTCCGGACGACCGTCCGGCGGTGGCCCGGCTCGCCCGTGGGCTGACCCTGTCGGTGGGGGAGCGGGTCGTGGCCGACGGGACCGACATCACCGAGGTCATCCGCGGACCGGAGGTGAGCGCGGCCGTCTCGGCGGTGGCGGCCAACCCGGAGGTGCGTGAGGAGCTGGTCGAGCGCCAGCGCCGATGGGCGGCCGATCACGGCGGGGGGGCGGTGGTCGAGGGCCGCGACATCGGCTCGGTGGTCTTTCCGGCGGCCGACCTCAAGATCTTCCTCACCGCGCCCGCCCAGGTACGCGCCGCCCGACGCTCGGAGGAGGCGCCCGAGGCCGTCGCCCGGCGCGACCGGATCGACAGCACGAGGGCGGTCTCGCCGCTCGAGGTCCCCGACGGGGCCCGGGTCATCGACAGCGGCCGGCGTACTGTGGAGGAGATCGTGGAAGAGGTGGTCGGGTGGCTCTGAGCCCGAAGGACGAGATCGCAACCGGCGGGCCGCCCGAGCTCGACGTCGTGGTCGACACCCAGTTCACGCCCATCTACCGGTTCCTGCGGGTCCTCGTCCACGCAGTCAACCGGCTCCTCTTCCGCACCACGGTGGAGGGGGCCGACCAGGTCCCGCCCGAGGGCCCGGTGATCATCGCTCCGGTGCACCGTTCGTTCATCGACTTCTTCGTGGCGTCCGAGGTCACCCCGCGCAAGTTGCACTACATGGCCAAGGACTCACTCTGGAAGAACGGCCTCTTGGCCCGCATCCTGCCCGCGGTCGGGGCCTTCCCCGTGCACCGGGAGTCGGCGGACCGCGAGGCGCTCCGCCGTGCCCAGCAGGTGCTCGACGCCGGCGAGGTGCTCATCCTGTTCCCCGAGGGTGAGCGCCGCGAGGGGCCCGTGATCGGCGATCTCCACGAGGGAGTGGCGTTCCTGGCCGCCCGCACCGGGGCCACGGTGATTCCGGTCGGGATCGGTGGATCCGCCTCGGTCATGCCCAAGGGCCACAAGCTCCCGCGTCCACGGCACATCCATCTGGTGGTGGGTCGTCCCCTGACCGGTCCATCACGGACCGAGCAGGGCCGGGTGTCCCGGAGCCGGATCCATCAGTTCACCCAGGAGCTCGCAGAGACGATCCAGCAGCTCTACGACCGGTCGGTCGAGGCCACCGGACGCTACTGAGCGGCGGGCCGGGACCCGGTCAGTGCCGGTGGCGGTTGCCCAGGGTGACCCGGGCCCAGGTGGTCAGGATGACCCTCGCGTAGGCCATGCCGAAGATGAAATTGCCGCCCTTCTTGGAGGTGCCCGACTCCCGGGGATGCCATTCGGTGGGTCGCTGTGTGATCCGCCATCCGCGGCCCGAGGCGGTGATGACCACCTCGGCCGTCTGGTACTGGTCCTGGATCAGGTGGGGGGCGATGTCCTCGAGCACCTCGACCCGGAAGGCCCGGTACCCGTTCGACGAATCGGTGAGCTGCTGCTTGATGATGGCGTTGAGGAGCGACGCGTAGATCCGGACCCCGGCCCTCCGGAAGCGGTCGGTCGTCCCGTCGTTGCCCATGCGCCGGGAGGCGATCACGAAATCGGCGGTGTCGTCGAGCAGGGGCTCGAGCATGGTCGCCATCTCCGCCGGGTCGTTCTGCCCATCGGCATCGAGGGTGACCACGTAGCGAGCTCCATGGGCCGACGCGAGCTCATAGCCCAGGCGCAGTGCCGCTCCCTGGCCCAGGTTGACCGGGAGGACGCAGGTGTAGACCCCGGCGTCGATCGCCACCTGGGCGGTGTCGTCGTTGCCACCGTCGACGACGACGAGGGTCGAGACCTCGAGATCGCCGAGGAGGGTGGGCATGGCCTTGAGGACCGCCCCGATGTTCCCCTCCTCCTCGTAGGCAGCCATGACCGCGACGACGGGACCGAACCGGACGCCCGGATGGCGACGGTCGAAATCGTCGCGCGCTGGCGTCGAGGGCGAAGTGCACGAGCCCGGCCGTGCGTCGCCGGGAGCGGCTGTCCGGCAGGGTGAACCACCGGTGCCGCTGGGTGGGCGCCATCAGAAGGTGTGGGGGTGGGCGAAGACGGTGCGTACTCGTGGTTCGAAGTGGGCGAGCGACTTGGTCGGGTAGTCGGGATCGAAGCTGGTCTGGTCCCAGTCGTCGGCGAATTCTTCCGCCAGCGCGAACCAGGGCTCGTTCCGGTACTGCTCACGCAGGTTCGGGTCCATGTCGAAATGGCTGTAGTAATGGCGTCCCTGGAAGTCCTGGTGGTGGACGATGGCTTCGGTGACCTCGGCTCGGACGTACGGGCGGAGGATCTCCGCTGCGATCCGCGGGTGGTTGGGGACCGAGACCGCCTTGCCGATGTCGTGGCAGAGCGAGGCCACGACCAGCTCATCGTCGGCGCCGGCCTCTTCGGCCCGGGTCGCGGTCTGCAGGCTGTGGGTGAGCTGGTCGACGGCGAACCCGTCGACCACGTCTGCGAGCGACTCGAGGAGTCCGAGGACCCGGTCGGCGACTCGCCCCTGATGGAGCGCGGTCTCGTTGCCGATGCGTGCCCACTGCTCGGCGGTGGAGACGTCCATGCTGGTGAAGGAGGTGGTCATGACCTCATTCTCGCGCCGATCGGCCGACCGTGACGGGCATCGGGGCCACAGCCAGGCCCTCGAGGACGTCGGCCGCCGCGGTGCTCCGGTCGTCGCCCAAGACCCCGGAGCGCGACCCGGTCTCCGTGCCTGCCCCGTCCGGGGCGCCGTTGCAGAGCGTGAGGGCAGCCTCGAGGCCGCGGAGCAGCTCGCGCAGCTCGGGTGGGGGAGGGAAGTACTCCTCCTCCAGGGCGACCCCGGGGCTCTCGACCCCGAGCCGCGGAGCCAGTCGTTCGACCACGGCCCGCACGAGGGCCTCGGGCGCCGAGGCACCCGCGGTGACCCCGACCGTGCCGGACAGGTCGTCGGGGAGCTCCGAGGCGTCGTTGACCCGCACCACCCGCGGGCAGCCGAACGCGACGGCCACCTGTTCGAGGGCCACGGTGTTCGAGGAGTTGACCGAACCGATGACCACGATGGCGTCGGTCCTCCCGGCCAGGGCCTTGAGGGCGGCCTGGCGGTTGGTGGTGGCGAAGCAGAGATCGCTCCGGTTGGGCATCCACAGGTCGGGGAACCGCTCCCGTGCGCGGTCCACGATACCGGACCACTCGTCGTGGCTGAGCGTGGTCTGGGCCAGCAGCGCCACGCGTTCGGGCTGCTCCACGCCCGCGCCGTCGAGGGCTTCGAGGTCGTCGACATCCTCCACCCGCTCCAGCAGCCGGACCGAGGAGGGGGCCACCGCCATGGTACCGACCGCCTCCTCGTGGCCGTGGTGGCCCACGTAGAGGACCGTGTACCCCTTCCGGGCGCGGACCTTGAGCTCGTGGTGGACCTTGGTGACCAGCGGACAGACGGCGTCGACCACGACCCGACCGCGGTCGCGGGCCGCCTCGACCACCTCGGGAGCCGAGCCGTGCGCCGAGAGCATGAGGGGGGCGCCGGCAGGGACGTCGTCGACGTCGTCGACGAACACGACCCCCTGGGCCCGGAACTGGTCGACCACGTGACGATTGTGGACGATCTCGTGATAGCAGTAGACGGGAGGCTCGAAGACGCGCACCATCCAGGCGAGGGCCTTGATCGCCTTTTCGACCCCGGCACAGAATCCCCGGGGCTCGGCCAGCACGACACGCTCGACGGGCACGATGCAAGGCTACTGGCAGCGGTTCTGTTCCCCGCTCCGGGGCGACACCTGGTCGCTGCTTGGGTCCTGCATGTACCAGGTAGCCTTGTCGGCATGTCGGCGCCCCGAGTGACGACGGCACCCAGGGTCGTGGCCGTCAATGAAGGGTCGCCGGCGGCACGGGCGGGGATTCGTCCCGGTGACGACCTTCTGTTGCTCAACGGCCGTATGCCCCGCGACGTCATCGAATACAGCCTCTTGGTCGACGAGCCGGAGCTGGACCTGGTCGTGCGCAGGCGCGGCGCGGACGGGCCCCTCGCCGTCTCCGTGTCCAAGGGCGCCGGGGAGCCGCTGGGCATCGAGGTCTCCTCACCGGTCTTCGACCGGGTACGGACCTGCGACAACCACTGCGAGTTCTGCTTCATCCACCAGCTCCCGAAGGGGATGCGGCGCAGTCTCTCGATGAAGGACGACGACTACCGGCTCTCCTTCCTCTACGGCAACTTCACCACGCTCACCCGCTTCACCGAGATGGACCTCGAGCGGGTGGTCACCGAGCGGCTCAGCCCGCTCTTCGTCTCGATCCACGCCACCGACCCCGAGGTGCGGGCCGACCTGCTCCGCAACCGGCGGGGAGCCACCAGCTTGCGCTGGCTGAGCGCCCTGCTGGCTGCGGGCATCGAAGTCCACGGACAGATCGTGGTCTGTCCGGACCGCAACGACGGTGCCGTATTGGAGGACACCTTGTGCGGTGTGCTCGACCGGTACCCGGAGCTCGCGACGGTGGCCTGCGTGCCCCTCGGGGTCAGCCGCTTCTCCCATGAAGAGGCCATGCGCCCGCACACCCGCGTCGAGGCGGCCCGAGTGTGCGACACGGTCGCCGCCTGGCAGGAGACCTTCCTCGCGGCGATCGGACGGCGAATGGTCTTCGCGGCCGACGAGTACTACCTGATGGCCGACCGCTCCTTTCCGGCGGCGGCCGACTACGAGGGCTTCCCCCAGCACGAGAACGGACTGGGCATGGCCCGAGCCTTCGAGGCCGCATTCCGGGGCGACGATCGGGCGGCGCTCGGGGTCCGCCCCGGGTTCTTCGCGTCCGTCGACGGAGCTCCCGCGGGGGGCTACCGAAGCCTGCGCGCACCGGAGTCGGCGACGCCCCCCGGCCGGCCGAACCCCGTCGATGCGCCGGTGGCGGTGCTGACCGGCGTGTACGGGGCAAGGGTGCTCACGCCCCTCGTCGAGTCGATGGGACGGGGCGACATCCGCATCCTTCCGGTGGCCAACCGGTTCTTCGGAGGCAACATCGGTGTGGCGGGGCTGATGACCGGCGCAGACCTCGGCAGGGTCCTCGCCGGTGAACCCGACGGGCACCGCTACCTCATTCCCGACGCCTGCCTGTCTGATGGACGCTTCCTCGACGACCTGACGGTCGCGGATCTGCCACGGCAGGTCGAGGTCGTGGCGAGTGACGGCCTCTCGTTGCGCCGTGCCCTCGAGGGAAACGGTGTCCGGGCCGCCGGCGTCGCTCCCCGGGTCCCGGTGGCTCTTGGAATCTCGAGATGAGCCAGACCCCGGCGATGCCTCTGTCTGACGGACGGACAGGACCGACGGTAGTCGTGGCCGGTCGGCCCAACGTCGGGAAGTCCACCCTGGTGAATCGCATCGTCGGCCGCCGGGCCGCGGTGGTCGAGGAACGCCCCGGGGTGACCCGCGATCGCAAGGAGCTCGACGCCGAGTGGTGCGGCCGTTCGTTTGTCGTCGTCGACACCGGTGGCTGGCAGCCGACAGGCGACCCGCTCGACGCACAGGTGAGCGCGCAGAGCGAGCGGGCCATCGGCCAGGCGGACGTCGTGCTCTTCGTGGTCGACGTGACGGTCGGGCTCGTCGACGGGGACCTCGCCGTCGCCAAGGTGCTCAAGCGGTCCGGACGCCCGGTCCGGGTGGTGGTCAACAAGGTCGACTCCTCGCAGCGGGAGGCCGATGCCTGGGACGCACTGTCCCTCGGCTTCGGCGACCCGTGGCCGGTCAGCGCCCTGCACGGTCGGGGTACCGGGGACCTGTTGGACGAGCTGGTCAGCCTGCTTCCCGATGCAGAGGAAGGAACAACGGCCGGCCAGAACGGACCGGACGGCGAGACGGACACCGACGACCTTCCGGGGCAGGCGTGGGGCGGCATGCCGCGGGTGGCGCTGGTCGGCCGCCCCAACGCGGGAAAGTCGACCCTCTTCAATCGATTGGTCGGCGACGAACGGTCGGTCACCCACGACCAGCCGGGCACCACCCGCGACGCGGTCGACACCATCGTCGAGACACCGGACGGCACGGTCTGTTTCATCGACACCGCGGGGATGCGCCGCGCATCGCGCACCGAGCGGGGGACGGAGTACTTCTCCGTGCTCAGGGCGCTCGAAGCGCTCGACCGAGCAGATATCGCGCTCCTGGTGATCGACGCGGTGGCTGGTGTGACCCACCAGGACCAGCGGCTGGCAGAGCGGATCGGGGCCTCGGGCTGCCCGGTCGTCGTCGTGCTCAACAAGTGGGATCTCGTCGCGACCGAGGACCGAACCGGCATCCTGGCCGATGTCGGGGACCGGTTGGCGTTCCTCGGGGAGGCACCGGTGCTCAAGCTCAGTGCCCTCAGCGGGCTCGGCGTGCACCACATCCTTCCTGCGGTGGTGGCGGCCGAGGAGGCCTATCACACGAGGATCCCAACCGGTGCGTTGAACCGTGCGCTCACGTCGATCCAGGCGACCCATCCTCCGGTCGGCGCCCGGATCAAGTACGGCGTCCAAGGCGCCAGCGACCCACCCACCTTCACGCTGTTCACGAACGGCCGACTGCAACCGACCTACCTTCGCTATGTCGAACGGGGACTACGGGAGCGGTTCGACCTCGGACCGACCCCGATCAAATTGCGGGTACGGGCCAAGGGTGCCGACGGGGGTGGGGGGAGGCGGCGGTGAGCCGCGATGGTGGAGTCTGCCGTGCCCTGGTGTGAGGAGTGCGACGAACAGCTCGAGCACGAACAACTGACCGATGAGGGGACCTGCCCGGTCTGTGGGAGGGAGCCACTCGAGCATCGCAAGTCGCCCTGGTGGTTCAAGTTCATGGCCGTGGCCACCGTCATCTACCTGGGCTATCGGGCCTTCCAGGGCGTCACCTGGGTCGTCCACCACGTCTAGACATCCCACGCAGTCAGCCAGCGCCGGCGACCTGGGACTCCGCCAGGCCCGGAGTCAGGCGGCGCGCTAGATTGCACGGATGCTCAATCCCAGCTCTGCCGAAAGTCCGCGGGTGCCGCACACCTACCGGGCGCGTCTCGCCCTGGTCGCCGTGGCGATCCTCGCACTCGGAGCAACCGCAGCAGGGTGCACCTCGGGGCCCGCCGCCAAGAAGACCACCACCAGGACCACTGTCGACGCCGCGGCCAAGTGCACGAACTGGGCTTCGCTCGCGGCGGCCTTCACTGCTTTGAACCCCGCCAACATCTCATCCAAGACCAAGGCCGACAGGGCCGCTGCAGTCCGCAACATCCGCGCACTCGAGAAGGCGGACAAGGACTTCCGTCCCACGGTGACGAAGGACATCAAGGAGAAGATCAAGAGCCTCCAAACGTCCATCAAGAGCCTCGCGACCACCGTCCGGAAGAAGGCGAATGCGAGCGAGGTGCCGGCCGCGGTCGCCCAGGTGAATGCCAGTTGGGACGCTCTCGTGACCGCCGTGGGCACGAGCTGCCCGTCGGTGACAGCAACCACTGTCGCTCCGTAACGGTCAGCAGACTGAGCGGCGAGAAGGGACACCTTGTGGGCTAGGGTGACGGGGTCGTCACGCCGTCACAGATGCTGCCAGGCCGACCGCCTTGCTCCGGCGTCCGAGCGGGGTGGGGAGTGGGACCGATGAGGTCCCAGTCAGCAGAGGTGATGACGCAACGACAGACGGGCTGTGGCGCAGCTTGGTTAGCGCGCTTGACTGGGGGTCAAGAGGTCCCGGGTTCAAATCCCGGCAGCCCGACCAAATCCCTCTGAACTGGGAGTACGTGGTCACATCGGGCCCTCTGGCGGGGGTCAATCCGTAGGATAACGCTCCGGCTGTGCTTAACTTTGAGCGTGGGACGACGCCAAAAACCACCGATCCGGGCGGTCAGCATCGACCGGATGATCCAATCGCTGGAGCGCACACTGCGCGCTGAAGGCAAGAGCGAAAAGACGATCTACAGCTACTCGTTGTCGGCGCGGCTGTTGCACGACTTCCTCGCAGCCCGCGGTCGTGACCTCACGGTGGACGTGTCACGCGACGACATTCGCGACTTCCTCGCCGAGCAGGCCACGCGCCGGAAGGTCACCGACAGCCAAGGTCGCGTGCACATGGGGGGCTCACCCGCGACGGCGCTCGTCCGATTCAAATCACTCCAGCAGTTCTTCCGGCACTGTGTCGAGGAGGAGGAACTGGAGCTGAGCCCGATGCAAGGGATGCGGGCACCGGCAGTGGCGTCCGAGCCCGTGCCGGTCGTGGACGACGACGTGCTGAAGCGGCTCCTCAAGGCAAGGTCGGGCACCTCGCTGACAGATCGGCGCGATGCAGCGCTCCTGCGGACGTTCTTGGACACCGGGGCCAGACTAAGTGAGGTCACCAACCTCCGACAGGGCGATATTGACCTGGGAAAGCAAACGGTGACGGTGCTCGGCAAGGGGGCCCGGGTCCGAGTCGTGCAGTTCGGGGCCAATACGGCGAGGGCAATCGACAAGTACCTCCGCCAGATCGAGCGGGAATGGCCTGAGCGAGTCGGCGACGACGAGTGGCTGTGGGTGGGACGGCAGGGCCGAATGTCCACCAGCGGGGTCACCAACGTGCTGCACCGCATGTGCGACGACGCCGAGGTGCCTCGGTTGCACTGGCACCAGCTCCGCCACACGTTCGCTCACCAGTGGTTGAGCCAGGGCGGCCTGGAGGGCGACCTGATGGCCCTGGCCGGATGGCAGTCGAGAGCGATGCTCGACAGGTACGCCAAGAGCGCGCAGGTGGAGCGGGCGCACGCTGCAAGTCGTCGCATGTCGCTGGGGGACCGCGTCTGATGCCGGATTCCGAAAGCTTGCTGTACCACTTCACAACGACGGACGGTCTCATTGGGATTATCAGTAAGTCAGAGATTTGGGCAACTGAAATCCTCTATCTGAATGATCACTCTGAGGCAGCCTACCGATACCGTCTTCAGGAAGATTTAGCTGGCTGGATTCGAAGTCAACAGTTTACCAAGGACAATCAACCCTTAGAGCGCGCGCCATTAGGCCACGGCTAGGCCGTCCCAGCGTCTGGCCCATTTGATGAGCTTGACGGTGATGATGAGGGCAACGGCCAGGGCCAGCTGAGCCAGACGGTGGGAGCTGAACCGGTCCGTGTTCCTTCTCAACTGACCGAAGTTGCAGCCATGAGTTGGTGCGTTCGACCGGCCAGCGCAGCCCCATCGGCTGGTGTTTCGCTCCGTCGGCGGATCCTTTCTTCCGCTTCTTGGCGATGACGGCGTCGTCGATGTGCCGTACGGCCAGGCGCGTGCGCGTGATGGCCGAGTCGTAGCCGCGATCGAGCCAAATGGTCTCGATATCACCGAGCAGGCCGCGCCGAGCGATGACGTCGAGGGTGGGGGCGAGCAGGATCGAGTCGTGCCGGTTGGCACCATCGCTCACCCAACCGATGGGCACTCCGTTGGTGTCGGTGGCCACCGACCACTTCCACCCCGTCTTGCCACGATCGGTCGGGTTCGGTCCGGTTCCCTCTCCGCCACAGGGCGCCTTGTGCAGCGAGCCGTCGACCGACACCTCGGAGAGGTCGAGCCCGATCACCTTGTCGAAGGCACCGATGGCCTCTTCGAGCAGCTTTTCAAATACGCCGATGGCCACCCACTCGTCGCGGCGGCGTCGCAGGGTCGTCTCGCTCCCTTTGCCCAGTCGTCCGGCCACGTCCCAGCTGCACCCGGTGACCAGCCGGAACAGGATGGCCTCGAAGCAGTCGCGGTCTGAGATGCGGGGCCGGTGACAGCCAAGCGGGTGGGTGATGTCGCCGCGTTCGGGCAGGTAGGCGGCAAAGGACTGCCAGATAGCGTCGACGACGGCCGGCTCGAGTGCAAGCATGGGACCTCCACTGGTTCGTTGGGTTGGGCTCAGAGCCGGAGCATGTCCGGTCCAGCGCAACAACCGGTGGACCTTTCTCCTGGTGAGGGGTGGTCCACCCTCCCGATGGGCCTGACGGTGAAGATGGCCAACCAAGGAGGTGGTCATGGCCAAGATCAAGCGCAACGGACCGTGCCCGTGCGGGAGCGGGCACAAGGCCAAACGGTGCTGTCATGGGACCCAAGAGCCGGTGCACGACGGGATGCTGCCCAAAGAGGTCGGCGACGCCGCCATCGCAGATCTCAACGGAACCGACGAGATCGAGCTGCGCGCCTACTTCGACAAGTTGCTCTGCCTCCCCGAGATCGACACGTCCCTGCAGGTGCGCCTGCCCAGCATCATCACGCCGGACATGAACCGGGCCATCGACGCACTGCGAGATGGCGACGACGAAGAATTCGACGAGGTGCTCGACAAGGTGGTCAGCACCATCGATGCACCCGAACGACGCCTTGCTCTCGCCGAGGCAGTGCTCCGACTTCGGGACCAGGGTCAGATCACACGAAAGTTCGCTGCCATGGCGGTCCTTGAACTCGACCGACCAGAGTCGTTGGTCTTCCGCTCCTCAGTCGCCGAGTCGCTCGCCATTCTCGCTGGCGATCAGCGCACTCCGGCAGGACTGCTCGTCGCGGGAGCGTAGCTCCCGCACTTGACCTTCGAACAGCTGTCCCACCCGCCTATTGGCGCACGCTCTTAGTCGACGCCGGAACTGAGATGCTGCTGGCAGGTCGAGATACCGGTCAAGGAATACGAGCAGTGGGTGGTCAGACCCGATCGAACACCAACCCTACTGTGCGACGTTCAGTTGTGCGCCTCAACGAGGGACTGCGGGATGGAGCTTCCGTTCAGGTAATCACCGACGGCCTTGCACAGTGCCCCGTTGCACGTGACATTGAAGAGATAGTTCGTGCTGGTACCTGAATCGGGCGTCGTCTCCACCGACCAGCTCGTTCCGTTCCAGCCCTCGGCAAGCGTCTGGTTGACCGAACTCCCGTTCACGTAGCTTCCGACCGCTTGGCATGACGTCGAGGAAGTGCACGACAGGTTGTTAAGGAAGTCGACGCCCGTTCCCTCGTTCGGACTGGAGACGACCGTCCAAGACGAGCCGTTCCACGATTCGGCAAGGGTCCGCTCCAGGTTGGAGGCATTGTCGTAGTTGCCGACGGCCTTGCACGAGGTGGCAGCAAAGCACGAGACCCCGAACAGGATATTACTCCCGGCTCCAATGTTCGGGCTGGACGTGACCGACCACGTGGATCCGTTCCAGGACTCGACGAGCGTCTTCGTGGTCGTGCCGCTCTGATAGTCCCCGACAGCTTTGCAGGAAGAGGCCGAGAAACACGACACCCGCCGCAGGTAGTTTGTTCCGGTCCCAACGTTTGGACTCGTCATGAGTGACCACGTAGACCCGTTCCAGGACTCGATGAGTGTCTTCTGGACGCTGCTGGCGTTGATGTAATACCCAACAGCCTTGCAGTTGGTCGACGAGACGCAGGACACGTCGTAGAGGTAGTTCGTATTTGCCCCGTTGTCGGCAATTGGGATGATCGTCCAGGCCGTGCCATTCCAGGACTCGGCGAGGGTCCTGTCGACGCTGCTGCCGTTGACGAAGTAGCCAACCGCTTTGCACAAAGTGCTCGTGACACAAGCGACCCCAACGAGATCGTTGTCCCCTGCGCCATTGTTGGGGGTCGACTGTGTCGCCCACGATGTGCCGTTCCAGGACTGGGCCATGGTGCGCTTCACATGGCTTGCCGTGAAATAGGCCCCCACGGCTTCGCAGGAGGTGCTGGTGTGACAGGCCACGGTGTTGATCCCATCGCCGCCTGCCCCCTTGTTGGCGCTGGTGACGATGGACCACGAACCGGTTGCTCCAGCAGTCGTCGGCACAGCCATGAGGAGCAGCGCCACGCCGAGCGTAGCGACAACTGCATTACGACTGAGATGCCCACGCCCCTTCGGGCCAGACCCAGTTCCGCAATGCCAATGTACCTTCACGAGCCCACCTCCACAGCGGTCGCCTGGACACTGGATCCGTCGCTCAATGCCCCACTTCTGTTTGAGACCTTCTAACAAACCGCCGAAGGTTCGTCAATGTCGACTCTGTCACCGAGTTGCCATTTACAACCGCTCGGCACTGAACCAAGGCCCCCCGCATCATCACAATTGGGTAGGTGTGCTTCGCCCACGGTTTGACTCGGTGCTCGATGGTGTCGAGCAGGGCCTTGGGCACGCTTGACATGCCGGGGGTCGACATGTCACGGTTCTCGTGTTGTTGCGGTTGCGGGAGCCGAAGCACTGCCGGCGGAGAGTGTTTTAATTGACGGCGGAGAGTGTCAAACGGCTCATTCTGATCGGAGGAGCATCCCCTTGTTTGCACCCAGAAGAGTCCTTCACGCTGCCCTTGCCTTGTGTATCGGGCTATTCACGGGGTCCTTGATCCTGGTCCTGGGACCTGCCGTGGCCCCGGCAGGGGCGACCGCTCCAGCGTGCAGCTATACCTTGACCAGCACCACCCAGACACTCAAGGCCAACTGCTCGACACACACCACGATCCAGATCAGCAAGAAGATCTTTAACGGGAATCACCACACGATCACGGTGACCAACGGTTCCGGGGGCAGTCCCTTCAGTGGCGATGTCCTGCTCGATAGCGGGACCGTGCCCTCCGTGACGGTGGAGAACGTCGTCATCCACGGCTCGTATACACAGACCTGTGCTCCGAGTGGCAATGCGCAGGCAGTGGGGGTGGAGATCGACCTTGCCTCCGCCACGATCAACGGCGTGACGATCTCAGGGATGAACACCGGAAACACCTGCACCGTGGGCTACGACGGAAGCTACGGCATCGCCGTCGATGGTGGTGAGAGTGCGACCCACCGGTATCCGGTGACGATCGAAAACAGCACGTTGGACGGGTACGTCGGTGTTGGCATCTACGTCACCGGCAATGTCGTGGCAACGATCAACCACAACAACCTGGCTGCATACAACGGCAACTCCCAGGCCGGAGCCACCGGAATCGACATCGATTACAACTCAGGCGGCTCGATCACACCGCAGCCACTCATCACGAGCAACCACATCATCGACCTCGAGCCCAAGGGAACACAGGGCTGCGACGGGGTCGATATGTTCGGCTCGAACCACCAGCAGGCCGGCTCGGGCAAGGTCGACAGCAACACCATCGAAGGCAGTTGTCCCAACAGCATCTACGCCGTCCAAGGAATCTTCATCAACGAGGCATCCGATATCATTTCCAACGATGACACGATCAGCGGAGATCTCGATACCGGATGGGGGGTCTATACGACCTGCAGCACGCACAAGTTCGCCAACGACAACGGCATCGACGACAGCTCCATCACGGGGGCACTCAACGGAGCCACGATCGAGTCGTATCAGAACAGCAGCGCAACCTGTGGCGGCCAGGCCAACGAGAACGGGGTCGTCGGGAACACGTTCACGGATCTCAGCGGTGGGAATCCCGCCGGAGAAGACGGTGTCTATATCTTCGAGTGCAGCCCGACCGTCCTCACCTCGCCGACCGGCTGCTACACCGATGAGACCACCGTGTCGGGAAACAGCTTCAACGGCTATTCGACCAATGTGCTCGACGAGGGTAGCAACAGCATCATCAGCGACTTGACGCCACCACCCGGGGGAACCCCGCAAGCGGCACCAGTCAAGCCTTCCCACCCAGACCGCTGAAAAGAACGGGTTCAGCAGCTTATTAACCCGTTGCACCGCCAGACAGGCCGTTCACGTAGATGCTCCGTTCACGGACATTGAAAGGAGTGCTGAGATGACCGTCCGTTTGCTGCGCTCGAAGGCCCTGCTAGTCGCCGCTGGACTGGTTGCCGCGGTCTTGCTGAGCGCATCACCGGCAGCTGCCAGCGGTTTGCCCACCTACTACAGCACGACCAACTCGGGCTACGCCGTCTATTCGGCGACGACGCCCCCGGCTCGAGTGTCCGCCCAGTTCAAGGTGCCGACGGTCTCCGGCTGTACTGCAACAGATCGACAGATCGCACTGGGTGTAGACACCCAAGACAAGGGTGGAGCGGGAGGTAATCCATTCCTAAAATTTGGCTGCCACGCCAGCAAGGCCTTCTATCAGGCTGAGTTCAATTGGTTTGGGACGTTGGTTCTGCTCAGTGCCACGATAAAGCCCAACGATGTGATCAGCGTGTCGAGTTCGATGTCAAGCGTCGCTACCAAGGCGACATTCACCGACCGGACAACCGGGTTCACAAAGACGCTCAGTGGCAAAGGCCTTCTCGCTGCCTACGGATCGGTTGACGCCGGCCCCATCCATGAGCCGCCTCTCACCGGCGTGCTGTTGGGGGTGCCCAAGTTCACGACCGTGACATTGACGAGTGTCCAGGTGAACGGAATCAACCTCGGGACCTACACGTCGGCCACAGGTCTCTACGAGTTCATTCGCACCACGAACGGGTCAGCTCCACCGAGCGGCACGGTCCAAATCCTCCCGGGTGCTCTGGGCACGGCGTCCTTCTCATTGGTCTGGAAGCACAACTAGTGCAATCGTCGCCCCTCCGACCGGTGGGTGACGCTAGTAGGCCCTCTCTTCAATATCGGGCCTGGATGACAGGAATGCGGGGGACCGTACAGGACGGACCTGCCGGGCAAGGAGTAATCGATGTCGTCTGTTGATGGTCGCCACCCGAGACGGTTCACGCTCATAGCCCTTGGTCTGGTTACAGCCCTCTTGGCACTTGGGGCCGGACAGGTCAGCGTGGCTGCCGCCACACCGTCCCTACCCGGACTTCGCCTAGCGGACCCACTTCGGCCACCCCCGAGCCCCGGGTCGCTCCAGAGCCCATTGGTACCAGGGTCTCCGTGGCAGGCGTTGCCGACACCACCGTTCGTCCCGGGCTCCATGTTCGTGCTCACGGATGGGACCGTGTTGGTCCAGGACAACGGCCCGACCAACGTCGGCACCGGCGAGTGGTGGCGTCTCACTCCCAACGACAAGGGCAGCTACGTCGATGGAACCTGGTCCCAGCTCGCTTCCATGCCGTCTGGATATGCACCGGCGGATTACGCCTCGGCCGTGCTCCCGGACGGACGGTTCATCGTCGAGGGTGGTGAGTACAACTCGGGCCACGAGGTGTGGACCAACAAAGGGGCCATCTACAACCCACTGACCAACACGTGGAGGTCTGTTGCACCCCCGACCGGAAGTAGTGAGTGGTCACGGATCGGCGATGCCCCGAGCACCGTGCTCGCCAATGGCAAATTCATGATGGGGGCGTCCGGGTATACGACGACCACAGTTGAGGCCATCCTCAACGAGACGACGCTCACCTGGACAGCCACCGGCGCCGGGAAGGCTGATGGCAACGGTGAGGAAGGCTGGTCGTTGCTTCCGAACGGTGATGTCCTGGACGTCGACACGGACCTGGCAGGCACGGTGTCGCACCGCAACACAGAGATCTACAACCCGTCCACTGGACGATGGACGAGTGCCGGTCTGACACCGGAAGCTCTGGAGGACAGCGTCCACGAGATGGGACCACAAATGCTTCGTCCCAACGGGACCGTGTTCGCCACGGGGGCCTCCGGGTACAACGCCGTCTACAACACCGCCACCGGCAAGTGGTCCAGGGCTCCCAAGTTTCCAGTCATCGGGGGAAAGCAATATGACGTGGCCGACGCACCCGGTGCCGTCCTGCCCGACGGCAACGTGCTGGTAGACGCCAGTCCGGGTGTCAACCAGAAGCCCACACACTCCTTCGTATTCAACGGAACAACGCTCTCGCAGGTGGCCGATGCACCGAATGCCAGCATCAGCTCGTCCTATTACGGATCAATGGTCATGCTGCCAACTGGTCAGGTCCTGTTCAATGATGGGCTCGGCAAGCTCTACGTCTACAACGCTGGTGGTTCACCGGAGACGGGTTGGCGACCAGACGTCACCAGCGTACCCACAGCCGTGACCGCCGGCGACACATACACGGTCTCAGGCAACCAGCTCGGAGGTCTAACCCAGGACGCAGCGTACGGCGATGACTACCAGAGCGCCACAAACTTTCCACTGGTGAGGTTCACCAATGTTGCGACTGGAGATGTGACCTTCGCTCGTACATCGAACATGTCGTCGATGTCCGTGGCCCCAGGGACGTCCTCCACCGCAAGCTTCACGCTTCCAGCAGGCACTGAGACCGGCGCCAGCACGCTCGCCGTGGTTGCCAACGGAATCGCTTCGTCGTCGACAACAATCACCGTCAGCCCGTAAGGGATCAAGGCGCCATTCCAGGTTACAAGAGTCCTGTGCCCTCGTCGGCCCTCGGAGCGAGCCTCGCATGCGATATGGGTGACGTCATTGGTCGGGTGGCGTCATTGTCGCGGCGCTCACGGAACCTCGCGGTTCTCGCTCACTGAAAGTCGCGGTCTGATCTGAGGCCGCGCTCCTCCTGACCGGGCATCCACCGGTCGGGGTCATGGCCCCTCCAACTTGTCGGTGCTGGCAAGCACCCGACGAGCTGGAGGAAGCCGAAAGAGATGATGACCCAGGAGGAGTACATGAATGTGAAGGCCCTGCACGCCGGGGGCTGGACGATCAAGCAGATCGCCGAGCACCTCGGCTTCCACCCCGCCACGGTGTCGTCGTGGCTGAAGAACGGGGGACCGCCGCCCAAGCGGATGGTTCCCGAAAACGAGCTGGTCATCGACGAGCGCTGGCGGACCCGCATCGGCGGCCTGTTGGCCCACAACGCCGATCTCCAGGGCTCCTCGATCATGCGGGTGATCGAGGCTGAGGGCTATGCGGGCTCGTATCAGACCCTCACGCGCTACCTGCACTCGGTGCGGGGCCCGACGAGAGGTGCGGTCATGGTCACCATGCCCATCGAGACCGTGCCCGGCGAGGAGTTCCAGTTCGACTGGTCCGACTGCAACAGCTTCGCCCGTCGCTGGGGCTGGGACCACCAGCTGCACTGCTTCGGGTGCGTCTTGTGCTGGAGCCGGATCAAGTTCTGGTTCTTCGCCCCTTCCATCGACCAGCACCACACCCTCGAGGGCCTGGTCCGCTTCTTCGAGCACATCGGCGGCGTGCCTGCCGTGGGCCGGACCGACCGGATGGGCCAGTTGGGCACGACCAAGTCCAAGGGGTTCGTCTTCCATCCCCTCGCTCTCACCTTCGCCCGCCATCACGACCTGGCGCTCACGGCCTGCGATGCCGGGGACGCCAAGCGCAAGGGCAAGGTCGAGCGCCCCTTCCGCGACCTCAAACGCGGGTTCCTCTCCGAAGCCGACCTCGACCCGCCAGAAGACGTCGGCGAGCTCAACCGCCGGGCGGCCCGCTGGCTCGAGCGCTACTTCCACGCGGTGCCGCATGGGACCACGGGTGTTCCTCCGGCCAAACGTTTCGAGACGGAGCGTCACGTCCTCGGACGTCTGCCTGCCGTGCGCTTCGACACTGCAGTGCGCGACACCCGTCGGGTGGGGCGCATCCCCCTCGTCGAGTGGAACACGGTCTTCTACTCGGCCCCGCCACAGCTCGCCGGCAAGGTGATCGAGGTGCGCCAGCCCATCGGCTATTCGGTCATCGAGCTGCGGTTCTTGGGCCAGATGGTCGCCATCCACCACCTGGCGCCGGCGGGCTCAGCACCCCAGTGGCTGTCCGAGCACAAGCGTGAGGCCGAGGCCATCGTGCTCGGACGGAAGCGGCTCGGCATCGTCGAGCCCGCTGGGGCGGCGACCGCGATGACGCTCGATCTCGAGGTCGGCGACTACGACGTGGCCGTCCCGGATCTGGCTGCCATGGGCGTCATCGGCCCGCACCCCGACACCGACCTCCCTGTGGATATCGCCGCAGGGGGCAACGTGGCGGGCGCCATCGACCCCGACGGAGCGCTGTCATGAGCAAAGCCACCCTCGTCGAACAGATCAAGGGGGACCTCGACTACCTCAAGCTCGTCCGCACGGCCGAGGTGTTCGCCGAGCTGGCTGACGACGCCGAGTCCCGCGGTGCGGACCATCTCGAGTTCTTGGCCAACGTGCTCAGCGCCGAGGTCGACGCAACCCGCCAGAGGCGTCTGTCGGCCCGACTGCGCTTCGCCCACTTCCCGTTCCGAAAGACCCTCGAGGAGTTCGACTTCGACTTCCAGCCCTCCATCGACCCCAAGGTCATCTCTGACCTGGCCGAACTGGACTTCGTGCGAGACGGTCATCCGGTCCTCCTGCTCGGACGACCGGGGTGCGGCAAGTCCCATCTCGGGGTGGCCCTCGGGATCAAGGCGGTCGAGGCCGGCTATCGGGGGTACTTCAGCGGAGCGACCGACATGACCAAGGCCCTGGTCAGCGCCTGGGCAGAGGGGACGTTCAACCAGAAGATCCGCACGTACACCTCACCGAGCATCCTCGTCATCGACGACGTGGGCATCACGCCCTTCGACCGGACCGAGGCCAACGCCTTCTTCCAGGTGGTCAACCGGCGCTACGAGTTGCGCTCGGCCACCATCGTCACGACCAACCGGGGCCTGCCGGCCTGGGCCGAGCTGTTCGGGGGTGACTCCGTCGTCGCGGCCGCCATCTTGGACCGCCTGCTCGACCGGGCGACGGTCATCAACATCAAGGGACCGTCGTGGCGCCTGCGCGAGCACGAGGCCCTCACCAAGCCGATCACGGACCTGGCCGGTCCTCCCGAGAAGACCCCGGGGAGGCGGGGCTAGCCTGTCACCCGGAGCACGGACTCAACGCGAGTTTCGGTGAGCGAATAACGCGAATTTCGATGAGCGGCGACAATCCGTGGCCGCTCATCTGCTATCTGACCACTGAAGAGATAGACGCGCTCCTGGCCGCTCCCGATGTCTCGACACGTCTCGGTCGACGCGATCGCTCCCTGCTTGCTGTGGCTGTCCACACTGGTCTGCGGGCGTCCGAACTCGTCGGCCTCCGACTCCGCGACATCACGTTTGGAACCGGAGCGCACGTCAGCTGCACTGGAAAGGGTCGCAAACAACGGAGCACCCCGCTGTCAATCGAGACGGCAAAACTTCTCCGCTCCTGGGTGGACGAGGCAGGCGGGCAACCTGGCGATCCCGTCTTCCCCGGTCCCCGCGGTGGTCCATTGACCAGGGATGGCCTGACCAGGATCGTCGCCCGGCACGCCGACACAGCTTCCACGTCGTGTCCTTCGATGGCGCAGAAGAACATCGGGCCCCACGTCCTTCGCCACAGCTGCGCCATGCAGCTGCTCAACGCGGGCGTCGACGTGGCAGTGATCGCCCTGTGGCTCGGACACGAGTCCATTCGAACGACGGACATGTATCAACACGCTGACATCGAGCTGAAGGAGCGAGCCCTTGCCCGTGTCCCGCAGCGTCCCACCCCACACCACCGATATCGGCCGTCGGACCCATTACTCGCCTTCCTCGAGGCGCTGTGATTATGCCGAGTGGCCCACCCGCACGTAATGGTCCTGACCAGGGAACTTCCTTGCCGTCATCGCCGGAGTCGGCATAATCACGGACTCTGCATAAAAGTTGCTGCCGACTGCAGGATGTCATTCGAGCGCCGGAGCTCGAAGTTCTCCTTGCGCAGCCGCTTCAGCTCGGCCTGCTCGTCGGTGCTGAGCCCCGGACGCTTGCCAGCATCCACCTCGGCCTGCTTGACCCAGGCGCGGAGAGATTCGTCCCCCACCCCCAGCTGGCGGGCCACCCGGGAGATGACCGTCTTGTCTCGGGGGTCCTCGGCCCGGAGCTCCTGGACCATCTTCACGGCCCGCTCCTTCAACTCAGGCGGGTACCTCTTTGTTCTGGGGCGCTTCTCTTCCATGACTCCATCCTTGCTTCCAAGGTATGGAGTCTCCGGGGATCCCAGGCCGGTTCACTTATAGCCCGACCACATCGTAGCGGCTGATCGCGCGCCGATTTTCGACGGTCAGATGTCCCGGATCACCTGCATTCGTCAACCGGTCATAGTCAGTCCCCTTCGACCGTCGGGACGACCACTTTGCAGCCGGTCCATTCACCACTCTCGGGAGGGAGGAATTTCGAGCCCGGGGCCAGCCCGAAGTCCTTGGTTGCCGCGGCATTCCGACCGCGCAACGGGTGGCGCAGCGCACCCGGCAAGCCGGCAGGTTCGACCCGCTTGAGGTTCAGGGCGCGCTTCTCGACCAACCACCAACTCCCGATGGCGAGCGGTGCGGTCAGGAGCACCGAGAGGATCAAGAACGGGGCAACGCCCCAGCGCTGGACGCCGAAGACGGCCAGGATTTGCGTGGCAGGGTAGGCGTAGATGTAGACGCCGTACGAGTAGTCATTGCGAGCGCCGATCTTCTGCAGTACTGGGGGGAGGTGGATCCCCAACCACAGCAACGGGTATGCGACGAGCGGTGCGAAGAGGTCCGACGCAGTGAAGTAGTAGACCGGATTGCGCACGACGATGAAGCCGCCGTTGGGCAGGTACAGGCTGGCCAGGTAGCCGATCCCGCAGGCCATGGCGATCCAGCCCGCGTCCGGTACGACATCCCGGTAGAGGTAGATCACGGCCCCCACCAGGAAGATGGCGGCGAACTTCATCAGGTTCATGGCGTTTGTGTTGTGGGAGTAGCTGAAGGCTCGGTCGAAGTGCCGATGGAGGGTGATGACGAAGATGGACCCCCACAACACGATGGCGGCGGCCAGCGTCACCGCCCGCCGCCGCAGGAACCCGGCGCGGCCTAACACCACCAGGATCAGATAGCAGAGGAATTCGTAGAAGAGCGTCCACAGTGACCCGTCCCAGTTTCCGGGCACCGGGACACCGTGGGGGGTCCCGGCGATGGTGAACTGGTACAGGTACGGGTTGGGGAGGAGCGCGTTCCGGTAGACGTAGCTGAACGGACCGTCCGGGGCCGAGAAGTAGCAGGAGAGGCCGCAGTGGGCGAGCGGCGCGTGAAGGTAGGCGACGATCCCGATGAGGAGGCCGGTCACCGCCAGGCAGACCCACAGACCGGGAAAGATCCGCAGGAAGCGCTGCCACAGGTAGCGTCCCGGTCGGTTGCGTACCGCACTACCGGCGATCAGGAATCCGCTGATCCCGAAGAACCCGTAGACCGCGATCGAGTCGATGTGGGTGAAGTTCAGCGACCCCACGCTCCACCCACCGAGGTCTAAGGCGTGGTCGATGAGGACCAGCGTGGCTAGGACCAGCCGGATCAGATTGAGCCCGTTGTGCCGGCCCGAAAAGGAGCCGCCTATGGTCGTCCGGCTGGGAGCGGGCGCTACCCCCGTCGTCTCGGTCGTGGTCACCGTCGGCCCCGTGCGCTCAGGCCCGTCCTCACATCCATCTGTCGATTACCACCCGACTGCGGCCCACTGAACGGTCCCCCTTACCATCCGACGGCTGCTACCAGCGACTGTTCGACGAAACCGGTCGGCCGGCTCCGACTCGGACGCCCTCACGCTTGCACGAGCGCGATGCTACAGCCGGGACGGGCGATCTTCGGCTGGAGACATGGGTGGAGTCTGGTGGACGTTCGGCGCTGGCTAAAGGCCAACGGGGATGTGCACTCAATTGTGAGCTCGAACGTTCATTAATCCGGACAAGTTCGTCAGATATGACAATGGCTCGCGCTCGGGTGGCGCGGGCATGCTGGTTTGGGTTTGGCGGGCCTCACCCGGGGTCAGCGGCACAGAAGCTAACGAAGTGGGGTCGTCGTGACACTGGCTCAGCGCTCTGAGGGTTTGAGCGTAGGCGCACGCACTCCGTACCGTGGCCATCGATCCCGATCCAGGGGCTACAGGTGGTTGGGTCTCCTCCCGCTGTTCCTGGCGCTCGTCGCGGTGGGTGGCTCGGCCCCACCGGCCTCGGCATCGACGCCGTTCTCCATCACGACGAGCCCGCCCCTCACCCCCGCGTTCGCCACGACCACCTACGACTACGTGGTGCGCTGCGCGGGACACGCGACCACGACACTCTCTTCGAGGGGAACGGGAAGGGTGGCCATCGGCGGCAAGTCCTTCCCCGAGCCGGTGAGCCTCAAGCTGGCGCTCACGGCGGACCAGGCTGTCTACGTCAACGGAGGCGGGCACGCCTACACCATCCGGTGCCTGCCGGCGGATTTCCCGAGCTACCACGCAGTGGTCGAGGGCACCCCCCAGGTTCGCGGCTATCTCGTCGGGCTGACTCCGAGGACGGCAAGCCCTCGCACCTACTACGTGGTCGCTTTCGACAACCACGGCGTGCCCGTCTGGTGGTACGACAACCCGAGCGGTCCGGTCAACGCTGCGTTCTACGGACCAGACCAGATCGGCTGGTGGCTCGCCGATCCGAGTGCCGGGTTCGACGAGGGGACGTACACGATCCGAGACCTGGACGGGAACGTCAAGGCCGCGGTCGGCAACCCGTCGGCGGGCACCGGCCTCGACCTGCACGACTTCCAGGTTCTCCCCAACGGCGACTACCTCGGCATCCAGTACGTGAACGCGACCCTCGACCTCTCTTCTTGGGGGCTCTCCACGACACAACCGATCATCAACTGCCAGATCGTCGAGCTCAACCCGCAAGGTCAGATTGTCTGGAGCTGGAGCACGATCGCACATATCGACGTAGCGGCCGAGGACGCAAATTGGCATAGTGAGGTCCCCAACGTGATCCACATGAATTCCATCCAGGAGCTCGGAAACCAGATCATCATGAGCGCCCGGGACCTGGATGCGGTCTACGACATCGACAAGACGACCGGCAATATCATCTGGAAGCTCGGGGGCACCACGACCCCACAGAGCCTGACGGTGGTCGGCAACACCTACCCGCAGGTGTTCTCCGGCCAGCACGACGCCCGGTACAAGGATGGAATGCTCACCGTGCACGACAACGCGTCCCAGGAGACAAGCAACTCGGTGCGGGCGCTCGAGTTCCAGATCGACACTTCGACCCATACTGCAACGGTCGAAGCCTCCGTGACCCCCCCATCCGACCTCGGTCCGTCGGTGGGTGGCGGGAGTGCTGACAAGCTCAGCACGGGGGACTGGGTCGTCTACTGGGGTCGATCGGACTACTTCAACGAGCTCACGCCGTCGGGCTCACCAGTGATCCAGATCAACTTCCCTGGTTATACCGATTACCGGGTGCTGGTGGTGCCGACCTCCGACGAGGCGCTGAGTCGGGGGATGGACGCGCAATACCCACCGCTCAAGCTGTGAGGAACCCACCGCCGGGAGCGTGACGACGGGAACGACCACTGCCGCACGCATCGTCGCCTTGGACCGTTCTCGGAGCACTTGGCGTCTGCTGCTAGCGGGGCGGGACCTCAGCGCACGTCATGGACGAGTGATGCATCGTGTACTTTCTCGAATGCGGTAAGGAAGTCGGTCCAGGAACGCTTTTCGGGAAGTGGCAGACGGTCGTAGAGATCCTGGGGGTTATCGAGGAAATCGGGAAACCGGAGGACTTCGACGGGCACGCGGTATTGGGTGATCGCCGCCATCGCCAAACCGATGCCATATGCAAAGTTGTTCATGGCCCATGTCCGGGCCCTGTCCGGAATCATCCCGACCCTGATGCGGCTCTCTGCCATCGACTCCAACGGGCGAATCGCGAGGACGACGGATTCGATCGCCGCCCCGCTCGCGAACCATGCATGCAGCGTCCAGCAGAACCGGGGGTCCTTGACGACCTGCTTGCTGGCGGCGAGCTCCCGCATCTCCTCGCCGTATTGGTCAACGACGGCATCCAACTTCGTCCAATCCATGAAATCGGCTGCATTCCGGTGATATCGGAGCGAGTTGAGCACTGAATCCAGGCGGGCGTGGAGCGGGGCGGGGAGACGCTCCGCACTGAACGAGCTCATGTGGTGCAGGCTCCGCCGAGATCGGGTTCCCTTCTGCGGCGCACCGACGGTTCCCAGGGCCGCCGCCAAGTCGTTGTTGAACTCCGAGAACTGCCTGGCCTCCATCCCAGCGTTCAGGAGGGGATTCCACCGTCCACCCGGATCGAATCCGAGTTCTCGGTAGAGCATCGCCAAGAAGGTGGTCCCGCTTCGCCCGGGACCAGTGATCACGATCACGTCGCAGCCCTGCCCTTAGCTCGATTGCACCCGTCAGCGAACGGATGACCCGACGCGTCGAAACGCAGCGTGTCGAGGATCACCAATAATATGTTTGTTGTTCTCCCGCTTCAGTACTCGCCCCATGTAGCACCCCTCCGGCCAACTCTACTCGGTCGAGGGAACTCGGCCCTTCTTCCTCGCCCGTCTGACCTGATCAGGAGTGTACCCGACGGCGGGATCGCCATCCCAGAGAGAAGGCCCGACCCGGTGGCAAATGGCTCTGCCACGTGCGAACCGCTCACGCGAGGCGGTCCGGCATTCAGTCCCGGTGGCGCGACAGCTCGACGATGAGTCCACGGCCGAGAGCCCCCGGTGACCCAGTCCGCGAGGGGATCGGGCCCCGTCTTCCGAACCGCAGACGTGGACTTGGCTCCAGCACGACAGTTGACCGCACCTCGAGCGGGCCTTCGCCGTTGTGGCCGGCCCCCATCAGTTGCGAGACCGGACTCTGGGACGGAAGAGACCGTCGACCTGTTAGACAGTCCTGGTGAATGCTGGTCGGCCATCGGGCGGTACGTCGAACACCGTGAAGATCGGGTTCCCCGTCAAGTGTCACTACCGTGGCGGCCACAAATCGCTTGGCGAGCATGGACGAAACTTCTGGATCAGCGAGGACGCAGTCGGCTACGGGGAGCTCAGACTCACCCACGGATTTCCGCTGAACGAAATATCCAGCGTGGACGTGAAGGAACGAGAGTTCGGTGGTTCTGACGCACAGGTCTTCTTTGCCGCGGGCGCGGAATTCGGTGGATTGCGCCGAGGCGGTGGTCCGCCGGCGTCGCATCCAAAGATGATGACTGACATCACGGTGCGGACCAAGGACGGACAAGAAGCGATCTGGGTAGTCGAGGGGCGTCGAGCCGACTGGGTGCGAAAGCGATTGACGCCGGTTCTCGTGCAGGCTCACATTCCGTATTACGAGGACGTGCCTCCAGAGGAGCGAACGACATATCCCTGATCCCAGGAGACAGGGGTGTGCCGCTGCCACCTGAACCATCTGCCTGCGGGAGTTCCCTCACATCCACACGAATCCGACCGAGCCATCTGGCGTGATCTAGCATCTCTGCGTGCCCTCGGACTTCGCCCTGAAGGCAATGAATCGTGTGCACCGCATCGTGCTCGGAGCTACCGGTGGCCGGCTCGGCTGGAGGGCGAGTGGGATGCCGGTGATCGAGCTGACGACGACGGGACGCCGCAGCGGCCAACCTCGTCCGACCATGCTGACGTCGCCCTATCAGGAGGGTTCCACGATCGTCATCGTTGCGTCCCGCGGTGGGGATGACCACCATCCCGCGTGGTACCTCAACTTGACGGATCACCCGGAGGTGACCGTGTCCGTGGGTGGCGAGCCACCTCAACGGATGTTGGCTGAGACTGCCGGCGCTGAGGATCGAGCACGGCTCTGGCCGCTGATTACCGCCGATCATCGCAACTACGCCGGATACCAGCGCAAGACGAAGCGTGAGATACCCCTGGTACTGCTCCGACCGATTGCCGATTGATCGGGGCGGATGGCGGGCAGATCGCTGCCGATCGCTACCCTTGTGATTCCGCGTCGTTCTTGATCGCTGAAAGTGTCACCGGGATGCCTTCCTTGGCGAGCTGCAGCCTGTTGGCGATCTGCGCCTGAGCATCGGCGCCGAATCGCTCCTCGAACATCGCGACACCACCCGGCAGGAATTCCCAGGATTCGGTCACCTCTGTTCCCCCCTCGACCGGAGTGAACACATATCCCCAACGCGTCCACGAACCATTCACGATGAACGCGAACTCACGACCGCGATCGGCGACGGTGATCTCCGAACGGGTCTCCCAGGTTCGCTCGGGCAGCTCGTTCCTCCCTGTGAACCACGCCCCGACGGTTGGGCTGGCACCGTCGTCCCACCAGCAGGCCGTACAGATCGGACTCCAGGTCCCCATGCGGGTGATGTCGGAAACGAGGTCGTACAGGTCCTCGGGCGAGCGGGCAATGACGATCGACTCCGAATGCGTGAGAGTTGCCATCGCATCAGTCTGCCCGGACGGCTGCTCGAACGCAGCCAGGAGCACCCGAGCTCAGCGTTTCTCCTGCATGAGCCTCAGGTGATGCGGTCGTCTGTCAGCTGCCCTCTTCGGACCGAACGTACTCGGGATCCGATTCGTCCCTGATGGACAGGCGCCATTTGCAACAGACATCGTCCTTGCTCACGCGCGGGGGAATCGCCAGGATCTCGACCTTCATATTCGGGTTGTACATCTTCGCCGTCTCGATGATGGCGGCCGGACACGTGATATGGGACGCCTTCTCCGCAATGTCCGGGCGGCCCATCGCCTCCCATTGGTCGACCGAGATGCACTTGTTGAACGTGAAGATTCCGACTTCCTCCTCGGGCATCTCGAATGTCAACTCGAAGGCCTTGCCGGGGAACGAGGTCGCGTCTACCTGGATGTCCTTCATGAACGCCTCGACGGTGCCACCGGAGATGTTCATCCAGCGCGCCTTGAGGTCTTTCGCCCCCGGCAGCAACGTCTCACTCCACAGAGCCCACTGGAAGGCGAACATCTCATCGAGACCGTCCCGCATCACGATCGCGAGGGCCCAGGACTCGATCACTGCCAAGAGGAACTCGTGGCTCCCCAGCGCGAGCTTGACCAGGCGCTCCTTGGAGTACTGCGCCCATTCCGGCCCGGGCTTGTACGGGTTGACAAGGATGACGTGTCCCGCCGCGACCTGGGCCGCCATCTCCGTCTGCGTCTCGGTGATGAGAGCGTCGGCTTCCTCGTCGGTGAGTTCCATCCACTCGTCGACCATTCCCCGTAGTTGAGGCAGGATCGTGTCCCTCCAGGCCTCCGATTGGATCTGTTGCATGTCGTCTCGTCCGTACCGCTTCGCAACCGAGTCCGCCCAGCCGGCGATGCAGACCCTGAAGTACTCGTCACTCATCTCCAGCATGTTGATGAGCGCATCATTCGAAAAATCCGAGAACCTGAGGTTCCGGTTGAACGGACCGCTGTAGTCCGGTAGTTCGAGACTGTCGTCCGGACTGATGTCGGACCGCGTGTCGTGGCCCTCCTTCTTGTACTTCCCCGGGGGATCGACGACAGGGAACTTCTTGAAGTGCACCAGATCGACCGGTATGTCGAGTCCGACCACTTGCTGCTGCTCGTCGTAGTCGGCCCCAACCTTCCGAACGTTGGACAGCGTTTCCTTCACGCCGTCGTCGATATCTGCCATGACGGGACCCCCATCTACGGAGCGACTGGCCGGTCGGCCACGGGCCAAAGTAGCCATACGGCTAGGCCCGGTCAACAGTGCCGGCGTCCGGGTGCCGACGATCCGTCAAGCCCCATCCTCTGGTCGTGCAGCCCCGCCAACAGAGCCCGGGCCGGCCGGGTTGGAGGACGGGGGGTGCCCGACGGCAACCGGTCGCTGGATTTGCCGCAACCGGGGTTGCCCTGCCTATGGTCCGCCGCCAAGGCCAGACCCGTCGAGCATGGTTCCGCCACCTTGCTCCGGGTCTGGCCCTTTTTTTGTCAGACGGCCGGGAGCCGCCCCATCCCACCTGCTTGCCGGGAGGGACGGGGAGCGGCTCGACCGACGGCCCGCCGACTCGCGCACTGGGGGGGCGTGCGTGTCGGCCTCCTTCAGGTATACGCCTCCGTTGTGAACCGCCTGCGACCTGTCGGTTACGGCTCCGTGAACAGATCGCCCAGCCCGGTGAGGCCGCTCTGGCGGCCCGGCCGTGGAGTGCCCCCCTCGTGGGCACCCCCATTCCGAGGTGTGCCCTCGAGGTCCGTGCGATGCCTGCGTGGGGCGGCTACGGCGAGCCGGTGGTCGGTGCCTGCTCAAACCACCGGCACGCGCCGTGCCGATCCCTGGCCCCGAGAGAGGTTGCGCCCGGCTCGCGGGGACCACCATTGGTCTAGCAAAGCGACCATGACAGGGAGATCACAGGAAACCAAATCTTCGGAGAACATTGCGTGACGTCGGCGACGATGGGTTCGCGGACCCTCGAGGTCGCGGCGTCCACTCAGTTCTTCGGTGCGAGGCCCAGTGCCTGTTCCATCGCGTCCTCGAGGAAGTAGGTGTACACCTTGGTCACATGGCCCAGGTTGATGTACACCTCGTACTTCCCAATGACAGCAGTACAGGTGGTTGAACAGAACCACTGCGCCGTGTCGATGTATCGACCCCCGACCGACGTGACGGCTTCCTTGTCGGCGGTGTCGTAACTCGACGTGATCTGGTCGGGTCGAGACGAGCACTGCTGGACGTCGATCAGGTGCTGCGAGAGGCAGACCGGGCCGGCCACCGGGAGGTGCGGGACGTTGCCGATGACCACGATATTCGCCTTGGGGATGGTCAACTTGTCGAAGGTGTCTTCGAGGCCGGTGCGCCACTGGCTCGCCGTGAACATCTGGCCCTTGACGTTCGTCTGATGCTCCTGGCTCACGATCAGCAGATTGGGTTGGAGTTGGTTGATCCGGTCGATGGCGAAGTGATGGAACTCGTTGCACTCGACGAAGGGGCGGGTTGGACTTCCCCAACCCGGGGGGTTCCTGACGGCGAGCAACCCGGCCGGACAACTCCCCTTGCCCACGAAGACCAGCTTCCAATGGACACGTTTGGCGATCTGGTCCAGTGCGGCGAACCACATGCCTATGTGGGAATCCCCGTAGAGGGCCATCGTCTTGCTGCCGGTCGGGTCCCCGAAGACGCACGCCGGGAGAGACTCCTCGGCGTAGGTGGGCCAGCAGCCCGAATTGGGCGTGCCCCAGTTGTGAGGGGCGCGTCCGAGCGACGGTTCGAGATTGGTGGGCACGGCAGTGATGGACGGAGCGGCAGCGACCAGTTGGGCGACGGTCTTCCCAGGGGTCGGGGTGTAGCTCGAATTGTCGCTGGTGTGTGCCCCAAGCTCGAGAGTGGCCACACCGAGCGAGGCGCCGATCAGGACCACCCCGAGCAGGACGGGTGGCCAGCGCCGCCTGGTCAGTACCTTGGCATGGCGTACCGGGTTCTCGAGGATGAAGTAGGTGCCGATCGAGGCCGCCAGAGCGACCAGGATCCATTTGATGTTCTGGGTGAAGGGGAGGCTGGTCTTTCCGGCGTAGTAGGCAGCAATGACCAGGATGGGCCAGTGCCAGAGGTACATCGAGTACGACAGCTTGCCCATCCACTGGAACGGCGGGAGGCGCAGGAGGGACTCAGCCCCTCGGGTCGGAGCGGTGACCCCCCCGGCGATGATCAGGGCGGCGCCCACGACCGGCAGCGCGACGGCAGACCCCGGATACGGGGTGTCGGCGGTGAATTTCGAGCGCGGACACGACGATCGCGGCGAGGCCGGCCCAGGTCATGATCGAGCCGAAGCGCCGGGGAATGCGGAGAAGCCACTGGGTGCTGACGGCCACCAGCGCACCGAGGGCGAGCTCCCACGCACGGGTGAACGGCGAGAAGTAGGCGGTGTTGGGGTCGATCGCGGTCTGGGCGACCGAGAGGAGGAAGGAGATCAGGATCACGCCGCCGAGGGTCATGGCCAGACGGGTGGCGAGCGTGAGTCTGGTGCGGAGCGAGGCGATCAGCAGGAAGACCGCAGGGTAGACCAGGTAGAACTGTTCCTCGACTGCGAGCGACCAGAAGTTCTGGAGTATCGAAGGAGGTTGGGAGGCGGTCAGGTAGTTGGCCCCGACGGCTGAGAAGTGGAAGTTGGCCAGAAACACTGAGGCCCACCGGGCATCCGTGGCTGTCTGATCCCCGTAGATCACCCCGAGCAGGCCGAAGGACGCCAGCGTGGCGGCGATGATCACCAGGGTGGCCGCCGGGATGATCCGGCGGGCCCGGCGCCCGTAGAAGCCGAGGATCGAGAGCTTTCCCGTGGAATGGCGTTCGCGGAGGAGCACTCCGGTGATCACGAACCCGGAGATGACGAAGAAGACGTCCACTCCGACGTAGCCACCGCTGAGCCAGGAGAGGCCGGCGTGGTAGAAGACGACCAGGAGGACGGCCACGGCGCGAAGACCTTCGACGTCCGGGCGGAAGCGACGGTCAGAAGGCGCCGTGCCCGACTCGTCACCCGAGGCGAGGTAGCGATCGTCCAGCGCTGGCGCCTCTGAAACCGTCATCCCCCTGCCCTCCTGCGCCGCGACGGTCGGATACAGAATCGGTCGCCTCGAATGCACGCACACATGGCCCGACTGCGAGGACCCCCCGCGATCGACCTCATCGGACCCATCCCGAAGGTGGATCGTAGCCAACACCCGGGCCCAATCGGAATCGGTCGTCGCGACCGCACTTCCCTTCACGCCTGGTCGGCCCGCGGAATCTGGTGCGGGTCGGCCATGGCTGGGAGCACCCGGCGTTGCACAGCCGACCGCGACCGGGCGTCGGGTCTCCCTTCAGCCGTCGATCCGGGACGGACTGTTGCAAGGAGAGACCGTTGCAAGCAGAGTGTGGTGGGTCGTCGGTTTCCCGGAAAGGACACGCATGCTCATCTGGATCCTCATCGCCATCGGGCTCGTGGTCATCGTCGGGGGAGGGTTCGTCGGGCGCAGCCGCCAGACCCGCTACCGGGCTCAGTCAGAGCATGCGGCCACCCACCACGGGAAGGGAGCCCGGCGGTCTCGGGGCCGGGGTCGCAGCCACTGAGGTGCTCTCGCACCCCACCGTGGTCAGGCGGTCGGACGGAGGGTGAGTAGCTCCTGGACGTTGTCGAGGAGGATCCGCCGGGTCTCGTCCGTGTCGAATCCCTTCAACTCACGCACATAGTCGAGCGGCTCGGGAAGCCCCTCGACGTGGGGCCAGTCGGAGCCGAAGATCACGCGGTCGGTCCCCATGCACTCGGCCACGACGGTGACGTCGTCCTCCCAGAACGGGTTGATCCAGACGTGACGACGCAACGTGTCGACCGGGTCGTTCTTCCAGTACCCGGGCATCTTGTCGGCGGTCGACCGGAGCTTGCTCAGGAGATCGGGGAGGAACTGCGCACCGTTTTCGACCGAGGCGATCCGCAGGTTGGGGAACCGGTCGAGATGGTTCTCGAAGATGAGCGAGAGCAGGTAGTCGCGGATCGCCTGCTCGATGGCGAACGACTTGATCGAGGGTTTCCACCCACCGGTGAACGTCGCGGCGAACCCGTCCTCTGCGTAGCCGTTGGAAGAGACTCCACTGTCGGCGGCGTGGACCACGACGGTGATCCCCGCGTCGTCGGCGAGCCGCCAGAAGCCGTCGAACATGGTGTCGAAGGGGGAGCGGCGCCCGAGTGCCGTGGTAGGAGCGGCCGGTCGCATGACGACGATCCGGGCACCCTGATCGAGGGCCCAGGTCAACTCCTCGACCGCCCAGGCGGGGTCGGCCAGCGTGAGGTACGGGGCCGCGAAGATCCGGTCGTGGTAGTTGAATGTCCAGTCCTCGACGAGCCATCGGTTGAATGCCCGGAACAGGTGGCAGACCGCTCCGGGGTCGTCGGCGAGCGGTGCTTCGTAGATCATCCCGAGGGTCGGGAACAGCAGGCACCCGGCCAGACCCAGCGCGTCCAGGGTGGTCTCACGGGCGGCCGGCTCGCGATAGGCGGCGCGGATGGGCTCGCGGTCGGCCAGCATCCCGAGGGGGCTTTTCCTTTCCGCATTCCCGCGGAAGTAGTCGTACATCGCTCCGGGGAGGGCGATCGGGTCGAAGGTCGGGTTGGTCACCGCTCGGCTGACCCGTCCCCCGAGCACGTGGTACCGGCGCCCGTCGATCTCGCACCACTGCACGACCCGGGGCCCGAGCGCGGGATCGAGGTGCCGGGTGAATGCGTCGATGGCCTCGTAGTAGTGGTTGTCGGCATCGAACACCGGGTGGCCGAGATCGGCGGCGTCACTCATGGTCTCTCCTGGTCGGGTGCTCCTTGCGGAGCCTGCACATCCTAACGGGCGGCTCCCCATCGACTGCGTCCGGTGCGCGCCGATCGGACCTGCGTCATCGCTGCCTGCCGCGACCGGGGACCTACGATCCGGCGATGCCCATCTACCGACTCGGCGACCAGATCCCCGTCATCCACCCCGAGGCCTACGTCCACCCCGAGGGAGTGGTCATCGGCGACGTCACCCTCGGGCCGGAGGCCACGGTGTGGCCCGGTGCCGTGCTCCGTGGCGACTACGGCACCATCACCGTGGGTGCACGATCGTCGATCCAGGACGGCACGGTGATCCACGCCGGACCGGGATTCCCCACGCTGGTGGGGGAGGGGTGTGTGATCGGCCACCTCGCCCATCTCGAGGGATGCCTGCTCGAGGACGAGACACTGGTCGGGTCGGGGTCGGTGGTCCTCCACCACGCGGTGATCCGGACCGGGGCCACGGTCGGGGCGAACGCGGTTGTGCCGAACCGCATGGAAGTCCCTTCCGGCGCGCTGGCGATCGGGGTACCGGCCAAGATCCGGCCCGGGGGATCGCAGGTGGCCATGATCAGGTTCTCGGCCGCCGAGTACGTGGAGAACGGCCGGCGGTACCGGGAGGCGCTCCGCCTGGTCGAGTGAGGGTCCTCCACCGATCACGGCGGACCATGGGGCAGACTCGGGAGGTGCACGGCATCCTCACCGTCGACGGCACGGCCGCCGACGCCACCGCGGCGGCCGTCCGGCAGTGCCTGTCCGGTACGGAGTTCTTCTGGCTCGACCTCGACGGCGTGGACGACGAGACCCGCGATCTCCTGTTGCACACCGTCGGGGTTCACCAGCTCGTGGTCGACGATGTCGAGAACTTCGGCCAACGCCCCAAGATCGAGGACTACGACACCGTGACCTACATGGTGGCCCACGGGGCGTCGGAGGATCGCACCTCGGTCCAGGAGGTCCACTTCATCCTCGGTGAGCATTTCGTGATCACCGTCCGCCGGGGAGCCTGCCAGGCAATGGAAGACGTACGCGCTCGAATCAGCCATCACCGGGTCACGCCGATCGAGTCCCGTCAGATCGCACTGACCTACCTCATCGTCGACGGCCTGGTCGACAGTTTCTTCCCGATGCTCGACCAGTTCGACTCCCAGATCGACGAGTTGGAGGATGCGATCCTGGTCAAGCCCACCGAGGCCCAGCTGGGCACGCTCTTCACCATGAAGCGCTCCCTCATCGGGGTGCGCAAGGTGATCACCCCACAGCGCGACATGTTCGCCGGGGTCACCTCCGGCGTGATCGACCTCCCGGGGGTCACCGACGAGGGCCAGCGCTACATGCGGGACATCTACGACCACCTGATCCGTATCAGCGACCTCGTGGACGGCTACCGCGACCTCCTCAGCGGAGTGATGGACACCCATCTCTCGACCGTCTCCAACCGGCTCAACGTGGTCATGAAGCAGCTGACCATCATCGCCACCGTGTTCCTGCCCCTGAGTTTCCTGACTGGCTTCTTCGGTCAGAACTTCTCGTTCCTGATCGCCCACATCACCGGGCGTGCCCCCTTCTACATCTTTGCGATCGGGCTCGAGGTGGTCTGCGCGCTCGGGTTGCTCTACTTCTTCCGCAAGCGCGGTTGGCTCGGGGGTCCCACCGACTGAGCCCGGGCGTCATGCCGGGGTGACGACGATGGTGCCGTCCGGCCGCAGCACGTACCAGAGGCCTCCCGCGTTGGTCAGCGCCTGCCCAGTGGCCTGGCCCGGGGCACGATCGGGTGGCCAGAGGTAGAGGGGCCATCCGTCGTAGGTGATCTGGGTGGTGCCGTCCGTACGCGGCGCCGACCCGATGAGCAGTGAACTGACGCCCGGACCGGCCACCGGTCGGTCGACCCCGCTCGGCAGCACGAGCGCTGGCCACTGGATCGCACAGATTCCATAACACCGCGACGGTTGCCCGCGGCGGTCGGTCGCGTAGGTGTAGACCGTGATCCCCTTGCCGTCGACGACAACGGTTCCGAGACCGGCGATCTGCCCCGCCTTGAGCTCGTACTCAGGACCCCGCTGGAGGACGGGGGGGCTGGTGTCGAACGGCGTCGTGATCGATGTGCCGTTCGAGCAACCGAGTGCCGGCACGACCACCACCGCGAGGGCGCAGAGCGCGGCGAGCCGAGAGATGGCGGAGCTGCCGATCACGTCGATCCGTCGGTCCGGCGGAAGGTGACCAGCGCGGGCGCGGGATAGGGCCCGGTGCCCGGCCGCCATCCGGCCGCCAGCTTCTGTTCGGCGACCCCACCGGCTGCCCAGACGTGACACGAGTCGAGCACCCACGGGTTCCGCGTCCCCGACGGGAGATCGGAGCCCTCTTGCCGACTCAGCGAACGCGCGCGGCGCGAGGTCACCGCCTGGATCACCACCGGTCCGAGGGCACGTGCGAGGTGCTCGAGATGGGTGCACCCGAGTGGCCCGCCGAAGCGGTTCCGAACCTCCCGGGTGAACCCGCGGGCCACGTCGAGACCGGCGAGACCGGCGAACGCCTCCTCGATCGCGGGACATTCGGCATGGGGGAAGGTGTGCATCACTGCGGTTGCTTCGGTAATGGTCAGATCGGTGATCCGGACCCGGACACGCAGCTCCATGTCGTGCACGGTGGTCACCGAGTCTCCGCCCTCCGCCCAGGGGCGCGAGTCCCTGAGGCGTCCGACGACGAACAGCTCCTCGCCGGCGTCGAAGGCACGGAAGTCGATCGAGCGCTGATGAAGGGGAACGTCCTCACCCGCTGAGGAGGGGTCACGCTCCCCCGAAGCGGTGGGGTCTGGGGGTGCCGGCGGCATCCGCCGATCATGGCCCGCCTCGGGCGGGCCTCCAAATCGGTGCGGGGACAGAATTGCCCGGTCGCCACGGGCGGCCGGAGCCCGGGTCACAGAGACGTAATTACGGCAATGTGATACCCTGGCTCGACAGGTTGACCGTGAGGTTTCGGTTGAGGGTGGACCTCTGATCGAGGTGGAGGAAAGACGATGGCCGCTCGCCGGACCGCCAAGGCCCCGGAACGCCCCGCCGTGACACCGGCCGGCGGACCCGCGTCCGGCCCGACGGAGGGATTCCGAGGGTCGCAGGTGTGCGCCGTCGTCGGCATCACCTACCGCCAGCTCGACTACTGGGCGCGCACCGGCCTGCTCCGCCCGTCGATCGCCGACGCCACCGGAAGCGGCAGCCAGCGGCGCTACTCCTATAGCGACGTCCTCGAACTGAAGGTGATCAAGCGGCTGCTCGACGCGGGGCTCAAGCTGCGTCAGGCGCGACAAGCGGTCGAGTGCCTGCGCGGCGATCTCGGTGTGGACCTCGCCTCGGCTCAGCTGGTCCTGGCCGACAGCCGATCGGCGCTGGCCCGCTCCGACGGTGAGTTGGTGGACCTGCTCGCCGGCGGACAGGGCGTGTTCAACGTGTTGCCCCTCTCCGGTGTGATGTCCGAGCTCGAGGCCGCCATCGTCGAGATCACCGCGCCGACAAGCGCCGGGACCGCGCCGGCGCCGACCGATCGCCGACCGGCAGCCACGCACCCGGCCAGGGCCGCCGAGCGTTGACCCCCAGGATCACCGCACTCGGCCCGCCCCCGGCGCGCCGGCCCGTGCGCTTCGCCCACGAGTCCGAGCAGCGGTTCGCGCGGATCCTCGACTTCTACGGAGTCGAGTGGGAGTACGAGCCGGTGGAGTTCGCCCTCGACTGGGACGGCAACGGACGACCCCGGGCGGCCTTCCGTCCCGACTTCTGGTTGCCGCGGCCCGGGCTGTTCGTCGAGCTCACCACCCTCAACCAGCGCCTTGTGACCAAGAAGAACGGGAAGGTGCGGCGATTGGCCGAGCTCTACCCCGACGTGCGGGTGACACTGCTCTACCAGCGGGACACCCTTGCGCTCCTCGCCAAGTACGGCTTGGCCGGCGAGGGTGCCCGGAGCACCGTGGCCAACTCCGCCTGACCGCACCCGCCGGTAACCTTTGGACGTGCTCGAAACTTCCAACCCGGCAACGACCCAGCATCCGGACGGCAGCAGGGGTCCCGCGCCGGAGAGCGCCCTTCGGCGCACCGCCCTCTTCGATTCCCACCGCCGGCTGGGGGCCAAGCTCGTCGGGTTCGGAGGCTGGGAGATGCCCCTGGCCTACCCCGAGGGCACCATCGCCGAACATCGGTCCTGTCGTGAGAACGCGGTCCTCTTCGATGTGAGCCATCTCGGCACGGTGCGGGTCGACGGGGTGGGGGCCTTCGACCGACTCCAGGCCGCCCTCTCCAACGACCTCCGCCGCATCGCTCCGGGGCGGGCCCAGTACACGCACCTCCTCGACGACAGGGACGCGTCGGTGGTCGACGACATCATCGTGTGGTGGATCGCGGACGGTGAATTCGATGTGATGCCCAACGCATCCAACACCGAACGGGTGCTCGCAGCCGTCGGGGGCGAGGACACCACGGCAACCCGGTGCATCATCGCCGTACAGGGTCCCCACGCACGGAACCTGGCGGCTCCGGTTCTGGGTGACGCAGCTGCCGTCCCCCGCTTCGGCATCAGGGTGTTCGACTGGCACGGCGTCCGCTGTGTGGTGGCCGGGACGGGATACACCGGGGAGGACGGCTTCGAGGTCGCCGTACCGGCGGGGTCGTCCGAGCGCCTCTGGGACGAGCTCCTCGGATGTGGCATCGCGCCGGCCGGGCTCGGCGCGAGGGACACGCTCCGCCTCGAGGCCGGCTTTCCGCTGCACGGCCACGAGCTCGGTCCCGGCATCACCCCGCTGCAGGCCGGCCTGGGGTGGGTCGTGGGGTGGGACAAGCAGGTGTTCCGCGGCAGGGCGGCGCTCCTCGCCGAGCGCGAACGGGGGATCTCCCGCCGTCTATTGGGCCTGAGCACCGAAGGGCGCCAGCCGCCGCGCGAGGGGGCCGAGGTCCGGCTCGGTGGAGACCGCGTGGGCACGGTCACCAGTGGGAACTTCTCGCCGATGCTCGGGCACGGCATCGCGCTCGCGCTCGTCGACGCGGCCATCGGGCCGGTACTGCTCGGGGCGCTCGAGATCGCCCAGCGGGGGCGGACCCTTCCGGCCACCGTCGTGGACACCCCGTTCGTCCGGCCCGGGCAGTGGGCGCTCCCCGCGTGACCCGCCGTCCCGTCCCGGTCATCGACACCGTCCCTCACTGAACATCATCCGAACCGCCAGAGGAGCCCACGTGGGTACCTACATCCCGCACACCGACGAGGAGATCGCGAGCATGCTCGCCTTCCTCGGGCTGTCCGACCTCGACGAGCTGTTCGCCGCGGTGCCCGAGGCGGTCAAGCTGCAGCGTGCCCTCGAGGTAGCCGACGGGTCCGGCGAGCCGGACGTCCTGGCGAGCATGGCCGGGTACGCAGAGCGCAATCGCGCCCGGGCCGACCGTCTGGTCTGCTTCGCCGGCGGTGGTGCCTACGACCACGAGACGCCATCGGTGACCCGTGCGCTGGCGGGACGCAGCGAGTTCGTGACCTCGTACACGCCCTACCAACCGGAGGTCTCCCAGGGCGTCCTCCAGGCCCTCTTCGAGTACCAGACCATGGTGGCGCGCATCGCCGGCCTCCCGGTCGCCAATGCCTCCCTCTACGACGGGGGAGCGCGGCGGTGGAGGCGGTCAACCTCGGGGTCGCAGCCTCCGGGCGTTCCACCGTGTGGGTGTCGGAGGGGATCCATCCCCACTGGCGCCAGATGCTCGCCACCTTCGCGATCGGGACCGGCCACCGTATCCGGACGGTCCCGCTGTCCGACGGCGTGACCGCGTGGCCGGAGGTGGCCGGCGAAGCGGAGGACACCCCGGGGGTCGTGCTGGTCGCCTATCCCAATTATCTGGGCTGCCTCGAGGACCTGAGCGCGGCGCGGGCCCTCTGCGACCGAGCCGGCGCCCTCCTCGTGGTCGGGGCCGATCCACTGGCTGCGGGCCTCCTGCGCTCGGCCGGCGACTGGGGGGCCGACGTGATGGTGGGGGAGGGACAGGTCTTCGGGACCGCGCTCGGGTTCGGAGGCCCGTACCTGGGCCTCTTCGCCTGCGCCGCGGCGCACGTCCGTCGCCTGCCCGGCCGCCTGGTGGGGGAGACCGTCGACGTCGAGGGCCATCGGGCCTACGTCACGACGCTGCGCGCCCGCGAGCAGGACATCCGCCGTGAAAAGGCGACCTCCAACGTCTGCACCAACCAGACCCTGATGGCGGTGACCGCGGCCGTCCAGCTGGGCTGGCTCGGGACGTCCGGGCTAGCCGAGGTCGCCGTCCGCTGCGCCCGTGGCACCCGCTACATGCGCGAGGCCCTGCTGGCCGTCGAAGGGGTCGTCCCGTTCGCCTCGGCTCCGGTGCTGCGCGAGTTCGCGGTGCGCCTGCCGCTCCCGGCCGAGACGGTCATCGCGCGCATGGCCGACGCGGGCTTCCTTGCCGGCATCTCCCTCGCGGGGGATGTCGTCGACGGCGAGCACGGACTGCTGGTCGCCGTGACCGAGCGCCGGACCCGTGACGAAATCGACGCGTACGTCACCGCACTGGCCAAGGCGATCGCATGATGCGGGTCGGGGTCCGCCAGGAGAGGAGACGGTCATGACCGCGAACGCCAGTCGGGGTGCGCCCGGCGGGAAGGCCAGCTCGGCCCCCCTCATGGGCCGCGACGCCGAACCCACCCTCTTCGAGCTCTCCCAGCCGGGTCGGCGTGCCTGCTCCTTCCGCACGACCGGGATCCCCGAGGCGGATCTCGACGATCTGGTCCCCGCTGCGCACCGCCGTGTCGAGCCGGTCCCCGTCGCCGAGGTCTCCGAACGGGACCTGGTGGCGCACTTCACACGGCTCTCCCACCGGCAGTTCTCCGTCGACCTCGGGATGTATCCGCTCGGCTCCTGCACGATGAAGTACAACCCCAAGGTCTGTGACGAGGTGGCCTGCCTCCCCGGATTGGCCGGTGTGCACCCGGCCGCTCCGGCATCGATGACCCAGGGCTGGCTCGCACTGCTGGTCGAGTTGGAGGGCATCCTCTGTGAGATCACCGGGATGGCCGCAGCGACCCTCCAGCCTGCGGCGGGAGCCGCCGGCGAGCTCACCGGCCTCCTGCTCATCCGCGCCTGGCACGAGTCGCGCGGCTCGGTGCGCCACAAGGTGATCATCCCCGACTCGGCCCACGGCACCAACCCCGCGTCGGTGACCCTCGGCGGCTACGAGGTGGTCACGGTCCCGAGCGACAGCCGCGGTTGTGTGGACATGGTCGCCCTCGAGTCGGTGCTCGACGAGGACGTCGCCGGCATCATGCTGACCAACCCCAACACCCTCGGGCTCTTCGAGGAGGACATCACCGCGATCGCGGCCGCGGTCCACCGTGTCGGCGGCCTGCTCTACTACGACGGTGCCAATCTCAACGCCATCCTCGGCGTCGTGCGGCCGGGCGACATGGGCTTCGACATCGTCCACATGAACCTCCACAAGACATTCGCCACCCCGCACGGCGGGGGCGGCCCGGGAGCAGGTCCGGTGGCGGTCTCCGAGCGGCTGGTCCCCTTCCTCCCCGGACCACGCGCCATGCGGGTCACCACCGACGGCGAGCCGTCCTTCGCGTGGGTGCAGCCGCCCCGGTCGATCGGCCGCGTCCACACCTGGCACGGGAACGCCCTGGTGCTCGCCCGCGCCCTCGCCTACATCCTGGTCAACGGCGGCGACGGCCTGCGGCGCATCGCGGAGATCGCCGTCCTCAACGCCAACTGGATCCGGGTCCGGCTGCACGGGACCTACGACGTCCCCTTCGATCGGCCGTGCATGCACGAGGTGGTGCTGTCCGCCCGCTCGCTCAAACAGGACCACGGCGTGCGGGCCCTCGACGTGGCCAAGCGCCTCCTCGAGGAGGGGTTCCACGCGCCGACGGTCTACTTCCCGCTCGTCGTCGACGAGGCCCTCATGATCGAACCCACCGAGACCGAGAGCCCCCAGACCCTCGAAGCGCTGGCCGAATCCCTCGAACGCATCGCGGCGGAGGCCGCGACGATGGGGGAGGGGTGGCTGGCCGACTTCCCGCACAACACCCCGGTGCGTCGCCTCGACGAGGCCCGGGCCGCCCGGACGCTGATCCCGACGTTCGACGCCCGGAACTGAGCCGAACCGGTGGACGGGATCTTCACCACCCGCTTCGTCGACCCGTACCTGCGGCTGCACCGCTACGTCTACGAACGCTCGGACGGCCGGGTCGGCAAGCACAGCAACCGTGTGCCGGCACTGCTGCTCACGACGACCGGCCGCAGAACGGGCCAGCTCCGCTCGCAGGGGCTCACCTACTGCCGTGACCGCGGGGACCTGGTGGTGGTGGCGTCCAACGGTGGGAGCGACCGGCCGCCGGCATGGCTGCTCAACCTGCAGGCCGAACCTCGGGTGGCCGTCCGGGTCGGCCGGACGGTGTTCCCGGCGACCGCACGGGTGGCGACGCCCGAGGAACGGGCACAACTCTGGCCGAAGGTCAATCGGACCAACCGCGGCATGGCGCGCCTGTTCCGTCCGGGCGTCACCGGCCGCTACGACGTCTACCAGCGCCACACCACCCGCGAGATCCCGGTGGTGATCCTGACCCCCGAACGACCGGGGTGAGGGTCAGTCCAGCAGATCGGGTTGCTCGCGGACGATACGATCGAAGAGCGGCTGGAAGCTGAACCAGCCCGCCAGGTGGGTGCCCACCTGACCACAGGTGTGCCGGGCCATCTCGGGATCGATCAGGACCGGTGTCCCGGCCGCGGAGACCATGAGCTGAGCCTGGCACGACCGCTCCATGGTGATGAACCACCAGGCCGCCTCGTCGACCGAGTGTCCGACGGTGAGCAACCCGTGGTTCCGGAGGATCGCAGCCTTGTTGCCCGCAAGGGCGTGGGCGATGCGCTTCCCCTCCTCGAGGTCGACGACGACCCCGGTGTAGTCGTCGAAGACGGCGTGGTCCTCGAAGAAGGCGCAGACGTCCTGGGTGATCGGATCGAGGGTCCGGCCCAACGAGGACCATGACTTTCCGTAGACCGAGTGGGCGTGGGCCGCGGCGATCACGTCGGGCCTGGCCGCGTGGATCTGCGAATGGATGACGAAGGCGGCGACATTGACCGGGCGCTCGCCCTCGACCACCTCGCCCTTGTCATTGACGAGGATCAGGTCGGACACGCAGATGTGGCCGAACGGCATCGCGAGCGGGTTGACCCAGAAGTGATCCAGCCGCTCCGTATCGCGTGCCGTGATGTGCCCGGCCACCCCCTCGTCGAATCCGAACTTGGAGAACAGCCGGAAAGCGGCGGCGAGTCGCTGCTTGCGGTAGAGCCGCTCCTCGTCCGGCGACTCGAACGTCATCCGCGGCGGGGGCTTCACGATGTCTGGCACGGGTCCTCCTTCTCGACCGACGCCACCGGTCCGGTGCACGGTCATCACCCCAATCCTACGCCCAAGGCCATCCCGCGCTCCGGAACAGACCAACTACCAGGAGTGATGAGCCCACCACTCTCCGTTGTTGACTATTTCGGTATGTCACGGAGGGCGGTAACGTGACCGTGGGTTCGCAGGAAAATGCGGACTTTGCCGAACGAGGGGTCGTCGGGCGCATGGGGTCGGTGCAAGCGCGTTGAGTCTCTTCGCGGTGCAGTCGCGAGCTGCATCGAATCGGTACCCAATCGGTCGGATGCCCGAAGAGAATCGAGACTCACGTGCAGACTTCACTCCCCCCAATGAATCTGGCAGTCCGGACGCTGCGAGCGCTGGCGGCACTCATCGTCGGCTGCGGCGTCCTGCTGGCCGTGACGACCGTCGGCAGCCAGCACGTTGCCGGTGCGACGACGGTGACCGGCTCGGTGACCTACACCCAAACCGGCTCTACTCCCATCCCACTTCCGTCCAAGTTCCAGGGACCGTCACAAGGCGATGGCTGGTCGCTCGTCTTCAGCAACACCCAGGTGTTCAACGTCTTCCACCATCAGGCCACCCTTCAGATCGACTGTCACCAGCTCTCTAACGCCTCGGAGTGCTGGAGCGCACCGAAGACGGTGACCAACGGGGCCGTGAACTTCGCCACATCGATCGACCCCGGCATGATCTTCGACCCGTCCAACGGCCACATCTACGTCTATGCCGTGGACACCACCAACTCCTCTGCCGGCGTGGTGTGCATCGACAGCACCCAACCTGCTTCGGCCACCGGGGCCCAGCTCTTCTGTGGCTACACGCCGTTGAGCGCCGCGGGTGACGCACCCCTCGATTCGAGCGGAACCGCCGGGCTGTCGGCGCCGGTCCAGGTCGGCAACGAGTGGTACTCGTTCAACGAGGTCGGCGGCGCAGGTGCCGGAGGCGGCGGAGGCACGGAGAACCGCCTCCTCTGCTTCAACGTCGCCACGGATTCTGCCTGTGCAGGCGGCGCAACGTATATCGTGCCCATGGTCGGACAGAAGCTCGCCGCGTTCCCCTCCTCCTACCCGCTCGGAGTGACCGGGAGCGACGTCATCGTCCAGGTCGTCGGGGCCACGAGCACGCTCCTCGACTGCTTCAACGCCTCGACACACGCTTCGTGCTGGTTGGCGCCACTCACCGTCCCCACTGTCGACGGGTCTCCGTTCCCGCTGTTGAACGCCTCGGGGACCCCGACCGGGTTCTGCCTCCCGGTGACCGGGAACCCCTGCTACTCCACCTCCAGCGGGTCCCTCGTCACAACGCCAGCCGGAATGGCCTCGGCCGTCGGTGCGAACAATCTGGTGAACGGCAAGGTGGTCACGATCGGCAGCAGCGTCTACATCCCGAACTGGAACACCACGGCCGTCGACTGCTACGACTACGCAACCTCATCGGAGTGTGCCAACTACCCCAAGGCCCTGTCTGGGTTGGCACTCCTCTACACCGTCAATCCGGACCCCCTGCGGCCCGCGTGCCTCTGGGTGAACTCCGACCACGGCGTCTGGCAGATCCAGAATTTCGACGCCACAACCGGGGGCCCCTGCCCGGAGGGCCCGATCGTCATGCAGTCCAGCAGCCTCGTCGCACCCGGGTCGGCGTGCCTCCCGTCCCAGTACACGTCGATGCAGATCCTTCAGCCTGCGGCGTCCGACTACGCGTCTGCGACGGTCCAATTCGAGTCGAGCACAGGCGCAGCGCTCCCGGGTGTTCCCAATGAACCGGTCGGCTCGAACGGGAGCATCAACCTTGCGCCCCTGAAGCTCACGAACTCCACGCCGCTCCCGCAATTCATCATCACCATCCAGGGCGATACGAGCGACGTCAAGACCGTCGAGGTCTCCCTCACCTGGAAGGGCGTGTATTCGAAGAGCTGCACCGCAGGCGGGCAGCTCGCATCAGGCACTACGGGCTACTGGATCGTCGCCTCGGACGGGGGGATCTTCTCCTACGGAACGGCAGGGTTCTTCGGCTCCACCGGAGCGATCACCCTCAACAAGCCGATCGTGGGGATGGCCGACACGCCGGACAGCAACGGGTACTGGCTGGTCGCCTCCGACGGGGGGATCTTCTCCTTCGGTGACGCCGCCTTCCACGGCTCGACGGGGGCGATCACCCTCAACAAGCCGATCGTGGGGATGGCGTCCACACCGGACGGCAACGGCTACTGGCTGGTCGCCTCCGACGGGGGGATCTTCTCCTTCGGTGACGCCGCCTTCCACGGCTCGACGGGGGCGATCACCCTCAACAAGCCGATCGTGGGGATGGCGTCCACACCGGACGGCAACGGCTACTGGCTGGTCGCCTCCGACGGGGGCATCTTCTCGTTCGGCGACGCCAAGTTCTACGGCTCGACGGGGGCGATCACCCTCAACAAGCCGATCGTGGGGATGGCATCCTCGCCGGACGGCAAGGGCTACTGGCTGGTCGCCTCCGACGGGGGCATCTTCTCCTTCGGCGACGCCAAGTTCCACGGCTCGACCGGGGCGATCACCCTCAACAAGCCGATCGTTGGGATGAGCAGCACCTTCGACGGTCAGGGCTACTGGCTGGTCGCCTCCGACGGAGGGATCTTCTCCTTCGGCGACGCCGCCTTCCACGGATCCGCCGGGGCGATCACCCTCAACAAGCCGATCGTGGGGATGGCGTCCTGAGCGGCCACCCGTAGCCGGTCAGGCCCGACGATACAGAGTCCGGACGATCTCCTCCTCCGGGAGCTCGTCGGCGGGATCCACGTCATCCCGGTCGTCTACAGGCCCGCTCCTGCCGTCGGTCGCGACCGTCGTCGTTGCCGCACCGTTGAGCACGGAGCCCTTCACCGCAGCGCCGTTGCTCACAGACCGGATCCGGTCGGCCAGCAGCGGCATCGGGGCGATCGGCGCGAGGTGTTGGATCGCGAGCCTGCTCGGTCTTCCGAGGTAGAAGCCCTGGCCGGCAGGACACCCGAGGGAGCGCAGGGTCTCGTACTCGCCGACGGTCTCGATGCCTTCGGCGACGATCGATGCCCGGTAGGCATCGAACCCGAACTTGAGGAGCGCCCGACCCAGAGCCAACCGCGCCGGATCGCGGTCGATTCCTCGTGTCAACCCGATGTCGAGCTTGATCACGTCCGGCTGGAGATTGAGGATGTGTTGGAGGCTGGAGTAACCGGATCCGGCATCGTCGACCGCAAGACGAATGCCTGTCGAACGGATTCCCTTGATGCTCTTCTCGAGCTGCTCGTAGTCGTCAACTTCGGCGTGCTCGGTCAACTCCACCACAATCCGCTCAGCGGGAACCGCGGCGATGAGCGCCCGGAACCGTTCGGACATCAGCGTCGGCACCGATGCATTCACGGACAGATAGAGGTTCGCAGGCAGATGGCTCAGTTGGCCGATCGCCATTTCGAGCGCCGCCAGCTCGAGCTCCACGCCGAGCCCGACCGACGCAGCTTCCGCGAACCAGGCATCGGGCGGTCGCACCGGGAGCGGGGCGAAGCGCGACAGTGCCTCTGCCCCCACCGGTCGACCACTCTGCAGATCGACAATGGGCTGGAAGTACGTCTCGAACTTCCGGTGGGCGATGATCGACTGGATCTGTTCGTGCGTCTTCTCCAGCCGCTCCCGCCAGTCCTGCATGTGTTGGGCGTCGACTGCACTCGTCTTGGGCGACCGGTCGCGATCTTTGATCCGTCTCACCGGACTCGTGAGGAATCCCTTGCCACGTGACGCGGCAGACTTCTTGGGGATGAACAGGTCTCTGCTTGTGGGGACGGGTTTTCTCATCGTTCACACATCATGAGATGCACTCGCTGTCGTTGAGACACTCTGTCGCGGAGCAGACCGTCACCTACGCTCTTACTATCGTCCCAGGCCAGCCCTATCTTGAGGGATTCGAGAGAGTGCGGGCTGGCCGGCGTCCGTGTCCGCCCCCTGGAGACGTCCGGCTCGGTGCGCCATCTGCCCCGCCGTCCGGTCACGAGAGCCGCTGACGAGCGGCCCCACGTCGGAAACAGGGCCAGACCGTGAGCTCTTGACGCCATCCACTGGACATGATGAGCGCCCCGTCAAGGCCAAACTGACGAATTCAGCTCGGACCGAGATCTCCAGCGACAAGTGGGGGAGGGATAAATCTCGTAGCTCGGAGAACGAAGGCCGCTCGTTGGTTCACGGAACCTCGACGCTGCCGGAGTCGGCCTTGATCGCCGCCAGGATCTGCGTCTCGAGGGCCACCTGTCCCTGCCGTGTCGAGAGGGTCCCGGGAGACGGGGCCGGGCTGATCGTGATCCACTGATCCACACCCGGGAAGGTGGCAGTCACCGTTGCCGTTGACGTGTCCACCGAGACGAGAGCCTGGAGACCATTGATGACCTCGGGCTTACCACCCGGGATGAGGCCCGTGGATCCCTCATAGAGGTGGAGACCGGAAGCCGCAGTTGCGCTTTCCATCGGACAGCTGCAGAGCACCCCTCCTGCCTGAGGGCCGTTGTCCAAGGTTGCCGTGTTGGGGAAGCCCCAGCCGCACCGACACGTTCCGGAGCCGACCGACCAGGAGGACGGAAGCTGGAGGATCAGTTGACCGGCCCTCACGGCCTGCTCGAGTGACACTGAGGTCACCGGTCGAATTGTCGTTGTCTGCGGGACGGATTGCGCCGCTCCTCCACAAGCGACTCCGATAACCGCCACAACGCAAAGGGTCGCTGCCGTGAACGGGTTCGGGCTCGTCGTCCGACCTCCTCGACGATGCAATTCCGCGAGACCGAAGACGTTGACGGAATGTCCCACGAACAAGTATGACTCCCGACAGGGTCGATCGGTTCGCGCATGGTGTCGGACGAACGTCACCCGAATCGGGCAACGGTGCGGCAGTGCTCCGGCAGCATGCTTGTCAGGGTGGTCCTGACGGTGTAAGGTGAGTCCTGACAGGAGAACCGTACAAGTACTGGAGAGAACCTCATGGCCATCACCGAGGACCGGGCCACGACATCCTGCTCGTTCTGCCTGAAGCCGCAGTACGAAGTTACGAGGTTGGTCGCAGGTCCGGGCGTCTTCATCTGTGACGAGTGCGTCGATCTCTGTGGCCAGATCATCGGCAACCCGCCCTCGTTACCGGAACGGCTCTCCTCTTGGGAGGAGGACCTCGACCTCGACCGTGTGCTTGCGAGCCTCCCTCGGATGGCGGCCGCAGGAGCGCAGGTCGAGCGCAATCTCTCTCGTTTCGTGAAGCGAGCGAGAGAGCTGGGCGCTACTTGGGCGGCCATCGGAACGTCCTTGGGGATAACACGACAGTCGGCGTGGGAGCGATTCTCCGGCGAGGAGTAGGTCCTCGTCTTCCTGCCGGAACGCCCATCCGGCTCTCATCGCTCATCCACCGCATTGCGCTGCCCTACACCTAATACACCTATCAGCGCGACGTGAAGAAGACCATCTCACCGTCGTCAGCGTCGAGCCCATCCAGCTCGCCGCTGAGCTGCCAGCCCTCCTTGCGCAGGAGCTCGCGCATCGGGGTATTCGATCGGTTTGTCGAGGTGAAGACTTGCTCTGTCCCTTCCATCCGTACGAGTGCTCGCAACAACTCGGTCGCGATGCCCGACCGCCGTACCGAAGATGCAACCACAAGGAGGTCCACGAAGTCTCGACCGAAGAAGTGATGGGGGAGCAGCACTGCGAAGCCATCCATGCGGGCCTGACCGGAGTGGACCCAACAATGCCCCCCGAAGACATGCGCACGGATCGCCGCACTTCGTTCGGTATCGCCGGCCACGGCCCTGTGATCGATGGCCAGCAGCTCCTCGACGTCGTCAATCGTGGCGCGACGGATGTTGCGGGCGTGGCCTGTCACCTGAACAGCTTGCTCGTTCTGATCCCGGCTCGGCTGGATCATCGGCTGGGACCTGGTTCGCCGGGGGAGTGGGCTCATCCTGGCTCACCTGGCACCGGGCTCCTTCGGGCCACGGTCGCCGAACCCCGGCTCGGTTCCGAAGAACCACGGATCCTCGGACAGATGCGGACCTCAGCCTTGGTTCGACCAGTGATAGGAAGACCAAGAACGAAGCACAGTGTGGAGGGTGGAGCCTTGACCCAAGCAACGAGTATTCGAGCCTATGGCTCCCGGATGAAGCATGCAGTGAGTCGTGCCTTCTCCGGCGCGAAGCCCAAGGACTCCTCGCGACACGTTCGTCTGTTCCCGGCGGAGATGAAGATCCCGATGCCGGACGAGCGGTTGAGAGGCACCGTCGGGAGGGCTGCTGCATTCGAGGACGTAGCCCTCGTCGGAATGGGGCGGATGAATGTGGCCGGGTTACGCCCTGATCACGACGTACTCGATATCGGCTGTGGCGTCGGGCGTACCGCTCGCTACCTCTGCGACTATCTGGACAAGGACGCCCGGTATGAGGGCTTCGACGTCGTCGAGGAGACGGTGCGATGGTGCGAGACAGCGATCACCCCACTGTTCCCCAACTTTCATTTCACATACACACCCCTCTTCAACCAGCACTACAGCTCTGATCCCACGCTCCCGTCGGCTGCGGCGTTCGAGTTTCCCTATCCCGATCAGTCATTCGACTTTGCGTTCGCCCACTCCGTCTTCACGCACCTGATGCCCGATGCCTCCGAGCAGTACCTTCGTGAGATCAAGCGTGTCCTTCGGCCTGGGGGGATCAGCTATACGACGTGGTTCCTCCTCAACGACGAGCCGTCCGGCTACGCCCACTCCCAGGCTGCGCACATGGTGCAAGATCCGTCGAGAGCCTTTGCAGCCCGAGACCCAGACGTTCCAGAGGCCGGTATCGGCTATCAGGAGCACGTTGTGCGCGAGGCACACGCATCCAGTGGCCTGAGCATCCTCGAGCCCATCCATCCCGGGTTCAACCGGATGCAGGACCTCATCGTTGCGGTTCGCTGATCGCCATCGAAAGCCGGCACGACCGAGGCGCATCCGGACATTGTTGCCACTTGACATAATATCTCTTATCGGCGATGTAGACCAAGCCTGGCGGGTGGGGGTCACCCCCGAAATGGCTCGACCACCAGCCCGACCAGGTCCCCCGCAGCATCCAGCAGGTGGTCGACTGCCTGGCGGCAGGCGGCCAGACGCGCATCACGGGCCAGGTCCTCGGTGACATCATCGACGGCTGCCTCGAGCCGGTAGAGACGGTCGTGCAGCCGACGGAGTTCATGCTCGCTCACGATGCACTGTCCGTCCGGGATGTGGAGATCCGCCGCCCTCCGCCGTGCTTCGTACGCCCGCTGCCGGTGGGACGGGCTGCAGAACAGGCGGGGGCGACCCGGGCCCTCCGGGAGGGCCAGCGGCCGATGACACCAGCCGCACCGAGGACCATCCGGCAATTGCGTCACTGTGACGATATTACCATTGTCGTGTCGCCGGCGGGTGCGGTTCGCCCGTGGTCGCTGACGTCGACCGGATGGGACAGGGAGCATCCGGCTGGATCTCGACCGCTCTCCGCGACGGTATCCTCGGATGGAGCTGCCGCCATGGAATACGACCCGGACGAGATCTCTTTCGAGGACCTCTACGACGACGACGCCTACTTCCGTACCTGTGGGCGCTGCGGCGCCCGCACCGCGCCGCGCTGGTCGGAATCGGCCTGCCTCGAGGAGGCCCGGCGGTACGGATGGCGCCGGGTTGCGGCCTCCGACCGGCCAGGGGCACGGCGGATGGATCTCTGTGGCGTCTGCGCCGAGGAGCACGGGGTCGGCCCGCCGCTCGCCCGGTGGGGCTGGTAGCCGGTCGACCACTCCCGACCAGCAGTCGCCTCGGGTGTTCAGCCGTCGAGTCGGCGCACGCGGCCCTCGAGATCGGGCACCGGTGTCACCCGTGGGTGTTGCCTCGGGGGCTCCGGGGTCCCGATGTTGACCCACCCGAGGAGACGCTCGTGCGGCCCGAGTTCGAACAGCTCCCGCACCGGGGCGGTGTCCAGCACCGCAGCACTCTTCCAGACCGCGCCGAATCCGAGTCCGGTGGCTGCGAGCACCATGGCGTAGCCGGTGCACGACGCCGAGGCCTCTTGCTCCCAGACCGGCACGTTGGAGATCGGATCGGGAGAGGCGATGAGGACCACCGCGCACGCGGCCGCGAAGGCCTTGTTCCGGGTCTTGGCCACCTGCGACTCGGGAAGGTCCGGACCGCGCTCGGCCACCAGCCCGTCGACCAGGGCCTGCCCGAACCGTTCCTGTCCCGCCCCGGACACCACGGTGAAGCGCCAGGGCCGGAGTCTCCCGTGATCGGGAACGGCGGCGGCTGCGGCAAGGATCCGGGAGAGTGATGCGTCGTCAGGTGCCGGCCCCCCGGGCTGCGGTTCGGGACGTTGGGCGGTCAGGCGCTCCACCCAGTCCGTTCCGGACGCGGTGTCGCTCGGGGTCTCGTTCACGCGCCCACCATCGTGGTGCCCACTGACCGTGCTCCTTCCCCGCCGCTGCCCCGCGTCCTGCAACCGACCACCGGCGGCACCGTTCCCCTGAGCGTAGGGGGCGCACAGGCCCGAGAGGGTCAGCCCCCGGTGCTCTGCGGGTACTGGCTGGTCGATCCCAACGTGGCGGTGACGGTCATCGCGGTCTGACCCCGGTAGAAGCGGATCGCCACCGACTGCCCGGGATGACCGCTCTGGATGGCGGTGGTCAGCTGATCGGCGCTGGTGACCGGCGTGCCGTTGAAGGACACGATCACGTCGCCCTGCTCGAGCCCGGCCGTGTCCGCGGGCGTGCCACTCTGGACCTCGAGGACCACCGCTCCCTGCGTGGGGACGAAGTTGTAGGCGCTGCGCACCTCCGGCGTGAGAGTCTCGAGGGAGATCCCGAGGAATGCCGTTCCCGAGATGGCCGGATTGGGGACCGACCGGTCGCGGAGCGACGGGAGCAGCCGTTCGATCTTGTTCGACGGGATGGCGAATCCGATGTTCTGGGCCTCGGTCGTTCCGTCCTCGCTCGAGGCGATCGCGGTGTTCATCCCGATGACCCGTCCGGAACTGTCGACGAGTGGTCCACCCGAGTTCCCCGGGTTGATCGCGGCATCGGTCTGGAACATGTTGCCGAGCGTCTCGGTGGTCACGCCGGTCGTGTCTCCTGCCTCCACGGTACGGCCCTTGGCCGAGATGATTCCCTGGGTGACGGTCGGCGTTCCCGCGGACAGGCCGAGGGCGTTCCCGATGGCCACCACCGCGTCACCGACCTGGACGTCGTCGGAGTTGCCGTAGGAAACGGTCGGTAGGTCGGACATGCCCTGGATCTGGAGCAACGCGACGTCGTCGGTCGCATCGGTGTCGATAAGCGTCGCCGGGAGCGCCCGGAGGCTCCCGAACAGCGTGACCGTGATGGTGGTTGCGCCGGTGATCACGTGGTTGTTGGTGATCACCTCGCCTCCCGGGGTGATGATCATCCCGGTCCCCTGCTCCTCCTGCTGCCCACCGTAGAGCGACTGCGACGCCGGTGTCGGCGAGGTCGCGTCGATGGAGACCACGGCCGGGAGGACCTTGTCGATGACCGACTCGATGTTGGCGGTGCCGTTGAGCAGGGCCGGGCCGGCCGAGATCTGTCGGATGGTGACGGTCCCTGAACCTTGATCCGAGGTGGCGGCGACGATGCCGCCGCCGATCACCGCGCCGAGCAGTGCTGCGGCCAGCGAGACGCCTGCCACGCGCCACCCGATCCCGCCCTCCGTGGAGGAGCGCGCAGGCGCACGGACCGCTGGTGGGTGGAGATCCGGAGACCACGGCGGTCTCGCCGCGTGGGGGCGAGCGGGTGGATGCTGCGGTGTCGGCGCTGAGCCGGCCGATCCGGTCCAGGTCGGTTCGCGCCAGTCGGGCGGGAGGAACCGCAGCCCGTCGGCCGACGGCGCGCTGACGGGATCGGTGTCCGAGCGCGCGCCCTCCGGGTCGACCGGTTGCCGCACTGACTGACCGGCGCCGTTGGCTCCGGGATCCTCCATGACCTGCCTCCCCCACCGATGCGCGCGTCGAGTGACCACCGTCTCTCGACTCGCGCACCCCCCGGCTCCTGGCCGTGGCACGGGCTGCCCCCGTACCGTTCATGCTATACGGCGCGTTGAACAGGGGAAACCCCTCGACCGAGCAGTTCTTGGCTGCGTCTTGGACGGCGTCCGCGAGGTCCGTTCGCGTCCCGATCGGTCCGGCAGTAGCCTTTCGCCCGGTATGGCCCATCGGATCGACGTCGAACTCACCAGTCAGACCAGCGACGCCACCTGGACCTGGCGCGCTGCCGGCGCCAAGCAGCCCCGGGGGACGGTCGGCAGCGAGCTCGTCCCGACGGGGGCCGGGGTCGGCAGCGTGCTCCGCGCCGAGGTCGAAACCACCCTCGACGGCACCTCGGTGGTTGCCCTGCTCCCGCCCAAGGGCAAGACCGAGGTGCGCCCCGTGGAGCGCATCGAGGTCGTCGGCACGCCCCGCAACGGGCCCGATGTGAACGTCGTCCTCGCGTCCAAGGGAAAGCGTCGGCGCGACGACGGGCACGACGGACCGAGGGACGGCTCCCGTCGCCCCGCGGAACGGCGGCCCCGAACCGGCGACGGCGACAAGCCCCCGGCGAGCGGCCGCACCCGTCGCCGCGAGGGCGCCGACCGCGAGACTGCGGGCCGCGACTCCCCCGGCCGTGACAGCACGACCGAGCGCGAGCGGGACTCGTCCCGCCGCCGCGGCGCTCCGGCTCGACCCGGGACCCGGGAGGCCGGGGGCCGGGACCATCCACGTCGCCCCGCCGCGTCCTCTGTCTACCGCAACGCCGCGTTGGCCACGCTCAAGCCCGAGGAGCTCCCGGTGGCCGAGCAGCTGCTCCGGGGCGGCATCCCCGCGGTGCGCCAGGCCATCGAGGAACAGAACACAAGGGCCCGGGCGGACGGCCGACCCGAAGTCACTCCAGGGCCACTCCTGGCCATGGCGGAGCAGTTGCGACCCGTCGTCAACCTGGCCATCTGGAAGGACCGCGCCTCGGTGGCGCGTACCGCCGGCAAGGACACCCCGTTGCGCGAGCTTCGCTCGATCGTCGCCTCGTCGTCGACGGTGACCCTCGACGACGAGGGCACCGAGCTGGCCACCGCCCTGCGCGCCGCGCTGCAGCAGCGGATCACCGCCCTGCGCGAACGCTGGGTCGAGCGCATCACGACGTCGCTGGACGACGGTCGGGTGATCGACGCCGTCCGCGCCTCGATCCGACCGCCAGAACCGTCTGCCCGGCTGTCCGCCGAGCTCGCTGTCCGGCTCTCCGAGGCCGCCGGCAAGTCGATGGCTCCCGACACCACCCCCGAGAACTGGCTGGCGCTGCTCGAGGTCGTCGTCGAGTCGCCGGTCCGTCGCACGGTGAAGCCCGCCGGCCTTCCGGTGGGCGCCGACGAATCGCTGCTCCAAGAGGCCCGCAAGGCCTCCGGGTACGTGCCGGAGCTCGCCCGTCTCATGGGGATCCCGATTCCGCCGCCGCCCGGACCCCGTCGGCCGGTTCCTGCACGGGCCGGCCGCCGCGCCTCCTGATCCGGATCCCGGACCGGTCCCCCATCGGTGCTCAGCCCAGGGGGCGGTGCATCACGAGCAACCGGGCCTTGAACCCGGCTGACTCGAAGAAGCTCTTGGCCTCGCGGTCGCCGGGGTAGGCGGTTCCATCGACCCCGGTCACCCGGTGCGTGGTGAACCACTCGAGGGCCTGCTCGAGGAGAAGGTGGCCGAGACCCACGCCGCGGGCACCCGGTTCGACGTAGCACGAGTCGATGACACCCCGGCGGTCGTCTCCCGGACCGGCGGCGATGCGCAGCACCGCGACACCCGCGATCCACTCGTCGAGCGAGCCCACCAGGGCGGTCCGTTCCGGGTCGGCCAGGACCGCGGTCACGTCGTCTGTCCCGCCGAGGGCATCGGCAACCGTCGCGTCGTCCGGCCGGAGGAGCGCGGCTCCCCGGCGGGTCGCCATCTCGGTCTCGAACTGCTGCGCGAGCTCGACGATGCGCCCGGCGTCGGCGGTGGTGGCCTCCCGGACCGACTCCATGGACTGCCTCCTCGCCGGACGCCCGCGGGACGGGCTCAGGACCGCTCGTCGAGCAGCTGGTCGACCCGGCTGAGGATCGTGCGCCGGCGCCGGGTGGCGGTCTCGTACGCACGGACCGAGACCAGCTCGGTGCGGGTGAGGCCGTCGAGCCGCTGGACGACCTGGGAGGCAGACAGCGTGTCGAAGCCCGGGATGGCCAGGGACCCGACTTCGGGGACGTGCCCGTTGGCGCTGGGGGTGCGGGTGCCGGGTCCCGGGGCGACCGACGAGCCGGGAAGCGGCCCGGGCGCGCTCGGGGGGGCCGCACCGGCCCGGGACGGGTTCCGTGGCGGGGGGTTCCGGGGAATCGTGCGTATCGGATAGCGCGCCTCCGGGCGGTCGGCCGGCGGCGCGGGCGGCGGGTCTGCACCCCTCTGGCGCAGTCCGTCCGAGCGACGGCGGAGCTCCCGGTGACCGGCTTTGATCGCGAACTCGCCGACCGCCCGCGCCGAGTTCACCCGGACCTCCAACCGGCTCCGTCCCCGCTCGGCCAACTTCGGGAGCTCCTCGACCACCGATGCCACGATGCCTGCCGGCACGAAGACCAACAGGTCGAGGACCCGCTCGCTCAGCGGAACCTCACCCGACGGTTCTTCCGTTCGATCAGCCATGTGGGCTCCCGTCAGACGCAGTCCCGGCAGAGCATCTTCTTGCGGTCCGCCAGTTGGTTGGGGTGCTTGACGAGGAAGCAGGATCGGCAGACGAACTCACCGGGCTGCTTGGGCAGCACCCGCTCGACGCCGTCCCCGGTGCGATCCTCGGTCTCGGGGGACTCCTCGTCCTCCTCGACCTCCTCGACCACCAAGCGCTCCTTCAGGATGGTGTCGAGGCTGGCTTCGACGTCCTCGTCGTCGGGCTCCTCCTCTTCCTCCTCGTCGGACTCTTCGCCGGTCTTGGTGGCCACCTTCGTTTCGACCACCGGAAGCTCCTCGACCTCCTCGTCGATGACCACCGCGTCCGCGTCGTCGTCATCGGCGAGGACCAGCGCGTCGTCCGCGATCAGGTCGTCGTCATCGGCGAGCTCCTCGAGGTCTCCCTCGATGAGCTCGTCCGGGCCTTCGACTTCGTCGAGTTCCTGTGGCATGTCGGTCTTTCGGTGGTGAGTTGGCCGGGAGCATAGACGCTCCGGCCCTGCGTTCGTGCACCCGGGAGACCGTCCGTGTGTCCGTTCCCGTGGGCCCGGAGGTGACCGGGCGAACCCGAACGGTACCTCTCCGGAGGTCCGGCCAGTGGTCGGCAACAACACGGTTTGGTCTGTGTCCGCTGCGGTGTTCCGCCTCCGCTGTCCGTGGCGGTGTTCCGCCTCCACTACTCGTGCCGGCCAGGCGGTCGGACCCAGGGGTCTTTGGCACCACCCCCCCGAGACCTCCAGCTCGCGCCAACGGTCTTGGGGGACTGTTTTCTACTCGATCCCCTGGGCCTCCTCCGCCTCTCACAGCATCCCCGCCTGAGACCGCACCCTGCGATCAGAAACGCTCGGTGCGACCCGTCGGGCGACTGGGACCTCGCGCACCATAGGCGATGCGGCGGGTGGGTCGTCAAGTGCGTCGTACCCCCCGTTACCAGGAGGTACGTGCAACACCCCTGCTCAGCGTCTTACAGGATTTCCTGCCGCCGACAACGAGTTCCGACGGTCTTCCGCGCGTCGTTCCGACGCGAGCCGTTCGAGATCGGGAACGTCGGATTCGAGATGACGCATGGCGTCGGCGAGCATGTGGTGTCCGGCTTGCTGATCGATGAGCCGGTGCATCTCCTGGGCCACCCAGCGATAGCTCGCATGTCCCTGGGTGCCCGAGCGCAACTCCAACAGGTGCATCGCCTCGCGCGCGTTCATCTGCATCGAGTACCGGATCCGGTAGGCGAGCGCCACCGCGTAGGCCGCTTGTTGCGGGAAGGGACCCGCCAGTGCCTCCCCCAGGTCGCGCGAGCGTTCGAGCGACGCGACATAGCGGTCGCGCAGGCCGGCCTCCTCGACCACCGGCGGCACGTCGTAGCCGAGCGTGGTACCGAGGGGCTGCCACTCGATCGTCAGCATCCGATGGCGCTGGAGATCACGGAACGCCCCGTAGTCGGTCACCACGTCGAAGCGGTAGTCCGTGCGTTCGAAGGCACGACCGGGACGGTGACGTCGGTTGACCCGTTCGCCCACGTAGGCTCGCAGAAGCGCCCGTTTGTCCTCCGCGCCGAGCTGTCGCACCCGGGCGAGCACCTCCTCCTCCGACCGACCGGTGCGGGGAGCGCAGATGGCAGCTATCACCTTGTCCTCGCCATCCGGGTCGAAGTCGACCAGGGTGACCGTCGGGAGGCCCGCAGGCCCGCCGACCGGGTGCCCTGCAGGCGCCACCAGGTCGGGGAGGTACGCCTCCACCACCCTGGCGGTCTCCTCGCGGGTGGTCTGCAGGTACTCCGACCAGGCGCCGCCGCGGTCCGGCCGATCGACCCGCTGGAGGAAGGAGGGGATCACCTTGCGGAGCTCCTCGAGCATCAGGTCCGCGTATGCCCGGGCTTCGGCCAGCGGATGCGAGCGCATCCGCACCAGCAGCATCTCGTAGGACTGCCCGGTTCCGTAGATGCCGACGTTGGAGAGCGAGCCGGCCGGCAGCAGACCCCGGAGCGCGTCCAGTGCCTTCGCCCGCACCGCCTGTCGGTGGACGAAGTCGGAGTCGTCCTTCTGGCGGGGGTGGCGGACGGAGAGCCACGCCTGTGCTTCGTCGAGCAGCTCGCCGTAGGTGTCGAACATCCGATCCATCTCGCCCACGTATCGTGCGCCGAGCGGCGAGTCGAGGAGGCCGGGGTCGCGGTAGTAGCGGTAGTGACCGGTGACCAGCCGCTGGTTGTAGGCGATGTAGCGCGTCGACTGCTCGAGGTACGCCATCAGCCGGCCCCACTCGAGGATCTTGGTGAGTACGTTGGAGGCCTGTTCGCAGGCCAGGTGCACCCCCCCGAGCTGCGCCACCGAGTCGTCCCCGTACTCGAGGAAGACCCGCTCGTAGAGCTCGACCGCCCGCTTCAGCCCGACGGTGGCGTCGACCGAGGCGTCGCCGGAGATGTCCAGCTCCCCGACGAATTCGTCCAGGAACAGGCGTCGCAGGCTCTTCTGGGACCGCGAGTAGCGGGCGAACAGGGCCCCCTTGACCACCTCTGGCAGGTTGACCAGGGCGAACACCGGCCGGTCCAAATTCGTGAAGTACCGCCGGAGGACGTCCTCCTCATCCACAGTGAACGATTCCTCGGCGTAGGGGAACATGCCCGGATCACACTAGGACGGCAGTAGGCGCGCAGTGGCGGACCCCAGTGCTGCCGGATCATCGGCCCCGACGACCCCTCGCCGGAGCAGGACCACCGCCGTTCCGGCCGCCTCGCGTGTCCCGGGCAGGGTGGACACCTGGGCGATCTGGCGGATCAGATCGACGAGTTGCCGGAGGTTGCGGACGAAGTCACCCGGGGCGACCCCGGCATCCCGGAGCACCGTGTCCAGGGTGGCCCCGCCGGCCCATCCGACCACCGCCCTGGCGAGCCCCCCGTCCGGGCGGCGGGTGCGGCGCAGCCCGACCCGGCGCTCGTCGGCCCGCAGGCCGGCCGCGAGCGACTCGACGAGCCCCAGTCGCTCGATGACCCGGGCCCCACGCGGCAGGGGTGCGTCCTCGCCCTCCCGGCGCGCCTCGAAGGTGAGCGCGGAGACGACACCGGAGAGCGAGACCGGGTCGAGGTCGTCGAGCAGGCCGCCGCGGAGCACCTCGGCGACCAGCAGGTCCGACTCGTGGTAGATCCCCGCGAGGATCCGGCCGGCGTCGGTCAGGGTCCACCCGTCCACGAAGCCCCGGTCGTCGAGGATCGAGAGCCGCCGCTCGAGCTGGCGGGCGAGCGACTCGGAGCCCTTCGGGGCCTGCCACTGCCCGTAGGAGGCGGCGAGCAGGCCGTAGGCCTCGGCACGGGACCACCGCCGGACCAGGTTCACGGCCAAGTTGTAGGTCGGGTGGAACGAGGAGACCAGATCCGGAGGCGGGGCGATGGCGGTCCGGGCCACTGCGCCGAAGGTGGTGGCCTGCGACCACAGCACCAGCGCGTGGCCCACGGTGTCGATCCCCCGCCGGCCCGCCCGGCCGGTGAGCTGCCGGTACTCCCCCGAGGTGAGGGCCGACGAGTCCGCGCCGCGGAACTTGGCGAACCGCTCGACCACCACGGTCCGCGCCGGCATGTTGATGCCGAGTGCGAGCGTCTCTGTCGCGAAGACGACCTTGAGCAGGCCTTCCGAGAAGCACTGCTCGACTGCCTGGCGGAAGGCGGGGACCAACCCCGCGTGATGCGGTGCCACGCCGGCCTCGAGGGCAGCCGACCACGGGCCGTAGCCGAGGGTGCGCAGATCATCGTCGTCCAGCCGCTCCACGGCCTGCTCGACGAGGACCCGGATGCGCGTGCGCTCCTCGTCGGTGGTCAGCCTGATCCCGTCCTCGATGCACTGACGGGTGGCGTCATCGCAGGCAGCCCGCGAGAAGATGAAGGTGATGGCAGGCAGCATGCCCTCCCCGGCCAGGTACTCGACGACCTCGGTGCGCCGGGGGGCCCGGAACCGTCGCTGGTACGAGCGCCCGCGGCGCTCGTCGATCCGCAGGCCGTCCGGGTTGGGCCGGCCGTCCCGGAGCAGCGGCAGGACGATGAGTCCGTCCTGCCCGCGCTCGGCCAGTGCGTAGTGATGGTGCAGGGTCACCGGGCGGTGGGTCTCGACGACAACCCGGGTCGGGCCGCGCACCGACCGCAGCCACCTGCCGAAGTCGGTGGCGTTGCTCACCGTGGCCGACAGGCTCACGAAGGTGACCTCGGGAGGGGTGAGGACCAGGACCTCCTCCCACACCGAGCCGCGGTAGGGGTCCTGGAGGTAGTGGACCTCGTCGAGCACGACCACCTGCAGCCCGTCGAGCAGTGGCGAGCGGGCGAAGAGCATGTTGCGGAGCACCTCGGTCGTCATCACCACGACCGGTGCCTGCGGCTGGTGGGAGATGTCGCCGGTCAGCAGGCCGACCCGGTGGCCACCGTGACGGGCCGTCAGCTCGGCGAATTTCTGGTTGGAGAGGGCCTTGATCGGCGTGGTGTAGAACGCCTTCCCGCCGGACTCGAGGGCCCGGGCGACCGCGTACTCGGCGACCAGCGTCTTTCCCGAGCCGGTCGGCGCGCTGACCAGGACCGATTCGCCGCGGTCGATCGCCTCCAGCGCCTGCCCCTGAAAGGGATCGAGTGCGAATCCGACCTCGCGCTCGAAGCGACCACGCAGGTCTCGGTGTGGCGAGCCCGGGGCGTCCGGGTCGGAGCCCCGGGCACGCCCGGGGCTCATCGACGGACGATCCTGCCGACGATGATCGAGAGCTCGTAGAAGATGTAGAGGGGCACCGCCATCGCCATCATCGAGAACGGGTCGGAGCTCGGGGTCACCACCCCGGCCAACACCACGATGGCCACGATGGCCCACCGCCGCCACGAGGACAGCTTCTGGGGCGTGAGCACCCCGGCGAGCTCGAGGGAGACCAGCAGGACCGGGAACTCGAAGGTGACGCCGAAGGCCACCATCAACAGGACGATGAGGCCGAGGTACTTGTTCGGATCGAGGATCTGGGTGAGGGACGGGCCGCCGATGCTGTCCAGCCAGGCCATGGCGTGGGGGAAGATGAGGAACGCCACCGCGCACCCGAGGACGAACAGAGCGATCGAGGCCACGATGAAGGGGATGGCGTACTTCTTCTCCTTCGGGTGGAGCCCGGGGGTGATGAACCGCCAGAGCTCCCACAACCACACCGGCGAGGCGAGGAACAGCCCCCCGTAGGCCGAGATCTTGATCCGGAGGGCGAGACCGTCGAGCGGACCGGTCACGTAGAACCCGCAGTGGTGCGGGTTCACCTGACAGTACGGATGCTTGAGGAATCCGAGGATCCCGTTGTAGGCCAGGAATGCCACCGTGGCCCCCACCAGGAACGCGGCGACACTGATCAGCACCCTGCGGCGCAACTCGGTGATGTGCTCCGCCAGGGTCATCGCGTCCGGGGTCGGACGCTCCTCGGTCCGCCGCCTCAGGAGGAGGGGCACGCCCACCTGCCTCCGTGCTCACCCTGCGGGGTCATCCGGAATCCCGTTCAGTTCATCCCCGGGTCGTCGGGCGGCTGCCGGCCGACGACCCGGACCTGGTGGACCACGCCCTGGGGATCGCTCATCGTGGTGCCCGGGACAGAGCTCCGCTCCGCGGCGCGGACGATCCCGGCCGGCCGGTTCGACCGACCGGAGGGCTCCAATGCGTCTCCATCGGGCTCGGGCGGAGGATCGCCCGGAGAGGCCGTCGCGCCGTTCTCCTCGGCGTGCGCGTCGGCGAGCGAGTCGAGGAAGGTGATCGGCGAGCGCACCGCCTGGGAGATCTTCTCTGCCGAGGGCAGGTCCGGGAAGTTGCCTCGCACGTCGGACTCGAACCGTTCGCGGAAGCGGCGGAAGTCCGCCCAGAGCGACCCCATCTGCTTGGCCACCTTGGGGAGCTTGTCCGGCCCGAGGACGACCAGGGCCACCACCAGGATGACCAGCAGCTTGGCGGGGCTCAGAAACGGCACGTTGCGAGTCTACCGATGGCCCGGTGCGGTCGCCGTGTCGGACGACCGGTCGAGATCAGGAGCGTGCGCTCCCGGTGGGCCCGTCGTCGGTCGGTCCGGCCCGTGGCCGGCGGAAGACCGTCCAGATCGCAAGGAGGAGGATGACGGCGATCACCACGAGCGCGATCAGCCAGACGGTCGCGCCGAGCGGCCACACCCGGAACACCATCTTGCCCACGATGAGCGAACCCGGGATTGGGCCGAAGTACCGGCTGTCCTCCGAGTCGGGGCGGTTGTCCCCCATGACGAAGTAGTGGTCGGCGGGAATGGTGTAGGGGTGGGTGAGGCTGAAGCCCTCGCTGAGCGAACTGGGCTCGCTCAGCGGCTCCGGCTGCGGCAACCAGGGCTCGCTCAGGACCGTGCCGTCGATGGTGACGTGACCGTCCCGCAGGCCGATGGTCTCACCCGGGAGCCCGATGACCCGCTTGACCAGATCGGTGTAGTCGGCATCGACCAGGGGCGGTCTGGCGAACACGACGATGTCCCCCCGGTGGACCGAACCGAACCGGTAGGCCAGCTTGTCGACCACGATGCGGTCGCCGACCTGGAGGGTCGGGAGCATCGAGCCGGAAGGGATGTAGAACATCTGCGCCACGTAGGTGCGCACGCCGAACGCGAGCAACACCGCCGCGATGATGACGATCGACCACTCCAGCACCCAGCGGCCCGACCGCTGGCCACGGTCAGGGGGGGCGGCTTGCGCTGGCGCCGCCTCCGCGCCACTGCGCCCGCTCCCCGCGTCGGGGGACACGGCCGCGGTCGGGGCGGGGGCAAGGGGGACCCCCATCGGTACAGGTCTGTGGTCGGGGTCCACTGGTGGGTGAGGCTATCCCAGGGTTGCCGGGGTCCGGACTAGAGCCCCTTGATGTGCGAGAGGGGCCAGACGACCGCCACCGCCCGGCCCACGATGAGCGACCCCGGGATCGGCCCGAAGAACCGGCTGTCCTCTGAGTCCGTCCGGTTGTCCCCCATGACGTAGTACTCCCCTGGCGGGATCTTGACCGGTCCCGGCATGTTGAACTGCTGGTTCGGATCGCCGGGTAGCGCGCCGGTGTAGCTGTCCGGCCCCGGAGGGAGCCACGGCTCCGCGAGCCGTTTCCCGTCGATGTAGACGTGCCCGTGCTGGGTCGAGATGGTGTCTCCGGGCAGGCCGATCACACGCTTGACGAGGTCCGGAAAGGGCTGCTGTTCGAGCGGGGGTCGTTTGAACACCACGATGTCGCCCCGGCCCACGCCGTGGAGGTGATAGCTGAGCTTGTCGACCATGATCCGGTCGCCGACCTGGAGGGTGGGATACATCGAGGGCGACGGGATGAAGAACGACTGCACGACGTAGGTGCGCAGGAGGACGGTGCAGAGCAGCACCGCCATCAGGATCACCGCCCACTCGATGACCCAGCGGTAGCGGCGACCCTGGGCACCGTCACCGGCACCGGACGCGTGCTCGTCGGGCACTCCCCCGCCGCCGTCGATCACCGAAGGCTGGGGCGCCACAGAGGGCTCGGTGAGTTCGCCGGTCACAATGGAGGGACGCTACCGCACCCCGGGCAGGTTCCTCCGGCGCAGGTCAGAGTCCGGCGATGAGTTTCTCGACCCGCTCGTCCTTGGACTTGAAGGGATCCTTGAGCAAGACCGTTCGCTGTGCCTGGTCGTTGAGTTTGAGGTGGACCCAGTCGACGGTGAAGTCCCGCCGGCGCTCCTTGGCCCGCTTCACGAATTCGCCTCGCAACCGGGCCCGGGTGGTCTGGGGCGGTACCGACATCGCGGCGGCGATGTCGAGGTCCTCGCAGACCCGATCGACCTCGTCATGCCGCTGGAGGCGGTAGTAGAGGCCCCGCGCCCGGTCCACGTCGTGGTACTGCAGATCGAGCCACGACACCGTGGGACTGTGCAAGGGGAGGTCGTGCCGTGTGCGATAGGCGTCGATCAGCCGGTGCTTCGCCACCCAGTCGCACTCGCGGTGTAGGGACAGCGGGTCCGACTCGAGGCCCTTGAGGCAGTGCTCCCACATGTCGAGGGCGCGGTCCTCCTGTGGCGACAACCCCTGCCGATCGTGGTACCGGATGGCCCGCTGGAGGTATTCGCCCTGGATGTCCAACGCGCTCATCTCGCGGCCGTTGGCCAACCGTACCGGCCGCCGGCACGTGATGTCATGACTGATCTCACGGATGGCCCGGATCGGGTTCTCCAGGGTCAGGTCGCGCATGACGGTCGACGGGTCCTCGAGCATCCGCAGGATGATGCTGGTGGCGCCCACCTTGAGGAAGGTGGCGTACTCGTTCATGTTCGAGTCACCGACGATCACGTGCAGGCGGCGGTACTTCTCGGCATCGGCGTGCGGTTCGTCGCGGGTGTTGATGATCGGCCGGCTCCGGGTGGTGGCCGACGAGACCCCCTCCCAGATGTGCTCCGCCCGTTGGCTCAGGCAGAACACGGCACCCCGTGCAGTCTGGAGGACCTTGCCGGCGCCGGCGTAGACCTGGCGGCTCACCAAGAAGGGAATGAGCACCTCGGTGTAGTGGACGAAATCGTCTCGACGGCTGGTGAGGTAGTTCTCGTGGCAGCCATAGGAGTTGCCGGCCGAATCGGTGTTGTTCTTGAACAGGTAGATGTCTCCGCGGATGCCCTCCTCGCGCAGCCGTGCCTCCGCTCCCTCAACGAGTGACGAGAGGATCCACTCCCCCGCCTTGTCGTGGGCCACGAGCTCCCCGATGTCGTCGCACTCCGGGGTGGCGTACTCGGGGTGACTGCCGACATCCAGGTAGAGGCGCGCCCCGTTCTCGAGGAAGACATTGGAGGAGCGGCCCCAGCTGACCACCCGCCGGAACAGGTAGCGGGCCACCTCGTCGGGGCTCAGACGGCGCTGGCCGCGCAACGTACAGGTGACCCCGTACTCGTTCTCCAGCCCGTAGATGCGTTTGTCCATCGTCCTCACGGTACCGTGAGGACGGCCCGTCACACTGCACCCGTCACCCGGAGCGTCCACCAGGGCGCTCAGCGGGTCAGCCGAGCAACGACTCCAGCTCCTCGTCGACCAGCCGCCGGAAGGCCCGCCGGCCGTTTCCCGCAGTCAGGACGGCGACCTCGAGCTCGGAGGGTCCGAGCGTACGGTCCGCACCGGCCAGGGCGGCCACCGCCGCCTGGACCGCCTCGGCCAGCGGCCAGGTGCCGGACCACCGTTCCTCGAGGCGTTGGGCGATGGTCTCGGTCTCCCCCCCGAGCACCGCATAGCGGTCCTCGTCGGTGATGGTCCCCTCATAGGCGATGTGGTACAGCTGGTTCGGGCGCTGCCCGGTGCCCAGCTCGGCAACCAGTAGCTCGACCTCGAGCGGTTTCATCTCGTGGGTGAAGACCTGCCCGAGATACTGGGCGTAGAGGTTGGCCAACGATCGGGCCTCGACATCCTCACGGCTGTAGGCGTAGCCCTTCGTGTCGGCGTGACGGATCCCGGAGACCCGCAGCTGATCGAACTCGTTGTACTTGCCCACCCCGGCGAAGGCGATCCGGTCGTAGATCTCGCTGATCTTGTGCAACGACCGCTGCGGGTTGTCGGCCACGATGGCGATCCCCTGGTCGTAGGTTGTGGCCACCAGCGACCGGCCCCGGGCGATGCCCTTCTGGGCGTACTCGGCACGGTCCTTCATCACCTGCTCGGGCGCCACGTAGTAGGGCATGGTCATGGCTGGCGACCCTCCACGCGGCGCCGTTCGATGAGCGACGCGAACCGCTCCGCCACATCGTCCTCGGGTACCGCTTCGAACCCAACGGCGGTGACCGTGGCCACGAGGGGGTAGATGCCCCGGATGAGGTCGGGACCGCCGGTGGCCGAATCCTCGTCGGCCGCTTCGTAGAGCGACTGGATGGCCAGCTCGATGGCATCGTCCTGGGTCAGCCCGTCCCGGTAGCCGAGCTTGATCGTCGTACGGGCGTCCCTGCCGCCGGAGCCGGTGGCGTTGTACTCGGTCTCCTCGTAGTGGCCGCCGGTCACGTCATAGGTGAAGATGCGTCCCGTGCCACGGGACAGGTCGTAGCCGGCGAACAGCGGCACCACCGCCAGGCCCTGCATGGCCATGGGCAGGTGCTCGCGCACCATCTGGCCGAGCTGGTTGGCCTTGCCCTCGAGGCTCAGGACCACACCCTCGACCTTCTCGTAGTGCTCGAGCTGGGTCTGGAAGAGCCGGACCATCTCGACGGCCGGCCCGGCCGCGCCGGCGATGGCCACCGCCGAGTAGCGGTCGGCCGGGAACACCTTCTCCATGGCCCGGTGGGCGATGGCGTGCCCCTCGGTGGCGCGGCGGTCACCGGCCATCACGACCCCGTCGGCCGAGCGGAGGGCGACCACCGTGGTGCCGTGACGGAACCGGTCGGAGGCGCCAGACCCCGCGCCCGCGCCCAGTGGCGGAGACGGCACCCGCAGCCGGCGGATGAGCCCCGCGAAATCGGGGCCGGGATCCTCGGTCGTGCTGAACAGGGGCAGGGTCACCGGGGCTACTCGCCGCCCTTCTGCACGTAGTTGCGCACGAACTCCTCGGCGTTGTCCTCGAGCACCTCGTCGATCTCGTCGAGCAGGTCGTCGAGCTCTGCCTTCAGCTTCTCCCCTGCGGCGGACGACGGCGGCACCTCCTCGACCACCTCGTCGGTGCGCTCAGGTGCGGTCTTCTTCTTCTGTTCTCGCTCTGCCATCATCGCTCCCTAGCTGCTCAGCCGGTCCACCAGCTCGGACGGACTCGCACACGCGTCCAAGAGTTCTTCGACATGTTCTGCCGTCCCCTTCAGCGGATCCATCATAGGGACGCGTCGCAGGGGATCTGATCCGAGGTCGAAAACCAAAGAGTCCCAGTTGGCGGTGGCTACAGCGGCGGGCCACTTCTTGAGGCACTGGCCGCGGAACCAGGCCCGGGTGCCCCGTGGTGGTTCGGTGACCGCGGCCAGCACCGAGTCCGGTTCAACCAGCACTTCGGTGTCCAGGCGGGCGAAGAGGGAACGCGCCGGACGGAGGTCGTGGTACTGCAGGTCGACCGCGGCCAGGCGGGGATCGTCCCAACCGCACCCGTGCCGCTCGCGGTAGGCCTCGAGCAGCTGGAGCTTGGCCACCCAGTCGAGCTGGCGGGCCAACGACATCGGGTCGGTCTCCAGACCGTGGAGCACCTGTTCCCAGCGTCGCAGCACCTCCTCCCCCACCCCGTCGGCCCCCAGACAGTCGAGGCCCTCGTCGTCGGCGTACTTGCGGGCCGACGAGAACAGCTCCCACTGGATGGCGAGTGCGGTCGCGGTGGAGCCGTCGTCCATCTCGAGGGGCCGGGTGAAGGTCCGGTCGAGGGCCACCTGGTGGATGGCGGCGACCGGGTCTGCCAGGACCAGGCTCCGGCCCACGGATGCGTCGTCCTCGATCATGGCGAGCACCAGTGCGGTGGTCCCCACTTTGAGGAAGGTCGCCACCTCGGCGAGGTTGGCGTCCCCCACGATCACGTGGAGCCGGCGGTACCGGTGGGGGTCGGCGTGCGGCTCGTCCCGGGTGTTGACGATGGGCCGCTTGAGCGTGGTCTCGAGGCCGATCGGCTCCTCGAAGAACTCGGCCCGCTGGGAGAGCTGGAAGTCGACGACGGTCCCGTCGTACGCGGCGGTCTCGGCACCGACCTTGCCGGCCCCGGCGTAGATCTGCCGGGTCACGAAGTGGGGGGTGATCCCGGCCACCACCCGGGTGAACGGTGCCGCGCGGTCCATGAGGTAGTTCTCGTGGGCCCCGTAGGAGTTGCCCTTGCGGTCGGAGTTGTTCTTGTAGACGACGAGGCGGGAGCCGTCGTGCACCGCCTGGTCGGCGGCCTCCATCGACCGGGTCAGGATGAGCTCGCCGGCCCGGTCGTAGCGCAGGCACTCGAGCGCGTCGCGGCACTCCGGGGTCGAGTACTCGGGGTGGGCGTGATCGACGTAGTAGCGGGCGCCGTTGGTCAGGACCGTGTTGACCAGATGGGTCTCGACCTGCGGAGGCATCGATCCCTCGCGGGCGAACCCGCGCGCGTCGTTGCCGGGCGCCTCGTCCTCGAAGTCCCACTCGACCTGCTGACGGGCCACGTCATGCGCGTAGGCGTTGACCAGCATGGACGACGCCGAGATGGGGTTCGGATCACCGTTGACCACCTGGATGCCGTATTCGGTCTCGATGCCGCAGACCTTGGGGATGGCCATGAGTCGACCCTATCCCGGCATACGCTCAGAGATACTGACCGGTGCCCACCCGTTCGATGGAGCGTCCGCCGGTCGTTTCCTCGCGATCGCTGATCAGGGTGCGGATGTAGACGATCCGCTCGCCCTTCTTCCCGGAGATCTTCGCCCAGTCGTCCGGATTGGTCGTGTTGGGGAGGTCCTCGTTCTCCTTGTACTCCTGGCGGATGGACTCGAGCAGGTCGGCGGTTCGGATCCCGCGGCCGGCGTCGGCGATGGTCCGCTTGATGGCCAGCTTCTTGGCGCGGCGCACGATGTTCTCGATCATGGCGCCCGACGAGAAGTCCCGGTAATAGAGGACCTCCTTGTCCCCATTCTGGTAGGTCACCTCGAGGAACCGGTTGTCGTCGTCGTTGCGGTACATCTCGGCCACCGTGGCCTCGATCATGGCCTGGGTCGCCTTGCCCGGGTCGCCGCCGCCGAGGGTACGCACCTCTTCGACGTCGAGCGGGAGGTCGGGGGTCAGGTAGCGGGAGAAGATCTGCGAGGCGGCGGCTTCGTTCGGCCGCTCGATCCGGATCTTCACGTCGAGGCGGCCGGGGCGCAGGATGGCCGGGTCGATGAGGTCCTCCCGGTTGGACGCCCCGATCACGATCACGTCCTTGAGGGTCTCCACGCCATCGATCTCGGCCAGGAGCTGGGGCACGATGGTCGACTCCATGTCCGAGCTGATGCCGCTGCCGCGGGTGCGGAACAGAGAGTCCATCTCGTCGAAGAAGACGATGACCGGCACGCCCTCCTCCGACTTCTCACGAGCGCGCTGGAAGACCAGCCGGATCTGCCGTTCGGTCTCGCCGACGTACTTGTTGAGCAGCTCGGGACCTTTGATGTTGAGGAAGTAACTGCGGGCGTTGTTGTTGCCGGTGACCTCGGCCACCTTCTTGGCGAGCGAGTTGGCCACCGCCTTGGCGATGAGGGTCTTGCCGCAGCCCGGCGGGCCGTAGAGCAGGATCCCCTTCGGGGCGGGGAGCTTGTGCTCGGCGTAGAGCTCCCGGTACAGGTAGGGCAGCTCGACCGCGTCGGTGATCGCCTCGATCTGCTCGTCCAGACCGCCGACGTCCGCGTAGGTGACGTCCGGAACCTCCTCGAGCACCAGTTCCTCGACCTCCGGCCGGTCCAGCTTCTCGATGAGCAGCCCGGTGCGCGACTCCATGAGGATGGTGTCCCCGGACCGGAGCTTGACCCCGAGCAGCGCGTCGGAGAGCTCGGCGACCCGCTCCTCGTCCGCCCGGCCGAACACCAGGGCCCGGGTTCCGCCGGCCAGGAGCTCCTTGAGCACCACGACCTCGCCGGATCCCTCGCCGTCACGGGCCAGGATGACGTTGAGCGATTCGTTGAGCACGACCTCGTTGCCGCGCCGGAGCTCGTCGCTCTCGATGTCGGGATGCAGGGTGACCCGCATCTTGCGCCCACCGGAGAACACGTCGACGGTGCCGTCGTCGTTGGACCCGAGGTAGGTGCCGTAGGCCGACGGGGGCTGGGTCAGCTTCTCCACTTCGTCGCGCAGATTGGCGACGTGCTCCTTTGCCGTCTGGAGGGTGAAGGTCAGCTTCTCGTTCTGCGAGATGGCCTGGGCCAGCTGGCCCTTGGTCTCGAGCAGCTTCTCCTCGAGCGTCTGAACCCGGCGCGGGCTCTCCTGCAGGCGGCGCCGGAGAACGGTGACTTCCTCCTCGGCTGCCAGGGCGCGTGCCTCCAGCGTCTCGAGATCCTCGTGATCCGCGCCCGCCGCCCGTCGGGGGCGGTGGGCATCATCCATTTCGCCCGTCGCAATCACCCCATTTCCCTGAGTTGCCCCTTGGGCGACCATACACCTGGGCACCAGGTCACCATGCGTCTCTCCGGCTCGGTTGCACGTCCCTGGACCGACCGGCGAGGGCCAGCTGATGCACCGTCAGCTCTGAGGGAGCGTCTTGCGGATAGCATTGACCGTGTAGTGGGGCCGGAGTCCTCCTCCGAGGCCCTCCCAGGCCCACCCGTCCGCATGCGGAGCGATCCGCCCGGCCGGGCGCAACCGGGCGAGCCGAGCGACACCTAGGAGTGACACGACTGATGAAGGTCTGGATCGATCAGGATCTCTGCACCGGTGACGGCCTCTGCGAGGAGATCGCGCCCGCGGTCTTCACCCTGCTCGACGACGGCCTCGCCTACGTCAAAGAGGGCGCCGACGTGAAGAACGAGCCGGGCGGGTCGGGGGGATGGCCGCGGTCCCGGGGGACCTGGAGGATGCCGTGGTCGAGGCCTCCGAGGAGTGCCCCGGGGAGTGCATCTTCATCGAACAGGGCTGATCCCCCGAGGTCAGTCCCCTCCCGCCGGCCGCAGCAGGCGTGCCGTCGTGAGGAACCCGGTGTGGCCGACCATGCGGTGGTCGGGCCGGACCGACCGGCCGTCGATGTGCCAGGTCCGGTGCAGCACTTCGAGCGTCGAGGCAAGGCCGAAGGCACTCCCGTCGAGCGTCTGGCGCAACTGGACGGTCTGGTTGATGGTGGGCAGATAGGCGCAGAGGATGCCCCCCGAGTGCAGTGCCACCTCCGCATGCGGCACCACGCGCCACGGCTCGGGCAGATCGAGCACGATCCGGTCGAGGTCCCGTTCGCCGATTCCCTCGTAGACGTCCCGCAGCTCGACCCGGTAGCGGGCGTCGTCACCGACCAGACCGCGCACGTTGGTGCTGGCCAGCTGTGCGAAGTCCTCCCGCAGCTCGTAGCCGACCACCTCGGCACCACACCTGAGCAGTGCCATCGACAGGGCGCCCGATCCCACCCCCGCCTCCAGGACCCGGAGCCCGGGAGCGATGTCGCACTCGATGAGGATGGCGCCGAGGTCCTTCGGGTAGATCACCTGCGCGCCGCGGGGCATCTTGAGCACGACGTCCGAGAGGGTCGGGCGGACCGCAAGGAATTGCCGTCCGGTGCTGCCGAGGATGGTCGCACCCTCGTGCGCGCCGACGAGGTCGTCGTGGGCCACGATCCCCGCGTGGGTATGGAAGGTGGCGCCCGCCCGGAGCGTCACCAGATACCGGCGCTCCTTAGCGTCCACGAGCAGCACCCGCTCGCCTGCACGGAGCAGGCTCGGGTCATAGGCTGGGTCCACGGTGCTCAGCCGGCGGGTGGTGACGCCGAGGCGGGTCGGCCGGAGCTCACGATCAGCCGTTCACCCGGCTTCAGCTTGGTGCGGAAGATCACATCGTCCTGATGCCGGGCGCGGTTGAGCATCCAGATGGCGACCCCGACCACCACCCAGGCGGTGTGGTAGCCGCGCAGACCCCGGCCGAATGCCTTCACCTGCAGGTAGTGGAGGAGCGAGTCCACGGCTTCAGATCCGCCGGACCTCGACGACGGCGGAGCGGCGACGACCGCTGCGACGGCCGATGAGGAAGACGACCGCGACCGCGACCACTGCCACTGCAAGGCCCACGGTCAGCGCCTGCGACTTGGCCCCTTCGACCTCGTCGGTCACCCCACCGGTGAGCTCGCGGAACTTGGCCTCGATCTGGTCCCGGGTGATCTTCTCCCCATCGGTGCTGCTCACGCCTGCTCCTTCTCGGGGGTGGCGCCACCGGGGCGCTGGCCCCGGCCGATGGCCCACACACAGAGCCCGGCAACCATGACGACCGCCACCACGCAGATCAGATAGGGGATCCAGGACAGGTTGCCGGTGAAGGTGCTCCCGGTCTCGCCCTGGAGGAGCCGGAGGAACCCGACCGCCACGATGACCAACCCGATCGAGAGTGCGACCGAGCCGGCCACGCCGAACAGGACGTACCGACCGAGTCCCTTGAGCGGCTCGAGCGTCTCCTGCTTGACGTAGTCGATGACGAGCTGCACGGCCTCGCTGCCCGTCGCGCGCAGACCACCAAGTCCCCTTCCGCTGCCGCTGCGACCTGGCGCCACATTCCTCCTCGGGGTCTGCCGCGGCATCCGGAAGGATGTCGGGACCGGTTCAGCGCTGCCCGACGCCCGGCTCGGGCCGGACCGACGGGGTGCTGGACGGCCCAACTCTAGTCAGCGGGCACCACGTGGTGACTCAATCGCGGCCGGTGAACAGGTAGGTCGAGCTGGCCCTCGCCACCGTACGGCCGCCGTCATCGACCACCTCGGCCTCCGCGAAGGCCACCCGGCTGCCCCCCGACACGATGACCGCAGTGCAGTCGAGCACGCTCCCGACCCGGGCCTCGGCCAGGAAGCTGGTCTTCATCTCCACGTTCGAGGCGAAGATCTTCCGGCCCGCGGCGCGGGCGAAGGTGATCGCCGCCGAGCCCATGGCCGAGTCGGCCATGGCGCCCACGAATCCGCCCTGCACGATGCCCGCCGGGTTGGCGAACCGCTCGTCGGCCCGCATCCGCCAGACCGTGCGCCCCGGCACCGACTTGTCGACACAGGTCATGCCGAGGGTGAGCTCGCAGTTGGCGGGCACCTGGATCCGCTGGTCGGCCACGGTGCGAGGCTACCGCCCTCCCTCGCGTCGATACTGGAGGGATGGTCCGTTCCCTCCCGATGGGCACCTGAGCGCCGTGGAGTTCGCGAGCTCGGTCTCCCGCCATCCGGTGGCTTCCCAGGCGGTGGGCGAGGTGGCCGGGGCGGTGCTCGAGGCGGTTGGCGACCGCCCCGACCTGGTGATGGTCACGGTCACCCGCCCCCACGCGGGAGCCCTCGAGGACATCGTCGCCACCGTCGAGGCCGCGCTCCATCCCCTGGCCACCCTCGGCGCGGGGGCCGAGTCGGTGGTCGGTCGCGGGATCGAGGTCGAGGAGACCCCTGCCATCAGCCTGTGGGCGGGTCGGGTCGGCCCGCTCCTCCCCGTCGAGCTGACCGCGGTCCGGCTGGCCGACGACACCTGGCACTTCGGCGGGTGGCCGGAATCGGTCGACTTCGACCCGTCGGCGGTCGTCGCGGTCGCCGACCCGTTCACCTTCCCGATGCCCGAGTTCCTGGGCTGGCTCGCGGAACGGCGGCCGGGGCTGCCGGTCATCGGTGGCTACGCCTCGGGGGCACGCGGACCCGGGGGCAGCCGGCTGGTGCTCGGGTCCCGGGTCCTCGACGCGGGGGCGGCCATGGTCCTCCTCGGATCCGGGGTCGAGGTCGAACCGGTGCTCTCCCAGGGATGCCAACCCTACGGGCGGCTGCTCACCGTGACCCGGTCGGACCGCAACATCGTCTACGAGGTCGCAGGGAAGCCGGCGATGGAGTGCCTGGTCGACCAGATCACCGAAGGCCTCCGTCCCGCCGACGTAGCCGGCATCGAGGGGAACGGGCTCTACATCGGGCGGCTGGTCGACGAGCACGTCACCCAACCCGGGCCCGGGGACTTCCTCGTGCGCAGCGTCGTCGGGGTCGACCGGTCGACCGGGGCCGTGGCCGTCGAGGACCGGGTGCCCCTCGGGAGCACCATCCAGTTCCACATCCGTGACGCCGAGACCGCCGCGCACGACCTCACCGCCCTGCTGCGGACCCGCGAGGCCGACGCCGGTCTCCTCTTCCTCTGCAACGGTCGCGGAACCCGCCTCTTCGACGTGAACGATCACGACGCCAGGGCCGTCGAGCGGGCGCTCGGACCGGTACCGGTGGGCGGACTCTTCGCCGCGGGCGAGTTCGGGCCCGTCGGCGGCACCAACTTCGTGCACAGCTTCTCCGTCGCGATGGCGCTGTTCCGCGAGCGATGACCAGCACCGCTGGTGCCACCGGCGCAGTGCCCGGCCGGTAGGGTTTGCAGCGATGAGCCACCCAGCGCCACAACCACTGGTGCCCCGTCCCGACAGTGCCGTCGAACAGCGCGGGATCAACGTCATCCGCGGCCTGGCCATGGACGCCCCGCGGACCGCCAACTCGGGGCATCCGGGCACCGCGATGGCGCTCGCCCCGCTGGCCCACGTCCTCTTCACCCGCATCCTCCACCACGACCCCTCGGACCCGCTCTGGCCCGACCGCGACCGGTTCGTGCTGTCGAACGGCCATGCGTCGATCCTGCTGTACTCGATGCTCCACCTCACCGGCTACGGGCTCACCCTCGATGACATCCGGGCATTCCGGCAGTTCGGCAGCCGGACCCCCGGTCATCCCGAGCTCAACCACTCGCTCGGGATCGAGCTGACCACCGGGCCGCTCGGGCAGGGCGTGGCCAACGGCGTGGGCATGGGCATCGCCGAGCGGTGGCTGCGCAGCCACTTCTCCCCCGAGCTCTGCGATCACCACACCTATGTCTTCGCGGGTGACGGCTGCTTCGAGGAGGGGATCTCCCACGAGGCCGCCTCGCTGGCCGGGCACCTCGCCCTCGGCCGCCTGGTCTACGTCTACGACGACAACCACATCACCATCGACGGGCCCACCGAGCTCTCCTATACCGACGACGTCGCCGGCCGCTTCACCGCCTACGGCTGGTCGGTCGACAACATCGGCGAGGTCGCCAACGACCTCGACGCCCTCGAGGCCGCCCTGCTGCGGGCGAGGGCCCACGAAGACCGACCCTCGCTGATCATCCTGCGGAGCCACATCGGGTACCCCTCCCCCCACCTGACCGACACGGCCAAGGCGCACGGCGATCCGTTCAGTGAAGAAGAGATCCGCCTGACCAAGGAGCTCCTCGGCCTCCCGACGGACGAGACCTTCTTCGTGCCCGAGGACGTCCTGGCGATGTACCGGTCCTGCATCCCACGTGGTCGTGCGGAGCGGACCGCGCGGTCCACCCAGACGGCTGCCTCCGACGGGGAAGCCGCCCGCTGGGATGCCGCCCTGGGCGGCCGCGGCCTCCCCGGGTGGGAGGACGCGTTACCCACGTTCGCCCCCGAGGACGGCCCGATCGCCACGCGTAAGGCCATCAAGGCCTGCCTCGACGCCTCCGAACCCTCCATCCCGGGCCTCGTCGTGGGCGCAGCCGATCTCACCGGCAACACGGGGATGGCGATGGCCGACGCACTCGCCCAGTCGGTCGAGGAGCCGGGCGGCAGTCTCATCCACTACGGCATCCGCGAGCACGGGATGGGCGCGGTCATGACCGGAATGGCCGCCCACGGAGGGGTGCTCCCGGTCGGGGGCACCTTCTTCGTCTTCAGCGACTACATGCGCGGCGCGGTCCGGGTCGCAGCGCTGTCCGGCGTCCATGTCATCTACTCCTGGACCCACGACTCGATCGGTCTGGGTCAGGACGGCCCCACCCATCAGCCGGTGGAGCAGTTGGCTGCCGTCCGGGCCATGCCCGGGCTCCGGGTCATCCGGCCGGCCGATGCCAACGAGACCGTCCAGGCATGGCGGCTGGCCGTCGAGGACCCGCTGCCCACTGCGCTCATCCTCACCCGCCAGGAGCTCCCGGTCCTGGCCGAGACCGCCTCCCTCGCCCCGGGTGGCGTCGCCCGCGGTGCGTACGTCCTGCACGAGCCGGCGGGCGTTCCGATCGATCTCGTCCTGCTCAGCACCGGCAGCGAGGTACACCTCTGCCTCGAGGCGGCCGAGGTGCTCGCGGGACGCGGCACCGGCGCCCGGGTCGTGTCCTTCCCGTGCTGGGATCTCTTCGCGGCGCAGACCGAGGCGTACCGCGCGGAGGTCCTGCCCCCCGGGGTGCCCTGCCTGTCCGTCGAGGCCGCCACCACCTTCGGGTGGGAGCGGTACGCCGATGCATCCCTGGGCATCGACCACTTCGGTGCCTCGGCCCCCGGCGAGCGGGTCATGGAGGAGTTCGGCTTCACCGCAGCCCACGTCGCCGAGCGGGCCACGGCCCTCCTCGCCCAACGCTCGCCCGCCTGAGGGCGCCGCGACGGACTGCCTGATCGAGAGGAACCCGATGACCAGACTGCACGACCTCTACCGCCAACAGGGTCAGAGCCCGTGGTTGGACAACCTGCGCCGCGACTGGCTCGAGGACGGAACGCTCGCCGGCCTCGTCGACCGGGGCATCCGCGGGGTGACCTCCAACCCGACCATCCTGGCGAAGGCCATCAGCGGGCAGGACACCTACGACGAGCAGTTCCGTTCACTCATCACGACCACACCGGTCGAAGAGGCGTACTGGGACCTCGTGATCGACGACATCCTCGGCGCACTCGCCATCCTGCGCCCGGTCTTCGACGAGGCCCGGGGAGCAGACGGATTCGTCTCGGTCGAGGTCGCCCCCGCCCTGGCCCATGACACCCAGGGGACCATCGCCGCCGCCCGCGAGCTCCATCTGCGGATCGCCCGGCCCAACGTGCTGGTCAAGATCCCGGCCACCCCCGAGGGCGTACCGGCCATCCGCCAGATGATCGCCGAGGGCCGCTCCATCAACGTGACCCTCATCTTCAGCATCACCCGGTACGCCGAAGTGATCGAGGCCTATCTGTCCGGGCTCGAGGCGTTCGCCGCCTCCGGTGCAAGCGATCTCTCCGGCGTCTCGAGCGTGGCCTCCTTCTTCGTCAGCCGGGTGGACACGGAGATCGACCGTCGCCTCGAGCAGGCCGCGGGCAACGGGACCGGAACCGCACTGCTCGCGCTCCGGGGACGCGCCGCGGTGGCCCAGGCCCGGCTCGCGTACCAGCTCTTCACCCGGCAGTTCTCCGGTCCCCGCTGGGAGGCCCTGGCCGCACGCGGCGCCCGTGTGCAGCGGCCGCTGTGGGCGTCGACCTCGACCAAGAACCCCGCCTATCCCGATCTCGCCTACGTGGACACCCTCATCGGCCCGGACACGGTCAACACCATGCCCGACGCGACCATCGCCGACTTCCTCGACCACGGGACGGTCGCCCGCACCGTCGACACCGGGATCGACGAGGCCACCGCGCTCATCGCAGACCTGGCCGGCGCGGGCATCCACATGGAGGACGTTGCCGCGACCCTCGAGTCCGAGGGGGTGGCCTCCTTTGCCGCCTCGTTCGACGACCTCATGCGGACCCTGTCGGACAAGGCCGCTGCCCTCACAGCGGGCTGAGCCCCAGCGGCTCGCCCGCCGCACCACCCACCCCCCACATCCCCAGAGAAGGAGCCCAGATGAAGCTCGCGATGGTCGGACTCGGCAAGATGGGCGCCAACATGGCCCAGCGGCTCATCGAGCACGGTCACCAGGTGGTGGCGTTCGATCTCTCCGAGACGGCCCGGAGTGGCGTGGCCGCCCTCGGCGCACAGTCGGTGGCCACCCTCGAGGAGCTCGCCGGTGCCCTCGAGCCGCCCCGGGTGGCCTGGGTGATGGTGCCGTCCGGCCCACCGACCAACTCCACCATCACGACCCTCGCCGGCCTCTTCTCGCCGGGCGACGTGATCATCGACGGGGGCAACTCCGACTACAAGGAGACAGCGCCCCTCGTCGGCGAGCTCGCGGCGAAGGGCATCGCGCTGGTCGACGCCGGGACCTCCGGTGGCATCTGGGGGCTCCGCGAGGGCTACTGCCTGATGGTCGGTGGCACCGCGGAGGCGGTCGCCGTCTGCGAACCCGCCTTTCTCGCCCTCGCCCCGGAAGGAGGCTACGCGCACGTGGGCCCGCCGGGCGCGGGCCATTTCGTCAAGATGGTCCACAACGGCATCGAGTACGGCCTCATGCAGGCCTACGCCGAGGGGTTCGAGATCCTCTCGGAGGCCCCGGAATTCGATCTGGACCTCCACGAGATCGCCTCGATCTGGCGGTACGGCTCGGTCGTCCGCAGCTGGCTCCTGGACTTGGCCGAACGCGCCCTGCGGCCCGAGTCCGGGTTCGATCAGATCGAGGGGGTGGTCACCGACTCGGGCGAGGGGCGGTGGACGGCCGAGGAGGCGATCGCACGCGGCGTCTCGGCGCCGGTCATCACCGCAGCACTCTTCGCCCGGTTCGCCTCCCAGAAGACGAACGCCTTCGGCCTCAGGCTGGTGTCCGCGTTGCGGAACCAGTTCGGCGGCCACGCCTTCACCACCACCGAAGGAACCCAGGGCGGGGAGACGTTGACCCCGAAATGACCACGATCGATGCCGCCCACGACGACGGGTCCGGACCCGCCCGTGGCGCGGCCGCAGGCCCGCGGCGCTCGCTCCCCCCGGTGCTCTCCAAGGTCCCGCCGGTGGCCATGGTCATCTTCGGCGCCTCCGGCGATCTCACCGCCCGCAAGATCCTCCCCGCCCTCGCCCGTCTGGCGGACCGCGGTGTCCTCGACGACGGGTTCACGCTCATCGGGGTCGCCCGCACGGAGTGGACCGACGACCAGTTCCGTGCCCATGTCGCCGACGCGACCCCCGACGGAGGGCCGAAGTGGAAGGCGCTCTGCGAACGGTTCAAGTACGTCAGCGGCGAGTACGACCACCCGCACACCTTCGACCAGCTCGCCGCCCACCTGCGCGAGGCCGACCGGCTCGACGGCACGAGCGGGAACCGCCTCTACTACCTCGCCACCATCCCGAGCGTCTTCGGTCTGGTTGCCGGGGCCCTGGCCACCCACGGCTGCACGGTCCCCGGCGAGCAGGGCACCTTCGCCCGTGTCGTTGTCGAGAAGCCCTTCGGGCGCGACCTCGAGAGCGCCCTCGCCCTCAACGAGACGATGCATGCCGCGTTCGACGAGAGCCAGATCTACCGGATCGACCACTACATGGGCAAGGAGACCGTCCAGAACGTGCTCGCGCTCCGCTTCGCCAACGCGATCTTCGAGCCGATCTGGAATCGGCGGTACGTCGAGCAGGTCCAGGTGACCGTCGCCGAAAGCCTCGGCGTCGAGCACCGCGGCGGGTTCTACGAGACGGCGGGAGCCCTGCGCGACATCGTGCAGAACCACGTGATGCAGGTGTTGGCCCTCACCCTCATGGAATCGCCCACCAGCACGGACGCCGACCGGATCCGCGACGAGAAGGTCAAGCTTCTCCATGCCATCGACATCCCGACGCCCGATGAAGCGGTCGACAAATCGGTCCGGGGCCAGTACTCGGCCGGCACCATCGACGGTGTGCCTGTGATCGGCTACCGCGACGAGGAGGACGTCGCTCCGGACAGCCAGACCGAGACCTACCTGGCCCTGCGGCTGCGGGTCGAGAACTGGCGGTGGGCGGGGGTGCCGATCTTCGTGCGCACCGGCAAGCGACTGCCGGCCCGGGTCACCGAGGTGGCCCTCACCTTCCGTCAGGTGCCCTTCCTCCTCTTCGACCACCGTTCGAGCCGCGACCTGCGGCCCAACGCCCTGGTCCTCCGCATCCAGCCGGACGAGGGGATCAGTCTCGAGTTCGGCGCAAAGGTCCCCGGCGAAAAGTTCCACATCCGCTCGGTGGCCATGGACTTCTCCTACGCAGAGGTCTTCGCTGGGACCGAGGCCGCCGACGGCTACGAGCGGCTCATCCACGACGCCATCGTCGGGGACGCCACCTTGTTCATCCGCTCCGACGAGGTCGAACAGGCCTGGCGCATCGTCGACCCCTACCTCCAGGCGTGGTCGGAGCCGGGCGGCGCGCTCCACCTCTACCCGGCGGGATCGTGGGGCCCGCACATGGCCGATCTCCTGGTCGAACGGTCCGGCGACGAATGGCGCAATCCGGTCGTCGACCTCGAGTTGAGCGGCGGGCGTCAGAACCCGCTGCCCCAGTGAGGAACGCCCTGGGACAGGCAGTCGGCCCATGACCGGCACGGTATGCCTCGTCGACTCGGTGCCCGAGGCATTCGCCGATCTGGTCGGGGAGCGGATCGCCGCCGCGGCCGCGTGGGGTTGCTCCGTGTACCTCTCGGGCGGCGGGACCGCGGCCGAGTGCTACCGGGCGCTCGCGGGACGCCGGACCGACCGGTCGTCGGTCGACGTCTTCCTCGGCGACGAGCGGTGCGTGCCGCCGGACCACCCGGACTCCAACCACCGGATGATCGAGGAGACGCTGCTTGCCGGCGTGGGCCCGGTCCGCTCCGACCACCCGATGTACGCCTCGGGCACGCCCGAACAGGCCGCCGATGCCTACGACCGGCTCCTGGCGGGGTCGGGGCGCCCAGATGTGGTCCACCTCGGCCTCGGGCCTGACGGCCACACCGCCTCGTTGTTCCCCGACTCGCCGGCCCTCCTCCATCCGGTTCCCGGGCGCCTGGTGACCGCCAACCGGGACTCCACCGGCGTCAACCCCTACGACCGGATCACGCTGACCCTCGAGGGGATCGCCCGCGCCCGCACGGTCGTCTTCACCGTCTCGGGAGCGTCGAAGCGGGACGCGCTCACCAGGATCTGCGCGGGCAACGACCTGCCCGCCGCCCGGGTGTCGGCGGACGAGGTCCTCTGGCTGGTCGACGCCGCGGCGCTCGGTGACGCGACACCCGACCCGGCGTCCGGACTGGCCCTTGGCGACCTCCGGTAGGGTGTCGGCAATGCCCGCCGACCACGGCTCACACCCGCCGTTCCGGCCGGGCGCACCCGACCCGGAGACCCTGCTCGCTGCACCGCTGACCGAGCTGTGCGAGTGGGCCGCGGCGGTGCGGGACGGCGCGTACGGGACCCGCCTGACCTTTTCGCCGAAGGTCTTCGTGCCGCTCACCATGCTGTGCCGCGACCGTTGCGGCTACTGCACCTTCGCCAAGGCACCCGCGCGGCTCGGGTCCCCCTTCCTCTCACTGGACGAGGTGCTCGCCATCGCCCGCGCCGGACGGAACGCCGGGTGCCACGAGGCCCTGTTCACCCTCGGCGAGAGCCCGGAGACCCGGTACCCGGGGGCCGCCGCCTGGCTCGATGACCACGGCTACTCCTCGACGGTCGACTATCTGGCCGCGGCGTGCCGCGCGGTGCTCGAGGAGACCGGCCTCCTCCCCCACGCCAACGCGGGCGCACTCTCCGCCGAGGAGGTGTGCACCCTGCGTGCGGTCTCGGCCAGTCAGGGAATGATGATCGAGTCGGTCAACCCCGGCCTCGCCGCACACCGGTCGGCGCCGGACAAGGATCCCGCCCGCCGCCTGGCCACCCTCGAGGCGGCCGGAGAGGAGCGCATCCCCTTCACGACAGGTCTCCTCGTCGGCATCGGCGAATCACGGGCCGACCGCCTGGCCACCCTCGAGGCGATCGCGGCCAGCCATCGCCGCCACGGCCACGTGCAGGAGGTCATCGTTCAGAATTTCCTGCCCAAGCCCGGAACCGCCATGCACCGGTCCGCACCCTGCCCGACCGACGAGTTCCTCTGGACCATCGCGACCGCTCGCCTCGTGCTGCCCACCGACATCCACCTGCAGGCACCGCCCAACCTCTCCGACGAGCTCGCTCCGCTCGTGGCGGCCGGCATCGACGACTGGGGTGGCGTCTCGCCGGTGACCGCCGACCACGTCAACCCGGAGCGGGCCTGGCCGGCCCTCGGGATCCTCCGGACCGCGACCGAGGAGAGCGGCCACACGCTCGCTCCCCGCCTCACGATCTATCCCGAGTTCGCCCGCGACCCCGAACGGTGGCTCGACCCCGCACTCCGGTTCCCGGTCCTCGATGCATCCGACGCCGAGGGTCTGGGGCGTGACCACCCATGGGCATCGGGCGCCGACACACCGCCCCCGGTCCTCCTGCACGTGCCGGTGCATGCCGCGCCGCCGACGCCCGAGGAGCCGCCGCCGCATCGCCCGTCCGGAGTCCGGCAGCCCGTGGGTGGACCGGTGGGCGCGGTCCTCGCAGGCGTGCTCGAGGGTGCACCCGTGGGCGAGGAGGAGATCGTGACCCTCTTTGCCGCCCGCGGGCCCGAGGTGCGGGCAGTGGCCGAGGTGGCGGACCGTCTGCGGTACGAGGCGGTTGGCGACGAGGTCACCTTCGTCGTCAACCGCAACATCAACTACACCAACGTCTGCACCTTCAAGTGCCGGTTCTGTGCCTTCTCCAAAGGCCCCCTCTCCCTGAACCTGCGCGGATCCCCCTACCTGCTGGAGCTCAGCGAGATCTCCGACCGGGTGCGCGAGGCTGAGGCGCGCGGCGCCACCGAGGTCTGTCTGCAGGGGGGCATCCATCCCGACTTCGACGGCGAGTACTACCTCGACGTGCTCCGCGCGGTGCGCGAGGCGTCCCCCACCATCCACATCCACGCCTTCACCGCGCTCGAGGTCACCGAGGGCGCGCGCCGGTCAGGGCTCCCGCTCGCCGACTACCTGGTCCTGCTCCGCGACGCAGGCCTCCGGACCCTTCCCGGGACGGCCGCAGAAATCCTCGACGACGAGGTGCGGGCGGTCCTCTGCCCCGACAAGATCACCACTGACGAGTGGCTCGAGGCCCACCGCACCGCGCACCGGGTCGGTCTGCGCTCGAACGTGACCATCATGTTCGGCGCCATCGAGCATCCCCGGTCGTGGGCACGGCACCTGATCCGGACGCGGGAGCTCCAGCACGAGACCGGTGGCTTCACCGAGTTCGTCCCGTTGCCCTTCGTCCACATGGCCACGCCGATCTACCTGCAACGGCGGGCGCGCCGGGGCCCGACCTTCCGGGAGACCGTGCTCATGCACGCCATCGGACGCATCGCCTACCGGGGTGCCATCGAGAACATCCAACTGAGCTGGGTCAAGTTGGGCGTGGCTGGTGCGCGCCAGCTCCTGCGTGCCGGGGTCAACGACCTCGGGGGGACCCTCATGGACGAGAACATCTCGCGGGCCGCCGGGGCGGCGCACGGCCAGATGATGGATGCCGCCGCCTTCGAGGGGCTGGTCACACCCCTCGGCCGCACGTTGGCCCAGCGCACCACGCTCTACGGCCGTGTGGGCGACGCCGACGGTCATGGGGCCGTGCTCGCTGCCGCCCGCTGAGATGGCCGACCGGCGCCCCGGGGCCGGCCCCGCGGCAGATCCCGCGGCCACTCCCCCCATCGAAGCGCTCATCGCCGCCGTGCCGACGCCCGCCGGCCGCCGCCTCTACCGGTCGTTGGTGGCCACCGTGGCCGGCCTGGTCGGTGAGGGTACCGACGTGATCGATCTCAAGGTGGCCGACACCGCGCTGTCGGAGATGGCCGAGGCATTCCGGGTGTTCCGCCCCTACCGCGCCCGCAAGAAGGTGACCATCTTCGGCTCGGCCAGGACGGAGTCCGAGCACCCCGCGTACTGGCAGGCACGGGATCTGGCAGCAGCCATGTCCGGGGCCGGGTGGATGGTGGTCACCGGTGCCGGACCGGGGATCATGGCCGCCGGGATGGAGGGCGCGGGCCGCGAGCAGTCGATCGGTGTCAACATCCGGCTCCCCCACGAACAGGGGGCCAACGCGTTCATCGCGCAGGACCCCAAGCTCGTCGAGATGCGCTACTTCTTCACCCGCAAGCTCATGCTCATCAAGGAGTCCGACGGGTACGTGGTCCTGCCCGGCGGGTTCGGCACACTCGACGAAGGATTCGAGCTGCTCACCCTGCTCCAGACCGGGAAGGCCGAGCCCGCCCCGGTGGTCATGCTGGACGTGCCCGGCGGAACGTATTGGGAGGGGTGGAACCGGTTCCTTCGCGACGAAGTCGAGCCCCGCGGTCTGGTCTCACCAGACGACCGCGCGTTCTTCACGCTCACCGACGACGTCGAGACCGCCGCCCATGCGCTCCTCTCCTTCTACCGGAACTACCGCTCGTGCCGGTGGGTCGGGGACCTCCTGGTCATCCGGATGGCCGTCGCACCCGACCGGGGGCAACTGGCCGATCTCAACCGCAGGTTCCCGGACATCGTGGCGAGCGGGGTCATCCGGTCCACGCGGCCCCTCCCGCCCGAGCGGGCGGACGACGACCACCTCGACCTCCCCCGCCTCGCCCTCCGGTTCGACAAGGTCCACTACGGCAGGCTCCGCGAGCTCATCGACGCGATCAACGAACTGGTCGATCCCCTGGACGCGGACTGACCCTCCGGCGGCGCTCAGGGACCGTCGTCAGGACCCGGGTATCCGGAAGCCCGGCCCCCGAGGAGCACGACGGCCTTCTCCACCGCCCGGCGGGCCCTGGTGATGCGGCGCTCCTCATCCCCGAGTGCCGCATCCGGGGTCTCGCCGGCCCGGACCGCATCGCCGGACGCGCGGAGCCGGTCGAGGGCACGGTCTGCGAGCTCCTCACCGATCGACGCGAGACGGTCGGCCAGGTCGGCGAGCTCGCCGGCCGCCCGTTCACTCACCGGCAGGAGGCGCGACGTCAACGATCTCGAGCGTTCCCTCGGCGTACCGCGACCGGAGCACCTTCTTGTCGAACTTCCCCACGCTGGTCTTGGGCACCTCGTCGATGAGCGCCCAGCGCTCCGGAAGCCACCACCGGCTCACCCGCCCGGCCAGGAACGTCGCCAGTTCATCGGGAGTGACCTCCGAGCCCTGCTCGAGCACGACCGCGACCATGGGACGTTCGCTCCACCGCTCGTCGGGGACCGCGATGACCGCCGCCTCGACCACCTCCGGGTGGGCCATCACCTGGTTCTCGAGCTCGACCGAGGAGATCCACTCCCCACCTGACTTGATGACGTCCTTGGTGCGATCGCTGATCTGCATGTAGCCGAGACGATCGAGCGAACCGAGATCACCGGTGCGCAGCCACCCGTCGTGGAATCGCTCAGGGGCAGGATCCAGGTAGTAGGAGCCGGTGATCCACGGACCGCGCACCTCGAACTCGCCCACCGATTCGCCGTCGTTGGGCAGGATGCTGCCGTCGTCGGCCGCCACCCGAACCTCGACGCCGGCCATGACCCGTCCGCTCATCGAGCGCCACCTGATCTCCTCGTCGGGCGCGGCCTGGCGGGGCGGGAAGGCCAGCGAACACATCGGGCTGGTCTCGGTCATTCCCCACCCCTGCACCAGTTCGACCCCGAGCTCGTCTCGGAAGCGTTCGATGAGCTGGCGCGGGACGGCTGCGCCGCCCGCGGTGATCATGCGCAGCGAGGAGAGGTCGACGTCGTGGGTCTGCGAGTACCGGAGGAGGTCGCTCCAGATGGTGGGTACCCCTGCCGAGAGGGTCGGACGGTGCCGGGTGATGATGGCCGTCAGGGGGGCAGCCTGGAGGAACTGCTGCGGCATGATCAGGTCCGATCCGGTCAGCATGGCCGCGTACGGCGTACCCCAGGCGTTGGCGTGGAACATCGGCACGATGGAGAGCACGCTGTCCCGTTCGGTGGCACCGAGCGCGGATGCCGAGCAGACAGCCATCGAGTGCAGGTAGGTCGACCGGTGGCTGTAGACGACTCCCTTCGGATCACCCGTGGTGCCCGACGTGTAGCACATGGCTGCGGCCTGCCGCTCGTCGAAGAGGGGCCAGTCGTAGCCCGGCTCCTCCGCCGCGAGCAGCTCCTCGTAGGCCAGGGTCTCGCCGAGCGAGGAGGTGTCGCCCTCGCCCACCACCACGATGTGCTTGACCGTGGTCAGTTTGTCGCGGACCCGGGCCAGCAGCCCGGCGATGGAGGCGTCCACGATGATGACCCTGTCCTCGGCGTGGTTGATGACGTAGGCGAGCTGTTCGGGGAAGAGCCGCAGGTTGAGGGTGTGGAGGACCGCCCCCATGGAGGGGACCGCGAAATAGGCCTCGAGGTGGGCCTGGTTGTTCCAGAGGAAGGTGCCGACGCGGTCGGAGTCTCTGATCCCGAGCCGGCCAAGCGCGTTGGCCAGCCGCTCGGTCCGCTCAGCCACCTCGGTGAAGGAGGCGGCGACCGACTCGCCCTCGGGCCCGACGATGGTCAGGACCCGGCTGTCCGGGTAGACCGACTGGCCGTGGCCGAGGATCCCGCTGACCAGTAACGGGCCCTCCTGCATGGTGCTGAGCATGGCGGCTCCTCCCCTGTTCCCATCGGGCTCTCGGACAACCGAGCTTACCGAGCGATCGGGTGCAATCCCGGTCCGAGGGTCTTGCGCGGGCAGGGTTCGGATGGTGGACTGGACTCGGCTCGACATCGTCGCCGACGGGGCCGGTCCGGGGCGTTGCCCGACCGGCCCGCCTGACTGCTCGCTCGGAGCGGTCACCTCTGAGCTCGAGGCTCACACCGATTCCGTCCGTGGTGAGGAGTCCTTCGTGGGCAAGGTGATGGGTGCCGTCGCCCTTTTGATCATCGGTCTGGTGGTCGGCGTCGCCGTCCTGGCGGCCGCTGTCGGCGCCGACGGGGGTACGCCGACCGACGCGGCGCCTGCTCCGGGTGGGCAGGCGACAGGGGCCACCCCGGGTGGCGTCGACCCCGGACCCGCCCTCCAAGCCGGATGGGCGGGGATCGAGCAGGCTGCGGCGGCGACCTGCCCGGGCCTCTCCTGGTCGGTGCTGGCCGCCATCGGGACGGTCGAGTCCGACAGTGGACGCTCGACGGCCCCCGGCGTCCGGAGCGGTGCCAACGCCGCCGGAGCCGAAGGGCCGTTCCAGTTCGAACCGGCCACCTTCAGTGCCCACGCCACGGTCGGACCAGGGGGCGCGGATCCACCGACACCCTACGATCCGGTAGACGCCGCCTACACAGCGGCGGCTCTCCTCTGCGCGGACGGGGCGGGGGTCGCGGGCGGTGCCACCGGCCTCAGAAACGCGGTGCTCGACTACAACCACTCGGCCTCCTACGCGGACACCGTCCTCGTCCTCTCACTCGCCTTCGCCGAGGACCCGGCGGTCACCGGGAGCGCCGTCACTGCCATCGAGTTCGCCGCCGAACAGCTCGGAACGCCCTACCTCTGGGGTGGCTCAGGACCGGGCGGGTTCGACTGTTCGGGGCTGGTCCAGGCCGCCTATCAGCGGGCCGGGATCGACTTGCCACGCGTGGCCCAGGAGCAGTTCGATGCCGGGCCCCCTGTGCCCGACGGGTCGGGGGTCCAGCCCGGGGATCTCCTCTTCTTCGGGACCGGTGCCGCTGCTGTCGACCACGTCGGGCTCTATGTCGGCGCCGGCGAGATGATCGACGCCCCCCACACTGGTGCTGCGGTCCGCCTCGACAACGCCGACTGGCCGGATCTGGTCGGGGCGACCCGGCCGGCATAGAAGGGAGACCCGAGGTCGGAGCTGCCGGTCGGCTCCATCCTTCGGCCCGAGCTCGAATTCGGCAATCATTACGATCCGACACCGTGGAATCTTCCCGATGACCAGCCTGAGGCGGACAGTTGAGCAAGAACCGGAACCATCGAACGTTGCGGCGATGATCGGCAGATCACTTCTCAGCTTCGCCAGGTCTCACATTGGCTGGGTACTTGCTGCCTGTGCATTCGTGGGAGCTGCAGTTCTTACCAAGCCGTCGTTCGACAGCATCGACGCAGCTGTCATGGGGCAGGTGGCCAACAACCTCCTTCATCACGGCACGCCAATGGTGAAGCTTCAGCTCCCGCCGGATCAGGTTCGAGAGTTCCACCTTGGCACGTACTCGAAATACGGACTCGGGATGTCGCTCGCGTGGGTGCCCTTTCTTGCACTTGACGACGCCCTCGGACTTTCGCAGCTTCGTTTGGTCACGCTTGTCGGCCCGCTCCTGCTTGCCGCCACGGTCTTGGCCATGTTCGCGCTGGCGATCGCACTCGGTGCCACCCGTCGTCAGGCAGCCATCGTCACGGTGGCGATTGGGTTTGGCACGTTTCTCTTCACCTACGGCACCACGTACTTTTCAGAATCCGCTGTCGCACTCACCGTCGCCGTAGCCCTTCTCGGACTTTCCCGGCTCGGTAGCTCGATGACATGGGCTGGTGCGATTGGAGGCGCCAGCGGTCTTTCTGTGCTCTTCCGGACCGACTCGCTGATTCTGGTTGCCCTTCCCGTTGCTTGTGCAATGGCCGCCCTCCGCCCGAACCGTCGCCAGATTGCTGTTGCAACCATCGTCGCGTTGCCTCCGTTGGCGCTCTGGGGTTGGTACAACGTCGCACGTTTCGGGTCATTGTTCTCCTTGGGTTACAGAACCGATCCGGGGTTCACCCACCCGTTCGGTAACGGACTCGTTGCTCTCCTCGTATCGCCTGGCAAGGGCATCATCTGGTTTGCCCCTGTCCTCATCCTGACACTGTGGTCGGTCCGTGGTGCCTACCGCCGATGGCCGATATTGACTGTTCTCGCGATCGTTCTGATCTGCTCCCGGTTTCTCTTCTTTGCGTCATGGTGGGCGTGGGATGGAGGCTTCTCATTCGGCCCCAGGTTCATCGTTCCCGCCCTACCGGCCTTTGCCATTCCGATGACAGCTCTCGTCATCGATCGGGGAAGGGATCGTCGGTTCGTCCGGGTCGGTGCCGGGCTTGTGGTATTCGGAGCGCTCATGGCTCTTGTCGGGGCCATCTCCGTTGGTTCGTGGGGAACCAATGCGCCACCGGGAAGTTGGCGATCCAACCCGATCGTCATCGTGGTGCAAGCGCACCTGCATCACCTCTAGTTGAGTCCTCGACTCGATCCGCCTGAACGCCGCAGTCGAACTCGAGGATCTGGCTCCACTACAGGACGGCTTCAGATCAGGGGGCACCGTCGAAGACAGCATCGCCGAAGGCGAAGATGCCGCCGTCGGATGCCACCATCCAGTACCCACGACCACCGGATGCGGGTGTCATCCCCACAAAGGGTTGATTGAGGTGGGAACCACCCATCGACCCGTGGAACGCTGCGTCGCCGAACGCGAAGATGCCGCCGTCGCTGGCAACCATCCAGTACCCACGACCACCGGATGCGGGTGTCATCCCCACAATGGGTTGATTGAGGTGGGAACCACCCATCGACCCGTGGAACGCTGCGTCGCCGAACGCGAAGATGCCGCCGTCGCTGGCAACCAACCAGTACCCCTTGCCATCGGGAGTTGCGGCCATGCCGACGATGGGTTTGTTGAGGTGCGAACCACCCATCGACCCGTGGAACGCTGCGTCGCCGAAGGCGAAGATGCCGCCGTCAGATGCCACCATCCAGTACCCACGACCATCAGGGGTTGCGGCCATGCCAACGATGGGTTCGTTGAGGTGCGTACCCCCCATCGATCCGTAGAAGTGAGCATCTCCGTAGGCGAACAGGCTTCCGTCATATCCCGCCATCCAGTACCCATTGCCATCTGGCGTACCCGAAATGCCGATCACTGGGAGATATTGGGGGGTACCGGGCGGCGAAACCAAGGAGGGAAACGACCCCCAGAAGCGGGCGTCCCCATAGTTGAAGACGAAGCCACCGTCAGACGCGATCCAGTACCCGAGACCGTCCGATATCGAAGACATGCCCACATAGGGTCCCGTCGGTTGTTGGGTTCCCGAGCATGGGGAAAGGACGATTGACGGTGGACCGGTGAGGAACGACAGCACGGTCGTCATCGAGGCGTCGGTGTACTCGACGACTTCGGTGATCTTGACAGTTCCCGAGTGCGATGCGAGGTTCAACGTGCCACTGTCTCCGTCGATCGTCGCGGTGGCATATCCGTCGTTGTCGGTCCATGCAGCCACAGCATGAACACCTGTTCCGAGCCCCGACAGGCCGATTTCGAGCGTGGGGACGTTCTCGCCCGGATTGGACGGCTCCGTGGTGCAGTCCGCAGGCCCAGCATTGGTCAGGGTGTAGCTCGGAGGGAAGCTCGACGCGACAGCGACAGCGCTTGTCCCAACCGACAGCACGGTGCCTACCACCACTGCCCCTGCCACTGCCATTCGCCCCAGGGACATTGTCACGGACACTCCATTCCACAGCTCGGTACATCGACCTCGCCCATCGCTCACCGAACACCAGAGAAACACGAGGTTCGCGGAGGACAGAGCATCGCCCAAATCGAGGACGCGTGCATCCCGTGGATTCGGAACCACTCGTTCTGCATGGCGTGGTCGGTCCGTCCCGCGATCATGTTCGAGCGACGAGCACGGGATTCGGTGGATCCCCCAGGGAGACCCACCGATGCTCGTGGACGCCATTGGGATCGATGAACCAGCCCTGCGCCGTCTCGTCCACCTCCATCAGCAGGAGTGTAGATTCACTTGCACACAGGTTCCCGTGTTGCCGGTCGACGAGACCGATCGGGACGAGAGCAGTGGTGAGCTCATTCAGGACTTCCTCGAGTGGGTCTACACTCGGCACTGTTCTGAGCCTGCTCGTGCTGACATGGGAGATGAAATGATTGAGAGCACAAAGCTCAATGCGCACCATCGGGCGACTGTAGAGAAGATCTTCCAGCATCCGGTCAGCCACAACATCCAATGGCATGACGTGCTGTCCCTGCTCCAAAGCGTCGCGAAGGTCACTGAGGGACACGACAGCCGCTACAAGGTGACGTTGGGGCCCGAGACTGAAACGTTCGATGCTCCGCCAGGGCACGATGTCGATGAGCAGATGGTGATCGATCTTCGTCGGATGCTGAAGGGCGCTGGGATCACCGCGGAATAGATCGAGGCGTGCGAGCAGCCGATAGAGCGCGAGTGGTGGATCATCTCGGGGGAATACCGAGCCGTTGCCCATGCTCGATTCTCAGCCGCCGACACGGTCGTATGGCTCGAGCTACCCCGAACGACCTGCCTCTACAGGGCGACACTGAGAAGGCTGAACGGCAACCCCGCACCCCTCCTCGACTGCTGGCGCTGGATCTGGCGCTATGCGAACCGCGGGAGACACGAGACGTCGACGGCACTCGCCGACCCCAGATTACCTGCACGATCTATCGACTTCGATCAACGCGTGCCGTGACCTCGTTCCTCCTAGAGACCGGGGGTTGAGGCTCCGATCTGGAGGTGCCTGAACACTGCCGGATCTGCACCGGAGCGTGTCGAATTCGGGCGCCTCATCCGTCTGCCGGGCCCTTGGTCAAGAGCGTCTGCTGGTGTACGGTCGTAGTGGCTCAGTGAGAGCACCAGCGTCCCCGCTTACGGTGACAAGATCGAGAGTCCCGATGGGACCCAGCAACGAGGTGCAGGTTCCCGACTCAGCTGAGCACGGACGCTCTCGACGGAAGACCGAAGGCGCGGAATTGGGGGTCGGGAAGCTCCCTTCTCTGTCGGATGAGCCTGCAACCCGCCAGTGCGGTCGGTGCAGGCAGTACTTCCCCGTTGAACCGTTGCCATCTCCACAGCCCAAGTGGTGGGCATGTCCCCCCTGCCACCGCACGCTGTTCGGAGCCGCATGATGGTCGGGTCGTACGACACCGGAATGGATCTTCTCGTCGAAGCCGCCGATGCGTTGGACGCGGCAGGAGCTGCCTGTGATGCAGCGGAGGATGCCACGTATCTCACGTCGGTCTCGGATCGAATCCGCAGGTACCTGGCAGTCAGTCGTCCCAGTACGACCCTTGGAATGCCCCGGATCCCCTCCGATCAGAATCGGCTCACCGACGACACGGTGGTTCACCGTTCAGGAGAGAACCAGCCCTCCCATATACGCGTCATTTCCGACTGAGCGCAGGCCCCACCACAGGTTTTTGACGGCGGACTCAGGCAGTCTCGTCCGGGAGACCGGAACCCGCTCCGGTCAACCGCTCCCAGCGTCAGTGGGCTCGGTGAGGAACACACGGCAGCTCTCCAGGCCGCTGAGGATGAGCTCGAGCCCGAACCCGAATTCCTCTCCGTAGTCGTAGCCCGCCTGGAGAACGTGCTCGGTGCCGAACTCGGTGAGATGCGGGTACTCATCGCCGGACACCTGCGCCAGCATCAGCTCGGCAACTTCTGCTGTCTCATCTTCGGTCTCCCCCAACGGCAGGGTTGCCTCTTGCAGCGCGTAGCCGTAGATGTAGCTGTCCAGCAGCGAGAAGGCATGAGCGGTCATGGTGATCGAAAAGCCGGCCGTCCGAAGGCACCCGATGACCGCATCGTGGTGCCGCAGCGTTGCCGGCCCGGGCGACGTCCGAGTCGACATCAGGGTGATGGCCCACGGATGGCACCCGAGAGCCTCGCGGGCAGATTCGGCCCGCTCACCCATTGCGGTTCTCCAGTCGTCCTCGCCTGAAGGCAGGTCGATCTCGCCGAAGACCCGGTCGACCATGCCGTCGAGGAGATCGTCCTTGCTGGCCACGTGGTTGTACAGCGACATCGCCTCGACCTCGAGGGCTTCGCCGAGCTTGCGCATGCTGAGCGACTCGATTCCACGCGCATCGGCGAAGGCGACCGCTGCGTCCAGAATGCGCTCCCGGCTCAGCCGGGTCCGGGGCTTCGTCGACGACTTGCTCGGGGGTGCCATCTGCGTCCCTTCGGTTGACTAGCTTACGCCGTAAGTATACGGTACTTACAACGTAAGCCCACCATCCAGGGAGACCCCATGACGACAGCAGCGATCGATCGGCCGACGAATCCCACGACGGCTGGTGGCGAGACGATGACGGCAGTCGTCCAAGAGGAGTACGGCTGCTCGCCCGACACCGTCCTGCGAGTGGCAGAGACACCCCTCCCCACCATGGGCGCCGGCGAGGTCCTGGTGAGGGTGCATGCGGCCAGCGTCGATCGAGGAACCTGGCATCTCATGACCGGCCTACCCAAGCTCATGCGCATCATGGGCTTCGGGGTTCGCCGGCCCACGCAGCCCAATCCCGGCCGGAGTCTCGCCGGCACCGTCTACGCCGTGGGCGGGGACGTGACCGAGTTCGGGCCAGGAGATCAGGTCTACGGCACCGGCAACGGCACCTTCGCTGAGTTCGCGTCCGCCCAGGCCGGCCGACTCGCCCTCAAGCCGGTCACCCTCTCCTTCGAGCAGGCTGCAGCGGTCCCCGTCTCCGGGCTCACCGCGCTGCAGGGCGTGCGTGCCGGGGCCGACGGAGAGGCGGGACAGAGGGTCCTCATCATCGGTGCATCGGGAGGCGTCGGCACGTTCGCCGTGCAGATCGCGAAGGCATTCGGTGCCGAAGTCACTGGTGTCTGCAGCACAGGCAAGATGGAGCTGGTCCGATCTCTCGGCGCCGATCATGTCGTCGACTACAACGTTGGCGACTTTGCTGACGGCGATCCGAGCTACGACGTGGTCCTCGACATCGGAGGCAACAGCCCGCTCTCACGCCTTCGCCGAGCCCTCGGCCCGAACGGAAGACTCGTCATCATCGGAGGCGAGACCGACGGACGGTGGCTCGGCGGTTTCGACCGCCAGCTCCGGGCGCTCTTGCTCTCCCCACTGGTGAGTCAGAAGCTGCGCATGCTCGGTGTGTCCGAGAACGCCGCAGACCTCTCCGTTCTCACGGAGCTCCTCGACTCCGGAAGGGTCACGCCTGCCATCGACCGGACCTTCCCGCTGAAGGACGCCGCATCGGCAATGCGGTACTTCGACGAGGGTCACGCTCGGGGCAAGGTCGTCATCACCACATAGCTGTCGGTGGGATCGCAGGTCATGACCTGAGCGGCGTGGATCTCCGGGTCCTGGTGGGTCGACCGGACCCCCACAAGAGGGATGCCGTTAACATCGGGGGCATGGGCACGCCCCCCGGTCCAACCGACGAAGGCCGGAAAGGCCCCGTGTCGGCGGACGAGATGGTCGACGAGACCGAGCGTGAGGCGAGTCCGGCGAGCGATCCACCGTCATTCTGGGCGGGCCCCGACCGCCTTCCGATCGATACGGGCGAGCAGTCTGATGACGAAGCGACCTCCTGATCCCACGCGGCAGGTCGGTCAGCCTGCACCCAAGAAGGGCGCATCGAAGCTGAAGATCCCGCCGTCCGCTCCCAACAGCCAATACCCGTTCGTGGCATCGTCGGTGGCCATCCCCACGATCGGTGCAACGAGCTGGCTCGCCCCCATGGACCCTTGGAACCGTGCGTTCCCGAACGCGAACACCCCGCCGTCATCGGCCACGAACCAGTAACCATTGGCGTCAGGAGTCGCCGTCATGCCGTTCACCGGCTCGGTGAGATGGATCGATCCCGTACTTCCGTGGAACGGCGCATCGAACGCGAAGATGCCGCCGTCGGTCGCGACTTCCCAATACCCTCCGGTGACGTGGTCGGGAGCGATTCCCACCACCGGTTGATTGAGGTGTTGACCACCCATCGATCCGTGGAAGGTCGCATTTCCGAACGCGAAGATGCCGCCGTCTGAAGCCACGAGCCAGTAGCCTCCCCCGTGCGCAGTTGGTGCCAGATCGACGACGGGTGCGTCGAGCGGCCTCCCTCCCATCGAACCGTAGAAGTGTGCGTCGCCGAACGAGAAGACCCCGCCGTCGGCGGCGACCAACCAATACCCCTTGCCATCCGGCGTGGAGACAATGTGAGCGATCGGCTCGCTCGGAACGATTCCCAGTGTCGCAAGACTTCCGAAGTTGACGGCGTCACCATGAGCTGACACAGACCCGGTCGCGCTCGCCAACCAGTAGCCCTCGCCATCAGGCGAAGCGGCCATGCCCACTGCTTGCCCCTGCAACGAGCCGGTACCCGTCCAGCCGGTGGAACCCTCGGCCGTGGTGCTCGGGACCGTGGAGCAGGTGCTTCCGCTCGACGGGGTGGTCACGATCGGGTCCGCCGGGGTCGGAACCTGATTGACGCCCGGTGCAAGGTTGTCCTCGTTGATCATGACAAAGGCATTACCGCCCGAGGAGCTCCAGCGGCGCCAAGCCACGCGCCGCACGCTCGGCTTGAACGTCCGCCAACAGTTCACCGGCCATGTAGCTCTCGATGGAAGTCGCTGACGAAGGTGTGCCCGGTGGTGGCGGGACGACGACGACTGCCGCCCCGGCGACACCTGCATTCGAGAATGCAAGACAGCCGAGGAGTACCGCTGCTCCAGCCATGCTCCTGAGAGCCAGCGTCATATGCCTCGTTTCCCCCGAAATGACGCTCGCCTCCTGAGTTGGGCGCAGTACGCGTGCACGCTGTGTTTCGCTGAAGACTCTTCGAGGACGTTACTTGGTCGGGTCACAGGGCAATTGTTCCGAGAAGACCGAGCTCGCTGTGACGGTCAGCCGCTCGGGACCCTCCGCTAGTCGCGTTCCTTCCAGCGCGGCCGCCGGAACAGTCTGGCGAACCTGGCACTCAAGGAGGAGCCTTCTTGGTCGGTCACATCGAGCTGGAGGACCGGCGCACCGTCTGGAGCCGGTAGAGCTGCCGCTTGCTCGTCGGACAGATCGCATCGAACAGCGGACGTGGTGATCTCCGCGATCTGGTCCCGGTCGACAAATCGATGGCCCTGCTTGGTGCCTACGACGATCCCGTCGAACTCGTCCAGCTCGGGGATCTGCAGAACGTGGACGACCTTCCCGAACTCGGAGCCCGATGAACTGAGCACGGGAGTGTCATTGGCGAGGGCAAGATACGAAATCGGCTCTCTGGGCTCTCCTTCGTCCACGACGGTCTCCTCTGTGGGCGTGAGTCCGGACCGGACACTCGTGACTGTACCCGCCGGGCCCGACCGAGCACCTGAAAAAACAACGGACGGGACCGACCACTGGACGCCGCGACTATGCGGCGCCTCCCGACCCGTCCTTTCGCAACTCTCGAATCCGATCGATGTGGCCGATCTTCGACTGTGCGATCAGCCACTCACCCGCCCGGATGACCTCCCGCTCGGCAGGTAGGTGGTGGAGACCCTCGGGACCGTCGGTTTGGGATCCGCAGCGTCTGCACACGGACATTCGCCCGTTCGTCTCCGGCAGATGGTGAACGTCGAGCTGGGTACCCGTTTGGACTGCTGCTGTGGACACGGTGCTCCGATCGGCCGCCGCGCGGCGGCGATTTGAACGGAAGCGACTCCCCACTGGGGCCGGATCGTCCTTGCATCCACCCTACTCGGCTCTCTGGGCTCTCTCGTGGGTGCACAGCCGCTCGAGTCGCCGTGCCGTCGAGGGCGGTGACGTCCCACCCGACCGGAGGGACGGTCACGGCTGTGACGCGAATTGCTGCAGCGCCCCCAGTTGGGCGGACGTCCCCACCCCGATGAGCACGTCTCCGGCGTTGACCTCGGTCTCCGGCGAGGGGTTGGTGGCGAAGGTCCCGTCCTCGCGTCGAATGGCGATCACCAGAGCGCCGGTCAGCTCATGGACCCGGGTCGAACGGAGCGTCATGCCGTGCAGCGGGGAGTCGGGTCCCACCCGCAGCTCCTCGAGGCGGAACTCGAGGGATCCGTCGTGCATCACGACGTCGACGAAGTCCACCACGTGGGGTTGGGTGACGAAGGCGGCCATCCGGTCGCCGCCCAACCGTTGTGGGTTCACCACCCTGTCCGCCCCCACCCGCAACAGCTTCGCCTCCGACGTCGTGCTGCGTGCCCGGGCGATCACGTGGATGGACGGCTGGAAGGACCTGCCGGAGACGGTGACGAACAGGTTGTCGGCATCGGTGTCGAGGGCCGCGATGAGCGTCCCGGCCCGCTCGATCCCCGCGCGCAGCAGTGTCTCGTCGTCGGTCACGTCACCCGCCACCGTGGGATGGTCGACAGCGGCAATCCGGTCGGCGTCCCGGTCCACCACCACGATCTGCTGGCCGGCGCGGTCCAGATAGCGGGCCACCTCGCGCCCGACCCGACCCCAGCCGCAGATCACGACGTGGTCCTTCATCCCGGCGATCTGCCGTTCCATTCGGCGCCTCCTCACGAGGTCTCGCATGTGACCGTCGATGAGCACCTCGAGGGTCACCGTGAATGTGTAGAGCGCGGTCCCCACCCCGACCAGGATGAGCAGGATTGTGAAGATCTTGCCGGCCGACCCGAGGGCGTGGGGGAAGCCGTAGCCCACGGTCGCGACGGTGCTGACCGTCAGAAAGAGGGCCTCGAGCAGCCCGAAGCCGAACAGGACATACCCGACCGTGCCGGCCACGACGACCAGGGCGAGCGCCGCGAGGCCGATCTGCACCCTCCGCAACGGGTTCCTCATCGTCACGACCACATCACCCGGGGGACCTCGATGGGCGCCCGCTGCGCCCTGAGCTGCTGACGGTGGGCATCTTGCCACCCCGAACCCGTGCCCGTGGGGACCGCCATCTGCGCCGGTCCGATGCCGCAATCCGGGTCTCCGTGCCTCGCTCGCCTGCCAGACGCAACCCAGGGTGCGTTCGGCCACCTCAAGCTTCCCGCCTGCGACGTCGATACCTCCTCCATGCCGACAGTAGGCAGCGAAATCCCTGCAGCCCTGAAGGCCGAAGACCCGCCCACCCTTGCCCGGCTGCTGCATGCCATTCCCGACGTCGTGATCGTGTCCGACGGCGGAGGGCACGTGCTGTGGGTCAACACGGCCGCCGAGCGGTTCTTCGGGACCACCCTGGCTGAGGCGCGGGGTGTGGCCGGGCTCGACTTCGTCCATCCCGAAGATGTCGAGCTCGTGCTCCGGTCGCTCTCATCGATCCCTGGCAAGGAGATCGGTGCCCCGATCGAGGTCCGGTTCCGCGCCGCCACCGGGTGGCACCTGATGGAGCTCATCGGCGCCCCGGTCCCGTGGCTCGAGCCCGATGCCCTCCTGTTCACCCTCCGCGACCTGACCGAGCGCCGTCGGTTCGAGCTCGCGCACAACCAGGACGCTCGATTCCGCTCGATGGTGCAGAACTCGGGCGGCCTGACCATGCTCGTCTCCCGGCACGGCGACATCGAATCGGCATCGGCGGCGGTGACCCGTCGGCTCGGCCACGATCCCGAGCTGGTCGAGGGACACCCGCTGGCGGAGCTGGTGCTCGAGGCCGACCGTCCGGCACTGGCCGGGGCTTTCGAGCGGGCCGGCCAGGGAGCCACTGCGGCCTTCCCGGTGACCGTCCAGGTGGCCCTGCTCCGCCAGGGAAACCGGGGATCGGTCCCCTACGAGCTCTCCTTCATCAACCTGGTCGACGATCCCACGGTGGCCGGCTATGTGGTCACCGGTCACGACACCGCCGCACGGACCCTGGCCGAGTTCGAGCTGCGCAAGGCCCAGTCGCTCCTGACGGCCACCCTCGATGCCACAGCCGACGGCATCCTCGTCGTCGACTCCGCCGGTCGGTTCGCCAGTTTCAACCGCAACTTCGTCGACATGTGGCGCATCCCCGACTCGATCGCGCTGAGCCGCGATGACGCCCGGGCCATCGCGTTCGTACGCGAACAGCTGGTGGACCCGGACGCCTTCGTCGCCAGGATCGACGAGCTCTACCGCCAGCCCGAAGCCGAGAGCCTCGACACCCTCGAGTTCCTCGACGGACGGGTGTTCGAGCGCTACTCGACGCCTCAGCGGTTGGAGGATCGGACCATCGGCCGGGTGTGGAGCTTCCGTGACATGACCGACCGCAAGCGGCTCGAGGAGCGACTCTCCTACCAGTCGCTGCACGACCCGCTCACCGCGCTCGGCAACCGGGTGCTCTTCCTCGATCGCCTCCAGCATGCGTCGGCCCGGCTCGAGCGGACCCATGGCCGGCTGGCCGTCCTGGTCGTCGACATCGACGACATGAGTGCCATCAACGACAACGTGGGCAACGCCGCCGGCGACTGCGTGTTGCTGAGCACCGCGGTACGGCTCCTCGGATGCCTGCGGAGCTCGGACACCGCCGCCCGCCTCGGCGGCGACGAGTTCGGCATCCTGGTCGAGGACGTCGCCGAGCCCGGCGAGGTGGCCCGGCTGGCCGAACGTGTGCTCGCCGCGCTGCGGCTCCCGATCCAGGTCGGAGACGGCGAGATCTCGGTGACCGCCAGCATCGGGGTCGCGCTCGACCACCTCGGTCGTGCAGGCGACCATCTGCTGTCGCGTGCGGATCTGGCCAGCTCGGATGCCAAGCACCAGGGAGGCAACCGCGTGACCACCTTCGGTACCGCGCCCTCCCGCCCCCTGATGGCCAGCGGCTGATACCAGCGGCCGGGCACCGGGGCTCTAGCGGAGAGCCAGCTGCCCCGGGACGAGCGGCGCGGGCAGGGCTGTCTCGCCCATCAGCTGACGGTCGACCGCAGCGGCGGCCGACCGTCCCTCGGCGATCGCCCAGACGATGAGGCTCTGGCCCCGGGTCATGTCCCCGCAGACGAAGACCCCGTCGACGTTGGTCGACCAGCGGGCGTCGGCTGCCACGCATCCACGCGGATCGAGCTCGAGCCCGAGGTCCGCGACCACCCCGTGGGGCTCGGGACCGAGAAAACCCATCGCCAGCAGCACCAGGTCGCAGGGGAGCTCGAACTCGCTTCCCTCGACCGCCCGGAATGCCGGTCGCCCGTCGTCATCGGGGACCATCTCGACCTCGTGGCCGCGCAGGGCGCGGACCCGTCCGGCCCCGTCCCCGAGCAGTTCGTCGGTGGTCACCGAGAACACCCGCTCCCCCCCCTCCTCGAGCGCGGCGGAGGTGCGCAGGATGAGCGGCCAGGTCGGCCAGGGGTTGTCCTCGGTGCGGTCGTTCGGTGGTTCCGGCATGATCTCCAACTGGTGCACGCTGCGCGCCCGTTGCCGGTGAACGGTGCCCAGGCAGTCCGCCCCGGTATCGCCGCCCCCGATGATCACGACGGCCCTCCCCTCGGCGCTGATGGGCGACGCCGGCAGCGACCCCTCCTGCACCATGTTCGAGGGCTTCAGGTAGTCCATCGCCGGGTGGACGCCGTCGAGCTCACGCCCGGGAACCGGCAGGTCCCTGGGCTGGGTGGCTCCGCCGGCCAACAGCACGGCGTCGTACTCCTCGACGAGCGTTCCGGCGGGGACGACCGTGACCTCCGGTGCGACGGCCAGGTTCACCTCCGGGGACCACTCCCCCACCGAGACCCCGCAGCGGAACTCGACGCCCTCCGCCTCGAGCTGGGCCAGGCGGCGGTCGAGGACGGCCTTCTGCATCTTGAATTCGGGGATCCCGTAGCGCAGCAGCCCGCCGGGCCGCTCGGCACGCTCGAAGACCACCACGCCGTGTCCGGCACGCACCAGCTGCTGCGCCGCGGCCAGCCCTGCAGGACCCGAACCGACCACCGCGACCCGCTTGCCGGTCGACGCCGGGGCGGGCACCGGGAGGACCCACCCTTCCGACCATGCGTGCTCGACGATCTCGTACTCGATCCGCTCGATGGTGACCGGGTCGTCGTTGATGCCGAGGACACACGAGCCCTCGCAGGGAGCCGGGCAGAGACGCCCGGTGAACTCCGGGAAGTTGTTGGTGGCATGCAGACGCTCGATCGCCTCGGACCAGTCGTCGCGGTAGACGAGGTCGTTCCACTCGGGAATGAGGTTGCCGAGTGGGCACCCCTCGTGGCAGAACGGGATGCCGCAGTCCATGCAACGCGCACCCTGATCGGCGGCGGCCTGGGCGGAGAACGGCTCGTAGACCTCCTTCCAGTCGCGGAGGCGGACCGGGACCGGGCGGCGGGCGGGCAGGGTGCGCCGGAACTTGAGGAACCCGAAGACGTCACCCATGTGACGCCTCCATGACTGCTTCCTCCACCGACCTGCCCTCCGCCACGGCGCGTTCGGTCGCCTCGCGCACCCGGCGGTAGTCACGGGGCATCACGGTCACGAACTGCTCCGAGGCCGAGGTCCAGTCGGCCAGGATGCGGTCGGCCAGCTCGGACCCGGTCTCCTCGCTGTGGAGCATGATCCGGTCGCGCAACCAGATCCGGTCGTCGTGGGCGACCGGCTCGAGATCGACCATCTCCTGGTTGTAGACGGCGGGCAGCCGTCCGTGCGGGTCGTAGACGTGGGCAACCCCCCCGGACATGCCCGCGCCGAAGTTCCTCCCGGTCGGGCCGAGCACCACCACCCGCCCACCCGTCATGTACTCGCAGGCGTGGTCCCCCACACCCTCGACGACGGCGACCGCGCCGGAGTTGCGCACGCAGAACCGTTCACCCACCTGGCCGCGCAGGAAGACCTCCCCGGCGGTGGCTCCGTAGAGGATGACGTTGCCGGCGATGATGTTCTCCTCGGCGGCGAACGGCGCCTCCTCGGGTGGGCGCACCACGATCCGGCCGCCGGAGAGGCCCTTGCCCAGGTAGTCGTTGGCGTCTCCGAACAGGCGCAGGGTCACGCCCCGTGGGACGAAGGCCCCGAAGCTCTGGCCGGCCGATCCGTGGAAGGTGAGGTCGATCGTCCCGTCGGGCAGCCCGGCCCCGCCGTGCCGCCTGGTGATCTCGTAGCCGAGGAGGGTGCCCACCGTGCGGTCGACGTTGGTCACCGCCAGGTCGGCGGCTACCCGCTCACCGTGCTCGATGGCCGGACGGCAGGCCTCGAGGAAGCTGTGGTCGAGCGCCCGCTCGAGGCCGTGGTCCTGCTCGTGGATGCGGTGGCGGACCGCCTCCGGTGCCACGTCGGGAGCCAGCAGGATCGGGGCCAGATCGAGTCCGGAGGCCTTCCAGTGGTCGACCGCGGAAACCGTGTCGAGCAGGTCGACCCGCCCCACCGCCTCCTCCACCGAGCGCAGGCCGAGTGCGGCGAGATACTCGCGGACCTCTTCGGCGATGTACTCGAAGAAGGTCTCGACGAACTCCGGGGTGCCGCTGTAGCGCGCGCGGAGGGTCGGGTTCTGGGTGGCGATCCCGACCGGGCAGCTGTCGAGGTGGCAGACCCGCATCATGATGCAGCCGGACACCACCAGTGGTGCCGTCGCGAATCCGAACTCCTCCGCACCGAGCAGGGCGCCCACCACCACGTCCCTCCCGGTCTTGATCTGGCCGTCGACCTGCACCACAATCCGGTCCCGCAGGTCGTTGGCCATCAGCGTCTGCTGGGTCTCGGCCAGCCCGAGCTCCCAGGGGATGCCCGCGTGCTTCTGCGAGGTGAGCGGTGTCGCGCCGGTCCCGCCGTCGTGACCCGAGATGAGGACCACGTCGGAATGTGCCTTGGCGACCCCTGCGGCCACCGTGCCCACACCCATCTCCGCCACCAGCTTCACATGCACCCGTGCTCTGGGGTTTGCGGACTTGAGGTCGTGGATGAGCTGGGCGATGTCCTCGATCGAGTAGATGTCGTGATGGGGCGGTGGGGAGATGAGTCCCACCCCGGGCGTCGAGAAGCGGGTCTTCGCGATCCAGGGGTAGACCTTGGAACCGGGCAGCTGGCCGCCCTCGCCGGGCTTGGCTCCCTGGGCGATCTTGATCTGGAGGTCGTCGGCGTTGACCAGGTACTCCGAGGTGACCCCGAAGCGGCCCGAGGCCACCTGCTTGATGGCGCTGCGCCGGAGGGACCCGTCCTCGTCGGGGGTGAAGCGGTCAGGGTCCTCGCCGCCCTCGCCGGTGTTCGACTTGCCCCCCAGCCGGTTCATCGCGATGGCCAGGGTCTCGTGTGCCTCCGCCGAGATCGAGCCGTAGGACATCGCACCGGTCGAGAACCGGGCCAGGATGGCCGACGCCGGCTCGACCTCCTCGAGGGGAACCGGCGGGAGGACCCCGGTCCGCAGGGTCATCAGCCCGCGCAGGGTGGCCAGCGCGCTCGACTGGTCGTCGACGGCACGGGTGTACTCCTTGAAGACGTCGTAGCGCTTGGACCGCGTGGCGTGTTGGAGCTTGAAGACGGTCTTGGGGTTGAAGAGGTGGATCTCGCCCTCACGCCGCCACTGGTACTCCCCACCCACCTCGCGCTCGCGGTGGGCGAGCTCGGCGGGCCGTTCGAGGTAGGCGAAGTGGTGCCGCCGGACCACCTCTTCGGCGAGGACGTCGAGGCCGACCCCGCCGATCCTCGACACGGTGCCGGTGAAGTACTCGTCGACCACCGCTGCGGCCAGGCCGACCGCCTCGAAGACCTGTGCACCGGTGTAGGAGGCCACGGTCGAGATGCCCATCTTGGACATGACCTTGAGGATTCCCTTGGAGGCGGCCTTGATGTAGTTCCGCTGGGCCTGGCGGGGGGTCACGCCGGTCAGGAGCCCCGAGGAGATCATGTCGTCGATGCTCTCGAAGGCGAGGTACGGGTTGATGGCGGCAGCGCCGAACCCCTTCAAGAGGGCCATGTGGTGGACCTCGCGGGCGTCACCGGACTCCACCACCAGGCCGACCTGGGTCCGGGTCCGCTCGCGGACCAGGTGGTGGTGGACCGCGCTGACCAGCAGCAGCGAGGGGATCGGCGCAAGGGTCGTCGTCGAGTTCCGGTCGGACAGCACGATCACATCGGCGCCCTCCCGGATGGCCGCGCCGACCCTGTCCCGGACGTCGTCGAGGGCCGCCCGCAGGGCGTCCCCACCCCCGGACACCTCGAAGAGCCCGTCGATGGCGAAGGCGCTGTACCCCGGGGTGCTGCCGTCCTCGTTGACATAGAGGAGCTTGGCGAGGTCGTCGTTGTCGATGACCGGCATCGGCAGCACGATCTGGCGGCAGGAGTCGGGGGTCGGCTCGAGCAGGTTGGCCTCGGGGCCGAGGGTGGACTGCAGCGAGGTGACCAGCTCCTCACGGATGGCATCGAGCGGTGGATTGGTGACCTGGGCGAACAGCTGGGTGAAGTAGTCGTAGAGCAGGCGCGGCCGCTCGGACAGCACGGCGATGGCCGCGTCGGTGCCCATCGATCCGATCGGTTCGGCGCCGACCCGGGCCATGGGTTGGACGATGAGGCGCAGCTCCTCGTCGGTGTAGCCGAACAGGCGCTGTCGACCCACCACCGAGCCGTGCTGAGGCGTGAGCATGGTCCGGGGGGGCAGGTCGTCGAGCTCGATCTCCCCCTCCTCGAGCCACTCCGCGTACGGATGCTCCGAGGCGAGGATCTCCTTGATCTCGTCGTCGTCGACGATGCGCCCGGCCTCGGTGTCGACCAGGAACATCCGGCCCGGTTGGAGGCGCCCCTTGCGCACCACCCTCTCCGGTGGCACGTCGAGGACACCGACTTCGCTGGCGAGGACCACCAGCCCGTCGTCGGTGACCCAGTACCGGGCCGGCCGCAGGCCGTTGCGGTCGAGCACCGCGCCGACGACCGTCCCGTCGGTGAAGGCCACCGCGGCGGGCCCGTCCCAGGGCTCCATCGAGCGCGGCGTGGAACCGGTAGAACGCCCTGCGGGCGGGGTCCATCGTCGGGTGGTTCTCCCACGCCTCGGGGATCATCATCAGCACCGCGTGCTGGATGGGCCTCCCGGCGAGGTGGAGGAGCTCGAGGACCTCGTCGAACGAGGCCGAGTCACTGGCCCCGGGCGTCACCACCGGGAATGCCCGCTCGAGGCCCGGAATGAGATCGGTCGTGCAGAGCGCCTCACGGGCCCGCATCCAATTGCGGTTGCCGGCCAGGGTGTTGATCTCACCGTTGTGGGCCATGTAGCGGTACGGGTGGGCCAGCGGCCACGAGGGGAAGGTGTTGGTCGAGAAGCGCGAGTGGACGAGCGCCAGCCCGCTCACCAGCCGTGGATCGGCCAGATCGGGGAAGAAGTCGGCCAACTGGTGGGAGGTGAGCATGCCCTTGTAGGTGATGGTCCGGGCCGACAGCGACGCGAAGTAGCAGTCGTCGACGTGGTGCTCGGCCCGCTTGCGCAGCACGAAGGTCAGCCGGTCGAGCGCCCTGGCCGGATCGCCGGGCCCGAGCGGCGTGCCCTCGGAGGGGGCCACGAAGAGCTGGTGCATCGAGGGGCGTGCCGCGTCGGCGATCGATCCGAGCATGTCCTCGACGACCGGGACCTCCCGCCATCCGAGCACGTCGAGCCCTTCCTCGGCGGCCAGCTTCCCGACCAACCGACGGGCGGTGGCGGCCTCTCCCGGGTCACGGGAGAGGAAGGCGATGCCGGTCGCATACCGGCCGCGACCGGGCAGGGGGAAGTCGACCGATTGGCGGTAGAACTCGTCGGGAACCTGCAGGAGGATGCCGGCTCCGTCGCCGCTGTCCTCCTCGCTGCCGGTCGCACCCCTGTGGGCGAGGTGCTCCAACGCGGCGACCGCCCGCTGCACGAGATCGTGGCTCGCACGGCCCTGGAGGTCGGCCACCAGGGCCACCCCGCAGGCGTCGTGCTCGAAGCGCGGATCGTAGAGCCCCCCGACCGGCGGTCGGGGCGGGCGATGCTGCGCGGGGGAGCCGGCGGTGCCGTCAGCTGAGCCTGGCGTGGTCGTCATCGGGTCGCTCCAACGAGAGATGTGGATCTACCGCTCGGGACGACGTTGGCCCATGCGTGGTCGGAGAATTCTACACGCACGAGTGGCAGGTCGGGCAAGGAATTCGCCCAGGACGCGGGCGCCGGGGACGGACCGTGGGCGGGCCGGGCCGCTCCACGCGGCGCCGTAGCATGGCCGCATGCCCGCCCGCTCCCCCGCCGAGGTCGTGGTGGTCGGCGGAGGGATCATCGGCCTCTCGATCGCCTGGCGTGCCGGGTCGGCGGGCCGTGCCGTGACCGTGATCGACCCCGCGCCCGGCCACGGAGCGACCTGGGCGGCGGCCGGGATGCTCGCCCCGGTCGGCGAGGCCCATTTCGGCGAGGAACAGCTGGCCCGACTCGACATGGCTGCAGCCAAGGCCTGGCCGGCGTTCGCCGCCGCGCTCGAGGACGCATCGGGTATGGGCATCGGGTACCTCTCCTCGGGCACGCTGTTCGTGGCGGTCGATCCCTCCGACCGGGCTGCGGTCGACCGAGAGCTCGCCTTCCGCCAGTCGCTCGACCTCGCCGCCGACCGCCTGGGCGGGAGCGCCTGCCGTACGGCCGAACCGCTGTTGAGCCCGGGTGTCTCCGGGGGGGCCGACCTGCCCGAGGACCACCAGGTCGACAACCGCCGGGCGACCGAGGCGCTCCTCGCCGCCTGCCGGTCTGCCGGGGTCTCCTTCCTCGCCGAGCAGGTCCGCTCGATCGGGGTTGCCCGCGGCCGGGTGACGGCCGTCGATCTGACCGGCGGCGAACGCCTGCCATGCGACACGCTCGTGCTGGCCGCAGGTAGTGCCTCCGGCACGATCGTGGGTCTCCCCGAGGGTGTGCGGCCCCCGGTGCGCCCGGTGCGCGGGGCGACGCTCCGCCTCCGCGCCCCGGGAGAGGCGCCGCGCCTGCGCCGCACGGTGCGTGGCCTGGTCCACGGGCGGTCGTGCTACCTGGTGCCCCGCAGCAACGGGACCGTCGTGGTCGGGGCAACCGTCGAGGAGCGGGGCTTCGACGTCTCGCTGACGGTCGGCGCCATCGGCGACCTGATCGAGGACGCGTGCGCCTGGTGCCCGCGCTGGAGGAGTACGTGCTGGACGAAACCGCCGTCGGGCTCCGGCCGGGATCGCCGGACAACGGCCCCATCGTGGGAACCACCGGGATCGACGGCCTGCTCCTGGCCACCGGCCACTACCGCAACGGCATCCTGTTGGCGCCGGTGACCGCGGAGGAGGTGCTCGGGCTCCTCGGCGGCGGAGCGGGCCCCGTGGCGCACAGCGCACCGGACGCCCGCGGCGCCTTCGACTGCTTCCGGCCCGACCGCTTCCACCCGGGCCCGGTCGACCGCCGTCCACCCGCACCGGAGGCGGATCCCCCGATACCCGCCGTCGGCAGCGGACGCGGGGCGATCACCCTGCACCCGGCGCGGTGAGCGTCCCGATCACCATCAACGGCGATCCCGTCGACGCGGCCTCCGGGACGACGCTCGCCGATCTGGTCGCCGCCCGGTGCCCGTCCCCCGCGGGGGTCGCGGTGGCCGTCAACGGGGAGGTCGTGCACCGGGGGGCCTGGGAGGCGACCGGGGTGCGGGCAGGCGACGCGGTCGAGATCGTGACGGCTGCGGCGGGCGGCTGACGCCTCCGCCGACCGGTCAGGGCGTCCGGGGACCGGCACCGCCACGAGCAGGGATACGGTGGCTGGCGATGGTCACCGACCCCCACGATCCCCTGGTGATCGCCGGCACGCTCGTCGCGTCGAGGCTCCTGGTCGGCACCGGTGGCATGGCCAGTCCGGAGTCGCTGACCGAAGCCCTGGTCGCGTCCGAGACCGCGCTGGCGACGGTGGCCGTCCGGCGGGTCGATCCCTCCACCCGCCACTCCCTGGTCGACCTCATCGCCGGCCTCGGCATCCGGATCCTTCCCAACACCGCGGGGTGCTTCACCGCCACCGACGCGGTGCTCACCGCCAGGCTGGCCCGCGAGGCGTTCGGAACCGACTGGGTGAAGCTCGAAGTCATCGGTGACGATCAGACCCTGCTTCCGGATGCCGTCGAGCTCGTGGACGCGGCCGAGCAGCTGGTCGACGACGGGTTCGTGGTGCTGCCCTACTGCGGGGACGACCCGGTCGTCGCCCGCCGCCTGGAGCAGGTGGGGTGTGCTGCGGTCATGCCGCTCGGATCGCCGATCGGCTCCGGCCTGGGCATCCGCAACCCCCACAACATCGAGCTCATCGTCGAGGCGGCCGGCGTCCCGGTGGTCCTCGACGCCGGCATCGGTACCGCATCGGACGCCTGCCTGGCCATGGAGCTCGGCTGTGATGCGGTCATGGTGGCGTCGGCCATCACGCGTGCCGCCCGGCCCGCGCTCATGGCCGCGGGCATTCGGGACGCCGTCCGTGCGGGCCGCGCGGCACGCACAGCGGGGCGTATCTCGCGTCGGTTCCACGCCGAGGCGTCATCATCCTTCGAAGGGATGGTCGGGACGTGATCGGTGCCCCGACCCCGCCGGTGGCCCTGACCATCGGCGGGTCCGACTCGGGAGCGGGTGCCGGCATCCAGGCCGACCTCAAGGCGATGAGCGCGCTCGGGGTCTTCGCCGCGACGGCGGTCACCGCGGTCACCGCCCAGAACTCGACCGCGGTCGTGGACGTCCTCCCCGTCCCGGTGGGGATGGTCGACGCGCAGATCAGCGCAGTGCTCGACGACCTCCCGGTCGCCTCGGTCAAGACCGGCATGCTCGGATCGGCAGGGACGATCGCGCTCGTTGCCGAGCGGGCAGCCGGCGGGGAGCTGCCCCGCCTGGTGGTCGACCCGGTGATGGTTGCATCGAGCGGGCGCCCCCTGCTCGACGGGGACGGCATCGCCGCCTACCGCGACCTCCTGCTCCCCCACGCGCTGGTGCTGACCCCCAACCTCTGGGAGGCCGCGATCCTCGCCGGGGTGGAGCCCACCGGCGCGTGCGACGTCGAGGGAATGATCTCGCTCGCCCGGCGGATTCACGAGCTCGGACCCGGATGGGTGCTGGTCAAGGGCGGCCACCTCGCCGGGGTCCACGATCCGGACGAGGGGGGCGGACCCGCACAGGTGGCAGACGTGCTCTTCGACGGCCGGGAGGTGACCGTCCTCGAGGCGCCCCGCGTCACCACCAGGAACAACCACGGGACCGGGTGCACCCTCTCGGCCGCGACGGCCGCCCGGCTGGCCGCCGGCTCGGAGGTACCCGAGGCCGTCGGTGAAGCCAAGCGCTTCGTCCAGAGGGCGCTCGACGGGGCCGCCGGCTGGGAGCTCGGCAAGGGCCACGGCCCGCTCGACCCGTTCGGCTGGGCCTCGCCCGACTGAGTGTTGTACCGGCAGCGCAAGCACTGCCCACGATCGTGCGCGCGGCGAGATCGACCGGGCCCGGACATGCCAGTGGCCGGGTCGTGACGACCCGGCCACTGCCCCCCTGGAACCCCCCCGGATTCACAGGAATCACTCGCCGTTGCCGGCGGGAGCGCCCCTCCTCATGACGGTCCGTACCACCCCGTCGATGCTCCAGTGATTGTGAGGTATCGCATCTCAAATGTAAACAGTCCATGAAGTCGTCTCACTGAGAGCGCTGGGATGACTTCTCTCCGTGATCAAGTCAGTGAGCCGGCACCACTGCGCCGGCCGGGGGGATGGTCCCCGGACCGGTCGACTGGCATGACTCACGCAGGGCAGGGTCGGCGGGCGCGGCCAGGGCCGGTGGGTGCAGGAAGTGCGGCGGGGCGTGGAAGTCGACCATGTCGAGGAGGTCGTTCGCCGCGGCGTCCCGGCGGGTGAGCGCGGGCAGGTTCCACTTGGTCTCGACCAGGCGGAGCACCGAGGTGTGGTCGTAGACCGTCGACGAGACGTGGTGGGGGCGTGCGTAGGGACTCACCAGACCGGCCGGCACCCGGAAGCCGTAGCGGTCGAAGCTCCCGGGTAGTTCACCGGCGGTCAGCGCCGGCGGCACGTCGTCGGGGGTGACCGCAGGTGGAGGCGGCACGTGGTCGTAGTAGCCGCCGTGCTCGTCGTAGCACCAGACCAGCAGGGACTTGGACCAGCCCGGACCCGACGTCACCGCATTGACCACCTCGGACAGGAAGACGTCTCCGAACTGGATGTCCTGGGGGTCCTCCTCGCTGGAGTGGCCGAAATCGGGGTCGACCAATGAGAACGACGGCAGCCTGCCGGCGCGGCAGTCGTCGAAGAAGTCGCCGATGGGAGCGAGACCGGCGTGGATCGACGGCTCGGAGTAGAGGGGAAGGTAGACGGCCGCGGTCGGGAGGCTCGAGTAGTAGTTCTTCCAGGTGATCCCGTGGCGGTTGAGCGCGTCGAAGATCGTGCCGTTGGGCGGGAGCGCCAGCGGGAGGGAGTCGTCGACGAGACCCAGTGACGTCCCCGAGATCAGGTACCGCCGGTTCGGGTAGGTCTGGGCGAGGACCGAGCAGTGCCAGCGGTCGGCCAGCGGGTAGGTGCGGGCGAGCGAGCTCGTGAACGGCATGTCCGCCGGGGTCCAGTAGCCCATGGCCACCGGGCCGGAGAGGCTGATGACGAACCCCTGGTTGGTACCGCCCGAGAACTGGATGTGCGAGTCGTTCCAGGACTGCGAGGGCCGACCGCTCTGTTGGCACGGCGTGGGCATGTGGAAGGCGCGCACCAGCTCCCCGTGGCCGTCGGGGTTGGTCGGCGAGGGACTCCCGTCTGCCGCCCGCGGCAGACCGTCCCCGCGGCCGAGCACGCCGAGCAGGTTGTCGAAGGAGTGGTTCTCCAACATCACGACCACGATGTGGTCGACCTCGGGGAGCATGTCGGTGCCGACCGCCGCATCCGGAGCGGGGGGGATGCCGACCCCCCGGCGCGTCCCGCTGCTCGCCGGGCGTGTGGTCGACGGCGTCGACGCGGAGGTCCCCCCGCAGGCGGCGAGCGCCGTGCCGGCGGCCAGCGCGGCACTCCCGAGCAGGGCACGCCGGCTCATCGGTCGAGGGGGCGAGCCAACCGGGTCCGTCCTCCGCTCGGGCTGTACGGGCACCCTTGCTCCTCCCGCTCGGTGGCACGCTGCGGCCGCGATGGCCGGCCGGTGGAGGGAGTGTACCCAGGCCCCACGCGCCGGGAGGGGCTGGTCTCCACCGGTAGCATGGGGCCATGGTGACCACGTCGGACGGTGCGCCGACCGCGCCGACCGCGTCGACCGGCGCGGACGGTGTCGACACTCCCGAGCCGACTGCCCCGCCCTTCCAGCCCGTCTCGGCGCGTGGGCCCGCGCTCATCGTGCTCGGCATCGCGGTCGGCATCCTCACCATCGGGATCGTCGCCTCGGCCCTCATCTCGGGCAACTCGCCGGTGCTCGGCATCCGGCAGGTGACCCTTCCCGACGGCAGCACGGTTGCGCTCACCCCGGCCACCGCCGCGCTGCACAGCATCGTCGGTGACGGGGAACCCCCCGCCGACATCCTCGGCAACCTCGCGGTGCCGACGGGAAGTCGGCTGAGCGGCACGATCAACTCGGATCAGGGCGTGTCCCAGTTCGACCGCACCGTGTCGTTCTCCTCCCTGCTCGGCGCCACCCAGGTTGTCGGGGTCTACCGGACGCTCCTGCCCCGACTCGGATGGCAGGTGCTCTACAGCGGGTCCGCTCCCCAGAAGGGCGCAGGGAGCAGCGAGGTACTCGCCAAGCACGGGAGCGGGGACGGGTACTACTGGGAGGTGGGAGTGGTGGTCTCCCCGACCACCAGCGCGGGCGTGACGCCGTTCTCGATGGAGCTGTACGAAGTCCCCGACGACAACTGAACCTGCCCGGCAAGGTCGCCGACCGGGTGATCGACCACGGCAACCGGGTCCTCTGCGCGGCGCAGCATCCAGGCCCATACGAACAGGTTGATCGGGTAGAGCAGGTACCCGATCCGCGTGGCCGGCGCGAGCAGGATCGCCACCAGCATCACCCACCCGGTCAGCGCCGAGACCGCCGCGGCGTCCCGGGGCGGCTTGCGGACGAGCCGGCGGACCAGCACGGCCAGTCCGATGAGCCCCACGGTCACCAGGTAGGGCCGGTGGAGACCCGGGAGCGCCGACACCAGGATGTGCCCCGGCAGTGCGCTGGCCGCGGGTGACGAGACCCCGGCCAGGCCCAACGGGTAGCGGACGACGTTGTCGATGAACGCGGAGGGGTTGCGGAGGGCCACCGGCACGATGACCGGGACCACCAGCGCCAGGACGCCGAGCAGGTACCACCTGATGGCCCGGCGGTGGGCCCGGTCGGTCGCCGCCCAGAGGGCGAACACCACGAGCGGCCACGCGGTGAACTTGAGTGTCGACGCCGCCCCGAGGGCCAACCCTGCGAGCAGCGGCCGGCGGCGCTGGAGGGCGACCAGGCCGAGGAGCATCAGGGCCACGACCGGCATGTCGTCCCCCCCGGTCGCCAGGGGCAGCGCCGCACTCGGGAGCACCGTGAGCACCTGGAGCGCCCGGGTACGGGCATCGGTCGGCGGACGCAGCCGACCGAGCGCGAAGAGGGTGACCAGCACGGTCACGATGAGGAACTGGATCCGCGCATCGGTCAGGCGCGCCTCCACCTTGCTCACACTCGAGAACCCGAAGACGACCATGCCAGGCAGGTATGGGTAGTAGAGCTCGTAGACCGGCACCGCACTCTGGTGGATGAGGATGTGTCCGTTCCGGTCGATCACGCGGTAGGGGTCCTTGCCGTGGGCGGCCAGGACGCCGGCCCGCTCGACCACGAGCACCTCGGGCTGCACGTGGAGAGCGGCGTTTCCCTCGGACCGCCAGATCACCTCGAGGGCCAGCGGGACGATCGTCGCCCCGAAGAGCACGATGGCGAACGCGACGATGCGGGCGGCCTTCCGGCCCGGACGCCGTGACCGTGGTGCGCTGCCGGTGTCATCCCTGGGGGCGGCGGTCCGACGGATCCGGAGGGCGACGACGCCCATCAGCAGGGCGGCCACCGCATAGGGCACGACGGCCATCTGCCCCCACTGCCGGTAGAGCGGGATGCCCGCTCCGAAGGCGGTGACCGCGGCGAAGACCGCCGACGCGGTGTAGAGGAAGGCGTCACGGCCTTCGGCCGACAGGGCACGGACCCACTCGATCGCCCACCGCCACGGCCCGTGACCTGCCACCGCACCCTCAGCCGGCACGGGGCCCGCCTCGGAGTGCGGCATCACGCTCCCGGTCGGCACGATCGGGGGTGAACAGCGACCGGTAGAAGGAGAGCTCGAGCTCGAGGGCGGCCTCGATGGTCTCGGCCCGGCGGAAGCCGTGGGACTCCCCGGCGAACACCACGAGGCGGCAGTCGACGCCCGCAGCCGCCAGGCGCGCGGCGAACCCCTCGGACTGGGAGGCGGGCACGACCGGATCGTCGGCCCCTTGCAGGAGCAGCACCCGCCCGCTCACACGATCGGGATGGTGGATCGGCGATCGGGCCCGGTAGAGGTCGGCCGACTCAGGCAACGGGCCGACCAGCCCGTCGAGGTACCGCGACTCGAAGTCGTGGGTGTCGGCGGCCAGGGCGGCGAGGTCGGTCACGCCGTACCAGGACACGGCACCGGCGAACCGCCGGGATCGGACGAGGGCGCCGAGGGCGGTGAGCCCGCCCGCGCTCGTCCCGCGGATGGCCATCCGGGACGCGTCGACCTGCCCCTCCCGGACGAGGTTCTCGGCAAAGGCGACACAGTCGTCGACGTCGTCCTCGCCCCACCGACCGCGGAGTTGATCCCGGTACGCACGTCCGTACCCCGTGCTCCCGCGGTAGTCGACCGCGGCCACCGCGATCCCCCTGCTCGTGAAGAACTGCAGGACCGGGTCGTAACCCGGTTCGGCCGCCCCGGTCGGTCCGCCATGGCAGAACACCACCAGCGGGGGCGGCGCACCGCCGACCGTGTCGAACGCCGGATCGACCGGTGCGAAGAACTGGCCCGGAACGCCGTGTCCACCCGGGCGCGCGGGGACCGGCCGGGCGACCGAGACCGCCGCTCCGGGGACGGTGACCCGCGGGGGGTCCGACAGCCGACGGGGTGGCCGCTCGCCGTCGGGGTCGATCTCGAGGACGACCTGCGCCTCGGTGGCCGTGGACCCGAGCACGACGACCGCGCCCCCGGGCAGGCAGGCCACGCCGGCGATGGTGACACAGGGTTGCTCGAGCACCGAGACCGTCCAGCCGCCGGAGAGCGGACCGGCGGGGCCGGGGTGCAGGAGCACCAGATCGTCGCGGCCGGAGCGGTGCATCCGCGCCGCGACCGATCCGTCCTCGCGTTCGGCCAGGGTCGCCTGGCCGAACGCCCAGTCCGGTCCGTGGAACTCGGCCGCCAGGTCCACCAGCGGCGGACCGGCCGGCGTTCCCTCGGACCCGGCCCCGACCCAGGCGGACGGCGCCACCCGGTACGGGAGCCACCACCCGTTCCGGTCGTCGACCAGGAGCAGACTCCCGTCCCGGCACCAGCGAGGCTGGCCGACGGCGATCCGGTCCCCTCCGGCCACCCGGCTTCGGGCACCCAGGCCGATCGACGTCGCGTCCTCGACCAGGGGTGCGACCCACACCGAGGAGCTGTCCCACGGCATCGACGGGTGGTCCCAGCCCACCCACGCGAGCCAGCGGCCGTCGGGTGACGGGCAGCGGCGCGGCGACGAAGTCGTCCTCCACGCAGAGCGGAACAGCCGGCGCACCACCGTCGACCCGCAGGGCCACGATGCGGTGGTCGGTGCGTGCGGCCCCCAGCCGCTCCTCGACCGTGAGGAACCAGCCCCCGCCGGCTGTGAGGCGGCCGTCGGCGTAGCGGACAGCGGCCGCTGCCGAGCCCGGATCGGCGGTGCCCGGCCCGAGCAGGACCGGGGATCCGGCATCGAGCCCGAGTCGATGCCATGCCTGGTCGGATTCGTCGACGTAGAAGAGGACACCCCCGACCACTGTGGCCGCTCCCCCGCCGTACTCGTGGACCCGGCTGCGGACGCTCACCCCGGACGGCGAGCTGACCCGGGTCGGCGCCCCCGGATCCCGACCCACCACCACCTGGCGCCCGCCCTCGTTCGGTCGGCTCTCGGTCCAGTAGACCGACCCGCCGTCGGTCTGCAGCCCACCCCGCGAGATCTTCCCGGCCGCCACCTCGGACGCCGACCAGGACGACGGCCACCAGCCGGCCGCCGGAGAGGGGGTGGGTGCCCCGGTCGGGGTGGCCTCGATCGCGTTCTCCCCGCTCATGGACATTCAGTACGGTACCCGTGATGACCGCCTCCACCCCGCCACCCGGGTCGTTCTCCGCCTTCCTGGTCAGCGGCGAAGGGGACTCCCTGGAGGCCGGCGTGACCACCCTCGCTCCGGGCGATCTCCCCGACGGAGAGGTCCTGGTCCGGGTCGACTGGTCGGCCGTGAACTACAAGGACGGGATGGTGACCCGGCCCGGGAACCGGGTCGCTCGGACCTCCCCGCTGGTGCCCGGCGTCGACCTCGTCGGGACGGTGGTGGACTCGGCGGACCCTGCGGTCGAGCCCGGCCGGCAGGTCATCGTCCACGGATACGACCTCGGGGTGGCCCGGCACGGCGGATTCGCCGAATATGCACGCGTTCCCGCGGCCTGGTTGGTGCCGCTCCCGGAGGGTCTCACCGCCCGGCAGGCGGCGATCCTCGGCACGGCCGGCTTCACCGCAGCGCTCAGCCTGCGCCGGCTGGAACACCACGGGTTGCGCCGCGGCACTCGGGCCGGTCCTGGTCACCGGAGCCTCCGGCGGTGTCGGGGGGATGGCGGTGGCACTCTGCGCGGCCCGCGGGTACGAGGTCGTGGCGAGCACCGGACGGAGCGAGGAACACGATTATCTGATGGGCCTCGGGGCAGCCGAGGTCATCGGCCGGGACGACCTGCTCGGCCCCGCGGGGCGCACCCTCGGGCCCGAGCGGTGGGCCGGCGCGATCGATTGCGTGGGGGGCGCCACCCTCGCCGCCGTGCTCCGGTCGTTGCGCTACGGGGCCGGGGTGGCCGCGAGCGGGCTCACCGGCGGGAGCACCCTCGAGACCTCGGTGTACCCCTTCATCGTCCGGGCCGCTTCCGTCCTCGGCGTCGATACCGTCCGCACCCCGATCACCGAGCGGCGAGCGGTCTGGACCGAGATGGCCGCGTCGTACCCGCCGGGGCTTGTCGACGGCATGGCAGCCGGGGAGGTCGGCCTCGACGGGCTGGCCCCGGTGCTCGAGGCCATCCTCGGCGGACGGGTGCGGGGACGGATGCTGGTCCGCCCCGCGTAGCGAAGCAGGAGGATGCGGGTCGCCCCTGGGATCCGCCTCAACCGGTCGTCGCAGGTGCCTCCGATGCGGAAAGGACCGGAGAGACCACGAGGGTCCCGTGGGCACACGGCGCGAGCGTGGCGGCAATGGTCAGGTGGTCGTACGCACCGGGCGGGGTCACCTCGAGCTCGACCGAGGACGGGCAGGAGGTCTCGCCACCGACCGGGACGTCGGAGTAGCCGATGTTGAACGACGCCGTCTGGCCGGGGACGAGCGTGACCGTGACCGGGGACTGCGAGGTGAAGGAGTACCGTCCCTTCCGGACGACGGTCGTGGGCAGGGCGGTTCCCCCCGTGCCGAGCATGAGGAGGCCCGGGTACCCGCCGAGCACGCACGTGGCGCTCGAGATGTTGTGCAGGACGACGGTGGTCTCGATGGTGCCGGCGGCCCCGTTGCTCCCGCCGACCGACGCGCCGAGACCCGTGGTCGGGCACCGGACCGGGCCGCCCGGGGTCGACGACGTCGTCGAGGAACCCGAGGCCCCGGTGGTGGCGGTGACACCGGTGGAGCGCGACGTGGCCGACGTCGAGGTGGTCGTGGACGACGCGGTTCCCGATGAGCATCCCGCAAGGAGCGAAGCCAGCAGGATCACCGCGATGATCGCCGGCACGGCCCGCGGTCCGGTCTCCGCCGGTTCGCTGTCTGCCGTCGACGACTGAGGCACTCGCGCGGGCCCGTCCACTCGGACGAGCGTACTCAGGGCGAGAAGTCCTCCGGGCGGATGGAGTCGAGGAACATCCGGAACTCCCCGACCAGCTCGTCGGGATTGGCGCTCTCCTCGGCGTCCTCGTCGTCGCCGTCCTCTTCCTCGTCCACCGCGAGCATGATGCCCTCGCTGTCCATGAGGTCGTCGGCGACGTAGAGCGGGGCGCCGGTCCGTACCGCGACGGCCACCGCATCCGAGGGCCGGGACGACACCGGTATCTCGCGGTCGCTGTGGTGGAGCACGATCTCGGCGTAGTACGTGGCCGACTTGAGCTCCGTCACGACGACACGGATCACGTCGGCGCCGAGCGCGTCGAGCAGTTCGCGGATGAGATCGTGGGTCATCGGCCGGGGAGTGTCCATCCCCTGGAGTGCGAAGGCGATGGCAGTGGCCTCCGGGGCGCCGATGAAGATCGGGAGCGTGCGCCCGAGGCCTTCCGACTCCTGGAGCAGGAGGACCGGCGTGTTCGACTGCAGGTCCACTCGCACCGCTCGCAGCCGCACTTCGACCATGGCCCAAACTTACTCGCGGCCGGACGCGGAACGCGTTCAGCGATCGGGCCCCGCCGGCGCCCTCGGGCGCCCGATTCGCTCCTCCTCAGCCGTTGAGCAGGTCCTGCAGCGCCGACCGGAGGAGCGAGCTGCGGAGTTGTTGCCCGAGCCGGGTGACCTCCTCCGCCGTCTCGACGGCCCGTGCCCGGGCGTCGGGATTTCGCTGCCGGACGAGGGGCACCACGAGCTGCTCCACGAACCCCGCCTCGCGGTCGGCCGCGTTCTTGTAGAGCCGCAGGTGGCGGGGCTCGACGCCGAACTGGGCCAAGCGGGCAGCCGCAGTGGCCACCACCAGCGACTCCTCGTCGAAGCACTCGATGCCGGCAATCACCGTGGCCCTGAGGAGGCCGAACTCCTGGAGCTCGATGATGGCGGCGACGTCGAGCCCGCTGGACGCCGCGAGCTCCCCCTGGGAGAGGCTCGCGCCGCTGAGATCGGCCGGGCCGGACCCCCCGCCCCCCGGGGCACCGCCAGGAGCCGGGCCGGACCTCGTCGACCGCGTCGAGGGCGCGGGCGACACCGAGGAGCCGGAGGCGCTCGGCACGTCGGGCGTTGCCGCGGCCGACGCTGCGGCGCGACCCGCCCCAGCTGCGTCACCCACCGAGGCCGCGACGTCCCCGGCACCGGCAACAGCGCCGGTGGCTGCCATGGCCTCTGGGACGTCCGCCGTCCCGTGGGACAACGATCCGTTGTCCGACCCGGCGGTGACCCGGGTCGCGGCACCCGACCGCTCCCGCTTGCCGGCGGCGCGGCCGCGCACCGGTGCGTCGGTCCCGGAGAGGGAGCTGCGGTCGACCGCCGCTTCGTGCGTCGGTCCCGGTGCGCTCGTCGCCGCAGCCCCGGCTCCCGTCGAGGACGCGTGCACCCGAGTGCTCGCCGCCGTTGCACGTTCCGAGAACGTCTCGTGCCGTGGCGTCGGTTCGATCCCCGGCAACGTGGTTCCGTCGTCTGCCACGGCAGGCGCGCCATCTTCCGGCGCCTGCCGACGGTCGCCCTTCCGGCGGTTGCCCGCTGGCCGACCAGGACGCGCTCGGCAACCGCGGGCCCGGTGTCGGGTGGATCCACCGGGGCGGCCGCATCGACCGATTCGTCTCCCAGGCGGTCCTTGATCACCTTGAGGGGCAGGAAGTGCTCGCGCTGCTGGCGCAGCACCCACCGCAGCCGCTCGACGTCGTGCTCGTAGAACTTGCGGTAGCCGGACGGGGTCCGCTCAGGGTTGACCAGGCCCTGGCTCTCGAGGAACCGGATCTTGGAGATGGTCACGTCGGGGAACTCCTGGCGGAGCAGGGTCAGCACGTCGCCGATCGAGAGGTAGGACCGTGCGCTCATCGCCATCCGCCCGTCATTCGCCCGCCGCCTTGAGATAGAGGAGCTTGAACTTGCCGATCTGGACCTCGTCCCCACTGCTCAGGACCGCCTCCTCGATTCGCTCACGGTTCACGTAGGTACCGTTGAGCGATCCGACGTCCCGGACCGTCGTCGTCTGGGTGCGGGTCACGAACTCGGCATGACGCCGCGACACGGTGATGTCGTCGAGGAAGACGTCGCTGTCGGGGTGCCGGCCGGCGGTGGTCACGTCCCGCTTCAGCACGAACCGCACACCCTCGTCATACCCGCGCGCCACGACCAGCAACCCGACGCCCCGCGGCAGCTCGAGCGCACCGATCCGGGCGTCGAGGTCGGTGGCCTCCGACAGCTCCTCCACCGGGAGCACGGAGACCGAGGTGTCCGGAGCGGACGCAACCATGGGTGCGCCGCACGAGGAGCAGAAGTTGACTCCGGTCGGATTCCTGTGGCCACAGCTGTGACAGAACACCCCATCCACGGTAGTCGCTCCCACCGGTGCGCTCCCGAGCCCCACCCCGCTGACCGCGGTCACCCTTCGGTCAGTTGGCGATAGCCGTCCGCATCGAGCAGCGCGCTCACCGATCCCGGGTCGGTCGCCGCGATCTCGCAGATCCAACCGTCGCCGTAGGGATCGGCATTGAGCCGCTCGGGGGTGTCGGCCAGGGCGGCGTTCACGGCCACCACCGTACCGGCCACAGGGGCGTAGATCTCCGACACCGACTTGGTCGACTCGACCTCGCCGATGAGGCCGCCCTGCTCCACCGAGGCGCCTTCCTTCGGCAAGTCGACGAAGACCACGTCACCGAGTGCGTCCTGCGCGTAGTCGGTGATCCCGACGCGCACGCGGTCCCCGTCGGTCCGTGCCCACTCGTGGTCGCTCGAATAGCGGAGACCGTCGGGTACGTCCATAGCTGCGGACGATACCCGACCCCCGGGTACGGTGCCCGATGCCGCACCGTCTCGCGGGCGGTCGATCGGTTCGTCCCGGATCAGCGCAGGAGCTGCTCGAGCCGGGTGGTGTACTCCTGGACGCGGGCCTCGGCGCCGGAGGCGCTCGGCGCCTCGGCCCAGACGTGGGTCAGAGGTTCCTCGGGATCGGGCAGGACCAGCGCCCACCCGTCGTCCTCGAGAATCTTGACCCCGTCGACGAGGACCAGGTCCCTCCCCTGCGAGCGCTCGACCAGGGTCCGCATCAGCATCCCCTTCTGGTCCCACGGCGTGTGCACGGCCTGGTGGGCGATCCGGACCGGCGGGAGCGCGGCCACCATGTCCGAGAGCCGGCGCCGGTTGGTGGTCAGCAGGGCCAACAGGTTGACCAGGGTTGCGGCCCCGTCGAAGGCCGGAAGGAACGCCGGGAAGATGAACCCCCCCGACTGGCTGGCGGCGAGGGTGACCTTCTCCGAGCGGGCGACCTCCATCAGATGGGACGCGGACAGCTTGGTCCAGAGGATCTCCGCCCCCGCTTTGCGGCAGATCTCCTCGGCAGCAATGCTCGCCGCCACCGGGAGAGCCACCCGGGCGCCGGGATGGGCCTCGGTGACCAGGGTCAAGAGGACCAACAGGGTCTCGTCGTGGCTCAGGGCATGGCCCCGGTCGTCCACCACGTCGACGAACTCGCCACCGGGGTCGATGACCGCACCGAGACTGGCCCCCGACGCCCGCACGAGCTCCGAGACCCGGGCCGCCGCCGCCTGCCGGTCGAAGGCCAGGACGCTGGCCGTGTTGGCGTAGGGATTGACCACCAGCACGTCGGCCTCGAGCTTGGCCAGCAGATTGGGCATCACGAAGCTGGCCGTCCCGTAGGAATAGTCGAGGACCAGCTTGAGATCGGCCGAGGTTGCCGAGGAGAGGTCGACCGAGTCGATGAGGGCGGCCGTATAGTGCTCGAGGGTCCGTGGCGGAAAGCCGAGGTCCCCGATCTCGCGGGCCAGGACCCGTCGGAAGTCCTCGCGGTGGTAGAGCCGCTCGATCTTCCGCTGAGTCGTCTCGTCGACGTCGAGCCCCTCGGAGTCGAAGAAGCGGAGCACCACCGACTGCGGATCGTCGGGCGCCAGCCGGACCGAGATCCCGGCCACGCTGGTCGAGGTCGTGACCTGGAACCGGGTGACGGGGACGGTCGCGGCCTCGAGGTCGTCGACGTTGACCCCCGCCGCGTTGCAGCCGACCATGATGGCCCGTTTGAGCACGCGAGCGGCCCGGCTGGTGTCGCGCGAGCTGGTGACCGTGGCGCCCTTCTCGAGCGTGGACGCCCAGGCCATCGAGAGCCGCACCGCGAGCTCCGGGCTGATGTCGACGTTGGCGAGGCCCCGAACACCGTCCCGGCCGAAGAGGGAGCGGGCGCCGCGCGACTCCCACACGATCGACGAGTTCACGATGGCCCCTGCCTCGACCGTCTTGAACGGGTAGACCTTCACCCCGGCACTGATCTCGGCGAGCGCCCCCACGAAACACTCGTCTCCGAGCACGACACCCTCTTCGCAGCGCACGCCCTGGCGGAGGTCGGAGCCCCGCCCGAGCACGCTCCCCTCGATCCGGACGCCGGACCCCAGATAGGTGTTGTCGTGGACGACGGACCGTTCGATGACCGCGTTGTCGCCGACCCGGACGTTGCGCCCGAGGGTGCAGTAGGCCCCGAGCCTGGCCCCGGGGCCGACGACGCAGTTGTCACCGATCACCGCCGGGCCGTCGAGCTCCACGCTCGGATCGATCTCCGCGCCCTTGCCCACCCAGATCCCCGGCCGCAGCGGGAAGCCCGCGATGTCCACCTGGACCTTTCGGTCCAGGATGTCCTGATGCGACTTGAGGTAGGCCTCGAGCGTCCCGACGTCCTCCCAGTAGCTGTCGGCGACGTACCCGAAGAGACCCTTCCCGGCCCGCAGCGCGGCCGGAAACGAGTGCTCCGAGAAGTCGACGACCTGATCCTCGGGGATGAAATCGAAGATCTCCGGCTCGAGGACGTAGATCCCGGTGTTGATGGTGTCGCTGAAGACCTGCCCCCAGGTCGGCTTCTCGAGGAACCGCTCGATCGAGCCGTCCTCCCGGGTGATCACGATCCCGAACTCGAGCGGGTTCTCGACCGCCTTGAGCGCCAGCGTGGCCAGACCACCGCGCTGCGCGTGGAAGTCGAGCACGGCGGTCAGATCGATGTCGGTGAGGACGTCGCCGGAGATGACCAGGAACCGCTCGTCGAGCTCGTCACGGGCGTTGCGCACCGATCCGGCGGTACCGAGCGGGGTCGACTCGGTGGCGTACACCATGCGGACCCCGAATTCGGAGCCGTCACCGAAATAGGTGCGGATGGCGTTCGCCATGAAGGCGACCGTGACCACGATGTCCTCGAACCCGTGCTGGCGCAGCAGGTTGACCACGTGCTCCATCATCGGGATGTTGGCCATCGGGAGCATCGGCTTGGGCTGGTTCGAGGTCAGCGGCCGGAGCCGGGTGCCCTCGCCGCCGGCCATGATCACTGCCTTCATCCGGTCCTCCCGCTTCTGCCGGTCCCGCGTCCATCCGCCAGCGCAGCGCGGGCCACCGGCACGTAGGAACAGGCTGCCACCCAGGCCAGTGCGAGGCCCAGCAGACCGGTGACCCAGGCCACCACGTGCAGCGCGCTCTGCCAGGAGGCGGCACCGTCGCTGAGCAGGAACGTGGGGTAGGCGAACATCAGGGCGAAGGTGCCTGCCTTGCCGACCCACAGCACGTCGATGCGTGCGGCACCCAGCGAGGCGAGTAGGAGCACTGCGGCCGACACCACCACCTCCCGGGCGAGTGTGGCCACGCCGAACCACACCGGGACCGCCCCGTGGACGGTGATGGTGATGACCGCGGTGACCACGAGGACCCGGTCGGCGACCGGATCCATGATCTTGCCCAGGGTCGAGACCTGGTGGAAGCGACGGGCGACGTAGCCGTCGATCCAGTCGGTCGCGCCGAGCACGCCGAGGAGCAGGGCCGACGCGGTCTGGCGGTGGGCGCCGAAGAGCAGCCAGACGTAGACCGGGATGCAGGCCAGCCGGACCAGCGTGATGAGGTTGGGAACGGTCAGGATGCGCCCGAGGGACGGGTCCTCGGTGACCCGTCCCGGGGTGGCACCGACCCCGGCGGCCGCTGCCCTGGGCCTCGCCTCGACGCCGTCCACGTCCGGAGTCTACGAGCACGGTCGCGGGTGCCGGCACAAACGGCGTACCCGCCGCCTCCGGCCGGGACGGGGACCCTGGAGAGGCACGGCGATGTGGTAGTCAGTGCCCATGCCCCGCTTCGAACCCTTCGCCGGTCTCCGGTACGACCCCGTCCGGGTCGACCTGTCGACGGTCCTGGCCCCTCCCTACGACGTGGTCGGGCAGGAGGAGCGGGCACGGCTCGCCGCGCGCCACAGTGCGAACTCCATCCGGGTCGAGCTGCCCGAGGCCGACCACCGAACCGGGCAGGACCGCTACCAGGGTGCTGCGGCCCAGTTGGCCCTCTGGGCGGACGAGGGGATCCTCCGGCGCGATCCGGCTCCCGTCTTCTACGCGTACCGGATGACCGATGCGGGTGGGCACGCCACCAACGGGGTCCTCGGATCCCTCGGGCTCGACGACGGCTCGACCGCGACCATCCTCCCCCACGAGCAGACCCTCCCCAAGGCCAAGAGCGACCGCCTGGAGCTGTTGCGCGCGACCCGGACCAACCTCTCCCCCATCTGGGGCCTGTCCCTGCAGCCGGGGCTCACCGCCCATGTCGTCCAGCATCGTCCGCCGGACGCGTCCGGACGGGACGACGACGGAGTCCTCCACGAGCTGTGGGTCATCGACGACCCGGCGACGGTCGATGCCGTCGGGGCCGCGGTGGCTGCGGCCCCGGTGGTGGTCGCCGACGGCCACCACCGCTACGAGACGGCGAAGGCATACCGCGCCGAACAAGGCGGGGACGACGTGGACCCCGGGGCGGGTGCCGTGCTCGCCCTCGTCGTCGAACTGGCCGAGGACCAGCTCGAGGTCGGTCCGATCCACCGGTTGCTCTCCGGGCTTCCCGACGGGCTCGACCTGGCCGACGCCTTCTCCTCGTGGTTCGACGTGACCCGGGCCGGCGACTTCGAGCCGCGCACCACCGAGGCGCTCGGGGGATCGGTCGCACTCGCGCTCGTGATGCCCTCTGGCGCATGGCTGCTCTCGCCGAAGGACGGAACCGCGCAGGCGGCCGGCGCCGATCTCGACTCCTCGATGGTGGCGCTGGTCATCGCCGAGTTGCCCGATCACGAGCTCAGCTTCGCCCACAGCTACGAGGAGGCGATCGAGGCGGTGGGACGCGAGGACGCCCAGGCGGCGGTCCTCCTCCGCCCGGTCACGGTCGCACAGATCGCCGAGTGGGCACACGCCGGTCGGAGGATGCCACCCAAGAGCACCTACTTCCACCCAAAGCCGCGTACCGGCATGGTCTTCCGGCCGCTTGATGCGGCGCCGTAGGGTCGCAGCGGCACTCTCCGGCGCGTCCCTGCTGCTCACCGCGACGGCCTGCACAGCCCCGGCCGCGACCTCTGCGCGCCACCGGACCGGTGCTGGCCGGTCGACCACGACCACCGCCCCGGCACCGACCACCACCCGACCTTCGGCCACGCCGACCACGGTGAACGCCCCGGTGGTCCTCGCACCCGGCTGGTCGCAGCCGCTCACCACCCTGCCGCCGGGTGGCGGGTTCACCTCGGTCTCGTGCATCTCGGACGTGTTCTGCGTGGCCGTCGGTGGAGGAGCCAACAGCGCGGATGCCGAGGGGACTGCCGGGGCCGGGGTCACCCTGTCGTGGGACGGGGCCGCCTGGTCCAGCCCGTCGGTCTACTTCCCGGCGCCGGCATCCGGGGCGGTGACCGCTCCGTACCTGCCCGCCATCTCCTGCACGCACGGGCCCTTCTGCGCGATCGTCGACGGATCGGACCACACGAGCAGCGGCGACGGGACCAACTGGTCCTCGCCGAACGCCCTCGCGCCGGCTCCGGCCGCGCTGGCCAATCCGGCTGATCCCGGGCCCGGACACCCCGGATCCCGGACCGCCGCTGTCGACTGCCCGGACGCCCGGTTCTGTGCGCTCGTCGACAACACCGGCCATGTCTCGACCCTGCAGGCCGGCGTCTGGTCGGTCCCCCAGACCTTCAGCAGCCCGACCATGACCGCGACCGGACCCGCGGTCGCCCTCTACCAGACGGGGCGGGTCGGACTCACCTGCAACGGGGATTCCGACTGTGTCGCCGTCATCGGAGCCGCCGTTCTCGACTGGGACGGGTCGGGGTGGGCCAAGGAGCCCTCACCCTGGGTCTCCCCTGCAACCGTCGGGTCGGGAGACTCGGCGGTCGCCTGCCCGACCGTCTCGCTCTGCGCGATCGTCCACGGCACCTCGGTGTCGGTGCGGACCTCGGGGCCGGGGTGGGCGCCACCACAGGTCATCGACCCCGCCGGCGGGCTCGACGCGCTGAGCTGCCCGACCGCAACCTTCTGCATGGCGGCCGACGCCTCGGGCAACGTGCTCCAGTGGAACGGCGGCCCGTGGTCGACGCCGCTCAAGATCGTCCCGTCACCCACCGGCTACACCGGGGACGGGACGACGCTCTCGTGCCCGAGCGCGCACTTCTGCATGCTCCTCACCGGAGACGGCGACTACGCCACCTACCAGGGTCCCGGGTCGGCGACCGCCCCTGCGACCTCCGCACCGAGCACACCCTGACCGGGCCCGGGCCGCACCCACCCGGGGGCTACCGCCCGGTTGCGGGCCCACCGACGCCGGCGAGCCCGGCGAGCGCCTCGACCGTACGCCAGTTGCGGGTGGTCGCGGTCGCCCCGAGGCGCCGCTCGACGAAGACGTTGTTGAGCTTCGTCTCCCCGTACCCGCCGGGGCAGTGGAGGAAGACGTCCGGCCCGACCACGGTCAGCCGGTCGGGGTCGAACCGCTCGGCCTCCGCCTCGAGTTGTTCGACCCGTTCCGGATCCGGGATCCGGTCCAGGAAGGTCACGTGCAGCTTGGTCGGGTCGTCATCGAGGTCGCCGAGCGGATTGCCGTGCAGCATCACGGCCAGCTCGCGGTCGGTGCGGACGACCACGGGCACCGACAGACCGAAGGTCTCCTCGATGCCTCCGGCGATGGTCCGGGCAACGACGCGGGGCCCGGACCGTCCGGAGCAGATCACGTTGCCGCTCTGCAGGTAGGTCGCCACGTCGGTGAACCCGAGGGAGGTCACCAGCGACCTCAGATCTGCCATCGCCACCCTGTTGCGCCCGCCCACGTTGATGCTGCGGAGCATCACCACGAAGGTGCCCATCCAGCGCGTCCGGCCGGCGGACTACCCGACGGTCCAGGACGATCCGGAGCGGAGGAGCGCCGAGAGGTCTCCCGGACCGCGGCGCGCGGTGGCCTCGGCGATCTGGTCGGCCATCTGCTGCCCGTAGTCGGCGCGCTCGACATCCCGGAAGACGCCGATCGGCGTGGGCTCGTAGGGCCCCCGGGAGAGCCGGCTGAGCTGGAAGGCCAGGCCCGGGTTGTCCTTGTGCTCGTCGTGGACGAGCAAGGCGTCCGCTCCGACCGAGGCGACCTCGACCACCTCGACCGATCCGTCACGGTCCATGATCACGCCGAACTGGTCCTCGGAGCCGAAGCGGATCGGCTCACCGTGGACCAGGGGGATCAGCATGTCGGGCCGCCGGTCCTTGGCGGTGATCTGCTCGAAGGCGCCGTCGTTGAAGACGTTGCAGTTCTGATAGATCTCGACGAAGGAGGCGCCCTTGTGGTCGTGGGCCCGGCGGAAGGTCTCCATCATGTGCTTGCGATCCATGTCGTGGGTGCGCGCCACGAAGCCGGCTTCGGCGCCGAGAGCGAGGCTGAGCGGGTTGAAGGGCTGCTCGAGGGAACCGAAGGGCGTCGACTTGGTGACCTTGGCGACCTCCGAGGTCGGCGAGTACTGGCCCTTGGTCAACCCGTAGATCTGGTTGTTGAAGAGCAGGATGGTGATGTCGACGTTCCGCCGGAGCGCGTGGATGAGGTGGTTCCCGCCGATCGAGAGCGAGTCGCCGTCCCCGGTGACCACCCACACATCGAGGTCCGGCCGGGTGGTCGCAAGGCCGGTTGCGATGGCAGGCGCCCGGCCGTGGATCGAGTGGAACCCGTAGGTGTTCATGTAGTACGGGAACCGGGCCGCGCAACCGATGCCCGAGAGGAACACGGTCTCCTCCCGCCGCACCCCGAGCTCGGGCATGAGCATCTGCACCGCCGAGAGGATCGAGTAGTCCCCGCACCCCGGGCACCAGCGCACCTCCTGGTCCGATGACCAGTCCTTGCGGGTCGTCACCGGGACAGACGCAGGCTCGGCCAGGCCGGCGGATTCGGCGAGATCGGTCATCGCCCGGACACCGTCACGCCGGCAGCGTCGGCGGACCCGTTGACTGCAGCAGCCGCTGCGTCGATCTGTTCGAGGATTGCGACCTCCATCGCCGCGGCCCGGAACGGGATCCCCTGGACCTGCGTGAACGAGACCGTGTCGACCAGGAACTCGGCCCGTAGCAGGCGGCTCAGTTGTCCCAGGTTGACTTCGGGGACCAGCACCTTCCGGTAGCGCCGGAGCACCGCACCGAGGTCGGCCGGGAACGGGTTGAGGTGGACCAGGTGGGCCTGGGCCACCTTGTGGCCACGGGCACGCACTCGCTGCACGCCCGCAGCGATTGCCCCGTAGGTCGATCCCCACCCGACGACGAGGACATCGGCCCCCTCCTCGTCGTCGACCTCGGTCGGCGGGATGTCGTCGGCGATGCCGGCGATCTTGGCAGCCCGGAGCCTGGTCATCCGCTCGTGGTTGGCGCCGTCGTAGGAGACGTTGCCCTGGCCGTCGGACTTCTCGAGACCGCCGATGCGGTGCTCGAGGCCGGCCACCCCCGGCGGGGCCCAGGGCCGGGCCAGCGTCTGCTCGTCGCGCACGTAGGGCCAGAAGGTCGCGGTCCCGTCGTCCTCCACGTGGTTGGGTGCCCCGGCGAACCCTGGGTCGATCATGGGCAGGTCGTCGAGATCGGGGAGCTTCCACGGCTCAGTGCCGTTGGCCAGGTAGCCGTCGGACAACAGGATGACCGGAGTCCGGTACTTGACCGCGATCCGGACCGCCTCGAGGGTGGCGGCGAAGCAGTGGCTGGGGGTCTTGGCCGCGATGATCGGCAACGGCGCCTCACCGTGCCGGCCGTACATGGCGTGCAGCAGATCGGCCTGCTCGGTCTTGGTGGGGAGTCCGGTCGAGGGGCCGCCCCGTTGGATGTCGATGATGAGCAGGGGGAGCTCCAGGCTGATGGCCAGCCCCATCGTCTCCGACTTGAGGTCGATCCCGGGGCCCGAGGTGGTGGTGACACCGAGTCCGCCCCCGAACGACGCGCCGAGCGCCGCGCCGATCCCCGAGATCTCGTCCTCGGCCTGGAACGTGCGCACCCCGAACTGCTTGTGCTTGGACAGCTCGTGCAGGATGTCCGAGGCCGGGGTGATCGGATAGGTCCCGAGGAAGAGGGGGAGGCCGCTGCGCATGGACGCCGCGATCAGTCCCCATGCCGTCGCGGTGTTGCCGGTGATGTTGGTGTACTCCCCCGGGGCGAGCACGGCGGGGCGTACCTCGTAGGAGGATTCGAAGAGCTCGGCGGTCTCGCCGAAGTGGTAGCCGGCCTTGAAGGCGCGCTGGTTGGCCTCGAGGATCAGGGGCTTGCCGGCGTAGCGCTCCTCGATCCAGGAGATGGTGGAATCGATGGGACGGGTGTAGAGCCAACTGATCAGGCCGAGGGCGAAGAAGTTCTTGGACCGTTCGGCGTCGCGCGGCTTGACGCCGGCCTCCTTGGACACCTCGGTCGTGATCGAGGTCATCGGCACCTCGTAGACCGTGTACGCGGAGAGCGAGCCGTCGTCCAGTGGGTTCGCCTCGTAGCCGGCCTTCACCAGATTCCGTTCCTCGAAGGCATCCGAGTTCACGATGATGGTGGCGCCTTGTGGCAGCACGGCAAGGTTGGCCTTGAGGGCGGCCGGGTTCATCGCGACCAACACGTTCGGCGAGTCGCCCGGCGTCGAGATCTGGTGGTCAGAGATGTGGACCTGGAAGGCCGAGACCCCGGCCAGGGTGCCGGCCGGTGCGCGGATCTCGGCCGGGAAGTCGGGGAAGGTGGCGAGGTCGTTGCCGAACAATGCCGACGACGTGGTGAAGCGGTCTCCTGCGAGCTGCATGCCGTCGCCCGAGTCGCCGGCGAAACGAATGACGACGCGGTCGATCGACTGGGGGGACTTCGGATCGATCGTGGTGTTGGACACCGTGCTCCTGTTCGTGCTGCTCGTTACGCAATCCGTCGTGTGACCGCGACCACAGGCCACTCGGCCCCCGCTACCGGGCGGCGGCATCGGGTGACCGCAAACCTGCAGTCAGTCTACCGCCGGCCTGCGGTCCGACCGCACAACCTCGGCGCGCCGTCCCCCAGCAGGGAGACGGTCAGGCGATCGTGACCGAGGGATCCAGGTAGACGTCCTGGACAGCGCGAACCAGGGCCGCACCCTCCTCGGTCGGGCGCTGGAACGCCTTGCGACCGACGATGAGGCCTGCCCCGCCGGCCCGCTTGTTGATCACCGCGGTGCGCACGGCCTGGGCGAGGTCGTCGGCGCCCTTCGACTCGCCACCGGAATTGATGAGGGGGATCCGACCGGCGTAGCAGTTGGCAACCTGCCACCGGGCGAGGTCGATCGGATGGTCGGTGGTCAGCTGGCTGTAGACGAGCGGATCGGTCTTCCCGAACTTGAGGGCGTTGTACCCGCCGTTGTTCTCCGGCTGCTTCTGTTTGATGATGTCCGCCTCGATGGTCACCCCGAGGTGATTGGCCTGGCCGGTGAGGTCCGCCGAGAGGTGGTAGTCGATGTCCCCCTGCTTGAAGGCCGCGTTGCGGAGATAGCACCAGAGCACGGTGAACATCCCGAGACGGTGGGCCTCGGCGAAGGCCCGGGATATCTCCACGATCTGGCGGTCGGCACCGTCGGAGCCGAAGTAGATCGTCGCGCCGACACCGACCGCGCCGAGGTCCGACGCCTGCGCCGCACTCCCGAACAGCACCTGGTCGTAGGTGTTGGGATAGTTGAGGAAGTCGTTGTGGTTGAGCTTGACGATGAACGGGATCCGGTCGGCGTAGCGCCGGGAGATGATGCCGAGCCCGCCGAGGGTCGTCGCGATCGCGTTGCAGCCGGCCGCGAGGGCGAGGTCGCAGAGCCGGGCCGGGTCGAAGTAGGCCGGCTCCTTTGCGAAACTGGCCGCGGCCGAGTGCTCGATCCCCTGGTCGACCGGCAGGATCGACAGGTAGCCGGTGCCCGCCAGCCGCCCCGTGTGGCAGAGGGTCCCGAGGTTGCGCAGCACGGTGGACGAGCGGTCCGAATCGCGGAAGACCTCCTCGATGACGCCCGGCCCGGGCAGGGTCAGGAGGTCGGACGGGAACGCCTTCGCGGTGTGACCGAGCAGAGAATCTGCCTCGTCGCCCAGCAGTTGTTCGAGAGTCATGACACCAGAGCCTAACGGCCCTCACGCGGTCTGCCCGGCCTGCGCCGGGCCCGGGTCGGCGGCCCGAGAGACTCCAGCCGCTCCGCGACGTCATACGCCTCGGGGTCGGCCGCCTCGACCCGCTGGAAGAGCTCCCGGGCCTTCGACAGATCGCCGGAGCGTTCCATGAGGTCCGCGAGCACGTACCACTGGCGCAGATGGCGATCGGCCGGGTTACGCACCTGTCGCCCGGCGCCCGCCTCGACCAGCAGGCGCACCGCGCCCTCGAGTTCGCCGCGGTCGGCCCGGGTCCCGGCCAGCACGACCCTGCCCTCGGCGAGCACCTCGGGGTCGGGCGAGCCCTTGCGGAGCTCCTGGAAGAGTGCTTCGACCCGTGCCGGCCTCCCGAGGGCCCGCTGACAGTCCATCCGCACCGGGTCCTGGGCGACCGAGCCGGTCAGGGCGGCGAAACTGTCGAGGCTCGTGAGCGCGGCCTTCCACTGTCCCTGCTGGTACTGGCAGAGTCCGAGCAGCTCGCGGGCGCAGGCGGCGTTCGGGAGGGTGTCGACCACGGTGCGCAGGATCCGCGCCGCGTCCCGGAAGCGCTCGCGCTCGTAGGCTCCGATGCCGGCCGCCATCCGCTCGGTCATCCGCTCGCGCAGGGTGCTCCAGTCGGGTCCTGCGGCAGAAGCCAGCTCATGGGCAACGTCGGCCGGCAGCTCGGCCGGAGGGCGGACCGGACGGTGCGCCGGGGACCGGGTTGCGCTCTGTTCCGAGGCGGTCCGGTCGTCGACCCGGGCGAACGTCTCGGGGACGAACTCCTTGGCGCCGTCGCGGGCGTTGCGCCGTCCTTCCCGCGCAGCCGTCTCGGGGCCCTGCTTCGCGCCCCCGTCCCTGACCGTGCTCGCCCCGCGGCGGGCCACGCTCCCCCATCCCTTGCGGACCACCCGGCTGCTCCCGCCGTCCATCGTCCGGGGAGCACGCGGGGAGCCGCTCGCCGCACGGGCATCGGACCGGGATCCTCCGACGGCACGACCGGTGGAGCGGCCGTTGCGATCCGAGCGCCCCGACCCGGAAGGGTTCCCGCTCCGGCCACCACCGGCGTTGCCCGACCCGTTCGCCCGCTCGGGTCGACCGCTTCTCTTGGCGGGGGGTGCACCCGACCCTCGGCGTCCCGATGTGGCCCGCGAGGACCCTCCCGAGCCACGCGGGCGCGGAGAACGAGGGGGGGTGTGCGCGGCCATCCGCCAACTCTACCTGCGGTGCCCCCTCTTCCTGCGGTGCCCAGCGTGCCCGCGTGCCCTGTCCGTGCCCGGCTCACCTACCCTGGTCGTCGGCAACCCGCCCGATCCCCATGCACCCGCACGCGCCCCCGCTCCGAGCCGATCCACGCGTCGTCCCGGTTCGTCGCTCCCGGGCGGGGGTCCTCGCGGTCATCGTCGCAGCAGTAGTCGTGGCCGGCTGCGCCGGGCCGATCGCCTCCCCGCGCTCAGCACCGGCTCCGACCGGTTCGGCGGGGACCTACTCCGATCAGAGCACCGCCGCCGGCGCTGCGGCAACCGCCGCGTTCCACTCGCAGGTCGACGGCGACACGGCCGCCTTCGTGCGCACCATCGGGACCCTCCAGGACGACGTGGCCCGCGGGGACCTCCCCGCAGCACGGTCCGACGAGCTCACCGCCCAGGCGCAGTTCGACGGCTTCCGTGATCTCGAGATCGGGAACCAGGTCAACGACGCCTCCCTCGACGAGCTCCCGAACGACGTCGGACCCGGCCAGACCTTCGGCGGCCTCCACGCCGTCGAGCGGGATCTGTGGACCTCGGGGCCGGTCGCTGCCGACCTCGCCTCGCTGGCCGCGCAGGCCCCGGTGGCCGAGTTCCTCCTCTCGCGGAACCGGCTCGGACCCGAAGCCATCGGGACGGTGGCGGTGGACGAGCTCGGCTGGGTCGCGGACGACGCCCTTGCCGGTGACGAAGAGCCGTTCTCCGGCCTCGGTCTGGTCGACGTCAACGCGACGCTGGGCGCCGCACAGAACGCCTTCGGCGCCATCGAGCACCTTGCGCAGGGGGTGGACCCGACCCTGACCTCCACCGTGCAGGCCGGGTTCACCAAGCTGGACACTGCCGTCGCCGCGCTCGGATCCCCGACTGCTGTACCGGAGAGCTCCGTTCCCGAGTCCACGGTGCAGTCGCTGACCCAGCACGTGGATGCCACCGCCGCGCTCCTCGCCCGGCTCGCCGCCGACCTCGCCCGGTTCGGCACCTCCGGGGAGCCCTCATGACCGGTCGCCGCCGACCGGCTCCCGGACCCGGAGCGCCGCAAACCGGCGGTCCTGCCCTGAGCCGGCGCCAGTTGTTGGCGGGGTCGGGCATGGCGACGGCCGCCGTGGTGGCTGGCACCGCGATTCCCGCAGCCGGTGCAGACACCCCGACATCTGGCTCCGCCAACGCGTCCACGGTGCCCTTCTACGGGGAACACCAGGCAGGCGTGGTCACCCCCGAGCAGAGCCGGATGGTCTTCGCAACCTACGACGTGACCGCTCCCGACGCCGCAGGGCTCGGGGCCCTGTTGGACGTGTGGACGGCGGCCGCGGCCCAGATGACCACTGGGAAGGAGCTGGACGGGCCGGGGGGAGACTTCGCCCCACCGCCCGACAGCGGGGAGGCACTCGACCTGCCCCCCTCGCGCCTGACCGTGACCGTCGGCTTCGGCCCGTCCCTCTTCGACGACCGATTCGGTCTCGCTTCCAAGCGCCCGGGGGCGCTCGTCGACCTGCCCGCCTTTCCCGGGGACGCAGCTCGACCCGACTCGCAGCGGAGGCGACCTCTGCATCCAGGCCTGCGCCGACGACCCCCAGGTGGCCTTCCATGCCGTCCACGACCTGACCCGGTTGGCCCTCGGGTCGGCCACCGTGCGCTACCTGCAGGTCGGGTTCGGGCCGACCGCCGGCCGCAGGACCGAAGAGCCCCTCCCCCCGGAACCTGCTCGGCTTCCGCGACGGCACGGACAACCTGGTGTCCACCGACACCGGCTCGATGGACCGGTTCGTCTGGGTCGACGACCGGACCGACCAACCCTGGATGCATGGTGGGACCTACCTGGTCGCACGGCGGATCCGGATCCATCTCGGAAGTGGGACCGCAGCACCCTCGGCGAGCAGGAACGGACCATCGGTCGGACCAAGGCCACCGGCGCACCCCTCGGCGGGCAGCGTCGAGTACGACCCGGTCGACCTCGGCGCCATGGCTGCCGACGGCACCTTCGTCGTCCCCTACGACGCCCACATCCGGGTCGCAGCAGCCGACACCAACCACGGTGCAGCGATCCTGCGCCGCGGCTACAGCTTCGCGGACGGCGTGGACCCGACCAGTGGGGAGCTCGACGCCGGGCTCTTCTTCGTCTGCTTCCAGAAGGACCCCGCCAACCAGTTCGTGCCGGTCCAGCAGCGGTTGGCACTCCAGGACGCCCTCACCCGGTTCGTGCGCCACACCGGCAGCGGCATCTTCGCCTGTCCGCCCGGGGTTTGCCCGGGGAAGTCCTGGGGCCAGGGGTTACTCTGACGACGGAGAGTGCTGTGACTGAGATCGACACAGAGCGGTTGCATTTGCGTCCCCTCCGGATCTCCGACGCGGGCGCGCTCTTCGTTCTGCACCGGAATCCGGCCATGCAGCGATATTTCGGCGACGGTCACCTCTATACGGTCGACGAGAGCAGAGGCTGGCTCGAGTGGCACGTCGGCCTGTGGGGCGAGGAGGGGTACAGCTTCTTCGCCGTCGAGCTGCGATCCACGTCCCGTTTCATCGGATGGCTGGGCCTCAACAAGGTGATCGATGATCCCGATCTCAGCGGCCAGACGGAGATCGGGTGGTTCATCGACAGCGAGCTGTGGGGTCAGGGGCTCGCGACGGAAGGGGCGCAAGAGGCACTGACCTTCGGCTTCAGTGGGTTGGGCCTCGAACGGGTCATTGCCCGCTATCACACCGACAACGTGGCCTCCGGCAGGGTGATGGAGAAGATCGGCATGCGCCGATGGCAGGTCGTGCCCCGCACCGACGTGCCCGGAACGACGACCACCATGTACGAGATCGAAGCGGGCGAGCACGTCGTCCGGACATGACAATGCCCCCGCTGAGCGGGGGCATTGTCAGAGAACATCCGGCGGCGTCCTACTCTCCCAGGGGGCTACCCCCCAAGTACCATCGGCGCTGGCGGGCTTAACTGCCGTGTTCGGAATGGGAACGGGTGTCTCTCCGCCGCCATGGCCACCGGAAACTGTGCGCCCTCGGGCCGGACAGACGACCTTCGGTCGAATTCCGGCCCGACGTGACCGGAGTCGGTCACGTTGAGCGTTCCATAGCGAGCACGAGCAAGTTCCCAAGCCCTCGGCCGATTAGTACCGGTCAGCTGAATGCGTTACCGCACGTACACTTCCGGCCTATCAACGTGGTCGTCTGGCCACGGGCCTTACCAGGTTAACCCTGTGGGAGATTTCATCTTGGAACGAGCTTCGCGCTTAGATGCTTTCAGCGCTTATCCCACCCGAAGGTCGCAAATCAGCAGTGCCCTTGGCAGGACAACTGACACACGAGAGCTTCGTCCATCCCGGTCCTCTCGTACTAGGGATAGCCTTCCTCAAATCTCCTACGGCTGCATCGGATAGGGACCGAACTGTCTCACGACGTTCTAAACCCAGCTCGCGTACCGCTTTAATGGGCGAACAGCCCAACCCTTGGGACCGGCTTCAGCCCCAGGATGCGACGAGCCGACATCGAGGTGCCAAACCTTCCCGTCGATATGGACTCTTGGGGAAGATGAGCCTGTTATCCCCGGGGTACCTTTTATCCGTTGAGCAACGGCGCTTCCACAAGCAACCGCTGGATCACTATGCCCTGCTTTCGCACCTGCTTGACTTGTAGGTCTCGCAGTCAAGCTCCCTTGTGCCATTGCACTCGACGGCTGATTGCCAACCAGCCTGAGGGAACCTTTGGGCGCCTCCGTTACGTTTTAGGAGGCGACCGCCCCAGTCAAACTACCCACCTGACGCTGTCCCTGATCCGGATCACGGACCGAGGTTAGGGTTCCGGCACATAAAGGGTGGTATTTCAAGGTTGACTCCACACTGGCTGGCGCCAATGCTTCAAAGTCTCCCACCTATCCTACACAATAAGTACTAAAACTCAACAGCAAGCTGTAGTAAAGGTCCACGGGGTCTTTCCGTCCTGATGCAGCTAACGAGCATCTTTACTCGTACTTCAATTTCGCCGGGTCTGTGGTTGAGACAGTAGGAAAGTCGTTACGCCATTCGTGCAGGTCGGAACTTACCCGACAAGGAATTTCGCTTTTTCTGTTACCACTATCTTCGTCCAGAAACTAGACAGATAGCGGGCCGGTCATTTCTGCCGGCCTCCCTACGTCGCCGTAGGGAACGGACCATCTCTTCATCTCGTCAGACATCTGGCGAGATGGTCGGCGTATGGTCTCTGAGGATTCTCAAGAACTCGGATGGCTTGCGATGGTTCATTGTCTCGATGATCGCAGCAATGTCTGCCATTCCCGCAATCGTGAGGTGCTTGCGCTCCTCCATGAGACGAACAATCTCGTGCGAATCTCTCAAAGTTGTGACGCTTCGTTGTTCGCAAGGGATTCGATTCGAAATACGGGATGATGACATTCCGCAGATCGGCGAGCCGCCCCACATAGTACTGACACAGATCTTCTCTGTGATTGTCGTGGCGACGATTCACGTACACCTTGCCGCAACCGAAGAAGCGGACAAGCTCTTCGAGCACATCTCGACTCGACTGGCCTTGCACCACGTTGAATGATGGTTGCAGCTGCCAACCGAGCCTAGATTTCGCGTTTCGGAACGGGGGGCAGCTGAAACAGCCTTCCCCATCCACGAAACCGGCAATCCATCCTTGGATCCAGAGTCTTTCCTGCTGATTTTCCGCACCTCTCACATTGTCACTGCCGTCCATATTCCGACGTTACAGATGAGCTGTAACACCGCCCTCTGGACGACGAGTAGTGGAGGATACACCGGGTTTTCCAGCATATAGCCGACTGCACTCATACCGTCGCCGGTATGAGGGGCAGCACCCTTAGCACGTCAAAGGGATTACGTTACCTTAGGACCGTTATAGTTACGGCCGCCGTTTACCGGGGCTTAGGTTCAGAGCTTCGCCCGAGGGCTAACCCTTCCCCGTAACCTTCCGGCACCGGGCAGGCGTCAGAGCGTATACATCGTCTTACGACTTCGCACGCTCCTGTGTTTTTAGTAAACAGTCGCTTTCCCCTATTCTCTGCGGCCTCTTCAGACTCGGAACGCGAAGTTCTTCATCCTAGTGAGGCCCTCCTTCTCCCGAAGTTACGGAGGTATTTTGCCGAGTTCCTTAACCACAGTTCTCCCGATCGCCTTGGTATTCTCTACCCGCCCACCTGTGTCGGTTTGGGGTACGGGTTCCGTGCCAGCTCGCTAGAAGCTTTTCTCGGCAGCATGGGATTAGTGACTTCGCCTGGTGTGGCTCGGCATCGCGTCTCAGGATTGATGAGGTCCGGATTTGCCTGGACCTCTCCCTACTCGCTTACCCCAGGACAACCAACGCCTGGGCTCACCTACCCTCCTGCGTCCCTCCTTCGCTATCCGCCACCGGGTCGGTCGGTTCGCCCCGAAGGACAGCCCCTTAGGACACCGGTATTGGATTGGGCGCGGACACGGAAGTACTGGAATATCAACCAGTTGTGCATCGACTACGCCTCTCGGCCTCGCCTTAGCTCCCGACTTACCCTGGGAGGATTAGCCTTCCCCAGGAACCCTTGGGCTTACGGCGGAGGGGTTTCTCACCCCTCTCTCGCTACTCATACCAACATTCTCACTCGACCACGCTCCACGACGGTTTCCACCGCCGCTTCTCAGCAGGATCGACGCTCCCCTACCACTCCCACCCCGTGACTCCCAAGCGTCAATACGGCGTCCTCGGCGCCGAACCACCGAAGTGATTCATTGCTCTGGACGTCCGATACTCGGGCGGAATGGAAATCCGCAGCTTCGGCTTTTGACTTGAGCCCCGTTACATTGTCCGCGCAGGACCACTCGACCAGTGAGCTATTACGCACTCTTTCAAGGGTGGCTGCTTCTGAGCCAACCTCCTGGCTGTCTTCGCGTTCCCACATCGTTTTCCACTTAGTCAAAAATTAGGGGCCTTAGCTGGCGGTCTGGGCTGTTTCCCTCTCGACTAACGAAGCTCATCCCTCGTAGTCTCACTGCCGGGTTCTAGAGCATCGGCATTCGGAGTTTGATTGGGGTCAGTAAGCTTGTAGGCCCCCTAGCCCATTCAGTGCTCTACCTCCGATGCTGAACACCCGACGCTGCACCTAAATGCATTTCGGGGAGAACCAGCTATCACCGAGTTTGATTGGCCTTTCACCCCTAACCACAGGTCATCCCCCCTGTTTTCAACCAGGGTGGGTTCGGCCCTCCACGGGGTCTTACCCCCGCTTCAGCCTGCCCATGGCTAGCTCACTCGGCTTCGGGTCTACAGCATGCGACTAATTCGCCCTATTAAGACTCGCTTTCGCTTCGGCTCCCCATCTCTGGTTAACCTCGCCACACACCGTAACTCGTTGGCTCATTCTTCAAAAGGCACGCCATCACGGCCAGCACATAGTGCTGACGACGCTCTGACTGTTTGTAAGTCAACGGTTTCAGGTACTATTTCACTCCCCTCCCGGGGTACTTTTCACCTTTCCCTCACGGTACTAGTTCACTATCGGTCGCCTGTGAGTACTTAGCCTTACGAGGTGGTCCTCGCAGATTCACGCCGGCTTTCCCGGATCCGGCGCTACTCGGGAACTCCGATCGGAGTCCAACGCTTTTCGTGTACGGGGCTGTTACCCTCTGCGGCGCATCTTTCCTGGATGCTTCCACTAAGCAATTGGTTTTGTAACTCCGTGAAGGTTCTGATGCACCCTCTATCGGCTCCCACAACCCCGGATTGGCAACGCCATCAGGCTTTACCACCAACCCGGTTTAGGCTCATCCCGTTTCGCTCGCCGCTACTCAGGGAGTCACTGTTGTTTTCCTCTCCTCGGGGTACTGAGATGTTTCAATTCCCCCGGTTCCCTCCGCTGGTCCTATGCGTTCAGACCAGGGTGACACCCCATGACGGGTGCCGGGTTTCCCCATTCGGACATCCACGGATCCGCGCTTGGTAGGCAACTCCCCGTGGCTTATCGCAGCCTCCCACGTCCTTCTTCGGCTTCAGGCGCCAAGGCATCCGCCGTTGACTCTTTATAACTTGGAGAACATAGATGCTCGTGCTCGCTATGGAATTCTCAAGGGGCGCAACCACGCACGCAGGGGACGTCCACCGCCACAAAGCTGAGCGGAGGTCGAGGTGCCTTTCGGGCGGGCGAGCGGCCGGGCTGCCCGAACGGGCTGGCCGGCGTCGCGACGGAGGGTCGGAATCGCCCCGGTCTGCTCGCTGAGCAGGGTCCGAAGGTCACTCCCTCAAAACGGAATAGTGATGCCCGCAGCCATCCACAGGGCCCACGGGCCTGTCGGACGGGACCCCCGGAGGGGTGCGGTCCGCCAAGGGCGGGATGCAGGTGACGGCGAATAGCCAGTGATCGACAAGGAGTATTCGAGCCGGAATGGCCCGAACAGTGACTCCTTAGAAAGGAGGTGATCCAGCCGCACCTTCCGGTACGGCTACCTTGTTACGACTTCACCCCAATCACCGACCCCACCTTCGACGGCTCCCCCCCTTACGGGTTGGGCCACCGGCTTCGGGTGTTGCCGACTTTCGTGGTGTGACGGGCGGTGTGTACAAGGCCCGGGAACGTATTCACCCCGGCGTTGCTGATCCGGGATTACTAGCGACTCCGACTTCACGCAGTCGAGTTGCAGACTGCGATCCGAACTGAGACTGGCTTTGGGGATTAGCTCCTCCTCGCGGATTAGCGACCCGTTGTACCAGCCATTGTAGCATGTGTGCAGCCCTGGATATAAGGGGCATGATGACTTGACGTCGTCCCCACCTTCCTCCGAGTTGACCCCGGCAGTCTCCTACGAGTCCCCGCCATAACGCGGTGGCAACATAGGATAAGGGTTGCGCTCGTTGCGGGACTTAACCCAACATCTCACGACACGAGCTGACGACAGCCATGCACCACCTGTGTAGGACCCCGAAGGACACCGTATCTCTACGGCTTTTCCCTACATGTCAAACCCAGGTAAGGTTCTTCGCGTTGCATCGAATTAAGCCACATGCTCCGCCGCTTGTGCGGGCCCCCGTCAATTCCTTTGAGTTTTAGCCTTGCGGCCGTACTCCCCAGGCGGGGCACTTAATGCGTTAGCTGCGGCACAGAAACCGTCGATAGGTCCCCACACCTAGTGCCCAACGTTTACGGCGTGGACTACCAGGGTATCTAATCCTGTTCGCTCCCCACGCTTTCGCTCCTCAGCGTCAGTATTGGCCCAGACCACCGCCTTCGCCGCTGGTGTTCCTCCTGATATCTGCGCATTTCACCGCTACACCAGGAATTCCGTGGTCCCCTACCAAACTCTAGCCATGGCAGTATCGAATGGCGACTCCAGGTTGAGCCTGGAGGTTTCACATCCGACTTGCCAAGCCGCCTACGAGCTCTTTACGCCCAATAAATCCGGACAACGCTTGCCCCCTACGTATTACCGCGGCTGCTGGCACGTAGTTGGCCGGGGCTTCTTCTGCAGGTACCGTCATAATCGTCCCTGCTGAAAGAGGTTTACAACTCAGAAAGCCTTCGTCCCTCACGCGGCGTTGCTGCATCAGGCTTTCGCCCATTGTGCAAGATTCCCCACTGCTGCCTCCCGTAGGAGTCTGGGCCGTGTCTCAGTCCCAGTGTGGCTGATCGTCCTCTCAGACCAGCTACCCGTCGAAGCCTTGGTGAGCCGTTACCTCACCAACAAGCTGATAGGCCGCGAGCCCCTCCCGAAGCGGAATCCATTTCCTCACCAGGCCATGCGACTTGGTGGGGACATCCGGTATTAGCACCGGTTTCCCGGTGTTGTCCCGGTCTTCGGGGTAGGTTGCTCACGTGCTACTCACCCGTTCGCCACTAGGTTTTCGTCAGTATTGCTACCGACTAGACCTCGTTCGACTTGCATGTGTTAGGCACGCCGCCAGCGTTCGTCCTGAGCCAGGATCAAACTCTCCATTGAGACCTCGTTCAGACCCGGAGGCCTGACCGAAATCGAAGAGCTGACCTCGAGGACACTGATCCTCTCGGTCAACTTGACTGCTGGCAAAGAACAGACATTGTCCGTTCAGTGCTTGAAATTGACCGGCGATCCCAGGTCTCCCCAGGATCGACCGCACTGACTTTTGGCTATCACTATTCCGTTTTCAAGGAGCAACCGGGCACACGCCAAGAGGCGTCGGTGCCGCGAATTCGACAGACAGGGGCAGAAACCCCCTTGTCCGTAGGTGCCTGGCGCCGCCCGCAAGGGCGCTCACCGGGACTAGTTACAGTATCCCACCCGCACCGAGGTGTCAATCGGGGCCGGGTGCCGGAATCGGCTCCCCCGGCGCCCTCAGGGACGCCCCGGGTCAGTATCCCGAGCCACCCGCCGCGGTCGTCGCCGTGGTCGCCGCCCCAGAGACGGTCACCACGTACCAGGTCCCGCCCACCCCCTGGCCGCTCGTCTGACCGGCCGAGGTATCGCCTGTGTAGGTGTAGAGCGGCATCCCCTTGTAGGTCACCTGGCGGGTGCCGTCCGAACGGGTGATGGTTCCGAGGTCCCCGGCGGAGATCCCGGTGGCGGCCGCCACGCCGCTCGTCCCTGCCGGCACCGTGAGCGGTGGCCAGATGGTGGCACACCCCCCGGTACAGGTGCTCTTGCCGGTCCCGTCCGGCGTGTACCGGTAGAGGGTCGCCCCCGTGTGGTCGACCAGGATCGCCCCGAACGAATCCCGGGTCGCCGAACCGACCACGTAGGCGGCAGCGGTCGCGGTCGTCGTGGTGGACGGATTCGTCGAGGTGGTCGCCGGTGCAGACGTGGTCGGCGTCGTGCTGCCCGAGCTGCAGGCGGCAGCGACCACCGCCATCACCCCGACCGTCATGCCGAGCAGCGCACGCCGACCCGCGTGCCGCCGTTCCCCGGTACCGCCATCACCCGACCGGTCATCACTCATTGGCCTCTCCTCGTCACCCGAAGGTGAAATCGTAGGCCTGGATCCCGGGTGACACCACCAGGCTGAGGGTGGCGTCCTGATAGGAGCCCGGACCGACCAGCTGGTAGAGCTTCGGTTCACCGCTGACCGCCACGCTGCGGGTCGGACGACCGTTGACCGACACCTGCACCGTGCCCGAGCCACCGAGCACGAGGTAGACGTCATCGGCCTGGAAGTGCAGGCCGAGGGTGGCAGAGGCACCCGCCGTCGACTGCTCGCTCCCGATGTCCCACTGCCCGCCGTAGGCGTACTCGTCCTGCGGGATGCTGGCGAGCGTTGCGTAGTCGGTCATCTGGTCGGGCACCGGGCTCTGACCCGCCAGGTTGGGCGCTCCGTGCTGGTATCCGAGGTATGACTCGGGTGTGGTCTGCTGCTGGGGGGTGAGGTCAGGCACGTCGGTTCGGGCCGGGAGCACGACCCGGGGGTCGGCCGCGGTCAGCAGCTGGCGGATGAAGGTCTCGGTCTGGGAGTACTGCCCCTCGCCGAAGTCGACATGACGCACCTGGCCCGTGGCATCGACGAGGTACTCGGCCGGCCAGTAGGAGTTCTGGTAGTTGTTCCAGGTGGCGTAGTTGTTGTCCACTGCGATCGGATAGTGCACCCCGAGCTGCGCCGCCGCCTGGGTGATGTTCGAGATCACGTGTTCGAAGGCGAACTCGGGGGTGTGGACGCCGACAACGGTCAGCCCGTCCTTGGCATAGGCCGCGTTCCAGGCTTCGACGTGGGGCAGGCTGCGCTGGCAGTTGATACAGGAGTAGGTCCAGAAGTCGACCAGGACCACCCTGCCCCGTAGCCCGCGGATCGAGAGGGGGCGGCCGCCCGGCGTGTCCAGCCAGCGGGTGATCCCGAGGAACGCGGGAGCCGAACCACAGCGCTGGAGGACCGGGCCATCCGGCGTGCAGTCGGCGAGCGCCCCTCCGGTGCTCTGCCCGGTGACCCCGGCGAGGGCCCGCTTGGCCGAGGCGTTGGACTCGAGGTGGGTCTGGAGAGTGTCGGTGTACCCCGGAACGGCCTGCTGCAGACCGTCGGTGAGGTTCAGGGCGAGGACGAGGGCGGTGAGCATCAGGACGACCCCGATGATCCTCCGAGCCTGGGCAGCATGGGTCCGCACGACCTGCATGTGGCTCGCGAGCCTCTGGCCGAGCAGGGCGAACGCGAGCAGAGGAATGGCCACTCCGAGCGAGAAGGCAACGGTGACCAGGATCGCCGAGAACCCGATGTGGTGGGTGGCTCCTACGACCGTGATCGCGGCGAGCACCGGGCCGGCACAGGGTACGAAGACCAGCCCGAGGCTCAGACCCAGGACCACCCCGCTGCCCTCGGTGGCCGGGGCACCCGCGGTCAGCCGCGCGAAGGGGCGCTCGAGGACCGTGCCCACCGCCGGGACCACCAGGCCCAACCCGACCACGCCGAGGACCACCAACCCGATCCACCGCAGGAGGTCCAGGGGCAGCCCGAGGGCGCTGAGCAGCCACGTCCCGAAGAGGGTGACCGCCGAGAAGCTCACCACCAGTCCGGCCACCACCGCGAACGGGCGGCGGCGGCGGCGCAGCTCGGCCCGGCGCGCCAGGACCTCGTTCGTGGGCGGCGAGCTTCCGGTCGTCTCGGTCACCACCGGGTCTTCCCCGACTCCGGCGCTCCCGGCACTTGCGGTCACCAGGACGGGCACCGGGGTCTGTGTCCCGGCAGGACCCCCGTCGTCCAGGCCGCTCGCCGCGCCGGCGGCGAAGATCACCGGCAACACCGGCAGGATGCACGGGGAGATCCCCGTGACCAGTCCACCCAGGAACCCGACCAGGAGGAGGACGATCACCGGGACAGCCTCCCACGCTGCATCGCGGCGCGGCAGTGCGGCCGGACCTTACGGACCGGCCCGACAGCACCTGGCGTCTCCGCGAACCACCGCGCTCGCCTCACCGGTGTGCGGTCCCCGCGGGTGCTCATCGCGTTACACGCGGTTCGGTCCACCCGGGCTCAGCCGAGTGCGCTCACCCGGATGCGGTCGGCCTCCAACCGGTGGAGGAAGCGGGTCATCTGGGCGGGGACCGCAGCCGGCCCCGCGCTGCCCGGTGAGGTGCGGCGGGTCACCGCGACACCGGGCTCGAGCAGAGCCGCTGCCTCGCTCCCGAGCAGGGGATGCGCCTCGACCAGTTCGGAGAGGGGGACGTGCCGTTCGATCGAATCGTGCACCAGGCCGCCGACGACATGATGCGCCTCCCGGAACGGCACGCCCTGCTCGACGAGCCATTCGGCCAGGTCCACCGCTGCCACCGCCGACTCGTCGGCCGCCTCCTGCATCCGGTCGGCGTCGAAGCCGACGGTGGCGAGGAGACCCGAGAGCGCGGCCAGGGCCAGCCGGGTCTGGTCGAGCGAGTCGAACAGCGGCTCCTTGTCCTCCTGGAGGTCGCGGTTGTAGGCGAGGGGGAGCCCCTTCAACGTCACCAGTAGTCCGGTCAGGTTCCCGATCAGCCGGCCGCTCTTCCCGCGGGCCAGCTCGGCCACGTCGGGATTCTTCTTCTGGGGCAGCATCGAGCTGCCGGTGGCGAAGGCGTCATCGAGGACCGCGAAGCCGAACTCGCCACTCGACCACAGCACCAGCTCCTCACCGATCCGCGAGAGATGGACCCCGAGCATGGCCATGTCGAAGAGGGCTTCGGCCACGAAGTCGCGGTCCGATACCGCGTCGAGCGAGTTCTCGAACCGGCAGGCGAAGCCGAGATCCTTGGCCACCCCGTCCGGGTCGAGCGGGAGGGAGGAACCGGCCAGGGCCCCGGCCCCGAGTGGCGAGACGTCGAGCCGGGTGACCGTCGCCACCAACCGGTCCACATCGCGGGCGAGTGCCCACCCGTGGGCCAACAGATGGTGCGCGAGCAGCACGGGCTGCGCCCGCTGCAGATGGGTGTAGCCGGGCAGGTAGGTGTCTCCGACCTCCCGGGCACGGGTCACGAGCACGTCCTGGAGCGAGAGCACCTCGGAGGCGACCACTCGGAGCTCCCGCTTGGCGTAGAGGCGCAGGTCGGTGGCGATCTGGTCGTTCCGGCTCCGACCGGTGTGCAGCTTGGCACCGAGATCGCCGGCCAGCTCGGTCACCCGTCGCTCGACCGCGGTGTGGATGTCCTCGTCGTCGGGAAGGAAGACGAATGTGCCCGCCTCCATCTCGGTCTCGACCGCATCCAGGGTCACGATCAGGGCGTCCACCTCCTCGTCCGAGAGGAGACCCCCCCTGCCCAACCCGCGCACATGGGCCCGTGATCCGGTGATGTCGTCGTGGGCCAGTCGCCGGTCGTAGTCGAGGCTGACCGAGTAGTCCATGACCACATCCGCGGTGCTGCCGCGGAGGCGGCCGTGCCAGAGGGTCATCGCCGGGCCGCGTCCCCGGGGTTCCAGCCGTCCCCGCGCTGCTGCTGGACCGCCGACCAGGTCGCCACGCCGAGACCCCAGAGACGGACGAATCCCTCTGCGTCCTGGTGGCGGAAGGTGTCGGAGGCGTCGTAGGTGGCCAGCCCGTGGTCGTAGAGGCTGAGCGGGCTTCGGCGACCGACCACCCAGCACCGCCCCTCGTCGAGCCGCAGGCGCACCTCTCCGGTTACGTGCCGCTGGGACTCGGCGAAGAACGCGTCGAGGGCCTGCTTGAGGGGTGAGAACCAGAGCCCGTCGTAGACGAGCTCCGACCAGCGCGGCTCGAGCCGGAGCTTCTCGTGGTGGACGTCGCGCTCGAGGGTGAGGTCCTCCAGGTCGGCGTGTGCCAACAGGAGCGCCAGCGCCCCGGGACATTCGTAGATCTCACGGCTCTTGATCCCGACCCGGCGGTTCTCGACGATGTCCAGGCGCCCGAAGCCGTAGGACCCGACCAGCCGGTTGAGCTCGGCGATGAGCGGCTCCGGCGTCAAGCTCCTGCCGTCGATGGCAACCGGGAGACCGGACTCGAAGGCGATGGTGACCTCCGTCGGCGCCGTCGCCGTGGGCACCGTCATCGCATAGACGTCCTCGGGCGGGCGGCTCCAGGGGTCTTCGATGACCCCGCACTCGATGGCTCGTCCCCACAGGTTCTCGTCGATCGAGTACAGCTTCTCCTTCGACACCGACACCGGGATGTCCCACTTGGCCGCGTACTCGATCGAGTCCTCGCGGGTCAGGCCCCAGAGGCGGGCCGGGGCGATGACCTCGAGGTCAGGCGCCAGTGCCCGGGTGCCCACCTCGAAGCGGACCTGATCGTTGCCCTTCCCCGTGCAGCCGTGGGCCACCGCGGTGGCACCGTGCCGTCGGGCTTCGGCCACCAGGTGGGTCACGATGACCGGCCGGGAGAGGGCCGACACGAGCGGGTACTTGCCCTCGTAGCGGGCGTTGGCGAGCAGTGCGGGCATGCAGTACTGCTCGGCCATCTCGCTCCGGGCGTCGACCACGATGGACTCGACGGCACCCGCGGCCAGCGCCCGGTTGCGGATGACGTCCCAGTCCTCGCCACCGGATCCGGCGGCCTGGCCGACGTCGACCGCCACCGCGATGACCTCGACGTCCTGGTGCTCCATCAACCACCGCACGGCGATCGACGTGTCCAGTCCCCCGCTGTACGCGAGGACGACTCGCTTGCTCATTGCACACCCCTTGGCTCGGTCGTTCGCGTTCCGTGCGGTCCCGGTGCTGCGATCCCCCGGTCCCGTCCGCCCATCGTTCCACCGGCTTCGAGTCCGGAGAGGGCGGCCAGCTGCGCGGCCACGACCCCTCCGCCGACCGCTTCCGACGCCACCACCAGCACCGTGTCGTCCCCGGCAACGGTGCCGATCACCCCTGGGAGGCCACTGCGGTCGAGGGCCGAGCCTACGACATGGGCCGAGCCGGGCGGCGTACGCAGGACCACCAGGTTGCCGGAGTGGTCGGCCTCCACCACCCACTCCCCGAGCACCCGTCGCAGGTGGTCCTCGGGGGCGACCTGGTGGGAGGGCAGTTCCGGGAGGGCATAGGCCGTTTCGCCGCCGGGCAGGCGCACCTTGAGGGCGCCGAGCTCCTCGAGGTCGCGGGACACCGTGGTCTGGGTGGCCTCGATTCCCTCGGCGGCAAGGAGCTCGACCAGATGGGCCTGGCTGGCCACGACCCCGGCCTCGAGGAGCCTGGTGATCCGGTACTGGCGCTGGTGCTTGGTCATCCGGTCACCGATCCGCTTCCGTCCCGGCCACCCACGCGAGGAGGCTCCGCATCGCGTGCATCCGGTTGGCGGCCTGACGCCAGATGGCGCTCCGGTCGCCGTCGATCACCGCTGCGCTGACCTCCTCGCCGCGGTGGACGGGCAGGCAGTGGAGCACCACGGCGTCGTCGGAGGCGCGGGCGAGCAGGGCCTCGTCGATCTGGAAGCCGGCGAAGGCGCGCAGCCGGGCGTCGCGCTCCGCCTCCTGCCCCATCGACGTCCATACATCCGTGTAGAGGACGTCCGCTCCCGTTGCCGCCTCGACCGGGTCGTCGGTTACCAAGAGGTCGCCACCGAACGACCGCACGAGGTCCACGTCAGCCGCGGACGGACCGTACCCGGCGGGCGACGCAACCCTGGTCGGGATGCCGGACATCGAGGCGACCAGCGCGAGGGACCGCCAGACGTTGTTGGCGTCGCCGATGTAGGCCACGGTACGACGTCCGAGTCCCTCCGCCCCGAAGCATTCCCGCAGGGTGAGCAGGTCGGCGAGAGCCTGGCACGGGTGGGCCCGGTCGCTCAGCAGGTTGATCACCGGCACCTCGACCCGAGCGTCGTCGAGGGCGGCGGTCATCCGCTCGAGCGTGCCGTGGTCGATCACCCGCGCGCCGATGACCGCGTGGTAGCAGGCCAGGGTTCGGGCGACGTCGGCGCCCGTCTCCCGGACGTCCAGACCGACCTCGCTGCCCTGGATGTAGACGGGGTGCCCGCCGAGGGCGACCACCGCCATCTCCGAGCTGTTCCGGGTCCGATTGGAGGGCTTCTCGAACACCAGGGCCACCCCCCGACCGGCCAGCACCCGGGTCAGGTCGGCCGGCGCGCGTTCGGCCAGCGCGACCACCTCGGCCACTCCGGACGGTCCGAGATCATCGACCTCGAGGACGTGCCGGGTTCCCGGGCGGCCGACGCGGACGGCCCCCGCCCCGGACGGCTGCTCACCCGACATGGCTACTCCCCTGTCCGGCCGCCGGTGGTTCGGTTTCGGGTCCGGTGGCGGCCGACGCGGCAAGGACCGTTCCGAGGATGTCCACCGCCCTGTCGATCTCGTCGTCGCTCACCAACAGTGACGGAGCGAAGCGCACGACGTCTGCACGGGGGGCGTTGCACACCAACCCACCATCGAGCGCTTCGCGACAGACCCGGACGGCCACGTCCCGGGTCAGGACCGCGGCCAGCAGGAGGCCTTCGCCGCGCACCGATGCGACATCGGGCAGTCGCTCGAGCCCGGCGCGCAGGCGCTTCCCCGCTCTCGTGGCGCGCGCCGGTACGTCCTCCTCCTCCATGACCGCGAGCGTTGCGCGGGCGGCCGAGAGTGCGAGCGGCTGGCCGCCGAACGTGCTCCCGTGGTCACCGGGCAAGAACGCCGCTGCCACCTCGGCCCGGGCCCAGCACGCCCCCACCGGCATGCCGTTGCCCAGTGCCTTGGCCATCGTGACCACGTCCGGCTCGATCCCGAGATGCTGGAAGCCGAACCAGCGGCCCGTGCGTCCGAGCCCGGTCTGGACCTCGTCCACCATGAGCAGGATGCCCCGCTCGGTGCAGAGCCGCCGGAGACCCCCCAGGTAGTCAGACGACGGCACCACCACCCCCGCCTCACCGAGCACGGGCTCGACCAGCACCGCCGCCACCCGGGCCGGATCGCAGGCTGCGTCCATGGCGTCGAGGTCGTCGAAGGGGACGTGCTCGAACCCGTCGGGCATCGGCGCGAAGCCGACCTGTTTCGCCACCTGCCCGGTGGCTGCGAGGGTGGCGAGGGTGCGGCCGTGGAATGCATCCCAGGTCGAGACCACCGCGAACCGTCCGTCACCGGCCCACCGGCGGGCCAGCTTGAGCGCGCACTCGTTGGCCTCGGCCCCCGAGTTGGCGAAGAAGACCTGTCCTCCGGCGCGCTCGCTCCCCCCACCGATGAGCCGGTCCAGGGTGACCGCAACCTCGGGCCCGACCAGCGTGCCGAAGAGGTTCGAGACATGGCTGAGCGTGCGCGCCTGCTCGGCGATCGCGTCGGCGACAACCGGATGGGCGTGGCCGAGCGAGGTCACGGCCAGGCCGGAGAGGAAGTCGAGATAGGCCTTCCCCTCTGTGTCGTAGAGGGTGCTGCCCTCGCCCCGAACGAAGGTCACCGGGGGCTCCGGATAGGTGCCCATGAGCGCCGAGCGGTCGCCGACGGTTGCCGGCTTCATCACCGGACCCGGGGTCACCGGTCGGCCCCCACCATCGTCCCCACCCCTTCGTCGGTGAAGATCTCGAGCAGGAGTGCGTGCGCGGTCCGGCCGTCGAGGAGGTGGGCACTCCGGACCCCGCCCCGCAGGGCCCGTGCGCACGCCTCGAGCTTCGGAATCATCCCGCCGGTCGCGGTGCCGTTGGCCACCATGCGGTCGAGGTCCTCCACGCTCGCACGGTGGATGAGGGTGCCGGGGTCCTCGGGGTCGGTGCGCAGCCCGGCGACATCGGTGAGGAAGACCAGCTTCTCGGCCTCGAGGGCTGCGGCCAGCGCTCCGGCCGCGGTGTCGGCGTTGATGTTGAAGGCCTGGCCGGACTCGTCGGTTCCGATGGTGGCCACCACCGGGATGAGCCCCTGTGCGAGCAGTTGGTGCACGATGACCGGGTCGACCCCGACCACGTCGCCCACGTACCCGAGCGCCTCGGAGCGGGCCGTCGCCGTGATGAGGTTCGCGTCCTCACCGGACAGCCCGACCGCGAGCGCGCCGTGCACGTTGATCGAGCTCACGATGTCCCGGTTGACCTTCCCGACCAGGACCATGCGGACGAGGTCGATGGTGTCGGCGTCGGTCACCCGTAGGCCGTCCTGGAACTCGGCCTGCTTGCCCACCCGGGCCATCAGCGCGCCGATCTGCGGGCCGCCACCGTGGACGACCACCGGCAACATGCCCACCGAGCGCATGAGCACGATGTCCTCGGCGAACGATGCGAGGGCCTCGTCCTCGGCGACCGCTTCCGCTCCGGGCTTGGCGGCCAGCACGTTGCCTCCATACTTGACGACGACGACCTTTCCCCAGAAGCGCCGGATGTACGGCAACGACTCGACCAGCACGGCGGCCTTGTCACCGGGGGGGAGCACAGGCTGGTCCACCGGACGCGCTGTGCTCACGACGTCGTCCGGTTCTCGTCGATGTAGCCGTAGCCGAGCTCGACTCCCATGACCACCCCGGTCCCGTCCGCCAGGCCGAGCCCGCACTCGATGCGGATCATCGACCCGGAGAGATGCGCGACCGCTGCCGCGCGGTCGTGGGGGACGGCGACCCCACTCCGGCAGACGGTGACCCCGCCATAGGAGATGGTCAGCCGGTCCATCTCGAATTCGACGCCGGCCGAGCCCAGCTCGCTGGCCACCCGGCCCCAGTAGGGATCGGCACCGTTGATCGAACATTTGACGAGCATGGAGTCGGCGACCTTACGGGCTGCCCGGTGGGCCTCGCCGTCGGAGCGGGCACCGGTGACCTGTACCTGGAAGATCTTGCTGGCCCCCTCGGCGTCGGCAGCCATCTGGGTGGCGATGTCCACGCAGGCCTCGGTCACCGCGTCGGCCACCACGTTCGGATCGGCCGTCCCCGCCCGACCCGAGGCCATCAGGATGACCGTGTCGTTCGTCGAGGTGCAGCCGTCGACAGAGAGCGAGTTGAACGAGTCGTCGACGGCGCTCCGCAGGATGTCGGCGAGCGGAACCGGCCCCACCGCCGCGTCCGTGGTCAGGAACGCGAGCATGGTGGCCATGCTCGGGGCGAGCATGCCGGCCCCCTTGGCCATGCCGGCGACGGCGAAGGTCGGGTACTCGACGAGGACCTCCTTGCGACCCGAATCGGTGGTGAGGATCCCGAGGGCAGCGTCGGCGCCGGCTACCGGCCCTCCGGCTCGGGCGGCGACGAGGCGCGGGATCCCGGCCCGGATGGGGTCCATGGGGAGGGGGACACCGATGAGTCCCGTCGAGCACACCAGGACCTCCTCGGGTGCAACCCCCAGGCCTTCGGCGGTCAGGGCGCACATCGCCTCGGCGTCGGCCAGGCCCTGGCTGCCGGTCGCCGCGTTCGCGTTGCCACTGCTGACCACGACCCCGGCGGCCCGGCCGCCGTTGGCCGCCTGGTGGGCGCGACTGACCTGGACGGGAGCGGCTGCGGCGCGATTGCAGGTGAAGGTGGCCGCCGTGGGCACCGGCCGGCCGTCCTCGGTGGCGACGAGGGCGAGGTCGAGCGCGCCCGAACTCTTGATGCCCGCTGCGACTCCGGCGGCCACGAACCCGGCGGGGGTGGTGATGCTCACGGGTAGAGGCCCGCGACGGGGAGCCCGGCTGGCTCGGGGAGGCCGAGCGCGATGTTCGCGCACTGCACGGCCTGACCGGATGCCCCCTTGACCAGGTTGTCGATGGCGGAGAGGACAACCACCCAGCCGGTGCGCGGATCGACCCGCACGGTGAGGTGGGCGGTGTTCGATCCGGTCGAGGACTTGGTCGACGGGGAGCGGTCCCCCACCACCACGAATGGCTCGTCCGCGTAGCGGCTCCGCAGGATCTCGAGGGCGTCCTCCGTGGTCAGCGCGCCGTCGCGCACAGGACAGCGCGTAACAGGTGGCCAGGATCCCCCGGACCATCGGTGCGAGGTGCGGTGTGAACAGCACGCTGGTACCCAGCCCCTGCTCGATCTCGGGGGTGTGGCGGTGGTCGAGCAACCCGTAGGCGACGAAGTCCTCGTCGACCGTGCCGAAGTGGAGGCTCTCGCTCGGGGACCGGCCGGCCCCGGACACCCCGCTCGCCGCATCGACCACCAGGGGCGCCGCACCGCCGGGTGTCGCGTCGGGCAGGGCGAGCGCCCCGGCTTCGACCAGCGGGGCGAGGGCCAGCAGGGCCGCGGTCGGGTAGCACCCCGGCGCGGCGATTCGGGTCGCGCCGACGAGGGCGGCGCGGTGGAGCTCGGGCAGGCCGTAGGCGAACGTGGCGAGCAGCGCCGGCGCGAGGTGCTCGGCGCCGTACCAGGCCGGATAGAGGGCGGGGTCGCGCAGACGGAAGTCGGCCGCAAGGTCGACCACGACGCCCACCCGATCCACCAGTTCGGGCATGAGCCGTTGCGACTCACCGTGGGGCAGGGCGCAGAAGACCAGGTCGAGGCCGTCCAGGAGCGTCGGGTCGGTCGGACTGTAGACGAGCGAGGGATACGCGGCCGCCAGCGAGCGGGAATGGTCGGCCACCGACTGCCCGGCGTGCGACCCAGCTGTGGCAACCATCACGTCGAGGTCGGGGTGGCCGGCGCACAGCCGGAGCAGCTCGACACCCGTATAGCCGGACGCCCCGACCACGCCGACCTTCCGGGGAGCTGCCATCCCGCAAGTCTATGCACAATACCGCATGATTATGCAACTGAATCCCACTTCTCTGATTTCCCTCGCGGCGTCAGGAAGCAACTCGCCAGGACGCCAGTCGGGACGGCATCGCACCAGATCCCGAGCCGATTGGCACCGAATACCGAACCAATTGGCTCTGAAATCGGAGCCGACGTTGACACGGATCACGGAAGGGCAGTCGTGGACCCGCTCTTCGCCGAGTGGCTGCGAACAAATCGCGATTAACACCGGCGGATTCAATGGGGTCCGCCCCACCACACCGGCACCGTGACCGGAGACTCACAGCGAGGCCCACGCACCAGGTGTCCCAGATACGACCTACTCGGCACTGTTGATTTGCCGCCCGCGCTCTTGGACCGCCTCCCGGCCGCTTCTTCAACTCAGAGGGGTGTCTCTGTGATCTGGGGCGCTGCTCTTTGATGGTCCTTTCTCGCTTGACGCCGATCACGGAAACTCCCCACTCTCGATCATCGAAAGTCCCCAGGTGATTGCCCGGGTGGGGTGATGCAAGAGACTACGTCTTGGCGGTGGACTTCACCCCCTTGGTGAGCTTCTCGGCACGGGCCCGGTGGGTTCGCATCCGGTAGCTCTCGCCGTCGATGTTGAACACGACGGAGCGGTGCAGCAGCCGGTCGAGCATGGCGGCGGCCACCATGGGGTCGTCGAAGATCTTCCCCCAGGACCCCACGCCGAGGTTGGTGGTGAGCACGGTCGAGCTCTTCAAGTAGCGCTGGGTGATGACCTGGAACAGGGCGGCGGCCGCCTCGTTGGCCAGCGGCAGGTAGCCGACCTCGTCGATGACCAGCAGCCTCGGTCCGGCGAAGAACCGCATGGTGGTGGCCCACCGTCCTTCGAGAGCGGCCCGGTGACAGCGGGCCACCAGGTCGGCGGCCGTTGTGTAATAGGTGCGATAGCCCGCGTCGATGGACGCTCGGGCCAGGGCGACGGCCAGCATGGTCTTGCCCACCCCGGGCGGCCCGATGAACAGCACGTTGGTGGCGTCCTCGAGGAACCGCAGCGTGGCCAGCTCGTTCACCAGTTTCTTGTCGATCGACGGCTGGGCGTCGAAGTCGAAGTCCTCCAGCCGGAACGGCGAGGGCAGGGAGGCGAAGCGCTCGAGGCTGGCCCGCCGGCGGATCTCGGTGGCCGAGACCTCGACCTCCAAGCAGCCGTCTCCAGGAAGGCCGTGTGGCCGAGCTTCTGGCTGGCGGCGTACTCGAGCTCGGCGGGCAGGGCCTCAGCGGCGGCGGCCATCCGCAGGTAGGCCAGGTGGCTGCGGGCCTCTTGATAGAGGGAGTTGTCGCTCATCGAGTCCCCTCCACCAGGTCGGCATAGCCCTGCAGGTCGACGGTGACCTCCGTGCCCTCGACGCCGAGCAGTCGGGCCGCCTCGGCCAGAGACTCGGGACCAGGTGGCCGGTTGGCCTTGGTGTCGCACGGTCGGGCTGTGGTGAAGCTGGACAGCACGACCGACTCGAGCGCGGCCCGGTGCTCGGGGGTGCGCACGACGGTGCCTGCCCCCGCGGGGGCCAGGCGGTGGGTGGCAAGCAGTGCTCCCGATGCCGCATGGACCTCGAGGGTCGACGACGACAGGCGATGACGGAGCTCGAGGCTGACCCCGGACAGCCCCGGGGCACCGAGTAGCGGTTGCCCCGGAAGGCGACGGTGGCGTTGTCGTCGACCGGCCGCTCGACGGTGATGGTGGCCGGGAACGGAGAAGACGGCAGCTCGAGCAACGGCTCCGCATCGGCCAGCTCGCCGACGGTCGTCTTCACCCCGAGGGCGGTGCGCCGGACCCGGGCATCACCTGGTCCGGACAGGAACCGGTCGAGGGAGAGCTGGGCCTCTTCCGGGCTCTGGGCACTGAGGGTGCGCCACCAGCGGCCCGAGGTGAACCGCACTGCTGCCTCGACGGCACCTTTGCGATTGCCGCGTCGGGGCGGACAGGGCTCGACGATGGCTCCGTAGTGCTTGGCGACCAGGTGCGAAGCTGGCCTGCACGTCCCTCGTGCCGGGACGGATGACCGTCGCCAACCGGTCGGTCCTCCAGATGTGCGGTGTCCCGCCGAAGCGTCGGAGCACGGCGTCCATGGCCTCGACGAGATGGGCCTGGTCCATCGACTCGGCCAGCACCCCACGGGTCCGGCTCGAGTGGGGCAGGGTGCCGAGCAGCACATAGGCCGTCCCGCCCCAGGGTGCCCGGCGACGCTCGAACCAGTCCCACTGGATCTCCTCGCCGGCGGGGTGGTCGATCTCGATGGTGTCCCGGCCATCGACACCCGTGCACGCCTCGCAGTGCGGGCGCAGCCCCTTCTTCCGGATCTGGCGCACGAAGCGTCGGGTAGCTCTGGGAATAGCCGAGGGCCTTCACCTCCTCGAAGAGGACGGTGCCCCAGACGTGGTGGTCGTCGCTGAACCGGGCCCGGATGTACTTCTCGAAGTCGGCCAGCGGATCGGGGACGTCGGGCCGAGCACGAACACCGGGTACTCGTTCGCCATTCAGATAGGACCGGACCGTCTTGCGGTCACGGCCCAGGTGACGGGCGATGGCCGAGATCGACCATCCCCTCTCCTTCAATGCATGAGCTTCCACGTCTTCTCCTCGTGTGAGCATGGGAGCGGGGCTCCGTCGGGTTGGCTGGCATAGGAACCGCCAGCGTAACCAGTCAGGTGTTCGTCACGGTTGCGAGCTGAGTTGCAGACAGGCGTAGATCGGCATCCTTGAAGCGGCCGATGGGATGTTCGAGGCGGACGATCCATTTGTCCCCGTCCTGGGCGATGACCCGTGCAGCCTTTCCGTGCAAGTACAGAGGTCGGAGGTTGTGGCCGAGCTCCACCCGGTCGCCGACCTTCAATGTGGCAATGGCGATGATCTGCGCGGCGGCTTCGAGCGCGCCGACACGCGACTGCACGGTGGTCACGATGCGGTCGAGGTGATCGTCGAGGAGTCCGACGCGTATGGCGAGGAGGAGAGGCTCGATATCAAGTCCGCTCGAACTCGCCAGGATGCCGGCGACCTCCTCGGGACTCGTCTGGGACAGGTCGGCCCGAGGAGCAGCTGGTCGAGTGGACCGGGTTCGCTTCTTCGGAGTGGCCACGGCGCCACAGTCTTGTCGCGTTGGACCCGCGGCGCCTGACGTCTACCCAACGCCGGCCTGGGGCAGCCAGGGCCCGTCGACGAAGAGTTGGCGGAGAACGGCCAGTCGGTTGTGGCCCTGGAGAGCAGCGGTCTGTAGGTAGGAGCGAATGGTGGCGAAGGCCTGGGCCCCGTCATCGCTTCGGAACGAGCCGCTGATCTTGTCGTGCAGTTTCACCATGCGAAGCGCTCTCTCGCCGGTGTTGTTGTCAAATGGCACGGCGCTGTCTCGCAACAGATGAAGGACGTCGGGTGCCTCCACGCGCAGGCGGGTGGCCAGGTTCCATGCGTCGCGCTGCTGTGTGGACCACCCGCCGGTATGCCGCCGCCTCGGGGGTGGTCCCTCGGGGAGGACGGCGAAGGCGGCGTCCAAGGTGTCGTGGTAGCGGTTGCTGATGGCGTTCGCCCGCCGGTGGCGGACCCGGGGAAGACCGATGTCGGCGGCCTGTTCGTTGGCGGCCTTGGCCGCCAGGAGGATCTCGATCATCTGGGCGCTCCACCTCGAGAACTCGGGCGTCTCGCCCACGGCGCGGAGGTGGCGGACCAGGTGCGCCCCGCACTGGGCGTGCCCGGCACCGGTGAAGACGTCGTAGGACGCCCATCCGTCGTGGACGATGGTGCCGCCGTAGTCGGCCAGCACCCCGATGTCCTCCATGGCCTCGACACCGCGCCTCGGGTGCACGACGAGGAGGGTCAGCAGGTTCGTGGCCAACGTGTGCACCCAGCGCTTGGTGGTTCCCACCCTGGTGCCTGTTTCGTCGGCGTGGACGACGGGGGCGTCAGCAAGACCGATCTTCACCGCCGTGATAAACGGACCCAGCAGACCGGCCGCCTCGGCCTGCACCGAGCTCAACCACCCCGTCGACACGTTGGCTCCGAGCAGCTCGGCCAACAACTCGGCGGTGCGCTCGAGGGGTAGGTGCTGGCGGTCCATCAGATAGACGGCGAAGGCCCGCACCTCGGGACCCCAGCACACCGGCGCCCGGGCCTCGGGGGGGAACATGCCGGTCGTCTCATGTCCGCAAGAGCACCGCCGGCGCTCGGCGACATGGTCGGTCACGCGTAGCTCGATCCGGGGGATCTCGAGCACCTGCCGGCGGATCTCACCGACCACGTCGGCCCCGGCCAGGTCGGCCCCGCATCCCCGGCAGCTCACGGGTGGGTGCACGATGACCTCGTCGGGGACACGTCGAGCCAGATGCGCTCCCGGGGCGCCGGGCTGCTTGCCCTTAGCCCGACCCGCCGCTCGCCCCGCGGCGCGTCTTTCGGCGCGCGACTGGCGGGGAGCCATGGGATCTTGCGACGGCGGCTTCGACGAGTTTTCCGAATGCCGCCCCAGCTCGGCCTCGAGTCGCGCCACCAGATCGCGTAGTGACTCATTCTCCGTCCGCAGCTGTTCGGTCTCCGCGCTCAACTGCTCGGTGAACAACTGCAAGGCGGCGACGTGCTCAGCCAGCTCCTGATAGGAGGGCTCATCATCGAAGGGAGAGCGGTCGTCGGGTGGAATTCCCAACGTTACGCGCGACGTTCTCCCAGGTGGCGGATGGCGCTCTCAGAGGACCTGACTGATTACCCGCCAGCTTCGAAGGGGCCTCACCTCAACGGGTGGACCTTCAAGCCCAACCCGGGCTCACAAGTGGGGAATTTCAGTGATCAGCTCTGGGGAATTCCCGGTGATCGACGACACGCTTCCAAGGTAATGAGTCTCCCGGGATCACGGGCCGGTTAAATCTTCGAAACTCGCGCAGTCCGTCTTGTACTGGCTCAGGATCCGAGATGGACCAAAAGGCCACTACCGAGCGCTTGCGGACAGCAAGCACCCTTTGGATCGAACAGCGTTTCGCACGCCGCGAACCGGTGTTCGGGGGCACCCTCAGGGACCCATGCCCTTCCTAGGGATGGCCTTCAGCTCATGATCGCCTCGATCTGTCGAAGACGGCGAGGTCGCTGGAGCGTGCCACTTGGATGCACGGCTTCACCAAATGTCAGTGCTTGTCGGCAGGGGGAAGGGCGCCTTTATTCGTTAGAACGTCAGGTGAAGGCGATCGCACAAGGCGTGCGGCCGACTCCCACCGTCTTCGCCACCGTATTGGTGGAAGTGTTAATGACGCTCACGGTGTTGGTATTGCTATCGGTCACATAGGCGTCGCTCCCCCTAGGGTTGATGGCGACCCCGATTGGCTCGCTGTCGCCGACGATCGGTACGGTCTTAAACACTGTGTTGGTGGAGGTCTTGATGACGCTCACGTGGTTGAGGACGCCGTTGGTCACGTAGGCGTCGGCCCCATTGGGAGTGATGGCGACCTCATCAGCGTAGCTGCCAGCCTCCACGGTCTTCACGACCGTGTTGGAGGATGTCTTGATGACGCTCACGGTACCTGAAGTGTCGTTGACCACGTAGGCGTCGCTCCCGTTGGGAGTGATGGCGACCCCTTCTGGGTACCTACCAACCCCCACCGTCTTCACCACCGTGTTTGTAGACGTCTGTATCACGCTCACGGTGTTGGAATGGTCGTTGGTGACGTAGGCGTAGCTCCCATTGGGAGTGATGGCGACCTGTTCTGGCCCCCTGCCGACGGTCACAGTTTTCACCACGGTGTTGGTGGAGGTCTGTATTTCGCTCACGGTGTTGGAAGTTTCGTTGGTCACGTAAGCGTCGCTCCCATTGGGGGTGATCGCGACTCCGCTTGGGTCGCCACCCACCGTCACCGCCTTCACCACCGTATTTGTAGACGTCTGTATCACGCTCACGGTGTTGGAATATCCGTTGGTGACGTAGGCATCGCTCCCGTTGGGGGTGACAGCGACTCCCTGTGGGAGGCTGCCGACCTTTACCGTCTTGACCAGCTTGTTGGACGAGGTATTGAGCACGCTCACGGTGCCGAAGGCGTAGTTGACCACGTATGCGTAGCTCGGGGTAGCAGCTTCAGCCAGAGGAGCCTGTGTTGTTGCAACGAGTGGCAGCACCACAATCAAGGCGCCCAGTGGGATAAGTCGTGCCACCCGCATGGATACGTTCCTCTCCGCCGAGGACGATCCCCCGCTCCCTAGCGGTCAGTCTGGGGGACCTCCTTCGAGGTTGTCAAGTGACCTGATTGGATTACTGGGACTGTGCGTTGGTTGTTGACGACGGTAGTGCACGCCGCTAATGGCGGACCTGGCTCTCGACTTCGGGGTTCCCAGTCGTGCCGGTCAGTGGCGCCCCGGGGTGACCCATGACCGGCGATCGGGGACACCCTGTTCACTATCCGTGATGGCTCATTCCCTCAGTGAAAACGCAATGTGACTGCGTCGGGCAACACTGGTTGCTCGTGTGGCCCTTCCGTGGTATTCCTTCGACACAGGCGGGCGTGCGTAGGGCACCCCCAGGCAGGAGGGTGTCGATCCATGGGTATTCGTCTTAGCCTCGATCCACCGATCCGCTTCTCGACTGGAGGCCCCTGGACGTGTGCAGCCGGCAGATAGCGCCGTGCACCGTCGATGCGACTGCGGCACCGGCAACGAGGGCGTGCTCGACCAAGGGGTCGTGACCTTCATCGGTTGTCAGCGCCGTTCTGTCGTCGTCTGCGATGCGCTGGTCGCGGTGAGCTGACTACACGGGGACCGGTGGCAGTGACCGCAGCAGGTCGAGTGCCCGACAGAACGCTTCGGCCCAGGGCCATTCGAGTGGTGCTCGCAGTGTGGGTCGACCCGATCGGTTGACCAGGCTGCCGGGGACGGAGAGGAACCGGGTGCGGATGGTGCGGGCCACGACCAGCTGATCTTCGGGGGTGAGTTCGCCGAGTAGTGCGGCCCACCGGATGAGGTTGTGGGCGAGGACGGCGCAGACCAACCAGGCGGCATTGGCGTTGAAGTTCCCCGAGGGAACGTGCTCCATGCCGGCACCCTCCTTGAGATCCTTGATAGCCAGTTCGACCGTGGCGTGGGCCCGGTGGAAGGCGTCGACGTCGACCGGATCGCCTCTGAGCCTGGATCCACCGACCAACGACCTGGCAGGACGCCGAATCTGACGATCGGCATTCGAATGATCTGATCGACGCCGCGCTGAGTTCTTCGGTGCCCTTGGACGCGTGAGACCAAGAGTTTGTGATTCTCATCGAGTTGTCAGTGCCGTCCTTCGATCGTCTGCGGTGCACCGGCCGCGGATGTGGTGACTACACAGGGACCGGCGGAAGGGCCCGGAGGAGTTCGAGAGCGCGGGAGAACGCCTTCGCCCACGGCCACTCGAGGGGAGCACGCAGCGTCGGTGTTCCTGAGGTGTTGACCAATCGACCAGGCACCGACAAGAACCGGGTGCGCACCGTGCGGGCAACAACGAGCTGACCTTCGGGCGTGATCTTGCCGAGCAGGGAGCTCCAGCGGATGAGGTCGTGGGCCAGGGCCGCACACACCAGCCAGGCCGCATTGGCGTTGAAGCTGCCCGAAGGGACGTGCTCCATGCCCGCACCCTCCTTCAGGTCCTTGATGGCTAACTCCACGGTGGCGTGGGCCCGGTGGAAGAGGTCGACCTCGACGGCGGTTCCTTCCTGATCGGTGAGGAAGGCGAAGTGGCGCCACTCGGGCCACAGCGTTGCCTGGCGGCCGACCAGCCGGGTCCGACGCACGATCATCCGCCGTCCCTTGTAGACGCACTCGGCCACCTCGGCGATGCCGTCCAACGTGTAGTCGATGGGAATCCAGTCACCCTCGTCGATGGCCGAGATCGCCCTGACCACGGACTTCACCATGCGCACCCCCATCGTGTAGCCGATGGCTAGTCGTCCCAACGTGGCGATGGTGGCGTTCGACCAGAACCCCGAGTCGAAGCGCATGACCATTTCACCGGTGGCTCCGGCCCGACGGAGGCGGGCCACCAGTTCTTCGATGAACCGCTTGGTTCCCCGCTGGGTGTTGGCCGAGCCCTTGCGCATCCGGACGTGGAGGAGTTCCCCGGTTCCGGCCCGGGTGGCAATCAGCGGGTGGTAACCGAGCTCTTTGGTATAGCCGTAGCCGGCACCGTGCTTGGCCTTGCCGCACACCGGACAGATGGTGGAGTCGAGATCGACGATCACCCGATCCGAACCGGGTCCTGCACCCAAGGACCAAGCACGACGCAGTGCCTCGGCCAACACCGAATCGAGTTGACGGACATGGCCGAAGGTGAAGGCCCGCAGGAAGGTGCCCAAGGTGGAAGGGGCCATCACCCGATGAGGGAGCACCGACTGGGTGGCACCGGACCTCAGTACATCGGCATGGTCGATGTGGCTGCCGCCGGCCACCATGGCGTGCACCAGGGTCAGCACCTTGCGTCCGGGAAGGGCACCACCGACTCGACCCGACAGGTTGACGATGCCGTTGATGAGGTCTTCGAGATCTAGCCGGACGACCAGGGTGGCCACCAACAACAGTCCTGCGTTGGCCACCAGGTTCGGGTCATCGAAGGTCACCTCGATGCGGTCGATTCCGCGCGATACTGCAGTCACAGAAAGTGCCTCCTTTGTGTTGGTGAAAATGCGACTTCGACATCGTCATTTTCCCAGCCGGGGAGGCTCTTTCCGCGGATGCGCGGCTATCGAATCAGGCCATTGGTCGGTGCTTCCAGGCTGAGATCGGTCACGAAGGCGAAGTGGCGCCACTCGGGCCACAGCGTCGCCTGTCGTCCGACCAATCGGGTCCGGCGCACGATAAGGCGGCGGCCCTTGTAGATGCACTCGGCGACCTCGGCCTCGCCGTCGGCGGTGTACTCGATCGGGGTCCAGGACACCTCGTCGATCGCCGAGACCGCGCTGACCACGGACTTCACCATGCGCACACCCATCGTGTAGCCGACGTCCAAGTGCTCGAGCGTGGCAATGGTGGCGTTCGACCAGAAGCCCGAGTCGAAGCGCATGATCAGTTCACCAGTGGCTCCGGCTCGGCGCAACCTGGCCACCAGCTCCTCGATGAACCGCTTGGTCCCTCGCTGGGTGTTGGCAGCTCCTCTGCGCATCCGAGCGTGGAGCACCTCACCGGTGGCGGCCCGGGTGGCGAGCAGGGGGTGATACCCGAACCGCTTCGTGTAGCCATACCCGGCACCCTGCTTGGCCCTGCCGCACACCTCGCAGATGGTGGAGTCGAGATCGACCACCATGCGGTTCTCCCCGGGCCCTGCCCCGAGCGACCAGGCCCGAGACAGCGTCTCCGCCAGCACCCGGTCGAGCTGGCGGACATGTCCGAACGTGAAGGCCCGAAGGAAGGTGCCGAGTGTCGACGGTGCCATCACCCGATGGGGAAGGACAGCCTGGGTGGCTCCAGCCCGGAGCACGTCGGCGTGGTCGATGTGGCTGCCACCGGCCACCATGGCGTGCACCAGGGTGAGGACCTTGCGACCGGGCAGGGCACCACCGACACGCCCCGAGAGGTCGACCGAGCCGTTGATCAGGCGCTCAAGGCCGAGCCGCACCACCAAGGTGGCCACCAGGACCAGCCCGGCGTTGGCCACCAGATTCGGCTCGTCGAAGGTCACCTCGATCCGGTCGATTCCGCGCGATACTGACGTCACAGAAAGTGCCTCCTTGGGGTGGGCGAGATGACGACCTAGAACACCGTCATTCTCCCAACACAGGAGGCACTTTCCGCGGATGCGCGGCTACCGGATCAAGTCACAATTCGGTGGATCAAGGCTTAGGAGCAGTCTGCGGGCCGTCATGGGCGGGGCGCTGCTGGTTGGAGGACTGACCACCATCTCTGTCGTGGCAACGGTTGGCACTGCGTCGGCAATCGCCCCCTGTGGGACGACAGGGGTTCTCTCAACAAGCTCGGGCACAACGACGTGTACCTACAAGTCGACCGGCACGCATACCTTCACAGTCTCCGCTGGCGTCACTCGGCTATCGGTTGTTGCAGTTGGCGCCCCCGGCGGCAGCGAATTAGCCGGCGGCGGGGCGGGGGCTCGGGTTACGTCTGTTCTGACGGTCACTCCCTCGCAGGTGTTGTACATCGAGGTGAACGTCGGCGCTGGACAAGGAATCTCCAATGGCGCTGGAGGGGGCGGTGCCAGCGACGTGCGAACGTTGCCACCCAGCAGTCCGGGGTCGCTCAAGTCTCGTCTTGTTGTAGCCGGCGGAGGTGGCGGTGCCGGAGCGGAAGCCGGAGGCGGCCATGGCGGTGCAGCAGGATATGCTGGCCAACGCGCGCAGGGCTTCGGCGGTGACGGCGGCCACGCCGGCACCTTGTCGACAGGAGGCTCCGGCGGGGCCGAACATTCTGGTGGGGATTCAGGTCAGCCGGGGTCATTTGGGCGCGGAGGTACTGGTGGCCAAGGGAATAGCGGCTTCGCCGACGGCGGCGGCGGCGGGGGGGGCGGGGGCTACTACGGCGGCGGTGGTGGTGGCGGAGCTGGCGATCTTCTCTCCCGCTCTTGCAGCCTCTGCGGCGGTGGTGGCGGCGGCGGTTCGAGCTTCTCGGTCGACCCCGACGCTGTGGTCTCGACCACTACCACTGGGCCTTCGGTGACGATCTCGGAGAGTGGCCCACCACCCACCATCACCAGCTTCAGCCCGACTTCGGGACCGGTCGGATCGGTCGTCACTCTCAAGGGAACCAACCTCCTGGCTGCCAGCAGCGTCACCGTCCACGGCGTGACCGCAACCATCACGAGCGACACGGCCACCGAGATCACGATCAAGGTGCCAGCCGGGGCGACCACGGGCAAGATCACGGTGGTGGTCCCTCCGGGCGGACAGGCCGAGACTGCCACCGCCTTCACGGTCACGTAACACGGCTCTAACGAGGAGGGGTGTCCCTCAAGTGCCGGCGTGGGGCAGCTCGCGATCAGCAAGCGCCCGTCTGTCGGATATCGCCCCGCTCCCGGTGATATGAGGCAGGGTCTCCTGTACGGAGGCATCCCGCTGGACGTAAGCAACAACGGTTGACTGTGGTGACGGGTGGACCTACGTTGCATGGAGCCACTCCTAGGCGGACCCCAAGGGATGGCTCTTCTAGCGCTATTCGATACTCGAAAGTAGGTCACGATGATTCGTAGAACGTACGTGTTCGCTGCAGTGCTCACGACGATGCTCGGCGGACTGTTCCTCGCCACCCAGGAGGCAGCGGTTGCTGCCCCGATCGCGATCGGGACGGCGATCTGTCCGGTTACAAGCGGTTCGGGAACCGTCCATCCGGGGATTTCGCTAGCGGGCGGCATCGGGGGGGTCAAGATCAACTACAGCGCCGTCTTGGGCAACCCAGCAGTGGGCACCGCGTGCGGCGGGGCCGTCGCCACTCCCGCAGGCGTAAAAGTGATCGGTGGCACTCTGACCGGTTCGGGCTACTACACCGCACCCTCAGTCAGCGCTCACGGCAGCTCCTGCGCGAACTTCCGCGGTCCCGACAAGGTCGGTGTGATCAAAGAGGTCATCAAGTGGATCACCATCGGCGGACCCATCGCCAACACCACGGTCACCTACACGGGCGACACTGCCTCGACGACTGGTCCGTTCAACGGATTCGACACGCTCACCCTCAAGGCTCCGTTTGGCGTCAAAGCCGCCGGCTCATCGTTCCTCGTGCCTGCGGCGCCCATCACGAGCAAGTTCGTGACCACACTTCCGGCTCCCGGGGTGCACTGTGTCGGAACGACGGTGAACTTCAAGATCACAGGCGGCGCGGTCGGCATGTAGCAACGGTCGTCTGTGACTCACGACCTACGGCCCCACCCTATTGGCAGAAGAGAGAGGGCGGTCAGAAAGAGCCAGGTCCGTCGAGCGGGGTTCCGCCACTCCGCTCCGGGCCTGGCTCTTTCGCTTTCTTCGCAGCTGCACCACCCCAGTTGGAACAGACCAAGCGGCTACTGAGGCATCCCACCTACCGGGTGATCGGGGATAGCGGTTTGGGTCGTCATGCTGAGTTGCTCATAGGTGCATCAGATCGACCTCTCCATAACGGCTGGAGTACGTTCTACGCACCTTGTGGGTCTCTCCATCTGGGTGAACGAAGGGCGGGTGCCTCGTGCGTAGTCGAAGCATTGGCGTCATCGTCGGCATGGGACTGGCAGGCGTCCTGATCCTCGGCGGGATCGCCGTTGGGACAGCTCAATCAGCCGGAGCCGCCGCACCAACCGTCGCCACCGTCTCTACCGGCGAACTCCACACCTGTGCGCTGCTCGGCGCCAACACGGTCAAGTGCTGGGGGGACAACGATTACGACCAACTAGGCAATGGCACCACCACCGGCTCGTCGGTCCCGGTCACCGTCATGGGCCTGAGTGGGGTGGCCGCCATCTCCGCTGGGGGGTACCAGACCTGTGCACTGCTCACGACCAAGACGGTCAAGTGCTGGGGGTACAACCTCGAAGGCCAGCTGGGCAACGGCTCCACCACCAACTCGTCGATCCCGGTGACGGTCTCGGGCCTCACCGGGGTAACTGCCATCTCCGCTGGGGGATCCCACACCTGTGCACTGCTCAGCACCAAGACGGTCAAGTGCTGGGGGTACAACGGCGACGGTGAGCTGGGCAACGGCACAACCACAGACTCGTCGGTCCCGGTGGCCGTCTCGGGCCTCACCGGGGTGACCGCCATCTCTGCTGGCGAACTTCACACCTGTGCGACGCTCAGCACCAAGACGGTTGAGTGCTGGGGATACAACGGCGACGGCCAGCTGGGCAACGGCACCATTACCGACTCGTTTGTCCCGGTGGCCGTGACGGGCCTCACCGGGGTCACCGCCGTCTCCGCCGGTACTGACCACACCTGTGCGTTGCTCAGCTCCAAGACGGTCAAGTGTTGGGGATCGAACGGCGACGGCCAGCTGGGCAACGGCACCACCAGCGACTCGTTGATCCCGGTGGCCGTCTCGGGCCTCACCGCGGTGACTGCCGTCTCCGCCGATGCTGAGCACACCTGTGGGTTGCTCAGAACCAAGACGGTCAAGTGCTGGGGATACAACAGCATCGGTCAACTGGGTAACGGCACCACTACCAACTCGTCGATCCCGGTGACCGTCTCGGGCCTCACCGGGGTCACCGCCATTTCCACCGGGCAATCAGCCCAGAGTTGTGCGCTCAGTACCAAGTCGGTCGAGTGCTGGGGGGACAACGGATACGGCCAGCTGGGCAACGGCACCACCACGAGCTCCGACGTCCCGGTCGACGTCATCCAATACAACCTCTACATCGTGGGCCACGACAACAGCCAGGTGGTGGAGGTCGCACCCAGTGGGACGACGACGACAGTGCACACGACGGGCTTGAACCAGCCCAACGGGGCAGCCGTCGACAGTTCGGGGAACCTCTACATCGCCGACACCGCCAACAAGCGGGTCGTTAAAGTAACCCCGTCCGGGACGCAGAGCGTGTTCGCCAGCGGGTTCGTCGCTCCCGCACGCCTCAAGATCGACGCCAAGGGGAATCTCTATCTCGCTGACTCAGGCGCAAACAAGGTCTACAAGATCACCCCAACCGGCACGAAGACGACAATCGGCACTGGGCTGAGTGGTCCCGTCGCAGCGGTCACCGATCCCACCGGCAATGTCTACATTGCCGACACCAACCACAATCGGATCGTGAAGGTCACACCGAGAGGCGTCCAGTCAGTCGTCCTCACTACCGGACTGAGCAGCCCCAATGGGTTAGCCATCGACTTTCACGGCAACCTTCTCATCGCCGACTGGGGGCACAGTCGGATCATCCAGATCGCCCTCACTTCGGGAAACACCCAGTCGACGGTCCCCATCACTGGACTCTCGCACCCCAACGACGTGACGGTCGATCCCTTCGGCACTATCTATGTCTCCGACCACACCCTGAACACGGTGTTGAAGTACACCACCACGGGGACCCAGAGCACCATCTCCGCTACCGGCATCACCGGACCGGTGTCCGTAGCGCTCAGCTGAGAGCATCAGACCCGTATCCCTCACGTGCCGTTACACGGGTGATCCATCAGGCTTCGGCTTCGATCATGGAAGCACGGATGGCGGTTCCCCGTCCAGCGCGCTGATGCGTGAAAAAGGAGGCGCTGTGTTTCGTTCTCTGCCCCGATCTTCCTCCCTCTGGACCGGGAGTGCGGGCGGATTGCTCCGTCCGAGGGGCTTGTCGGTCGTCAGACCGTCGATCAGCTCCTGGAAGATGTGTGTCCTCTCGAAGTCGGCCTGCTCGACCGCGCTGCCCCTCTGGCGACGCAGGATCGGAATGAACTCCGGTCCGGTCTCGAAGAACCCGCAGCCCTCACAGATCGTCTGATAGGAGCAATCGAGCTGGGCGGGTCGTCTGCAGTGTCCGTTGCCCAACAGGCGGGGATGGCTTCGGGCAAGCAGGCGAGCCTCCTCGTCGACAACGGGCGAGCCGGCGGTGGCTTCGACCGCTTGGGTGGCTCGGAAGTACTGCTCTGCGACGGCATCGTTCGAGATGCGTGCGTAGATGAGGGTCATGCGCGGCGAGCGATGACCCAACAGCTCGGCGATGGCCTCGAGGCTCATGCCCCGGTTGATCAGCTGGGTGGCGAGGGTGTGGCGCAACTGGTGGGGATGGACGTGTCCGGTGCCCGCCCGTCGCGCCACCGCGGCCACGTAGCGGTGGACGGTCCGACGCTCGAAGGGCTGGCCGTCGTTGCGGACGACCAGCAGTCCCGAAGGACTCGGACCCCGCCAGGCCCGGTAGTCGGCGATGAGGTCGATGAGCACCGGGTGGAGGGGGACGTTCCGGTCGTTGTGGAGCTTTCCGACCGGGATCCGCAGCCAGTGGGCGCCGCTCATGCGGAACACGGCATCGTCGCGGAGTCCGCCGAGCTCGCCGGCCCGCATGCCGGTGCGAGCGAGCAGTTCGACCATGAGGCGCCGGCGCCGGTCGGGGTCCTCGGCCAGGGCGGCCATGAACTTGGCGGCGGTGGGGTCGTCCAGAAACCGCGGCAGGGGTTCGTCCCGCTTGGGGAAGTCCCCGGCGAAGATGGGGACCCTTCGTGGGGCGTCGTCGTAGTCCCATTCGATGATCCGCTCGAAGAAGGTGCGGACCATCCCGAGCTTGTGGCAGATGGTGGCGACCGACGCCCGCTGTCCGGGGGACTTGCCGGGCCGGGCGGCAAGGGCGAGCTTGAACGACTCGACGTGGTGGCGAGACACGCTGGCCACACAGAGGCAGTCCGGGTCGGTCTCGATGAGGTGACCGGCGAACACCCGCAGGGCGAGGTCTGCCGACTCGACGGTGCCCGGCCGGGACGAAACAGCCAACTGGGCCAGGTAGTTCTTCATCGTCGACGCGAGCTGTTCGGCTCGGGCGCTGATCTCTTCCCACCTCCACGTGGCGCCGGTGTTTCGTGGCTGCAGTCGGGCCGGCTCCAGTGACGAGTCGGTGCGAGTCGGCAGCTTGGAGATCGATGCGCCGGTCATGACAGGGCCTCCATCGCCAGGTCGGCCTCGACGGTGTCGGCGGCCGCTCGGCACTCGGCGGCCAACCAGTCCGACCCGAGGTGCAGATAGACCTGGGTCGAGGCGATCGATCGGTGTCCGGCTTGGGCCTGGAGGGCCTCGAGCGACATGCCGGCCTCCCGCAGACGGGTCAGGCAGGTGTGGCGCAGCTCGTGACAGGTGCCATGTGTGAGCCCAGCGCGCTTCCTCGCCGCCGCCATGACCTCGTCGAGACCTTCCGAGGAGAGCGGCAGGCCACGATTGGGTCCCTTCAACACGACAAAGAGTCGGTCGCCCCCTGTGTCGATCGGTCGCTCGCACTCCAAGTAGTCGGCCACGGTGGCAAAGAACGTGGGTGACATCGGCACCAACCGCTGGTGGCCACCCTTGCCTTCGGCGATGAAGACCCGACACTCACCGAGACGGAGGTCCTCCAGCCGGAGCCCGAGCGCCTCGCACCGGCGGAGAGCACCGAGCAGCATGGCTTCAGTCATGGCCCGATCGCGTCGGGTGCGCAGTGCGGCAAGGAGGGCGACTGCTTCCTCGGGGTCGAGGATCCGGGGAAGACGGCGCACTCCCCGCACCAAGGGTGCGCCCCGGAGCTCCCGGCGGCTGCGCCGGGTGGGCAGACCGCGTGGCACCGGGTTGACCGCCACCGGTGTGTCGGCGCGAGTCAGCAGATATCCGTAGAAGGCGGAGACCGCTGCCAATCAGCGCATGACGGTTGCCGGTGACAGGCCGGTTCCCGCGTCGGGGAAGTGCACGACATTCTCGGCACCAGGCCGTGGCTGTTGCTGCTCGGCGACGAAGGCCACCACCTCGGCCGGCGTGACCTCGACGGGGTCTTTGGCGACCACGGTGAAGAACGCCTTCAGATCGTGCGCGTAGGCGCGCACGGTGTTCGGCCGGGCTCTCCCGGATGCGAACTCCAAGAAGGCGTCGACCAGCTCATGACCGAGCTGGTATCGATCGCCGCCACCCTCACGAGCGACGCGTTGCAACTGCGGAGACCAGACCACGGCAATCCTCCTTTGTCCGAGCCTCCGCCCGGGGAAATTCTCCCCAGGCGGTCAGCCGAACTGGCGGATCACCCGTATAAGTCGATCACCCGTATAAGTGCCGATCGGGGGCAGTTAGCACCTGGCAAGCGAGCCGCGTTCGATAACGCCTCCGAGACCGGCCATAGGGGGCATGAAGCACCGTCATCTCACTGTCAGGTGGTCCGATGTACGGTGCAACTGAACCCGCTAAAGCGGGCGTGGGCGAGACCGGCTGGGCTGGAGGTAGAGGGATGCTTCGAAGGCTGACCATTGGGTTGACCATGGTAGCGATCGCACTACTCGGAACGGTAGCGATCGGAGGGGGTCACGCCGGCGCAGCTCCTGCGCAAATCTCGCTGGTCGTTCCTCAAGGGACTGCCTTTTCTGTGCTCAAGTACGACTGTGGTGGGATCAAGGAACTGGCCTATGCCACCGGGTTCGACAACACAATCGATCCGAGCGCCGGGTACCCAACCGGTTACGTCTATCTCACGACCACCTGCAGCGCCGGAAAGGGCACCAGCTTCACAGTCGATGCGTGGACTGCCGACACCTGGGACCTGTCGGGAGCTCTGCTCTCCTACTCCGTGGCCGCCCCAGACCCGAACCCACCGAGCCCCCTGTCGACGACGGACCCGCTCACAGGCAACCAGATCTACGACAGTGCCAGCCCCTGCCCGGGTCTCGGCGGGACGGGAAGCACCGCCTACGCATGCTTGCAGTGGGGGAGCTCGTTCACGCCGAGGCCAAGAGTCACCGGTATCTCCTCGGCGATCGGACCTGCAGCGGGTGGGACCAGTGTGACCCTTTCTGGTGACGGGTTCTCCGCGGTCACGGCCGTGTACTTCGGAACGACGGCCGCTGCCACCTTTAGCATCAACAACGACAATTCGATCACGGCCGTCTCACCCGTCGACAGTTCGGGCACAAGTCCGGACACCGTTGACGTGACCGTGGTCTCGCCCGGCGGCACCAGTTTCACTAGCTCCAACGACGAGTTCACCTTCATTGCCGCCCCAACGATCACCAGCCTGACCCCGAACACCGGTCTGTCCAGCGGTGGCATGGTTGTGAATATCACCGGCACCAATCTGTCCCCTGTCACCAGTGTGAGCTTCGGAGGTTCCCAGGTAGGCTTTGTCGTGAACAGCGACACCTCGATCACCGCGTATCCACCCGGCGTCGACGGACCGGACCACGCGAGTGTCACCGTCATGTCGATCGGTGGCACCAGCGCCCCGGCGCAGTACACCTACGTGAGCCCGTGCGCTGGCCCGTGCGTCTCCGTCGGCGATGCGTCGATTCTCGTCGGAAGGACACTCGCTCACACGTTGGACTTCGAGGTCACACTCTCACAGCCCGAGACGACTGCGGTCTCGGTCAAGTATGCGGTGACTTCGGGAACGGCCATCGGGGGAACGGCCGCAGGTCCCGGCATCGACTTCAAGCTCGCGACCGGCACGCTGACCTTCACACCCAATGCGAAGACTGGCCTCACACCAGTTATGAAATCGATACCAGTGACGGTCTACCCTGACCGTGCAGCAGACCCCACCGAGGTGTTTACCGTCAGACTCTCCACCCCGACTGGTGGTCTTCTTCTCGGACGTACAAAAGGAACTGGGACGATTCTCAGTGACGGATCCTCGAGCGGGACGACGCTCGGCATCGGCGACAACGGAGCTGTTGTCCAGGACACTGGGAACGCATCCCTGGCTCTCCCGGTCACCCTCTCAGGTCCTGCGTCCAAGACGATCTCGGTCAACTATGTGATGACGCCCGGCACGGCCACTTACAGTTCAACCGCGGCAGGTGGTGGCAACTACGGCGGCAAGACGAGTGGGACACTGACCTTTGCTCCCGGCAGCTCGAATGAAACCATCAGCGTGCCGATCTGGCCGAACGCAGACCTCCTCAATCCTGTGAGCTTCACGGTCTCGCTGTCCGGTCTCACCGGATCCGGGGTGACAGTTGTCCGGTCGACTGCTTCGGGGGTAATCCTCGGAGTCGTCGTCACCAGACCGAGCTAAATGCAAGCGCGCCGAGCGGCTCCTCTTAACTGGATCCTCTGGCTCGGTCTGGACCTTCCCGCATCCTCACTCCGGACACGGCGATGTAAGGACTTTTCCAGTCGAGTAGCCGGGGGGAATCGCACCCCCCGGCTCTCAGAGAACCGGACGTGAGCCTCTCGGCTCATCCGGCTCTTGCAGGTCGGTTGGGAGTGGTTGCGAGAAGGTGCCAATGGGCGAAGAGCCGGGGATTGCGCTGTTGTTCCTCACGCAACCGGTCCCATGCCAGCTGAGGTTTCCCTCGCAGTCGTTTGAACTTCTGCATGGCCCATCTGACCAGATGCTCGTCGATGCGCCGGGCGATGAAATACAACTTGGAGCGATAGAAGGCTCCGTAATAGTTGATCCAGCCTCGGACCTGGGGATTGATGGCCCGGGCGAGGTCGGACAGGTCCGAACCACTGCGGCGGTTGAGGTGCCAGTCCCTGATCTGCTTGCCCTTCGCCTTCTTCGCGTTGGCACTCATGGCCGGTGAGAAGTTCATGAAGAACCCTCGTCGACCCTTCATCAGGCGACCCTGAAAGGTGTAGCCGAGGAAGTCGAAGCTGGTGTGCTCGTAGTCCTTGCGGCGTTTCGTGTCCTGGCAGTACACGACCTTCGTCTTTAGAGGGTGCAGCTCGAGTCCAACGGACCCAAGCCGTTCAGCGAGTGCGGTCCACAGAGACTGGGCTTTGGCCTCGGCGTCACAGTGGATCACCACGTCATCCGCGTAGCGCTCGAATGGACTGCCGGGTTGCTCCCGGTCCATCCACTTGTCGAACGCGTAGTGCATGAAGAGGTTGGCGAGCAGTGGCGAGATCGGGGACCCTTGCGCGGTCCCCTTCTCCCGTGCCGCCAGAGTCCCGTCTGGCATCTGCATGGGGGCTGTCAGCCACCGTTCGATGTAGAGCAGGACCCAGCGTTCGTCGGTGTGGTGAGCGACCGCTTTGAGTAACAGATCATGGGGAACGCTGTCGAAGAAGGCCCGGACGTCGATGTCCAACACCCAGTCCTTCTTCCAAGAGCGCTGACGAGCAACTGCCAGGGCGTCATGGGCACTGCGCCCCGGACGATAGCTGTAGCTGTCATGGTGGAAGATCGGCTCAAGCTCCTCTTCCAGCAGCATCGCTGCTGCGGTCTGGGCGATGCGGTCCACCGTGTTCGGCACACCTAACACCCTGATCCCGGTCCCATGGTCCTTCGGTATCTCCACCGCTCGCACCGGCCCGGGGAAGTAGCTCCCCGAACTCATCCGGTTCCACAGCTTGTAGAGGTTGTCCATCTCCTTGTCTGCAAACCGTTCGATGCTGACGGAGTCCACGCCCGGCGCGCCGCCATTCGCCTGGACCTTCATCCACGCCTCGTAGACGAGGCGTTTTCGAATCTCAAACGACCTCATTCCCAACGGTGATCCGTCCATCAGCTCCTCCCCCGAAGGGTTGACCGATGGGTGATCTGGCCTGCCCAGCCCTTCGCTCCAGCCCCACTACAGGGCCTTCATCACTACTACGGGCCGGTCCGCCTCTGTGCCTCGCATCGGTACTCTCCCCCACGTGGCCGTGGCCCCACGGGGTTCTCCCTCTTGACGACCAGGGGGCCGACCTCACCCATTTTCGACTGACCGTTCGTATCGAGACGACAGATTCTCCTGTTCCATGCCAGGGCCTGCAACGAGCTCACGCCACCTTTACACCGGACACCACCAGGGCCACGAGCAGGCAGCTCCCTGGTTCCAGACACGCCGAGGGGCGCGCCCTTGTCCCGAGGCAGGCGTGCTGGCCTCGGTTTCGATGTCATCGTTCACATTCACGATGCGTCAGCAGTGGTTTACTCATGTTCGTCTTCTCGTCGCTCACCTGACCCGCTGGTAGCGGGCCTTCTCCGCAGTCGCTTCCCACCCCGGCTCTTGACCGGCATGACACTGCGGCGGTTTGGGATCTCCGCCTGCACGGCGAACCCGGAGGGCCTACCTCCATCCCTGTCACAACACGGTTCGTGCTGGCGATCTTCTACATCGTCATCACTCCCCTTTCACGACACACCACGCGCGCATGTGCCGTTCCGTGCGCACGTAACGTTCGCAAGCAGCAAGGTCGTCGAATGGACTTTTCCGGCTCTACATGACGTGCGCCGGAGTCCGCAGGAACCGGACTCAGGGTCCTCTCTTCGAAGGAGCCTGCCGGGTCAGCGCAGGACGGCCCCGTGCTGGTCCAGCACCGCTCCGATGCAGCCCGACCGGAGCCGGCCGATCTCCTCGTCGGTGAGGGTGCGGTCGGGCGCGCAGAAGCGGAGGCGGTAGGCCAGGCTACGCGACCCGTCGGTGACGGTCGGGCCGCGGTAGACGTCGAAGAGGTGGACCGACTCGAGGAGCTCCCCTCCGGCAGTCGCCAGGGTGGCCTCGACCGAGCCGGCGGGAACCCGGTCTGGCACGACGAAGGCCAGGTCGATGTCCGAGGAGGGGAACCGGCTTACCGGTACCGACTCGAGCGGCCGGCGCGGGGTCTGCCCGGGGTCGAGCAGCACCTCGAGGTCGAGGTCCAGCCAGCCGACCCGCCGGGGGCGTCCGGCGGGGTCCACCAGCCCGAAGCTCTCCACGACGGTCGGGTCGAGCTCACCGAGCACCCCGAGCTCGATGGCGCGACCGGGTGGGGCGTCCGGCCCCGGATCGCAGCGCACGGTCGCCGAGCGGTGCTCGTGGAGCACGCCCGTGACCGCGGCCTGGCGCGGTCCCTGCTCGAGATGCCACCCGACGACACCGAGTGCCTCGGCCAGGATGCGCCACACGGCCACCGCGGCCCAGGCATCCTCCTCCGCGCCGACGAAGATCGCGGACACGCGCTCGTCCGAATCGGCCGCTGGCCCGTCCGCGGTCGGCACCTCGGCGAGCCCGAACACCGAGCCGACCTCGAACAGCCGGAGCTCGTCCTGGCGCCGCTCGACGTTGTAGAGCACCGCCCGCAGCAGACCGGGGGCCATCGAACACCGCAGGAAGCGCTCCGCATCGACCAGCGGGTTGGCCACCTCGACGAACGGCGGGCTGAAGCCGACCCCCACCAGGTCTGCCTCGGTCACGAAGGTGGGGGTCCACACCTCGGTGGCCCCGACACCACACAGGACGTCCTTCACCAGCCGGCGTGCGCGCTGGTAGTCGGTGAGCCGCCCAGGCTGGGGCCATGCGGGCATCCGGCGCGGCAGGCGTGCGTACCCGTAGGTGCGGGCGACCTCCTCGGCCAGGTCTGCCTCCCCCATCGGGGCGGGGCGGATGTCGGGCCGGAAGGTCGGGACCACCACGTCGAGCGTCGCGTCGTCCGCGACGGCGGCAGGCGCACCGGTCTGCATCCCGAGCGGCGCGAGCAGGCCGGCGATCGCCGGAGCGGTGAAGTCGGTCCCGAGCAGCGCGTTGACCCGGTCCGGGCGGACCGGGACGGTCAGCGGCGTCGGCACGTCGCCGACCACGTCGATGACCCCCTGCGCGAGCGCGAGGCCGGGACCCGCGGTGAGGGCCAACAGCTCGCAGAAGCGCCGGGCGGCGAGATCGATCCCGGCGGGATCGCAGCCGCGTTCGAAGCGGGCGGAGGCCTCGGTGCGCAGGTTGAGGCGCTTGGACGTGCGGGCGATGGCCATGGCCACGAAGAACGCCGCCTCGAGCAGTACCCTGGTGGTCGACGGGCCGATCTCGGAAGAGGCCCCGCCCATGAGCCCGCCGATGCCGACCGGGGCGCCCGCCGCATCACAGATGAGGCAGTCCTGCCCGGTGTCGCCGAGACCCGGGCCGGGCATCCCGAGCGTGCGCTCGACGCCGTCGAGGGTGGTGACCCGCTCCCCCGGTGCCGCCCGTCGTACCAGCAGTCCATTGCCGGCCAGCCGGTCGAGATCGTAGGGATGGGTCGGCTGACCGAGCTCGAGCATCACGTAGTTGGAGGCGTCGACCACGTTGTTGATCGGTCGCATGCCGGCCGCGGTCAGACGGCGCGACAGCCAGGCCGGGGAGTCGGTCACCGCGACCCCGGTCAGGACCCGCGCGGTAAAGCGCGGGCAGAGCTCGAGATCCTCCACCCGGACCGTGGTCAGCGACCCGACGTCCGGGCCGGATGGCAGGGGTGTGCCCGCCGGGCGCGGGCCCTCGTCTCCCGAACCAGCACCCGAGGCAGCCGAGACCACCGCAGCGGTGGTGGGCACGCTGAACGGGAGCGTCAATCTCGCTGCGAGGTCCCGTGCCACGCCGGAGATGCTCCATGCATCGGGCCGGTTCGCCTCGACCGAGATGTCGAACACCACGTCCTGGTCGATGCCGAGCACCTGGACGAGCGGGTCGCCCGGCGCCGCCCCCTCGACCTCGTTGAGGATCAGGATCCCCTCGTGGTCCTCGGACAGGCGGAGCTCGCGACCCGAGCAGAGCATGCCGTTGGAGACGACACCTTTCAGCTTGCGGCGACCGATCGCCATCCCGCCGGGCAGAGTGGCGCCGACAGGGGCGAGCGGCACCAGGTCGCCGGCGGCGAAGTTCCACGCGCCGCACACGACCTCCACCGGGGCGGACCCGTCGTCCACCACCACACGCCTGATCTTGTCCGCCCCGTCGATGGGTCCGACCTCGACGACCCGGGCCACGACCACGTCTGCCAGGCCCTCGCCCACCACCTCGATCGCCTCCACGACCAGCCCCAGGTCGTCGAGCGTGGCGGCCAACGCGGCCACATCGTCCCCGAAGGGGGCGAAGTCCCGGAGCCAGGAAAGGGGAACGCGCACAGCTGTCCTCTCGGGGAACGCGCCTCAGAACTGGCGCAGGAATCGGATGTCGTTCTCGATCAGGGCACGCATGTCGGCGATCTGGTGCCGCATCTGGGCGCAGCGGTCGATGCCGAATCCGAATGCGAACCCGGTCCACTCGTCGGCGTCGATGCCTGCTGCGGCGAACACCGCCGGGTCGACCATGCCGCAGCCGCCGAGCTCGATCCAACCGGTCTGCGAGCAGGTCCTGCATCCCGCCCCGTGGCAGATGGTGCAGGTGACCTCGAATTCGGCCGAGGGCTCGGTGAAGGGGAAGTAGGCGGGTCGCAGCCGGGAGTGGATGTCCGGACCGAAGTAGGCGGTGGTGAAGGTCTCGATCGTGCCCGCCAGATCGGCGAAGGTGATGCCCACGTCGACGACGAGACCCTCGATCTGGTGGAAGACCGGAAGGTGCCTGGCGTCGGGCGTATCACGCCGGTAGCAGCGGCCGGGGATGACCGCATGGATCGGGAGGGTGCCGTCCAGCACGGCACGCTCCATGAGGTGGATCTGGACGGGTGATGTGTGGGTCCGCAGGAGGACGGTCTCCGGCTCGCCCAGCTCGAGGTAGAAGGTGTCCCACATGCCGCGGGCCGGATGGGCCGGGGGGATGTTGAGTGCGCCGAAGTTGTACCAGTCGGTTTCGATCTCGGGACCTTCGGCCACCTCGAATCCCATCCCCACGAACACGTCCTCGAGTGCGTCCCGGGTCTGGGAGACCAGGTGGAGGTGGCCCCGGGTGGCGGGTCCGCGGGCACTGCCGCGCACGTACTCGGTCAGGTCCAGGCGGGAGGCGGCCATCTCGCTGGCCAGCTCCTCGTACCGGATCTCCTCCTTCCTGCGCTCGAGGAGCTCCTCGATGGTGGCACGGGCTTCGTGCAGGGTCCGCCCGAGCTCCTTGCGCGCCTCGGGGTCCAGCGCGCCGAGACCGCGCGATGCCTCGGCCAGAGGCGACCGCTTGCCGGACACGGCGGCTGAGACCTCGCGGATGTCCTCGGTCGTGACCGCTCCGGCAATGGCGGCACGGGCCGCCTCGACCAGGGCGCCGACGTCGAGCGGGTCGCTCATGACGGACCCCCCATGCTCCCACCAGCCCGTCCGGTCGGTCCGCGATCCATGCCGGGCATCGTAGAGCCCGACGCGCTCGGACCCGGTGGAGTGCCGGCCGAGCGGTCCGCCCGTCGCTGGCGCAGCGCCTCGAAGCAGAGCACGGCGGCTGCAACGCTCACGTTGAGCGACTCGGCCCGCCCGACCATCGGGATGCTCACACCGGCGTCGAGGACAGCTCGTATCTCCGCGTCGAGACCGGAGGCCTCGTTGCCGAGCACCAGCGCCACCGGGCGTCGCCAGTCGAACTCGGCGTAGTCCTGGCCGCCGCTCTTCTCGGCGCCGGCGGTGGAGAATCCCCGGGATGCCAGATCGGTCACCACGTCGACAGGAGCGCCGCCGACCACCACCGGGACGTGGAACAGCGAGCCGGCCGTCGCACGCACACACTTGGGGTTGGTCGGGTCGACCGTTCCGTCGCAGCACACCACTGCGTCGGCGCCCGAGGCATCTACCGTCCGGATGACCGTGCCGACGTTGCCCGGATCACGTACGTCTGCACAGACCACCACGAGGGCCGCACCCGCGAGGTCGTCGAGATCCGCGGGCTCCCAGCCGACAACAGCGACGACCGGCTGGGGGGTGACCGTGGAGGCGACCCGCTCCATCACCCCCGGGCCGAGGTCGAACACCCGACCGCCGGCGTCCAGCACCCGTCCGGTCACCTCGGTGACCGCCGGGACGTCCGCGCCCTCGGGCGCGACATAGACGGCTTCGACGCGGGCACCGGCGGCCAGCGCCACCGTGAGCAGCTCGGCGCCCTCGACGACCAGCACCCGCTCGGCGTTGCGCAGGCTGCGCTTGCGCAGGAGCTGGCGAAGCCTCCGCACCCGCTGGTGGGTGACGGCCAGGCCGGGTTGGGTCAGGAACCGGCCTCGTCGATCGGGGAGGCCACTGCGAGTGCCTCGTTGGCCACCTGCACCAGGGAAGCGAACGCCTCCGGTTCGGTCACCGCGAGGTCGGCCAGGACCTTGCGGTCGACGTCCACCTGCGCACGGTGCAGCCCGGCGATGAACCGGCTGTAGCTCGTGCCGTGGAGCCGGGCGGCTGCGTTGATGCGCTGGATCCAGAGCTGGCGGAAGTCACCCTTCCGGGCGCGGCGGTCCCGGTAGGCGTACTGCATCGAGTGCATGACCTGCTCGTTGGCGGCGCGGAACGAACGGCTCTTGTTGCCGTAGTAGCCCTGTGCCTGCTCGAGGATGGCGCGGTGGTGCTTCTTGGCGTGGACTGCGCCTTTGACTCGGGCCATGGGAGAACTCCTTTGTCTGAGGGGGCCTTCGGTCTGGGTCTGGGGGCCTGACCGTCGCGATCGACCGGTCCGGGATGGCGGTGTGGGCGGACGGGTCCGACGGAGCAGGCGGTGGGATGGTGGCCCGATACCGGGCCCGCCGGGCGGGCCGGATCGAACCGGGGACACGGGTGGGGCGGGTGCGGCGGCCCCTACAACCCGAGCATGCGCTTGACCTGCCTGGCATCGCCCGGCGCGAAGTCGGTCTCACGGCCGAGTCGTCGCTTGCGCTCGCTCGACTTGTGCTCGAGCAGGTGCGAGCGGAAGGCCTTGCGGCGACGCAGGCGTCCCGATCCGGTCACCTTGATCCGCTTGCGGGCACCGCTGTCGGTCTTCATCTTTGGCATGGTCGTCATCCCTCTCGTTGGATCGTCTCGGCGCGCGGGGTGAGATCCCCCACCGCGGCAGTCGTCTGCGCCACGACCCCTGGCGAACTCTCTACGGCATCCGGCACCTGGTCCGCCACGCCGGGCGCATCCGGGGCACCATCCACCGCGGGTGACGCCGCGGCACCAGCGCCGGCGTGCTCGGTCGGGCGAGGGCCGGGATGCCGGGACGCGTCCGCGCCCTTGGAGGAGGCGTTCTTGGCCGCTGCCGACTGCTTTGCCCGTTTCTCGGGTGCCAACACCATCACCATGTTCCGTCCGTCGAGTCGTGGCACCGCCTCCGGCTTCCCCATGCCGTCCATCTGTTCGGCGATCCGATCCAGGATCTTCTTGCCGAGCTCGGGGTGGAAGACCTCCCGACCGCGGAACATGATGGTGATCTTGACCTTGTGGCCCTCATCGAGGAACTTGGCCACCTGGCGGGTCTTGGTGTCGAAGTCGCCGGGCCCGATCTTGGGCCGGTACTTCATCTCCTTGATCCCGACGTGAACGGCCTTGCGTTTCGATTCCTTGGCTCGCTGGGCTTCGTCGAACTTGTGCTTGCCGAAGTCCATGATCCGGCAGACCGGTGGGTTTGCGCCGGGTGCCACCTCGACGAGATCGAGGTCGAGGTCCCGGGCGATGGCCAGTGCCTCGGGCAGGAGCTTGATGCCGAGCTGCTCCCCCTCCGGGTCTACCAGCCGCACCTCACGGGCACGGATGCGGTCATTGATGCGAGGATCGGTGGTGGTGGTGCTGGTTGCTATGCGACTTCACTCCCTGTCTACGGGTCACGGAACGTCCGTGACCGATGATGAAGGAGCGGAGCCAGCACCGGGGCACCCGACTGGTGTCGGTTCCCGGCCCGGTAGACCCGGCGCACCGGGGGCCGACCGTCGGTCAGCCACTGTGGCCGGGTGGGGGTTTCGCACCGCGAAGCCCCGCTTCCTCGTCTATCAGTTGCTTTAGGCTATCAGTCGTGAGCACGCTCTGGACGCCCGACGGCGAACACCCGGTGGGGAGACCTGACGACCCGGGCCCTGCGCAGACGTCCTCCGACCCCCTCGGACCAGACGGCGGGGAGCCCGCGGAACTGGGTGAGGAGGAGCTCGCTGCCCAGGTCGAGGCGATGCGCAGCGAACTGGCCAGCTCCCCGGTCGAGGTGGTCGTCGCCAACCACTGCTACGGCCTGTTCGAGCTGGCCGCCGTCTACCTCTCGCAGCAGCCTCCGCTGCTGGACCAGGCCCGCCTTGCCATCGACGCCCTCGGCTGCCTGGTCGACGGCCTCGAAGGACGGCTCGGCGAGGGCGAGGACGGGTTGCGCGACGGTCTCAGCCAGCTCCGGCTCGCCTACGTGCAGATCGACGGTGCCCGGCGGGCCGCAGCAGACGTGACCGGGTCGGCGGGAGCCGATGGCGACGCACACCGGGCGGCATCGGCAACCGCCGCCAACGGGGGTGCGCCTCCGGACGACGACACCGCGGGGTGAGCGACCCGCCGGGCGAGGCCGATCTGCCCGCGGCCGCCCGACCCACCGGCCAGATCGACGCCTCCCGACTCCGGAGTTTCATCGGGCTCTCGGTGGGCCTGGTCGGTCCCCGGGCCAACCTCGCCGTCTCCGGGGTGCTCATCACGCTCTTCGTCCAGCAACGGGCTTCCGGTGCGCTCGCGGTCACCTTCGCACTGACCGCCGATCGGCTGGTGAGCTGGTTGACCTACCCGGTGGCCGGGCGGTTGAGCGATCGGACCCGCAGCCGGGTCGGGCGGCGCACCCCGTACATGGCCGGCAGTCTCATCCTGATGGGCGCGGCGACCTGGATGTTCACGGTCGTCCACGGGTACTGGCTCCTCGTGCTGATGATCCTCATCGCCGGACAGGCCTCGGCCACCTTCACCCTCACCAACGTGGCGGTGGTACCCGAGGTGTTCGGTCGCAGCCGCTGGATCAAGGCACTGCTGCTCACCACCGTGCTCGGCACGCTCGCGAGCTGGACGATCAAGGGAACCGTCATCGCCTCGTGGAAGCAGAGCAACCCGGCCACCTGGAACCTCCCCTTCCAGATCGACGCGGTGATCCTGGTGGCGGTGGGGCTGGTCGTCCTGGTGCTGGTGCGCGAGGCACCGGCCGCCTCGTTCGGAGCCGAGGCAGACCGCAAGGAGCGCGCCCGCCCGGCCCGGGACGAGCTCCGCGAGATCCTGGCGGGACCCAACGCCAAGGTGCTCGTCGGCGGGTCGTTGCTCTTCTGGTCCGGTGTCGGGTCCACGGCGTACGTCGCCATCCTCTTCTTCCAGAAGGTGCTCCATGCCGGGGCGAGCGCGCAGACCATCGCCGGCCTGGTCACCGGCATCCCGGTCTTCTTCATCGGTATCGCGCTCGGGATCCCGCTCAGCCGAAAGCTCACCCCGATGCAACTGGCCATCGGGGCCCCGCTGGTCGGGGCGCTGCTCGCCGGCGTCCAGTACTTCGAGACCCACCTCTGGCAGGCGGTCGTCCTCGGGTTCATCGGGGCACCGTTCGTCGGTGCCTACATCATCGTCATGGCGCCGCTGCTGCTCCGGCTCTTGCCGCGGGCCGGTGGTCTCGGCGAGCGGATCGGGGTACTGCTGGCCCCGTTCAACCTGTGCAGTGTGGTCATGGCCTATATCGCTGCCTTCGTCATCGACGCCACCGGCAACTACCGCCTCATCTGGCTCTTCCCGGCTGCGACCGGCGTGGGTCAGGCAGTGGTCAACTGCTGGCTGAAGTACCCGAAACGGGACCCGGCCAGCCCCGACATGGTCCGGCGGTTGTGGGAGTGGAGCGTCGTGCAGGCCGAGTCCATGGCCGAAACCGGCATCCTCACCGGCCTCCTGGCCGCTCCCCTGCTCGGCGTGGTCACCGAGGAGGACGCGGACAGTGCCGTGGTCATCGACATGGCCCGCTCGATCCTCGGCAACCCCTACGACGACGGGACCGGCCAGGGATCGGGCACCCCGCCGGCCACCTCTTCCGAGGCGGGCTCGGAAGAGCGGGTCCCCGATTCCGCGACCGGCCAGGACCCGGATCCGGGTGAGGACCGCGAGAGCGAAGCGCCCGAACCGTGAGCGGCCTGCTCACCGATGGCGAGGGATCCTCCGGGGGAGACCACCCCGGGGAGCGGGCGGACCGACCGGGCCTCGAGGATACCGAGCCGGCCGGCCACGATGCGCACGGCCACCACCGCTCCGACGTCGATCGTGCGCGAACCGTCGGTGATGACCGCACAGTGGAAGGGGACCGTGCGGCTGGGCCCGCACTCGACGGTGCCGAGGCCACGCGCCTCGTCGAACGAGACCACGTGGCCGATCAGGGGGGCTCGGCCCACCGGGACCAGGTCGGAGGGGGAGGTCGGGTAGGGAGGGGTCAACGACGTGCTCAGTGGACGATCTTGGACAGTGCCAGTTCGATGATGTCGGTTGCGCCGCGGTCGCGCAACGCGGGGATCAGCACGTTGATCTCCGCCTTGGGCACCACCGCTTCGACGGCGAACCCTCCCTCGCCGAACAGTTCGGAGACCGTCGGCGACCGCAGGGAGGGCAGGACCTCGATGACCCCTCCGAGCTGGTCGGCGCCCACATTGAGCTTGACCAGGACCTTGCCCCGCGCTTCGAGGACACCCTGGAGGAGCGTGAGCAGCTGTTCCATGGCGTGACGCTTGGCCGGGTCGGCCGCGGCGGCCGGATTGGCGATGAGCTCGGTGTGGGACACGAGGAGGGTCTCGACGATCTTGAGCCCGGCGGCCCGCAGGGCACGCCCGGTCTCGGTGATCTCGACCACGCAGTCGGCGATATCGGGCACCTTGGCCTCGGTGGCTCCGTAGGACACGCTCACCGAGGCGCGCACCCCGTGGTCGGCGAGATAGCGACGGGTCAGCTCCGGGTACTCGGTCGACACCCGCAGCGCGCCGTTCGCCCCTGTCGCCGAGCGGGACACGTCGTCGATCGAGTCGATCGGGAGCTCGGTGGGTACGGCCAGGACCACCCGGACCGGGTTGGCAGAGGCTTTCGAGTACTGGAGGGTGCCGAGCGAGGTGACCGCGCTCCCCCGCTCCTCGATCCAGTCGCGTCCGGTGATCCCGATGTCGAACAGGCCGTCGGCGACGTAGAGCGGGATCTCCTGCGGTCGCAGGATGCGGACGTCATCGATGCGGGGGTCGTCGATGGTCGCCCGGTAGTCGACGCTCGACGACCGGCTGACCGCAAGGTCGGCGTCCGCGAACAGCTCGAGGGTCGCCTTCTCGAGGGAGCCCTTGGGGAGGACCAGACGGAGCACGCTCACCGCCCGCCGACGGAGTAGCCCACGTGCGCCCCGGCCGCGATGCCGGCGACGCCGCGCAGCACCGCCAGTGTCTCCAACGCGGTGCGGACCGCCTCGGCGCCCTTGTTGGTGTCGTCCGGCAACGAGCGGACAAGGGCCTGTTCCACGGTGTCGGTGGTCAGGACACCGAACACGACCGGCAGGCCGGTGTCGAGCTGGACCCGCTGGATCCCGGCGGCGCACTCACCGGCCACGAACTCGTAGTGCCCGGTGTCGCCCCGGATGACCGCTCCGAGGCAGACCACCGCATCGATACGCCCGGATCCGGCCAGGTGCTGAGCGAGCAGCGGCAGCTCGAACGCACCCGGGGCCCAGGCCACGGTCACACCGCCGAGGTCGCACCCCGCCGTCTCGAGCGAGTCCAGTGCGCCGGTGAGCAACCGGTCGGTGATGCCCCCGTTGAACGCGGCGCAGGCGAATGCGATCCGGACCTCGGCGGCGAGCGACGCGGCGCCCGACGGTTCGAGGGAGGTACCCACCCGCGTCGCAGCACGCGCAACGGCATCGTCCGGCAGCAGGGTCCGGTCAGAGGACGTCATCGAGACCCTCGAGAAGGTGCCCCATCCGCTCGCGCTTGGTGCGCAGGTACTCGATGTTCTCGGGGGTCGGGGAGGGCTGGATGTTGACCCGCTCGACGATGTCGAGGCCGAACCCCTCGAGCCCTCCGTACTTGGTCGGGTTGTTGGTCATCAGACGCATCGTGGTCACGCCGAGGTCCACCAGGATCTGGGCACCGATGCCGTACTCGCGCGAGTCGGCGGGCAGGCCGAGCTCGAGGTTGGCGTCCACCGTGTCGTATCCCTCCTCCTGGAGGTTGTAGGCGCGCAGCTTGTGGGCCAGCCCGATCCCCCTGCCCTCGTGGCCACGCAGGTAGACGAGCACGCCGCTCCCGGTCGCGTCGATCAGCGACATCGCCGCGTGGAGCTGCGGGCCGCAGTCACAGCGCAGCGACCCGAACACATCCCCGGTCAGGCATTCGCTGTGCACCCGCACGAGGGTGTTCTGCTGCCCACGCACGTCTCCCTTGACCAGGGCCACGTGGTGCTCTCCGTCGAGCACCGACTCGTACGCGTAGACCGTGAACTCGCCGAAGTCGGTCGGGATGCGCGCGTCGGCAATCCTGCGGACCAGCTTGTCCTTGCGGCGGCGGTAGCGGATGAGATCGGCGATGGAGATGAGGTGCAGGCCGTGCTTCTCGGCGAACACCTGGAGCTCGGGCAGGCGTGCCATGGTCGCCTTGTCCTCGCTCACTACCTCGCAGAGGACCCCGGCGGGCGCCCGGCCCGCCGCGCGGGCCAGGTCGATCGCCGCCTCGGTGTGACCGGCCCGCTTGAGGACGCCGCCCGGCCGGTACCGCAGCGGAAAGATGTGCCCGGGCCGGTTGAGATCTGCCGGCCGGGTGTGGGGGTCGACCAGGGCCTTGATGGTGGCGGCACGGTCTGCAGCCGAGATGCCGGTCGAGGTGCCGTACCGGAAGTCGACGCTCACGGTGAAGGCGGTGCGCTGCACCTCGGTGTTCGAGATCACCATCAGGGGCAGGTCGAGGTGCTCGACCCGCTCGGGAGTCAACGGAACGCAGATGAGGCCGGAGGTGTGGGCCAGGAAGAACGCGATCTTCTCCGGGGTGACCGCGTCGGCGGCCATGATCAGGTCGCCCTCGTTCTCGCGGTCCTCGTCGTCCACCACGACGACGATCTCGCCGCGACCGATCGCCTTGATCGCATCCTCGACTGCTGAGAAGGGCATCGACCCTCTGTCTCCCTCGGTTGAGTGACCGCTGCTCTTGTTGTCGGCTCCTCGCGGGCCGACCTTGGGCGATTTCTGTGGACGGGACCCGAGCGACGCGACCACGGCCCGGCCCCGGCGCTCAGACCGGGGGTGCGACCGGAGCCAGCTCCACCCGCACGTCGCCCTCCAGGCTAGTCACCGAGCGAACCTCCCCACGCCACAGGCTCCCGATTGTGGCCGCACCCGGGCCGTCGAACAGGGGGCGTGCGTCGTCGCCGCCGAAGAGGGCCGGGGCGAGGTACAGCACGTAGCGGTCGACCATGCCTCTGGCATGGAACTCGTGGGCCACACGGGCGCCGCCCTCGACGAGGACCTGGACCAGTCCGCGGCTGCCGAGCTGCTCGAGCACCTCGACCGGGTCACCGTCCAGCTCGAGCGCGGGCCGGACGGCGGCGCCGGCCGGAGCACGTCCGAGCACGACCCGCAACGGCTGGTCGTCCGGCCCGCGGAACAACGGGTCGTCGGCGGGGAGTCGGACGGTCAGGCTCGGGTCGTCGGCGCGCACGGTCCCCGCTCCCACCACCACCGCGTCGGACACGGCCCGCAGCCGGTGGGCGTCCCGGCGGGCGGCCTCACCGGTGATCCAACGGCTCGAGCCGTCCGGGGCGGCGATCCGGCCGTCGAGCGTGGACGCCAGCTTGAGCACGACCCACGGCCGCCCGGTGCGCCGGTGCGCCACGTAGGGCGCCAACTGCTCGCCCACCACGTCGGCTGCCACCCCGACCTCGACCTCCACCCCCGCGTTCCGCAGGAGTTCGACACCCCGCCCGTCCACCAGCGGATCGGGGTCGACCAGCCCCACCACCACCCGGGCAACGCCCGCGTCGAGCACCGCGTCGGTGCACGGCGGGGTCCGACCATGGTGCGCGCACGGCTCGAGGGTCACATAGAGGGTCCCGCCCCGGGCCCGGTCCCCGGCCGAGGTCAGGGCGGCAACCTCGGCATGGGGACCACCCGGGCGGGCCGTGGCCCCGACGAACCAGGTCGTCGGGGCGTGCGAGTCCCCGGGAGCCACCAGCACCGCACCCACCCACGGGTTCGGCGCGGTGCGGCCACGAACCCGCTCGGCGGCGTCGACCGCCCGCAGCATCCAGCCGGTGTCCCCCCCGAGCCCGGGGCGGAGCAGAGGGCTCAGGGTCTGACTCCGGCCCGTTCGGCCTCCGCCGCCGCCAGGATGCCGGACACCGAGCCGAGCGGGTCGGCCCGGCCGAAGACCGCCGAACCGGCCACGAAGACGTTGGCCCCGGCCCGGGCAGCCCGCACCACCGTGTGCTCGTCGATCCCGCCGTCCACCTCCACGTCGAGAGTGAGACCGGCTGCGTCGGCGGCATCGCGCACCTGACGCACCTTGGGCAGTACCCCCTCCATGAACGACTGCCCACCGAACCCAGGGAAGACCGTCATGCACAGGACCAGGTCGACCATGGGCAGGAACGGTTCGAGTGCCTCGAAGGGGGTGTCCGGGTTGGCTGCCAGGCCCACGCGGAGACCGAGGTCGCGCATCTCGGACACGAGAGCGGCGGTCTCGCCGACCTCCACGTGCACGGTGCACCCGTCCGCGCCCGCGTCCCGGAACGGCCCGAGATAGCGGGCCGGGTCGGTGATCATGAGGTGGGTGTCGAAGAACAGCCCGCTGTGGGCCCGGAGGGACGCGACCACCGGCGGACCGACGGTCAGGTTGGGCACGAAGTGGCCGTCCATGACGTCGATGTGGAGCCAATCCGTGCCGCGGGCGACGGACGCCACGGCCGCGGCCAGGCCGCCGAAGTCGGCGGACAGGATCGACGGGGCGACGCGCAGCGTGGGCGGGGACTCCGGTGCGGCCATCGCGCCCGAGCCTACCGGGGGCGTCCACGCGGCCGGAGCTGGCCGTCCGCGCTCACCCTCCGAGGCGGTCGTCCGGACCGGCGCGCACCCCGTGCAGCCAGGCGGTGGCCTCCATCGGCCGCTTCCCTTCGGATTGGACGGTCAGCAGGCGGAGTGACGTCCCCTCACCGGCGCCCACCACCGCATCCCGCAACGCGCCCGGAGCGGGTGGGCCGGCTCCCTCGCCCGTGCCCGCCTCCTCCGTCGAGGCAGCGGCCGACAGGATACGGACCCGTCGCCCTCGGAACGTCGTCCAGGCACGACCGAGGCGGATGACCCGACGGAGGTCGATGGCCGGGCGTTGCCAGTCCAGCTCCAACTCGTGTGGCAGGATCTTCTCCGCGTAGCTCGGCGTGCCTGCCTGTTCCCTGGGGGCCGGCAGCCCGCTGCGGCCATCGGCCAGATGCTCCACCAGCAGGGCGCAACCGATGGCGACGAGTCGGGCCCGCAGCTCGTCGACCGTCTCCTCCTCACCGATCGGAGTTGCAACCTCGGCGTAGATCGGCCCGGTGTCGAGGCCGGCCTCGACGGCCATGAGGCAGACCCCCGTTTCCGAGTCCCCCTCCAGGATCGCCCGCTCGACCGGGGCGGCCCCGTGCCAGCGGGGCAGGAGCGAGAAGTGGAGATTGACCATCGGGAGCACCTCGAGCACCGCGACCGGGATGATCCGTCCGTAGGCGACCACCACGCCGAGCTCGGCCCCGACCGCGGTCGCGTCGTGGAGGTCGTCGGTGACCGCGAGACCGCACGCGTGGGCCGCGGCCTTGACCGGACTCGGGAGCAGGTCGTTCCCCCGCCCGCGCCGCCGGTCGGGGCGGGTCACCACCAGGGCCACGTCGTGGCCGGCCGCCACGAGCGTGCGCAAGGGGGCGACGGCGGCGTCGGGGGTGCCGAGGTAGACCAGGCGAGCCATCGCCGGGGCCCTAGTGGTCCGGCGTCCCGGGGGAACCGGGACGGCAGGTGCCCACCGGCGGGTCAGAGCTCGCGGTCGCTGCCGGCCGAGACCAACTTGGCCTCCATGGCCGAGGTGTCGAGGCCGAGCGCCCGGTCGCGCAGGACGCGCAGGGCCTGCTTGCGCATGTCCTCGTCGAGACGCTCGATCATGAGCACCCCGTCGAGATGGTCGACCTCGTGCAGGAAGACCCGCCCGAGGAATTCCTCGCCCTCGAGCGACCGCTCGTTGCCCTCGAGATCGAATCCGCGGACATGGACCCGGTTGGGACGCACGATCCCGAGCCGCAGCCCGGGAATCGAGAGGCACCCCTCGTCGTGGTACCACTCCCCCTCGGTTTCGACGATCTCCGGGTTGATCAGCGCCTCCGGCCCGTCCCCCACGTCGTAGACGAAGACCCGCTTCTGCACGCCGACCTGAGGGGCGGCCAGGCCGGCCCCCACGGCGTCGTACATCGTCTCGACCATGTCGTCGACCAGCTTCGCGAGCGCGCCGTCGATCTGGTCGACCTCACGGGCGACCTGCTTGAGGACAGGGTCGCCGTAGGTGCGCACGGAGTAGGAAGGCATCGGCCCATTCTACGGGACATCGCCCCGTGGTCCTGCTCAGACGTCGGTCGGGTCGACCTCGACCCGCAGGCGCTCCGGTGGACGGGCAACCGTGGCGAGGCCGTCGGCCAGCGAGTCGTGCCCGCCCGCCCGGACCAGGAACCGGTCGGCGCCGAGTGCGGAGACGGCGAGGCCGGCAACGCCGCCCAGCCCGGCGGCGTAGGTCTCCGCGCCCGGACCGCTCAGCAGTGCGAGGGCGCAGAAGGGAGGCAGGCCGAGCTCCAGGCGCAAGGCGCGCTCCGCGGTCGCCAGGAGCTCCGGGTCGGCATGCACGGCAGCCCGGAGGACCTCGTGGTGGGGAAGCCTGGTCTGGGCCAGCACCCGGCCGGCGCCCGACCTCGCACCGACCACCCGGGCGGCCCGTGCCAGGACGGCGAGCGCCTGCTCGCTGGCGGCGAACCGCGGGGCCAGCAGGTGCTGGTCGATGTCGAGGAATACCACGACGCCGGCATGCTCGATCCGGTGGAGGGCGGCCTCGGTGCCGACGACCAGGCGGGCCGCGTCCAGCTCGCCGCCGGGTACGACGCCCGCGGTGACTTCGAGCGCCTCTGTGCCCAGGAGTGCCGCCAGCTCCTCGGTGGCCCGGGTGACCCCGATCCGGAGGTTCTTGAGCCGGGTCGAGTCGCACACCGCGCAGAGACCGGGGCGGGTCTCCCCGCACCGCCGACAGGACAGCGGGCCGCCGCGCTCGGCCTGGCTCATCGCGCCGCCACAGCGGGTGCAGCGGGCGAGCGCGCCGCAGACCGCGCAGGCCAGGAGCCGGACCCGTCCGGTGCGGTGGAGCACGCACACCACCCGTCCGCCGCTGCGTTCCAGCTCGGCCCGGGCGACGGCCACGAGCCGCTCCGAGAAGAGCCCGGTCCGGGGGTCGTCGCCGGAGCGGTCGACCACCTCGACCGGCGGCCACCCGCGCCGCTCCACCGCGCGGTCGGTGGTCACCAGTCGCACCGCCTCGGTGATGGCGACCGGTGGGCACGGACTCACCAGCACCACCGGCGCACCGTCACGTCGTCCGCGCTCGAGGACGACGTCCACCGCCGACCAGGTCGGCGCCCGCTCTTCGCGGTGGGCCTCGTCGTGGGCGTCGAGCACCACCGCGGCCCGGATGCGCTCCAGGGGGGCCCATGCAGCCGCCCGGGTACCCACCACGGTGCTCGCGCCCTGCCGGGCCCGCGCCCACTGCTCGGGCAGGAGCGCGACGGGCAGCCCCGCATCGCGGAGCCGGCCGGCGAGTGCCTCGGCCCGCACCCGCGAGGCAGCGACCACGAGCACTCCGGCCGGGCCGACGCGATGGGCGATCTCGAGGACGATCCGGCCCGCGTCGAGCGCCGGCGCCAGCCGGATCACCGCGGGGCCCGCGCCGCCGAGTGCCTCGTCGACCAGTGTGATCGCGGCGCCACCGGGGGAAGCCGGCCGCGCATCCGCCGTGCCGGTCGCCGGCGGGAGCATCGTGCGCACCACCCGGTCGGGCGACGCGGTGCCGAGGAACGAGGAGAGCGGTCCGGCCCACCGCCAGGCGGCCCACTCGGCCAGCGCAACAACTGTCGCCGGCGGTCCGAGCCCGCTCGACGCGGCGAGGTCTTTGGTCACCAGCCCGGGAGGCGGGGTCACCCCATCCTCGACGACCCAGCCCCCGACCCGCCGACCGTGCAGCTCGATCCGCACCCGGGCGCCGACGGTGACCGCGGCATCGAGGGCGGCGGGTACCGAGTAGTCGAACCGGCGATGGATGGCGGGGACGTCGGGCACCACCCGCACGACCCGGCGGGATGGTCCTTCCCCGGCCGACGCGGGAAGTGCGGAGCGGCCGCTCAGAGGCCGAGCGCCTGCTTCAGGTCGTCGGCTCGCGAGGTGTCCTCCCAGGTGAATTCCTTGTCGGACCGCCCGAAGTGCCCGTAGGCCGCCGTCTTCCGGTAGATCGGCCGTTTGAGGTCGAGGTCGCGCACGATGGCCGCCGGGCGCAGATCGAAGACCTCGTCGACCACCCGCGCGATGCGGGCCGGGTCGCAGCACTCGGTGCCGAACGTCTCGACCAGCACGGAGACCGGCCGGGCCACACCGATCGCGTAGGCCACCTGGAGCTCGCAGCGGGTCGCCGCGCCGGCGGCGACGAGGTTCTTGGCCACCCAGCGTGCCGCGTAGGCGGCGGAGCGGTCGACCTTGGAGGGGTCCTTGCCGGAGAAGGCACCGCCGCCGTGGCGCGCCATCCCCCCGTAGGTGTCGACGATGATCTTGCGACCGGTGAGACCGGTGTCCGCGTGGGGACCGCCCTGCTCGAAGACCCCGGTCGGGTTGGCCAGGATCCGGAGTTGGGTGCAGTCGAGCTCCGGGGGGAGCAGCGGGTGGATGACGTTGTCCCGCAGGTCGGGCAGAAGGAGGGTCTCGAGGTCGATCCCCGGATCGTGCTGGGTCGAGATGAGCACGGTCTCGAGCGCGACGGGCCGCCCGTCCTCGTAGCAGACACTCACCTGGGTCTTGCCGTCAGGGCGCAGGTAGGGAAGCGTGCCGACGCGGCGCACCTGGGCCAGGCGCTGCGCAAGCCGGTGGGCGAGCCATATCGGCAGCGGCATCAGATCGGGTGTCTCGTCGCACGCGTACCCGAACATCATCCCCTGGTCCCCGGCGCCCTGCGCGTTGAGCTGGTCCTCCCCGCCGGTGCCTGCCCGCACTTCGAAGGCCTTGTCGACGCCCTGCCCGATGTCGGGCGACTGCTCGTCGAGCGAGACGATGACCCCGCAGGTGTTCCCGTCGATGCCGTAGGCGTCGTCGTCGTAGCCGATGTCGAGCACGGTCTGGCGCACCAGCTTCGGGATGTCCACGTAGGTCGAGGTGGTGATCTCACCAGCAACCAGCACCAGCCCGGTTGTCAACAGCGTCTCGCACGCGACCCGACTGTCCGGGTCGTCCGCCAGCATCGCGTCGAGCACGGCATCGGAGATCTGGTCCGCCATCTTGTCCGGATGTCCTTCGGTGACGGACTCGGAAGTGAAGGTATGTCGGGTGCTCACGGGGTGGTCCATTCTGCTCGGCTCGTCGGGCTCCCGGTCGTCCCGGGGAACAACAGCGCGCACACCCTATCCAAGACGGCGTCGGCCACCGCATCCTTGGCAGACAGGGGCACCCCGACGGCCGACCCGTCGGCGCCGAAGATGGTCACCTGATTGGTGTCGTGGTCGAATCCCACCCCGTCGGCCGAGACGTCGTTGGCCACGATCAGGTCGACGCCCTTTGCGGCCAGCTTGGCCTTGGCTCGCTCCGGCAGCAGTTCGGTCTCGGCCGCGAATCCGACCAGGACCTGGCCCGGACGCCTCCTCCGTCCGAGCTCCGCCAGGATGTCGGGCGTCGCTTCGAGGACCAGTTCGGGGATCCCGTCGGCCTTGTGCATCTTGGCCCCGGCGGCCGTCGCCGGGCGGAAGTCGGCGACCGCCGCGGCCATGACCACCACATCGGCCACCGCCGCCCTGGCGAGCATGGCCGATTCCATCTCCGATGCGGTGTCCACCCGATCCACCGTGACCCCCACCGGCCCGGGAAGCGTGCTCGCGGTGACCAGCACGACCTCCGCCCCGCGCCGACGGGCCACAGCGGCCAGAGCGTGACCCTGCTTGCCCGACGACCGGTTGGTGATGAAGCGCACCGGGTCGATCGGTTCCCGGGTTCCGCCCGCGGAGACCACCACCCGCACGCCGGCCAAGTCCGATCCCGCGTTGCCCGGTCCGCCGGCGAAAGCCCGGGACCCCGGTGCGAGCAGGCCCAGCACCGCGTCCACGATGACCGGTGGCTCGGCCATCCGTCCCGCTCCGACGTCACCGCCGGCCAGTCGGCCCTCCTCTGGCGGGATCACGGTCACGCCGCGGGAGCGCAACACGTCCAGGTTGTGGCGGACCGACGGGTGCTCCCACATCTCGGTGTGCATGGCGGGGCACACGACCACCGGAGCCGCGGTGGCCACCAGCGTGGCGGTGAGGAGGTCGTCGCAGAGACCCGCCGCGTAGCGTGCGAGCAGATCGGCGGTCGCCGGCGCGACGACCACCAGATCGCACGTCCTGCCGAGCCGGGTGTGGGGAATGGGCGATGCACCGTCGAAGAGACTGGTCTGGGACGGTTCCGAGCCCAGCGCGTCGAAGGTGGTCCGCCCGACGAACCTGGTCGCACGCTCGGTCAGCACCGGGGCCACGTGGATCCCGGCGTCGACGAGGCGACGGCAGACGTCGACCGCCTTGTACGCGGCGATGCCCGCGGACACACCGAGCACCACGAACGGACGGCCCCCGGCTACACCGTCCAGCTGCGGCCGCCCGTCACCCGGTCTCGCGTCTGCCACGACCACCCCACATCCGACCGTCCCGGCCGGAACGGCCGGATGGTCTGCTACTCGATCGGCTCGGGCGACGCAGGCTCGACGTCCGCTGCGCCGTCTACGGCGTCTGTGCCGTCTGTGCCCTCACCCTCGAGCAGGGCCAGGGCCGCCGCCTCGGCAAGGGCCACCTCCTCGGGGTCGGGCCGCGAGTAGGTCGCCTTGCCCTCGGCGACCTCTTCGAACGCGATCGAGAGCGGCTTGCCCGACGCAGAGGCGACCTGGGGTGGTACGACGACGCCGAGTCCCTCACCGAGCGAGTTGTAATAGCTGTTGACCTGTCGCGCCCGGCGGGAGGCGAGGGCGACCAGGGTGAACTTCGAGTCGACCTTGTCGAGGAGCTTCTCGATGGGTGGGTCCATGAGCGTGGTCAGGTTCTGAGCCATCACGTTTCCTTCGGGCATGTCGTCGGACGGGTTGCCTCACCCGACCGTTTCGCGTCGGGAGGTCCGGCGCGCGCTACCCCCCGGTCCGGGTGGTGCGGCAACCCTCCACTATACCGGCCACCTCGCCGGTGGCCTGTTCGACCGTGCCGTTGACCACCACATGGTGGGCAATCTCCCGACCGGACCGCTCCTCCTCGGCCCCTTCGGCGAGGCGGCGGCGGATGTGGGCCTCGCCGTCGCCGCGGGACCGGAGCCGCTCCACCTGTGCCTCGACAGTGGGGGGAAGCAGCAGGATGAGGGTCGCGTCCGGACGCAGCGCACGGACCTGCCGGGCGCCCTGCAGGTCGATCTCCAGGAGCAGGTCGCGACCGGGCGGCGGCTCGGCGGTCGGTGTCCCATAGAGGTGTCCGAGGAACTCGGCCCACTCGAAGAACCCGCCGTCGGTGATCCTGGCCTCGAACGTCGGGCGGTCGACGAAGACGTAGGCGTCCTCCGGTTCACCGGTGCGACGAGGGCGCGTGGTCCACGAGCGGCTCAGCGACAGACCGGGGTCGTCTGCCACCAGGCGGGAAGCGATCGTTCCCTTGCCGGCCCCGCCGGGGCCGAAGAGGACGAACAGCAGAGAGTCGGCCCGCGGAGGGCGCGCTCCCCCGTGGGTCCGCTCAGCGGGCGGTCTCGCGCAGGAGAGCCTCGCGTTGGTTCGAGCCAAGTCCTTGCAGCCGGCGGCTCTCCGAGATCCCGACGGTGTCCATCAGTCTGCGAGCCTTGACCTTGCCCAGACCGGGAAGGGACTCGAGTACGGAGAGCACCTTCATCTTGCCGACCGTCTCGTCGTCGTCGGCCATGGTCAGCAGTTCGGAGAGGTTGATCGAGCCCAACTTGAGCCTCTCTTTGACTTCGGCCCGCTCGCGGCGGACCTTGGCTGCCTTGGCCAGGGCGGCCTGGCGCTGTTCGGGCGTGAGTGCGGGCGGTTGCGGCATGGTCGGAACGATAGCGCCTCCGGGCCGCCCGGTCATCCGGGCCCCGGGCGTCGCTCGGGCGAGCCCGCCAGCGGTCGATCACCGATACTGGAGTCGTGCCGTCCGTGGACCTCAATGCCGACATGGCCGAAGGTGCCCGGTGGACCGGCCGGGATCGGGCGCTCCTCGACACCGTGACCAGTGCCAGCATCGCCTGCGGCTTCCATGCCGGCAATCGCTCGGTGATGCGGGAGGCTGCCGCGGCCTGCGTGGAACGGGGAGTCGCGATCGGCGCCCACTTCTCCTACCGCGACTGGATCGGGTTCGGTCGGCGCGACCGCGAGGTGACCGCCGATCGACTGGCGGCCGACGTGCTGGAGCAGTGGACGACGTTGGTCGACGAGTCGGCTGCCGTCGGCGGCAGGGTGGTCTACGCAAAACCGCACGGCGCGCTGTACCACCGGATGGCGACCGACCCCGAGATCGCCGCCGCGGTGGTCGGGGCGTTGGCACCCCACTGCACGATGCTGGTGGCGCCCCCGGGAAGCGCGGTCGATGCACCGGCGCGAACCGCCGGACTCCGGGTCGTGCACGAGGGATTTCCGGACCGCGTCTACGGCGAGGACGGCGAGCTCGCCCCACGCGACCTGCCCGGTGCCCTGGTCGACGACGAGGCGGCGGTCGCAACCCGTGCGCTCACGCTGGTGCAACGCGGTGGGATCACCACTCGTGGCGGCCGCTGGATCGGGCTCAGAGTCGAGACCCTGTGCATCCACGGGGACTCGCCCCGGGCCGCCGAGGCCGCCCGTGCCGTCCGCGAGACCTTGGAGCACGCCGGGCTGGCGGTCCGCGCCTTTTCCGTGCTGCCGGACGAATGACCGCGCCGCAGGGTGCCGCGGTCGCCTTCGGCGACGGCGCGCTGTTGGTCGAGACGTCCGGCGTCGAACAGGCCCATGCCCTGGCGCACGCGGTGGCCGGTCGGGCGCGCGCCGGGCAGGCGCCGGTCGGCATCGAGGAGGCGGTGGTCGGGTTCGGCAACGTCGTGATCGTCCTCGACCTCTCGCTCGACGACACCGACGCCGAACGCTGCGCGGCATGGGTGGAGCATCTGTTCGCCGGGCTCTCCAGCGAACACGGCGCGCCGCGTGACGCTGCCGAGCCGGCCGCCGCGCAGATCCACGTGCTCCCTGTCGTCTTCGACGGGGAGGACCTCGAGGAGGTCGCGCACCGCACCGGTGCCTCGACCGACCGGGTCGTCGCGTGGCTGTGCGGCGCGGACCTGCGCGTGGCGTTCCTCGGCTTCGCGCCGGGATTCCCGTACCTCACCGGGCTGCCGCCGGAGCTCGCCGCACTCCCCCGACGCGACGCGCCACGCACCTCGGTACCGGCCGGATCGGTCGCGGTCGGCGGCGGGTTCGCCTCGATCTACCCGCGCGCCTCGCCGGGCGGCTGGCAGCTGCTCGGGTGGACCGACGTCCCGCTGTTCGACCCCGACGCGCCGCCCTACGCGCTCGTCCGTCCCGGTGATCGGGTGCGCTTCACCGTCGCGACCGGCACCGCTCGCGTTCGTGCCCAGCACGAGCACCCTGACCCACGACCCCCACTCGTGGCCGGCGACCGCGACCATCTCGACGTCCTCGACCCGGGGACCCTCAGCCTGATCCAGGACGGCGGACGGCGGGCCGTCGCCTCGCTGGGCATCCCCCGCGGCGGGGCGGCGGATCCGGAGGGCCTCGTCCTCGCCAACCGCCTCCTGGGCAATCCCGACACGGCCGCGGTCGTCGAGTGCACCGCGGCCGGGCCCACCGTGCGCATCGCCGGGCGCGGCCACCTGGCGGTCGTGGGTGCGGCTCCACGGGCAGTCGATGTCCTCGTCGACGGCCACCCTGTCGACGCCGACACGGTGTTGCCCGTCGCCGACGGGCAGATCGTGTCGGTCGGACGTATCCACCGGGGTCTGCGTGCCTATCTGGCCGTGGCGGGCGGCCTCGAGACGCCGACCGTGGTCGGAGGGCGGTCCAGTGATCTGCTCTCCGGACTCGGCCCCGGGCCGCTCCGAGCCGGTGACCGCCTCGCCCGCGGTCGGCCCGGGCCCGTGCGGGGCGCGCTGTCCCCGCCCCCGTCGGGACGCTCCCCCGGCGCCGGCGACGTCACCGTCCTGCGGGGCATCGCCGGACCCCACCCGATGCCACGGGAACTCCTCGACCGCCTGTGCGGCACCGTCTGGCGCATCGGCGGCCGTTCCGACCGGATCGGACTGCGGCTCGAAGCGCCCGGCACGACGCAGCCGGTGGCCGGCCGGACAGCGTCCACCGGCATGGTCAGCGGTGCCGTCCAGATCCCTCCCGACGGGACCCCGATCGTCCTCCTCCCCGACCATGCCACGGTGGGCGGGTACCCGGTCGCTGCCTGCGTGATCGCAGCCGACCTCCCCGTCCTCGGACGCCTGTCCCCGGGCGACCGGGTGGCCCTGCGGTTCTGCGAGCGGCACGAGGCCCGCACCGCGTTGCGCCGGGCCCGGCACGTGCTCGACGGCCGCGTCTCGGGGTGGTACCCGACCGCCGCCGGCACCTGACCTCCGGCTGCGGCACCCACCCCGCACCGGGCGTGGCAGCATGTCCCGGAGCACAGCGGGCGCACCGCCCCGACGAGAGGAACCGGACATGGACGACGGGGATCGCACCGAGGACGGCGGGCTCATCCAGCCCCGCGACGACGGGCAGCTCCACTTCGCGCCCGGCACCGCGGGGTACACCTTCCCGGTCACGGCACCGGCCGACGCGACCCCGCTCGAAGAACACGAACCCGAGGGGGTGGTCCCACCGAGCCCTCTGTGGGCCATGAAGGAGCGGCGCCACGGAGGCGTGCACCTGTTCGGGCACCCGCACCGGATCCGCGCCCGTGCGGGTGACGGCGACGCCGCGGTCTACGCGATCGACGACGGCGCCCACCACGCGATGATCGGCCGCCCGGTCGGGGCAACCGGGGACGGGTGCACGTACAGCCTCATCGCCCGCGTCGACCGCGCGACGTGGGAGGCACTCGACGCCGGCCGCATCGACGGACGGCAGGCGTTCCTGACCTCAGCGGACGCCGGGCTCAGCGGCACGGTCGATGGGGACGGGCTCGCCAATGTCTTCGATGTCGACTGGTACGACAGCCCGGCCGACATTCCCCAGGAGTACCTCCCCCCGTCCGCCTTCATCGAGTTCCCCGCGGACCTGCCCACAGCAGACCGCTGAGCGCCGCCTGCCCGACGGTCCCGACGCGTCCTGGTGGCCACGGGCGCCGGTCAGCCGAGGGCGGTGCACATCGCGTCGCGCTCGATCCGGGCCGCGCGGGTGAGGGCCGCGACGTCAGGGCCGGCGCCGAGCAACGAGCGCGACACGCTGGGCAGCACCGTGCCGGGTGCGCACCGCCCGAAGAGTCGTGCCACGCCCTCGGCCGTGCCACCCTGTGCTCCGACCCCGGGGGCAAGGATCACCCCGCCGAGACCGGCCAGATCGAACGCCGAGGGCTCGAGGGTCGCACCGACCACCGCTCCCACCGTTCCGCCGGGCGCGAGGCCGCCCCGGTTGAGCTCGGCGATCGAGCCGAGCAGCATGTCCTCGATCGTCCTCCCGTGGTCGCGTCCGGTGGGGTCGTCGGCCCGTACGATCGCCTCCTGCAGGACGCGGCCGTCGGGGTTGGATCCGCGCACCACCACGATGACGCCGCGGCCGGATGCCGCGGCGAGCTCGAACGTGGGCCGGAGCGAACCGATCCCCATGTAGGGGAGCACGGTGACCGCATCGGCCACCAACGGACCGGCGGGGTCGAGCCACGCCGACGCGTAGGCCGCCATGGTCGGCCCGATGTCTCCGCGTTTGGCATCTGCGATGACCAGCAGCCCGGCCCCGCGGGCAGCGCCCAGGACCGACTCGAGGGCGGCCACCCCGGCCGCACCCCATCGCTCGAAGAACGCCACCTGCGGCTTGACCACCGGGACCACCCCTGCGAACGCCTCGACGCAGCGGAGCCCGAACTCGCGCAGACCGTCGGCCGAGTCCGGGAGGCCCCACTCCCCGAGCAGGGCCGCCGACGGGTCGATGCCCGCGCAGAGCGGGCCGGTGGCTGCCACCGCCTCGGCGACCCGCGTGGTGAACCCGATCGGGGCCGTGGTCGGCTCAGCCATGGGCGGCGCTCCGCAGCGAGGCGACCGAACGCACCCGGTGGGACGCGCACCACTGCCGCAGCTCCTCGAGGACCGTCCACGGTGCGCGCGGGTCGCGGAAGGTGGCCGTGCCCACCTGGACGGCGTCGGCGCCGGCCATGAGCAGCTCGACGGCATCCCGTCCGTGGGTCACCCCCCCGACGCCGATGATCGCAGCATCCGGGTGGGCCTCCCGCACATCGAAGACCGCGCGCACCGCGATCGGGTGGATGGCCGGGCCGGACAAGCCGCCCCCCGTCGGACCCGACCCGAGGACCGGCCTGCGCCGCTCGATGTCGATGGCCATGGCCGGGGCCGTGTTGATGAGGGTCACCCCCTCGGCACCGGCGCCGAGGGCGGCGCCGGCGATCGCGGGCAGATCGGGCACGGTCGGCGTCAGCTTGGCCCACCGGGGCAGGCCCGGGCAGTGCTCGCCGACCGCGGACACGACCTCCGCGGTGGCTGCGGCCGACTGGGCGAACATGGCCCGGTGGTCCTCGAGGTTCGGGCAGCTCACGTTCACCTCGAGAGCGGTCAGGCCTGCGACCCCGGCCAGCATCGCGGCCGCCCGCGCGTAGTCGTCGACCCGCTGACCCCAGATGCTGACCACGGTCCGGGCACCGACGGACACCAGACGCGGGAGCTGGTCCCGGACCCAGGCCTCCACCCCTGGGCCCTGCAGCCCGACGCTGTTGACCATGCCGGCCTTCGCCTGGTGCACCCGCGGAGCGGGATTGCCCGGCCAGGGGTCGACCGAGAGGGACTTGACCACCACCGCTCCGACCGCGGCCAGCGGCCGGTAGGCCTCGAGCTCGTCGGCGTACCCCGCGGTGCCCGACGCGGTCATCACCGGGTTGGGGAGGTCGACCGAGCCAACGGTCGTCGCGAGATCGACCGCCTCCGGAGCGGAGCCGTTGCCCGACCGGTGCAACCGGTGCGGTCGCACCACCGCACTACCGGAAGGAGCGTTCATCCGCTCATCTCCCGTGGTACTCCTGCAGGGAGCGGACCGACAGCGGATGGGCGACCCAGTCGGCGATGCCCGCCGCGGCGGCCTTGGCTGCTGCGACCGTGGTCAGGCAGGGCACCCGGTGGGCGAGGGCGGCGGCCCGGATGTGGATGCCGTCGGCACGCGGACCACGGCCCCGGGGGGTGTTGACCACCAGCTGGACCTTGCCCCCGGCGATGAGGTCGACCGCGTCGACCACCCCGTCGTGGGACTCGCCGACCTTGGCCACCACCGTGGAGACCGAGATCCCCTCGGCTTCGAGCAGGGCAGCCGTCCCCGCCGTTGCGGCCACCTCGAACCCGAGCGCGGCGAACTGCCGGGCGGGCCCCAGCCCGGTCGCCTTGTCCCTGTCGGCAAGGGAGAAGAAGACGGTCCCGCCCACCGGGAGCCGGTTGCCCGCGGCGATCTGGCTCTTGGCGAAGGCCAGGCCGAAGGTGGCGCCGATCCCCATCACCTCCCCGGTCGAGCGCATCTCGGGCCCGAGGAGGGTGTCCACCCCGGGGAACCGGTTGAAGGGGAGCACGGCCTCCTTCACCGAGACGTGACCGACGACCGGATCGGTCAGCAGGCCTTCGTCCCTGAGCTCGGCCAGGGTTGCACCGACCATCACCCGCGCGGCCACCTTGGCCACCGGGACGCCGGTCGCCTTGGCCACGAACGGCACCGTGCGGCTCGCCCGCGGGTTCGCCTCGAGGACGTAGACCCGGTCGCCCTTGACCGCGAACTGGACATTGCACAGACCACGGACATCGAGCGCATCGGTGATGACCCGCACGTGGTGCTCGAGCTCCGCGACGACCTCGGGCGCGAGGGTCTGTGGCGGGAGCGCGCAGGCGGAGTCACCCGAGTGGACCCCGGCTTCCTCAACGTGCTCCATGACACCGCAGATGACCACCTCACCGGTGGCGTCGCGCACCGCGTCGACGTCGACCTCGACCGCATCCTCGAGGAACCGGTCGACAAGGACCGGGCGGTCGGGGGTCACCCCTCCCTCACGGCCCAGCGACCCGCCCACCCCGGACATGGACTCGACGGCCTCGATGAGGCGCGCGTCGTCGTAGACGATCTCCATCGCCCTGCCGCCGAGCACGTAGGAAGGACGCACCAGCACCGGATAGCCGATCGTGGAAGCGACCGCGACCGCCTCGGTCGCCGTGGTCGCGGTGCCCCCCGGAGGCTGGGGGATCCCGAGCCGTTCGCAGAGACGGTTCCACCGCTCGCGGTCCTCGGCCAGGTCGATCGATCCCGGTGAGGTGCCGAGCACCAGGCCCCCGGGCACGCTCGCGGCCAGCTTCAACGGCGTCTGGCCGCCCAGGCTCACGATCACCCCGACCAACCGGCCGCCGTTGCGCGACGCGGCCTGCTCGGCCTCGATGACGTTGGCCAGGTCCTCGGGGGTCAAGGGCTCGAAGTAGAGGCGGTCCGAGGTGTCGTAGTCGGTCGAGACCGTCTCGGGGTTGCAGTTGAGCATGATCGTCTCGAACCCGGCCTCGCGCAGGGCGAGTGAGGCGTGGACGCAGCAGTAGTCGAACTCGATGCCCTGGCCGATCCGGTTCGGCCCGGAGCCGAGGATGATCACCCGGGGCCTCTCCGAGGGTTCGACCTCGTCCTCCTCCTCGGTCGTCGAGTAGTGGTACGGGGTGTGCGCCTCGAACTCGGCGCCGCAGGTGTCGACGGTCTTGAACGTGACGACTGCGCCGGCGAGGACCCGGGCCCGCCGGATGTCCTCCTCGGTCACCGGGTCGCCGAAGAGATGGGCCAGCTGGGCGTCGGCGAAACCGAGCCGCTTGAGCCGGCGCCATGCCTGACGGTCCAGGTCATCGACGGTCACCCCGAGGGTGACCTGGAGGCCGAGGGCCATGCGCGCGTCGGTGATGCGTGCCATCTCTGAGAGGAACCAGGGGTCGATGCCGCTGCGCGCGGCCAGCTCGTCGACCGCGATCCCGCGACGCAACAGCGCCTCGATCTCGAACAACCGCTCCGGCGTGGCGATCCCCACCTGTTCGAGCAATGCAGCGGTCGGCTCGCTCTCGAGCGCGGCCTCGGCGGGGTCTGCGTTCACCCCGGAGCGGCCCTGCTCGAGGGAGCGCACCGCCTTCTGCAGCGACTCGGGGAAGGTGCGTCCGATGCCCATGACCTCGCCCACCGACTGCATCCGGGTCCCGAGCACGCCGGTCGCGCCCGGGAGCTTCTCGAATGCCCAGCGGGGGATCTTGGTCACCACGTAGTCGATGGTGGGTTCGAAGGAGGCCGGCGTCGCCCCGGTGATGTCGTTGGTGATCTCGTCGAGCCGGTAGCCGACGGCGAGGCGGGCGGCGATCTTGGCGATCGGGAATCCGGTGGCCTTGGAGGCCAGGGCCGAGGAGCGCGACACGCGCGGGTTCATCTCGATGACCATCTGACGCCCGTCCCGGGGGTCGACGGCGAACTGCACGTTCGAGCCGCCCGTCTCGACGCCGACCCGACGGATGCACGAGAAGGCGGCATCCCGCATCTCCTGGTACTCGACATCGGTGAGGGTCTGGGCAGGAGCCACGGTGATCGAGTCTCCGGTGTGCACCCCCATCGGGTCGACGTTCTCGATCGAGCAGATGACCACGCAGTTGTCGGCCTGGTCGCGGATGACCTCGAGCTCGAATTCCTTCTGCCCGGCCACGGAGCGCTCGATCAGCACCTCGCTGATCGGCGATGCGTCGAGGCCCTCAGCCGCGAGGCGGAGCAGGGCTTCGACGTCGCCGGCAAGACCGGTCCCGGCCCCGCCCAGGATGTAGCTCGGACGCACCATGATCGGGTAGCCGATCGATTCGCCGATCGAGAGTGCCTCCTCCAGCGAGTGGGCGAACCCCGACTCCGGGACCGAGAGGCCGATCTCCTGCATGGCCGCCTTGAACCGTCCCCGGTCCTCCGCGGTGGCGATGGCCTCCGGGTTGGCACCGATCACCTCCACGCCGAGGGCGTCGAGCACGCCCTTCTCGGCGAGTGCCATGGTCAGGTTGAGCGCGGTCTGGCCTCCGAGGGTGGGGAGGAGGGCGTCGGGCCGTTCCCGCTCGATGATCGCTGCCAGCACATCCGGATCGAGCGGCTCGACATAGGTGCGGTCGGCCATGTCCGGATCGGTCATGATCGTGGCCGGGTTCGAGTTGGCCAGCACCACCCGGAAGCCCTCCTCGGCCAACACCCTGCAGGCCTGGGTCCCCGAGTAGTCGAACTCGCACGCCTGTCCGATGACGATGGGGCCCGAACCGATGACGAGGACCGATTCGAGGTCGTCGCGCCGCGGCATCAGGCCTCCCGGTTCCTCGGACCGCCCGTGGCGTCCATGAGCGCACGGAACTCCTCGAAGAGGTAGCGGGCATCGTGCGGACCGGGTCCCGCCTCGGGGTGGTACTGCACGCTGAAGGCCGGGGTCGCGGTGCTGCGGAGCCCCTCGATGACACCGTCGTTGAGGTTGAGGTGGGTCACCTCGCTTGCTCCGAGCGAGTCCGGGGACACCGCGTAGTTGTGGTTCTGCGAGGTGATCTCGACCCGGCCGGTGTCGGTGCGCCGGACCGGGTGGTTGCCCCCGTGGTGCCCGAAGGGGAGCTTGTAGGTGCTCGCCCCGAGGGCGGTCGCCAGGAGCTGGTGGCCGAGGCAGATCCCGAAGACCGGCACCGTGCCCGGCGTGACGAGGAGGCGGATCTGGTCGATCACCCCGGGGAGGGCGGCCGGGTCGCCCGGGCCGTTGGAGAGGAAGACCCCGTCCGGCTCGAGGTCGAAGACCGCGTCGGCGGGGGTCGATGCCGGCACGACGATCACGGTGGCGAGCCCTTCCAGGCTGCGGAGCATGGCCTCCTTGATCCCGAAGTCGTAGGCCACCACCCGGTACGGCCCTGTGCCGCGGGTCACCATCACGCGCGAGGTGACCGACGCCACCAGGTCCCTCCCGTCGGTCGCCGGCGCGGCGCGGGCTGCGGCGGCGAGTTCGCCCTCGCCGGCGGTACCGAACGCGCAGGGCAACGAACCGTGCACGCGCAGGTGCCGGGTCAGCCGACGGGTGTCGATGCCGGAGATGCCGGGCAACGCGTGGTGGTGGAGGAAGTCCTCCAGCGTACCGGTCGATCGCCACGAGCTCGGGCGGTCGGACAGCTCCCGCACGATCACGCCGCGGCAGTGGGGTCGGGACGCTTCGTCATCGGTGGGGTTGACCCCGTAGTTGCCGATGTGGGGGCAGGTGAAGGCGATAACCTGACCGGCGTACGACGGGTCGGTGATGACCTCCTGGTAGCCGGAGAGCACCGTGTTGAAGACGGCCTCCCCGGTCGCCACCCCGCCCTCGGGGACCGCACCGACCGCTTCGCCCTCGAAGACCGCACCGTCGGCCAGGACCAGGAGCGCCTCCGCCCGGTGGACGGTGCCGTTGCGCGGGGTCACCGGCGGGCCTCGCCGTCGACCACCACAGCTTCGCCGGCCAGCACGGTGTGGCGGACCTGCCCGGTGAGCCGTCGTCCCGCGTACGGGGTGTTGCGGCTCCGGCTGGCCAGCGCGGCAGGGTCGACCGTCCAGGTCGCCCGCGGGTCGATCACGCAGAGGTTGGCGGCCGCACCGGGCGAGACCGTCCCGCCCTGGTCACCGCCATGACCCGGATCGAGGCCGGCGATGGCCGCGGGCTGCCAGCTGAACAGCGCCAGGATCCGTGCGAGGGGGAGGTCGAGTTCGGTCACGGCCAGCGCGAGGGCGGTCTGCAGGCCGAGCATGCCTGGCGGCGCCTGGTCGAAGGGGAGGTCTTTGAGCTCCGGCGCGTGCGGCGCGTGGTCGGTGGCAATCGCGTCGATCGTGCCGTCGGCCAGCCCGGCCCTGACCGCCGCGACGTCGGCGGCCGGCCGGAGCGGCGGGCTGACCTTGAAGACCGGGTCGAATCCGGCTGCGCACCCGTCGGTGAGGGTGAAGTGGTGCGGGGCAGCTTCGGCGGTGACTGCTATGCCCGCTGCCTTGGCCTCGCGCACCAGCGCGACCGAGCCGGCGGTCGAGAGATGCAGGAAGTGGACGCGGCCGCCGGTGACCCGGGCCAGGACGATGTCGCGCGCCACCATGACCTCCTCGGCCTCGGCCGGCGTGCCGGGCAGACCCATCCGGCTCGACCACGCGCCTTCGTGCATGACCCCGCCCGCAGCCAGGCTCCGCTCCTCGCAGTGCTGGCACAGCGTGACGCCGAGGCCTCTGGCGTAGAGCAGCGCCCGGCGCATGAGCCCGGACGACTGCACGCCGTCGCCGTCGTCGGTGAAGAGCCGGACCCCGAGGGCGGACATCTCGGCCATCGGGGCGAGCGCCTCCCCGGCGCGGTCGACGGTGATCGCCCCGGCCACCGCCACCCGGGCCATGGCGCCGTCGGCCAGCTCGATCACATTGCGGACCGCCTCGGCCGAGTCCAGCGGCGGATCGGTGTTGGGCATGGCCACGACCGCGGTGTACCCGCCGAGCGCTGCCGCCCGGGTGCCGGACTCGATGGTCTCGGCCTCCTCGCGCCCGGGTTCCCGCAGATGGGTGTGCAGGTCGACCAGACCGGGGGCCACCACGCAGCCGCCGGCATCGAGGACGGTTGCCCCGCGGCGCGCTTCGAGATCCGCGGCCACCTCTTCCACCCGGTCGCCCACGACGCGGACATCGGCGCGCCGCTCGCCGGTCGCGTCGACGACGGAGCCGCCCCGGATGATGAGCTCGGGCAACGCTCCCTCAGGCACGCGGCGCCCCGTCCAGCGAGCCCTGGCCCAGGAGGAGGAAGAGCACCGCCATCCGCACCGCGACCCCGTTGCTGACCTGGTCGGTGATGAGCGCCGCCGGCAGCTCCGCCACCTCCGAGGCGATCTCGACTCCCCGGACCATCGGGCCCGGATGGAGGATGACCGCGTCGGGCGGGAGCAGCGCGGCGCGCCGGGCGGTCAGTCCGTAACAGGCGGTGTACTCGCGCAGGGTCGGCACGTAGGACCCGCTCCCCCGCTCGGTCTGGAGCCGGAGCAGCGAGACCACGTCCGTTCCGGGGAGCACGGCGTCGATGTCGTGGCCGACCGATGCGACGGGCCACCCCTCGAGGGAGGGGGGCAGGAGGGTCGCCGGAGCCACCAGGGTGACCTCGGCCCCGAGTGCGGCGTACGCGGTGATCTGCGACCGGGCGACCCGGCTGTGGCGGATGTCCCCGACGATGGTGACCCGCAGGCCCACGAACCGCTCGAGCCCCTCGGGCCCGCCGCCCAGCGACTGCCAGACCGTGTAGAGGTCGAGCAGTGCCTGGGTCGGGTGCTGGTGCCAGCCGTCCCCGGCGTTGATGACCGCGCAGTGGTCGACCCAACCGGCCACCTGCGCTGGTGCGCCCGAGGAGCCGTGCCGGATGATGACCGCGTCCATCCCGATGGCCTGGACGGTCTCGACGGTGTCGCGCAGGGACTCGCCCTTCTTGACCGACGACGATCCGGCGGCGAAGGAGAGCACGTCGGCCGACATCCGCTTGGCCGCAGTCTCGAAGGACATCTTGGTCCGGGTCGACTCCTCGAAGAAGAGCGTGGCCACCGTGCGGCCCCGGAGGGCGGGGACCTTGGGATTGGTCCGCCGGCCGACCTCGGCCATCGAGTCGGCGACCCGGAGCACCTCGCCGATCGCCTCGGCGTCCAGATCCTCCATGCTGAGCAGGTGGGCGGGAAAGGGGCTCACCGGCTGACCAGCTCACCGAGGGAGACGCCCTCGTCGGAGACGTCGACCATCTCGTCGCGGTTGGTGGGCAGGTTCTTGCCCACGTAGTCCGGACGGATGGGGAGCTCGCGGTGGCCCCGGTCGACCATCACCGCCAGTTCGACGATCTGGGCACGCCCGTACTCGCCCAGTGCGTTGAGTGCCGCCCGGATGGTCCGACCGGTGAACAGGACATCGTCGACCAGCACCACGGTCGTCCCGGTCAGATCGAAGCTGATGTCGGTGGTGGCCTCGGGCAGCACCGGTCGCAGACCGATGTCGTCGCGGTAGAAGGCGACGTCCAGGGTGCCGACCGGGACGGACGCACCCTCCATCGTGGAGAGGGTCTCGGCCAGCCGGCGGGCGATGCCCACGCCCCCGGTCTGGAGGCCGACCAGGACGACGTTGTGCAGGCCGCGGTTGCGCTCTGCGATCTCGTGGGCCATCCGGGTGATCGCACGGCGCACGTCGTCGGCCGACATGACCTGTGCCCGGGGGACGAACACAGCACCCCGCGGACGGGTGTGACTGCGCTCTCGTTCGGCCACGTGATCCTCCTGTCCGTACGGGCCTCACGGGACCCGCTTCACGGTCAGGCTCTGATCCTACCCGCTCGCGACCCCCGCTGCCGCTCCGGCGCGACGAATGCGCGTCGTGCCGCGACCGTCGTCACTCGGTGACCGAGGTCACCGGCACCGGCGCGTCGTGGGCCGTCGCCGGGCCCCGCACCAGGAGGAAGGCCGGGGCCAGGGCGACCACGGTCATCCCGAGCACCCACCAGAAGGTGGCGCCGAATGCAGCAGCCAGCGGCTGGACCACCCGCACCACGACGGCCGGCGGCGCGACGGAGGCCGCCGAGAGCCCGCCGGCCAACTGGTGGACCCGTGTCGCGATCTGGTGGTCGAGGATGACCGCGACCAGGGCGGTGCCCATCGACCCACCCACCCGCTGGACGATGTTGATCGCCGTGGAGGCCCGGGGGACCTGGTCCCTCGAGAGCGTCTGGTACGCCGCCGAGATCGCCGGCATCATCACGAAGCCGAACCCGATACCGCGCACGAAGAGCGAGACGGCGAGCAGGGCGATACTGGTGTGTGCCCCGAGTTGGGTGTAGGCGACCGTCCCCGCGATCGCCACGAGCAACCCGGCCGGGACGATCCGCCCCGGGCCGAGGCGATCGGTGAGGCTGCCGGCCAGTGGCATGACCATCGCCGCCCCGATCCCCTGGGGGGCCATGAGCAGTCCGGCGCTGAGGGCGCTCTGGCCGCGCACCACCTGGTAGTAGAGCGGAAGCAACAGCATCCCTCCGAACAGCGCGGCGCCGAACCAGAAGGTGGTCGCGGCGGCTGCGGCGAAGCCCCGGTTGCGGAAGAGGACCACCTCGATGAGCGGGGTCAGCCTGGTGCGCAACCCGTGCACGGCGAAGGCGACGATGAGCGCTGCACCCGTTGCCACGGGCACCCACACACTTTCCGGCGAGCCCTGGCCGGCCTGCGAGAGGCCGTAGACGAGCAGGCCGAGCCCCGGCGAGAGGAGGCACAGGCCGAGCACGTCCAGCCGGTTGGCGCGGTCGGTGTGCTCGTGCCCCGGGAGGATCCGGACGGCGAGCGCGATCGCAACGACCCCGATGGGGAGGTTGACGTAGAAGATCCACCGCCACGAGACGCTGTCCAGGATCAGCCCGCCGATGACCGGGCCCAGGATCGGGCCGAGGAGCATGGGCACGCCGAGAAGGCTCATGACCCGACCCATCCGCTGGGGACCGGCTGCGCTGGCCATGATCGACTGCCCGATCGGCATGATCATGCCGCCGCCGATGCCCTGGAGGATCCGGAAGAAGATCAGGCTCTGGATGGACCATGCCGCACCCGAGAGGGCCGACCCGAGGAGGAAGAGACCGAGGGAGGTGATCCACATCCGCTTGGCGCCGAAGCGCTCGACCGCCCACCCGGTGAGGGGGATGGTCATGGCGAGGGCCAGCAGGTAACCGGTCGACACCCACTGGACCGTGGAGAGCGGGGCGCGGAAGTCCCGGGCCAGGGTGGCGATGGCCACGTTGACGATGGTCGTGTCGAGGATCGACATGATGCTGCCGATCACCACCACGAGCGCGAGGCGCTTGAGGTGCGGGTCGAGGCCGGCCAGCATCCCGCCGCGTTCGGGACCGGGGGGCGTGTCGGGCGCAGTACCCAGGGTGTCGCTCGAGGTCATCGCGTTCCTTGGAGGCGCTGGCTTCCGTTCACGGGGACGGGTGCCCAGGAAGCTGCCGGTGTCGGCCGATGTTAGGGGTCGGGCAGCGCGCGCCGCGCGGCCGGGGACCGGTGCGGCTCAGCCGCGGGTCCGGGCGGCGACGGTCGCCAGCACCCCGTTGACGAACCTGCCGGAGTCATCGGTCGAGTAGGCGGACGCCAGTTCGACCGCTTCGTTGAGGATGACCGCCGTCGGGACGTCGTCGCAGGCCAGGAGCTCGGCGGTTGCAAGCCGGAGCACGTTACGGTCGACGGCCGCCATCCGTCCGAGATCCCACCCGATGGCCGCAGCACTCACCAGGGCGTCGATCTCGTCGGTCCGGTCCCCCACCGCTTCGAGCAGCCTCACCACGTAGTCGTCCGGGGTCATCGGCAGGGCCGCGAGCACCTCACCGGCAGAGACACCCTTGAGGTCGGCTTCGTAGAGGAGGGCCAGTACCCGTTCGCGGGACTGGTGGCGGGGTGCGGGGTCCATACGCGGCGGGTGGTGCGGGCGCGACCGGCGAGGTCGGGCCGGACAGTTCGACGGCGGGCTCAGGCCCGGGTCAGGTACTCCCCGGACCGGGTGTCGACCTTGACCTTCTCGCCCGGGTTGACGAACAGCGGGACCTGGATGACCAACCCGGTCTCCAGAGTGGCCGGCTTGCGGGCACCCGACACACGATCGCCCTGCAGCCCCGGTTCGGTCTCGGCAACCGTGAGCTCGACCGCTGCCGGCAGATCGACCCCGATGATCTCGGCCCCGAAGAACTGGAGCACGGCGTCGTCCCCCTCCTTCAGGTAGCTCGCCGCCTCGCCCAGCATGCCGGTCTCCACCTGCAACTGCTCGTAGGAGCTGGTGTCCATGAAGACGTAGTCGGTGCCGTCCCGGTAGAGGAACTGCATCTCCCGCTTCTCGATGATCGCCTGCTCGAGCTTCTCGTCGGCCCGGTAGGTCCGCTCGATGACCGCGCCGGTCCGCTGATTCTTGAGCTTCGTTCGTACGAACGCACCGCCCTTGCCGGGCTTGACGTGCTGGAACTCGACGACGTTGAACAGTCCCTCGGGCAGGTCGAGGGTCATCCCGTTGCGGAGATCGTTGGTGGAGACGGACATCAGACGGCGACTTCCTTCGGGAACCGGGTGAACGTGCGGCTGCCGTTCCCGGTGACCACCAGCATGTCCTCGATCCGGACCCCGCCGACTGCGGGAAGGTACACGCCGGGTTCCACGGTGACCACGGTGCCGGGGGCGAGGATAGCAGTCGAGCCCGGGCCGACCGGAGGGGCCTCGTGGATGTCGAGTCCCACGCCATGGCCCGTCCCGTGCTCGAAGCGCTCGGCCCAGCCCGACGCGGCGATGACCTCGCGGCACGCCCGGTCGACCTCGTCCGCGGTCACGCCGGCCTCCACCGCGTCGACGCCGGCACGCTGCGAGGCGGCCACCACGTCGAAGACGGCGGCCAGCTCGCCGGTAGGCGGCCCCCCGATGCAGAAGGTACGGGTCATGTCCGATCGGTACCCGTCGAAGACGGCTCCGAAGTCGACCACGACCGGGTCCCCGAATCGGATCTCCCTCGTGCCGGGCCGGGCGTGCGGCTTGGCCGAGTTCTCGCCCGACGCCACGATGGTCTCGAACGCCCGGTCCTCCGCGCCGCGTTCGCGCATGGCGTGGTCGAGGGCGGTGGCGAAGGCGGCCTCGGTCAACGGGTGGCCGGCCCCGGTTCCGGGACGAGCGGACGCGGCGAGCAGGGGCAGCACCGAGGCGAGGGCCGCGTCGGCGATGTCTGCGGCCCGCGCCATCCGTGCGAGCTCGCCGTCCTCCTTGACAGCGCGGAGACCCTCGATCACGCCACGCGTGGCGCGCAGTTTGGCCCCGGGGAACACCGACTCCCAGGCGCGCACGGCAGCCCAGGTCACATGGTCGGCCTCGAGTCCGAGGCGTCGGGCTCCCGCCAGAGCCGTCGCCAACGCCTCGCGCTGGGCGGCCACCCCGCCAACCTGTACGTCGACCTCTCCGGAGACGCCTGCCGCGGCCAGCTGCTCCTCGGACTGCGACCGGTAGCGTCCGTCGGTGGTGAGCACCGCTGTCTCCCCGGTGACGAGCAGCATGCCGGCCGAGCCGGAGAACCCGGTCAGCCAGCGCACGTTGGACGGCGCGGTCACCAACAGGGCGTCGACCGGATCGTCTGCTCCGCCCGCAGTCGCCAGCAGAGCCCGGACCCGGTCGAGACGGCCGTCCACCCGGAGCGGTGGGAGCGGGCTCGTGTCGTCGGCCGGCATCCGTTCGGGCGGCATCACGACCGCCCGTCGAGGATCCGCGCCACCGCCTCGACGGCCAACGGATAGCCGAGACCGCCGAATCCGGCGATGGAGCCGTCGGCGACCGGAGCGACCGTCGACGTGTGGCGGAACGGCTCCCGCGCAGCCGGATTGGAGAGGTGGAGCTCGACCACGACCCCATCGAAGGCGGCCAGTGCATCGTGCAGCGACCACGAGGTGTGGGTCAACGCCCCCGCGTTGACGATGATGGCCACCGAGGAGCCGCGCGCACCCTGGACGGCACCGATGAGGTCGCCTTCGTGATTGGACTGGACGTGCTCGAGCTCGAACCCGAGGCCCTCGGCCGCGGCCCGGGCTGCAGCGACGTGCTCGTCGAGGGTCTCGATGCCGTAGATCCCGGGCTCGCGGTCGCCCAGCAGATTCAGGTTCGGCCCGGAGAGGAGCAGCACCCGCCCACGTGCGCTCACGCCGGAGCGCCCGTCTCCCGATGCTCCATTTCCGCAAGGGTAGCCATCACGTCGTCCCGGTCGACGCCTCGGACGACCTCGACCCCCCGGGGACCGTCGAGGACGAAGGTGAGATCGCCCCTGGACTTCTTGTCCCGGGCCATGAACCGGAGCAACTCCTCGGCTCGTACCCCGGTGGGCAGTGCGGTCGCCAGGTCGAAGGCCGAGACCACCTGGCGGTGACGGTCGACCGCTGCGTCGTCGATCCGACCCAGGCGCCGGGCGAGCAGCGCCGCGTAGACCAACCCCACCGCCACGGCCTCGCCGTGACCGAGCGCGGCGCCCTCCCCTCCGAACGACGCGGCCTCGAGTGCGTGGGCCAGGGTGTGCCCGTAGTTGAGCAGCATCCGGCGGTCCCCCTCGCGCTCGTCCGCGCTCACCACCGCTGCCTTGATCGCGACGCAGCGGGCCACCTGCTCCTCGAGCTCGAGGTCCGGCGCAGGGGGTCCGCCCGTGGCCGATTCGATACCGAGCAACGCGTACTTGGCCACCTCGCCGCGCCCTGAGGCCCACTCACGCGGCGGAAGGCCGGCGAGGACGCCGGTGTCACAGAGCACGGCGCTCGGCTGCCAGAAGGCGCCCACCAGGTTCTTGCCCTCCGGGAGATTGACGCCGGTCTTGCCGCCGATGGCCGCATCGACCTGTGCCAGGAGCGACGTGGCCACCGTCACGTAGGCGGTGCCGCGGTGGAAGGAGGCCGCCGCGAACCCCGCTGTGTCGGTGACCACCCCACCGCCCACCGCGACCACCACGTCTGCCCGGCTGAGGCCGGAGCGCGCGAAGCCACGACACAGCTCCTCGACCACGGCCATCGACTTCGCCTGCTCACCGTCGGGCACGGTGAACACCTCGCCCGGGAGCCCGGGGTCGACCGCGACGCCGATCCGCTCCTGGGTCACGATCGCGGCACGCCCGGCCCCGGGCACGGTCGCGGCCACCACCCGGGCCAGCTCGTGACGGACCCCATCGCCCACCAGCACGTCGTAGCGCCGCTCGCCGAGCTCGACCGGGACGACCCGCATCACGAGGTCCGCCCGACGCCGCGGGCCGCGGCCAGCACCCGGTCGACCACCTCGCCAGTGGGCAGGCCGTCGACATCGACCACCACGTCGGCCACCTCCGCGTAGAACGGGCGGCGCACCTCGTCGAGCGCCGCGAGGGCGGTCGCCGGATCGCCACCCAGCAGGGGGCGCCCCGTGCCGTCCCCGACCCTGGCGGAAAGGGTGGAGGGCTCGGCACGGAGCCACACCACGCGGCCCGAGCGCTTGAGCAGCCGGCGGTTCTCCTCGGAGAGGACCGTCCCCCCGGCCGCCGATACCACCACCGGGTCGGTGCGTGCGAGGGCCTCCGCCAGCACCCGGGACTCCTCGATCCGGAAGGCGGCCTCGCCCCGGGTGTCGAAGAGCTCTGGCACGGTCGACCCGGTGGCCGCCTCCACCTCGGCATCGGAGTCGAGATACGCCCGCCCGAGACGCTCCGCGACCCGGCGCCCGACGGTCGTCTTGCCGGCCCCCATCATCCCCACCAGGATCACGTGGTCAGCCATCGACCGCGGCCGCGCCCGCCGCGGAGGGCGTCGCGCCGAGCGTCCCGAGGTAGCCGTTCCGGTTGCGACGGAACTCCGCGACCGAGTCGCCCCCGAACTTGCGCAGCGCCTCGGAGGCCAGCACCAGCGCGACCATCGTCTCGGCGACGACGCCCATGGCGGGGACCGCTGTCACGTCGGTGCGCTCCTTGAACGAGACGGTCGACTCGCCGGTCGCGACGTCCACCGTGCCGAGCACCGGGCGGTTGAGCGTGGCCAGTGGCTTCATGGCCACCCGGGCGACCACCGGGGATCCGGTGGTGATCCCCCCCTCGATCCCACCGGCATGGTGGGTGTCCCGCACGTAGCCGCCTCCGAGACGCGCAGCCGACTCCTCGGCCTGGTCCGACGCGGGACCGGCCATCCGGATGGCGTCGTGTGCCACCGAGCCGCGCAGGCCGGCGAGCTCGGATCCCTCCCCGATCTCGACCGCCTTGACCGCCTGGATGCTCATGAGCGCCTGGGCCAGCAACCCGTCGATCCGCCGATCCCACTGGACATGGCTCCCGAGGCCGACCGGGACCCCGTGGGCGACGACCTCCACCACCCCACCGAGCGAGTCACCGGCCTTCGCCGCCGCCTTGACCGCGGCGACCATCCGCGCTGCTGCCTCCGGGTCGGCACAACGCACCTCGGACTCGTCGATGCGGGCCAGGTCCTCCATCACCGGGAGTGGCCCCGGGTCGGCCCGCTCGGGTCCCATCTGGACGACGTGGCTCAGTACCTCGATCCCGATCTGACCCAGCAACAGCTTGGCCACCGTCCCGGCCGCCACCCGCGCCGCGGTCTCCCGCGCCGAGGCGCGTTCGAGGACGTCGCGGGCATCGTCGAGCCCGTACTTGAGCATCCCGGACAGGTCGGCATGTCCGGGGCGGGGCTGGGTCAGCACCTTGGAAGGACGGCCGGGTGCGGGCGACATCTCCTCCTCCCACTTGGGCCATTCGGTGTTGGCGATCTCGATGGCCACCGGCCCGCCGAGGGTCCGTCCATGGCGTATGCCGCCGACCAGGGTCACCTCGTCGGCCTCGAAGCGCATGCGCGGACCCCTCCCGAACCCGAGCCGGCGCCTCGCCAACCCGAGCTGGACGTCCTCCTTGGTCACCGACAGACCGGCCGGCATCCCCTCGAGGATCACCACCAGTGCTCGCCCGTGGGACTCGCCGGCCGTCAGGAAACGCAGCATCCGCGCAAATCTACTCGGGGCGGCCCGCGGCTCTGCCGGGCCGCGGGCCCGGGCTCACCGGCACTGACCGGGGATCATGAGCCCACCGGAAGCGCTCATGCTCCCGCATGGAAGAGGTTCTGGGCCAGTGCGCCACCCCAGAACACCGCGATGACCGCCCCGGCGGCGAGCGAGGGCGCGAATGGGATGTGCGTCTTGCGCCCGGAGGGGGAGCCGACCAGCATCGCCATGCCGAAGAGCATCCCGAGCAGGAAGCCGGCCAGGAAGGCCACATAGGCGTGCAACAGGCTGAGATAGCCGACCGTGATGCCGATGGCACCCGCCAGGCGGACGTCCCCGAATCCCATCCCCCTCGGCACGAGGAACCAGACCGAGAAGAAGACACCGAAGGCCACTGCCCCGGCGATGGCACTGCCGGCCACGTCGTGCCAGGTGCCGTCGGTGGCCGACACCACGACGAGCAGGGGGACGATGAGGAGGAGCCCGCCGTAGACGAGGTGTCGCGGTACCAGCCGGTACGAGAGATCGGTCACCGAGACGGTCACCAGCATGGCGAAGAACACGCAGAAGGGAAGGACCAGGAGATGCGGGCCGAACCGACCGGCGGTCGCGCCGCAGAGGGCGGCGGTCGCGAGCGCCGCGCCCAGGGTCCGGATGACCGACGGGCCCTCCGGCAACAGGCGACGGGGTGGGTCGACCCGTGTCCCGGGGTCGGGAGTGGGCGGTTCGCCGGGTGCCGGCACCGCGGCCACCGGTCCGGTCGTGGCCTCGGCCGGGGCAGCCCGTCGTGCTGCGTCCTCCTCGGCCCGGCGCTTGACCCGTTCGGCCCTGCGGCGCTCTTCGGCCGCCCGGCTACGCTCCGCCAGTCGTTGGCCGAGGGGATCGAGCACCGCGCCCCCCACGGCACCGGCCGCCGCGGCGCCGACGACGAGGATGCTGTCCACCCACGGCAAGGTACCGGACGGGCGATCGGCAGGCGGGTATGGCCGCTCGACTGCGGGCGATCAGCACCCCGTCCGGGCGGGGCCCGATGCCTAACTCAGCTGTGGGCGGGCTGGTAGTAGGGGTTGGTCCCGTCTGCGTGGTCGGTGACGTCGACGATGTGCACGATCTCAGGGATCGCCTCTCGCAGGATCACCTCGATGCCCTGGGCGAGTGTCGCCTTGGCCATACCGCACCCCTGGCACCCGCCGCTCAGCCGGAGGTAGACGGAGGCGTCGTCGACCGCCACCAGATCGGCGCGGCCCCCATGGGCGGCAATGCTGGGATTGACCTGCTCCTCGAGGACCGAGTTCACGCGCTGGGCGAGCGGGTCGGAGAGGTCGACCTCGGGCAGCGAGGCCATGCCCTGGAGGGTCGGGACCGGCGGCGTGTTGGGATTGACGATGACCAGCCCGCTCTCGCCCGAGGCGTCGGTCACGCAGTCGAGTGTCGACCCCTGCAACCGCTCGACGCTGGCCGCGGGCACCACCACCGGGAGGTCGTCCCTGCGCTGGACGGTGTCACCGTCCGCTGCGTCCGCGAGGGCTTCGAAGTACATGTCGTAGGTGTACGCGCCGTTGTTCTCCCCGCTGACTTCGAGCCAGAGCGCGAGGGTGTCCGACTCGCTCTCGTTGGCGAGCACCTCGAGCACGGTGGCCCGGGCTTCCGGGGTGATGGTCAGTACGGCTGCGCCCTGGTCACGGTCGTCACTCATGCCTGCCATCATAAGGGCGTGCCGTCTCCCCACAAGCACGTGCCCGCCGAGACCCACGAATGGGTCAGTTTCGACGATCCCGACGAGGAGCGGACCTGGCTCTTCGATGTGACCTTCCTCGTGAGCGGGTGGACCTGCATCTTCGGCTGCGGGTGCCAGGGGGTGCTCACCGGACCGGCCCCCGAGCTGGCGCAGGGCTGCTGCTCGTACGGCGCCCACTTCACGGGGAAGAAGGATGCACGCGCCGTGGAGAAGGCCGCCAAGAATCTCCCGGCCGAGCTCTGGCAGTTCCACGCCAAAGGACAGCGCGGTGTCGTCAAGAAGCTCGCGGACGGGGACCTCGGCACCCGGCTCGTCGACGGCGCCTGCATCTTCCTCAACCGTCCCGGTTTCGCGGCCGGCCCGGGCTGCGCCCTGCACCTGGCCGCCCAGGCCGTGGGCAGGAGCCATGTCGAGTTCAAACCCGAGGTCTGCTGGCAGCTCCCGCTACGGCGCGAGGACGAGACTGCCCCCGACGGCCGAGTCACCTCGGTGGTCCGCCAATGGGACCGGCGCCACTGGGGAGAGGGTGGAGAGGAGTTCCACTGGTGGTGCACGGAGGACCCGGCGGCATTCACCGGAGACGAGCCCGTCTACAAGACCATGCGCACCGAGCTCGAGACGATGGCGGGACCCAAGGTCTACAAGCGGCTCGCCGCCTATCTCGACGACCGCACCGGGCCGAGGGCGCAGGTCACCCTGCTGCCCCATCCGACCGTGCGGCGCTGACCGGTCCCCGGGGCGCTGGACCTACTCGGCCAGCGGGTCGTCCTCGACCACCGACGTGTCCTGCGGTGAGGTGCCGAGGATGTCGTCGTAGGCGTCCTCGGTGGCCAGGCACCACGAGGCGTGCTCGTCGTCCGGCTCGGCTCCGCACTCGGGGCAGCTCCTACTGGCCGTGGCGACCGACCGTTTGAGGCTTCGCGCTTCCTCGAAGCGGCGATGGCGACCCTTCTTCAACGGAAACAACTCCTTGCCCCACCATGGGTGGCCTGATACCCGCGCCTCCGGCGGCGGGTACCACCGTTCACAATCACGACAGTGTAGTGCGGAGGCCGCCAGGTCGCGAGCGCGGCGATGGGTCCGGCGGCAGGCCGCTACAGTCGCTCCGTGGCCGACGAGTTCGATCCCGCTGACATGGTGCAGCGCTTCCGGGCCCGGGCCGAGGCGGTCCGCACCAGGGGCCTCCCACCGGTCGAGGGGCCCGAGCGGCAGCGTTTCAAGGAGCAGGCCCAGGTCGACTTCATGGACTTCGCCATGCTGGGCGACGCCGACGCCTCGATCGAGGACGGCATCCTGGTCTTCCGGATCGACCTGAGACCGGGAGGTGGGCCGGCCGGAACCTGACCGGCACCCACACCGCTCACCCGCCGTAGCTCATGCGGGTGTCCCCCATCCGGAGGGCTTCTCCGGCGTCCGTCGGCTCCCCGCCATCGTCCCCGGGTGCGGGCGCCTGGGCACCCGCGTCGACCACCTCCCCGACGACGAGCACGTGGCTCGCCTCCTGCTCGCCGCCCGCAGCGGAGCGCACGTCGCGGACCTCGCAGGCCAACCAGGCGAGCGCGGCGGTCAGGCAGGGGACACCGCCGGTCACCTCGTGCACCGATTCCCCCTGCAGCGAGACCGCAACCCCGTCGGCGTCGAGCTCCACCTCGCGCACCGGCTTCACGAATCGCCGCACGAGGGCCCGGTCGCGAACGTCGATGAGGTTGACGGAGAAGAACCCGCTCCCCTCCACGAGCGCGCGTGTGACCGAGCCGGACTCGAGGGCCACCGCGACCAGCTTCGGCGCGATCGCAACCTGCATCACCCAGTTGGCGGTCATCAGATTGCGCCGTGTCCCACTCCGGCTCCCCACGACGAACAAGCCGGTGGGCATCGCCCACAGCACGCGCCGCCGCAGCCGGTCGTACACCGCCGGGTCACGACCCGCGGGGATCGGACCGGCCGCCTCAGTGCCGACCATGACCGCGGGGCAGCGAGGGCGAGGACGAGCGCCGGCCGCGCATCAGTTCCCCGAGAACGGGTCGTCGGAACCGGCCTGGGGCGCGGTGGTGGCGGTGGTCGGGGTGTGCCCGGTCAGCTCGGTGATCCGGTCGACCGCGGTCAGCAGCAGGGGTCCGAGCCTCACCCGCTCCGAGGCGGACCGCCCGAGCAGGCGCGCGTTCCCGCCGGCACCGGCGTAGCAGTCGTCCCCGGCGGCAGCGGCGTCCTCGAATGCGGTGTTGAGCTCGTTGGTCAGGAGGGTGTCCGGGGTCGGCAGGTTGCCGATGGCCGTTTCGGCATCGTTGGTCAACAACGCGCAGACGGTCCGGATGGAGGCAGGGGCGTCGTGGTGGGCGAGGGCCTGGTCGATGTTCCGACTGTCCACCTCCACGGTGCCGATCGCCGAGCCGCCACCGGCACCCTGCACCCAGGTGGTGATCCGAACCGCCGGCGAGCCCGACTGCTCCTGCCCGGCACAGCCGGTCACGAGGAGGGCACCGAGGACCAGTAGCCCCACGCCTCGGGCACCCTTCCACGGGACGGCCCGGGGCGAGCGCGGGCCGTGGGCCGGCATCAGGCCGGGAAGCCGGTCCAGTCCTGGGTCCAGTCGGGGTCGAGCTGGCGCAGGAACTGGGCGCAGCGCTCCTCTTCGGCGTGCTCACCGATCGCCCCCGCTGCGGACCGGAGACCGTCGAGACAGGTCAGGAACCCGCGGTTGGAGGGGTGGGCCCAGCGGACCAGTCCCGACCCCTTCCACCCGGCCCGGCGCAGTGCGTCGAGCCCCCGGTGGTAGCCGACCCGGAAGCAGGCGTACGCCTCGACGTCGTCACGGGCGAGCGAGCCGAGTGCCGCCCATGACGCCATGGATGCGGGCTCTGACCGGATCACGTCCGAGACCGCATGGCGACGGCGCTCGGCGGGTTGGGCCAACGCCGCCTCGAGGGACGCACGGATCTGGGCCGGCTCCTCCGGCAGCACCGTCTCCGGCAGCCCGGTGGTCAGGCGGACCGCCGATCCACCGGAGTCGTGACTGGCAGGTGTGCTCATGGGAGCCAGTGTAGGACCGGTGCCGACGAGGTCCCCCTCGCCCACCACCGACTGCCGGAGGGCTCACCCGAATCGGACGAGGTGGTAGTCCTTCTTGCCGCGGCGCAGCACCACGTACCGTTCCGCCACCAGATCGGCCGGGCCCACCCTGCGGGTCAGGTCGTCCTCGCGGCGGTTGTTGACGTAGGCGCCCCCTTGGGCGACCGCCGTGCGGGCCTGGCTCTTGGACGTGACCAGGCCGGCCTCGGCCAGCAGATCGACCAGCAGCACGCCCCCGTTGTCGAGGCGGGTCCGCGCCAGCCGGCTCGACGGCGCGTCGGCGAAGACGTCGAGGAGTGAGCGCTCGTCGAGGACCGCGACGTCCTCACCGAAGAGGGCGGCCGCGGCCTGCTCGGCCCGCGCGGTCTCCGACTCGCCATGGACGAGGGTGCAGACCTGGCGGGCGAGCTCGCGGTGGCCTTCGCGCCGCTCGGGATGTGCGGCGGTCGAGGCGTCGAGGGCCAGGATCTCCTCGTGGGAGAGGAAGGTGAAGTACCGGAGGTAGGTCCCGACCACCGCGTCCTCGCTCCGGAGGAAGAACTGGTAGAGCTTGTAGGGGCTGGTGCGGTCCGGATCCAGCCAGACCGAACCGGACTCGGTCTTGCCGAACTTGGTGCCGTCGGCCTTGAGCACCAGCGGGGTGGTGAAACCGAACGCCTCTGCCTGGCGCACCTTTCGGATGAGCTCGATGCCCAGGGTGATGTTCCCCCACTGGTCGCTCCCGCCGAACTGCACGGTGCACCCGCAGGTGTCGAAGAGGTGGAGGAAGTCGTAGGCCTGGAGGAGCATGTAGCTGAACTCGGTGAACGAGATCCCCTGGTCGGCGCGTTCGAGCCGTGCACGGACCGACTCCTTTCCGACCATCTGGTTGACGGTGAAGTGCTTGCCGACGTCGCGGAGGAAGCCGAGCAGGTCCGCGGAGCGCAGCCAGTCGGCGTTGTTGACGAGCAGCAGCGCCGGGGCCGCCGGCGTCCCTGTCGAACTCCACGAAGCGCGCCAGCTGGCGCTCGATCCCGGCGAGGTTGGCGGCGAGGGCCTCGTCGGTCAGCAGGTTCCGCTCCTCGGATTTGCCGCCGGGGTCCCCGATGAGCCCGGTGCCCCCGCCGGCGAGGGCGATCGGCCGGTGTCCCCCCTCCTGGAGGCGGCGAAGGGTGCAGACCTGGAGCAGGTGCCCGACGTGGAGGCTGTCCGCCGTGGGGTCGAACCCGCTGTAGGCGGTCAGGCAACCCGCATCGAGCCGCTCACCGAGCACGGGGTCGGTCATCTGGTGGATCAGCCCCCGGAATCGGAGGTCCTCTGTGAGACCGGCCATCGCCTCAGCCTGCCACGTCGCCACCCCGGAAACGGACGCTACGATCGCCCCCCGGCCGGTCGGGTCACCGGTGCAGAGCGCGAGGAACCCCGATGGCGAACCCGTACCTCGAAGACAACTTCGCCCCGGTGCTCGATGAACGCACCGACGGCGCGCTGCCGGTGACCGGCGTCGTCCCCCCCGATCTCGAGGGCCGGCTGCTCCGCAACGGGCCCAACCCGGTGTCGGTGCCCGCCGACCCCGCCGACTACGACTGGTTGGCCGGCGACGGCATGGTCCACTCGATCTCGCTGTCCGGCGGCAGGGCGACCGGCTACCGCAACCGGTGGGTGCGCACCCGGGCCCTCGCGGCAAAGGTGGCCACCACCCCCCCGGGCGGCCCCGCCGAACCGGTGGACGGCCAGGCGAACACCCACGTGATCCGTCACGGCGGCGTCACCCTCGCCCTCATGGAGTCCGGATTCCCGCACCGGCTCTCGGCCGACCTCGAGCGCGCACAGGTCTACGACTTCGACGGGACGCTCGCCTCGCCGATGTGCGCCCACCCCAAGGTGGACCCGGTGACCGGCGACCTGGTCTTCTTCGGGGTCGACCTCTTCGGTCCCCCGTTCCTCCGCTACCACGTGGTCGACGTGGGCGGGCAGCTGGTCACAGCCGAGGACCTCGAGGTCCCCCGTGCCTCGATGATGCACGACTTCGGCCTCACCGCCACCCGCGCGGTCTTCCTCGACCAGCCGGTCCTCTTCGACCTCGCGCTGGCCGCGTCCGGCCGCCCCGTCCCGTTCCGCTGGTCCGCTGAGACCGGCTCGCGCCTCGGGATCCTGCCCCGCGCAGGAGCCGGAGGCGACCTGCGCTGGATCGACACCGACCCGAGCTTCGTCTTCCACGTCCTCAACGCCTTCGACGACGGCCACGCGGTGGTCATGGACGTCATCCGCTACGAGACCGCCTTCGACACCGGGCCGGGCGAGGTCATCTCCCGGTCCTCGCCGTCGCTCTGGCGGTGGACGGTCGACCCGACCGCCGACCGGGTCTCCGAGGCGCGTCTCGACGACACCCCGGTCGAGTTCCCGAGGATCGAGGACGCGGTGGCCGGCCGGCGGCACCGCTACGGCTACTGCACGCGCGTCGGCGACCGTCCCGAGGAGCCCTCCTGGGAGGGCCTGATCAAGTACGACTTCCAACGCGACGAGTCCACCCGGTACGAGCCGGGCCCGCACCGGTCGGCCTCGGAGGCGGTCTTCGTGCGGGCCTCCGACGGTACCGGCGAGGACGAGGGCTGGGTGCTCGTCGTCGTCTACGACGCGACCCGCGACGCGAGCGACCTGGTGATCCTCGACGCCACGTCCTTCGCCGGTCCTCCGGTGGCTACGGTGCATCTCCCGGCACGGGTGCCCTACGGGTTCCACGGCTCCTGGATTCCTTCGCGCCCCTGACCGGGGCCTGGAGGGTGGTGACACCGGTTGACCGGGTGGAGGTGGGACACTGGGGCGGCCGTCTCCCGCACCTGCCGCCCGGCGATCCACCGCCGGCCCCCGGCCCGGCCCACGGCGCCGCCCGGTCCGCTCGTCATGCCCCCCACCGACCCCCCGCCCCCGCTTCCACCCCGACCGTCGGAAGACCTGCGCGGCCGCCCGGCCGGACGACCCGGCGGCGCAACCGCCGGTTCCCGCAGGCGGGGAAGGGACCCACGGTTCTCCGGCCCGATCCTGGGCGGCGAGGTAGCCGTCCCGAGCCGGCGGGAGCGCCGCCGGGCGAAGCGCCGCCGCCGGAGCCGTCCCGAACGCGTGCTCCGCGCACTCGTCGTCCTGGTCGTCGCCCTCCTCGTCGTGACCGGTCTCGGGTTCGGCTACTTCCGGTACCAGTGGGGCAAGGTCGCCTCCGCCCCGTGCCCCAGCTGCGTGGCCGCGGCCAACGGGCAGCCCTACAACCTCCTGCTCATCGGCTCGGACAGCCGGGCCGGCGAGACGGCGGCCGAGGCCCAGCAATTCGGTAGCCCGACAGCCGCAGCGGGACAGCGCTCCGACACCATCAAGATCCTCCACATCGACCCGGCCAACGGGACGGCGTCCTCCCTCTCGATCCCCCGCGACACCTATGTGACCATCACCGGCCTTCCCGCCGGCTCTCCGCTCTCGACCCAGAACAAGATCAACGCCGCATTCAGCAACGGACCCGACGCGCTGGTACAGACCATCGAGGACACCTTCGGGATCCCGATCAGCCACTACATCGTCATCGACTTCTTCGGGGTCGAGGACGCGGTCAACGCGCTCGGCGGGATCTCGATGGACTTCCCCTACCCGGTGCGTGACCAGGACTGCTCGACCGGTACCTGCTACAACAACTCCGGTCTCGACATCCCCACGACCGGCTGCCAGGTCCTCAACGGCGGCCAGGCACTCGCCCTCTCCCGGTCCCGGTACTTCGAGTACGAGGTGGACGGCTCCTGGCAGTCCGACCCCACCTCGGACATCGGGCGGATCGAGCGCCAGAACCTGATCATCGAGGCGGCAATCGACAAGGCCAAGAGCACCTACGACCCCCTGCGGCTCAACGCGCTCCTGAGCTCGGTGGTCCACGATTTCTCGAAGGACAGCGGCCTGTCGGCCGCCGATCTGTTCTCGCTGGCGGAGCAGTACCACGCCTTCTCCGGGTCCCAACTGCAGAACTACACGCTCCCGACGGTCGGGGCCAGCTCTGCGACCGCCGGCTCGGTCGAGGTCGTCCAGCCCACTGCCGCAGCGTCCACCATCACCCAATGGCTCGGTGGGCCGTTCGGTCCGGTCCGGACGCCGCCGATCGACGAGTACGGAAACCCGCTCGCGCTGACCGCGCCCACCGCCCCGCCCACCACCTCGGCGGCGCCGGCACCTGCGGCCCAGCCGGCCCCTGCGGCATCCACAGCCGCTCCGTCGATCCCCGCGTACGACCCGCGCCCCTGCTGAGCGCCGGCTGACCGGGCGGTGACCCCGGGGCTCAACCCCGCTCGACGGCTGCGACGACGTCCGCGTTGAGCCGGTCGTGGACAGCCACGTTGGCCGACCGCTCCGGCAGCTGTACCCGCACCAGGACTCCTCCCCCGCCACCGATGGCTCGCTCGAGGGCGGCCCGGAGGTCGTCCGGTGTCGTGCCCGGGTCGAGGTCCTCGACCGCCCAGCCGCACCCGCGGGCGACCTCGGCCACGTCGGGCGCCTGCGGCGTGCCGAAGAGTCGCTCGAACGCGCCGGCGTCGAGCGCAGCGGCCTGCGGCAGGAAGGAGAAGATCCCGCCGCCGTGGTTGTCGGCCACGACCAGGGTGAGCGGGGGACGGGCCCCCGTCGGCCCGATGAGCGCGGAGACGTCGTGGAGGAACGAGAGGTCGCCGAGGAGGGCGACCGTCGGCCCCGGGACACCGAGCGCCACACCGAGCGCGGTCGACGTCACGCCGTCGATGCCGTTGGCGCCGCGATTGGCGTAGACCGTGGGCGGGTCCCGCCGCGGGAGCCCGAACGACTCGATGTCGCGCACCGGCATCGACGACGACACGACGAGAGAGGCCCCTGCCGGCAGGGATGCGAACACCTGGTGCGCGAGCGCCGGCTCGGTCAGCGGCACGCGACCGTCGAGCGAATCGGCGAGCACACCGCGCGCACGTGCCTCTGCACCCTCCCAGGCGGACCGCCACGCAGCGCTCCGATCGGCCGCTGGTCGCGTCCCGCTACGACCTGTCGCCCCGCGCAGCGTCTCGCACAGGAGGGTCGGGTCGCAGCGGACCAGTCGCTCCGCGCTCCGCTCGGGGTCGGGCCACTGGTCGAAGGGATCGGCGACCAGCGCGGGTGAGCGGTCCACGAAGGCATTGACCACCTTGGAGGCCCACCGTCCGCCGAGTCGCAGCACGAACGAGGGTCGGTGGGCGTCGGCGAACCGCTCCGAGCGCAGGATGCCGTCGGCGGCGGCCACGACGGCAGCCTCCATCGTGCGCAGCCCGGAGCGCGGGTCGGCGAGCACCGGCCAGTCGAGGGCGTCTGCGAGGCCGAGCACCGCTGCAGGATCTCCGCAGCCCGAACCCGCCACGATCACGCCGGGCGAGCCGGGATCGAGCAGCCCGGACCCGGCCAGACGACCGATCAGTGTGTCGGGCGGTGGTGTCGCAGCCACCTCCATCTGGTGCCAGGGGGTTCCATCGGGCCGTCCGGGCGCCGGTCCGCCGCCGCGCTGCGGGTCACCGAACAACGGCTCGCGGAACGGGAGGTTGAGATGGACCGGACCCGGACCGCGCGGCCCGGCGACCGATTCGGCGACCGACCGGGCGGCCAACGACCGCCAGGTGGCGCGGCCGGCTTCGGCGGGCACGCCCGGATCGGCGAACCACCGTGCGGCACTCCCGAACAGACGGGTCTGGTCGATGGTCTGGGGCGCCCCCACCCCGCGTGCCTCCGGAGGGCGGTCGGCTGTGCAGACCAGGAGCGGCACCCGCGCCAGATCGGCCTCGACGACCGCCGGGTGCAGCTCGGCCGCCGCCGTCCCGCTGGTCGTGACGACCACCGCCGGGCGGCCGGTCGCGAGCCCGATCCCGAGCGCCACGAAGCCCGCCGACCGCTCGTCGAGCCGGACGCAGAGGGAGAGGCGCGGATCGGCCGCAAGCGCCAGGGCCAGCGGCGTCGAACGCGATCCGGCACAGAGCACCGCGTGGGACACGCCCCCGCGCACCCACTCGTCGACCAGGGTCGCGGCAAATGCCGACTGGCGGTCGCCGTCCCCTGGTCGGCCGGGATCGGTCGGTACGCTCATCGGCAAGTCCCATGCCGATGCACGAGCCCCCGCCGACCGCCGCGGTCGTCTCCGACCCAGCAGCCGGGCTGCACGCCGAATCCGCCGGGGACGGGCCAACCCTCGTGCTCGCGCACGGGTTCACCCAGACGGGTCGACTCTGGGGTGGGCTCCGGGCCGGGCTGGCCCCCGGTCGCCGCCTGGTGCTGGTCGACCTTCCCGGGCACGGGGAGTCGGCTGGCGTCCGGGCCGACCTCCCGACCGGTGCCCGCCTCCTCGGCCTCGCCGGCGGGGCCGGCGACTACCTCGGCTACTCGATGGGGGCGCGCTTCTGCCTCCACCTGGCGCTCGAGCGGCCCGACCTGGTCCAGCGCCTGGTGCTCATCTCGGGGACCGCCGGCATCGGCGACGAGGGCGAACGGACAGAGAGGCGTCGCGCCGACCGGGCGCTGGCCGACCGGCTGGATCCTCCGGATGGCGGCCGGCCGACCGACACCGTCGCCGAGTTCGTCCGCCGCTGGGTCACCGGCCCGATCTTCGGGCACGTCCCCGAGGCGGCCCTCGGGCTCCGGGAGCGCGAACGCAACACTGCGGCAGGGCTGGCGTCCAGCCTGCGACTGGCCGGAACCGGCACCCAGGTGCCGCTCTGGGAGGAGCTCGACACACTCGGGATGCCGGTCCTCGTGATCAGTGGCGCGAACGACACCAAGTTCACAACCCTCGGGCGCCGCATGGTCCGCGCCATCGGCGCCAATGCCGTCGGCGTCGTCATCCCTGCAGCCGATCACGCCCCGCATCTGCAACAGCCGCGGGCGGTCACCGACGCGGTGCTCCCGTTCCTTGCGGCCGACACCCGGGACTGAGACCGCGTCCACGTCGCACCCCGCGGTGCGACCGCGCCGTGGTCACCCGATCCACAGCCAGAGGCCGACCGAGAGCAGGATCCCGAAGACGAGCTGCAGGCGGGCGGTGGCCGCAAGGAGCGGCAGGAGCGCCCGGCCCTCGGCGTCGCTGCTGCTGAGGCGCAAGGGGACGACGACAAGCGGCAACGCAAGAAGCGGGACGAACGCCCCCGCAGCGACGTCGGACGCGATCACCCCCGCCACCCCGAGGATCCCCCAGACCGCCACCGCGGCGAACGGCAGCACGAGGCACAGGGCGTAGCACCGGCCCGCGCCGCTGCGCCCGATCCGGACGGCGAGGGTCCGCTTGCCGGCCTCCCGATCGGTGGCGATGTCACGGAGGTTGTTGGCCAGGAGCAGCGCCGTCGCGAGCAACCCGACCATGACGGCCGCGAACCAGACGATCGGGACGCCGATCCGGACCGTCTCCACGAAGAACGTGCCGACGGTCGCCACCAGGCCGAAGAACACGAACACGAAGACCTCGCCGAGACCGGCGTAGCCGTAGGGACGCGGGCCACCGGTGTAGAACCAGCCGGCGAGCAGACAGGCCGCGCCGACCGGGAGCACCCACCACGACGTGGCCCAGGCCAGCCCCAACCCGACCACGGCCGCAACGCCGAACGAGCACAGTGCCGCCCGTCGGACGGCCGCGGGCGTGGCCAGCCCCGATGCGACCAGGCGGACCGGGCCGACCCACGCGTCGTCGGTCCCCCGGATGCCGTCGGCGTAGTCGTTGGCGTAGTTGGTCCCGATCTGGACGGCGAGGGCCACGACGAGCGCGCCCAGGGCACACCACCAGGGGTCGACACGTGGTCCGCCGCCGTGGACGCCACCGGTCAACGAGGCAACGGCCACCTGGCTCCAGGTGCCCGGGCGGTGTGGATGGGCCGCCGCGGTCCCGACCAGCACCGGGACCACGGCCGCGGGCAGGGTGCGGGGCCGCGCCCCGAGCCACCACCTGCGGATCGACCCCGGCGCCGGCGGCGCGCCGGCGGGCACTGCGGCCCCGGCCGGCCGGGCCCGGGTCCAGGGGTGCGTCACGGGCGGCGGGGGAAGCGCCCGAACTCCGGGGGCCGGTGCTCCCGGTAGGCGTTGCGACCCTCCTGACTCTCCTCGCTCATGTAGAAGAGCATGGTCGCGTCCCCGGCCAGCTGCTGCAGCCCGGCAAGGCCGTCGTCGGCCGCGTGCAGCCCCCCCTTGAGCATGCGCAGGGCGAGCGGCGAGAGCGAGAGCATCTGACGGCACCAGGCCACCGTCTCCCGCTCGAGGTCGGCCAGCGGGACCACCGCGTTGACCAGGCCCCAGGCGTACGCGGTCGCCGCGTCGTACTGGCGGCAGAGGAACCAGACCTCCTTGGCGCGCTTGAGCCCGATGGTCCGGGCGAGCAGGCTCGCCCCGTAGCCCCCGTCGAAGCTCCCGACCTTGGGGCCGGTCTGGCCGAAGCGCGCATTGTCCGCGGCGATGGTCAGGTCGCACACCAGGTGCAGGATGTGACCCCCGCCGATCGCGTAGCCGGCCACCATCGCCACCACCGGCTTGGGAAGCCGCCGGATCTGGATCTGGACGTCGAGGACGTTGAGCCGACCGATCCCCTGCCGGGCCACCGCATCGTCACCGAGGTAGCCGTCGTCTCCGCGGATCCGCTGATCACCACCGGAGCAGAAGGCATCGGGGCCCTCACCGGTGAGGACCACCACCCCCACCTCCGGATCGTCCCGGGCCACCGACAGCGCGTCGGCGAGCTCGAAGAGGGTCTGGGGACGGAAGGCGTTCCGCACCTCCGGCCGCGCGATGGTGAGTTTGGCGATGCCATCGGCCACATCCATCCGGATGTCCCGGTAGTCGCCGCGGCGGTCCCAGGCCGGCAGGGGCTGCCCCCGGAACCGCTCGACCGGGTCGAGCGGTTCCCCCGTGATGACCGTCTCCACCTGGGTCCCGAGGGTCACCGGTCCCGCATCCTGCCGCTCCGACGAAACCATTCGACCATTCACTCCTAGAGTCGTCACTCGTACGGTCGCCTAGGCTACCCGCATGCCGGAGCTGGTAGCACTCGATCTGCCGGCGGGGCCGGGCTTCGTCGACGCCCTTCGCTCGGCCTGGGACGCCGGGGACGCCGTGCTCCCGGTCGACCCGCGTCTGCCGGTACCCTCGGTGCGCCGTCTGCTCGCGGCGCTCCGCCCGTCACGCATCGTCTCGTCGGACGGAACGCGGCCCCTGGCCGGCGGCCTCCCGACAGAGCCCGGGGACGCGCTGGTGGTCGCCACCAGCGGAACGACCGGGGTGCCGAAGGGGGCGGTCCACACCCACCGGTCGGTGACCGCCTCTGCGGTCGCCTCCTCGGAGCGGCTCCGCGTCGACCCGGGGGCCGACCGATGGGTCGCCTGCCTTCCGCTCGCCCACATCGGGGGGCTCTCGGTGGTGACCCGCTCGCTCGTGACCGGCACCCCCTGCACCGTCCTCGAACGGTTCGAGGCGAGCGCGGTCGAGGCGGCGTGCCGGGCGGGCGCCACCCTGGTCTCGCTGGTGGCGACCGCCCTCGGTCGGATGGACGTGTCCGGGTTCCGGGCCGTCCTCCTCGGGGGCGCCGCCCCGCCCGCGTCGCTCCCCCCGACGGTGATCACCACCTACGGGACGACCGAGACCGGATCGGGGGTCGTGTACGACGGGTGGCCCCTCGCCGGGGTCGAGCTCCGCATCGGTGACGGCGTGCTCGGGAGCGAGGGCGAGGTGCTCGTGCGCGGACCGTTCCTGCTCCGCTGCTACCGCGACGGCACCGATCCCCGCCTCTCCGGGGGCTGGTACCCGACCGGCGGACGCGGGCATGCTCGCGGCAGACGGATCGCTGACCGTGTCGGGGCGCCTCGCGGAGGTCATCGTGACCGGTGGAGAGAAGGTGTGGCCCAGCGCGGTCGAGGAGATCCTCGCCGGACACCCGGCCGTCTCCGAGGTGGCCGTCTGGAAACGGGCCGACCCGGAATGGGGAGAGCGGGTGGTGGCCTGGGTGGTGCCGCCTCGGGGGGTGGACCCGCCGCCACTCGGTGCACTGCGCGAGCTCGTCGCAGCCAGACTCGCCCCCTGGTCCGCCCCACGGGAGCTGGTCGTCGTGGACCGTCTCCCGCGCACGACCGGAGGCAAGGTCCGCAGGACCGAGCTCGCCTGACCGGGTTACGAGAGCGACCCCGTCGTGAGACAGAGGGAGCCTCCGTCGACGACCAGGGTCTCACCGGTGATCCACGATGCCGCGTCCGAGCAGAGGAAGAGGGCCGCGTTGGCGATGTCCTCGACCTCACCGAGGCGCCGCAGGGGCAGCCGCCGCGCGATGGCCTGCTCGCCGGGCTCCCACAGCGCCCGCGCCATCTGGGTCTTGACCAGACCCGGAGCGATCGCGTTGACCCGGACCTGCGGACCGAGCTCACCGGCGAGCTGCCGGGTGAGATGGATGACGGCGGCCTTGGTCACGTTGTACCAACCGAGGCCACCCTCGACGGTCAGCCCTCCGATCGATGCCAGATTGAGGACCGCCCCGCCCCGCTCGGACAGCCCCTTCCGCCATGCGGCCTGCACCCACTCGAGATAGCCCGATTGATTGACCCGAACCGTCTTGTCGGCCCGCGCACGGTCGATGTCGATGATCGGTCCGTAGTAGGGGTTGGTGGCGGCATTGTTGACGAGGATGTCCACCGGGCCGAACCGTTCCACCGTCGCGTCCACGCAGGCCTCCGCCTGTTCGGGGTCGCCGGCATTGGCAACCGTCCAGGCCACCGGTCCCGCCCGCTCACCGGATACCGCGGCGATCTCCCCGGCCGCCTCGGCGAGCGCGTCGGCCCGCCTCGACGAGATCATGACCGACGCGCCGGCGTCGGCGAAGGCCCGGGCGACGGCCTTGCCGATCCCTCGTGAGCCACCGGTGACCAGCGCGGTCTTCCCGTCGAGTCGCAGCTCCATGGGCGGACACCCTACCGGCGCGTTCTGCAGCCGTGGCTGCTCGTCGCGTCACGCGGCGCGCCGAATTCACCGGCACTCCTGCGCGGACGGTCGGGGCCGCCCCCGCCGATGGTTCGTCCGGCGATGCCGTGTTCCGCCATCGTGACCTCACGGCTCACCGACCGGGACCGGTACGCTGGCTCGGTGGCCGCCCCCAACCGCCTGGCACGGGAGACCAGTCCCTACCTGCGGCAACATGCGGAGAACCCGGTGGACTGGTATCCGTGGGGGGAGGAGGCGTTCGCCCGGGCCGCCGAGACCGACCGCCCGATCTTCCTCTCCATCGGCTACTCGGCCTGCCACTGGTGCCACGTGATGGCGCACGAGTCGTTCGAGGATCCCGCGGTCGCCGCACAGCTCAACGCCTCGTTCGTGCCGGTCAAGGTGGACCGGGAGGAGCGACCGGACGTCGACGCCGTCTACATGGAGGCTGTCCAGGCCATCACCGGTTCGGGCGGCTGGCCGTTGAGCGTCTTCCTCACGCCGGACCGGCGCCCGTTCTACGGGGGCACCTACTTCCCGCCCCGCGACCACCCCGGCACCCCCTCGTTCACCACGGTCCTCTCCGCGCTCAACGACGTCTGGGACCACCGGCGCGGCGAGATCGAGGAACAGGCACAGGAACTGTCTGCGGCGGTCGCCACCCGGTCGGTCATCAGGCCGCGGCCCGGTGCGGGCTCGGTTCTCGACGCGCTCGGGGACCGGCGTCCGCCCGACCTCGTGGGCCCGGCCGTCGAGGAGCTGTCCCTGCGGTTCGACCCGGAGTGGGGCGGGTTCGGGGCCGCACCCGAAATTCCCCCAGCCCTCGCAGGTCGATCTCGTCCTGCGAGAGGTCCGCAGCCTGCGGGACGCCGGCGGGGCCGAGGGTGCCGACCGGGTCGAGCAGATGGCCGTCCGGACCCTCGACGGCATGGCCGCCGGGGGGATCCACGATCACCTCGGTGGCGGCTTCGCCCGCTATTCGACCGACGACGAGTGGCTGGTGCCCCACTTCGAGAAGATGCTCTACGACCAGGCCGGCCTGCTGCGCGCCTACCTCCACGGCTGGCAGGTGACCGGCTCGGCCGGGTACCGGTCGGTGATGGAGGGCATCGTGACCTACGTCGGCCGCGACCTCACCCTCCCCGACGGCGGTGTGCACTCGGCCGAGGACGCCGACTCCGAGGGGGTGGAGGGCCGGTTCTACGTGTGGACCCCCGAGCAGGTGGCCGAGGCGGTGGGCGGCGGCGCCGAGGGAGAGGCGATCGCCGAGGCGGTGTCCGCCTGGTTCGGCGTGACCGCGCGGGGCAACTTCGAGGGGAGCACCATCCTCCGTCGTCCGGTCGGAGCTCCCCTCCTCGGACCGGCACCGGTGGAGGAGGGCCGCCGGCGCCTGTTGGGTGCACGGTCCCGGCGGGTCCGGCCCGCGCTCGACGACAAGGTCCTGACCGAGTGGAACGCGATGTACGGCTCGGCTCTCGCCGAGGCCGCGGCGGCGACCGGCGACCCACGCTGGACGGACGCGGCGATCGCGATCGGAGAGTTCCTCCGCACCCATCTCCTCGGCGACGACGGGCGGTGGCTGCGCAGCTGGCAGCGCGACGGCGGCGCCCGCCACCTCGCCTATGCCGGTGACCATGCCTGCCTCATCGACTGCTTCACCCGGCTCGGTGAGCTCACCGGCGAGGCGCGCTGGACGCACCTCGCTGTGGCCACCGCCGACGCGCTCATCGACCGGTTCGCAGACGCCGACGCGGGCGGCTTCTTCACCACCGCACGTGATGCGGAGCAGCTCATCGTGCGGACCAAAGACGTCCTGGACGGCGCGACCCCGTCGGCCAACGCGGTGGCCGCCCTGGCGCTGGCCCGGCTCGGTGCCCTCACCGGCGCGCCCGGATACACCGATCACGCCCGCCGTGCGGTCGACCTGGTCGGCGATCTGCTCACCCGGCATCCGACCGCCTTCGCCCATACCGTGCTCGCGGCGGACCTCCTGGCGCGGGGGACCACCGAGGTGGTGGTGGTGGGCGACCGGCCCGACCTGCTCGACGAGGTCCGCACCCGCTGGCTCCCCGCGGCGGTCCTCGCCTGGGGCGAACCGACCGGCTCCCCCCTCTGGGACGGGCGCCTGCCGGGGCAGGCCTATGTCTGCCGGGACGGCACCTGCAAGCTGCCGGCCGGTGACCGTGCGTCGCTCGGCGCCCAGCTCGATACGGCGCGCTGATGGCCGACCGTTCGACCCGCACGCCGCGCAGCGGCACCGCCCGCGGGGTGGCCCGATCGATCAAGCACCGCGACCGTGTCGCCGTCGACGGCGGTGCCGCGCTCACCCTTCTCGTGCTCTCCTGTCATCCGGACGACACGATCGGCATCGACCTGGCGTCGGGAGCCCTGGTGCGGGTCCGGGTCGAATGGCCCGAGGGACACGGGCCCGACCTCGCCCCGTTCGATGTCGTCGAGACGCGGCTGGCCGAGGAGCCGGAGCGGGACGACCTGGCCCAGCCCGAGGCGGTCACCGCCACCGGGCTCCCCCGACACCTCGGGACGCTGCACGGCCGCAGGGTTCGCCACCTGCTCCGCCCGCTCAGCGCGCCGGTGGAGGAGCACGTGCTGGGCTTTCCGGGAGCGTCCGCGCCGTACTGGGAATTCCGCGGGTTCCGGCCCTCGCTCGCCCTCATCGAGCCCGGCAAAGGACCGGTCCTCTTCCGGAGGCGGGGGGACCGCACCGCAATGGTCCGCTTCGGGTGGGGACGCAGCGACAACTGGCTGCCGGTCGAAGATCCCCGTTCCGAGCGCGCCCTCGACGTGGCCCGCCGGGACCGCCTGCACGGCCGGGACCTCGCCTCGGCGCTCGGGTTCAAGCCCCATTACGTGGTGGCGGCGGTGAGTACCCCGAGGGACGGGCACTGCTACAAGACGGTCCGGGCGCTCCTCCCCCGCGGGTGACGATCGATCCCGGCGGGCCGGCGGACACCCCGCCGTTCCGGCGCCACGCCTGCCGGAGCCGGCGGCTCCTCGCCTACAGTCGGGACCCGATGCCCACCGCCGAGAACGCCACTGCGATCGCGCCCCTCCTGCCGGACTACTCGGCCGGCTGCATCGCCAACCTCGTCCCGCGCCTGCTCCGGACAGACCGAAATCCCGGCGCCGACGGCGACTGGCTGCCCGCGTCGGCGGGCCGCGCCCGCCAGGTCGTGCTCCTGGTCCTCGACGGCCTCGGCTGGGAGCAGCTCCGCTCCCGGTCGCACCTCGCGCCCGTGCTCTCGGGCGGCGAGGGCATCGACCGCGCGATCACCTCGGTGGTGCCGACCACCACCGCCACCGCGCTCACCTCGATCACCACCGGGCGCGCCCCCGCCGACCACGGCATCCTGGGGTACCGCCTCGCAGCCGACGACGAGATCCTCAACATGCTGCGATGGACGCTCGGGGGTGGGCCGGGCAACGACGCCAGGCGCCGGGTCCCCGCGCACGAGTTCCAGCCGTTCCCCTCCTTCCCCGGTTCGGCCGGACCGGTACCGGTCGTGTCGAAGGACGAGTTCGGGGGGACCGGGTTCACCGCGGCGCACCTCGGGAACTCCCCGCTCCACGGCTACCGCGTCCTCTCGTCGCTGCCCGTCGAAGTCGGCAGGCTGCTGCGCGACGGCGAGTCCTTCGTGTACGCCTACTACGACGGCATCGACAAGGTCGCCCACGCCCACGGGCTCGACGAGCACTACGAGGCCGAGCTGCGCGCGGTGGACCGCCTGGTCGCCGATGTCGTGGAGCAGCTCCCGTCCGGCGCGGTCCTCGTGGTCACGGCCGACCACGGACAGATCGACGTCGGACCCCGGGTGGAGCTCCTCGGACGCGAGGTGATGGCAATGACCCAGTTCCTCTCCGGCGAGGGGCGGTTCCGCTGGATCCACGCCCGGCCGGGCGCGGCGGGCGACCTGGCCGAGCTCCTCGAGGAACGCTACGGCGAGACGACCTGGGTACGCGACCGGGACCGACTGGTCGACGACAGGTGGTTCGGCGGGCCCCTCGCAGACGGCCTGGCGTCCCGGCTCGGCGACGTCGCGCTGATCCCCTTTGCGCCCCTGGCCTTCGTGGACCCGGCGGACACCGGCGAGAACCGCCTCGCCTGCCGCCACGGTTCCCTGACCGCCGACGAGATGCTGGTTCCCCTGGTTGCATTCGGAGGAGAGCGACTGTGAGCGACAACCTGGTACCCGACACCACGCAGTCCCCCGAAGCCGAGAGCACGGCGCTCCGTCCGGAAGTCGTGGACGGACCCCCGGGGTCGGCCGTCGCCCCCCGCGAGCCCGAGGGCGAGGGGGACGAGGCCGCACGGGGCGAGTCGATCGAACAGCCGGCCAAGCTGCTGCGCATCGGCTCGATGGTCAAACAGCTGCTCGACGAGGTCCGATCGGCGCCCCTCGACGAGGCGAGCCGGGGCCGGCTCCGCGAGATCTACGAACAGTCGGTCCGGGAGCTGGCCGACGGGCTCTCCCCGGATCTGGTGGCCGAGCTCGACCGGGTCTCGATCCCGTTCGACTCGCCGACCCCGTCGGACGCCGAGCTGCGGGTCGCCCACGCGCAGCTGGTGGGCTGGCTCGAAGGCCTGTTCCACGGCATCCAGGCCACCCTGGTCGCCCAGCAGGTGGCAGCGCGGGCCCAGCTCGACGAGATGCGCCAGCGCGCCCTGCCGGGCGGGGACCCCACGGCCGGTCGTCCCGGCACCTACCTCTGAGCCACCGGCCAGCCCCGTCCGGAAGGCCCGCTGAGCCACCGGCCAGCCCCGTCCGGACGGCCGAATGCGGGTCGCCGGCACCACCGCGTACCGGCTCCACCCGCGCTATCGTCGGAATGACAGCGTTGTCATTCGCCCGTCCCGGGGAGTAGCCCGCGGAGCGGCAACGGCGGACCGAGGAGGGTACCGGAGAGCGTGGCACCACGATCGTTCACCCACCTGCACACCCACACCGAATTCTCGATGCTGGATGGCGCGGCGCGGGTGAAGGACCTCGTGGCCGCCGCGGTCAAGGACGGTCAGCCCGCGCTCGGCATCACCGACCACGGCAACATGTACGGGGTACTCGACTTCTACGCCGCGTGCCGCGCGGCGGGCATCAACCCGATCATCGGGACCGAGGCCTACATGGCCGCCGAGTCCCGCCACGAGCGTCCGGTGCGCCGCGGCAAGGTCGACGACACCGGTGGCGACGTGGCAGGCGGAGAGAAGCTCTACTACCACCTCACCCTGCTGGCCGAGTCCAACGACGGCTACCGCAATCTGCTCAAGCTCTCCTCCGCCGCCTACCTCGAGGGCTACTACTACAAGCCCCGCCTCGACTGGGAGCTGCTCGCGCGCCACGCGGGCGGTCTCATCGCCACGACCGGGTGCCTCGGGGGAGTGGTCCTCCAGGCCCTCCTCGCCGACGACCAGGTCAAGGCGGAGGCGTTGGCCGGGCGGCTCCAGGACATCTTCGGCAAGGGCAACCTCTTCGTCGAGCTACAGGACCACGGCCTTCCCGAACAGCACAAGACCAACCCGGCCCTGGTCGAGATCGCCCGGCGCATCGGTGCACCGCTCCTCGCCACCAACGACAGCCACTACACCCACCGCGAGGACCATGTCGCCCACGACGCGCTCCTGTGCGTCCAGACAGGTGCCCTCATCGACGACCCCAACCGCTTCAAATTCCATGGGCAGGAGCACTACCTCAAGACGGCGGCCGAGATGCGCGACCTCTTTGCCGAGCTGCCGGAGGCGTGCGACAACACCCTGCTCATCGCGGAACGGGCCTCGGTGGAGATCGACTTCGGCCGCCCCAGCCTCCCCCGCTTCCCGGTACCCGACGAGTTCCTCGGTGACACCTACGAGGAACCGCGCGGCGGCCTTCCTCCGCCATCTGAGCCTCGAGGGGGCGAAGGAGCGCTACGGCGCCCCGGTCCCGGCCGAGGTGATGGGCCGGCTCGACTACGAGCTCGGCGTGATCGCCGACATGGGGTTCTCGGCGTACTTCCTCGTGGTCTGGGACCTCATCCGGTTCGCCCGGTCGAGACAGATCCGGGTCGGCCCGGGCCGGGGATCCGCCGCCGGGTGCTGCGTGGCCTACTGCCTCCGCATCGTGGACCTCGATCCGATCCGCTACGACCTCCTCTTCGAGCGGTTCCTCAACCCGGGCCGCGTCCAGATGCCCGACATCGACATGGACTTCGACGAGCGCTACCGCGGGGACATGATCCGGTACGCGGCAGAACGCTACGGCTCCGACCACGTGGCCCAGATCGTCACCTTCTCGACCATCAAGGCCCGGGCGGCGGTCCGCGACGCGGCCCGCGTCCTCGGCTTCCCCTACGTGGTCGGAGACAAGATCGCCAAGGCGATGCCGCCACTGCTGATGGGCCGCGACACCCCGCTCGCCGCGTGCCTCGAGAAGACCGAGGGGTTCGAGGACGGCTACGTCGCCGCGGGCGAGCTCCGCGTCATGTACGAATCCGACGGTGACGCCAAACGGGTCATCGACGTGGCCAAGGGCCTCGAGGGCCTCCGGCGCCAGGACGGGATCCACGCCGCCGCGGTGGTCATCACCGACGCACCCCTCACCGAGTACGTCCCGGTGCAGCGCAAGCCCGACGGCAACGACCCCGAGGACTCCCCCGTGGTCACCCAGTACGAGATGCACGGCGTCGAGGACCTCGGGCTCCTCAAGATGGACTTCCTCGGGCTGCGGAACCTCTCGGTCATCGAGCGCAGCCTCGACCTCATCCAGATCTCCACCGGCCTCAGGCCCGACATCGACGCGATCCCCCTCGACGACGAGCAGACCTTCGTGATGCTGCGCAAGGGTGAGTCGATGGGCGTCTTCCAGTTGGAGGGGGGACCGATGCGCTCGCTCATGCGATCGCTCGCGCCGACCTCGTTCGACGACGTTGCCGCGCTGGTCGCCCTCTACCGGCCCGGGCCGATGGCCGCCAACATGCACCGCGACTATGCCGACCGCAAGAACGGCCGCCAGGCGGTCAGCTACCTGCACGCCGACTTGGAGGAGGTCCTCGGGGACACCTACGGCCTGATGATCTACCAGGAGTCGGTCATGCGGGTCGCCCAGAAGATCGCCGGGTACGACCTCGCCGAGGCCGACAACCTGCGCAAGGCGTGCGGGAAGAAGAACCGGGCGCTCATCCAGGCCGAGCGCGAGAAGTTCGTCGCAGGCTGCGTCCAGCAGGGGTACGGCGAGTCCCTCGGGATCGCGCTGTTCGACATCATCGAGCCCTTCGCCGACTACGCCTTCAACAAGTCCCATGCATACGGGTACGGGTTCATCGCCTACCAGACCGCGTGGCTCAAGGCCCACCATCCGGTTGAGTACCTGGCCAGTCTGCTCACCTCGGTCAAGGACAACAAGGACAAGACCGCTGTGTACCTCGGTGAGTGCCGATCCCTCGGGATCGAGGTGCTCGTCCCCGACGTGAACCGGTCATTGGCCGAGTTCGCTCCTGATCTCACCGCCACCGGGGACGGGAACGGCGCGAGCGCGATCACCTTCGGCCTCGCCGCCGTGCGCAACGTCGGCGAGGGCCTCGTCGCCCTCATCGTGGCCGAGCGGCAGGCCAACGGCCCCTTCACCGACTTCTACGACTTCTGCCAGCGCGTCGACCCGCAGGTCCTCAACAAGCGGACCATCGAGTCGCTCATCAAGGCGGGCGGCTTCGACGCGCTGGGCCACAGCCGCCAGGGGCTCGTGCTCGCATTCGAGGAGATCGTCGACCGCACCCTCGAGCGCCGCCGCGAGCACGACGCGGGGGTGGTCTCCCTCTTCGCCACCTTGGAGGAGGAGACCGAAGGCCGGACCACCGGGTTCGGCGACACCCGGCTGCCGATCGCCGACGCCGAGTTCGACAAGACGGTCCGGCTGGCCTTCGAGAAGGAAATGCTGGGCCTCTACATCAGCGATCACCCGCTCATGGGCCTCGAGGGATCGCTCTCCCGGCTGACCGACTGCACGCTGGCCGAGCTGCGGGACGTGGACCCGGACGCCCTGGCCGCCGGTGCATTCGGCAACGAGGGCCAGCTCCGGGTGGTCGGGGGCGTGGTCACCGAGCTCACCCGCCGCTACACGAAGAAGGGCGACCTCATGGCGACCTTCGTGCTCGAGGACCTCAACGCCTCCATCGAGGCGTTCGTCTTCCCGAAGACCATGGCCGACTACGGGGCCCTGCTCGACGACGACGCGATCGTGGTGGTCAGGGCCCGGATGGACCTCCGCGACGACCGGCTCAAGCTCGTGTGCATGGAGGTCCAGCGCCCCGACCTCGCCGTCGACGGCACCCGCGACCTGCGGATCTCCCTCCCGCTGCACGCGCTCACCGACGGGGCGGTCGCCGACCTCAAGCGCCTGCTCACCGAGCATCCGGGCGACTCCCCCGTCTTCCTCCACGTCGGGGCCAAGATCCTCCGCCTCCCCTCCGAGTTCAACGTGGACAGCAGCAGGGGCCTGGTCGGAGAGCTCCGGGTCCTGCTCGGCCCGAACGCCATCCAGGCCTGAACTCCCTCTGTACGGCCTCACGACGGTGCCGGAACTGGGCCCCGAAGAGGCCGGATACGACAGGCGCCCGCAAATCCCGTAAAATCGTCGGACGGCTCCTGGCGCGGATCCCCGTCGGACCGTCCCGTCCCTGTGACCGGGCGCTCCGGGGGGTGCGCTCCAGACCGGAGCCGGCGGCTGGTGCCGCAGGGTGATCGAGGAGTACGGAACGGCATATGTCCATCCAGGTGGAGACCAAGGATTGCACGTCGATCAGTGACGCCGAGCTGGCCGAGATGGCCGATCTCTGCGCCGAACGGGAGCCCCGCTTCGACATCGGCTTCCTCTCGAAACAGCAGGAGGAGTGGGTGCTGGTGACCCGGGCCCGTGAGGGGACGAAACTCCGTGGGTACTCCTTTTCCACCCTGGAGCGCATCGGGGGGACGCCCTCGCTGCTGATCGGTCTCGCCGCGGTCGACCGCACCTCCCGGGCCGACACCGTGCTCCGGGCGATGATGGGAGACAAGTATCGGCGGGCTCTGCTGGCCTTTCCCGACGAGGACGTCCTCGTCGGGACCAGGCTGATCAGCCCCGACGGCTTCCGGGCGTTCTCGGGGCTCACCGACGTGGTGCCCGCACCGGACCAGAAGGCCACCGGAGAGGAGCGGGCCTGGGGCCGCCGGCTGGCAAAACGGTTCGGCGCGGACGGGCGGATCGACGATCGCACCTTCGTGGTCTCGGGAGACGGCTGCGAATCGGGTGGCTTCGACTTCACGAGCCCCAAGGGGGACCCGCCGCCCGAGCTCCTCGCCTTCTTCGAGCAGGTGGACACCGCCGGCGGTGGTCGCCTGGTCACCTTCGGGTGGGCCATGGCGGAAGACCTGGCCGGCGGCAAGCTCGGGGGACGCTGACCCACCGGTCGGACACCCCCGAGAGGGGCCCCAGGCAATAGCATGGGTACGTGAAGGTATCCACCCGGGGGGACTACGCAAGCCGTGCGCTCCTGTCGCTCGCGCTCCACACGGACGGGGACGGGCCCACCGCGGTCAGGGACATCGCCGAACGGACCGGGCTTCCCCAGCCCTATCTCGAGCAGATCCTCCTGGCGCTCAAGGGAGCCGGCCTGGTGCGCTCCAAACGGGGGGTGGGCGGCGGGTACGTGCTGGCCCGGCCGCCCGGGGAGATCACACTGTCCCAGATCGTCTCCGCGGTCGACGGGCCGATCGTCGCCGGTGACTTCGGCCTCCCGCACGAGAACGGCGCCTGTGACCACGAGGGACAGTGCGTCCTGTTGACCGTCTGGGCCGACGTGGGCGAGCACATGCGTACCCACCTCGAGTCCTTCAACCTCGCCGACATGGTCGCGCGGGCCCAGGGCAAGGTGGTCGTCCTCGGTCAGGGGGCCGCACGGCCGGGCTGACCGGAGCCCGGAGGGCCCTGGGGCCTCAGCTGTTCCACCGCTCGACCACCGGCTGCTCGCGCTCCCAGCCGAGGACGCTCACCGAGATGGGGTCGAGCGCGAGATATCGGGCCGCACCGGGGCCCAGGCCGAGCCAGCGCACGGCCATCACCCGCAGCAGATGTCCGTGGGCGATGCAGACCACGTCACCAGGCTGCGCGAGCACCCGCTCGATGACCCGGTCCACACGCCCGGCCACCTGCTCGATCGTCTCCCCTCCCGGCACCCCGTCGTCGAAGAGGTTCCACCCCGGTCGATCGGTGCGGATCTCGGCGGTGGTGCGGCCCTCGTAGTCCCCGTAGTCCCACTCGAGGAGGTCGGCATCGCTCTCGGCCCCGGCCAGCTCGGCCAGCTCGGCGGTCCGTCGTGCCCGGATCAGGGGGCTGCAGAGGGTCAGTGAGAACTCCCAGCCACGCAACCGGGAGGCGAGCACCGCCCCCTCCACCTCGCCCTCGGGCAGCAAGGGAAGGTCAGTCCGGCCGGTATGCCGCCCCTCGCGACTCCAGAGGGTCTCGCCGTGCCGGACGAGGACGCATCGGTGACGCGGTGGTGTCATTCCTCCAGCCGAGCATCCAGGCACCACCGAGTGCAAGCCCGCACAGGCGGTGAACAGGGAGTTCGACGCCTCCGATTCGAACCCCCGGCCAGGAATGTCCCGGGCCGCCACGGCGTTGCACGAGGGGCAACTTTCACATCCAGGACGAGGAGACGGATGACGACCCGAACGGCGACCATGCAGGAACAGGTTCCCGAACGTCCAGACACAGCAACAGCTGCCACCCCCAGGGGGCGTGCGGCAAGCAGGAAGACGTCGACCCCCGCGGTCGGTGCCGGCCGCAATCGCGGCTCGGATGCCGACAGCCTCGGGTTGTTCCTGCGCGACCTCGATCACCACCCCCTGCCCGACCACGACGCCCAGACCGAGTTGGCAAAGCGGGTGGCCGCCGGCGACGAAGAGGCCCGCGCCGAGATGGTCGCATCGAACCTCCGGCTCGTCGTGCACTGGGCGCGCCGGTACCAGGACCGCGGTGTCGACCTCCCCGACCTCATCCAGGAAGGGACCTTCGGGCTCATGCGGGCCGTCGACAAGTTCGACTGGGAACGTGGCTTCCGCTTCTCCACCTATGCGACCTGGTGGATCCGTCAGGCGCTCCAGCGGGCCGTGCAACAGCACGGTCGGACCATCCGCCTCCCGATGGAGGTGGCCGAGCGCAACCAGCAGGTGGACGCCGCCCTGTGGGAGCTCACCCACCAGCTCCAGCGCCCGCCGACGGACGACGAGCTCGACAATGCCACCAACACCTCCGCCGCGACCCGTTCGGACCTGAGCCAGGTCGCCCGGGTGGTGGCCAGCCTCGACCAGCCGGCCACCTCCGACTCGACCGCGACCCTCGGGGACCTGGTGTCCACCGACCCGAGCGACTTCGAGGACGACGTGACCTCGGAGCTCACGCTCGAGCTCGTGCGCAAGGCCGTGGACCGGTTGACCGACCTCCAGCGCCAGGTCATCCGCCACCGGTTCGGCTTCGACGGCGCCGATCCGGCGTCACTCCAGACGACGGCCGAGCGGCTCGGGATCGGGGTACGCAAGGTGCGCCAGGCCGAGGCCGAGGCACTCGAGCTGCTGGCGGACAGCGACGTCCTCGAAGCGGCGCACGAAGCTGCCTGACCCCCGATCCGGTCAACGCCGACCGGGTCAGTCGCGCAACGCCTCGAGCTGGCCGGTGAGGTCGTCCGGCAGCGGCGACGACCAGGAGACCCGCCGGCCGCTCCCGGGGTGCTCGAAGGAGAGCTCGTAGGCATGGAGGAACGGCCTGGTGACCGTGGCACCCGGAAGGGCGCGTCCGCGGCCGTAGGTCTCGTCCCCGACCACCGGGTGGCCGATGGCCGACAGGTGCACCCGGATCTGATGGGTACGGCCGCTCTCGAGCGATGCCTGCAGCAGCGTGGTCGGGACCGGCTCGGTGAACCGCCGTTCGACCCGGTACCGGGTCCGGGCCTGCTTCCCCTTGCGCGAGACGGCCATCCGTGTCGGTGAGCTGACCGATCGCCCGATCGGCGCGTCGACCACCCCCCGCTCCTCCTCGATGGCCCCGAGCGTGAGGGCACGGTAGGTGCGGGTGACCTGCCTGCCGGCCAGCTGGGCGACCAACGACCGGTAGGCGCGAGGGGTCCGGGCGACCACCATCAGGCCCGAGGTGCCCCGGTCGAGACGGTGGACGATCCCGGGGCGGTCCGGATCCGATCCCACCGCCGCGGTGAGGGAGGCGAGCTCGGGGAACCGGGCCAGGAGCCCGTGGACGAGCGTGCCCGAGCGGTGCCCCGCTCCCGGATGGACCACCAGGCCGGCGGGTTTGTCGACCACGATGATCTCGTCATCGGCGTGGACCACCGGGACCACGACGGTGGTGTCCCCTTCGGGCCCGGGCGGCGCGACCTCCTCCGGGCGGTCCACCTCCAGGCCCTGCCCGGTCCGCAGGAGCGTGTTCCGTCGTCGCACCACCCGGCCGTCGACCGCCACACGCCCGTCGGCCACCAGCGCGTCGACCGAGGAGCGTGAGACATCGGCGAGCAGGGCCACCGCCCGGTCCAGTCGGACCCCGTCCAGCGAGGCCGGCACCACCACCGAGAGCGTCGTCACGATCGGGTCGATCCCCGCAGCAGCGACACGACAAGCAGGATGCAGCCCACGACGATGCACGAGTCGGCCACGTTGAACGTGGGCCAGAAGTGGAGGGCGATGAAATCGACCACGGCGCCGTGGTCGGACCGGAAGAACCGGTCGGCCAGGTTCCCGAGCGCGCCGCCGAGGATGAGCCCGAGCACCGCGGCCCGGCCCGCGGTGGGCGCCCGCCACACCATGACCAGGAGCACGGCCACCAGGGCAAGGGCCAGCGCCACGATGACCGCTGTGTGGCCACGGAAGACGCTGAACGCCGATCCGGTGTTGAAGGACGAGCGCGAAATCGAGGCGGCCCACGACGTGGACCGGGCCGTGTGCCAACCGTCGCACCGCCCACCACTTGCTGAGCTGGTCGGCGAGGACCACCGCGGTCGCGATCGCGAGGGCGATGGCGATGCGGGCCGGACCACTGGCCGACGCCCGGCGTGCGCCCGCAGCGGTCACCGGGGCGGGCTCACCGGTCAGCGACGCGACAGGCCACCGCTCTTGCACGCAACGCACAGTCGGGCGAAGGGAAGGGCGCGGAGCCGGGCCTTCGGAATCGGCTGGTAGCAGCGCTCACATCCACCGTAGGTCTTCCGTTCGATCTTCTTGAGCGCGTCGTCGATCTCCTCGACCGCGAGCACGGCCTGCGCGGAGAGGGCCAGGTTCCGCTCGCGGTCGACGGTCACCGTGCCGCCCTCCCCGGACTCCTCGTCGAACTGGACGTCCCCCGGTTCGCGCTCGAGCGCGAGGGAGTCGGCTTCGGCGCGCAGGTCGACGGCCTGGCCGGAGTGGATGCCGCGCTCCTCGAGCAGGAGGTTCCGCTGCTCTTCGAGGAACTTGGGCTCCTTGGCGTACGGGCCGACCGTCGGCCGCCGGGGGGGCGCGGGCGGAGCGGCTTTCTTGGCGACGGCGATGCTCTTGACCGGCGCCGCCGGCTTCGTCTTCGCCGCGGCCTTCGCCGGGGCCGCCTTCTTCGGCGCGGCCTTCTTCGGGGTCGTCTTCTTCGCGGCGGCCTTCGGTGCGGTCTTCTTCGGGACCGCCTTCTTCACCTGGGTCGCCTGCTTCGGAGATGCGGCGGCCTTCGATGCGGCCGTGCCCGCTGGCTTGCCCTTCGTGGCCGGCTTCTTGGCGGTCGCCGTCGGCTTCTTGGCCGAGACCGGTTTCTTGGCGTTCGCCGTCGGCTTGGCCGGCGTCTTCTTCTTGGCGTTCGCCACCGGCTTCTTCACTGGCGTCACATCGACCTCCTCAACGGACCAACCCGTCGCACCGCCTCCGCCGGATGACCATGGCGCGGGATCGTCCCGGACAGTGATGAGCGGGTGACCCTACCGGGTTCGGGTGCCTGCGGCAATCCAGCACCGCGTCGGTGCCCCGGCGACCATACCGGCCGGAGCACGCTGTTCGATCACCGGCGCCGAGCGCCGGTCGGGGGAATGGCCTAGAGCGGAAGCGAGGCGTTCGAGGTTGTCGGCCGGTGGGTGGTGACGGACGGCCGCAGCTGGGTCACCTCGCCGGGGGGACTGCTCAGGGGGCGGGCGGTCTCGGACATGCCGGTGGCCGCGGATCCTCCCGACCCGCCGGGGGCGGCGGCGGGCTGTCCCTCGGTCGGGGCGGACGACGGATGCACGTTCTCGTCGACCCACTCGAGGAGATCGGCCAGTGCCGAACGGAGGCGCTGGCGCTCGCTCTCCAGGTGGCGGGACATCGACTCGACCTGATGGGAGAGCTGTCCACGGGCACCCTCCAAACGGGAGATCTCCTCGCGCAGTCGCTGCTCCGATTCGGCCTGGATCTGCGATGCCTGGCTCTGGGCCTGTTCGGTGAGCAGGCGGGCCTTGGCGTCGGCCTCGGCCAGGAGGCGGCTCGCCTGTCCCTCGGCGTCGGCCTTCGTCTCGTCCACGAACTTCTGGGCGAGGAGCAGGGTGCGTTGCAGTGTGTCGTCGGCCACCGAGGGCTCTGCGGGTGCGACGACGGCCGGCTTGGCTGCGAGCTCGGCCTCGAGCTCGGCGATCCGTTCGGCAGCCTGGCGCATGCGCTCGCCACTCTGGCGGAGCTGCTCCTGGAGGCCCTCGGCCTCCACTGCGGCCTTCTCCAGGTACTCGTCGACGTCGTCCCGGTGGTACCCCTTGAGCGTCTCCCGGAACTCGACGGTCCGGAGCGAATCGAGCGCAGATTGAGAAGCGTCCATGGACCCCATGCTAGCGGCGCGACCGGCGATTTCCAGGGACCGTCGGCGGCGGTGCGGTCAGCGGAATACCGAGATGAGGACGTCCACCACCAGGAAGACGATGAGCACCGAGAGGTCGATGCCCACCCCGCCCACCCGGACCGGCGGGATCACATTGCGGACCGGTCGGAGCACCGGCTCGCAGATGGACGCGAGCACCCGCTGGATCTTGAGCACGGGCGAGTCGTAGGCGAGCCGACCGGAGACCGTGAACCAGCTCAGCACCGCATAGGCGATCAGCACGAGGAGGAACAGGTAGAGGAGATCGGCGATCAGACCGAGCATCCGGTCTCACCCCCCTCGGCGCGTCCCGCTGCGTCCCGTGAGCAGGTCAGGGATTCACCAGCCCGCGGTCGGCCAGGCGCTGGCGCTCCTCGTCCGAGACCTTGACGTTGGAGGGGGTGAGCAGGAAGACCTCGTCGGCCACCCGCTCCATACCCCCCGAGAGGGCGTAGGTCACCCCGCTGCAGAAGTCGATCATGCGACGCTGGAGGTCGCGGTCGGCGCTCTGCATGTTGACGATCACCGGTTGGTTGTTCATGAGCCGGTTGGCGATCTCCTGCGCGTCGGCGAACCGGCCGGGCGCGACGATGTGCACCCGGGCTCCGGCCGCATCCTGTGAGATCGGTCGGACCGAGGACGAGCCGGTCCGCGGGCTGAGCGCGGACGGTGAGGGCGTCACCGAGGAGCCATTGGCCTCGTCCCGACCGAGGGTCCGGATACGCGGGCTGGTCGCTGCTGGCACCGGTGCCTCCTCGACCTCTTCGGCGACGGGAACCCGCTGGCCGGAGCGCGCCCCCAGGACCGAGGAACGCGCCTCGTAGTCGTCGTAGTCGTCATAGTCGTCATCGACGAGACCGAGGTAGGCCATCGTCTTTTTCATGAACGAAGCAGGCATGGTTTCCTCCTGCTGCCAGCGTAGTGCGTGGCCCCAACGGGGGGTGGACGCTGCTCAGGTGGTGGACGGTCGAGGCGGGCGGTCCCCGAACAGGGCGCGCCCGAGGCGCACCATGGTCGACCCCTCCGCGAGGGCCACCTCGAGGTCGTCGGTCATCCCCATCGAGCGGACGGGCAGGTCGAGCGCGTCCGCGAGACCGGACACCTCGCGATATCCCCTGCGGGCCTCCTCGGGAGGGCCGGGCGGGCCGACCGCCATCAGGCCCGCCACCTCGAGACCCTCGTCGCGCAGGGCAGCCACCAGGGCGCCCACCCGGTTCGGGGGAACGCCTCCCCGACCCGGCAGCCCGGCCACGTCGACCTGGACGAGGACCGTCGCCCCCGGGCGGCGGGAGGCGATCGCCCGTCCCTCCTCTGGGCGGGCCACCGCCTGCCAGCAGGCAACCAGCGGTGCCAGGCGCGGGACCTTGTTGCGCTGGACCGCCCCCAGGTAGTGCCATGCCGGCGCGCGGCGCTCCGACGGCGCTGCCTTCTCGCCGAGCGCCGCCGCCTTGGCCACCAACTCGTCGGCGTAGTTCTCGCCGATCGCGTCGAGGCCGGCGTCGAGGGCGACGCGGACCGCGTCGGGCCCGAACCCTTTGGTCACCGCCACCACCGTCACCCGTGCCGGGTCGGGCGCGACCCGCCAGATGCGGTCCCACACCTGTGCGAGCCGTTCGGCGAAGTCTGGCGGCACCCGGGCTGTGCTCACCGGTCCGAACGGCCACCGTCGGCCCAGACCACCATCGCCTGGCGACCCTGGTCGCGACGTGCGCGGTGGGAGAAGTACCCACCACCGCAGGCGGTGCAGGCATCCACCCCGGGCACCCGGGCTGCTCCCGCCGCGTCGAGGGCCGCCCCGACCGCAACCGGCAGGTCGAGCGCCGGGCGGCCGCTCGTGGTGCGCGCCCGGACCTGCTCGCCGTAGGCCGCCGAGACCCGGTCGAGCTCTGCATCAGCGAACTCGTAGCAGCCGGGGTGGACGCAGGGGCCGACCGCGCCGGTCACCTCACCGGCCCCGAGCCCGCGCATCCGTCCGACCGCCGCGTCGAGCACGCCCGCCAGCAGGCCGCGCCATCCGACGTGCACGGCCGCGAACACCCCCTCGGGGCTGCCGAGGGCGACCGGGGCACAGTCGGCGGTGAGGACCGCCAGGGCCATCGAGGGGTCGGTGGCCACGAGGGCGTCACCGGTGCCGGCGTGGCGTGCCACCGGTGCCTCCCGATCACCGGCCGGATCGGTGGACGAGACCTCGAGCACCGTGCGGCCGTGCACCTGGGTGAGCCAGGCCACCTCGCGCGGCCCGCCACCGGGAGCGCTCTGCGCGATATCGAGCGCGAGGGACGCCAGCCCCCCGCCGGAACGGCGCGCCTCGCCGGCCGGTCGGAGGTCGCCCCGCTCGACGGTGGTCCAGACCGCGCGGACCGGGCCGACGATCGGGACGCAGGTGGCCCCCGGGATCGGCGACAGACCGCTCAGCGAAGGAACGAAGGCACGTCGAAGTCGTCGTCGCCGAGGTCGAGGTCGTCGTCGGGCGGCGTCGCGAAGATGTCCTCGTGTGCGGCATCCGCGCCGAGGACCCGGCTGCGTGACTCGTCCCTGCCGGTCGACTCGTTCGTGGTCGCCGCACCGCGGGGTTGGGCTTCCCAGCGTTCGAAGCCGGCGGCGATGACCGTCACCCGGACCTCCTCGCCCATCGACTCGTCGATGACGCTGCCGAAGATGATGTTGGCGTCGGGGTGGGCCACCCCGTGGATGATCTCGGCGGCCTCGTTGACCTCGAACAGCCCGAGATCGGGACCGCCGGCGATGTTGAGCAGGATGCCGCGGGCCCCCTCGATCGAGGCCTCGAGCAGTGGGCTGGTGATCGCGGAGCGGGCCGCGTTGACGGCCCGCCCTTCGCCGGTGGCCGAGCCGATCCCCATGATGGCGGTCCCGGCGTTGGACATGATCATCTTGACGTCGGCGAAGTCGGTGTTGATGAGGCCGGGCACCGTGATCAGGCTGGTGATGCCCTGGACGCCCTGCATGAGGACCTCGTCCGCCATCTTGAAGGCGTTGACCATCGAGGTCTTCTCGTTGGAGACGGTGAGGAGCCGGTCGTTGGGGATGATGATCAGTGTGTCGACCTTCTCCTTCAGGTTCTGGATGCCCGACTCGGCCTGGACCGAACGACGTCTCCCCTCGAAGGTGAACGGGCGGGTGACCACGCCGATGGTCAGGGCGCCGAGCCCCTTGGCGATCTCGGCCACCACCGGCGCGGCGCCGGTGCCGGTGCCCCCGCCCTTGCCGGCCGTGATGAAGACCATGTCTGCACCCTTGAGCGCTTCCTCGATCTCCGAACGGTGCTCCTCGGCGGCCAGACGTCCCACCTCCGGATCGCTTCCGGCGCCGAGCCCGCGGGTGAGCTGACGGCCGATGTCGAGCTTGAGGTCGGCGTCGCTCATGAGGAGCGCCTGGGCGTCGGTGTTGGTCGCGATGAACTCGACGCCCCGAAGCCCTGCATCGATCATCCGGTTGACGGCATTCACCCCGCCTCCGCCGACACCCACCACCTTGATGACGGCGAAGTAGTTGTTCTGTGCCGGAACGGTCATTGGGAATCCCTTACCCTCGACCAAAGGTTGAATCCGTTCCAACCGGCGAGTTGCGGCCAACGATAGGGTTCGGAGACTTCCTGGTCAAGCACAGTGAGGCCGCTCGGGGCCACGCCGTCACCGCCGACCGGGGCCGGGACGACACGATCACGGTCCGACCGTCGGCGACTGCGGCACGGTGACGTCGATGGTCCGGGTGCCGCGGGGTGCCGCGTTGGCGAGGATCGCGGCGATGTCCTCGTACTTGGCCGGAAGGTCGGTGACGGTCCCCAGCAGCACCACGAGTCCCGAGGAGAGGGCGAGGGTGACCGTGTCGTCCGGGGCGGTCGTGATCGAGGAGACCTGTCCGGCGAAGGCAGGTGGCAGCGTCGCGCGCGACCGTCAGACCCGGCTCGGCGGAGGACGGCAGTGTGCCGCCCACGGGCTCCGGCGGCACCGGTCCCGCCGGAGCGTGCACGATGAGGACGACCAGGTTCGCGGGCCGCGCCGGGCTGATCGCAAGGGTCCGGCCCGCCGCGTCGAGGACTGCCCACCCAGCGCCCGGACCTGCCATGGTGAGCACGGGCTCACGCTCCGTGACCGCAATCGAGATGCCGTCGGGCCAGTGCCGGTGCACCTCGGCGGTCGCGATGAAGGGCAGGGACTCGATCCGGCCGGCCGTCGCACCGGGATCCACACTGATCAGCGACGGATGACCGGTGAGCTCGGCGGCGGCCACGATGGCGGCGTCGCTGGTGTGGGGGTGGGAGCCGGTCACGGTCACGACGCGCACACCGAACCACGGGGTGTGGAGCACGAGCACGACGAGCGCGACCAGGACGACCGCGGCCGCCCCGACCCAGAGCCGGCGCCATCGGCGGCGGCTCTGGGTGCGCTCGATCTCCTCGCGCCGCTGCCGGATCCGGGGATCGATGGCGGTCGCCGTCCCCGAGGGCCCTGACGGGGTCACCGGTCCGACCCTCCGTCTCCCCCGTCGAATCCGACCATCTGGACCTCGGGAACCAGACGGGTCCCGGTGGCCGCGGCCACCTCCTCACGGACCCGTTCGACGAGGCGGCGGACGTCGTCGGCCGATCCACCCCGGTCGACCTGGATGAAGTTGGCGTGCTTCGGGGAGACCTCGGCCGTCCCCTCCCGGCGGCCCTTGAAGCCGCAGGCGTCGATGAGCCGGCCGGCCGAGTCACCCGGTGGGTTCGTGAAGACCGATCCGGCGTTGCTGCCCCCGGGTTGGTTGGCCCGCCGCCAGCGCACGATCTCGTCGATGGTGGCCCGGGATTCGGCGGGATCTCCGGGTGCGAGCCCGAAGGTGGCCTCGACCACGACGTCGGTGGCAGACACAGAGGTGTGCCGGTAGGTCGCGGCCAGGTCGGCGGCCGGGGCCTCGGTGACGGTGCCGGCACGCAGGTCGATCAGGCGATACCCGACAAGGGTGGCCGCGGTGTCCGAGCCGTGGCCACCCACGTTCATCCGCAGGGCCCCACCCACCGTTCCGGGCACCCCGACCGCCCACTCGAGGCCACGCAGCCCGGCCGCGGCCGTGCGGCGGGCCAGGGCCGGCAGGTCGAGCGCCGCCCCGGCCCGCACCTCCGTGCCGTCGACGGCCAGGGACGAGAACCCCGCGCCGAGGAAGATGGCCAGGCCACGGAACCCCCGGTCGGCGATCAGGAGATTGGAGCCGTTCCCGACCACGAGGACGGGCACGTCGAGTCCGTCGAGCGCGCGGGCGACCGCCACCAGGGCGTCCTCGTCGGTCGGCTCGACGGTGAGTGCCGCGTTCCCTCCGACCCGGTAGGTCGTCCGCGCACCGAGTGGCTGGTCGCGCCGGGCCGCGTCGCCGAGACGTCCGGCCAGGCGCTCGAGATCGCCGGTGCACACGCTCATGCGGGTCTCACGTCTCCGAGCACCGCCATGACCTCGTCGGCGAGGGACGTCACATCCCCCGCGCCGAGGGTGCAGCAGAGGTCGCCCGGTTCCAGCACGGCCGCCACAGCGGCCGGGAGGTCGGACCGGCCGGGCACGTAGTGCACCGCGAGATCGGGCCGGGCCCGGCCCAGCGCCTCGGCCACCAGCCGCCCCGACACACCGGGCACCGGGGACTCGCCCGCGCCGTAGACGTCGGTGAGCACCACCACGTCAGCGTCGTCGAATGCCCCCCCGAACACCTCCCACAGCTGGGCGGTACGCGTGTAGCGATGCGGTTGGAACACGGCCACCACGCGTGGCCATCCACCGTGGCGGGCTGCCGCCAGGGTGGCCCGGACCTCGGCCGGCAGGTGTGCATAGTCGTCGACGAAGGTCACCCCATTGCGCTCCCCCCGGAATTCGAAGCGGCGGGCCACACCCGCGAATCGCGCGAGGGCGCGCTCGGCGGCGTCGAACGGGGCACCGGCCGAGAGCGCGGCTACGGCGGCGACGGCGGCGTTCCGTGCGTTGTGGAGGCCCGGGACGGCCACCGCCAGGCGACCCAGCCGTTGTCCGCCTGGCGCATCGAGGGTGAAGGAGACCGCGCTCCGTTCTGCGCGTGCGTCGGCCATCCGGTGGCTGCAGTCGGCAGCGAAGCCGACGGTGTCGGCACCCGCGGCCCGGCCGATGGCGGCGGCCTCTGGGTCGTCCCCTCCGACCACCCGGTGGCGGAGGGCGGATGCGAGGAACTGGGCGAATGCCGACCGCAGCGACTCGAAGGTGCCGTAGTGGTCGAGGTGGTCGGCCTCGACGTTGGTGACGACGGCGGTGTCGGGCAGGAGCGAGAGGAAGGTCCCGTCGCTCTCGTCCGCCTCGACCACGATCCACTCGCCCACGTCCCAGGCCGCGTTGGTCCCGATCTCGTTGACGTCGCCGCCGATGAGGAACGAGGGGCGCATCCCGGCCTCGACCAGGATGAGCGCGAGCATCGACGCCGTCGTCGTCTTGCCGTGGGTGCCGGACACGGCGATGCAGCGCCGCAGGGCGGAGATCGCGGCCAGGATCTCGGCCCGCGAGAAGACCGGGATGCCCAGGCGGCGCGACTCGACGACCTCCGGGTTGTCCGCTGAGACCGCTGAGGAGACAGTGACCAGTTGCGCAGCGGCGAGGTTGGCCGGGGCGTGCCCGATGGCCACCGCCATCCCTGCCGCCCGTAGGCGCTCGGTGACCGCGGAGGCCCGCAGGTCGCTCCCAGAGACCGTGTGCCCCATGGCGTGCAGCACGGTGGCGATGGCGCTCATCCCGGCCCCCCCGATGCCGACGATGTGGATGCGCTCGAGCGTCCCGGGGTCGCCGAGACCGGGTCGGGCAGGCGACTCCGTCATGCTGCACCCCGCGCTGTCCGGTCGGCTGCGGCCTCGACCACCCGGGCTCCCGCGTCGGCCGCGTCGGGACGACCCAGCCGCGCTGCGGCCGCGCCCATCGCGTCGAGCGCACCCCTGTCGGAGAGGAGCCCGTCGAGGATCCCGGCGAGGCGGGTCGGCTCGCACAGCGGGTCGGCCAGGAGCACCGCGGCCCCCGCCCCCTCCAGGACACGGCCATTGGCCGTCTGGTGGTCACCCGGCGCTCCCGGCAGGGGCACCAGCACCGCCGGCACCCCGGCGACGGCCAGTTCGGCCACGGTCATCGCCCCGGCCCGGCAGACCACGACGTCGGCGGCTGCGTAGACGGCGGCCATCCGCTCCTCGAAGGGAACCCGCACGAGGACCAGACCCGGGTGGTCCGCCCCGTCGCCCGCCCTGTCGTCAGTCCGTCCGTCCCAGTCCCGGCGCCCGACGATGTGGTAGATCGCCACGTCCGAGCGCTGCTTCCAACGGGCGGTGAGTCCCTCGACGCAGCGGTTGAGACTCCTCGCGCCGAGCGAGCCACCGAAGACTGCCACCACCGCTCGGTCTGGGGGCAGCCCGAGCAGGTGCCGCGCGGCGATCCGGTCGGCGGGAGCCCGCCGGACCGCACCGATCTCGGGGCGCACCGGCGTCCCGGTGACCACCGCACGGGGCAGGCGGACCCCCTCCCACCCCACCACGCTGGCCCGGGCGAACCGGCCGAAGAGGCGGTTCGCCGCGCCGGGCACTGCGTCGGTGTTGACCAGGACCAGGGGGATCCGCAGCATCACGGCGGCCAACGCAGCCGGCAGGCTTGCATAGCCGCCCACGGAGACCACGACCCGGGGCCGCGCCCGGGCCAAGAGCCGGAGTCCGCCCACCGCAGCGACCGCGAGCCCGGCGAGGGACACCACGTTCCCGATGAGGTCGCGGGGGGCGAGACTCCGGACGACGCCCCTCCCCGGCAGCAGGGTGACCGGGAATCCGCGCCCGTCCAGGGTGGCCGCGTCCTGACCGCGCTCGGAGCCCACGAACTCGATCGATCCCCGGTCGTGTCCGCGCTCGACCAGCGCCTCGGCGATGGCCAGTGCGGGCTGGAGGTGCCCTGCCGTTCCCCCGCCCGCCATCACCGCGTAGCGACGCCCGCTCACGCCCGGGAGGGACGCGGCCGCGGGAGCTTGGCGCCCTTCCCCGACCGTTCCTGAGCGGCGATGTTGAGCAGGATGCCGACCGCTGCCATGGTGATGACCAGGGAGGACCCGCCGAAGGAGATGAAGGGGAGCGGGATCCCGGTCACCGGGAGCACACCGATCACGGCGCCCACGTTGATGATCGCCTGGCTGGTGATCCAGGTGGTCACGCCGACCGCGAGGAGGCTCCCGAACCGGTCGGGCGCCCGGCTGGCGGTGCGGAACCCGAACCAGGCGAGCGCGAAGAAGAGCCCGAGCAGCGCCACCGCCCCGACCATGCCCAGCTCCTCCCCCACGACCGAGAAGATGAAGTCGGTGTGGGCGTTGGGCAGGCTCCCCCACTTCTCGCGCCCGCCGCCGAGCCCGAGGCCGAACAGGTGTCCCGCCCCCAACCCGATCAGCGACTGCCACACCTGATAGCCGGACCCCGACTGGTGGGCCCCCGGGTTGAGGAACGAGAGGATCCGGTCCCGTCGGTACGGGTCGGCCAGCCCGACCACCACGGCCAGCGCGGCGAAGGTGCCCAGCACCTTGAGGATGGGGACCATCGGCACCCCGCCGACGAAGAGGAGCCCGAAGGCGATGCAGCAGAGCACGAGGGCGGTTCCCATGTCCGGCTGTTTGAGGATGAGGGCCCCGGAGATGCCCAGGACCGCGAGCACCGGGGCGATGACCAGCTTCGGCTCGTCCATCCGGTCCGCACGGCGTGTGACCAGGTCGGCGACGAAGACGACCAGGGCCAGCTTCATGAGCTCCGAGGGCTGCATCTTGAGCAGTCCGATACCGATCCAGCGCGACGAGCCGCCCGATGCGTCCCCGAGACCGGGGACCAGCACGGCGACCAGCAGTCCGATGCTGACCACGACGAGCGGGCCACGGACGGCGCGCCACCGCCGGTAGTCGACCCGTGAGAGGAGGATCAGGGCTCCGGCCCCGACCGCCATCCAGAGGGTCTGGCGGATGAGGATGGTCCAGGGGGAGCCGTAGAGCCCGAGGGAGATGACCGGCGAGGCCGATCCGACCATGACCAGGCCGACCACGCAGAGCACCGCCACCAACACCACCAGTGCGGTCGCAGTCGGGATGTTCGCCAGCCGGCCCGACCGGGCGGGCGACGACCGAGCGACCTCGGACGGTCTCGCACGCGGGGTGCTCGTGGGATGGCGCTCCCGGGTCGACCGGCGGGCGGTCGCCGTGCGCTCAGCCACCGCTACCCCCGGGGGCGCGTCGTGCCAGCACCGGCGCGCACCCGCTGTCGGTCTGATCGGTGAATTGCATCCCCGTAGCCTCGTCCACCCGGGCGCCCCAGTGGTGGAACCCCGGAGGCGACACAGCGGTCAGGGGAAGCGACCGGGAGGTCACAGCTTCCCCACCGAGAGGAAATCGCCGTAGAAGATGCCGAGGCCGAGGGCGGCGAAGAGACCGGCCAGGATCCAGAAGCGGACGATCACCGTGGTCTCGGGCCAGCCCATGAGCTCGAAGTGGTGGTGCAGCGGCGCCATCAGGAACACCCGCCGGTGGAACACACGGAAGCTCACCACCTGGATCACCACCGAGAGCGTGACGATCACGAAGAGCCCACCGATGACCGGCAGGAGCAGGTCGAGGTTCATCATCAGGCAGAGCGCGGCGAGGCCCGACCCGATCGCCAGGGACCCGGTGTCCCCCATGAAGATCCTGGCCGGAGCTGCATTCCACCAGAGGAAGCCGAGGCAGGCTCCGGCGAGCGCTACTGCGAGCAGGGCGAGGTCGAGGGCGTCTCCGACGCGGTAGATCGCGAAATGCCGGTACTGCCAGTAGCCGATGATCGCCAGACAGGCGAAACAGAAGGTGGACGACCCGGCGGCCAGGCCGTCGAGGCCGTCGGTGAGGTTCACCGCGTTCGCCGACGCCACGATGATGACCGTCGCCCACACGACCCACGCCGCCGTTCCCATGTGGAGACCGACCGAGTTGTAGCGGGTGAAGGAGAGGGTGGTCGAGGAGTGGGCCCAGTAGACGCCGAACAGGGAGAAGGTCAGACCGAGTGCGATCTGCGCCCCGAACTTGGTCCGTTTGTTGAGGCCGAGGCTCCGGCGCCGGCGCACCTTCGTCCAGTCGTCGGCGAACCCGATGAGCCCGGCCCCTGCGATGGCCAGCAGGACCAGCGCGCCCGAGCGCGAGAAGTGGACGCCCGGGATGGCGTGGGCGGCCAGGAAACCCACCAGCACGGCTGCCACGATGCAGATCCCGCCCATGGTCGGGGTCCCCGCCTTGGCGATGTGCACCTGGGGGCCGTCCTCCCGGATCTGCTGGCCGATGTTGTTCCTGACCAGCCACCGGATGAGGACCGGCGTGGAGAGCACGGCCACCCACAGTGCGACCCCCCCGGAGGTCATGAGGGAGATCATGCGCCGGATCCCCCGAACCGCTCCTCGAGGGCGGCTGCCGCCTCGGTCCGGTCGTCGAAGGGCAGGGTCCTGCCCGCCACCGTCTGGGTGACCTCGTGACCCTTGCCGGCCAGGAGGACCACGTCCCCCGGTCGGGCCATGTCCACCGCGGCACGGATGGCGGTGGACCGGTCCGGCTCGACGGCGAGATCGGTGCCGGGCGCGATCCCGGCCCGGACCTGGGCGAGGATGGCATCCGGATCCTCCGACCGGGGATTGTCGGAGGTCAGGATCACCACGTCCGCGCGCTGCGAGGCCACTGCGCCCATCTCCGGGCGCTTGCCCGGGTCGCGGTCCCCCCCGCACCCGAACACGCAGACCACCCGGCCGCCGGCAGCGAGGGCGCGGGCCGCGTCGAGGGCCACCTCCAGCCCCGCGGGCGTGTGGGCGTAGTCGACCAGCACCGCCACCGGAGCGGACGACGGGACCACCTCCATCCGTCCGGGCACGACCGACGCCGCGTCGAGCCCCGCCGCCACCCGGTCCTCGCCGACCCCGAGGGCGAGGCACACGGCAGCCGCCACCAGGGCGTTGTCCACGTTGAACCCTCCCGACAGGGGCAGCGACACCTGCCGGCCGCGCCAGCGGAACCCCGTGGCACCGACGGCCAGCGAGACGTCCTCGGCCTCGGCCCGGCGCACAGACCGCACGGGGATGGCGTCGCGTTCCATGAGCTCACCGGCGAGTCGTGCCCCCCAGGGGTCGTCGACGAAGACCACCGCCCGTTCGCAGCGCGCCGGGTCGAAGAGCGCGGCCTTGGCCGCGTAGTACTGCTCCATCGTGCCGTGGTGATCGAGATGTTCCCGGCTCAGGTTGGTGAACGCGCCGACCGAGAAGACGATGCCGTCCACCCGGTGCGCGTCCAGGGCGTGCGAGGAGACCTCCATCGCCACGGCCTGCGTCCCGTCGCGGACGAACCGGGCCAGCTGCGCCTGGAGGGCGGGCGCCTCGGGGGTGGTCCGGGCTCCGTCGAGCGTCCCGATCACGCCGGTGGCCCGACCGTCGGCTTCGAGAATCGACCGCACCAGCTGGGTGACCGTGGTCTTGCCGTTGGTGCCGGTGACGCCCACGGTGGTGAGCGATCGCGACGGGTGGCGGTGGAAGGCCGACGCGACGGCGGCCATGGCCGGCCTGACCCCACCGGGCACCACCCTGGCCTGGGTGACCCCGAGCTCGAGGAAGTGCTCGCAGAGGAGCCCGGTCGCACCGCGGAGACGGCCTCTGCCGCGTGCCGATGGCCGTCGGTCCGCTCGCCGGGCACACAACAGAACAGCGCGCCGGGGGTCACCTGGCGGCTGTCGAACTCGACCGAGCGGATCTCGGTGGTCGCTGGGTCGCCCCGGACGCCGTCGACCTCGACGTCATCGAGCAGGTCCACCATCAGCATCGCGTGGTGGTCATGGGGCTTCCGGGACGTGATCGGCCTGCGCGGATCGTGCCCGGGCCCACCTACGGCCCTTCCGTGACCGCTCCGGCCGGTACGGTGACCGAGCCGGCGCCGCCCACGGCCGTCGTCGAGGCTGCGGTGGTGCCGGCTTCGGTGGTCGGGATGCCGTAGTGGTGGAGTGCGTAGGCCATGATCGTCGAGAACACCGGAGCGGCGACGGCCCCACCGTAGATGGGGGTGGGGTGGTCGAGGACCACCACCGCTGAGAGCACCGGGTGCTGAGCGGGGGCGAATCCGGCAAAGGATCCCACATAGGCCCCGGGGATGTAGCCGAGGTGGCTCGGGTTGGGGATCTGGGCGGTTCCGGTCTTGCCGGCCACGGTGTAGCCGTCGATGGCGGCTTCGGTGCCGGTTCCCGAGGCGACCACGGATTCCAGCATGGAGACGAGCTCGGCATCGGTGGTCGGGTCGATCACCCGGCGGGTCGGCGAGGGCGCGACCGGGCTCACCCCACCCGACGGGTCGACGGTGGCCCTGACCAGGCGGGGGGCCACGAACACGCCCCCGTCGGCCACCGCGTTGTAGGCGTCGAGGATCTGCTGGGCGGTCACCGCGTCGTCCTGGCCGATCGGGGTCGACCCGATCGAGGTCCCCGTCCACTGGGACGCCCCGGGGACCAGGCCCTGCGACTCGCCGGGGACGTCGAGCCCGGTCGGATGCCCGAACCCGAGCAGCGAGATCTGGTTGAGCAGGCGGCTCTCGCCCAGGCCCTGGGCGACCTCGATGGTCCCGATGTTCGACGACTGGGCCAGCACCTGGGTCGCGGTGAGCTGTTCGGTGCCGTGGTTCTCGGCGTCGTGGAAGGTGTACTTCCCCATCGGCAGCGAGCTCGGCACGGTGAGGCGCTGGTTGGGGGTGACCACATTGTCGGCCAGGGCCGCCGAGAAGGTCACCAGCTTGAAGACCGATCCTGGCTCGTAGACCTGGGTCACCGCACTGTTCGACGGTGCCTCCTCGACCCCCGCTGGCAGGGTGTCCGAGGCTGCCAGCAGGGTCGGGCCCGACACCGAGGGCGGGCCCGCCCCACTGACGGGGGCCGTGGGGGTCGTGTGCGCCCGGGCTCCGGACGTCGAGGCCGTGTTGTCGAGGTTGGCCATGGCCAGGATGTCGCCGGTCCTGACGTCCATGACGACGGCGATGCCCGAGAGGGCATGGGAGGCGACCACTTCAGCGGCAAGGGCCTGCTCGGCGATGTACTGCACCGACTCGTCGATGGTGAGCTCGATGCCGGTCCCGGGTCGCGACGGCACGGTCTTGCCCCCGCCCGGCAGGACGACACCGCCCGGAGAGCGCAGGAGGTCGGTCGACCCGGGCGTGCCGGCCAGGACCGACTGGTACTGGTACTCGAGCCCCGACGCGCCGTTGCCGTCCCAGTCGACCGTGCCCACGAGCGGCTGGGCCAGCCGTCCGACCGGAACGACGCGCTGCGTCTCGGGGATGAGGTTGATGCCCGGGAGCCCCAGCTTGGAGACAGCCGAGGCCACCGTGTCGGACACCCGATGGGCCAGGTAGACGAATCCGGTCCGCTCGGTCAGCTCGGCCCGGAGGGTCGCGGCCGATACGCCGAGCAGCGGCGAGAGCGCAGCGGCGATGGGTGCGGGTCGGGTGATGAGCAGCGGGTCGCCGACGATGGTCTGGCGGGTCACCGTCTCGGCGAGCACCTCGCCGTTGCGGTCGAAGATGCCGCCACGGACGGCCGGCACCGTGACGGTCTGTGAGAGCTCCGAGGTCGAGAGCGCGGCGTAGTGCTGGTGACTGAGCACCTGGACCCCGACCAGGCGCGCCACCAGCGCGAAGAAGATCAGGGTCACCAGCAGCCGCATCGCGCGCGAGCGCCGCTTGATCAGGACCTCGGGGCTCAACGCGTCGGCGAAGCGGTGGTGGGCGTGCCGGGTGCCTTCGACGGAGCGGCGGTCCCGGGCGTCGGGAGCGGGACGTCGAGCGGGACCTGGGGAAGATCGACCACCTGGGCCGGGGCGGTCAGCCCCAACCGGATCCCCTGGGCCACCACCCGGTCGGGCGCGGCCAGTTGGGCGACCGCGACCTGCGCGGCCTTCTGCGCGACCTGGGCTGCGGTCACCTGACTCTGCAGCCCGGACAGGCGGACCTGTCCCTGTGCGACCATCGTGTCCCCGACCACCACCGCGAGCAGGCTCCCGACCACCAGCGCGCCCGAGACCAGCAGTTGGGCTCTCCGTCCCCGGCGTCGGGACGCCGACCTCTTGGGGGCCGGCTCGAAGAGCCGGAGGGGAGGCCGCCGTGCGGCGGGGCGGGGCTCGGGGCGCGACGCCGGCCGGCGGGCGGGTGCGGTGGCGGGCGGTGCCATCAGGCGACCTCGCCGTCCGGACGGGCGGTCCCGGCCGGATCCGGGAGGCGCTCGAGGACACGCAGTCGTGCGGCCTCGGCCCGGTGGTTCCCGAGGACCTCCTCGGCGGAGGGGCGCCGGGCACCCCGCGACACGAGTCGGAATCGGGGTATGGCGCCGCACACGCAGGGTAGACCCGGCGGGCACTGGCAGTTGTCGGTCGCGGCCCGTGCGAAGACCGTCTTGACCAGGCGGTCCTCGCCCGAGTGGTAGGCGATGACTGCGCACCGGCCTGCCGGGCGGAGCAGTGGGAGCGCGTCGTCGAGTCCTGTGCGCAACTGGTCGAGCTCTTCGTTGACCGCGATCCGGATGGCCTGGAAGACCCGGCGGGCAGGATGGCCGCCCGTCCGGCGGGTCGCCGCGGGGATGGCGGCGCGGACGACGTCGGCCAGCTGTCCCGTGGTGGTCAGTGGGCGGGCGGCGATGACGGCCCGGGCGATGCGACGGCCGAACCGTGACTCACCGTTCTCGGCGAAGAGCTCGACCAGGGCGTCCTCGTCGTAGGTGTTGACGACGTCCGCGGCGGTGCGGCCCGACGTCGGGTCCATCCGCATGTCGAGGGCGGCGTCCCGGCGGTAGGAGAAGCCGCGATCGGCCACGTCGAGCTGGGGGGAGCTCACTCCGAGGTCGAACAGGCATCCCGCGAGGCCGACCTCGCCGGCCGGGGTGCCGAGGGCCGCCTGGGTGTCCCGGACAACGCGGGCCAGGTCGTCGAAGCGCGACTGTCGCACGATGGCCCGACCCGCGAAGGGTGCGAGCTCGTCGGCGGCCGCGGCCACCGCCAGCGGGTCGCGGTCGATGCCGAGCAGGTGGATGCCGGGTCTCGCCTCGAGCAGGGCCCGACCGTGACCCGCTCCCCCGACGGTGGCATCGAGCACCAGACCGTCCGGGACGGCCGCGAACGCCGAGACCACCTCGGCGGCCATCACCGGCTCGTGGGGGAAGGCCCGGCTCATCCGCAGTCCCCCGACCGGCACGAGTCGTGCGGGTGGAGTGCCGCGACCGTCCGACTGGAAGAAGGCGGAGGAGGATACTTCCAGCGGTCCGGTCGGGGGACTGCGCATGGGCCAGACGCGTTCGATGTGGACCTCGTGGCGGAGCACGGCCGCAGCCCCCGACTCGGACGGGGTCGGACGGCGCTGCATCCCCGACGGGTGGCCGGCCCGCTCGGCGAGCTCGGCGGCTGCAAGGGGAAACGGCCCGGGCGCGGTGGCAGGAGCCGGGGCCGTCCTGATCGCCGAGGGTCTCGTGATCGTCCTGATTGCCGTGATTGTCCCACGTGCCGCAGTCGGCCACGGCCGAGAGCACCACCGGCCCGGGACGGCCGGGGTCGGCCGTCGAACCGGCGCGCACCACGTGGAGGGACACCGGGTCACTCACCCGTCGCCCTGGGTGAGACGAGCCTCCTCGGGCAGCACCTTCTCCTCCCAGGTCTCGCGGTTCCAGAGCTCCACCCGGTCGATCGCCCCGAGGACCAGGACGTCGCCGACCAGTCCCGCGAACTCTCGGAGCCGGGCCGGGATGGCCATCCGTCCCTGTCGGTCGATCTCCAGCTCGTGGGAGGTCGAGGCCCAGAGGCGCACCAGGTTGCGGTCGCTCCGGCCCGAGGTCGCCCGTTCCGTCATGGAGTCCATCTGCAGCTCGAACTGGTCCGGCGTCCACAGCGACAAGCACCCGTCCTGATACTCGGTCAGGTACCCGCCGTGCTCGAAGTGGGCGCGGAACTTCGCCGGGAGGATGATCCTTCCCTTGTCGTCGAGCGAGTGCTCGTACCTTCCGAAGAACCGTGCCACTGGTGCGTGCTCCCACGATGCTCCCCGCAGTGCCCGGGGACCCGCTCATCGGACCCCTCCCTTTCACACCACTTTGCGCCACTTTATTCCCCAGCCCCCCACTCGTCAACCACCAAGGCCCAAGTTCCACCATCTGGAGCACCCGACGACGGAGAACGGCGGCGCCGATCGCCGTGGGCCACCACCGGGCAGCTGCCGTCGGGAAACCGTCCGACCGAACGGGTCGCAGCCGGCGCACCGGCCTCGGGTCAGGGTCCGCTCAGGGAAGGTGGGCGAGGAATGCGGCGGTCACCGCATCGGCGTCGGGCGCCACGCGGCCGGTCCAGTCGAGGTCGGCCACGCCCACGGCTGCACCCTCCAGGCCACCGATCGCCGCCCGCCTGGCCTCCGGGGAAAGGGCAAGCGCTCCGAGGAGGGTCGAGGGATCCCAGTGGATGGCGCACGCGCCCTGGATCCAGACCCCGGCCCGGGTCCGGCGCTGCGCCAGCCCCGCCACCTTTCGGCCACCGGCGACCGTCACCTCGCCGGTCCCCACCCCCCCGAAGCAGACCAGCGTCGACCATTCGCTGCGGAACCCGGGCGCCACCCCCTGCACCGAGAGTCCCTCGACACCGAGCGAGCCCAGGGCCGACTGCCAGACGTCACCCAGCCACCCGAATGCCTGCGACACGTCGGCATCCCACAACGGATCGCCCGTCGGGACCCAGACGTCGATCCACACCGGGTCGCCTGGTGCGACCAGCACCGCTCCCCCACCGGTCCGCCGGCGGACCACCGTCGCGCCGGCACGTGCCGCGCCGGTCCGGTCGACGACCGAGTCGGACTGGGTCGAGCCGAGCACGACCGCCAGGCCGGACGGGTGGCAACGGGCGACGCCCCGCTCCTCATGGTGGCGACCGGCCGAGGGCCATGACGCGTGGAGCTCGGCGGCCGTACCGAACCGCTCCTCCACCCGCCAGCCCGGCACCACCCGGCCAGTCTCGCACCACCGCGCGTCGGTCAGCGGCGTGGCGTGGGCGGCGCAGTCAGGCGGTCAGCTGGCGATCGTCGTCGGCACCCGCAGCCGGCCCGAGATAGGTGTTCCACTCGGCGCTCGCCCCCCCGCACAGGGCGAGCAGCTGCACACGGTGGCGGGGGGCGACCGGGGTCGATCGGAGCACCATCCCGACCTCGTGGGGGAGGCGGTCCTCCTTGCGGGTGTTGCACCGCCGGCAGGCCGCCACCACGTTCTCCCACGTGTGGGGCCCGCCCTTGCTCCGCGGGATGACATGGTCGAGGTTCTCGGCCGCCGAGCCGCAGTACTGGCAGCGTGCACCGTCCCGAGCGAACACGGTTCGCCGGTTGACCGCCACCCGATAGTGGTGGGGAATCTGGACGTACCGCACCAGCCGCACGACCGACGGTTCGGGGACGCTCAGCCGCTCGGCACGGAAGACGCGTTCGGTCGAATGGATCAATTCGGCCTTGGTGTCGAGCACGAGGAGGACCGCCCTGCGCGAGGAGACGATCCCCAGGGGCTCGAACGTGGCGTTGAGGACGAGCGCCCTGCGGGACGGGCTCATCGGGGATCGCACCGGGTCGGGATGTCCGGACGCCGCTGGCCGCCCCGATCTCGTCGCCCCCGATTTGAGCTTTCGGTCCATGGCCGGAAATTAGCGCCGCCCGCCGCGGCGGGCGGGCTCGCTCGGTTGGTCGGACGGGCTCACCGGTGCCCACCGTCCAGAGCCGCCGTGTCACGGCACCACTCGACGTAGCTCACCACGTCGGCACGCTCGGGCACCGCGTCGCCGCGCCCGTAGGCGGTGACCATCCGGAACTCCCAGAGCCGACGGTCGGGAAGCGGGAGGTGCGGAGGCCTGCGCCACCACCCCGGTGGTGCCATCCGGCGGAGCACCCCGAGCGCCGCCATCCACAGATCGGGCCTGGCCAACAACGCCACCATCACGGTGGTCGACGTGCGCGACGAGGCGATCCCGGGGGCCCGGCTCATCGGACTCCCTCCGCTGCGAGCAGCTGACGGCGTGCGACCGCAGCCGCACCGAGCAGTGGCCCGTCGGCCCCGAGCCCGACCGGGACGATCCGGGCCGGACGGGCGAAGGCGAGGCCACAGCGGAGCGCCATCTCCTGTTGGGCCGCCTCGAAGAACTCCCCCCCGAACCCGAGCGCCACCGAACCGCCCACGAGCGCGAGCTGTAGGTCGAGCAGGTTGACCACCGACGCCACGGCGCGGCCGACCATGGTGCCCGCCCGCCGACGCGTCGCGTCATCGGCCTCGGCAGCCGGCCGACCGGTGACGGCACGGATGGCGGTACCCGACGCCTCGGCCTCGAGGCACCCGCGTCCACCGCACACGCACGCCCGGCCGTCCGGCTCCACCACCACGTGCCCGATGTGACCAGCGTTGCCCGCGTCGCCGTCGAGCAAGCGCCCGTCGAGGACGATTCCCCCACCCACTCCGGTCGAGACGACCATGGCGAGGTAGTTCGACGATCCCACGGCTGCCCCGAGCCACCCCTCTCCGAGCGCGAGGGCCTTCGCGTCGTTGTCGACCCACACAGGCACTCCGAGCCGGTCGGCCAGTCTCCGTCGCAGCGGGAACCGCCGCCACGCACGGATGTTGAGCGGGGACACCGTCTCGCCGCGGTCCTCCATCGGGCCTCCACAGCCCACACCGCAGGCCGATGGAGGCACCGCCGATCCCTCCAGCGCCCCACGGACCACTCCGACGAGGGCGGCGAACACGACCTCCGGGTCGTCGTCGTCCGGAGTGGGGGCACTGGACTCGGTCAGCAGGCGGCCCACGGGATCGACCAGCGACGCCGCGATCTTCGTACCGCCGATGTCGACCGCCAGCAGCGGCGACCGGGCCCCGGACCCGACGGGAGTTGCCGCGCCCGAAGCACCGGCACCCGCTGTGGGACCGGCTGGCGCGCCGTCCGTTGACGGATCAGTCGTCCCGGTGGAAGCGCCCACGGATCCAGTCACGGGGATCGTGGACCGGGTTGCTCATGCTGCGGCTGTGGAGGGAACGCGAGATGTCGTCGATCCCGGCCTTGCCCATGCGCCGGGCGTTGTTGGCGAAGACCACGCCGGAAAGGAACATCACGACCACACCGACGAACCCGAGGGCGATATTGCTGGCGAAGGTGAAGAGCATGAAGACGAGGGCGGCGACGAAGACCAGCGCAGACCAGATGCAGTACCTGCCGGCGTGGCGGTAGACCGTCTCCGAGCGCACCCGCTCGGCAAAGTCCGGGTCCTCCTGGTAGAGGGACTGCTCCAGCTCGTGCAGTATCCGTTGTTCATGCTCAGAGAGCGGCACCGACTCGTCCCCTCCACCCGTTGTCAACACCAGCGGTGGTCGTCCCCACCATCTTCGCGCACCGCCGCCCCGAACACATCGCGTATCCGGGGTCCAGCCGTGAGCCAGGACGGTCATGATCGTGCACCACGCTCATATTACAATGCCGCCGGGTCCCCGGGCCCGGTCTCTCCCGGTCCCGGACTGCCCGGTCCCCACTGTGCGTCGCCGCGGCGGCGCACCTGCACGCCGTCGGCCCCCACCAGGGACGCCGGGCCGACCGATTCCCCGCCGTACCGCACCCGGATAGCGTCCACGGCCGCAGTCACCGCAGACCAGGACTCCTGGAGGCGCTCGGCGTCCTCGTGTGCCGCGACCATCGGGTCCATCGGCTCGACCGCTTCGCCGAGCCGGCCGGCGGCCGGAGGCTCGTCACCCAGGCCGAGGGCGAGCCGTAATTGGGTGCCCCCACCAGCGGGATCGACGAGGCCGGAGAGACTGACCCCGAGCAGGCGGACCCCTCGGTCCCGCTCGACGGAGTCCACCAGCGCGGACGCCACGACACCGATGGCCGGGCCGGCGTCGATCGGACTGCCCAGCGTATGGGAGCGGGTGACCTGCCCGAAGTCGCCGAACCGGAGCTTCACCGTGACCGTCCGGGCGGCCTTGCCCGACGCGCGGAGGCCTGTCGCGGCGGCGTCGACCATCCGTTGGAGTCTGCGGTGCAGATCCGCTCGATCCCACAGGTCGGTGGCGAAGGTCTCCTCGTGGCCGATCGACTTGGCCGCCTGCTCGGGCACGACGGGCCTGTCGTCCTCACCCTGGGCAAGCGCAGCCAGATGACCGCCTGTGGCCGGGCCGAGGTATCGCTCGAGGGCCGAGGCCGGCACCGACGCGAGCTCTCCGACGGTCGTGATGCCGAGCGCGTGGAGCCGCTTCTCGGTCACCGGGCCGATCCCCCAGAGCGCCCGCACCGCCATCGGGTGGAGGAAGGAGAGCTCGTCGTCGGGGTCGACCACGCACACACCCGGACCGGGGGTGATGCCGTGCTCGTCGGCCGTCGGCTTGGCGGCCTTGGAGGCAAGCTTGGCCATGAGCTTCGTCCGCGCCACGCCGACCGAGCAGGCCAGTTCGAGCTCCTCGTGCACCCGGTGCCGGATGGCGTGCGCGACGGTGGGGCCATCGCCGAGCAGGTGGACAGTCCCGGTCACGTCCAGGAACGCTTCGTCGAGGGCGATGCCCTCGACGAGCGGGGTGAACGAGGAGAGCACGGCGTGCAGCCGGCGGCTCTCCTCCATGTAGCGGTGGAACCGTCCATCGAGGAAGACCGCGTCAGGGCACCGCCGGCGCGCGACCGACGAGGGCATGGCCGAGTGGATGCCGTACCGGCGTGCCTCGTACGTGCACGCGGCCACGACGCCGCGTGGTCCGCTCCCACCGACGATGACCGGGAGCCCAGCCAACGACGGATCGTCGAGCACCTCGACCGAGGCGAAGAAGGCGTCCATGTCCACGTGCAGGATGACCCGGTCGACGGCCGCCGACCGGTTCTCCGACCGCTCCTGCGGGGTGGCCTGGGTCACCCGCCGAGGCGCAGTCTCCGGAAGCCCTCGGCCAGGGGAACGCCCGCCTGACGGCCGGCATCCTCGGCGGCCAGCCGCACCGCGGTCGCCGCCCACTCCACGCCGTCGGGGAACTGGCTCCGGTGACAGCCCACGGCCTCGCCCTTGAGATCGACCGTGTCCGAGATGTCGACCCACACGTCGGGCTCGAAGGCTCCCGAGAGGAGGACCGTGGCCACCTGGTGCGGCGGCCCTGCCGTCGGGAAGTAGAGCGGAAGGGCAGCCGCAGGGGCGATTGCATCGAGAACTGCCCATCCGGTGATCCGGTGATCCCGGTGGTTGAAGTACTCCTGCCCGAAGAAGACAGCGGTGGGGTCGGGGCAGAGCACCGTGTCCGGACGGATCCGGCGGACCACCGCGACCAATGCCTCCCGGAAGCTCGGCTCGTCGACCAGGTCACCGTCGGGGTAGCCGAGGCACTCCTGGCCCGCAAGGCCGATCACCGCGGCGGCCTCCGCTGCCTCGGCAGCGCGTCGTCGGACGAGGTCCGCGGGGTCCTCGTCGGGATCGGAGGTTCCCTTGCCGCCGTCCGTGCAGAGCAGCGTGTGCACTTCCGATCCGGACTTGGCCCAGGCGGCTAGCGTGCCACCGCAGGAGACGTCCGGGTCGTCCGGGTGTGCGTACACCGCGAGCGCGCAACGAGGGACATCGGTGAGGAGCTCGGCCACCCGTCAGCCCTCCGGCCGCTTCGGCGCGGTGGTCTTGGTCAGCAGGCCGACCTCGCGACGGAAGTCGTCCACCCCCTCGAACCCCTTGTAGACGCTCGCGAACCGGAGGTAGGCGACCTCGTCCACCGAGCGCAGGCGGTCGAGGACCGCGATGCCGACCTGCTCCGAGGTGGGCTCCGACCCGTCTTCGCGCAGCTCGTCCTCGACCTCGCGGGCGACCTCGTCGAGTTGCTCCTCGGTCACCGGGCGGTTCTTGGTGGCCGCGCGCAGGCCGTCGACCAGTTTTCCCTTGTCAAAGGGCTGACGGTCGCCGGACCTCTTGATCACCATCAGTGGGATCTCGTCGACTCGTTCGAACGTGGTGTAGCGGTGCCCGCAGCCGGCGCACTCCCGGCGGCGACGGATGGCGGTCCCTTCCTCGGCCAGCCTCGAGTCGATCACCCGGTCGTCGTCGGCCAGGCACCAGGGACAGCGCACGGAGTCGAGGCTAGTGCGCATGACCCCTCCCCATCGGTCGACCACCGTCCCGTCGGAGCCGCTTCGGGGCCGGTCACACCTGGTCAGGGAAGGGTGATCTGCTCCCCGGGGACCACCTGGTAGGTGCCGATCTCCGCGGCAAGGCGGGCCACCATCGGCCTCGGATCCGCGGACGGATCCATCCGCTCGGCGATCGACCACAGCGAGTCACCCGGACGCACCGTGTAGTCCGCCGGACCGTTTCCCGCGAGGGTGGAGCCGGTGGCGTGGGAGGGACCATCGACTCCACCCAGCGGAAAAGCGAGGGCGATGAGGGCGAGTGCCATCACCGCGAGCAGTGTGCGCCTGCGACGAACCGCCGGCGACGTGCGGCGCCCGGTGGCCGGGCGGTCCGGCGCAGCGGACACCGGGTCGACGGGGCGCAATCCGGCAGTCCGTCGGTCACGGCCATCCACCAGCCGCAGGACCGGTCGCGATGCCGCGGCCGGGATGTCGAAGGTCTCGGTTGTGTCGATGCGGGGTGCTGTGAGAAGCGCAGTCATCGGGAGGACCTTCCTGTGGCTGTATCCGTGTCTCTGGCTGTCGGGTTCCGGGAGCCCTGGGGCCGTACCGGGGTCCCGTGTCGCCCTTGGTTGTACCGGGACGGTGTGACATCGCCCTGGGTCGATCGGTCGAACTGTTGTTCGTCTGCCCTCAATCTCATCACGAACACCTGTTCGATGTCAAGACCGTTTTCGAACGGATGTTTGCCTTCCGTGCCGGCCGGGACTAGCTTCTGCAAACAGATGTTCGCCGCACGGGCACCGTGCAGGGCCACGAGCACCGTGCAGGGCCACGAGCACCGTGCAGCACATGACGGCGATGACAAGGAGCGGCATGGCACAGGTACTGAGCATCAAGCGGCGGCAGATCCTCGACTGCATCTCGGCGGCGGTCCGCGACCGCGGGTACCCCCCGTCGGTGCGCGAGATCGGGGAGGCGGTCGGCCTCACCTCCTCCTCCACCGTCCATGCCCACCTCGCCGTACTCCAGCGCGAGGGCTACCTGCGCCGAGATCCGACCAAACCCCGCGCCATCGAGGTCTGCTACGACCCGTCCTCGAAGGTCATCAAGGATGCGCGGCCGGTACGTCACGTACCACTGGTCGGCGACGTGGCCGCCGGCACCGGTGTGCTGGCACAGGAGAACGTCGAGGAGCTCTACCCGCTGCCGGAGGACTTCACCGGCACCGGAACCCTGTTCATGTTGCGGGTCAAGGGTGATTCGATGATCGAAGCGGGCATCGTGGACGGTGACTTCGTCGTGGTGCGCCAGCAGCCCGAGGCCGAGCGGGGCGACGTGGTGGTGGCGGGCATCCCCGACGACGAGGCGACCGTCAAGACCTTCTCGACCAGGGACGGCAAGATCGTCCTTTCCCCCGCCAACCCGAGCCTTTCGCCGATGGAGTTCGACCCGGGGGATGTCGCGGTCTACGGCAAGGTCGTCACGGTCCTCCGGCGCCTCTGAGCCCGCCCACTGCGAACCCGTCCCTACCCACCGGGCAGCAGCATCGTGCCGAGCACCCCTGCCGCGCCCTCGAGCTCGGAGGCGGTCACCAGCTCACCGGGGGTGTGGGCGAGCAGCGGGTCCCCGGGTCCGAAATTGGCCGCCGGGATCCCGTGGGCCCAGAACGAGGCGACGTCGGTCCACCCGAGCTTGGCCCGCGGTGCGACCCCGGTGGCCGCCACCAGCGATGTCAGCAGCGGATGGTCCAGAGCGGGCGGGGCACCCGCCGAGGACTCGAGGAGCTCCCAGTGGTCGCCGGGTTCGAGGGAGGAGGAGAGCAGGTCGCGCACGGCGGACTCCGCCTGATCGGGGGTCCGGTCAGGGGCGAATCGGTGGTTGACCACCAGGGAGGCGAGGTCGGGGACCACGTTGTTGGCCACCCCACCCTCGACCCGGACCGCCTGGAGCTGCTCGGCGTACTCGCACCCGTCGAGCACCGGACGGCGGGGCTCGCAGCCCGCGATGGCCTCGAGCACCGGGCCCAGGCGATGGATGGCGTTTCGGCCGGTGTAGGGCCGGGCCGTATGCGCCCGCGCACCGGCCAGGTCGATCTGCACGCGTAGCGTTCCCTGACACCCTGCCTCGACCCGACCCCCGGTCGGCTCGCCGAGGATCGCGGCGTCGGCGGCCAACAGATCGGGCCGCTCCGCCCAGAGGTGGCGCAGCCCGTTGAACTCCTGGGCGACCTCCTCGCACGCGTAGAAGCACCAGGTCACGTCCACCGCCGGCTCGGGGATGGTCCCGGCGAGATGCAGGAAGACCGCCAGGCCGCCCTTCATGTCGGTCGCTCCGAGCCCGTACACGGTGCTGCCGTCGACCCGAGGCTCGTGGTTTCCCCCGGCCGGCGGGACGGTGTCCAGGTGGCCGGCGAGCAGGAGCCGGCGACCGCGGTCGAGGTCGGTCCGCGCCACCACGTTGTTGCCCACCCGGGTGACCTCCAACCACGGGCAGAGCTCGAGTGCCGCTTGGACGGCATCGGCCATGGCGGCCTCGCCGTGGCTGACCGACGGGATGGCGACCAGGGCGGTGGCCAGGCCCAGCAGACCGCCCGGCGCAGCCTCGGTCACACGGACACCCCGTGCTCCCTGAGGAGCTCGTTGAGCTGGGCCTTGTCGTGGCGCTGGCCTTCGGTCAGCCGACGGAGGACGAGCACGCAGGGGAGGAAGAACTCCCCACCGGGAAAGTCGCGCCGCCGCGAGGCCTGCACCGCAACCGACCACGGTGGGACGTGCCCGCGTCCGAGCTCCTCGCCGGACCCCGCGTCGATGACCGGGATCGACGGGTTGAGGATGGTCCCCTCCCCCACCACCGAACCCCGGCCGACCCGCGCGCCCTGGGTGATCATGCAGCGGCTGCCGATCATCACCTCGTCCTCGACGAAGACGGGTGCGGCCTGCGCGGGCTCGAGGACGCCGCCGATCCCCACCCCACCCGAGAGATGCACGTCCTCGCCGATCTGCGCGCACGAGCCGACCGTCGCCCAGGTGTCCACCATCGAGCGGGCCCCGACCCGTGCCCCGATGTTCACGTAGCTGGGCATGCAGATCACGCCGTCGCCGAGGAACGACCCCCAGCGGGCCGAGGCCCCCGGCACCACACGGACGCCCGACGCCGCGAAGTCGCGCTTGAGCGGCAGCTTGTCCGCGAATTCGAACGGACCGACCTCCATGGTCTCCATCGATCGCAGTCGGAAGAGCAGGAGGATCGCCCGCTTGAGCCACTCGTGCACCACCACCCGGTCGGTGGCGGGATCGATCTCCGCCACGCGGGCCTCGCCACGGTCGAGGAGGTCGATCGCCTCGGTCACCACGGCGAGGGCATCGGTGTCGGTCGGGCCCAGTCCGGCTGCACGGTCCCAGAGGGCGTCGATCTGTGCCTCGAGGTCTGCCATGCGCAGAGACGTTAGCCCTGGGCACGCGTGCCGAATGCAGACCACGCATGCAGGCCACGCGCCGTCGCCCGGCCGCTGCGGCCCGCGCCCGTCATCGGTCGCCGTCTGCTCGGGCCGCCGGTCAGTCGGTGCAGGTGGTCCCGGCGATGGGGGTCACGCCGTCGACCAGGTACGACTGCACCGCGCTGCGGACGCACGGGCTGTAGTACTCGGCCACGTGGCTCTGCCCACGCCAGGTGAGGAGCACGCCACCAGTGAGCTCGCCGGCGAGCGACTGCGCCCAGGAGTACGGGGTGACCGGGTCACCGGTCGCGCCCACCACCAGGATGGGCGGAGCACCGGGGTCGGAGACGGGTGCCGGGATGCGGGTCGGGGACGCCGGCCAGACGGCGCACCCGAGGAGGTCCCAGGCGAGCAGTGGCCCGAAGATCGGGGCGGCACGGCCCATGCGAACGGCCAGCGCCGGATAGCTGGCGGGGTCGCGGTCCGCCGGATGATCGAGGCAGTCGATGGCCTGCTCGGCCTCCTGCGCGTTGCTCGAGCCACCGCTGGCGTAGCGCCCCGAGAGCGAGGAGACCGCACCCCCGTCGCCCGCCTCAGCCGCCACGAGGGCATCAGCCAGCGCGGGCCAGGATCCCTCCTGCTCGAGGCCGGCGAGCAGGGCGTTGTAGAGGGCGGCGGGGCCTGTGGGGCCGCTCGTCGCGGCGAGTGGTCTGGTCCCGCTCGCCTGGATGAGGGCGAGCAGGGCGGCGGTCGGATCACCGGTCGGGTGCCACGCGCAGGACGCCGAGGTCGTGCACCAGGTGGCGAATGCCTCGAACTGCGCTTCGTAGCTCTCGGCCTGCTCGGTCACGTACTGGGTCGTCGACAGCGCCGGGTCGATGGCTCCGTCGAGGACCATCGCCCGGACACGGGTCGGGTACATCGCGGCGTACGTGGCCCCGAGCAGGGTGCCGTACGAGTGCCCGACGAAGGTGAGTGCGCTGTCGCCGAGCGCCTGACGGATCCGGTCGAGGTCGCGAGCGGCGTCGACCGTCCCGACGTACGGGAGGATGGCTCCGCTCTCCCGTTCGCACCGGGCGGCGAACGCCCGGTCGCTCTCGAGGAGCGCTCTGCGGTCGGCCGGGGTGGCGGGCACCGGAGGCGGCGCCTGCGCCGCTGCCGGGGTGGCTGTCGTACCGCCACCCGGAGCGCAGTCGACCGGTGCCGTCCGTTCGACACCACGCGGGTCGAACGACACGATGTCGAAGCGGGCAAGGACCTGCGGGTCGAGCGCGGAGAACTCGTTCGGCAGGTCGTCGATGCCCGACGCTCCCGGACCACCGGGGTTGATCACCAGGGATCCGATCCGTTCGGCGGGATCCCCCGCCGGGCGGCGGGCGACGGCGATCTGGATGGTGGGCCCGTCCGGGCGGGCGTAGTCGAGGGGCGCGGTGACCGTGCCGCACTCCAGCGCGCCACACGGCGCCCAGGAGACCGGGGCCACCGGGAGCGGCTCGGTGGTCGAGGTCGAGGTCGATCAACTGCGCGGCGGTGGACGGATCGCCGGTGACGGCGAGGACTGCGACGGGGTCGCACAGCCGCCAGCCACCGCCAGAACGGACAGGACGACGGTCATCACGCTGAGCCGGTGCCCTCTCATGAGCCCTCCTGTGGGACCGGGCGATCCGGTCAGCCCGCACCCCCCGGCACGGTCGGGAACCCCGGGCCAGCGGCCAGGCGCGCAGCAACCAGTTCGAGTCGCTCGATGGGTTGGACGACCGCCACCCGCACGTGGCCGGACCCGAGCTCGCCGTAGAGCTCGCCGGGGCTCACCAGCATGCCGGCCTCGGCGGCCAGCCACTCGGTGAGATCCCAGCCGTCGCCGTATCCGGACGGCACCGGGACCCAGAGGTAGAAGCCGCCCTGTGGCGGGCCGACGGGCAGCCCGGATCCGCCCAGCACGTCACCGAGCAGGGTCAGTCGTGTCCCGTACCGCTCGCGCTGGACCTGGACGTGCTCGTCGTCCGCGAGCCGCGACGGCCGCACCGGCCTGCACCGGTCCGGGGACCATGAGCCCCGCGTGGCGCCGAACGTCGATCAGGTAGCCGACCAGGTCGGCGTCGCCTGCGTAGAAGCCGGCCCGGACACCCGCCAGGTTGGAGCGCTTGGACAGCGAGTGCACCGCGACCACGCCGGAGGTGCCGGACTCGAGCACCGTGCGCGGCGGTCCGTCCCAGGTGAACTCGGCGTAGCACTCGTCGGAGAAGACGGGCACGTCGTGCTCCCGTCCCCACTCGGCGGCACGGCCCAGATCGGTCAGCCGGCCGGTCGGGTTCGAGGGCGAGTTGACCCAGAGCAGGAGGGCCCGGGCAGCATCACCAGCCGAGATGGCCTCGAGGTCCGGGCCACCCGCGGCCGCCTCGGGGACGGGGACGGACCGGCAGCCCGCCAGTGTGGCGCCCATCGCGTAGGTGGGATAGGAGGTGGCCGGGTAGAGGACGGTGTCCCGGTCCGGCGTCCGCAGCCGGAGGTGGTGGGCGGTGGCCGCCACGAACTCCTTGGTCCCCACGCACGCGGCGAGCTCGCGCTCGGGGTCCACGCTCACCCCGAACCTGCGGAGCAGCCACGCCGCGGCGGCCGAACGGTACTGCGGCGATCCGGGTGAGGTCGGGTAGCCCCGCTCGGTGCCCGACGAGGCCATGGCCGCCAGCGCCGCAGGTGGTGGCGGATCGCAGGGCGTCCCGATCGAGCAGTCGACGACCCCCCCGGCCCCGGCGAACCGTGCATCGGCGCGCGCCCGGACACCGGACAGCCGATCGTAGGGGTAGGGCGGCGGCGAAAACCCCGCCGACCGCGTGGGTGGCGGGGGCACCGCGGTCACGGATCCACGAACTCCGCGAACCTGGCCCTGCCGGCGTCGTCGAGGACGACCTGGATGCGAGCGGCCAGGTCGCCCGGCTCTTCGCCGACGATCTCTCCCTCGCGGTGGACGGCGGCCAGGACATCACCGCGGGCCCAGGGCACGAGCAGCTCGACGACCCGGTCGCCGACACGGAGGCGGTCCCCCACCGTCTCGAGGAGCTCCTCGATCCCTTCGCCGGTCCGGGCCGAGACCAGCGTGGACCCGGGATGCGCGGCCAGGAGTCGCCGGGCCTCCTGGCCGCTGCAGTCGTCCCCCGCCCCGAGGGCGTCGGCCTTGTTGACCACGAGCAACTCGGGCAGCCCGTCGGCGCCGATCTCGGCGAGGACCGTCCGCACCGCGTCGATCTGTCCCTCGAGGTCGGGGGCCGACCCGTCGACGACGTGCACGATGAGGTCCGACTCGGTCACCACCTCCAGGGTCGAGCGGAACGCCTCGACCAGCTGGTGGGGCAGCTTGCGGACGAACCCGACGGTGTCGGTCAAGAGGACCGTCTCGCCGCCCGGCAGGTCGAGCTGGCGGGTCCGCGGATCCAGGGTCGAGAAGAGCCGGTCCTCGACGAGCACGTCCGCACCGCACAACCGGTTGAGCAGGGTGGACTTCCCAGCATTGGTGTACCCGACGAGGGAGACCGTCCGCTGCCGCGAGCGCTGCCTGCCGCGGCGTTGGGTGCGCCGGGTCCGTGCGAGCTGGCGCAGGTCGGACTCGAGCCGGCTCATCCGCTGCACCAGGCGCCGCCGGTCCACCTCGAGCTGGGTCTCGCCGGGACCACGGGTGCCGATCCCGCCCGCCTGCTGGCTGAGTGCATGCCCGCGCCCGCGCAGACGCGGCAGGCGGTAGCGCAGCAGCGCGAGCTCCACCTGGGCACGCCCTTCGGGAGTCCTCGCGTTCTGGGCGAAGATGTCGAGGATCACCGCGGTCCGGTCGATCGCGGTCCGCCCGAGCAGCTTCTCCAGGTTGCGCTGCTGGGCCGGGGAGAGGTCGTCGTCGAAGACGACCGTGTCCGCATCGACGTCGAGGCAGACCGCGCGCAGCTCTTCGGCCTTCCCCCGGCCGATAAAGGTGGCCGGGTCGGGCGTGGTCCGGCGTTGGAGGACGCGTCCGACGATGTCGGCGCCGGCCGTGTCGACCAGCAGCGCGAGCTCGTCGAGCCCTGCCTCCGTCGCCGCCGTGGTGCCATGGGGGAAGGTGACCCCCACCAGCACGATGCGCTCGCGGACGGCGCGCGAGATGAGGGTGTCGGTGAATGCAGATTCGGTCGGGCTCACGGGCGGGCGGCCTCGAGGACGGCGACCGGGTCGACCACCAGCTCGGCGACCCGGTGGACCGGGCCGGACAGCGCCACCCGGTCGCCGGTCAGCTCCACCTCGAGGGTGCCCCCCGGATTGTGCACCGCGACCCGATCGCCGACCAGCCCCCAGCTGTGGACGGCCACGGCCGCCGCGCCACTGCCCGTGCCACAGGCTTCGGTCTCGCCGACACCCCGCTCCCAGACGCGCATGGTCAGGGCGTCGGGCTGAGGCCCCAGGGTCACGAACTCCACGTTGATCCCGCCCGGATGGATCCCCTGGAGCCGGGTGCCGATCTCGGCGACGTCGACCGAGGCGAGATCGGGACCGAGCAGGACCAGGTGCGGATTGCCGAGGTCGACCCTGCGGGCGCAGCGATCCGCGAACTCCTGGGGCTGGTCGGGCCCGAGCGTCGCGCTGCCGAGGTCGACCGAGGCCACGGCCGCGTCCGGGTGGATACCGGGGTGGTAGTCGACGGACCGGATGCCGGCCGCGGTGTTCACGGTGAACCTGGGTGGCTCGACCAGGCCGGCCAGCACCGCTGCCTGGGCGAGGCAGCGCATGCCGTTCCCGCTCATCTCCGCTTCGCGTCCGTCCGCGTTCTGCAGCACCATGGACAGGTCGGCCCGGCCGGCGCCGCGGAGGATCCGGATGACCCCGTCGGCGCCGATACCGAAGCGACGGTCGCAGAGGGCCCGCACCAGGTCCCCCGGGAGGGGTCGAGCGCCCTCCAGGTCCACGGTCACCAGGAAGTCGTTGCCCACGCCGTGGTGCTTGGTCAGATGGAATGGAGCTCGGTCGGGGGCCTGTGGGGTCATGGAGGTCTCAGTCTCCCACCGGGACCTGGCCGGAACGCTCCCCCAGCCGGAGGAGCACCGTGCCGACCGGGTCGTCGTCGGGATCCACCCACACGATACGGGGATCGCGCCGAAACCACGCCCACTGCCGCCGGGCGAGGGCCCGGGTCCGTCGGATCGCCTCGTCCACCGCTTCGTCGAGCGGCACCCCGCGCTCGAGGTGCGCGAGCAGCTCGCGGTACCCGAGTGCCTGCCTCGCCGACCGGGAGAGCCCTTCGGGCCGGGCGCGCAGCGCGCGGACCTCGTCGAGCAGACCCGCGTCCATGAGCCGGGCGAGCCGTTCGGCGATCCGGCGGTCGAACTCCTCGGGCGGTCGGCGGAGCCCGATCTGTGGGACCGCGGACGGCGGATAGCGCCCGAGGCCCGGTCCGAAGGAGGAGAAGGCGCGTCCCGATCCGAGGGTCACCTCGAGCGCCCGCACGATGCGTCGCTCGTTGGCCGGCTCGATACGGGCGGCCGCCCGGCCGTCGAGGCCGGCGAGCCGCTGGTGGAGGTCCCGACACGCTGCCAGGCGCTCCGCACTGCCGGCCGGGCCCGCCGCGTCGAGCGCGGCGGTGAGCGCCGCCGCGGTTTCAGGAAAGCGGCCAGGGAGGGAGAGGTCGTCGATGACCGAGCGGAGGTAGAGCCCCGTGCCCCCGACGAGGAGGGCCTGCCCACCGCGTCCGGCGATGTCGGCCAGCGCCCGTCGGGCGGCCGCCTGGAAATCGTGGACGGTGAATTCCTCGCCCGGATCGACGACGTCGAGCAGATGGTAGGGAACCTCGGCCCGGACCTCGGCCGTGGGTTTGTCGGTCCCCAGATCCATCCCCCGGTAGACGGCCATCGAGTCGACCGAGACCAACTCGATCTGGCCCGACCCCGGTGCCCTGCCTTCAGGACGACCGGCACGGGCCACCTCGAGTGCGAGCGCCGACTTGCCCGAGGCGGTCGGACCGACCAGAGCGACCGTCACCGGTCAGCCGGCGGCGACGGGGACCCGCGTGCGGTGGACGGCTCGGGCGGTGACCCGGACCAGCTCGCCGGTGAGGTGGTGCGGGGCCGCACCCGTCACCCGCACCTCGGCGAAGGTGCCGCTGGACACGCGCTCGCTTCCGTGGCCGGCAAAGTGTACGAGCTTGTTCTGCCCGGTCCTGCCGGTGAGGACCGACGGGTCGCGCTTCGAGGGTCCCTCGACGACCACCTCCTCGACCCGGCCGACCCGTGCGCGGTGCCGGCTCAGTGCCGAGCGCTCGACGACCGCCCGGAGGCGCTCGAACCGGTCGGCCACGACCTCGGGTGCCACGTACCGGTCCTCCATCGCCGCGGCCCGGGTACCCGGACGGGGCGAGAACACGAAGGTGTAGGCGCTGTCGTAGCCCGCCTCGGCCGCGACCTCGAGGGTGCGCTCGAGGTCGTCCTCGGTCTCCCCGGGGAAGCCCACGATGAGGTCGGTGGTCACCGCCAGGTCGGGCACCTCCGATCGGGCCGCGGCCAGGCGTCGGAGGTAGCGCTCGGCCGTGTACCCGCGCCGCATCGCGGCAAGGACCGCGTCGCTGCCCGACTGCAGGGGGAGATGGAGGTGGTTGCAGACCTCCGGTGTCTCGGCCATTGCGGCCACGGTCTCCGGGCGGAGGTCCTTCGGGTGGGGGCTGGTGAACCGCACCCGGCGGATGCCGTCGACTGCGCCCACGGCGCGCAGCAGCTCCGCGAAGAGGGGCCGGCGGCGGGTGAGGTCCCGCCCATAGGAGTTCACGTTCTGGCCGAGCAGGGTGACCTCGGTCACCCCCCGGCGTGCGAGCTCAGCGACCTCGGTCACCAGGTCGTCCATCGGTCGGGAGACCTCGGGTCCGCGCACCGACGGCACGATGCAGAACGCACACGAGTTGTCGCACCCGGTCTGGATGGTGACCCAGGCGGCATACGGCAGGTCTCGCACCGCGGCCAAGGCGGTCGCCTGCTGGTCGGCCGCCGTCGGGTCCGAGGACGGCTGGGGCCCGTCCAAGATCTCGACCAGCGGTCCCGACGCCCTCGCCCGTCGCAGCAGTTCGGGCGCGGCGGTCAGGTTGTGGGTGCCGAACACCACATCGACGTGGCCCGCCCGCTCGCGGATCTTGTCCCCTTCCATCTGGGCGAGGCACCCCCCGACCGCGATCTGCATCTCCGGGCGCCGCTCGCGCAGGGTCTTCAAGTTCCCCAGATGCCCGTAGAACTTGTGGTCGGCATTCGCACGGATGCAGCAGGTGTTGAAGACCACCACGTCCGCGGCTTCGAGGTCGTCGGTGGCGACCAGACCGTCGGCGGTGAGCGCGCCGGCCAGCCGCTCGGAGTCGTGGTCGTTCATCTGGCACCCGAAGGTGCGGATGTGGAAGGTCCGGGGACGTCCGCCGTCCTCGTGTCCGACCACACCCTCCAGAGACCCACCGTCGGTCGTCACCGCCACAGGATACGGCCCCGGGGACGGGCCGCCCGCAGCCACGCGGGGGGTCGGATCAGGGGTGGGAGGCCTCGACCACGGTGTGGATACCGCCGCGCACCCGCCAGTCCGTCGTCACGGTCATCCGGCGGGGAGCCACAGCCGCCACCAGGTCGTCGAGGATCCGGTTGGTCAGATCCTCGTGGAAGCCGCGTTCGTCGCGGAAGCTCCACAGGTAGAGCTTGAGGGACTTGAGCTCGACCAGCGATCGGTCGGGCACGTAGGCGAGGGTGACCGTGGCGAAGTCGGGCTGCCCGGTGAGCGGGCAGAGGCAGGTGAACTCGGGGGCGTCGCAGCGCACCTCGTAGTCGCGCCCGGGGTGCGGGTTGGCGACGGTCCGGAGGTCTCGACTGGGTTCGGTGGGCATGCGGGCGGTCAGCGATCGTCTTCGTACAGGCCGCCCGTCCCGTCGCGGTCCACGATGAGGCCGTCGTTGTCGGCGTGCAGCACCAGGACCTCCCCGGTGAGGTCGGCCTCGGCCAGCGCCTGGGTGGACGCGTCCTGGACGCCGTGGGCATCGATGCGCTGGCAGATCCCGAGGAGCGAGGGCCCGGCGCCCGACCAGCAGGCGGCCAGCGTGCCACCGGCCAGCATGGCCGCCAGCAGCTTGGGGGCGGCCGGGAAGAGCGGACTGCGGTAGTCCTGGTGGAGTCGGTCCTCGGTCGCCTCGGGGATGAGCAGCCGGCTGTCGGCAAGACCGGCCACGAGTAGGGCCATCCGTGCCAGGTTGAACACGGCGCTGTCACGGCTGACCTCGGTGGGCAGGGCCTGGCGGGACCGGGACGTCGAGAGCGCGACGTCGGGCACGATGACAACGAACGCGAGGCTCACGTCGAGGGGGAGCCGCACCACGTGGACCCCGCCCCTCACCCGCGCAGCAGCCACCAGGCCGCCGACGGTCGAGGCCGCCGCGTTGTCCGGATGTCCGTCCATGGCGGCCGCCACCGACAGGGGATCGGCGGCCCCGGCCGCAGCCGCCGCGGCGACGGCCAGCGCTGCCGAGGACCCGAGGCCACGGGCGATGGGGATCTGGGAGCGCACCGTGATGGCCAGGCGATCGGTGCCTGCCACGTCGATGGCCACCCGGGCGGCGAGGTGGGACGGGTCGTCCGACAAGCCGGCCCCCTCACCCTCCGACCGCACGATGAGCCGGGACGCGGGCTCCACGTCCACCTCGACGTACCGGTCGAGGGCCACTGCCAGCGTGTCGAAGCCCGGACCGAGGTTGGCCGACGAGGCGGGAGCTCGGGCGCGCACACCGCCACGGTACTCGCCGGGCCTGGCAGGCGGCGGGACGGGCACCGGAGCGGACGCTGCCGGTGACCAGCTCATGTCACCCGGTTGTCACTGGGTGTGGAGCAGCCTCCACCACCACGTGGGCTCATGGAGCGGGGCGGCCAGCCGCAGCGGGACCGCCGCGAGCTGGGTCCCGAGGCCGTAGAGCGCGGTTCCGACCCTGGCTCCGGCTGCGCTCCCGGGGCGGACCTCGTCGAAGTGCAGCAACGACCGGACCATCTGACCCGGCCACGCCAGCAGCCATGCGCCGCCCGCGGTCACCACCGGGGCGGGGTGGGCCACTCCGCCCCAGGTCGACGACACCGATCCCTCTGCTGCGCCCGGGGCTGCGACCGTGACCGGGACCACCCCCGCCTCGGTGGCAGCCAGGAGCCGATCGACGACCGGGCGGGTCAACCTGAACGGGTCGGTGATCGGGTTGTCGTGGTCGTTCGCGGGGTCGGTGGAGGGGTCGGTCGTGGTCGTCGTCGTGCTCGGGAGCGTGGTCGTGCTCGGTGCAGTACCCGCCTTGGGCGGGGTGGTCGGGGGCGGAGGCGGGGGCGCCGTCGGCTGACTGAGCACGGCCACCAGCACCAGCGCCTGGCGGCCCTGGATGGTCCGCTCTCCGGCCAGCATCATGGAGGCACCCGCCTGCGAGGTGAACCCTGACTTGCCCCCGATCGCCGCGTGCATGTCCACCTCGGTGACGATGTTGGGACGCGTCCCGACCAGCGGGAGGGTGACCGTGGCGAGCCCGAGCACCTGGGCGAAGGTCGGGACGGCCATGCCCGCGGCGGCCACCCGCAGGACGTCCGACGCGGTCGAGACGCTCTGCGGGTCGTATCCACTCGCGTCCACGTAGTGGGTGTGGGAGGCGCCGAGCGAGGCGGCAAGGGCGTTCATCTTCTGGACGAACGCGGGGAGCGTCCCGGCATCCCACAGCGCGAGGATGTAGGCGACGTCGTTGGCCGACTGGGTGAGCAGCGCCTCGAGCATCTGCTGCTCGCTCAGCGTCTCGCCGACCTGGATCGGGATGTTCGATTCGTCGTTGGCGAGCTCGTAGTCGTACTCGGCCACATCGGCACTCGTCACCGTGATCGACGGCCCGGGCGCGCCGGCCGGAAGGGGGTGGTCCCGGAGGACGACCACCGCCGTGGTCAACTTGGTCAGGGAGGCGATGGGCACCGGCGATTCGGCACCCGACTGCGATGCGTAACCGAGCGACGGGATCGAGACCGCTCCCTGGCCCATGGGCGGCCACGGCAGGGCCGGGACTGCGCCGGAGGCCTCGAGCGTGACGGCAGGGGCCGGGTGGACCGAGGGTCGGGCGAGCGGCCGCTCGATCCGCTGGACCGCGACCGCGACGCCCGCACCGACCAGCAGGATCGCCACCGCACCGAGCACCCAGGGGAGGCGCCGCGTCCGTCGCGCATGACGATGGCGACCCGGAACCGGATCGCCCGGGTCGGGCACCGCTTCGGGCACCACCGACGGGCCCACCGAGGTGGACACCGCCTCGGGGATGGGGACGAGCAGGGACGTCGGCGCGCCGGGGACAGCGGTCGCCGTGGTGTCGACGGGCACAGCGTCTTCACCGGAGGTCAGCGGGTCCCGCTCGCTCAGCGTGCGTCCAGCTCCTCCGCGGTCATGAGCACCGCACGGGCCTTGGACCCCTCCGAGGGGCCGACCACTCCCCTCCGCTCCATGAGGTCCATCAACCGACCGGCGCGGGCGAAGCCCACCCGGAGCCGGCGCTGGAGCATCGAGGTGGACCCGAGCTGTGACCGCACTACCAGTTCGATGGCCTGCGCCAGAAGGTCGTCGTCCTCGCCGTCGTCCTCGCCTCCACGCGGGCCCTCCGAAGCGACCACCTCCTCGATGCCCGCCACCACCTCCATCGGCCGCTGGCGCTTCCAGTGGGCGGTGACGGCCCGGATCTCGGCCTCGCTCACCCAGGGACCCTGGAGCCGGTGCGGGATCGAGGAGGATGCGGACAGCAGGAGCATGTCGCCCTTGCCGATGAGCCGCTCTGCACCGGGTTGGTCGAGGATGACCCTGCTGTCGGCCAGCGAGGAGACCGAGAACGCCATCCGTGAGGGGATGTTCGCCTTGATCACGCCCGTGATCACGTCGACCGACGGGCGCTGTGTGGCGAGGACGAGATGGATGCCGACGGCGCGTGCCATCTGCGCGATCCGGCAGACCGACTCCTCGACGTCGCGGGCGGCCACCATCATGAGGTCGTTGAGCTCGTCCACCACGATGAGGATGAACGGCAGGCGGGCGTAGCGGGGATCGTCCGGTTCCGCTCCGTCGTCGGCGCCGGCGGTGCCCCGCATCCGGAGCCGGTGCGTCTCCTCGTGCTCGGCGAGCTCCCCGGCATCGAACGCCGCGTTGTACCCGGTGACGTCCCGCTGGCCGACCTCTGCAAGCAGGTCGTAGCGGCGCTCCATCTCGGCCACCGCCCAACTGAGGGCGTTGGCGGCCTTCTTCGGGTCGACCACCACCTGGGTCAACAGGTGGGGGAGGTCGTTGTACTGCCCGAGCTCGACCCGTTTGGGGTCGACCAGGATGAGGCGGACCTGATCGGGTGTGGCCCGGGTCAGGATCGAGGTGAGGACCGAGTTGATGCAGGACGACTTGCCCGAGCCGGTCGACCCCGACACGAGGACGTGCGGCATCTCGGCCAGGTTGACCATCACGGCCCGGCCTGCGATGTCCCTGCCCATCGCCACCTCGAGCGGGTGGGTCGCATTGGCCGCCTCCGGCGAGGCCAGGATGTCGCCGAGGGCAACCAGCTGGCGCCGGCGGTTGGGGACCTCCACCCCGATCGCCGACTTGCCCGGGATCGGAGCGAGGATCCGGACGTCGGGGGAGGCCATGGCGTAGGCGATGTCCTTGGAGAGGGAGGTCACCCGGGCCACCTTGACCCCGGCCCCGAGCTCGAGCTCGTAGCGGGTCACCGACGGGCCGACCGTTCGGCCCACCAGTCGGGTCTCCACCCCGTGGGCGGACAGCGCGCCGACCAGCGCAGCGCCCGCAGCGTCCACCTCCTGTTCGTCGATGACCTGCGCCTTGGCGCGCTTGAGCAGGGTGTCCGGCGGGAGGTGCCAGTCACCCACCGCGGGCCCGGGCCGCATCTCGAGCTGCCCGCCACCCGCCTGGCGGATGGCGGCATCGGGCGGTACCACCGCCTCGGTCTCCGCCGGGGTCTGCCGTCCGTCGGGTCCCGCTCCGTCGTCGTCGCCGTCCAGCGTGTCGAGCGGGGGCTGCGCCTCGAGCGGGGGCTGCGTGCTCGCGGCAACGCTACGTCCGAAGGGATCGGTCGGCTCGGGTTCGTCGCCGGTCTCCTCGCCCGCGCGGGCGCCGCTGGCCACCTCCGCCGCCCAGCGAACGGCGCGGGCCACGCCGCTCGCGGCCGTCCGGACCGACACGCCGGTGAAGAGGAGCAGGGCCACCAGCAGCACCGCCACGAGCACCGTGACCGCCCCGAACCCTCCGAGCGCCGAGCCGAGTGGATCCGCGACGAGGGCACCGACCCAGCCCCCGGCCGCGGACAGCTCGGCCGTGGTCGAGCGGAGGGGTGGCGACCCTCCGGCCAGGCCGGCGAAGCCGGCCACCGCGAGCAGGGTGAGCGTGCCGCCGATGACGGCCCGGGCCGGCTCGCGCCGGGGGTGGTCGTCATCGCTCTCACCTTGTCCGACCATGAGGCGCACGCCGACCGCGATCAGCACGAGCGGCAGGAGGTACCGTCCCTCTCCGAGGACGTCACCGGCGGCCAGGCGGGCGCCGCGACCGGCCGGGCCGAGGGAACGGGCGTAGAAGGCCACGACCGTGAGGGCGCCGACGGTGACCAGCACCACACCCCAGAGGTCGGCTGCGTGCCCGCGGGCGACCGCTCCCATCGAAGCGAGGAGACCGGTCCGCCCGTCGCGGCCACCCTTCCGGGACGTGCGTGCAGCACCCCTGGTGGACGGGCTCTTCCTCGCGTGGGCGCCCGAGCCCGATCGAGACGAGGATGCCGGCCTGCCCTTCGGTCGCGGAGCCCCGGATCGACCCGCCCGACGCTTGGTGGCGGTCGTCACAGTGGGTATCAGGCTAGTCCCGCAGAGTGCCGGTGAGGGGGACGGGACTCAGACGGTCACGATGACCGGGACGATCATCGGGCGCTGGCGGGTGCGCTCCCCGACCAGCTTGCCCAGTGCCTTGCGGGCGACCCGGTTGAGGTTCTCGTGGTCGGTGCTTCCGGCCGACAGGGCCTGCTCGAGCGCCTTGGTGACCTGTGCCCGGGCTTCGTCGAGCAAGGCGTCGGTGTCGTGGTCGTAGGCCCACCCGCGGGTCACGATCTGGGGCACGCCGATCACCTCGCACCGCTTGAGATCGACGGTTGCCACGGCCATGACCACGCCCTCCTCGGCGAGCACCATCCGGTCCCGCAGGACGCCGTGTCCGATGTCGCCCACCGAGCTGCCGTCCACGAAGAGATAGCCACCCGGGACGGTGCCGTCCCGGTGGAGGCCCTTCTCGTCGAGCCGGACCGCGTCGCCGTCCTCGCAGAGGAGCACCCGGTCGCCCGCGATGTCCATGCTCGCTGCGAGGCGGACGTGATTGGCCATGTGCCGGTACTCGCCGTGGACCGGGATGAAGAACTCGGGGCGGGTGACCGTCATCAGCATCGCCAACTCACCCTGACGGGCATGACCGCTCACGTGCACCGCGTCGGTGCCGGAATGGATGACCTCCACCCCCCGGCGGTGAAGACTGTCGATGACCCGGCCCACCGACCATTCGTTGCCCGGGATGGGATGTGCGCTGATCACGACGACGTCGTCTTCGCGGAGCTTGAAGAATCGGTTCTCTCCGGCGGCCAGCCGGGAGAGGGCGGACATCGGCTCGCCCTGTGAACCGGTCGAGATCACGCAGACCCTGCCGGGTTCGAGATCGTCGATGTCCTCGATGTCGATCAACGACGACTCGGGAACCCGGAGGAGCTCCAGGCGCCGGGCGAGTGCCACGTTCTTCTGCATCGACCGGCCGAGTGTGGCCACCATCCGGTTGCCTGCGATCGCCGCGTCGACCACCTGCTGGATGCGGTGGATGTGGCTGGCGAAGCAGGTCACGACGAACCGGCGGTCCGGACGGGCGAGGAAGACCTTCTCGAGCGTTGCACCCACGGTCGACTCGGACGGGGTGAACCCGGGTTCCTCGGCGTTGGTCGAGTCCGACAGCAGCAGCCGGATGCCGGGGTCGGATGCGAGCGCCCCCATCCTGGCCAGGTCGGTGCGGCGCCCGTCGACCGGATGGAGGTCGATCTTGAAGTCGCCCGAGTGGAGCACGATCCCCTGCGGCGTGTGGAACGCGGTGGCGAAGGCGTGTGGGACCGAGTGGGTCACCGGGATGAACTCGACGTCGCAGGGACCGATCCGGCGCCGCTCGCCGTCGGCCACCGTGATGTACGTGGCCCGGCTGGTCATGCCGGCCTCGTCGACGCGGTTGCGAGCCAGCGCAAGGGTGAGCTCGGAGCCGTAGACCTCGACCGGGAAGTCGCGCAGTAGATAGGCGAGGCCTCCGGTGTGGTCCTCGTGGCCGTGGGTCAGGATGACCCCGTCGACCCGGTCGGCGTTCTCCCGGAGATAGGTCAGGTCAGGAAGGACGAGGTCGACACCCGGCATGTCCGGATCCGGGAACATGATGCCGACGTCGAGGACGAGGATGCGGCCGTCGACCTCCACACACGCGCAGTTCCGCCCGATCTCGCCGAGACCCCCGAGGAAGACGATCCGAACCGGGGAGGCGCGGCCCTTCGTCGCCGATCCCCGCGATCGACCGGCGGCCTTGGGCGCCTTCGTCGAGCCTTCCGACCCCGCCGTCCTCCGGGAGGACCCCCTCGCCTCAGGCAACCGACTGCCGCGCCCGGAGCACCCGGTCCACGCCTGCCACGACCGACCGGGCCTGGTCCTCGAGTGCCGCCGAGGGGACTGCATGGGGGAGACGGCACTGCCCGGCGGGGAGGCCCAGCACCCGGCAGGCGGCTTTTGCCGGCACCGGGTTGGGGTACTCGTCGGACCCTTCGAAGCGGTACGACTCGAAGAGGCCGCGGTTGAGCTCGGCCGCCCGGTCGACCTCACCGGCGCGGTAGCTGCGCAACAGATCGGCGAACACCGGACCGGCCCAGTGTGAGGCCACACTGATCACCCCGACGCCGCCGACGGCGGCGAACGGCAGGGTGAGCGAATCGTCTCCGCAGTAGACCTCGAAGCCGTCGGGACTGGCATCGACGACCTCTGCGGCCGAGGCCACGTCGCCGGTCGCGTCCTTGACGGCCACGATGCCGGGCACCTCACGGGCCAGTTGCACGGTGAGCTCGGGGCCGATGCGCCGGCCGGAGCGGACCGGGATGTCGTAGAGCACGACGGGCAGGTCGGTTGCGGCGGCCACCGCTCGGAAGTGGGCGGAGAGGCCCGCCGCCGACGGGCGGTTGTAGTACGGGGTCACGACCAGGGCGCCGGCCGCTCCCGCCGATCTGGCCTCCCGGGTGAGCATCATCGAATGGGCGGTGTCGTTGCTACCGGTGGACGCGATGACCGGGATGTCGACCGCCTCGATGACCGCGCGGAACAGCGAGATGCGCTCGGCATCGGAGAGCACGGGACCCTCACCGGTGGTGCCTGCCACGACCAGGCCGTCGCTCCCGTGGCCGGCCAGATGACGGGCAAGGGTGACCGCGCCCTCGAGATCGAGTTCCCCGTCGGGCCCGAACGGAGTGACCATCGCGGTGACCACCGAACCGAAGCGCGCCACCGTGGTCAGCTCCCGGTCCGGGGTACGGCGATGAGGAACGGGGTCACGGGCACCCAGGGTACCAGCAGCGCTCTGCCACCCCGGCGGCGTGCTGCGGTCAGACCCCTTCCAGCGACCGCTTGGTCGGGGGCACCCCGGCCATGGCGTCGTACTCCTCGGAGGTGTCCTCGGCCATCTCGAACTGGATCACGCCGAGCTCGGTGAATTTGGTCCGCAGCCAGCCATCGGCTGCGTCGAGCAGCCCGAGCTTCCTGCAGTTGGGCACGATCTTGGAGAAGAGGACCGCCTGGAACTCGGCGCGGTCCGGAGCCTGCTGGACGACCGGCACGATGGCCTTCGGGTCCACGCCCATCCGGTCCCACACCTCCTGCTGGAGGAAGCGGTCGCGCATCCGTACCGCCGCCTCGAACGCGAACTCCTGGCGCTCGCGCAGCTCGGCCGTGGTGAGCTGCTGGTAGTACTCCTGAAGGCTGAGTACGCCGAAGGCGACGTGGCGTGCCTCGTCGGCCATCACGTAGCGCAACAGCTGGCGCAACAGCGGGTCGAGGGTGGTCGCGTGCATGAACCCGAATGCCGCCAGGGCCAGCCCCTCGATCATGATCTGCATGCCGAGGTAGGTCATGTCCCACCGCGAGTCGGCGATGATGTCGTCGAGCAGCAGCCGCAGGTGGGCGTTGACCTGGTAGTGGCCGGACATCTTCTCGTCGAGGTACTTGCCGAACACCTCGACGTGGCGCGCCTCGTCCATCACCTGGGTGGACGCGTAGTACTTGGCGTCGATCCAGGGCACCGACTCCACGATCTTGGCCGTGCAGATCAACGCCCCCTGCTCGCCGTGGAGGAACTGCGAGAGCGTCCAGTTCTGGCTCTCGACGAGGAAGGCGATCCATTCCTTGTCTCCCCACTTCTCGACAGGGGTGCCGCTCAGGTCGAAGCCGATGCCGAAGCCACCATTCGCCTCCGCCTGCTCGATGACCAGGCGCTCCTGGTCGACCTCGGTGTCCCAGGGAAGGTCGGTCTCGCCGTTCCACTGGGCGCCCTTGGCCTTCTCGTAGAGCTTGTTGAGCTTCGGACGGGTGCCTTTCTCGTAGTCCCAGGTGAAGATCGAGTCGTAGTCGGAGTGCACCACGTGACGCCCGTCAGCCTCCTCCGTCCCGACGACCGAGAGGATCGCCTCGAAGTCGTCGATCTCGGCCCGTCCGATGATGTCCTCGGTGCTGCTCATCTCGGTGGTCATACCAGTTCCTCCAGAGTTCGGTCGGGTGTGGGTGCGAACGGGGTGATGGCGATCGGGCCAGCCGCCACGGTGCCCAGCGCCTCGATCCCCGGGAGCATGAAGGTCTCCACGATGGACGCGGCCTGGGCGGGGTCGGTGAGGTCGACGCGGTCGGAGGGCGCGATCGCATAGGAGAGCACGATCCGGGTGGCCCACTCGGCGACCCGACCGGCCTCCTCGGGGGCCATCCACCGGGCGAGGAACGGCGCGGTGAACCGGGATGCGGTGGCCAGCAGCCGGTCGGACTCGTCGAAGGCGAGATGCCCGAGGACCGTCTCGGGCTCGTGCTCGGCCAGGTAGTGGAGGGCGGCGTGATCGCGCAGGCGGGTCGACGCCTCGACGATGCCCCCGACGAGCGCCGCGCTCAGGTCGCCGGCCTGGCCCAGACAGACCCCGAGGGCCGAGAAGAGCCGCGCCATCTCCGTGTCGACGACCGCCCCGAGCACCTCGTCCCGCCCGCCGGGAAAGGCGCGGTAGACGGTGGCTCTCGACAGCCGGGCCTGCCGTGCGATGTCGTCGACCGTGGTCTTGGTCGTGCCGTGGCGGGCCAGGCAGGAGAGCGTGGCGTCGATGATCCGGATCCGGTTGGGCGACGCACCGCTCGGAGCGGACCCGGCCAGGGTCTCTCCATCCTCCAGAAGCCGTAGCGAGCCGCCCGGAACACCCACGGTGAAACGTTATGCCTCCATTTGTCTCATTGTCAACCGCGCGAGCCACGGACGGGACCGGGGTCCGGCACGACCACACCGGCCAGCAGCTCCGACCTGACCAGCCGGGCGACCTGCTCGGGGTCGGCGAGGTCCCACCGCCCGGGCGCAGACATGTAGGACAGCACCATCCGGGCGAGGAAGTCGGCCGCCTCGGCGACATCGACACCGGCGGCCATCCCGCGGGCGAGCAGGTAGGGAGCCAGGAACTCGGCGATCCCCTCCCGGATCCAGTTGCTCTCGACGGTGAGGGTGGGAAGCAGCTTCTCCGGTTCGGTCTGCATGACCCGCTGGAGGACCTCGTGCTCGACGATGGCCCGATGGGCGAACATGATCCCCCGCTCCATGACCTGTTCGAGGCTCTCGGCCCCCTGCACGTGCTCGTAGAGGCGGACGAAGAAGTCGGCGGCGGCCCAGGCCACCGTCGCGCTCAGCAACTCGTCGCGCCCCCCGGGGAAGGTCCGGTAGACCGTCGCCCGCGAGACACCGGCCTCCCGTGCGGCGTCCTCGACGGTGGTCTTCGCCAGACCCCGGCGCGAGACGCAGGCATACGTCGCCTCCACGATGCGCTGCCGGGCGTCGTCGGGCACGAGCCGGCCGGTCAGAGCCCGAGCAAGGGCTCGATGCCGAGGGTCAGTCCGGGTCGGCCGGCGACTTCATGGACGGCGAGGACGACGCCGTCCATGAAGGAGCTGCGGTCATAGGAGTCGTGACGGATGGTCAGCCCCTGGCCGGCTGCTCCGAGGAGCACCTCCTGGTGGGCGACAAGGCCGGGGAGGCGCACCGAGTGGATGCGCACCCCACCGGGACCACTCCCACCGCGGGTCCCGTCGATGACCTGGACGCTCGTGGCATCAGATGGGAACTCCGCCTTGCCGTCGTCGCGCCGCGTCGCCGCCATCCCCTCCGCCGTGCGCAAGGCGGTGCCGGAGGGTGCATCCACCTTCTTGTCGTGGTGGAGCTCGATGATCTCTGCGCCCTCGAAGAACGGGGCCGCCATGGCGGCGAACCGCATCATCAGGACGGCGCCGACCGCGAAGTTGGCGGCGAGCACGCAGTTGGCGCCCTTCCCGCCGGCCGGGTCGAACAGCCGGGCGAGATCGCCGAGGTCGGCCTCGGTGAACCCGGACGTCCCGACCACGACATGGATCCCCGCGTCGGCGCAGAACGCCAGGGTCTCGCGCGCCGCCTCCAGACGGGTGAAGTCGACCACGACCTCGGCCGAGGCATCCGCCAGGGCGTCGAGTGTGCCGGCGACCACCATGCCGCCGGCCTCGACACCGAGCAGCGCGGTGAGGTCGGCACCGGTGTGGGCGGGGTCGACCGCGACCGCCAGTTCGAGACCGGACCGTGACAGCAGAGTCCGGCAGACCTCGCGACCCATCCGCCCACCGGCCCCGACCACTCCGACCCGCATGGCGACCACCCTATCGAAGCGGGTCAGCGGGCCCGGGGGGGGTCGGCGGGTACGGCGTCAGGTGCGGTCAACCGAGGGCGAGCGCGACCGGGTCGAACTCGTCTGCGTCGAACGGCCCGACCACCGAGAGGGTGCGGGGGGCTGCAACCACCCGACGGGCCGCGGCATGCACGTCGTCCAGCGTGAGCGCTTCCACCCGTCCGAGGACCTCGTCGACCGGGAGCACCTCACCGTGGAGCAGCAGGCCCGCCCCGATCCGGCTCATCCGTGCGCCCGAGTCCTCGCAGGCGAGCAGGGTTTCGGCGCGCAGGTTCCCCTTGGCGATGGCCAGCTCCCGCTCGGTGATCCCGTCCGAGCCCAGCAACGCCAGCTGGGCGGTGACGATGTCGAGGACCTCGCTGAGGTGCTCCGGGGCGGTCCCGAGCCCGACGCTCAGGAACCCGGCATCGTGGTAGGCGACCCGTTCGGACCACACCGAGTAGGCCAGCCCGCGCCGCTCTCGGATCTCCTGGAAGAGCCGGCTGGACAGACCGCCGCCGAGGACATGGTTGAGGACGGCGAGCGCGTAGCGGCTCGGATCGCGGCGGTCGACCGATCGCGCCGCCAACACGACGTGGACCTGCTCGGTTGCCCGCCGGGTGACCCGCAGGGCGTCCACCCGGTCGTCTGGCGAGGACCGGGTCGGGGTGGACCCGCCACCACTCCCCTCCCACCGCGCCTCGAGACCGGCCGCCACCATCGAGTGATCGAAGTCCCCGGCCACGGCGGCCACCATGTTGCCGGGTCGGTAGTGCTCGCAGAAGAAGGCCCGGATCCCGTCGGCGGTCATGGCCGAGACCGAGGTCACGCTCCCCAGCACCTCGCGGCCGAGGGGGTGGTCGGGAAAGAGGGCCGCCGAGCTCTGCTCGGCCGCCTCGTCCGCCGGTTCGTCGGCGTGCATCAGGATCTCGTCGAGGATGACCTGGCGCTCGGCGTCGAGGTCCTCCTTCCGGAGTGCGGGACGCCACATGATGTCGGAGAGGATGTCGAGGCCGAGGGTCAGATGTTCGGCCAGCAGCCGGATGTAGAAGGACGTGTACTCCTTGGTGGTGAACGCGTTGAAGTCACCACCCACCTCGTCGACCGCCTCGGCGATGGACGCGGCCGACCGCTCGTCGGTCCCCTTGAAGAGCAGGTGCTCGAGGACGTGGCTCGCACCGGCGTGGCCGAGGTCCTCGTCACGCGAGCCGGTACCCACCCAGAACCCGATGCAGACCGAACGGGCCTCCGTCATCGACTCGGTCACGAGGGAGAGCCCGCACGGGAGGACCTCGGTGCGGATCATCGGGACACCGCTGATCGGCACCTCGACATGCTGGCCCGTTGTGATCCGGCGGCGATGGCCGGACCACGGCAGGCGTGTGCGCTCACCGACGCCGGCGACCACCCCGGCCGCCCCCGCTGGGCCGCTCGGACGACTCGACCACCGCAGGGCCGAGGTCACCGAACTCCTGGGCGAGCTCGACCTCGAAGGTGTCCTCGAACGACGCTGCGCCCGCCGGGGCAGCGGCAGGCGCCCGGCGTCCGGGACGTCCGCCGTTGTCCGGGTCGGCATGGTCGCCCCGGGGTGGACCACCGCGCCCACCACGGTCACCGCGCCCGCCCCGGTCCTCGCGCCCGCCCCGGTCCTCGCGTCCGGACGAGTCGGCCACCGGGGCCTCTCCGGCAAGGGACAGGGAGACCTTCCCCTGGGGATCGATGTCGTCGACACGGACCTCGACCGGCTGGCCGAGCTCGAGGACGTCCTCGACCCGCTCGACCCGCTTGCCCTGCCCGATCTTGGAGATGTGCAGGAGGCCGTCCCGACCCGGGAGGATGTTGACGAACGCTCCGAACTTGGTGATGTTGACCACCTTGCCCGGGTAGGTGGCGCCGACCTCGGCGAGCGGCGGGTCGAGGATGGTCTCGATGCGCCGCTTGGCCTCGGCGACCGCGGTCCCGTCCTTGGCCCCGATGGTGACCGTACCCACCATGCCGTCGTCGTCGACGGCGATGTCGGCGCCCGTCTCCTGCTGCAGCGCGTTGATCACCTTCCCCTTGGGCCCGATGACCTCACCGATCTTGTCCATCGGGATCTCGAAGGAGACGATCTTGGGGGCGGACTCGGCGACCTCGCTGCGCGGCTCGGGGATGGCCGCGGCCATCACGTCGAGGATGGTCAGCCGTGCGGTCTTGGCCTGCAGCAGGGCCTTGGTCAGCACATCGAGCGGCAGGCCGTCGATCTTGGTGTCGAGCTGCAGCGCGGTGACCACGTCCCGGGTCCCGGCCACCTTGAAGTCCATGTCACCGAAGGCGTCCTCGGCACCGAGGATGTCGGTGAGGGTCACATACGTGCCCCCGTCGTAGACGAGGCCCATCGCGATGCCGGCGACCGGCGCCTTCAGCGGCACGCCCGCAGCCATCATCGAGAGGGTCGACCCGCACACGGAGGCCATCGAGGTCGATCCGTTGGAGGCGAGGACATCCGAGACCAGGCGCAGGGTGTAGGGGAAGTCCTCCTCGTAGGGGACGACCGGCAAGAGTGCGCGCTCGGCCAGGAGGCCGTGTCCGATCTCGCGGCGCTTCGGGCCTCTCATGAACCCGGTCTCGCCGGTGGAGAAGGGCGGGAAGTTGTAGTGGTGCATGTACCGCTTCGAGTCGTCCGGCGTGATGGTGTCGAGCATCTGGCTCATGCGGGGCATGCCGAGCGTGGTGACGTTGAGCACCTGGGTCTCACCGCGCTGGAAGAGCGCCGATCCGTGCGCCGTCGGGAACAGGTCGACTTCGGCGGACAGGGGGCGGATGTCGGTGGTGGTGCGGCCGTCGATGCGGAGCCCTTCCTCCACGATCCGCTTGCGCACCAGCTTCTTGGTCAGGCCGCGCACGGCTGCCTTGATCTCACCCGCACGGTCGGGGAACTCGCCGGACAGGTCGGCGAGGATCGACCCGGTCACCTCGGCCAGCGCGGCGTTGCGCTCGGCCTTGGGGGTCAGCACGTTGGCGGCGGCAATGCCGGCGGTCCCGATGGCCTCCACCCGTCCCCAGACGTCGTCGCCGTAGTCGGCGAGCGTCGCGTACTCGACGGTCTCGATCGGGCCCCGGACGGCCACGTACTTGGCGACCAGCTCACGCTGGAGGACGATGGACTCGCGGATCCAGGTCTTGGCGGCCTCGAGGCCGTCGGCGAGCACCTCTTCGGTGACCTGGGGTGCGCCTTCCTCGTAGTACTGGAAGGAGCGCTCCGAACCGCCGGCCTCGACCATCATGATGGCGATCTCGGCGTCGTCGGCCTCGCTCAGGGCTCGCCCGGCGACGACCAGCTCGAAGGTGGACTCGTCACCCTCCTCGAAGGTCGGGTGCGGGATCCACTGACCGTCTGTCGAGTACGCCACCCGGACGGCCCCGATCGGGCCGTCGAAGGGGATGCCGGAGAGCATCAGTGCCGCGGAAGCCGAGTTGATGGCCAGGACGTCGTGCGGATTGACCTGGTCTGCTCCGAAGATGGTCCCGACGATGTGGACCTCGTTGCGGAAGCCCGACGGGAACGAGGGGCGGAGCGGGCGGTCGATGAGCCTGCAGGTCAGGATGGCCTGGTCCGAGGACTTCCCCTCCCGGCGGAAGAACGAACCGGGAATCTTGCCCGCGGCGTAGGCCCGCTCCTCGATGTCGACGGTCAGAGGGAAGAAGTCCGCCCCCTCCCGTACCGACCGTGCCGCTGTGGCCGTGGCCAACAGCACCGTGTCGCCGATGCGGCCCACGACCGCGCCGTCGGCGAGTTGTGCCAGTTTCCCGGCCTCGAAGCTGAGTGTCTTGTCGGTGCCGGTGATCGGCGCCGAAACGGAAATGGCGTCTGACATGACGCTCCTTGGTTGCTCGGGGACTCCCCGCGCCAGTTCCCAGTTGTCGGCCACCCGCTCATCGGATGCGGGCGGGTGATCGGCAACTGGTGACTGACCTCGATGGGAGCCCAATCTGTGTGTTGTGTGTCTCTGCTATGTGTCGACGGCCGCCCGCTGGGCGGGGGCCGATCCTGCGGCAGGCTGGCTCTGTGCCCTCCTGCGATCCGCCGGCATGCAACCGGCGGAGAACATGCGACCGCCCGGCCGAAGCCGGGCGGGGCGACTGGTGTGTGGTCAGCGGCGGAGGCCGAGGCGACCGATGATCTCGCGGTACCGCTCGACATCGTTGTTGCGTACGTAATCGAGCAGGCGCCGGCGTCGGCCGATGAGCTTGAGGAGTCCACGCCGGGTGTGGTGGTCCCCCTTGTGCACCTTGAGGTGTTCGGTGAGATGGCCGATGCGTTCGCTCAGGATGGCGATCTGCACTTCGGGAGACCCGGTATCCGTCTCGTGGAGGCGGTACTCGGTGATGGTCGCCTGCTTGTCTGGCATGTGGAACGTAGACCTCTGGAGTCGTGGTGACGGCCGACGGACGGAACACATCGACCCGGCCATCGTAGCAGGAACCCCCCTGGAGGCGCACCCGGTCAGTGGGCGTGCCAGCGCGCCCGGATCCGGCCGCGGGAGCCGGATCCGCCCGTCTCGGCGACGGGAGCGGCGACGCTAACGCAGGATACGGCCCGGCCGGGTGGCCGGCCTCGGGCTACCGGTTGGGCTGGGGGGTGACCCTCAGGTAGGGCTTGAGCGCCTTGAAGCCCTTCGGGAAGCGCTCCTTGGCCTCCTCGTCGGACACGGCCGGGACGATGATCACGTCCTGCCCGTCCTTCCAGTTGACCGGGGTGGCCACCTTGTAGTCGGCCGTCAGCTGCAGCGAGTCGAGGACCCGGAGGATCTCGTCGACGTTGCGCCCCGTGGAAGCCGGGTAGGTCAGCGTGAGCTTGACCTTCTTGTCGGGGCCGATGATGAACACCGAGCGCACGGTGAGGGTGTCACTGGCGTTGGGATGGATCATGTCGTAGAGGTCGGCCACCTTGCGGTCCTCGTCCCCGATGAGCGGGAAGTTGAGGGCCTTGCCCTGGGTCTCCTCGATGTCGCCGGCCCACTTGCCGTGGGAGGTGACGTCGTCGACCGACAGGCCGATCAACTTGGTGTTCCGCTTGTCGAATTCGGCCTTGGCCTTGGAGAAGGCGCCCAGCTCGGTGGTGCACACCGGCGTGAAGTCCTTGGGGTGGGAGAACAGCACGCCCCAGCTGTCTCCCAGGTACTCGTGGAAGTTGATGGTGCCCTCGGTCGTTTCAGCGGTGAAATCGGGGGCCTCATCGCCCAGACGGATTGCCATGTGCTGCTCCTTTTGTTCCGGATGTGTCGGGGACCTGGTGCGCCGATCCGGTGGGGTCGTCGGACCCGACCCGGAGTACTGGTTCCGGCGCGTGGTCAGCGTAGTCGGAGTCGGTCCAATTGTCGACTGGGGAAGTCAAGTATTCGACCGCGCTGTCCGCCACGGCTGGACGGCGCCCTGGCCGGCCGGCGCTGGGTCCGCAATGCTGGGGTCATGAGTGCCCCTCTGCGCGTGGACCGGCACGGCTCGGTCACCCTCATCACCATCGACCGGCCCGAGCGGCGCAACGCAGTCGACCGGTCCACGGCCGACGCCCTGCTCGCCGCATTCACCGCGTTCGATGCCGATCCCGACGCTGCGGTGGCCGTGCTGACCGGGTCCGGAGGGACCTTCTGCGCTGGGGCCGATCTCCAGGCCATCGCCCGCGGCGAGGGGAACCGGGTCACCGAGGACGGCGCCGGCCCGATGGGCCCCACCCGGCTCGAACTCTCCAAACCGGTCATCGCCGCGGTCGAGGGGCATGCGGTGGCCGGCGGGCTCGAGCTCGCGATCTGGTGCGATCTCCGGGTGGCCGCACAGGACGCGGTCTTCGGCGTCTTCTGCCGGCGCTTCGGAGTCCCGCTCGTCGACGGGGGCACGGTCCGCCTCCCCCGGCTGATCGGGCACGGCCGCGCCCTCGACCTCATCCTGACCGGGCGTGCGGTCGGCGCCGAGGAGGCCCTGGCCATGGGTCTGGCCAACCGGGTCGTCCCCTCGGGCAGGACCCGCGAGGCCGCGCTCGCCTGGGCGCAGGAGCTGGCCGCGCTGCCGCAGACCTGTCTGCGCAGTGACCGCCTCTCGGCCCTGGCCCAGTGGGGCCTGACCGCTCCCGAGGCGCTGCTCGTCGAGACCCGGCTCGGCCTCGAGAGCCTGCGGTCGGGAGAGGCACTGAGCGGAGCAGCGCGCTTCGCTGATGGCGCCGGACGCGGCGGCGTCTCCGTTGCCCCGCCGGGCTGAACGGTCCGGGATCGTGGCCGATGTCGCCGCCTTCGACTTCGACGGCACCCTGACCGACCGGGGGAGCGCCTTCGACTTCCTCGCCGCAGTCGCCGGCCGGCGGGCGGTGCTCGAAGCCGGAACCGCCCTCGCCCCGCACCTGGTGCACGCCGCGCTCGCCGGTGGGACGGCAGCGGACGAGACCAAGCAGCGGCTCTTCACCCGGCTCCTGGCCGGGGTCGAGGCCACCCGGGTGCACGAGGTGGCGGTGGAGTTCGGGACGCGGCACGTCGCCGCGCACCTCCGTCCCGATGTCGGTCGGCGCCTCGAGTGGCACCGCTGCCGGGGCGACGCGGTGGTCGTCGTGTCCGCTTCACCGGAGGCCTACGTCTCGGTGGCCTCCGAACGCCTGAGCGCGGACGGCTCGGTCGCGACCAGACTCGAGGTCGGCCCGGACGGCCGGCTCACCGGTCGCTACGAGGGGCGCAACTGCCGGGGCGAGGAGAAGGTCCGGCGCCTCGGACTCTGGATCCGCCAACAGGACCTGGAGGGCCGGCTGCTCTGGGCCTACGGGAACAGCCGCGGCGACCTGCGCATGTTGCGCATGGCCGACACCGGGGTCAACGTCGGACGGCTCGGACGGTTCGGGAAACTCGGCCGCTTCCCGGGGCTGGACCAGACCGGACCGCATCGGCGCGACCGCTGACCGGCTGCCCTGGGCAGCGAGAGCCAGCGCGAGTCAGAGGTACTCCTTCTTCCGCATCCAGACGAGAGCGAACCACCCCCAGATGGGTGGCAGGTAGGCGGTGAAGAGGCGCTGCACGAACACCGCGGCCACTGCATCGGTCTCACTGATCCCGGCCGCGGTCAGCCCGAAGATCATCCCGGCCTCGACGACGCCCATGCCACCCGGGACCGGCGAGATCCCACCGAGCATCGACCCGAGGGTGAGGACGATGATGAGGGCCGCGAGGCTCAGGTGGTCGCCGAAGGCGTGCAACGCGGCACCGAGCGCGAGGGCGACCAGTATCTGGGCGGCGACGCTGCCGCCGAAGATCTCGACCAGGTTGCGGGGGTGGGTGGAGAGCACACGGAGGTGACCCCAGACCTCGGAGAACTTGGGTCGGAGCTTCTCGGCGGCGAGCCTGCGCCACCTCGGCACGGCGAGCACGATCCCGAGGACGACCCCGACGGCGAGCACGATGAGGACGATGAGCCACACGATGTGGGCGGTGCTGCTCCCCGAGCCGCCGCCGGTGCTGTCGGGCTCCTGCCCGAAGTGGAACTGCGACCACGCCAGCGGGAGCGCGACGAGGAAGAGACCCCCCTTGACGATCCAGCTCGCTGTCGAGGCGAGGACGCCCGAGCTGACCGCGAGCGTCCCGTCGTACCCCTGCTGCTGGAAGAACCGGACCCGCGTGGCAAGGACGGCCATCGAACCGCCGGCCAGCCCCACGAACACGTCGGCGAACTCGAGCACCACCGCACGACCGTAGGGAAGCGGATCGGTGACCGACCCGATCGTCGTCACCGCGATCGAGGGATAGGCGGCCTGCGCGAGAAAGAAGACGACCACCACCCACCCCCAATCGGCTCCGGTGATCGTGCTCCACGACTTGGTCACGTTGACGAGGACGCCGAGCAGGGCCCATCCCCCGATCAGGGTCCCCGCCACGAGGGCGAGGCTCACCCAGCTGATCCGGTGCGGCTCGATCAGCTTGGGGACCTCCACGCCGGCAGCCCTCGCTCCCTCCTCGCGCACCGCGTTGAGCACGGCCTTCCTGCCGCGGAGCGATCGGGAGGAGACCGGATCGAGCGCCGCCCGCTGGAGGTGGGGAAGCGCAGCGACGAGGGCATCCGGCGGCAGGGTCCGGACGGTGGCGGCAACCGCCCGCTCCGGCCCGACCACCAGCGCCACGGCAGCAAGGGTCGCGGCCAGGTCGCGGTCGAGCTGGTCGGATCCCGAGACGGTGGATGCGGCCCTCAGGTCGAGCAGGCCACAGCGCCCCTGGTCGTCCACCACGATGGTTTCGACCGAGAGCGACCCGTGCGCGAGGCCTGCGGCGCGTGCGATCCCGACCTGACGGAAGATGTCGTCGAGCGCGCGATCGTCGAGCGTCGGCTCGGTAGGGGCGGGCTCGGTGGGGGCGGGCTCGGCCGGTTGTTCAGCGGGTTGTTCAGCGGGAGCGCCGTCGGAAATTGGGCCTGCTGCTGGCAGCTCGTCGGGAGGTGTCCAGGGAGGGAACTCGCTGAGACGCCGTCCCGCCGGTGGGCGCGTGACGAGCAGCGCGTCGCGGGCTGGTCCGGCCGGTCCGGCGGCGAGCACCCTCGGGACCCGGGCCCCCGCCCGATCGGCCATCAGGGTCACGTACGCCTCGTGCTCGACCTGTTGGCGCCGGGTGAAGGTGAGCGTGGGCCCCGAGCTCCGGAAGAGCAGGAACCGGAACGTCTTGGCGAGGAGTTGGGCATCGGCGGCATCCCGCCCGTAGAAGGACACGTCGATCGGCGTCCCGGCCAGCGTGGCGGCGAACCTGCCCGCTCCCCACTCCTGGCGCGGCAGTGGGACGACGTCCGTGGCCGGGATGTCCAGGTCCCCGAGCAGGACCAGCAGCTCCCCAGCCGAGGGAAGGCCGAGCGGGGAGCCGAGCGAGAGGCGCACGATGGCGGTGACGCCGACGCCGATGGCCACGCTGGCGAGCATGGCCATGGGGAGGCCGTGGCCGGTCACCACACCGGCAAGCGCCATGAGGACGATCGCGGCCTCGATGGTGCGCTGGAGCCAGCGGCTCAGAAACGGGAGCGCGGCGGTGGCAACTGCCACGGTGGCAGCCACCTGGGCGACCGGGAAGGAGAATGCGAACCCGTGGAAGGCGGCGTCGGGAGGGCGGCCGCCATCGGTACCGAAGAGGACCCCGGCGACCACGCAGAGCACCCAGGCGCCGACGCCGGAGATCAGGCAGTCGCGGATCAGGGTCCGGCGTCTGGAGACGAGGGCGAGCACCCCCACCACCGCGATCAACCCCCACGATGCGACCCACCACACCGAGGACACCAGCCACCGCAGCCCGTCGGGCGCTGGAGAGAGTGCGGAGGCGATCGAGTGCTCGGTGTTCGAGTTGGCCAGCGCCACCAGCCAGCACGCCAGGACGACCAGCGCGGCGAGCCCGAGGCGGACTGCGTCACTCCCCCGCCGGCGTGTCGTCCCGTCACCGACCGGGGCAAAGAGGATGGCCTGCCAGCGGCGCCCGACCCCGTCGGGCCGCTGCCCTCCGGCCTCGAGAGGCTGATCGGTGACCGGCGGTCCGGTACCGGCCTCGGTCTCCTGTGCACCCTCGGGGGGAGCAGCGGTCGTCACGGACACGTCGGGGTCGACCGGGGCGCTCTCCATCATGCGAGTACGAACACTACGACCTGAACGGTCTTCTCCCGGGCGAGCACGATCCCGTCCCGCGGTCGGCTCAGCCGGCGCCCGAACCGAAGAAGTCCGCGTCGCCGAACGAGAAGACGCCGCCGTCGGAGGCGACCATCCAGTAGCCCAGGCCGTCCGGGGAGTCGGCCATGCCCACGATCGGCTGGTTGAGCACCAGGTTGCCCGTGGAGCCGAAGAACGGGGCTCCGAACGAGAAGATGCCGCCGTCGGAGGCGACCAGTCGGTAGCCGGTGCCGCCGGGGGCTGCGCTCATGCCGACCACCGGCTGGTTGAGATGCCGTCCACCCATCGACCCCGCAAAGTGGGCATCACCGAACGCGAACACACCGCCGTCCGTTGCGACGAGCCAGTACCCGCGTCCGTCCGGGGTGGCGGCCATACCCACGACCGGACGGTTGAGCACGAGGTTGCCCGTCGAGCCGAAGAAGCGGGCGTCACCGTAGGCGAACACCCCGCCGTCCGATGCGACGAGCCAGTACCCGCGTCCGTCCGGGGTGGCGGCCATGCCCACGATGGGCCGGTTGAGGTGAATGGCACCCGCCGAACCCTCGAAGACCGCGTCGCCGAACGCGAACACACCGCCGTCGGACGCGACCTCCCAGTAGCCCTGGCCCGAGGCGGTTGCTGCCATACCCACGATCGGCGCGGCGAGCGCCATGCCTCCGGCCGACCCTGGGACGGTTGCGTCTCCGAAACCGAGCACCGCTCCCGACGATCCGTCGATCCAGTAGCCCTGGCCGTCCGGTGTCGATGCGATACCGGCGGCCGCGCTGGCCAAGGTCGAGGTCACCGTGAACCAGTTCGAGCGCAGCCCGAGCGCGCCGGCGAAGTCGTCACCGGTCAGCGTCACGTTCTGCGAGGACCCGACCAGGGTCAGGGAGGTCACCCGGCCGCCCCAGTCGCCGAGACCGTTGCGGCCGGTGATCGAGATGGACTCCAGCGCACCGAGCTGGGGCCAGGTGGACTCGATGGTCGACACCGGAACGGACGCGGTCCAGGTGTGGTTCGGGTTGCAGGCACCCGGCACACAGACCGCGTCCCCGTTGTCGGGCACCGCGGCGAAGGTGCCCTGGGTGGTGTAGCCGCCGGTGGACGCCGAGTACTGGGTCGACTGGATCACCCCGCCGCTCTCCATGACCACGCCGGCTGTGTCCTGGGCCGCGAGGTCACTCAACGGGTTCTGGTTGAGCGTGCCTCGGTAGGTCTGGCACGAGAGGTCGCAGATGTCGGCATACCCGCCATAGGAGGCGGGGCTGGCCATGACGTAAGAGCGGACCGCCACGGCCTGTGCCTCGAGCTCCTGGAAGCCCCACGGTTGGCCCGCCGGGCCGGAGGTCCCGAGGGTGCCCCAATCGGCGGGGGACTCGCTCGGCACGACATCGGCCACGTACGTCTCGAGCGGAACGGTGTTGACGGTCCGCGCCTGGCCATCCGAGTTGTAGAGCGCCTCGATCGGGCCATAGACCGTCAGGTTCCCGTTGGCCTGGCAGAGCTGCAGGGTGTTCGAGGCGCTGGTCTCGTCGGCGGTGAGATCGGCGGGATCGGTGACGCCCGAGGAGTGCTGGGTCCAGGGACCACCGCAGCCCGGTCCTATGGACAGGTCCCACCCGCCCGCTACCGGGGCCATCTCGACCGCCTGACCGGGCCCGACCGACGTTCCGTCGATGGTGAACGACGAGCCCGACGTGACGATCACGCTGTTGCCGTCGTTCTCGGTGATGGCGACACGAACCGACGAGGCATCCTGGGCGGAGGACAGCTCAGCAGGCGAGCTCCCCGTGTAGAAGTGCTCGACGATCTGTTGCCATGTGGTCCCGGCCAGCGCGTACCCGAGGGCACCCCACTGCCCCATGCCGAGACCGGGCCCGTAGCCGTGCCCGGTCAGGGTGACATCGGTGGAGGAGTAGGCGGACGCCGACGGCGCGGCCACACCGCTGGCCGAAGCCGCGAGGGCGATGACAGCGACGAGCGCCGCCAGCCTGCGTCCAGCCTTCCTCGAGCGCAACACTCAATCGGCCCCGACATTGGACGCGGCGAAGAGCTGCGGGAGAGACCCGAAGAACCCGGCGTGGAAGGCGAACATGCCGCCGTCCGCCGCAACCATCCAGTACCCCTGGCCGCGGGGCTCCGGAGCCATGGCGACGACCGGGAGCACGAGCGAGAGGTTGCCGGTCGAGCCCCAGAACGGAGCCGTCCCGAAGCTGAAGATCCCACCGTCGGAGGCGACCAGCCAGTAGCCGTTGCCGCCGTTCGAGGCCATTCCCACGATCGGCCGGTTGAGGTGCTGTCCACCCATCGAGCCGTAGAAGCGGGCGTCACCGAAGGCGAAGATGCCCCCGTCGGAGGCGACCAGCCAGTAGCCGCGGCCGTCCGGCGTCGGGGCCATCGCCACGACCGGTCGATTGAGGGTCAGGGCCCCGGTCGACCCGTAGAAGTGGGCGTCACCGAAGGCGAACAGCCCGCCGTCGGACGCGACCTCCCAGTAGCCGCGCCCGTCCGGCGTCGCAGCCATCCCGACGATCGGTCTGTTGAGGTGCTGTCCGCCCATCGACCCGTGGAAGTGCGCGTCGCCGAAGGCGAACAGCCCGCCGTCGGACGCGACCTCCCAGTAGCCGCGCCCGTCCGCCGTCGCAGCCATCCCGACCACCGGTTGGTTGAGCGGATGGCCACCCATCGACCCGTAGAAGCCTGCGTTACCGAAGTCGAAGAGACCCCCGTCGGACGCCACGTTCCAGTAGCCCTTCCCGTCTGCTGTTGCCGACATTCCGACGATCGGGGCGTTGAGGTGGCCGGGGGCGCTCTGGCTCAGCCAGCCGGTCAGTTGGGGGTTCTGGTGGAACATCGGCCACGCCCGCTTGCCCAGTGAGTGTCCGCCGGACCCGGCGATCTCGTAGTGCTGGATGACGCCGGTATCGGAGGCGTTGTACCCGGCGATGGTGATCCCGATGAGCCCGTCGGGGTCGACGGTCACGGCGGCCGAGTTCTGGAGGGCCACCGATCCAGCGGCGAGCGTTGCGACGGGTTGGGCGGTGCGGCCGTCGTAGATGACCAGGCCGCCTGTCGTCGGAGCCAGCACGTCGTTGTAGCCGCCCCCGGTCAGGTCTGCCGTGGTGATGCCGCCGATGATCCGGCCCGGTGTCGCCTGCGGCCATCCCGGCAGGACCGCGCCGTTGGACCCGTTGAGCGCATAGACGAGTCCGCTGCTGCCGGTGTCGGCCCCCTCGAGCACTTGGACGTTGCCGTTGCCATTGAGGTCGCCGATCGCCGGACTGGAGACCGTGTTGCCACCCAGCGCGTCCCGCCACACGATGTTGCAGTGGGAGTCCGAGGCGAACAGGGTGTCCGAGTCGGAGGCGCCCGGGTAGTACGAGCCGGTCCCGAAGGCGATGCCCACCTGCCCGCCGGTCAGGAAGTTGCCGACGGCCGGGGAGGAATCGACGGTCTGATTCGTGTTGTACGAGCACATCAGGTTGCCACCCGCGCCGAGCACCCGAAGGTGTCCCCCGTTGGTGTAGGTCTGCCCGTTGGCGAGACCCGCTGTCGAGTCACCACCCTGGATGATCTCGGTCTGGCCGTCGCCGTAGAGGTCTGCGAGCGACGGTGTGGTGAATCCGCTGTCGGCGGTGAAGAACGGCCAACCTGGCAGGAGCCCACCGCTACCGGCCTGGAATGCGTACTCCTCCTGGCCGAGCGACGGCGCAACGACCGCGGTTGTCCCCTCGAGCTGGCCGACCGCCATCGACGCCTGCACCCCGTGGGCCCCGTTCGGGTCGGGCGCACCGTGCGACCAGATCTGGCCCCCCCGACTGTCGAGCGCGATGTACCCGCCGACCGTCGGCTGGGCGGCGTTGCCGGCTGAGACGAACACGGTGTCCGTGCCGACACCGTTGGGCGCGACGGACGGGGTCGAGTCGATCGGAGCGCCGAGATGGGCCGGCCACCCGTCGACCGGCGAGCCGTTCGAGAGGTGGAAGGCGTACACGCTTCCTGCCCGGTCACCCACCACGATCGACGGACCGCCACCATCGAGCGTCGCCACCGCTGGCGACCCTTGGGCGACAGGCGACCCGGCGTCCGGCAGCACCTGCTGCCACACGAGCGAGATCGGGAGCGCGACGCGGGGTGCTGGTGCCGCGGGGGAGACGTTCGGGGCGAACGCGGCCACCGTGGCGGTCAGCAGCAGCGTGCCGCCCAGCAAGAGGAGGGGGGCTCGAGCAGCGGGGCGCCTCGGCCCGGGTGCTCTCCTGCTCGGGGTCTGACCGTCCGGATCCTCACGCCCCATGGTCGACCCTCGTCTTCATGCTCGTCCTCCGGCTTCGGCTCATGGTCGTTCCCCGAGAGCACCGGTCCCCAGAAACCACCGGCCAGACGTGGGACGCCCGCGACACGGCTCTCACCCGTCCACTGGGTATCGGCCCTGGACGTGCGGAACTGAACCGTCGACCCCGCACGGGCTCCGAGCGCGGATCGGACGGCGACCGCGAACCGGCCGACTCGCCTCGGTGGCCCATACCCCGGTGCACGTGCAACCGCTCGGTACCCTGAGCCATGGTCTTCGGCCCGCCCACCACGCCCGTGGCCGGCGGCGACGTGCCGCTCGGGGGTCCGGGGGTCGCCGTGGCGACGCCGGATCGGGTCGTGAGACAGGGACGCCATTCCGCCCCGCGCCGGGCCAGCCCGTACGGACTGCTGGTCGATCGCATCGCCCCGTGGGTGGTGGGCGCGGCCACGCTGGTCGCGCGGCTCTCCACGGCTGCACGGGGCCCGACCGACTGGGACTCGGCCCAGTACGCCTCGGCCGTCGGCCACTTCGACGTGACCCACGGGCTCCCTCAGCCGCCCGGGTACTGGCTCTACGTCGCCGTCGGTCGCCTCATCCACGTGACCTCTGGTGCCGGGGTGATCCACTCGCTCGTGCTCCTGGCCGCGCTGGCGTCTGCGGCAGGAGCCGGACTCACCGTGGTGGCGGGCCGTGACCTGGGCGGGCGCTGGGTCGGCCTGGCGGCGGGCGTGGTGGTTGCCACCTCGCCGTTCGCTTGGTTCAGCGGATCGATCGTGGCCACCTACTCCTTCGACCTCCTGGCGTGCGCCGCGCTGTTGATCCTCGCCTGGCGGGCTCGTCCCGGCAGCCACCACGGGGTCGCAGCGGTGGTGGTGCTCGGCCTCCTCGCCGGGTTCCGCCCGTCGATCATCCAGTCGTTCGCGCTCCTCGCCTGCGTCGCAGTGGCCGGGTCGACCCGCCGCTGGCGCGACCTCCTGCTCACGGTGGCGGCCGGTGCCGCGGCGGTCGTGGTCTGGTTCGTGCCGATGGCCTTCTCCCAGCCGGGAGGTGTGGCGGCCTGGCTGCATGCGACCCGGCTCGAGGCGGACGGGGCGGCACAGGCCACGTCGATCCTCGACCACGCCGCCGGGGGAACCACCAACCTCGGGACGTTCGCCGCCTTCACCGTGGTCGCTCTCGCTCCGCTGGTCGTTGTCGCCCTGATTTCTGCTGCAGCCCTCGGTGCGAGGGCGCTGGTCGATCGGGGAACGGTCGGTCGGGGCACGATCGGACCCGATCCCGACCCGCTCCTGGTGTCAGCCGCCGGCGAGCAATGGGTGCGCCCCTGGTACCAGTCCCGTGCCGCGGTGCTCGGTGCCGCCCTGGTCCCGGCCATGGCCCTGGTGTCCCTCGTCCAGTTCGCCAAAGGTGGATACCTCCTGGCCTATCTGCCGGCTGCGGTCATCGCCCTGCTCCTCGTGCCGGGGGCGCTCCTGCGTCCACGGACCACCGGTGGGCGGGTGGCGGTCGGGTGGACGGTCGCCGTCACCGTGGCGATCGTGGCGGTGGGCGCCCTCGGCACCCAGCGGTTCCTCTCGGGCAACGGCGTGCTCCCGGACAGCGTCGTCTCGTCCACCGGGCTCTGGCTCCGCCAACCGCGCTACCAGGCGCCCTACCTCGACACCCGCTCCGCCATCCGCACAGCCGACGCGATCGATGCGGCGTTCGCCGGCCTCAGGCCGCAGGTCCGCGCCGACCGCGACGTGATCGTCCTCGACACGCCCGACGGTGGGGCGTCCATCTACCGCAATGCCGGGTGGGAGCTGCCCGCCGACCGGATCGCACTGATCACGCCCGGCGGGCTGCTCTACAACGAACAGCACGGTGCCCTCTACTACGCCGCAGGCACCTCGGTCGCGGTGGGGCCGGCGGGTTCGGTCGTCCTGGTGGCGTCGCCCGCGCTCGCCGGACTCTCGTCGCTGGTCTCCCAGGGGGAGGCACTGCCAGTGAGCACACCGGTGCCCATCGGCGGGTACCGGGTCTGGAAGGTCGCGCCGGGCGCCACGCTGCTCGGCGTGCGTTTCACCGAACGAGCGGGACCGCGTCCGCTCGGACGCGGTCTCTGAGTCCGGTCCGTCCTTACCGGGCGGTCTCGCTCCGCCCGGCGACCGACTCGACGAAGGCCGCATACCGGTCGATCACCAACGGCCACCGGAACCGGCCGTCGACATAGGCGCGACCCCGTCGCCCGAGGCTCCGACGCAGCTCCGGATCGCCGAGGAGCATGTCCAGCGCCACCTCGAATTCTCCGTACCCGGCGAATCGCAGCCCTGCTCCCGACCGGGCGCACTGTTCGACGGTCGCACCGCAGGCGGCGTTGACCAACACCGGCGTGCGTGCACTCCAGGCCTCGGCGACCACCAGTGAGAACGCCTCCCACGGAGACGGAGACACCAGGACCGCCGCCGATCCGAGCAGCCCCCACTTGACCTCGTCCCCGACCGCGCCGAACAGGTCGATCTCCGGATGGGGTGCCGGCGGGTCGACGACCGGACCGGCCAGCACCAGGCGCAGGGGGCCCGGGCGGCGCTCCTTGTAGCGGGCGAAGAGCGCGGCCAGCAGGGTGGTCCCCTTGTGGCTGTCGACGCGGCCGAGGCAGAGCAGATGGGGGCAACCGGGTTCCCCTCCGACGCCCGGTACGGCGGTTGCTCCGGTGCCGGCCAGGTCGGGGTCGTCGACCCCGAGTCCGAGGAGCAGCTGGTGGTGGGTGGCGACGGGGAAGGCGGCCTCGACCAGGTCGCGCTCGGCCGTGGTCTGGAAGACCAGTCCATCGGCCGCCTCGAAGACCCGGCGGAAGACCGGGAGGCGCAGCGCCGGCTCGTCGTGTGCTGCGGGGTGGAGGATGGTCGGGCCCCCGACCCGGCCGATGACGCGGACCGTCGGATAGTAGAGGTAGGGATAGAACACGAACACGTCCGCCGGCCAGTCGGCCGCCGCCGCGGCAAGCGCGGGTGCGACCGGGCCCTGCAGGTCGAGCCAGCGTTCGGCGTCCCGGTCGCTGGCCGACCCGGGATCTGCGAGCAGGGCGGCCGACAGCGGATGGAACGACGGGTCGCGTCCTGCCGCGGACGCGAACCGGACCACCCGCACGCCCTCGATCCACTCCTCGCCCTCGGGGTAGACGTCGTCCCAGGTGACGAAGTCTTCGGCGCAGGTGGTCAGGACGTCGACGTCCCAGCCAGGTCGTGCAGCCAGGTGTTCGGCGAGGAGTCGGGCCGCCGTCTCCGCGCCACCGATGATGGCCGGACCGTAGCGGGGAACGACGAAGGCGACCCTCATCGCCGGGACGCCGGCGCCAGGATGTCCCCCGTCACGCCGCGCAGGCGGCCTCGAGCGCAGAGGCGAAGCCCGCCTTGACTCTCGGCAGGGCGAACGAGGCGACCCGCTCACCCGCAGCCATGGACAGCTCGTGGCGCAGCCTCGCGTCGCTGACCACCCGGTCGATGGCTGCGGCCACCCGTACCGGCTCCTTGTTCGGAAGGATGAGCCCGGCCTGCTGGACCGTCTCGGGGACGGCGGTGGTGGTGTACGCAACGATGGGGAGCCGGTGGAACATGGCCTCGAGGAGGGGCACGCAGAATCCTTCGTGGTTGGAGAGGCACACGAACACGTCGGAAGCGGCGTAGTAGGCGATGAGCTCCTCGTGGGTGACCGAGCCGGCGAAGTCGACGGCCCCGAGCAGTCCGAGCTCCTCGGCGAACCGCTCGAGTGCCGTGCGGTACTCATCGCTGATCGCCCCTCCCACGAGGCGCAGCCGGGCTTCCGGGTCGTAGAGCCGTCGGTACGCGGCCAGGGCCTTGATCAGGTCGTGCTGGCCCTTGTGGGGGGACACCTTTCCCACGAACAGGAGGTCGGTCCCCCCGCGGGCTCGCTGGGCCGCCAGTCTCTTGGCCAGTGCAGGGTCAGGTGACCCGGAGAACCCGTCGAGGTCGATCAGCAGCGGCACGGTGGCGGTCGCCTGGTAGCCGGCGTCGCGGAGCTCGTGCTCGTTGAAGGTGGAGTCGGCGACGGCAAACTCGGTCACCGATGCCAGATCGCGCAGCTGTGCCCGACCCCAGCGCACCTCCTCGCCGACGGCGGGCAACCAGGCCTCGATGAGCGGAGCCGGGGTGATGTTGTGGTAGTTCACGAACTTCCGTTCGGGACGCTCGCGGAAGATGTCGGCCACCCCGCTCCCGATGGAGAGCTGGTAGAGCAGGACCCGCCCGGCGCTCTGGTGGTCGCCGATGCGGGAGATCGGCCGCCCGTGGCCGAGCCGGTCGGGGGTGGCCACCCCGTAGTAGATGTCGGAGCCATACCCACGGGACCGGAGAAGATCCTGCAACTGGAGGACGTGCCCGCCGATGGCGTCCCGGCTGGCGAGCGAGGGGACGATCTGGTCGATCCTGGTGACCCCGGATGCCGTCACGCAGTGGACTCTTCCCAGCCGGGCAGCGGCCCGAACTGGGCGCCGACCACGGGTACCTCGCCGGTGGGAGAGGTCGAGCGGAGCCGGAAGCTCACGTCGAGCGGCAGGCGCACGCGACCGGTCTCGCGGCCCGGGTTGACCACCTCGAATTTGGTGACCTGCTCCTTCCAGTCGTAGATGGCGGTCACGGTGGCGCTGCGGACACCCAGGCTCACAGAATACGTGCCGTCGAGGAGGGGGACCTCGGGGAAGTGGAAGCGCACGACGCCGCCGCCCTCGGGGACGTCGAGCGCGCACATCGGATCGTCCGGATCCGAGTAGAAGACCAGCTCGTTGGCGTCGTCGTGGATGGCAATCATGGCCATCGCGTCGGGGACCGGAGCCAGGCTGTCGACATCGGCGGTGACCGTGAGCGGCTCTCCCGGGTAGAGGTGCATCCGGTCGCCGCTACCGCCGTGATCGACATGGACCGCTCCGACGGCGAGGACGTTGCCCTCGATGCCCCCGGACTCAGATCCCTCGAGCGTGCCGACACCGAGGAGGTCTGCGAGGAACACACGGATCCCCTCGCCGGGCTGATCGACGGTGATCACCTTTCCGTGGTTCATCACCATCACCCGCTGGCAGTTCTGGCGCATCACTTCGGTCCCGTGGCTCACCACCACGATGGTCCGTCCCTCGCGCTGGAACCGCTTGACGTGGTCGAGGCACTTGCGCTGGAAGGCGGCGTCCCCCACCGCCAGCACCTCGTCGACGAGCAGCACGTCCGGCTCCACGTTGACCGCCACCGCGAACCCCAGCCGCACGTACATGCCCGACGAGTAGAACTTGACCTGGTTGTCGATGAAGTCCTCGAGCTCGGCGAAGGCCACGATCGCGTCGAACCGCTTCTCGATCTCGGGGCGGGAGAGCCCGAGCAACGAGCCGTTGAGGAAGATGTTGTCGCGACCGGAGAGGTCCTGCTGGAAGCCAGCGCCGAGCTCGAGCATCGCGGCGAGGCTCCCGCGCACCCGGATCTCCCCTGCGGTCGGCTTGAGGATGCCCGCGATGCACTTGAGGAGAGTCGACTTGCCGCTCCCGTTCCGGCCGAGGATGCCGAACGTCTCGCCCTGCATGATGTCGACGTTCACGTCCTGGAGCGCCCAGAACGGCGTGTAGGGCATCTTGCCGCCGTGGATGACCCGCTCCTTCAGCGAGGTGTGCTTCTCGTTGTAGAGCTTGAACTGCTTGGAGATGCCCCGGACTTCGATGGCAACGCTCACCGCTCAGAGCTCCTCGGCGAAGTTGCCCTCGAGCCGACCGAAGACGATGAGCGAGAGGAGGAAGAGTCCGATGCTCACCAGCAGGACGATTCCGAGTGCGATTGCGTACCAGTACAGCCCCGTGGTCGGGAGGAGCTGATGACTGTCACTCCGAGGTAGGTGTAGGAGGTGTGGCCGTAGATGGCCCGTTGGAAGGACATCGACGATCGGGGTCAATGGGTTGGCGAGATAGAGCCCGGTGAGGTGGAACTCGGCCAGATGCGGGGCGACCAGGCCGTAGGGATAGACGATCGGCGTGGCCCAGAACCACGCCATGAGCAGTACCTCGGTGAGGTGCTGGGTGTCCCGCAGGTAGACGTTGACCGCCGAGAGGAAGACGGATACGGCGCAGGTGAAGGCGATAAGCGCCAAGAAGGCGAGCGGCAGCAGCCAGAGGGTGGGCCAGTCGGGCGACAGTCCGAACACGACGAGGAAGAACGCGAGCACGCCGAGTTGGATCGTGAAGAGGACCAGCGCCACCCCGACGGTCGACATGGCCAAGGAGCTCGCGGGGAAAGGCCACCTTCTTGATGATCCCCGCCTTGCCCACCACCACGGTCGTCGAGCTCATCGACGAGTTGTTGTAGAGGTTCCACGCCAGCAGACCGCAGAACAGCCAGATCGCAAAGTGGGGTTGATGAGTCCGTGCGATGACCTTGAACACCACGTAGTAGATCCCGAGCACCATGGCCGGGTTGAGCATCGACCAGGCGTAGCCGAGGACCGAGTTCTTGTACTTGACCTTGAGCTCGGTGCGGGTGAGCAGGACCAGGAGGTCGCGATTGCGCCAGAGGTCCCTCAGGCGCTGGCCGAGCTGGACCTTGCCGTTGACGATCGTGACCCGGTCGTTGCTCTGGCCGGGCACGAACCGGGTGCTGCCCCCGATGATCGCCGGTCGTTCGGGGTCGGAACCGGCCGACGCCGGTTGCTGGACGCCCAGGGTCACTTCGCGGCAGCTCCCGCGCCGGCCTTCGGTACCTCCATCGCGTCCTTCTCGATGACCTCGTCGATGAAGCCGTACTCCCGGGCCTCCTCGGCGGTGAACCAGCGGTCGCGGTCCGAGTCGGCCTCGATGCGCTCGATGTTCTGGCCGGTGTGGAACGCGATGCGCTCGGCCATCATCCGCTTGAGGTACATGATCTGCTCGGCCTGGATCGCGATGTCGGAGGCCTGCCCCTGCATCCCGCCCGACGGCTGATGCATGAGGATCCTGCTGTGGGGCAGGGCGAAGCGCTTGCCGGGCGTCCCCGCACAGAGCAGGAACTGCCCCATCGACGCGGCGAGGCCGACGCAGATCGTGCGCACGTCACATCGCACGTACTGCATGGTGTCGTAGATGGCCAGACCGTCGGTGACCGACCCGCCCGGAGAGTTGATGTAGACCGAGATGTCGCGATCCTGGTTCTCCGCCTCGAGCAGGATGAGCTGGGAGCAGACCAGATTGGCCGTGTTCTGGTCGATGGCCGACCCGATGAAGACGATCCGCTCCTTGAGCAGGCGCTGGAAGATGTCGGAGCCCGGGCCGACTTCGGCACCGGTCGCCATCTCGGCGGTCCCGCCGAGCGTCGTCAGGGGGGCATACGGGGGCGCGGGGTGAAGGAAGTCCATGGGGCGAAAGCCTAGTGGCTGGATGCCCGCGACGGACGCACGCCGAGCGCGGTCGCGACCCTGGTCACCGCCCTGGAACACCCTCACGTGCGACTCCGCGCAGCGCCTCGACCATCTCCGTCCCGGCCTGCTGCAGACCGAACGCGGCAACCCGGTCCCTCCCGGCGGAGGCCAACGCCTCCCGTCGCTCCCGATCGGCCGTGACCAGGCCCACCTCTGTGGCGACGTGCCGCGGTCCCTTGGCGCGGAGGAGCACCCCCGCATCCCCGAGCACCTCGGCCACCGCCCCCGCGTCGAAGGCGACGACGGGGAGGCCGTGGGTCATGGCCTCGAGCACCGGGACGGCGAAGCCCTCGTGGTCGGAGAGCATGACCAGGACGTCGGCAGCGTCGTAGTGGGCGGAGAGCTCGCTGTCACTGAGCCCCGACTCGAAGGTGACCGCGTCGCCGAGACCGAGGGAGTCCGCGTAGCGGCGGAGCGCGGCGGCGTAGGCCGGCTCGGTCGGGGCCCCGACGAGGGTCAGCAGGGCACCCGGTGCCGAGGTCGCTCGGGCCACGAAGAGGGCGGCGATCGTCTCCTGGTGGTCCTTGTTGGGCGCGAGCCGGCCGACCGAGAGCCAGCGGGGTCCGGCGCCGTCCCGGCGATCGCTCAGCCGTTCGAGGGTTGACGGATCCGCAGAGGGAGGCGGAACGGCGACGCTGGCCACCGGGATCACCGTGGTCCGCGCGCACCCGGCGCTGCGCAGCTCCTCGGCGTCGAAGGACGAGACCCCGATCCCGAGCGCCGCGCGGAGCCAGCTGGCGGAGCTCCGCCAGTGCACCGACCTGGAGCCGGGCGATGGCGTTGTTCCAGCGCGTGAAGAACTCGGGCGGCGTGATGCTGTGATAGTTGAGCACCAGCGGTTCCGGGCGCGTACCCAACCACCCGGCAAGCGCCGATCGGGTGGCCACCTGGTAGACGAGCACGTCCCCGGGTTCGGCATCCGCTTCGTAGGAGAGATACGGACGGGTCTCCGAGACGGTGTCCGGGTCGGGCAGCTCCGTGTAGATGCGCGACGTGATCCCCTCCGCCGCGAGACGGTCGCGCACCGAGCGGGTGTGCTCGCCGACCGCGTCCCGTCGGTGGAGCATCGGGACGAATTGGTGGATGCCGCTCATGGGTGCACGACAGCCAGGATCGCGGAGATGCTCCCACCGTCCGGCGGCAGAATGTCCGCCTGCACGCCGCGGTGGCGGAGCAGCAGCTCCCAGGTCTCCGGGTGCAGCGGCCGGCCAGGGAGCAGATCGCGGACCGCTGGCGCCAACGAGGCGTCCCACGCGGACTGGTCGTCGACGAGGATGACCAACCTCCCCCGGGGGGCGATCACCCGGAGGGCCTCGTCGACCAGCTCGAGCTTGGCGGCCAGGTCGACCCGGTCGGCACAGCCCGAGAGGACCACCGCGCCCACGCTGTCGCCGTCCAGGGTCCTGAGATGCGAGACGACCTCCGCGGTGACCAGTTCGGTGTCCGGACCCGCGGCAGGCCGGCTGCCCCACACGACCGCACCACGCGGATCCACCCCGCGCACCCGGCGGTCGTGCCCCACCTGGGCGACCAGCCCGTCCCAGAGGGACCGGTCCCCGAGCTCGCCCACCACCACCGTGCGCTCCGCCGTGCCGCGTTCTGCGGGAGGCCACACGAACTCGATCACATCGGCAAGCAGTCCACCGACGTCGGGTGCGGGGATCGCGAGGAGCGACGGTTCGAGGCCCGCCGGATCGATCCGCGCCTCGAGCTGCTCGACCCGCGCCGCCAGGTAGCGGAGCGCATCCCAGGTAGCCACGTCGGCGTTGGCCACCGCCTCCACCGCTGCGCGTCGTGCGTCGTCGGCAAGCAGTCCGGCCAGAACCCCGGCCACGTCACCGACGAACCGCCCACCGATGCGGGCCGAGCGCCCTCGCTCCCAGAGATCGTCGGGGAGCCCCTCCCACGGGTGAAGCTCCGGTGTCTCGGCGGCCGAGGGCTTGACCCGCCGCATGGCGTCATCGAATCCCCACCGCAGGGAGCCCTCGGGACTGAGCCGCTCGAAGGCGGCGAGCAGCTCCCGCTCGTCGGGGGGCAGCTCCGTCGAGCTCGCTTCGCCGGTCCCGTCGTCGGCGCTCCCGTCTTCGGACGTCCCGTCGCGGCGACCATCGGGCACGGTCACGCCCCCCGGACGTACTCGACGCCGCCGACCGGCGTCTCGAGCCGGTGGTCTGCCACCCGCATGTGGCGCCCACGGGCGACGACCCGGGTGAGGAACTCGGTGTAGCGGTCGATGAGCGTCGGCCACTGGTAGAACCGGGCCGTGTAGCGGCGCCCTGCCTCGCCGAGTGCCGCCCGCAGCGGCCCGTCGGACGTGAGCCGGTCGACTGCGGCTTCGAACGAGCGGAAGGAATCGAACCACAGCCCGCCACCGGAACGCTGGCAGTGCTCCATGGTCGCGGCGCAGGTGGCGTTGACCAGGACCGGGAGACCCAACGTCCAGGACTCGAGCACCACCAGCGAGAACGACTCGTACGCCGAGGGCGTGACCATCGCCTGTGCCCCTGCCAGGACGTCCCACTTGTCGGCTTCGGACACCGTCCCGGTCACGACGATGTCCGGGTGGTCGGGCGCCTGGTCGGACACCGGCCCGACCAGTGCCAACGCGAGGTCGCCGGGGTGACGCTCCTTGTAGCGGGCGAAGTAGTCGGCGAGCATGCCGCAGCCCTTGTGCTCGTCGACCCGCCCGAGATAGCAGAGATAGGGCCGGTCGCCGATACCCAGGAGGCGACCGCCCGCCCGACCGGTCCCGGACGGATCGTTGACCCCGAGCCCGAGCACGATCTGGGGCCGGTCGCCGACCGTGAAGGCGTGCTCCATGAGATCCCGCTCTGCCCTGGTGTGGTACACGAGTGCGTCGATCTGGCGGAAGCTGCGCCGGAATGCGGACAGGTAGAGAGCCGGCTCGTCATGTGCCGCCGGGTGCAGGACGACGGGGACCGGGGACAGCGCGAGCGCGTCGACCGTGGTGGCGAACAGGTAGGGATAGCAGGCCACCACGTCCGCATCGGTCACCGCGACCGCGTCGCCGAGATCGGGGCAGACCGGGCCGTTGAGCGCGACCCATCTGCGTGACTGTCCGAGAGTGGCGGTCTCCGGCGCGACCCGCAACTTGGCGTCGAGCGCGAAGTACTCGAGGGTCCGCCGTGACGCGGTCGGGAACCGGCGCACGCCCACCCCGTTGAGGACGCTCGGTCCGGGCGGCTCGACGTTCTCCCAGGTGAGATGGTCGAGCGCACAGCTGGTGAGCACCTCGACCTCCCAACCGGGGCGCTGGCACAGTCGTTCGGCGAGCATCCGGGCGGCCGTCTCCGCTCCGCCGATCACCTCGGTCCCGTAGCGCGGCGTGACGAAGGCGAGCTTCATGCCACGTCCCGCCGTTCCGCAGACAGCCGACTCAGGACGTCGACGTAGCGCTGCCGGGTGGTCGCGGCGGCGAAGGCACCGAGTCGACGGCGGCCAGAGCCGGAGAGGCGATCGGCGAGGGCGGGATCCCGGCGCACCCGGTCGACGGCCGTCGCCACCGTGGACGGACGGTCGGTGGCGAGCAGCAGGCCCGCATCGCCCATCGTCTCCCCCACCGCTCCTGCGTCGAGGGCCACGATGGGCAGCCCGGCGCGCATGGCCTCGAGCAGCGGGATGCAGAATCCCTCGTGGCGCGAGAGGCAGACGAAGACGTCGGCATCCTCGTACCAAGCGGCCAGCTGGGCAGCGGTCAGGTCCTCGCCATGACGCACCGCGTCACCGATCCCGAGCTCGCCGGCGAGTGCGGTCACCGCCCTCGCGTACGCCGGAGTGACCGTTGGGCCGACCAGGTGGAGCCGGGCTTCCGGGTCGAACCAGCGGCGGTAGAGCCAGAGCGCCCCGACGAGGCGGTGCTGTGCCTTGTTCGGAGAGATCCGGCCCACGAAGAGGAGGACGGTCCGCGCGCCGTGCTCTGCAGCCAGGAGGCTGCGCTCACGCGGGTCGGCCGGGGCGCCACCCGGTTCGATGTCGACCAGGATCGGCACGACGGCGGTCTCCGGACAGCCGAGAAGATCGAGCTCCGCCGCGTTGAACGCCGAGTCGGCGATGCCGAGCACGGCGTGCGGGGCCAGCGCGGTCACCTGTTCGCGGGCACGGACGACCTTCTCCTCCGTGTGGTCCTCCCAGCCCGCGTAGAAGGCGGCCGGCGTCACGTTGTGATAATCGAGGACGAGGGGCTCGGGGCGACCGAGCAGGAAGTCGGCCAGTGGGGACGCGGTCCCGAGCTGGTAGAGGAGGATGTCGCCGGTGCGCGACCGCTGCGGGTAGCGCCCGAAGTAGGTGGCCTCGCCGGCCAGCTCGTCGTGCACCGCCTCGGCATAGATGTCCGACTCCCACCCCTCGGCCCGCAACGCGTCGCGCAGGGCCAGGGTGTGCTGGCCGGTGGCGTCCCTCGGCAGGAGCGCGGGGACGAACTGGTGGACTGCGGTCACCGCTCCCGCGTGGCCACGACGAGGTACTCCCCGGGGCCGAGGAGCAACTCGTTGATCGTGTCGATGGTCGCGTTGAGCGCAGCCGCATCGGGTCCCGGCGAGGACACTCGGGCCAGACGCCGGTCCACCCCCCCGGTCAACGGCTGCTCCACCGAAAAGCCGCGACACCCGAGCAGATGGGCCCAGGTCTCGGCGTGGATCGGACCCCCCGGCGCGAGGTCGCGCACCATCGGCGCCACGGCCGCCGACCACGATTCCGGTGTGGCCGAATGGAGGACGAGGACACCGTCCAGGGTCAGCCGTGAGGCCGCGAGGTCGACCAGCTGCTCGCGCTCGTTGGGTCTGAGCCACTGCACCGAGCCGCTCAGGACCAGCGCGCCGAGCACCTCGTCGGCGACCACACCGAGGTGGTCGAGGATCGTCTCGCACCGCACGTCCAAGCCGCTGTCGAGTGCGGGCTCGATGGCCGTCTCCGAGGGGTCGATCCCGTACGCGTCGACTCCCGCGTCCAGAAGGGCGGCGACCAGGGAGCCGTCGCCGCAGTCGGCGTGCAGCACGCGCCCGGGGACGCCGCCGAGGGCGGCCATCGCCCGGTCCGCCCACCAGGTGCGACCCGGCTCGGTGCGCGGCACGACGTCAGCGGGCAGGTCCGGCGTCCGGTGGGCCTCCACCGTCGCCTCGAGGTCCTCGATGTGGTCGACCACCACGTGCAACATGCGCGAGACCGCCCAGGCGAACTTGACGATCTGGTGGACGATGAAGCCCATGTACCAGCCGAGCCCCTGGCGGATGAGCCGCTTGACGTAGCTGCCCACCATCTTCTGCGACTCGACCGGCACGGCGATGTCGACGTGCGCACTCCCGTCGACCAGGGTGAGGGTCTCGCGCAGCCGGCCACGACCGTGGAGGCCGACCGGCGAGAACTCGAGGAACAGCTCGTCGAGCTCGCGTTCGAGGCCTGGGGGGAGATCCCCCGAAGCGCGCCGTCGCCGTACCTCGGCGTCGATCTCGGCCATCACCTGGTCCAGGTAGCGGACCCGCTCGGCGGGATCGTCCTCGCCGTCCCCGGTGGGTCCGGCTGTCGCCGGACCGTTCGGACCCGTGGGGGACACCGGGGAGGTCGGGGTCGGCACAGGCTGACTATAGCCAGGGCACTTCCGGGCCCCAGGGAACGGGCGCAGTCCGTTGCACCTCCCTCACTAGGCTGCTCTGCACGCGGGCGTGGCGGAACTGGCAGACGCGCCGGGTTTAGGTCCCGGTCCCTTCGGGGATGGAGGTTCGAATCCTCTCGCCCGCACGTGCGGGCCGGCCCGATCCCGGGGTTGAGCTCGGCGGCCTCGGAGCGCCGACGGCTCCGCCCGGGACGACCGGAGCCCGGCCGGTCTTGCCGCAACCGGTTGGTATCGGCCATGCTTCCCCGGTTCCGCTACGGCGAGCCGTGCGGCGGTGAGGGACATCGATCACCGCATCGACCATCAGGAGGACACCATGGGAATGCTCGACGGCAAGGTTGCCATCGTCACCGGCGCAGGCCGAGGGATCGGACGCGAGGAGGCGCTGCTCCTGGCCTCGGAGGGGGCCAAGGTCGTCGTCAACGACGTCGGGGCGTCGGTCGAAGGGCAGGGTGGGGACAAGCACCCGGCCGAAGAGGTGGTCGAGCTCATCGAGGCCGGCGGGAGCAAGGCCGCCGTGAACGCCTCCGACGTGAGCTCGTGGGACGGGGCCAAGGCGCTCGTCGACCAGGCCATCGAGACCTTCGGTCAGCTGGACATCCTGGTCAACAATGCGGGCATCCTGCGGGACAAGATGAGCTTCAACATGGACGAGTCCAGTTGGGACGACGTCATCCGGGTCCACCTCAAGGGCCACTTCGCTCCGTCCCATCACGCCGCGGTCTACTGGCGGGGCCGGGCGAAGGCCGGAGAGGACGTGACCGGTCGGATCATCAACACCTCGTCCGAGGCCGGGCTCTTCGGCAACGCCGGGCAGGCCAACTACGCGGCGGCCAAGGGCGGGATCGCGTCACTGACCTGGGTGCTCGCCCGGGAGCTCGGGCGGTACGGGATCACGGTCAATTCCATTTCGCCACGCGGCCCGCACCCGGATGACCGAGAACCTCTTCGGCGACATGGCCAAGGCCACCGAGGGATTCGACAAGTTCGATCCCCGCAACGTCGCCCAGCTGGTGACCTTCCTCGCCACGGACGAAGCGGCCGACATCAGCGGCCAGAACTTCGTCGTCTACGGAGGGGACATCTGGGCGATGGGCGGCTTCCACCCGATCGGCGAGATCCACCGCGAGTCGATGTGGAGCCCGGCCGAGCTGGCCGCAGCCAAGGGAGAGCTGTTCAAGGGCGTGTCCTCGGGGGTACCCCCCTTCAGCATCTCGTAGGACGCCGGGCGCCCCGAGCGCCTCAGCCGCGTGAGGGAACCAGGGCGGTTGCCTCTCCGACCACCTTCTCCTCGCCGTCAGCGTTGCGCAGGCGCACGTCGAGGTCGATGAGGTGCTCGACGCCCTCGGCCCGCTTGCCGGTCACCACGATCTTCGAGCTGAGCTTCTCGTCGGGCCAGGTCTGACGCGAGAACCGCACCTGGAACCGACGGACGTTCCCGATACCCACGTAGTCGGTGATCGCAGTGCCCAGCAGGCCCATCGAGAACATGCCGTGCCCGAAGACGCTGGGCTGGCCGGCCGCCACAGCAGCGACCTCGTCGTGGTGCATCGGGTTGAAGTCCCCTGATGCCCCGGCATACGCGACCAGATCGGTCCGGGTCAGCACCTGGGTCAGCACCGGGGCCTCGTCGCCCTCGCTGACATCCTCGAAATACAGCACCGCGTCACCCATCGTCCTGTCCTCTCTCGTCGGTCCCCCGACCGGTCCACCCACTGTGCACCGATCCGGGATGCTCGATCAACCGGCCGCTCACCGGCCCGGCTCCGGGTCCCGTGGCAACCCGAGCAGGCGTTCGCCGATCACGTTGCGCTGGACCTCGCTCGTCCCTCCGGCGATGGTCAGACACGTGCTCTGCAGCACCCCGTGGGCCGACGCAGCCGCCTCCCCGTCACCCACGGCCCCGTCCGGCCCGAACAGGTCGAGGCCGAACTCGTGGACGCGCTGTTCGAACCCGCCGCCGAGCAGCTTCCCCACGCTCGACTCCGATCCGGGCTGGAGCCCGCCCACCGAACGCAGTGCCGACCGCATGCCCAGTTGCGCGAGCGACTGCGCATCGGCCAGGAGTGCGCCGAGCCGGTCGAGGGTGACCGGGTCCTGGAGCTCAGGGTGGGCCGTCACCCGCGAGAGACTCCCTCGAGCGCGCCGCCGAACGCCGAGTCGGTCGAGAGCGAGACCCGCTCGTTGGCCAGTGTGGTCCGGGCAAGCTTCCACCCGCCGTCGATCTCGCCCACCACGCAGTCGTCGGGCACGAAGCACCCGTCGAAGAAGACCTCGTTGAACAGTGCGTTCCCGGTGATCTCCCGCAGCGGCCGGACCTCGATGCCGGCAGACCGCATGTCGACCAGGAAGTAGGAGATCCCGCGGTGTTTGGGTACGTCGGGATTGGTACGGGCCAGGCAGATCCCCATGTGGGCTCGGGCAGCGACCGAGGTCCAGACCTTCTGGCCGGTGAGCGACCACCCACCGGGGACCCGGGTGGCCCGGGTGCTCAACGCGGCCAGGTCGGACCCCGCACCCGGCTCGCTGAAGAGCTGACACCAGACCACCTCGCCACGCAGGGTGGGTCCGACCCACCGTTCGGTCTGTTCGGGGGTGCCGTGGGCCATGATCGTCGGAAGGGCCCAGGCGGCGACCGACAGGGTGGGTCGGCGGAGCCCCGCCTCGGCACAGACCTGATCGATCACCAGCTGCTCGACCGCCCCCGCATCCCTGCCCCAGGGAGTGGGCCAGTGGGGAGCGAGCAACCCCCGGTCGGCGAGGGCCCGGCGCTGTTCAGCGGGGTCCTCGATGGCCGCCAGCTCCGCCACCACGGGCTCGAGCTCGGAGCGGAGCGCTTCGGCCTCGGGAGGGAGGTCGATCGAGAGCTGTCGGCGCGCGCCGGCCAGTGCGAGATGGGCCGCCCCGGCCCGGAGGGGCGCCGGTTCCGCCGACCAGCTGGCGCAGGCTCGTGGCACGGCGCAGGTGGATGTGGGCGTCGTGCTCCCAGGTGAATCCCATCCCCCCGAGGACCTGGATGGCTCCCCTGGCCGCGGCCACGTAGCCGTCGAGGGCGAGCGCGGCAGCCAGCTGCACCGCCAACCGTCCCGATGTGGCCCCGCGGTCCTTCCGGTCGTCACCGTCGCTTCCGTTGCGGCTCCGGTCGGACTCGACGGCGGCGTCCCAGGTCGCGGCCACCCCCTGCTCGACCGAGACCAGCATGTCGGCCAGGCGGTGCTTGACGCCCTGGAACTGCCCGATCGGGCGGCCGAACTGCTCGCGGGTCCGGGCGTGCTCGGTGGCGACCTCGAGACACCAGCGGGCCCCGCCCACCGCCTCGGCCGACCAGACCAGGAGGGAAAGGTCGCGCACGGACTCGGTCCGTGTGGGGAGCACCCGGCCCGGCGGGACCACCACCCCCTCGAGGGCCCATCGCGCCAGCGGGCGGGTCGGGTCGAAGCTCGGGAGTGGCGAGACGGTCACCCCGTCCCCGCGCTCGAGCAGCACCCACCGGACCGAGCCGTCCACCGCCACGGGTGCCAGCACGAACGAGACCAGCGACCCGTGCAGCACCGGCCGGAGCTCGCCGCCGACCATCAGCCCGCCGTCACTCGTGTCCTGGCCGTTCAGGCCGGCTGTCGCAAGGGGCGAGCCGTCGTGCGCCGCCGTCGGGACGGCCAGTGAGGCGGTCGACGAGCCGTCCGCGAGTGCGGGCAGGATCTCCTTGGCCAGCGCGGCACCGCCGTCCGCTGCGACGACCGCCGCGACCACCGACCCGGTGTCCCACGGGCCCACCGCGACCGTGTGCCCGAGCTCCTCTGCCACGACGGCCAGCTCGACGAGACCCGCACCCTGCCCGCCGAACTCCTCGGGTACATGGATCGCGAGGCTCCCCTGGGCGGCGAGATCCTTCCAGTACGCCGGGAGCACGTCGGTATCGGCGTCGAGGGCTTCGCGTGCGGCGGCGGCCACCCCACGCGCCTCGATCCAGCGCCCGAGCGAGGCCCGGAGCTCCTCGTGCTCGTCCCGGAGGCCGATGGCCACGTGTCTCAGGCCCCGAAGAGGTGCAGGACGTGGTCGATCGACCAGATGTCCCAGGCGTGGGTGCCCAGCACGACGACCGCCGCAAGCACCATCATGAGGTTCTGGCCCTGTTCGGCCCAGTCGTTGATCATGAGCACGAAGTAGAGGAGGTTGAGCAGGATGCTGGCGAAGGCGGCGATCGGGGTCAGGAAGCCGAGGGCCAATCCGAGGCCGATGGCCAGCTCGGAGAAGACCACGACGTAGGCCATCGCGATCGGCCGGGGCCGGACGACCTTGTCGAACCCGGTCTTCACGAAGCCCCACTTGTGCTTCTCTGCGACGGAACCGCCCCACTCGATGCCCGCCCCGCGGGTCAGCCACGCCCCGAGGTCCTTGTGGAGGAAGCTCTTGATCCACCACAGCCCGAGCCCGATCCTGAGGACGGCGAGCCATTCGGCGGTGGTCAGCCAGGTCGATGTCACGGGTGAGTTTCTAGCATCTCGCCGGGGCCGGAATCGGAACCGGTTCCTGCTGCGACGGCGCCGTCATGGGCCACTACCAGCGCTAACGGTCCGCTGCCGACGGAGACGCCCGCTACCAGCCGCGGAAGACGGGCTTGCGCCGCTCGGCAAATGCGGCCAGGCCTTCCCGGCAGTCGTCGGTGGTCGTCACCAGCTCCTGCAGGACCGATTCGTCCCAGAGGGCGCCCGCCCGATCTGACTCGAGGGAGCGGTTGGTGAGGTACTTGGCAGCCCCGATGGCCTTGGTCGGACCCGCCGCCAGGCGCGCCGCCCACGCACCGGTCTCGGCCAGCAGGTCGGCTCGCGGGACCACCTTGTTGACCAGCCCCATCCGTTCGGCGTCCCTGGCGGGGAGGTCGTCCCCGAAGAAGAAGAGCTCCTTCGCCTTCTGCGGCCCGACCAGGCGGGGCAGCAGGTACGCCCCTCCGGCGTCGGGGGCGATGCCCCGCCGGACGAAGACCGCGATGAACTTCGCCTCCTCGGCGGCGAGCACCAGGTCGCAGGCGAGCGCGAGGTGCATGCCTCCACCGGCGGCGGTGGCGTTGACCGCGGCGATCACCGGTTTTTCGCAGTCGAGGACCGCGGCAGATGAGGCGCTGCCATCCGGTGCGGATCATCCGGGCCGAGTCGCCGACGGTGCTCTCGGGCGCACCCTCCGGACGGGATGTGCGGGGGACCCCGGCGCGCAGGTCCGCTCCGGTGCAGAATCCCTTCTCTCCTGTGCCGGTGAGGACGACCGCCCGCACCGCGAGATCGACCGAGGCCTCCTCGAGCCAGAGTCCGAGCTGGTCGCGCATGTCCGGAGTGAGCGCATTGCCCGCGTCGGGACGGTTGAGCGTGATCCAGGCCACCCCGTCCTCCAACCGCCGGAGGATCGCCTGCATCGGGAGCGGCGTCGCCCATCAACTGCGGTGGATGATGTTCATCCGCGAGGTGCACACCGGCTCGCCGCTGGTCCTGTCGGTCCAAGCCGTCTCGACCACCACGAAGGTCATGGTCCTGCCCTTCGATTCCTTCCGGTACGCGTCCACCACGGTCCCCCGACCGACCAGGACATCGCCTGCGAACACGGGGCGGTGGTACGTGAACTCCTGCTCGCCGTGGAGGATGATCCCTCCGCCGGCCATCAGGGGAACGAGGACCTCGCCCATCGGGTTGCCGCGCGGTGCATCCTCCGGCTGCAGCTCGGGGTACGCCCCGAAGTTGGCCATCACGAAGGGGTAGGTCGGAGGTGCGGGGATACCCGGCAGGCCGACCCCGGCCGCCGCCCGTGGGTCCCGGTAGACCGGGCTCTGGTCCTTGACCGCGGCGGCGAACAAGTCCAGCTGGCCGCGCTCGACCGTCACCACCGTGGTATCGGTCGGCGTCCCGATGATGGCCTTCAGGTCGTCGTCTGCCACTGTCGCTGCCTCCCTGTCGTCAGGTTCGTCCGAGCGGCTCCCGCCATCCGAGGCGTGCCCGGTGCGCACCGTAGCGCGCCGACGCGCAGGGGTGGCTCGGAGCTGCGACCCCACCGCCCGCGGGCGGTCCCTCCGGTCGGTGCGGGTCGTCCGCTCAGCGGACCGGTCGCGACACCGCCGGTGTCCCGGCCAGCAGCTCCCGCAGCGCCCGGCGGTCCAACTTGCCGAGCACGGTGACGGGCAGCTCGTCGGCGAAGTCGACGTACTCGGGGACCTTGTAGCTCGCGAGCCGGGACGCGCAGTGACCGACCAGGTCGGCGGGGGTGACCGGTTCTGTGGCGACCACGACCACGACCGCGCCGACCCGCTCCCCGAGCTCGGCGTCGGGCAGGCCCACCACGCCCACGTCGGCCACGGAGGGATGGTCCCGCAAGACCTCCTCGACCTCGATGGGGCCGAACTTCTCGCCCCCACGGTTGATCGTGTCGGAGAGGCGGCCGATCAGGAAGAGGTAGCCCTCGTCGTCCTGCCAGCCGGTGTCCCCGGTGTGCAGCCACTCGCTGGTCGTGTTCTGTGCGGCCCGCACCAGGAACTCACCCGGCTCGCCAGCGGGCCACCGGCTGCTCGGTCCCCGGCTCCACGATCCTGACCTCGACGCCTGCGAGCGGCCTTCCCACCGAGTCGAACCGGTCACCGCGTCGGTGGTCCTCCGGCGTCAGCGTGGCGAAGGCACCCAACGTCTCGGTCTGCCCGAAGGTGTTGGAGAAGTCCACGTCGGGCAGTGCGGCGACCGCCCGGCGGATGAGCTCCACCGGGGCGGCTGCGGCTCCGTAGTTGAGCGACCGGAGCGAAGAGAGGTCGGTGCTCGCGAACCGCGGATGGTCGAGGATCCGCCGGAGCATGGTGGGCACGACGAAGGTCTGGGTCACCTGGTGACGTTCGACCAGCGAGAGCCACTCCCCCGCGTCGAACTTGGGAAGCAGGACGAGCTGCTTTCCTTGGTACAGGGAGACGAAGAGCCCGAGCGTTCCGCCGATGTGGAAGATGGGAGCCGACATCATGTCGACCACCTGAGGTTGACCGGGATCGATCGGCTTCCCGTAGAACGCCAGCCGGTCGGCGATCGAACGGTGACTGATCGAGACGGGCTTGGGCAGGCCTGTGGTGCCGCTCGTGAACAGGACGAGCGCGACATCGTCGCCCGCCCCGGTCGTCTGCGGCGGTGCGTCCGCGGGAGCGGCCCGCACGTCTGCTTCCGTAAGGACCGGGCCGGCCATGGCCGAGCGGAGCCGGTCGGCGAAGGGGGCGCCGGCCACGCCGACCCGGGTGCCGGTGAGCTCGACCAGCTGTGCGAGCTCACCGGTCGTGAGGTACGCGTTCATCTGCGCCGAGGCCGCGCCCAGGCGGGCAGCGCCCAGGATCGTCGCGACCGACAGCGCGCTGCCGAGGTTGACCAGCGCGACCTGATCTCCTGGCCCGACCCCCGCCGCCGACAACGCCGTGCAGACCTGCCGGGTCATCTCGTCGAGCTGTCGGTACGTGACCGCTTCCCCATCCACCACCAGGGCGAGCCTGTCCGGGACCCGCTCGAGGGCAGGCTCGATCGCGTGCCCGGCGTTCATGTCGGACCGGAGGGATCGCAGATCGAACAGCCGAGCGTCACTCGACGCCCGGGAGCCCGACGGCATCGGACGGGAGCTGATCCTGGACGGCCTCTGCCAATCGGTGGGAGCGGGATCGGAGGGACAGCAGCTCGTTGTACCGCTCGTCCTCTCCCTTGACCCCCGAGATCAACGATGACTGGGCCAGGTAGATGGCGCCGGCGAACATGACGAGCAGCGAGAAGGCCTCGAGTGGGCCGTAGGCGCCATAGGTGCGCAGGTTATCGCCGAAGAGTCCGATGCCGAGTGACAGGCTCGCAAGCGGGTCGACGAGGACCAATGCGGTCTGCGAGGCGGCGATGGGGCCGGCGTGGAACGCGTTCTGGGCCAGGAAGACCGAACCCACTCCGCACACCGCGAGCGCGTAGGTCTCCCAGTGCTCCCAGAGCTGGGTCCAGTCGGTCGCCACGTAGTCGCCGACCGACTTGATGAGCGCCGCGGTGAAGGCGAATCCGATCGCCCCGGCCGCGCCGAACATGGCTGCTCGCCACCAGCGGGGCCCACGGAGCGCGAGCAGCACGAAGACCACGATCAGGAACCCGCAGACGGATCCGCTGATGATCCATCCGAGCGCATGTGGACTCCGGTTGCCACCCTGCGGCTGGGCGAAGATCAGGAATCCGGCCAACCCACCGGCAGCTGCCAGGCACCCGAGCCAGACGAATGCCCCGATCCGGTAGCGGAACCAGGTGGCCAGGAGGAGCACCAGGATCGGGAGCTCCGTGGTCAGGATGGGTTGGACCTGGCTGAGGTTCCCGAGATGGAGCGCGACCGACTGGAAGATGAACGAGCCGATCATGATGGCGAACCCCAGCAACCACACCCCGCGCTTGAGGGCGTGGGTCAGCAGGCTCAGTCTGAGCGTCGTGTCCTCCGGCGCATCCTCGACGCCCATCCGCTGGAGGATGCTGGTGACCGCGTTCGAGAGCGCCGCGGCCAGTGCAAGGGCGTAGACCACGACCCCTACTTCGCTCCCGCGCAGGCAACTGCACCCGAGGGTCCAGCAGCGGTCCGTCTGGACACGTCATCGCCTGGCACTGGACTCGGCGCCTCCCTGTGGCGAACCCCGCCGTCGTGCTCCTCGCCGCCCCATACTAGAGGGAGGGTGTCGCGCTCGAACACGTGAGCTGGGTTCCCTGCCCGACACGGGTTCCGCCGGGGACACGGGCAGCCTGGTCGGGGCTGAGGGACGGCCGGGACACGGGGGCCCGGCAGGATGGGTCACCCGGGCAGGAACTGCCCGGCAAAGCGGCGGATCCCGTCGAGCGCCTCCGAGGTGCGGCTCCACGGCTTGACGAAGAGTCGATCGACTCCCGCCTCCGCGTAGCGTTCCACGTCGCCCGGGGAACCGACCTGACCGCCGAGGGTGACCTCGGTCCGCCCCGGGCGCCCGGCCCCGTCCCGCAGCTCGGCGAGCCGGTCCACCGCTGCGGGAATCTGCTCGAGCGTGTGGTTCATGGGCACCCACCCGTCGCCGACCGTCGCCGCACGGCGGAGGGCGGCAGGTCCGTCCCCGCCGATATGGAGGCGGGGCCCGGGCTGTTGCACCGGCTTCGGCTCGAACCGCACCGGAGCGAAGTCGAAGAAGGTGCCGTGGTGCTCGACGACCGGCTCCGACCAGAGCCGGCGACAGATGTCGATGCACTCGTCGACACGCGCGCCGCGGGTGTCGAAGTCGAGCCCCACCGCGTCCCACTCGGCCCGCAACCAACTGGCACCGATGCCGAAGTCGACCCGCCCACCGGACAGTACGTCGAGCGTCGCAACGGCCCGCCGCGGTGCTGAACGGGTGGCGCAGGCCGATGTTGTAGACCTGCGTGCCGAACCGGATGCGCTCGGTACGCGCTGCGAGATGTGACAGGTAGACGAGCGAGTCGAAGACCGGGATCTCCGACGGGATGGGCGAGTGATCCGCGCCGTCGTGCGGACTTCCCCCCATGTCCACCGGGAGCACCAGGTGCTCGGGGATCCAGACCGAGTCGTAGCCGAGCCGGTCCGCCTCCTCGGTGACGGCCACCCACACGGTCGGATTGAGCACCCCGAGGGAGAGCGCGAACTTCACCCGGCCCCTGGCGGTCTGGGGATGCAGCGGTCGCGGAATGCCACCGACCGGATCCGGGACGGGTCGGTCACAGGAGCGCCTCTGCCGGCAGGTCCGGGGTCTCAGGGCCCTCCTCGAAGGGTCGGATCATCCCCTCCTGGCCGAACGAGGCGATGAGGGCGCCCTCCTCGGTGAAGACCTGACCGCGCACGTAGGACATGCCGCCGCCGACCTGGGTGCTCTCGTGGTGGTACAGCAGCCAGCCATCCCAGATCACCGGCTCGTGGAAGACGATCGTGATGCTCATGACCGCGGTCGACACGGTGCGGTGGGCCTGGACGGTTCCGATGCCCCGGTGGCCACGCATGGTGGCCGAGATCGAGAGGTGGCCGGTGAAGTGGGCCAGCAGGGCGCGGGCGAGCTCCGGCCGGTCGGGGACCGCGTCGTAGTGCACCCACGCGTCGAGGACCGGCGGGCCGACCTCGTCGGGGTCGTTGGGATCGGTCACGCCGACCAGTCGCAGCTCGCGACCCGTCATCTGCATGGTGACCGCCAGCGCATCGGCCGGACCACCGACGTCCGGCATGCCGGCCGAATGGCGGATCACGTCGGGGGCGGTGTCACCGAGCAGCACGCTCACCACGGCGCACCGGCGGTCAGCCTGGCCGATGCTGACCACCGCGCCGCCGAAGGTGCGACCCCGGTGGGTCACGTCCACCTCGAACCAGAGGGGCCGGACGTCGTCGACGGCCCGGGTGAACACGGCGTGGGCCGAGTGCACGGTCTGACCGGGCATGACCTTTGAGGCCGCCACGATGGCCTGCGCCAACAGCTGGCTCCCGTCCACCACCCTGCGGACACCGCCGTCGCTGGTCCCGACGAAACGGTGCCTCTCGCCCGCTCCGACCTCCTCGCCGTCCGTTCCGGCATCTTCGGGGACGTCGAAGATCTGCATCATCCGGGTGACGCTCGAGCCGTCGGTGACTGCGCTGCTGCCGTCGCTCACCGCCCCGAGACCGCCGGGTCCGCCGTGCCCACGCGCAGATCGACGACGTCCTGGTAGAAGGCGAGGTAGCCGGCCAGTCGAGCCATCTCCCGATGTGGGTCGGCGTAGATCCAGGCCAGCACCTCGACCCCGTCGTGGACGAGGTGCCGGTAGGTTGCGACGCCCTTGAACGGGCAGACACTGGTGCGGTCGATGGGGGTGAGCAGGTCGGTTCTGACGTCCTCCGGGGGGAAGTAGAACACGAGGCCGTGATCCTGCTCGTCCACGAGGAGGCACCGGACGCTGTCCGCCAAGAGGAGCTCCCCGAGGGACACGGTGACCCGATTCCGGCGCGCCAGGATGTCGACCCGGTAGTCGGGGCGCTCGACGAATCCCGAGTGTTCCATGACCTGTCCCCCATCACCGGCCGGTTCGGTGTCGGCCGGTTCGCCCGCGCCGGTCGCCGCGGCACCTGCCGCGTCGGCAGCGACCATCGTAGTGTGCAGGGTCACCGGACCGAGGACCGTACACCCGGTCGAAAGCCCGGGGAAAGGACGCCGAAGATGATCATCGTTGTCGGCACGATCGAGGTCGCCGAAGGCGACCGCAACCGGTTTCTCGACAGCCGACGGGAGCAGGTGACGCACTCGCTCGCGGAAGCCGGGTGCCTCGACTACTCCTTCGCCGCCGATGCAGCCGACCCCGGTCGGGTGCGGCTCCTCGAACGCTGGGAACAGATGGGCGATCTCGAGGCACATCTTGCCGGACTCCGCTCCTCGGGGTCCGCCCCGGAGCCCGCGGTCCCCTCCCGCTACGTCGACATGGCCGTCTACGAGGCGACCCCGGCGGAGGCTCCGTGGGCCTGACCGCCGACCGGACACCCTCCGGAGAGGGCTGGTCGCTCCGTCGCGTGCCACCCGAGCTCGAGCGGCGCTGGCTCGCGGCGGGGCTCTGGGACGACCGAACGCTCGGGGAGCAGCTCGACCACGCCCTGATGGCCTCTGCAGGACAGGAGTTCCGGATCCACTCGGAGCAACGACCCTGGGCGGGCACGTTCGGCGAGCTCGACGAGCGGGCCCGCCGGCTGGCCGGTGCGCTCGTCGATCGCGGGGTGCAACCTGGCGACGCCGTGGCCTTCCAGCTCCCGAACTGGGTCGAGGCGGCGGTGACCTTCTATGCGGGTGCGCTCCTCGGAGCGGTCATCGTCCCGATCGTCCACTTCTACGGTTCGAAGGAGGTCGAGTACATCCTCCGTCGCACCCGGGTTCGGGTCCTGGTCACGGCGGCCGCATTCGGCCGCACCGACCACCTGGCCGGCCTCGGGCGGATGGGCGGAGCGCTCGACGGCGTCCACACGATCGCCGTGGTGGGCGCTCCGGCGGGATCGCTCCCCTCGGGACTGGTGGCATTCGACGACCTCGAGGCGGCAGGCATGCCCATCGCGGGGCCGCTCTCCGTCGATCCGAGTTCCGCGGCGATCGTCGCCTACACCTCGGGGACCACCGCCGATCCCAAGGGAGTCATCCACACCCACCGCACCATCGGGTCCGAGGTCCGCCAGCTCGGTGCCATGGACGCCGCCGCCGGACGGGCGACCCTCACGGGAGCACCGGTGGGCCACGCAATGGGAATGCTGGGTGCGCTGCTCATCCCGGTGCTCAAGGGAAACCCGGTGCACCTGGTCGACGTCTGGGACCCGGCTCGCATCCTCGGCGCTGATGACCGAGTTCCAGCTGGCCTGCGGCTCGGGGGCCACCTTCTTCCTCACCAGCCTGCTCGACCACCCGGACCGCACCGAGGGGCATCTCGGGCTCATGGAGCACATCGGCCTGGGAGGGGCCACGGTGCCGACGTCGGTCGCCGAGCGGGCCGCCGCCCAGGGAATCTCGATCGTCCGCATGTACGGCTCCACAGAGCATCCCTCGGTGACCGGGTCACGTCACACCGACCCCGAGCACTTCAGGCTCCACACCGACGGGCGACCCATGGAGGGAGTCGAGATCCGACTCCTCGACGACGGCGGACGACCGGTCGGTCCCGGCGAGCCCGGTGAGATCTGGTCGCGTGGACCGGACTGCTGCATGGGCTACACCGATCCGGCACTCACGGCCGCACTCTTCGACGACGAGGGGTGGTACCGCACCGAGGACATCGGCGTCCTCGACACCTCCGGGTACCTCACCATCACGGACCGCAAGAAGGACGTGATCATCCGGGGTGGCGAGAACATCAGCGCCGCCGAGGTCGAAGGACAGCTGACGGGCATGGAGGGGGTGGCCGAGGTGGCGGTGGTGGCAGCTCCCCACCCACGGCTCGGTGAGCAGGCCTGTGCGTTCGTGCGCCTGTCCGGAGAGGGGGGATCGGTCGACCTGGCCGCCGTGCAACGGCGCCTGGCGGAATCCGGCCTTGCGCGTCAGAAGTGGCCGGAGCAGCTCCGGGTCGTCGAGGACCTCCCGCGGACACCGTCCGGCAAGGTCAAGAAGGAGGTGCTGCGGAAGCAGCTGCGCGACGAGGCGGGCCGGGGCTGATCGCGCAGACCCGATCAGGTCACGAGCCCACCATGCCTGCTACGCGAGGGCGGGGACACGGAGCAGGGGGACGACCTCTGCCATGAAGCGCCGAAGCGTCTCGTCCGAGGGGTAGTCGCGCAGCCACAGGATGAAGCCCCGGCAGCCAGCGTCGACGAAGGCCTGGGATTTCTCGGCCACCTGTTCGACCGTACCCACCAGGTTGTCGGCCAGGTAGGTCGCGGTCGGCGTGTTGCCCCAGAGATCGCCGCCGCCGCCGGACTCGCACCAGGCGAGCGTCTCCGCCTCGGTGTCGAAGATCCGGCAGTCCGGGCCGTGGGTACGGGTGATGGTCTCGAAGGACCGCCCGACCTCTCCGCAGAATCGTTCGAGGACGCCGGACTTGCGCTGGAATCCCTCGAGCCCGACCTGCCAGTTGGTGAGATCGGCCCGCTGTGCTGCGATCCGCAGGGTGACCCGCTCCCCTCCCCCACCCACCAGGATCGGGGGGAGCTGCTGGACCGGCTTCGGATCGCAGTAGGCGCCGTCCAGGTGGAGGTGGTCGCCGTGGTGGGAGACCGTCTCCTCGGACCACAGCCGGCGGACCACGTCGAGGGTCTCGTCGAGCACGGCGAGGCGCTCGCGATCGGACGGGTACTCGTACCCGTAGGAGTGGTACTCCTCGTGGAACCACCCCGCCCCCAGACCGAGGATCAGCCGCCCACCCGAGTACACGTCGATACACGCGGCCTCCTTGGCCAGCAGGCCCGCGTTCCGATACGACGCACAGGTCACCAACTGGCCGAGCCTCGCGCCCGTCGTGCGCTGGGAGAGTGCGGCCAACATGGTGAAGGCCTCGAAGACGTGGCTCGGCCGACGCCGGGGCACGGTCTCCACGTGGTCGTAGACCCACAGATGGTCATACCCGATCGATTCGGCCAGCTGGGCGAGCTCGACCGAGCGGGCCCATGCATCGGGTCCGCTCCAGCCCTCGTACTCGAGCTTCCAACCCTGGGGGACGAAGACGCCGATCTCGAGCGGACCGATCATGATGCGAACTCCCACCACTGCACCTCGAGCAGCATCGGGAGCAGGTACCCGACGTAGAACGAGTGGATCTTGACCATTCCCTGATCGTCGACGCGCAGATCGATGAGGTCGACCCGGTCGTCCTTGGCCAGGTACTCGACCGCCCGGTCTCGTGCTGCCGTGAGCTCTGCCAGCGAGCCCACCGAGAAGCCGAAGTGGTCCATCCGCGGACAGCGCATGGGCTCGTCCTCGGCCACCAGGAAGAGGAACTGGTCCCAGTGGACGCACGAGAGGACCAACCTGCGCCGGTCGACGGTCAGCACGTCGATCTCATCGAAGCCGAACACCTCGCCGAAGAACCGGCAGATCTCCTCCCGGTGGGTCCGGTCGAGCAGATCGGGCTCGAGGCTCATGGCCACGTGATTGAACCGGGGGGTGCCGGTCGGATAGTAGGGGTGGGTCATCGGTCCTCCGAACCGTTCCCGCGAGCGGTCGACGTGCCGTCTGCGCCCTCCGACAACCGGGGCACCACCATCACCTTGCCGGCGAAGCGGCCGCGGGCCAGACCGGAGAGCGCCTCGGAGATGCCGTCGAGGGGCACGTCGTCCGCCTCGATGATCAGATCGGTCGGGAACCCATCCGAGGCCAGGAGCTCGAGTGCGTCGGCGAACCCATCCTGGTCGTAGACGAAGGACCCGACGACGGAGAGCTCGTTGAGGATCCAGCGATTGGGGTCGAACGTGGGCTGATCGATCCCGGCCCCGACCAGCGCAAGGGTGCCGCCGCGCAGCAGCTGCTGGAACCCGGCCTCCATCGCCGCCTTCTTCCCCGAGCACTCGAGCACCACGTGCACGGCGCGTTCCGCCAGCCGCTCGGGCTCCCAGCTCGGGAAGGTCTCGAGCGCGGACGGATCCAGCACCTCGGAGGCACCGAGGTCACGGGCCAGCCGGCGGCGTCGTTCTCCGGGCTCGACGGCGATGACCGGCCCGATGCCCCGGGCCACCAGTGCGGCGATGGACAGCGCGCCGATCGGTCCCGCACCGATGACCATGACCGAATCGCCACGGGCCACGCCCGACCGGGTCAGCCCGTGGAGCGCGACGGCAAGCGGCTCCGCCAGCGCGGCACTGCGCGCGGTGAGCTGCGGTGGCCGGCGCAACAGCGACGCGGCCGACACCAGCACGTAGCCGGCGAATGCACCGTCCCGGTTGTCGACGACCGAGCCGCGGTCCTCGCATTGCGACGGTTTCCCCTCGAGGCAGCGCCGGCAGCGGCCGCAGCGCGGGGAGGGGCCGCCCACCACCGGGTCGCCGGGGGCCCACCCCTGTACGCCGTCGCCCACAGCGGCCACGCTGCCGGTGAACTCGTGGCCTGCCACCAGGCCCGGACGGCCCGCCCATCCCTCCAACATGAGATGGATGTCCGACCCGCAGATCCCGCAGTGGTCGACCTCGACCAGGACCTCGCCGGGTCCGGGCGTCGGCACCGCTCGCTCCTCGACCTCCACCAATCCCGGCCGTCTGTAGACCGCGACCGGCATCGTCTCCGGTAGTGCGCTCAGAACGCCACCTCCCCCGTCAGGCCGGCTCCTGCGCGCCCCGTGGGCGTGCCCGGACGTCGGCACGGCCGCCACTCTAGGACCCCGGCCGGTCCCCGTGCAGCGAAGCGCGCCGGAGCCGATCGGTGACGGCGTCCCCTACAGTGCTGCCATGAGCGGACCAGGACCCGGCACGCTGGATCCCGCGGACGTGTGCGTCCTTCCGGACACAGCGGCGCTGGCGCGAGCGGCGGCCCTGGAGGCAGCAGCCGTGCTCCGAGACGCCGTCGCGCAACGCGGCGAGGCCCACGCCATGTTCGCCACCGGCAACTCCCAGCTGGCCTTCGTCGACTGCCTGGTCGAGCCCGCCGCGGGCATTCCCTGGGGGGACGTGGTGGTCTTCCACATGGACGAGTACGTGGGGATCGGCCCCGACCACCCCGCGAGCTTCCAGCGCTGGATCCGGGAGCGGATCGAACAGCCGACCCATCCGCGGGCCGCCCACTATCTGGACGGACGTGCCGATCCGGCGCGCGAGTGCGAGCGCTATAGCGAGCTGCTGGCCGCATACCCGCTCGACCTGTGCTGTCTCGGGATCGGCGAGAACGGCCACCTGGCCTTCAACGACCCGGGTGTCGCCGACTTCGACGACCCGCTCGACGTCAAGGTGGTCGAGCTCGATGCGGCGTGTCGCCGTCAGCAGGTCGGGGAAGGGCACTTCGCAACCGACGCGGACGTCCCGGCACTGGCGATGACCGTCACCATCCCCGCACTGCTCCGCGCAAGGCGCGTCTTGGCCATCGTCCCCGAAGCGCGCAAGGCACCCGCGGTCCGGGCGGCATTGCACGGCCCGGTCGCGACCTCGTGTCCGGCGTCGATCCTCCGCCGCACGCCACAGGCCACCATCTTCCTCGATGCCGACTCGGCCGGCGAGCTGCCCGCCACCCCGTGAGCGTCGCGAGCTGAGCTCCGACCAGCTCGCCGATCTATCCGTCCAAGCGCTCGTCCACGAAGCGGAGTGCACCCACGCCGTACCACTGGTGCTCTCCCTCGAACACCTCGTGCTCGAGGAGCTCGCCCGCCCCGAAGTGGTCGTACACGCGACGGAGGCGGGCAACCGCCGTGGTGGCCGCTGCGACAGGGAAGAGCGGATCGTCGCGCCCGGTCTCCACGAACAGCGGTCGGGGGGCGATCAAGGCGCCGATGTCGGCGTGTTCCATCCGGCCGAGCATGTCGTGCAGCACCTGTGAGCCGCACATGTTCCAGGGCATCCGGTGTGCCTCGGACCACGAGGAGAAGTACCCGCTCACGACGGCGGCGGCAATGCGTTGGTCGCAGGCGGCCAGGAAGAGGGAGGCCGTCCCGCCGTAGGAGAACCCGACGACGCCCATGCGTGACCCGTCCACGAGCGGATGTCCCTCCAGCACGTCCAGGCACCGGGAGAGGTCCCACAGGTTCTGGGTGAGCGGGATCCACCCGGCCATGTACTGGTGGACCAGGTTGGTGTCGCAGGCGTAGTGATCCGGAGGGTTCCAGTCGAGCCGCTCGCCGAAGCACCGCAGGTCGGGCGCGAGGACGACGTGGCCGTGGCGGACCAGCTGGACCGCATAGTCGTTGCCGGGCGGGTCGTCAGGCAACATGCCGCAGATCCGCGACTTCCCCGGACCGTGCCCGTGGACCGCCAGCACGGCGGACCCGGGTTCCTGCCGTCCGTCGGGCACGAGGAGGTAGGCCGGAACCGACATCGTGTCCTCGGAGTCGAAGACCACGCGGTGTCGGCGGAAGCCGTCGCACGCCACTCCCTCGTCGACCTCGAGCTCGAGGGGGACGGCCCGGGGCCACGGCTCGAGCGCGCTCTGGAACCGGGCTTCGAACCTGGAGCGCCACGAGCCGAAGCTCGGGAGGTCCTCGTCGGGCAGGGGGTCGACCTCCTCGGTGGCCATCAGGCGTGTCACCACCTGGAACCATGGCGAGAAGTTCCGCTGCCGGGGCTCTTCGGGTGTCACGGTGGTCACGGTGGTCGTCCTCTCCTGCGGGTTGCCAATCGGGCTTCCCATCCGGGTCGGCCCCTGACGGAGCCGCCCTCCACGCTGCCACACGGGCCGTCCCGCCCCCCGAACAGCCGGAAGGGACGCTCCTCTTCCGCCCTCCGGGGCTGGAGCTTCCCCGGCGTCGGACGATCCGGGTTGAGGGGCCACCCCTGCCGGGCCACACTGGGGGTATGCCAGTAGACCAGCGGCTCGAGATCCGTCCACTGTCCCCGATCATCGGTGCGGAGATCGGTGGCCTCGACCTGTCGCGCCCCTTGAGCGACGCCCAGGTGCAGGAGGTGCGTGCCACCCTCAACACCCACCACGTGGTGTTCTTCCGCGATCAGGAGCTCTCCCCGGGTCAGCAGGCCGACTTCGCCCGCCAGTTCGGCGAGCTCACCGAGGGACACCCGGTCATCCCCGCCGTCGAGGAGCACCCACAGGTGCTGGCGATCGACAGCCGCGAGGACCGGGCCAACTGGTGGCACACCGATGTGACCTTCCTGCCGACGCCCCCCCTCGGCTCGATCCTCTACATGACCGTGTGCCCGGAGGTCGGGGGCGACACCTGCTGGGCGAGCCTGCAGGACGCCTACGACCGCCTGTCCGAACCGGTGCGGACCATGTGCGACACCCTCATCGCGGTACACCACGACCCGTGGTTCGCTGCCGAGGTCGACGAACGGGGAGGGTACGACTGGCACGGCCAGCACTTCGAGAAGCTGCTGCCCAGCATCCACCCGATCGTCCGCACGCATCCAGAGACCGGTCGCCGCGGCCTCTTCGTGAACCCCCACTTCACCCAGACCATCCTCGGGCTGTCGGAGCAGGAGAGCGCTGCCGTACTCGACATGCTCTACCGCCACTGTCAGCAGCCGGAGCTCACCTGCCGGTTCCGCTGGCGGCCCGGCTCAGTGGCCTTCTGGGACAACCGGGCCACCCTCCACTACGCCATCGACGACTACGGCGACGCACTCCGGCTGGCCCACCGGGTCACCCTCAAGGGGGACGTGCCCTTCGGTCCGGCGATGCCCAAGCGCTGATCTGCGGCGACGGCTACGACCCATCCTGCGGAGCTGGCCCGCCCGACTCCTCCGGTCCGCGCACGCGGGGCGGTGCCGCCCCGGAGACCGACAACGCAGCTTCGCTGGCACCCAGGTATGCGGCGACCGCCCGCGGATCACGTGCCACCTCGTCGGGGGTCCCCGAGGACACCACCGAGCCGGACTCCATCATCACCACCCTCGTAGACAGCTCGAACACCATCGGGACATCGTGCTCGACGAGCACGATGGTGGTATCGGCCACGTCGCGCAGTCGGGACAGCAGTGGGACGAACGCCTCCGCCTCGCGCTGGGCGATCCCGGCGGTCGGTTCGTCGAGTAGGAGGAGTCGGGGTCGGGCCAGCACGATGGAGGCCAGATCCACGACCCGCCTGGTTCCGGTCGACAGCTCGGAGATGCGATGGTGCCGGAACGGCCCGACGCCGAACGACCTGATCACTTCGTCCACCTCGGCGCGCTTGGACCGCTCGGAGTGGCGGGCCCACGGCATCTGCAGCGTGGACGACGCGACACCCACCGGCCGCTGGGCGTCGAGCGCGACCAGCAGGACGTCCTCCACCTGCAGGTCGGGGAAGAGCCGGCAGTCCTGGAAGGACCGGACGACCCCGATACCGGTCCGCTCCTCGGGCAGGTAGCCGTCGAGTGCGACGCCGTCGAGAGAGACCGACCCCGCCCGCGGGGTGATCAGGCCGGAGATCACATTGAGCAAGGTCGTCTTGCCCGAGCCGTTCGGACCGATGAGGCCGACGATCCACCCCGGCTCGGCGACGAGATCGACGAAGTCGAGCGCCAGGACACCACCGAATTGGACGGCCACCCCGCGGACGTCGAGCCGTGCCGGCCCCCCGGAGTGGTCCCGCGGGAGTGGGTCGCTCACGTGGCGACTCCCGCCGCCGGCACCGGCGCTGGTGCCGGCTCCGGAGTGGCGGCATCTGTCCCGGATCCGCGAGACCCGCCTGCACGCAAGCGGGTGACTCCATCCGCCACCAGATCGCCGAACCGGTGGAGGAGCTGGGCCAGGCCGCCGGGGAGATAGAGGATGAAGGCCAGCAGACCGAGACCGCTGGTCAGGAATTGGATGGTTGGCGTGGTCCCGACCAGCGCCGGCAGCCCGACCAGGTAGAGGGCGCCGAGCACCGCTCCGGCCACCGAATCCATCCCACCGATGACCACCATCGAGACGACCAGGATGGAGAGGGTGGGATCGAAGGTGGTCGTCGAGATGCGCTCCGTGGCGAACGCGAGGCACACCCCGGCGTACCCGGCGATGAACCCGGAGAGTGCGAACGCCAGCAATTTGGAGCGGGCGAGAGGGACCCCCAGGGCCGCTGCACCGGTCTCGTTGTCGCGCACGGCGACCAACCGGCGGGCTACCCCGCGGTCGCGCCACACCATGACCATGCCGACGGTGGCGATGAGGATGGCCAGGCTGAACCAGGCGAAGGCGCGCTCCGAGTCGAGGCCGATGCCCAGGAAACTCGGCCGGACCAGCAGCGTGGACTGTGGGTTCGGGAGTCCGGTGCAGAGGCGCCTGTCCAGCAGCGGAAGGTTCCAGCACGGTGTGGAAAGGACCGACTGCATCAGCCAGAGACTGAACGCGAGCGTGCTGACCGCGAGGTAGAGCCCGCGCACCCGGAGGGCAGGCAGACCGACGAGCACCGCGATCACCGCGGTCACCGCCCCGGCGAACGGAAGGAGGAGGACCAGGGGAACGCTCGTGCCGAGGTGGGTGGCCATCAGCGCCCCGCAGGCGACCAGCCCGAACTGTCCGAGCGAGACCTGACCTGCCCAGCCGGTCAGCACGGTCAACGACAGGGCGATCATGGCGTAGATGCAGATCTGCGAGATGAGGAAGGACCGCCCGGTGCTGACCACCAGTGGGAGGAGGCCGGCGACCGCCACAATCAGGACCGTGCCGGTCCTCCCGACCGTGCGTCGCAGTGCGTCAGGAGCGCGTACTGCGGCGCGCGAGCTTTCGCGCCAGGTGGTCGGCCCGTCGCTCGATCCCCGGAACTGGAGGGCGGCGATGCGGACCAGCAAGACCGCCGAAACGATGAGGAAGAGGATCAGATCGACCTGGGCCGTGCTGGACAGGTTCCACACCAGCACCTCCTGGATCACCCCCACCCCGACCGCGGCCAGGAAGGCCACCGTCAGGTTGACCATGGCACCGACCATGGCGGCGGTCAGCGCGAGCAACAGCAACTCCGGGCTGAGCACCTGGGTGAGGGACGACGTCTGGCCCGGCGCGGCCAGAATGGCGGTGAAGGCGGACAGGAGCCCGGCGAGCATCCATGCAACGTTCGAGGTGCGCCGGACCCAGACCCCCGACAACCTGGCGGAGTCGCTGTTCTCGGTGGTGGCCCGCATGGCGAGTCCCCAGGGCGACCACCGGACGAACGCCACCAGCCCCGAGCGCGACCAGCGGAGCGACGATGAGCGCCATCACCTGTCCGGGACTGAAGATGTAGGTGCCGATCCGGAAGCTGAGGTCGAACGGAACGGGGAACGGCCGGAACAGGTTGCTCGGGCGGATGAACGGCAGCGCGGTGAAGACGAAGAGCACCTGGCTGAGCCCGATCGTGGCCACCATCACCAACACCCGCGGGCGGTCGTTGAGGCGGCGCAGCAACAGCTCGCACAACGAACCGATGGCCACAGCAAGGGCGAGAGCCAGGATCAGGGCGAACCAGTAGTTGAACCCGAAGTTGTAATAGCACTTGACCAGGAACACCGCCCCGACCACGCCGAGCTGTCCCTGGGCGAAGTTGAGCACCCGGTTGGCCCGGTAGATGAGCACCAGGCCCATGGCCAGGAGCCCATAGACCACGCCGGTGGAGACCCCTTGGACCAGGACGAAGCTGGGGATCGACACCCGAGCTACCCGAGGCCGTCCACGACCGACCCGAGGAAGACCGGGCGAAGGAGGTCGGGGCGTGCGAGCAGATCGTCGATTGGCCCGTCGAAGCGGACCTCGCCCCGCTCGAGGAAGACGGCGCGCTGGGCCAGGGTCATCGCCCGGTTGACGCTCTGCTCCACCAGGACGACGCTGGTCCCTTGCGCGTTGACCTCGCGCACCAGGGCCATCAGGTGGTCCACCACCATCGGCGCAAGGCCCAGGGCCAGCTCGTCGATGAGGAGCAGACTGGGTTTGGTCATCATCACCCGGGCGAGCGCGAGCATCTGCTGCTCGCCACCCGAGAGGGTCCCGGCCGACTGGTGGAGGTGCGGGACGAGGGCGGGAAACATCTCGAGTGCCTCGTCGATCGAGGCCCGGGCCCGCGCGCCCTCGTGCCGGAGGGAGTACGCCCCGATCTGGAGGTTGTCACGAACGGTGAGCCCGGGGAAGGTCATCTTTCCCCCGAGCAGGAGTCCGACCCCGCGATCGATGATCTGCTCGGGCTCGAGATAGGTGCACGTGGTCCCCTGGATCCGGATCACCCCACGATGGGGGTGCTCGAGCCCGGCGACGGTGCGCAGGAGCGTGGACTTGCCGGCGCCGTTGGTACCGAGCAGCGCCACGATCTCCCCTTGGGCGACCTCGAAGTCGACGCCGAAGAGCACCTGGTTCGCCCCGTAGTAGACGTCGAGGTTGTGGACCTGCAACGCCGGGAGCTCGCGGCCGGCCTGGCGACGCTGACCCTCTTCGTGCCGTTCGAGGACGTCCTCGATCACCATGGTGATGTCCCGCCTCACGTACCGGGAGCCAATCAACAGCATCACCCCCCCGAGGACGCAGACCGGCCCGATCAGGGTGAGTGCGACGGTCGGACCGTGCAGGTACCCGACGGCGTCGCTGACCGCGCCGAGGAGCACGCCACCTGCGAACCCGCCGAAGACGAGCGCGTAGACCCCGAACATGGCGAAGCAGATGGTGCGCATCTCCGCAGGCGCGGTGGCGGCCAGGGTGAGGAAGATGCAGATTGCGAGCGGCGAGACGGCTGCTTGTGCCAACAGCTGAAGGGCGACCACCATCCAGAGGTGCGGCATGTACAGCGAGGTGACGAGCAGCACACCGTACGCGGAGATGCAGCCGGCGGCGATGACCAGCGGACGTTCGGGGGCGCGGCGGAACATCCGGTCGCCGATGACGTACGCGAACGGCAGACCCAAGAAGGCCGCGAGATTGATGATCGAAAAGACTTCGCTCCGCTGGGCCGTGTCCAGGCCCCAGCGGCGGGCGAAGTAGAGGCTGCCGAACAGGGGGCCACCGGTCCCGGCGAATCCGAGGATGGCGACGGCCACCAGCTCGAAGTAGATCGAACGGATGCGCAGGAGGCGGGTGACCGCCGACCCGAGCAGCACTCGGGGCGCCTCCTCCTGCTGGGTGTGGACGTCCATACCCGAGGCCTTGAGGATGCTGCTCGACTCGTTCTGACCTTTCTCCGGTTCCCGGAGGGTGAACAGCGAGAGCGCAATCGGGATTCCGGCGAGGGCGATCAACATCCCCCATCGCCAGTTGTGCCCGATGGTGACCACGAGTCCGAACACCAGGATGCCGATGGTGTTGGACAGGGGGTCGGACAGGTTGTGCCAGCTGAAGACCCGACCGCGGCTTTCGGTCGGATAGGCGTCGGAGAGATACGAGTTGTGAACGGTCTGGCTCACGTTGAAGCCGATAGACGCAATCAGATAGAGGAAGGTGAACCACCAGACGTTGGGGGCGAGGGCCATCAGCGGTGCAACGCACGAGAACACCAGCAGGGCAACTCCCGCCACCACCTTGCGGCTGCCGCGATCGGCCCAGAGGGCGAGGGGTACCGCCCACAGCAGCTGGGCGACCGCAGCAACGAAGACGAGCGCGCCGAGCGCTGCGTCGTGGATGTGGAACGAGTGCTCGAGGTTGTTGCCGATGATCGAGATCCCGCTGCCGAACGTGCCTGGGACGATGGCTGCGGCGGTGAGCAGGGCCAGCGGGGCGAAGCCGTACTGCCGAAGTATTGGGATCAGCGGCGGGGGCTTCCCCTCTCCGGTCCCGGGCATGACGGCCAGGTCGGCGACGCTCTCCTCGGTGCCGGACTTTGCCACGACTGCCTGCAGGAGCTCGTCGGGAACGGCGAAGTCGAACACCACCCGGTCGGCCATTAGCAGGGAACCCTATCCTCAGACGCCCCGTCGCCGGGGGTGTGACGCTCGGAGCCTCCGTTGGCGTGATTCGACGATCTGGCCGGGCTAGCCACCCGGCAAGTCCAGCGTGATGACGGTGGATGCGATCCGATCCGTCTCCGGCCGCAGCTCCTCGTACCGCCGCACCGTGTCCGGATCGGGCTCGGCGCGGGCCACGACCGGATCGAGCACGTCGAGGTCCCACTCCTGCCCGACCGCGGCCGCTGCCAGCAGCGCCGCACCGGCCGATGCGGCCTGGCCCGACCGTCGGCGACGGGCCGGGAGGCCGGTGCATCCGGTGAGCACCTCGACCCAGACCGGCGAGTCCGCCCCTCCGCCGGCCAACTGCAGCTCGCTCAGGTGCGATCCCGGCGGCCGAGCCCCTGGCATCGCCTCGACGCACCGCTGGACGTCCCGGGCCACCGCCTCGAAGAGCGCCCGGGCCAGATCGGCCGGTCCGTGGGCGTCGGCCAGCCCGAGGAACGCGGCGCCGGCCTCGGGCCGCCACCATGGCGCGCGGGCGCCACCCAACCACGGAAGCGCGGTCACCCCGCGGGCACCCGGGGGGCAGCGTGCGGCGAGCGCGGCGAGCGTGGCCGGCGAGCGCCCGCAGAGCCGGCCCAGCCAGGCGAGCAAGGACCCTGCTCCGGAGATTCCCCCCTCGAGGATCCAACCCCGGTCCGCCGCCCGCGTGGTGATCATGCCCGCCGGCCCGTCCGATGGCGGTTCCACCACGGGCACCGACGCGTTGGCAGTCGTCCCCCAGCTCACCATGGGTCGTGACGGTGCCGCCCCGGTGCCGAGCACTTCACACGGCCGGTCGCCCGCTCCGATGACCACCGGCACGCCGGTGCGCAACCCGAGTGCGTCCGCGGCCGCGCCCACGAGCGTGCCGGTCACCTCTCCCGAGGGGACGACCGGGGGCAGGCGATCGGCAACCGCTGCGCCCACCGCCGCCGCGACCCGCTCGTCGCGTTCGTAGAGGCCGGTACGCGACGCCAGCGTGGGATCGGTGGCGACCTGCCCGGTGAGCACCCAGACCACCAGGTCGCGCGGCGCGAGGATCCACGCGCTGGCCGCCAAGTCAGCGCGTCGATGGACGGCCACCCAGTCGAGCTTCGCCCCGACCGACACCGCGCCCCCCGCCGGCTCGTACCCGGCCCGGCTGTCCGACCAGAGGATCGCGGGACCGAGTGGATCGCCGGTGCGGTCGAACAGACCGAAGGTCTCACGGGCGCCGGTGCACCCCACAACTTCGACCGACGCGAACCGTGCGGGATCTCCGGCCCGCAGGCGAGTGCACGCCTCGACGACCGACGTCCACCACAGGCGCGAGTCCTGCTCGGCCCATCCGGGCTCGGGGCTCCGGATCTCGAGCACGACCTCGGCCCGGTCGACCATCCCGTCCCGCTCCCAGAGCACGGCCTTGGTCACCGTCGTCCCGAGGTCGAGGGTGAGGATCACCTCCCGTGGACGACCGCGGCCAGCTGTTCGGCCATGCCGGCCGGGTCTGGGTCCTCGAGCACGGCACGACCCACCGCCAGGCCGGCACCACCCCCGTCCCGCACGTCCCGGGCGATGGTCACCACATCCTCGCCACCCTCGCGCCGTGGTCCGCCCAGGAACAGCACCGGGATGCCCACCGCCGACACCACCCGGTGGACCGCATCGGCCCGCTCGGCTCCGGGGCTCGCCTCGGGGACGGGCACCTTGAGCAGTGGTGCGCCGAGATCGTGTGCGACGACCGCGGCCATCACCACGTCGTCGATGCGGTGCGACATCCGGCCATCGCGCCAGAACACCGGCTCGATGAGCGCGTCGAGACCGGCCGTGACCGCTTCCTCCAACACCTGTCCGAGGAGCTCGAGTGCCGGTGCCCCGTTCGGGTCGTCCATGCTGATCCGGGTCATGAGCTTGACACCGGTCCAGCCATCGCGGGCGGCGCGGGCCACGCTGGCAACCAGCCTGTCGTCAAGCTCGAAGGCCGATCCGGCCAACCCGGTCCGGTTGATCGAGAGGTACGTCCGCTGATCGGGCCGCAGGGTGCCGGAGGCCGCAAGGTCGGAGAGGGGCTGCACCGTCGCCAGGATGCCGTCGCAGTGGGGCAGGGCTGCCTGCAGGGCGGCCAGGTAGTCGGCGTACCCCTCGATCGTCGCGACGCCCCTCGCTCGGTGGTCGGCAGCCAGGATCAGGGCAGGGGTGTGCGAGAGCCGGTCGGCCACGCTCACCCCTCCTGGTCGAGACCGGAGAGGGCGAAGACGATCTTGGCCAACGAGGAGAAGTCCTCCCGCCCGTACCCGGCCACGGTCGCAGCAGTCAGGGACTGTCGGACCGTCGCAGTCGACGCGAGGGGCACGCCGGCGCGGGCGCCGTAGGCAAGGGCGAGGTCGAGGTCCTTGGCCATGAGGTCGGTCATGAATCCCGGACGCCACCCGTTGGAGGCAGGGCTCTCCGGCAACACGCCCGGCACCGGTAGCCGGGTGCGCACCGCCACGCAGTCGCCGGTGGCGTGGGTCAGCACGTCGTGGAGCTTGACGAGGTCCACCCCCGACTTGAGGGCCATCGCGGTCGCCTCGGCGGTGGCCAGCATCTGCGCGGCATAGAGCAGGTTGTTGCAGAGCTTGACCACCTGACCCATCCCCGGGCCGCCGACGTGGACGATGCGTGCAGCGAAGGCGTCGAGCACCGGTCGCACGCGCTCGAGCGTTGCCTCTTCGCCGCCCACCATCAGGGTCAGCGTTCCCGCCTCGGCCCCAGCCGTCCCCCCGGAGAGGGGGGCATCGAGGAACCCGGCGCCGGTCTCGGTCACGATCGCGTACTGCTCCCGGGTCACATCCGGGTCGATGGTCGAACAGTCGACGACCACCTTGCCCGGACCCAGGGACGGGAGCATCCCCGCTACCACCTCGATGACCTGCGGGGAACTCGGCACGCAGAGGAAGACGATCTCGCCGGCTTCTGCAACGCCGAGCGGGGAACCACCGTCGACGGAACCGAGCGAGACGGCGCGCTGGACCGGGCCGGGGCTCCGCGACGCCACGGTCACCTGGTGCCCCGCTTCGAGCAGATGGCGGGTCATGGGTAGGCCCATGGCCCCGAGCCCGATAAATCCGAGTTGCATGGGTGTCCTCCTCAACCGTGCCCGGTGCGTGGTGCAGTGCCTAGCGGGATGCGTGCATCGTCGACGTGGTGCGGACCGCTGTCCCGCGGCGGGATCAGGAGCCGAACTGCGGCAACCAGGGTGCGGTGCCCGCGAGGAGGTCGCCGACCATCGCCTCGGTCTGGTGGAGATCGCCCCTGCCGGCGAGGGGATCGAGCAGGAAGGCGGAGGTGGCAAGCGAGCGGTCCCCATCCAGCGCGGCGTTCAGGGTCAGCTCCGTGATCGCCGCGTGCCGCCGGACCAGCTCGGCGAACGGGGCGGGTAGGACGGCGCTGTCACGGCCACGGATACCGTCACCGTCGACCACGCACATCGACTCCACCACGGCGCCGGCCGGTGCATCGGGCACCTGCCCGGTGTTCGGGATGTTGGCCGGGACGGTGCGGGCCGAGCCTGTCACCAATGCCTCGATGACCGGTGCCGGGAGCTCGCCCGACTGCCAGGTCTGGAGCGGCTTGGTGCCGGCCAGCCAGGAGTCGACGTCGGCGACATATTCGTCCTGGTGCTTCCGCCGTCTCGCGATGGAGGTCAGCTCGATGTTGTAGTCGCCGCCCCATCGCGACGGCTCGGTGAGCGCCCAGGGGACGAACTCGGCAATGTGCCGGTCGCCCGCGGCGGGCAGCACGCCCCACATCTCGAGGAAGGTGAGGGAGAGCACATGGCGACGGACGAAGTCGAGATGGGAGAACGGCTCGGCGTCGGACTGGCCCGGATGGGGAACCAACGCCTCCAGACCGCCGGCTTCGGACACCATCTCGGAGAGGACGGCGAAGCCGTCCGCTCCGTCCACGAGGAGCTCGGTGACCACCGGCAGGTGGTTGACCCCGGCAACCGTGGCCTGCACCGCCTCGGCCGGACGGCCGAGCGCGATGGCAAGATCCATCGTCCAGTTCCCGACCTCGTGGCAGAGGCCGACCGTCTTGAGCGGGGTCTCACGGCAGATGGCCCGGGTCAGACAGGTCATCGGATTGGTGATGTTGAGCAACCAGGCATCCGGACAGACCTCGACCATGTCCTTCGCCACGCCGACCAGCACCGGCACGTTTCGCAACGAGCGGTTGATCCCGCCAGGGCCGACCGTGTCCCCCACCGACTGTCGGACGCCGTAGCGTGCGGGCACGTCGAGGTCGACTTCCATCGAGTCGAACCCGCCGGTCGAGATCGTCACGATCACGAAGTCGGCACCGGCGAGGGCCCGACGCTGGTCGGTTGTGGTGGCGAAGGTGACTCCCGCTCCCGTCTCCTCCGCGAGCCGGCGCCCGAGCGCCTCCATCTTCTCGAGCGGCGCAGGATCGATGTCCTCGAGCACGACGTGTGCGCCGTGAAGGGACTCGGTACCCAGCAGGTCGGCCAGGAGCTCCGGCGTCCACTGGTAGCTGCCGCCTCCGACGATGGTGATCTGCATGTCGTTCAGCTTCCCCGCCGTACCCGATCGTCACCGTCTGCCATGGCGCTCACTCTATCCAGCCGCTCCCCGCAGCATCGCCGCCGGCACACCGTGGACTCCGGAGGGCGCCTCATGCCGCCCGGGTGGGACCCGGCGGTGTGCCCTGCGCCCCGTCGCGCGCCCAGGAGATGAGCTGGCGATAGGTCCCGGCCGAGTCCTGACCCATGGCGTCGGTGTCGAGCCAGCGGAACCCCCTCGGTCCCCTGGCCCGGTCGATGCCGAAGATGCCGAACCGGGGCTCGTAGCTGCCCCACTCGTAGTTGTCGACCAGCGACCAGTGGAGGTACGCGGTGACCGGCGCTCCCGAGGCGACGGCGTCCACCACCGCGGCGATGTGCTCGGTGAGGTAGCGCGGACGGTCCCAGCCGTCGGGCCGCGGATAGGAGCGGCCGTTGCGGACCCGGTTGCACAGCCCGTTCTCGACGACCCAGAGCGGCATCCCGGGCAGCAGGTCGTGCTGGTCCCGACACCAGCGGGTCAGGCCCCCGGGGTCGGCACGGACGTCCCAGATGGCCCGCGACGGCTCCCAGCGCCGTCCGCCCGAGGTCTCGTGGCCGGGGACACGGGTCGCGTGACTGGCGACGGGGTCGTACCAATCGAACCCTGTCGCATCCAGGGGACGTTGCTGGTCGGTCACGTCGTAGACGGCATCCAGGACACGCTTGGGTGCGTTCTGGCGCAGGCGGGAGCGGAGCACGCCGTCGAAGGACGAGCCACGCCGGACGTCGCCGTACGGCGAGGCGGCGGCGAACAGGCGGCGGAGCAGGAGCTCGCCGCGTCCTCCTGGGGGCACGAGGTTGTCGTGGAGCGCTCGGCGCTCGTCGATCCAGGCATCGACATCCTTCCGTGCCACCCCTGCCGCCCGCACGGTGAGCAGGTCGGTGAGCAACCGGTCGTGCTCGTAGATCGAGGACGAACTGGTGTTGACCGTGACCATTGCGTCCGGCTGCAGTCGGTGCACGACCCGGTGCGCCCGGACGTGCGCGGTGAGGAGATTGTCCAGCACGGTGAACGCTTCGGTGAACACGCGGCTGCGTCCGGGTGGATACGCCCCCTCCACCCATCCCATGAGGGCCACGATGTTGGGCTCGTTGATGGTGACCCACTTCCGGCACCGGTCCGCCAGTGGCGGGACCACCAGTGCAACGTGCGCGGCAAACCGGTCGGGTGAGTCTGCATCCAGCCAGAACTCTTCCCCGAGCCATGCCGGATGGGTGAAGTGGTGAAGGCTCACGATCGGTTCCATTCCCCGTTCGTGGCAGGCATCGAGGATCCGCACGTACCCATCGAGCGCGGTGTCGTCGATCTGGCCTTCCTCCGGCTCGAGACGTGTCCACTCGACCGAGAGACGGAACGCGTTGCACCCCATGCCGGCAGCACGGTCCAGGGCATCCTCGGGACGGAGCCAGAAGTCGCACACGTTACCGGAGGGCTCGATCCGGCCGCCTCCTTCCCAGCGCGCCCAGTTGTTGGCCGGCTCGCCCGGCCCGTTGTATCCGCCCTCCACTTGGAACCCCGCGGTCGCAACACCGAAGAGGAAGTCGTCCGGAAGTGCGACGCTCTCTTCCGCGGGGCTCACCGGCGAGTCCCCGCACTCGCCGCAGCGTGACGCATGCGCCAAGTATGGCACCGCGCCAGGGCGCCGACCCCGGGCCCGACAGTAGGCTCCGGGCGTGCCCGCGCCCTCACTGCTCTATGTCACTCAGGTCGCCCCCTATCTGGACGGACCGGCCGGAGTGCACGGTGTGCTCGATCAGTCGGCGACCGCCGTCGCCGAGCTGGCCGAGTCAGCGGGCTACGCCTTCCACCGGGTCCCCGACGTCCGGTCGATGGACACGGACCTGCTCGCGCAGGCGGCCGTTGTGGCGCTGTTCACCATCGGCGAGACTCCGTGGTCACCGGCCCAACGTGCCACGTTCGTCGAAGGGGTCCGCAGTGGCCGCACCTCGGTCATGGCGATCCATTCGGCAACCGACTCCTGCCACGGCTGGGACGATTACGGCTTGCTGGTCGGCGGGCGGTTCGCCGGGCATCCATGGACGTGTTCGTTCACCGTCGACGTGCTCGAGCCGACCCATCCAGCGGTCGCCCATTTCGGGCCGACCCTGTTCTGGCAGGACGAGGTCTACCTCTTTCGTGACCTCCGTCCCGACGCGCGCATTCTGCTCGCAGCGCGAGCGGACGAGTTCGGGCCCGAGGAGCACCCTTCGGATATCGCGCTGTCGACTGGAGCGGATGGAACGGCGGGCTATCCCCTCTCATGGTGCTTCACCGAGGGGAACGGTCGGGTCTTCTCGACCTCGCTCGGCCACTTCGCCCATGCCTGGGAGACCCCCAGCTACCTACGGCATCTTGCCGGGGGGCTGGACTGGGCGACCACCCGCGGCGCCGAGGACTGAGGAGTCGCTGCCAGTCAGCACTGGGCTCATGAGGGCAGACCGGGTGCGCAGGCGGCCTTCGGTCGGGCTGGACCACCGGAGCGTCGGGTCGGACCCGGTGTGTCGATTTCGGTTTTGGTATACGCCATACGCACGTGTATGGCGTATACCGATTTCGCAAAATTGACCACGGGAGCTCTGTCGCACCCACGGGCGCTCTTGTCGCTTGAAATCACCGGCGGCGCTACTGCGCCGCCCCCGCGGTCCGCCCTACCGGACGCTGTTGCGGTCCACGACGACCGCCTCCCACCCGGAGGCGACCAGGGTCCCGTCCACTGCCTCGCCGTCGCGGGAGCGGTCGGTGCCCACGCGGACCGTGCCGGTGATCCCGTCGAGGGACGCCGGTTGGTCGCAGAGGTTGGCCAGCACGACAAACCGCTCGTCACGGCTCCATGCCCAGGCGCCGGGGGCGGTCGCCATCGACCGGTAGGACCCGCTGTGAAGCGCCGGCTCTGCCCGGCGCAGGGCGATGAGATCCCGGGCCAGGTGCAGCATCGAGTCCCGGTCGGCCATCTGGTCTTCCACGTTGCAGGCGCCGACGTCGCCCAACGGGAGCCACGGCTCGACACCGGGCGGAGTGAAGCCGCCGCCGGGCACGTCACGCCACTGCATCGGTGTCCGACAGCCGTCCCGACCTCTCCAGTGGGGCCAGAACCTGGCTCCGAGGGGATCACGAAGCTGCGCGTGGGACACCACTGTGTCGGGCTGACCCAACTCGTCGCCCTGATAGAGGACCGGCGTACCCCGCAGGCACAGGAGCACCAGGAGGGCCACCCTCGCCCCGGCCGGGGATCCCGCGGCCCATCGGGTGGCGAAACGGCCCACGTCGTGGTTCGACCCCGTCCAGACCGGCCATGCGCCGGCCGGGAGTGCTCGCTCGCTGGCCTCGACCACCCCGCGGAGCGCGTCGGCTTCGAGCGGTGCACTGATGAAGGGGAAGTCGAACGCGAGATGGAGCTCGTCGTCGCCGTTCCCGTAGTACGGCGCGAGGGCCTCGACCGTCGGCACCGGGGTCTCCCCCAGCAACACCCGGTCCGGATAACGGTCGGCCAGCCGGCGCCAGTGCCGGAGCACGTCGTGGACCTCCGGACGATCACTGTTGAACTCCTCATGCTGCCCGAAGGCGCTGGCGTCCGAGCCGTCGGCGTCCGAGCCGTCGGCGTCCGAGCCGTCGGCCTCCGAGCCGGACGGGTTGTCCCGCAGCTCCACGTCCTGCACGATCGCCGTCACCGCATCGATGCGAAACCCTGCGATCCCGCGGTCCAGCCAGTGGGTCATGACGACGTCGAACGCCGCGCGGACCTCCGGTTCCCACCAGTTGAGGTCCGGCTGCTCGCGGAGGTGGGTATGCCGGTAGTACTGACCGGTCTGCTCGTCGAGGTCCCAGGGGGGCCCGCCGAAACTCGAGACCCAGTTGTTGGGAGCCGATCCGTCAGGCTTCGGATCGGCCCACACATACCAGGGGCGGTGTCGTGCGGTCCGCGACGAGCGGGAGTCGACGAACCACGGGTGCTGTTCGCTGGTGTGGCTCGGAACGAGGTCCATGAGGATCCGGATCCCGCGGCGGCCGGCTTCGGCGATGAGCCGGTCCACGTCGTCATCGCTCCCCAGCTCGGGATCGATCGACAGGTAGTCAGCCACGTCGTAGCCCCAGTCCGCGTTTGGCGAGACGTTGATCGGGCAGAGCCAGATGCCGTCCACCCCGAGCCAGCGCAGGTGGTCGAGGTGGACGATGATCCCCGGGAGGTCGCCGATGCCGTCGCCATTCGAGTCGCCGTATGACCGGGGATAGATCTGGTAGAGGACACCCGCCCGCCACCATGGCGGGCCCGGTGGATCGCCCGGAGGCCCGGAGGGTTCGTCCGCGGCGGCAACAACGTGCATGACGCCTGTCTACCAGCGGCCCGGCACTGCAACCCACAGTGCGACCCCCGGTGCGACCGCGGTGACGACCATGGCCGCCGGGCTCAGTGCGACGGAAGTGGCGCGAACGGCTGCACGGTCACCCAGCAGGTCCCCTGGGCCTTGTCCTGGGAGGTCAGCTGGCATGCTGACGACGGGGGCACGTTGTTGCGGAGCCGGACGATCTTGAACTCGCTCGGTCCGTAGCGTTTGTCTGGACTGAAACTGAGGACCGGGGTGACCGTGCCCGGGAAGTCGGTGATCTTGGACATGGCGGTGACGAACGAGCGCCGGTTGAGATCTGGTCCGGCAGCCCGCGCGGCGGTGGCGAAGAGCTGGATCACCTGACACCAGCTCACGACCGGTCCCTGCTGCTCGATGTAGTCGGTGGTGTCACCGGACGGGATCTGCGGGTACGCCTTGTGCCAGGGGACCCAGCAGGTGTGCACCCCGGTGTCGTAGCCCTTCGGGCCGGTGTAGTCGGAGTAGGTCGGCCCGCCCCCGAGCGTCTCGGTGGTGAGACCCTCCTGACCGTCGAGCGCCTTCTCGTAGGGGATCGGGATGAGTCCGAGTGCCGACTCGATGCTCTCCTCGTAGTCGCTGAGGAGCAGCCGTGGGTAGTACTGCTGGTCGGTCTCGGCCTGGAGGACCGGGTAGAAGACGTTGAACGGGATGAGGGGGATCACCGAGGTGACCCCGGCGTTGCGCAGTTGCTGGACGACCAGCGGCGCCTGACTGTCGGTGGTCGCGGTCTCCGTCGGGTCGGAGGCGATGGTCTCGACCACCGGGTCGACCCCGGCGGCGCGGAGGTCCGGCAGCAGATAGCTGTTGAGGGCCAACTGGTCGGAGGCCCGGTCCCCGGAGATCACCCCCACCTTCTTGGTCTTCCCGAGCATGCCAGAGTCGATGCCCCACTCGACCACCGCCTTCAGGATCACCGCCTGATCGGGTCCTGTCCACCAGAGATAGGGCGCGCCCTGGTCGGTCCAGTCGGTGACCGTGGACCACTGACCGATGAACGGGGTCTGACCCTCCTGGGTGATGCACAACTCGTTGTCCCCGGTCCATGCCCCGATCCCGTCGAGCACGGCGAACGCGGCCGGGGAGCCCTCGGTCCACGTCTTGCAGTCCGCACGCATGACCGCCTCGTTGGTCGGGTCGAAGCTGGTGATGATCGGGTTGATCTTGCGTCCGTTGATCCCCCCGCTCTTGTTGATCAGACCGACATAGAAGTCGATGGCCTTCTGCTGTTCGCCGTATTCGGCGTCCTGGGCGAAGCCCTCCTGTCCGGCCAGGGAGTTGAGGGACACCACCGGGAAGACCACATTGATCGCGTGCGCGGTCACTCCCCGGCTCGAGGTGCTGGCCCGGTCGACAGCGGGGCCCGCACCGGTGGTTGTCGGCGTGGTCGATGCGGCTGTCGGTGTTGCACTCGACGGAGCGCTCACCACCCAGACCACGGTCCCGACGAGCACGACCCCGACCGTGACAACGGTCCGCACCTGGGTGGCCCGCGGTCGCCGCACGAAATGACTCCATGAGCGGCCCAGCGCGGACAGCGGGTTCCACCGCGACCACCTGTTCATGCGGGCGATGCCGATGCGCGGCCGGCCGCCCTACAGGCGGCTTGCCGCCCCACGCCGCTCCCGGTGACGACCTTCACCTCCACCTCCCACGCGGCCGGCCGATCCTCTACTCGAGGGTCGGAATCGTGCCGTCCGCGCCCCGTACCGTATCGTCGGCACCGGTCGGGGACACGTCGTCGATCCACGAACGGTCCGTCGAGGGCCACCCACCACACGAGAGACGGGGCATGAGCGCAGCACCTCACCACAGGGACGGTGACTCCGGCCCGGGACATCGCAGCGGCGAGCTGACCGCGACCCGTCCCGACGCGCCCGTGCACCGGGCCGCTCCCGAGACTGCGGTCGAGGTCGCCGACCTGGCCAAGCGGTACCCAAAGGCACCGGTCGACTCACTCGGCGGGGTGACCTTCCAGGTCGAGCACGGCGAGGTCTTCGGATTCCTCGGGCCGAACGGCGCGGGCAAGTCGACCACCATCGGCATCCTCACCACCCGGATCCGCCCGACCCGGGGCAGGGCACTGGTCGCCGGTGTCGACGTGGTGAGCAATCCGGTCGGTGCGCGCCGGGTGCTCGGGGTTGTGCCCCAGCAGAACAACCTCGACCGCTCGCTCTCCGTCCGGCAGAACCTTCTCTTCCACGCCAGCTACCACGGCGTGCCCCGCGAGAAGCGGAACCGGCTGGCCGACGACCTCCTGGAACAGTTCGGGCTGGCCGACCGTCCCAACGGACGGCCCGACGACTTCTCGGGGGGCCAGATCCAGCGGATGATGATCGCGCGCGCCCTTATGCACTCCCCGGCCGTGCTGTTCCTCGACGAGCCGTCGACCGGCCTCGACCCGGCGGCCCGGCTCTTCCTCTGGGAGAAGGTGGCCGAGCTCAAGGCCTCCGGGACGACGGTGGTCATCACGACCCATGACATGGACGAGGCCGCGACCCTCAGTGACCGGGTCGCGATCATCGACCACGGGACCCTGCTCGCCCTCGACACCCCTGCCGCGCTCGGTGCGCGGGATGGCCGGTGAGCGCACCCTCGACTGCACGGTCGAGCCCGCCGCGGAAAACCGGACCGACGCCGCCGCACTCGTCGCAAGGATCGGCGCCCTCCCCGGGGTGGGCGAGACCGAGCGGCTCGACGACCCGACGATCAGCGGCTGGCGCATCCGGATCCACGTCGACGGTGAGCCCGCCACGTTCGTGGCCCCCGTCGCCCAGACCGTCAGCAGCGCAGGCGCCAATCTGATCGATGCCAGACTGGGTGAGCCCAACCTCGAGGACGTCTTCATCCAGCTGACCGGAAGGGCACTCCGATGACCGCCGTGGACTCCGTGCCCCCTGCACCGTCCGCCGAACCGTCGGCGCCCGCCGCGCTCCCCCACCGGGGACCGTGGCGGACCGGCCTGGCCATCCTCCGGCGGGATCTCTTCGTCACCGGTCGCGAGTTCCCGCTCTTCCTGGCGCAGGTCATCCTCCAACCCCTCTTCCTGCTCCTCGTCTTCGGCAAGGTCCTCACCCAGCTCGGCTACGCGCGTCCGGGCTACGAGCTCGTGCTCTTTCCCGGCCTGGTCGCGCTGGCAGCGGTCCTCACCGGCCTGCAGAGCACCGCGCTCCCCCTGGTCATCGAGTTCTCCTACAGCAACGAGATCGAGGACCGTCTGCTCGCACCGCTCCCGATCGGAGCGGTCGCCGTGGAAAAGGTGGTCTTTGCTGCGATGCGGGGCTTCGTGGCCGCAGCGGTGATGTTCCCGATCGGCGTGTGGATCCTCGGCTCGATCCCGTGGCGGGCATCGTCGGCGGTCGCCGTCGTGGTCATGACCATCCTCGGCTCGCTCCTCGGCGCCGCGATGGGACTGATCCTCGGCACCTATGTGCCTCCCAACCGGATCAACGTGACCTTCGCGCTGGTGCTCACCCCGCTCATCTTCACCGGCTCGAGTCAGTACCCCTGGCCCTCACTGAGCCGGCTCCCTTGGTTCCAGTTCCTCTCTGCACTGAACCCGATGACCTATGTGAGCGAGGGACTCCGCGGACTGATGGTTCCGAGCGTCCCCCACATCCAGACCTGGATCTGTTTCGTGGTGTGCATCGCCTACCTCGTCGTCCTCACCATCATCGGGATGATCGGCTTCATCCGCCGGGCACTCGGCTGAGCGGCACGCACGATCCGGCCGCTCCGTTACGCTCCGGTGATGGACAATCGGACGTTGTGGGGCGCCCTTCCGGACGGAGCGCTCGATCGGATCGTGGTGGTCTCCCCCCACTTCGACGATGCCGCGCTCGGCGCAGCCCACCTGCTCACCTCCTACCCGGGAAGCACCGTGGTCACCGTGCTTGCCGGGTGGCCACCCGCCTACCCCGACGAGGTCACCGACTGGGACGCCGCCGGTGGGTTCAAGACCGGGGACGACGTCGTGGCGGTCCGCCGCGAGGAGGACCGGGCAGCCATGGCCGCGATGGGCGCCGACCCGGTCTGGCTCGAGTTCGCCGACCACCAGTACCTGCCCCAGGAGCAGCGGTACTCCCCGACCGACGTCGTGCCCGCGCTCCGCACGGCCATCGACGGCGCCCGACCGACCGCGGTCTTCCTCCCGATGGGCCTGGCCAACCCGGACCACGTCCTCACGCACGATGCCGGGCTGTTCGGTCCACGCGGCGGACAGGGACGCGGGAGCCCCGCTGTGGTTCGGCTACGAGGACGGCGGCTACAAGCACCTCCCCGGACTGCTGGCCTGGCGGATCGCCAAGCTCTTCCGGTCATCCCTCTGGCCGACACCGGCTGTTGTCCCGGTCCGTCCGGACATGGACGCCAAGCGGACCGCGATCGCCTGCTATGCGAGCCAGATCGGCCCGCTCGAACGCGACCACCTGCTCTCCGAGCGGCTGGACGGGAACGTGCCGGAGCAGTACTGGCGGCTCGACACCCCGCCTCCGGGTTGGGAACGCCTATCCTCGGCCGATGACCTCGACGCCCGCTGACCAGAGCCCCGAGCGGGCCGTGGGTCCGGGGACCGTGGCCCTCATCACCGGAGCGTCCTCCGGGATCGGTGCGGCCACCGCCCGGATGATGGCCGCCCGGGGGGCCACCGTCGCCCTGGTCGCGCGCAGAGCGGAACGACTCGAGCAGATCATCTCCGAGTGCCGGGAGCGCGCACCGGACTCGCGCTTCTGGGCCTTCGACCTGTCCGACCCGGACGCAGCCGCCGAGCTCGCGGTCCGGATCTGGGACGAGCTCGGTCCGCTCGACGTGGTCGTCCACAACGCGGCCATCCCCATGCGACGACCGGTCGACCGCCTGACCATGGCAGAGGTCACCCGGGTGATGACGGTCAATTACTTCTCGCCGGTGGCGATGACCCTGGCCCTCGTGCCGCGGCTGCTCGAGCGGGGGTCCGGCACGATCGTCAACGTCTCGAGCATGGGGGGCCGGGTGGGCATCGCCACCGAGGCGGCCTACAGCGGGTCCAAGTTCGCACTCGCCGGGTGGAGCGAGGCGATGGCCGCCGATCTGCTGGGGACCGGTGTGTCGGTTCGCCTCGTCCTGCCCGGGCCCGTCGACACCGAGATCTGGGACCAGCCCGACAACGACCCGCCGGTGTACCACGGTCCGTTGGTCCCGCCCGAGGAGGTCGCCTCCGGCATCCTCGACTGCATCGTGAGCGAGCAGTTCGAGCACTATGTGCCGGACTTGAAGGCGGTGGTCGAGATGAAGACCAAGGACTTCGACGGGTTCGTCAAGGCCATGCGGTCCATGGCCGACACCGCGCCCGACGCGGGTGGGCCCGGAGGGGCGGGATCGTGAAGGCCCTCGTGTTCGGGGCCCGCCCGGACCGTGACGAACCCCGCCCGGTCGCCACCGACGAGCTGGAGGAGCGGCTCGTCCACCTGCCCTTCGGGCTCCACGACGTGGACGACGCGAGGCCCATCCGGCCCGACTGGGTGGTAACCCGTCCGATCCTGGCCGGCGTCTGCGGGTCCGACGCCAAGCTGGTGCTCGGGGACTTCGCCGACGGCGACATCGACAACCCGATGGCTGCGTTCTCCTCGCTCCCCCACGTGCCCGGTCACGAGGTGGTCGCGGAGGTCGTGGAGCTGGGTCCCGAAGCCCGGGGGCTCGACGTCGGGCAGCGGGTCGTGCTCAATCCGTGGTTGAGCTGCGCTCCCCGCGGGATCGAGCCGCTCTGCCCGCCCTGTCAGGAGGGAGCGGTCAACCGGTGCTGGTCGTTCACCAAGGGTCCCATCGGACCCGGCGTGCACATCGGGGTGGTCACCGGCGCACCGGGGGCATGGGCAGAGCTCATGGCCGCCCACGACTCGATGCTCCACCCGGTGCCCGACGACGTGAGCGACGAGGCCGCGGTGATGGCGGATCCGTTCTCGGTCTCCTTCCATGCGGTCGTGAACCATCCGCCGCCGCCGTCCGGGAAGGTCGTCGTCTACGGCGCCGGGGCGCTCGGCCTCAGCAGCGTGGCCATCCTCAGCGCGCTCCACCCGGGCGTGGAGGTCGCGGTGGTGGCCCGCTTTCCGGCTCAGGCCGAGATGGCACGCAGGATGGGTGCCGCAGTGGTCGTTGCCCACGAGCCGAGCCTCGCGGTGGTGGAGGCGCTGGCCGACTGGTCAGGTGGCGTCCTGCACCAGGCCCTCGACGGCCTCCCCATGGCACACCCGGGCCACATCGACATGATCTACGACTCGGTGGCGAGGCCCGAGACGCTCGAGGTCGGTGTACGCGTGCTCGCGGAGCGCGGGAAGCTCGTCTACACCGGGGTGGCCGTCCCCGGTCGCTGGGAGTCGACACCGGTGTATTTCAAGGAGCTGACCGTCGTCGGTTCGAACGCCTTCGCCACGGAGGAATTCGAGGGCCGGCGGCGCCATGCCATCGACCACTACCTCGCGCTGGTACAGGACAAGAGGATCGACCTCACCGCGATGGTCACCCATCGGTACCCACTCGCTGGGTGGTGGGACGCCCTCAAGACACTGGCCCGGCCGGAGGCGAGCGGTGTCCTCAAGTCGACGTTCACCTCGAGCCCGGCGGGGTAGGCACCGGGCGCGGCGGGCTCGGACCGAGCCGGCGGACCTCACCCCTCGGGACCGAGCGCCTCGAACACGGCGAAGCGCTCCGAGGCCGCCGCCTGCCACGCCGGGTCCGGGTCGATCCGGGCCCCCGGTGCAGCCCAGGCTGCTCCCGCTGAAGTCCGTCTCGAGACCGGCCGCCATCCGGGCGAGGAACGCCGCGCCGAGCGCGGCACCCTCTGGGACGGCGACCGTCTCCACCCGGATCCCCGTCGCATCCGCCACTGCCTGCATCCACGGGAGGGAGCGCGAGCCCCCGCCGGTGGCCACGATCCGGTTGGCCTTCCCACCGGAGCGTTCGATGATGCGCCGGATCACGAACCCACTGGCTTCCTGGGCGGCCCGGATCAGCGCCTGCGGTCCCTGGGTGATGTCGAGGCCGTGCACGCTGGCCCGGAGATCGGGATCGTAGAACGGGGTCCGCTCACCGCGGAGGTAGGGCTGCCAGACCGGGACCCCGCGCGGATCACCCGTCCGCCCCTCGGTCGAGACCGGTCCCCCACCGGTGAGCGCCCGTGACCAGTCGGCGAACAGTCCACCGGCATTGCTCGGCCCGCCGGTCATGACCAGACCGGGAACGGTGCTCGGGAAGCTGATCAGTCCGGGGATCTCGCGCCATTCCTCCGACACCACCCACACGATGAGGGTCGCCCCGAAGATCGCGAGCACGTCACCGGGGCGGTCCGCTCCGGCGACCATCTGCTCGCAGAACGCGTCGATCGAACCGCCGCCGACCTTGGTGGGGCTCCCGGTGACCGTGCCGGCCGACTCGCCGAGCGGGGTCACGACGGAGAGCTGTCGTTCCTCGATGCCGAGCCCGGCGAGTGCCTCGCGGTCCCACCGCCCCCGATCGAACAGCGCGCCGAAGGAGGTGGCCGTGGCCGAGTCGACAGCCGGCACACCGCACAGCGCGTTGCTGGCGACCGCCTGACAGGGCCAGTAGCCGGCAGCTCCGGGCATGTGGCCGACCGCCCAGGTGAGCATCCGCATGCCCTGATCACGCTCTCCCCCGTAGTCGTCGGGATCCAGGGTCCCGACGTGGCGGGCGCGCAGGTCGCCGTAGAGCAGGCCGGGCACCTGGGGGACCCCCCGCCGGTTGACCGCGGTGATCGACGGCACCATCGAGGTCACCACCACGCCGGCCGCCGGTCCTTTGAGTGCGGCCGAGACCTCGGCGAACGCACGTCGCGGCCCCCGGCGCCAGGCCCGAGCCGCGTCGTGCTCCAGATGGTCGGCGGTCGGGGTGGTGACGGTGTGGGGCACCCGGGTCCGGGCGAGCACCTGACCCCGGGCGTCGACGGCGACCGCCTTCACAGCCGTCGTGCCGACGTCGACGCCGATGGTGCAGTCGGCGCCCTGCAACCTCGGTTGCGAGCTCACTGATCGGCCTGTCGTGTCATGGGGGGTCATTATGGACGCGATCGCGGTCGCGGGCAGGTGCTACCCTCCGGCATTGCCGACACGCCGAACGGGGGGACTGCCGAACCGATGTCTGAAGGACGACCCAAGGCACTGGTGACGGCTGCCGTACGGGGACCGGGACTCGACCTTCTCGGCCAGCTGGCCGACCTGACCCTCGACTCCTGGCTCGACCAGCCGACGTTGCGCATCTACAACGCGGAACAGCTCGCCGAACGGATGGCCGCGGAGGGCGCCACCATCGCCGTCGTCGAGAGCGACCGCTGTGCCGGACCACTCTTCGAGCTGCCACTCGTTGCGGTGTGCAGCTGCAGGGGCGACCCCACCAACGTGGACGTGCCGGCCGCCACCGAGGCAGGCGTACCGGTGCTCCGGGCGCCGGGGCGCAACGCCGACGCGGTGGCCGAGCTGACCGTCGCACTGCTGTTTGCCTCCACCCGCGGCCTGGTGCCCGCCGACGCCGACGTCCGCCGGGGCGAGATCTACAAGGGCGGGACCATCCCCTACCAGCGGTTCCGCGCGTGGGAGCTGGCCGGACGGACGGCGGGACTGGTCGGCCTCGGTGCGGTCGGACGCGCCCTGCGCTGGAGGCTCCGCGGCCTCGGCATGGAGGTCGTCGTCCACGACCCCTACACCGACGGGCCGACGGTGTCCCTCGACGAACTGCTGGAACGCGCCGACGTCGTGTCGATGCACGCCGCGGTGACCCCGGAGACGACCGGGATGATCGGGACCGAGCAGTTCGCCGCCATGCGGGACGGGGTGGTCTTCCTCAATTCGGCGGCGCGCTGCACTCCACGACACCGAGGCGCTGGTGGCGGCCCTCGAGTCCGGCAAGGTCTTCGCCGCCGGGCTCGACCACTTCGAGGGTGAGTCCCTGGCCACCGACCACCCGCTCACCGGGTTCCCCAACGTGGTGCTCACGCCCCACATCGGCGGCGCCACCTACGACACAGAGTCCAACCACACCCGGACCATCGCCGAGGACCTCTGCCGTCTGATGGCCGGCGCCCGGCCGCTCCACGTGGTCAACCCGGAAGTACTCGACCGCCGGTGACCGCACGCGGTCCGGCGATCCGACTGCTTCCCCGGCTCGATCAGGAGAACGAGTTCTTCTGGACGAGCGGTGCCGACGGCCGTCTGCGGTTCCTCCGCTGCACCGAGTGCCTCACCTACGTGCACCCGCCGTCGCCCGTCTGTCCCGACTGCCTCTCGGACCGGCTGGCCCCCGCTGAGGTGAGCGGCCGGGCCACGCTCGTCGCCCACACCCTCAACGTGCACGACTGGATCCCGGGGAGCGAGCCGTACCTCATCGGCCTGGTCGCCATCGACGAACAGGAGAGCGTGCGCCTGACCACCAACCTGGTCGACGTCGAGCCGGCGGACGTCCGTACCGGCATGGCCGTCGAGGTCGTCTTCGAACACCAGGACGACGTCTACCTCCCCCTCTTCCGCCCGGCGGGGCCCGAGGCCGAGGCAGAGGCTTCGTCGCGTTGAGCCCGGCCACCGAACCGCCGGAGCGCCAGGCGATCATCTCTGGGATCGGACAATCGGACGTCGGGCGCCGCCTCGGGCGCACCGACCTCGACCTCACCGCCGACGCGTGCCTCGCCGCGGTGGACGACGCAGGGCTCACCCGTGACGACATCGACGGCCTGGCCACCTACCCGGGGATGGGTGCGGGCACCGCCGGGTTCGCCGGCCCGTCGAGCCCGGAGGTCCAGGATGCGCTCCGGCTGCGGTTGAACTGGCACGACGGTGGTGGCGAGGGACCGGCTCAGATGCGTGCGGTGATCACCGCCTGTCTGGCCATCGCCGCAGGGCTCGCCCGGCACGTCCTCGTGTACCGCACGGTGTCCGAGTCCACCGCCCAGGGGTCCGGGGGCCGCCAGGGCATCGGCGGGGGTGGCGGTGGCGGCGGGGGTGTCCCACGGTTCGGGGGGTTCCTCCAGTGGACGCTGCCGTTCGGCGCGGTCTCGGCCGTGAACTGGATCGCCCTCACCGCCCAGCGCCGGATGTACGAGTTCGGGCTCACCCGCGAGCAGCTGGCCCAGATCGCGCTCAACGGCCGCCGCAATGCGGCGCGCAATCCGAAGGCGGTCTACCGCGACCCGCTGAGCATGGACGACTACCTCACGGCACGGATGATCTCTGCACCGCTCTGCCTCTTCGACTGCGACGCGCCGAGCGACGGGTCGACGGCCTTCGTGGTGTCGCACCGGGACTACGCCCCCGACGCGCCGAATCCGGTCTGCCACGTCAACGCGGTGGGCACCGCACTGCGGGGACGACCCAGCTGGGACCAGTTCGACGACATGACCACCATGGCCGGCCGCGACGCGGCCGCATCGATGTGGGAGCGGACCGAGCTCGTTCCGGCCGACGTCGACGTTGCACAGCTCTACGACGGGTTCTCGATCCTCGCCATGGTCTGGTTGGAGGCCCTCGGCTTCTGCGGCCGGGGCGAGAGCGGCCCGTTCGTCGAGGGAGGGACGGCCATCGCCCTCGACGGGGTGCTCCCGCTCAACACCGCCGGTGGACAGCTCTCTGGCGGGCGGCTCCACGGGTTCGGGCTCATCCACGAGGCGTGCGTGCAGCTCAGGGGTGAAGGCGGCGACCGCCAGGTGAAGCGGTCGGGCGGTGGACCGCCCGAGGTGGCCGCGGTGAGCAACGGCGGCGGTCCGATCGCCGGCACACTGCTCCTCACACGGGGAGTGGGCTGACTCACCCGGGCATCGGGCCGAGGGTCGGGGCGGTGCCGGCCATCAGGTGGGCGGCGCGGGCGGCCAGTGCGGCGAGGGTGAGCGTGGGCCCGTACCCCGACGAGGTCGGGAAGACAGAGGAGTCGGCCACCACCACGTTGTCGAGGGCATGCAGGCGCCCGGTCGGGTCGGCGACCGAGGTGGCCGGGTCGGTGCCCATGCGCACGGTCCCCATGTTGTGCCTGCTCTCGGGAATCGCCTCGGGCGAGCCGGCATTGCCGCCCCCCGGGGACGACGTGACGGTGGTCCACTGCGCGCCCATCTCACCGAGGATGGCGGCCAACCTCGGCCCGTAGTGCGCCGATGCAGCCAGCTCGTGGTGGCCCGGCTGGTAGGTGATCCGGGGTGCGGGGAAGCCGCGGGCATCCCGGATCGTCGGATCGAGGTCGACGCGGTTGCCCGGGTAGGGAAGGTCCTCACCCTGCATGATGAACGCCCACAGGCGGCCGCGGATCGGCGAGTCCGCCATCAGGCCGGGGTGACGGGCACCCCACGGGTAGTGCTTGGCCTCGAGGATCGGCATGCCCGCACCCGAGTGCTCGACCATGCCGCCACGTATCCAGGGCAGCCCGGCATCGGACGCGGCGACCCGTGAGGATCCGTCGCCGACGATCATGTCGTCGTGCACATGGGTCACGGCACGACCCCGCTCGGCGTACGTACGGAAGGGCATCGAACCGGCGACGATGGTCTGGAAGTGGGTCATGAGGTAGCGGCCGATCAACGGGTGGTCGAACCCCGAGAGGAGCAGGAGCCGTGGGGTCTCGATGGCACCGCCGGCCACGATCACGTGGCTGGCGCCGAGGAACCGTTCGACGCCGTCCGGGCCGACGACATCGACGCCGGTGGCCCGACGCCCCTCGACACGGATCCGGGAGACGAACGTCTCGGCCAGGAGCTCGGCCCGGCCGCTCCGCATGGCGCGCCCGAGCATGGCAACCGGGTCCCCCTTGGCGTGGATCGGGCACCCGAAGAAGGCGCAGAACCCGCAGTTGTTGCAGGCCGGCCGTCCGTCGTAGGGCACACTGTTCGCGGCCGTCGGGGCCGGGTAGGGGTGGTAGCCGAGCCGCTCCGCTGCAGCGGCGGACAGCGTGGCACCGAACATCGGGGCTCCCGAGGGCATCGGGAAGGGACCGGACCGGGGCCCCGCGAACGGGTTGGCCCCCTCGGTGCCGGCCACGCCCACCAACCGCTCGACCTCCGCGTAGTACGGCTCGAGCTCGTCGTAGCCGACCGGCCAGTCATTCACATCGGCACCGGGCTGCGGGCCGAGGACCGAGTGCAGCCGGAAGTCGTCGGGCATGAAGCGCGGCACCTTGCCGTCGGCATGGACGCCGCCGCCGCCCACGGTGGACGACACCGAGTTGACCTCGCCCACGAAGGTGCGGGGACCGTCCGCCTCGCACGTTCGGAACGCCCGGGGCTCGACCAACGGGTCGGGGCCGAGAAAGTACCGGTTGTGGAATTTGATCTCGTCGTTCGAGTAGTCGGAGGCGAGCCGAGTGGGGTCGTCGGGGTCGAACAGGTGGTTGCGTCCCTTCTCGACGATGGTCACCGTCCAGCCGGCGCCGGTCAGGACATCGGCCGTCGTCGCGCCGCCGGGTCCCGACCCCACGATCACCGCGTCGACGGTCACGGGCCGGACACCTCGGCGTCCGTCCAACCACGCGGCTGCACGTCCCCGGCGAACCCGATGGCGCGCCAGGCGGCGCCGTCCCGGTTGCCGCCGTACTCGGGTGCCCCGTACATGCCCTCACAGACGTGGCCGTGGAGTAGCTCGGCGAACGCGCGGTCGGCGCGGAGACGGGCGCTCTGCTCGTCCGGACCGAGACCGGCGAAGTCGTCCCCGAGCGCGGCCAGACCCTTCCGGTAGCGCTCCTGGAGTCCGACTACCGGTCCGTTGAACTCCCGCTCCTCGATGCCGAGCGATCCCTCGATGCGGGTCCGCCAGGCCAGTTCGTCGAGTGTCGTGAGCCGGTGGAACATCGCGAATTTCGCATCCCCACCCATCCGTCCCGAGGTCGGCCCTCCGGCCCAGATCCGGGGTGGATCGACCGTGAACGCCCCGAGCAGTCCGTCGATGTAGTCGGGGACCCCGGCGGCCACCGCGCCCGGTCCCCCGTCAGCGGCGGGGATCATCCGGTCGCAGGCGGCCGAGAGCACGCGGTACTCGTCGTCGGTCAACCACAGGGGCACCGGCTCACCCCCTCCGCCGGCGGATCAACTGGGGGTGAAGGTGACCGGCAAGGCGATCGGGGACCGGAAGGCCATCCCCTTGATGTGGAGATCCTGATCGGGCCCGGGCGCGAGCTGGAGATCGGGCAGGCGGTCGAAGAGGGTGTTGATGGCGACCCGGGCCTCCATCCTGGCCAGGTGCATGCCGAGGCAGACGTGGACCCCGAAGCCGAAGCCCACGCTCTGGCGCGAGGGCCGGAAGATGTCGAACTGGTCGGGGCGCTCGTAGCGCCGCTCGTCGCGGTTGGCCGAGCCGAGCAGCAGCCCGACGTCGGCACCCTCCGCCACCGGCACACCGGCGAGCTCGGCGTCACGGGTGGCCCGGCGCAGGATGACGGTGACCGGCGGCTCCCACCGGATCGTCTCCTCGAAGGCAACCGGCACCAGGGTCCGATCCTCGACGACCGCCCGCAACTGGTCGGGGTTGGTCAACAGCCCGTAGAGGAGGTTGCCCGACGCACGGTAGGTGGTCTCGACCCCTGCTGGCAGGAGGAGCCGCAGGAAGGAGTAGATCTCCTCGTCCTCGAGGCGTCGGCCGTCGACCTCGGCCACCAGCAGGTCGCTGATCAGATCGTCCGTCGGGTGGCGACGTCGCTCGTCGAGCACATCTGCCAGGTACTCGCGCAGCGCCTCCGACGCAGCCACGCCGCGGTCCCAGTTGGCCGCCACGCTGCTGATCTCGATGGCCCACCGCTGGAAGATCGGGAAGTCCGACCGCGGCAGACCGAGGATGTGGGCGATCACCTGGACCGGGAAGTTGAAGGTGACCTCCTGGACGAGGTCGGCCGCGCCCTGGCCGACGAACCCGTCGACCAGCTCGTTGACCACCTGCTGGACCAGCTCGCCCTCCCACCGCTCGAGCACCTTCGAGCGGAAGGTCGGCGACACGAGGGCGCGGTGCAGGCGGTGGTCGGGCTCGTCCATCTGGAGGATGGTCCGCCCCATGACGGTCCCCATGATCCCCTCGTAGACCGCCGAGGAATAGGTCTCGTTGTCCCGCAGGACCTGCACCGCCTCGTCGAATCCGAACACGGTGACCCGTGGCGGCCCGTCGGTCTCGATCAGGTCGAAACTGTCGGCGAGACCCTCCCCGAGGTCGACCGGGCCGAGGTGGACCGGGGACTCACGGCGCAGCTCGGCCATCCTCGGGTACGGATTGCGGATGTTGCCGGACACCGTGTCCTGGAGCTCGAACGGATCGAACGGGGCCATCCCACCGACCGCCCCGACCGTGTCACCCTGCTTCGTCGCCATCGGGCAACTCCCCCTTGGACCCGTGGCCCGGATGGGCAGCCGTGGGTACCCCGCCAATCTAGAGCAGCGGCGTGGTGTGCGTCGCCGGTCAGACCCCGATGAGCTCGGCTGCCACCTGGTGCCATTGGTGGCCACTCCCCCCCATGAGCACCTGGTTCTGCTTGGCACGGGTGAACAGGAAGTGCGCGTCGTCGGCCCAGGTGAAGCCCACACCACCGTGGACCTGGATGTTGTCGCCGGTCAGCCGGATCGCGGCATCGGCGGCATACGCGGCCGCCATGGCCGCGGCCCGCGACCGCTCCGGCGCACCGGTGTCCGACGCCCATGCGGCGAAGTGCATGCCGGCTCGAGCCATCTCGAGCGAGTGGAACATGTCGACGATCCGGTGCTTGACGACCTGGAAGGTGGCGACGGGACGATCGAAGACCACCCGGCCCTTCGCGTACTCGACCGCCTCCGACATCGCCCGGTCGCACACACCGATGAGCTCGGCCGAGAGGGCGACCGACACGTCGTCGAGGACCGCGCGCCACAGCCCGGTCTGATCACCGGGCGGACCCAGCGGTTCGACCGGCTCCTCCTCGAGCACCAGGCGGGCGAGCTTGCGGGTCGGGTCCAGGGCGGGGACGGCTTCTGCCTTCGGGGAGCGCAGCAGGAACGAACGGATCCCGTCCTCTGCCAGGGCCACCACGATCGCCCACTCGGCGCTCTGGCCGTCGACGACCGTCGGCTTGGCTCCGTCGACCACCCATCCGGACCCCCTGCGGCGGGCGCGGGCACGCACGGTGTCCAGGGGATGGCCGTGCCCCTGCTCCTGGAGGGCGACGGTGCCGCGCGGGCCGCCGGCTGCCAGCTCTGCAACCAGGTCACCGGCTCCGAGGGCCCGTGCGGCGAGCATGGCCAGCACTGAGGACGAGAAGAACGGACCCGGCAGCGGCACCCGGCCCATCTGCTCGAGGACGATGCAGGCCTCGAGCAGCCCGGCACCCGAACCCGGCTCGAGCAGGCCGGTCCACCCGAGGGCGACCAGGCGCTCCCACTGCTCGGGCGAGAACCCGACCGGATCGTCAGCCAGGGCCCTGACCGCGTCGCCACCGACCTCGTCCATGGCCCGCCGCGCCACATCCTGGAGCGCCAGCTGTTCCGCGTCGAATGTGAAGTCCACCTTGTACCCCCGAGGAACGGTCGCCGAAGTTGCGACAGTGTAGACGCGGATCCGTTAGCCTCACTGCCCGTGGACTTCGCACTGGCACCCGACGACGAGGCATTCCGGGACGAACTGCGCTCGTGGCTCGACGAGCACCTCCAACCGTTTCTCACCGGGGAGGAGCTGGCCGACGACACCGCCATGTCACCCGAGAAGCTGCAGCACCGCCGGGCCAGCTGGCAGCGCGTGCTCAACGAGGGACGGTGGGCCGCTGTGCACTGGCCCGAGGAGTATGGGGGCCGGGCCGCCACCGCCATGCAGCGCATCATCTACTCCGAAGTCATGGCCGAGTACCGCACACCCGGGATCGCCAATCCGAACGGCCTCTGGCAGATCGGCCCCATGATCATCGCCTGGGGCACCGAGGAGCAGCGCGACCGGTGGCTGCCCTCGATCCTCGATGCCTCGGACCACTGGTGCCAGGGGTTCTCCGAGCCGGATGCGGGCAACGACCTCGCAAACCTGCGCACGACCGCCCTGCGCGACGGCGACAACTACGTGGTCAACGGCCAGAAGATCTGGATCTCGACCGCCCACCTCGCGCGCTGGGGCCTCTTCCTGCTCCGGACCGACCCCACGGCCATCGAGCGGGGGGCAAAGCACGAGGGCATCACCGCCTTCATCGTCGACATGCACACCCCCGGTATCGAGGTGCGACCCATCCGGGACATGACCGGCGAGGAGATGTTCAACGAGGTGTACTTCCGCGACGTCCACCTCCCTCTCGACAGCCGGCTCGGCGGTGAGGGTGAGGGCTGGATGGTGGCCATGGGCACCCTCGGCCACGAGCGGGTCGGCATCGCGGGTCAGATCTCGAGCCTGGCCGCCGACCTGCGGGCGATGGTGATGGCGGCCCGCTCGGTCAATCCAGCCGCCCTCGAGGACCCGTCCATCCGGGACCGCCTGGCGAGGGCGTGGACCGACATCGAGTTGGCTCGACTCCTCACGCTGCGTGCGCTCAGCAAGATCATCAAGGGCGAGAAGAACTGGCCCGAGGTCCCCTTCGCCAAGCTGCAGTGGTCGGTGCTCGCCCAGACCCTCGCCGACCTGGCAGTCGACCTGCTCGGGCCGGCCGGGCTGCTCGCCCGCGGTGGCCCCGACGCGGTGGATCGCGGCAAGTGGACCCGTCTCTACGCCTTCCAGCGCTACAGCACCATCGGGGGCGGCTCGACCGAGGTGCAGAAGAACATCATCGCCGACCGGGCGATCAGGCTCCCCGGCCAGGCGCGCACGTCCTGAGGTGGCCCCCGACCCCCGAGCACCGTGCATCATCGGCGTTGCCCGCCGCACCTGGCACGAGGCCCCAGCACCCGAGCCCCTGGACATGTGGGAGGAGATGGCCCGCGCGGCCGCGGCTGACGCGGGCAGTGCCGACGCGGTCACGGCCATCCAGAGTCTCCAGGTCGTCTTCTGTCAGGCGTGGGAGTACGACGACCCCTGCGCTCGGCTGGCCGAACGGCTCGGCGCCGATCCCGCGCACCGGGTCTACTCCGGACTCGGCGGCTCGGTCCCGCTGCACCTGGTCGCCGACGCGGCGACAGCCATGGCCAGGGGTGAGCTCGACCTCGCGCTGGTGCTCGGGGGGGAGGCACTCGCCACCAGGCGGCGGATCCCCGACCCGGGCTGGTCCCACCCCCCGGAACAGCCCAGCCCCTACCCCATCACGATCGACAAGGACGAAGGCTCCAACGGGATCCACCAGGCCTATCTGACCTTCGCCCTGCTCGACACCGCGCGCCGGTCCGATCTCGGGCGCACTCCCGACCAGCACCGGGAGGAGCTCGGGCGCCTGCTCGCCCCGATGACCCGGATCGCGGCCGCCCAGCCGGACCATGCGTGGTTCCCGATCGAGCGGGACGCGGCCGAGATCACGACGCCGAGCCCGAACAACCGCATGGTGTCCACTCCCTACACCAAGCTCATGACGGCCATCATGGACGTGGACATGTCGGCGGCCGTGCTCGTCGCGACAGCCGAACAGGCCGACCGGATGGGCGTCCCGGCCGACCGCAGGGTCTATCTCCGCGGGATCGGATTCGGCGAGGAGCCCCCGCCGATGGCCGCCAGGCCGGACCCCGGGCGGTCACCAGCCCTCGCCGCGGCAGGCCGCGCGGCCCTCGGGTCCACCTCCATCGACGAGGTCGCCCACCTCGACCTCTACTCCTGCTTCGCGAGCTCGCTCGCGTTCGCACGCGACGGCCTCGGGATCACCGACGACCGGGACCTGACTGTCACCGGTGGCCTCCCCTACCACGGCGGGCCCGGCAGCAACTACGGCACCCACGCCCTCGCCGCCATGACCGACGTGCTCCGCGCGGACCCCGGGTCGCTCGGACTGGTCACCGGCGTCGGCATGCACATGACCCACCACGGCGCCGCCCTGTGGTCCACCCGGCCGGGCGAGCTCGTCCTTCCCGCGGAGCCCGAGCCGCTGCCGCAGACAACGGTCGTGCACGGGGCGGAGGGCCCGGCACGCGTGGTGACCTACTCGACCGTCTACGACCGCACCGGTCCGGAGTGGACGGCGCTGATCTGTGACCTCCCCGACGGCACCCGCTGCTACGCACGCCTCGAGGACCCTCCGCCCGCCGACACCGACCTCCTGGGTGCGACCGTGGCCCTGGTTCCCGGCCCCCGACGGGTCCACACCGCCATGCTGACCGGCACGACCTGAGCGAAGAGCGCACCCGACCCGCCCGACCTGCGAGGAGACCAATGCCCGTCCACTACGAGCCCGGCGACGACCACATCGTCCGCATCACGATCGACCGGCCCGAAGCGCGCAATGCCATGGACGCAGAGCACTTCGCCCACCTCCGGATGGCCTGGGACCGGTTCGACGAGGACCCGGCGGCATGGGTGGCCATCGTCACCGGGGTCGGGCTCGACTTCTGCGTGGGGGCCGACTTGAAGACCTACATCCCCCAGGTCACGGCCATGCAGAAGCGCATGCAGGAGGAGGGGCTCACTGAGATCGACGGGTACCGCCTCGACGACGGGGTCAGGGCCGTCCTGCGAAACGTGAAGCTGTACAAGCCGATCGTGGCCGCAGTCAACGGCACCTGCGTGGCCGGCGGGATGGAGATGCTCGGCGGGTGCGACCTCCGGGTGGCGGCCGACACCGCCACCTTCGGTGTCCTCGAGCCCAAGCGGGGCCTCTTCGCCGGAGGCGGCACCACGGTGCGACTGCCCCGCCAGATCCCCTTCCCGGCCGCCATGGAATTCCTCCTGTGCGCGGACCGGGTCTCGGCAGCCCGGGCATTCGAGATGGGGCTGTTGAACGAGGTCTGCCCGCCCGACCAGCTCCTCGAGCGCGCCTACAGCTACGCCCGGCGGATCACCGCCAACGGACCCCTCGCCGTGCGCAAGACCAAGGAATCGGTCCTGCGGGCCCTCGCCGTCGACATGAAGGAGGCCTACCGGATCGAGTCATCGATCTCCCAAGAGGTCTTCTCGAGCGAGGACGCGGTCGAAGGGCCGAAGGCGTTCGCCGAGAAGCGGACCCCGGAGTGGAAGAACCGCTGAGCGGGGCACTCCGGACCGGGTCGGCGGTCGGTGCGCTCGCCGGGGTTGTCGCCCGCGGCCAGCCGACTTAGGGTCGGGACAGCGTCGAGACGCGGGGGTCCTCGGATCCCCGTGAAGGGGAGGGTGTCGTGGGCAGTGCATTCGATGGAGCCCGGGTCCTGATCACCGGGGGGTCCTCGGGGATCGGCGCCGGACTGGCCGAGGCTCTGGCGGCCGAAGGGGCGACGGTGGGCATCGCCGCCCGGCGGAAGGACCGGCTGGCCGAGGTGCTCGAGCGGTGCCGGGAGCACGCCCCGGACTCGCGGATGTGGGTGGCCGACCTCGCCGACCCGGATGCGGTCGACAGGTTGGCACGGAACGCCCTGGCGGAGCTCGGCGCGGTCGACATCCTCATCAACAACGCCGGCATCCCCAAGCACCGGCACGTGACCCGGCTCGATCCCGCCACGGTCGACGCGGTCATGGCCATCAACTACAACTCGCCGGTGCGGCTGACCCTGGCGCTGCTTCCCCACATGGTCGAGCGTGGTTCGGGCCGCATCGTCAACATCTCATCGTGCGCCGCCACCCTCAGCTCGCCGGGCGAGGCCCCCTACGGGGCCTCGAAGGCGGCCCTCGCCGTCTTCTCCGAGTCGATGGCCGTCGATCTGTGGGACACCGGGGTCAAGGTGACCGTGATCTACCCCGGACTGGTCGACACCGAGCTGTTCACGATCGAGGACAACGATCCCTTCGACCCGGGTGTGGCGTTCATCACCGTCGAGGAGGCGGCCCGGACCATCCTGGACGGGATCGCTGGAGGATCGATCTCGGTCTACGTGCCCGAGTACTTCGGCGACTTCGCCAAGGGCAAGTCCGAGAACGTCGACGGCTTCCTGGCCGGCACCGCCGAGTACGTGCGCTTGCAGGCGGCCACGCAGGCGGGCGGCTAAGGCAGCCGCTCGATCACGGTGGCGTTGGCCTGACCGCCGCCCTCGCACATCGTCTGGAAGCCGTAGCGGCCGCCGGTGGCCTCCAGGTGGTTGATGAGGGTGGCGGCCAGACGCACTCCGCTGGCCCCCAGGGGGTGTCCGATGGCGATGGCTCCCCCACGCGGGTTGAGCCGCTCGGCATCGGTCGGGAAGGCACGGAGCCACATCAGCGGGATGGAGGCGAACGCCTCGTTGCACTCGATGGCGTCGAACTGGTCGATCGTCATCCCCGAGCGGTCGAGCAGCCGCTGGGTGGCCGGCACCGGGGCCGACAGCACGATCGCCGCGTCGTCCCCCGCCACCGTCGCGTGCGCGAACCGGGCCCTGGCGGGCAGCCCGAGCCGCTCGGCTACCGAGCGCTCGACGATCAGCATGGCCGCTGCGCCGTCGGTCATCTGCGAGGAGTTCCCGGCGGTGATGTCCGGGGCGGTGTCCGGCTCCCAGGACTGCGCCGGGGGAAGGGCGCCCATGCTGTCGATCGTTCCGCTGCGCCGGATCCCCTCGTCCGTCTCGAGCGAGCCGCCGGTCAGCCCACCCTCCTCGTCCTTGAGCGGCACCGGCACGGCCTCGCGGGAAAAGTGGCCCGAATCCCAGGAGTCGGCCGCCCGACGGTGGCTCTCGAGCGAGAACTCGTCCATCTCCTTCCGGGTCACCCCGTACCGGTCGGCGAGCACCTGAGCCACCCGGAACTGCGCCCAGAGGCGGCCGTCGATGGCCTCGAGGAACGACGGCGGAAAGGGTCCCGTCCCGCCGCGGGCGTTGGAGGCGAGCGGAACCCTGCTCATCGATTCGACACCGCAGGCGATGACCATGTCGTAGTGACCGGCCCGGACGCCGGCGGCCGCGAAGTGCATCGCCTGCTGCGACGAGCCGCACTGACGGTCGACGGTTGTGGCCGGGACCGACTGGGGCAGGCCGGCGGCGACCCATGCATTCCGGGTGACGTTGGTGCTCTGCTCGCCCACCTGGGTCACACAGCCCCCGATGACGTCGTCGACGAGCAGAGGGTCGACCCCGGTGCGGCCGAGCAGCGAAGTCAGGGCGAAGCTCAGGAGGTCGACCGGGTGCCAGTTGGCGAGCGCGCCCCCCCGTTTGCCCAACGTCGTCCGTACCACGTCGACGACGACTGCGTCGCGCCCGTCGTCACCCATGTGTTCTCCTCGTCGTCCGTCGCACCGTCATCATCGTGCGGCGCGGTCCCGTGTGTGCATCCATCGCTCAGCCTTGCAGTGTAGGTGCGCAGTTCGTCCCGGCGTTCCCTTCCCAGGACCGTCAGACGGCCGAGCTCGCCGCCCGGCCCCGGCTGGCCAGGACTTGCTCCACGGCTCTCACGGCCTCCTGGGAGGGGCCGAAGAACGCCACGGCTCCGTGCTCGAGGACCACCGCCTGCTCACACAGGCCGAGGGCCCGGTCCACCTGTTGCTCGACGATCAAGAGCGCCGTTCCGGCCTGGTTGATCCGCCGCAACCCGTCGTAGACGGCGTCGATCACGACGGGCGCAAGTCCGAGGGAGAGCTCGTCGGCAACGAGCACCTCGGGCGGTGCCATGAGCACCTTGGCCAGGGAGAGGAGACGCTGCTGTCCGCCGGAGAGCGTCCCGCCCCGCTGTTTGCGCCGCTCACCGAGGATCGGGAATGTCGCGTACGCCCGTTCGAGAGCGTCGTCGGCTCGCTTCCGGCCGAGGCGCTGGCGGAAGGCGAGAGTGAGGTTCTCCTCCACCGTGAGACTGGCGAAGATGGCCCGGCCTTCGGGGACGTGGGCCATGCCACCCCGGGCGATCTTGAAGGCGGGCTTTTGCGTGACGTCCCGTCCGCCGATCCGGATGGTCCCGGACGTGCTCGCCAAGAGGCCGCTCACCACTCGGGCCACGGTCGACTTACCCGATCCGTTCGAGCCCAAGAGCGCCGTCACTCCGCCGGCGGGTACCGTGAAGCTCACGTCGAACAGGGCCCGATACGGACCGTAGGAGGCGCTCACGTGTTCGACCTCGAGTGCCGGCGGCCCGGCTGCGGCGGTGGTCGCCGGAAACGGATCGGCGGTCACTCGGTCTTCCCGAGGTAGGCATTTCGTACGTTGGGGTCAGCCATGACTTCGTCGAATGTACCCTCCGCCACCATGGAGCCGAGGTCCATGACCAAGGTACGGTCGACCACGGCGCCGACCATGGACAGATCGTGCTCCACCAGCAGGACGGCCATGCCACGCTCGCGCTGCAGCGTGCGCAGCACATGAGCCAACTCCTCGGTTTCCTGCATGTCGAGACCGGACGAGGGCTCGTCGGCCAGCAGGAGCACCGGCTCGGACACGAGGGCACGGGCCAACTCGACCAGCCGGCACGACCCGAGGCCGAGGGCGGAGACGGGCGTATTGGCCCGGTCGGCGATGCCCACCAACTCGAGGGTCTCGGCAACTCGTTGCAGCTCCTTCGGCTTCGGCCCGCTCATGTTGAAGAGGTCTTGCCAGAGGTGGCCTTCGCCACGTTGGGCGCGCTCGGCGACGAGAAGGTGCTCGCGTACGTTCATGTCCGGGAAGACCTCGACCCGCTGATACGTCCGCCCGATCCCGCGCCGAGCCCGCTTGTACACCGGCAACTCGACGATGCTCTCGCCCAAGAGGCTGATGCTGCCTCGCTCGGGTTTGAGCTGACCGCAGATGCAATTGAACAAGGTCGTCTTCCCGGCGCCGTTGGGACCGACCAGACCCACGCTCTCGCCTCGCGAGAGGGTGAAACTCATGTCGCTGACTGCGGCAATGCCGCCGAACGACTTGCTGACTTCGGACACCTCGAGCAGCAGGGCCTGGTCGGTGACCGTGGGGGCCACGGCGGTCACGTGGCTCTCCCGGGGTCGACGCCGACGGCCTCGACGGTGACGCCGCCCACCGGCGACGCTCCGTTCGAGCCACCCGCAGCGGAAGGGGGCCCAGCGGATACCGGTACGTCCGGTCCCTTCGGCTTGAAGAGCAGGCGCTCGAAGCGCAGGGTCCACACGCGCTTCTGGTAGTCGAGGACGCCCTCGGGATGGTTGGCGTACTGGAGGGCACCGAAGGCGAAGAAGACGAGGACGAGGCTGTTGCCGCCCAATCGAGCAGGCAGGTAGGAGAGGAGCTGCTGGATGACGACGAAGCCGATGCCCCCCTGGATGGCCCCTTCGACGGTCGAGACTCCTGTCGTGACCACGATGACCACGAAGGCCAACCCGAGCTCGTAGCTGAACGCCTCGTTGTTGATGGTCTGCTGCTGGATGACGAGCAGGGTCCCGCCGACGCCGGCCATCGCCCCGGAGATGGCGAAGATCATGACCCGTTGCCAGGTGAGGTTGATGCCGACCCCGGCCGCCGCCGTCTCGCTGCCCCGCATGGCTGACAGGTACTGGCCGATGGTGCCCTTGCGGATGAGGAGGACGGCGACGACGGCGAGGGTGAGCACGATCATCTCGAGCACGAAGACGCTGTGACCGTTCGGGTTGAAGAGCCCGAATCCGACCCACTTCTCCTGGATGGTCAGGGAGACCCCGTTGCTGATGCTCGACTGGTCGAAGATCGAGTTGTCGAAGAAGAGGGCGGCAGCAATGGTCATGAGGGCGAGCCCGAGGCCCTTGAGGCGCAGCGAGGCCAAGGCGAGGACGGTGGCCACCAGCGCAGCGAGCGCCGCCCCGACGATGCCGCCGACAAGCATGTTCAGCCCGAGGTGGTTGGCGAGCTGGGCTGCGGTGTACGCGCCGACCCCGGCGAGGGTGGCCTGGGCCAGCGAGAGCTGGCCCCCCATTCCGGTGATCAGCGTGATGGACAGGAAGATGACCGAGAAGGCCAGCCCTTCGTTGAACACGAACGTCCAGGTCGGAGGGATCCAGGTCAGCATCGAAACGATGAACACCCCGAGGAGCAGGTACCAGGCGCGGCGGATGATCCGGTCGAGCTGCGGGGCGCGCAGGGACTGGATCGTGGGTGGCACCGGGGGGTCCACCGACGCCATCGGGTCCTTCGTGTCGTCGAGGCTCCGCATGCCAGGCACGATGAGAAGGGCGGCGACGAGCACGATGAACGGCACCGAGTAGAGGACGGCGGCCGAGAAACTGGAGCTCGACGGCAGGTACCCCTGGAGCAGCAGGGTGAGCATCCCCATCAACACGCCGACGATGGCGGCGATGGGCATGGAGCGCAGAGAGGCCCAGGCGGCGGCGGCGAAGGCGGCCACCATGAGCGTCGCGTACGGCAAGAACGAGAGCTGGTTGTTGAGGGGGGCGAGGATGACCCCGGCCAGTCCGGCCATGAAGCTCGAGATGGCCCAGGCGGAGGCCACCACGGTTCCGGAGTTCACCCCGTCGAGCTGAACGAGTCGGCGGCTCTCCACGGCCCCTCGCATCTGGAGGCCGAGGTTGGTGAACCGCATGAGGATCACCAGGGCGATGAGGACAGCCCCCGTGCACACCACCGAGCTCAGGTCGGTGCCGCTGAACGGAGCGGTCAAGACGTGGAAATAGATGACGTTGGGATTGAAGAGGATGCTCGGCGCGTTGTAGACGTCCTGGCTGCCGAAGAGCACCTGCATCAACACTGGGATGCCCACGAAGAGGCTGATGCCGACGACGAGCTTGGCCGTCGTATTGGTGTTGGGGATCTTGCGGAAGAGGAGCCGGTCGAGGACGAGCCCCAGGACGGGGGCCAGGATGACCACGGACAGGACGAAGGCCAGCCAGACGGGCAGGCCCACGCCCTGGACGAGCCTGGTGAAGGCGTAGGCCGATATATAGGCCTGGGCGCCGAAGGCGAAGTTGAAGACGCCGGTGGCCTGGTAGGTGAGGACCAGGCCGACGGCGACGATGGCGAAGGTGCACCCATAGGGGATGCCGGGAATGGCGAAGCCGATGAATTGGCTCACTGTTTGCCCCTCCTCGCCGTCTTGCCCGGGCCGGGCCGGCTCACGCCCCCGGAGTTCCGGCGGGAGGCGCTACCAGCACGGGATCCTTCAAATCGACCCGCGATGCGATGTCACTGGGAGTACCACTTCCGTACACCTGTACCGACGGCACGCCCCCGTTCACGGGCTTGCCGTTGCCGAAGCAGTCGAAGACACCGGGCGCGGGGTTGAGGGCGGGTACGAAGCCGTTGCCCTTGACCTGCACGAAGGCACTGCACAACGGATACGTCGTGATGGACTCGTTGTGGGCGGTCTTCCAGTTGGTGACGTCGGCGACGCCACCTCCGGTGTCACTGGTGATCTTGTTGATCTGGGCGATGACGTTGGCCTGGGTCACGTCGTTGCCCGCCGCCTGCACACCGGCGGCCAGCAATGCGGCCGACTGCCAACCCTGGAGGGCATCCTGTGAGTAGACGAAGTTGGGCTCGTACTTCTTCATGATGGACTGATAGGTCGCCTCGCCGGGGTATTTGCCCGGGTAGGAAGTCACGGAGCTGAATGGAACGCTGCCGTTGGCGTTGAGATAGACGCCCTGCATGATCGAGTTGTACTGCTGCAGGAGGGCCTGGTCGTAGCCGTCGAACCAGAGTTGGTGGACGTGGGTGAGCCCGTACTCCTGCATCTCGCGGGCCATGGTGATGCTGTCGGAGCCCTGCATGCAACTCAGGACGAAGTCGACGTTGTCCGCTTGCATGCGCTGGACGGCCGAGGTGTAGGTGGCGCCCAAGCCGGCGTCGAGGTCCGTGTAGACGACGTCGATGCCGGCGTTGGACAGGTTCGTGGCGTCGGCGTTGCAGGCGTCGTAGGAGGAGGTGATGGCTGATCCGTAGCTGATGACCGCCACCCGTTTCGAGTCGGTGTGCTTGACGGCGTACGCCACCGCGGGGCCCCCTGCGTTGTAGTTCTGCGTCGAGCCGCCGGCGGCGAACAGGTTGTCCGGCCCGGCCCAGTTGCCCGAGACGTTGTACCCGAAGGTCGGCGTGTTGGTCGACACGAAGAAGTTCGGGCTGAAGAAGTACGAGGATGACAGCACGGCGAAGACGTGGTCCTGCTCGATGAGGGTGTGGGACAGCTGGGTGAAGGTGGCAGGATCACTGCCGTCGTCGAGGTTGTACTTGAGCTCGAGCTTGTGCCCGTTGACGCCGCCCTTTGCGTTGATGTAATCGAAGTAGGCCTGCATGCCGGGAGGCGTGCCGTCGAAGGTGGCGGCGATGGCGCCGGTCAGCGTGGCGATCGAGCCGACGACGACCGGTTGGCCTGCTCCGACGGTGACGCCGGTGGCGCCTGACGCGGTCGTGGAGGTCGACGACCCGGTGGTCGAGGTGGTCGTCGACGCCGAGTTTCCGTTCGAGCACCCGGCGGCGATCGCCACGACTCCCAGGAGCACCGCCGCCCCGATCAGCCGATTTCCCCCGTTGCGACCCATGTCCCACGTCCCTTTGTTCGGACCCGTCGCACCGGACCGTCGCCGCAGCGACGTCCCCCCGGACGACAGATCGATGGCCCAGTTCTTAAGGCACTGACATTAGTGATGTCAACAGCCGTTCTTCGGGCATCCTGCCACGAACCGACGCCGGCGCCGCTCCAGGCGACCCGAGACGGTCGGTGGCCACCCTCAGAGGCGGACCTCGACCGGTGATCCGGCTTCCTCGAGGTCGACGCACTCGTTGTCCTCGCTGTAGCGCAGGCCCTGGACATTGAAGAGCTCCACGGAGTCCGCCCCGACCGGGAAGGGCCCCCAGTGCCACGTACCCCGGTGGAGCACGAGGGACGAGAGTGGCTCGATCCGGAAGGCGCGCACCTCCTCGGCACCGGTCGGTGTGGTCGGATCCGCACCCGGCGGGGCGACCACCACCACCGCAGGCACGTCGAGCGGCATCAGTACCTGGGTGTGGGTCGCGTGCCGGAACAGCATCTGGCAGAGGAGGCCGCCGTCGGTCGCCGGCACCTCGTCGCGCCGATGGGCGATGCGGTTGACGTGAACGTCCCCCCAGGCGAACTCCAGGCGTTCTGCGCCGTCGCGGGGGTCGATGTCCTCCACCGGCAGCCACCCGAAGGGCGCCCAGGCCTCACTGCTCAGCGGGTTGGGTACTATCTGGCGGAGTGTCGTGCCCAAAGGAGACCACATGGTGATGGACGTGCGCAACATCGAGAACGCCGCTCCCGTCGTCGAGCACAACGGCACGGTGCCGGTGTGGTGGATGGTGAACTCCCGGGAGATGAAGGAGCAGACCGACGGCGGCTTCCTCGAGCTCGTCAACGAATTCGAGGTGCCGGGCGGCGGCTTGGTCGACCCGCATTCGCACCCGACCCACGAGTTCTACTACGTGCTCCGCGGGCGGGGCATCATGACGATCGGGGACGAGGAGCGGCTGATCGCCCAGGGAGACCTGGTCCACATTCCACCCGACGCCATCCACAGCCTCCGGCCGGTCAGCGACAACGCGTCCATCCACTGCTTCTGCTTCGCCATCGGCGTCAAAGGCGCCGGTCCGATCAACTACACGACCCACTGAGCCCGGACGACACGACCACCGGGAGACTTGCCGGGCGGCTATATAATTACTTGCCAGTCGGCTATGCCGGTGCTCCTCCGGTATCGATGAGCGATGCGTCCAGGCCGAGAAGGCCGACGGTGGTCGCTCCGCCCTCGAGAGCGGCGAAGTAACCGTCCTCGGCGGATGCACGCGCCCGGCCGGCCGCGAGGACGCCGTCGAGCTCGCTCAGCGGCACAACCACCACGCCGTCGACGTCAGCGACCACCCAGTCACCGGCCGACACGGGAACCCCCGCCACTGTCGCCGCCACCCCGGCGGTGCCCCGCGACGACTTGGTCGCACCGGGCAGGGACACCGTCGTCGAAAAGACCGGGAACCCGAGCCGTTCGAGGGCGCCGACGTCACGAACCCCTCCGTCGATGACCAGGCCGGCGAGACCGCGAGCCAGTGCGCCGGTCGTCAGCACCTCTCCCCAGTACCCGCGCTCGGGCACGTCGCCGACATCGACGACCAGGACCGAACCGGCGGGGGCCCGCGCCACCCCCACGTGGATGGCCAGATTGTCGCCGGGTGCGCACCCGACCGGAAACGCGGGAGCCGCCAGCGCAGCACCCGACCAGACCGGGCGGAGCCGCGCGGGCATCCGGAGCGCCCCGCTCTCGCCGAGGGTCGCCGCGCCGAGCTCGCTGAGCTGCGCCGCCGTGTCGCCCGTCCGGGTGGTGGTCTGGTCATCCATCACGATCTCCTCTGTCTCTCACTGTTCACCGTGGTACGTCAGACAGGGCAGTCTGGCGCCGTGTCAGTCCGTGACCGCCACGGCGACCTCGATCTCCACCGCCCCGCCCCGGGGGAGAGCCGCCACCCCGATGGCGGAGCGGGTATGGCGGCCGGCATCGCCGAACACCGAGAAGAGCACTGCGCTCGCCCCGTCGACCACCTCCGGCTGGCGGTGGAAGTCGGGGGCCGATGCCACGTATCCGGTCACCGTGAGCACCCGCTCGACCCGGTCGAGCGTGCCCAGGGCCGCCTCGAGCACCGACAGCGCGTTGAGCGCGCAGACCGCCGACGCGGCGGTTCCCTCCTCGACGCTCACCGAGGCTCCGAGGGTGCCGCAGCAGGTCAGTTTCCCGTCGATCCGGGGGAGCTGTCCCGACGTCCTCGCAACGCCACCGTGGACCACCACCGCGTCGAGCGGGTCGTGGGGAGGGTGGGGTCCGTGCAGCGAGAGGCCGAGCTCTTCGAGCCGGGCCCGCACCCGACCGGAGTCGACCGTCGCCGGTGGATCCTCTGAGCGGCGCATCGATCGGGACCTCCTCGGGTGGGCCGGGAGATCCGGCGATCGGGTACGCCGGCGGATCCGGCGGACCGTCGCGATGCTATCCCCGTCGGCGACGCGGCCCCGGCGTGTGGTTCGCGGACCCGCATAGAGTGGCCCGATGCGCGTGACCACCCCCCTCGCTCTCCGACCGCACGGTGCGTCGGCATGCGCCGGGCGGGGCTGACTCCCCATGGAGCCCGGCGAGTTCCGCGGCGTCATCGGTGACGACTACACCACCTCGGTTCCGTGGTGGCCCGAGGCACGTCGGCCCCGTGCGGGGTCGCCCAACGTGGTGCTCCTGGTCCTCGACGACGTCGGTTTCGCCCAGCTCGGGTGTTACGGCTCGGACATCGACACCCCCGTCCTCGACAGATTGGCCGGAGCCGGCGTTCAGTACACCAACTTCCACACCACCGCGCTCTGCTCGCCGACGCGGTCCTGCCTCCTCACCGGGCGGAACCACCACAGCAACGGCATGGGCCGGGTGGCCGAGCTGGCCACTGGCTTCCCGGGGTACGACTCGACGATCTCCCGGGCCAACGGCTTCCTCAGCCAGATCCTGCTCGAGCAGGGCTATGCCACCTACGCGGTCGGCAAATGGCACCTCACCCCCGAGGGCGAGAGCCACCATGCAGCCCCGCGCCACAACTGGCCACTGGGGCGGGGATTCGAGCGGTTCTACGGGTTCCTCGAAGGGGAGACCCACCAGTTCGTGCCCGCACTCATCTCCGACAACCACCGGGTCCAGCCTCCGGCCACTCCCGAGGACGGCTACCACCTCACCGAGGACCTCGTGGACACGGCCATCGGGTACGTGGCCGAGCTCCGCGCCATCGACCCCGCCAAGCCGTTCTTCCTCTACTTCTGCACGGGGGCCTGCCACTCGCCCCACCAGTCGCCGCGGCCCTGGATCGACCACTACCGCGGCCACTTCGACGCCGGGTGGGACGCCTGGCGCGAGGCCACCTTCGCGCGCCAGATGGCCACCGGCCTCCTCCCCGAAGAGACCGAGCTCTCCCCCCGGCCGGACTGGGTGCCGGCGTGGGATTCGCTGACCGCCGACGAGCGGCGGCTCTACGCGCGCTACATGGAGGCGTTCGCCGGGTTCCTCACCCATACCGACCATCACATCGGACGGCTGGTCGACTTCCTCGAACGGACCGGGGAGCTCGACCGGACGGTGTTCATCGTCGTGTCCGACAACGGAGCGAGCTCCGAGGGGGGACCGACCGGCTCGGTCAACGATCTGCGTCCGTGGAACGGCGCACCCCGATCAGTCGAAGAGGCGGAGCGTCGCATCGAGGAGATCGGTGGCCCGCTCTGCCACAACAACTACCCGTGGGGATGGACGGTGGCCGGGAACACACCGTTCCGACGCTGGAAGCGCGAGGTCCACGAAGGCGGGGTGGCCGACCCCATGATCGTGCACTGGCCGGCCGGCACCGAGCGGACCGCCCACCCCCGCCGGCAGTTCGTCCACGCCATCGACATCATGCCCACCCTGCTCGAGGTGCTCGGGTTCGACATGCCGGACTCGTTGGGCGGTGTGGCCCAGTCACCGGTCCACGGCACCTCGTTCGCCGCCTCGCTCACCGAGCCCGAGGCCCCCGATCGCCACACCGTGCAGTACTTCGAGATCTTCGGGTGCCGTGCCCTCTACCTCGAGGGGTGGAAGGCCGTCTCGTTCCACCCGATGCAGGACACCTCGCACGGATTCGAAGAGGACCAGTGGGAGCTCTACCACGTCGGGACCGACCCGTCCGAGTGCCATGACCTCGCCCTGAAGGAGCCCGAGCGTCTGCAGCGGATGGTCGACCGCTGGTGGGAGGAGGCCCGGACCTACGGGGCCCTTCCCCTCGACAACCGCGCCTTCTCGGAGCTCGTCTTCGACAGACCGCGCCAGACGCCCGAGCGCGCCCGCTACGTCTACTACCCGGGAACAGGTCCCGTGCCCGAGATGGTGGCGGTCAACGTGCGCAACCGGGACCACCGGATCCGGGCCGTCGTCGACATCCCCGGACCGGGTGAGGGACCACCGGCCGAAGGCGTGCTGGTTGCCCAGGGCTCCGGGTTGGGGGGCTGGTCGTTGTACCTGACCGACGGGAGGCCCGCCTACGTCCACAACTTCGTCTCCCTGGACGAGATGGCGGTCGAAGCCGACCGGCCGGTACCGGCGGGCCGGCACGAGGTCGGGTTCCGGTTCGAGCGCACCGGCAACCACCGCGGCATCGGCCACCTCGAGGTGGACGGCGAGCCGTGCGCCGCCCTCGAGATCCCGCGGTTCACCGTGACCCGGTTCTCGCTGACCGGCGCGGGCCTCACCTGCGGGTTCAGTGACGGGCTCCCGGTCACCGGCCGCTACCGGGCACCCTTCCGCTTCACCGGCGGCCTGAGAGAGGTGGTCGTCGAGGTCGACGGACCACCGTGGCTGGATGCCGAGTCGGAGGCCGAAGACGCGATGGTCAGGCAGTAGCGGTATCGACATGGCAACACTCCCCGCTGAACAGCTCCACGCGATGGCCGAGGCCTTCGGTGACGAGTCCGCCTATCTGGTGGTCGGTGTCGGCTCGCTGACCTTCTCCCAGTGGGACACGGCGGCGAGCCGCTTGGCCCGTTCTCTGGTCGACGGCGGCGTCGTGCCGGGCGATCGGGTGGGCATCCACCTCAACGCGACCAACGCCCTCCGCTGGATGGTCTCCTACTCCGCCGTCCACCGCGCCGGAGCGGCCGCGGTGCCCCTCAATCCACAGCTCACCAAACCCGAGCTCGCCAGGATGCTGGCCCACTGCGGCGCGAGTGCGGTCGTCGTCGAGGAGTCCCTCCTCCCCCGGTACCCGGACGAGCGGCCGCCGGTCGTGCTCTCGGTGCCCGCAGCGTGCGCGGGCGAGGACCCGGTCGGTGGAGGCACTGACGACCGCGCCCCGTGGGCCACCGCGTCCTGGGGGGAGGCGATGGGGGCGGATCCGACCTACTTCCAGGTTCCCCAGGACGGCGGCGCGCTCTCGGAGATCCTCTACACCTCGGGCACCACCGGGAACCCGAAGGCCGTCGCCATCCGCCACGAGAACGCGTCCCTCGTCCCCTTCCACCAACCGCAATGGAGCGGGGGTGGGTGGCTCCATGCCAGCCCTCCCTACACCTTCGCCGGCCTGTCCTTCGTCTCCACCCCGATGAAGCTCGGGCTCCGCGGGATCTACATGCCCTCCTTCGACGCCGGCCTCTGGCTCGAGACCGTCGAGTCCGAGCGCCCGGGATCGGTGTTCCTCGTCCCGGCCATGGCGACCCTGCTGCTCGAGCATCCGCGGTTCGACACGGCCGACCTGAGCTCGGTCCAGCTCTGCTCGGTGGGCAGCGCGCCCCTCTCCCCCGAGGTACTCGAACGGCTGCAGCAGCGCATGCCGACCGCACTCGTCTCCAACAACTACGGCATGACCGAGGCCGGATCGGTCTACTGCCTCATGCCCCCCGGCGAGGCGGTGCGCCGGCCAGGCTCGGTGGGGAAGCCGCTGCCCCCGGCCGAGATCGTCTGCCTCGACGAGACGGGTCAGGCGGTGGCGGCCGGCGAGGTGGGGCAGGTCCGGATGCGGATCCCCGGCCGTCCGCGCGAGTACTACGGCGACCCGGAGGCGACGGCGCGGACCTGGGTCGACGGCTGGCTGGTCACTGGCGACCTCGGGCGCCTCGACGAGGACGGCTACCTCTACATCGTCGGACGGAGCAAGGACGTCATCATCCGGGGCGGCAACAACATCCACCCGACGGACGTCGAGTACGCGATCGAGTCGCACCCGGCCGTGCACGAGGTGGCCGTGGTCGGCGTCCCGCACCCGGTCCTCGGCGAGGACATCGAGGCCTACGTGGCCTTCCGTCCGGGGATGGAGGCGACTCCCGACGAGCTCCGCGAGTACACCCTGGAGCGCCTCGCCCGCTACAAGGTGCCCCGGCAGTGGCACGTCATCGACGCCCTGCCGCGGAACGCCACCGGCAAGGTGGTCAAGGACAAGCTCCGCTCCACGCCCGACTCATGACCGTCGCTCGGAGCGGGGCCGGCCGGGTACTGTGAGCGCCATGGCTCCACTCGATGACATGGTGAGGATCGGAATCGTCGGTGCGGGGAACATCGCCGAGATGAACGTGGCCGGCTATCTGGAGGACCCCCGCTGCTCGGTGGTCGCGGTCTGCGATCCACGCGAGGGCCGTGCCGCCGAGATGGCCGCTGTCTGGGGAGCACCGGCGGCGTACACCGATCTCGACGCCATGTTGGCCGATCCCGACATCGACGCCGTCGAGATCCTGACCCCGACCAATCTCCACCACGCACACGTCCTCGCCGCGCTCGCCGCCGGGAAGCACGTCTCGTGCCAGAAGCCGCTCGCCAACACCGTTGTCGAAGCGAGGGAGATGGCCGCGGCCGCCGAGCGGGCCGGCCTCGTCCTCCGGGTGAGCGAGTGCTTCCGCCACTACCCGCCGCTCGAACTGGCCAAGCGGCTCATCGAGGACGGAGCGATCGGCAAGCCGACCAACTTGCGCACGAGGACGATCGTCGGCCAGACCGAGTCCCCCTTCCAGGCCGGTCTGGACGCGAACGGCTACGTCTGGCGGATGACCAACTCCAGCCCGGGTGGTCACCTCTTCGACGACATGATCCACAAGTACGCGGTGGCCCTCTGGCTCCTCGACCAGGACATCGTGTCGGTGCAGGCGGTGGTCCGCCGCCGCGACTACTTCTTCGAGCCGTTGGCCGCCATCTTCGAGTACGAGGACCCAGAGGTCCTCGGCTCCATGGAGGTCTCCTACGCACCCCAGATGTGGATGCGCAGCGGCTACTACGGGGCGGACGAGTTCTTCGAGGTCCAGGGCGATTCCGGCTTCCTCTGGGTGACCCGGTGCACCGGCGAGATGCTCGATCTCCCAGCGGTGGTCCTCTACGACGGCACCAAGGGCAACCAGACCACGACATCGTTCCCGCACCTGGACGCCGACTGGGGCACCGGGTTCCGGAGGTCGTCGATCGACTTCATCGACACGCTGCTCTCCGGCGCGCCGCCCGTGATGAGCGCCGACGAAGCGATCAAGGCGCTGCAGCTCTGCTTCGCCGTCTACGAAGCCGGCAACACCCACCAGCCGGTGGACCCTCGCTCGATCACCGACGTGGTGGTGCCCGACGGGTGGCCGACGTGAGCGGTACAGCGGGGCGCCTGCGGTGAAGGTCACCAGAACCCTCCACCACAGTTTCAACGTCGAGGGTCATCTGCCTGCGACCGTCGAGTTCTACCGGCACCTGCTCGAGCTGCCCGACGATGTGCGTCCGGTCATCCCGGGAATCGACGGTCACTGGTTCGGCACGGGCAATGCCCAGCTACACCTGGTGGACGCCGACCCGGGGAGCGACCGGATCCGGCCCGCCGGACCCCACGTCTGCTTTGCCGTCACCGATCTCACGGCTGCGATCGCCGAGCTCGAGGAGCAGGGCATCCCGATCGTACGCGGGGCCCAGGGGTCGACCATCCAGATCTGGTTCGTCGACCCGGCCGGCAACACCGTCGAGATCCAGCAGGATCCCGACTTCCTTTCAGCGGAGGACCGGGCGACCGGACGCTGAGCCGTCAGGCGGCGGATCAGGGGATGCCGCCGTCGACCCGGAGCACCGCTCCCGTCGTGAAGCTCGACGCGGCAGAGGCAAAGTAGAGCGCGCTGCCCACGATCTCGTGCGGCTGGCCGGCCCGTCCGAGGGCGTGCCTGCGCGCGAGCTCGGCCTCGAGCGACGGCTGGTCCCACTCCTTGCTCACGTCGGTGTAGAACGGTCCGGCCATGATGCAGTTGACCCGCACCGTGGGGCCGTACGCGTGGGCGAAGCCGACGGTGAGTGCGTTGAGCCCGGCCTTGGCGGCGTCGTAGGGGAGCATGAACGGCATCGGCCGGATCGACCCGGTGCTCGAGATGTTGATGATCGACCCGCCGCCGGTCGCCACCATCCGGGGACCGACCAGTGCGGTGAGGCGGAACGGGCCCTTCAGGTTGAGCCCGACCACCTTGTCCCACATTGCCTCGGTTACCTCGCCCAACTCGCCGTAGAGCAGCGACATCCCGGCATTGTTGACCAGCACGTCGACCGTCCCGAACTGCTCGTAGGCCGCGTCGACCAGGCCGTCGAGCTCGTCCCACCGGGTCACGTTGACGGATATGGCCAGCGAGCGCCGGCCCATGGCCTCGACCGCGGCGGCGACCTCCGTGCAGGCGTCGATCTTGCGGCTCGCGACGATCACGTCGGCACCCGCCTCGGCGAAGCCGAGGGCCATTTCCCTCCCGAGACCTCGGCTGCCCCCGGTGATCAACGCCACCTTGCCGGCGAGATCGAATCGGTTCCCGGTGTCCTCCGGTGCGCTCACCGCGCCCCCGGTGCCGGGCAGCTCACGATGGAACAGCCCCGGTGCCGGTCCCGGCGTACCGGGCGCGCCGGGTGCCCGTGTCGACGACGACATCACCGAGCGTAGGCATCCCGGGATTGTAGGCCCCGCGGCTTCCAGCGATGCCTCGTCACGCCCGGTCGGAGGGAATACCGGCGGCGGCCACCCCATCGCAGCGACGACTCCCATCGCGGTAGAAGCGCCACCCGGCGTGCCCCTCGCATCGGCGTCCGAGACCTGGCAATCTTGGCTCGCGAGGGATTCCAGATGGGAGGACGTCGCACGGGCACGATCACCACGACCGACGGCACGGAGATCTTCTTCAAGGACTGGGGGTCCGGCCAACCGATCGTGTTCAGCCACGGCTGGCCGCTCTCGGCCGACGACTGGGACACCCAGATGCTGTTCTTCCTCAACCACGGCTACCGGGTCGTCGCTCACGACCGGCGTGGGCACGGCCGGTCGTCCCAGACCGGCGACGGTCACGACATGGACCACTATGCCGACGACCTCGCAACGCTGACCGCACATCTCGATCTCCACGACGCCGTCCACGTCGGCCACTCGACCGGAGGCGGCGAGGTCGCTCACTACATCGCCCGGCACGGCGAGACCCGCGTCGCCAAAGCGGTGCTCATCAGTTCGGTCCCACCCCTCATGGTGCAGACCGACGCCAACCCCGGCGGCCTGCCGAAGAGCGTGTTCGACGATCTCCAGGCACAGCTGGCTGCAAACCGGTCCGTGTTCTACCGGGCCCTGCCGTCGGGACCCTTCTACGGCTTCAACCGGCCCGGCGTCGAACCCTCGGAGGCGATCATCGAGAACTGGTGGCGGCAGGGGATGATGGGCGGAGCCAAGGCACACTACGACGGCATCGTTGCCTTCTCCCAGACCGACTTCACCGAGGACCTCAAGAAGATCAGCGTGCCCGTGCTGGTGATGCACGGGGATGATGACCAGATCGTCCCCTATGCCGACTCCGGCCCGCTGTCCGCGAAGCTGGTACAGAACGGGACGCTCAAGACGTACGCCGGGTTCCCGCACGGCATGCCGACCACCGAAGCCGCCACGATCAACGCCGATCTGCTTGCCTTCATCCAGTCCTGAGGGCGGACTCGTCCCTGCTCGGACGAGGCCGTGAGGAGTCCGGGCAAGCCCCAGCGCAGCAGCGTGCTGCGTCGCTCGTACCGCAGTGGGCCACGAACCTCTTGCGATCGACCCCGGGGTCTGACGGTCCGGCAGGTTCGGCTCATGACCGGGCCGCGCTGAGTCGGACGGTGACGCTCTTCGTCTGTGGTGACACGGTGACGGTCCCGGTTCCCTGGTCGATCCGCCCGGTCGAGGTGCTCGCGATGTTGTCGACGAACGCCGGCAGTTCGAAGAGCACCCGACCGGACCGTGGCTGACCGCGCAGCGTGAGCGTCTCCGACAGGTCGCCCGACGAGATCTCGAGGCTGAGCCGCCGGCCGTCGGTCGTCGGGAAATTGGTGACCGAGATCGGCGAGGTACGGCTGAGCCATCGCGCGGGGACCCCTCGGCCGACGACGAGGTCGCCGTCCGTGCGCTGGGCCACCAGCGAGGCGAGCAGCACACCGTTGGCCTGGGACATTCCCCACGAGTGTGGAGAGGCGCCCTGTCCGCTGGTCGGGTGCCGCCCCTGCCACGGCGTGTGGGTCGACGGAGGCCCCGAGCTCTCCCACCACGAGTACGGGCCACTCTGACTGTTGGCGATCATGAACTCGTAGCTCAGGATCCCCTGGTCCCGGTGGTGGGTGCTGGCCAGGCCGGCCGTCCCGTAGCCGGCGTTGTAGCCGGTCGAGTAGTAGTCGCCGGGAAACCCACCGAAGGTGTCGGGTGAGAGCTTGCCCTTGAGGCGGGCGAAGCCGAAGTCGTACGTGGCATCGATCATGGTCACGCCCGGACCCGTGACCGTCGCGCCGAAGAGCGATGCGTTCCAGGCCCAAGCGCCGAGGGGGGACATCCAGTTGGCGTCCTCGGGATCCTTGCACCGGTTGTCGCGGTCGGGTTGGCTGATCGAGCAGGGGACGTAGTCGAGGTGGTAACGGGCGATGGTCGTGCTCAGCGCCTTGTCGGTGGCCGACAGCAGGCTGTTGTACTGCTGGGTCGCCCAGGCGGTCTCGCCGGTGTTCCCCACTCGCTGGGCGAGGTAGCGGTAGGCGGCGAGGCCGATGAGTGCCGAGTAGTCGTCGGTCGTCCAGTCGCCCTGGGTGTCGATGTCGTCGGTGGCCTTCATGATCCCCGTGGGGCTGGTCCTGCCGGCGGCGATCGCGTGGGCGGTGTCCTCGATGCTCGGCTGGATGGCACCGAAGGGTCCCTCCGAATCGAAATTCTCCTTCACGAAGGCCAGGTCTCCGGTCTTCATCAGGTAGATGGCCCATGGCAGCGAGTACGTCCAGACACCGTCGTCGTAGAAGCCCTGGCCCGGCGCTTCCATCGCGTTGCGTGCTTCGAGGAGCAGTGCCTGGGCGTCGGTGACGTAGCCCTGGGTGAAGAGGTTGGACAGGATACCGATGACGTCGTGGTTGTACTCGGCCTCGTAGCCGTCGACCCCGTCGAACAGCTGGTTGCCACTACGGGAGATCTGGGTGTAGATGAACCCGCTGCGGTAGGCGTCATCGATGGATCGATCGGGGACGTTGATCCCGGTGATCCCGCCCAGCTGGCCGTTCCAGAAGCTCGCCATGTGCGCGAAGTGCTCGTCGAAGGTCCCGGCACCAGTCAGCGCGGCTGCGCTCGGCCACGGGTAGGTGCCCCCGAAACGGTCGGCAGCGATCACGTAGTCGTGATCGACCGTGGCGTGAGGAGCTACGGCGTCGGCCGCCGCATCGAGCGGCACCAATCCAGGCGAGGCTTCGGGGTCGGCATCGATGACGTGGTCCGTCGGGTTCATCACGGCGACCCGGCTGTACACGAGGACGAAGGCGTTCCCGCCGAGAACCACCCGGTCGGCGAACTCTGTGATCGAGACCTTGGCGCCGTCGCTGCTGAACGACGTGATCTGTGCGGGGAGGTAGCCATCGGCGTCGGTCCAGGTAGTCGGGGCACCGTCGTAGATGCCGAAGCCGTAGTTCTTCCCGAAACCGATGCCTTCGTTCTCGTAGAGGACGTCCTGGACGTAGAACACCCCGCCGAGGCAGGTCACGACGCCTTGGTGGTTACCCTCCCAGCCGATCTCCGACGCGCTGCCATCGACTCCGCTGAATGCGGCATCAGCGGGTCGGATGCTCAAGGCGCAGTCGTACTTGCTCGCCGGCCCACTCTGAGTTGTTGTCTGTGGTGTGGCGGACGCGAGAGCGGGCGCTGCTGCCACGGGGGACGGTGCCGACAGGGCGAGCGAGCCCATGGCCACCGTCAGGGCCACCGCCGCCGCCGTCCTCCCTCCGAACATGGCCCCAACTCTGGCATGTCCCCCCGCCCGGATGCTGCAAAACCGGTGGCAGCCGCCCTGTGCCGCTGATCAGGCCCGGTTCCCTGACGTCACCTCATGTCGGACTGCGGGGTCCGGTCGGAACGTACGCGCCAGAAGGCAGCCCGGGCGGCGACGTACGCGTCGTAACAGGGCTGCCATGCCTTGGCTGTGGGGCTGTGCGGACCGTCGGTGGCCTCACCGGTGAGGTACTTGTCGAGTTCGCCGAGACAGACCTCCCATCCGGCGGCGTTGCGCGCGGCAGCATCACGAGCACCGAGGAGATCGAACAGGGTCAACCGGCATCCCCCGTCGTCGAGGGGCTCGAGCTCGAAGCGCAGCTCCTCGTCCCCCCAGGTGACGGCCAGGTGGTGCGGCGGGTCGCACACGAGAACCCGGCCCGGCCGGCTCTCGGTGTAGGGATCGCCCCCGTAGGTGACGACGCCACCGGGTTGCAGGTCGATCTGGACCGCGGCCGGGAACCAGCGAGCCAGCCCCTCGGAGGTCGTGACCGCCGCCCAGACCCGTTCGATCGGATGCGGGTACGTACGGACGAAGCGCACCGCCGGGCGACCGTCGAGCTCGATGTACGTGCCGGGGTCGGTCATGGCTCCTCCTCATCGAGGTACCGCCCGAGGGCGTCCAACCGGTCGTTCCACAGCGCCCGGTAGGGCGCCAACCACTCGTCCAGCGCCGCGAGCGGCCCGGGATCGATCGAGTACACGCGGCGTTGGGCGGCGCCGGTCACCCGTACCAGCCCTACCTCGCGCAGCACGCGGAGATGCTTCGAGGCCGTGGGCTGGCTCACCCCGAGCGCCTCGACGAGCTCTCCGACATCGTGGGGGCGCTGCCGGAGCAGGTCGAGCACCGCCCGGCGCTTCGGCTCGGCCAGGACCGGCCAGACCGTCATCGTCATAGGCTGAGGATACGCCTATTGGCATATACCGGCAAGCGAATGTACGGTCGGCCAGACCCTGTGCCGCATCGACAGTCCGCCCAACCGGCAGGCTCAGCCTTTGGGTTCGGGGTCCCTGGGCAGTCCGAGGATCCGCTCACCGATCATGTTGCGCTGCACCTCGCTGGTGCCCCCTGCGACGGTGAGGCACCGGGTCGCCAGGAACCCCTGGACCCAGCGGGCGGAGCGTCCGTCCGTGGTCGCTCCCTCGGGTCCGAGCATGGACAACCCGAGCTCCTGGACCCGTTGCTCGTGCTCGGCGCCGAGCAGCTTGCGAAGGCTCGCCCCAGGTCCGGGGTCGGCGCCGGCGAGCGAGCGCAGGGTCGAGCGGTGGGTCATGAGCCCGAGCGACTGCGCCTCGGCAAGCAACGCACCGAGCAGGTGGACGGTCTCGATGTCCGGTGGGGGCTCCGCCTTGGCCGCGAGACGGACCAGTGACTCGACGCCGATGCCGAAGGTCGACCCCGAGGACATCGACACCCGCTCGTTGGCCAGGGTCAGCCGCGCCAGTCCCCAGCCGCCGCCGACGTCGCCGATGACGCAGTCGTCGGGCACGAAGACAGAGTCGATGAAGACCTCGTTGAACATCGCCGCCCCGGTGAGCTCACGGAGGGGCCGGATGTCCAGTCCCGGCGCGTGCATGTCGACGATGAAATAGGTGATCCCCTCGTGCTTGGGAACCGAGGGGTCGGTCCGGGCCAGGCAGATGCCCCAGTCGGCCATGGTGGCCATCGACGTCCACACCTTCTGCCCGTCGAGCGTCCAACCGCCCTCGCTGCGTACAGCCCGGGTGGTCAGGCTGGCCAGGTCCGAACCGGCCCCGGGCTCGGAGAAGAGCTGGCACCATGCCAACTCGCCCAGCAGCGTCGGGCGCACCCAGCGTTCACACTGGTCCTCGCTGCCGCGGGCGATGATCGGCGGGAGGGCCCACGCGCCGATGCCGATGTGGGGACGACTGATGTCGGCCGCCCCCATCAGCTCGTCGATGACCACCTGCTCGACCGCCCCCGCGTCGCGCCCCCAGGGACTGGGCCAGTGGGGCGTGATCAATCCGGCATCGACGAGGAGTCTCCGACGATCGCCGCTCTCGGCTGCCGCGACCGCCTCGATCACAGGCGCCAGTTCGGTGCGCCACCGATCGGCCTCGTCGGGGAGGTCCGCGGCGAGCGTGCGCCGCACTCCGCGTGCGGCCTCGGCAGCCACGTCCCGAACGAACGAGTCGGACCCGCCCAGGAGCTGCCGGTCGGCGAGGGCCCGCTTGAGGTGCAGGTGGAGATCGTGCTCCCAGGTGAACCCGATGCCGCCCAGCAGTTGCAGGCATCCCTTTGCACACTCGACGTACCCGTCGAGGCACAGCGCCCCTGCGGTCGCAGCCGCCAGCTCCGCTCCCTCATCGGCCCCCTCGCCCACGGCCATCGCAGCGTCCCATGCCACCGCCGTCATCTGCTCGACCCGGACCGCCATGTCGGCGAGGCGGTGCTTGACCGCCTGGAATTGCCCGATCGGCCGGCCGAACTGGACCCGGACCTTGGCGTACTCGGTGGCCGTCTCGAGACACCAACGGGCCCCCCCGACGTGCTCGGCCGACAGCAGCGCGACCGCCACCTGGCGGACCCGCCCGGTCTGCAGCGAAGGCAGGTGGCGCCCAGTCGGGACCGCGTACCCGCTGACCTCGACCGCCGCCACCCGTCGGGTGGGATCCAGGCTCGCCAGGGGCTCGACCCGTACGGCCGGGTCGTCGCCGCCCAGCTCGAGGAGGCACCAGACCGTGGTCCCGTCGGCGTCGTGGGCCGGGGCCAGGCAGAGGTCGGCCAGACCGGCCCCGAGGACGGGACGGAGCGTCCCCGAGAGCGTCAGGTCGCCGCCCGGCCCGCGCTCGACGATGTCGAGGGCAGCGGGGCCGAGCCAGACCGCACCGACCGTGCTGCCGTCGGCGAGTCCGGGCAACAGGTGGGCGGCCTCCGAGGGGACCAGCGCCTCGGCGATCAGGGCGGAGACGACCGCGGTGGGCAGCAGTGGACCGGGCAGCATGGACCACCCGGTCTCCTCGAGGAGGACCGCGAGCTCGAACAGGCCGAATCCCTGACCGCCGTAGTCCTCCGGCAGGTGGATCCCGAGCCAGCCCTGGTCTGCAAGGCCCTTCCATACCGCCTGTGGCTCCTCGACCTCGGCGTCCAACAGCGCTCGGGGAACGTCTGTTGGGCAGTGCGCGGCGAGCCACCGTCGGGCCGACTCACGCTGTGCCTCGTGCTCATCGGACAGTGCGATCGGCACCGTTCCTCCTCCTGCTCGTCTTCCTTGTCAGCCGCCAGGCTCGTCGCCTGCCGGTCACTCCCCGCGCGGCGAACGTGATGGCCCGGGTCGGGCACCCCTCGACGGCCACCGTGATCCGGTCCGCCTCGTCGCCGGCAGGGTCGATCACGATCGCCACACCGTCGTCGTCGAGGTCGAAGGTTCCCGGCGCCCAGAACAGGCAGTTCCCCGAGCCCATGCAGCGCTCGCGGTCCACTGTGACCCGGATCACCGGGTCACCAGCCCCGCCGGCCCCGCTCGTCCCGGACGCCTCTGTCATGCCGGGGACACTATCCCCGGTCGGCCCGCCCGCACGCTTCGGAGTATCCTGCGCCGTGTCGGTGGAGCGACCCGGACGACCGCTCCGGGCGCGACCCGTCACGGATCCCGCCATCGGAGGAACGACACCCATGGTTGCGACGGCGCCCACCGCCATCCATCCCCTTGACGCACTGCACGCCGACGAGATCAGTGCCGCGGTGGCTGCCGTCCGCGAGAGCGGCAAGGTCGCAGAGGGCGCCCTGTTCTCGATGGTGACCCTGGACGAGCCCACCCGCCGGGTCGTCGCCGACCACCGGCCGGGCGATCCGGTCGAGCGGCGGGTGCGCCTGGTCATCGTCCCCGGACCGGGAGCCACGGTGATCGAGGCGCTCGTCGACCTGCCCAACGGTCGCATCGTCCAGTGGGTCGAGCAAGAGGGTGTCCGACCGGCGTTGCTCTTCGACGACTCGCTCAAGGCGATCATCGCCCTCAAGGAGGACGCCGACTGGCAGGATGCCATGCGGCGGCGCGGCATCACCGACTTCGAGAAGGTGCAGATCGACCCCTGGCCGACCGGCAACTTCGGCAACCCGGCCGAGGAGGGACGCCGGATCGCCCGCTGCATCTCCTACTACCGGGAGGAGCCCGAGCACAACGGCTATGCGCGTCCCGTCGAGGGGGTGGTGGCCACCGTCGACGCCGCCCGGGGCGAGGTCCTCGAGGTGCTCGACCTCGGGGTGGTGCCCCTACCCCCGGGGCGCGGTACCTACCGCCCGGGCGACAACGGTCCTTCCCGCACCGACCTCCGTCCGCTCGACATCGTGCAGCCCGACGGGGTCAGCTACACCCTGGAGGGGAACTTCCTCCGCTGGCAACGGTGGTCGATGCGCCTCTCGATGGATCCCCTCGAGGGCCTGGTGCTCCACACCGTCGGCTACGAGGACGGCGACGTTGTCCGGCCCATCCTCCACCGCGTTGCGATCAGCGAGATGGTCGTCCCCTACGGCGACCCGGGGCAGATGCACGGCTGGAAGAACGCCTTCGACGTCGGTGAGTGGGGACTCGGCCGGATGGCCAACTCGCTGACCCGGAATTGCGACTGCCTCGGGGAGATCACCTACCTCGACGCCACCCTCTGCAGCGAGCACGGCAAGCCGCACGTCGTCGAGAACGCGATCTGCATCCACGAGGAGGACTACGGCATCCTCTGGAAGCACAACGACATGAACACCGGCCACGTCGAGGTCCGCCGCTCGCGACGTCTGGTGGTGTCCTTCATCGCCACGGTGGGCAACTACGAATACGGGTTCTACTGGTACTTCTACCTCGACGGCACCATCCAGCTCGAGGTCAAGCTCACCGGGATCATGTCGACCCAGGCCCTCGCCGAGGGCGAGGACCCACGCTGGGGATCGGTGATCGCACCGGGGCTCGCGGCCCCGTTCCACCAGCACCTCTTCTGCGCCCGGCTCGACCTCGCCGTGGACGGCCCGGTCAACGAGGTCCACGAGGTCTCCTTCGAGCCGGTGCCCACCGGACCCGACAACCCGATGGGCAACGCGATCCGCCAGCGGGTCACCCGGCTGGAGTCCGAGTTGCAGGCGACGCGGGAAGTCGACCCGGCCGGAAGCCGGCACTGGCGCTTCGTGAACCCGGCCAGGCACAACGGCCTCGGCCGGCCCGTCGCCTACAAGCTGGTCCCGGGATCCACCCCGACCCTGCTCGCGCAGCCCGACTCGAGCGTCGGCAAGCGCGCCGGGTTCGCCCGCCACAACCTGTGGGTGACCCCGTTCGCCGCCGGCGAGCACCGTGCCGCCGGCAACTACCCCAACCAGCACCCCGGCGGGGACGGGCTGCCGCTCTGGACCGCGGCGGACCGTTCGCTCCTCGATACCGAGATCGTGGCCTGGCACACCTTCGGGGTCACCCACGGTCCCCGTCCCGAGGACTGGCCGGTCATGCCGGTCGAGTACTGCGGCTTCCAGCTGGTGGCCACGGGCTTCTTCGACCGCAACCCGAGCCTGGACGTGGCCCCGCCCGACGCACACTGCAGCTGAGCCGCCGTTGTCCGGCACCGTCACCGATACCATGGCCTGCCATGGCCGACCTCGAGACCCTCCTCTACGACGAGACCGACGGCGTGGCGTGGGTCACTCTCAACCGCCCGGACGCCCTCAACGTGTTCGACGTCACCATGCAACGGGAGCTGCGTGAGCTCTGGCTGATGCTCCGGTCGAACGACGACGTCCGGTGCGTGGTGCTCACCGGTGCCGGGGACAAGGCATTCTGCACGGGCCTCGACCGGGCCGGTGTGGGCTCGTTCGACGACCTCCCACCGGGGGCGCTCCCCGGCTACAACACGCCGTGGGACTTCGACGACCCCGGGAAGAGCGTCTGCCCGAAGTCGAACGAGCTCTGGAAGCCGGTGGTCGCCGCGGTCAACGGGATGGCCTGTGGTGGGGCCTTCTACATCCTCGGCGAGGTCGACTTCATCATCGCCGCCGAGCACGCGACCTTCTTCGACCCGCACGTGACCTACGGCATGCCCGCCGCGTTCGAACCGATCCACCTGCTCCACAAGATGCCGTTCCAGGAGGTGGTGCGGCTCTCGCTGCTCGGTGCGTACGAGCGCATGTCGGCCGGCCGCGCCCATGCGGTGGGTCTGGTCTCCGAGGTGGTACCGGCGGGCGACCTCGCGGATCGCGCGCGCTGGGCGGCCCAGTCCATCGCCGACCAACCGGCACTGGCTGTTCAGGGAACCCTCCGGGCCCTCTGGATGGGACTGGAGCTCTCACGCCGGCAGGCGCTCGACCACGCCTTCCTGGTGACCAACGTGGGCACCGACCGCGCAACCCTGGAGGAGGGGCAGGCGCGGTTCACCTCGGGCAAGCGCATCGACTGGCGGCTGCGCTGAGTCCTCCGGCGCAGTGACCGCGGCTCACCCTGCTGCGGACAGCGTTGCGGCACGCTCGCGGAGGGCCGTCCGGTCGGGCTTCCCGACCCCGAGCACCGGGATCTCCTCGAGGTGGACCACGTGCTCGGGCGTCTTGAACCGGGCGACCTCCCGGTCGGCGAACCAGCGGCGGCACTCGGCGACGTCGATGGCGCGGTCCCCCACCACGAAGGCGACCACCCGCTCGCCCAACCGCTCGTCCGGTATCCCGACCACGACCGCCTGGCGGACGCCCGGGTGGAGCTCGAGGACCCGCTCGACCTCGGCTGAGGCGATGTTCTCCCCACCCCGGATGATCAACTCCTTGAGCCGGCCGACAATGGTCAGCCACCCGTCGGGGCTCAGCGTCCCGAGATCCCCGGTCGCGAACCACCCGCGACGCACCGCCTCCGCGGTCTGCGCGGCGTCGCCGTAGCCCACGAACAGCTCGGGACCCCGCACCAGGACCTCCCCCCGCTCGCCGGAGGGGACCGGGCGGACAGATCGCGGCTCGGCCACCCGGATCTCGGCGTCACCCACCGCGTGCCCGTCGGTGTCGTGGGCCATCTCCGGAGGGTCGTCCCAGCAGGTGGTGGTCACGGTCGGCGCCTCGGTCGACCCGTAGGTGCGCTTGACCATCGCACCGAATCCCTCGCGGGCCACGTCGATGAACTCGGGGGTCACCCCGGTCGACCCACACGAGATCACCCGCATGGTGGTGACCCGGTCCCGGCAGCCCGGGACATCCAGCATCCCGAGGAAGAGGGTCGGTGGTCCGATCATGTAGCTGGCCCGGTGCTCCGCGGCGAGGCGCACGCCGCGCTCGGCATCCCACTTCTCCATGAGCACGACCGTCATGGCCGTGGCGCCGGGCACCAGCACCGAGTTGAGGAGACCGGACACGTGGGCCAGCGGGGAGGGCATCAGGGCCACGTCGTCGGAGGTGAGGCCGTGGGCGCTGGCCATCACGTGGCCCTTGTAGGCGAGCCCCCGGTGGGTGTGGAAGACCGCCTTCGGGTAGCCCGTCGACCCCGACGTGAAGAGCACGACGGCCACGTCCGAGCCACGCGGACGGGTGGCGGCGACCGGTGCGGCCTCGAGCAGCTCCTCGAACCGGGGGTCGCCGGTGCGCACACCGATGGCGTCTCCCAGCGCGGCGAGGGGAAGGTCGCCGCCGGACAGGGTCACGGTCGGTTGCAGGTCGGCCTGCATGCGGGCGACCTCGGTCGCGCCGACCTGGTGGTGGACGGGAGCGGCCACCGCGCCGCTCCGCCAGCAGGCGTGGAACAGGACCAGCGCCTCCCACCAGTTCGGGAGCTGCCAGGAGACGACGTCGCCGCGTCGGACACCTCTGGCCCGCAGTCCGGCAGCCACCGAGTCGGCCAGGCGGTCGAAGGTGCGGGCGTCGATGGTGATCCCCCCGTCCACGACGGCGATGGCATCGGGTCGCCGCGCAGAGGACAGCAACCGGTCCAGCGTGGGTACGTCCCAGGCTCCCCCGCTGGCCCGGTAGCGGGCGGCGTCGGGCTGACGGTAGGTGGCGCGGAACTTCACCGTCCGCTCACCGTGCACCACCCTCCGGACCGGTCGTCCTCACCCGCTCGCTCCTTCCTCATGCCCCGCGTCCGGGCCGGGGCCACTCTATGGGGTTACTGATCGGGACAGCCGCGGCCCGCGGCCGGTCGGCGTCAGCGCCCTGCCGGAGGGACGCCTATCGTTCCGATGCCGGCCCACCGAGGGGAACCGCCGACGGCGGTCGGGACGCCGACGACCGGAGGGATGCCTGTGACCGAACCCACCACGCGGGACGACGCGGCGCTGGCCGCGGCGCTGGCGCGTTGGCTCGTCGAGCGCCATGGTCACGAGAGGGCCGAGGTGCGCGGCCTCCACAGGCCGTCGGTCGGCTACTCGAGCCAGACCCTCATCGTCGACGCAGCCTGGACCGAGAGCGGCCGAGCAGTCGAGCGGGAATTCGTGGTGCGGATGGCGCCCGAGGGGAGCGGCACGTTCCCGGACTACGACCTCGGTGCCCAGGTCGAGGCGCAGCTCGCCGCGGCGGCGGTCGGTGTCCCGGTCGCCACCCCGGTGCTCGAGGCCGACGCCACCTGGCTGGGCGCGCCCTTCGTCTCGATGCCAATGGTCGCAGGGCACATCATCGGCGAGGTCGCCCACCTCGACAGCTGGCTGACCGCCCTCGACGCCGGGCGCCGGAGCGAGGTCCACCGCGCCTTTTTGACCGCGGTCGCCCGGATCCACCGGGCCGTCGTCCCGGACCGCTCGGCCATCCCCCGGCGAGACAACGCCGCCGAGCTCGTGCACTGGGAGACGTACCTCGAGTGGTCGAGCGGGGGCGTTCCGGTCGCCGTGCTCGTGGACGCGCTCCGGTGGTGCCGTGCGCATCGACCCGCCGACGAGCCACCGCCGGTGCTGCTCTGGGGGGACGTGCGCCTCGGAAACGCGGTGCTCGGGGACGACCTCGCGATCCGGGCGGTGCTCGACTGGGACATGACGTCGGTCGGTGCTCCCGAGCACGACCTGGCCTGGTTCACCAGCCTCGACCTCACCGCAGCCCACCTGTTCGGACGTCGTACCGAGGGATTCCCCGACCGGGAGGGCACGGTGGCGCTCTTCGAAGCGCTGAGCGGCCGGCCGGTCCGGCACCTCGCCTGGTACGAGACCCTCGCCATGCTCAGGAGTGCGGCGATCATGACCCGTCTCGGCTATCTCCGGAAGGAAGCGGGAGCGGCGCCCCTGCTGCCTATCGACGACAACCCGATCCTGGACCTGCTCCGGAGCCGGCTCGTCTGATCTCGATCTCCCTGACCGGACCGGAGCGGGACCCTGGGTTTCGGACCCCGTTGACACCTTGGGTTGCGGTCCCCCCCCGACAGCCGCCGGTAGCCGGCCGCTCCGCACCGGTTATGAGCATCCAGTCGTGGTGGGAACGGCGTCTGTGCCAATATGACAATGGTTTCGTCACTCCCGGAGGAGCAGCATGAGCGATCAACAGCAAGCAGCCGAGTCAACGGAAGAGGTCGATCCGTTCGCTGCCATGGATCCCGAGATGGCAGCCCATCCGCAGCCCATGTTCAAGATGCTCCGGGACGACATGCCAGTCATGCCGGTGGACACCGGGGTCGTGATCAGCCGTAAGGTCGACGTCGACGAGGTCCTGCGCCACCCAGAGATCTTCTCGTCGAACTTCGACGCCGTGAACCTGATGAACGTGCGGCCCCTGATCCCCCTCCAGATCGACCCGCCCGAGCACAAGAAGTTCCGAAAGCTGCTCGACCCCATCTTCGCCCCCCGGGAGGTCGCGGTGCTCGAGGACTCGCTCGTCGTGGCGATCAACGAGCTCATCGACCGGTTCATCGACCGGGGCCAGGTCGATTTCGCCAAGGAGTTCTCGACCCTCTTCCCGACCAAGGTCTTCCTCGGCCTCCTCGGTCTTCCGGTCGACGAGCTCCCGACCTTCCTCACCATGAAGGACGGGATCATCCGGCCCCACATCGTCATCGGCAGCAAGTACGGCGCCGAGGACACCAAGGCCTACCAGAAACAGACGGCGGACTCGATCTACGACTACTTCAACAAGGTGCTCGACCAGCGGGAGATCGAGCGCCAGGACGACCTGCTGAGCCGCTTCCTCGACGCCACCGTCGACGGCGAGAAGCTGACCCGCGAAGACATCCTGGACATCTGCTTCCTGTTCCTCATCGCCGGTCTGGACACCGTCACCTCCTCGCTCGACTGCATCTTCGGCTACCTCGCCCAGCACCCCGAGCAGCGCCAGGAGATCGTCGACGATCCCGCGAGGATCCCGGCTGCCATCGAGGAGCTCCTCCGCTGGGAGACGCCGGTGATGGGCGTGGCGAGGGTGGCCGTCCAGGAGACCGAGATCGCCGGCTGCCCGGTGCACAAGGGCGACGGGGTCATGATCATGCTCGGCTCCGTCAACACCGACGAGGCAGACCTGCCCGACGCCGACGTCGTCCGATTCGACCGCGAGGTCAACCGCCACGTCGCCTTCGGCGGCGGCGTGCACCGCTGTCTCGGGTCGCACCTTGCCAGGCTCGAGCTCCGCACCGCTGTGCGCGAGTGGCACAAGCGCATTCCCGAGTACTCGGTTGCCGACGGCCACACCCTCGTCTACACGCCGTCGATCCGTTCGATCGACACCTTCCCGATGGTGTTCACCGCGGCCACCTGACCCGGCCCGGGGCCGGAGTCCGGAGCGACCCGAGGATCAGAGGACGGCGCCCGAGACCTTGTGGGCGACGATGGTGTCCCAGTCGAGTCCGAGCTCGAGGAGGATCTCGTCGGTGTGCTCCCCGTGGCCGGGTGCGGCCTTGAGCTGATCGGCCGTCTCGTTCATCTGCACCGGATTGGCCACCAGGTCGTACTCCTTGCCGTCCTCACGGTTGATCCGGGCCAGATACCCGTTGGCGCCGACCATCGGGTCGTTCACCAGCTCACTCGCCATCTGGACCGGCGCCCACGCCCCCGAGAGGTCGGCCAGCACCGTCTTCCACTCCTCGTAGGTACGGCCGGCGAAGAGCCGGTCGATCTCGGCCACGCACTCCTCGCGATTGGCGAAGCGGGCCGCGCCGTCGATGAAGCGCGGGTCCTCGATCAGATCGGGGCGGCCGACGACCGTGCAGAACTCGGACCAGTACCGATCCCCTTGGAGCATCATCAGGATGATGAAGCGGTCGTCACTGGTCCGGTAGTGCCCGACCAGGGGGTTGGGCGCCGCGGAGCGGTTGAACTTGGGCATCGGATCGCCCCCGTAGAGGCCCGAGGCCACGATGTCCGGCGAGAGCTGCCACATGGCCAGCCCGAGCAGCGAGACGTCGACGATGGGGGCCTCCCCGGTGGTCGCCCGCTGCAGCAGACCCGCTGCGATCCCTCCGGCGATCGCCATGCCGCCGATCAGGTCGCCGAAGGCGGCCCGGCCTCCGATGGGGTGCCGGGAGTCGGGTGGGGTGAGGGCGTTGGAGATGCCGCCGCGCCCCCAGTAGACCGACCCGTCGTAGCCGGGCCGGTTGCGATCCACCCCGAGTGGACCCTGTCCGGTGCCCCGTGCGTAGACGATGTCAGGGTTGACCTCGCGGATGTGCTCGACGTCGATCTTGAGGCGCTGGCGCACGTCGGGCAGGAAGCTGGTGAGGAAGACGTCCGAGCGCTCGGCCAGCCGGTAGAGCAGGTCGCGGCCGGTGTCGCTGCGGATGTCGATCCCGATGCTCCGCTTGCCGCGGTTGGGCTGCTCCATGATGTAGTTGACCGCGTCGGGGCCGCCCGGGATGAGCCCCATCGAGATCAGGCCCCGCTGGGGGTCGCCGGTCTCGGGGTGCTCGACCTTGATCACATCGGCTCCCCAGTCGGCGAGGACCGCGCCCGCTGAGGGGACGAAGGCCCACGCGGCGACCTCGAGGACCCGGAAGCCCTTCAGTGCATCGGACATGGCGGCATCCTTTGTTCGAGGACCGGCTGGGCCGGCGCCGGAGAGAAGTAGTCAGTCGGGGGCGGTGCGGACGATCAGCGGGGACTCAGTCCCCCGAGCCGCCCGAGCTGCCGACCCGAAGGAGATCCTTGGCGAGGGTGCCCCCTCGGGGGGCGCCCTCGCGGGCAGCCGAGCGGATCGAGACGTCGTGCCCCACCGCCCGTGCTCGTAGGGCACCAACGGTGCACTGCTCTCGGCCGTCGAGCGCGGTGAACGGGTCGTAGTGGAAGTTGCGCATGGCGTTGAGGTGGGTGATCCGCTCGATGTCGTGATCGGAGACCCCGTCGAGGCTGGCAGCCAGGATCTCGGGCGAGCGTGGCCAGGTCGAGTCGGAGTGGGGGTAGTCGCACTCCCAGGTCACGTTGTCCATGTCGAGGAAGCCGCGGCTGGCCACCCCGAACTTGTCGTCGATGAAGCAGGTGATCACGTTGCGGTTGAAGACCTCGCTCGGGAGCGTGTCGCCGAAGTCCTGCCCGGTCCAGAGGTGGTGGCGATCGTAGTTGTAGTCGACCCGCTCGAGGAAGTAGGGCACCCAGCCGATGCCGCCCTCCGACAGGGCGAATTTGAGGCTGGGGAACTTCCGGAGCACGGGGGACCAGACCAGATCGGCCGCGGCCTGCACGATGTTCATCGGGGTGAGGGTGATCAGGCAGTCCATCGGCGCGTCGTCCGAGGTGATCACGATCTGCGACGAAGAGCCGATGTGCATGCAGAGCACCACCTCCTCGTCGCTGCAGGCCTTCCACACCGGATCCCAGTGGTCCGAATGGACGCTCGGCCAGCCGAGCTTCGAGGGGTTCTCCGAGAAGGTCATCGCGTGGGCGCCCTTGGCTGCGACGCGCCGGATCTCGGCCGCCATCACCTCGGGGTCCCAGATTGCCGGGATGGGACAGGGAATGAATCGCCCCGGGTAGCTCCCGCACCACCCGTCGATGTGCCAGTCGTTGTACGCCTGGACCATGGCCAGCGCCACGTCCTTGTCCTCGGTGCGAGCGAAGAGCTGCCCGCAGAACTGGGGGAAGGACGGGAAGCAGAGCGATCCGACCACCCCGTTGGCATCCATGTCCTTGACCCGTTCGTCGATGTCGTAGCAGCCGGGACGGAGCTGAGAGAACGAAGTGGGATCGAGGCCGTATTCCTCCGGCGGCCGGCCGGCGACCGCGTTGAGCGCCACGTTGTTGAGCACCTGGCCCTCGTAGAGCCAAGCGTCAGTGCCGTCGGCGTTGGTGATGAATTTGGGCGCCAGGTCTGCGTACTTCGCCGGGAGCCTCCCCTCGAACAGGTCGGGCGGCTCGACGACGTGGTCGTCGACGCTCACCATCACCATCTCGTCGATCTTCATCTGTGCACTCCCCCATGGACCGGACCCGGATCCCTCGATTCTTTCAGACCCACCCTAGGGCGTCATCTCAGCTGCCGCGAACTTGGATCTCAGCGGGGGGCAACTGTCAGGCGAGCAGGCCGGCGGCGACGTCGGCCATCGACGCCTCGACCACCGCGTCGGCTCCCGTGTCGAGCACCTCGAGGACGGCCGCCGTCGCAGCCAACCCCGTCGCCGGATCGGCGATGGCATCGGCGCAGAAGCAGGGCCCGCGGTCGTCCCAGACCACCAGGCCACCGGCCACCGCAGCATCGTCGCCGAAGGCCACCCGGGACGCGGACGGGCCCGCGGACCCGTATCCGGTGATCGAGAGCCAGACCCGGGGCCGGCCGTCGCGGACGATGGCCTCCGGGTCGAGCCCCAGTTGCTCGAGCGCCCGCGGACGGGAAGAGGTGAGCACCACGTCCGCACCCGCGACGATCTCGAGGAGCCGGCGGCGGCCGGCGCCCGTCGCCAGGTCGACCACGACCGACTCCTTGCCACCGTTGAGGGCATGGAAGAAGCCGGCCGGCCCGGACCGTGCCCCGTCCAACCGTCCCGACGACTCGACCTTCACGACCCGGGCACCGCACTCGCCGAGCAGCGCGCCCACCAGGGGCCCCGCCCACAGGGCCGAGAGGTCGGCCACGACCAGGTCGGATGCGGCGGCGAACGGCCGACCCTCTGCGATCGGGCGGATCCGGATCCCCGGCTCCCGCCCGGTGCCGGTGCCCCCGGTCCGCTCTCCGAGGGAAGCGACCGGCAGCCCGATCAGGGCGGCACGGTCGATCAGCGTCGCCCGGCCGGTGCGGCCCACCGCGTCTGTGACCGGCTCCCACTCGTCCTCCGCCACCGCGCCGGGGAGCTCGAGCCATGCGGCGGCCAGGTCCCAGTCGTCGGGGCGGGCCAGGTTCACCGCCACCCAGCCGTCGGGCGCGGCGAGCAGCCGGGCGCTCCCCCCGCAACTGCGGTCCCCGCCGCGGTGCAGCCCTGCTTCGGCGGCGCGTGCGGCCAGGACCCTCAGCGGGTCGAGACGCACCCGCGTACCGAGATGGGCCGAGTACTCGGCGATCTGACCGGCCAGGCGGGTGACGCCCTCCACGAGCCCGGGCGGTGGATCGAGCCCGGGACCGTCGGGCCGGCCGGTGAGCGCCTGAAGGCCGCTGGCCGCCCAGGCGGACACCTCGGCATCCCGGTCCCGGGTGGTGTCGCCGATCGGCGTCCCAGTCCGCATTTCAACCCTTCCCCTGGCCCATGGACGGCGAACATTACCCTCGTGTGCATGGAGACCGCCCCGGTGCCCGGCCGCTCGTTCGCCCGGGCTCTGGCCGACGGGACGGCCTACGAGGAGCTCGCCGAGCCCGGCGGGGGCACAGTGCTCGTCGAGGGGGACGCCTTGCCCGACGTGCTGGACCCGCACGCGGCCGAGCACCTCCGGAGCCTCCCTTCGATCGTCGTGGCCCTCGTCTCCGACACCGGCCGGCGGCCGGACTGGGCCGATCTGGCCCTCGACCCCGACGATGCCGCGGTCGACCGGGTGGCCGCCACGGTCGGGGCCGACCCGCTGGCCGCCACCGCTCTGGCCCTCCTGCTCAGGGGTGGGGCGGAACGCTCGATCGCAGAGGGGCTGGTCGCCGAGTCGACGGCCTACGGGCTACTCCAGTCCGGTCCCGAGTTCGCCCGCTGGCGGGGCGGACGGGCCCGGGTCGACCGGCCGCTTGACGACGGCCCGGCCGTGCTCGTCGAGCGCCGCGGCGACGAGCTCGAGATCACCCTCAACCGGCCCCGGGTACGCAACGCGCTCGACGCCTCGATGCGCGACCGGCTCGACGAGGCGCTCCGGATCCCATCGCTCGACCCGGGGATCACCGTCGTGCACGTCCGCGGCGCCGGTCCGTCCTTCTGCGGTGGCGGCGATCTCGACGAGTTCGGCACGCGGTCCGACCCACCGTCGGCACACCTCATCCGGCTGCTGCGGAGCCCGGCGCGCTCGCTCGCCATGATCGGCGACCGCACGGTGGCCCACCTGCATGGCGACGCGGTCGGCTCCGGCATCGAGCTCGCTGCATTCGCCCGGCGGGTCGAGGCGGACCCCGGGACGCGGATCTCCCTTCCCGAGGTGCGGCTCGGGCTCATCCCCGGTGCCGGGGGCACGGTCAGTCTCCCCCGCCGCATCGGCCGCCACCGCACGCTCCTCCTCGCGCTCGGTCTCGACGTGCTCGACCTGGACACCGCGCTCGCGTGGGGCCTCGTCGACGAGGTCACCGCGTGAGCAGCGCGGCCCCGGGTGCCGGAGCTACCGCCCGAGCGGGGCGATGACCTGCTCGCCGAAGGCCGCCAGGGTCTCGACCGGCGCGAAGTCGCAGAACCAGCAGTAGAACCGGTCGACCCCCCGCTCGTGGAGCCCGCGGAAGTGCTCGACGAGCTCGTCGCCGTCGCCGATGAGCGGCCCGCCGGACATCCCGCCGAAGCGGCGGGTGGCCAGCTCGGCGACCTCGGGCCGTCGTGACGGGTCGGCCACGTGGGCCAGCAGGTGCTGGGTAGACACGCGGGCGTCTCCTGCCTGGGGACGGAGCTCGTCCAGGCGGTCGAGGGCGTAGATCGGGAGGTTCCACCAGTCGGCGTGACGGCGCACCAGGTCGAGGGTCCTGGGTCCCGCCCCGCCCACCACGATCGGGAGCCGGCCGCGGGGAGTGGGCTGCTGGCCGCCGCAGTCGACGCTGAAGTACCGGCCCGAGTACCGGACCGGCTCACCGCTCCAGAGGGCACGGATGAGCTCGAGGCTCTCACCCAGGCGGCCGACCCGGTCGGCGGGCCCGTCGGCGGTGATCCCGTACGCGACGAGCTCCGCCCCGATCGACCCCCAGCCGATGCCCAGCTCGAACCGGCCGCCCGAGGCGCGGTCGAGGGTGACGGCCTGTCGGGCGAGCACCGCCGGGTGGCGGAAGACGTCACAGAGCACCAGGTGGCTGACCACCAGATCGGTCGTGCGCGCCGCCACCCAGGTGGCCAGTGTCATCGCCTCGTACATGGGTTGGGACTCGGCGAGGGGCGGGGCCATGTGGTCCATGAAGGCCATCCCCCGGAAGCCGGCCGCCTCGGCGGCCGATGCCCGCTCGACGAGGGCATCGACATCCATCCGCATCTGGGGAAGATAGAGAAAGAACTCGGGTGCGTTCACCTATTCCCCCGTCCAGACGGCGACGCGCGCCGCCGTCTTGTGCTCTGTCCTAGAGGTCCCAGAATCGGAGACGGCCGTGCTCGTCCAGCTGGCGGTGGAGCTCCTCTGCCTCGGCCTCGCCGAAGGGCCGGTAGGCCGCGTCCCCGCGGGTCCGCACCCAGAGGGGGTCCCCGTCGACGCGGTCCGGCCGGTACTTCTGGTGCACGAGGGTGCGGCTCAGCACCTTGTTGGTCGGTGAGGTCGGGATGGCAGCCGAGATCCGGACGTGGGTCGGGCGCCACTTGGGGCTGAGGTCGGCCTGCGCGTCGAGCCAGGCGGCGAAGGACTCCGGGTCGAAGGCCGCCCCCGGTCGGAGGACGAGTGCGGCCATGACCCGGTCGCCCGCCTCGGGGTCGGGTACCCCGTACGCGGCACACAGCATCACGTCGGGGTGGCGTCCCACGATCGTCTCGATGGGGCCGGTCGGGAAGTTCTCGCCGTCCACCCGGATCCAGTCGGCGTTCCGCCCGGCGAAGTAGAGGAAGCGCTCGGCGTCGAGGTAGCCGAGGTCGCCGCTCCAGTACCACCCGTTCCGGGTGGCCCGCGCATTGGCCTCGTCGTTGTTGTAGTACCCCTCGAATACACCCGTCCCCGAGGTGTTCACGATCTCGCCGACGCACGCCACCGGGTCGATGAGGGCGCCGCTCGCGTCGAACTCGGCCCTCGGCAACTCGTGCCCGTCGGGGTCGACGATCCGGAGCTCGGGTCCGGCGCGTCCGACCGAACCGGGCGGTGCGCCCTCGATCCGGGTCACCGCGAGACCGCCTTCGGTGGCCCCGAACCCGTCGATCACCCGGGCCCCGAAGCGCTCGGCGAACGCCTCGACCACCGCCGGTGCCCCCTCGTTGCCGTACGCCACCCGCAGGGTGTTGTCCGCGTCGTCGGGCCGTTCCGGTTGGGCCAGGATGTAGGCCAGCGGCTTGCCGGTGTAGTTGAAGTAGGTCGCGCCGTAGCGCCGGACGTCCGCCAGCCATCCGGACGCGGTGAACCGTCGGGCCAGGCCGACCGATGCACCGAATACCACCGACGGTGCCCACCCGACCATGACCGCGTTCGAGTGGAACAGCGGCATCGACACGTACCCGATGTCGTCGGGACCGAGTCCCATCATCTGGCCCATCCGGCTGCCGGTGACCAGGATGCGGCGCTGGGAGCAGATGACCGCCTTGGGGGCGGTCGTGGTGCCGCTGGTGAAGATGAGCGCCCACGGCATGTCCAGGCCGGCCTCGGCGTAGGGGTCGGTGTCCGGCTGGGCGCCGAGCGCGTCCTCGAGCGAGCTCCCGACCACCAGGACCTCGCCGAGCTCGTCGACCACGGGAGCGATGAGCTCCTCGTGGGCAGGCTCGGTGATCATGAGCACGCAGTGGGTGTGGTTGACGTCGTGTGCGAGGTGCTCCCCCCGGCGGGTGTGGTTGACACCCACCACCGCGCCGCCGGCCAGAGCGGCGCCGCCGAAGGCGAACAGGTACTCGGGGATGTTGTCCAACAGCACGGCCACGTGCAGCGGCCGGTCGGGCCGGCGTGACGCCAGCATCAGGTTCGCCCAGCGGCACGACTCGCGGTAGTACTCGGCGTGGGTCACGACCCGGTCGTCGAACCGGATGGCCGGCCGGCCGGCGATCGTCGGATCGGCGGCGTTCCGTCTGAGCAACTCCGCCGCACTTGCCGCGGGAAGTGCGGCCTCCCCCAGCCCGGGATCCGCGACCGGTGCGGTGGACGGTGCCTCGTTCGTCACATCACACCGCTTCCGCTCAGCACGGCCGCCCGCAGGTCGGCGGCCAACGTGGTCCGGTGATGGGCCGCGTCGCCGTAGTCGAGCTGGGAGAGCTGTGCGCGCTTGATGTAGAGGTGGAGGTCGTGGTCCCAGGTGAAGCCGATCCCTCCGTGCACCTGGAGGCCCGAGGCCATCACCCGCTTGGAGGCATCCGCACACCAGATCTTGGCAGTCGCCGCGGCCATGGGGCCGCCGGGGTCGTCCGCCGAGAGCGCCCATGCCGCGTACCAGGTGGCCGATCGCATGCCCTCGACGTCGACCAACATGTCGGCACAGAGGTGCTTGACGGCCTGGAAGCTGCCGATCGGCACCCCGAACTGGATGCGGTCCTTGGCGTACTGGGTGGCCATGTCGAGCACCCGGGACGCCCCACCGAGGAGCTCCGCCGAGGAAGCCAGCGCGCCGAGCGCGCCGAGGCGCGCCGCGTCCGTCTCGTCGCCGATGCTCGTCGACGGTGAATTGGCGAGGGTGAGCCACGAGAGGCTGCGGGTGAGGTCCATGGACGGCTCGGCGGCGGGCCGGCCATGGGCAGCCAGGTCGACGAGGGAAACGCCGTCGGGTTCGATCACCACGACCGCATCGGCCACCGACGCGGCCTCGACCGGGCCGAGGCGGCCGGAGAGCAGCGGATGGTCGCCGTCCCCGGTTCGCTCGACCGCGCTCGTCCGAGGACGTCCAGGCCACCGCACCGAGCGCCTCCCCGGCCATGAGCCGGCCGGCCAGCTCGCGGTGCTCGGGGCGCCCGACCAGGGCGGCCAGGGTGATCAGCTGGGGGACGAGCGGCACGGGGGCCGCATGCCGGCCCACTTCTTCGAGCAGCACCGCGGCTTCCACCCAGCCGAGGCCGAGTCCGCCGTCCGCTTCCGGCACGGCGATCGCAGGCCATCCCTGGTCGACCATGGCCTGCCACAGCGAACGGTCATAGGGCTCGCCGGATGCGAGGTGTGCACGGACCCGTTCCGAGCTCGCCTGGTCGTCGAGCAGCTGGCGTGCCGCGTCCTGCAGCGCGCGCTGATCGGCCGAAAGATCGAAGTCCATGGCTGGATAGTATGACCCGGATGCCGCCGATCGCGTGGGGCCCATGGACCTAGCTCCAACGGCTGCCGAGGTTGCGTTCCGGTCTGACATCCGCTCCTGGCTCATCGAGCATCTGCCCTGGGAGTACGGCGAAGCGCTCCCGCCACGCTTCGACGATCTGGCCGACGAGGTGTCCTTCGGCCGGCAGTGGCAGGCTTCCCTGGCAGCCGACCGTTGGGTCGGGGTGACCTGGCCCGAGGAGTACGGCGGGCGGGGCGCCGGCCCGACCGAGCACTTCATCGTGCAAGAGGAGCTTTCGCGGGCCGGGGCGCCCGAGATGGTCGGCCGGATCGGCATCAACCTGGCCGGCCCCACCCTGCTCACCCATGGGACGGAGCAGCAGAAAGCGCGCTGGCTGCCGAGCATCCTGAGCGCCGAGGACCTCTGGTGCCAGCTCTTCAGCGAGCCGGGCGCGGGCAGCGACCTGGCGTCGGTGACCACCCGTGCGACCAAGGTCGGCGGCGGCTGGGTCCTGGACGGCCAAAAGGTCTGGACCTCCTACGCGCAGTTCGCCGACTGGGGGGTCTGCCTGGCCCGGTCCGATGCCGACGCTCCGAAGCATCACGGCATCTCCTACCTGGTGGTCGACATGCACGCCCCCGGCATCGAGGTCCGTCCCCTCGTCCAGCTCACCGGTGAAGCAGAGTTCAACGAGGTCTTCCTGTCCGGCGTGTTCGTCCCCGACGACCAGCTGGTCGGTCCTCTGCACGAGGGATGGAAGGTGGCCAACTCGACGCTCTCCCACGAGCGGGGGGTCAACCCGCGCCAGCTGGTCATCCACCTCCAGCTGCTCGACGAGCTGCTCCGCCAGGCCGTCGCGCTGGACCGGTTCGACGACCCCCGCCTCCGCCAGCGGCTGGCCCAGGCGTACGTCGAGGTCCGGCTCTTCCAGCTCCACAACCTCCGCACCGTCAGCCGTCTCTCCAAAGGACTCGAGCCCGGCCCGGAGGGGAGCGCGCTCAAGCTCTACTGGAGCGAGATGAGCAAGCGGCTCCACGACACGGCGATGGCCGTGCTCGGCGATGCGGCACCACTCTGGAAGGGTGCCTCCCATCTCCCGGGAAACGGAGCGTGGCAACGCTCGTGGCTCTACTACCAGGCGTCCTCGGTGTGGGCTGGCACCAATCAGATCCAGCGGACCATCCTGGGCGAACGAGTCCTCGGGTTGCCCCGACCCGGCAGTGCGCGACCGGCCGCCGGACGCGGGCCCGAGAGGAAGGTGTCATAGCGTGACCGACCGAGGGAACGATGGCGACGGCGCCGAGGACGTGGTGCTCTACACGACGCGGGAGCACGTCGCCACCATCACCATGAACCGCCCGGAGGTGGCCAATGCCCAGGACACCGCGCTCATCGACGGCATCGACGCCGCACTCGACCGGGCCGACGAGGACGACGAGGTGCGGGTGGTCGTGCTCGCCGGCAAGGGCAAGCACTTCTCGTCCGGGCACGATCTCAAGGAGCTGGTGGGCGACACCGAGCCCAATCGGTGGCGCCTCATGCGTGAGACTCCCGAAGGCAAGTTCCGCCACGAGCAGATCATGTACTACGACCGGTGCAAGAGGCTCTACTCGTTCCGGAAGCCGACGATCGCAGCGGTCCAGGGATCGTGCGTGGCCGCGGGCCTCATGCTCGCCTGCATGTGCGATCTGATCGTCGCGGCCGACGACGCCAGGTTCCAGAATCCCGTGCTCCGGATGACCGGGGCCGCGGTCGAGCTCCTCGTCGAGCCCTGGGAGCTCGGGATCCGCAAGGCCAAGGAATTCCTGTGGACCGGCGAGGTCATCGACGCCCAGGAGGCGTGGCGGCTCGGCCTGGTCAACCGCGTGGTGCCCCTCGCCGAGCTCACCGAGCGGGTCCAGGAGCTGGCCGACCGGGTGGCCCTGGTGCCGCCGGTGACCGCCCAGGTGGTCAAGGACTCACTCAACCAGACCGCCACCTTCATGGGGAAGGACGCGTCATGGAAGTACCACTTCATGGCGCACCACTGGATGCACAACACGGCCACGGCCACCACCGCGCTCCGGGCCCGCCAGGAGAAGGGGTCGATGGCCGAGGTCTTCGCCGAGCACCGTGACTGACCCGGCGCTCGCGTCCGACCCGGACCGGGCCCCGCTCGCCGGGATCCGGGTCATCGACGTCGGCACCCGGATCAGTGCCCCGTTCTGTGCGGGCCTGCTCGGCGATCTCGGTGCGGAGGTGATCAAGATCGAGGATCCCCGCGGTGGTGACTTCATGCGCACGATCGGCCCCTTCGCCCCGACCGACGGCGAGGGCCCCGGATACTCGCTCTGGTGGGCTGTCGAAGGACGCGGCCGAAAGGGGGTCACCCTCGACCTGCGAGGGAGCGAGGGTGAGGAGCTGTTCCGCCGGCTGGCCGCCACCGCCGATGTGGTGTGCGAGAACTTCCGACCCGGGACCATGGAGGCGTGGCACATCGGACCCGACGACTGCGACTCGCGCCTCGTGTGGGCCCGGATCAGCGTCTTCGGTCAGGACGGTCCGTACTCCGGACGCACCGGGCTGGACCGGATGGGCATCGCGTACGGCGGCCTGCTCAATCTGACCGGCTACCCGGACCGCCCCCCGGTGCGGCCGGGTGTCTCGATCTCCGACTACCTGACCGGTACCTTCGCCGCGGCTGCGGTCAACGCCGCCCTCTACCGTCGGGACGGTCCGGGCGGCACCGGTACCGGCGGCGTGGTCGATGCTCCGCTCTACGGCTCGGTGCTCCGGGTCCTCGAGTGGACGGTTGCCGCCCAGGACCGGCTGGGCATGACCCGCCAACGCGAGGGCAACCGGATGGCGACCTCGGCCCCGCTCGACAACTACCCGACCGCGGACGGCACCTTCGTCTGCATCGTGGCCGGCTCGAACACCAACTTCCGGCGGCTGTGCGCCGCGATGGGCCGGCCCGAACTGGCCGACGACCCGCAGTGGCGCACGCTCGCCCAGAGAGCGGCACGCTCGGACGAGATCAACGACCTGGTAGCCGCCTGGACCTCGACCCTCACCGCCCCCGAGATCGAGGAGTGCTGCATCGCCCACGAGGTCCCGGTCGGCACCGCCTACAACGCGGCCGACATCCTGGCCGATCCCCACTTCGCTGCCCGCGGCGACCTGGTCACGATCGACGACCCGGTCGCAGGGCCCCACAAACAGCAGGCACCGTTCCCACGGCTCGACGGCCGTCGGCCGACTCCCCCGCGCCCTGCGCCGCTCCTCGGCGAGCACAACGACGAGGTATGGCGCGGCCTATTGGATCTCTCCGGTGAGGAGCTCGAAGGCTACCGGTCCGCGGGAGTGATCTGATCCCACCGCCCGGCGCCCGCAGGCGCGGTCACCCCGCTCAGGCCTCCGGCGCGAACCTCGGCGCCCGCTTCTCCCTGAACGCGGCCATCCCCTCGGCCATCTCCGAGGAGGTGGCGGCCAGTGACTGGGCCTGGCCCTCGCGGTCGAGGGCGAGCGGCAGGGCCGTCTCGAAGGTCGCGTTGAGCAGCTGCTTGGAGAGCCCGAGCGACCGGGTCGGGCCCTCGGCCAGCCGGACCGCCAGCTCCTCGGCCTCGGTCGCCAGATCCTCGACCGAGTCGGTGCAGCGGTAGGCCAGACCGAGCTCTACCGCCTCGGCCCCGACCACCTCGCCGCCGAGGAGGACCAGGGCCTTGGCCCGGGGCAGGCCCACCAGCCGCGGAAGGAGGTAGGCCCCACCGGCGTCGACCACCAGTCCCCAGCGGGCGAACGACCAGATGAACCGCGTCGCGGGGTGGACCAGCACGAAGTCACAGGCCAGGGCGAGGTGGGCCCCGGGGCCGACCGCGCCCCCGTCGACCGCGGCGACGGTCGGCTTGTCCAGCTCCCAGAGCTCTCGGATGATGCTCTGGACCCCGACCCGCAGCGCCTCACTGGTCGTGCGCGGATCGAACCCGGACGTCCCGGCCTGGCTCACCGTCGACGCCCGCAGGTCCATCCCGGCACAGAACGAGCCGCCGGTCCCGGTGATCAGCACCGCGCGCACCGCCGGATCGGACCGGACCTGGCGGACGGCGGCGGCAAGGTCGTCGCGCATCTCGACGGTGAGCGCGTTGCGCGCCTCGGGTCGGTCCAGGGTGATGCGGCCGACGTGATCGGCACCGACGCTGACGTGGATCATCGCCGGATGCTAACCGGAGCCCGACTCCGGTAGCTTGCCCCCATGCCCGACAAGGTCTGCTCACTGGACGAGGCCGTCGGCCACGTGCACGCCGGCGACGCGGTCCACATCGTGACCAACCACACCCGCTGGACGGCGGCCGCCCGCCACCTGGTCCGGGCCTGGTGGGGCCGTGACCCCGGGTTCACCCTGGTCATGCTCAGCCTCTCCAGTCTCGGGGCGCTCTTCTTCCGCGGCGGGCTGGTCTCGAAGGTCATCACCGGCTACTCGGGCGATGTCTTTCCCAACTTCTCCCCCAACCCCTGGTTCGCCGAGGCGTACCTCGAGGGGCGGGTCGAGGTCGAACACTGGTCGTTCCTCACCTTCCTCCAACGCCTCGAGGCTGCCGCCCGCGGCCTCCCGGCGGTCACGACCGGCTCGCTGGGAGGGTCGTCCATGGCGGACAACCCTGGCTACGCCCGGGTCGAGACCCCCTTCGGCGAGGTCGGATTGCTCGCGGCGTTCGCGCCGGACGTCGCCCTGCTCCACGCACCGATCGGTGACCGCGAGGGCAACCTGGCCTTCAACGCGCCCGGGCTCGAGGGGATCTGGGGGGCCCTCGCCGCCCGGCGCGGAGCGATCGCGACCGTCGACCGGGTGGTCGACGACATCCGGCCGTGGTCCCACCTGGTCAAGGTGCCCGGGCACCGGGTGCTGGCCGTCGCCGAGACCCCGATGGGGGCCCACCCCGGAGGCCTGTTCTCGAGGGACACCCCGGTCGACCCCTACGGCGAGGACCTCGAGTTCTGGTCGGAGGTCCGTGCGGCCAGCCACGGAGAGGACTTCGACCGGTGGATCGACCACTGGGTGCTCGAGCCGGCCACGCAGCAGGAGTACCTCGACCGGCTGGGGCCGAAGCGCATCGCCGGACTGCGACGGCGAGCCGAACCCGACTCCTGGCGTGACGACGAGGCGGCCTTCCCACCCGACCTCACCGCCCCGCCGGGTGCCTGGGAGATCGCTGCGGTCAACGGTGCCCGGTACCTCGCCGACCGGGTCGTCACGCTCGGCGCCGACGCGGTGCTGGCCGGAGCCGGGGTCGCCAACCTCGCCGCGTGGTTGGCCGTCGAGCTCGCCCGGAGCCGCGGCTCGGAGGTGGTGCTCACAGCCGAGCTCGGTCTCTGGGGTTACCGGCCGACCCCGGCCGACCCCTTCGTCTTCAACCACCGCAGCTTCCCCACGGCCACCATGCTCGGTGACGCCGACCAGGTCCTCGGTACCCTGGTCAGTGGACCGGGCACCACCCTCCTCGGCTGCCTGGGCGCGGCCCAGATCGACCGGCAGGGCAACATCAACTCGACGGTCATCCCCGGCAAGACCTTCCTGGTCGGATCGGGCGGGGGCAACGACGTCGCATCGACCGCCGACGAGATCGTGGTCATGTCGACCCTCACCCCGCGCCGGGTGGTTGCCGAGGTGCCCTACATCACCTCGGTCGGAGACCGGGTGCGCGCGCTGGTCACCGACCTCGCCGTCTTCGAGAAGGACGAGCGCGGTGAGTTGGCCCTGACCGCCATCGCCGGCGGCGAAGGAGCGATCGCAGACCGGATCGAGCGGGTGCGCGCCCTCTGCCCGTGGGACCTCCACGTGGCCGATCGGGTGACCGAGCTCGATCCGCCCGACCCCGGAGAGGTCGAGCGGCTCCGTCGATGGGACCCGCTGGGTCGCTTCCTCCGGCCCGGGGCCTGAGCGCGGGGTCCGTCAGTCGGTCAGCGCGTCCAGCCAGCCCTGGGAGACCGTCGAACGACCTCCGGCCACGGCCGCACCGATGTAGTTGCGTTGCGCCTCGACCGTCCCCGCTCCGATGCACAGCCCGCGGATGTCCCGGTAGGCGCGTTCGAGCGGGTACTCCTGGCTGTACCCGTACCCGCCGTGGATCTGGATGGCCTCGTCGCAGACGAACTTGGCAGCCAGGTTGGCAGCCGTCTTGGCCAGCGCGGTCTCGAGGGGCGGCGGCGTCCCCCCCGGGCCGGCCAGGTGGACCGCCCGGGTGAGCAGCAGGCGGGCACCCTCGAGTTGGGTGGCCATGTCGGCCAGCTTCCAGCGGAGGCCCTGGAGCTCACCGATCGGGCGGCCCCCGACCTCGCGGTCGCGCATGTACCGGACCGCGTGCTCGAGCGCCCCCTGGGCGGCCCCGACGCACATGGCTGCGTTGCCGCAACGCTCGTGGTTGAGGTGCCCGAGGAGGAGCTTGAACGCGTCGGTGGTGGACGGATCGCCGGCCAGCAGGACGTCCTCCTCACCGACCGCCACCCCGTCGAAGGCCACCTCTGCCTCTGTGGCGGCATGGATCCCCATGCCCCGGTGGCGCCCGGTGACCTCCACGCCGTCGCGGTCCATCGGGACGACCACCGCGCCGATGCCCTTCGCACCGTCGCCGCCCGGCCACCGGCACCACACCAGGATCCCGCTGGCCACGTCGCCGAGCGTCGAGTAGTTCTTGTAGCCGCTGAGCCGCCAGCGGCGGTCCCCGTCCTCGGTCAACGCGCTGCGCATGTTCTGGACAGCCGAACCGGCATCGGGCTCGGTGATGCCGATGCTCACGATGCAGTCGCCGTCGGCCACTCCGGGCAGCCATCGTTCCTTCAAGGCATCCGCCCCGAGATGCTCGATCCCGCGGGACGGCCCGTTGTAGGCGAGCTGGCAGCAGATGGCGGCCGAGACGTCGTGGCGGGCGATCTCCTCGAGCACGATGGCCGCCTCGACATCACCCAGACCGAGTCCGCCCCACTGTTCGCCGATGGTGACACGGAACAGGTCGGCCTCGGCCAGCGCACGGAGCGCGTCCTTCGACAGCACGCCCGTGGCGTCGGCTTCACGGGCGACCGGCGCGACAGCCCGCCGCGCGACCTCCCGGGCCAGCGTGCGCAGGGCACTCTGGTCCTCGCTCTCGGCGAAGGGATCGGTACCTCTCGTAGTGGACACGACGAGCCACCCTTCTGGCCGAGCAACTGGAGGTGCCATAGTATGCGACCGCCGCCCGGGCGTGAGCTTCCCCGGGACGAGGGCACCGAGCCGAACCCGGGGTACGAGATGCTGTTGAACGGACGCGTGGCCGTGGTGACGGGAGCCGGACGCGGCATCGGGAGGGAGTTCGCGCTCGAGCTCGCCCGGCAGGGCGCGGCGGTCGTGGTCAACGACCTCGGGGTCGGTCTGCGCGGAGAGGACTCGGACGAGGACCCGGCCACCGTGGTCTGTGCCGAGATCGAGGCCGCCGGTGGGCGGGCGGTGCCGTCCCACGAATCGGTCTCCGACTTCGAGGCCGCCGGGCGGATCGTCCAGACCGCGGTGACCACCTTCGGCCGTCTCGACGTCCTGGTCAACAATGCGGGCATCGTGCGAGACCGCACCCTGGTCAAGATGGCCGAGGACGATTTCGACGCGGTCATCGGGACCCACCTCAAGGGCACGTTCAACTGCACCCGGCATGCGGTGATGGTCATGAAGGAGGCCGGGTACGGGAGGATCGTCAACGTGACCTCCTCGGCCGGACTGCGCGGGAACTTCGGCCAGACCAACTACGGCGCGGCGAAGGCCGGCATCATGGGGATGACCTTCGTCTGGGCCCTCGAGTTGGCCAGGTACGGCATCACGGTCAACGCAATCGCCCCCGCCGGCGCGACGCGGATGACCGCTGCGCTCGCCGGCGATGACGGCACGCCGGACCCGCGGCTCGACCCCGCCATGAACGCGCCGCTGGTCGCCTTCCTCGCCTCGGACCGGGCTTCCCACGTGAACGGCCAGCTCTTCGGCCGGACCGACTTCAGTTACACCTTGTTCCAGCACCCGGCCCAGATCGCCTGGATGTACAAGGACGGGGGCTGGGACACCGAGTCGGTGGCCGAGCAGTTCGACGACATGCTGGGCCGGCATCTGCAGACAGTGGGGATGGTCATGCCCTCGGGACTCTCCCAGGACGCCGCCCGGACATGACCGCGGTGCCGTCGGGCGGCGGCGCACCCGGGATCACCGTCAACCATGTCGGGCTCTGCGTGACCGATCTCGAGCGGTCGCAACGGTTCTACGAGGAGGTGCTCGGATTCTCCTTCGAACGGTCGCTGCAGCCGCCCGACGGCGTCTGCAGCACCTTGCTCGGTGTCGAACTCCCGGTCGGGCTCACCGCGGCCTACCTCGTCCGCGACGGATTCACCCTCGAGCTGCTCTGCTTCGACCGGCCCGGCAACCCTCCCGCCCGCGAACGGCCGATGCCCGAACCCGGACTGACCCACCTCTCCTTCAACACAACCGACCTCGACGCCGCGTTGTCGCTGGTGCCGGCCTTCGGGGGCCAGGTGCTCGAGAAGAGCAACGTCGGCGTGGCGGTCATGATCCGCGACCCGGACGGCCAGCTGCTCGAGCTCATCCAGCCCGCCGCGCACTGAGCCGGCGTGTCACCGGAGAACGCCCCGCCGCCGGCCACCACCGTGGCCGAGCTGCTCCTCCGGCAGACCGACAACGACGACCGTGCGCTCCTCTTCGAAGGGTCCGAATGGTCGTGGCGTGAAGTCGTCTCCGAGTCGCGCAGACGGGCGACCCTCTTCACCGAGCTCTCTGGCGGTGGCCCGCTCCACCTCGGAGTGCTCCTCGAGAACACCGACGAGTACGTCTTCATCCTCGGCGGCGCGGCACTGGCCGGAGCGGTCGTCGTGGGGATCAACCCCACCCGCCGAGGGGAGGCGCTGGCCCGGGATGTCCGCAAGACCGACTGCCGGTTCGTGCTCACCGACCTCGCCCACATCGGAGACCTCGACGGGCTCGATCTCGGCACCGCAGCCGGACAGCGTGCTCGCGGTGGACGGCGAGGACTACCGGTCCCGGTTGCCACGGGTGGACACCGGCACGGTTGGCGACGAGGCCCGGATGCCGGAACCGGAGGACCTCTACCTGCTGCTGTTCACCTCGGGGTCGACCGGCCACCCGAAGGCGGTCCGGATGACCCAGGGCCGGGCGGCACGGGTCGGCGCCAAGATGCCCTTCTCCCCGGCGGACGTCCTCTACTGCGCGATGCCCCTCTTCCACGGCAACTCGCTCTCCTCCTCGGTCTTCCCCTGGATGGGCGGCGGCGCGACCCTCGCCCTCAGGCGACGGTTCTCTGCGTCGGGGTTCCTTCCCGACGTACGTGCCTGCGGCGCCACCTTCGCCAACACCGTCGGCCGGGCCATCGCCCACATCGTGGCCACACCACCCACTGAGCACGACCGTGACCATTCGCTCCGCTTCGTGCTCGGCCCCGAGACCTCCGGACCCGACAAGGAGGAGTTCACCCGTCGCTTCGGTGTCCCGGTGATCGAGGGATACGGGTCGAGCGAAGGGGCCATCGTGCTCAACCCGGTGCCCGATGCGCGCCCCGGTGCCCTCGGCCGAGCCCCGAGGGGCGCCGACATCGCGGTGGTCGACCCGGCCACCCGCGAGCCGTGCCCGACCGCCCGCTTCGACGGGCACGGCCGGCTGGCAAATCCCGAGGAGGCCATCGGGGAACTGGTCGGTCGCACGGCGGTTCCGGCTTTCGAGGGGTACTACAACGACCCCGAGGCCGAGGCCCTCCGGGTGCGCGACGGCTGGTACTGGTCGGGGGACCTCGCCTATCGGGACGACGACGGGATCTTCTACTTCGCGGGGCGATCGGGCGACTGGCTCCGGGTGGACAGCGAGAACTTCACCGCCGCGCCCATCGAGCAGATCCTCGGGCGCATGGACGGGGTACGCGGGGTCGCGGTCCATGCCGTGCCCGACAGCCGGACCGGCGACCAGGTGATGGCCGCCCTCGAGCTCGAGAGCGGCCGACCGTTCGACCCCGACGCGTTCACCACCTTCCTCGCCGTCCAACCCGACCTCGGCACCAAGTGGGCGCCACGGTACCTGCGCATCGTCGACGCCCTGCCCACGACCGCCACCCACAAAGTGGACAAGGCGCCCCTCCGCACGCAGCAGTGGTGGTCGGACGACCCCTACTGGCAACGGGAGGAACGGGGAACCGGCTACGTGCGCATGACACCCGAGGACTTGACCGCCCTCCGCGCCGCGTTCGTGACCAACGGTCGCGCCGACCTGCTCACCGACTGACGAGGGTGCGGTCGGTCGCGGAACGGGGCCGACCGGCACTTCGAGCGACGGCCGATGCCGTCGTCGACGCGAAACCCGCATCGCGGGAGACCAGTCCGACGGCTCAGACGTGAGCGAACACCTCACGAACTGTGACATCGAGCAGGGTGACACCCGGCATCGGTGGCAGCGGATAGTTGACGGCCTCATCCGCGTACTGCTTGGTCTCGAAGACGAGAACCGACGTTCCGATACCGTCAATCGGCTCGAGCCAGTAGCCGCTGACGATGCCCGGGGCACGAGACACGATTGCCTCCCTCGCCTCAGGGAGAAGGAGACGGGCTTCGTCAGGATTCTCCACCCGGACATTGGCGACAACTGCGTACACGGTGTGCTCCTCTGAAGGTTCGGTCCTCGATGAGTAACGGATGCTCAGTGTGTATTGGCGCTACCCGGCGACCCATGCGATTGCCTCTTCCCGCTGGGCCAACGAGAAGGTCTTGGTCTCTCCGGGCGTCATCCAGCCGAACAGTCCGGTCAAGTGCGTCACCCACTCGATATCGGTGACGACTGCGATCCGCCTCCAGCCCCGCAGGTGCTCGACGCCGACCTTGAGATCCTGCCAGAGCGCACCGCCTGACATGCCTTCGAAGTTGGTCATCACGATCAAGAACCTGACCTCGCCGTGGGCAAAGGCTCGCTCCAAGGCAGGGAGCACAACGTCGCGGTAGTCACTTGCCGCCACCTTTCCGCTCGTCTCGAATCCGATGACACCTGCCGGCAGATCGTGCAGCTCTTCGATCATCTACCTCACCTGACCTTCGTCATCAGCAGGATCAACCCATGGACTCCGCAGACAATCGGGAAGCTTGACGCTCGACCGCCAGGGCGAACTCCGGGTCGACACCACAAAGGGTGGGCCACCGGCGAGACGCATCGAGCCTGAGTTGAACTGACAGGTGATGGACCCTGGTTGAATGCATCACCAGGCTGATGAGTGCACCAACCCCAAATGCAGCCAGCCCGAGTGCCACAAGGTCATACGCACTCGATTCCTGGACATACGCGACAACGTCCAGAATGAAGGCCACCGACACTACGAGCGCGGACTTCAGTCGAGCCCGTTCCGCCTGGACTCTCCTCAGCTGGACATTCTCCGAATAGGGCAACGTGACGGTGAGGTATTCGGCGCTTTGCCGAAACAGTGCGATCGCCGCTAAGCCCAACCACCCCAACGGACCGGCCAAGATCAGCAGCCAGGCCACTCCGAGCCCTGAGCCTCCGCCCACTTGCTGGCGAACGGTCAGTTTGTCCGCAGTGGCGATCCCATCGATGACACACACGTCGGGCGGATTGCCGAGCACCGCATCATCAACAAAGACGGTTGCATTCGCCACCGATGGCTCCTCTCGCCGTTGTGCCGATTTTTGCACGTCAGCAGGGCGGGCGCCCAGGGAAGAGCGACTATGGCGATAATGGATACCGGCCGGAGTGCCGGTCGGCAATGGACGATAACGCCGCTCATCCGGTGTGGGGCAAGATGCCCCCGCCACGCCGTTACGGAGCCTCCACGAACTGATAGCCGAACGGACACCCTCGGGACGGGTCGCCTTCGGTCATCGATGCCCACCATGCGCTGGACAGGCGACGTTCGCACGTATCGGGGCCGCCAGGTTGGGTAGCTCCGGGACTGTAGATGAATCCGTGCCAGGATTGCCCCGCCCAGTTCTCGATATAGCTCACCTGAGCATGCCCGGAGTACAACGTGGCGCATCGTTGATACGGCATCGGTACGGGGCCTGGATGACCACTCCGGGCGACCTTGCACACTCCCTCCGTGGTAGCCGCCGCAAGTGTTTGCTGAGCTTCCGCGGTGACCGCAGGGCTAGGCAGCGTTTGGAGGTTCGGGGGAACTGGGATGCCCTGCAACGACACGATTGCGAGCCACGCTGTCGAGGTGGTGAGGACCACCATGACAACGGTGAACAGAATCGCTAGCGACTTGAGCCGGGCAGGACTCCATGCGAGAACAACAAGACCGACGACGCCCACACCCACGATGGCTGCTACGTCAGTCCAAGAGGGCAGGCTTCCAAGACCGGCGGGGGGATTGAGTTCGGTTCGCTCATACGCCAACCTGTCGACGACGCAGGCCACGGTGAAAATGAGGACGAGGACCAACGGAGCCGGCCAGGAAACCCGGTGAACGTCGTCATAGGACTCTTCGACTTTGACAGGAGTGACGACAACCATTGGTCCCACCTTCGTCCGTGACGACTGCGATCCAGCAGTTTTTCAGGTTTCCCGCCCCACCCTCTCCGAGGTGCTGGAGTGTGGCTCCCTCCCGCCCTGTCTGTCAGGCTGACGTGAGACACCTGCCGTAATCGTTATCCCTCCCGGGCGAGACAGGAAACTCCAATCCCATGACCTTGACCAACTCCACATCCTTGACGGCACGCGCCCAAAATGGGGACGTGACCGACGACACCGACCCGGCGGCAGCGCCGACCAGACGAACATTCACTCCCGACCAGAAGCTGAGCATCCTGGCCTCTTACGAGGGGGCCACCGAGTCCGGTGCCAAAGGAGCCCTGCTCCGGCGGGAAGGGATCTACAGCTCCCAGATCACCGAGTGGAGGAAGGCCCGAGACGCCGGAACCCTCGGGGGCAGCTCACGGACCGGGCGCAGTGCTGACCGCAAGGAGGCCGACCGGCTCCGCAAGAAGAACGAACGTCTCGAGGCCGAGCTGGAAAAGACGAGAACGGCGCTCGACATCATGGGAAAAGTTCACGCGCTCTTGGAGGACGTCTCCAAGAGCGCGGACACCGAGGAGAAGTAGAGATGGTCATCGACGACCACCACCCGGAGCTGGCCGAAGCTGTCGGGACCAGGCGGGCCTGTCAGCTGCTCGGTCGGGCCCGGGCCACCCACTACCGACGACGTCGGCCACCGAGGTGTGGACCGCCGAGTCCCCGGCCGGCCCCACCCAACGCCCTCAGCCCCTCCGAACGCCAGGCCGTGCTGGAGCTGCTGCACCGGCCCGACCACTGCGATCTGGCCGTGGCTCAGGTGTGGGGTCGCACCCTGGACGACGGCACCTACCTGTGCTCGCAGTCCACCATGCACCGCCTGCTCCGGGGCAACGGGGAATCGAGGGAACGCCGGCGTCAGCGGACCCACCCGGCCAAGAAGAAGCCCGAGCTCATGGCCACCCAGCCGAACCAGGTGTGGTCGCTGGGACATCACGAAACTGCGGGGCCCGAACCGAGGCGAGTACTACGACCTCTACGTCATCCTCGACATCTTCAGCCGCTACGTCGTCGGCTGGCTGCTGGCCCCCATCGAGTCAGCCGAGCTGGCCACCGACTTCATCCACGATGCCGTGCTCACCCAAGGGGTGGACCGGGACCAACTCACCATCCACGCCGACCGGGGGTCATCCATGCGCTCCAAGCCGGTGTCCCAGTTGATGGTCGACCTCGGGGTGACCCGCAGCCACAGTCGCCCCCACGTCTCGCAACGACAACCCGTACTCCGAGGCGGCCTTCAAGACCTTGAAGTACTGCCCGGCGTTCCCCGACCGGTTCGGCTCCATCGAGGACGCCCGGGCGTTCTGCGCCGAGTTCTTCGAGCACTACAACCACGTCCACCGCCACTCGGGCATCGCCCTCCACACCCCGGCCTCGGTCCACTACGGGACGGCCGACCGAGATCAGGACCCAGCGTCAGGCCACGCTGTCGGCTGCATTCGAGGACAATCCCATCCGCTTCCGGCACCGTCCCCCGATGGCACCGAGGCTCCCCGAGGTGGCGTGGATCAACCCGCCCGCTGCGAGAGGAGGTTGCTCAGAGCATCTGAACAGAAAGTGTCTCAAATCGCTTGACAGATTCCGCCGCTGGTGATCCGGGGCAGCTGAACCCGCTCGGCACATTCGGGTGACGTGGTTCGGAGCAATCGCGTTCCAGGTGCAGATTCGGGCCTCAAAAACCCGTGGTCAGGAGATGTTCGGTCCGAACCACCGACGGACTCGTGTGGACTCCCAAGCGTGCTTCTCCTCCGACAGCGCAGCACTTGGAGCGGTGAACTTTGCCACCGGAGTGTCGTACGACAAGAAGTTGACATCGATCCGTCCCACGAGGTCGTTGCCCAGCTCCACATAGCACCCAGCTGAGCCATCGTATGGCAAGGGGTCCTTGTCGTCTGTGAGTTTGGCAATGAGGACGCGAGCGACAGTCGCCGCCTCGCCCTCGGCGATCCCCCCGGCACGTGGCACCGGTGCGCTCGTCACGTCGCCGATTGCATACACATTGGGGAACTTCGTAGCGAAGGTGGCCGGATCGACCGGGATCCACCCGTCCTCGACAAGGTCGGACGTGACGACGACCTCGGGAGCGCAATGCACCGGGATGCCCAGGAAGAGGTCGTAGGGCAGCACACGCCCATCGTCGAGGTGGGCGACATGGTGCTCAGGGTCGAGACGGTTCACCTTCGACCCGGGCCAGTATTCGATACCGTGCTCATCGAGGATGGCCGTCAGCGCCGATGACGTTTTCTGCGAGATCGGGATGGGTGCGGGCATCGGACTGACGAGGTGAATGGTGGACGACTCTCGCAGTCCGCGCTGAGCGAGGTAGTTGTCGACGAGCAGGGCGGTCTCGATCGGCGCTCCGGGGCACTTGAAGAATGGACCGAGCACACCCACGACGATGGCGCCGCCGGTGTTGAACGCGACAAGCGCGTCCCGGGCTCGCTCGGCGCCGGCGAACGAGTAGAACTCGAATCCATCGTCTGCGAGTCCTGGCGTCGCTGCCACGTCATAGTCGGCTCCGAGTGCTACGACGAGGATATCGGCATCGTAGGTCGCGACGTCTGTGACGACTCGGCGCTGTGTGGGATCGATCGCCGTCACCGTCTCTTGGCGGAACTCGACTCCCGGCTTGTCGATTCCTCGATACGGGTTCCACACGTCGGATATCTGGCGACGCCCGAACATGACATCGAGCTTCGAAAAGCCAAACATGAAGGCATCGGCCTTGTCGATGAGCGTTACGCGCACCTTGTCGGGGATCGCCTCCGACAGCCCAGTAACGAGCTCAAGGCCCCCAAATCCCGCTCCTAGAACGACAACGTGCTCAGCCATCACGGCAAGATAACAGAGCGATGATGACCAATGCTCTCGAGAGATCGGGGTGCGCGATCAAGACAAGCCAGACTGGGTCGTGTTTGGTCATCATCGCACGTCCAGGAATTTTGGCGACCTCCCGGGATGCTGGCTGGAATCCAATCGCGCCGGATCGCCCGATACCGCAGGGAGCGGGGCCCCGCAAGTGCCGATCGCACCCGATAACCACCGCCACCCGGCAGCGGGGACAGGCGGTCCGGAACTGCCCAGCAGACGGCTCGACGGTAGGCTGGATAATCTTGAACGCTGAATCACCAACTCGTGGCTGGCACGACAACCCGGACACTTCGGGTTGCCAACAGTACTGGGATGGCCAGGCCTGGACCGGGGAAGCCCATCTCTCTGCGTTTGGGGCGGTGGCGGCCCGCTACTCCCTCAAAGGTTGGCGTCGCATCTGGTTCTCCACGATCGTCCGATTCCCTGGCATCTTCTATCCACTGGCTTGGTTCAACAGCAGCGTTCCGATCACAAGAGGTCACCTCAGTCGCTTCATGCAACCACGGGAACAACGCGAATTGATGGCCATTTCTCCGCAACCCCCTGCACCGCCTCCGCCAGATACAGGAGTGCGTGAGCCTCGGCGTCCGCTACCCTCCAGCCCGGCTCTTTCGGCATTGGCTGAAGACGCCAGTTCCTGAGAGGCGCTAGACCGGCGGTACGGGGCAGGGGCGGGCCAGTCAATCCCAACACGCTCCGGGTCAATCTCCGTTCCGGTCGTCAGGCCGGTTTGCGGCCCAACCACCGATGCCAACGGTCGGCCCGTCGCTGCTTTCGCGCACGCTTGCGCATCTTGATGTCGAAGGACGTAGCCCAGGCCGACGTTGGCCGTCCGTCGGAAGGCGCAATGGCGTTGTCAGTACCCGCGCCGTCATAAACCGCATTGGCGTCCATGGCAACCATCCCGTAATCGACATTTGAGCTGCCGCCCTGGCCGGCTCGGCGCGGATCCCTGGACCCGAAAGTCGTATCGACCGGGACGAATGGTCGAGCCGGTTCTCGGTCTGCAGGAGGCGGGTCGTTGCCTTCGTCCTTTCCGTCCCGCACGAGCGAGGTCGGAGTCCCTCTTGAGATCCATCGCAGCTCGTGGGCACCGAAGGGGTCGTGGCCCATCCGAGAATCAGGTCGTCGTCACTATGGATGTCCTGGGAGATTGTCCGACTCTCCTCGTGAGCTTCCGCCTCTCGCAGCCGCCCAGGATAACCGGGCCGACGGTCCCTGTGGGGTCCTAACCACTTGCGCACCACCCCGAACAATGCTGCTCCGCTCCCGGTTGATAGGGGGCGGCCTGTCCCTACAAATTTGCGGGAGTTGTAGGTCCTTAGAGACGGGACGACTCCTTGGGGCAACGTCGGTCGTGTCAATCTGTGACTGAGTCCAAGACGAACTGGATTGGAGTGCGGTTCAACCGGAGACTGCGTAGAGCTTCCAGCTCCCCGGCACCCCCTTCAGCATGTGCTCACCTCGGTCATTGAACTCAATGCCCGAGCCAACCACGAGGTCCTTGACGGTGCCCGAGACAAGAACTTCGCTCGGTGAGGCCAAAGAACCGACGCGAGCTGCGATGTGAACGGCGAGGCCGCCCAGATCGTTGCCCCTCACCTCGCATTCACCGGTGTGGAGACCCATGCGCAGCTCGATTCCGAGTGCTCGGGTGGCGTCGATGATCACCTGGCCGCAACGGATGGCTCGAGCCGGACCATCGAAGGAAGCGACGAAGCCGTCTCCGGTCGTGTTGACCTCCCGACCTCGGAAGATCCGAAGCTGTTCGCGGACAATGTGATCATGGCGATCCAACAAGGACCGCCACCGTTGATCACCCAGCGAGGCTGCACGTTCGGTTGATCCGACGATATCGGTGAAGAGTACAGAAACCAGCACTCGGTCGATATCGGTTACTGGTCTCGTACCGGTCAAGAACTCGGCCACTTCGTCAAAGATCACGTCCTGCTGGCTGAAGATCAACATGTCGTCGCCCGGGAGCGCGACGAACTTGGAGCCCTCAATGTGCTCAGCCACGTACCGCCCATGAGCCATGGGTAGGAAGCTTGGATTGTCGGCGCTCAGGACCAGGGTGGGCGCCCGGAGGAGCGGGAGCACCGGGCGAACATCGAGGTTCCGAAGCAGGTAGTCGTACTGTGCGGCCGCGGTTCTCGGGGTGACCGACGACCGGAAGAGCCGAGCAAGAGCATCGCGGCGAACCGGGTCTTCCGGGCCAGCTGCACCGGCAAGCGAGAGAAACTCAGGCGTGCCCCAGTGGGTCCGGAGGAACTCGATGACGAAATCCAGCGCCTCAGGTGTGAATCCGATCGGATAGTCGTCAGCGACCAGATATCGGGCAGTGGTATTGCACAGCACCAAGGAATCGACCCGTTCGGGATGTGCAGCGGCATAGAGGATCGCGATCGGGCCAGCGTCGACCGTCGCGAGAATGGATGTCTGCTCGGACCCGACCGCGTTGAGGACGCTTTCGATGTCTTCCGTCCATTCCTCCCAAGTTGGTATGGCGTTGCGTGGCACACCGTCAGATGCCCCTGTGCCTCGTCGATCGAGAAAGATCAAGCGGCGTAACGACGCCAGCCGTCTGAGGAAGTCGGCAATGTCGGGGTCCTCCCACGCCATCTCGACGTTGCTGCCAAGCCCGTTGAAGAAGAGGAGGTCAGAAGGTCCCTCTCCGAGGACCTGGTAGGCAACGTCAGCATCCCCGACGGCCACGTACTTGGTATCGGGTCGGCTCATGAGGCACACAGTCTGACTTGCATTCCAGCTCGATGTGGAACTCTCCTTCAGCGAGGTTTTGCGCGCCACGAGCCGTCCTCTTCACTGCAGCGCCATGACGATTCGCTGCCCACGGTGATCGACCAGACAATCGCGTTCATCAACTAATACGTCGAACGCTGGCGTCTGTCGGGCAGCGCTTGGCCATCTGATCGTCCGGGAGGTCGAATCACGACCATTTGGAGACGTTCGATAACCGCTGCTGACCCGGCGTTGGGTGACACGCCTAAGGACAGGATCGACGAGCATTAGGGGATACCCGGCTAGTCCGAGCCCGATTCTGGTCGAGCCACTGCACACGTAATCCCTGGTCGCCTACCATTACGGCGTGCTAGCGGCGGACGCGTGGCAGTGACCACAGAGAATGTGGCCATCCTGTTCACGGACATTGTGGGCTCGACCGAGCTCTCGCAACGGCTGTCTCAGGAAGCGGCTGACGAGGTCCGCCGGGGCCATTTCTCCATCCTGAGCCAGGCAATCACCGAATCCGGGGGCACGGCGGTCAAGAACCTGGGCGACGGGTTGATGGTCGTGTTCACCTCGGCGTCAGCGGCGCTGCGGTGTGCCGTTGGCATGCAGCAGGCCGTTGAACAGGGAAACCGTCGAGGTGCAGAGTCAGTGGGTCTGCGTGTGGGGCTGAGCGTGGGCGAGGCCAGCAATGAGGACGGTGATTACTTCGGCGACCCAGTCGTACAGGCGGCCCGGCTCTGCGCCCGCTGCGACACGGGTCAGATCTTGGCGACCGAGTTCGTGCGAGTCATGGCCGGTCGGCGCAGTAGCCACGAGTGTCGGTCCGTCGGCGAACTGGCCCTGAAGGGTCTACCGCAAGCCGTCGAGACAGTTGAGGTGCTGTGGGAGCCCACCGCTGCGGGGGGTTTGCTGCCTCTGCCAAGCCGGTTGGTGGGTGCGGCGACAGATTCGGTGTTCGGGTTCTTCGGTCGCACTGCTGAGCTTGCGGTGTTGCACGGGGCACGCAAGCAGGCGCATTCGACCAAGCGTTGCCAGGTCGTGTCCGTGGCGGGTGAGGCGGGATTGGGCAAGACCGCATTGGTGGCCCAGGTCGCCCGGACCGCTCACGGTGACGGTTCGATCGTGCTGTTCGGCCACGCCGACGAGAACGTTGGCATCTCGTATCAGCCATGGATCGAGGTAGTCTCCACCCTCGTCCGCGATGGTGATCCTGAGTTGCTCGCCGGGTTGCGCTCGGCGCAGCGAACTGCGTTGGGCCGTCTCGTGCCTGAGATCGCTTCTGACACCGACCGGGTGGCGAACCCGGATACGGAACGATTGTTGTTGTGGGAAGGTACTGCAGAGCTGCTCGCGGCGGTGTCACAGGGTGCACCGGTGCTGGCGGTGCTCGACGACTTGCACTGGGCCGACGCAGCGAGCCTGCAACTCCTACGACATGTGATCGCATCCACGACGCCGATGGACGTGACGATCGTTTGCACCTACCGCGATACTGACCTCATCCGTGGCGATCCCCTCACCAAGCTGCTGGCGGATCTGCACCGCGAAGCCAATGTCACCCGGATCACACTCCGCGGGCTCGAAGACATCGAGGTGGTCGACCTGATGGCGGCAGCAGCGGGCCACGAGCTCGATGACCGTGGGGTCGGGCTTGCTCACGCACTCCGGAGGGAGACTGAGGGAACCCGTTCTTCACGGCGGAACTGTTGCGCCACCTCGGTGAAACGGGCGGAATCGTCCTCCGGCGATGACGGCCGCTGGACCGTTGCCAGTGAGCTGGACGAGGCAGGTCTTCCGTCAAGCGTACGTGACGTGGTGGGCAGGCGGGTGGAACGCCTCGGCGATGAAGCGCTGCGCGTGCTGCGGCTGGCAGCGTTGATCGGCCGCGAGTTCGACCTCAGGCTGCTGGCGCGGTTGGCCGAGGTCGAAGAAGACGCACTGTTGGATCTCATGGATGCCGCTGTCGCCGCCGTGATACTCGTCGAGGGTGACCTTGCCGATCGGTACCGGTTCACGCACGCGTTGATCCAACACAGCCTCCACGATGAACTCTCCCCGACCCGTCACGCCCGTGCTCACCAACGCATCGCCGAAGCACTCGAAACGGGCTCGGGAACCGAAGATGCGGTGTTGCTCGCCGAGTTGGCGCACCACTGGGTCGCCGCCACACGACCCGCTGACCTCGACAAAGCCATCGGCTACGTCCGGCGTGCTGGTGACGCCGCTCGCGGTGCCCTCGCACCTGACGATGCCATCGGCTGGTATCAACAAGCCCTCGACCTGCTCGCCCGCCAGACCGCGCCGGACCAACACAGCCGCGCTCAGCTCCTCGTCGCGCTCGGCACCCAACAGAGCCGAGCTGTGCAGCCCGAATACCGAGACACCCTCACACGGGCTGCCAGCCTTGCAGAGGAACTCGGTGACACTGACACCCTGGTGCAGGCGGCGTTGGGCTTCAGTGCGTTCGCTGGAGGAATGGTCGGTGATGATGCCGCCAAGCGTGTGCTGCGTGCCGCGCTCGACGCCACCGGCGCGGACGAGTCAGCAGAACGTGCGCGCCTGCTTGCCGCATACTCCGAAGCGCACGATGCAGGGCTGGAGTGGCGTGAGCGACGCGACCTCGCGCTCGAAGCCGTCGATGTGGCCCGGCTCGCGGGCGACGACACCGCGTTCGTCGATGTCCTCGCGACAACGTTCCTCAGCCTGGCGACCCCGGAGTATCGCGATCGGACGATCGCGGATGTCGAGCGAGCCGTCGCGATCGCCGACCGGCTCGGCGACCCGCTTCTGCGTTGCGCCATTCGGCTCCCGCTGATCTGGGCCCGATACGAACGCGCCGACCTCGCCGGGGCGGGCACCGCGATCGACGACATGGCAACCCTCGCCGACCAACTCGGACTGCCCGCCGAACTCTATACGGTTGCTCTCTCCCGTACCGGTGGGTTGTTGCTCGCCGGTCACGCCGACGACGCCGAACGAGCCAACCAACACACGCTCGAACTCAGTATGAGCGCAGGAAAACCCGAAGCGCTCGCAGTCTTCGGCGGCATGCTGTACCTCGTCCGGCAGCATCAAGGCCGGGTTGACGAAATGGCCGACCTCTTCATCGACGCCGCCCGCGACGACCCATCCATCGCCTCGCTACGGGCGACCGTCGTGCTCCTGATGTGCGAGGTTGGCCGTACCGGTGAAGCGGCTGAACGGCTCGCCGACGAAGCCCGCCGGGGCTTCGACTTCCCACGCGACCACAGCTACCTCGCCGCGCTCACCGCGTTGGTGGAGGCCGCCGCGCTCACCCGACACGAGGAGAGCGCACACGTCTTGCTCGAACAGCTCACCCCGTTCGCTACCCACGTACTGTGCTCCGGCCCGACCGTCAGTGGTTCCGTTGCGCGACCGCTTGCACGAGCCGCCACCATGCTCGGCGACTACGACCAAGCCGAACAATGGTTCGCGACCGCGCATGATATCCACACGAAGCTGCAAGCCCCGTTCTGGACCGCCAGAGGTCAGCTCGACCTCGCCGAGCTCTGCCTCGCCCGACGCGCCGAGGGTGACCTTCCGCGGGCCCGCGACCTCGCCGCCGCCGCCTCGGCGATTGCCGTTGAGTACGGCTGCGCCGGACTCACCAAACGCGCCGAAGCACTCCTGGACGCGATCTGAATCAACGCACCACCCGAGCAGAACGCGTCCCATAACACGCACCGAACACGGCAAGTCTCCTATCCCAGTCGTTCGGTCGGCGGCAGTTAGCCAATGGCCGACAGACCCCGCTCGATAAGCGCCCTGACCCGGCTGCGTTCTGGGATCGGAATCAGACCGCAACAGCGGACAGGCCCACTGGCCTCCATCGTTGAGGGATAATGTGCCAGGTGTCGCGTCCAGACGGACGGGCAGGCGCAGCCGTGCGTCGATCAGGCTGAAGGGCGGAGCACAATGGCATTGGGAATCTATTTCGTACACGAAGGCTTCACGCCGGAGAAGTACAACAGTGCAATCAAGAAGCTGGAAGCTGCCGGTGCAGGCAAGCCGAAGGGGCGTACTTATCACTGTGCGCTCGAATCGAATGGCGCGATCCAGGTCTTCGACATCTGGGAGTCCCAGGCGGACTTTGACGCATTCGGGAAGACGCTGGTGCCGATCCTCTCCGGGTTGGGTGTCGAACTGACGGAACCGATGGTCGCCACTGTCCACAACGTGATAACGGGCTGAGTCGTCGGAACTGACCGGTCAGTCGGCCGGTTCATGGCCCTCGGCGGACGCCGAATACCCGGTGTTCTGGGCCACCCGCGGCGCTCTCCACGCCCGCAGTAGGCGCCGATCAGGTAGAGGAATCGGTGTTGACAATCAGGACGCTGCAGGGACAGTGATGGGCTACCTTGTTAGGAACACTTCCGAGCACGAAACGCGTCATGCCGCTCATGCCCCTGTTTCCGACCACGACAAGGTCGGCATGAACCGCCTCGGCAACGCTGAGTAGCGCATCAGCAGCGTCACTGCTGCCAGGATTGTGCACCTGGAGGGGTACACCTTGGCGCTTGGCCTCGGCGAGGAGCTGGCCGTTCATGTTGTCAAGTGTCTCGCGCGAATTGCGAACGTCGATTTGCCCCCCCACCGAGTCATGGAACCCTGTCGCTACACCATGAGATACCGCATGGACAGCGTGCACTTTGGCGCCGGATCCCTTTGCCAATGTAAGGGCTTCTCCCACTGCAACGGCTGCCCGTTCCGAGCCGTCCGTGCCAACGACAATGACTTTGTATGACATCGCACCCGCCCTCGCTCAGCCGCTCGCATCAGCACTGTAGCTTTGCCGTCCGATCAGCTGCAACGGGTGGACGCAACGGCTAGATTCCGTTGCCGAGGGTGACGGAAGAGGGCGCTGACGCGGGCTAGTCCCACTGACCTGGCTGTCCCTGACGGGGCTATCCAAGACGTGCGAGTCGGTGGCCCCTTGGCCTTGGCCTGGGTGCATATCCGACAGCGAGAGGTCACCCTCAGGCGCTTCCAGCCCTATGAGTGTGAGGGCGGAGCCAAGTGGCGGGACCTAAGGCAGATGGAGCAGCCTCGGCGAACCGCTCAGATGGCGACGCCGGGAAGAAACCCCTGATCTCGCCTAGTCTTTCGGCTACTGGCGGCGACAGGGGGTTCGGTGGCCACCACCGAGAACATCACGGTGCTCTTCACGGATCTGGTGGGTTCGACTGAGCTCGCCTCGTCACTGTCTCTTGAAGCAGGCGACGAGGTGCGCAACAAGCACTTCTCGGCTCTCCGGCAGGCCGTCGCCACCTCGGGGGGAACCGAGGTGAAGAATCTGGGCGACGGCCTCATGGTGGCCTTCCCAGCCGCATCGGCGGCTCTGACCTGTGCGGTGGCCATGCAACAGGCCGTCCACCGGGACAACGCCGGTGCGGAGAGGACTCTCGAGCTCCGGGTGGGGTTGAGCTCAGGCGAGGCGAGCAGGGAGGCCGACGACTTCTTCGGCGGGCCGCGGCCGAAGGCCCGGCAACATCGGGGCCACTGGCTTCGATGCTGAGGGGATAGCCTTTTGCGGGTCATGGCAGACACCCTGGTCTCTCGACCTCCGGCGGTAGGGTTGGCCACCAAACCTCCGAGCCGGACTCCCAGAGTCTGGTGGGTGATCACGATCGTCGGGATCGTCCTTGGTCTGGTGGCGATCGTGCTTTACTTCTTGGTCCCAAGTGCAACCCCGTTCCACTTCGGCGGCGATCCCGGAGGTTCGATTCTCGGATCACTGCGGGCCGATGTGACGGCGGCTCTGCCACCCGATGCCAAGGTGATCAGTTCGCACTCGACGGATGCAAAGTGGCTGGCCCACGGATGTGATGGAACCACCGGGTGGACCCCTCCAAGCATCGACCTTGTGTTCACCTCCAGCGCCACCCCGGCAGCCGTCATCGAGCACGCAGACGAATCACTTGCGTCGAGTGGCTGGAGCACGTTCAACCAACACATCTACGAAGGCACAGGCCAGGTGTGGACGCAACCGTCCAGCAACGTCGGAACGATGTACCTCTCCACCGATCAACCACCAAAGCTTCCACCAGGGACATGGGAGATGGGCGGCTTCCTGCAACCTGTGGGTCAAGCAGTTCAGACCTGTTGAAGCTCGGGCTTTCGCATCGCCAGGTCCTGCTCGGTTCGTGCCGATCCTGGTCACGCTGGGTGCCCCACAGATCCGGTGATGATGTGGAACGGCCTGTCAACCCCCCGCGCGGAGGTCCTTCTCACTGTCTTTTGGCCGCGACGCACCAGAGGTGCGGCGCCTGATTGTTCGTGAGCAGTCGACGGGGCCCCGACGTCAACACGGAGCGCCCGCAGCCCGAAGGGTGAGGACGAACGGTGTTGACGCCGGGGTGGAGGCTGCTACTCGTCTCTTGTGCGGTTATTGGTGGCGGCCGGGCAAGCCATCGACGACGCGCCGGAGCGCAGTGGATCGGAGAACCGCCACGATGATGTACGCGTATCGAAATCGCAGTAAAGCCATTCGCAGGTAGGTGCCTCTGAATGTGAGCGCCCGTGACATCCTCACGAGGAGCGATGGTGGGCATAACACCGGCGAGGATCGGATCTGCTGCGGCGGTGCTCCGGCGCGTCGTGGAGGGCTCGACCAGACGCGGCGCCGATCGCACGCTGGCCGACGGGAAGATCATGCTGCTCAGACCTCGGCCACCATCTCGGCCCAGAGGAACCCGGCGAGCTCACGTGCAATGGCAGCAGCCACCACCGAGCGCACGTTCTTATGGGCGGCCAGTTGTCGGAACCGCTTGGACAGGCGGACCTGTGCGGCCCAGGAGCGGGCCACCGTCTCTGGGGGCACACCTTGTTGACGCTCTCTGATGCCGACACCGACGTTGGGGGTGTGCTGGTAGGCCCAGGCTGCTTCACAGAGTTGGCCACGCAGGTGGGCATTGCCGGCCCGGGTGATCGAGCCCCGTCGCTGGGAGAGTCCGGTCGAGTTCTCCCCGGGCACAAGCCCGGTGAAGCTCATGAAGGGTCTGGCCTTCGGGAAACGACGCCAGTCGAATACCTCGGCTGCGAGGCACAGTGCACCGATTCTGGTCACACCCCGGTAGGCGGCCAGACGCTGCACCTGGTCACCGAAGGGATCCTTCTCACACCAGGGCAGCAGATCAGCTTCGACGGCCTCGAGTGCTGTGTCCCGAAGCTGCACCGTGGCCAGGTAGTGGGAGGAGGTGGCAGCGATGGCGGGATCGTCGAAGGACACGGTTGCGAGCCACCGGCGATGGCGTTCGGTCCACGTTGACCCTCCCCGCCACACCACACTGTGGCGGAGCAGGAACCCGCTCAGGCGGTTGCGGGCCCGGGTGAGGTCCTGGACCATGTCGCCACGGGTCCGGCACAGATCGCGTACTCCTTCTTGGGCCGGCGTAGGGATGGCAACCGAGCTGAGCTCGCCGGCCTGGTGGAGTCCGGCCAACCGGCGGGCATCCCTCCGGTCGGTCTTCACCCGATCGCCCGAGCCCTTCGGGATGAGGGACGGTGCCACGACATCGCAACGCACACCCATCGAGGAAAGCAGGCGCTGCAGGTCGTAGCCGGTCGGGCCCGCCTCGTAGCAGGCCCAGATCTCCTTCGCCTTCCCCAGCTGCTTGATTAGGCGGCGGACCGACTCGGCATCGTGGAAGATCTTGTCGACCTCGGCGACATCGCGATCCGGTGGCAGGACCGCCACGGCGATCGAGTTCTTCGAGACGTCCATCCCCAGGTGGACGAACCCCCGGTGGGCAATACTGGACACGGCTGGCTCCCTCCTTTCCGTATGTCGGCTCCGTTCACCGCATAAGTGAATGATCCACGTAAATGCGGATGCCGGAGGAGCCGGCCGTTCCATACTGAATGTGGGACACCCTCGGACCCGCTCGGTATCGACACGCATGCACTACCCCCAAACGCTGTGGGGCCGTGGTCTCTCTCTCGGCCTACCGCTAGCCGAGGTAGAGCGCGGCCACTTGCTCATAGAGGTGGGGGTCGACCTGCTTAGGATTTCCGACGGCGTCGCTCAATGGGATCCGGACGATCGCCCCAGCGCGCAGCGCCACCATGCATCCGAAGTCGTGGTCTTGCACTGCAGCGAGGGCGGCAGCCCCGAATCGGGTGGCGAGAACACGATCACAAGCCGTAGGGGACCCACCACGCTGGATATGCCCGAGCACAGTGGACCTGGACTCGTATCCCGTTCGTCGCTCGATCTCCTTTGCCAGGAAGTCCCCGATCCCGCCGAGGCGGACGTGGCCGAACTGGTCAGCGGCTCCCGATCCCTGCGAGTTCCAGGATGACGTAGCCGACCCCTCGTCCCTGGGGTGTGCCCCTTCGGCCACCACCACGGTGGAGAAGTACTGCTTATCGCCATGGCGCTGCAGCAGCCGAGTGCACACCTCATCAAGTGAAAATGGAACCTCAGGGATCAGGATCTCGGCCGCCCCTCCAGCGATCCCAGCATGGACGGCGATCCAGCCCACATTTCGCCCCATCACCTCGCACACGATGACCCGGTGGTGGGATTCGGCTGTGGTTTGCAGGCGGTCGATCGCATCGGTGGCAATCTGGACCGCCGTGTCGAACCCGAAGGTTACTTCCGTTCCCGACAAGTCGTTGTCGATGGTCTTGGGCACACCGACGACAGGGAGGCCCCGCTGGTGGAGTCGTTCCGCTGCGCCCAATGTGTCATCTCCGCCGATGGCCACAACCGCATCAAGCGTGAGCGCCTCCATGGTGGCCTGGACACGGTCGGCACCATCGTCAGTGGCGAACGGATTGGTGCGGGACGATCCTAGGATCGTCCCTCCCTTCGTCAAGATGGACCGGCATTGATCAGGTTCGAGCGAGACAGTTCTATTTTCAACGAGGCCGCGCCAGCCGTCGAGGACGCCAACGAACTCGTCACCATGATGGTCGACACCACCGAGCACCACGGCCCGGATGACCGCGTTCAGCCCAGGACAGTCGCCACCACCGGTGAGCACGCCGATTCGCATCCACCCATGATAGGGAGCACGTGGGCGCCGCTGCGGATCGCGCTCGAGGGGCGCGTGACTTCCAGCGTTTCTACCTCGCCGCCCTACGCCACCCGGGCCAGACTGCTCCAGTCGTGCCGGTCGGCGGCACCTTGGGTGCCCCACCCATCCGGCGATCAGTGGCACCCTCGCCGCAGTGTGACTTAGGTTCGGAGGATCGTCATCTCGCCGCGACTCCGGTCAGCATTGTCCTGGAATGGGCCTACCGGGGGTCAGGCGCGGGCATTTGTGGCGGCCGGTCGAGTTGGGTACCAAAACGGGTGTAGACCTAAGTCTGTCGTCGGGTCAGCGACAGGATGTGGGGCTCCCTTCACTGGCCCGACGGGGGGCGGGGAAAAAAAAGGCTCTACTGACTGATCCGTGGGTCACTTGAGCACCCCCTGACGCGAGCAACGCCAGCCCCCGCCTACGTTTTCGGACTGTTCGAAGGTTCGAAGACAGGGCAAGGAGGATGGCGTGCTCGGTGCCAACGTATGGCGTCGCGTGCTCGGTGTCGACCGGGCGACGGTGATCGAGGAAATCGACTTCGATGAGGAGTCCGAAACCGTGGTGGTCCACGTGCGGCCGCGGCGTGCGACCAAGCGCCGGTGTGGACGCTGCGGGGTGCGTGCTCCCGGCTATGACCAGGGCGAGGGCAGGCGCAACTGGCGGGCGCTCGATCTCGGGACCATGCAGTGCTTCCTCCAGGCCGACTCTCCAAGAGTGAACTGTCCCGACCACGGCCCGACCGTTGCCCAGGTGCCCTGGGCCCGCCATGGAGCCGGGCATACCCGGTTCTTCGACGACCAGGTGGCCTGGCTGGTCACCCACACCGCCAAGTCGACGGTCTGTGAGCTGATGCGGATCGCCTGGCGGACCGTCGGTTCGATCATCGACCGGGTGGTGGCCGACGGCCGTGCCGCCCATGACCCCTTCTCCGGTCTCGTTCGCATCGGCATCGACGAGATCAGCTACAAGAAGGGGCACCGCTACCTGACCATCGTCGTCGACCACGACACCAGGAGGCTGGTGTGGGCGGCCGTCGGACGGGACAAGAAGACGCTCAACGGCTTCTTCGACCTGCTGGGTGAGGAGCGGTCCGAACAGATCTCCCTGGTCAGCGCCGATGGAGCCGGATGGATCGCCACGGTGGTGGCCGAGCGGGCACCCAATGCCACCCTCTGCATCGACGCCTTTCACGTGGTGCAGTGGGCCACCGAGGCGCTGGATGAGGTGCGCCGTCAAGTGTGGAACGAGGCGAGGAAGGGTGGCATGTCCGGCCATGCCAACGAGCTGAAGGGCTGTCGCTATGCCCTGTGGCGGAACCCCGAGGACCTGACCCCCCGCCAGGCCGGCAAGCTCGCCTGGATCGCCAAGGTGAACACCAAGCTCTACCGGGCCTACCTGATGAAAGAGCAGTTGCGCCTGGCCATCAGGAAGAAGGGCGTGCTGGCCCTTGCCATGTTGGACGGCTGGCTGGACTGGGCCCAGCGTTGCCGGATCCCGGCCTTCGTCGAGCTCGGCCGCAAGGTCAGAAAGAACATCGCCGGCATCGAGGCGGCCATGCTCAACGACCTGTCGAACGCACTCATCGAATCGACCAACACCAAGATCCGGGTCCTGCACCGCATGGCCTTCGGGTTCGCCAAGCCCGAGCACCTGATCGCCCTCGCCCTGCTCGACCGCGGTGGCTACTGCCCGCCGCTGCCGGGGCGTTCTCTATCTACGCTTGCGGCGCTTGCCTGACGGCCGGGACGGTGTCCCTGGAGGCGTGAACCGACCAGAAGAGACCCGGCGCCCGGCGGGCATGACACCCCGGCCCAAGATGGTGTCCCGCTCGGCCCGGGGTCGGGAGTTGAACCGGTTCATGAACGCCTCGACCGCCGCCGGGTCGTCCGGCGACACACCTTCGCTGGCTGCTTCGGTCCAGAGCCGCTTGCCGAAGCTGTATCGGGACGTGTCGGCCATGTTCGCCCGGAACTCGGGTGCGATCTCGTCCAGGAAGTCGCACAGCACCTCGGGGGACTCACTTTCCTCATCGAGCAGCTCGGTCTCGGAAAGGAACGTGATGAAGGTCTTCGTCTCGGCGAGGATCTCGTCGAGTTCGTCAGCCTCGGCCATCACCTTGGCCGGGTAGAGCTCCAGGTAGATCTCATAGAGGTCACGGCGTCTCCAGCGGGTGAGGTGGCGATCCACATAGGCCCACTTGTAGTGGAGCAGGCCCTCGGGTCCGTCACGCTCGACCTCGAGTCCCCTGCCGTCCGCCCATGCAGCGAACCGCCTCTTCAGCTCCGCGTTCGCTGCCTCATAGTCATCTTCGTGCTCCGGCTCCCAGCTCTGCGGTTCCACCGCACCATCTTCGCCGAAGGCGAGCCGCCATCCTCACGCTGCACGACGAAACGCAGAATTGACCCACGGATCAGTCAGGAGAGCCGGAAAAAGAGGCCCTACCGTGGGCACCAAAACACTGGACTCACCCATCTGCGCCGGATCGGGAACCTTCCCCGACATCGTGAATAACCTGGTCCTCGACGAGCTGACCTATGTCTGTGCCACCTGCGGAGCCAGCATGCCGAATTTCGAGCTGGCGCCGGTCCACCGACACGTCCTCCATGGGGCCGCAGTTATGAAGGTGCGCCTGGACCCGCCAGTTGGCGTAAATCCGACAACTGAAATGGACGAACTATGCGTGATCGTGAAGCGATCTCATCGGCCATGGGTGACGCTTGCCCCCGTTGCGGAAGCCCAGAGGTCCGCCTCTCTTTCAAGGGGGCAGGTACGGGAGGCGCGACCGAATCGACATTGTTCGCCACCTGTTCCGAATGCTGGCACAATTGGTCACCTGAGCCACGGGTATCTGCTCCGCAAGCGGATCGTCGACCGGGCACATGGAGCCCGGCACGTGGAGCGATCTGAGCCGCTTGCTGGAGTGAGCGGCTGGCCCAGCGCCGTTCCAGATATCGATCCCGGAGCCGGTGTTGGGGGGCACCCCTGCTCATCATCCGTGGCAACCCCGTCGCTCAGCGAGAGCATCATGTGACGGCAGAGTGACACTGGTTGCTAGGGAGGCCCTTCGGTGTTAAGCCTGCACATTAGCGGGCGTGCGGACGGTGCACCGGGAGCGGAAGGTGTCGAGTTATGGGCGTTGGAATCAGAAGAAGTTTTCGGGCGCTACTGGCCGGGTCTCTGGTGTTGGGAAGCGTCGCAGTCGGTTCACTGGCCGTCGAGTCGCTGCCTGCCTCGGCAAGCGGCCCCGTCTTGTTGTACGTGAGCACCTCGGGGTCAGACGGTGGTGGGTCGAACGCCTGCACCGCAAGTACGGCACCTTGTCTCACGATTCAGCAAGCCATCAACGAGGCCCAGAACTATCCCACTGCTGACGCTGACGATGTGATCATCAACGTCGCCGCTGGCACTTACACGGAGAACGACACCGTCGATGCCTCGTCCCTCCACTCGCTCACCATCGCCGGGGCCGGGGCCTCTTCCACCACGGTGAACGGCCCCGTCGGGTCTGTGTTTACCGTCGATAGCGGCGTGGTGACCATCTCGGGCCTCACCATCACGGGTGGCCATGGCGAATTCGGCGGAGCGATCGATCTCGACGGCGGCACGTTGAACGTGACTGACAGCACCCTGTCGGGCAACAACGGCTACCAGGGCGGCGCCATCGAGAACTTCACTGGCACGTTGAACGTGACCGACAGCACTATCTCCGGCAATACCGGCAGTGGCTACGGCGGCGGTATCTTCGATGACGGTGGTGGCACGGTGACCGTGACAGACAGCACCATGTCGGGCAACAACGGCAGCTCCGGCGGCGGCGGCGGCATCTTCATCCAGAATGGCACGGTGACCGTGACCGACAGCACCATCTCAGGCAACACCGGCGGCAGCTACGGCGGCGGCGGCATCTTCATAAACAGTGGCATCGCGTACGTGGGTGGCACGATCCTGGCGGACAATACCGGGGGGAACTGCGGCAGCAACCTGCTGACCAGTGTCGGCTACAACCTGACGAATGATGAGGGCGCGCAATGCGGTTTCACACAGCCCACCGACGTGGTGAATGCCAACCCCGGCCTCGGTCACCTGACCAACAACGGTGGCCCGACCTTGACACAGCTACCGGCGGCAAACGGTCCGGCCGTCGGGGTTATCCCGACCGGCACCACACTCGATGGTGTGCAGGTCTGCCCTCGGACCGATCAGCGGGGCGTCCAGAGTGTTGGCGACTGCACCATCGGCGCGGTCGAGCGAAGCACGCTCTACGTGACGCAATCCGGGAGCGGCCTTGACGACTGCTCCACTCCAGCCAACGCCTGCTCATCCATCCAGACCGCAATCACCACCGCCACCGGTGGTTCCTATGCGGGTGGGGACGTGACCATCAACGTGGCTGCCGGCACCTACTCCGAACTCGACACCATCAATGCCTCGTCCCTCGACTCGCTGACCATCACCGGTGCGGGGTCCTCCACCACAGCGGTAACCCCGCCTGAGTTGTTTGGGACGCCCTTGACCGTCAACAGCGGCACGGTGACCATCTCGGGACTCACCCTCGAGAATGGCGGTGGCACCACTGTCGAAGGCGGCGACATCATCAATAACGGCACCCTGACGCTCTACTCCTCGACCGTGTCGAACGGCGATGGCGACATAGCTGGTGGTGGCATCTACAACACCGGCACGATGACGCTTGACCTCTCGACCGTGTCGGGCGGCAACATCTCCCATATCGGCGGCGGCATCTACAACGCCGGCACGATGACCATCAACTCCTCGACCGTGTCGGGCAACCACGGCGACGAGGGCGGCGGGATCGCCAACGCCGGCACGATGACCATCAACTCCTCGACCGTGTCGGGCAACAACGCCGCGTTCGGCGGCGGGATCGCCAACGCTATTACCGATGGGGGCATCAACGGTGCCACCTTGGCCGTCAACTCTTCGACCGTCTCGGGCAACACCGCCGCTGAACGTGGGGGCGGTATCAACACTTACGGCGGGACGGTGACGTCCGGTGCCTCCATCGTGGCCGCCAACACCGGACTTAACTGCTATCGCAGCGGCGGTAGCTTCACCAGCCTCGGCTACGACCTGACCGACGACCCCTCGAACGCCAACTACTGCGGCTTCACCGCATCCACCGACGTGCTCGATGCCAAGCCCGGCCTCGGTCACCTCACCAACAACGGCGGACCGACCCTCACGCAGCTACCGGCGGCGAACGGTCCGGCCGTCGGGGTCATCCCGGCCGGGACCAAGCTCGATGGCGTGAAGGTCTGCCCTCGGACCGACCAGCGTGGCGTCGCCAGTATCGGTAAGTGCACGATCGGTGCTGTCGAGCAACACGGCGTGTGGCAGAGCCAAGTTCAGGGCTATCCGGCATTCCCGGTAAAGGACAGCCCACCGCCGGGGTTCCTGATCGGGGTGCAGGACGGCATCTGGAAGCTCTACTCCCACAATCTGTCGGGGACCGACATCTTCACCGGGACGATCACCACCAACGGCACCTTCTCCGACGTGGCCCTCACCTCGAACGACTCCGGCGACAAGATGACCATGCTCAACCCTCAAACCATCTCGTTCGGGTTCCACACGGCTGGGTATGTCAGCGGCATAAAGTTCATCTCCTCTGGGAGTCAGGTGACCTTCCACAACCTCGAAGAGAACGGCACCCTTGTTCCGCCCGCAGACATCCTCCTCGGAAGCGCCGAAACGAGTGCCACGTCGAATCCCCTGACGATCACCCGACCGTAGACGGAGTCGTTCGGCGAGCGGCAGGGGGTATGGCCAAAGTGCCGATCACGGGCAGTTCGCGGGTGGCAAGCACCCGTCGCTGGATAACGCACCCCGAGCCGGCGATAGGGGATACACGGTGCCGAATATTGTGATCCAGAAATCGCTCTCATCGACGTGCCACGATGAAGGTCGAGACGCTCCCCGCCCGAGGACGATCAATGCTCCCTAACAGGAACCAGTCTGAAGCGTGGAACGGCGGCGAATCGGTGCATTACGTCGACCATGCCGACCGCTACGACCGCCAACTAGCGCCTTTCACCGAGGCGCTACTTGAACAGGTCCGACTGTCGTCCCATTGCTCCTTGCTCGATGTGGGATGCGGGTGCGGAGCATTCACCCTAGCGGCATCACTCATCGCCGAGTCGGCCATCGGTCTCGACATCTCGGTGCCGCTGACGGAGGTCGCGTCTGCGCGAGCCCAAACAGCGCAGATCGAGAACGTCGAATTCATCGTCGGCGACGCCCAGACGCACGCCTTCGTGCCGGGCACGTTCGACCTTGCAGTGAGCCAGTTCGGGCTCATGTTCTTCGATGACCCGGCGGGGGCATTCTCGAACTTGCGACGCTCGCTCGCTCCCGACGGCCGACTTGCATTCGTAAGCTGGCAGGCTCTCCCCGCTAACGAATGGCTCACTGTCGTTGCCAACGAGGTAGCGAACCACGTCGAGATCCCTGAGTTCGGCGGCCTCGCAAAAGGGCCGGGGATGTTCGCACTCAAGGACCAGGGCGAGACAACAATGCTCCTCGCAGCGGCGGGATTCACCGATGTGCGATTCGAGCCGCTCGCACCGACCATCCTTATAGGTGGGGGCGGCACGGTCGATCAGTCGATGGACTTCCTCCTTGGGATGGGGATGGTCCGAGGACTTATCGGCCTCGCAGGGACAGACCACCATGATGAGGTGGTCGAGGGTGTCCGTTCGTCCCTGACCGAACGCTACGAGCCCGGCGTGGGTCTGCGGTTCGGGGCTGGCGCATGGCTGGTCACCGGGCGGCGGTTAGAGCCTTAGCCTGGATCCACCGACCAACGACCTGGCAGGACGCCGAATCTGACGATCGGCATTCGAATGATCTGATCGACGCCGCGCTCGAGTTCTTCGGTGCCCTTGGACGCGTGAGACCAAGAGTTTGTGATTCTCATCGAGTTGTCAGTGCCGTCCTTCGATCGTCTGCGGTGCACCGGCCGCGGATGTGGTGACTACACAGGGACCGGCGGAAGGGCCCGGAGGAGTTCGAGAGCGCGGGAGAACGCCTTCGCCCACGGCCACTCGAGGGGAGCACGCAGCGTCGGTGTTCCTGAGGTGTTGACCAATCGACCAGGCACCGACAAGAACCGGGTGCGCACCGTGCGGGCAACAACGAGCTGACCTTCGGGCGTGATCTTGCCGAGCAGGGAGCTCCAGCGGATGAGGTCGTGGGCCAGGGCCGCACACACCAGCCAGGCCGCATTGGCGTTGAAGCTGCCCGAAGGGACGTGCTCCATGCCCGCACCCTCCTTCAGGTCCTTGATGGCTAACTCCACGGTGGCGTGGGCCCGGTGGAAGAGGTCGACCTCGACGGCGGTTCCTTCCTGATCGGTGAGGAAGGCGAAGTGGCGCCACTCGGGCCACAGCGTTGCCTGGCGGCCGACCAGCCGGGTCCGACGCACGATCATCCGCCGTCCCTTGTAGACGCACTCGGCCACCTCGGCGATGCCGTCCAACGTGTAGTCGATGGGAATCCAGTCACCCTCGTCGATGGCCGAGATCGCCCTGACCACGGACTTCACCATGCGCACCCCCATCGTGTAGCCGATGGCTAGTCGTCCCAACGTGGCGATGGTGGCGTTCGACCAGAACCCCGAGTCGAAGCGCATGACCATTTCACCGGTGGCTCCGGCCCGACGGAGGCGGGCCACCAGTTCTTCGATGAACCGCTTGGTTCCCCGCTGGGTGTTGGCCGAGCCCTTGCGCATCCGGACGTGGAGGAGTTCCCCGGTTCCGGCCCGGGTGGCAATCAGCGGGTGGTAACCGAGCTCTTTGGTATAGCCGTAGCCGGCACCGTGCTTGGCCTTGCCGCACACCGGACAGATGGTGGAGTCGAGATCGACGATCACCCGATCCGAACCGGGTCCTGCACCCAAGGACCAAGCACGACGCAGTGCCTCGGCCAACACCGAATCGAGTTGACGGACATGGCCGAAGGTGAAGGCCCGCAGGAAGGTGCCCAAGGTGGAAGGGGCCATCACCCGATGAGGGAGCACCGACTGGGTGGCACCGGACCTCAGTACATCGGCATGGTCGATGTGGCTGCCGCCGGCCACCATGGCGTGCACCAGGGTCAGCACCTTGCGTCCGGGAAGGGCACCACCGACTCGACCCGACAGGTTGACGATGCCGTTGATGAGGTCTTCGAGATCTAGCCGGACGACCAGGGTGGCCACCAACAACAGTCCCGCGTTGGCCACCAGGTTCGGGTCATCGAAGGTCACCTCGATGCGGTCGATTCCGCGCGATACTGCAGTCACAGAAAGTGCCTCCTTTGTGTTGGTGAAAATGCGACTTCGACATCGTCATTTTCCCAGCCGGGGAGGCTCTTTCCGCGGATGCGCGGCTATCGAATCAGGTCATTGGTCGGTGCTTCCAGGCTTAGTCCGGCGAGGCCGAGGACGGACTATCGGTCTTCCCCAAAGCGCCTGTCGTGGGCAGGGCATATCCGGGGTATGGGGGCAGTCGGCTACTCCTCTATCCAACTTGAAGGCCGGAGTTCCGACACTTGTCGCCCTGTGTCGCCGATGGCCAGGGTGTAGAAGCTCGTAACGCCCCCATCCACAGGCGCCTGCTTCAGGAAGGCGAACCCAAGCTTCCGGCAGACGTTTTGGGAGGCACGGTTGGCTGGGTCGATCATCGCAAGCAGTTCGCCCGAAAACGTCTCACGAGCGCGGGCAAGTAAAGCTCGGCTTGCCTCGGTCGCGTACCCCAATCCTCGCGACTCAGGCACCAGTCGGTACCCCCATTCCAGACGTTTCTCACCCTCCAAGGTGAAGGAATCGACGCCGGTATAGCCGACAACTAGGCCTGAGGCCCGCTCAACGATCGGCTGCTTCGCGAACGGTACGACTTCGCACATTGCGAGCATGTGATCGAAACGCCCGTGGGCCGTCTTCTCAGTCAGAGCTTGGGCGAAGATCATGAAGTCGTCATTGCAGAAGAGTTCGACGAACCGTGCGCGGTCCAGCTCGCGGGGCGGTCGCACTTCCAAGCGTGACGTGACGAGTGCCTTCTCCAAGCTCAAAGCAGTCGACCTCCTCAGCCCCCATAATGCCGGGTACCGACCGGTACCTCCTTGGCTCCGTCGGCCTAGCCCCGTTGGCCGGAGTGTGACACCCATCCGGTGCGGATTCAACCGATCGACGCAACAGCCTCGGCGAACGCCTCAGATAGTGACATAAAGCCGAGCGTCTTGCGAGGTCGTCTATTGAGGGAACGAGCGATGGCGTCGAGCTGGCGCTGGTTGTGGACCGAGAGATCGGTGCCCTTCGGCAGGTATTGGCGGAGGAGTCCGTTGGTGTTCTCGTTGGTGCCGCGTTGCCATGGCGAGCGAGGGTCACAGAAGTAGACCTTGACGCCGGTGTCGACGGTGAAGCGCACGTGCTCGGACATCTCGGGCCCCTGGTCCCACGTGAGGGTGCGACGGAGCTGGGCCGGCAGGGTGACGATGCGCTTGGTCATAGCGTTTCGCACCGCCACGGCCCCGTGGTCGTTGGGCAGCCGGAGCAGGATGACATAGCGGGCTGTCCGCTCGACGAGGGTGCCGACCGACGAGAAGCCCTTCCCCAAGATGAGGTCTCCCTCCCAGTGACCCGGCACCGCCCGGTCCTCGACCTCGGCGGGGCGCTCGGAGATCATGACCATGTCCTTGATCTTCCCCATGCCGTGACCGCTCTTGGTCCACTTCTTGTTGCGGCGCATGGCCCGGCCACTTCGAAGACACACGTGCAGCTCATGGCGGAGCGCTCGTCTGCCCTGGACGAAGAGCGACTGGTAGATGGTCTCGTGGGACACCTGGAGCTCCGGGTTGTTCGGGTAGGTCCGAGCCAGCCACCCAGAGATCTCCTCGGGTGACCACTTGTCCGCCAGCTTGGCCTCCACTTTGGCCCGAAGACGCCGGGAAGCGGCGATCTTGCAAACCTTCGGACGTTTCGCCCTCCGGCGGGCCGCCCTCTCGGCCGTGATGGCCCGATAGCCCCGGCGTCCTCCGTTGGCGTTCACCTCCCGGGACACCGTCGACGGTGCCCGCCCGAGGGTCCAGGCGATCTCCCGAAAGGAGCACCCCGCAGCCAGGCCCCTCGAGATCTCTTCGCGTTCGGACTGTGAGAGCCGCAGCTCAGAGATGACCCGCGGCCGGGGCCGGATGCCACCGGTTCGCCCGGCGTACTCCCTGATCACACTGTTCTGCTTGCCAAGCTGTCGGGCGATCCGCTTCAGCGGCACACCGGCCTGGCGCTCCTCCCAGATCGTTGTCTTCTCTTCTTCGGTGAACCTGCGCATCTGCACACCTCCTGATCGACGACGTAATGTTCGCCAATCAGGGTGGTGTTGCGTTGATCCCCTGAACTCGCAGCCGATCGGGGGCAGGTCGTCAGTTCGACTACAGGATCGGTCATCGGCGTGTGAAGGTCAGGTGGGTGACCCCGCTCGGTGACGAGACTGCCTCCACGTCGTACTGCTGCTCCAATGCCTCCAGGCCGTCCCACAGCCGAACGCCGCGGCCGAGCAGGATCGGAACCTGCACGACGTGCAGATGGTCGACGAGACCGGCGGCGATGAACGCGCGCATCATGGTCGGGCCCCCGCCAATGCGGACGTCCTGACCGGCGGCTCCGTCCCGCGCCACTCCGAGTGCATCCGCTGGCGCGGCGTCGAGGAAGTGGAACGTCGTACCACCGTCCATCTCCAGCGACGGGCGCGGATTGTGGGTCAGGACGTACGTGGGCGTGTGGAACGGTGGGTTGTCGCCCCACCACCCGCGCCACTTCGGGTCGTCCTGCCAGCCCGGAGGGCCGAACTTGCCCGCGCCCATGATCTCCGCACCGATCCCGGGTCCGTACTGGTCGGCCATCGCGTGATCCACCCCCTCGGTGCCGCCCGACTCGCCGAGGACTTCACGGCGGCCGAACCGGGTGGCGAACATCCACTCGTGGAGCCGATGCCCGGCGTGGCCGAACGGGGCGTCGAACGTCATGCCCTCGCCGGTCCCAAATCCGTCCAGGGAGATTGAGAAGTTGTGGACACGGACCTGGGACATGGCGGCCTCCGAAGCATTGGGTGATTGACATATGCAACTGGTTCACGCTAACGCTGAGCGATGCCTGGCCGCCTGTCCCTGACGTGCCGGTAGGCCACGGTCAATAACCGCCCGGCTCCCGGTGTCTCGGGACGCCCCCTCACCCGAAGGTGAGTGAGCTTCCCCCGGTCCAGCGGACAGGTTGGCTGTGGGGTTGACGATCGCCATTGAAGGGTTCGATTCGTCCGGTGTGTTGTACCACGGACCGGCAATACGAGCCTCTCCGTCGATCTGAGGGCATGGTTTTGATCACGCCGCGGGTTGCACGGCATGTCGGGTCTCGAAGTCGACGGGGCTGAGCATCTGGCAATAGCTGTGACGGCGCTTCGGGTTGTACCAGGCCTCGATCCAGTCGAACATGGCAAGGGCCAACTGCTTGCGCGTTTCCCAGTGGTGCTCGTCGAGCAACTCGACCTAGAGGGTCCCAAAGAAGCTCTCCACGGCGCTGTTGTCGAAACAGTCGCCGATGGTGCCCATGGAGCCGAGCAGACCTGCCACGCGGAGCCGTCGGCCGAAGGCCCACGACGTGTAGGTGGACCCGTGGTCGGAATGCGCCACCGTTCGGCCCTTCGGTGGTTGTCGTCGCCAGATGGCCATCTGCACGGCGTCGACTACGAGCTCCGAGCGGATGTGATCGGCGATCGACCAGCCACCCGTCTGCTCCAGGCATCGAGGACGACGGCCAGGTAGACCTTTCCCTCTCCGGTCGGGTGTTCGGTGACGTCCATGACCCAGAGCCGATCCGGCTCGCTCGGGTTGAAGTTGCGCTTCACCAGGTCCTCGGCGGGAGTCGCGTCCGGGTCGCGCCGGGTGCAGCCCCGGAACTTCCGCCGGTGGATACCCACGATTCCGGCTTGTGCCATGAGCCGAGCTACCCGTTTACGGGAGCACCGCCGACCCTGGCCGAGGACGAGTTCGGCGTGGACGCGTGGGGATCCATACGAACGCCGAGACATCCGATGGATGTCGAACATGGTGTCGGTGAGCAGGGCATCGTCCCAGTCCCGGTCAGAGACCGGGTTGGCCTGCCGGGCGTAGAACCCCGAAGTCGACACCCCCATGGCCCGACAACACACTGCCACCGGCAGATCGGAACAGCGCTGGGCGATGAAGGTGTACGTCATTTTGGGAGGACGTTCTCCCTTGCAAAGTAGGCAGCCGCTCGGCGGAGGATCTCGTTCTCCAGCTCAGAGACCCGGCGCTTTCTTCGCAGCTCCACCAGCTCGGCCCGCTCGGACGAGGTCACCCCGTCTCTTCGGCCCTCGTCGATATCAGCCTTGGCCACCCAGTTACGAAGGCAGCTCTCGGAGATCCCGAGATCATGGGCGAGCTGGGACATCGGCTTCGATCGTTCTCGGGCCAACTCGATAGCTCGAGCCCGGAACTCCGGCGGATGAGGTCGTGGCATCTGGACTCCTTCTCCAGGAGGCGTTGCCTCCTAACCTCGATCATTCGTCCGACACCCGGCTGACGGCGAAAGTTGTAGACGACTCGCTGGTTGCGATCGATCTCGTCGGCCGAACCCCGTCGTGGGCGTGAAGCGCCGCGGTGTTGTCATTCGAACTTGGATGTCACGCCCTGCATGAGTGCTTTCGGGTCGGGCGTCGTGGCCCATGTGGTCAGGGGATTGCCGCCCGGAGTTTGACGAAGGCGTTGGCGAGGTCGTCCACCCACGGCCAGGTCTTGTCCAGCCGCAAGACGAGCCCTCGGGACTTGTGCACGAGGAGCGCGGCCACGTGGAGGACCCGATAGCGCACGGTCTTCGGCTCGGCCTTGGCCAGTGCGCCCTCGAAGCAGAGCATCTGGCTCCAGGCGAGGAGTGCCCCGGCGATGAGGGAGGTGGCCACCCAGGCCTCGTTGCGGACGAAGGAGTCGAAGGGCAGGTTGGAAAGCCCACAGTCCTTCCAGTTCCTGATCCGGTCCTCCACCCGGGCGTGTCCCCGGTGGCGGAGCTCGAGGTCGGCGATGTCGCTTCCTTCGGTGTTGGTGATGAAGCAGGTGTGGCGGAAGCCCTCGGCACTGTCGAAGAGCGTGAGTTGCGCCCCGGGGTGCGGACGCTCCCGTCGCATGAGCACCCGGGCGTCTTCCGGCCAGGCCGACAGCGGGATGAGATCGGTCAGCTCGATCACCCAGCCCCGTCCCGGACCGAGCCGTCGGGTTCTCTGGCCTGGATCCAGTCCTCTTCCTGGACGAGCACCAGGGCGTCACGGACTCCCTGGTCGATGGCGAATCCGATCGAGAAGTCGCAGTTGGCCTCGACGATGGCGTCCACGAAGCCGTGGGTGGCGCCGGCCGAGTCGGCACGGACCAGGATCGGGTGGGTGACCAAGGCTGGATGGTCGCCCGTGAAGTGGCCCGTCTGGTACTCCTCCGGCAGTCCCGACAGCGACTGGTCGAAGCAGCTCGATGTGGTCGTCGGCATCGTTCGCACCCGGCGTTCCCGGACGGAGCATCGCCGCCAGCGGTTCGTTGGTCGTGTCGCACCACACCCCGAGGGGGAAGAACCCGAAGCCACGCTTGTAGGTGGGGGTGGCGTCTTGCTTGTCCGAGTACGAGTTGACGAGCGTCGCGTCGAAGTCGAGCACCAGCGAGTCCCCGGGAGGAGCGGCCGCCCACACCTTGGCCCGCGCAGCGGCGATCGCGTCGGGGATCGCCCGGAGCTCGAAGGCTGTCGTCGCCTCGACCGCACGCCAGGCGGTCGCGATCGAGGCCACCGGACCGAAGAGTTCCGCCTGTTCGCGCAGCGACGCCAGGTCCGCCAGACAGTCCGCACCGTCGGCGATGGCCACGGCCAGATGGGTGAGGACGATGCCGGGATCGTGGGTGTGCCAGTTGATCCCGCACTCGCCACATCGCCACCGACATCGCTTCGGTCAGGCCACTGCGATCGGCCAGTTCGGACAGCAACGCGGTGCCGGCATGGGACACCAGGTTCTCTCCGTCGGTGGTCACCCTCATCGACCGGGTGGCGCGATTATCGTGCACCTTCAAGGAGCCCTCCTGGTTCTGGCGAATGTGTTGTTCAGCGACTCACATTTTCCCAGAACAGGGAGGGTTTTCCACGGACGCGGACATCGTCGGATCAGGACCGGGACGAATTTTCGAGGCTAAGGGTAGGTGTCCGTCAAACCGGGGGAAGCTCATAATGATTGAGGCGGCCAGTTCGTCTGACACAGCGAACGACCCGCTGAGTCCGGTCACAACGTCATACGTGTGCAGCACCACCTCATAGGCAGTCAGTGCACGCCAATCGGCGACGTTCATGCTCACGATGCCGTCTGATGCTGTCCGGTCCTGAGGGTATTCGTGGGCGATTGCAACAGTAGGGCAGAGACACCTCGCAAACCCTGTATCAGGTCAATGAGGTCGCCGTCACCTCGGCGTGCATCGGCTTGAAGGGCAGGAAGCCTGCATCTGCCTCAGCACCGATCTGGAGTGCGAAGGAGTGCACGCCGTCAATCGTTTGATCGATGGCTTGGCAGCAGGTCCAATCGAGCGACCCGGCTGGGAGCGTCCAGTCCCGGTCCTTCACCTGCTCCAGTGCCCAGAACGCAGCATCAAGCGTCTCAACGAGTTCGTCGTCCGTCACTGTAGGCAGTCTTGCCTCGTTACCTGGTGGGTTCCACAAACCAGTTGCTTCCTGTCCGTGCGTCATCAACGTGCCGCTGGGTGGCATTCGATAACGCCTCCGAGCCCGCGGTGTGGGGCACCCCTCTTGGCATCGACGACGGGTCTGAGGTATAGATATTTTGTGCCAGCGGCCGTAGTGCCCAGTCCCCAGTCGTCTAAGGCCAAAGCTGGTCAGTCGACCAAAGCGGTCGGCGGAGTTGGTCCTAGCAACCTCTCTAATCGAATAGCGAATGCCGCTCTCTGGATCACCTTCCTGGGCGGCTTCCTCATCCTGGGTGGTTGCTCGGCCACACTCTCCGCTCCCTCCAACGCCAGCACCAAGTCATCGATCTGTGCCAGGAACCCGCCGAGGCATACTCCGGTCACCGGCTCCACGCCGTCGACGCTCCCTCCTTCTCACGACAACGACGTGGGGAGGGGGCGGCTTCCTGATTTGCACCCCGATGCGGATGTCGATGCCAGTCAGGTTCCCAAGGCAGCCCGGTGCCAGCAGCCTTGACGCTGCCGATGGCTCTCGACATGAGGCCGCCACGCTCGGGTGACGGTGAGTACCGGCGAGCGCCCGTGTGAACTTGCGGGGGATCTCGGCAAGACGGGAATCCCAATCGTGCCGGAGTGTGACACCTTCCCTGCGATCGGGGGCAGGCCCCGGGGAGCCGAAGACGGGCGGTCGAACTCGGCGACGATCGGTAACCACCTCGGCGGTTGATATTTGGTCACGATCCCTATTTTCCAGTGGCAGAGGTTGTGATCGGAATCTCGCCGTGTCAAGGTGATGAGGTCCACCGTTGGCGACGACGAGGTTGGATGGCTCTGAGTCGTGAACACGAATTGAGGAGCATCCGATGCACCTGACGAAGACGGGCAAGGTCGTGATACTGACCGCATTGGTAACGGCGACTCTGACCTTAGCCTCGATCCACCGATGAACGACCTGAGTAGATAGCCGCGTATCCGCGGAAAGTGCCTCCCGGACTGGGAAAATTGCGGTGTCGAGACGCAGTTTTTACCCAGAACCAAGGAGGCACTTTCAGTGACCGAAGTATCGCGCGGAATCGACCGCATCGAGGTGACCTTCGACGAGCCCAATCTGGTGGCCAACGCCGGGCTGCTGCTGGTGGCCACGTTGACCGTGCGGCTCGGGCTGGAACGCCTGATCAACGCCACCGTCGACCTCTCTGGTCGTGTCGGCGGGGCCCTGCCGGGACGCAAGGTGCTGACGCTCGTGCACGCCATGGCGGCGGGAGGTTCCCACATCGACCACGCCGACATACTGCGATCGGGGGCCACCCAGTCGGTACTCGGTCACCGGGTGATGGCGCCCTCCACTCTGGGCACGTTCCTCCGGGCCTTCACCTTCGGCCACGTCCGTCAGCTCGACCGGGTTCTGGGCGAAGCGCTGCGCCGGGCGTGGACCCTCGGGGCGGGACCGGGGTCCGAGCAACTCGTCATCGACCTCGACTCCACCATCTGCGAGGTGTGCGGCAAGGCCAAACACGGTGCCGGCTATGGCTACACCAAGGTGCTCGGCTACCACCCCTTGATCGCCGTCCGGGCGTGGACGGGCGAGGTGCTCCACGTCCGCATGCGCAAAGGTGCGGCCAACACCCAGCGCGGGGCTCAGCGTTTCGTCGAAGAGGTCGTGGCCCGGGTGCGCCGGGCCGGGGCCAGAGGCGAACTCATCATGCGCTTCGACTCCGGTTTCTGGTCCAACGCCACCCTGGCCACCTTGGAGCGGCTCGACGTCGGCTACACGATGGGCGTGCGCATGATCACGGCCGTGACCAGGGCCGTCGAGGGCATCGACGAGTCGGCCTGGACACGAATCGACTACACCGTCGACGGCGAGGCCGAGGTGGCCGAGTGCGACTACAAAGGCCGACGCCTCATCGTCCGCCGCACCCGGCTGGTCGGGCGCCAGGCCACCCTGTGGCCCCAGTGGCGGCACTTCGCCTTCGTCACCGACTTGGGCGGGAGGGCGGTGGACGTCGACGAGTTCCACCGTGCTCATGCCACCGTCGAACTGGCCATCCGCGACCTGAAGGAGGGTGCCGGCCTCGAGCACGTCCCCTCGGGGCCACTTCTTCGCCAACTCGGCGTGGCTCCTGTGCGCCGCTCTCGCCCACGACGTCATGCGTTGGACGGTCCTGCTCGGCGACATCACCCCCGAGGACCATCTCACCGTGGCCCGCACCGTGCGCACCCGCTTCTTGTCGGTCCCGGGTCGCCTCGTCAGCCGTTCCGGCCGACCGACGCTGCGAGCACCGCTCGAGTGGCCGTGGGCTGCCGCATTCACCCGAGCTCTTGACCTACTCCGCGCCCTGCCGCCGGTCCCCGTGTAGTCCCACTTTCCGCGGCCGGCGCACCGCAGACGATCGCAGGACGGCGCTGACAACCGAAGCGAACTTCACGAAGGCTTGATCGAGCGCGCCATGCCTGCCGACGAGGAGCTCACAGCCCCGTGGGCTCGCCGCGTCGCATTGCCGATCACTTTCGTTCTGTGTCTCACCAGGTCGTCGATCGGTGGATCAAGGCTTAGGACTGGCGGCGGCTGTGACCGCAGGGGCGAGTGGATCAAACACCACCTACCACGCCTGTCTCAAGGCCGGCCAGCTCACCCAAGTGGGAACGATTCGTCCGACGTGCAGCGCTGGAGCTACGCAGATCTCCTGGAACTCCACGACTGCTTTCGGAGTGGGTACGCAATCAGCCAGCACATTTGCTACAGGTGGAGCACCATGCACGTTGGGTCAGATCATGCTCACGGCGGGCAACACTTACATCGGGATGCCTGCCGACGGCCAGATCCTCAAGATCGCCACACACACGGTCCTGTTCGCCCTGCTCGGAACCAAGTACGGCGGGAACGGTACGTCCACTTTTGCGCTTCCCAACCTCAGAGCCGCAGCACCGAACGGACTCACCTACACCATCTGCGTATCGGGCGACTTTCCGTGAGCGACCACAGCAAGAGGGCGCATTCAGCCGCACCCTGACTCGGTGATCGACTTCCTTCGCTCCATCGCATAACCGTGGTCAGGGGCACTACCAGTTGACGAGCACCCAGCGATAGTCGTCCAGGTCCGCCAATCCAGCGCGGCGCAAATCCTCCAACGCCTGCCGCCTAGCGTCTTCCACTTCGCCAATCTGCGAAGACCGGTCTGGCCAATAGGCGCTCCACGGAACCTCGGTAGACAGCCCTGGCGGTGGCGAGCCTTCTCCGTCGCTCCGCAGATCAAGGCCGAGAACCTTCTTTCCGTCGTCCGCCAGTTCGTTGACCACTCGCTCGACCTCGCCCCGAGGCCACATGACCTCCCTGCCGCTATTGGTGAAGCAAGCAGCGGCCCTCAGTTCCGGACTCAGACCCGACAGGTCCTTCGGCATGGCTTCAGTATGCCGTGGTGCGGGCGCCAGTTAGCCGGAGCAGACACTCTCCCGGTGATCGGGGATATTTAGCGGAACCCAACTCAGGTGAGGGCGACGCCCTCTGGGAAGCGGCCGACCGTCACCGTCTTCACCACCGTGTTGGTGGCGGTGTTGATGACGCTCACGGTGTTCGAACTGCCGTTGGCCACATAGGTGTAGCTCCCGTGGGGGGTGATGGCGACCGCGGATGGGTAGAGGCCGACCGTCACCGTCTTCACCACCGTGTTGGTGGCGGTGTTGATGACGCTCACGGTGTTCGAACTGCCGTTGGCCACATAGGTGTAGCTCCCGTGGGGGGTGATGGCGACCGCGGATGGGTAGAGGCCGACCGCCACCGTCTTCACCACCATGTTGGTGGCGGTGTTGATGACGCTCACGGTGTTCGAACTGCCGTTGGCCACATAGGTGTAGCTCCCGTGGGGGGTGATGGCGACCGCGGATGGGTAGAGGCCGACCGCCACCGTCTTCACCACCATGTTGGTGGCGGTGTTGATGACGCTCACGGTGTTCGAACTGCCGTTGGCCACATACGCGTAGTGAATTGTCAGGGCAGCCGCTTGTGGCGCTCCCACGGGGGTCAATGCAACAGCGGCGAGTGCAGCTGCACCGATCGCAGTACCCGCCCCTCTCGCCAACCGGGACAATCGGGACCTAACGACCTCCGCCATGGTGATACCCCTCTTTACTTGTAACCAGTCAGGTGTTCGTCACGGTTGCGAGCTGAGTTGCAGACAGGCGTAGATCGGCATCCTTGAAGCGGCCGATGGGATGTTCGAGGCGGACGATCCATTTGTCCCCGTCCTGGGCGATGACCCGTGCAGCCTTTCCGTGCAAGTACAGAGGTCGGAGGTTGTGGCCGAGCTCCACCCGGTCGCCGACCTTCAATGTGGCAATGGCGATGATCTGCGCGGCGGCTTCGAGCGCGCCGACACGCGACTGCACGGTGGTCACGATGCGGTCGAGGTGATCGTCGAGGAGTCCGACGCGTATGGCGAGGAGGAGAGGCTCGATATCAAGTCCGCTCGAACTCGCCAGGATGCCGGCGACCTCCTCGGGACTCGTCTGGGACAGGTCGGCCCGAGGAGCAGCTGGTCGAGTGGACCGGGTTCGCTTCTTCTGGGTGGCCACGGCGCCACAGTCTTGTCGCGTTGGACCCGCGGCGCCTGACGTCTACCCAACGCCGGCCTGGGGCAGCCAGGGCCCGTCGACGAAGAGTTGGCGGAGAACGGCCAGTCGGTTGTGGCCCTGGAGAGCAGCGGTCTGTAGGTAGGAGCGAATGGTGGCGAAGGCCTGGGCCCCGTCATCGCTTCGGAACGAGCCGCTGATCTTGTCGTGCAGTTTCACCATGCGAAGCGCTCTCTCGCCGGTGTTGTTGTCAAATGGCACGGCGCTGTCTCGCAACAGATGAAGGACGTCGGGTGCCTCCACGCGCAGGCGGGTGGCCAGGTTCCATGCGTCGCGCTGCTGTGTGGACCACCCGCCGGTATGCCGCCGCCTCGGGGGTGGTCCCTCGGGGAGGACGGCGAAGGCGGCGTCCAAGGTGTCGTGGTAGCGGTTGCTGATGGCGTTCGCCCGCCGGTGGCGGACCCGGGGAAGACCGATGTCGGCGGCCTGTTCGTTGGCGGCCTTGGCCGCCAGGAGGATCTCGATCATCTGGGCGCTCCACGTCGAGAACTCGGGCGTCTCGCCCACGGCGCGGAGGTGGCGGACCAGGTGCGCCCCGCACTGGGCGTGCCCGGCACCGGTGAAGACGTCGTAGGACGCCCATCCGTCGTGGACGATGGTGCCGCCGTAGTCGGCCAGCACCCCGATGTCCTCCATGGCCTCGACACCGCGCCTCGGGTGCACGACGAGGAGGGTCAGCAGGTTCGTGGCCAACGTGTGCACCCAGCGCTTGGTGGTTCCCACCCTGGTGCCTGTTTCGTCGGCGTGGACGACGGGGGCGTCAGCAAGACCGATCTTCACCGCCGTGATAAACGGACCCAGCAGACCGGCCGCCTCGGCCTGCACCGAGCTCAACCACCCCGTCGACACGTTGGCTCCGAGCAGCTCGGCCAACAGCTCGGCGGTGCGCTCGAGGGGCAGGTGCTGGCGGTCCATCAGATAGACGGCGAAGGCCCGCACCTCGGGACCCCAGCACACCGGCGCCCGGGCCTCGGGGGGGAACATGCCGGTCGTCTCATGTCCGCAAGAGCACCGCCGGCGCTCGGCGACATGGTCGGTCACGCGTAGCTCGATCCGGGGGATCTCGAGCACCTGCCGGCGGATCTCACCGACCACGTCGGCCCCGGCCAGGTCGGCCCCGCATCCCCGGCAGCTCACGGGTGGGTGCACGATGACCTCGTCGGGGACACGTCGAGCCAGATGCGCTCCCGGGGCGCCGGGCTGCTTGCCCTGAGCCCGACCCGCCGCTCGCCCCGCGGCGCGTCTTTCGGCGCGCGACTGGCGGGGAGCCATGGGATCTTGCGACGGCGGCTTCGACGAGTTTTCCGAATGCCGCCCCAGCTCGGCCTCGAGTCGCGCCACCAGATCGCGTAGTGACTCATTCTCCGTCCGCAGCTGTTCGGTCTCCGCGCTCAACTGCTCGGTGAACAACTGCAAGGCGGCGACGTGCTCAGCCAGCTCCTGATAGGAGGGCTCATCATCGAAGGGAGAGCGGTCGTCGGGTGGAATTCCCAACGTTACGCGCGACGTTCTCCCAGGTGGCGGATGGCGCTCTCAGAGGACCTGACTGATTACCTTTACTTTATGAGCCGTGCCGTCCTTCGAGGAGGTGGAACGGCGAATGCAAGGACGGTAGCCGATGGAGTGAATCGGTGCCCGTGGACAGCTCCGCTAGCCCAACAGTGCACGAAACTATCGCGAGCCGCGGGTCGCTCGATAACCGCCGCAGGTCCGGCGATTGGGGGCGCAACGCAATAGCGGGCACGTGAGCATTATGGGGCACCTAATGGTCCGCCTGCCAAACAATGGCTTGACGGGTCTTGCCCCTGTCTTCGAGGCTCGTGCAGTGTGACCCGTACATGAGACTGGCCGAATCAAATGCGCGACGCGCAGAAAAACCACAGAACGCAGTCCGAACCGAACTTAGGACGTCCTGCATCACCTACCTATCCAGGTATTTTCTCCGGGCGGGTCTTACGGGACATTCCCGCTGCGGCGAACGTTTGAACTGCGCCGCTACGGGATCGTCTTCGCTCCTATTGGTGCGGCTTCACAGTTTGATCTCCGGATAGAGGTGGTGGTGGGCGAGCAGATCGGCGCACCGGGCCCGGCAGGCCTGGGCAACGACAGGATCGATCTCGTACTTCGCCTTGGCGGTGGACGTAGCGGGGGTCGTGGCTCGTAGCGCATTCACTAGGATGTCAGCGACCTCGTCGAGCTCGTCTGCCCCGAATCCGAGTGTGGTCAATGCCGGGGTGCCGAGTCGGATCCCGGAGGTGTACCAGGCTCCGTTGGCGTCACCTGGTACTGAGTTGCGATTTGTGACTACGCCCGCATTAAGCAGAGCGGCCTCGGCCTGACGACCGGTGAGGCCGAAGCCGGTGGCAACGTCGATGAGGACAAGGTGGTTGTCGGTGCCACCGGTGACCAGTTCTGCTCCTCTGCGTACCAACCCATCAGCAAGCGCCCGGGCATTTGCCACGATCTGGGCCGCATACGCGGCAAATGAAGGCCCGCGGGCCTCGGACAAAGCGATGGCCTTGGCAGCCATTACGTGGGGTAGCGGCCCGCCTAGGACCATTGGACACCCCCTGTCTACGTACGGTGCGTACTCCTCGGTGCAGAGCACCAGCCCACCTCGAGGTCCCCGCAGTGACTTGTGGGTGGTGGAGGTCACCACATCGGCATAAGGAACCGGATCGAGGTCGCCGGTGAGGACCTTTCCGGCCACCAGACCAGCGAAGTGGGCCATGTCGACCATGAACGTGGCCCCGACGTCGTGGGCGATCTCGGCCAAGGTGGCGAAATTGGGGTTCCGGGGGTAAGCGGAGTACCCGGCGACCAGCACCAAGGGACGGAACTCCCTGGCCTGAGCAGCGATGGCGTCGTAGTCGAGGAGCCCGGAGGTGGGATCGACCCCGTAGCTGGTCTGGTCGAAGAGCTTCCCGGAGACGTTGGGTCGGAATCCATGGGTGAGATGGCCACCGGCGTCGAGCGCCATGCCCATCATGCGCTGGGAGTGCAGGTCATTGCGCAGCTTGTCCCAGCTCACGGCTTCGAGGTCGTTCACATGAACCACACCAGCATCAGCGAGAACAGGCCGTTCGATTCGGTGGGCAAGGATGGCCCAGTAGGCGACCAGGTTTGCGTCGATACCCGAATGGGGTTGGACGTAGGCGTGCTCGGCGCCAAAGAGCGCCTTGGCGTGTGTGGGCGATCAGCGAAACCCGCGTTCGGCGATCACTGAAATTTCGCGGTTGATTAGAACAAGTTGCACTTCTCCGACGGTATCCACCACGACAGTGGTGGCCTCCTCCAGCGTCTCGGGTGACGAAACACCGAGCACTGGAGGAAGCCACTGTCATGTTTACCCAGGAGGAGTACATGGACGTGCTTGGCATGAGAAGCCAAGGCTGGACGATCGCCGAGATCGCCCGCGAGACCAACTACCACCCGGCCACGGTGTCCAAGTGGCTGAAGAGCGGTGGCCCACCACCGAAGCGATCGGCAGACCCGGCATCGCTGGTGGTGGACAGCCGTTGGGGATCCCGAATCACCGAGCTGATCGAGCCACCGTCTCGCCTGTTGTCGACCAGCGTCTACGAGATCACACGGCCGAGGGGTTCTGTGGCTCCTATCCGTCGGTGGTCCGGAAGGTCCGAGAGCTCCGCGGTCCCCGATTCCGACCTGCACCCCAGGTGTCGGTGCCCATCGAGACCGCCCCTGGCGAGGAATCTCAGTTCGACTTCTCGGACTGCTCGGCACGAGGACGGGCCTTTGGTCTGGGTGAGACCCTGTGGTGCTTCGGGGCGGTGGCCTGTTGGTCGAGATACCTGACGTGGTGGTTCACCACCTCGGTCGACCGCCAGCACACCTTCGAGGGACTCGTCCGGCACTTCGAGGAGCTGGACGGCGTGCCCCACCGATCACGGACCGACCGGATGGGGGCCATCGGCACCTCGCAAGGGCGCAGGTTTAGCCTCTACCCTCCGACGGTCGAGTTCGCCGTCCACCACGGCACCGAGATCAAGGCCTGCCAGGCGGGAGACGCCAAGCGCAAGGGCAAGATCGAGCGGCCCTTCCGGGGACTCGAGGTCTCGTTCCTGGAGGAGCTGGCCGTCCTCGGCCCGCCGTCGTCCATCGCCGAATTGAATCAGACGGCGGAGGGATGGCTGGCCAAGCGCGTGAACGGTCGGGTGCACTCGACCACGGGGGCGGTCCCCGCCGAGCGTCTGGCCACCGAGCGCCAGTTCTTGGCGCCACTCCCACCCCATCGGTTCGACACCGCCTATCGGGATCCCCGCCGGGTGCATGTGGCCCTGCCGCTCATCGAGTGGGACGCGGTTCGCTACTCGGTCCCACCCGAGTGCCTCGGCCAGATGGTCGCAGCCCGGGTGGAGGTGGACTCCGGTCAGCTCCAGGTCACCTGGGGTGGAAGGACGGTCGCCACCCACGGGCTCGTTGATTCCCCGCATGACGACGTGTGGGACCCCGCCCACCGCCAGGCCGCAGAGGCCTGCGCTCTCGGTCGGACCAGGGCACCGCTGCATGTGGTGGGCGGGCCCCTCGTCCCCCGCCCGGCCACACCGTTCGCCCACTACGACGTGGACACCCCTGACCTCAGCGCCCGCTACGGAGCGGTCGGGGAGATGGCATGACCACGACCTCCTCCTACGAGCAGCTGAAGAACGATCTCGGCTATCTCCAGTTGGGCCGGGCCACCGAGTGTTTCGCCACGGTCGCCGACCGGGCCAAACAGGAGAGCTGGAGCCACGTCGAGTACCTGGCCGCGGTGATGGCCGAACAGGTGGCCGCCACCACCAACCGGCGCCTGACCGCCCGGCTGCGTTATGCCCGGTTCCCCTACGTGCGCAGCCTCGAGGAGTTCGACTACGACTTCCAGCCATCGGTGGACAGGGAGCTCATCGATGACCTGGCCACGCTGCGCTTCATCGAGGAGAACCGCCCCGTGGTGTTCCTCGGCCAGCCCGGGTGCGGCAAGACCCACCTGGCCGTGGCCCTCGCCTCCAAGGCGGTCGAGGCCGGCTACCGGGGCTACTTCTCGTCGGCCGACGCCATGGTCCGGGTCCTCCTCCAGGCCAGAAGAGAGGGGAACTACGCCACCAAACTGCGGGGGTTCACCGCACCGTCGGTCCTGGTGGTCGACGACGTCGGCCTCCTCCCCATCGACACCGAGGGGGCCGGCGTGTTCTTCCACGTGGTCAACGCCCGCTACGAGAACGGCCATCCCACCCTGGTCACCACCAACCGGGGCCTGCCCGCTTGGGGCGACGTGTTCGGCGACCCGGTCGTGGCCGGGGCCATCCTCGACCGGCTCATGCACAGAGCGGTGGTGTTCAACATCAAAGGACCCTCGTGGCGGATGCGGGAGCACTCCGCCCTGGCCGAGGCGTCCAAGGCATGAACGCCGTGACGTTGATGGAGATCGGGATCGGTGGCGCAGCTCTCGTCGTGACGGCACTGCGTGGTTCGCGTATCTTGACGGCGTGCCCACCCAGAAGGCCCAGACCGTGCTCCAGATCCGGATCGACCTGGAGGACGTGGATCCGCCCATCTGGCGGCGACTGCTCATCCCCTCCGACATCCGGCTCTCCCGGCTGCACGATGTCTTCCAGGCGGCCATGGGATGGACCGACTCCCACCTCCACGCCTTCACCATCGGCACCAAGCGTTACGGGATGCATCTCGACGATTACCTCGAAGATGAGCTGGACGAGAAGAAGTTCACCCTCGCAAAGGCCATCGGGAAAGTACGCCAGTTCCGCTACGAGTACGACTTCGGTGACGGCTGGCAGCACCAGGCGGTGGTGGAGGACACCTTCACGGACCCTATCGGGCTCACCTTCGCCGTGTGCCTGGACGGTCAGCGATCGTGTCCTCCCGAGGACTGCGGCGGAGCCTACGGATACGCCGACATGTTGGAGGCAGTCTCCGATCCCAAGCACGAAGAGTTCGACGAGTACACCGAATGGCTGGGCGAGGACTTCGACCCCGAGGAGTTCAGCCTGGCCACAACCAACGCCATACTGCAAAAGATCTGAGCAACCCGCAGACGGCCGGCGCATCGACGCACGGGCGCGAGGCCCGCCTCGAAGCACACGGTGCATCACGTCCGGCTGACGGCTGCAGCTCCCGTCCCATCCGAACGATCACCGCAGTGCAGGACCTACCCCGAAGCTCATCGCTGTTCTGCGGTCGGCCAGCCGCACCCATGATCCTCGACCCACGAATTCCGATCAGATACAACTACCGAGGGAGAGCGCAACCGGTTCTGTCCGACCGCGACTTTCGCTGATTTCCGCGAAACGCGGGAATCACTGATCGC
>CAVRXS010000006.1:0-635108 GCA_963725275.1 uncultured Acidimicrobiaceae bacterium | reverse complement strand
CACGGTGGGCATCTCCGCCACCTACACGGGCACCACCCTGGTCGTCTCGTGGGCCGGCGGGAACACGCTCACCGTCGCCGGTGCTGGACCTCTGAGTGCCGGATCCACCGTTACAAGCCTGAACTTGGGCACGGGGCAGCTCGGCACCGGCACCATCGACGTCGGAGGCAGCCTGGCCTGCAGCGCACCGCCCGGCTTCATCGGTGTGGTCACCATCGCCCAGTTGGTCACCGCCGGCTCGGGCACGGTCACGACGCTGGCCCTCCAGTTCGGCTGCGTGACGTCCCTGGTCGGCTTCGCCGTCACCGGGACCGTCGGGCTGAACGTCCCGGCCAGCACGCGCTCACCCGGCTACAACCTCTTTGAGGGTGACGGCACGGTCTCCAGCTCGGCGACCCTAGGCAACGGCACTGTCAATTCGATCTTCGGCGTCGACACCTTCGGGGACCTGAGTGGTGCAACGCTCAACCAGCCGGTGGTCGGCATGGCGACCACGTCGCTCGACGGGGGTTACTGGCTGGTGGCTGGCGACGGTGGAGTCTTCTCCTTCGGGGACGCCAGGTTCTACGGCTCGACCGGCAATCTCCATCTCAACAAGCCGGTGGTGGGCATGGCCGCTACCCCCGATGGCAAGGGCTACTGGTTCGTGGCCTCCGATGGCGGGGTCTTCTCCTACGGCGACGCGAAGTTCCACGGGTCGACAGGCGCTCTGCACCTCAATAGGCCAATCGTCGGCATGGCCGCCACCCCCGATGGCAATGGCTACTGGCTAGTCGCCTCAGACGGCGGGGTCTTCTCGTTCGGCGACGCCTCCTTCCACGGTTCGACCGGGGGCATCCACCTCAACCAACCCATCGTGGGGATGGCCGCCACACCGAGCGGCAACGGCTACTGGCTGGTCGCCGCCGATGGGGGGATCTTCAGCTTCGGTGACGCTGGCTTCCATGGATCGGCCGGTTCGATCGCACTGAACAGCCCGATCGTGGGGATGGCCGCCGCGCCGAATGGCAACGGCTACTGGCTGGCTGCCTCCGATGGCGGCGTCTTCTCCTTCGGTGCGGCGCCCTTCGGTGGGAGCCTCGGGGGAACTGGCGTGAACGACGTGGCCGGTATCGTCAGCTGACAGAGTGACCGGCGGAGGTACTCCATTCCCAAGCGATGTACGAGGGAGTTTCGGCGAGGTGGCGCCGGCCGTAACGCGGAAGGGCCAGGTCCGGAGCAGCGTGACGTTGGCGACGATGACCCCGCTCGACGGACCTCGCTCTCCCTGACGGCAACCCTGTGGGCAGCCGGGGTTCCCTATGCGGAGAGATATTCCCGCATTTCTGGCCGACGAAACATCCCAACGTCAGAAAGATCAGGCGGTGGAGAGGCATCCCGGTGCCTGCTGGGTGCGTTTGGGTCCTTGACCCTCGTAGCTGGCTCGGTCAAGCCCAACGACCTGATCAGCCTTTCGGGTCCAATGTCTCGAAGCGCAACCAGGGTGACCTTTTCCGACAGGAGCACGGCTATCACCAAGTCGGTGACCGGAAAGGGGACGTTGCCGCACACGGATCCGTCACCGCTGGTTCAGTGCACCGAGCCACCCATCACCGGAGTGCTGCTTGGAGTTCCGAAGTTCACGACGCTCACGTTCACCAACGTCCAGGTGAACGGAGCCAACATCGGCACTTACACGGCCGCCCCGGGGGTCTACGAGTTCATCCGAACGACGAACGGGTCAGCGCCACCGAGTGGAACGGTCCAGATTCTCCCGCTTGGCGTGGGCGCAGCATCGTTCTCACATCTCTGGAAGCACAACGAGGAGAAACACTCCCCGCGGTCGCCTCGTCACTACACGTCCCGTTTGTTGTCCACGGAAAAGATTCTGCATGGATGGCCATTCGAGAGGATGGTCCCCATGACCCTGCCATTGGCTGATTTCAACTGAGATAGATGTGGTCGGAGGCCATCAGAACCGGACCTCGGTGTAACCCGACAACGAACGCATGGATCTGAAGGTTGCGCTTCGGCGGGTCGCTCGCCCAATTCTCGGATGACAGACCCGATACTGGGGGATACGATGACTGCCGTCAGCGGGCGGATGGCATGCGGCCCAATTTCATCGGCGCTCGACGAGGGGAATGCGGCGGACGGCGCAAGGCGGATCTGCCGGGATAGGAGTGAGCGATGCGCTTCCTTAATGGTCACCACCCAAAGCGGTTTGCATTCGTCACCGCGTGCTTGGCGGCAGGCGTCTTGGCCCCGATGGTCGGACAGATCAACGTGGCTGCCGCTCAATCGTCTGCTCCCGGAACCCGTGTCGCTGACCCACTGCGGCCAGCTCCGAGCCCTGGGTCACTCGATAGCCCATTGGTTCCGGGCTCTCCGTGGCAGGCATTACCGACGCCACCGTTCGTCCCTGGCTCCATGTTCGTCCTCACGGATGGGACCGTGTTGGTCCAGGACAACGGCCCGAGCAACGTCGGCACCGGCGAGTGGTGGCGTCTCACTCCCAACGACAAGGGCAGCTATGTCGGTGGCACCTGGTCTCAGCTTGCTTCCATGCCGTCGGGATATGCACCGGCGGACTACGCCTCGGCCGTGCTCCCAGACGGACGGTTCATCGTCGAGGGTGGTGAGTACAACTCCGGCAACGAGGTCTGGACCAATAGGGGCGCCATCTACAACGCACTTACGAACAAATGGACAGCAGTGGCAGCCCCGAGTGTAAGCGGGTGGTCGCACATCGGCGATGCGCCGAGCACTCTGCTGGCCAACGGGAAATTCATGATGGGAGCGTCCGGTTCAGCCACGAGAGTTGAGGCAATTCTCAATGAGTCGACGCTTACCTGGACGGCTACTGGCGCCGGGAAAGCTGACCCGAACGGAGAGGAAGGCTGGTCATTGCTGCCGAACGGCGACGTCCTGACCGTCGACGCAGGCAACACGGCGTCGCCTCGTAACACCGAGATCTACAACCCGTCGACCGGACGATGGACCTCCGCCGGACTGACGCCCGAGCCCCTCGCTGACAGCGTTCACGAGATGGGACCACAAATGCTTCGTCCCAACGGGACCGTGTTCGCCACAGGGGCCTCCGGGTACAACGCCGTCTACAACACCGCCACCGGCAAGTGGTCCAGCGCTCCCAAGTTTCCAGTCATCGGGGGAAAGCAATATGACGTTGCCGACGCACCCGGTGCCGTCCTGCCCGACGGCAACGTGCTGGTAGACGCCAGTCCAGGTGTCTACCAGAAGCCCGCACACTTCTTCGTGTTCAACGGAACAACGCTCACGCAGGTGGCCGACGCACCGAATGCCAGCATCAGCTCCTCCTATTACGGATCAATGGTCATGCTGCCAACTGGTCAGGTCCTATTCAATGACGGAATCGGCAAGTTCTACGTCTACAACGCTGGTGGTTCACCGGAGACGGGTTGGCGACCAGACGTCACCAGCGTACCCACAGCCGTGACTGCCGGCGACACCTACACGGTCTCAGGCAACCAACTGGGAGGTCTGACCCAGGACGCAGCGTACGGCGATGACTACCAGAGCGCTACGAACTTTCCGTTGGTGAGAATCACCAATGTTGCGACTGGAGATGTGACCTTCGCTCGTACATCGAACATGTCGTCGATGTCCGTGGCCCCTGGGACGCCGTCCACTGCAAGCTTCACGCTTCCAGCAGACACTGAGACCGGCGCCAGCACGCTCGCAGTTGTCGCGAACGGAATCGCTTCGTCGTCGACAGCGATCACCGTTGGCCCGTAAGGGACCCGAGCGGCATTGCAGGGTTCAAGATTCCTCGGCCCTCGTTGTGGACCAGCTGTCCAGAGCGTCTGCTCAGTGCTATTGCTACCCTTGCCTATTGCCCACCCTTGCTCGTGGGAAGGGTACTCCCACGGTGCCAGGTTGCCGAGGGCGTGAGCAACCTGGGGTTTTCCGAGAGCGCCGCGTTTTCACCCGTGCGACCCAAGCGGTTACGAGCTCCCCTTGCAACAATGAAGAGGGCACAGAGGAGGACGCAAGCTCATGTCTACAGATGCACAACAGATGGAGCAGATCGCAGGTCAAATCCAGGTCGCCCTCCAGTCGGCGGATCTGTCCGCTTACAAGGAGCTACTTGACCCGAACGTGACCTGGGGTGCTCCTGACGATTCAAGTCCAAGCTGTCGGAACCGGGATCAGGTCCTCACCTGGTACCGACAGGGCCGGGCTAAGGGAGTGAGGGCTGACGTCACCGAGACCTTGGTCCAGGGAGACAGGATCCTCGTTGGTCTGATGGTCGGCAATGAGGTGGCGGCGGACACCGGAGGCTCACCTCGCTGGCAAGTGCTCACTGTGAAGGGCGGCCTCGTCACCGACATCCGGGGATTCGAGGACCGGGCCAGCGCCATCTCGCGGATGGGATGAGCCGTTAGGCGATGAGGCGTGACCCCGGACAGTTGATGAATGGCAGGAAGTCAACAAGTGGGCGGCAGGTAGGCATAATTGGGCGGTGCCGCCGTCCACACCATCGATTCGCAGCATCGTGGAAGCCGCTACCCATCGCTCTACCGACGTTGTTGGCGCCTTACGCGATCTGACCACAGTGGCTCTGTCACAGCCTTCGTTGCTTCCTGACTGGACTCGACTCACCATCGCCTGCCATCTTCGGTACGGAGCCGAGGCACTCCTCCGCATGACACATGCCGCCGTCTCAGGGGAGCGTGCTTCCTATTACCCGGAGGGTCGTACGGCTCAACGTCCGCGGACGCTTGAGCCGGGGTTCGGCGAAGAGCCCCAAGAGGTCGTCGAGTCACTCCACCGGCTGAGCACGGAACTCGATCAGATCTGGAGCGAACTGGACGATGGAGCGTGGGATCGAGAAGTCACCGAACCCGATGACAACCCCGATCTCGGAATGGTTCGACTTTCGGATCTCCCGCTGCTGAGGCTCACCGAGGTCGACGTCCACGGCTGCGATCTGGGGCTTGGTCTGGACGATTGGAGCGATCTGTTTGTCAAGGCAGCTCTCCCAAGCCGCCTACTTCGGTTGAACGCGCGACGAACGAATCACCGTGAGTTCGACCGCACCCTTCAAGGGTCGTGGCTCCTTGTTGCAAATGATGGCCCTACGTTCATGGTCTCAGCGAGTGGAAATGTTGTTGACTCGCGCCCTGCGGAACCCAAGGCAAAGACGACTGCGGTCATCGAGGCCCCCAGCCGAGATCTCCTTGCGCTCTTGCTCGGGCGACCCTTCATCGAAACTCCGCAAATCCGAGGTGATGTGGAGTTCGGCAGCGCCTTCCAAGGCGCCTTTCCAGGCCCGTAGGCGACTGGGACCACCGAACACTCAGACCTTGTGCCCTACCCGATGCAGAACTCGTTTCCTTCGGGATCCAGCATGACCGTCCAACTCGTCCCGTTGCCGGTCCGGTACTCGACCTTCTGGGCACCCAGCCCTATGAGGCGTTCAACCTCATCTTCAGGATGCTTCGAGGCAAGGTCGACGTGGATTCGACTCTTCGCCGTCTTCGGCTCGGGAACTCGCCAGAACAAGATCCCTCGGACTCCACGCTCGTCGGGAGCCGCCAAAGCTGCGAAGTCGTCCTCGGCCGTCACTGAAGGGTAGCCGGTGACTTCGGACCAGAAGGCTGAAAGTCGTCGGGGATCGGCACAATCGAAGGTCAGATACTTGATGAACGCCGTCATGGTAGGAATCTACGAGATACCAAGTGTCCGTGGCCAGTTTCCAGTCCGCGGTTTTGGCCACCAGATGTCCGCACCCCTCGCGGTGATTTCCAACTCTAGGTGAGCCTCTGTGCACCTCCCCGCTGGCGGGCCTCCTTGAGCCGAAACGACTCCCCGGAAGTGGCCACGACGATGCCGTGATGGAGGAGGCGGTCGAGCAAGCTGACGGCCGTGGTGTGCTCGGGCAGGAACCGTCCCCAGTCCTCGAACGGCCAGTGCGAACCGATGCCGAGGGACCGACGTTCGTAGGCGGCGGCCACGATGCGGAAGAACAGCTGGGCCCCGGTGTCGTCCATCGGGGCGAAGCCGATCTCGTCGATCAGGATCAGGTCGGCCTTCAAGATCTGCTCGATCACCCGACCGACGGAGTTGTCGGCGAGTCCCCGGTAGAGGGTCTCGACCAGTTCGGTGGCGGTGAAGTAGCGGACCCGCCGTCCGACCTCTATGGCATGGTGCCCGAGGGCCACGAGCAGGTGGCTCTTGCCCGTGCCCGCCGGTCCCACCAAACAGAGGTTCTCCTTGGCTGCGACCCACTCGAGGCTGGCCAGATAGTCGAACGTGGCCCGGGGCACCGACGAGGCCTCCACGTCGAACTCGTCGAGTGTCTTGCTCACCGGGAAGGCGGCAGCCTTCAGGCGACCTCGGGCGTTCGACGCGTCGCGCGAGGCGATCTCGGCTTCGACCAACGTGCGCAGGAACTCCTCGGGCTTCCAGCGCTGGGTCTTGGCCACCACCAACAGCTCCGGGGACAGTTGCCGCATGGCACCGAGACGCAGTCGGCGCAGTCCGGCCTCCAGGTCGACCGGCAGCGGCGGAGGCGTGGTGCTCATGATTCGCTCCCGATGGCGTAGTCGTCGAGCGAGCGCACAGCAACGGTCGGCAGCGCGACGATGAGCGCGTCGCCCGGTGCACGCGGCCGGGGAACACCGGTGCCGGCAGCCAGGATGGAGCGCACGTCCGTGGCTCGGAACCGACCGAACTCGACAGCTCGCCCGAGGGCGGCCAGGAAGGCCGCCTTGTCGTGGGCCGCCTCCATGGCGCACAGCTCGGCGAGGTCGGCGGCCAACGAGGTCACGCCGTTGGCGGCCGCCCCCTTGATGAACTCCTCGGCCACCGGTCCGAGGGCACAGAAGGCCTGCTCTGCTTCGGTCTTGGGTCGGACCGCCCGGGCGGGGTAAGGGCGCGGACCGCCGTAGTGGTCGTCGCAGATAGCCGTCTCACCAGGGGCAACGAGGTCATGGCGGGCGATGATCTCGCCCAGGAACACGATCCTGACCGTGTTGTTGGCCACCACCAGCTCGACTTGTCGGCCGATGTGGGACATCGGCACCGAGTAGCGGGCCGAGCCGAACCGAACACAGCTCAGTCGGTCGACCTTGCGGAGGACGACCTTGCCGATCCGGGCCCGGAGCGATGGCAGATCGCCGAGCAGCTCACGCTCGACCAGCAGCCGTTCGGCGGGGACTGCACAGATCTCGGAGTGCACCTGGGCGTTGACCTCACCACACCAGGCCACGCCCTTGGCGTTGGCACCGGCCAGGTCCGACACGTCCAACTCCTCGGGGATCATGAGGTCGAACTTCACGTAGCCGACCAGGTTCTCGACGATGCCCTTCGAAGCCGGGTCCGCACCCTGGCAGAAGTCCGGCCGCGTCCCGTAGTGGGTGACGAAACGCACGTAGTCCGGTGTCGGGACGACGAGCCCGGCCACTGTCGCGCCCTTCAGGCATCCCATGCGATCGGTGAGGAGGGTCTTCGGCACGCCGCCGATCGTCTCCATGCACGCGGCCAACGCGGCCATGGTCGTCTCGGCGCGTAGGTTGTCGGCGAAGTAGACGAAGCGGAACCGGCTCCAGGCCAGCACGGCGCAGAACACGAACAGGGGACCGATCTCCCCCCAGTCGAACACCAACATGTCGCCCGGTGCCCACACGCCAGGTCGGCGTCCCCGGTGGTGGTCGATGCGCCACGTCGTCTTGGCCTCGGCCACGGCCCGGCGCAGATTGCGGGCCGACCCGGAGTAGCCGGCGGCCCGGACGACGGGCAGGAGACGCTTGGCTGTGATCCGGCCCTCTGTCTTCGCCACCCGCTCGGCGATGATCGCGGTCACCGGGTCGTAGTTGTGGGCGACGGCCACCTCGTCTGCGCTGGTCGTCTCGGCCGCTCTCGCTTTCTCCACGGCCCGCTTGATGGTCTTGTCGGTGGTGCCGCAGATCTCGGCTGCTGCCCGGTAGGAGCCCACCTCTTGGTAGGCGGCATGCATGTCCATTCGTTCCCTCGCTGATTTCATGGAGGAGTCCCTTCGGTCGGAGCGGCGGTTGGCTAGCACCGCCACCGTGACCGGCCGAAGGGGCCCTCAAGTGGATGCTTCAGCGAGGAGTGAGGACATCTGATGGCCACAGGTGCGGACTTCTCATGGCCATAAGTGCGGACTTTCTCGTGGCCACGGACACCAAGTGAACTGATAGCCCGGGTCCATAATCTGGGCGACATGGGGCTCCTCGACCAAGTCCGACACGAGTTCCATTCAGTTGGATCCGAGGATCACCTCGACCGCCTGGGGAATGGAAACAGCAATGTGGTCGGGAATGTGAGCGTCCAACGTCCACTCTCGGCCACGGGCCATCCAGATGGTTCGAAGGCCGGCATTGGCTCCGCCGATGATGTCTGCCTCGGCTGAGTCGCCCACCATCCAGCCCGCCAGTGGGACGCCGCAACGACGGGCTGCCTCGCCAAAGATCGTCCGATCTGGCTTTTCCGAACCGACCTCGGCGGAGATGCAGACAGCGTCGAACTCCTCGGCGATACCAGCAGCGTCCAACTTTGACCCGCTGAGTGGGTCGACCGTTTGTCACGATGCCTATCTTGAAGCCTGACCTCCGCAATCGTCGGACTGCTTCGATCATTCCCGGATCAGCCGAGAAGTTGGACGGATAGTCCAGGTCGTAGTCCGCAAGCAGTTCGTCCACCCCACTACCGATGTTCAGTTCTCGTCGCAGAACTGCAAAGAACTCGCCTCGGGGCGTAACACCGTCAGCATCGGCTCGATCTACGACCGCCAGAGCTGAATGGTCGAGGCGTCGGGATGCGATGAACTTGGATCTCCAGGTGGCGAACGCCGCTTCTCGATCCAACAGCGTGTTGTCGAGGTCGAACAGTGCAAGAGAAGTCACCGGTCAAGTATCGATGAGTCGAGGCGGCTCTGCCCATTTTCGAATAGCGGGCAGCACTGTACCGCCGCACCGTGCCCGATTCGGTCGGCCGCGGTCAGCGCACAGCAAGCAGATGCCGTTCGACAGCGCTCCCTCCCGTCGTTCGGGGTGCTGTATCCGAGTGGTGAGTGTCAGGATGTGGACGTGGACCAGAGCAATGAAGCTGTCGGATCGACCGCAAGCGGAATCGACATAATCGTTGCTCAGCAAGGCCACATTCCCGAAGTACGAAGGATCCTCTCGGCCGCGTTTCATCGAGCAGCTTCCCTTGGATACAAGCAATGGTGGGATCCGTTCCCACTCGGAGTGCTCGAAGACTCGGTGCTTCGGGGCGAAACCTTTGTCGCAGTCGACCGAGGCTCAGTGCTCGGAACGTTCGCCCTGTCCTGGGAGGATCCGATGTTCTGGGGTGAGCGCCTGCCTGATGCTGGTTATGTACATCGACTTTGTACCAATCCCGAAGTCGCTCGCCAGGGCTTCGGAGTCGAGATGCTCAGCTGGGCGGATGGAACAGTTGCCGATCGAGGTCGAGACTGGTTGCGGCTCGATACCCCAGCCTCGAATGCCCGCCTCCGGGCTTATTACGAGACGTTGGGGTTCCTCTTTCAGGGCGAGATTGACGTGGCGCTCAACGGTCCGACTGGCGACCCCGAGATCTGGCATGCTGCGCTCTACGAGCGAAGAACTGGCCAATCGATGATGTGATCCGCGGAAGGACCTCACCGGCCACTGTTGCTGGACGGCGCTTGCCTCCAGCCGTCAAATCGGTTTTCGTGGACGAAATGCGCAAGTGCTTCCATGGCTGGTGGCGAATATGACCCGGTGGAGAATCGTGAAGATCGCCGGACTACATTCCGCCGATTCCCCAATCGTTCTATCCAGCCCTCCTCACCTCGCGCGTTCCCGGCACACACCGAGAGGACTGGAAGGCTCCCAATGACGGACATCTCGCCAACTGGCCCGGAATCCAGTCATGTCCAGATGACCGAGCACCGGTTGGCTCAAGAGGAGGTCGTTCCTGTCTTCTACGGTCAGGTGTTTCACCGCTGGCAAAACTGGGTCCTTCCGATTGCCGGAGTCTGCCTAGTGGCTGCCGGCGTAGCGGTCTTGGGCCTGGATTCGACCAACACGGTCGCCTGGGTCGTCATGTTGACGTTGGGTTTGATCATCCTGTTGATCTTCTTCGTTCTTGTTCCCCTCACACCCAGCCGAATCTGGAAACGAATCGGCAAACAGTTCGAGGTCAGGACGTTGGAGATCACCGATGAAGGTGTTCATCGGCGTACGGTTCTCAACGACTCCACGATGAGATGGCCGATGTTCTCGGAGCTCAGGCGCCGTGGCGATCTGTATCTACTTGTTGTCGGGAAGGGCCCGGGATGCTTCATCATCCCTAGGCGAGCATTCGCCTCAGAGGCTGACGAAACGACGATTCGCGAGCTGGCGGCACGATCAACGGTGACGCACTCTGATCCCAGGGATTCCTGACTACCGACCTTCCCCAAGGTGCCGTCGAGATCCTGGGTGCCCCGTCACAATCTCGGACCCTCCTTCATCCGCTATGGGATGGCGCGAACCGGAGTACGGTGGAGTAGGGAAAGGGGGCTGACATGTCCGACAAGTCTCCCCGTAAGACCGCCTCCAAGAAGTCCGGCAAGTCGCTCAAAGAAAAGCGACAGGCCAAGAAGGAAAAGGAGCAGGCCCACAAGCCACTGGTTCGCTGACGGCGTCACCCCTTCGCCTGTGACCCTCTCCCGGTCGGGGCCGCCTTGCGGACGTTCGGCAGGCCGCTGAGCCGGCCAGAGGCACAACGGGATGGAAAGCGTCAGAACTGCTTGGCGGACTTGAGTCGTTGGGCGGTTGCCGTCATCTGAGGGCGAGTCGCTCGGTCCCGGTGGTCGGAGTCGAATGCGGCCACGAGAGTGAAGCATCACCTACTTGACTGCTTCGATGTCCTCGGGGTCAGGAATGATTTCGCCCTCGGAATCCAGGATCGGTGCAAGCAGGTTCAGATCGCGATCGTCAATATCTGGGCTGTTCGGGTCGATGCCCTTCTCAGCACAAAACCTGAGCAGTCGGCGTTCCTGCGCCATGCGCAACGTGTGTCCCGTCAGTTCATTCGAATCTGCCATGGCGTTCCTCTCGCATGCCTTGAAAGAGGCTACCCAGATCCGAGCAGGGTTTGGCATCCCCTCGTCGAGCATGCCAAATCGTTCCGCCGCAGGGCGGGTTCGCTTCGCCAGACAGGGGGTTGATTCGGCAAGGCTGATCAGCCATGATGGGTGTTCCTAATCAAGAGGAGTCGAGGGTCCTGGCCCTGAGACGCTCCGCCAACCGACCGCAAGGCACGGTGGCAATGCCAGGTCCGATTGGAGAGCAACATGACTGCCACCTTCGACGGCGCCGTGCTCGGCGTCGCCTCTGTCGACGCAATCCCAAGTGGGAGCGTTGGCCGGCCTGTACCGCCGGCAAGCCCACCGGACATCCCGAGCCCCCAGCGATCGACCTTCTTGGCCGAGCGGCTGCGAGTGGTCCTCTTCGATCTGTGTGCTCGTGTGCCGGGCACATCGATCAGGCCGACGCCGAATGGTGTGGCGTTTGAGACGTTGACCACCCGGCAGACTCGCCGGCTCGTCTGTTCGTTGGAGGACGCGGCACGGGCCCTTGAGGAGAGCACTGCCAGCGTTCCTGTGACGCGTCAGACAACGTAGTTGCCATCCATCACTCCGCCGGTAGCGCTCAGCAAAGGAGGATCGAACCATGCCAGGAGGAGAGAACGCCGTCATCGTGCCCGATGATCGAGATCGGACTGCCCAAATCGAGATCATCATGAACCACGTCCACGAGTGGTTCGACAGCGAGCTGTCGGATGATGCCAAAGAGGACATCGAGGACTGCTCTGCGGGGATTGCCGACGATCTCAACGTTCGGCGTCTGGCGCTGCTCGGGTACTTCAACGAACCCGACGACCTCCCGCCCTTCGTCGAGCGCAGAGTTCGGACGGCCGAGAGGGAGAGCTGATCAGATCAGATCCAGTGCTGTGCTGGTTGTCGTCCAACTCTGAGAAGGTGAGCGTTGAGGGGAACGGATACGGCGAGGTCCTGCCGACCACCCTGGATCGGACAGGTCTGCCGGCAACGGCAGGGACCCTGACGGAGTGCAGGCCGGGCCTCACCCGGGCAGGGCCGCCACCACGAGGTGTCCCGAGTCCTGGCTCGGTACGCTGGCCCGATGATTCTCGCCAATCACACCCTCGCCGGCTCGAACGTCGTCATCCCTGCCCTCGGGGTCGGAACCTGGGCCTGGGGCGACAAATCCACCTGGGGCATGGACGGCTACGACACCGATCTGACCCGCGACTCGATCCGGGAGGCCTGGGAGGCATCGATCGACGCAGGGGTGACGCTTTTCGACACCGCCGAGATCTACGGCCGTGGGGAGAGCGAACGGATCATCGGTGAGCTGTTGGCCAAGGACCCAGGGCGGGCAACGTCTGTGGTCGTAGCTACCAAGTTCATGCCGTCACCGTGGAAGCTGAACGTCAGCGGCTCGCTGCTCACCGCGCTGCGAGCCTCCCTCGACCGCCTCGGGTTGCCTGCGGTCGACCTGTACCAAATCCACGGACCGATCAGCCTCCGCTCCCACGCGGCGATGGCCGAGGCGCTGGCCAACGCCCACCAGTTAGGGCTGGTCAAGGCGGTGGGAGTGTCCAACTACTCGGTCAAGGAGACCCGATCCATCGCGGGCGAGCTCGGACGGCGCGGTCTCAGGCTGGCTACCAACCAGATCGAGTTCTCCTTGCTCAGACGATCCCCGGAGACCGGCGGGCTCCTGGCCACTTGTACCGAGCTGGGTGTCATCCCGCTCGCCTATTCGCCCATCGGCCAGGGCCGGCTGACCGGCAAGTATTCGGTCGGCCATCCGCCCCCTGGCAAGAGGACCTTCTCCAACCACCCGATGGCGGTGGTCGACGCCGTCGTCCACGAGCTGCGCGCTATCGGGGAGCGTCACGGGGGGAAGCTACCGAGCCAGGTAGCCCTCAATTGGGTCATGGCCAAGGGGGCCGTGCCGATCCCCGGGGCGAAGAATCGGAAGCAGGCCGAGGAGAATGCCGGGGCACTGGGGTGGCAGCTCGACGAGGACGACATCGCGCGGCTGGATCAGGCGGCGCTCACGGGAATCCGGAGCTTGTCCAGCCGGTTCTGGCAGCACGGTTGAGGGGCAATCACCGAGCAGCCATCCGGATCGGGTCTGGACAAAAAGAGCTTGCTGGTCCCTACCGACCGCGTCGCTGGACGACGGCTCCAAATAGGGCGACCGATCTTTCGGAAACGACGGTGTTCCTCAAGCACTACCGATCGGACAGTTGTGCGGAAACGCCTCGGGCTTTTAGTCGGAACGCCAGCGTCTGTAGAGATCGGTGAGGTCCGCCCGCGCCTCTGGGGTCAGGTCCTCCGGCTCGATCGATCCAGCCAACGCGATGGTCGTCTTGATCTGCTCCAGATACGCAGAGCAATTGGGACATGCACGGAGATGGGATTCGAACCGGCGCCGCTCCCGGCGTGATAGTGCGCCTTCGAGGTAGTCCGTGACCAGTTCGACCGCCTGTTGGCACACGATGTTCTTTCGTCGCAGTGACAGCATCGGTTAGAACTTCCTCATCTCGGGTTCGAGGATTTCGCGAAGGCGGGATCGCCCGTGGTGCAACAGGACTCGCCGATTCCCAGGGCTGACCCCGAGTACGGCGCACGCCTCCTCGTTCGTGAGATCTTCGACATCGCACAGGAGAACGACTTGGCGTTGTCGAGGTGGTAAGCCGTCAAGAGCTGCTTTGAGGGCCGGCATCCACGTAGCTGCGTCGAGGCGATTGGTGCTTTCCTCCGTCCATCGGTCAAGCGGATCGGCCCAGTGGCCCTGCGCGTCGAAGCGGGCGGGATCAACGGCGTGCAGCGTCTCCAACGGGGCGTTGACCGGCTCCTGGGAGCCAGCGGACCGGGACCGGTTGACCAGGATCCGAAACAGCCAGGTCTTGAAGCTCGAGCGGCCTTCGAAGCGATCAACGCCGCGGACCACGCCCATCCAGGTGTCCTGGACGGCCTCCTCGGCCACCGCTTGGCTGGACACCATCGAGCGAGCCAGCCGAAGCATTGGTTGCTGGTAACGGGCTACCAGCATCACGAAGGCTTCCTCGTCGCCGTTCCGCAAGCGGTCGAGCAGCTCCTGGTCCATCTCCACAAGGCGAAGCGTAGGACCTGAATCCCCGGTGATGGTCGCGCCCGTGATGGTCGCCTTCCACGCTGGTGGCTTCTGCTGATCGTCAAGACGCCGTTGGGACCGGTAGGCGGCAACGTGCTGGGTTGCTCCGGCCCAGCGGTACTTCTACGCCTCCAACGCCGGGAGCGCTTCGGTGAGCGGGTACCAAGCGGCCCCCAGTGACCTGCTAACCCTCATCGGCCAGACAAGCACCGACGCGGGAACGGTTGACGCTTCAGCATCGTCGGAAGGGCAGTTCCTCTACGTCCAGACCGGCGGAAACGGGATCGTCGACGAGTAGCAGGTCAACGCCAGCGGAACCCTCAGCGGCGTTGGATCGGTGACTGTGGCGGCCGCCGTTGGGGGCGAAGGCATCGTCGCCTTCCAATTCCTCTTCATTGTGAGCAGCGGTGCCCGACCTGGAAATCACAAATCTTGATCTCGAGTAGCCAAGAACTGGACCGACCCCGGGCGGGACGCCCGGGGTCGGTCACGGTGCTGGGCGCTCGGGACGCCGGAACGGCGCCTGTTGCGGTCCTGATCGGGACGGCTCAGCAGACCCCGTCGCTCGCAGGAGCCGGCGCGACGTTTGTGACGACCGTGTAGTCGGGGATGCCCAGTGCCGCGACTCCGTTCCCGAATTGGAGGGTGCCGCCGACCGGGCTGAGCTTCGCCTCGACGTTGGCGATCAGGCTGTCGTCACCTGGTGTCACTCCTTCGTCGGGGAGAGTGGCCTTGGCATTGATCCATCCTCGGCCCGGTACGAGTGCGCCAGCGGAGGGAAGACCCTGGGTGACCAGGATGAGCTTTCCTGAGAAGATGGGTCCCGTTGATGCCGGACCAATTCCGACCGTCGCGGTCAGCACGCCGCGCATGGTCTTCAGATTGACCGTCCAGACGATGGCGGACAGGGTCAGCGGGCTGTTCGCAGGAATCGGGTAGTCGGTCGGATCGGGCAATATCTGGTTCACCCCTCCGGTGAAGGGTCCGCCCGTGTAGGTGATGTAGGCCATTGCGTCCTCACCGGTGCAGCGCGCCGCGGTGAGTGTCGGACCCTGCAGGTTGATCACCTTGACGTTTGCCCGATCGATCTCCGGTGTTCCAGGTGCCGCCTGGGCGTGGGCGACCAACCCGCCGGTGAGCACCCCTAACGATGAGCACACCACCGCGAGAGCGACTACGAATCGTGTTTTCATGGACGTACCTCCGCTTGGTTGAGCGGCCCGGTGATGTTTGGTGGGCCGCGGGATCATGCGTGCGCGCGCCGCGCCGCGATTCCCCTCGTCGCCCCACCTGCATCCTCCTGCGGACTCCACTGGAAGTCAAGGGAACAAGCCGCCGCGGGCGAGCGCCGCACCCCATCTACAAAACGTCGCCAAGAATTCGCTCGGAGTTAACCTGGTGACAGGACTACGGGCGACGCAACGGAATCTGTTCGTTGCCGACGACCGGTCCGCTCGGGTTCAGGCCAGCTCTTGCACCCGTGAACGTTCGTGTTCTATGACGAAGTACTGGGTTGGCCTCTCAAACCCTGAAATACCCCGAAGCGAGATAGAGCCCGGAGGCCCCCGTACAGAGATTTCCGGATACTGATCCGGAAATAGACCCCGTATGGTCCACCGTGATCTCCCCGCTCACCTGCCAGCTGTCATTACCAGGACCACCGGGAGGGCAGGCACCGATTTCCTCTTGCAGAAAGACCATCTTGAACACCGTTGTCGTGCCCCCCTTCCAGGTGGTGTCGTTGTTGCCCGTCTTCCAGTGGATCATGGTCAAGCCATCTTCTTCGAAGAACTGATTGAGTGTGAAGTATCCGGTTCTGCCGGTGTTCGCAGGATCCGAACACTCCGGTATATGAATTAAACCATTCTGCGTCAACAGTTTCTTGCAGTACACAGTTCCCGATGTCGCTGACGCTGTCTCAGAGGAGGCAAACAAGGCAGCTGGAAAGACAGCGAGGAAGAAGACCAGAGCTGCGAAGAGCCGGGAAGCACGCACGAGACCTCCTCACGCACGAGACATCCCGACAGGGGGCCTCACTCGCATTATGAGACCGGGTGCCCGACAGGTCAAGCAAGCCTCGCCTTGGTCAGGGGAGCTCGACAGAGCGGTGGGAACGTGAACACCCTGCACGTACATGCCGGACCGGCCTGTTACTGCGGCCAGCGATAGCGCCTAGATGCGACGTAGGGTGCGTGCATGAGTACTTCCTACTGGCGGGGCGCCGCCGAGGACGAGGCCATGCAGGACGAGCACGGTTTCATCTGGAGGGCGATGCTCCAGACCGTCGGAGCCGGCCTGGCGGGGCGCCGGGTCCTCGACGCCGGCTGCAACCGTGGTGGCTTCCTGCGCTTGCTCGTCGACGCCGAGGGAGTCGCCGAGGGCCACGGATATGACCCGGCCCCCGGTGCCATCACAGACGCCAGCCATCTCGCGGGCAACAGGCCGCTCACCTTTGCGGTCGCCGATACGGTGCCTGACGGATGGGGTGACTTCGACGTGGCCTTCAGCCACGAGGTTCTGTACCTGTTGGAGGACCTTCCTGCCCACGCGGCCGCGCTCTTTGGTGCCTTGAAGCCCGGTGGATCGTACTTTGCTGCCATGGGGGTTCATCAGGGGAGCCCGATGATGTCGGCGTGGCACGCGGAACGTGCACTCGAGCTCGGTCTTCCACGGCTCTACGACCTCGACGAAGTCGCGACTGTCTTTGAAGACGCCGGCTTCTCGGCATCGGTGGCCAATTTGAAGCTGGGGTTCGTTCCGATCTCGGGACATCGTCACGGACATGACCATCGGCGGGATCTCCTTGGTTGGCTGGACTACTACAGCCGTGAGAAGGTCTTGTTCCGTTTCACTCGGCCATCCGCGTAGCCGCGCCGGAAGGCTCGGCCGCCGGCCGAAGTGGCCCACCGCGGTCGTCGTGACCCGGGACACCGGTGTTCAAGGGGCGCGTTCGCTCTGCCGGGTGGGTACCGCGCGCGATGGCCAATGTGGACGATCTGCGTACGACAATCGACTCAGGTGGAGTTCCGTCGTGGCCAGGTTCCAGGCGGGGGATTCGACAGACAGGTGAGGCCGAGTCGGCAAGATCGGAAGCGTCGGCCGTTCAGCTCCCGACAGGCGTGGTCGAAGCGAAAGCGTCCCTTGGCCAGCTCCGGCGCCGACCAGGCAACCGCCAGACGGCGACCGCAGGAGCCACCAGCGAGGCGACGGCTCCGGCGGGAAAGAGGCTGCTTTCCATGTTCTGAAGGAACTGGTTGGCACACAGAACGGAGGTCACCCCGAGGACCACGACGAGTGTTCTGTAGGGCGATCGGAACATGTGGTCACATGCTTTCAGGGTGTCAGTCCGCCCGCTGATCCACCCCTGAGCCACCTGGGTATCACAGCTACAGGAGTTCGAGGAGCCGCTCGGGTGGTCTCGCGATGACGGCTCGTTCGCCGAGCACGAAGATCGGCCTTTCCAGCAGAATCGGGTGCTGGGTGATCGCCTCCAGGAGCTCTCCCTCCGATGCGTCGCTCAGTCCGAGCTCGCTGTAGACCGATTCGCCCGTGCGCATCATCGAGCGGGGATCGTCGATCCCAAGCAGGTTCATGAGTCGGATCAGCTCGTCGACGGTGGGTGCTGTGTCGAGATAGCGAACCTGGATGGCGTCGATGCCGTGCTCGGTGAGCAGTGCGTCAGCGGTCCGGCATTTCGAACAGGATGGATTGAAGTACAAGGCGGGCTCGGCTTCCACGTGCGCATCCTACGATCCCGACAAATCTCCTCCTCGGACGCCCGGAGCTCCTCTGAGCCCAGTTGCCTCCGATCCAGAGTCTGGCTCCGGCACCACGCGGGCCAATGGTGCGATAGAACGCCAGGGGAGCCGCACACCGGCGTCCCAGAAGGAGGGTCAGCATGTCCGGAGTGCTCGAGGGAACCGTGGCCCTGGTCACGGGCGCGTCCAGTGGAATCGGGGAGGCCACCGCTCTGGCGCTGGCCGAGGACGGTGCAGCGGTGGTCCTCGCCGCCCGCCGCAGAGACCGCCTGGAGCAACTGGCTGAGCGCATCGGGGGCGGCACCGAGAAGGTACTCGTGCTCGAGGTCGACGTCACCGACGAGGCCCAGGTGAATCAGATGGTGGCGGGCACCATCGGCCGGTTCGGCCGGCTCGACACCCTGGTCAACAATGCCGGAGTCATGCTGCTCGGACCGATCCACGGCGCTCCCACGGAGGAATGGCGGCGCATGGTCAACCTGAACCTGCTCGGCTTGCTCTACTGCACTCACGCTGCATTGCCCCACCTGCTCGAAGCGGCTGAGAGCGAGCCGCGCCGCGTGGCCGATGTGGTCAACGTGAGTTCCGTGGCAGGCCGCGTGGCCCGCCTCAACAGCGGGGTCTACAACGCCACCAAGTTCGGGGTCGGCGCATTCAGTGAATCGCTCCGCCAGGAGGTCACCGCCCGCCATGTGCGGGTCACCATCATCGAACCCGGTGCCACCCGTACCGAGTTGGCCTTGCAGAACCGGCCCGAGATCCTGGAAGGGATGGCACAGACCTTCGGGAACATCGAGTTGATGGGGGCCGAGGACATCGCCAACGCCGTGCGCTATGCCGTCACCCAGCCTCGCCGGGTGGCGGTCAACGAGATCTTGGTGCGACCCACCGAGCAGGAGCGCTGAGTACCCGGAGCCAACGGGACGGGCCGTGCGTGGAAAAGCCTTGCATCCTTCCGCCGTTCGACCTAACATACAACTAGATGGTTGTAGATAGTCCGTTGACGGAAACCGAGGTCGATCGCATCTTCCACGCCCTGGCAGACGCGACACGGCGGGACATCCTTCGGCGATCGATTCAGCAGGGTGAGTCGGTCTCGGTCCTCTCGCGTCGCTACGAGATGAGCTTCGCCGCCGTGCAAAAGCACGTGGCAGTACTCGAACGGGCTGCGCTCGTCACAAAGGAACGACGCGGTCGCGAGCAGATCGTGCACACCAACGGCGCGATGTTGCGCAGAGGCGACGAGCGCTCCTCGACGTCTACGAGCAGCTCTGGATCGAACGGGCCAACCGGATCAGCGAAATCCTCACGACAAAAGGAGAACCGACATGACCGTGATCAGCAGCAACAAGGACGTCGACACCCTCACGCTCACCATCGTCGCCGAGTTCGATGCCAGCCCTGAGCACGTCTGGGAGGTCTGGGAGGATCCCCGCAAGCTCGAACGGTGGTGGGGACCACCGACCTTCCCCGCAACGTTCACCCGGCACGACTTCGTCGTCGGCGGCGAGTCTCGCTACTTCATGACCGGTCCTTCTGGCGAGAACCCGAAGGGCTGGTGGCGCATCGACTCGATCGATCGGCCACGTCGACTCGAGTTCGCCAACGGTCTCGCTGGCGAGGATGGTGAACCGGTTCCCGGCGTGGAGCCACTGTCCGGCTTCATGGCCCTGGAGGTCGTCGAGGGCGGGACGCGCATGACATGCGTGACCCACTTCGCCGACGTCGCCCAGATGGAGACGATGCTCGATATGGGGATGCAGGACGGGATGACCCAGGCGATCGGCCAGATCGACAGCCTCCTGTCGCTCTCCAGATCCCGCTCATAGGGAAGTGGCCGCAACGGGTCAGGACGTGCGGTGTGACCCCGGGGGAACGTCCGAATGCGGAGGTTGATCGAGTCGACCCACGTGTCGCTCGGCGGAGAGATTGGCTCTCCACAGGATTGGGCATTCCCGTACCTGAACGACGAACACAAGGACTACGCGACCCGTCTGCTGTTCGCAGCAGATGCCCTCGTGCTGGGGCGGCTGACCTACGAGGGCTTGTCGGCGACCTACCCTGCGATGACCGACGGCGAGACCGGGGTTGCGAACGAGTTCATCGAACGGATGAACAGCATTCCCAAATTCGTGGCATCCACCACCCTGCGGGAGGCGACATGGAATTCGACGGTGATCGAGGGCGATGTGGCCTCGTTTGTCGCCGACCTGAAGCGGCAGCCCGGGGGAGACATCGTGAAGTACGGGAATGGCGTGCTCGACGCCGCCCTGATGGAACACGGCTTGATCGATGAGTTCCATCTTCTGGTCACCCCGGTCGCCGTCGGACGGGGTCAGCACTTGTTCGAGGCCATCGACGACGCCCCAGCCCTGAACCTCGCAGACGTGACGCGATTCAGCAACGATGTGCTGAAACTCACCTACACCCCCAGCTGATCGGGGAGACTCGATCGTTGCCGTGCAGACGACCCCGGGCGTCCGCTGCTCCAGTGCAATATCCTGATCGTCGAGGCCCTCGTCTCAGCGATGGCACGGACAGAGGAGGTACTTGCGGATGCGCCAGTTCATGGACTTTCACGAAGACTTGAAGCTCCCGGATCAGGCGATCCAGCAGATCACACAGGACACACGGAACAAGACGTCCGACGAGTTCGGCGTTCGCCAGGTCGAGCTCTTCCACAATCCGGACGGTCAGGTGTACTGCCTCCTCGAGGCACCGGACGCGGAGGCCGTGCGGAAGCACCACGAGGCCCTCGGAGTCCCCTGTGGTCCCGTACACGAGGTGTCGGGGGTTCTGCAGTAGCGGAAATGCCCGACTGACCCGATGCCCGCTGCCGGATCGGTAGGCCGGTGGCGACGAGTATCGGCCAGAATGACGGACTGTGGAGCTACACGTCGCGAACAGGACAGAGGCTGGTGCAGTCGCGGAGACGCTGGCGGCTGCGTTCTACGAGGACCCGGTCTGGAGTTGGGCATTCCCCGAACCGGAGCGCCGCCATTCGCAGCTCCTGGCACTCTGGGGGCTCTACGTACTCGCGGGGATCGACCATCGGTGGGTCTTGACGACTCCCGGGTACGAGGCGGCCGTAGTGTGGATTCCGCCAGGCTGTGAGGAACTCGGGGAACCCTATGCGTCCGAGCTCGATCCCCTGCTCGACGACCTCCTCGGGTCGCGGGCGGACCTGGTGCGTGAGGTCTTCAGCCGATTCGACGACGCTCACCCCACTGGGCAGCGCTACTTCTACCTGAGCTTCCTGGGCACCCACCCAGATCATCGGGGTATGGGCATCGGCATGGCTCTCTTGGCGGAGAGTCTGGCCCGGATCGACCAGCAGCACCTGCCGGCGTACCTGGAATCGAGCAACCCTGCGAACCTCGTCCGATACGAATCCGCCGGCTTCCGGATCCGTGAGCGCCTCGATCTGCCGGAGGGCGGTCCGATCGTGACGACGATGTGGAGGGAACCCGGTGGTCCCGTGGAGAGCGGACCGCGGAGGGCGTCGAAGAACGGCTGAATGAACGCGAACGCAGCGGACAGGAGAATCCTGCCCGCCACGTCAGCTCCGATAGCTCAGCGGATCTTGTTGACCGCCTCGGTGATCTCCCTCTGAGAGATGAACCGCCCTGCGGTTATCCACTCCACTATGGAGTTCGATCATCAACATTTGATATCTGGAGCGTGAGAGTTCGGTAAGGATCTCAGCTCGACCGGTGCGCAGCACCAGCCGCCGCACCCGGCAGGGTCGGCTGCGCCGTCATCTCGCGTCAGAGGGAGACGGCGATGTTCTCGTAGGTCACTTCGACCGTGGCACTGCGAGCGGTCTTGCTCGTGGGTTCAGGGGAGAAGACCACCGGCAGTCTTCCCGCACACGGCGTGACCAGCGAGGTCGGAAGCGGTTGGGTGCCGTAGGTCCTGAACGTGATCGGGGTGTTCGTCGCCGGGGGCGTCGTCACGGGACTGACGAAGCTGACGACGATTGCCCTGCCGAGCGATCCCGTGAACCCGGAGTCGATCGCCGTACTGGCAGGACCGAGCCTCACGCCCAACGTCTGACCTCCGACCGGGTGCCCGGTCTGGCCGACCCGGATCGGACCAGGGCAGAACACCTTGATGACCGCAGTCGGGTGGGTGCCGTTGACCAGTCCGATGAAGGGCTGGTGTGGCCCAACCGGAGTCACTGACTGCGCACCCACCGTCGGAGCCGCCCCGACAGTCCCGATGAGGGCCGCCAAGGCGAGGCCTCCTGTCACCAGAACGATTGACATTCCACGTCGCATGCGACCACCTCCGACAGGAGAGCTTGGTTCCGTATACCTACAAACGAATCCGAGGGCAACCTGTTACGCCGGATCGACGCGTGACGGGAGGTCCTCGACAGAGCCGGTCTCTCCTCTGCCGTCGCACGCTCGGCGTCGACCAGGGGTCCTTCCGAGACCGGGCTGGTGGGTCCGGACCGGCGAAGAGGGCCAGACCCGGAGCAGGGCGGCGGAACCCCGCTCGACGGATCTGGCTCCTGGAACACGATACGCCTGTCAACCGTTGTTGCCGCAAGTAGTTTTTGCCCCGATTTTCGAGCCGTCGCCCCAGATGACGACCACGGCACCGGCACGGGGGCCGTGCCATTCCCCCTCAGACGCCAGGCCGGGAGACTGAACCCCAAGGAGGAGGGGCCCTGCCGGCCTCTCCTCCTTGGGGTCTTGCTTTTTGGTTCCCGCCGGAAACGTCACATCTTCGATCTACGCCGGGGCGAGCTCGATCTTCGAGGAACGCCGGGCGAGGCGGGCGGCGAGCGCCGACTCTTCGTTCGAGTAGTCGATGTTGATGGTGGTGGGGGTTTCGCTGTCCATCTCGGCACCTCCTCGTCGTGCTTGGGCTACCTCTTCATCCTGTGCCTCGCGTGGGAATCCGTCTGTCGGGTGGGTGACACACGCACCGTCATCGGCACGACACAGCCGCTCCGTCGTGATCGGGCGGGTGTGATTGCCGGAGCCTCTTCGGATCCTGACCGGCGTATCCGCAGGTGGGGGAGCGTGCCGTCTACTCGTCGGTCACCGCGGCGATGAGCGACGGGCGACGGGCTCCTCAGCCGGGTGCTTCCGCCGTGGTGCCTCGAGCCTCAGGCGCCGACGCCGTGGGATGGAGTGGGATGTCGGTGCCGTTCGTCGGTCCAGTCCCGGCCGCAGGCTCGGCAGGACCAGGTGCTGCCCGAATCGGGCTCGAGTCTCGGGTAGAGGATGAGCATCGGCTCGTCATCACGGAAACCGCAGTGCGGACATATCCCCATTGCCTCAGGTTCGATCACGCAATCGACCTCCGACTCGTCACCCCTATGTCATCTATCGGGTGTCCGTCCGGGAATCTTGAACGGGGAGGGTGCATCCTGCGAGCGTGCGGCGCCCGACGGCTTCGTAGCTGGGTCGACCCTCGAGCCCGATCCCGAGGAGCATGAGGGCGAAGAGGACCGCCCACCCCCGTGCCCGGACGTCGAGCGCGTCGTCGATCCCGCCGTAGCCGGCGTGGAACGCGGTCATGGCCCGTGCTGGTAGGAGCATCCATCCTGCTGCCAGGTCGGTGGCCGGATCGCCGGTGCACAGGTCGCCGAAGTCAATCACGGCTGCGACAGTGCCACGGGAGAGGAGGATGTTGGCCGGGTGCAGATCCCCGTGGAGCCAGACCGGCGGCGGGGACCACGGATCGACCGCGACGGCTCGATCCCACGTCACGCGCGTGGACGCCACGTCGATCTCGTCCGCCAGTGCCGCCATCCGGCCTTCGAAGGTGTCCGACCGATCTGCGAGTGGGACGCCCCGATACGGGTTGTGCGGTGCATCGGGCGGGCCGGCCGTATGCAACGCCCGGAGGAATCTGCCGAGGCGACCCGCGGCGTCCTCGGGACGGCGCACCGGCGACCGGTCGGCGGGATCGCCGACCAACCACGGGACGATCGACCAGCGCCAGGGGTACCCGTCGGTCGGTTGTCCGATCCGCACCGGGACCGGGACCGGCAGCGGCAACCGTGGGGCGAGCAGCGGCAGCCAGGTCTGTTCATGGACCAGGATCGGGGCGGCGAGTGCACGGCGGGGGAGTCTGACGACCAGGGTGTCGCCCAGACGCCACAGGGCGTTGTCCCATCCGTAGCCGAGCGGAGTCAGCTCGAGCAGCGCGAGGTCTGGGTGCTGGTCCGCGAGGAGCGAGCGCACCAGGGTCTCGTCGATGTCGACCTCGGCGGCCGGCCAACTCATGCTCGAGAGCATACGGACGTCCCCTGACCGGATACCGTTCCGGCGCTCTGCGAGCCGCCGACGAGGAGACGCGCCCCCGGGGTGGAGCTTCCGAGCCCTAGGGTCTCCGTGCGCCCCGGGCCGGTCCGTCGCTCGAAGCCACTCCGTGGCAGGGTCCAGCGTCGAATTCGGTGACCCGTCCTCCGGCGATGACCAGTTCGGTGAGCACCTCGCCGTCGATGCCCCACACGATGTATGCGCCTGCTCGGAGCTCCGGATAGACACCGGCGACGAACTCACGGTCCACGGCTCGCCGACGGCGGATCATGGTGTGGGTGTGGTGGCTCCGCGGGTGGCCGGCGGGCGTGACGTCGATCTCCACGCCCAGGCACGATTCGTCGGCGTAGAGCACGAGCGCGCCGACCTCGCCGCCGATGTCGAGGACCAGCGACTCGGGGGTGTCGCTGAGCCGGTCGACGAACGGTTCCTCATCTGCCGACTGGTCGGGCATCGTCCGTGAGCGACTCGTCATCCCCGCGGGTCAGGTGGTCGTGTTGTGATTGCTCGCGGGACTGGCCGCCGGATTCGAGAACCCCGGATACGGATCGGCCAGATAGGGGAACGCCGACTGGTACGCCGCCGCATTGGACGTGACGCCCTGGGTGACCGCGCTCACCGCGGCATCCGGTGTGAAGGTGTTGTCCACCAACGGGATCGTGGCTCCGGCGACCGCCTTGAGCGCGATGGTCACCACGTCGTCGGTGACCCGTCGTCCGTTCGGGTAGCCGGCCAGGTCGTTTCCGAGCAGACCCAGCGTGCTGGTACCCGCGCCGCCGGTGCCGGTCGGGGCGATGGCCATGTTGAGCCGCAGCATCTCGGCGATCACATGGCCACCCTGATAGGTGCCGAATCCGAAGGGTGCCCCGATCAGCGAGCCGGGAATTCCGGTGGCGAAGATGGCGACCAGATCGGCTCTCGGCTTGCTGTACGCCGCCAGGTGGGGGAAGGCCCCCGGGTACAGCACGGGGAGCAGGGCCTGCAGCTCGGGATGCTCGACGGCGCCGGCGAACTGTGCGTCGCTGGCCGGAGGCTGGCTGTTCCAGAAGTCCTTCAGGTTCATCGGGACCACGACTTCGTTGACCAGCGGACTGCCCAGCCGCGAGACCTGGGCGAAGGGACCGGACGTCGTCTGGGTGCCCGTTCCCGGATTGATGGCCGTGACCGTCTGCCGGCTCGCCGTGGTCCACACGCCGATTACGGCGTGTGGGTCGTTCGGCCCGCTCGGCGTCAACTGGTTGCTGGTGAGCGAGCTGATCGGCACCTGGATGGTGATCGAATGCACGTTGATGTCGGCGAGCGGGTTGATCCCGATCGACGCAGCGCCCGGGATCAGCTGATCGGGTGAGAGCGGCCGGAGGTCGCCGAGGTCGAAGATCGACCCGAGGTCGACGAAGAACCCGTCGGCCCGCTGGCCGGCGAAGACCATCTCGCCGCTGGACAGGCGGTAGACGGCGTCGCCGGAGAGCGTGGAGTAGTGGGGCGTTGAGCGAGGACCGATGTTGCACGGCGGGCAGGACAGTGGGTTGGAGCCAGCCGTCGGGGTCAGCACCGTCGAGACGCCGCCCTGGACCTTGGTCACGGTGTACGTCTGGCGTCGGTTCCAGGTCGAATCGGTGAGCGAGGTGATCGGACCGGTGGCGTAGAGGAAGGTGCCCGGGTCGGTGATGGTGGTCGTGAAGTTGAACTGGTAGGTGATGGCCGGGGTACCGGAGCCGGTGTTGTCGATGTGGATCTCGTAGAGCACGTCGTCGCCGAACTCGAAGAAGTTCGGTCCTCCGGCCGCCCCCTGTAGTGGAACGTAGTTGGCGATGAGGGTGACGGTGCTGCTGGGCGTCCGGGCTCACGAAGGCGTAGACATCGGTGCTGTCGGCGACCGGATCCTTCGAGATCATCGGTGCTTCTCGGTGGGAGGACATGGGTCAGTTCACCTCGTGGGGCATCGTGGGTTGTTCGGTCGTGGAACGGGCGGTCACTGTGCCGCCTGCAGGAGCTGCTGGGCCAACGCCTGGTTGGTGTAGTCGACCGCCCTCGTCCCGACGAAGATCTTGATCGTGCCCGCTCTGGCGTCCACGACCCGGGCGAAGATGTCCGAGCCGTCGAGGGTCTCGGATCCCTCGGACGCTCCAGCCAGGGCGCCTGGCGTGCCGCTCGCGGACTCGATGGCCCCGATGAGCGACGGTCCGGCAACGGCCAGCGCCCCGGCCGCCGCGGCCCCGATCGAGGCGGTGCGGAGGAATTGACGTCGGGTGACCTCAGGCATTCGGTGCTCCTTGTTCAGGGTCGATGGGTCGGTCTGGCCGATGGCTCGGTCGCATCAGTAGAACGCCATGCCGACGACGGGCCGGTTGAGATGGATGTTGCCGGACGAGCCGCAGAATGCGGAGTCACCGAAGGTGAAGACGCCCCCGTCGGAAGCCGACAGGGTGTACCCGTTGCCGAAGTAGGTGCTGCCGATGCCGACCACGGGCTGGTTGAGGTGCCGGCCGCCCATCGAGCCGTAGTAGGTGCCGTCGCCGAAGCTGAACACCCCGCCGTCACTGGCGGTCAGCTGGTACCCGTTGGCGTTCCTCGTGGCGGCGATGCCCACGACCGGTTGATTGAGCCGGATGCTCCCCAACGAGCCGTGGAAGTGGGAGTCGCCGAAGCTGAAGACCCCTCCGTCGGATGCCACCAGCCAGTACCCCCGCCCGTCCTTGGTGGCGGCGATCCCGACCACCGGGCGGTTGAGCGGGATCCCGCCGGTCGATCCGTAGAACGTGGCGTCCCCGAAGGCGAACACCCCGCCGTCGGCCGCCACCAGCCAGTAGCCCTGGCCGTCGACCGTCGGCACCATACCGACGACCGGTTGGTTGAGCGGCATCCCGCCGGTCGAACCCTTGAAGGGGGCGTCCCCGAAGGCGAAGACCCCGCCGTCGGCCGCCACCAACCAGTAGCCCCTCCCGTCGACGCTGGGTGCCACACCCACGACGGGTTGGTTGAGATGCACGCCCCCCGTCGAGCCGAAGAACCGGGCGGTCCCGTACGCGAACACCCCGCCGTCTGCGGCGACCTGCCAATACCCCAGGCCGTCCGGTCCCGAACAGGTGCTCGGGGTGGTCGCGGCGGCCGCGGACGTCTCGACCGCTCCTCCGACTTCGACCACAGCGCCCGAGGCGACGAGGACGGCGATGGCCGAGACAGCCCCGAGCGTCACCCGCCATTCGCGTGACCAGTTGGTGTCATGGACCCGATGCATCCTCGAAGGCCCTCCCTGTCAGCGTCCGCCCCCGGCTGTTCTTCGGTGCCGCCGAGGATCCGGATGAGGGGAGTTCTCGCACCACACGTTCAGCGCGCGACACCTCCCGCTGACGGTTCCCGAGGGACGGGCGAGCTCAGCCCTTGACGGCGTCGGACAACCGCTGCAGATCACTCCTCAGGGCAGCGATGTCGGTCTCGACCCGGTCGAGGTAGCCGGATCCTGCAGACGGAGACGACGCAGTGACCGTCTCGATGCGGACGAGCTCCTTGACCAGCGCTTTCTCGTCAGATCGTAATGAACCGCTCCAGGGGACCTCGGCCAGTTCGTGGATGGACACCGAGGCCGCGGTGTCGAGCGGCCGGGTCGAGGCGTATAACTGGGCCGCCGTCGGGTTGTTGGGAACAGACCCGACGAAGCTGATGCCGTTCCCCAACGTCGGTGTCACCCAACCGAGCACCTGCGCGTGGGTGTACAGCGTTGTCGTGGTGGTGGTCGGGAGCCCCACCGTCCCGCCCGACGAGCACCCGGCGAGGAGCAGCGCGACCGCCATCCCGGCAACGAGATATCGGATGCTGCGGCTGGACTGCTCGCACCGCCGGGAGCCGTTCACCCGGAGAACGGTAGCGTCGCCCGCCGCCTCGGTGAGGCGCGCCTCCGCTCACTGGCAGAACCCGAACGGTCACCGCTCGGCTGCGCGTGGTGTGGACGACGACGGATCTGGTAGAACCGCGACGTGGCCGAGCTCGAGACGACCTGGTTGAAGGGCACAGATCAGACGACGCAGGCGGCGAGGGTGGCCGCCCGCGCGCTGCGGGACAGTCCGACGGCCCTGGCCGTCTCCGACGATCCGCTCGTCCGCTTCGAGATGTTCCACAGCACGTTCCTCGGGGTACTCGACGGGGCGCGGGTGGCCGGCGTCCGGCTCGGGGGGACCGTCCTCGGGGTCGCCGCGACCGAGCATCCGGGCAACTGCATCGCATCGCTCCTGCCCCCGCAGTTCAGGGTCCTGGATCCACCGGGCCCCGAGGCGACCGATGCCGACAGGTTCCTGCACATGGGCTCGATCCTGGCCGCACACGACCTCCCCGAGCCGCATTGGCATGTCGGGCCGGTGAGCGTCGAGCCCGAGTTCCAGGGGAGGGGCCTCGGGCGCTCCGCCATGGGCCTGCTCTGTGCGGAGTTCGACCAGCATGGACGACTCGCGTGGCTCGAGACCGATAAGCCGGAGAACGTCCGCTTCTACATCGGCCTCGGGTTCGAGATCGCCGAGGAGACCGAGATCCTCTCGGCGCGCAACTGGTTCATGCGTCGCGACCCGCACTGACCCCTCGGGCGACCAGCGACGCGAACGCATCCAAGACCGGAGAAGCCTCGTCCGGGACGCCGATCGCCAGCGTCACCGACTCGGGAGCGACCGTGAACGAGAAGCGGAAGAACGCGCAGCAGGCCACCTCCTGCTGTGCGAGCCGGAGGATGGACCCGACGTCCGCATCTGGCAGGAGCGTGAGCTCGAGGCGCCCGGGCCCGTCCCGGTACGCACTGCCGACCGAGCGGACCCCGACGGCCCGCCACTCCTCGATGCGGGCTCGGGCCGCCTCGGACTCCAAGGTGCAGGCGATCGGCGTCTCCATGTGGACAGCCTATGAGCGCTCGTCGGTGACCGGAGCGCCCCGAAGCCGATCGGCCGTGCTCCTGAGCCGGGTCAGCTACAGAGCGCCTGAACCGTCGTCAACGTCCCGTTGTCCGAGTACCAGCCGTTGACCCCGAGGCTCGGTGTCTGCCGGTAGAACCAGGAGAAGAACGCCAGCTCCTGGGGATGGTAGGTGAACCCGCTGAGGGCCACGGGAATGGCGGTGCCGGAGAGCGGGTCCCCGACCTCGAGGTTGAACTGGCAGGCGGTCTGCTGGCCGATGTGACCCCAGGCGGGTGTGGGATTGGTGCCGAGCGGGTCGTTGACCCACTCGCCCACTTCGTGCGCGAGGTCCTGTATGTCGTGCGTGGTGTTGAACGCACCGGAGTTCTCGTAGTCCGCGTAGGCATAGGTCTCGATGCCTGACGCCGTGGAGAGGGCGTCGTGATACCCGAGTACGCAGCAGTCGGTCGGCTTGTTGTTCTCGTACGCTGCGACGTTGTGGACCAGGAAGATCGGGAAGGTGGTCGGGCCGACACCGGCCGACCGAAGGGATGGCATGAGCGTCGTGCGGAGATATGTGTACAGCCAGTTGAAGTTGACGTCGGCGAGCTTGCCGTTGCCACACGAGTACCCCTTGTAGTCGGTGCCATCCGCGGTCGGCACGGTCACGGTCCTGGCGGGGAGGGTCTTGAGGGCGAGTTGCAGCTGGTAGCCGGGATTGGTCCCGCCGGGCTTGGTGTAGTGCCAGAATTCGGCCCGCTCGAAGGCGTCGATGTACTGCCCGGTTCCGATGTGCGTTCCCCCGAAGGTCCAGGCGCGATTGACGAACAGCGGCGACTTCCGTGTCCGGGCCAACGGGGTGGCTCCCGGATCGCACGAGTCGACGGCGGTCGGGTTCCAGGAGAGGCCACCGGCGAACTTGACGACCAGCGGGACGAGCAGCGCGGTGATGGTCGTCGAGTTCCCCAGTGCAGAGTGCACCTCCGGGTTGGTGCCCACCATCTCGTAGGAGTATGTCTTGCCGAGCCCCGTCACCCTGGCGGTGTAGGTCTTGAGCTGCGCCGTCGCCGGCGCCGGAGCCAGCTGCGGCGTCATCGCCGGGCTCAGCTCGGGATCGGGCAGGACGTGCAGCTGCGCCGCACGGAGCGGGTGGGACGTCCCCGCTGAGGCGGCGGCGACCGTGGGCGCGGCGAGCAGGCTTGCCACGAGCCCCACGCCGGCCAGCGCAGCGGCGCGCCGGCGCGTCACAGAAGACAACGGTGTTGGGCGGTCGACCATGGCTCCCCCTCGTCTGCTCCGGTCGGAGACCCTACCCCGCTCGTCCCGGCGGTGTGTGGGCTCGCTCGAACTTGGCGGCATCCTCCGAGCCGCCGGTGGTATTGCCGGCCGTGTAGGAATGCGCGCCGGTCCCGGCGAGTCGACCGCCGTCCACGATGAGGTAGTCGTCCCTGATCGGCCGTCCCCCGAAGTGGCACTCGAGGATCTCCCTCGTTCCGGCCGCGTACCGGGCCTGTGCCGACAGGGAGGTCCCCGAGATGTGAGGGGTCATCCCGTGGTGGGGCATCGTGCGCCAGGGATGGTCCTGCGGCGGGGGCTGAGGAAACCACACGTCGCCGGCGTACCCGGCCAGCTGACCGCTCTCGAGCGCTCGGACGATCGCGTCACGGTCGCAGATCTTCCCCCGTGCCGTGTTGACGATGTAGGCCCCCCGGCGCATGGTGCCGAGCAGCGCGTCGTCGAAGAGGCCCTCTGTCTCAGGGGTCAGCGGTGCGTTGATCGTGACCACGTCGCAGTGCGGCACCATGTCGGCAGTGCTCGCGTGGTAGGTGAGGCCGAGCTCCTCCTCCACGGCAGGGGAGAGGCGGTGCCGGTCCGTGTAGTGCAGCTTCACGTCGAATGGCTTGAGACGGCGCAAGACGGCCGTTCCGATCCGTCCTGCCGCGACGGTGCCGACGTCCATTCCCTCGAGGTCGTACGAGCGTTCGGCGCAGTCGGCGATGTTCCAACCCCCCCGTACTACCCATCCGTAGGACGGGATGTAATTGCGGACCAGCGCGAGGATCATCATCACGACGTGCTCGGAGACGCTGATCGAGTTCGAGTAGGTGACTTCGGCGACGGTGACGCCTCGCCGGATCGCCGCCTCGAGGTCGACATGGTCGGAGCCGATTCCGGCGGTGATCGCGAGCTTCAGCTGCGGGGCCATCTCGAGGCGCTGCGACGTGAGGTAGGCCGGCCAGAACGGTTGCGAGATCACCACTTCGGTATCGGGCAGCTCCCGCTCGAACACCGAGCCCGGTCCGTCCTTGTCCGAGGTGACCACGAGTGTGTGTCCCGCGGCTTCGAGGAACGGTCGGAGCCCGAGCTCCCCCGACACGCTCCCGAGCAGCTGGCCCGGCGTGAAGTCGATCGCGGCGGGGGTGGGCGCCGATTGACCGCCGGGATACGAGGTCACCTGCGGGATGCTGTCGCGGGGATAGGAGACGGGGTATCCCTCGACCGGGTCGTCGTAGAGAACGCAGAGAACCTTTGCCATGGCACCTCCCTGGACTGCACGGCGGATCCACACGGTATCCCACGCCGCCTCGCGGTCGGCCGGGGGACCGGGTGGCGTCTCAGCTGGTGGGCGCCCAGATCGGGGTACCCGTGATGAGCCCCAGTGCCCAGTCGAGGACATCGGGGGACGCGTCGCAGACGAACTCCTGCCCCGGACCCCTCCGCACGACCGACACGCGGCCGTCGGCGTGCGCCCCTGTCCACTGCTCCGGCCTGCCGTGGTAGCTGAGTGTCGTCCCGCTCGAGGGGTGGAAGCACGCGGGCAGCCGCCACGAGGTCAGGGTCGTCGAGCCCGGATCGGAGAGGACGAGCCCGGGTGACCAGTGGAACACCCCCCAACCGGGGCGTCGTGGGTCGTGGCTCAACCGCTCGGTCGCGACGAACACCAGGTTCCTGAGAGTGCCGTAGGAACGGGTCAGGTGGGGGTGGTACGGGGCCTCGGGCAGCGTGTCTCCTGCGCCGACGTCGACGACCCGGTCCACCTCGAGGTAGCCGAACAGGGAATGGTGTCGCGGCTGGCGCGCGATCCACGCTCGACGGTCGGCCTGGGCATAGAGCCCCCAGAACAGGAAGAGATCACCCTTGCCGACGCCCTGGTTCGAGAGGTGCGATGCCGCCGCCCCGGCCTGGCCGAGCATCCCCCGCCAGCCCTCACCGCGTGGGCGGACCGTCGGGACCAGATCAGGATCGAGATGACAGGTGGACCGGTCGTCGTATGCGGCATAGCCGAGCGTGCGCAGGATCTGGAGGTAGTCGGTGCCGTCGAGGTCCACGATGTCCGAATACCGCGCCGCCCCGCTCCTCGTGGTCGGTTCCGGTATCGGGAGCGACAGCATGCGGCCGTCCGGCAGGATCGGGCTCGGCCCGCCACCGGTGACACTGTCGAACCCTTTGCGACTCAGGATCAGCTTCACTGCGCACGCCGCCCGGCGTCAGTCCCCGGTCGGCCCGTCGAGACCCTCGCGCATGAGATCACCGAGTTGTCCGCCGAGGTCGATGCCGGTCACCGCCCGAGCATATGGCTGGCTACTCGTCAGCGTGTGGGGCTGTCACGATGCGGCCGGGCACCGAGGCTCCGCGCGGAGGGGTGTCTCGATCGGGCTCGCTGGATGAGCTCGTCGGTGATCCGTTCGATCTCCTGCTCGATCGTCACGAGGAGCTGACTCACTCCCGGGGTCCCTCCGGGACGCATCGTGAGTTCGTCGGACTGGTTCCGCAACCGGTCACGCTCGGCGATCAGTTGGTCGTCGGCATGCAGCGCATAGTCGGGGACTCCCTCGATGCTCGCGAGTCGCAGTGCGGCTGCGGGATTCGGGTTCGACTCTCTCGGTGGCACGCCCATCCCGTGTTCATCGTCCGACCGCGGCCGGACCTTGAACAGCAACGTACGGGGTGGGCGGGTGGCTCGCGACTCCCGACAAGCGCGCGTACGATCCAGCGCATGGCCAGTCGAAGGGTCGAGGATCGGGTCCGGGTCGTCTGCATGGCTCTTCCGGGGGCGACCGAGAAGATCAGTCACGGAGCTCCCGCCTTCTTCGCCGGGAGGCAGTTCGTGATGCTCTGGCCCGACGGCCATCACGAGCACCAGTTTCCCCATCTTTGGTGCGCGGCACCCGCCGGCGCGCAGCAGGGGTTCATCGCCGCGGATCAGGGGCGCTTCTTCCGCCCGCCCTACGTCGGGTCGCGCGGCTGGTTGGGGATGCGGCTCGATGGTCGTGTCGACTGGGCCGAGGTGGCACTGCTGTGTGAAGCGGCGTTCCGCACGGTCGCATCGAAGCGGTTGCTGGCGCAGCTCGACCAGCGCTCCTGACGGTCAGGGGGATTCCGGTCCCTGCTCGACGGAAGGGCGAGTACCGGTGCGTGCGATCTGACGGGTCCAGGAGACGAAGACCCTCAGGAGGTAGGAGAGGCCGCCGGTCAGCCACGCGAGCCAGACGAACAGCGCGACGACCCCCAGGGTCCCGACAAGAAACCACCCCATCACGCGTGTGAGGCTAGATCGGCGCGGGCCGGCAATCCAGCGCGACCGCTCCGGTGGGGAGAATCCCGCAGTGAGCACCGAAAACGCCCCGGTGACCGTTTCGCGACACGAGATTCCGGGCGCGACCGGAACCAAGCGGGGCTACTCGTGCCCGCCTCCCGGGGCGATCGCCTCGACGAGCGCCGGGCTGTTGTTGCGGATGTTCCCGACGGCCCGGCTGACCGGATGGTGCACCAGGGTGCCCGCCACCGTCGGCACCAGCAGGGGCTCCAACTCGTCGCGATCCATCACCTCAGTGTCGAGCCAGTGGTCCCAGGTCTCGGGCTCGAGCACCACCGGTTGACGGTCGTGGATCGGCATGTCCGGCCCCGCCTCGGTCGTGATGATGGTGGCTGTGCGCAGCCGGGTCCCGTCCGGGCCGCTCCACGACTCACGCAGTCCCGCCAGGACCAGCGGCCCGCCGTCGGCACGGACGAACGCATGCGGCTGCTTGAGTTTGGGACCGACCGTCTCCCACTCGTAGAACGTGTCGACCGGAACCAGGATGCGCGAGCGCCGGAAGGCCGAGCGGAAGGTCGGCTTGGTGGCCAGCGTTTCGGCCCGGGCGTTGAACGTCCCCCGAACGGACGCCGGGTCCTTCGCCCCGCGGGGCACGAGGCCCCAGCGGTACGAACCGAGCACGCGCCGTCCCTCTCGGTGCGAGACGCCGAGGATGGGGTCGGTCGGCCCGACGTTCCAACTCGGGCGCCAGTCGGTCAACAGTTCGGGGTCGATGCCGGCGTCGAGCAGCCTGGCCAGATGATCCGGTTCGTCGTAGAGGGCGATCCTTCCGCACACGACACCAGCCTATGGTGCCGCAGTGGCGGCGACCCCGGTTGCCCACGCTGCCCGCCTAACCATGGACGGGCGGACGCGAGACAGCGAACATCGCCAGGCAGCAGAGCACGGTGACCAGCGTCCACGACCAGGCCGTGCGGGGAGTCGACCGCAGTGTGCTGATTGCCACCATGGCGGCCGCGGCCAGGGAGACGGCAAGCAGGGCCGAGCGGGCGACCGGCTGGCTCCCTCCGAGTGCCCAGATGGTCAACGCGCACGCGCCGAGCAGGAGGACGCCGGTCCGTAGCGCGCCGCCCGGACTCATCCGCTGGGGGAGCCCGGCGATGCCCGAGCGTGCGTCGCCCTCCCGATCGGGCAGCGTGTTGATGAAGTGCGCTCCGACCCCCAAGAGCGCGGTTGCCACCATGACCACCGGCCGCGGCCACGGGTGCCCCGGGAGCCCGAGGGTGACGAAGGCCGGCAGGAGACCGAAGGACACCGCATAGGGGAGGGGACTGATCACCGTCGCCTTGAAGCCGGCGTTGTAGGTCCAGGCCGAGCCGATGGCCGCGAGATGGACCAGAGCCGCCCGCCAGCCGGACAGCAGGGACAACGGGACCGATGCCGCCAGGGCGGAGAGGGCGGCGGAGCGGACCGTCGCGACGCCGACCAGCCCGGCCACGATGGGCTTGTCGGTCCGTCCGACCGCGGTGTCCCGCTCGGCGTCGAACCAGTCGTTGCTCCAGCCGGTCGAGAGCTGGCCTGCCAGGACGGCGACCGCGACCGCGACGCAACCGGGGGCACCGCGACCCGCCAGCGCGGCGAGGCCGGTGGCGGCGGCGGTAACCGCCAGGGTCGGCTGCAGGTGACAGGCACGGACCAGGCCGATCACCGGCCGACCGGAGACCACGGCCGACCGCCGACCATCGAGAGCCACGGGCCACTCTATGCCGGGTGGCCCAAACACCCCACGTGTCGCAGCGGTCTGCGAGCATCCGGCCATGCGGAGGACTGTCTTCCTGACATCGGTTGGTCTGATGGTCGGCCTCTGTGCGTACGGCATTCTGGTCGTCACCTCCCCGAGGTCCGCGGGCAGATCCCGCGAGGTGCCGGCCACCGCGGGTCCGACAGCGGCGGCCGTTCACGAGGGTCCAGCCGCGGCGGTCGAGGTCGGGCCCGGACCGATGGCCGTCTACGCCGTGCAATCCCAGCCCTCTCCGGGGTCCTGTCACTACACCTACATCGGGCGGGATCCCCTCCCCGACCCGAGATGCACCCCGGGTGCAGTCAGTCCGCAGGTGAGCCAGGCAGACATCGGTTCGACCATCTGCCGGAGCGGGTACGCCTCGTCGATCCGACCTCCGGAGTCCGTCACCGACGCGGAGAAGACCGCATCCGCGGCGGCCTACGGCTACACCGGGTCGTTCCGCACCGCGGAGTACGACCACCTGGTTCCGCTCGAGCTCGGCGGCGACCCGAACGATCCGGCCAACCTCTGGGTCGAGCCCAACGACCTGCCGGGCGCGACGTCGACCGCAAACGGCAAGGACCTCCTGGAGGACCGGCTCAACCAGCTGGTCTGCTCGGGCCGGGTCTCGCTGGTGGTCGCTCAGCAGGCGATCGCGGTCGACTGGGTGGCCGCAGACCGGCACTACGGGGGCTGACCGCGACAGGTCGACCGGCCCACCGGGTACCGTCAGCTGGTCGGTCGTGATCGAGAGGAGTGACCGGTGGAGCTGTGGGAGCTGACGGCCCGCGAGAGCATTCGTGATCTCGTGGCGAGGTACAACGCCAATGGCGATTCGGGCCGGTTCGCTCAGATGCTCGCCGTCTTTGCAGCGGATGCCGTGCTCGAGCTGGTCTCGATGGAAGGGGACCTCCAGCGGTTCGAGGGGGTCGAGCAGATGGCTGCGCTGTTCACCGGGACCAAGTCCAGGTGGGACCGTGCGACGGATGGGGATGCCCGACGGCACCACGTCCGGCACCTGGTGGGTAGCCACCAGATCGACCTGCAGGATCGTGACCACGCGCTTGGTCGGAGCTACTTCGTCGTGCTGATGGCGGACGGAGTCGACCACTGGGGCCGTTACCTGGACGAGTACGGGGTGCGTGACGGCCAATGGCTCATCACCGGTCGGCGGGTGGTCACCGACGGGAGGACAGCGGGCGGGCGCGTCGACACCGACGCGATCGGCCGCTAAGGCGCGACCGCGTGTCGACCGGCAGTACGGCGGAGGTCAGCCGGATGCGCCGTCGGCCCTGTCCAGGACCGCGTAGGAGAGGGTGGCCGATGCCACAAGCTTCCTGTCGTCGCCCACGTCGATGACGTCCGACTGGACGACCACCGCCCGCCGGCCCCGCCGCAGGACCGTCGACAGCACCCGTGCCGGCCCGACCGTGACCGCGGTGAGGAAGCGGATCTGCATGTCGGAGGCCACGATGTTCTCCGAGCCGACTGCCCGCACCGCGCACCCGGCTGCGCCGCACTCGATGAGGACACCCATCAGCCCACCGTGCAGGCTCCCGTGTGGATTGACGACATCGTCGCGCAGGTCCATCTCGAGCGAGGGACCGGACACAGGATCGTCCACCCGGCGCATGAGCAAGCTCGTGAGCAGGTGACGCGGCCCGACGTCCACGTAGTCGCCATCAGCTCTGATGCTCTCGGGCACGTGCCGGATCCTCATCACGTCGCGGGTGATCGTGGTCCGGTCGGACCGCCGGGTGATCGTAACCGGCGGTCGCACGCTCCGCTCCGTCGTGTTGTGGCGGCGCGCGATGGCCGCCGTCGATCTGAGGCCTGTCCCCGATAGGATCGAGTGAGAAGAGGTGGGCTTTGCACTGGCAGGATCGTCACGAGGGGAACGGATGAAGCGCCTGCGACTCCTGGCGATTGTGGCGGCAGGGGCGGGCTTCGTCGGCTGTTCGTCGGCGAGCTCGCAGCCCGGGAGCACCACCTCCACCACGCCGCGGACCGCCTCCACCCCACCGACCACTTCCACCACACCGCCGACGACAGCCCCGACGACACCGCCGACCACCGCCTCCACCGGGCCCCCCACCAAAGCGCTCCAGAAAGCGCAAAAGGCCGCGACGGCGAGCGTGCACCCTCTGCTGCTGGAAACGTCCGATCTCCCGAAGGGCTGGGCGGTCAATCGGGCCCACTCGGCCTTTCCGGTGAGTGCGTTCCCCAATCCGGCTGGCGACTCTCTGGTCGCGCTCTCCTATGCCCACGTCGCGTTCACCATGCCCGGAGGTCTTCCTGGGCTCACCGAGGATCTCGCCTCTGTCTACTCAGCGGCGGCGGGATTCGCGGTGACCCGGATCACCTACAACAACTCGTCGACCTTCTCGACCGCGCTCGACGGACGGGAGGCCTCCGGCACCATGCACCCGGTTGCCGCGCCCACCGAAGGCGCACAGAGCGCCGCATATGCGGCCACGATCACCTCCGACCTGCAGACCGTCCACCAGGGCATCGTGATAGCGCAGAAGGGCAACTACGTCGTGGGCGTCGCCCTCACCGAGTCCGGGACCGTGGACATGGGCGAGCTGCAGTCATTCGTGGTCGACGCGCTCGCCAAGTTACCGACGACACCGCTCGACGCGACCCCGCCGACGGTGCCGGACGCCAACGGCTGAGCCGTCACCCTCCGGGCTTCGAGGCCGGGCCCGGAGCCGGGTTGAGGGGCAGGATCAACGGCGCGCTGGGCGTCTGGTTGAAGTTGAAGTCGTCAGCGACGTTGCCGAGGATGGACTCGTTCTCCCGCACGTCCGGACGGGGGTCGGGCCGACCATCGGTCGCCGGATCGATGCGGGCCCCTCCGAGGAAGTCGTCCTCGATGAACTTGAGATAGGCGTCATCGCTCAGCGTCTGGTGGTCGATGTGCCCCTTCTTCGCGTAGGGGCTGATGATGAGGCTCGGGACGCGCAGGCCGTAGCCGTTCCCGTCGACCGTGGGGGGCACGACGTTGTCGTAGAAGCCCCCCCACTCGTCCCAGGTGAGGAAGATGGCGGTCGAGTCCCACTCGGGCCCGCTCTCGGCGGCGTTGATCAGTTTGGTCACGTAGGCCTGCCCCTCGTGGATCCCACCGAGATTGGTGGCCTGACCCGGTGCCCCGAGTTCGGGGTGCTCGGAGTTGGGCACGCTGGGTTCGATCCAGGAGACGGTGGGCAGGGTCCCGTTCTTGGCGGCCGCCAAGTACGAGCCGAGCGGTGTGACATTCGAGATCTGGTTGTTCGCCTGGACGTCCGAGAAGATCGGCAGCGGGTCCCAGATGCCGGGCGTCTGGTAGTCCGAAGCTTTGGGAGGGCAGGTGGCCAGGTCCCCGTCGAAGCAGTCGACCTTGGTGCCGTTCTCGATGTAGTACCGCCAGGTCACGTGGTGCGTGTAGAGGAGATCGGTGATGTCCGTCCATGAAGAGTGGATGTCCGACGTGCCGGTGGCGAGTGCCTGGCTGACCCCTTTCTGCTCTCCAGCTGGCGCGTAGGGCCCGTCGATGTTGTTGACGCAGCTCGAGGCCTGCGTCGTCGAGCAGAGGGCCGACCAGCCCGAGACCAGGTACAGGTGCTGGGGCAGGCTCCAACTCAACGAGGACGCGAAGAAGTGGTCGTCGAGCGTGTAGTGCTCGGCGTAGGCCCAGTAGTTGGGGATCTCCCTCGCGTCCTCGTAGCCCATGACGTCGGTCGGGTACCCGAACTGCTCGGCGGAGGCGACGAACCCGTCCATCTTGCCGCCGTCGAGGACGGCCTCGGCGCAGGGGTAGGAGTGACAGCCCCCGACGTCGGTGGTCGAAGGATTGTTGTACGGCTTGTCGCAGCCCTCGGTCACCGGATCGGGAACACAGACCGTGAACTGACCGTTGGCCGCCGGGATGCCCTCTGCTCCGGGGAAGGTCCCGAAATAGTCGTCGAACGACCGGTTCTCCTGCATGATCACGATCACATGCTTGATCTTGTGGATGGCCGTCGGCGTGCCGTCGGGGAGTGTGGCCGAGGTCTCGGCGACCGCGTTCCGAGACGGTACCACCACGGAACGTGCTCGGGCCGCCCGAGTGCTCGGCGCCTTGCCTGCTGCGGCCGCAACGCCTGAGCTCGCCAGCGTGGCGGCCCCGCATGTCGCTGCCCCGACGAGCACGGCTGCCGCAGCCGCTGCTGCGCGGACGGATCGCGAGTTCCTCATGACCAGTTTCCCCCTCGGAGTTCAAATGTAATGCCATCCCCGGACGGCGCCGAAACCACGGTCAGCCTCCGAGTGACCGTTACAGGCCCTTGACGGCCACCGGGACCGAAGAATCGGTCCCGGTGCCGTTGCCGAGTTGGCCGTCTGCGTTCCACCCCCAGCACTTGACCGTCCCCGTGTCGAGGAGTGCACAGGTGTGCAGATACCCCGCCGAGATTGCAGTCACCCCACTCAGCCCCTTGACGGCCACCGGGACATCCGAGTTGGTGGTGGTCCCGTTGCCCAACTGACCGTTGCTGTTGTCCCCCCAGCACTTGACGTTCCTCGTGGTGAGCAGTGCACAGGCGTGCTCATATCCGGTGGCGACCGCAGTCACCCCACCCAGGTCCTTGACGCCAACCGGGGTCGTATAGCCGCCGGTGTACCCATTGCCCAGGGCGCCGTATCGGTTGTCCCCCCAGCACTTGACCCTTCCGTTGGTGAGCAACCCGCAGACGTCGTACCCCCCGGCAGCGATAGCAGTCACCCCACTCAGGTCCTTGACGGCCACCGGGACCGGAGCGTCGGTCGAGGTGCCGTTCCCGCCGCCCAGGTCGCCAAAGGAGCCATCCCCCCAGCACGCAACCGTCTCGGTGCTGAGCAGTTCACAGTTGTCGAAACTCCCGGCGGAGACAGCGGTTACCCCGTCCAGTTTTCCCGCGACGGCCACCGGGACCGAAGAGTTCGTCACGCTGACGTTGCCGAGCTGCTCGTTGGAGTTGAGCCCCCAGCACATAACCGTCTCGGTGCTGAGCAGCGCACAGCTGTGGCCATTCCCGGCAGCGATTGCGGTCACCCCACTCAGACCCGTGACGGCCACCGGGACCGACGAATCGGTCGTGGTGCCGTTGCCGAGCTGGCCCCATACGTTCCACCCCCAGCACTCGACCGTTCCCGTGTTGAGTTGCGCGCAGGTGTGGTGGTACTCGCCGGCGGCGATGGCGTTCACCCCACTCAGGCCCTTGACGGCCACAGGGACGTCCGAGCTGGTGGTGGACCCGTTGCCGAGCGCGCCGTATGCGTTCTGCCCCCAGCACTTGACGTTCTCGGTGCTGAGCACCGCGCAGGTGTCGTACCCCCCGGCGGTGATGGCGGTGGCAGTAACGGTGCCGGCCCCGGCAGGCTGTTCCGCCCCGAGGGTGGCCCCACCGAGAGAGAGAACGCCTGTCAGACTCATCGCCGCGATGATCCGGCTGCTCCGACCACGCATCTTGCGCCCTACCCTGTTTCGTTCAATGCGCTTGGTCGGTCGAGTCGCATCGGAGGCTGACGGCTGAGCCGTCACCCTCCGGGCGTCGAGGCCGGGCCCGGAGCCGGGTTGAGGGGCAGGATCAACGGCGCGCTGGGCGTCTGGTTGAAGTTGAAGTCGTCAGCGACGTTGCCGAGGATGGACTCGTTCTCCCGCACGTCCGGACGGGGGTCGGGCCGACCATCGGTCGCCGGATCGATGCGGGCCCCTCCGAGGAAGTCGTCCTCGATGAACTTGAGATAGGCGTCATCGCTCAGCGTCTGATGGTCGATGTACCCCTTCTTCGCGTAGGGGCTGATGATGAGGCTCGGGACTCGGATTCCGTAGCCGTTCCCGTCGACCGTGGGGGGCAATACCTGGTCGTAGAAGCCCCCCCACTCGTCCCAGGTGAGGAAGATCGCGGTGGAGTCCCACTCGGGCCCGCTCTCGGCGGCGTTGATGATATTGGTCACGTAGGCCTGCCCCTCGTGGATCCCCCCGAGCTGGGGGTGCTCGGAGTTGGGCCCGCTGGGTTCGATCCAGGAGACGGTCGGCAGGGTCCCTTTCGAGGCGGCCGCGAAGTACTGATTCTGAGATACCACGTTCGAGATCTGATTGTTCGCCTGGACGTCCGAGAAGATCGGCAGCGGGTCCCAGATGCCGGGCGTCTTGTAGGCCGCCGCCTTAGCGCATTGCGTCCCGTCGATGCAGTCGACCTGGGAGCCGGTCTCGATGTAGTACCGCCAGGTCACGTGGTGCTTGAAGAGGAGATCGGTGATGTCGGTCCATGAGGAGTGGACGCTCGACGTGCCGGTGGCGAGCGCCTGCCCGACCGCTGTCCCCTCCTGGGCCGGCGAGGAGGGCCCGATGATGTTGTTGACGCAGCTCGAGGCCTGCGCCGTCGAGCAGCTCGCCGACCAGCCCGACACCATGTACAGGTGCTGGGGCAGGCTCCACCCCAACGAGGCCGTGAAGAAGTGGTCGTCGAGCGCGTAGTGCTCGGCGTAGGCCCAGTAGTTGGGGATCTCCCTCGCGTCCTCGTAGCCCATGACGTCTGTCGGGTACACGAACTGCTCGGCGGAGGCGACGAATCCGTCCATCTTGCCCCCGTCCTCGACGACCGGGATGCAGGAGTCGCCGTGGCAGCCCCCGAGGTCGCCGTCCGCAGGGTTGTTGTACGGCTTGTCGCAGCCCTTGGTCACCGGATCGGGAACGCAGACCGTGAACTGACCGTTGGCCGCCGGGATGCCGTCTGCTCCGGGGAAGGTCCCGAAGTAGTCGTCGAACGACCGGTTCTCCTGCATGATCACGATCACGTGCTTGATCTTGTGGATTCCCGTCGGCGTGCCGTCGGGAAGTGTGGCCGCCGTCGCGGCGACCGTGTTCCGCGACGGTACAGCCACTGAACGTGGTCGGGCTGCCCCCGTGCTCGACGCCTTGCCTGCTGCGCCCGCGACACCCGGGCTCACCAGAGAGGCCCCACATGTCGCTGCCCCGACGAGCACGGCTGCCGCAGCCGCTGCTGCGCGGACGGATCGCGGATTCCTCATCATCAGCTGCCCCCCTTCGGGGTTCAAACTAACCCATCTGGCGGCAATCCCGCCACCGTCGAGCGCAACCGTAGCAAGTCCGACCGAGGACTGCGTGTGCACCGGAACCGCGTCTGAACCGCGAAAAATCGCGGTGCGCGCAGGTGACAAGTCCACCTCGGGTGTGAGAGGGTTGGCGTTCGATTCCTGGTTTGCCGTTCGTTTCTGTGAGGGGGTACGGAGGGGTGAAACGCAATCGGATCGCGGGAGGATGGGTGTCGTCGCATCTCCGTCGGCGCCGCGTCACGCGCCTCTCAACTGCGCTGGTGGCACTGGTCGGGCTCCTCGCCGGCGGAGCGTCGCTGCTCGGATCGCCGGTTCCTTCCGGCGCGGCGTCGCCCTCCCCGTGGACGATCGTGCCAACCCCCAACCCGGGAGGTATCCAGTACGTCCTCAACGACGTGTCCTGCACCACCTGGACCCAGTGCATCGCGGTCGGCGCCGCCGAGAACACCTCACACGTGTTCGCCACGCTCATCGAGGAGTGGAACGGGGCCCAATGGTCCCTCATGACCAGCCCCGATTCGGGCAGTGGCGACAACTACCTCAACGGGGTGTCGTGCTCCGACGCGACCGACTGCGTTGCTGTGGGCTTCGACTACTCCACGCCCTCACTGACCCAGACCCTCGTCGAGACCTGGGACGGCACCAGCTGGTCGATCGCAACGAGCCCTGACGTGGGCACTGGGGACAACCTGCTCACCGGGGTGTCGTGCTCCGATCCGACGGAGTGCACGGCGGTGGGCTCCTCGTACAGCTCGACGGGGGTGTGGCGGACCCTGATCGAGTCCTGGGACGGCACCAACTGGACCGCCGCCACGAGCCCCGACGTGGGCAGCGGCGACAACACGCTTACCGGGGTGTCCTGTCCCGACGCGACCGACTGCGTCGCGGTCGGATCCTCGTACAGCTCGACCGGCGTGTGGAAGACACTGATCGAGTCCTGGGACGGAACCAACTGGACCGTCGTCACGAGCCCCGACCCGGCCGGCGCGGACAACACGCTGTCCGCCGTATCCTGCGCGAGCTCGGCGAGCTGCCTGACCGTGGGCACGGGGAGCCCGCACGCCGGTACGCTGAGTGACCAGCAGACACTCGTCGAGAGTTGGGACGGGACGAGCTGGACAGCCGCCACCAGCCCCGACCCGGGCGACGTGACGAACTTCTTGACGGGGGTCTCGTGCACGGGCGTCGACCAATGCCAGGCGGTGGGTGCCTTCTCCGACTCCGGCAGTCTCCACTACGCGAGCAATACCGCCCAGACTCTGGTCGTCACCTGGGACGGAACGAACGTCAGTGTCGTCCCGAGCCCACAGGAGGGAAGTGCGTCGAACTTCCCCGAGGGTCTGTCCTGCGTCGAGGCGAGCAGTTGTGTGATGGCCGGCTGGAACGACATGCCGGGGAACACGGGCGACGACAGCGAGGCGGCGCTGGTCGAGATGGCCAGCGGCGGCACGACTGCCGCGACTGTCGATCCGTCGGTGACCCCGTCCTCCGCGATCGTCAAACACCGCATCACGTTCGCAGCATCGGTGACCCCTGCGTCTGGACCGGGCACCCCGACCGGAGGGGTGAGCTTTGCGATCGGATCGACCGAGCTCTGCTCCGCCACGTTGGTGAACGGCACGGGATCCTGCACCTCGACGGAGGCACCGGTGGGCGCAGACACCGTCGTGGCGACCTACGTCGGTGACCCCACGTACGCGTGGTCTTCGGCAACCGCGAACTTCACCGTCACCTACGCGACGCCGAAAGTGACCTGCGCCAAGCTCGGCGGGAGGGCCTCGGCGACCGTCACCCTGAGCTCGTGCACGCCGACGTCGGCCACCAACGGGTCCGCTAGCGGCTCGGGGGCGGTGCTGACTTCAGGTGGGACCTTCACGTGGAAGACGAGCGGCGGGACCACGACCGGGCGGTGGAGCTCCTCGTCGCCGGGCAGGGGAACCTGCGCCGCCTTTTTGACGGAGCACGAGCTCTCGGGCGTGGTCACCGGCGGGACCTCGACGTACACGAGAAAGGGCGACCCGGTCTCGATCGACTTCTGCCAAGGGCCGGAGGGTGCAGTGAGCCTGGCGCCGTCCACCACCGCCAAGGTCTGAGACATTCGGACCGTGTTCCCAGCGCCGGCGACGGCTCCATTGCCCGTGGGTTTCGGGAAGACCTCCGGCCGGACGTTGCGACTGGTCCGGTGGCTCAGCCTGGTACCGGTGCTGCTGGCTGCGCTCGCTGTCGGCGTGACCTCGCCACCGGCAGCAGCGACCACGCCGATCTCGATCAAGACCACTCCCGCGTTGACACCGTCGTTCAAGTCGACCGTCTACGACTACGTGGTCCGGTGTTCCGGCTCCGCTACGACCACCATCGCCACCACCGGCACCGGGACAGTCACGATCGGTGGCAAGTCCTACCGGCAACCGGCTGTTGTGAAGGCCGGCCTCGTGGTGAACCAGGCGGTATACGTCAGCGAGGGTGGGCACAGCTACACCATCCGATGCCTTCCGGCCGACTTCCCGACCTACAAGGTGACCATCGACGGGACCCCACAGGCTCATGGCTATCTGGTGGCACCGACGGACGGTTCAGGCAGTCCGGCCTCCGACTACGTGATCGCCTTCGACAACCACGGCGTGCCGGTCTGGTGGTATCAGGACACCAGTTCGCCGATCAACGCCGCCTTCTACGGGACCGGCCAGATCGGATGGTGGACGGGAAACGCCTTTACCGGCGGCGTGTACACGATCCGCAACCTCGACGGCACCGTCGAGACGACCGTTGGGAACCCCGGGGAGGGGCTCGATCTCCATGATTTCCAGATCCTGCCCAACGGGGACTATCTCACCATCAAGGACGTCAGTTCGACCACGGACCTCTCCTCGTGGGGCCTTTCCTCCACGGCTGCGGTGGTGGACGACGTGATCACCGAACTCGACCCGCAGGGACAGGCGGTCTGGAGCTGGGACACGCTTGCCCACATAGACCTGGCCACGGAGAACGCCAATTGGCACGACGTGGTCTATTGGCCGAACATGGGACTCAATGCGATCCACATGAACTCCATCCAGGAGGTCGGTAACCAGATCATCATGAGCGCCCGGGACCTGGATGCGGTCTACGACATCGACAAGACCACCGGCAACATCATCTGGAAGCTCGGGGGCACCACGACCCCACAGAGCCTGTCGGTCGTCGGCAACACCTACCCGCAGGTCTTCTCCGGGCAGCACGACGCCCGCCGTCTCGCCGATGGCTCGATCACCGTGCACGACAACGCATCCCAGGAGACCGGGAAGGCGACACGGGCGCTCCGATTCACCATCGACACCGCCACCCACACCGCGACGATCGTCGAGGACGTCACGGACCCAATGCATCTGCACAACAGCTACTGCTGCGGGAGCGCGAACAAGCTACCGGGAGGCAACTGGCTCGTCGACTGGGGCAACGGCAATTATGTGACCGAGCTCACTCCCCAGGGCGTGCCGCAGATCTACATCAACTACTGGCCCTTGACCTCCTACCGGGCGGCAGCGGTGCCGTACTCCGATATCACCCTCAGCCGCGGGATGGACGCTCGGTTCCCTCCGCTCCACCTATAAGACGTTCGGTACGCCTCGTACGTTGCGTTGATGGATCCGGAACACGCTGAGGCGCCGGCACGACGTCATCCGGGATCGCCCAGCGCCGACAGGCGAGTGGGGACGTGTAGCCAAATGGTGGCCCCGCCCGACCGGGTGGGTGGGCCGATGGCCGTGGTCACCGCGGTGACGACCCGCTCCGGGTCGCGTCCCACCGGCAGGGCGATGACCTCGTCGACGTGGTGGGCGAGGAGGAACTCCCGCAGATCGGCCGTGAGCGAGCTGGTTGCGAGGAGGCGTTCCTGCTCGGGGGTCGGAGATCCGTAGAAGGAGACGTCGAAGAGCGCCTTGACCGAGCCCGGGGTGAGCGGGGTCGGGTCCGGGACACCATCGGTGCGCTTGGGTGGCATCCACCCATAGCCTCCGATGAGGCGGAACCGCATGCCGGCCACCGCCTGATCGAGGAGGATGTCGTCGACTTGCTCGGCGAACGGGTAGCTCGTCACGGGTCGGCCGTGGATGAGCTTCGGCACGGCTCCGGGGTACGGGTAGACGAGCGCCACGCTCCCGTTGGGGAGTGACCGGACCGCGGATGAGGTGAAGTACGGGGTCACCGGTGCCGCCGAGGAGGGCCGAGCAGTGCTCGGCACCATCGGGAGTGCCACGACCACGACCGCCGTGCCGAGCATTCCGACCAGGGCGGCGGTCCGCCAGCGCGAGGCCGACTGTGGCCGCAGCCCGACTCGGTAGACCTCGTCGAGTCCGTGGGCGAGCACGACCGCACCGAAGAGCACGGTGAACAGCGAGAACCTGGCAGCCACCAACCCGCTCAGGATGGGCAGATGGGCGATCACGACGAACGGGAGGGGGATCCCTGTGTCGGTGCCGTGGACCTGGAGCGTGCTGCCGAGCGAGAGCACGAAGGCACAGCCGGTCATGACAGCGGAGAACCGCACGATCGGGCGGTGCCACAGCCATATCGCTGTCGCCACGACCGCAACGACAAACGGGATCCCAAGGTACATGGGTGCCGCCGCGAAGTACTGGTTGAACTGGGTCCACACCGAGTTCACCGGCGCCAGCCACTGCTCGGGACCCGGCACGAACGGACCGAGGAGGTCTCCCTGCCCCCCGGGCTGTTTCAGGACGCCGTTGATCCCTGCGCTCCCGAAGAACCCGAAGAGCACCGGGTAGGCCAGCAACGCGCAGGTGACGAGGAACCAGGAGATCGCGGCTGGCCTGAGGTACGACCAGTGCAGCGGTGCATGCGCACGACAGGTGAGCGCCGCGACGGCACAGGCGAGGAGGACCATCACCATTGTGCTGGCCGCGATCTCGGAGGAGACCAGGTACTGGACACCGATGACGACCCCCAGCAGCGCGCCCGCACGGATGGGGCGCCACCGCTGGCGGACCAGGATCTCGTGCAGCAGGAGGAAGACCACCGGGGGGAGCGGGACGACGATGAGGAACAGGTAGCCGATCGCGTTGAATGTCGCGAACGCGGAGAACCCGTAGAGGAGGCCACCCGCAAAGGCCGCCGGCCACCAGGTGACCCATCGCCGCAGGACCAGACACATCGAGGTTGCCGACAGGAACAGCGCCAGTCGGAGGAGGAGGTTCCAGGTCTCCACCGCTCCGAAGATGGCGGTCAGCGGCGACGCGAGGATTCCCACCGCGAGCATCGAGGTGTTGACACCGAGATTGATCCCGACCGGGTAGTTCATCCACTGGCTGTAGAACGGATTGTGTCCGTGGGCGATCGCGAAGCGTGCCCACTCGAGGAACCAGATCTGCTGCACCTGGTCGGGGGTGTGCACCCCGGCCATCTGGCTGGAGCCCAGAGAGGCGGTCGGTCCGAAGGCGGCGAAGGCGAGCAGGAGGTAGAGGGCGCCGCAGAGCGCCCCCGGCCACCACCGTCGGATACCGGAGGGGCCAGCACCGGGATGGACGAGGGAGCCCGAGCCCGCCGCGGGTCGTTCCCCGCCAGCCGCCGACGCGTCCTGGGGTGGATCGCTGGTCGCGGTGGTCATGGCCGTCACCTCCCTCCCCGAGGCGACGATCGGTCGCCGTTGCGTTGCTGGCAATGGTGCAGTTCCAACTCGACAGGGACGATACAGAACCCGTGGGACCCGGCGACACCGCGAACCGATTCGGGGTCCCGAGCGTCAGTATCAGTATGGGCTCGAGATGGCGACGACCGGCGGGGAAGGGATGGCACGTATGAGCGGGCGTGACGAGACGGTCGAGCTCGAGCAGTGGCTCGAGCAGGGATACGCCACCTCGTTCCGCACCGCCTGCCTGATCCTCGGCAACCGATCCGACGCCGAGGAGGCCGTGCAGGAGGCCTATCTGAGAGCCTGGCGGTTCCGCGCCTCGCTGGCTGCGGGTGCCGACGTCCGGCCCTGGCTCTACCGCGTGGTCGTGAACACCTGCAACTCGAAATTGCGCGAGGAGATCCCCCATCGGGACCGGCGATCCGGGGAAGGTGCGCTCGACGACCTTGCATCCGGTGACGACCTGCTCGGGCAGAGCGTCGTCTCCCAGGACATCCGCCATGCGCTCGCCGATCTCCCCGTCCACCTCCGGGTGGTCATTGTGCTGCGGTACTTCGCCGATCTGAGCGAGCGGGAGATCGCCACCGCGATCGGCCGCCGGCCCGGGACGGTCAAGTCCCGTCTGCACGAGGCGAGGCGGCTGCTCGCCGACCATCCGGCGCTCTCTCAGGAGACCGCTCCGGAGGCCACGATCGATTCGGAGGTGTCGCGATGACCGTGCTCGACGACGAGCGACTGCGGGCCTCCCTGCGCGAGGCTGCCGCCCGGGTCGATGTCCCCGCCGATGGCCCCGACCGCATCCTGGAGGCGGCGCGGGCCGGGACCGCACGCAACCGGTCGAACGCTCTGTCGTCCATCCCCCGTCCTTCGATGCCACGGAGCTTGCGCGGGCGGGCGGCCCTGCTCGCCGCCGCGCTGGTCGCGGTGGTCGGCGGGGTCGCACTGGTCGAGTCCCCGCACGTCCAGACCGCGAGCCGGCCCGCGACCGTCCTGCCGTCTGTCCACGGCGGGATTTCGGCAGGTCCGGTCGGCGGCCAGGCACCGGGCGGCGGCGTCGCGGAGGGATCCAACGCCCCGTCGACCGCCGGGTCGTCGGGGTCGGGTCCGGCGAGTGTGACGCCGGTCACCTCTCCGCCGCCACTCCCCAGCGGCGTGGTCGGTCAGCCGCCCAAGGTCGAGACGACCGGTTCGGTGAACCTGTCGATCGCCTCGGGGTCCCTCAACACGGTGGTGTCCCATCTGACCGATCTCACAACCGGTGCCGGGGGATTTGTCGCCCGCTCGCAGCTGCAAGTGGGCGCACCCGGCGCCGGCTCCTCCTACGGGCAGCTGGTCCTCCAGGTTCCCCAGCCCCAGTTCGGTGCGCTGCTCGACCAGGTGCAGAAGACGGCCAAGGTCACGTCGGTGTCCTCGACCTCGACCGACGTCACGGGCCAGTACGTGGACCTCCAGGCGAGGATCACCGCGCTCGAGGACAGCCGCCAGCAGTACCTGACCATCCTCGCCAAGGCCACCTCGATCGGCGACATCCTCAGTGTGCAGAGCCAGCTCGACACCATCCAGAGCCAGATCGAGGAGTTGCAGGGACAGCTCAACCTGCTCGACAGCCAGACGACGTACGCGACACTCACCGTCTCACTCTCCGAGTCGGGGAAGCCGCCGCCTCCAGCGCCCGGGCCACGTTCGGGGCTCAGTGCGGCCTGGAGCGCCGCGGTCGGCGGGTTCGTGGCAGGGGTCGAATGGCTCGTCCGCATCGCCGGACCCACCCTCTTCGCGCTTCTCTTGGCGGCCGCGCTCGTCCTGCTCGGTCGGCTGGGCTGGCGAGAGTACCGGCGGCGCACGCTCTAGAGATACGCCGCCCTCCCGGCGGCATCCCGCTCCGCGGACGCCCTGTTCTCCGGCCTGTCCGGGCCGACCGCTTGTGCGCGGTGCCGATTCCGGTCAATTGTGTAGGGAATGAGCGTCGACCCCTACATCGTCCTCGGCAGCGCGGTGGTCGGATTCCTGGTCGGGCTCACCGGAGCCGGCGGCGGTGCCCTGATGACCCCGATGCTGATCCTGCTGTTCGGCGTCAAACCGTCGGCCGCCATCTCGAGCGATCTGGTGGCGGCCGTGGTCATGCGGCCGGTCGGAGCGGCGGTCCACCTGAGCAAGAAGACCGTGAATCTCACCCTGGTCGGCTGGATGGTCCTCGGCTCGGTCCCGATGGCCTTCCTCGGCGCCTACCTGCTCCACCTCATGGGCCATTCGGTCAGTGCCGAGAACAACATCGAAAAAGCCCTGGGGGCGGCCCTGTTGGTCGGTGCGGCGGCCATGGTGCTCCGGTATGCGCTCGACCGCAGGAGCGGCACGCGGCGCCGGGCCATCGTGCACGACCTCGTGGTCCGGCCGATCCCATCGGTGCTGATCGGGATGACCGGTGGACTGATCGTCGGTATGACGTCGGTGGGCTCCGGCTCCCTCATGATCGTCCTGCTGTTGTTCGTCTACCCGATGCTCGGGGCCAACCAGCTGGTCGGCACCGACCTGACCCAGGCGGTCCCGTTGACCGTGGCCGCCGCCCTCGGCGCATTGGCCTTCGGGCACGTCGAGTTCGCGGTCACCACCTCGATCATCATCGGCAGCGTGCCGGCCGTCCTCGTCGGCGCGCTCTTCTCCTCCCGCGCGCCGGACAAGTACATCCGTCCGGCCATCACCTTCGTGATCTTCGCCTCCGGTCTCAAGTACGTGGGCGTGGGGACGACGGCCCTCGGGTGGATCCTGTGTGCCGTGCTGTTCGGGGCCGGCGCGGTCTGGCTCGCCTACCTGCGACCGTGGCAGAAGGACGTGCTGCCCGTCGGGGCGCTCCCCGGCGATCCCGACCCCGAGCCCGACGAGGTCGTCAGGCTCGAGTGAGCCCTGCCGCTCAGAGGCATGCGTAGACGGTGTCGATGAGCGACCGGTTCCGGCTGCTCTGCCACCGGGGGATCACGTGGTTCATGGCGTAGCCGAACGCGACCCCCGAGACCGGGTCGGCGAAGCCGACCGCGCCGCCGGTTCCGAAGTGACCGAAGCTCCCGGGGTTGGGACCGAACCGCCGGTTGGGCACGGTGGGCTTGAACCCGAGCCCGAAGGTCACTTCCTCGCCGAGGACCGGACAGAAGCCCACCGACTGGGGTCGGACCGCCTCGGCGAGGAGAGCGGGGGAGAGGAGCCGGCCGGGTTCGAGCAGGGCCGCGTAGATCCGTGCGATCCCGGTCGCTGTTGCATGGCCGTTGGTCGACGGCACCTGCGCCCCGCGCCACGCGGCGGTGTTGACCACGCCGAGCGAGGAGTAGCCGGGCGGGTTCACGTAGCCGAGGTTCACCATGCGCTGCTCGTCGCTCAAGTCGCCCGAGAGGATGTCCGGGACACCGTCCCCGGATTCCCAGAGCACCTCCGCGCACCGCGCCTGCTCGTCGACCGGCACCCCGAAGAAGATCTCGGCACCGAGTGGTTCCCCGACGCTGCGCAGCCGGGTCCCCGGGAGCTCCCCGGTCGTGCGGTGCACGAGCTCACCGATCAGGTGGCCGTAGGTGTTGGTGTGGTAGGCGTGCCGGGTTCCCGGCTCCCACCACGCGTCGGTGGCCGCCAGCGCAGAGGTCATCCGCTCCCAGTGCCAGAGGTCGTCGTTGCTGAGTGGCTCGCGGATTGCCGGCACGCCTGCCCGGTGGCAGAGGGCGTGCCGCATGGTGGCCGACTGCTTCCCGCCTGTTGCGAACTCCGGCCAGACCGAGGCCACCGGGTCGTCAAGGCCCAGGAGACCCCGGTCGACGGACTGAAGGGCCAGGAGGGCGACGACGGCTTTCCCGACCGAGTAGACGTCGACGAGCGTGTCCGGCTCCCAGGGCCGTGTCCGGGCGGCGTCGGCCCAGCCCCCGGTGAGCTCGACCACCGGGGACCCCCCGAGCAGGACGGTGACCGCGGCCCCGACCTCCCCGCGGTCTGCGAAGTTGGCCGCGAACGCTTCGCGTACGGCGGCGAACCGCTGGCTGCAGCTCCCGGTGATCGGCGCCTCCACGGCCGCAGTCTCGCGCTGAGGACGGCTGTGCCAGGACTGCGGGACGAGGCGACGGCACCCCGGCGTCCGGCGTCCTACAGTGCGGCGATGCCCATGGACCGGTTCAGTGGACGAACGGCGCTCGTGACCGGTGGTGCATCGGGCATCGGCCGTGCGACGGTCCTGCGACTGGCTGCGGAGGGTGCCGACGTAGTGGCCGTCGACGTCAACGGTGGGGCGTTGGCCGAGGTGGCGGCCGAGGCCATGGGGCTCGGGGGATCGGTCACCGCGCAGATCGGCGACGTGTCGACCGAGGACGGGGTCCGGTACCTCGTGGGATCGGCGGTCGAGACGCTCGGCTCCCTCGACGTCGTGGCCAACGTGGCCGGGATCCTCTCCTTCGGCCACTCGCACGATCTCGCGCTGGAGGAGTGGAACCGGATCCTGGCCGTGAACCTGACCGGCACCTTCCTCGTGTGTCGCGAGGCACTGCCCCACCTGATCACCTCAAAGGGGTGCATCGTCAACCTGGCCTCGACCGCGGCGCACGCCGGCCAGCCCTGGGCCCTCGCCTACTCGGCCTCCAAGGGCGGGATCCTGGCCCTCACCCGTGAGCTCGCCGTCGAGTACGCGGCGGCCGGGATCCGTGCCAACACGATCAGCCCGGGAGCCATCGACACCCCGATCACCGGGGCGTTCCAGCTCCCGGAGGGGGCGGACATCAAGCTCATCCGGCGGGTGACCCCACTCGGGCCCTTCGGCACGCCCGACGGGATCGCCGCGGCCATCGCCTACGTCGCCTCCGACGAGGCCTCCCACATGAACGGCGCCGACATCCGGATCGACGGGGCCACGCTGTCCTGACCGACAGGATCCCGGCGGTGGCTCACCCCAGGGTCGAGCGCCCGTCTGTCGCCCACCAGTCGGCGGTCAGCTTGAGGCCGGCAATCGAGCCCCGTGGGACCAGCTCCTCGTAGGTGCGTCGGTAGCCGGTGTGGGCGATGAGCCAGGTGCCGTCCCGCTTCACGTAGTCGTCGGTGTAGAAGGCGGCCCCCTGCACCGCGATCCCGACGTCGGTGAGGATGACCGTGTCCTCGAGGGCCCATACCCCGGTGGCCGAGTCGGGGCCGGTCAGGTCGATCTCCGGGTGGTGGCAGCGGTGGCTGCTCAACATGGTGGTGGACCCCATCGACGTGCGCAGGAACTCCATGATGGCGTCGCGGCCGTCGAACTCGTAGAGCCCGCCGCCGTAGCGGGCGGTCACCTCGGGAACGAAGCAGCCTTCGATCTCGTCCCAGAGCTTCTGGTCCAGACAGCGGAGGTACCGGTATTTGAGTCGCTTGATCAGTTCGATCTCGACGAGGTCCTCGGGGGTCATGGGCGCTCCTGGATTCGGCGGTTCGGCGGTCCGTGCCCGGTCGTGCTCGACGGGCCGACCCGGTCAGCGGATCGTACCGACCCCGGGGATGAGCGGCAGATCGAGGGCGGTGACCCAGCCCGGAGGGCGTTCGTTGAGGTACGGGACCGCATTGAGGGCGCGCAGCCCGGTGGCGAGGCAGCCCGCTGCCGCGGCGTCCCGCCCGGAGCCGTCGGTGAACCGGAAGGCGGTCTCCTGGGTGATCGACGGTGTGCCGTCGATCACCACCCGGTAGACGTCCTGCTGGTTCCCCCGGGGCCAGTCAGGGGCGGCGACGGCGCCGCACCGGTTGACGTGCTCGAGGCAGATGCGGGGCTCGCCGTGGACCAGACCGTTGATGGTGAAGCGGATCGCCGCCACCTCGCCGGGCTGGATGATCCCCTTGGCCGTGATGATCGGGCTGTCGGTGACCCACTTCTCCCACGTGCTGGTGATCTCGTCGAGCTCGACGCCGACCGCGTGGGCCATCATCGGGATGGTCCCACCCCAGGACATGGCCAGGATGTCGGTGTGTTCGAGGAGCGGGATGTACTCGGGTGGCCTGCCGATGCCCATCTCCTCCTCGTAGTCGCCCTCGTAGTTGGCGTAGTCGAGGATCTCGAGGGCGCGGACCTGGCGTACCTCGCTGCAGAGGCCCATCAGGGTCATCGGGAAGAGATCGTTGGCGAAGCCCGGGTCGATCCCGGTGGTGAAGCACGACGCGCCCCCGGACTCGCATGCCTTGGTGATCGGTTCGATCCAACTCGGCGGGTTGAGCGACATGGACGGCCACACCCACGGGGTCATGGCCGTCGAGGACACGTCCACGCCGGCGCGCAGGAAGGCGCCGATGTCACGGATGTTGTCCTCGGCCTTGGCGGCAGTCGGCCCGTAGTGCACGAGGGCATCGGGACGAAGCGCGATGAGCGACTCCACGTCGTCGGTCGCGGTGATCCCGATCGGGCCCACGCCGCAGATCTCACCGGCGTCGCGTCCGACCTTCTCGGGATTGGAGACCGCGACCCCGACCAGCTCGAAGGCGGGGTGCCGCACCACCTCGGGAATGACCATCCTGCCCACGAACCCGGTCCCCCAGACCACGATCCGTTTGACCGGGCTCATCGGAGCATCTCGCCGGAGTTGACCAGCAGGTACTGGCCGGTGACCGCCTTCGCGTGGTCGGAGGCGAAGAAGGCCACGACGTCGGCCACCTCGCCGTCCTCGGTCATCCTCCGCAACGGAAACTTCCCGACCACCTCGTTCACGGCCTCTTCCACCGACTTGTCCTCGTTCTTGGCCCGCCAGTTCATGAGCATCTCGACGGGCGGTCCCCACATCCATGAGGGGATCACCATGTTGCAGCGGATGTTGTCCGGGCCGAGCTCGTCGCAGAGGTAGTACATCGCGGTCAACAGCGCGCTCTTGGATGCGGCGTAGCCCCCCTGTGGCATCTGCGGTTGGAACATCGACTGCGACCCGATGAGGACGATCGCCCCGCCTCCGCCGGCCTTCATCGCTTCGGCTGCCGGACGGATGACGGTGAGGGCGCCGATGACGTTGGTCTCGAACGCCGACCGCCAGTTCTCGAACTTGAGGTCGTAGAGACCGCCCCAGGCGTTCTCGAAGGCGGCCACCTGGACCAGCGCGTCGACCGACCCGAACCGGTCCCGTGCCAGCTCGACGAGCGCCGCGCACGAGTCGGCATCGGTGATGTCGGTCACCTGGGACGCCACCCGGGTCCCGGTCGGATCGAGCTCGACAGCGATGGTGCCGAGCGTGTCGGCGGTGCGCGCCGCCACCACGACGTTGGCCCCGTCGCGCAGGGCGGCCGCGGCGCACTCGCGCCCCAGCCCCCCGCCGACGCCGGTTACGAGGACGGTCTTTCCTTCGAGGATCATCCCCCTCTTCTAGTGGGTGCCGGCGGTGGCGTGCGCACGGGTGTTGGGAGTAGGGGGCGTGGCCAATTTCCGAAAAGCGTGTACGTCATATGCATATGGGTTATGTATAGAACATATGTATATGACATCTCCAAATTCCTGGGAAATCGCCCCCGGTCCCCATTGTGGGAAGTGGTGCCCGCCACCCGTTCTGAGAAATCGTGCCCGCAGCCGACACCTGTAGGGTGACCCGATGACCCCCGGCCCGCCGAGCGGCGCACGGTGCGGTTGGGCGGAGGGCTCCGAAGCGATGCGCCGCTACCACGACGAGGAGTGGGGCGTACCGTCACGCGACGATCGGCACCTCTTCGAGTTGCTCCTGCTCGAAGGGGCCCAGGCCGGCCTCTCGTGGTCGACCATTCTGGCCAGGCGTGAGGGGTACCGGAGGGCGTTCGACGGCTTCGACCCCCACCGGGTGGCCGCCTTCGACGAGGACCGCCTCTCCGCGCTCCTCGCCGACCCGGGCATCGTGCGCAATCGGTTGAAGGTGGCGAGCACGGTCACCAACGCGCGTGCCTTCCTCGCGGTGCAGGAGGAGCAGGGCAGTTTCGCGGACTACCTCTGGGGCTGGGTGGGCGGCGTGCCGGTGGTCAACTACCCGACCGACCAGGCCGAGGTGCCGCCCCACACCGAGCTCTCGGACCGCCTGTCCAAGGACCTCAAGCGGCGCGGGTTCACCTTCGTGGGGTCGACCATCGTCTACGCCTTCCTCGAGTCGGCCGGGGTGGTCGACGATCACCTGGTCGGCTGCCCCTTCAAGCGGTCGTCCCCCGGATAGCAATCCGCCCACCGCACCAGAGCCAGACGCGTGCTGTTGGTCCCCGATCCTGGCCGCTCAGGGACGGGTGAGCCTCGCCACCACGTCGACCAGCTGGCTGAGCTCGTCCTCGGTGTTGTAGTAGTGCGGGGATGCCCGGACCACCGTGGTCGGTCCGGGGGCTGCAAGATCGAGCCGGGCGGCCGAGGCCTCGCTGACCGACAGGTTGATGCCGGCCGAATGAGCCGCCTCCCTGATGTCCGACGGTCCGGACCCGTCGACGGTGAAGGTCACGATCCCGCACCGTTCCTTCCCCCCGTCGCGGACCGTCACGCCGGCAAGGGAGCCAAGCTGTGCTCGCAGCTCCTCGCCGAGGATCGCCACCCGGGCCGCGATGGCGTCGATGCCGAGCTCGAGGACGTGATCGACGGCCGTGCCCAGGCCGAGGTGCAGTGCCACCGGGACCTCGAACTCGGCGAACCGCTGGGCTCCGGGCTGGAGGCGGTAGTGGGAGGGGTCGTCCCAGAGCGCCGAGACGCCGTCGACCCCCGGTGGTCGCAGGCCGTCGGCGAACCCGGCCCGCACGTAGAGGATGCCGGTACCCCGGGGCCCGCGCAGCCACTTGCGCCCGGTCCCGGTCAACACGTCGCAGCCGATCCGTCCCACGTCGACGGGCAGCTGCCCGATGCTCTGGCAGGCATCGAGGTAGTAGGGGACGCCGGCGGCCCGGCAGAGACCGCCGGCAGCGGTCACCGGGTTGACCAGTCCACGGTGGGTGCCGACATGGGTCACCGAGACCAGCGCGGCGTCGCCGCGCCCGAGCGCGGCGGACAGGGCGTCGAGATCGAGCGTGCCGTCCGTTTCGCTCGGGACGACGTCGATCGAGGCGCCGGTTAGCTCGCAGACCTGGAGGAGCCCGAGGTAGTGGCTGTCGTAGGCCATGCGGTCGACCAGGATCCGCCGGTCTGGGCCGAGCGCTCCTGCCAGGGCGTACCCCCACAACGCCTTGCCCCATGCGTGGGTGTCCGATCCGGTGATGGTGACCTCGTCGGGGCGCGCGCCGATCAGCGTGGCGAGTGAGACCCGGACCGCGTCATACGAGTCGGCCACTTCGGCCGCAGCCTCGTAGCCGCCGTGCCGCGCCTCGCGGTAGAGGTGGGCCACCACCGTGTCCAAGGTGGCGGCGGTGGGCAGCGCGGCACCGGCGTTGTTGAGGTGGGCAACGTGGGTGCATCCGGGTGTTGCCGCGCGCTCGGCTCCGACGTCGATGGCGGCACTCATGTCGCAAGGAGGCTACCGCCGCGGACCAGGCTCCTGTCCGGGCCGGCCCAGCGCGTTCCGGCCCGGCCGCATCGCGTCACGCCACGGTCGGATGACCGGGGCCTCCGTCGGTTCGGCCGACCTCACTAGGGTCGGGTCATGCACGCAGGGGACCCGACGGGACCGGAAGGCGGCTCTCCCGATGCGGGCAGCATCGGTCCGTCGCCCGCACGGCCCGATCCGCTCGACGAGCGCACCGTCGACCCCGACCCTCTGTCCCAGTTCGACCGCTGGTACCGACAGGCTGCAGCCGTGGTGGCCGCACCAGAGGCGATGGCCCTCGCCACGGCCACTGCCGGAGGTCGCCCGTCGATGCGCATGGTCCTGCTCAAGGCCTTCGATGCCGGCGGCTTCGTCTTCTACACCAACTACGACAGCCGCAAGAGCCGCGAGCTCGACTCCAATCCGGAGGCCGCGCTCGCTCTTCCACTGGGAGGTGCTCGGCCGCCAGGTGCGGATCGAGGGGGGCGCGGCCCGCACGACGCCCGGCGAATCGGACGCCTACTTCGAGACCCGCGGCACGGGCAGCCGGATCAGCGCGTATGCGTCCCACCAGAGCGCGCCCATCGCCGACCGGCTCGCGCTCGACACGGCGGTTTCGGCGTGCAGGGCCGAGTTCGCCGGAAGGCACGTACCCCGTCCCGCGTGGTGGGGCGGCTGGCGGGTCTCCCCCCGGACCTACGAGTTCTGGCAGCAGGGGGAGGACCGGCTCCATGACCGGGTCCATTACGAGCGCGCGGGTGACGGCTGGGTGGTCCGGCGGTTGCAACCCTGACCCCCTCGGCGCCGCGGCAGCCGACCGATCCCCGTAAGGTTCTGGCCATGGAGGACGACGTCGCGCTGGTCGAGGAACGCACGACCGCCCTGCTCGGTGAACTCGACCTGCGCACCGCGTCCACCGAAGAGGTAAGGAGCCGCCAGTTCGACCTCGGTCTTGCCTGGGTCTCCTTCCCCGAGGGCTCCGGAGGACTCGGGCTCCGGCCGGACCTCCAACGCGTCGTTGATCGGCGCCTTTCGGAGGCGGGAGCCCCGTCGCCAGGAGCCCGTGTGTTCTTCGGGCTCACCATGGCCGGGCCGACCGTCGTCTCCCACGGCTCGGACGAGGTCAAGGCGCGTCTCCTGCGGCGTGCCTTCACCGGCGAGGACGTCTGGTGTCAGCTCTTCAGCGAGCCGGGTGCGGGCTCCGATCTCGCCGGACTCGCCACGCTGGCCGTCCGTGACGGCGACGAATGGGTGATCACCGGGCAGAAGGTCTGGAACACCCTCGCCCACATGGCCGATCGCGGGATGCTGGTGGCGCGGACCGATCCCCTGGTCCCCAAGCATCGCGGCCTCACCTACTTCGCACTCGACATGCACGCGCCGGGGGTCGAAGTGCGTCCGCTGCGGCAGATGACCGGAGTGGCCGAGTTCAACGAGGTCTTCCTGTCCGAGGTGCGCGTTCCGGACGCCGATCGGATCGGCGACGTCGGCGATGGCTGGCGGGTGGCCATGACCACCCTCTCCAACGAGCGCACCACCATCGGGGGAGGCGGTGGCGCTCCGCCCCGCGGCTCGGGGTCGATCGCCGAGGCGGTGCGGCTCTTCCAGAACGGAGGCCGCCCGCGGGGCGCGGTCGAGCGGGACCGCCTGATGCGCCTCTGGATCGAGTCGGAGGTCCTCCGGCTGACCAACATGCGGGCGTCCCAGAACCGCAAGGCGGGTAACCCCGGGCCGGAGGGATCGATCGCCAAGCTGATGTTCGCCGAGGTCAACCAGCGCATCTTCGAGCTCTGCACCGATCTCCTCGGTGCCGACGCCCTCGTCGGCTACGACTACACGATGCGGCGGTCCGACGGCTTCGGTCTGGTGGGACCACCGGGGACCGCACGCGCCTTCTTCCTGCGTTCGAGGGCCAACTCGATCGAGGGCGGTACGTCGGAGATCCAGCGCAACATCCTCGGCGAGCGCCTCCTCGGCCTGCCGGGCGACGTCCGGGTCGACAAGGAGCTGCCATGGGCCGAGGTGCCGCGGAGTTGAGTCCCGCTCCGGGGTCGAGCGCAGTGCTTCGCCGGCAGGCCGGCTCCGCCCGGTCACGGTGACCGACGCACGGCAATTCCTCGGGATGGAGCCGGTCGAGGACGAGCTCCACTGGCGGCTCGAGGTCGTGCCCGAGCTGACCACGCCCGGCCACTTCCTGTTCGGCGGGTGCGGCCTCGGTGCGGCACTGGTGGCCCTCGAGGCCGGATCGGGCCGACCGACCGTGTGGTCCACCGCGGAGTACCTCTCGTACGCACCGACCCGTTCGGTCCTCGACCTGTCGGTCACGCTGGCAGCCGTTGGGAAGCGGGTCACCCAGGCGCGGGCGGTGGGTCGGGTCGGGGACACGGAGATCCTGACCGTGAATGCAGCGCTCGGCGAGCCGGACCCGCTCGGGGCCGAGGGTGTCTGGGAGCACCCGCCCGAGGTGCCACCGCCCGACGAATGCCCGCTCCGGCGGCTGCCCGATTTCGACTCGACCTCGATCTTCGACCAGATCGAGGTCCGTCTGGCCCGAGGGCGGACCTTCGAGCAGATCGTCGAGGGGGGATCGCCTTCGGGCGAGCCGACCAGCGCACTGTGGGCCCGGGTCCCCGGCCACCTCGAGCCCTCTGCGGCCACCCTGGCCATCATCGGTGACTACGTCTCGGGCGGGGTGTCCCAGCCCCTCGGGCGGCGCACCATGTCCCGGAGCCTCGACAACACCCTGCGGGTGGTCCGTCTCGAGCCGACCGAGTGGGTGCTCTGCGACATCCGCATCCAGGCCGCGGCCGCCGGGTACTGCCAGGGCACGGCCTTCCTCTGGTCGCGCACTGGCGGCCTGCTCGCGACCGCGAGCCAATCGATGCGTATCCGGTTCTGGCCGGACGCCGACGAACGGTCGGCCAGGACCCTCCAGCCGGAGGTCCGACAGACCCGAACGGGAGGACCATGAAGATCAGCACCGTGCTCAGCTATGCCGGCGGCTTCCGCGGAGCGGCCGGCGAGGTGGCCGAATGGGAGCGGGCAGGGCTCGACCTGGTGTGGGTGGCCGAGGCCTACGGACTCGACAGTCCGAGCCTCATGGGGTACCTCGCCGCCCTGACCGATCGGGTCGAGATCGGCTCCGCCATCCTTCCCATCTTCACCCGCACGCCGACCCTCATCGCAATGACCGCCGCGGGGATCGACACGCTCTCCGACGGCCGCTTCCACCTCGGACTCGGGTCATCGGGTCCGCAGGTCATCGAGGGTTGGCACGGCGTGCCCTACACCGCGCCGCTCGGGCGTACCCGTGAGATCGTCGAGGTCTGCCGCAAGGTGTGGGCCCGGGAGGGGCCGCTCGAGCACCATGGCACGTCCTACGACATCCCCCTGCCCGCCGGGCAGGGGACCGGCCTGGGAAAGGCACTCAAGATCATCGCCCATCCGGTCCGGCCACGGATCCCGGTCTGGATCGCCTCGCTGGGCGAGCGGAACGTCGCCCTCACTGCGGAGATCGCCGACGGGTGGATTCCGATGCTCTTCGTCCCGGAGAAGGCGCGGGACGTGTGGGGGGCCTCCCTCGATGCAGGGGCCGCCCGGCGAGACCCCTCCCTCGGGGCACTCCAGATCACCGCTGGCGGCATGGTTGCGATCGGAGAGGGGGAGCCTGTCCGGGCCCTCCGCGACCAGGTCCGGCCGATGATCGCCCTCTATGTGGGCGGGATGGGAGCCAAGGGGCGGAACTTCTACAACGACGTGGTCCGACGGTACGGCTACGAGGACGAGGCCGCCCGCATCCAGGACCTCTACCTGAGCGGCAAGAAGCGCGAAGCCGAGGCTCTCGTACCGGACGAGATGCTCGATTCGATGGCCCTCTGCGGCCCGAAGGGCTACGTCGCCGAGCGGATCGCCGCATTCGAAGAAGCGGGGGTGAGCCACCTCCAGGTCACGCCCGTCCCGACAGGTGATCAGCGTCCGGTCGACGTCGTGTCCATGGTCAAGGAGATGATCGGCTGAAGCGCCTGCGCCGGCGACCTACTCCTCGGAGACGAGCTCCTCTTCCTGCAGATCGAGCGACTCGAGCGCGAGCAGCGAGTCGAGCTGGCGGGCCATCGACTCGATCTCCTCCGCCTCGTAGTAGATCCGATCGAGGGTCAGGGTGAGTTGGCTCTGCACGAGCGCGAGCGCGCCCTCTGCGGCAGCCGCGGCGTCGTAGACCGAGAAGAGGCGCGCCTGCATGGCCTGGGCGGACACGAACCGGGTGCCCCGTTGCCCTGCCTCGATCGGGAGGGCACGCAAGGCGTCCCCCGGGGTGAGCTGCGCCTCTTCCGTCCCAGGGGCAGACCCCCCTGTCGGCTCGCTCTCTGCCTGTTCGGTGTCCGTGATCTCTTCTGTGTCCATGATCTTCTGCCCCTTTCCGGTCCGCTGACCCCCTCAGCACCTCATACCCATTCAACACCAGCCAGGCGCCGATTCATCCGCATTGGGCAGCGGTCGTCACGGACGGTGGTGTCACGGATCGGACGCGTCACCGCCCTCGGTCCGCTCGGGCAGGAGGAGCACCGCACCGGCCAGGAAGCACACTGCGCCCACGAACGTCCCGAGGTTGGAGAGCCGGGCGTTGCGCAGCTCGCCGGTAGCCGGCACGATCGCGGCAGCCACGGCCGAGATCCCGAAGGCAACCGATCCCACGAGGTTGAGCAGGGTGATCCACCAGGCCAGGCGACCGGGGGACCAGGCCAGCCAGCCGTGGCAGACCTCGCACCAGGCCAGTCCGCTGGCGACGAGGAAGCAGACCGATCCGATCGCGTCCGGGCGCCAGACATGCTGTTGGGCCTGTGCGACCGTGAGGTCGATCCGCACGGCGTTCGCCGTGCTCACGTTGAAGTAGACGGTACCGGCCAGCTGGACCGCCGAGGCCAGCCAGTCGACCTGTCGGGGCCGGAAGACCAGGACCCGGCGGCGGTCGCCGCCGGTCGATCCGGTGTCCACCGACTCCCGGTACTGGAGGAACCCGGCCGACGTGAAGAACAGTGACCCGGCGAAGAAGGTCAGCGCGTCGGCACGCGTCCCGATCGCAGCGGCCAGGGCGGGTACCGCGCCAAGGGCGAAGAGGGCCGAGCCCACCGCGAAGAGGACAGCGATCCACCACCCACGCGCACGTGGCGCCCACCAGGTCGCCGCGGTCGCCGCCCGACCGTCCCAGTGCTTGCGTCGTCGTCTCGAGTCCCACCGGGCCACCAGTCCGTCGGGCCGGTGTGTCTCGATCAGCGTGACGAACGGCCCGAGACCACACCGGATCGTGGTCGCCGGACCGGGTTCACCGGTCTCCGCGCCGGTGCTCATGGCCCCAGTATCGCCGCTGCGCTGGGGGCGGTCGGCGGACGCCTCCCGAGGTTCCCGCGCGGACCGGACCGGCCGGAACCTCTGGGAAGATGACCCTGCACGGTCACGCCCCGACCAGCGAGGACCGACGCGACCGATCAGGAAGGACAGCGAACCATGGAAGGCGCCATCACCGACGGTGCACGCGAGGCGATGCTGCGGAGCACGCTGTCGCGGGTCGCGCGCGTGGAGCTCAAGACCGCCTTGGCGCGGGCCGTCGATCCGCGCGTCCCGACCTCCCCCGCCGTCCGCAACGCGGTCAACGTGCTCCGACGTCATGCCGACCCGGTTGCCGCGCTGGACAAGGTCCAGTATCGGGTGGTGCTGCCCTACGCCGCCGCTGCGTGCTCTGACGCCTGCCTGGCCGCCACGATCGAGTCGCTGGGCGACCACGCCGACGATCCGACGCGCGAGCAGCTGCTCGAGGCCCTCGAGTCGGTCCGGTCCGACCACGACGACGTGACCATCGCGGTCATGCTGGCCTCGGTGGCCGACGCGGACATGCCCGCCTCCGACTTGTGCTTCGACATCCTCGCCACCGATCCCCGCTACGGGATGACCGACCGGGCCGAACGGGAACCCACCACGCCCGCAGTCCCGACTGTCCCCGATCAGCCGCCGACCGAAAACGCCCATCGACCCGACGCGTCGACCGAGAACCCCGATCGACCCGACGCGCAGGAGGAGAACGCCGATCGGCGCGACGCGCGTCGGCGCAAGAAGGAGCGTGACGCCGAGCAGCGGCGCCGGACGGCGGATGCGGCCCGAACGGTTGGGGCGAGGCGTCGCCAGGCCCGAAGGGAGACGCGGATCGCCGCTGCCGGTCCGCCGTCCGCAGTCAGATCCGGGTCGGCCACCGAGCACCGGACGCCCCATGTGGTGGCGTCCCATACCCGACGGCCGACCTTGACCCCGGCCGAGGAGCGCGAATTCGACCCGGGCGACCCGTGGGTCGCCGGCGTCGTGTACGCATGGGTGCCCTTCGACTCGGTCGATCCCGGGAATCCGGATGTCGACGGCAAGGAGCGCCCGTGCGTGGTGGTCGCCGGTTCGGCGACCCATCTGCTGGTGCGCGCCGGGTATTCCGAGAGCGGCGTGAAGAGCCGCGACTGGAAATCCGTCCCGGTGGGTCACTGGCGGCACGCGGGTTTCGGGCAGCCCACCTGGATCGATGTCCAGACGGTGCGGGTCGAGCGACCCGAGGCCGGTCCGCTCGGGTGGCTCGCAACCGAGGATTGGAACGCGCTCTGGTGACCACGGTCGACCTGGACGGACGCCGTGTGACATCGGGGTGAACTCTTGGTCGGGCGGCGGACGACAAGCACGGGCGGGCAGAGTCGGTTACTCTTGCCTCCGGCAGGGGCCATGAACCTCTGGAGCATCCCGGCGGGCAGGCGGACCGGTGCTCCCGCGGAGAGTATCGAAGGTCCGGCACATCCTTGCCGGAGAAAGGCGGCTGCCATGATCCGCAAACTCTTGCTCGGAGTGGGAGCATGCTCCTTGCTGGCGGGGCTCTGTGTCGGGGTTGGCGCGGGCACCGCGTCCGCCGGGCCGCCGGTCACCATGTCCGGGACCATCACCTGCACGGTGCACGGAAACTTCATCTTCACCACCCCGTTGCGCGACGGCGGGACCACGCCGACAAACTTCCGGATCTTCGTCGCGTTGACCAACTGCACTGGTGCAGGGACCAGGAAGGGGACGGTCAAGGTGACCGGGGGAACGCTCCAGGCACACTCGACGGCCACTGTCGAGAACGACTGCACGCCGCTGACCTCCGGCGTGCCGATGAGCACGATGCTCGGGACGATCGCCTGGAAGACCACGGGCGGGACCGCGACCGGTACCAACATCGCGATCGCCAAACCATGGATCTACTACGACTACGACTACAACCTGCTCACCCTCGGGTTTCCGACCAGTCTCACCCACGGGTCGTATGCGAGGCAGAAGACGAAGTTCAACACGCTCTACTCGAACGCCTCGGGCGGTCAGTACACCGGGCAGTGCGGAGCAGGGCAGGCCGGGCTCCAGACCATTTTCTTCGGAGAGCCTGCTGGAGCTCCATTCGGCAGCGTGACGATTGAGGCGGGGGTATGACAATGAAGACTGTGATCTCGAATTCCGGAAGCAACCGGTCCGCCACACGCGGCATCGGCCGAGTCGCCCTGGGTGCTTCGATTGCGACCCTGCTCCTGACCGGCGTCCTGACCGGCGTCCTCGTCTCGCCGGCGGGGGCGGCCGGTCCGTATGCCACCAAGACCACCATCACCACAGCTCCGGCGGCCCCGGTGACCGGTCAGCCGGTGACCTTCACCGTGACGGTCACGTCGCCGACGGCTCCTGTCCACGCGGCCAAGCCACACGGAACAGCGCTCTTCACGATCTCGTCAGGGGTCAACTGCAACGGTGGCGACACGGTCACCGTGACCAACGGCACCGGGACGTGCACCGTGAGCGGCGGACTGATGGCCGCCAACTCGCCCTATTCGGTCGAGGCCGCCTACACCCCATCCGCCGGGTCGATCTACGAGTCGAGCGGGCAGACCGTGATGGTCCCCGTGACCCAAGGCACGACCATGACCACTGTCCACCCCTCGGTCGACCCCTCGGTGAGCGGGCAGACGCTGACCATCACGGCGTATGTCGTGGCCACCGGGTCGAGCGTCGGTACGCCGACCGGAACAGTCAAGTTCACCGGGGACGGCAAGTGCACCGCCGGTGTACCGGTCATCTCGGGCGTGGCCACCTGTCACATCCCGAACGGGCTCACATTCGTCGGACAGCCCTACCATGTGAGGGCGACCTACGAAGGGGACGGTAACTTCTCGTCGAGCTTCGCCACGTACACCCAGAAGGTGACCCAGGCACATGCCACGATCTCCCTCGCCGTGTCACCGAACACGTGCAATGGCGGAATGTCCTGCCAGGAGGTCCCCGGGTCTCCCCTGACCCTGACCGCGACGACCGCCGCGCTCCCTCCGACCCCCGGCTATCCCGCGGGACCGGTCGTCTTCTCGATCCTCCCGGCCGGATCGGCAACTTCGCTCACCTGCCAGAGCGGCAACTCGGTCACGCCGACCGCCGGTGTGGCGACCTGCCAGCTGCCCGCTGGAGTGCCCGCCGACGTCTACTACACGGTCACGGCCACCCTCGAGGACCCCAACTTCGTCCGGGTGGCGTCGACGCTCTACCTGAGCGCGAGCTTGGTCTCGACGAACACCACGCTGAGCGTGCCCACCGCTGCGACCGCAGGGGAGACCGTCTTCGTGTATGCACACGTCACTGAGGTGGGCTCCGCGAGCCCCACTCCACCGAGCGGATTGGTGTCGATCAGCGTCTGCATCGCCGGCGGGCCGGGGAACTGCACGGGAACCGACGTCCCCCTGCACTCGGACGGGTATGCCATCCTGGCCATCCGCGGAGGGGAGTTCCCCGGGCAGTACCAGGCCTATGCCCGGTACCTCGGTGACGAGAACTACTGGGCAAGCACCGCGCCGAACATCTCGGCCGACGTGTTCAACGTGACCCAGACACCGACTGCGGTCGCGGTCACGTCGGACAACAACGCGTCGCTCCCCGGGGAAGCGGTCAACCTCACCGCGACGCTCACCGCGACCAACAACGCGGCGTCGTCGACCCTGGTCGGTCCGCCATCGGGCACCATCACCTGGACCATCACCGATCCGAACAACCGGAGCTACGACTGCCAGGGCGGCAACACGTTCGTCATCCTCCCCAGGCACGTGCAGGGTGCCTACACGTGCTTCATCCCGCCGGAGAATCTGTTCTACGAGAACAACCCGCCTGGTACGCCCTACACGGTCACGGTGAGCTACTCGGGCGACTCCAACTACCTGCCCAGTACGGTGACCTACATACAGACGGTCGCCCCGCCACAGCCCTGAGACACCCGGCCCGGGCGCGTCATCGCGCGTCCCGGGCGGGCGCCTCGCCTGACCGACGGGCGGCCGTCGCCCGTTCAGGTGGGAGGTACGGAGAGAATGGCGGCTTGCGCGTCGCGGATGACGTCGAGGATTTCCGCGCCGATGAGCTCGTTGCGAGAGAGCAGCGCGTCGCGGAGAGCCTCGACCACCGAGCGGTGGTCGTCCAGTAGCTGGGTCACCGACGCCTTCGCCGCGGCGAGAAGGGCTTCGACCTCGGCCCGGTTGCCGTCGTTGGACAGGACCTTGGACACCGTGCCGCCGGCGGGGTACTCGAGGGCTCCCGCCGAGATGAGCGAGCTGCCCATGCCGAGCAGGCCGATCATCTGGCAGGCGTTGAGGGTCGCTGCCTGGAGGTCACTGGCGACCCCGGTCGAGGCTTCGCCGAAGAACAGTTCTTCGGCCACCATGCCGCCGAAGGCGATGTCGATGAGCGCCCGCACCTCGGACTTGGTCTTGGTGAAGCGCTCCTCGGTCTCGGAGTGACTGAGCAGTCCGAGCGCGTCTCTCCGCTTGACGATGGTCAGCACCTCGAGCGTGCGTCCCTTGCCGACCAACCAGGCCACGGTGGCGTGCCCGGCCTCATGGGTGGCGATCGTCCGCCGCTCGGCTTCTGTGTACTCGACCGGCTGGGCGAGGCCGATCTCCTCGGTCATCTTGGCCTGTTGCACGTCGTCCCACGAAAGGCGGGCGGCACCGCGCCGGAGGGCCCAGACCAGGGATTCGTCGAGCAGGTGCTCGATCATCACCGGCGAGTACCCGGCGGACATGGCGGCAAGGGTCTCCCGGAGCTCCGGTTCGTCGAGCTCGGCCTCGTGTGCCTTCCGGTCGAGGTAGTAGTCGATGATGTCCCGGCGTCCGGTCCGGCCGGGCAGACCGAAGTAGATGTTGCGGTCGAAGCGTCCCGGGCGCACCAGGGCCGGGTCGAGGTCGGACGCCCGGTTGGTGGCGCCGATGACCAGGATGTTGGCCGGAGCGTGGACCGGCATGGCCAGCTTGCGGGCGGGGGGCAGCCAGGCGTTGACCGCGTCGATCACCCTGCTCTTCCACCGCAGGGACAGCGGGGTCCGCTCGAAGGACTGGAGCTGGACCAACAGCTCATTGACCACTCCGGGGACGCCCTCGCCGTGGCTGGAGCCCGTTCCCCGCCTGGCCCCGATGGCATCGAGCTCCTCGATGAAGCCGATCGCGCCACCTTCGCGCCGGGCGTGCTTGCGGAGCTCCTTGAAGTAGGCCCGGATCTTTCGGTTGGTCTGCCCGTAGAACATCGACTGGAACGCTGAGGACGAGACGAAGAGGAAGGGGACCCCGGCTTCCGAAGCCATGGCTTTGGCCATGTAGGTCTTCCCGGTTCCCGGAGGCCCCTCGAAGAGGATCGCCTTGCGCGGTGACCCTCCCATCCGCTCGGCGAAGGTCCGGTGGGCGAGGAACAGGTTGAGGGTCTTCTGGACCTCCTCGACCAATCCGGCCGAGCCCCGCACGTCGTCGAAGGTCATGGTGAGCTGATCGGGGCGGTAGAGGATATGGGGCGATCGACCTGCGGCCAGCATCGGGACGACCATCACAAGGACCAGCACCACGATGAGCACCATCGGCAGCAGGTACGGGGTCATCGAGGACGGCAGAGACGGCATCGGCAGTGCCAGTCCTGGCGCGAGCAGGTCCCGGAGGATGAGGAGGATGGCGATCGCGGCGAGCACGAGCGCGACGCGCTGCAGGCGGGTGTTGCGGGCGCGGTCACGGTGGGCGCCCACGTCAGTGGTGGCCATGGCGGCCACGCCACCACGGCCCAACGCGCCGAGCCCGATGGCGTCGAGGTCGTCCGTCTGCGCTTCACCGACTCCGAAATCGGAGTCGGTCTGCTGGTCCTCGCCCACGGTCTGCCCTCCCGAGGTACTGGGCCGCCGAACCTATGGCGCGGCGCGGGGCGCGTCGATCAATTCCACGGTCAGTGCTCGCGCTGTGCCGGTGGGTGAGATTCGGCCGTAGCCCGAGCCCAGTCGGTGAGCGCGGGAGCGTCACGCTCCCGCGTTGCCTATCTGTCGGCGCTCACCGGCACCGGGAATTCGCGTACCTCGAAGTCGGACAGGATGGTCGGGCAGAGCGACCCGTCCGACATCGCGCACGACTCGACGGCGACCGGCAGGCTCGATCCCTCGGAAACCGAGGGTTGCACCTGGGGGAAGATGACCGCTCCGGTCACCGCGTATTGGCCACCCGAGCCGGCCAAGCTGCCCACCACACCTGCCGGGTCGGTGACCGCGGTGATGTCCGCTGTCGGGGTCGAGGACTGTTCTCCGGCCGGCTTGCTCGCGGGACAGTTGGCAGACCGCGCCTGCCACGAGGGGATGGTGAAGAACGCGCAGACCAGCGCAATCCCTGATGCGCGTCCTGTCGTACCGAAGGTCGCGTAGATGCCTTCGGTTCCTGCTGGAGGCGGTCCCCCGATCGGAGGGTCCGGATCCTGCGACGGGTAGACGGCGAGCCCCACGGTTCCCGGCGCGGGCGCCACGATCGAACAGGTCCACCCGGTCGGGCCGAGCACCGTGTGGACGCCGTCGGAATAGAAGGTCACCTTGCCGACCAGTGCAGTAGGTATCGGGGCCAGGAGCACGCTCGGCTGCCATCCGGTGGGGGATGTCGTGGGGGTGGATGCGCCCGCCGGGCCGGAACAGGCCACCACGGGAAAGGCCACCGCCACCTCACCGGTGAGCGGGCTAGCGGTCGTCGTCGTCGAGGGCGGGACTGTCGTGACCGTGGTCTCGCTCGGCGCGGTTGTGCCCACGAGTGCCGAGGCGCCGCATCCGGTGAGACAGGCCGCCGCCAGAACCGTCGATGCCACCGCAGCGCGGCTCCGCGCCCCGCCCCCCGCTGCCCGTCCCGCTCGGGATGATCTCCACATGACTGCCTTCGACGTTAAGCCAACCTGGACCACAGATGGCTCCAACTGGCATTTACGTAGACGTCAAGATAGATTAACGTGGTTGGGATCCCAGAGACGGGGATCCGGCTCGGATCGTCCACGGAAGTGGAACGGTCCGGTGACCGTGGACCGGAGAACCTGTGGCCATACTCGACCAGACGACGACCGCTACGGACGGACCGGGTGGGCGCGCCCTGAGCACCCTTGGCGACCTTCCGGCCAACTACAAGTGGATCGCACTGTTCATCTCGACCCTCGGGATGCTGATGGCCACCATCGACGGCTCCATCGTGTTGATCTCCCTCCCCGACATCTTCCGGGGGATCGGGATCGACCCGCTCGAGCCCGGTAACACCTTCTACCTCCTCTGGATGATCCTCGGGTTCCTCGTCATCACCAGCGTGCTGGTCGTGAGCCTCGGCCGCATGGGGGACATCTACGGCCGGGTCCGGACCTACAACCTCGGGTTCGCCGTGTTCACCTTCTTTTCGCTGATGCTGAGCATCACCTGGATGACCGGGCACGCCGCGGGGATCTGGCTCATCACGATGCGGATCCTCCAGGGGGTGGGTGCGGCCATGCTCATGGCCAACTCGTCGGCGATCCTGACCGATGTCTTCCCGGACAACCAGCGGGGGATGGCACTCGGCGTCAACCAGGCCGCGGCCATGAGCGGGACCTTCATCGGTCTCGTCCTCGGTGGCGTCCTGGCTCCGATCAACTGGCGGCTCATCTTCCTGGTATCGGTTCCGATCGGGCTCTTTGCCACCGTGTTCGGCTACCTCAGGCTCCGCGAGACCAGCCCGCGTCGGCCCGCCAAGATCGACTGGCCCGGCAATCTGACCTTCGCGGTCGGCCTCATCCTGGTGATGGTAGGCATCACCTACGGCATCGAGCCCTACGGGCACCACGTGATGGGATGGACGAATCCGATCGTGATCGGTGCACTCGTCCTCGGCGTTGCCCTCCTCATCGTGTTCTGCGTCATCGAGACCAAGGTCCCTCAGCCGATGTTCCGGCTCCAGTTGTTCAAGATCCGTGCGTTCACCAGTGGCGTGCTGGCCAGTTTCCTCGCCGCGCTCAGCCGGGGTGGTCTCATGTTCATGTTGATCATCTGGCTCCAGGGGATCTGGTTGCCCATCCACGGGTACGCGTTCACCGTCACCCCACTCTGGGCCGGTATCGCGATGCTGCCGCTGACGCTCGGATTCCTGATTGCCGGACCTGTCTCCGGTATCCTCTCGGACCGCTATGGCGCCCGGCCCTTCGCCACCGGCGGCATGCTCGGCTCTGCGGTGAGCTTCGCTCTGCTCGAGCTCCTGCCGGTCGACTTCCCCTACTGGCTCTTCGCCCTGCTGCTCTTCTTCACCGGGCTGACCATGGCCTCCTTCGGCTCGCCCAACCGTGCCGGCGTCATGAACAGCCTGCCGCCGCAGCACCGTGGCGCCGGGTCGGGGATGAACACGACGTTCCAGAACTCGGCGCAGGTGCTCTCCATCGGCATCTTCTTCACGCTGATGATCGTCGGATTGATGGTGTCTCTCCCTTCGAACCTTCTCCACGGGCTCGAGGCCCACGGCGTTCCGGCCGCGGTGGCCGAGCGTGTCGCCCACCTGTCGCCGGTCTCCACCCTGTTCGCCGCCTTCCTCGGCTACGACCCGGTCCAGCACCTGGTCGGCGCACATGTGCTGAGCCAGCTGACCCCGGCCCAGCAGGCCGCACTCACCGGCCGGCAGTTCTTCCCCGGTCTGATCAGCGGACCGTTCCGCGCCGGACTGCACGCGGCGTTCGACTTCGCCATCGTTGCCAGCCTGCTGGCTGCCTGGGCCTCCTGGCTCCGTGGCGGCCGCTACGTCTACCAAGAGCCTGACGAGGAGGTCGAGCCGGCCCCCGAGCCGGACGCGGCGACCCCCTCCGGACCGCCGGACCGGTCAGCGGTGGGGGCCCGGTGACCACGCGGAGCGCGGCCCGCACCGCGCCCCTGGTGTTCCGAATCGGCGAGCTCGCCAAGCTGACCGGGGTCACCACCCGCACGCTGCGGTACTGGGAGGAGCTCGGCCTCATCCGGCCGAGCGATCACCGGGGGAGGGGGGAGCGGTTGTACTCCCCGACGGACATGTCCCGGGTGACCCGGATCCGCGATCTGCAGGAGCTGCTCGGTTTCTCGCTGGCCGAGGTCCGCGTGGTGCTCGAGACCGAGGACATCGATGCGCTCGACCGGGCGCGGTCCGAGTTCCGCTGGGGCGATGCCTCTGCGTCCCGGCGCAGCCAACTGATCGACGAGGCCATCGAGGCCAACCAGCATCTCCTCGAACGCCTCGATGACACGCTTGCCCGTATCGGCGCGTTCCGCGACGAACGCGCGGCCAAGGCCGAGCGCCTGGCGGAACTGCGTCTCGAGCTCGACATCATCAACAGCGACACCGACCCCGGAGGAGCTCCATGACCAACGATGCTATGCAGGCCGAGACGGTGGAGATCGGGGGCCACGGCGGCGACTCGATCGAGGCCTACCTGGCCCGGACGCTCGACGGGCCGCCCACCGGCGGCGTGGTTGTCATCCATCACATGCCCGGCTATGACGAGGCGACCAAGGAGATCACCCGCAAGTTCGCTGCCCACGGCTATCTGGCCCTCTGTCCCAACCTCTACTTCCGTGAGGCTCCGGGGGCGGATCCCGACGACGCTGCGGCTGCCGCCCGGGCCCTCGGAGGTGTCCCCGACGAGCGCCTGATCGGAGACGTGGCCGGGGCCGCCGCCCACCTCCGGGCGATGGCCGAGTCGAACGGGAGGGTGGCCACCATCGGGTACTGCTCCGGCGGACGTCAGTCGTTCCTGGCCGCCTGCAGTCTCGAGCTCGAGGCCGCGGTCGACTGCTACGGCGCCTTCGTCATCGGGCCGCTCCCGGAAGGGTTCCCGCTCACGGTGGAGCCGATCGGCCACCTGGCCGGCAACCTCTCGTGTCCGTTGCTCGGACTTTTCGGTGCGGAGGACCAGTATCCAGCCCCGGCCGAGGTCGCCGAGCTCGAACGGCTGCTGACGGAGGCGGGCAAGGAGTTCGAATTCCACACGTTCGAAGGCGCCGGGCATGCCTTCTTCGCGACCGACCGGCCGAGCTACCGGCCCGAGGCGGCTACCGAGGGATGGCAGTACATCTGGGACTTCTTCGGACGGACCCTTTCAGGGTCGTGAGCCACCCCACCGCACCCGACCCCCACAGATCCCCGCCGATCGATCCCGCCCCGCAGAGGAGAGCCCCATGTGCACCTACCAGACCACCACACTGACCGTCGAGGGAAGCGGGAAGGGCGCCGCCGGCTGGTTCCCGGTGACCGCTGCGACCGTGTACTTCGACCATCCCGTCCATGCGCCCGCTGAGCACACCCTGAACCTCGATCTGATCAACCCGTCGCGCGGCCCGGGTGCGCGGGTCGCGCTCGAGCTCGACCCGTCCTCCGCCCGCGCACTCGCCGAGGCCATCCTCGGAGCACTGGACACCGCGCCTGCGGGTCTCACCGGCATCACCGCGTCTTGATCGCCCCGCCGGCGGACGCCGGTCCCGCGCTCTCCGCGTGCTACTGCAGCGGTGGCATCTGTCCTGGAGGAGCGGGAGGCGGAGGCATCGGGCCCGGGGGAGCGCCGGGCGGTGGCGTGGTCGGAGGGGGAGGGATCTGACCGGGGGGAGGGGGTGGCAGCGCGGATCCCGGCTGGGGCGGCGCGCCGTAGCCACCTGAGGGGGGATAGCCGCCCTGGGAGGGGTACTGGCCGTAGCCGCCGCTGTAGCCACCGCCACCGCCGCCGTAGCCACCGCCCATTCCCGCCGGCCCGGCGGGACCACGGTACGTGCTCGGCCCCAGCCAGAGGATGTACCAGAAGATGGGCGCGAGCAGCACCAGTCCCACGGTGAAACCGCTGCCGTGCCCGAAGCTCTTCGACACGTCGTTGAGCACGAAGATCGACACGACCAGAAGCGCGAGGCTGCCGACGATGGGGATGAAGACCAGGAGAAGGAACCAGGCCCAGGTCACCGGACGCCCGGCCACCCTGAGGAGGACGATGAAATTGTAGATCGGGACGAATGCGGCCCAGGCCGGCTGACCCTGCGGCGAGGCCTTCTTGTAGGCGCCCCATGCGCCCAGAGCGAAGACGACGTAGAGCACCACGTAGATGAGCAGCAGCCCTGCACCGGGTCCGGATGACGTCGTGGCCGATAGGAGTCCCATGTCTCCCCCTTGGGGTCATCGTTCCCGCCGTCGGGGCCGATCGCACCATGTTGGCACCCCTGCGCATGGAGTGGGCTGATGCAGTTCTGAACTCCCTGGCCGGTGCGTTGCGCACTTGCCGGCGTTCAGTCCGTCGTCGACTCGGTGCCGGCAGCGACCAGACGGCGGACATCGGCCTTCGCAGAATCGAGCATCGGAAGGTGGGACTCCACCACCCCGTCGGGAGTCAGGAAGACGAAGGTCACCCGGGTGATCGTTTCGTCGGTCGCAGCCTCGAGGCTGACCGCGTACGACGCCCCCTGGATCCGATATCCCTCGGCTCGTCGCCCGAGCTCCTGGGTGTCAGATGTTCCCGACGTCTTGTAGTCCACGACGACCAGGCCGTCGGGACCCCGGTACAGGAGATCGATGTACCCTTCGAGCAGCCGCCCATCGACCGGAGCGCACGCATAGACCTCGCGCCAGTGCGGACCGGCGGCGGCCTCTCGTACCGACGGTGATCCGAGGGCAGCGGCGACCAGGGTGCGCACGTCGTCGGCCCGCCCGGGGATCGCCTCCGCCTCGCACTGGGACGCCACAGCCATCTCGAGTCCCTCGCCGGTGGCGAGGTCGATTGTCTGCAGGACGCCGTGCACAGCCCGACCGACCGCTGAGCCGTATCGTCCCTTGAGCCACGCCGGAAGGTCGAGATCCCGTGGCCGCTTCATGAGCCCCGGATCGGGTTCTTCCTCGACATCAGGAGCGCCCTCCTCGGTGAGTGCGGTTGCCGCCACCGCGTGGTCGGGCGCGACAGCCCGCTCGACCGCCGCGTCGCGCTCTGCCTGCCCACGTCGTCGAACGGAGGAGGAGGAGACGGCGGCGTCACGTGCACCAGCTGGGACCGTCGACCGGTGCGGCTCGACGGCGTCCGGCAGACTCCGGTGACCACGCTCCCCATGCCGTCGATCAGCAGTTCGGCGTTGGTGCGTTCTCGTCGGCTTCGGCGCCGCGGCCCGCTCCTTGCGGTAGCAGCGACACGACGAGGTGGTCCCGGGCCCGGGTGCAGGCCACGTAGAGGAGGCGGATCCGCTCGTGGAGGCCCATCTGCTCGTCGATCGGTGCCCAGTGCGTCGTACTCGCTCGTGGTCACGTCGCTTGCCGAGCCTGTAGCCGACGTCGCCCTCGGGCGGGAACACCACCTCGGCCGGAGCACGGCGACCGGTCGGCACCGGTCGACATGCCCGAGACGATGGTGATCGGGAACTCGCAGACCCTTGGCGCCGTGGATGGTCATGATGCGCACGGCGTCGTCGTCGGTCTCGGGCAGGACCGACTCGGCGACCCGTGCCCCCTCGGCTGTCTGCTGCGCCACCCAGGCCAGGTACTGGCGCAGGTTGCCGCCAGTTGCGTCGCTCCAGGCCCGCGCCTGGTCGATGACGAAACGGAGCCGACGCCAGACGTCGCGAGGCCGACCCTCGGTGAATCCGAGCTCCATGACCCGCCGATCCCGGACGATCCGGTCGAGCAGCTCCGAGGGCGCGAGCCACTGGCGCTGGTCGTAGAGCGAGCGCAGATAAGCAGAGCCCCGTCCGGACCGGGTCGTCGAGCCGGCACGGTCTCCGGCTGGTCGGCGAGGTAGCTCCACCGGCCCTTGCGCTTCACCCTTGAACCGGAACAGGTCGTCGTCGCCACACCCCGAGCAGCGGCGTGCGCAACGCGGAGACGACGTGGAGATAGTTGGTGGGATCGTCGACCGCCCGCAGCACCATGAGCAAGTCCCGGACCGCCCGGCTCGCATAGACGAGCGAGCTCGTCTCGGCCCGGAAGGGATGCCCGCGGCATCGAGGGCGTCCTCGAGGAACGGCAACGACGTCCGCGCCGGGCACCAGGACCGTGATGTCCCCGAGGCGGGCCGGCCGCCAGCCGCCGGTGCCGTCGGCGACCGTCCACTCCTCGCGGATCGCCCGGGCCACGGTGGTTGCCACGTCGGCGGCCTCGGCCGTCCGGAGATCGTCGGCCGACAGGGTCGCGGGCGTGTTCGGTGCGTCCGAGCACCGCAATCGGTGGTCCGACGGCGGGCCGGAGCGGGTGGGATCCGAGCGCGATGTAGACGGGCTGCGAGGGTACCGGCGCGTCGACGTCGTCGGGCTCGCCCATGAGTGCGTCGAAGGTCGTGTTCACCCACTCGATGACCGGAGCGCACGGTGCGGAAGTTGGTCGTCAGCTCGACCGGCCCGCCGGTACGGTGCCGAACCGGTCCGCGGCCGATCAGGAACGTCGAGATGTCGGCCCGCCGGAAGCGGTAGATCGACTGCTTGGGATCGCCCACCACGAAGAGGTGACCGGGCGTCACCGTCACCTGGTCCCAGGGCGCGGCCCGGCCGGTCACCGGTCGGGATCGGCCGCCGCGATGCGCACGGCCAGCTCGATCTGGATGGGATCGGTGTCCTGGAACTCGTCGAGCAGGAGGCGCTCGTAGCGGGCGTGCAGCCGGGCCCGCACCGCTGGCCGTGCTCGGGATCGCGCAGCAGTGCCCGGGCCAACACCAGCAGATCGTGGAACTCGAGTTGGCCGGCCCGCCGGCGCTCCTCGGCGCGATTGCGAGGGTGAAGTCGCGAATGCGCAACGACCAGACGGATCGCACGGCGTTCGCCACATCGCCGCGCACCGACGGCATCGAGCCGCTCGCCGGCATCGCGCACGGTCGGCCTGGAGGACTTGACGTCGTTGTCGAAGTCGGCTACGTTTGCCGAGATCTACCGACCTTGAAGCTGGGTCGGGTCCTCTCGTCCGGCCAAGGCCTCGAGCAGGTCGAGCTCGTCGTCGATGGCCCGGACCCCGGCCACCCAGTCTGCGATCTCGTCGAGTCGCAGACCGCAACTTGTCCGCTCGGATCCCTGCACGGCTCCCGCAGACCTCCTCGATGGCGTCCACGGCCGGATCCGACCAGCTCGCGGACCGTGGGAGGATCGGGTCTCATCGTCGGCGCACCCGTTCCTCGACGAGGTCCCAGTTGTCGTCGAAGGCCGACGGCCAGCGCGTGCAATGCGCTCTCCGGACGCACGCCGCAGACAAAGAGGAGCATGGAGCGCTCGAGCGCCGGATCGGCCAGCAGCTCGTCTCTGGAACCTCCGCCAGCGCCGTTCGAAGGCCACAGCCGAGCTGACCTCGTCGAGCACCTCGACCCGGGGCGGAAGACCCGCCTCGACCGGATGTTCGGAGAGCAGGCGCTGGGCGAAGGAGTGCAGGGTGCCGATGGCGGCCCCGTCGAGCTGGCCGAGTGCGACCTGGCACGCGGGCCCGCGTTCCTCGGTTCGGGGCTGGCGATCGGTCGCTCTTCGAGTTGGCGTCGGATGCGGTCGCGCAGCTCGGCGGCCGCCTTCGTCGGTGAAGGTGATGGCGGCGATCGAGTCGAGTTCGGCCTGCCCCCTGGCACCGAGCGAGGACCCGGTCGACGAGCGCCGATGGTCTTGCCCGTTCCCGCTCCCGCCTCGACGAACAGGGTGGAACCGAGATCGTCGGTGATCCGGTGTCGTGCCGCCTGGTCGGGAGGAACGGTGCCCGTCAGGCATCGAGCGACCACTCTAGTTCTCGATCCGCTGCCGGCGGGCTCGCCAGGTCGACGAACGAGGCCAGCGACGGATCGCTCCGCTTGCGTTCCGACCCGACGCAGATCGACCACACCGAGGCCGTCGGGATCGCAATAGGGGCACTCGACCCAAGGGAGAGCGGTGCTGATCGCGGTCGGATGGTTGGCGAAGACCCCGGCTCGATGCCGGCCACCATCGACTCCAGCGTCTGGCCGACCCGCTCGAGCACCTCCGGGGTCACGAATAGCCGATGCGCTGGAACCCGCCCTTGGTCCGAAGATGAACCAGTACTCGGCGCGCACCGGCAGGTGCCGTGGACTCCTACGAACAGCCGAGCCGCCTGACCGTAGACCGGCAGCTGCAGCTTTGTACCTCCGAGGTCGGGGTCGGCTCTCGCTCAGATCCGCGTACGCGGTCGGTCGGCCGGTCTTGTAGTCCACCACGTGGACCGTGCCGTCCTCGGCGATGTCCACCCGGTCGGCCTTGCCCCGGAACTGGACACGGCGTCCGTCGGGAAGATCGAGAGCGCACGGTGGCGAGCCGTGCGCCGGGCATCGCCGAAGGCCAGCTCGGCGGCGATCGGACGTGTGCGGTGGTCGGCGCGATAAGCGTTGTCGACACGCAAGTCCGCAGCAGCTCGGATACGATGCGGCGTCGGTCACGCTGCCAGAAGACCGGCCGACCGGTGAGTCCGTGCGCCTCGTAGTCGGCGCACACCTGCTCGGCGATCTCCGAGCAGTCGAGCCCTGTCGACGTCCGACCACGGCTGCGAAAGAGGTTCTCGGTCGGCGCCGTCGTTGGTGAGCACGTCGGCGATGAACCGCTCGAGGACGTCGTGCACCAGCGACCCACGATCGCGCAGCGGTGATCTTCAACTCGTCCTCAGGATTCTCCACCTCGTCGACGTTGAGGATGTTGCGAAGAAAATGGCCGAACGGGCACGACGCCCATCCCTCGAGCCGGGTGGCAGAGGTGCCCCGCTCGGTGGGCGACGGAACTGCCATGCCGGCCAGGTTGCCGTCGAAGCGGGTGAACCGGTCACTGCGCCTCGCGGCTACGACCTCGGCACCAAGATCGACGGTCCGATCTCCCAGCACGGCGAGGGCAGCCGTGCCCGGTCCCGAAGAGGAGTGCGCCATCAGCGAGCGCAGCCTGTACTCCTGTTCGGCCGCCGGGAACGCCATCCGGCGCAGCCCGTCATCGAAGGAGGCGACATGGACCAGCCAGTCGCGCTCGGCTCCGAGGAGCTCTTCTGACCACCACGGTTCACCGGCGAGTGAGCTGGCGATGTCGAGGACCCAGCGCGACGGAACACGCTCCTGGCTGCGACGGAGGTCTCCACGGGGCACGCACAGCAGCTGGCGCGACGCGCCGGCCAGGGCAGCCAGGAGTTGGCGGTGCTGGCGCTCGATCCGGGCCGCTCGAAGGGGGAGCTCGTCACCCGTGGCCACCCGCTCCTGGTCCGGCAGCAGCGAGTCGTCCCGGGTCGGTCCGGGGAAGGAGCCCTCGGCCAGGCCGAGGACCACGACCAGGTCCAAGTCGAGCCCCACGCCCATGCTCACCGGCGCAACCAGCACGCCCTCACCCATTCGACCGACCCGACCAAGGTCTGTGTCGAGCTCGAGCTCGAGCGTGCGCCTGAACACGTCGAGGTCGGTGGGTTCTTCCACGGCATCCAGGCAGCCCAGACGGTCGAGGGCCCGGTCCACCCGCTCGGCCGCCCGGTGTTCGGCCGCCGGCCACTGCTGGCGGTGGGTGGCGTCGTCGAGGAGCCGATCCACATGTCGTCGGGCCCACATCGCCCGATGGGCCCAGGGCTGGGGTCGAGCGCGGGCCAAAGCCAGATCGTCGATGAGGCCCAAGACGAATCCGCGCAACCCCCGAGCCCGAAGCGCTTCGGTGCGAGAGCGTTCGGCTCGCCACGGGGGAGCTTCAGGATCCGCATCATCCTGGGCTGCGCTGGTATCGCGATCATCGGCGAACCGGGTCAGCAACCGATCCCATTGGGCGCGTCCGGCCACCACACCGACGTCGCGCGAGATCCGCTCCCAGGCGGTGACCGGCATCGGTCGCCCGTCATAGCGCAGCCGCGCTCCGGCCAACCAGGAGAACACCTCGTCGCGTCGGAAATCACCGTCAGGAAGAGCCAGGAGACCGAGCAGGGTACGGCCGGCCACGCGGGCGGTGAGGGGCATCACCGACGCTCCGTTCATGGCCAGACCGGCGGCGGAGAGCTGTTCGTAGGCCAAACGCGCATAGGGCTCGGGGCTTGCGTGCAGGATGGCGATACGGTCGAGCGGCGTCCCATTACGCACAGCATCGACGACGGCCCGCACCGCCTCCCGGACCTCCTCGTCGGCGTCCGAAACGGTCATGATCCGGGTACGGTCTGTGTCGACCACGGCCATCGGATCGACGGTCGGAGCGCTCGGCTCACCTCCCGGCGGAGCGCCCAGCCGCTCGACGGCCAAGACCACCTCGCTATCAGCCGGGCGGTGTCCGCTGGTCCCGGCAAGCACGGTCAGCCCACGGTCGTCGGCGACCGCCCGGAGCAACCGTGCCCCGTGGCGGGTCAGGCGCTCGGGAAGATAGACGATGACCCTTCCGAGGTCATCGCCACTGGGCCGGTCGGTGTGCAGGGTCTCGACGGCGGAGTCCATGAGGTCCTCTTCGTCGTACCAGGCAGGTTCGATCAGGTTCCGAGCCGCTCGCTGCAGGCGGACGACGTCGGCAGCCCTTCCGCTCCGACGGGCGAGGGCATCTGCTGCCTGTGCGGAGACGTCGCGCAGTTCGCGGTAGGCGGTGACCAGGGCCGTCTCGGTGGCCGGATGCGCGGCCACCGGCGCGAACACCCCCGGTCGCTCGACCAACGCGGCCCGCAGTGCGGCGGCGATCACGGGAGTGGATACGGGGCGCCGGCCGGCCCCGGCCAGACGGGACGAGCCCAGAAGCTCTGCCAAGCGGTACACAGTGAGGAACGTCACTGCCGCAACGCCGGTGCCGCGGCCACAGACCTGGCCCAGCCTTCCGGATGCCAGCAGGCGGCGGGTACCGACGCCGACGTGGTTGGACGGGACGACCACGGTCACTGGAGCCAGGGGATCGTTCCCTTTCTCGGTGCCGATCGCTTGCCGAAGGGCATCCGCTGCGGCTGGGCCGTAACCCACCCACTGGACGTTGACGCTCACGCCGGTGATGGTAGGCCCACCGCGTGACAGGGTCGAGATATCGCCTGGGCCGGCCGGGAACCGTCGCACCTCCTGAAGCACCCGGTCGTACGGTCAGCTTCTGTCACGCTCACGCCTCCGTAGCGCGTAATAGGCCTTGACCGATGCGTCGGTTGCGGGCGCACCGTCGTCGTCGACCTCTTCGAGGAGCACGAATCCTTCGCCGACCAGCTCGCGTACCCGGGATAGCGGCACCGCTAATTCTCCGATGCTCTCCCGGTGCAGGTGATAATGGCCCGTGCCCACCTGCTCGAAGATCCGGATGTCCCAGTCGGTCGACCCGGACCCGGCGTCATCCTCGGCGAAGGCGACGTCGATGATCGCGGTCCCACCGTCGAAGTCGTAGACCCATGGTGGCTCCTCACCGAGGCGGCGGAGCTCGCCGACCGTGTTGACGTCGAAGACGAAGAGGCCGCCGTCGGACAGATGGTCGTGCACGCACTGGACGAATGACCGCCATTCCTCGAGGGTAAGCAGGTGGTTGATCGAATCGAAGATGCAGAGCACCACGTCGAACCGCCGTCCGAGCGAAAAGGAGGCCATATCCGCCTCGACGAAGCTTGCATTCGGCACCTTGCCGGCGGCGATGGTCAGCATCTCCCGTGACCGGTCGAGCCCGGTGAGCGTTGCACTGGTGGTGAGGCGGACCATGATGGAACCCGTGCCGCATCCCAGCTCGAGCACTGAGCGCGCATCGGGCCGGTAACACTCGATCCAGGAGTTGACCCGCGCCGCACGGGCCGCCGGGTCGTCCATGACTGCGTCGTAGAAGGGAGCGAAGTGCTCGTACGCGACCATGGTCCACCGTGCCACATCCGGTCCGGTCGCGGGTCACTGACCGCGCACACCGGGCTCGACCGGGCCATCCGGTGCTCGCGGGCTGTATTCCAGGTGGCTCGAGTGGGGTACTGGGCGGAGGCGATGGCGCCGGCACTCAACGGGTGGCTGTAGGACGCCGTCGTATCTTCCTCAGCCAGGACGATGGGAGCAGCGCTTGACAGGGGCTGGTCGGTCTCATCCATTGCCAATCGCGATACCCGCTCGTGGGATGCTCAATGGCGACACAGACCAAGGAGAGCATCATGATCGAAAGCCACATTCCAAAGCCGGTGAAAGCACACCACCTCATCGGTGAAGCCATCAGCATCCGAGGGTTGCGGGGGGAGGTTCAAAGGGCCAACGGAATAAATGCAAAGATCGCCGTCTTCCTCACCAACATCGTCGGATCGATGTGGTGCGCATACGCCTTTGCTGTCATCGCCCTTCTCGGCCTACGCCCGGCGCTCAAACCCGGTGGCGAAGGGATCATCGCTTGGATCGCGCAGACGTTCCTTCAGTTGGTGTTGCTGTCGGTGATCATGGTCGGGCAGAACGTGCAGAGCCAGGCGAGTGATGTGCGGTCGCAGCACACCTATGACGACACCGTTGAGATCCTCGATCGGCTGGACATACACACGACAGGAGGCCTGAAAGACCTCGCTGATCGAATCGACGCGTTGGAGGCCAAAGTCGTCGGCAGGTGAAGGCAGATTGCACCTGGCTCGGAACCGTCTCGAATCGAGAGCCGATCTACGATGGTTCGGTGAGTTCGGCCAGACACAGTGGTTTCGACCACGTCACCATCGCGGTCGCCGATCTCGACGAAGCAGTGCAGTTCTTCGGGATGCTCGGCTTCGAGGAGACAACGTCAACGGTCGTGTCCGGCGCCGAGATGTCCCGGTACATGGGCATCCCCGATTGGGAGGCCGACCACGTCACCCTCACCCTGACCGGAGCCTCGACCCACCAGGAGGTCCAGCTCCTCCACTTCCATCACCCCGAGGTGCGCAGCAATCCCGCCGAATCGAATCTGGCCAGGTTGGGATACAACCACATCTGCTTCGCCGTTGACGACCTCGATGCCACACTTGCCCGACTCGAAGCGGGCGGCGTTCGGACCCGAAACCAGGTCATGAATTTCCACGATCGTCGCCTCGTCTTTCTCATCGGCCCGGCGGATGTCACCGTCGAACTCGCCGAGTGGAGGGTGACCGAGGAGTGACAAGAGGCTGGAAGAGGCATGCCACTTGATTCGGGAGAGCCTTCGCCTCGCCGTTGATGTGGTGGCACTGGGCGTCACGGCCAGGGCGCTGTGCGCCTTCGACGGTCTTGGCTGTTGCCTCGAGCGAGTACCCATCTGGTGGAGGAGCTGACCCGCGGTCTATAGCGAGATCTGTTGACCCATCTCCTCCTGACCTCATGCCACGCCAAAACGCCCATGTTACGATCGCCGTCGGCGAGAACGCCTCCAGGGTGCCAGGCGCAAGCCGAAGGAGAAGGGGTCAGGAGTGGGGTGCGATCCGATGAGCCCGGTGCAGACCTTGACGCGCCGGGTGCTGCTGATCGACTCGATCGGCCGCCTCGGCGGCGGCACCCAGATGATGGCTGATGAAATCCTCCACCGCGCCGACCCGGCGCGGTTCTCCGTTGCACTGGCGTGCCTGACGGACGGAAAGTGGGCGCAACGCGTGCGCGCCGAGGGCTTCACCGTGCAGATCGTGGCGCGCACGCGCTGGCGGAATGTCGCCAATATCGTGGCGGTTGCACGGCACCTGCGAGACATCATCCTGCTGACGGCATCGATCTCGTGCACGCTTCCGAGAACTCGTCGTTGCTCTATGCGAGCCTGGCAAGCCGCTGGGCCAAGGTGCCCGTGATCTGGATGGTGTACGACCCCCTCACCGGAGCGTCGTTCGCACGCAAAGTGTCTGCGCGACTCCTCGGACAGCTCAGACCGTCCATGATCATCTTCGGGTCGTCGACGGCTCCTGACGGCTTCCCTCGCCCGCGCACGGTTCCCACGACGACCATCTTGCCCGGCATCGATCTCGCCCGAGCGCGAAGCGGGGACGGACACCGGGCCCGACGGGATCTGGGCATCCCCGACGATGCCCCGCTCATTTGCCATGTTCGGTCGGGTGGATCCCTACAAGTGCCAGAGGGACTTGCTGCTGGCCCTGGAGGTGGTCACCCGGAGCAGGCCCGACGTTCGGACCGTCATCTGCGGATGGGAGCCCGTGTCGGACTACACCCGCATGCTCCGCCAGTTGCGCAGCGATCTCGGTCTGGACGACATCGTGACGATCACTGGATTCGTGGGAGACAAAGTAAAGGACGACATTATGGCGGCGGCCGATATCGTGGCGCATTTGGCCCGGCGTGAACCGTTCGGTCTCGCCGTCGTCGAGGCCATGGCCGCGGGCAAAGCGGTGGTGGCGGCTGACTCGGTGGGGCCACGGTCATTGATCGAGGACGGGGTCACGGGAACGCTGGTCCCGGTTGGGGATGTGGAGAGGATCGCCGCAGCCCTCGGGACACTCGTAGGCGACTCCGCCCGGCGCGGCCGCGTGGGCGTGTCGGCGGCTGCCTCCGCAGCGAAGCACTCCGTCGACGACATGGTGCAACGCGTCGAGCAAACATGGGACGCCGTCATTGCAGCCCATCAGACCGGTTCCCCCATTGCTACGGATGCATGACAGCTGTATCGCCAACGCGTTGTGGCCGACGCCCGACGAATACAGATCCGAGCCGCAACACGTCCATTGTCAGCCGGCCGTCAGATCACAGTAACGGTCATCGGAGGAATGAGGGCCCATGATGGAGGCCGAGAGCATTCCGAAATCCAGGCGACGCTCCCTTGCTACCCTCTCACGCTGGAGGCACGGTCCGACCTCTCCGGACTCCTCTGTGGACAGCCCGACTGAAGGGAAAGGGGATCCTTGAACAACACTCGGCCGATCCTCGTCGTCGGTGTTCCCCGATCGGGGACGACATGGACCCATGAGGTCCTCGCACGTGGTGCTGGCGTCGTGAGCGTGTCCGAACCGGACAATGAGAACTCGTGTGCGGCAGCGAGGCATGCGAAGAGCCGGTTGGGTCGCTTCCCGGTCCTCGTTCCCGGTGAGAACGACGAGCGCTACCACCGCTTCTGGGATTGGGTCCTCAGCGGTGCACGGCCGTCCAGACGCGACCGGGTCGTGCACCGGATCCTCGGACAGCGGGCCTACAAGCGCCTCTACGCTGGTTCCTTCGACCCGGTTCCCTGGCTCGGCTGGTCCCTCGCCGGCGATCTGCGACCGGCACAGCAGGCGCCGGGACGTGTCCTCGTCAAGTCGGTCCACGTGGAGTTCGCCATCGACTGGCTCGCGTCAGTGTTCGACATCGACGTCCTCGTCGTCTCCCGACACCCCGCCGACGTGCTGGCCAGCTGGATCGAGATTGATCTCAAGGAGGGTGAAGGAGCTGCCAAGGTACCGTTCGAGTCTCGGGAAGCGGTGCGTGATGCGAATCCCTGGGGCGTCCCTCCCCCGGGACGCAGCAGGATCGAGCGCATGTGCTGGCGCATCGGACTCCTGCAGGCGACACTGGAGGAGTCGGCGAGCCGCCATCCGCAGTGGCATCGCCGGACACACGAGCTCCTGTGCTCCAACCCCGATCGCGAGTTCCGACAGCTCTACGAGGAGCTGGGCATGACCTGGACGGACCGAACCGACGCGTATCTGAAGGCACAAAACACGCCAGGGACCGGATACCAGGTGAAACGGCTGGCGTCCGAGCTCCCCGGGGCGTGGCGGCAACGGCTGGACGATCGTCAGCTAGAAGTCCTACGGAAGACTCTCGAACCGTTCCCGATCGCTCCCTGGACCGATGCCGACTTCGAACGCGACACCGATGTCGAGCGCTGAGACGTGGGTGGTACGTCCCAAGCGTTCTTGCTGTCGGTCGACGAGACTGGGATCGTGCTTCTCATCGATGCAGCGAATGTGATCGGATCCCGACCGACCGGATGGTGGCGCGATCGGCCAGGAGCAGCCCGCGCGTTCGTGGAACGAGTTCGTGCCGCGGCCGGAGCCGGCCGGCTCGCCGTGCCGATTGTCGTCGTCCTCGAAGGTGCAGCCCGTGGCGGTGCAGAGGAGGGTGTCTCAGACGGCGTGACCGTCCTCCATGCACCCGGCAGTGGTGACGACGCGGTCGTTGCGGTGGCTGGTGACACCAGCGGTCACGTGACGCTGGTGACCGCAGATCGTGCGCTCAGGCATCGGGCTGAGGCTCTGGGAGCGGAGGTGGTCGGTCCTGGATGGCTCCTCGGCCTGCTCGACGGGTGATGCCGGCGCGAGATGGTGGCGCAGTCCAACTCCCGGATCTTCGATGCGAAATCAACATTGCTGCGAGCCCGGGGGTGTGACCGGGTTGTCCGGGTCACCTTCGAATTGCTGAACGAACCGTCGATCGGGAAGGAACCACATGACGGCGACGGCGGCGTAGAGCGCGTAGGCCGCGATCGGGGTCACGAATGCCAGACCGACTCCTCCCGCATAGAGGACCACCGAGAGATTGCCCTTGAAATCGCTCCCGACGACACGGGCGACTGTCGAATCCCTGCCGTTCGCGCGGATGATGAACCGGACAAGGATCGAGTAGGCGAGTCCGGACCCGAGGGCGACGATCCCGTAGGTTGCAGCCGGGAGGGCGTGGTTCGGATACTTGCCGACCCAACCGGTCACGATCGGAACCAGCGACAGCCAGAAGAGCAGGAACATGTTGGACAACATGACCGACCCATCCATGCGATCCGTCGAACGCAGAAGATGATGGTGGTTGTTCCAGTAGATCCCGATCATCGTGAAGCTGAGCACGTAGACCAGCAGCTCGGGGAGCACCGCATGGGTGGCTGACAGCGTTGCCCCGATGGGGGGCTTCACGTTGAACGCCATGATCGTGATGATCACCGCCATCACGCCGTCGCTGAAGGCTTCGAGTCGGTCAGTCTCTTCCAGCCGCATGATTCCCCTCGGGGCCTCGGGTGGACGCTGGTTGATCAGCGCCCTGGCCGGAGACACTATGTCCGCACCGGGTCGCACGAGGGGGTGTCAGTGCGCACGGGTCCCGGATCGGTGGTGACGACTCCGGCGGAACGCGATGCCTATGCGCCGGTGTCGTCGACCGAGGAGGCAACCGCTCCGACCGCTCCGACGGGGTGCCCGGAGGACTCCGACTGGCTGACCCAGGTGGCGTACATCTCGGCGTAGAGGCCGCCCCGGGCGACCAGCTCGCCGTGGGATCCGACCTCGACGATCCGGCCCCCGTCGACCACCGCGATCCGGTCCGCCCGCATCGCGGTGGAGAGCCGGTGGGCGATGAGGATGGCCGTGCGGTTCTCGAGCAGGACGTCGAGGGCGGCCTCGATCTTGGTCTCGGACTGGAGGTCGAGGTTGGACGTGGCCTCGTCCAGCACCAGGACCCGCGGGTGCGCGAGGAAGGCGCGGGCAAGCGCGATGAGCTGGCGCTCGCCCGAGGAGAGGGTCTGGCCCCGTTCGTGGACCACCGTGTCGATCCCGGCAGGCATGCGGTCGACCATCTCGGCGAGGCCGACCCGGTCCACGGCCTCCAGGATCTCCTGCTCCGAGGCGTCCGGCCGGGCGAACGCGACGTTCTCCCCGATCGTCCCGGCGAACAGGAACGGCTCCTGGGGGACCACGCCGAGCTGCCGACGCAACGAGTGCAGGGTCACGTCCCGGAGGTCGTGACCGTCGATGGTCACCCGGCCCTCGGTCGGGTCGTAGAAGCGGGTGACCAGCTTGGCCATGGTCGACTTGCCTGCGCCGGTCGGACCGACGAAGGCAACGGTCTCTCCGGGGGCGACGGTCAGGTCCACGTCCTCGAGCACCGGTCGGCCCGGTTGGTAGGCGAAGGTGACCCGGTCGAAGGCGATCTCCCCATCGATGGGTGGGAGCTCGTCTGCGTCGGGCGCCTCGCGCACTTCGGGCTCGGTGTCGATACAGGGTGCGCAGCTTGACCACCGACGCCTGCCCCTGCTGGTACGTGTTGTACTGCTGGACGAGCAGCTGGATCGGCTGGAAGAAACGGTTGAGATAGAGGAAGAAGGCAACCAGAGCCCCGAGCGAGAGGGTGTGGTGGATGACCATCTCCCCGCCGACCGCCAGCAGCACCGCCTGGCCGATGACCCCGAGGAGCTGGGTACCCGGTCCGTAGACAGCGTTCACGTGCCCCGTGTAGTTGTTGGCGTCCCGGTAGTCGCCGACCACGTTGCGGTGGTGGATGACGTTGTTGCGTTGGCGGTTGTGGGCGGTCACGATGCGGACCCCGTGCAGGCTCTCCGACAGGTCGGAGAGGACGTTGGCGATGCCGTCGCGGACCTTCCCGTAGCCACGTTCGGAGGCCCGGGTGAACCAGATCGACGATGCCAGCAAAGCGGGGATGATGAGTAGCACGGTGATGGCGGCCAGCCGGACGTCGGTCGTGAAGAGGATCGCGGTGATCACGACCATGGTCAGCGCCTGGATGGCCAGCTGGGAGAGGCCGTCCTGGAGCAGCTGTTGGAGATTCTCGATGTCACTGGTCATCCGGCTCATCACGACGCCGGCCTTCTCCTCGGTGAAGAAGCCGAGGGAGAGTCGTTGGAGATGGGCGAAGACCTTGACCCGGAGGTCGTTCATCACCCAGGCGGCAAGGCGCCCGCTCACCTTGACCTGGAAGCGCTGGGCGAGTGCGGTGGCCGCCACGAAGAGCAGGTAGACGCCGGCCAGAATCGCCACCAGCCAGAAATGGTCGTGGCCCGGGCTCATGCCGTCGTTGATGGCGATCTCGGTCAGCTTCGGCCCTGTCTGGGCGGCGATCGAGATGAACACGACCAGGATGCCGGCGAGCGCCAGCATCCCCGGGTACTTGGTGAGCAGGCGGCGCAGGGTGAGTCGCCTGAGGTCGGCCTCCGACCCGTTCTGCTCGAAGACGATGTCCGGTGGGGCGAATTCGGGCTCGGACGCCAGCAGTCGGTCCACCCCGGACTGGAGTTCGGACGGGATGCCTGCGAACGGCAATCCAGGCGCGGCCGGCCGGCCCATCCCCCCGGGCGCTCCGCCGAACCCGATGCCCCCTCCGCCCCAGCTCATCGGAGCACACCCCCTTCGTCCAGGCTCGGTTCCCGGTCGTCCTCGGCCTCGTACTCGGCCGCCTGCGCCAGTACCTCGGCGTAGAGCGGGGTCGACTCCAGCAGCTCTGCGTGGGTGCCGTCGGCCACCACCTTGTGCCGGTCGAGGAGGACCACCCGGTCGGCGAGGGAGATGGTGGACAGCCGGTGGGCGATGATGAGGGTGGTCCGACCCTCCATCTGAACCCGCAGGCCGGCGTGGATGGTCTGCTCGACCTTGACGTCGATCGCGCTCGTGGCGTCGTCGAGAACCATCACCGGCGGGTTGACCAGGAGGGTCCGGGCGATCGCGATCCGCTGTCGCTGGCCTCCCGACAGGGTGTAGCCGCGCTCGCCGACCACGGTGTCGTATCCGTGGGGCAACTGCGTCACGAATTCGTGGGCCCCGGCGGCGCGTGCCGCGGCCTCGATCTCGTCCAGATCGGCCGAGGGGCGCCCGTAGGCGATGTTGTCACGGATGGAGACCGAGAAGAGGAACGGCTCGTCGAGGACGACCCCGACGTTGGCCCGCAGGCTGGCCAGGGTCAGGTCGCGCACGTCGTGTCCGTCGATCTCGACCGATCCGTGGCGCACGTCGTAGAAGCGGGACAGCAGGCGGGCCACGGTCGACTTGCCCGCGCCGGTGCGGCCGACGATGGCCACGGTCTGACCCGGTGGGACGTGGAGGTCGAAGTCGGCCAGGACGAGGTGCTCGGCGTCCTCGGTGTAGGCGAAGTCCACGTGGCGGAAGCGGACGTCCCCGGCGGAGTCGACCAGGTCGACCGCGTCGGGGCTGTCGGTCACGGTCGGCCGCTCGTCGAGGATCTCGTAGATCCGCTCGGCCGAGGCCGCCGCCCGCTGCCCCATCATGATGAGCATGCCGAGCATCATGAACGGCGCCTGCAGCATCAGCAGGTAGGCGTTGAAGGCCAGGATGGCCCCGATGCCGAGCGTGCCGTGGATGACCATGTAGCCGCCGACGAGCAGGACCAGGGCCAGGCCGACCTGGGGGAGATTCTGGACCAGCGGGGTGAAGCGGGCGCGTAGGTCGGCGTCCTTGATGTAGCCCCACTGCAGCCGCTCGGCCGCACCCGACAGGGCCCTGAGCTGCTGCTCCTCTGCGGCGAACGACTTGACCACCCGCACGCCGTTGACGTTCTCGTCGACGATCGTCGCCACGTCGGCCAGACGGGACTGGATGATCCAGGAGACGGGGAACATCGATTTCCGCATCCGGACGCCGGACCAGTAGACGAACGGCATGGTGGCCATCGCGACGAACGCCAGGGGCACGTTGATGGTCAGCATGAAGACGAAGGCGACGACTGCGATCGAGCACTGGACCATGATGAGCGGCGCGAAGGTCATGTACATCTGGACCGAGCGGATGTCCGAGTTGGCCCGCGAGATGAGCTGACCCGACTGGACCCGGTCGTAGAAGTCGAAGGACATCTTGGTCAGGTGCTCGTAGATGATGTTGCGCAGGTCGTACTCGATGGCGTAGGCAGTTTGGAAGAGGGTCAACCGGGCGATGTACCCGGTCACCCCGCCGACCAGCCCCAACCCCACGATCCACCAGACGTAGTGGCTGAGCGGGACGGTGTGCAGTTGGAGCGAGTTGGTGATGGCGTGGTTCAACAGGTTGGGGATCTGCACCTGGAGGACCAGACCGACGAACGAGAGGACCAGCGCGGTCACGAAGGTTCGCTGGTGGGCGCGCATGATGGGCAGGGCCCGCCGCCACCAGGAGAGGGTCCGGTCGGCTTCGATGCCCGCCCGGGGTGGGGCGTTGCGGGCCGTCTCTGCGATCGGGACGAATTCGGTGCCCTGTTCGGGCGGCTCGGTGCTCTGCGGTCGGAGGGTGGGCGTTCTCATCGTCCCCACCGCGCCTTGCGATAGGCCACGAGGGCCGCACGCCAGACGACCAGTCCGTCGAAGGCGCGCCGGGTCGCCTCGGGGTCTCCCGTCATGGCCGCGATCTCGCTCAGGCGGTCGTGGACGGCCCGGTCGGCCGCGTCGAGGACCCGGTGGCCATCTCGGGTGAGGACGTGATCGACCCGCCGGCGGTCCGCCGCCACGGTTCGCCGCTCGACCAGCCCGCGGGCCACCAGGCCGTCGACCACAGCGGTGATGGTGGGCGGTCGCACGGCGAGCCGCTCGGCCAGGTCCGAGGAGACGGCCGAGCTCTCGTCGAGCATGCCGAGGATCCGGTACTGGGGGAGGGAGAGATCGACGGTCCCGAGGCCGATCTCGACCTGCTTGGCCAGCCACGCGGCGGTGCGGCCCAGGGTGCGCGGATCGTCGGCCAGGGCCGCCTCGGACGGCCTTTCTTTGAGGGTCACATAGTTAGAGTATCGAAGGATCGCCCCGGACCGTGCACGGAGCGCCCGGGGCTCGAGCGTTGGTCAGAGCCCGTCGTCTACTGCCACCGTCGTCCGCTCGGCGGCCGAGCGGCGGATCGCGTCGAGGACGGCCATGTCCTTGACCCCGTCCACGAACGTGGCGGCTTCGGGTCCCGGCGGCGGCGGGCGGCCCTCCATGCGGCTGAGCAGGACCTCCGCCAGCCGGGTGTAGGGAGCGAAGTCCATCCCGTGCGAGATCATGCGTTCGTAGGCGGTGGTCACCAGGCCGTCCGGCAGAGGAGGGGCGGTCGCGCTCGGGAGGTCGGCCGAGACCGGCAGGGTACGGGTGCCCCCGGCGTCGGCCACCCGTACGGTCGAACCCACGCCTTCGATCCAAGCGGTCCCGGAGGACCCGACGACGCGGGTGATCACGATGGGCGGACCCAGGTCCCCCGATGTGCTCTGCAGGACCCCGACGGCGCCGGACCGCATACGGAAGTGCACGAGGAAGGCGTCCTCGGCGGCCATGGACCGGTCGGCCACATGCGGGAGTGAGGCGCTCACCGACTCGAATTCGCCGAGCGTGACCCGGACCTGGTCGATGATCTGCGAACCGTGGGCACCGGTCCACCCGCCACCCTGTTCGGGGTCGGCCCACCACTCGGGGACCTCGGCGGAGGCGGCCGCGAGGAGCGGCACATGGAGCATGACCGTTGCCATCCGGGGCTCTCCGATCTCGCCGCCGGCGACGGCCCGGGCGAGCGTGGCCTGCCCCGCGTCCCACCGGAACTCGCAACCGAGCAGGTGCACGATCCCGGCCGACTTCGCCGCGGCCAGCACGACCCGTCCCTCGTCGGCGTCCCTGGCGAAGGGCTTCTCGCAGATCACGTGCTTCCCGGCGGTGATCGCCGCCAGGGCGATGGCGGCGTGGGTGTGCGGTGGCGTGGCGATGGTCACCGCCGCCGCGTGATCGAGGCCGAGCGCCTCGTCGACCGAGGTCAGGGCCAGCGGGATGTCGAAGAGGCGTGCACGGGCCTCCGTCTTGGCCCGGTCCCGCCCGACCAGGGCGACCACCTCGAAGCCGGCCGCGCGCAGGGCGCGCACGTGGGTCACACAGCCGAACCCGGTCCCGACGACCACGGCCCCGGTCATCGGGCCGCCTCGAGGAGCGCCCTCGTGGAGCGGGCGGCCATCTGTGCCGCCTCCGACGGCGGGCGTTCGTGGAGCGTGTCGCTGAAGACTTCGACCCCGGTCGGGGCCGTCGTGCCGGTCGCCCGCAGCGCGTCGACGATGCCACGCAGATCGAACTCGCCGTCGCCGGGCAGGGCCCGCCGGTGGAGGGTGGCCGTGACCAGATCGCGCTCGGCCTCGGCCGGACCGTCGTCGAGCTGCACGCCGAGGATCAGCCGGCCGGGCACCGCTGCGAGGTCGGAGAGCGGGGTCCCCGAGCGCACGAGGTGCCAGGCATCGACGTTGAGGCCACCGTTGGGCTCGTCGGCCTTCCGGACGATCTCGGCGGCCGTCGCCAGGTCGGGGATCCGCGACCACGGGAGCCACTCGAGGTGCACCAGGAGGTCGTGCTCTGCGGCCCGGCGGCACAGGCCGGCGAACGCCTCGGCCGCCGCGTCCGTGTCCCAGGCCCCACCGAACACATCGACGGCATTGAGTGAGCGTGCCCCGAGCGCATCCGCGATCGAGAAGAGGTCCTGCTCGCCGAATCGGAACACGTCCTCGGCATCGTCCGCGGGGTCGATATGGATGTCGGAGGCACCGGGCAACCACCACCATGCCGGGTCCAGTTCGGCGACGGCCAGGCCGTGGTCGGCGAGCATCGAGCGCAGGTCGGTATCGCTGTGGCCCTCGGTGCGGGCGGCCGCATGGTCGCGTCCCCAGAGCGAGATGGCGGCGAACCCGGCATCGGACGCTGCGGCGAGCCGTTCGGAGAAGGGAATGCCGCGCGGGAGGGTGCCCGAGCACAGCACGAGATCGTCGGGTCCCATCAGGGGTCGAGGACGTCCTTCAGGATCCCCGGTGCATGGACGGCGGCGAGGTGGTCCTCCAGATAGCCCGGTCCCTCCTCGGTCTCGACGAACCATCCGGTGGGACACATGGTGAGGATCTCGACGAAGGAGAAGCCGGCGCCCTGCACCTGCGCTTCGAAGGCACGGAGGAGCATCTTCTTGGTCCGGGCCACGTTGCCGGCGCTGTTGACCGCCCCGCGGGCCACGAATGCGGCCCCGTCGAGCTGGGCGAGCAGCGAGCTGAGCAGGATCGGCCGGCCGTGGCGGTCCGGGTCCCGTCCCTCGAGGCTGGTCTTGGTCCGCTGCCCGAGCACCGTCGCGGCGGACATGTGGCCTCCTGTCTCGCCGAAGACCCCGTTGTTGAGCATGATGCAGGTGACCTGCTCACCGCGGGCCGCGGTGTGCAGCACCTCCTGGAGGCCTTCGCTGACCATGTCGCCGTCGCCCTGCACCGTGAAGACGATCGACTGGGGCCGCGCCCGCTTGACCCCGGTTGCCAGGGACGGCGCCCTGCCGTGCAGGGCCTGGAGCACCTCCACGTCGAGGTTGTTCGAGAAGGCCGTGTAGCAGCCGATGCCGAACACGGCGATGGTGCGCCGCTCCAGCCCGAGCTCGGCGATCGCCTCGAGGACGCAGCGGGTGGCCACCGGCTCGCCGCACCCCGGGCAGAGATGGTGGGTGCCCACGTCGATGAGTGCGGGTGTGAAGTCTCCGACCAGGCGCGCCGGCTCCTCGGGGGGTCGGTCAGTGGGTACGAAGCGGGTCATCCGGCCATCACCTGCTCGATCCGCTGCCGGATGATCCGCACGTCGAGGTCCGGGGCGATCCCGAAACCCGAGTGGTCCAGGCTGAGGCCCCCGATGAAGTGGACCGGTGCGCTCCCGAGCACGGCGAGGCGCACGTCGTCGATCATCTGTCCCTGGTTGTTCTCGTAGACCGCCACCGCCTGCGCACCCCGGGCAGCTACAGCTATGGCCTCGGACGGGAACGGGTACAGCGTGATCGGGCGGACGTACCCGACCCGTGCACCGTCAGCTCTGAGCGCGCGCACCGCCGCCTGGACGTAGCGGCCCGGCGTGCCGAACGCCACGACCACCACCTCCGCGTCCTCGGTGTGGGCGCTCTCGACCAGCGGCTCGACGCCCGCCGACATCTCGAGGGTGTGGGCAGCGCAGGCCGCGTAGTGGGCGGAGAGGTCGTACCCGACGTCGTCGCGCTGCTTGTCGCTCCCGAGGAACGAGAGCAACTTGGCGTGACCCGATCCACCCGTCGACCCGTCGAGCGCCCACTCCGGGCGGACGCGGTCGACCGGTGCCGGGATCGTGACCGACCGGGCCGTGTGGGCCAGGTAGTAGTCGCCCATGACCAGCACGGGATTGCGCCACCGCTCGGCGAGGTCGAACGCGAGGAGGATGAGCTCGACCGCCTCGGTCGAGTCGGCCGGGGCGAGCACGATGTGGCGGTAGTCGCCGTGACCGCCCCCGCGGGTGGCCTGGAAGTAGTCCCCCTGCGCCCGGGCCATGTCGAGGACCACCAGCGGCAGCCTGGCCAGGGTGATCTCGGCGAGGGACTCCTGCATGAGGGAGAGGCCCTGGCCGGTGGATCCCGTCGCGGACGGCACGCCGGTCGCCGCCGCTCCCCACGCCATCCCGACGGCCTCGAGCTCGCTCTCGGCGTTCATGCACACGCCGCCGACCTCGGGCAGCCGAGCGGCCATCTGCTCGAGCACCTCGGTGAACGGGGTCATCGGGTACCCGGAGAAGAACCGGCAGCCGGCGGCGATCATGGCCTCGGCGATGGCTTCGCTCCCCTGGAGAAGGCGGCGTGCGGGAGCGGAGGTCGTGGTCACGCCGTGCCGCCGGTGGCCTCGATCGGCGTCTCGTACTTGAAGACCTGGAACACGAAGTCCGGACAGATCTGCGAGCAGGCCCGGCACCCGGTGCAGCCCGGGCGGAGCCGCGGGTAGGGGTACCCGCGGCTGTTGGTCTCTGGATCGGACATGACCAGCACACCCGGGGGGCAGCTGTCGATGCAGAGCACGCATCCCTTGCAGGCCTCGACATCGATGACCAGGGTGCCGCGGGTCAGCGTGCGCTCCGGGTCCGTCACGCGACGACCGCCGGATCGGGCCACGCCAGGACCGTCCGCGGCATCACCGAGTCGAACCCGGCCCGCAGGGCCCCCTCGTTGCGCTCGGCGTGCTGAGCCCGGTAGGACGGCAGCGACGCACGCGCCGCAGCCGAGAGCGCGTCCACGCCCACCATGCCGGTGACCGCTGCGTAGGCGCCGAGTAGGACCATCGACGCGACCATCGCGCCACCGATCGGCCCGGCGATGTCGCCGGCCGGCACCTCGACGACTCCGCAGGCGACCGTCACCGACCCCGGCGCCACCACGCTGGTGTTGACGAGCACGACTCCGTCGTCCCGCAGACGTGGCAACACCTGCTGGGCGTGCTCGTGGTGCATGAGCAGGGCCGACCAGGTGGACCCGGCGGTGGGCGGCGCTTCGATGGGGTCGTCGGCGACCACGACGGTCGATTCGGTGGCACCGCCCCGCATCATGCCGCCGTAGCTGCCGAAGACCTGCACCTCGCGTCCCTCGAGGACGGCCGCCCGGGCCAGCACCGCGGCGGCCAGCTGGATTCCCTGGCCCCCGATGCCGGTCATGATCAGCTCGCGTTCCACAGAGCGCCGATCTTATTCATTCAAAACACCGTTCTGCAACCGCCAACCGGTGGCGAGTCGTTCGACCAGCAGTCGTCGCTGGACCTGCCCGGTCGAGGCGGTCCGTGGGAGCACGTCGACCTGACGCAGCTGCCGGGGGCACTTGAACGGGGCCAGCCTGCCCTCGCACCAGGCGCGCAGCCCGTCGAGGGTGGGCGGGGACTGCCCGGCGGCCGGCACCACCACGGCGCAGACCACCTCCCCCCACCTGGGGTCCGGCAGGCCGACCACCGCGACCTCGCCCACCGAGGGGTGCCCTGCCAGGACGGCCTCGACCTCGGCGGGCACCACGGTCTCACCGCCGGTGCGGAGCAGGTCCCCGAGGCGTCCGACGATGCGCACGAATCCCTCGTCGTCCCGGTCGGCGACATCGCCGGTCCGGAACCATCCGTCGACCAGGCAGGCCGCTGTCGCGGTCGGGTCGTCGAGGTAGCCGTCGAAGAGCACCGGGCTGGCCACCTGCAGCTCACCCTGCTCGTCGGTGCGGACCCGCACGCCGGGCGCCGGCGGGCCACAGCTCCCGGGCTTGCGGCGGAAGTCGTCCTGGTCGAGGCAGGTCACGCTGCCCGCCTCCGTCGATCCGTAGAAGACCCGGAGGTGGGCCCCGGGCAGCAGCGCCTCGATCGCGGCGAGCAGGTCGGGTGGGGTGGCCGACGTCCCGGTGTCGGCGAACCGGAGTGTCGACAACGGCGCGCTGCGCGCGGAGCCGACGTGGTCGATGATGCGCTGCCAGACGGCGGGGATGCAGTTGAGCCGGGTGGCGCGGTGGCGCTCCACCGCCTCGCAGATCTCCTCGGCTCCCGCACCGTCGAGGAGGACCACCGCGTCGCGCGCCTGCCACTGCTGGAGCGCGATCGTCCACGCACCCATGTGGAAGAGCGGGTAGGGGCACACCATCGCCCCGCGGGGCTCTGGCAGCGCACCCGGATGGGTGCGGAGGTAGTTGCAGGCGTGCGAGAGCACCGCACCTTTGGGCCGGCCGGTGCTCCCGCTCGTGTAGAACGCCACGTGGGGGTCGCGGCCGGACAGGTCCCCGTCCCGGAACGGGGCGCCGTCCAGTCCGGCGGAGCGTTCGGTCAACTCGTCCAGTGTGAGGGTCAGGGGTGCGGCCCCTGCCGCCGACCGGCCGGAGTCGGTCACGACGAGCTCGGGCCGGCACGCCGACATGATCCCCCGTGCCTCGTCCTCCCCGAGGAGGCCGTTGACCGGCACCAGGATGGCCCCGATCTTGGCGAGGGCCGCGAACAGCGGGACCGCGTCGAGGTCGGTCACACACCACAGCACGACCCTGCTGCCGCGCTGCACGCCGAGCGACAGGAGCAGGCGGGACACCCGGTTGGCGGTCGACTCGAGCGTGGAGAAGGTGAGCGAGCGCCCTCCGTGGACGGCGGCGGTGCGGCCGGGCACGGCCGCGGCCGCATTGGTGAACACCTCACCGATCAGCAGGTCGTCGGTCCCCATGGCACTCCACTCCACCGTTCTTGCTCTGCCAGAGCAGTGATCTTAGAGTGGGGCATGGACCGGGTGTGGCCAGGAGCACGATGGCACGACTGACCGAGACCCTCGCCCGCCGCGCGGTCGAGCGGACGGTCGCCGACCGCCAGGCCGAGTACTCCGTGGAGGCCCAGCGCATCGTCGAGGCCACCTACGAGCTCATCGAGCGCACGGGCACCCTCGACCCGTCGTTGCGCGAGATCCTGGCCCACACCGGCCTCTCGACCCAGGGCTTCTACCGCCTGTTCCGCTCGAAGGACGAGCTCCTGCTGGCGCTGCTCGACGACGGCCGTCGCCGCCTCGTCGACCACCTCGCGCGGCGCATGGCGGGCGCCTCCTCGCCGACCGGGCGGATCCGTGCCTGGATCGAGGGGGTGCTCGCCCAGGCGTCGACGCCCCGGGCTGCCGAGCGGACCCGGCCCTTCCTGGCCAACGAGGACCGTTTGTCCGAGCTGTTCCCCGACGAGCAGCGTGAATCGGTCGATCTGCTGGTGGCCCTCCTGGTCGACGAGCTCGGCGAGGTCGCCCCCGTCGGTACGCCGTCGGCGACGGTCCGCCGGGATGCCGAGGCCATCTACCGCCTCGTCTTCGGGATCCTCCACGCGCACCTCATCGCGAGGACCCGCCCTTCCCCGTCCACGATCGCCCACACGGTGTCCTTCTGCCTGGCCGGTGCGGGTCTCGAACCCGGGGCACGATGACGGCGCACGGTCGCGATCCCGAGCTCGGTGACGTCGGCACCAGGCTCCTCCTCGAGAACGACCGGGTGCGGGTCTGGGAGGTGCGCCTTGCACCGGGCGAGCAGGGAGCCGTCCATCACCACGAGCTCGACCACCTGCTCGTGCAGGTGGCCGGTGACCGGATCGCGGTGGTCCCAGAGTCGAACTCGCAGGGGCCGTTCCGGTCCTACTTCGAGGCCGAGGTGGTCCCCGGGGCGGTGGTCGAGGTCGGGCGCGGCGGTGTCGAGGCGGCCCGCAACGTCGGGTCCGAGCCCTACCTCGAGGTGATCGTCGAGCTCAAGGACTGAGCGCGAGGAGCCGCCTACGACACCAGCCCGGCGGTCGTGACGTTGAGGCCGTCGGCGCTCCGGGCACGGTGGACGGACTGGATCTCGCTGAACTCGGCCAGGCCCCAGGGCCCGTTCTCGACCCCGATGCCGCTCCACTTGAAGCCGCCGAAGGGCTGCTGGGGGCCGAGGGCCAGATGGGTGTTGATCCATGCGGTCCCGCACTCGAGCCGTCCGGCCACCTCGGCCGCCCGGTCGCTGTCCGCTCCCCAGACGGAACCGGAGAGGCCGAAGTGGGTGCCGTTGGCCCGCTCGACGACCTCGTCGACGTTGCGGTAGGGGATGACCGGGAGCGCAGGCCCGAACTGCTCCTCGTCCACGATCCGGGTGCCGTCGTGGATGTCGGTGAGGATGGTCGGCTCGAAGAAGTAGCCGGGGCGGTCCATGGCCCGGCCGCCGGTGGTGGCTCGGGCACCGTGGTCGAGGGCATCAGCGACCAGCCCCTTCACCCGCTCGAACTGCGGAGCATTGTTGATCGGACCCAGCTTGGTGTCCGCTTCGGTGCCGTCACCCACCTTGATCGCCGAGGCCTGGGCGGTCAGGCCTTCGACCACGTCGTCGAAGAGCGCCTCGGGGACGTAGACCCGTTTGATGGCCGAGCAGACCTGACCGTTGTTGTTGAAGGCCGCGGCGAAGATCGCCTTGCTGACCCGCTCGGGGTCGGCATCGTCCAGGACGATGGCCGGGTCGTTGCCGCCGAGCTCCAGGGTGACCCGCTTGAGGTCGGGTGCGGCGGAGAGGGCCACTTTCTTGCCGGTCGCGATCGAACCGGTGAAGCTGACCTTGCGGGGCACCGGATGGGTGGTCATCCAGGCGCCGAGCTCGTCTCCTCCGCTCACCACGTTGAGCACGCCGGCGGGCATCACGTCCCGGAGGAGCTCGGCGACCTTCAAGGTGGAGAGCGGCGTGAACGGCGACGGCTTCAGGACCAGGGTGTTCCCGGCCAACAGTGCCGGGGCGATCTTCCAGAACGCGAGGGTGAGCGGAAAGTTCCAGGGCGTGATGGCTGCCACCACGCCGAGTGGACGGCGGACCACCTCGACCAGTGCTTCGGCGTCGTCCTGGATGATCTGCGGCGGAATCTCGAGGTTGGCGTAGTACTGGCACCAGATCGCCGCGGCGAAGACCTCTATGTTGGCGTCGCCGAGCGGCTTGCCCTGCTCGGCAGTCAGGATCGGGGCCAGCTCAGCGGTCGCGCCCATCAGGACGTCGGCCATGGAGAGCAGCGTCTGGCGCCGCACGCTCTCGTCGGTTCGCCAGTCCCGTTGGGCCTTGGCCGCGGCGTCGAATGCCGCATCGAGCTGGTCACGGGTGCAGTCGGGCGCGTGGGCGAACACCTCGCCGTTGGCGGGGTTCACCACCCCGAACGAATCTGCCGCCGGGACGGAGTCGCCCCCGATGGTCATGACGAAGTCGGACATGCGGTTCCCCCTGTTCGTGAAGGTTCCCTCAGGCTACCGCGGCACGCCGGATCGGTTCCCTGGCTCAGACGTGGACCGGCTCGGTCGACGGGGTGGGCGGCTGGGCGTCGGGCGGCACCTGGTCGGCAGGCTGTCCCGGGTCGACCGAGACTCCGGGTAGGAGCCGGTCGAGCCACCGGGGGAACCACCAGTTCGCCTTCCCCATCATGAACATGAGGGCGGGGACGATGGCCATCCGGATGAGCACGGCGTCGATGAGGATCCCGGCGCTCAGGCCGAGCCCGAACTCCTTGATGACCCGGATGCCCCCCAGGATGAACGACCCGAACACCAGGATCATGATGAGGGCTGCGGCGGTGATGGTCTTGCCGGTGGCGGCCAACCCGTTGCGCACTGCGGTGCGGTTGTCACCGGACTTGAGCCACTCCTCGCGGATGCGCGAGATGAGGAAGACCTCGTAGTCCATCGAGAGACCGAACAGGATCGCGAAGAGCATCACCGGCAGGAAGGCCTCGATGGGACCCGGCCTGTTGACCTGGAAGACGGTGCCCACCCACCCCCACTGGAAGACGGCCACCAGGACGCCGAACGCGGCGCCGATCGAGAGGAGGTTCATGACCGCCGCGGTCAGGGGGATCAGCAGACTCCTGAAGACAAGGGCGAGGAGCAGGAAGGAGAGCACCACCACCAGTCCGATGAAGAGCGGCAGCCGGCTGGAGAGGACTGTGGCGAAGTCGTTGAAGATTGCGGTGTTGCCCCCGACGAACACCTGGGTCCCGCTCCCGTCGACCACCGCGGGGATGGTCTGCGCGCGCAGGTGGTCGATGAGGTCGGTGGTGGTCGCAGCCTGGGGGGAGGACGACGGGTACACGGTGAGCAGCGCGACCTGGGTGCCGTCCTTGGCCGGCAGGACCACCGGGGCCACCGTCCGGGCGACGTCCGGCTGTCGCGCCACGGCCTGCTCGAGCTGGTCCAGTGTCTGGAGATCGGCCTGGCCCTCGTGCACCGCGACCAGGAGCAGTGGACCGTTGAAGCCGGGACCGAAGCCCTCCGCAAGCAGGTCGTACGCCTGGCGCGTGGTGGTCGAGGTCGGGTCGTTCCCCTGGTCGGAGATGCCGAGGCGCATCGAAAAGAAGGGAAGGGCGATCAGGACCACGACGACCAGGGCAACGATCGCCGGCAGGATCGGCCGGCTCCGGATGAAGTCGGCCCACTTCGGCCAGAACCCCTTGTTCCCCGCGCCGACGATCCGCGGCCCGTTGGCCGCCAGGTTGCGGCGCTGCTTCCGGCTCATGACCCGTGGCCCGATGAACGAGAGGAACGCCGGCAGCAGGGTGAGCGCGGCGAGCATGGTGAACGACACCCCGATGGCCGCGGCGATCGCGAGGCCGTAGAGGAAGGACACCCCGAGCGCGAACATGCCGAGCAGGGCGATGCAGACGATGATGCCTGCGAACAGCACCGCCCGCCCCGAGGTGTCGACGGCGGTGGCGACGGAGGACTCGACGTCCCCCCCGGCGATGAGGCCCTGCCGGTGGCGCGTCACGATGAAGAGGGCGTAGTCGACCCCCACGCCGAGGCCGATGAGCAGGACCAGCTCGGTCGAGAACATCGGCATCTTGAGCACGTGGCTCAGCAACCCGATGACCGCGATGGCGGTGCCGAGAGAGGCGAGCGCCGACAACAGTGGCAACGCCATGGCGAAGACCGAGCCGAACACGAGGAGGAGGACCACCCCGGCCAGCAGCACGCCGAGGCCGGTACCGCCGAAGGACACCTTGTTGGCCTCCTCGGCCACCTGCCCGGCGACGGCCACCTGGAGAGTCGAGCTTTTTGCCGTCAGGGCCGTGTTCACGAATTGTTTGGCGAGCGGGGTCGAGATGTCGGCTCCGAGCCTGTCGAAGGTCACGGTGGCGAAGGCAGTCCGGCCGTCCGGGCTGATCTGGTGGGCGCCGAAGGGCCCGTAGGGGCTCGCGACCTCCGAGACGTGGTCGACCTTCGCCACCTCGGCGAGCATGGTGGTCACCGCGTCCCTGACCGACGGGTCGGTCACCTTGGTCCCGTTGGTGGTGTGGACCACGATCTGCTCCTGGTCACCGGCCTGCTTCGGTGCGGCCGCCTGCAGCAGATCCAGCGCCTGGGTCGACTCGGTGTTGGGGAGCGAGAAGCTGTTCGAGTACGCGGTACCCACCGACTGGGAGATCACGGTCATCCCGATGAGTGCGGTCAACCAGAGCAGCAGCACGGCAACTCGGTGGCGGACGCACCAGATGGCGAGGGCCTTCATGGACAGGGCTCCTGTTCGACTCGGGGGGTGGAAATCGTGCTCCGGGGGAGACCACCATTGTCGCCGATGGAGGCGACCAGCTGGAAACCGTGCTGCACGCGGTTCGGTGCGGCCCTGCCGCCGGCGCGGTGGTGCACCCGTCCCACCAGGACCGACGCGTGCCCCGGGGGCGCCTCGGCCATGATGGGGTCATGGACACCCCCGCCCGACTGGTCCCACTCGAGGGCGCCCACAACTTCCGCGACCTCGGAGGCTACACCGGCCTCGGCGGCCGGCGGACCCGGTGGGGCCGTCTCTATCGCAGCGACACACTGCACGAGCTGACCGAGGCCGACGTCGCACGACTGCGGGCGCTGGGACTCCGCACCATCATCGACCTGCGAACCGAGCGCGAGCTCTCCCTGACCGGGCGCGGCCCCCTCGAGCCCGAGGCGATCGCCTTCCACCATCTGTCGGTCGTCCGTGAGGGGGCGGACCGCACGGCAGACGGGGAGGCGGTGGCCGCGCCGGCATCCCCCGGTGAGGACCTCAGCGAGCGCTATCTCTGGTACCTCGAGGTCGGGCGTGACTCCTTGGTGGAGGCGCTCACCCTCCTCGGCGAGGGCGCCCGCTACCCGTTGGTGTTCCACTGTGCAGCCGGCAAGGACCGCACCGGGGTCCTTGCCGCTCTGGTCCTCGAGATCGTCGGTGTCGATCGAGAGGTGATCGTCGCCGACTACGTGCTGACCGCCGAGCGGATGGACCTGATCCTGGCCCGGTACCGCGACGATCCTGCATTCGCCGAGCGGCTCGCCAGGGCGCCCGCCTCCCGGTTCAGCGTCGAGGGCGCGACCATGGAGGGGTTCCTCGACGGCATCGGGCAGCGGTTCGGGGGTGCCCGGTCCTGGGCCCTCGGTGCCGGCGCATCCGAGGAGGCGCTCGACCGGATGACTGCGCTGCTCCTCGACGGCGCGGGCTGACCGGCAGCCGGCGGGCCGGCGGCTGCGTCCCCGGTGTGCGCGGCCGTACACTGGGGGCATGGTCGCCTCGATCTGGGAGCCGGTGCTGATCGGCCTCGCGCTGTGGATGGCCTGCATGGTGGCTGCCACACTGACTCTCGGCTTCCTGTTCTGGCGGCGCCTCCGGCGCGGGTGGCATGGCATCCGATCCCACGCAGCGGTGGTCGGTGTGGTGACCGTGTGGGAGGCCACCGAGTCGGCATTCCGACGGCGGAACGGACCGCTGGACGTCGCCGACCTGGAGCGGTGGCCTGCCAGGAGGCTGCGCAAGGAGCTCTGGCGGTCGGTCGACCGGGCCGCAGCCGCCGTGCGCGTGGCGGACGAGGCCGGTGGCACGACGGCCGAGCTGCCAGCGCTGTCGCGGCGCATCCGTGCCGCGGCCGCTGACCTCGACAAGGTCCTGCGGGTCGATCTGTCGGCCCGGGTGCCGGCCGTGGTGGAGGAACAGGTGCTCGAGCTCATGCGGGCGGCGGACGACGTCCGCCTGGCGGCGGTCGCGTCCGCCGGTGACGCCGGCGCCCAACGGGTGCACGAGCTCACCGTCGACGCCGGGCGCGAGCTCGAGATCCTCGACGCCGTCCTCGTCTCGTCGCGGGCCACCCGGCAGCCGCAGATACCGGGCTGAGCCGAACCGCGTTCGCGCCCGATCGGGCACGGCGACCTGGAGCCGCGGGCTCGCCGGGACGGTGGGATAGTGTCCCCAACCGTGGCGGAAGCCGTTGATCAGCGACGGCGCTCCTCCCGTTTCCACGGGCTGACCACACGGGTGCATGGCTGGGGCCGGCCGTTCCTGGTGGCGTTTGTGGCGACCGCGCTGCTCCGGACAGTGGCCACCTGCGTCGCACTCGTGACCGTCTACGGTGTCTCGCTCCCGCACGTCGTGGCGCGCACGCCGCACGTGCTGGTCGGTGTCTTCAACCGGTGGGACACCGGCTATTACTCGTTGATCGCAGCACACGGGTACCCGGTCGCGCAGCGGTCCGGACTACCGCCGGCCATCGCCTTCGGCCCGCTCTACCCTGCAGTGGTCCGATCGGCACAGGCGGTGACCGGGATCGGCTTCCTCCTCGCCGGCCAACTGGTGAGCATGCTCGCGCTCGTCGTCGCGCTCGCCGGACTCGTCCACATCGCCGAGCTCGACGGGGATCGGGTGCGTTCGGGCACCGCCGTGACCCTCCTTGTTGCCTTCCCGACCGCCTTCTTCCTGGTCATCGATTACGCCGACTCGCTGGCCCTGGCACTCGTGGTGTGGGCGTTCGTCGCGGTCCGGCACCGGTACTGGGCCATCGCCGGTCTCTGCTGTGCGGGAGCGTTCCTGACCAAGTACTACCTGGCCATCGTCGTGGTCGGGCTCTGTGCGGAGGTCTGGGGGACCCGCCGCACCCCGGACCGCGACACCGACCCCCGCAGGCGGTACCCCTGGTCGCTGGCCTGGGTCGCGCTCCCGACGGTCGTCGCCCTCGCCGGGTGGATGGTCTATTGCGCCCAACGCTACGGGGACGCGCTCGCGTTCGTCCACGCGCAGTCGAATTGGAACCGGCATTTCGCATTTCCGTGGACCTTGGCTTGGACCACCGGCGGAGATCTCGTCCACCTGCGATTCCTCGACACGACTACGGCAAGTGTGACCGAGCTGTTCGACACGGTGACCGTGCTCCTCCTCGTGGTGCTGGCTGTCTACTCCTTTGTGCGGGTGCGCCGCTCCTACGGGATCCTCCTCGGGTTGGCGGTCTGCATCTTCACCTTCCAGAACATCCTCTACAGCGAGACGCGGGAGGTGTTGGCCCTGTTCCCGTTCTTCATCGGTGGTGCCGAGTGGGTGGCGCGCCACCCGTGGAGGGAGCGGGTCGTCCTCGCGCTGTTCATCCCGAGCGCGTACTTCCTCTGCGCCCGCTTCGTGTCCGGGATGTTCGCCGGGTAGCCGCGGCGTGGGTCAGTGACCGAAGTCCCAGCTCTCCCCGTCCTCGTAGCGGTGGATGATGTTCTTCGCCATCAGGATCTTGTGGACCTCGTCGGGCCCGTCGGCGAGGCGGAGCACCCGGGCGGTCAGGTACATCTGGCCGAGGGGCAGGTCATTGCTGACCCCGGCACCGCCCCACACCTGGATGGCACGGTCGACCACCCGGTGGTACGCGGCGGGCACGAACACCTTGATGGCGGAGATCGCAGTCCTCACACCCGGGTCCCCGTCGGCCACTTTGTGGGCGGCGTCGATCGTCATCAACCGGGCCGATTGCACGTCCATGAAACTCTCGGCGATGAATCCCTGGATGAATTGCTTCTCCTTGAGGAGGCCACCATGGACCTGGCGGTTGAGGGACCGTTCGACCATCAGGTCGAACGCCCGCCACATCTGACCGACTGAGTTCATGCAGTGATAGACGCGGCCTGCCCCGAGCCGGTCCTGGGCCGCCTGGTGCCCCTGGCCGACCAGACCGAGCGTGTTCTCGATCGGCACCCGCACGTTCTCGTATCTGATCTCGCAGTGGTCGGAGGTCGAGTGCCCGAAGATCCCGATCCCGCGGATGATGTGCACCCCTTCCGTCTTGGCAGGCACGATGATCTGGGTCATCCGACCCGGGCTGCCGAGCTCTCCGGTCGGGTCACTGGCCCGGCACATCACGATGAAGAAGTCCGCCGCGGTGCCGTTCGAGGTGAACCACTTGTGGCCGTTGATGACCCACTCGTCTCCCTCGCGGACCGCTTCGGTCTCGATCGAACGCGGATCGGACCCGGCATGGTCGGGCTCCGTCATCGAGAAGCCGGACTCCATCTCGCCCTCGATGAGCGGGAGGAGCCATGTGCGCTTCTGGTCCTCGGTCCCGTACTTGACCAGCACGTTGGCGTTGCCGGAGTTGGGGGCCGCCATCCCGAACAGCGACGAGGCGCCGACCGCGTACGCGAGGATCTCGTAGACGTAGGCGAGCTCGAGGAAGTCGAGGCCCATCCCCCCGTACTCCTTGGGCAGGTGGGGTGCCCAGAGGCCGGCCCGCTTGACCTTGTCCTTGATCTCGTCGCGCAGCTCGATGCTCCGGCGCCGGCTGTCCTCGCGGTCTTCCCCGCTCAGCTCCGAGGAGCGCCGTGACCGCCACAGCACCTCCTCGTTGGGGAGTATCTCGGCATTGACCAAGTCGGCTGTCCGCCGGCGGAGGTCGTTCACAGCCTGGTCGAGGCCGGAAATCGGGGTCACGTTGATCGGCACTGCGGTCTCCTCGGTCTGGGGTCTCCTCCAATCATGGCCCTCCCCGATCGCGGGCGTGTCCGTGGCGGGGTCCCGCCGCCCCGGATCCGGTGAGCGGGTACTGTGCGCGCCATGGCGCCGCCAGCGTTCTCCTACGCCTCCCTGCGTCTCGATCGCCGCACCCTCGACGAGGCGGCGGTCCTCGGTGCCCGCAGCTTCTACGACGACCCGTTCTTCGTGCACCTGTCCGACGAACCGCGGCTGCGGGTCCGGGGGCTGTATCACTATCTGCGGAGCCACCTGGCAGTCCTCGGCGACGCCGCAGTGGTCACCGGTGCCCGGGACGAGGCGGGAACCCTGGTCGGCATCTGCGCCTGGCAACGCCCCGGCACCTATCCGCTGTCGGGGTGGCTCCAGGCCCGCGAGATGGCCGGTGCGCTCCGGGCGCTCGTCCCGCGGCCGCCGTCCCTCGTGGTCGGGATGCGGTACGTGACCGCCATGGAACGGGCCCACCCCGGTGGCGAGCATTGGTACCTGACCCTGCTGGCGGTCGACCCGATGGCGTGGCGGCGGGGGATCGGCACGACGCTGCTCGAGCCGTCGCTCGCCTCGATCGACCGGGAGGGCCTGCCCTGTTATCTGGAGACCCAGAAGGAGGCCAACCTCGCCTACTACCGGAGGTTCGGGTTCGACGAGACGGAGCGGTTGACGCCCAGCCCGGGGGGACCGCCCCTGTTCACCATGACCCGCCCGGCCCGCTGATCACTTCGACGTGAGGTCGTAGAGGGTGATCCCGTCGACGGTCCGTGCGGTGAAGTGGGAGGTCACCCACGCCGAGATCTGCGACGCGTCCGAGGAACCGTTGCCGCCCCGGACGCCGCCCAGGAAGCCGCCTCCCCCGATGTAGTAGTGGATCTTTCCCTCGGAGACGTCCGTCTCGAACTCGGTCAGTGTCGGGGCGGGGTCGGTCCCGTTGAAGCCACCGATGGCCATGACCGGGTCGCCCGACGCGAGCTGGAATCCGGCGGCCGAGTTCGCGCCGGTCGTCGCGGCCACCCACGAGTACTTCGATGCGCCCGCCTCGAGGAGCGCGGTGACCTGCGGTCCGGGGTTCGACGGGTTGAGCAGTCCGCCGGCGCCACCCCCGCCTCCGCCCCGCCCGAACCGTCCGGCTGCGCCCGCGGCGCCACCGAAGCCCGGGGCGCCACCCAATCCCGGACCACCGCCGGCACCCGGGGCACCGGGGAACCCTCCGGCACCGGGGAACCGCCCCGCACCACCCCGCAAGACCGAGCGCGGGATGGTGAACGAGCGCGGCAACCGGGTGCCGTTGGGCAGGGTGAAGCCCTTCGGAATCGTGAAGCTCCCCCCGCCACCGAACCCGCCCGGTCTCCCCCTGCCGCCTCCTCCGAAGCCCGGCCCGAAGCCCCCGCCCTGGACGGCCGGCCCGGCCGATGGGATGGCCCCCGATGCCGGGGTGGCGGCGGTCTCGAGCGAGTACGCGGCCGGCCCGGCCAGGATGGCGGCGATGGCGACCCCGCCGGCCCCGGCGGCCAGCAGGCCGCGTGCTCTGGGGAGGAGGACCACCGCCAGGGCCGCGGCGATGCCGACGAAGAGGATGGTCCAACGCAGCGCCGGGTACCAGTGGGGGCTCCAGCCGAGGAGCACGAAGGCCCAGGCGACGGTGGCGAGCACGGCAGCGGCGAGGGCCAGCCGTGGGAGCAACTCGACGCGGCGCCGCCAGAGGACCGAGGCTCCCATCCCGACCAGCGCGCCGACGGCCGGGGCCAGGGCGACCGTGTAGTAGGGGTGGATGATCCCCTGGGCGAAGCTGAAGACCGCCCCGGTCAGGAGGAGCCAGCCGCCGAAGAGGAGGAAGGCGGCCCGGACCCGGTCGGACCGCGGCGCCCTCCGGGTGAGCCACAGCACGGCGACCAGCCCGACGAGTGCGCCGGGGATGAGCCACGAGATCTGGCCGCCGAACGACTTGAGGAAGAGCCGGTCCCACCCGGTGGGTCCCCACATCGAACCTGGCGTGGCTCCGCCGCCGACGCTGCCCGTCTCGTTCCCGCTGAGCCGGCCGATGCCGTTGTACCCGAAGACGAGGTTGAGCAGGTTGTTGTCGGTGGATCCGCCGATGTAGGGCCGGTCCGACGCCGGGGTCAGTTCCACGGCGGCCACCCACCAGCCGGCCGACACGACGAGGGCGATCCCGGTGTAGACGAGCTGGACGATCCGGCGGCCGAGCCGGGGCGGCCCGGCGAGCAGGTAGACGAGGGCGAGCACAGGCATGAGGATCAGCGCCTGCAGCATCTTGGTGATGAAGCCGAAGCCGATCAGCGTCCCGGCCAGGACCATCCAGCGGGTCCGTCCCGCCTCGAGGGCTCGGATGGTTGCGTACGCGGCTCCGGTGAGGACCAACGTGAGGAGTGCGTCGGGGTTGTTGAAGCGGAACATGAGGGTGGCCACCGGGGTGAGGGCCATGACCGCGCCGGCCAACAGCGCCGCTCCCGGTGGGAACCACCGCCGCACGCACGCATAGAGCAGTCCGACCGTGGCGACCCCCTCGAGGGCCTGGGGGACCAGGATGCTCCAGGAGTTCACGCCGAACAGGCGCGCCGAGAGGTCCATGATCCAGAGCGCGGCCGGCGGCTTGTCCACGCTGATGAAGTTGGAGGAGTCGAACGAGCCGAAGAAGAAGGCCTTCCAGCTCTTGCTGCCGGCCTGGACCGCCGCCGAGTAGAAGCTGTTGGCCCAGCCGGAGCGGTCGAGGCCCCAGAGGTAGAGGATCCCCGTGCCGAGGAGCAAGGCAACAAGCGACGGGCGGACCCATGCCGGATCCTCCGGACGCCCACGGAGCAGGCGGCGGGCCCGGCCCGACGGGGGCGAGGGCGTGGGCGTGGGCGGACCGATCGGGTCGCTCGATGTTGCGTCCGGCTCGGTCACGACCGCGACCGGCGCGCCGGCGGGCATCTCTGGGTCGAGGACGAGACCGGTCATCGCGCGCCCCGGTGACCGGTGGGCGGTCGCCTGCCGCGGTGATCTCGGCACAGGACCGCCGTCCGCCGAGGGTCACCGTCGCCAGACCGGGGCCGAATCGTGGCCGGAACACGAGGGTACGGAGGATGGCGAACCGGAAGGCTGCCGCGGCCAGGTTGGCGAGGGTGACCGCGACCAGCTCGGGGACGAGCCCGGTGAGCCCGACGGCCCGGGTCGCGACGAGCGCGCCGGTGGTGGCTGCCAAGCTCACGCCGAAGAGGACGGTGGCCGTCAGGACGCGCCTCGCGCGTGGGAGCCCGTGTTTGGCGGCTCCGGTCATCCCCCGGTGGGCTGCGAGGTTGCCGACGCTGCACAGGGCGATCGAGATCAGGTTGGCCAGGTAGCTCCCGAGCGAGGGCTCGAGGGCCGCGAACAACACCGACGTAGGCCAGGGTGCTGGCTGCGCCGACCCCGGCGAAGCGGAGCAGGTCGTCGGCGAACACCGGATCGCCGCGACGACCCGGTGTGGGGGACGGCACCACGGACCCGAGCCTGTCGGGCGCGCGCACCGTGTCACCACCGTGTCCGACGGGCGGAGTTCGACGTCTGTCGGCAGCTGGGCCCTCACCGTGGCGGCCTTCTGCCGGGACACCCGTCCCATCACCCGCCACGTACCGCAGAGGTCGAGCCAGGCGGTGTGCACCACCCGCACCCGCGAGTCGAGGTCGTCCACCCAGTCGACCGGCACCTCGTGGATGCGCAGGCCGAGGCGGTGCGGCCGTGATCAGGAGCTCGGTGTCGAAGAACCAGGCCTGATCCTCGACCAGGGGAAGCAGCCGGGTGGCTGCGTCGCGACGCATCGCCTTGAACCCGCATTGCGCATCCGTGCACGGACTGCGGAGGACCGCACGCAGGAGCAGGTTGTAGCCCCGCGAGATGAGCTCGCGCCGCGCCCCGCGGACGACGTGGGCGCCGGGGGCGAGACGGGAGCCGATGGCCACGTCGCTGTGGCCGGAGAGCAGCGGCGCGACGAGCGGCAGGAGGGCGTCGAGCCCGGTCGAGAGGTCGACGTCCATGTAGGCGACCACTTCTGCGGCGCTGGTCGTCCAGGCCGCCCGGACCGCCCGACCGCGGCCCCGCTCGCTCGAGGTGGATGGCGCGCACCCCCGCCAGGCTGGCGGCAAGACCCGCGGCGATCGACCAGGTGTCGTCCGTGCTCGCGTTGTCGGCAACGGTAATCGTGGTCACGAACGGGAATGCGCTGTCCAGATAGCTCCGGAGGGCGGTGATGCTGGCCGCCAGTTGCCGGGCCTCGTTGTGGACGGGGACGACGATCTCCACCTCGGAGGCTGTGCCGGATCCGTCACCGCCGGGTCGTGGGAAGTGGGACGACGCTCATGGCGTCAGCCTGACGGCACACGTTCGGGCGGCAGTGGGACCCAGCTGTGCGGGACCTGGGAGCCGTACCGAATCCCGGGCGCCGCTGCGTGTGCTCACGATGGGACCGACCCTCGTGGCCGGGCCGCCGGTCAGCGGTGCCTCACCACCGGGTTCCGTTCCGCCCATGCCGCCGGCCTCGCCGACGCGTGGCGTGGTGGGCAGGTGGACGGTGAAGGTCGTGCCTTCCCCGGGTGCGCTCCGGGCGGAGACGGTTCCCCCGTGGGCGGCCACGATGGCGCTCACGATGGAGAGCCCGAGGCCGGCGCCACCGTGGAGCCGCGATCGGCTCGGATCGGAGCGGTAGAAGCGCTCGAAGATGTGCTCGGCCTCCTCGGGGTCCATGCCCTGGCCGGTGTCGGCGACCGAGATCGTCGCCCCGTGGTCCTCGGGCTCGACCGACACCCGGGCGGTGGTTCCCGCCGGGGTGTGGGCCCGGACGTTGGCGAGCAGGTTGTCGATGACCTGGCGGAGGCTGGTGGCGTCGCCCATCACCTCGATGGGTTGGGACGCCTCGAAGGTGACCGGCCAGGACGGGCCCACGGTCATCGCCGTGTGGACCGCCTCGGCTCCGAGCGCCACCAGGTCCACCGAGCGGAGCTCCAGCGGCCGGCCCTCGTCGAGCCGGGCCAGCAGGAGCAGGTCGGCGACGAGGTGCTCCATGCGCCCGGTCTCGGTGCGGATCCCACCCATCGACGCGTTCGAGGTCCTCCTTCTGCTCGGAGGCCCCCCGACCGAACAGCTCCGCATATGCGGAGACGGCCGCGATCGGCGTGCGGAGCTCGTGTGACGCGTCGGCGACGAAGCGCCGGAGCCGTGCCTCGGAGTCGCGCAGGCGCTCCTCCGAGGCGACCCGGGCACCGAAGGCGGTCTCGATCCGGCTCAACATGACATTGAGCGTGCGGGCCAGCCGGCCCACCTCGGTCTTCTCGTTCTCGCCGGGCACGCGTTCGGTCAGGTTGCCGTCGGCGATCGACTCGGCCGATGCCTCCATGGCCCGGAGGGGCTTGAGCCCGATCCGGACCAGCCAGAACCCGCCGAGGAGCGCCGCGAGGACAGCCGCGCCGGTCACGATGAGCTCGATGGCGAGGAGGTGGTGGAGCGTGCTCACCGTGTCCCCGAGCGGCTGGGCCACGATGAGGTAGTTCCCGTTGTCGAGCGCGGAGGCCCTGACCCGGAAGGCCGGCCCCCCCGCTTGGGCCGACGGGGTGGTGAAGTACGCGACCTCGGTGCCGTCCTCCGTCGAGAAGCCGGTGATCGTCGACGGGATGAGCGGCGTGTACGGGGTGTTGTTCACGTAGGCCGGGCAGCTCTGGTTGTCGACGAGCACCCCTGAGGTGGTCCGGACCTGGACGGCGGAGACCTGGACGGCGTTGAACGGTGGCTCCTGACCCGCCCCGGGAGCCCCCGACGGACCCCCGCCACCCCGGCCGTCGAACGACCCGGGTCCGGCGCACGGGAAGACGTTCCCGGTGCTGAGCGTGTGCTCGACGAACCCGTGTGTGGCGTCGAGCTGCTGGTCGACGCGCTGATAGAGGAAGGACTGCAGGGCCGAGTAGGTCACGACATCGGCGATGGCCAGCGCGGCGCACCGCGATGACCCCGATCGCGATGAGCAGGCGGCTGCGGAGGGACATCGCCTACTCCGTGGCCGGCTCGCGCAGCGCGTACCCGACGAGACGAACGGTGTGGATGACCGGAGGCCCGGTTGCCTCGAGCTTCTTGCGGAGGTAGCTCACGTAGGTCTCGACGACGTTTCCGTCTCCGCCGAAGTCGTAGTGCCAGACGTGGTCGAGGATCTGTGACTTGGACAGCACGTGGCGGGGATTGAGCAGGAAGAAGCGGAGCAGGTTGAACTCGGTCGCCGTGAGTGGGACGACCTGACCGGCCCGGGTCACCTCGTGCGCGTTCTCGTCCATCTCGATGTCGGCGAACCGGAGGATGCCGTCGTCCTCGGGCGTGTTGCCGAGACGGCGGAGGATGGCGTGGACCCGGGCCACGATCTCGGCCAGCGCGAACGGCTTGGTGACATAGTCGTCGCCACCGACCGTGAGGCCGGCCACCTTGTCCTCGATCGCGTCGCGCGCGGTGAGGAAGAGGATCGGCACCCGGATGCCACCGTCCCGAAGGCGCCGGGTCACCTCGAGCCCGTCGAGGTCGGGAAGCATGATGTCGAGGACGATGAGGTCGGGCGGCTGCTCCTGGGCGGCGGCCAGGGCGATGCGGCCGTTGACCGCTTCGTCCACGACGAACCCCTCGTAGCGCAGGGAGGTCGCGACGGCGTCGACGATGGACGGCTCGTCGTCGACCACCAGGATGCGTTGGCTGCGGGTGGGTTCCACGGCTCTCTCCTCCGGTGGGGCCGCACGGCCGGTCCGACCAGCATCGCACCGGTCGTTGCAGGCGGGGTGTGCTCCGCCTGTGAGCCCGCTGTGAGCTGCCGGGCCTCTCGTCGAGCCGGTCCGAGGGTTCACAGGAACCGCTCAGCCCACGTGGAGGTGGCTCAGCGGGCGGGCGTGTGCAATGGCCTGAGCGGTACCTGCAGTACGTCCACCCCCAGGACTCCCGAGGACGCACCCCCGGAAAGGACACGAGATGGATCAACAGCTCCGCCGCCACCACGATGCCGCCGCTCGATCGCGAGACGCCGCCGCCACCCGCGTGCGCCGCGCGACGGCGGCCGTCGGGGTGGCGGCCGCCCTCGGCGCAACCGGGCTCGGCCTGATGGTCGCCGCGGCACCCGGCTCTTCCGCGGTCGCGGCGACGGCAACGCATCGCCCCTCCTCCTCCTCCTCCTCCTCCTCACCCTCCTCGTCCTCCACGGCTCCGTCGACGCCGTCGACAACCTCGTCTGCGGCGACACCGGCCACCACGACGCCGGTGACCGTCTCGGGGCAGTCATGACGACGCTCCTCGACGACAGCGACCGTCCGACCGATCACGGCAGGGCCCGACAGGGCTCGGTGCCGCCGCGTGGGGCGCGGACGGTGCGCGCCATCGGAACGACCGCCACTGTTGTCGTTACCGCGCCGGAGCGGGCCGACGAAGCCGTGACCCTGCTCGGTGCGGACCTGGCCGACCTCGACGCGGCCTGCAGCCGCTTCCGGGACGACTCGGAGCTCCGACGCGTCGAGCTGGCGGGCCGGCCGGTCCGGGTCAGCCCACTCCTCTTCGAGGCGCTCGAGGCCGCGATCGAGACCGCCGTCCGCACCGCCGGGATCGTGGACCCGACGATCGGGTCGGCACTCGCCGGGCTCGGCTACGACCGCGACTTCGCCGCTATTGCTTCCGGTCCCGACCAGGCGTACCCCCCACCTCGCCCCGCCCCTGGGTGGTGGTGCATCGAGCTCGACCGGTCGATGCGCACGTTGCGCATCCCGGCAGGTGTCCGCGTCGACCTCGGGTCGTCCGGCAAGGCGTTCGCGGCCGACCGGTCGGCCGATCGCATCGCTGACGCGCTCGACTGTGGCGTCCTGGTCAATCTCGGCGGCGACGTCGCCGTGGCGGGATCCCCACCGCCGGGCGGCTGGGGGATCGGGATCGCTCCGGTGTGCACCGCGCCACCGAGCGGCGTCGACGAGGTGGTCGCCCTCCACGCCGGCGGCCTCGCCACCTCGGGCACCACAGCCAGGACCTGGCAGCGTGGCGGGCGCACCGTCCACCACATCATCGACCCGTGGACCGGTGGGGTCGCCCCCTCGACCTGGTCCCTGGTGTCGGCCATGGCACCGACCTGCGTCGAGGCCAACGCGTGGAGCACCGCAGCGGTCGTGTGGGCCGATGACGCCCCCGGAAACCTCGCCCGCCACGGTGTACCGGCCCGCCTGGTCGGAGCCGACGGCGCGGTGGTCCGGGTGGGGGAGTGGCCGGCCGCGACCGGCGTTCCCGGCAGCGCCGCGGCGGAGGTGCGCTGATGCTGGCCGCGACCTCGACCGCGTGGACCACCGACGTCTGGTACACGATGAGGGCCACCGGCATCGTCGCGCTCGTCCTGCTCTCGCTCACGACGGTGCTCGGGATCCTCACTGCCGGCCGGGTCCGGACCCGCGCGTGGCCGGCGTTCGCGCAGGCAGAGCTGCACAAGCGGATCTCGCTGCTGGCCGTGGTGTTCGTCGGGCTCCATGTGCTCACTGCGGTCGTCGACTCGTACGTCGACGTGGGGTGGCTCTCGATCCTGGTGCCCTTTGCCTCTCCGTACCGGCCCCTCTGGACCGGTCTCGGAACGGTCGCGGTCGACCTCGTGGTCGCGGTTGCCGTCTCGAGCGCGCTCCGCCAGCGCATCGAGCCGCGCATCTGGCGGGGCATCCACTGGCTGGCCTATGCCAGCTGGCCGGTTGCCGTGGCCCACTCCCTCGGGATGGGTACCGATGCCTCGCGTTTGTGGATGGACGCGCTCACCGGGCTCTGTGTCGCGGCGGTCGTCGCCGCGCTGGCCTGGCGCCTGAGGGACCGGCAGGTCGCGCGCACCGAGGCGCAGCGGGTCGGCGCAACCACCCGGGCGGTGCCGATCCGCCACCGCCCGGAGGCCCTCTCCGGAGCGATCCCGGTCCGTCCGGGAGCACCCCAGACCCCGGCGCGGGGTGCGACGGCGACCCGACTCCTGGAGAGGGACTCCCGGTGACGACCGCAACGCTCGCACCGCCCGGGCGCCTGTTGGCTGCGGCGCACGGTGAGCCGGGCCGGTCCGGCCTGGCGGACCACCTGGCCGTCCACGGCGCCCTGCAGGTACCGCAACGGGACGACCCGCAGTGGCGTACCGCACTCCGCGCAGAACTGGCCGCGTCGGGTCTGCTCGGACGGGGCGGGGCCGGGTTCCCGACAGCGGCAAAATGGGACGTGGTGACCGGCACCGGCCGGCGACCGTTGGTCGCGGTCAACGCCATGGAGGGAGAGCCGGCCAGCCACAAGGACGAGGCACTCCTTGCCTGGTCGCCGCATCTGGTGCTCGACGGCGCCGATGTGGCAGCCGCCGCCGTCGGTGCACGTGAGATCGTCGTCTGTGTTCCCGGCGACAGGGACTCGGCCGCCGCCGCGGTGTCCCGTGCGATCGCCGAGCGCGATCCCGGCCGCGGCCGGGCGAGCGTCAGCGTCTGCCGCCCACCGGCCCGGTACATCGCGGGGGAGGAGTCGGCCCTGGCCGCCTGGCTCGACGGCCGCGTGGGGCTCCCCGCCCTGCGGGTGGACAAGTCGGTCCCGCTCAGGGTCCGGCACCGACCGCTGCTGGTCCACAACGCGGAGACGCTTGCACAGGTGGCCCTCGTCGCCCGGCACGGTGCGGCGTGGTTCCGCCGGCTCGGCACGTCCGAGGCCCCGGGATCGACGCTGGTGACCGTGTCCGGAGCCGTCCGCCACGCCGGCGTGCTCGAGGTCGAGCTCGGCACCCCGGTCGGCGAGATCGTCCGGCGGGCAGGACCGATCGGCCGACCCGGTGCACTGCTGCTCGGTGGCTACGGCGGTGCCTGGCTCGATCCGGACCACGTCGCTGTGCCCTACGCTCCCGGGCCCCTCGCCGCGGTGGGTGCCACCCTCGGCGTCGGCGTCATCGTGGTGCTCGCGGCCGCGTCGTGCGGGATCGCCGAGACGGCGCGGATCGTCCGGTACATGGCCGGAGAGAGCGCAGGCCAGTGCGGCCCGTGCGTCTTCGGGCTCCCCGCTGTCGCCGACGACCTCGCACTCCTCTGGGCGGGCACGGCGGACCCGGAGGTGCTCGGACGCATCGAGCGCAGGTGCGCCACGATCGACGGACGTGGTGCCTGCCACCACCCCGACGGCGTGGTCCGCTTGGTGAGGAGCACGCTGGCGGTGTTCGGCGACGACGCGCGGGCCCACGCTGCCGGACACCCATGTGCCGGACACGCCCGCCCAACGGTGCTGCGGTTGCCGACCGCCCAACGGACCGCGTTGGCGTCATGACGGCCGGGCAGCGCATCGCCGTCCGGCTCCGCGTCGACCCGGTCGCCTGCGACGCCTACGGCTACTGTGCCGAGCTCCTCCCCGAACGGATCACGCTCGACGAGTGGGGGTACCCGAACGTCGACGGGACGCCGGTCGAGGCCGGGTTGGTCGAACTTGCCACCCGAGCAGCTGCCGAATGCCCGCGGCGCGCCATCCTGCTCGAGCAGGTCGCGCCGGGACGGCGGGAGCGGTAGGCGCAGGGGCGCACCCGCGTCCCGGGCCGTCCCGGGTCGGTCCCCGTAGGCTGGCCCGATGGGTGGCGCAGCCGAGAACGGCACCGACGGCACCCGGCTGCCGGCCTCCGGGGGGCTCCTGGCCCCGCACCGACGGGCGCTGACCACCGGCCTCGTGCTGACCGTCGTGCTCGTTGCGTCCGAGGCATTGGCGGTCGCCACCGTGCTGCCCCAGGTGACCCGGCAACTCGGTGGCATCCACCTCTACGGCTGGGTGTTCAGCGCCTTCCTGCTCGGCAGCATGGTCGGTATCGTGGCCGCCGGCCGGCAGGCCGACCGCTCGGGCACGGCCCGCCCGTACGTGACCGGTCTGGTCCTCTTCGCAGCCGGTCTCACCGTCGCCGGAACGGCCCCCAACATGGGCGTTCTGGTGGCAGGTCGCGCCCTGCAGGGGTTCGGGGCCGGGGCGATCCCGGCGGTCGCGTATGTGACCATCGGACGCGCCTTCCCCGAGGTGCTCCGGCCCCGGATGATGGCGGTGCTCTCGACGGCCTGGGTTGTCCCGGGAACCGTGGGTCCGCTGGCCGCGGCTGCGGTGGCCCATGCCTTCGGGTGGCGGTGGGTCTTCCTCGGCCTGCTGCCCCTGGTGGTCGCGACCGGGTTCCTCGCCCTCCCCGGTCTCGCCCATCTCGGCCGCCCGCTGACCCGGCCCGACGCGGAGCACCGGCTCTCCGACGCGCTCCGGACCGCCGCGGGCACGGCGGCTGTCCTCGGGGGGCTCAGCATCCGTCCGCCCGCGCTCGCCGTGGCGCTGGTCGCGATCGGTGTGCTGGTCGGAGCTCCGGCCCTCCGGAGCCTGCTGCCCGAGGGGACGCTCCGGGCACGGGCCGGACTCCCGACCACCATCCTGAGCCGTGGCGTGCTGACCTTCGCGTTCTTCGGGGCCGACGCGTTCGTGACCCTTGCCGTGGTGACCGTCCGCCACCGCGGGCTCGCCAGCGCGGGTGCCGCGCTCACCGCGTCGACGCTCGGCTGGACGCTCGGCGCGTGGATCCAGGCCAGACTGGCCACCCGCTGGGAGGGGCGCCGGCTCGTCCGCGTGGGGCTCGCGCTCATCGTGGTCGGCATCGCCGGGATGATCGCGGTGCTCGATCCCCGCGTCCCGGTACCGCTGGCATTTGTCGCCTGGGGCGTGAGCGGCCTCGGAATGGGCCTGGCGTATGCGCCGACGTCCCTCATGATGCTGCGGGAGGCTCCGCCCGGCCGCGAGGGCTGGGCGTCGGCGTCGCTGAGCCTCTCCGACGTGCTGGGAGCGGCCCTCGGGGCCGGTGTGGGTGGCGCGGCCATCGCCGTGGGCACAGCCCGTGGGTGGCCCTTGGCGACCTCGGTGCGGATCGCGTTCGTCGTGCCGGGGATCGTCGCCCTGGTCGGACTCGCGCTCTCGGGGCGGCTCCCCACTCGGGCCACCTGACCGGGCTGCGGGAACCGGCACTCCTGGGAATGATTGCGGGCGCAACCGCGTTGTGCGTTGCGTGCAGACGCTGCCGTACCCGTCTCGTTTGCGGACCCTGGTGCACGTTGCCGGTGACGTGCGGCCCGGGCGGATCGTGGCGGCCAGGATCGCGGTGGTGGGTGGGGTGGTCGCCTACAACTGGTGGGTGGTGGTCCCCTTCGTCCCAGGGCTGATGCCCTCGGTCAACGGGTTCTTCTCGGATCTGGAGGCCACCGGCCGTCCCTACGCCTCGGACATGGCCCATGCCGACCTCCTGGCCGGGATCCTGATGCTCGGCGCCCTGACGCTCCGCGGTCCGCTGGTTGCCGGATCGGTGCGTCGCGAATGGAAATGGATGGTCGCGTTCGCAGTGGCGGGGGCCCTCGGTGGCCGCTACACCTACGCCTGTGCCGAGGGCTTGAGCGCAGCCTGCCGGAGCATGGAGTGGCATCTCCGCCTCCCCGTGCACCACTACGTGCACGTCGTGTCGGGAATCGCCGAGTTCGCGACCCTGACCGTGGCAGCGGCGCTTGCTACCCGCCGCACCCGGGGTGAGACGACGGCTGCGGCGCGCCTGTATGCGCGCATCTGGACGGCACTGCTGGGCGGCTACCCGTTCCTGGCAGCGTCGTATCTGTTCGACAAGCTCGGCACGCTGGTGGAGCCCTACTTCTTCGTGCTCTTCTCGGTGATGGTGCTTGCCGAGGTGTTCGAGGGGCTCGGCTCCCCGACCAGCCTGCCGTTGTGGACGCAACGGGTCCTCGCCCGGTCCGATCGTCCGGTCCGGGACGGGCACGCCGGCAGCGCCGAAATAGAGGTCGACCGAGGGTCGTCGCGGAGCGCAGGCGGAGGATCGCCGGACATTCGGTCGGCAGGGCATCCCCGTACCGCCTAGGGTGTTGGGGGCATCGGCCCTATCACGCGGGTCGGTACAGCTAGGGCTTCGAAGTGGATCCCCGCGTGTTCGTGCGTGAATTTCAAGGAGACTCAGTTATGGGTGTAGGTGCAGTCAAGTGGTTCAACGCCGAAAAGGGCTTCGGTTTCATTACGCCTGACGGCGGCGGGGATGACCTCTTCGTTCATCAGTCCGAGATCCAGATGGAGGGCTTCCGCGATCTCGCCGAAGGCCAGCGTGTGGAATTCGAGACCAAGCAGGGCCAGAAGGGCCTGCAGGCGAGCCAGGTCCGCAAGATCTGAGCGAGGCGCTTCCCGGACCCGGTCCGGTGGGGTGTCTCTGGACACCGGGGGCCCAGCGGCCCCCGGTGTCGTAATTCTCGGGCCGCGTCGCTGAGCCGGCAGCCCGCCCGGTGCGGCCGGTGCGCCGCGGCGCGGCGCGGCTGAGTCAGCCTCGGGCTGGCCCGGCCTGATGGAGTTCGACGGTGTTGCCCGCCGGATCCTCGAGGAAGGTCTGGCGTCCCGCGCCCGCCGGGCCCGGATCTCCGACCCGCACACCCCTGGCCCGCAGCTCCGCCACGGTGGCGTCGAGGTCGGTCACCTGGATCGCGAAGTGCTGCCCGAGGGCGGGAGCAGCCGGCGCCTCGAGCAGATGGACCTGTTGGCCTCCGAGGTCGATCCAGGCGCCGCCGATCCCGAGGTCGGGTCGGTCGTCGCGCAGCGCACCTCCGAGGGTCTCGGTGTAGAAGGCCACACCCGCCGCGACGTCGGTGACGTTGATCGAGACGTGGTGGATGCCGAGGGGCTCCATGGTGCGAGTCTGGCCCGAGTCGTCGGTCCGGCGCAACGTCCGACGCCCGTGGGCGTGACGGACGGACACCCAGCGTGCCGAGCCCGGCAGGCGTCGCCGCGGTCCATCGGTAGCCGGACCGGGTGGCTCAGGACCCGATCTGGGGGACCGGTCCGGACAGGTCCAGCGACCGGATGAACAGCTCCCTGCTGTGCGGGTAGCCGACCTCGCCGGGAATCCAGCCGTGGAACCCGATCCAAAGGCCGCCCTGCGGGTCGGCGAAGACGGACTCCCCACCCGGACCGCTGACGTCGGGGCCCGACGCCAGCAACGGAGCGGAAGACTGATCCGTGCAGGGCCCGAGCGGTCCGGCGCAACGCGCGTATCCGATGGCGTACGTGTCCGTCGTCCAGTCGCTCCCCGAGTAGAAGAGGATGTACTGCCCGTTGTCGAGCACCATGTCCGGGCCTTCGACGACGCCGTGCTGCCAGGACTCGTCGGGTTGGAGCAGCGCAGTCGGCGTCGTGCCCGGCGCGAGCGCGGTGCCGCTCTGGGTGAGCTGTTGCGACCAGAGTGTGGGTGGTTGGCCGCCCGCACCCTGCGATTTCCACACCAGGTACGGGATGCCGCTCTGGTCGACGACCGTGCTCGGATCCATGGATCCGCCGAGGACGAGCTGGCACACGAGCGGAGCCGTGGAGGTGTCGACATAGGGACCCTGGGGTCGGGTGGCCACCGCCTCGGAAATGCACTGCTCGCCCGTCGTACCGGAGTCGGCCGAGTAGTACATGACGTAGTTGCCGCCGATGGGAAGCACGTCGGGCGCCCAGGTGGCCCCCGGAGCCGCCCAGGCCGGAAGGTGGGGGAGGGCGTCTCCGACCGTCGTCCAGTACTCGTGATCGTTGGACTCGATGATCTGGATGTTGCCCGCCGCCGAGTTGGTGGCGAACGCGTAGTAGGTGTCGCCCACCAGGACGATGTCGGGATCGGGGAAGTCGAACGGGTACGACGCGCCGGAACCCCCCCCTGCGAGGAGCTGGCACGACGGGCCGGCCGCGTTGATCGCATGGACGGCTGCGGCAAGGTCCTTGTTCCCGACGGCGGTCGTCGCCGCCGACACGCCGCCGAGGCACGAAATTGAGGGTTGCGATGTCGACGGTCTGGAGCCCGTCGGCCTGCGACACGGCCGCCAGCTGCTGCTGCGCGTTGAGGATTGCTGCCGCGGTGTGGTCGATCGCCTGAACCCGACCGACCTGCACTGCCGATTCGGCGTTGACCGACCGCAGCGCGCGGGAGAGGGCGGCGGTGGCCTGCTGCAACTCGGCGGTCGTCGCCGAGAGGGAGCGGCGGGTCTGGCCCAGATCGTGCTCGAGCACGAGGTCGGTGGTCAGCGTGGCCATCAGCAGAAAGAGCGTGGCCAGCACCGCCCTGCCGTACCGGCGGCGGCGGCGGGGAGCCGTGACCCGGTCCGGTCCCGCCGGGGCCTCGCCGTCCACGACGTTCTCCTGGCGATCCACGCCGTCGAGGGAGGTCGTGGTCATGTCGACGGCTCCGCGCCGTTGCACTCGGGCCCGACCTGGCTGAGGGTGCTCCCGGCACCCGCTGCGTTCCCGAGGGAGATCTGGTTGAGCGCCTGTTCGACACCGGACAGGCAGGCATCGAGATCCGAGATCCGGATGCCCTGGGACCGCACGTTGTACTGGGACAGGGCCAGTTGGTCGTCGAGACCGGAGAGCTTGCTCGTGTCGATCCCGAGTTCGAACGCCTCAGCGGCCGCCGCGTCGGACAGGGTGTGGAGGCGGAGCCCTGCCGCCTTCTGGTAGTCCTGGCTCTGCAGGAGCGCGGCGCTCGCCGTGTCGAGCCGGCCGTTGGCACCGTCGAGGGAGGCGTGGGTGACCAGGCCGATGGCGACGCCGACGACGAGCGCGATGAGCAGGGTGGCGAGGGTCACCGCGCGGAGGACCGGATGCGAACGGGACCGCCGGCGGGCCGGCGATGGCTGTGCGTCGGCGGCGTGTGGTGCGGTCTCGGTGTCCATGGGTCCCTGCCTGCGCGCCCGGGGGCCGGGGCACCGCACCGCCATCATCCGGCAGTGGTGCCGTTGTCTCCGTGCAGTCTCACATCATTCGGCGGCCGTTTGCCGCGCGTCCGCCCGGGGTACGGGCGAGCGCCGGGAGGAGCGGCCCGAACGAATCCGAGCGAAGGCAGCCGAGCCAGACACCCGTCCCGTAGGCCAGGTCGTCGGCAAGCGAGGCGGCAACCCAACGGGGGATGTCGAGGTCGGGCCGTCGGCGGACCCAGTCGACGACGGCCGGAAGTAGGGCGAGTACCACCGCGCAACGCGCCCCCCGTCGCCGCGTGGCGAGGGCGACCAGGGCAGGCGCGGCGAGCATGGTCGAGGCGCGACCGAGGCCGATCACCGTCCAGCCGGTGCCTTCCACGCTCCAGCGGAGGGCATGCCAGGCGGGGATCCCGAGGGGTCGGACCTTGCGGGCCAGCGAGAGCGCCGAGCCGGCGACGATGAGCGCGGCGAGGCGCGGGCGCCCGGCGAGGAGGGAGACCGCCGCCGCAGCCGGCCAGGCGCGGAGCTCTACCGGCGCCAGCCGGCCGGGGTGCCGTTGGGCAAGGGGCGCGGCCGAGGTGCCGTAGTGGACGCGTCTGGCGAGCGTGCCGCTCCATGAGGCGGGCTCCCGGTGGGCGACGGTCACCGAGGGCGCATAGCGGACGTGCCAGCCGGCGTCGAGCAGGCGCCACACGAGGTCGACGTCTTCGCCGACCCGCAGGCCCTCGTCGAAGCCGCCGGCGAGTGCGCATCGCCGCACGACCAACGCCGCCGTCGGCACGTACCGCACGGCGCGCCCTGGTCCGACCTCGCCCTCGGTGGCGCCGAGATCGAGGGCCGAGTGCCGGTCGGTGAAGCGGTCCAGTGCACTCGGCCGTGCGGATCCCTCCGGCGGTTCGGGCCGGATCCGGGGCGCCACCGCGGCGAGCACCGGGTCGGCGAACTGCCAGACCAGCCCCTCGAGCCACTGCGGACCGACCGTGCAGTCGCTGTCCACGAAGGCGACCAGGTCGGTGTCGATCCGGTCGAGCGCTGTGTTGCGGGCAGCGCCGGGTCCTCCGTTGACCTCGCGCCGGAGCAGCCGTGCCCCGTGGTCCCGGCAGACCGCCGCCACCCGGTCCGGGCGGCGTGACCCGTCGTCGACGACCACGACCGGGAACTCGCTCCCGAGCGAGGTGAGGCAGCGGCCGAGCAGGTCGGGCCGGTCGCGTGCGGGCACCACCACGGTGACCGAGAGCCGCTCCGCCCCGGAACGGACCGCACGAGGGCGGGGGTGGGCCATGCCGGCATCGACCAGCCTGCGCCCGAGGTTCCGGGCTTCGTCGGGCCCGGATGATCCGGGTGCCGCCGGGGTCGTCCCACCCCGACCCCCCTTTCCTTCTCCCTCTGCTTCCTTCTGGCCCTCTTCCGCTTCCTTGTGGCCGTCCGCACGGAGCAGCCCGGCAAGGGCGCGCACCCCGGCCGGGGTGAGGGTGATGACCCGTCCGGGCGTACCCCCGACGAGCACGGTGCCCTCCCGAAACGAGCGCACCGAGGGGTCGAGCACGAGCATGAACTCCTCCGGCAGGGGCGTCACAGCGAGAGGCCGCCGTCGACCGGGACCACCGCCCCGGTGAGGGCGTCGCTGCCGGCACCGGCCAGCCAGACCAACGCCGCGGCCACCTCCCCCGGTGCGAGCAGTCGCCCGACCGCCTGCTGTTCGGCAAAGGGGCTCGTGTCCGCCAAGCCGTAGATGCGGGCGCTCTCGTCGAGCATGGCGGTCGCCGTCGAGCCGGGGCTCACGGCGTTGGCGGTGATCCCGGTCCCGGCTAGCTCTGCGGCCAGTCCGCGTACGAGCCCGGCCACTCCGGCCTTCGCCGCTCCGTACGCGGTGAGCTGGGGGAGCCCACGGGTGGCGGCTGCCGAGGCGACGGCGAGGAACCGTCCCTGGCGTGGGGTCGGTCGCCGCAGGAGCGCGGGGATCGCGACCCGAGCCGCAGTGATCGGACCGCCGAGGTCGACGCCGAGCACAGCGCCGAGCTGGTCGGGTGGCATCTCCCACAAGGGCACGCCGCCGGCGATGACCCCGGCCACGGCGATCATCGCGTCGAGACCTCCGAAACGATCCTCGGCAAGCGCGACGGCAGCGCCCAGTCCCTCGGGGTCGGTCGTGTCGGCCACGTGGGCCACGACGCCCCCGTCCGGGTCGCCCGATGGACGCATCGCCAGGGAGGCCGCGACCACGTCGTCGAGCTCCCCTTCCGTGCCCATCGCGTAGGGAAGGCGGGGGTCGTCGCTGGCCCGGTCCACGGCAACGACCGACCATCCCGACCGGGCCAGTGCGCGGACAGTGGCTGCGCCGATGCCGCGTGCTGCTCCGGTGACGACGGCGACGCGGGTCATGGGGAGTCCTTCCGTCCGGTTGTGGTGACCAGGTGCTCCACAGTCTGCTCCTCGGGTTGTCTGCGGAGCGCTGCGACGAAGGCGACGAGCGCTGCTGCTGCGTCCTCGAGCAGCCGAGCTCCCTCGGTCGGGTCGGCCCCGCCGGGATCGCCCAGGATGCCGTTCGGACTCACCGCTCGTACGCCGCGGGTCTGCAGGAGGGGGAGGAGGTCCTCGAGCGCTCCACGAGCTCCGGGTTCCCACGGTCCGGGACGGACCCGGTCCGGGGCGACCGCCAGCATCAGCGATGTCTCGGTGCGCCCGGCGTGCAGGTCGCCGCCCCAGGCGGGCGACCAGCCGACCGCCGGATGGCCCTCCTGGTCGAGTCGCCGGAGTGCCCGCGAGAGCGGACCGGCGTTGCCCCCGTGGGTGCAGACCAGGACGGTGTGGGCGAACGACCGGGAGGCCGACCGACCGAGCTCGACGAGGACCGCCTCGGTCGCGTCCTGCCCGATCGAGATCGTGCCCGGAAAGTCCTCGTGCTCGCCGCTCGACCCGTAGGCCAACGCGGGAGAGAGCACCAGATCGGGGTCGCGTGCGGACGCGGCTTCGGCCACCGCTACCGCGATGTCGGTGTCCGTGGTGAGGGGGAGGTGGGGACCGTGTTGCTCGGTCGCCCCCACCGGGACCAGCAGGACTCGACGGTCCGATCGCGCCGAGCCCGCTTCCGGCCACGTGGTGTCCGCCAGTCGGCTCATCGTCCGGCTCCCTCTGGCGGACCGACCGGTGCGGTCGCGAGGTAGCCGTGGCGTTCGAGGAAGGCCAGGAGGACGTCGACCGCCTCGGTCGCGTCTGCCGGCTCCACCACGGTGGGGGGGTCGTGGGCCGCGAGGGCCCCGGTCAGTGCGAGCACCCGGATCCGGGGATCATCGTCGTCGGGCGCCGGGACGATCTGGGTGCGGGGCCGGAACGGGGCGGCCACGCCGATCCGGATGTCACCGGCGACGGCTGCCGACACTGCGGGGCCGAGCGCGGCGGCAACCGGTGGGGAGGCATCGACCGGCACGGGCAGACCCTCTGCCGAGAGCACGCCCGACAGCGGCGCTCTGCGCAGTCGGACCCCGGCACCCTCGACCGAGCAGACCGCGGGCAGCGGGACTCGGAGCCGCTCGCGCCAGCCCGCGTCGAGGCGGCGCTCGGCCAGGAGCTCCCGCTCCCCAGCATGGGTCCGCGCCTCGAGCGCGACCAAACCCAGCGCTTGGGCGGCACCCAGCTCGTGGGCCAGGTACGCGGGCAGGGCACCGGTGCCGCGGTCGACGGAGCGGTCCCCGCAGACGACCAGGTCCACGGCTCCGTAGGTGGCCATCGCAGCCGCAAGGGTGCGGGCCAGCCATCGCTCGTCGCCGGCCAGTTCGCGGGTGTATGCCGGCCCGTCCTGCTCGTCCGGGAGCGGGATCCTGACCACGTCGATGCCGAGCGTGAGCACCTCGCGGAGGACCGGCTCGATCGACGGGGGCCCCGCTGCGATGGCGATCACGCGACCCGACCAGGCCTCTGCGATCCGCAGCGCGTGCTCGAGCGCCGCCCCGTCGGCCGCGGTGAGCCCGACCCCGAGCGGGTCGCGGGTCACCGCGCCGGTCAGCGAGTCGATCCCCGTCCGGAGGTCGGTGATCCGGAGGCATGCGACCACCAGTGGGCGTTCGGGGACGGTCATCCGTGGTGGAAGACGACGCCGTACCCGCCGTCGGGATAGGTCCAGGTGATCGCGCCCTCGTGGTTGCAGACCATGTAGCAGGTCCCGCACTCGAAGCACTCCTCGTAATTGAAGAGGATGCCGCCGTCGGAGGTCGGGGCGAAGAGGTTGGCCGGGCAGGCGGTGACACACGACTGGGTCGTACACGATCTGCAGACGTCGGAGTCGACGGTGATGTGGGCGCGGGCCCCGACTCGGAAGTCCACCGTGGCCATCCGTTCCTCGAACGAGATCCCGCGCCAGCGGGGCGGGCCGTTCATCCGAAGATCCTGAGGCCCCGGAGGGTGTCGGTCGCCAACTGGCGGAGGGTCACGCCGTGCCTGGCCGCCGCATCGCGGGTGACCCGGAGCCCGCCGCGCTTCGGAGTGGGGTTGGTCACGGTGAACAGCCCGTCGGCAAGGTCGCAGAGGAGTCCCGGGTAGCGCCGCTGGACGCGCTCGGAGAGCACGAGCGACGGTGCCTTGCGCAGGCGCTTGTGATCGGCCAGGACGAACTGCCCCTCGAGGTCCGCGCGGTAGGAGGCCAGGCCACGTGCCGAGCAGTCACCCGTGGCGAGGGCCCGGTCGGCCGCACAGCCGGCGGCATATCCCGACCCGATGGCGAAGTTGACCCCCTCGAGCCAGAGGCCGGCCGCGAGGGTCATCGCCCCGGCGTCACCCGCCACGAGCAGGCCGTCGGCCGCCAGGTCGGGCATGGTGTCGTACCCGCCCTCAGGGATGAGGTGGGCCGAGTACTCGCGCAGGGTGGCCCCCCGGAGCAACGGGGCGATGGCCGGATGCGCCTTCAGGTCGGCGACGAGCTCCTCCGGGCGGAGCTTGGCCGCGGCCAGTTCGGCGACGGAGAGCACCACGCCGATGCTCACCGTCTGCGCGTTGGTGTAGAGGAAGCCGCCACCGGGGACCGGTCCCGTGCAGCCGAGCATCTCGATGTCGACGCCCTCGTGTTGCGCGACACCGAACCGATCGTTGATGGCCTCTGGGGGCATGTCGAGGACCTCCTTGACCCCGAGGGTGTGGTGGGGGGCGTCGGCCCGCGGAAGCAGCCCGGCCTCCTTGGCCAGGAAGGAGTTGACCCCGTCGCAGGCGATCACCACCGGCGCCCGCAGGTCGCCCGCGTCGCGGTCGGTGCGGACGCCGACCACCCGACCGGCGGAGTCGCGCAGCAGGCCGGTGGCGACCGTGGACGGCACCAGGCGGGCTCCCGCCGCGGTCGCCTTGCCGGCCAGCCAGGCGTCGAATCGGCCGCGCACGGTCGTGAATCCGTTGTAGGGGGCAGCACCCCAGTCGTGGGACCGGTAGTCGACCGACAGCGACTGGACCGGGGTCATGATCATCGTCGAGCGTCGGACGACCCAGCGTTCGACCGGAACCTCCTCCCACCAGCGGGGGACGATCTCGTCGAGCACGCGGCCGTAGACGACACCGCCGTAGACGTTCTTCGAGCCGGGGAACGGCCCGCGCTCGAGGAGGACGACCGACCGCCCGGCCCGGGCGAGTGCCAGCGCAGCGGCGGCCCCGGCCGGGCCGGCCCCGACCACTACGGCGTCGACATCGGTACGCTCAGCCACGGGCACCGCCGGTCCCGCTCGAGAGCGCCTCGGGGAGCGCGACCGCGAGTCGCCGCGCGAGTTCTACCAGCAGCGCCTGCGCGTCGGTCACCAGGCCCAGGTCTGCCATGGCCGTCATCGGCGAGGAGGCGTCGGTGTTGACGCTCACGATGTGACGGGGAGCGCCGAGGCCGCCCACGTGCTGGGCAGCACCCGACACGCCGAGGGCGACGTAGAGGTCGGGATCGATCGCGACGCCGGTGGTGCCGATCTGGCGTTCGTAGCCGGTCCACCCGGCGTCGGTGGCCACCCGGGTCGCGCCGGCCGAACCGCCGAGCGCGGCGGCCACCGCGCCCAGCAGGTCGAAGACGGCCTCGGCTCGGCGCTCATCGTCGCCCGGGACGAGACCCGCACCACCGGCGAGCACCCGGGTGGCGTCGGCCAGGTCCATGGTGCGCAGGTCGGGCTCGAGGAGTGCGTCGAACTCGGGCTCGACGGCGCGCTCCGTCGTGTGTCGGTCGCGGTCGGCAGTGCCCAGGGTCACCGCCTCGAGATCGCGGGCGCCACCCGTCGCGGTCGTCCGTCCCGGAGGTTCTGGTTCGCGTGCGCGGCTGTGACCGACGAGCGTGACCACGGCCGGGCCGGCGACCTCGACCGGTACGAGCACCCGGTCGTCGAGCCTCGCCACGACGGCCTGCACCCTCGTCGCGCCGCTCCCGTCGTCCGCACGCTCCGCACCGCCGGGTCCCTCGTCTGCGACACAGGCTGCGCTCAGCGCTCGTGCCACGAGTGGCCGGTCACACTGCGCGGCGAGGCGCGGCGCGAGGTCCCGGCCGTCTGGCGATGCAGGAAGGAGGACGAGCGGCACCGACGCGCACTCCGGAGCCAGGGCCAGGGCAAGTTCGCCGGGCCGGAACCCGTCGCCGGTGTCACACCACCGCACGGTCGCGGCGTCGGCCAGTGATGCGGCTGCCCGCTCGGCCCCCGATCCCACCACCAGCACGTGCCCGCCGGCCTCGGACACCGTCTCGTCGGTTCCCCCCGGGAGGCGGCCCCCGCGGACCACGACCACGGCCAGGGTGCTGGTGGTCCAGCCGGTCCGACTCACAGCCCGACCGCCACCCGGTGACCCTCGATCACCGCGGCGTGGGCCCTCCGTGGGGAGAGACAGTCGCCGATGCGGTGGACCTCGAAGGGTGCACCCGCCAGCTCGTGGAAGAGGTGGTCGTCGGGCTGCTGGTGCACGGCGCAGACCACCCAGTCGCAGTGGCGGACCTGGTCGGTGCCGGTCGGGTGGTGCTGGAGGGTGAGCAGCAGCGGTCCACCGTCGCCGTCGGCGGCCCGGGCCACGCCCATCGGCACCAGGTCGACGCTCTGGCCGATGCCCTTGGCGTGGGCCCTCACATTCCACAGCTCCAGGTCGAGGGTGATGCCGAGATCCTGCCCGACGACCATCGCATTGGTCACGATCTCGACCGCGCACCCGCGGTCGGCCAGCAGCTCGGCCGTCGAGGTGGCCTGGTGGAACCCGAGCTCGTCGACGAGGACGACGCGGCCTTCGGGTCGGACGCGGTCCTCGAGGACGTCGCGGACGTCGACCACGTTCGACTCGTCCCCGGCCCACCACGGGCGGAGGGGCCCTGCACCGGTGGCGACGATGACCGCGTCCGGCGACTCGGCGCGCACCGAGGCCGCGGTGGCCTCCATGCCGGTGCGGAGCTCGACGCCCTCGCGCCGGGCCGCCACGATCAGGTTGCGTGCGATGTCGAAGAACTCGGCGCGACTGGGCACCGTGGCTGCCACGGTGGCCTGGCCCCCGAGGCGGCCGTGGCGTTCGAAGAGGACGACCCGGTGGCCGCGCTCGGCTGCAGTGACCGCGGCCTGGAGCCCACCGGGCCCCCCGCCGACCACCACCACCCGGCGACGACGTCGGGGGAGCGGGATGATGGCCGCCTCGCGGCCGGTGACGGGGTTCTCGATGCAGCCGAGCCACCGGTTGAGGCCCATCCGCCCGACACACTCCTGATTGCACGACAGACAGGTGCGGATGTCGGTGGCGTGACCCGACCGGGCCTTGGCCGCGAAGTCAGGGTCGGCGATCTGTCCCCGGACGACCCCGACCAGGTCACAGACCCCGTCGACCAGAGCCCGGTCGGCCTGCAGCGGGTCCTTGAACCTGCCGACCCCGACCACCGGGAGCCCCACCGCTTCACGGATGGCGCTCGGGATGAAGAGGGCGTATCCCGGCGGGACCTGCATGCTCGCCTCGATCATGTAGAGGGTGGCGGTGGCGACGCCGATCGACGTGTTGATGTAGTCGACCTGGCCGGTTGCCTCGACCATGCGGGCGACTCCCACCGCATCCTCGATCCCGGTGCCGCCCTCGATGAGCTCGTCCCCGCAGAGACGCACGCCGAGGGCGTATCCCGAACCGATCGTCGAGCGGACCGCGTCGACGATCTCGAGCAGGAGCCTGGCCCGGTTGGCGAGCGACCCCCCGTACTCGTCCTCGCGGCTGTTGGTCGCCGGCGACAGGAATCCGCGCACGATGGACGAGTGCGAGCACTGCAGCTCGATCCCGTCGAATCCTCCCGCGGTGCAGTGGGCGGCGACGAGGGCGTAGCCGTCGACGATCTCCCTGATCTCGTGGGGCTCGACGGCCTTGGGCACTTCGCGGAACAGCGGGTCGGGGACCGGGCTCGGCGCCCACACCGGCAGGCGGGTGTACATGCTCGAGGCCTGACCCCCGTTGTGGTTGATCTGGGCGAAGATCGGGACGTCGTAGGCGTGGACCGCGTCGGTCATCCGCCGGTAGCCGTCGATGACCTCCGGCCGGTACCCGTGGATGAGCTTCTCGTAGGGCCAGTCGGTCGGATGGGTGGAGTGCTCCTCGGTGATGACCAGACCCGTCCCGCCGGCGGCCCGGGCCGCGTAGTAGGCGACGTGCTGTTCGGCGGGCAGGCCGTCTGCGGCGTAGTTGGTGAGGTGGGCCGAGAACACGATCCGGTTGGCCACGGTGACCGGCCCCAGCCGGAGGGGCGTGAAGAGGTGGCGGTACCGGCCTGAAGAGCTCACGGTCGCTCCTCCTCAGCGTGCCGTCGCACCGGCGTCGACCGTCATGGTGTGCCCGGTCACGTACCGCGACTCGTCACAGGCCAGGAAGAGCACCGCATTGGTGACGTCCTCGGTCCGGACCACGCTCACCGGGATGGAGTTGAGGAAGAGAGAGCCCACGTCCGGGCTCGCGTCGATGCGTTCGGTGAGGCCCTCCATCGCCGCCAGCATCGGGGTGTCCACGCCGGTCGGATGGACCGTGTTGACCCGGATGCCTTTGGACGCCAGCTCGTTGGAGAGGCTGCGCATGATCCCGACCAACCCGTGCTTCGAGGCGACGTACGGGGTGAAGAACGGCTGACCCTTGAGCCCGGCGACTGAGCTGATCAGGATGACCGACCCGCCGCCGCTGTCGAGCAGGTGTGGGAGTGATGCCACGCAGGTGTTCCAGGCCCCGGTCAGGTTGACGCCGAGGATCGTGTCCCACAGCTGCGGCGTGACCTCGTCCCAGCGCTGGACGGAGCACACCCCGGCGTTGGCCACGACGATGTCGAGGCGGCCCAGCTCCGCGGTGCCGGTGGTCACCGCATCGGCGAGCGCTCCGGCATCGCGCACGTCGACCGAGGCGGTCACGATCCGGCCCCCGGCGGCCTCCACCCGGCGCGCCGTCTCGGCGAGATCGGCTGCGGTCGCCAGTGGATAGGTCAGCTCGGCGATGGGGGCGCAGACATCGATGGCGATGATGTCGGCTCCCTCGGCCGCGAGGCGCACGGCGTGGCTGCGCCCCTGGCCACGGGCCGCCCCGGTCACGAGTGCGACGTTGCCGGCGACCCGTCCGGCCGCGCGCCGTGCATCCGGTTCCGAACGTGCCGCGGTGCTCACGGTGCCGTGCTCACGACGCGACCACGCCGGCTACCGCAGTCCTCGGCGACTCCGACACCCCGCAGACCTCGAGGGCCTGCCGCCGTCCCTCGAGCACCGCCTCGAGCATCCCGCGCGGAGCCACGCAGTCGCCGGCACGAGGAGTGCCCGGTCGCTCGAGGTAGAGCGACTCCTCGGCAAGGCGGTGCGCGCAGTCGATGACCACCGCGCAGGCGACGCTCCGGACCGCACCGGTCCAGACGTCCTCCAGCAAGACGGATCCGTCGCGGACGGCGCGGAGCCGCGCCCTGAGCTCGCGGCGGACCCCCGCGCGCTGGAGCCGGGTGTTGGCGTCGGCGAGGTCCCCCGAGCGCGCGAGCAGCGTCCCTGCGATCTGGTCGGGGGTGACCAGGGACACGGACCGCCCTCCCTCCGCCAGCCATTCCGCCACACCGACCGCGATCGGCCCGCCGACCGGATCGTGGACGACGACCGGTCCGTCGGGAAGGTCCGCGGGGGAGCCGGCGAGGGCGGTGGCTGCGTCGACCACCGGTCGCGAACCGTCGGAGAGGAACGCGGGCGGCGCCGGCCGTCCCCCGGTTGCGAGGACCACCGCCGACCCCCGGGCGAGGGGCTCGTCGAGATCTACGGCAGTGGCCTCACGTCCGGTCTCGATGACCACGCCCTGACGGCGGCACTCGGACTCGAGCCATCCGGTCAGGTCTGCGAGGCGTCCACGTCCCGGGCCGACCGCCGCGGCGCGGAGGGCGCCTCCTGCCCGGCCGGTCCGCTCGAGCACCCGCACGCGCCAGCCGCGCGCCGAGAGCACCCGTGCACACTCGAGCCCGGCTACTCCTGCTCCCACCACCAACGCCTCGTCGGGCTGGACCGCCGCGGGCGTGGCGAGGGGGTCCGGGTCCACCGTCTCGTGGCCGCTGCGGGGCTCGCCGACGCAGCTGACCAGCGGGTTCCGGTTGTCCCGGACCTGGCACGCCTGGTTGCAGAGAATGCACGGCCGTGCGCGCTCGGCGGTGCCGACCCGGACCAGCTCCACCAGGCGGGGCTCGGCGATCTGGGCCCGGGTCATCTCGACCAGGTCGGCGACCCCGGAGACGAGGGCCGCTTCGGCCACGCCGGGGTCGACCACACTCCCCTGCAGGACAACCGGCACCCGGCCGGCGGCCGCGGCCCGCATGGCCCGGCAGAGCTCGAGATTGGTGGCTGCCGGCGTGTGGGCGTCGGGCCGATAGGCGGACCTCGAATACGGGCCGCCACGCACCACGACGAGCAGGTCGACGCGGTCAGCCAGAGCGTCGACCTGGCCGGCCGCGAGCTCGGGGGTGACCCCGGCCCACGGTGCGAGCTCGTCGCAGGACAGCCGGAGACCGACCAGGTGTCCCGGGCCGACCACCGCCCGCACCGCGTCGAGGACCTCCCGCGTCATGCGCAGCCGGTCCTCCCCGTAGCCGTCCTCACGCCGGTTGGTCAGTCCCGAGTGGAACTGGCGCAGCAGCGAGTACTGGCCGGCGTCCACCTCCACGCCGTCGAGTCCCGAGGCCACCGCCAGCCGCGCCGACGACGCGAAGCCGTCCAGCAGCGAGTCGATCTCGGCGGATCCCATGTCGAGGGGCATCTCGCGGCTGATCGCGTCGGCGACCCGGGACGGGGCCCAGAGCACCGACTGGGAGTGGTCGCTCGAACCCTGCCCGCCGGCGTGCCCGAGTCCCGCGAGCACCACCGTCCCGTGCGGTCGGAGCGCGTCGGCCACGGCCTGCCAGCCCGGGCCGCACGCCGATGCCAGCGGCGCCCGCTCGTATGGCCAGTCTGAGGGGTGGACCGAAGCCGTCTCGGTGACCACCACCCCCGCACCTCCGGCGGCACGCGCCGCGTAGTAGGCCACGTGGCGGTGCCCGATCGAGCGGCCGGTCGCCAGGTTGGTCTCGTGTGGGCCGAACACGACCCGCGAGGGGACCGGCACGCCGGCCACCACGACGGGGTCGGTGAGGGTGCCCACGGTCAGCGTCCCAGGGGTCGTGGCGCGTCTCCCGCGAGCGGATCCGCGTCGCAGGCCCGGACCGGGCGCCGGCTCGGGATCGCAGGCGGGGCGGTGCGGGACGGGGTCAGCGCGACCGCCACGCGCCGCGGCCGGCGCGAGTGGTCGGGTGAGGACCGGGGCGCCGTGCGCGGGTCCACTCCGGCGAGGGCGCGTTCACCGTGGCCGAGGACGCACTCGGGGTCGGGGCCGTCGAGCGGCAGGCCGGTGAAGAATTTGGCGGCCATGCACCCCCCGCGGCAGGCGTCGAACTGGCCGCACGAGGTGCATGCCCCCGAGCTCTGTGGGGCACGTAGCCCGACAAACAGCTCCGACTCCCGCCACACCGCAGCGAACCCGCCGGGCGAGCGCACGTTGCCGGCCAGGAACTCCTCATGGATCGCGAAGGGACAGGCGTACACGTCGCCGATCGGGTCGATGAGGCAGACCACCCGGCCCGCGCCGCAGAGGTTGAGTCCGGGGAGCGAGCCCCCGTACCCGCCCAGATGGAAGAAGGAGTCACCGGTCAGCACCGCCTCGCCGTGGACGACCAGCCAGTCGTAGAGGGTGCGCTGCTGTGCGGACGTCGGGTGGAGATCGTCCCAGACATCGGCGCCCCGGCCGGACGGCCGCAACCGGGTCAGCCGGAGCTGGGCTCCATGGTGATCGGCGAGAGCGAGAAAGTCGTCGAGCTGGGGAACGTTGTGCCGGGTGACCACCACCGAGAGCTTGAACCCGGAGAACCCGGCAGCGCTGAGGTGTTCCATCGCGGTGATCGCGGTGGCGAAGGACCCTTCCCCCCGGACCGCGTCGTTGACCTCGGCCGTCGCCCCGTCGAGGGAGATCTGCACGTCGACGTAGTCGCTCGCCGCGAGTCGCGCCGCGACCTCAGGGGTGATGCGGGACCCGTTCGTCGAGAACTTGACCCCGACGTGGTGTGCGGTCGCGTACTCGACGAGCTCCCAGAAGTCGGCCCGCACGGTGGGCTCGCCGCCGCCGATGTTGACGTAGAAGATCTGCATCCGCTCGTACTCATCGATGAGCGCACGGCACTCCACGGTGGAGAGCTCCCGCGGATCGCGCCGTCCCGAGCTCGAGAGGCAGTGCACGCAGGCCAGGTTGCAGGCGTAGGTGAGCTCCCAGGTCAGGCAGATCGGGGCGTCCAGACCCCGTTCGAGATGGTCGACCAGACGGGTCGGCGCGGTGTCCGGTCGGGGATGGGTTGCCGGGGTGGCGAGCAGGGTCACCGGGGCACCCGCTCACAGATCATCCCGGATGCTGCGAGGGTGGCGAGGGCCTCCTCGTAGGCGGCGAGCTCTCCGGGACCGACACCGGCGGACCGGCAGGCCTCACCGCCCGACGGCTGGAAGGCCAGTGACTCGAGCACCGCGAGCAGGGTCCGGCTCTTGAGGAGCGAGAGCCTGCGGGTTCCGTAGTGGTAGGCGAGCGCACCGAACGACTCGGGGCGGAGCGCGACCTGGGGATGCAGCGACCATCCCTTCGAGAGGTCGAACGGCGCGGCGCCGCTCGGTGGCGGTACGGGGGGCACGGCCTGCGAGGTCGGTCCGGGAGGGGGTGAGCCGGGTCTAGTAGACCCCGCACATCCCGTCGATCGAGACGTCCTCGACCAGCAGGTCGTTGTCGACCAACGGCGCAGCTGGGGGGGGAGTGGCGGCCGCCGTGGGCGTACGGTCGTCGCCCCCGTGGCCGTGGGCCTGCTCGTCGGTCGTGCTGGCGGTCATGGGTCCTCCGCTCGTCGGCCGGCCGGGGCCGGGTGCTCGATGGGTGCAATTTAGTGCACTCGATGCCAAAATGAAAGTCTGATGACCGGAGCGGCGCACGACCAGGCAGAGGCCACGCACGCGCCGGCCCGCGGGCGCAGGCCCAGCACCTCGAGGGAGGAGATGGCCCGAGCGGCGCTCGAGCTCTTCGCCCGTCAGGGGTTCGACGAGACGAGGGTCGACGAGATCGCAGCCGCGGTCGGGGTCAGCCGGCGCACCTTCTTCCGATACTACGAGTCGAAGCGCGACGTGGTCTGGGGGGAGTTCGACGCCGAGCTCGTCCGGCTGCGCGACCGCCTCGCCGCCGCTTCCGACGACGAGCCGATGATGGACGTGCTCCGCCAGGCGGTCATGGCGACCAACCGGTTCGGGGCAGGCGAGCTGGACGAGCTGCGGATCAGGATGGCCCTCATCGGCAGTGTCCCGACCCTCGTCGCTCACTCGGCGATCCGCTACGAGGCGTGGTGCGCGGTGGTTGCGACCTTTGCCGCCGGACGCCTCGGCGGTGCCCCGAGCGACCTCGGCCCGCAGACCGTGGCCCGGGCCGCCCTCGGTGCAGCGATGGCCGCCTTCGCCTGCTGGGCCCGTCGGGAGACCGACGACCTGGTGGGTGAGGTGGATCGCGCCTTCCGACTCCTGGCCACGGGATTCGACGAATCGCGTCTGCGGGCCTGAGCGGTCGCACACGCCGGGCACCGCGGTGCCTAAGGTGGCCCGGTGCGCGTGATCATCGGTTCGGACCACGCCGGGGTGCACCTGAAGCAGGCGGTCGCCGAGCATGTCCGATCGGCCGGACATCAGGTCGAGGACCTCGGCACCTTTACCGTTGCCCCGGTCGACTACCCGCCGATCTGCGCGGCCGTCGCCCGGGGGGTCGTCCGCGGCAAGGCGGAGGTCGGGATCGTCATCGGCGGCAGTGGTCAGGGGGAGGCGATCGCCGCCAACAAGGTGCGGGGGACCCGCGCGGCCCTCTGCCACGACGAGTACACCGCGCGGCTGGCCCGGCGGCACAACGACGCCAACGTGCTCTCGCTCGGCGCGCGGGTGGTCGCCACCGAGCTCGCCCTCGACATCCTCGACATCTTCCTCGCCACTCCGTTCGACGGGGGACGGCACGTCCCGAGGATCGAGGAGCTCTCCGCCATCGAGGACGAGGAATGCGGTCCTCATGACCGGACCCCGCAGGTGCCGACCGGGCCGTGACCGCCCGCGACCGGGGAACGGACGCCACCACGATCCGCTACCTGGCCGACGCGGTGGTGCCCTGTGACGGCACGGGCGCGGTCCACCGTCCCGGCGTCGTGGAGGTCTCAGGGGACGTCGTGACCCGGGTCGGACCCCCGGGCGACGGGCAGTCGAGGGCGGGTGCCACGGCGAGCGAGGTACGGGTGGAGGGCGTCCTCCTCCCCGGGTTGGTCAACGTCCACTGCCATTCGCCGATGACCCTCTTCCGCGGCACGGGCGAGAACCTCCCCCTCCACCGGTGGCTCGAGGAGGTGCTCTGGCCGAGGGAGGCCCATCTGACCCAGAGCGATGTCTATTGGGGGATGACGCTGGCCGCAGCCGAGCTCCTCCACTTCGGCGTGACCACGACCTGCGAGGCGTACTTCATGGAGGACGCGCTGACCGATGCGGTCATCGCGGCGGGCTCCCGGGCGGTGGTCACGCCGGGTGTGCTCCGTCTCCCGGGTCAGGACGGTGAGCGCTGGTGGGAGCGGCGCATCGCCCAGATCGCGACCTTCCACGACCGACGGGCCGGCGAGGACGGGCGGATCGAGGTGGGGTTCGCTCCGCACGCCGCCTACACGGTGCCGCTTCCGGCGCTCGTCGAGTTGTCGGCCGTCGCCCAGGAGCTCGGCGCACTCGTCCACATCCACCTCGCCGAGACCGAACAGGAGGGGGCCGCCTTCGAGGCGGAGCACGGAGGGTCGGTCCCCGAGGTCCTGTCCGGCGCAGGCGTCCTGGACGGGCGGGTGCTCGCCGCCCACAGCATCTGGCTGTCCGACCGGGACCTCTCGCTCTACGAGCGGCACGACGTCGCGGTCGCCCACTGTCCGCAGAGCAACGCCAAGCTGGCCTCCGGGGTCGCGCCACTCGTCGAGTTCCTGTCTCGGGGCATCCGGGTGGGTCTCGGAACCGACGGACCGGCGTCCAACAACGACCTCGACCTCTGGGAGGAGATGCGCCTGGCCGCGATGCTCGCCCGCATCCGCGAGCGGGATCCTGCGGCGCTGCCGGCAGCGTCCGCCCTCGATCTGATCACCCGGGGCGCAGGGCTCGCGCTCGGGCGACCCGACCTCGGGGTCCTCGCCCCGGGAGGCAAGGCCGACATGATCGCGGTCTCCCTCGACGACCCGGTGTTCGTCCCCCTCCTCGACGACGCGATGCTCATCGAGCACCTCGTGTGGTCGGCCTCGAGCCGACTGGTCACCGATGTGTGGGTGGCCGGCCGGCAGGTGGTCGCAGCGGGGGAGTGCCGGACCGTCGACGTCGAAGAGGCCGCGGTCGAGGTCGAGCGCCGCGCTCGGCGCCTGGCGGCTGTCGCCGCGTGAGCCCGGTGAGCTCCGGGGAGTCCGCGCTCAGCCCGGACGGTGCTGGGCCTCCGCGTAGCGGGCGACGCCGGTCGCGAACTTCTGCATCATCCGCGTCAGCACCACCCCGAGGACGCCCGCGCTGCCCGGCCACTTCTCGTCGTACGTCCCCGACCATCGGATGCGGGTGCCGTCCCCGTCGGGTTCCAGCGTGAGGTCCGCCCGGTAGTTGCGCACCGGGAAGCCCCCGCTCACGATGGTGTACGCGAGGTGGTGGGGTGGGTCCCAGGCCAGGACCTCCTCTCGCGAGCCGATGCCCATGCGGCTGAAGTGGCGCACGGCCCCCACACCGTCGGGCTCGGGCGTCCCGTCGCGCTCGAGCCCGGTGCGGGTCAGGAAGGACCACTCCCGCCAGCGACGGGCCTCGCCGACCAGCGGCCAGACCTCCTCGACCGGAGCCGCGGCCCGGGCCTCCACCCGGTACGACCGGCGCCCGGTGGGGATGGCCGCCCCGCCGGCGTCCGCCGCGCTCATCCCTCGACGTGGACCTTGAGTGCGTCGAGGGACTGCTGGTACACGGTGTTCATGAGATCGGCCATCTCGTCCGGAGCGGCGTCGACCACCCAGGTCACGTGGCAGCCGTCGTCGGTGGCCGTCACGGAGACGGCGGCCTCGTGGTGCTCCACCGGGACCCCGTCGACGATCGAGTAGGTGATGGTCCGGGAGGCGTCGTCCCTCGAGATCAGCTTCTCGGTGATGGTCATGCCCATCGTCTCGAGGATCCGGTTCTCGCCCTCGACGCGGCAGGACTCCATCCCGGGCATCCATCCGGCGATCCCACCGAAATCACCGGCCACCGCCCAGACCTCGTCCGCCGAGCTGTTGATGTCGATCTCGGCCTTGCCCTGTCCCATGGTGCTCCTCGTCTCGTCCTGGTCGTCCTGGTTGTCTTGTCTTGGTTCGTGCGCTCGGGTGGACCCGATCGGGATGCGGCCCCGATGGTAGGCGCGCCCGGATGCCGCCACCACCGGTAGCGTCTCGCGCATGGCAGCGCAGGAGACGGACACCGAGGTGGGCCCGAGCGTCGCCGATCTGCTGCTCGCCCGCGGCGACGACGATCACCCCGGGCTGGTGATGGGCGATCGGAGCTGGCCGTGGCGCGAGGTGGTGGCTGCAGCAGCGGAGCGGGCCGCGCTCCTCCGCTCGCTCGGCCCGCTCGATCCCCCACATGTGGGTGTGCTCCTCGGCAACGAGCCTGAGTTCGTCTTCTGGCTGTCGGCGGCGGCCCTCTCCGGCGCGGTGGTCGTCGGGATCAACCCGACCCGACGCGGTGAGGCCCTGGCCGGGGATGTCCGGCGGACCGACTGCCGCGTCCTCGTGACCGACGCGGAGGGGGCCGCGCTGCTCGAGGGGCTCGACACCGGTGTCGCACCGGACCTCGTCCTGCGCGTCGACACCCCGGAGTACGCGGCGGTCGTGGCGGGTCACACAGGGGTGAGCCGCGGCAGAGGTGGTCGCAGACGCCGCACCGTCCGCTGAGGACCTGTTCCTGCTGCTCTTCACCTCCGGCACGACCGGTGTTCCCAAAGCGGTCCGGTGCACCCAGGGACGACTGGCCTGGATCGCGCTGCGGTCGGGGCAGTTCTACGGGTACGAGCGGTCGGACGTGGCCTACTGCGCGATGCCGCTCTTCCACGGCAACGCGTTGATGGTGCTGTGGGGCCCGAGCCTGGCGGTCGGTGCGACCATCGCGTTGGCCCGCCGGTTCAGCGCGTCGGGGTTCGTGCCCGATGTGCGCCGCTACGGGGTGACCACGTTCACCTACGTGGGCAAGGCGCTTGCCTACGTGCTGGCCACCCCCCCGGCGGACGACGACGCGGAGTCGACCCTCCGGCGCGGGTTCGGCACCGAGGCATCGGTCGCCGACCTCGCCGCCTTCGAACGGCGGTTCGGGTGCGTGCTGACCGAAGGCTACGGATCGAGCGAGGGTGGCGTCGCCATCAACCGCACCCCGGACAGCCCGCCGGGCTCCCTGGGCGTTCCGGACGCCGACACCGCGGTGGTCGATCCGGCGACTCTCGCAGAGTGCCCTCCGGCCAGGTTCGACGCGGCTGGTGTCCTGCTCAACGGATCCGAGGCGATCGGAGAGATCGTCAACCGGTCGGGCGCCGGCCGGTTCGAGGGGTACTACGCCGATCCCGGGGCCACCGCCGAACGGATCCGCAACGGCTGGTACTGGACCGGGGACCTCGCCTACCGGGACGCAGCGGGTCACGCCTACTTCGCCGGGCGGCGCGGCGACTGGATGCGGGTCGACTCGGAGAACATCACAGCCGGACCCATCGAGCGGGTGCTGGTGCGCTTCCCGACAGCGGCCGCGGTGGCCGTCTACGCGGTGCCCGATCCCCGCTCGGGTGATCAGGTCATGGCTGCGATCGAGCTGCTGCCCGGATGCGCGTTCGACCCCGGGGCGTTCGTTGCGTTCCTGGCGGCTCAGGACGATCTGGGCACCAAGTGGGTGCCCTCCTATCTCAGGATCGCCACCGCCCTTCCGCAGACCGCCAGCGGCAAGGTGACCAAGGAGCCACTCCGCAACGAGGGGTGGTGGCGCGGGGACGACCGGGTCTTCTGCCGGGACGGCCCGCGACTGGCCTTCGTGCCGCTGACCAGCGACCGCCGGACGGGCCTCGAGGCCGAGCTCCGTCGCCACGGTCGCCAGGCACTGGCCGGGGGCTGAGCGCCACCGCTCTCCGGCGACCCGTTCAGTCGTCCGCGAGCGCGGGCGCCGGCAGCCGTTCAACGGCTGTGCTGGACCCGACCTCCGGCCGGGCGACCTGGGCGGGGATGATCAACGCCAGCAATCCGCCGGCAAGGACCACCACCGAGGCGACCAGGAAGGCCCGCGAGTAGCCGGCGGTCATCGCGACCTTCTGGGCCACCGGGGGCGTGTGGTGGAGCAGCGAGGCGATCCTCGAGGCCGCCAGGGTGGAGAGGACGGCCAGCCCGACCGACGCGCCGATCTGCCGGCTGCAGTTGACCAGCCCCGAGGCGAGGCCCGCCTCGTCCGGACGCACCCCGCCCGTCGCCAGGAGGGCGATCGGGGTGAAGGCGAGGCCCATCCCGAAGGTGGCCATGATGCCGCCGCCACAGGCCCCGGTCCAGTAGGTGTCGCTGGCCCGGATGAATGAGAGCCAGAAGAGGCCGCCGGCGGCAAGCAGCGCGCCGGCGATCAGCACGGTGCGCGGCCCGATCCGAGGCGCGAGCCGCCCGCTGATGGTGGCGCCGATGGCGATGGCCGCGGTCTGGGGGAGGAAGGTGAGCCCCGTCACCAGGGGGCTGTAGCCGAGTACCTGTTGGAGGAAGAGGGACAGGAAGAACCACATCGCGAACATCCCGACCCCGAAGCAGAACATGACCAGATTGGCGCCGGTGACCGATCGGGACCGGAAGAGACGCAGTGGGACGAGCGGGTGGGTGGCCACCTTGGCCTCGATGAAGACGAAGGAGGCCAGAAGGACGGCCGAGACCAGCAGGGCGGCGATGGTCGAGGTGGACGTCCAGGAGACCTGATCGGTGTGGACGATGGCGTAGACCAGGCTGAGCAGCCCGCCCGTGACCGCGACCGACCCGGCGATGTCGAGGGTGCGGCGGGAACCCTCCGCCCGGGACTCGACCAGCGTGATCCTGGCGAAGACGAAGACGACGATGCCGATGGGTACGTTGACGAAGAGGATCCACCGCCAGGAGAGGAACTGGGTGAGGATCCCGCCGAGGAGCGCGCCGGCGGCTCCGCCCCCGGCCGCCACCGCTGCCCAGAACCCGAACGCCTTGGCGCGCGCCCGCTGATCGGTGAAGGTCACGGTCAGGATGGTCAGGGTGGCCGGGGAGAGCACCGCCGCCCCGACCCCTTGCAGTGACCGGGCCGCGATGAGGGTGGCTGGGTTGCCGGCGAACCCCCCGAGGAGGCTGGACCCGGTGAAGAGCACCAGTCCGACGAGGAAGATCCGGCGCCGGCCGAAGATGTCGGCCAGGCGACCCCCGAGCAGCAGGAGCGCGCCGAAGGTGAGCGCGTAGGCGGTGACCACCCACTGCAGGTTCGCCTGGCTGAACCCCAGATCCTTCTGGATCGAGGGGAGGGCGACGTTCACGATGGAGATGTCGAGCACCACCATGAACTGGGCGAGGCAGACGACGATGAGGACGATCGTGTCGGCGCGGCTGAGGTGGACCCTGGACGACGCGCCTGCGGGCGGCGCGCCGGCTGTCGGGGGGTCCGCCCCGGGCACGCCGTCGGCGGGGGGCGGGCTCATGCGCCGATCGTAGGCGGAGGGTGTGTTCGACCGACCGGCCAGGCGCGCGGTCCCGGGAGGCTGGGTCGGTGAGCCGAGGTCAGTGGGAGAGCCAGGCGTCCGGGTCGGAAGTGAGCTTGGTGACCGACCGGGGCAGGTTGCCGGAGACGATGCCGGCGATCGTCACCTGCTCGAGGACCACGCGCAGACTGGCCCGCACCGCGACCCACACCGCCTGCAGGTGCTCGGCGGACCCTTCGTACTTGGCCGCTTCGGGGCGCAGCCCCCGGACCTCGGCCAGGGGCCCGTCGAGCGGCCGGATGACGTCGGCCACCGAGATCTCCGAGGCCGGCCGGGCCAGGCGGTAGCCGCCGTCGGCACCCCGCTGGCTGACCAGGATGCCGGCGCGGCGCATGTCGTTGAGGATGCTCTCGAGGAATTTGGACGGCAAGCCCTGGGAGGTGGCCAACGCCTCCGCTGTCACCGCACCCTCCGCGTCGGCCAGCGAGCACAGGGCCCGCACCGCGTAGTCGACCTTGGCGGAGATGTACACGCCGGAGAGTCTGCCAGAGCGTGCCCCGCCCACGGGCATGTGCCGCCCCGCTGTCCGACCCGATCGCGGCCCGTCCCGGGACTCAGGCCCGCGCAGAGTCCAAGAGGCCGTGCCGCTCCCGGACCGACCGGTCGATCCGGGAGAAGACGACGTCGACCATGATCCCGATGAGCACGATGACGATCATCAGGGCGACCACCACCGCCCATTCGGCCTGGGTGGTGGCATTGACCGTGCGCCCACCGAGACTCAGCGGATCGACCAGTACCAGGAATTCCCCCGCCATGAGGGCGTGCCAGGCGAACGCCCATCCCTGCTTCATGCCTCCGAGGATGCTCGGGAACGCAGCCGGAAGCACCACGTGGCGTTCGAGCGAGAGCCCCCGAGCACCGAGGATCCGTCCGACCCGCAGGAGGCTCGGCGGCACCTGGTCGATCCCGCTGATGAACCCGTTGGCGACCGCCGGCGCCGCCCCGAGGATCATCATGAGGATGATCGCCTTCGAGGTGACACCGAAGACCATGATGGCCGGCGGGTACCAGAGCACCGACGGCATCGTCTGCATGCCGGTGATGAGGGAACCGATCCCGGCCCGGAGCACCGGTACCCGGGCTACCGCGGTCCCGACGATCCCGCCGATGACGATCACGAGGAGGTAGCCGATGACCGCCTGTTCGGCGGTGACCCGGCAGGACTGCCAGAAGAGCGACGTGCCGAGGAGGTCCCAGAGCTGGCGGCCGACCGTGGCCGGCGACTGGAGGATGTAGGGCTTCCAGTGGGCCCACTCCGCACCCTGCCAGACCAGCAGGATGATCCCGAGGGCGACCAACTTGGGCCACGCCGCCCGCCAGATCCGCCGCGACACCCGGTCGTCGCGCGGGACGACCGGCCTCGTCGAGCGCGTCGAGACCGGCGAGGGCCTGATCGAGCGACGGAGCGGTCGGCGTGACGTCGGTCGGGAGGTGGTCAATGGCCATGCCGGCCCACCTCCGAGCGCAAGTGGTCGGTGACCGTGGCGGCCAGGGTCGCGATCTCCGTGGAGTCGATGCGTCGGGGCCGGGCGAGCTCGACCGGGAAGGTCGCCGCCACCCGCCCCGGGCGGCTGGTCAGAAGGACGATGCGGTCGCCAAGCCGAGCCGCCTCGCGCACGTTGTGGGTCACGAAGAGGACCGTGAACCGGCGGTCCAGCCAGAGCGATTCGAGCTCGTCGTGGAGGAGGTCGCGGGTGATGGCGTCGAGGGCGCCGAACGGTTCGTCCATCAGCAGCAGCCCGGCGTCCTGGGCCAGCGCCCGGGCGAGGGCCGCACGCTGGCGCATCCCACCCGAGAGCTCGTGGGGCCGCTTGCCTCCGAAGCCGCCCAGGTGGACCCGCTCGAGCAGGTCGGCGGCCACCGCCCGCCGCTCGGAGCGGTCAACCCCGCGCAGCCGGAGGGGGAGCTCCACGTTGGCTGCCACCGTGAGCCACGGGAACAGAGCCGAGTCCTGGAAGAGCATCGCGGTCGGCGTACCGCCGGCGGGGCCGTCGGGCTGGTCCACGTCGACGGAGCCCACGCTCGGCCGGTCGAGGCCGGCGACGAGGTTGAGCAGGGTGGTCTTCCCGCATCCCGATGCGCCCACCAGGCAGACGAACTCCCCTGCGGCCACCTCGAGCGAAACGTCCTGGAGGGCGACCACGCCGGAGGAGGCGTCCCCGTATCGCTTGGAGACTCCGGCGAGGGTCACCGAGGGCGCTGGTCCCGTCCCGCGTGGGCGGGCCGGAGCCGACAGGATGCTCACGGTGCGGAGAGGGTGCTCTTACCCTCGGCGCTGAGCACCTGGTTGACCGGACCGAGGTCGAAGATGCCGCTGATGTTCGTGGTCGGGAAGCCGGCCGCCTTGGCGTGCTGCAGGTCGGTCTCGATCGACGAGGCGATCGGGTCGTTGGTGAAGGTCATGTCCGACCAGGCCTGCGCGAGCTCCGGCGCCTTGAGCGCTTTGCCGGTCAGGGTGGCCAGCTCGGTGTTGGCGTCGGCCTGTGCCTGGACGGGAGAGGCATTGAGGAAGGCGGTCGTGGCCAGCTGGCCCTTGAGCAGCTCGGTGACGACCGAGGGGTGGGCGGAGAGGAAGCTCGTCGTCACCACGAGCAGGGTCGTCGAGAACTGGCCTCTGGGCCAGAGGGTCTTCTCGTTGACCAGGATGTGGCCGTGGCCTTCGCTGACCAGCCGCGTCGCCCACGGCTCGGGAACCCAGGCACCGGCGATCGTGCCGGCCTCGAACGAGGCCAGGGTGGTGGCGTTGTCCTCGGGCAGGATGGTGACCTCGCCGCTCCCGCCGTTGGGTCCCGGGTAGGTCAGTCCCTGTTTGGTGAGCCAGGTCCGCAGCGCCACGTCCTGGGTGTTCCCGAGCTGTGGGCTGGCCACCGTCTTGCCCTTGAGCTGGGCAGCGGAGGTGATTCCCGGCGCGACCACGAGGGCGGCGCCTCCAGAGGTGGCTCCCGAGATGATCCGGATGGACTTCTGGCCCTGGGAGTACGCGGTGATCGCCGAGTTGGGGCCCATGTAGGCCGCATCGAGCGAGCCGGCCAAGCAGGGCGGTGACCTCGGCCGGGCCGGCGTTGAAGTTCGATGTCTGCAGCGTGACGTTGGAGCCCAGGTTCTTGGTGAAGATGCCCTGCTGGAGTCCGACCAGGGCGGCGGCGTGGGTCAGGTTGGTCAGGTAGCCCAGGCGGAGGGTGACCGGGGCGCCGGACGTCGTCGAGCTGCTCCCTCCGGACCCTGTCGTCGTCGGCGTGCTCGACCCGGAGCTACAGGCGGCTGCGACCACCGCCACGGCGGCGGCGCCGAGTGCGGCGAACAGGCGGGATCGGCGGCGTGCCCGGATCGATGACGGCATGGAGCTCCTTGGTGGCGCACGTGGGACGCCGCGACACGCGCGGGTGCAGCACGGCGATCCCCCTCGATGTAGTCCCATATAACTACCAGAGAGATAGGACATAGTCAAATACTAGGGCATCTGGCGGTGCACGGCAGGGCCCGGCGTCGAGTCGCAGTCAGGGCCGGCGGTGCGTTCCGGCTGCTCCGAGGCGCCCGACCAGGTGCTCGCGTGCGGTCGGCCACTCGTCCGCCAGCAGCGAGAACACCGCCGAGTCGCGGACCGAGCCGTCGCTGGCCGGACGGTCGGCCCGGAGCACACCGTCCAGGCGGCACCCGAGGCGGGCGATCGCGCTCCGCGAGCGTGCGTTGCCGCACGTCGGTCCAGAGGCGGACCACCCGCACACCCCAGACGTCGAAGGCGCGGTCCATCATGAGCAGCTTGGCCTCGGTGTTGACCGGCGTGCGTTGGGCGGCGGGGTCGAGCCAGGTGTGCCCGATGGAGGCCGAGTCCACGGTCCGCTCCCGCCCCGCGGGCCCGGCTCCGGGGGGCGTCGTGGTCCAGTCCCACTGCGACAGGTCGTAGAAGCGGGTACTCCCGACCACCCGACCGAGGGCCACCGACCAGGTGGCGAAGGGCACCTGCTCTCCGGAAGCTCGGTCCGCGATCGCCCGTTCGACGTAGTCGGTCATGTCGACCCGGTCGGAGGGCACAGAGGTGTACCCGAACGAGGACCGGTCCCCGCTGGCCGCCTCGACCAGGCCGTCCACGTGGTCGAGGGAGAGCGGCAGGAGATGGACGGTCCGCCCCTCCAGGCCGAACGGTTCGGACAGTGCCGGTGCGGGCACGGCCGGTTCGGACATGGCCATAGTCTCCCCGATCCGCCTGACCACCCGATTGATCGCCAGCGCCGGTGCTGGCCGATCACGTTCGCCTACTTGAGCAGCCGCGAGAGCCGGCGGTCGGCGAGGGCCTTGCCGCCGGTCTGACAGGTCGGGCAGTACTGGAGGGACTTGGAGGCAAAGGAGACCTCGCGGACGGTGTCGCCACAGACGGGACAGGGCTCGCCGGTCCGGCCGTGCACCTGCATGGCACGGCGTTTGTCCTCCTTGAGGTCCGCCGGCCCGAGTCCCTCGAGGCGCTCCACCGCCTCTGTCAGCACCCCGACGACAGCGTCGTGGAGTCGCCTGGATTCGTCGGGATCGAGCGAGTCGGCCCGCTTGTACGGAGAGAGCCGGGCACGGTGGAGGGCCTCGTCGGAGTAGGCGTTGCCGACCCCGGCGATGACCGACTGCGTCGTCAGGAGCGTCTTGAGGGTCGAGCGGCTCGCGGCCAGGAGCCCCTCCAGCGCGCCGACCGTGAACTCGGGGTCCAGAGGGTCGACCCCCAGCCCGGCGATGGCGGGCACCTCCGCCGGCGTGGTCACGACCCACAGCGCAAGGCGCTTCTCGGTGCCCATCTCGGTCACGTCCCAGCCCGAGTCGTCGTCCAGCCGGATCCGGAGCGCCAGTGGGCTCCGGTTGGGCCGGGCCCGGCCGGGGGAGAGCGCCTCCGACCATCGGATCCACCCGCCACGGGCCAGGTGGACGACGAGCCAGAGCTCTGCCGGACCGTCTTCGGGTGCCGTCGTCGGCACGCAGACGAATTTCCCGCGTCGTTCGACGCCGGACACGGTCCGTCCGACGAGCGCATCGAGGGGAGGATCGACCGTCTTCAGTGCGGCGAACGACGCGAGCTCGCACCGCTCGATCCGGCGACCGGCGGACCGGGCGGCCAGCGCCTGGGCCAGGGCATGAACCTCGGGGAGTTCGGGCACAGGGCAATTGTGCACCCCGGGCGCCCGTAGTATCTGCTGCGCATCCGGAGCGGGTGATAGCGCCCCCGCGATCCCCGGCCGATCTTCCGAGAGGACGTACCCGTTGTTCCGCCCGGTCCCCGCCGCTGCCGACTTCACCGCCCTCGAGACCGAGGAGCTCGCACGGTGGTCCGCGCACCGGGTGTTCGAGCGCTCGGTCGAATTGCGGGAAGGAGCCGAACCCTGGATCTTCTACGAGGGTCCCCCGACCGCCAACGGTCGTCCGGGACTCCATCACGTGTGGGCCCGTGTCTACAAGGACCTCTTCTGCCGCTACCGGACCATGCGCGGCTTCGCGGTGCCCCGAAAGGCGGGGTGGGATACCCACGGCCTGCCCGTCGAGGTCGAGGTCGAGAAGCAGCTCGGGATCACCGCGAAGCGGCAGATCGAGGAACGGGTCGGCATCGGCGAGTTCACCCGCCTGTGCCGCGAATCGGTCCGCAATTACGTCGACGAGTGGCAGACCCTGACCGAGCGGATCGGGTACTGGATCGACTTCGACGACGCCTACTGGACCTTCTCGCCCGAGTACGTCGAGTCGGTCTGGACCAACTTGAAGAGCCTCTTCGACCAGGGACTCCTCTACGAGGACATCAAGGTGGTCCCGTACTGCCCGCGTTGCGGCACCGCGCTGAGCAGCCACGAGCTCGGCCAGCCCGATGTCTACCGCGACGTCGAGGACGAGTCGGCCTACGTGCGGCTCCCGCTGCGGGACGAAGGGGACACCGCAGCGTCCCTCCGCCGGACCCTCGGGCGCGACTCGCTCTCCGGACTGTCGCTCGTGGCCTGGACCACCACCCCCTGGACGCTGCTCTCCAACACCGGCGCCGCGGTCGGGCCGGAGCTCTCCTATGCAGTCGTCGGCGACGCGATCGTCGCAGCGGATCGGGTCGACGCGGTCCTCGGCGAGTCCGCCCGGATCGACGCGGTGGTCCCGGGATCGGCACTGGTCGGGTTGACCTACGACCGGCCCTTCGCCGACCTGGAGCCCGGGCAGGCCGACGCCGGGCGTCGCGGATGGCGAGTGCTCGGCGGCGAGTTCGTCGACGCCGACGAGGGGACCGGCATCGTCCACCTCGCCCCGGCCTTCGGCGAGATCGACCGCGAGGTCGGGCGGACCGGTGGACTCCCCACCCTCAACCCGGTCGGTCCCGACGGGCGCTTCACGGACGCGGTGGCCTGGCTCGAGGGCCAGCCGGTCCGCGAGACCAACGGTGCGGTCGACGACCGGCTGGCCGAAGCGGGCCTGCTGGTGCGGCGCGAGCCCTACGTCCATCCCTACCCGCACTGCTGGCGGTGCGACACCGCCCTCATCTACTGGGGGAAGCCGAGCTGGTACGTCCGGACATCGGACCGCAAGGCGGACCTGGTCGCCGAGAACCGGACCATCGGGTGGCACCCCGAGCACATCCGGGACGGGCGGATGGGGGAGTGGCTCGCCAACAACGTCGACTGGGCACTCTCCCGCGACCGGTTCTGGGGCACCCCCCTGCCGATCTGGCGGTGTGACGACGGGCACGTGCGGTGCGTCGGCTCGCTCGCAGAGCTCTCCGCGCTGGCGGGCACCGACCTCTCGGGCGTCGACCCGCACCGCCCGGACATCGACGAGGTGGTCCTCCCCTGCCCCGACTGCCCTCCGGTGGGTGCCGACGCCGGCGGTGAACCAGGAGAAGACGGGCAGCCGGTCATGCGCAGGGTCCTCCCGGTCATCGACGCATGGTTCGACTCGGGATCGATGCCCACCGCCCAGTGGGGTTACCCGGTGGTCGAGGGTTCCGCCGACCGGTTGGTCTATCCGGCCGACTTCATCTGCGAGGCCATCGACCAGACCCGCGGCTGGTTCTACTCGCTGCTGGCAGTCAACACGCTGGTGCGGGGCTCGACCCCGTACCGCAACGTCCTCTGTCTCGGTCACATCGTCGACGCCGACGGTCGAAAGATGTCCAAGAGCATCGGCAACGTCATCGATCCGTGGGAGATCCTCTCCACACGGGGTGCCGACCCGCTCCGGTGGTGGATGTTCTCGCAGGGGTCACCCTGGACCCCGACCAGGGTCAGCTTCGACGTCATCGATGCCTCGATGCGCGACACCCTGCTCACGCTCTGGAACACGTGGTCGTTCTTCACGACCTACGCGTCGCTCAACGAGTTCGTCCCGAGCGATCCGGCCGTCCCCGCGCCGCCCGACCGACCGGTGCTCGACCGGTGGATGCGGTCACGGCTGCACGCCACCGTTTCGCGGGTCACCGAGTCGCTCGACGGATACGATCCGTTCCCCGCGGCCACGGCCCTGGCCGAGCTCGTCGACGACGTCTCCAACTGGTTCGTCCGTCGCAGCCGACGCCGGTTCTGGCGAACCGACCCGGGTGCCGACCCGGTGGACTCGCTCAGCGCGCAGGCCACCCTCCATGAGGTCCTCGTCACGACGGCCCTGCTCCTCGCGCCGCTCTGTCCCTTCCTGGCCGACCGCATGTGGCGGGATCTGACCGGCGCGGACGAAGACGACTCTGTCCACCTCGCCGACTGGCCCGCGGTCGACGCCTCCGCCGCCGACCCGTCGCTCGAAGCCGGGATGGCGCTCGCCCGGCGTCTCTCCTCCCTCGGCCGTGCCGCCCGATCCGAGGCCGGCATCAAGGTCCGCCAGCCGCTCGCCCGTGCCCTCGTCTACCTGCCGCCGGGCAGCCCCGCCCCGCCGGCAGGTGTCGTGGAGGACGAGCTCAACGTCGACCTCGTGGAGGTCACCGACGAGCTCGGCGACGTCCTCGCCTACGAACTGCTCCCCAATTTCAAGCTGCTCGGCCCGCGGATCGGCAAGCGTGTCCAGGCACTGCGGGCCGCCATGGCCACCGTCGACGGCGCGGTTGCGGCAGCGGACCTGGCCGAGGGCCGGCCGGTCGTGGTCGCATTGGAGGACGGCCCGGTCGAGCTCGGTGCCGAGGAGGTCGAGCTCCGGGTCCGCGCGCAGCCCGGGTTCGCCGTCTCGCGGGACGGGGCCGAGGTGGTCGCCCTCGACCTCGCCCTCGATGACGACCTGCGTCGCCGCGGCCTGGCACGCGAGGTCATCCGCAACATCCAGGACCTGCGCAAGTCGAGCGGCCTCGAGGTGTCCGACTGGATTCACCTCACCGTCGTCGGGCTCGACGACCTGGCGCCGCAGTTCGACGCCATCGCCCGCGAGGTGCTCGCCCGGTCGGTCTCGACCGAGCCCCGGGACGCAGGAGGGCCCGGAACCACCCTGGAGATCGACGACGGCGAGAGGGTGCGCCAGGTCACGGCGTGGGTGGTCAAGGCGTGACCTGGCAGACGGGCGCGAAGGGCGAGCCCTGCGTGCTCGCGGTCGACCTCGGGACCGGGGGACCGAAGGTCGCCGTGGTGACCGCCTCGGGGCGAATCGTGGCGCACGCTAGCGAGCCGGTCACCCTGCATCTGCTGGACGGGGGAGGAGCGGAGCAGGATCCCGACGAATGGTGGACCGCGATCTGTACCGCCACCCGTCGTGTGATGGCCGGACCGGGGATCGATCCGGGCGCCCTGATCGGAATGGGCTGCACGGCCCAGTGGTCCGGGACGGTCGCGGTGGGCGACGATGGCACCGCCTTGATGCGGGCGTTGCTCTGGATGGACTCTCGGGGCAACGCGGCCATCCGTCGGGTGGCCGGAGGAACCGTCAACGTGCTCGGTTACGACCCCCGGAAACTGCTGCGGTGGGTCCAGGTGACCGGTGGCGCACCGGGTCTCTCGGGCAAGGACCCGGTGGCGCACATCCTGTTCCTCCGGGACGCCTTCCCCGACATCTACCGCCGCACGGCCACCTTCCTCGAACCGGTCGACTACCTCACCCTCCGCCTGACGGGACGGACCTGCGCCTCGTTCGACTCGATCGCCGCCCACTGGGTGACCGACAACCGGGTGATCGACCAGGTCTCCTACGACCACAGACTGCTCGAGTGGACCGGGCTCGAGAGGGCCAAGCTGCCCGACCTGGTGCCGCCCGGCACCATCGTCGGCACGGTGACCGAGCCCGCGGCAGCAGACCTCGGCATACCGGCCGGGTTGCCGGTGGCCAACGGTTCGGGTGATGTGCATTCGGCCGTGTTCGGGTCGGGGGCGGTGGCCGACTTCGGGGCGCACCTCTATATCGGGACGTCCTCGTGGATCTCCGGACACGTCCCGTTCAAGAAGACCGCGCCGACCAGCAACGTCGCCTCCATCCCCGCCGCCCTGGCCGGGCGGTACCTGATCGCCGACGAGCACGAGACGGCTGGCGCCTGCCTCACCTTCCTGCAGGACACGCTCGGGTTCGCAGAGGACGTGGGAGAGATGGACGCGATGGTCGACGGCGTGGCCCCCGGCAGCGGCAGGGTGCTCTTCACGCCCTGGCTGAACGGTGAGCGCTCTCCGGTCGACGATCACACGGTCCGTGCCGGATTCCACAACCTGTCGCTCTCCACCACACGTGCCCAGATGGTGCGAGCCGTCTTCGAGGGTGTGGCATACAACTCCCGGTGGTTGCTCGAGGCGGTCGAGAAGTTCGCCGGCCGCCGGCTCGACTCCCTGGCCTTCATCGGGGGTGGGGCGAACTCGGATCAATGGTCCCAGATCCATGCCGACGTCCTCGGTCGCGAGATTCGACAGATCGAGGCCCCGGTACTCGCCAACGTCCGCGGTGCGGCTCTGCTCACCCTGCTGGCGCTCGAACGGATCACGCTCGACGAGATCCCCTCGATGGTCGAGGTGCGGCGCGTCTACTGTCCCGACCCGGCCAACGCTCCCGAGTACGACCTCCTCTTCGAGGAGTTCGTGACGATGTACAAGCAGACCAAGGGCATCTTCAAGCGCCTCAACCGTTTCTGAGGTCAGGCTCCGGCGCCCCCGGCGCCCCCGGCGCCCCCGGCGGGTCGCCGCGGACGAGATCCACGTAGTGCTCGATCATCCGCAGCGATGCGGCGAAGTCCCCGTCGACCTCGCGCCGCGGCAGGTCGCGGAATCGCCCTCCTGCGTCGCTGGCGCAGAACCCCAGGAGCACCGTGCTGATCACCCGTTCGGTGCGGACCAGCTCGTCCTCCGGCACCCCGGCTTCCCGCAACGCGTCGACCACCGCGAGCCGGACGTGCACCCCTTCACGCATCTCGCGCTGCTGGGTGAGGACGGCGAAGACAGCCGGATGCTCGAGTGCGCTCGCCCGGATCGCCTCGGCCAGCCATCGGAGGCGCTCACGCCATGCCATCCGCTCGGGAGGGTCCGCGATGTCATGCAGGAGCAGGCGGACCATGCCGTCCAGCAGGTCCTTCTTGTTCGAGACGTGGCGGTAGAGGGCCATCGGGGTCACCCCGAGGCCGTTGGCCACCCGCTGCATGGTGACGGCGGCCAGGCCCTCCTCGTCGGCGATCCACATTGCCGTGGTGATGACCGCGTCGCGATCGATCAGCAGCTGTCGAGTCATGGGACCGTTCCCTCTGCTTTCTCCGGTCGTTAATTTCCAAATTTGGTCTACGCCCTATGCATACGGAACCATATGTATATGACATAGACGACGTTCGCGAAAACGAGGCTTGAAGTCCGGCTACGGCCGGCGCCGAAGGCCAGCCCCGCCCCCGGCCGACGGCCGGCCACGCCCCACAGGCGCCCAACCGTGGGGACGGGATCAGTCGGCAGTGCTCCGGCGGCGCTCCAGAGCCCGGTTGGCCGCGCTGACCACTGCGGCCAGCGACGCGTCGAGGATGCTCGAGTCCATGCCGACCCCCCACCAGGTCGAGCCGTCGGCGGCTTCGGCTTCGACGTATGCGACCGCCGAGGCTCCGCTTCCCGAGGTCAGAGCGTGCTCGCTGTAGTCCTTGACCTCGAACTCGACGCCGAGGTGGGTCCGGAGCGCGCCGACCAGGGCGTCGATCGGCCCGTTGCCTTCACCCATGACCGTCAGGGGCTTCCCATCGACCAGGAGCTGCGCAGTGACGGTCGTACGGCGGCCGCCGGTCGTCACCTCGGTGCCGAGAAGGCGCAGGCCGGCCTCCTCGGACAGGTAGGTCCGGGAGAAGACGTCCCACATCTCCCCGGGGCGGATCACCGTTCCGGTGTCCTCGGTGACCGACTGGACCTGCTTGGAGAACTCGATCTGGAGGCGGCGGGGCAGGTCGAGACCGTGCTCGGTATCCATCACGTAGGCCACACCGCCCTTACCCGACTGGCTGTTGATCTGGATGATGGCTTCGTAGGTCCGCCCGGTGTGGCTCGGATCGATGGGCAGGTAGGGCACCTCCCACTTGTCGTAGTCGTCGCCGAGGGCCTCGAACCCCTTCTTGATGGCGTCCTGGTGCGAGCCGGAGAAGGCGGTGTACACCAGGTCGCCTGCGTAGGGGTGCCGCGGGTGGACCGGCATCCTGGTCGCGAACTCGGCCACCCGGCGGATCCGGTCGATGTCGCCGAAGTCGAGAGCCGGGTCGACGCCCTGGGAGAAGAGGTTCATGGCCAAGGTGACCACGTCGACGTTGCCGGTCCGCTCGCCGTTGCCGAACAGGGTCCCTTCGACCCGGTCGGCACCGGCCAGCACGCCGAGCTCGGCCGCGGCGACCGCGGTGCCCCGGTCGTTGTGGGGGTGGAGGCTGAGCACGATCGAGTCGCGGTTGCGGATGGTTCGACCGAACCACTCGATCACGTCGGCGTAGACGTGGGGCCCGTACATCTCGACGGTGTTGGGCAGGTTGATGATGATCGGGTGCTCGGGGCCGGGTTCGATGACCGCCATGACCGCTTCGCAGATCTCGACCGCGAAGTCCGGCTCCGTCCCGGTGAAGCTCTCCGGCGAGTACTCGTAGCGGATGGCGGTCCCGGGCAGGTCGGCCTCGAACTTCTTGCACAGCCGCGCCGCATTGACCGCGATGTCGATGATGCCCTGCCGATCGAGGCCGAAGACGACCCGTCGCTGGAGGGTGGACGTGGAGTTGTAGAAGTGGACGATTGCCCGCTGCGCTCCGCGCAGTGACTCGAACGTGCGCTCGATGAGCTCCTCACGGCACTGGACGAGCACCTGGATGGTCACGTCGTCAGGGATCAGATCCCCGTCGATGATCTCGCGCTGGAAGTCGTAGTCGGTCTGGGAGGCCGACGGGAATCCGACCTCGATCTCCTTGAACCCGATGTCGACGAGGGTGTGGAAGAGGCGCAGCTTGCGCTCGGTGTCCATCGGGTCGACCAGTGCCTGATTGCCGTCGCGCAGGTCCACGCTCGCCCAGCGCGGGGCGACGTCGGTCTGCCGATTGGGCCACTCCCGGTCGGGCAGGACCAACGGAACGTAGGGTCGGTAGAGGTGGAAGGGCATCGGAGAGACGTCGCATGGCATGGCCAGACGCGGCCGCCCGCCGGTGCCCGTGGCCGTCGAGTGCTCGTGTTCGCTCACTGGATACTCCCTCGCTGATGGGGCTGCTGGTCGTGCCTGTACTGATGGCCGGGCCGATCGGGCCGGATCCCCCGCCTGGCAGCGTCTGCCCACCTGCGTTCGCCCAACAAAAAACCTCCCGGCCCGAAGGCGCAGGAGGTTGCGGGCGAACGCGGTGTGGCGTTCGCCGTCAGGTAAGGAGGAGGTCCGAGATCGTCACCGTGTACACCACTGTTCCATGGTGCCAGGGGCGCTCCGGCCCGTCAAGGATGGTGCGGTCGGCCGCGACCGTGGCGCGCCGGCTCAGATCCGCTCGAAGTTGCGGGCGAGCTCCCAGTCGGTCACGACCGCGTTGGCCTTGGCCCACTCCTGGTTGGCGGTGTTGACCAGGTGCTGGTGGACCTCGGGCCCGAAGGCCTCGGCGGCCACGTCGCTCGCTTCCAGGGTTGCGATGGCAGCGACGAGGGTGGAGGGGATCCGCGGCACATCCGGCGTCCGGTAGGCGTTCCCGGTGAAGGCCGGCTCGAGCTCGAGAGCGTGGTCGAGACCCCAGAGACCGCCGGCGATGGCTGCGGCCAGGGCGATGTACGGGTTCACGTCCGCCCCCGGGATCCGGTTCTCGAGACGCCGACCCTCGCCGCGGCCGACGGCCCGGAAGCCGCAGGTCCGATTGTCCTCACCCCACACGACAGCGGTCGGTGCCCAGGAGTCCGGCACGAAGCGCCGGTAGGAATTGACATAGGGGGCGAAGCACCAGGCCAGCTCTCCAGCGGTGCGGATCTGGCCGGCGGCCCAATGGGCCCCGAGCCGGGAGAAGCCCGACGGGGCGTCCTCGCCGTCAGCCGGTGCCATGAGCGGTGCGTCGCTGCTGGCGTCCCAGAGGCTCGTGTGGAGGTGACAGGACGACCCGGCCGTGTCCATCGACCACTTCGCCATGAACGTGGCGGCGCGGCCGTATTCGGCGGCGATCTCCTTCACCCCGGTCTTGAAGACCAGGTGCCGGTCGGCCACTTCGAGGCCCTCGCCGTAGGTGATGTTGATCTCGTGCTGACCAGTCCCGGCCTCACCCTTCGAGAATTCGATCGGAATGCCCGCCTCGACCATCTCGTTGCGGATCCGGCCGATGATGTACTCCTCGCGGGAGGTCTGGAGCAGCTGGTAGTCCTCGACGGTCGCCGTGTGGGGTGACAACCCGTACCACCGCTTGTCGGCGGCCTCGCTGAAGGAGTCGAGGAAGAGATAGAACTCGAGCTCGGTGGCGCACTTGACCTCGTAGCCCCGCTCGGCTGCCCGTTCGAGCTGGCGTCTGAGGATCCTGCGGGGGGAGACCTCGACCGGCTCGCCCGAGAGGGTGAACAGATCGCAGAGGACCAGCACGCTGCCCGGTAACCAGGGGAGAGGCCGGACAGTCTGCGGATCGATGACGGCGTGGAGATCGCCGTACCCGGTCTCCCAGTTGGCGAACTGGTAACCGGGCAGGGGATCCATGTCGACATCGCAGGCGAGCAGGTAGTCGCAGACCTCGATGCCGTGATGCAGGACCCGATCGAGGAAGAAGCCCCCCGTGACCCGCTTGCCCACCGGCCGCCCCTGGAGGTCGGGAAACGCCACCACCACGGTGTGCACGTCCCCCGACTGGATCTGGTGGGGGAGCGTCTCGAGGGTCAGCATGCCAGCACTCTGCTCCAAGTCGACTCGCCCGTCCAGCACTCGAGCACCGCCCGGGTCCCTGGATGCCGCCCCTCCGGACCGGGTCATGTCCCGGGCCCGCTCACTCCGGCGTGACGTATGCCGCGGTGATCCCCCCGTCGACCACCAGCGCGGAGCCGGTCACGAACGACGCCTCGTCGGAGGCCAGGAACAGCGCGGCCATCGCGATCTCCTCTGGGCGACCGAACCGGCCGATCGGGATGTGCACGAGCCGGCGCTCCCGTCTCGCCGGGTCGGCGAGCAGCTCCGTCAACAGTGGTGTCTCGATGGGTCCGGGGCAGATCGAGTTGGCCCGGATCCCCCGGCGCGCGCGTACTCGACGGCCAGTTCGCGGGTCATGGCCAGTACGCCGCCCTTGGAGGCCGTGTACGCGATCTGCGCGGTGGCCGCGCCCATCAGGGCGACGAACGACGCCACGTTCACGATGGACCCTCCGCCCGATGCCAGCATCGCGGGCACCGCGGCGCGGCACCCGAGCCAGACGCCCTTGAGGTTGACCTCCATCACCTTGGCCCAGGTCTCCGGTGGGGTGTCGAGGATGCCGCCGTCGTCGTCTGGAAAGATCCCCGCGTTGTTGAAGAGGACGTGCAACCCGCCGAAGGTCCTGACCGCCGCGGCCACCATCTCGGTCACCTGATCCTCGTCGGACACGTCGACGGTGACGCCCAGCGCGCTCCGCCGGCCGACCCGATGTCGGCTGCGGTGGCCGCCGCCCGCTCGCCGGCGACGTCGGCGACGACCACCGATGCTCCCTCCGCGGCGAACAGCGCTGCTGCCACCTGGCCGATGCCGCTGCCGGCTCCCGTGATCACCGCCACCTTTCCGTCGAGCCGTCCCATGGTTCCTCCGTTCGCAGCGGCGTCCGCCGATGGGATACTGCCACGATGACCGACGCCGGCCCCCGACCGCTCATCGGGCTGTCCGCCTACCGGCAGCGGACGAGATGGTGGTCCTGGGATCGGGATGCCGCGCTGGTCCCGGGCGTCTACCTGCACATGGTGGTGGCTGCGGGCGGATGGCCGCTCCTGCTCCCGCCGCCCGGTGCAGCCGATGGCCGCGAGACCACCACCGACGGCGATGTGCACGCCGCGACCGCCGCGCTGGTGGGGGCCGGGGTCGGGCCGGTGCTGGACGCGCTCGACGGCCTGGTCGTGATCGGCGGCGGAGACCTTGCCGCCCGCCGCTACGGCCAGAACCCGGACTCCCGCAACGCCGGCACGAACGACCAGCGCGACGAGCTCGAGCTCCAGCTCCTGGCCGGCGCGCTCGACCGGGACCTGCCGGTGCTCGCCATCTGCCGTGGAATCCAGGTGCTCAACGTGCTCCGGGGTGGCGATCTCGTCCAGCACCTGCCCGACGCAGTGGGCTCCGCCGCACACCAGCCAGCGGCCGGCGCTTTCGGACCGATGGTCATCACCACCGAGGAGGGCAGCACGGTGCGGCGTCTCATGGGCGCGCAGACCGAGGTCCTGTGCAGTCACCACCAGGCGGTCGGTCGGCTCGGTGACGGCTTGGCCGTGACCGCCCGGGGCGCGGACGGTGTGATCGAGGCGGTGGAGATGCCCGACCGCGCGTTCACGGTCGGCGTGCAGTGGCACCCGGAGGAGTCAAGTGACGTCCGGCTCTTCACCGGTCTGGTTGCCGCGGCCGCGGCACTGAGGCGGACGCGCAGCGGCTGTGCCGATGAGGGAGAGCTCGTGGACCCCGATGGGTGACGTCGCGGCGATCGTGAACCCGAGCACCGAAGGCGTCATCGCCGAGGTGCCGCTCATGGGGGTCGAGGAGGTCGATCTCGCCGTCGCCCGAGCGACGGGCGCCGGGCCGGCATGGCGGGCCCTCGCTCCTGCAGACCGCGCCCGCCTGATGCGCCGCTTCGCCACCCAGGTCGAAGACCACGCGGAGGAGCTGGCCCAGATGGAGACGGCCAACGTGGGCAAGCCGATCGGCGAGAGTCGCGGTGAGGTCGGGATGGTCGCCGAGGTACTGCACTTCTACGCGGGTGCGGTGGACAAGCACCGCGGCGCCACCGTCCCGGTGGCCGGTGGGGTGGACATGACCTTTCACGAACCGCTCGGCGTGGTCGGGGCCATCGTCCCCTGGAACTTCCCGATAGCGATCACCTCGTGGAAGCTGGGCCCGGCACTCGCCACCGGCAATGCAATTGTGGTCAAACCGGCGGAGGCCACCCCCCTCACCGCCCTCCGCCTGGCCGACCTCGCCCTCGAGGCCGGGTTGCCCGAGGGTGTGTTCCAGGTGGTACCCGGCAAGGGGTCGGTCGTCGGCACGCACCTCGTCGAGCACCCCGACGTCGCCAAGATCGCCTTCACCGGCTCCACCGAGGTCGGACGCCAGGTCATGGCCCGTGCCTCGGGTTCCATCAAACGGGTCACGCTGGAGCTCGGGGGCAAGTCGGCCTCGGTCGTGTTTGCGGACGCCGACCTGGAGCGGGCCGCGGCGGAGACCCCGGCCGGGGTCTTCTCCAATGCCGGCCAGGATTGCTGCGCACGAAGCCGCGTGCTCGTCCAGCGGACGGTGCTCGACGAGTTCCTCGATCTCCTGGACCGTGCCGTTGCTGTGTGGAGGGTGGGTGACCCGACCGATCCGACCATCAGTATGGGCCCCCTGATCACCGCCGCCCACCGGCGCACCGTGGGGAGCTTCCTCGAGGCCGGAATGGGGGCGACCGACGGGAGTACGGTGCCGGCCCGAACGGTCGGCACGGTTCCGGACGGCCCCGGCTACTGGTTCCCGCCGACCGTTGTCGCGCCGGCCGAGGCGAGTTGGCGCATGGCCCGGGAGGAGATCTTCGGGCCGATCGTGGCCGTCATCCCCTTTGACGACGAGAACGAAGCCGTCCGGCTGGCCAACGACACCCCGTACGGCCTGTCCGGTTCGATCTGGACCCGCGACTCCGCCCGATCGCTCCGAATGGCCCGCGCGGTCCAGGCCGGGAATCTCTCGGTCAACTCCAACAGCTCGGTCCGCGTGCAGACCAGCTTCGGTGGGATGAAGCAGTCAGGGTTCGGTCGCGAGCTCGGCCTCGAGGCGCTCGCCGCCTACAGCGATGTGAAGAACGTCTTCGTCTCGACCGAGGGGTGACCGGATCGGCGTGCCGCGGCCGGACGGTGCAGGATCACCCATGCGCCGTGTGGATCACTGCAATGCAGCACTTCCTGCAACGCAGGATCATCTTGCGGCGGTTCCGGGGCGCTCGGCGGGCCCGAGTCAGGAGGCGCTGAACCCCTGTCGTGTGGAACGCCGCTGCCCCGGGATCGGTGTCCGGGGTTCAACGCCTCCAACTCGGCTGTGTGGACGGCAGGACGACGCGTCAGCGTCGAGGCCATCGGCGCGGCGGCTGAGTGCCGGCAGTACCAATGGCAGTACCGCAAGAGGGGGTGAGGGACTGGTTGCGTGCTCACCTCTCCAGTGTGCGGGCGCCGCGTAAGGAGGGCCTATGGAGGAGATAGGAGTTGAGGAAGAAACCGATGCGACGAAACGGGACAGTAAGGTGCACGAGCGCGGAGCAATCGGAAGGTATGTCCCCGCCGACTAACGTCTTGGCTGATGTCCGACCGTTCACGCAAGATCGCCAAGCCGGCGGCCGCCTTGGGCGTGCTGGCGACCATGGCCAGCATCTGGTGGTTCGCCCTGCGACCCCGCCGCAAGATCAAGCCCGACCAGTAGGCGGCCTCCAGGGGGGCGGTGCCCCATCCGTACCTCCGACCCTCCCCGGTAACCTCGGGCCGTGGCCCTGACCTCGCTGCGTCCGCTGCGTTCGCGCAACTTCGCCCTCATCTGGTCGGCCGCGCTGGTCTCCAACGTCGGCTCGTGGATGCAGACGGTTGCGCTCGGTGTGCTCGTGTACTCCCGGACCGGCCAGCCCGGATGGACCGGTCTGGTGGCGGCGGCCGGCTTCGTGCCCATCGGACTCCTGGCTCCCGTCGGCGGAGCCCTGGCCGACCGGCTCGACCGGCGCCGCTGGCTCATCGTGACCACCTTGGCCGAGACCGCCTTCGCCGTCGTCCTGGCCGTGCTCGCCGCCGTCCGCCACGATCCTCCGGAGGTGCTGGTCGTGCTCTCCTTCCTCGGCGGAGCGGCCGGCGCGATCGGGTTTCCCGCCTATCAGGCGATGGTCCCCGACCTGGTGCCGCGCGAAGACCTCCTCGGCGCGGTCTCGCTCTCGTCTGCCCAGTTCAACCTGGGGCGGGTGATCGGTCCCGCCCTCGCCGGCCTCGTCCTCCTCACGCAGAATTACGCGTTCGTCTTCGGGGTCAACGCGGCGTCGTTCGGCGCGGTGGTCGTGGCCCTGCTGATGGTCCGCCTCCCGCCGCCGGTGGGTCAGGCCGAGCGCATTTCGATGGGGAGGCGGATCGTGGAGGGCGCCCGGGCCGCCCGGGCCGAGCCGGGCTGCCGGGCCGCCATCGCGTTGATCGCCGTCGTGGCCCTGCTGGCCTCGCCCTTCATCGCGCTGGTGCCGGCGATGTCCCACGTCCAGCGGCCCGCGGGATGGAGCCTCGGGCTGGTGACCGCCGTTCTGGTGACGTCACAAGGGGTCGGTGCGGTGGCCGGAGCGCTTGCGCTGCCGTCGCTGGCCGCGCGGTTCGGACGGCTGTCCGTGCTGCGGGTGGCCCTTCTCGTCCTCCCGTGCCTCCTCGTCGCGTATGGCCTCGCACCCTCGCTCGCCACGGCCGTCCCTGCCTTCGTGTTGGTCGGTGCCGGCTACATCTTCGTGCTCTCGGGACTCAACACCGTGGTCCAACTGCGGGCCCCGGCAGCGACGCGAGGTCGCATTCTCAGCATCTACATGATGGCGCTGGGTCTCATCTACCCTCTGGGCGCGGTCATCCAGGGGTGGATCGCCGACACCCGGGGCATTCGCCCGGTGACCGTCGGGGGGGCCGCAATCCTCCTCATCGTGTTGGCCGTCCTCATGCTCGTCCGCCCGGCGCTCTTTGACGCGCTCGGCGATCCCACCTCGTCCAGCGGTCCGCAGGCGGTGGATCCGGCCGGCGCACTGGCGGCTGGTGGGTCGGGTTGACTGCACGGACCCTCAGATCCGGAGTCGAGGTCCTCACAGCGGCGGACGCCGAGGACGCCCAGAGGCGGGCAGCCGGCTCGCTGTTGAACGCGGGGCTCGGCGAGGGGGACCGGGTGGCCTTCTGCCTCCCGTCGTCGGCCGGCCTGCTCTGCGCGGTGCTCGGAGCCCTTCGGGTGGGGATCGTGCCGGTCCTGCTCAACGCCACCCTCCTCGATCGGGAGCGGGACGTCCTGTTCGAGGATGCAGCACCATCGCTCACGGTGCTCGATCGCGACCAGCTGGACCGGTTGGATGCCGGCCCACCCGCCACACTCGCACCGCATCCACTGGCGCGGCCCATGCACTACACCTCGGGGACCACCGGGCGCGCAAAGGGTGTGTGGTCGGGTCTCTGGGACGCTCCGACCGCGGCGGCGGCGTTCGCCGACGAGGCCGACCTCTGGTCCTTCGGACCGGCAGACGTTCACCTGGTCTGCTCGCCGATGTACCACTCGGTGTCGATCCGGTTCGCCGGGGGCACCCTGCTGCGCGGCGGGACGTGCGTGATCCTCCCGGCCTTCGATGCCGCGACGGCGGGAGAGGCGCTCGACGGCGGATCGGGAGCCGTCCCGACCACAACGTTCCTCGCCCCGTCCGCCCTCGCCCGGCTGCTTGCAGACCCGGGTAGCGTCCGGTCGCGCTTCGCCGCCCTCCGTCTCCTGGTCCATGCCGGCTCTCCCTGTCCGCCACCGCTCAAGCGGGCCGCCATCGATCTGCTCGGTCCCGACGTCCTCTGGGAGTTCTACGGATCGACCGAGGGTCAGTTCACCGTGTGCCCGCCCGGCAAGTGGCTCGAGCACCCGGCCACGGTGGGCCGCGCCCGGGCGGGGCGCACCCTCGAGGTGGACGCAGACGGGATGGTCTGGTGCCGTCCGCCGCCGTTCGCGCGCTTCTCCTACTGGCGGGATGAGGCCGCGACCGCAGCTGCATGGCGCGACGGCGCCTTCACCGTCGGCGACCTCGGCCGGCTCGATGAGGAGGGGTACCTCACCCTCGACGGCAGGCGCGACGACCTGGTCATCAGCGGTGGGGTCAACGTCTACCCGGCGGAGGTGGAGGCCGCCCTCGTCGACGTGACCGGCGTCACCGAGCTGGCCGTCTTCGGGCTCGACGACGAGCGGTGGGGGCAGCGGGTCTGCGTTGCGGTGGTGCTCGCTCCCGGTGCGAGCGGCGAGGCGGTGATCGCCGCCCTCGAGGCCCGGGCCGCCGAGCGGCTGGCCGGCTACAAGCGCCCCAAGCAGTACACGAGGATCCCCGCCCTGCCCCGCACGGCGACCGGCAAGGTCCGGCGGCTCGACCTGCCCGCCGTCCTCGGGCTGGGCTGATCCCGGATCGCGGCCACCCCGGAGTGGTGCCATCCGCCGCGGCGGATGGGTGATTGCGAGTGATGACCCGGCACCGCTGGGGGATACTTGGACCATGTCACCTGCCGACGCCGGCCTTCCCATCGCCACGGTCAATCCCGCCACCGGGGAGCTGCTCGAGTCCTTCGAGCCCTTCGATGCCGTCACCGTCGAGGCTCGCCTTGCGACAGCGGCGGCCTGTGCGCCGCGCTGGGCGGCCACCACCTTCGCCGAACGGGCTCGCCTGCTGGTGACGGTGGCCGAGCTGCTCGAGGGAGAGCTGCCCGACATCGCCCGCGTGATGACCACAGAGATGGGCAAGCCCTTCGCCCAGGCCAAGGGTGAGGTGGCCAAGTGCGCGAGCGGGTTCCGCTGGTTCGCCGAGCATGCCGAGTCCTTCCTTGTCGACCGGGAGGTTCCCGTCGACGCCTCCCTCGGTCTCGTGACCTATCAGCCGCTCGGCACGATCCTCGCGATCATGCCGTGGAACTTCCCGATGTGGCAGGTGGTCCGCTTCATCGCTCCGGCGGTCATGGTCGGCAACGTCGGGCTGCTCAAGCACGCGCCGAGCGTGCCCCGAACGGCACTGCTGCTCGAAGACCTCTTCCGTCGGGCAGGCGCACCCGACGGTGTGCTCCAGACTCTGCTCATCGGCATCGACCAGGTGTCGGCGGTCATCGCCGACCCGCGGGTGGCCGCGGTGACCCTGACCGGAAGCGTAGGCGCCGGGCGCGCGGTCGCCGCCCAGGCGGGCGCGGTGGGCAAGAAGGTCGTCCTCGAGCTCGGCGGGAGCGATCCCTTCGTGGTGCTGCCGTCGGCCGACCTCGAGCGGGCCGTGGCGGTCGGCGTACAGGCGCGGGTTCAGAACGGCGGCCAGTCGTGCATCGCTGCCAAGCGGTTCATCGTCCACCAGGAGGTGGCCGCCGCGTTCACCGAGCGCTTCGTGGCCGCCATGGACGCCCTCTCGGTCGGTGACCCGTTCGACCCCGCAACCGAGGTCGGTCCGTTGGTGAGTGCGGCCGCGGTCGACACCATCGAGGTCCAGGTCGAGGATGCGCGCCAGCAAGGGGCGACCATCCTCTGCGGCGGCGAGCGCGTGGTCGGCCCCGGCGGCGCTGCGCGTCCCGGCGCCTTCTACCGGCCCACCGTCATCACCGGGATCAGTCCGGGGATGCGGGTGGCCACCGAGGAGGTATTCGGTCCGGTGGCCCTGCTCTTCACGGCGGCCGACGCCGACGAGGCACTTGCGCTGGCCAACGGCACCGACTTCGGTCTCGGCTCGAGTGTGTGGACGACGGATCCCGACGAGCAGCAGCGGTTCGTGACCGACCTCCAGGCCGGGCAGGTCTTCGTCAACGGCATGGTCGTGTCCATGCCCGAGCTGCCGTTCGGCGGGATCAAGAGCTCGGGCATCGGTCGCGAGCTCTCCTTTGTGGGGCTGCACGAGTTCTGCAACGTGAAATCGGTCTGGATCGCCTGATGGCGGCGGATCGCGCCTACTTCGACCACGCGGCGACATCGCCGATGCGCGCTGAGGCGCTTGCTGCGGTGTTCGACCATCTCGCCGGTCCCGACGGGAACCCGTCGGGAGGCCACCAGGAGTCGCGACTTGCCCGGAGGGCCCTCGAGGATGCGCGCGACCGGATCGCCGGGCTGCTCGGAGCCGATTCCTCAGAAGTGGTCTTCACTTCCGGGGGGACCGAGGCAGACAACCTCGCCGTCGTCGGGGCATGGGAGGCGCAGTCCGACAGCTGGCGATCGTCGCCCGGAGCTCTGGTGTGCTCGGCCATCGAACACCACGCGGTGCTCAATGCCTGCCGGGCGCTCGCCGTGCGCACGGGAGCCGAGCTGCGCGAGGTCCGCCCCGGCAAAGACGGCGTGATCGATCCCGCTCAGCTTGCCGATGCGTGCACCGACGATGTCGGGCTCGTCTCGGTGATGACGGTCAACAACGAGATCGGCACGGTCCAACCGCTCGCTTCGCTTGCCGAGGTGGTCCGCCGACGGTCGCCGCGGGCGGTCCTCCACACCGACGCCGTCCAGGCTGTTCCGTGGTTGGACGCCTCCGCGGTCACCGCGCCCGCCGACCTGGTGACGGTCAGCGTGCAGAGTTCGGGGGGCCGAAGGGGATCGGGGCGTTGGTGGTGCGCAACGGCACCGGGCTCCGGGCCCAGATGCACGGCGGGGGACAGGAGCGCGAGCGGCGGAGCGGGACGCCGGACGTCGCCCGAGCGGTGGGCATGGCCGCGGCCCTGGCGGCCACCGACGACGGGCATCCGCTGGATGGGGCCCGGATCGCCGCGCTGCGCGACCGATTGGCCGACGGCCTGCTGCGCGGGGTGCCCGGCGTCACCGAGACCGGGGCCCGGGAGGACCGGGTGGCGGGGATCCTGCACGTTCGTATCGCCGGCGTCGAAGGCGAAGCGCTGGTCGTCCTGCTCGACGAAGCCGGCGTCGCGGTGTCGGCCGGCGCGGCCTGCTCGAGCGGGGCCGTCGAGCCGAGCCATGTGCTCGAGGCACTCGGGCTCGGTCCGGAGGACGCCCGCTCGGGAGTCCGGTTCTCCCTCGGCGCCTCCACGACCGATGATGAGGTGGACCATGCGCTCGACGTCGTCCCTGGCGCGGTTGCCCGCCTGCGAGACTGAAGCGATGCGCGTCCTGGTGGCCATGTCTGGCGGGGTCGACTCGTCTGTTGCCGCCGCGCTGACTGCCGAGCGGTACGGCCCCGAGCACGTGGTCGGAGCCACCCTCAAACTGTGGGGCGGGTCATCCGACTCCGGGTGCTGTTCGGTGGCCGATGTCGAGGACGCCCGCCGGGTTGCCGACCAGCTCGGCCTGGTGCATCACGTCTTCAACTTCACGGACGACTTCGACGAGCACGTGGTCACTCCCTATCTCCGAGGCCATCTCGAGGGCCGTACCCCGAACCCGTGCATCGAGTGCAATCGACATCTCAAGTTCGACCGGCTGCTGGACCGCGCACGCGTCCTCGGGTTCGACGCGGTCGCCACCGGTCACCACGCCCGCCGGACCACGGATGCCGGTGGGACCCATCTGCTGCGTCGGGGCGCCGATGGAGCCAAGGACCAGTCCTACGTCCTGGCGATGCTTGGACAGGAACAGCTGGCGCATTGCGTGTTTCCGGTCGGGGACCTGACGAAGGCCGAGGTGCGCGCCGAGGCGACGAGGCTCGGCCTGCGTACCGCGGCCAAGCCGGACAGTCAGGACGTCTGCTTCATCCGCTCCGACGAGGGCCGCGTGGGGTTCCTGTCCGACCGGGCCACCCTCCACCCGGGACGCCTCGTCGACCACGAAACCGGTGACGACCTTGGTGGGGTCGATGCCATCGAGCTGGTCACCGTCGGGCAACGCCGCGGGATGGGGCACGGCCGCGACGGCCGCCGCCGGTTCGTGACCGCGGTCGATGTCCCCTCGCGCCGGGTCACCGTCGGCTCGCCGGAGGCGGCGCGCACGGACACGGTGGACCTCCATACCGTGGCCTGGGTCGACCGGCCCCGTTCTCGGGGTCGAGCCCTGGCCCAGTGCAGCGCCCACGGCGTTCCGGTGGCGTGCACGGTGACACCGTCCGGTGACGGGGGCCTCTCCATCCGATTCGATCTGCCCCAGCGGCGGGTGGCTCCCGGTCAGACGATCGCGCTCTACGACCCGGGCCATCCGTCGGTGGTACTCGGTTCGGGAATCGTCGGGTGGAGCGCGAAGAAGAAGGATTCCGGCGACGATCCCGTGGCCCGTGCCGAAGAGCTGCGCACGCTGATCGCGCATCACAACGAGCGCTATCACGTGCTCGACGATCCCGAGATCACCGACGCGGAGTACGACTCCCTGGTGCGCGAGCTGCGCGCCATCGAGGCCGACCACCCGGACCTCGCAGTGCCGGATTCACCTACAGGCTCCGTCGGGGCACCGCCTTCGACCCTCTTCGCGCCGGTGGTCCACCAGGTCCCGATGATGAGCCTCGACAACGCCTTCAGCGCCGAGGAACTCGGGGCCTGGGCCGACCGGCTGGCCAAACAGGTCCCGGCCGACACCCGTTTCGTGTGCGAGCTCAAGATCGACGGCGTGGCCATCTCCCTCCTGTACCGCGACGGACGCTATGTGCGGGCCGCGACGCGGGGCGACGGGCGGACCGGCGAGGACGTGACGGCCAACGTCGCCACCATCGCAGCGATCCCGCACCGCCTCGACCGTGCTGCGGGTCCACTCCCGGAGGTGCTCGAGGTGCGCGGTGAGGTCTACATGCCTGTGTCGGCCTTCGCCGAGCTCAACCGGAGGCAGGACGAGGCGGGTGAACGTCTCTTCGTCAACCCGCGGAACTCGGCGGCCGGCTCGTTGCGCCAGAAGGACGCGACGATCACCGCCAGCCGTGCGCTGTCCTTCTGGGCGTATCAGGTCGGTGAGGTCGTGCTGCCGCCCGGGTCGGACGGGGCCGGCGCTCCCGCCGAGCTCGCCGCAAGTCAGTCGGCCACGCTCGGTTGGCTCGGGCGCGCCGGTTTCCCCGTCAATCCCGAGCTCCGCCTCGTCGAAGGGCTCACCGACGCGCTGACCTTCTGCCGACAATGGGAGGCCGATCGTCACTCACTCGACTACGAGATCGACGGCGTCGTGGTCAAGGTCGACGACCTCGCCCTCCAACGCTCGCTGGGGGCGACCGCCCGCGCGCCGCGCTGGGCGATCGCCTACAAGTTCCCCCCGGAAGAGCGATCGACCACGCTCCTCGGCATCAAGGTCTCGATCGGGCGCACGGGCAAGGCCACGCCGTTCGCGGTGCTCGACCCGGTGTTCGTCGGCGGGTCGACGGTGAGCCTCGCCACGCTCCACAACGAGGACCAGGTGCGGGCGAAGGACGTCCGACCCGGCGACACGGTCGTGGTACGAAAGGCCGGCGATGTGATCCCCGAGGTCGTCGGCCACCTCCCGACACCCGGCCGGCGGAGGAAGCCCGCGTGGCGCTTCCCGACCACGTGCCCGGTCTGCGGGAGTCCGCTGGTCCGGTTGCCCGACGAGAGCGACACCTTCTGTACCAACCTCGACTGTCCCGGTCAGCGTGTCCAGCGCATCGCCCACTTCGCCTCGCGGTCCGCGATGGACATCGAGGGGCTCGGCGAGCAACGGGTCCAGATCCTCGTCGACCACGGCCTGCTGCTCGACGTGGCCGATCTCTACAGCTTCACCCCCGAGACCTTCGCCGGGCTCGAGGGGTTCGCCGCACTCTCGACCGCCAACCTGCTCGCCGCCATCGCGGTGTCGAAGACCCGTCCGCTGAGCCGAGTGCTGATCGGTCTGGGCATCCGCCACCTCGGCCAGGTCGGCTCCCTCGCGCTCGCCCGGGACCGCGGCGACATAAACGCGGTGATGAGCTCCGACGAGTCGACACTCGCCGCCATCGACGGCGTCGGTCCGGTGATCGCCTCGAGCGTCGTGGCCTGGTTCGCCTCACCGGTCAACCGCTCGGTGGTCGAGCGATTGCGGGCGCGCCGGGGTCACGATGGTCGAACCGGAGCGGCGGGCCGGGAGACGGCACCGTCGCGCTTCCCCAGACCCTCGCCGGCCGGTCGGTCGTCGTGACCGGCACGCTCGAGGGCCTGACGAGAGACGAGGCAGAGGCGGCCGTGATCGCCCGGGGCGGCAAGTCTCCGGGGACCGTATCCAAGAAGACGTTCGCAATCGTGGTCGGTGATGCGCCGGGATCGTCCAAACTGACCAAGGCTGAGAAACTCGGCGTGCCGATCGTCGACGGCGCTGGTTTCTCGAAGTTTCTCGAAACGGGTGAGCTGCCCACGTAGGCTGCTCTTTCTGTGGGTAAACATGCCCCTTGCCAACTGGTCGGCACTGCAACTCCCGATTGCGCAGCGTGATGGATAATTACCTCGTCAATTGTGAGGAACCACCCTGCACCTCGGACCCCAGGGGCTCGGCAATGCCTTGAAATAGGGGTCTCCCGCAGTTATGGTTCAGCTACCGAAGAGGGGCGTCCGGGGGGATCTGAGTTCTCAGCTCTGCATAACCGCGGGGCAAACCGTTCGGTCATGCCATGTTGGGGGGCACCGGCCACCTGACTTTGAGCCCGTGGAAACGCGGGGGAAACGAAGGAGCGCAACTCAATGATCCGTAAACTGCTAATGGTCGCTGCGGCGATCGCGATGCCTGTGAGCGCCGGGGCCGTGACCCTGGTCGCGACCGCGGGACCTGCTGGCGCAGTGGGGCCGACGATCAACTGCCGTGACACCGGCAAGATCCACCTTCGCTGGCACTCCGGGCTCACCCACAATGGGTACGACCCACGACCGAGACCACCTCGACCACAGCGGTGAGCGCACAGACGTACCGGCTGGCTCGACCGCCTGCACCGGCACCGGACCTGCACTGAGCATCAAGTCCACCAATACCCTTGCAGCGCTTCCGGTGAGACCACCCAGGTCCCGGCGTGCGTGGGGCACCCCACGAGCGCGGCTACGGCTCCTTAGGCCTACCAAACCCAGGGCGCGAGCAGCTCGGGACGAGTGTCGCGAACCTCACCTTCACCATCAACGCCCATACGTACACATCGAAGACGTGCACTACCTCGGGCTGCCGTCGCGACGGATGTCTGCCCGAGTCGGCGACCTACGGTACGGAGGCCGGGTTCGAGCTCACGGGAATATCACCACTGCAGGGACGTACCGTGGCGCTGTCACCACGGCCATCGTCTGCATCGGCGCGATCACCGGCACCAACGACAAGACCCAGACCGGCGCCACCAAGCCGGGCTTCACCTACAACCTCCTCCAGGGAGAGACGGCCGGCTCGACCATCACGGTCAAGACCGCCACCATCGACCCGAAGGAGAGCACCCTCAACATCGCCTAACACCTTCCGGTGTACGCTGATCAGGCGGGTACCGCGCATCGGAGTCGTACCGACGAGGACGGGGCTCCGGCCCCGTCCTCATCGCGTCCGTGAGCGCCCAGGACGCGGAACCGGACCACCGAAGCCGCCTCCCGGGGCCGGTGTCGCCCGCTCATGGGCTAGGAATGCCGTCTCATCGGATCGATGTGACGCTCATCGGATCGATGTGACGGTCAACCTGCCAGAAGGTCTTCGGGTCGGATGTAACGGATCGCGCGTCCGGATCGTTGTACCGAGTAGCAAGAGGCTGATGAGGATCGCCATTTTGGTGCCGCGAGGCTTCTGGCTGGGGGTACAGCACATCTCGGGGGGAATGGCCGCCCGATGCGAAGAGTCCGTGGAAACGCGGGGGAAACGAAGGAGCGCAACTCTATGATCCGTAAACTGCTAATGGTCGCTGCGGCGATCGCGATGCCTGTGAGCGCCGGGGCCGTGACCCTGGTCGCGACCGCGGGACCTGCTGGCGCAGTGGGGCCGACGATCAACTGCCATGACACCGGCAAGATCACCTTCGCTGGCGCGTCCGGGCTCACCCACAATGGGTATGCCACGACCGCGACCACCTCGACCACAGCGGTGAGCGCACAGACGTACACGGCTGGCTCGACCGCCTGCACCGGCACCGGACCTGCACTGAGCATCAAGTCCACCAATACCCTGTGCAGCGCTTCCGGTGAGACCACCCAGGTCCCGGCGTGCGTGGGGCACCCCACTGAGCGCGGCTACGGCTCCTTCAAGGCCTACCAAACCGGTGGTGCGAGCAGCATCGGGACGAGTGTGAAGACCATCACCTTCACCATCAACGCCCATACGTACACATCGAAGACGTGCACTACCTCGGGCTGCGTCGCGACGCATGTCTGCCCGAAGTCGGCGACCTACGGTACGGAGGCCGGGTTCGAGCTCAAGGGCAATATCACCACTGCAGGGACGTACAGTGGCGCTGCCACCACGGCCATCGTCTGCATCGGCGCGATCACCGGCACCAACGACAAGACCCAGACCGGCGCCACCAAGCCGGGCTTCACCTACAACCTCCTCCAGGGAGAGACGGCCGGCTCGACCATCACGGTCAAGACCGCCACCATCGACCCGAAGGAGAGCACCCTCAACATCGCCTAACACCTTCCGGTGTCCGCTGATCAGGCGGGTACCGCGCATCGGAGTTGTACCGATGAGGACGGGGCTCCGGCCCCGTCCTCATCGCGTCCAGTGGCATCCAGGTCCACTGGTGCCAACGGGCCGGCCGTCGGGAAGACCCGGCGCGGACTGCACGGAGTCGGAACCGGAGGTGTGATGTGACAGTCGATGTTTGACAGAAAGATGGGCTGTAACGGACGCGGAGTCCGACTCGTTCAACCGAGTGGCAAGATGAGCGGGGATCGGCGTTCGATGCCATGGCACTTCTTGTAGAGGGACAGCAAGCTTGGGAGCGTGAGCCAGCGACTTCGGGCCCCGTTGAATCGCGGGGAAACGGAGGAGCAAACGCAATGATCCGCAAACTGCTGTTGGTCGCTGCAGTGATCGCGATGCCGGCGAGTGCAGGGACGGTGGCCCTGGTGGGGACGGCGCCACCAGCCGGTGCTGTCGCGACGATCACCTGCACGGTGACGGCAACCCTCGAGTTCGCGCCTCCAGGGCTGTCCAAGGCCGGCTCGACCACAACGGCAACGATCAAATCGGCGAAGACCGCCGGTAGCGCGTTGGCCGGCACCAGCTGCGGCAGCACCCACTCCGGGACGCTGCCGAACGTGCTCATCAAGATGGCGACGGTCGTTTGCACCGGGACGGGCACGCCGACCTCGAACCCGGCGTGCGTGGCTGGCGAGCGGGGATATGACTCGTGGAACAACTACACCACCAATGGGACTTCGACCGTGCTCTCGTCGCTCCCCAATCTCAGCTTCACGGTCTCAGGGACGTCCTACACCGCGCACAACACAGCAGTCTCCGCGCAGGGGCCCACGTCGAGCGGCTGTGGGACCGGGACCACCGGTCTCGGCAAAGAAGTCGGCTTCAAGCTCACCGGCAAGATCACCGCCCCCTCGGCGAGCCCGTACAAGGGTGCGACCTCGACCCTCAGGGTCTGCCTGGGCAAGGTCAGCGGAACCCACCTGGTTCCGGCACGCGCCCCGGCCACCGTCCCGACGCTCTATTACCAGATCAACAATTCGTCGAACCTGATCGTGACCTCGACCATCGACCCTGCGCACAGCAGCCTGAGCTTCTGATACCTCCGTGTCCGCCTGACGGCGGACCCTGGGGTACCGATGAGGACGGGCCTCCGGCCCCGTCCTCATCGCGCCCGGGCCTCCCCGCTGCGTGCGCCCCTCCACCGCTCCCGCCGATCGGTTCGCTAGCCTGAGTCAGGATCATGCCGAGCCTCACCGACTCCATCGGACGTGTCCTCGGCGACCGTTACCGACTGGTCACACCTCTCGGGACCGGTGCGTCCGCGCACGTCTACCTGGCCGACGACGTCTCCCTCCATCGTCAGGTCGCCATCAAGGTGCTCCACCCGGCCCTGGCCGGCGACCGCGCCTTCCTCAAGCGCTTCCGGGCCGAGGCGCGGGCTGTGGCCGCGCTCAACCACCCCAACATCCTGCAGGTCTACGACTGGGGTGAGGAGGACGGGGAACCCTACCTGGTGCTCGAGTACCTGGCGGGAGGCTCGCTCCGCCAGGTCTATGACACCGGTGCGCTGCTCACTCCCGAGCAGGCGGCCCAGATCGGCGCCGAGGCGGCTGCCGGGCTCGACTACGCCCACCGCCGCGGGCTGGTCCACCGCGACATCAAACCCGCCAATCTGCTCTTCGACGCCGACCGTCGACTGCGGATCGCCGACTTCGGCCTCGCCCGGGCTCTGGCCGAGGCCGCCTGGACCGAGCCGGACGGGGCCATCCTCGGGACCGCCCGCTACGCGGCACCCGAACAGGTCGAGGGCTGGGTCCTCGACGGCAAGGCGGACGTCTACGCGCTCGCCCTCGTGCTCTACGAGGGCGTCACCGGCCAAGCCCCCTTCATCGGCGACACCACGGTGGCCACCCTCATGGCGCGGGTCGGGACACTGTTGCCGGAGCACGAGGCCCTCGGCCCACTGGCCGACGTCCTGGTGTGGGCGGCCGCCCCTGATCCTGCCGAGCGCTACGACGCTGCCCGGCTCGGTCGCGAGCTCAGCGCCCTGTCGGCTTCCCTCCCACCGCCGGAGCCCTTGCCCCTCGTGGCCGCCCTGCCCGTCGACGGGGAGGTGGATCCGGCGCTGGTCAGGCCCGCCCATCTGCCCGCCGTGCCTCCCGGCGGGCAGGACCGAACCGAGCTCGGAGCCCCCGCCCAGGCCGTTGCCGCCACAGCCAAGAAGCCGAGCGCGCGCCGGGCGACCCGGGACGCTGACCCGCCCCGCGCCGGGCGCCGCCGGCACTGGATCGTCGCGATCGCGGTCCTCGTGCCCGTGCTCATCGCCGGGGGTGTCGCCTGGGCTGTCCATGCCGGGGTCTTCACCCCGACCCACCCGGTGCCCGTGCTGGTGGGGAAGACCCTCCCCACGGCGTCGACCGCGGCTGCGCCCGACCACTTCACCGTGCGGGTCAGCGGACACCGGCCCTCGATCACCGCGGCGGCCGGAATCATCGTGAGCCAGCAGCCTGCAGCTCGCACGAGCGGGCGGGCGGTCACCGCCAAGCAGGGTTCGGTCATCTCCGTGGTGCTCTCGACCGGGCCGCCCCCGGTGGGCATTCCGAGCCTGACCTCCTTCTCCAACTGCAACGACGCCATCCAGGCACTCAGAGCCGTGCACCTGGTCGGGGTCTGCCCGGCATCGGCCGCGCAGTACAGCGCCACGGTGGTGGCCGGGGCGATCCTCTCGACCGTGCCGGCCGGCAGCGCCCCGTACGGTTCGACGGTCACCATCGTGACCTCGAAGGGCCACGCACCGGTGGCCGTTCCCGCGGCCGCCGCCTCGGCGTCCTCGTACGCCGCCGCCGCAGCGACCCTGACCGCGGCCGGGTTCGTGCCGGTCCGGGGTCAGGCATACTCGCCGACCGTCCCGCCAGGGCAGGTGGTCGGGACCACGCCGACACCCGCGGCAGGTCCCGTGCCCTTCGGGTCCCAGGTCACCATCCAGGTCTCCCTCGGGCCCCAGCCGGTGACCGTCCCGTCCCTGCGCGGTGACTCGGTGACCCAGGCTGCGAGTGCACTCCGGGCAATCGGCCTGGACATGGGCGGCCCCTACGGGCCTCCGGGGTCGAGCACCGTGCTCTCGACCGACCCGGTCGCGGGCACCTCGGTGCTGCCCGGCACGACCGTCAACGTGTACACCCTGTGACCGGCGCCGACCGGACCTGTGAGCTCTGCGACGCGGCCCGGATCACCGAATGGCATCACGAGGACGCGACCTGCTGGGTTGCCGACTGCGAGGTGTGCGGCGTGCCGATGGTGGTCTGGAAGCAGCACGGCGACGAGCCGCCCGATGCTGACGTCGACCACATGCTTGCAGAGCTGGCGGTCGTCGCCGACCGCGTGCTCGGCGAGGGAACCTGGTCCTACGACCGGGTGATGCGCCAGATCCCCGACCACTTCCACGCACATGCCCGCGACCCCGAATGGTGGATCCGGCGCTTCGGGCGGCGCTAGGGACCAGTGATCAAGTACCTGGGGTCCAAGCGCCGGCTCATCGCACCGCTCACCGCCCTGGCCTCGTCGTCTTCCGCCCGCACCGGGCTCGACCTCTTCACCGGGACCACCCGGGTCGCACAGGCGTGGAAGCACGCCGGCATCAACATGACCGCGGTCGACAGCGCTCGCTGTGCTCACGTGCTGGCCCGCTGCTACGTGGCGACCGATGCTGCCGACCCCGGGCTCGCGGGAGCGTTGGCCGACGCGATCGCGTATCTCAACACCCTGCCCGGCCGGCCCGGATACGTGACCGCGACATTCTGCGAGGAGGCCCGCTACTTCCGACCCGAGAACGGCGCGCGCATCGACGCCGTGCGTGCGGCAATCGAGACCGACTACGCCGGCACGGCACTGTGGCCGCTGCTCGTGACCAGCCTGCTCGAGGCAGCCGATCGGGTCGACTCGACCACCGGGCTCCAGATGGCCTATCTCAAGGAGTGGGCTCCGCGTGCCAGCCGTCCCCTGGTGCTGGAGATGCCCGCACTGCTGCCCGGTCCCGGGAGGGCACTGCGGGGTGACGCGTGCGCGCTGGCCGGCTCTGCGGCGCTCGGGGAGGTCGATCTCGCCTACCTCGACCCCCCGTACAACCAGCACCGCTACGACGCCAATTACCACGTCTGGGAGACCATCGTGGCCTGGGACGCGCCGGAACACTACGGCGTGGCCTGCAAGCGGGCTGATCTCCGCGACCCGTCGACCCGCAGTGTCTTCAATGGCCGACGCACCATGGCGTCCGCTCTGGGCGAGGTCGTGTCGGGGCTCCGCGCGGAGGTGGTGGTCCTCTCGTACAACAACGAGGGGTGGCTCACCTACGAGGAGCTGCATGAGCTCTGCGCACCTCGTGGCCATGTGGCCGTGCTCGCATTCGACTCGGCCCGCTACGTCGGGGCGCGCATCGGCATCCACGATCCGTCCGGGCGCAAGGTGGGCCGGGTCTCCCACCTCCGCAATACCGAGTACCTCGTGGTGGCTGGTGACCGGTCCAGGGTGCGGGTCATGGTCGGTGCGGTCGAGGATGCCGGGTTGGGAACCCAGGTCGAGCGGCCGGTCCCACTTCCAGCGGCCTGACGGTCACCCTTCGCGCGAGGCGTCCAGGGCCTCCGTGGAACCGGGACCAGGGCCGTTGTACTCGTCAGTAACTTTCGCTACTGTGCAATCGTCGATCGGTGGAGGATCGTAAAGGGGGGATGACCGGGGGAGGCCAGATCCTGGCTACTTCGCATTGGACGCCGTTCGACGCGTCGCAAACGAGGGCAGCAACCGACGTATTTCTCTGCGGAGACGCAGACGACCAAAGGAGCAAACCACATGATCCGCAAACTGCTGATGGTCGCCGCGGTGGCCATCGTCCCCATCGGAGCCGTCGTGGCGTCGGGTGGACAGGCCTGGGCCAACCCGATTCAGGCAGGTACCGCTTCCTGCAAGACGATCAAGGGAACCGTGACCTTCGCCCACAAGCTGACCAAGACCGGCACCGTGGCCGTCGCGGGCCCGCTCACCCAGACCGACACGCTGACCGCCACGTTGGGTGGGTGCACGACGGTCCCGGCCGGTAAGGCTACGTCGGCAACCGTCAAGGGCACCCTGGTGAGCACCACGCCCAAGGGCGGGACGGCCTACAAGTGCACCGGCATCGCCGGCGCCACCAAGTACACCTCGGCCACGATCACCGTGACCTGGAACAAGCCAATCGCTCCGACGGTGACCAAGCCCAGCCAAGACTACGGGACGACGGTCGGGACTCCGAAGCATGGGGAGTTCATCCTCCCGGACGCGGCTAAGGGCGGCACCACCACGTCAACCGGTTCGTTCACCGGGACCGACACCGGCAAGACGTCGGCCTCCCAGGCCGAGACGACGCTGACCGCGGCGGCGCTGCTCACAGCGTGCGACACCAGCGGCACCTCGAGCCTCGCCATCCAGACGGTGCCCGGCACCACGCCGGCTGCGGTCTTCAAGTAGGGAGCACCACTGCACCCGGGTAACCGGGCGAGTCGTACCGACGAGGACGGGGCTCCGGCCCCGTCCTCGTCGCGTCATCGCGTCGACGTGCCGTCCCGACCGTCCCCGGTGCACGGTTTGACCGGAGTCGGGCACCCTGCCAACGTTGGCGGGCAGCCGAACTGGGGGAACCGAGGACATGGGAGCACTGGACGGACGGGTCGCCGTGATCACCGGGGCCGGACGCGGCATCGGGCGTGAGCACGCCCTGCTGTTCGCTGCCGAGGGCGCCAGGGTGGTCGTCAACGACCTCGGTGGCGCGGTGGACGGCTCGGGCGACGATCGAAGCCCGGCCCAGCAGGTGGTCGACGAGATCCGCGCCGCTGGCGGCGAGGCGGTGGCCAACGCCGACGACGTCTGCGACTGGGAGGGCGGCAAACGCCTCGTCGACACCGCCGTCGAGACGTTCGGCGACGTCCACGTGCTGGTCAACAATGCCGGCATCCTGCGCGACCGGGTCCTGGTCAACATGTCGGAGGAGGAGTGGGACTCGGTCATCCACGTCCACCTGAAGGGCCACTTCGTGCCCACCCGGCACGCGGCAGCCCACTGGAGGGCACAGGTCAAGGCCGGGGTCGAGGTCCATGCGTCAGTCATCAACACCTCCTCCACCTCGGGGCTCCTCGGGAACCCGGGGCAGACCAACTACGGCGCGGCCAAGGCGGGTATCGCCGCGTTCAGCACCATCGCCGCCGACGAGCTGTCCCGTTACGGCGTGCGGGTCAACGCCATCGCCCCGGCAGCCCGTACCCGGATGACCGAGCAGACACCCGGCCTGTCCGAGATCGTGCAGGCGCCCGCCGATGCGGCCGTCTTCGACCGCTGGGACCCGGCCAACATCTCCCCGCTGGTGGCCTACCTGGCCACGGAGGACTGCCCCGCCAACGGCAAGGTCTACTTCGTTCAGGGTGGCCAGATCCGGCTCTTTGCGCCCTGGACCATGACCGACACCCTCGACAAGGCGGACCGGTGGACCGTGGCCGAGCTTCAGGCGGAGATGCACCGGCTCGGAGGCTGAGCGGTGTCCCGGGCCGCCGGGCCCGGGGGCCCGTCCGGAGACCAGGCGTTCGACGACGCCGAGGTGCGCGAGGCCGAGGCCCTCCTGAGCGGGACCGGGGCCGGTGCCGAGGGGGCCATCTCGGTCCCCTGGCCGGTCCTCTTCCGCCACCGGATGCACCGGCGGGTGGCCGGCTCGGACCGATACCAGTGGTGGGTGCTGTGGACCGTGCTCGCCGGCCTGCTCTCGGTCAACATCACCTTCACGGTCTTCGTCGTCGCGCTGCCCCAGGTGGCCCGACAGCTGCACACGACCGTCTCGACCCTCACCTGGACCTCCACCGGTCCGCTGTTGGCCTTCGGCGTGGCTGCGCCCATCCTGGGCAAGCTCGGGGACCTGCGCGGCTATCGGCGGCTGTACCTCTGGGGTCTCTCGGGCGCCGCTGTGAGCGTGGTGCTCACGGCATCGGCCCCGACGGCGGGGGTGCTCATCGCCGCGCGCTTCTTCGACGGGGTCCAGGGGGCGGCCACCGGCGCGGCCTCGATGGCCCTCGTCCTCCAGGCCTTCTCCCACGAGGACCGGGTCAAGGCGCTGGGATGGTGGTCCCTGGTCGGCGCCGGCGGTCCCGTTCTCGGCGTGACCCTCGGGGCCCCGATCATCCAGTTCTACGGGTGGCGGACCCTCTTCTGGGGAGAGCTGCCCCTGATGGCGATCGCCGCCGTGCTCGCGGTGGTGGTGCTGCCGTCGCGCGACCGGCCCGACGAGCCCGAGCAGACCGGCGGCACCGGCGAGCACCCCTGGCGACAGTTGGACTGGCTCGGATCGGCGGCCCTCTCCGGCTCGGTCACCTGCGGCCTGCTCGCCCTCAACCTCGCACCCTCCTGGGGCTTCACCTCCGCGGGCGTCGTCTCCTTTGCGGTGCTCGCCCTGGTGCTGGGCGCGTGGTTCGTCCTGCAGGAACGGCGCGCCATCCGGCCGCTCATCCCCCTCCACTACTTCCGGCGGCGCAACTTCGTCTTTCCGCTCGGCGCCCGGGCACTGGTCAACTTCGCCTACATGGGTGGGTTCTTCCTCTTCCCGATCCTGATGGAGCGGGTCTACGGCTACGGCGAGACCAGTGCCGGGCTGCTGTCAACCGCCCGCCCCCTGGTCTTCTCGGTCTCGGCCCCGATCGCCGGGTACGCCGCGGTGAAGGTGGGGGAGCGGTGGTCGGTCGTCGCCGGCGCGCTCGTCCTGACGGTCTCGATGGTGATGTTCACCCAGCTCGGTACCAGCCCCTCTGTCGTGGTCATCGTGCTGGCCCTCGCCCTCTCGGGGCTGGGCATCGGCGTCTCCACGCCGTCGACGGCGTCATCGGCGGCCAACGAGGTGCTCCCCGAGGAGCTCGGGGTGATGAGTGCCGCTCAGCTGCTCATCACGCAGATCGGAGTCGTGGCCGGCATCCAGGTGATGGTCACCGTCGAGGCGTCGGCCCATGGTGGGGTCGGATCGCTCGCGTCGTTCCACCGGGCGTACGCGGTGGGCGCGATCGCGGCGGTCGCGGCGGTCGTCTGCGGCTTCTTCGTGGTCGACACCCCGCGTCCGCGACGTACCGCTCCGTCCGAGATGCCTCTGGCCTGAGGTGCGTCAGGCGGTCATGGCCTGGATGCGCGAGGCGATCTCTGCGGCCGTCGGGTCCGGGGACATCGTCTGGAGCGCCATCAGCTTGGCGATGTCCCCCTCGACCTTGATCTTTCCCTGCATGAAGGCCTGGAGGCCCGCCTGCGGATTGCCTTCGACCAGGATCTCCCGTGCGATGTCGTAGCCCACGGTGACGGTGAGGTCGGCAGGGTCGAGGTGCCCGGTGTCGAGGACCAGCTCGCCCTCGCTCGTGTCGGCGTGGGCGAGCACCGAGCCCTCGCCGAAGGGGACCTCGACGACGACCAGGTTCATCCGGATCGCCTGGTCGATCGTGCCACCCTTCCCGTCGTACTCGGCCCGGATCGAACGGGCCTCGGCGAGCCAGTCGTCGCTCAGGAACTGATAGGTGGCCATCGGTGTAGCGCTCCTTGCCATGGGTCGATCGTCAGGGCGCAACTCTACCCGGCGGTCCTGGCAACACCGATAGCATCCCGTTCTGTGACCGCTCCGATCATCCCTGGTGCCGAGCCGTGGTCTGCGAAGGGCGGTGCCGACGGCGTCCTGGTGCTGCACGGGTTCACCGGCAATCCACAGACCATGCGCCCCATCGCCGAGGCCCTCGCCGCGGCGGGTCTCACCGTGGAGCTTCCCCTGCTGCCCGGGCACGGCACCGTGGTCGAGGAGATGGTCCCGACCCGGTGGGAGGACTGGTCCGGCGCGGCAGAGGCCGAATTCCAGGCCCTGGCCGCCCGCTGCGACAGGGTCGCGCTCGTCGGACTCTCGATGGGTGGCACGCTCGCCTGCTGGTTGGCCGAGCGACACCCGCACATCGCGGGACTCGCCCTGGTCAACCCTTTGGTCGAACCGCCCGACCCGGATACGCGCGCCGTTGTCCGCGCGATGCTCGATGCCGGGACCGCGGTGACCGAGGGAATCGGGTCGGACATCAAGAAGCCGGGAGTCATCGAGGCGGCCTACTCGGGCACGCCCCTTGCGCCACTGCTCTCTCTGTTCGACGGCGTCGACGTCGTCCGGTCCGCGCTGGGCGAGATCCGGTGCCCGGTGCTCCTGTGCTCGAGCCGGGAGGACCACGTCGTCGACCCGGTGTCGGGTGAGGTCCTGGCGAAGGAGGTCACCGGCCCACTCGTTCGGGTCCACCTCGAGAACAGCTACCACGTCGCCACCCTCGACAACGACGCTGCCCTCATCGAGCAGCGGGTGGTCGAGTTCACCCTGAAGGCCTTTGGCGACGACGCTCCGAGGGCGTCCTGATGACCGATTCCGCCTGATGGCCGAGCCCGGACGCCTCACCCGCGCCGAGGTGGTCCACGTGGCGGCCCTCGCCCGCCTCCACTTGAGCGAGGAGGAGCTGGAGCTGTTCACCGGGCAGCTGGCCGAGGTGCTCGACCACGCCGCCGACGTGGCGTCGCTCGACCTGGCCGGGGTGGCACCGACCGCCCACGCGATGGCGCTGACCAACGTGCTCCGCCCCGACGAACCCCGTCCCTGCCTCGACCGGGCCGAGGTGCTCGGAGAGGCACCCTCTGTCGAAGACCATCGCTTCCGGGTCCCCCGGATCCTGGGCGAGGCGCCGTGACCCCGCTCGGACTCGCCGCCGAGCAGGCCGCGATGGTCGGCTCGGGTGAGTGGTCGGCGGTCGATGTGCTCGAGCAGTACCTCGCCGCGATCGAGGCCGGTGAGGAGGCGGTCCACGCCTTCAACCTGGTCACCGCCGACCACGCCCGCAGGCAGGCCGCCACCGTCGATGCCCGGGTCGCTGCGGGCGAGCACCCGGGCGCCCTGGCCGGGGTGCCGGTCGCGCTCAAGGACAATCTCTGCACGCGGGGGGTGCCCACGACCTGCTCCTCACGCATCCTCGACGGCTGGCGGCCACCCTACGACGCGACCGTGGTGACCAGGCTCGCCGCCGCCGGAGCGGTCGTGGTGGGAAAGACCAACATGGACGAGTTCGCGATGGGTTCGTCGACCGAGACCTCGGCCTTCGGGCCCACGCGCAATCCCCACGACACGAGCCGGGTACCCGGCGGGTCGTCGGGCGGCTCGGCCGCCGCGGTGGCTGCGGGGTTCGTCCCGCTGGCGCTCGGGTCGGACACCGGGGGCTCGATCCGCCAGCCGGCGGCCCTCTGCGGGGTGGTCGGGATGAAGCCGACCTACGGCACGGTCTCGCGCTACGGGCTGGTCGCCTTCGCGAGCTCGCTCGACCAGATCGGCCCACTGGCAACGTCGGTGGCGGATGCCGCCCTCCTGTTCGACGTGATCGGTGGCCACGACCCGCTCGATTCGACCTCCCTCCACCGTCCGACGCCGAGGGTGCTCTCGGTCCTCGACGAGGGGGTCGACGGGATGACCGTCGGGGTGCTGGCCGAGCTCATGGACGCCGCCGCTCCCGATGTGGCAACCCGGGTGCACGAGGCTGCCGAGGCACTCGCCAAGGCCGGGGCCCGCATCGAGGAGATCAGTGTTCCCGAGGTCACCCTCGGCTTGTCCGCCTACTACCTCATCGCCCCCGGCGAGGCCTCCTCCAACCTGGCCCGCTACGACGGCGTCCGCTACGGGCTCCGCGTCGACGCCGCCGACACCACGGCGATGAACACCGCCTCGCGCTCGGAAGGGTTCGGAGACGAGGTCAAGCGACGGATCATGCTCGGGACCTACGTGCTCTCGGCCGGGTACGTGGACGCCTATTACAACCAGGCCCTCCGGGTCCGCACCCGGATCATCGAGGGGTTCGCGGCCGCCTACCGCCGCTGCGACGTCCTGCTCGGCCCGACCGCCCCGACGACCGCCTTCGCCCTCGGGGCCAAGCTCGGTGACCCGCTCACCATGTACCTCTCCGATGTGTGCACGATCCCCTCCAATCTCGCCGGGCATCCTGCAGTGAGTGTTCCCTTCGGAACCGGGGACGATGGCCTGCCGGTCGGCGTCCAGCTCCTCGGGCCGGCGCTGGCCGAGGGCACCCTGCTCCGCGTGGCCGCCGTGGTCGAGGCGGCCGCACCCGGACCGGTCGGTGGGGTCCGGCCGTGAGGACCGGCTGGGAGATGGTGATCGGGCTCGAGGTGCACTGCGAGCTGCGGACGGCGACCAAGCTGTTCTGCGGGTGCCCCAACGCATTCGGGGACGAGCCCAACGTCAACATCTGTCCGGTCTGCGTGGGCCTGCCCGGCGCACTGCCGGTCCTCAACCAGCGGGCCGTCGAGCTGGCCATGGCGATCGGCACGGCGCTCCACTGCGAGATCCGCCCCTCGACCTTCCACCGGAAGAACTACTTCTACCCGGACCAGGCCAAGGACTACCAGATCAGCCAGTACGACGAGCCGCTCAACGCCAACGGCCACCTCGACCTGCCCGACGGGACCCGGGTGGGCATCGAGCGCGCCCACATGGAGGAGGACACCGGCAAGACCACCCATGCGGGCACCTCCGGGCGCATCCACGGTGCCGACTACTCGTTGGTCGACTACAACCGCTCCGGGGTTCCCCTGGTCGAGATCGTGAGCGCGCCGGACATGCGCACCGCCGACCAGGCACGCGCCTATGTCACCGAGCTGCGGGCGGTGTTGGTGGCCACGGGCGCATCCGACGGCAAGATGGAGGAGGGGTCGATGCGGGTCGACGCCAACGTCTCGGTCCGGCGATCCGCAGACGCGCCCTTGGGGACGCGGTGCGAGATCAAGAACCTCAACTCGGTGCGGTCGCTGGGGCGCGCCATCGAGTACGAGGCGGAACGCCAGATCGCGCTCCTCGAGGCAGGCGAGCGGGTCGTCCAGCAGACCCGCCACTGGGACGAGGACGTCGGTCGTACGCAGACGCTCCGCTCCAAGGAGGACGCCGACGACTACCGGTACTTCCTCGAGCCGGACCTGGTCCCGCTGGTGCCCGACGAAGAGTGGATCCGGGCGGTTGCGGACTCCCTCGGACTGCTGCCCGCAGCGCGCAGGGCGCGGCTGATCGAGCTGCTGGGTGTGGCCGGGGAGGTCACAGCGGCCCAGCTGGACCAGGTGACCACGGTGGTCGACCTCGGTCTCGACGATCTGGTGGTGGCCGCTGTCTCCGGAGGGGTCGGGTCCGCCCTGGCGCTCGCCCGGACTGCCAACGAGGCCGCACGTGACTCCGATGCGGCCCGTCGCCTCGACGCCCGGTCCTACACCGAGCTCTTGTCCCTCGAGGCCCAGGGATCGCTGTCTCCCACCCAGGCGAAGGCGGTGCTGGCCGACCTGCTGGCTGCGGGCGGAGGCGACCCGGCGGCCATCGCCCGGGACAAGGGGTTCGAGGCGATGTCCGAGGACTCCCTGGCGGCCACGGTGGCCGACGCCGTCGACACCCATCCCGACGAGTGGGCGCGCTACTGCGACGGGGACGACCGCCTTGCCGGGTTCTTCACCGGCCTGGTCATGAAGGCGACCAGCGGCCAGGCCAACGGGAAGGCGGTCTCCGCCGAGCTCCGGCGACTGCGGAGCGGATCCGTCCGTTCCTGACGGTCAGGTCTCCGGCCAGGGGGGTGCCCACACCGGCATACCCAAGAGGTCGACCGCCGACGGGGGTCCCCCGGCGGCGAGGTAGGGGCCCGACGGCAGGACCCCGAGCCGGGTGATGAACACCGGGCGCAGCCAGTCGGGCTTCGGGGCAAGCGATCGCGAGGCGCTGTAGAGCAGCCAGATCCCCGACGTGTCGCGGAAGAGCGAGGGTTCGCCCGGGCCCTGTCCCTGGGTGTTGCTGGCGAGCAGGGGCCCGGGGGTGACGTCGGCGCATGGCCCGGCCGGCCCGACGCACCGGGCGGCGCCGATCGCGTACGCAGGCTGGTTGTACCAGTTGGCCGAATAGACGACCCAGTAGGTGCCGTCGACCTCGAGCATGTCCGGGGCTTCGACGACGGTTCCCTGCCAGGGACGGTCGGGCCCCATGAGGAACGAGGGGTTGCCGGACAGCCCGGATCCGTCGGGGGACAGGGCCTGCGACCAGAGTTTGGTGGGGGTGGTGGCACCGCCGACGTTCTGATCGGACTTCCAGAGCATCCAGGGGTGTCCCTGCGCGTCCACGAAGACCCGCGGGTCGATCGATCCTCCCTGGTCGAGCTCGCAGATGAACGGGACGGCGACCGGGACGAACGGCCCGGTCGGCGAGGCCGAGAAGGAGCTCCCGATGCACTCGGTGGCCGGGAAGACCCCCCTGACCAGGGCGGTGAAGTAGAGCGCGTACCGCGCGCCGAACCGGTGGACGTCGGGGGCCCAGGTGAAGCCCGGGACCGCCCAGCCGGGCAAGGCCGGCAGTGCGTCGACCGGCGTCGACCAGGTGGCGAAATCGGTGCTGGTTGCAACGGGCACGTTGATCGGGCGACGCCCGGGGACCCCGCTCGTGTAGAGCAGGTACCGATCGCCGGCCGTGGTCAGGAACGGGTCCGACTCCTGCGCCCCGGAGGGCACGGGAACCCCTGGGGCCGTGGGATCCGGGTTCGGCGGGAGGGTGGTGGTGGCCACGACCCGGGCCGCCGCCGCCCTGGGTGCGGTCGGGTGCGAGGCGGCCGATGCCCGGTCCCCGACGGTATCGACCCACCCGGCCGCCGCCAGCGTCACCATCGCCACCGATGCGCACACCGCCACGGACGCGCTGGCCAGGGCGACCGCCCAACCGCGGGCCGGCCGGCGCATCCCGTCCCGGCTCATGCGATGCTCATCCGAGCCGACGACTCCCCTCGTCTCTTGTGAGCGCCTCCGTGCGTGGACCGTGCGGCCCGCCTCCCGGGCGCTGCGCAATCCAGGATACCGACGTCACGGGGTTGGGGACGAACCGGTGGACATCCGGGTCGGGCCTGGGGACGGACCGTGAAATGTGGCGGAAAAGCTCGGGATTTCGCGCCCGGCTCTTGACCCTCCGGGTGGCGGGGATCAGAGTGTGAGGAGTTCGGGAAGCCGAAGCTGGCGGAGGGTCCGGAACGGTCATGAGGGTCGGGTCGCAAGGCTCGGCCCGGAGGCCGATCGGGGTTCGAAGGTGGCAGTAGGTGACCGACACTGGTGGACCGGGGAACGGACCGCTGCGCTCTCCGGGGTGCACGGTCCGGTGCTCACTGCGGGGTCGTCCGACACGGCTTCGCGCGGGCGGAACTGGTCTCACCGTGCACGTGGCCCCGAGGAGCACGGGCGGCTCGACCGTCCGGTTACTCGGGGTCGCGGCGCGTCCGGACCCGGTTGCAGCCGGTGGCCCTCAGTGGTGACGGTGCGAGACGACCGCCTGGGCGGCGGACTCCATCACGCACGGATCGTCCGCTGCGTCGTTGCAGGGCTCGCACTCGAGCTCGAGGGTGCTGTGGGCGATGCCGTACGGGACGGCGATGGCCCGCTTGACCCGGTCGCCGACCACCTGGGCCTCCTCGAGGCTGGGATGACCGGTCAGGACGATGTGGGCCGACAGCACGCGCATCTCGCTGGAGAGGCTCCACACATGGAGGTCGTGCACCTCGCCGACGCCGGGGATGCCGGCCATGGTCCCGGTCAGCCTGGCGAGGTCGAGATCGGGGGGTGTCGACTCGAGGAGGACGGTCACGGCGGTGCGGAGCACCCCGGCGGCCTGGACCACGATGATCGCGGCCACCACCAGTGCGGAGACCGGGTCGAGCCAGGTCGCGGACGGGACGGCCAGCAGCACCGAGGCGCCCACGAGCACGGCGAGCGAGGCGAGTGCGTCACCCACCATGTGGAGCAGGGCCGAGCGCATGTTGAGGTCGTTCGAGCGGTCCCGGAGGAACAGGGCGGCCAGTCCGTTCACGACCAGCCCGAGCGCGGCGACGACCACCACGATGCCGGCATGCACCGCCTCGGGGTGGGCCAGCCGGTGCACGCTGCCGACCACGATGAGCACGGTCACCGCGGCGAGCAGCACGGCGTTGGCCAACGCGGCCAGGATGGTTGCACGGTGGTTCCCGTATGACCGGGCCGCGCTCGGGGGCCGGAGGGCCATCCGCACCGCGACCAGCGAGAGCGCCAGCGCGCCGACATCGGTCAGGTTGTGGCCCGCGTCGGCCAGCAACCCGGTCGAGTGGGCCACGGTCCCGAAGACCACCTGCACCACGACGAGCACCGCGTTGAGGGTGAGGCCGATGGTCAGTCTGCGGGTTCGGTCCATGTGTCGACTCCTACCCCAGCCTACCGGGGCCCCGCGCCGCAGGACCGGGAAGGGTTCTTCGGGGACCGGGCGACGGTGTGGGAGCGAGGCTAGGTCGCCGCGGCGGCGACGCGCTCGAGGCAGCGGCTGTTGGCGATCGCCACTGCGGCGAGCTGCGATCGGACGCCGAGCTTGCGCAGCACCGAGCGGATGTGCGACCGCACCGTGGTCAGCGAGACGACCAGCTCGGTCGCGATGTCCTGGGCGGCCCACCCCTCGGTGAGGTGGAAGAGCACCCGTCGCTCGCTCGCCGTGAGCCCCACGAGGGCCAGGAAGCCCGGTGGCATCTCGCCCATGTCGCCGCTCCCGAGCGGGCCGGTTGCACCGCTCCGGAACCCCTCCAGCGCGTGAGGGAGCTGGTCGATGCCGAAGACCGGCTGGGCACCCTTGGCCACGCAGCCGGCGACGGCGCCCGCTCCGGCCCCGGCGCCCAACGCCACGACCGGGAGTCCGGCGGCGCGGTAGGAAGCGGTGACGATGGCCGGGGCGCCCCACCCGCTCTCGGTCCATGTGGAGACCCGGCCGCCGCGGGCCCCGTCCAGGACGAGCACGACCAGGTCGGGAGGTGTTCCGTCGATGCCCTGGGGCGGAGGCTCATCGGCCGACGCGGTCACCAGCGTGGTCCGGCAGCCGGCGCCCTCGACGAGGGAGGCGACCGTCGATGCGGCCATGCCCGGCTCGGCGACCTGGGTCGGCAGTGGATTCACCACGAGGACCGCCGGGCGGTCCTTGCGGCCGGGTCGCTGCTTGGCCCTGCGTCCCTGGGGGGGATGGAGGGGAACGATCTGGAAAGTCTCGACACCGTGACGGGCTGTCGATCCGTCGCGGTAGACGCTCCGGCGGTGGATGGTCGGGACCGGCGACGGCGCCGACGGCGGGCGGTCGACGGTGACCACGCTGGTGAGCGTGCCGCGCCCGTGCGCCGGGCCGCCGGCGAGCCCGACGCTGCCGCTCCTCGCCGCCGAGAGCGCCCGCCGCACGAGTGCGGAGGGATCGGCTTCGTTCCCCGGGGTGGCCATCCCGACCGAGACGGCAAGACCCGGTCCGGCTCCGTCGATCGGGAGCTCGCCGCCCACCGCGTGGGCGAGGCGGCTGCCCAGTGCCTGTGGCTGTACCTTGCTGGCCACCGGTCCGAACGCGATGGCCACCCTCGACCGACCGATCGGGCAGATCCGGTCGTCCGGCCGCACCACACCCTGCAGGAGGCCGAGAGCCCGCGTCAGCACGGTCCGGTAGAGGTTCCCGTTGTGATCGGCACCGGCACGGTCCTCGGCGATCCGCACATCGATACAGGCGACAGTGCCGGTGGCACAGCCGCTCACCTGCGTCGACAACCCCTGTCCAACGTCAATTCCCATTGTGCCCCCGGCTATCTGCGCTGGCCCAAGCGCTGAACGGCCTCCCCACAAGGTCGATGCTGCCAACAACCCATGCTAGTCGCCGCCCGCGCTCTGCACCAGTGGTCCTCGTCACTGTTGGGGAGCATCACCGTCGAGGGGTCTCTCACCAGTGGGTCGTGGGCGATGTCCCCGCGCGCAGGTGGTCGTCGGCGCTGGCGCCTGACGATCCGTCGTCGCGATCCGGCTGTGACCGCCAACCGAGGTGCAGGAGGCCGTCGACGAGCAGGACGACCCCGACCCCGCAGGCGGCACCGACCACTGCGTCGCTCGGGTAGTGCCACCGCACCGCGACGACCGCGATCCCGGTCAGCGCAACCGCTGTCGCGCCGACCAGCGCGACCACCCAGCGGAGGCGAACCGGCACTGCCAGTGTCCATGCAGTGGCCACCGCGGCCACGGCGGTCATGCTGCCCGAGGGGAAGCTGAGCACGTCGAGGTAGTGGCGACCGACCTCCGGCTTGAGTACCCAGTTGACCAAGGCGGCCGCGATGGAGGGGGCACAGAGGCAGGCCAGTGCCCGACGGTGGTCACGGCCGACCACCACGAGGGCGGCGAGGAGCGATCCTCCGACGAGGGCCGGGAGGCTGCCGAGGTCGGTGACCCGCAGCCAGAAGGCCGAATGGGGTGCGAGCGGGAGATGGGCGAACCCGAACCGGTCGAGCATGTTGGGAGCGCGGTCCACCCGGACGGCCAGCGAGGCGAGCAGGGTCCAGCCGACCAGCAGTCCGCCGGCGATCAGCTCGGCCCGCAGCCATGGTCTGGCGGCGTCTTCCGGTGGGCCGGCGGGCGTCCGTTCGGTCATGACCGCGCCTCGAACCAGGCCAGGGTGGCGCGCACCCCCTCTTCGAGGGGAACCGGGACCACGTCGGGGAAGAGCCGCTTGAGGGCGGAGTCGTCGGCCTGGGAGTCACGCACGTCACCGGCACGCGGCGGGGCGTGGTCGCGGGCCAGGGTGGTGCCGAGCAGGCGCTCGATGAGCGAGATGAGGTCGAGCAGCGACACCCGGGTGCCGAAGGCCAGGTTGACCGGACGCGGATCGGTGACCGTCCGGTGCACGGCGTCCGCCAGGACCTGCACGACGGTCCCCACGTAGGTGAAGTCCCTGGTCTGGAGCCCGTCACCGTGGACCGGGAGGGGTCTGCCGCGGGTTGCGGCGTCGAGGAACGCCGGCACCACTGCCGCATAGGCGTGGTCGGCGGCCTGGAGTGGCCCGAAGACGTTGAAGAAGCGGAAGGCGAGCACCGGCAGGCCGAACGAGGAGCCGTAGGCCAGGGCAGCGGACTCGGCGGCCAGCTTGCTCGCTGCGTACGGGCTGACCGGCATCGGCACCATGTCCTCGCGCTTGGGGAGGGCCGGGTTCGACCCGTAGACCGATGACGACGACGCCACCACCACGTGGATCCCACCGTGATGGCGGGCCGCCTCCAGCACGCGCATCGTCCCGGTTGCGTTGGCGTCGTGGGTCGCCATCGGGTCCTCGAGTGACCGCGGCACGGATGGCCGCGCCGCGAGATGCACGACCGCCCCGGCTCCCGGCACGATCCGGTCGAGCAACCCGGCGTCGAGGATGGATCCCTCGACCAGCTCGACCCCCTCTGCGCACTCGAGGTTGGCCCGGCTCCCGGTGGAGAGGTCGTCGAGAGCGACCACCTCGTCGACACCCGCACGCCCGGTCAGCGCCCGGCACAGGTTGGCCCCGATGAAGCCGGCACCGCCGGTCACGACCACTCGCACGGTCGTGCTACAGCCGTTCGACGGTCGGTCCGTCCAGGCGGTTCCGGGTGTCGAGCACGTAGCCCGCATGCGCCCGGACCAGGTCGTAGTCGAAGGCGTCGTGGTCGGTCACGATCACCACCGCGTCCGCGGCGTCGAGCTCGGCGGCCGAGACCTCGACCAGAGGGTATGCGAGGGTGCCCGCGCTCAGGTGGGGGTCGGCCACTCGGACCTCGGCGCCGAGGGCGGCGAGCGAGCGGGCGATCACCGCGCCCGGGGCCTCGCGTGCATCGCCGGTGTTGCGCTTGTAGGCCAGACCGAGGAGCAGCACCCGGGAGCCGTTGAGGGCTCGGCCCATGCGGTTGAAGGCGAGCAGCAGGCGGCGCACCACGTAGTCGGGCATGTGCTCGTTGACGTCGTTGGCCAGTTCCACGAAGCGGAAGGGCTGACCGAGGCTTCGCCGGACCTTCCACGAGAGGTAGCTCGGGTCGATCGGCAGGCAGTGCCCGCCGACCCCGGGTCCCGGGGTGAACCGGAGATACCCGAACGGCTTGGTCGAGGCGGCGTCGATCGCTTCCCAGATGTCGATGTCCAGGTCGGACGCGAACATGGCCAGCTCGTTGACGAGGGCGATGTTGACGTGACGGAAGGTGTTCTCGAGCAGCTTGGTGAGCTCGGCCTCCCGGGTGCCCGACACGGCCACGGTGCGGTCCACCAGACGACCGAAGAACGCCTCCACTGCGGCGAGCGAGCGGGCGTCGATCCCCGAGATCACCTTCGGGGTGTTCTCGAGGTGCCAGGTCTGGTTGCCCGGGTCGATCCGCTCGGGGCTGTAGCCGACGCAGAAGTCCCGGCCGGCCACCAGTCCCGAGCCGTCTTCGAGGATGGGGACGACCAGCTCCTCGGTGGTGCCCGGATAGCTGGTCGACTCGAGGATCACCAGGGCACCCGTGCGCAGATGGCGTGCCAGTGTGGCCGCCGCCGCCTCCACGTAGCTGAGGTTCGGGTTGCCGTCCTCGAGCGGTGTGGGCACGTCGATGACCGCCACATCGAAGTCGGCCATCAGCCCGTCGGTGTCGGTCGGGAGGTACCGGCCGCTGGCGAGCGCAGTGCGGAGCCGTGCGTCGCTCACGTCCTCCACGTAGGAGTCACCGTCGGCCAACCGCTTGACCCGATCGACGTCGAGGTCGAAGCCCACCACCCGGTAGCCGACCTCGACCGCCCGGAGGGCGAGGGGCAGGCCGACGTAGCCCTGCCCGACGACGACCAGGGTGTCCGGCGCGTCCTCGGGACTCACCGCGCGGGCACGCGCCGGGCGTCACGCCGAGACCTGGTCCGTGTCGGAGTCCGGCGGCGAGAAATGGGCGGCCAACGCGTCCTGCAGTTCGAGGTCGGCCTCTGCCTCGTCGAGCTCGGGCCAGTCGAAGGTGGCCTCGCGGTGCGGGCCGGCGGCCGGCTCGACCATCGGATCGGTCCCGATCTCGGCGCCGGGGACGGTGCCCGCGCAGAACAGGAGCGCCCGCACGGCCTCGCGGTCCCGGCGGAGTGTCGCCTCCTCCAACATCTCGAGCTCCGCTGCGAAGATGTCGGGTGGCGCCTGGAGCGGCAGCAGCCGGTTGATGTACGGGTGGCTGGTCGCGAGGACCTGCTCGTCAGGCGTGCTGAGCACCTCGGCGAGCTTCTCGCCCGGACGGACGCCGGTGATCTCGATGGGGATGTCGATGCCCACCTGACAGCCGGAGAGGCGGATCATCCGCTCGGCGAGGTCGAGGATCCTGACCGGCACGCCCATCTCCAACATGAAGATCTCGCCTCCCCGGGAGAGCTCCGCCGCCTGCAGGACGAGCTGCACCGCCTCCTCCACGCTCATGAAGAACCGGGTCATCCTCGGGTCGGTGACCGTGACCGGACCGCCCTGGGCGATCTGGCGGGCGAACGTGGGGATCACGCTGCCGCGGCTGCCGAGCACGTTACCGAACCGCACCGTGCTGTAGGCCGCACCCTTCGGAGCGTGCGCGAGCACCGCCTGTTCTGCGACCCGCTTCGACGCTCCCATGACGCTCGAGGGGCGGACGGCCTTGTCGGTCGAGATCTGGACGAAGCGGGAGGTGCCCATCACGGCTGCCGCGTCGACCACGTTGAGCGTGCCGAGCACGTTGGTGCGTGCGGCCTCGACCGGGTACTGCTCGAGCACCGGGACGTGCTTGTGCGCGGCGGCGTGGAAGACCACCTCCGGGCGGACGCGGTCGAACACCTCGAGAACGGCCGCCCGGTCGGCGATATCGACCAGCACCTGCTCACAGGGTCCGGAGATGGTCGCCGCCGTATCGTGGAGGTGCGTCTCGTCGTGGTCGAGAAGGACCAGCTGGGCCGGGTGCAGCCCGGCCACCTGCCGGCAGATCTCCGACCCGATCGATCCTCCGGCCCCGGTCACCAGGACCCGACGGCCCTCGAGCGACCGACGCACCGATTCGAGGTCGGTCGGAACGGGTGTCCGGCCGAGCAGGTCCTCGATGCGGGGCTCGCGCGCCTGGCGCAGCGCGGCCAGATGGGCGGGCTCGTTGATCATGTCCTGGACGCCGGGGAGGATCTTCATCGACACGCCGGCGATCTCGGAGGCCCTGAGTGCCCGCTCCACCAGTTCGGGCGCTGGGGACGGGATGGCCAGCAGGACCTGCTGGATCGTGTAACGGCTGGACGACTGCGGAATGTCGGCGATCGACCCGACCACCGGGACGCCGAGGAGCGAGAGGCCGTGGGCCCGCTCGTCGTCGTCGAAGACCGCGACCGGGACCAGGCCGGCCCCGGGGCTGCGCAGCATCTCCCGAATGGCGGCGGCACCGGTGTCGCGGCTTCCGATGACCGCGACCCTCAGCCCCAGGCGTTTGGAACCTCGCTGCCAGGCGAACAGGCGCGAGTGGAACCGGAGCACGCCCATGCCCGCGGTCGCGAACATGCACCCGACCCCGACGACGATCGGTGGGACGAGCAGAATGCCGAGCGACCTGCCGAGCGGGTAGAAGGCGATCAGCACGCAGAGGGCGACGGCCGCGGACAGCAGCAACTGGCGCGCCTCGTCGGCGCCGGCGTGCCGCCACATCCGGCCGTAGAGACCGAACAGCCGGTTGGAGGTGAGGGTGACCACGATGGCGACGAGCAGGAACAACAGGAAGTGCTGCCAGTAGTGGGCCGGGGCCTTGTCCCGGAAGTAGGCCACCTCGGCGAGGCCGTAGCCGGCGACGACGCAGACCGCGTCGAGCAGCACGAACACGATGCTCGCCCGCACCCGGCTGGCGAACATCGCCACCTGGTGCATCTCCGCGCCCGACGAGAGGTCCGGTGCGCGGTCTATCGGTTCCGACACGGGATCTCCCTTTGATGCAGATCCATACACTGCGCCCCCTACTCCATCGTCCCAACCGTTACCTGATGAGCACAGGGAGTGCCCAGCAGTCACGAGTCCGGTCAGTTCCCACGTCGCCGGGAGGCGCCCCGCGCTCAGCCGGCGAAACTTTCCTGTACGACGATCGCTGCCCTTGGTCTGACACCCAAAGACACTATCCTGTCCGGTTCGTTCCGGCATCCCCAATTGTGGGGGTTGCCGGTCGGATCACGATGACATGGAACGCATCGGACCGCCGGCCTGACGGCACAGCGGCCTGGGACGCCCGGCATCGGAGAAATTTATCGACCACGCTGGTCAATTGGCAATTCGGTCGAGTACAATCGTGGGTTCGAGATAGGAAACGGGCTGGGGCATGATCGACGTGAAACAGGTCATCAAGGCGATCCGCCGCAGTTGGCGCCTCATGCTGGCCATGGCCCTGATCGGTGGGCTGGTGGCCGTCCTCCTCCCGGTCTCCACCCCAAAGGTCAAGGTCAAGCCCTATCCGTGGGTGGCCACCGCGGTGGCGGGGCGGAGTCCACGACCGGCTTCGGGAAGCCGGCGGTGTCCACGAGCAACATCCAGTTCTGGGCCAGCAAGCAGGAAGTGAAGCTCGCGGCCATCAAGGAAGCCGGGCAAACCAAGGCGACCACCGGGCTCCTCGCCAGAATGAAGGCGCTCCCCACGACCCTCGGCCAGGCGAACGCGAAAAAGCCGAAGGCATCCAAGACGTCGTCGACCAAGTCCGGCGGGGTCGTGCTGTTCGAGGCGGCGGGCACCGGCTCGAAGAAGGCGATCACCCTGGTCAACGATTACGTGGCCGTTGTCGAGAAGTCGGTCGACAGCGCCTTCGCCCTCGCTCAGAGACAGCAGGCCAAGCTCGGCAAGAAAGTGTTGCCGAGCGGCAAGAGCGGGTTCACCGTCATCCGACCCGCCGGGAGGCACTCTGCGCACAAGCTCGCCACCGTGCACAAGACCTCGAAGCTCGACAGCAAGAAGGTGCGTGGGCTTGCCGGCGTGCTCGGCGGGATTCTCTTGGCGGTGCTGATCGTGGTGCTCCGCGAGTTCCTCGACCGGACCGTGCGCACGCCGGCTGCGGCCGAGTCGGCCTTCCATTACCCGGTGGTGGCCGAGATCCCGAAGCCGCCACGAGTGGGTGGAGAGACGGCTGCCGTGCTGCAAGTGGCGGAGGAGCCGGCGTCGTCCTCCGCGGAGGCCTTCCGCATGCTCCGCATGTCGGTCCTCTTCGAAGCCATGGCCGATTCGGTTCCGAGCACGGACCCGTTCGCCGAGGCGGGAGGGTGGGCAGCGCCGGTGCACGAGCCGTACCGGGTGCCCGAGCCCGGCTCCCGCCAGGTCGTGCTGGTGGTCTCCCCGGGCACCGAGGACACCCGTGCGATCGTGGCGGCCAACCTCGGGGCGGCCTTCGGTGAGGCCGGCCAGCGGGTGATCGTCATCAGCACCGCTGACATCGACTCGGGGCACCGCGGTGCACGCGCACTCGGGGCTCCGCCACACGTCGGCTCTGCCGAGCTGCAGACGGAGCTGCAGCCGTCCCGGGTACCGAATGTGGCCCGGCTCTCCCTTCGCCCGTTCGTGGGAAACAGCGGGCAGTTGGTCACCGCTGGGCCAGTCATCATGCAGGCGGCGCGGGAGATCGCTGACGCGGTGATCATCGAGGTCCCGCCGTTGCTCGCGGTCCACCACGGCGAGGCGCTCATGCACGCGGTCGACGTGGTGGTGGTCGTGGGCGAGTGCGGGACGACCACCGTCTCCCATGCACGCCGGGCGGGGGACCTGCTCCGGCGGATGGGGGCGCCCGTGCTCGGAGTCGTGCTCACCGAGGTGCGCCTGGACAAGAAGGACCTCCGGCAGACCGTTGCCCTCCCCGGCGCGGTGCCGAGCATCACGGCTGGGCCCGCGGTGGACGCTATCCCCGAGGCGACCCGGGCCTGAGGGCCGGACGCGCCGGTCCCCACGACTGTGATCGGCGCGCTCCTCAACTCCAACCCATTCGCGGCGCTCGTCGTCGCCCTTCTGCTGTTCGCCGCGGGGCGTCCGATCATCGTCAAGGTGACCGCTGCGGAGGGCAAGCCATGGCTCGAGCGGATCCTGACCATCAGCCTGGTGCTGCACCTGTTGGCCGGGCCGGCACAGATCTTCGTGATCGATCACTTCTACAAGGGAGTCGCCGACTGGAACCGGTACGTCAACCGCGGCGCGCTGCTCGCTCCCGGATTCCGCCACTTCGACTTCAACATCAGGCCGGGCAGCATCGGTGGGATCGTCTCCAACGGTTCGGTCTCTATTGCCGCGGCCATCGTCTTCGCCCTGTTCGGGATCAACCAGATCGGCGCGTTCTTCGTCTTCGCCTGGCTGTCCTGGGTCGGCTGCATCCTGTTCTTCCGCGCATTCAGCCTGACCTTCGGCGGAGTGGGATCCCGCCGGTATGCGTACGTGCTCTTCTTCCTGCCGTCGATCATCTTCTGGACGGCCGACGTCAGCAAGGAGGCGATCATGTTGCTCTCCTTGGGCGTGGCCACCTACGGCGCGGCCAAGGTCCTCGCCCGTCGGCGGGGCGGGATCAGCCTCGTGCTCCTGGGGTGTGCCATCGGCGTGCTCATCCGACCCAACGAGCTGCTCGTGGCCATGGCCGGGTTCACGGTGGCGATGATGGTCGCGCCCGCCACCGGTCGCCGGGCGCGTGATGGCACCCGGCGGGTGGCACGCACGCTGTTCTTCGGAGCCCTACTCGGCACCTCGATCTTCTTGACGCTCCACTACCTGCACTCGGCCAACGGCTCCCTCTCGCTGACCCAGACCGCGAAGAACAACAGCGGTACCGGCGCGGGATTCGGCAGTAGCGGCATCCCCTACTCCACCAGTCCGCTCACCTACCCGCGCGACGTCTACGAGGTCCTGTTCAACCCGCTGCCGATCAACTTCCACGGCACCGGGGAGCTCATCGCTGCCGCCGAGAACTCGTTTGTTCTGGGACTCATCCTGTGCAGTCTCCGGCAGTTGCGCATGGTCCCTCGAGCCGCCTTCGCCCGGTCCTACGTGATGCTGTGCCTGGTGTTCTCGCTGCTGTTCTTCTATGCGTTCGCCGCCCTCGGCAACCTCGGGCTCATCACCCGCGAGCGCACCTTGCTCTTCCCCTACCTCCTGGTGCTGCTGTGCATCCCGCGGACCCCCAAGGGACTGCGGCCCCGCTACGAGTGGGAGTATCGCCGGCGCGACCGCAAACGGCTGCGTGCCGCGGGGTTTTTCCGGCCCAGGCCCGCAGGTCCGCCTCCGTCCCCGGCCGGGCTCCCCTCCGGTGTCGCGGCGGACCGGCCGTCGACGGCGCCGTCGCCCTCACCTGTGCCGGACGGTGTCCCCGGGCAGTAGCGGAACGAGCAGCTCGAGCCAGGCGCTGCCGACCGCCTCCAGGCTGAACAGCTTCTCGCAACGGACCCGGGCCGCCTGCCCCATGGACGTTCGCAGGGAAGCGTCGTCGAGCAGCTGCCCGGTGGCCGACACCATGCCGGCGAGATCCTCCTCGCCCACCACCACGCCGGTGGTGCCGTGCTCCACGATGGTGCGCACTCCGGGGACGTCGGTGGCCACGACCGGGACCTCGCACAATCCGGCCTCGATCAGCACCCCGGGCAGGCCCTCACCGGCCGGGCGGCTCGGGAAGACGAAGATGTCTGTCCCCCCGAGCAGGTCGGCGATGTCCGATCGGGAGCCGAGGAGCTCGACCCCCGCAGCTGCTGCTGGTTCTGTCAGCTGCGACCCCAGGGGTCCGTCACCGATGAGGAGGGCGTCGAAGTCCCGCCCCCCTGCCCGCAGCGCGGCGACCACCTCGACGAACCGGTCAGGGCGTTTTCCTACCGTCAAGGCACCGACGAATGCGACCGTGAGCCTGGCCCGTCGGGCACCCGCCGGGCCAGGGGCGAACACGGACGGATCCCGGCCGTTGGGGACCATCGTGACCCGCTCCTCTGGCACACCGAGCAGATCGGTGCAGTCGAGAGCGGTCTCCGGCCCCTCGGCCGCGACCGCGTCGACCCGGGCGGCGAGCGTCCGCCAGAGGCGCACCTGCAGGCGCCGGTCCCGGGCACCCGCGTAGGTCCCGATCGCGTAGTAGACGAGGGGCCGCCGGCGGCCGAGCATGGCCGGGACCACGTACTTGAGCGGGTCGCCCCCATGGGCGACGACCGCCTCAGGGTCCGCCTTGTCGAAGGCGGCACGGAGCTTCGGGATGACGAGGGGGTGGTAGCCCCCCGCCGCCGGATCTGCCGCGCACCCGAGCGAGTAATCGACGCGCACCCCGGGTGGCCCGTCGAACAGGCTGAGCACCCGGTGGGCACGGACTCCCGGTTCGTCGAGCTGATCGGCGATGGCACGGGCCTCACGCTGGGCGCCGCGTGCCACCGGGTTCGGGATCACGTGCAGGACGAGCGATTCGTCTGCTGGCTGCCACTGCTCCGTCATTGCCGCGACTCCCTGACCGCGCTGGCGGCGGCGGAAGGAGGCTAGCAGCGGCGCCGGCGGGCTCCGGTCCGCGTGCCGCCACCGCTACCATCTGGACGCGCGTCCCCGACGGGGACCGGCGGCGAGTGGCCGTCCGCCGCGGGCTCCGGCAGGTGTCTCGACAGATGGGGCGTGGATGAAGAGTCTGGTGATCGCCAGCGAGTACCCGTGGCCGGTCAACAGTGGCTCGCGGATCCGGCTGCAGACGGTCTTGCGCGGGCTCGCCGGGTGCGGGGCGGCTGACCTTTTCTCGGTCGTCCCGCGGACCCGCGAGGACATCGCTGCCCCCGCCGAGGTGCCCGGTCTCGAACGGGTGGCCGTGGTCCCCTACGACGCCCGGGCGGCCAGCGGCCCCGGGCTGCTCGCAGCCCTCGCCCGGACGGCCACCCCGATCGAGCTCTCGTTCCGCGACCGCGCGGCGGTCACCAGGCCGCTCACCCGGGCGCTCGCCCGGTTCGCCTCGGGGAGCTATGACCTGATCTGGTACTTCAGGGTCCGATCGTGGGCGCTGTTGGGCGGATGGGACGTCGCTCCCGCCCTGCCGGCCGTGCTCGACCTGGACGATCTCGAAGACCACAAGATCGCGGCTCGGCTGGCTGTGCCACGCCCCCCGGCCAGGGGGGTCGAGAGTCGCCTGAGGATCAGTGCAGCACGCGCCCTGTCGGCAGAGGAGATCCGGCGGTGGGCGCGGCTCCAGGTACGGGCGTCGGCCCGTTGCGAGGCCACAGTGGTGTGCAGCGCGCTGGATGCCGAGCGGGCGGTGACGGGCGGGATGACCCGGGTCGAGGTGGTTCCGAATGGGTTCGGCATGGCGGGTGTCCCGCTCGGTCGGGAAGACGTCGCTGTGCCGCCGACCGTGCTCTTCCAGGGCACCCTCCGCTACCCGCCCAACGCAGAGGCTGCCCGGTTCCTCGTCGACGAGGTGGCGCCGGAACTGCGCCGGTTGGTGCCCGACGTGCGCGTTCGTCTGGTCGGTACGAGCACGCCGTCCCTCGAACAGCTCGACGATCCTCCGTCGGTATCAGTCGTCGGACGGGTCGCCGACATGCACGACGAGCTGGCCCGGGCCGATCTGGTGGTCGTGCCGATCCGCTTCGGCAGCGGGACCCGGATCAAGATTCTCGAAGCCTTCGCCCATCGCATCCCGGTGGTCTCGACGACGCTCGGGGCCGAGGGGCTCGGGGTCGAGGACGGGGTGCACCTCCTCCTCGGCGACACGGCCCGCGAGTTGGGTGCAGCTTGCGCTCGTCTACTGGCCGACAGCCGGCTGCGTGGGCGGGTGGTTGCCTCCGCCCAGGCACTCTACGAAGAGCGGTTCACCGAGGAGCTCGTCGAGGCCAGGGTGGCCGAGGTGGCCCAACTGGTGGCGGCTGGCGGGACCGCGAAGCGGTCGAGTACTCGGTAGTGGGCCCCGGTGGGGGCCGGCGCTGTCCTGGGCCTCGAGCGGACGTGTACGGGGGCCCCGAATCCGTGCATCGGGTGATGCGAGTACCGCTCCTGCCAGGCACGATCCACTTCCGAGCCGCTCGGTCCCTGGACTACGATGCTGGGCAGGGATGTGCAGCGACTGGCCGGTTCGTATGGCCAGAGAGGGGATTCACCAGTGACGGCTGAGTCTGCACCGGAAGACGCGGACGCGCCCGGTCCGGAGGGTGCGGTCGAGCGGGTGGTCGGGGACGGACGAGCCGCCCAGCCGGACGATCCGAACGCCCTCTACATCCAAGAGGTCGCCGTCGCCGACGAACCGCCGCCCGAGATCCTCTACAACCACAGGACCACCCTCAAAGAGGGAGCACGGGCGGTCTGGGCGCATCGGGAGATCGTCTTCACGCTGGCCGAGCGCGACTTCCGGGTCCAGTACAAGCAGGCCACCCTCGGCGTTCTCTGGGCGATCCTGAACCCAGTCGCCACCCTGATCGTCCTCATCATCGTCTTCTCGCGGGTGAAGGGCTACTCAACCGGCAGCACCCCCTTCGCCCTCTACGCCTTCGTCGGCGTGCTCTCCTGGACCTTCTTCGCCACCTCCCTCGGCCAGGGGGGAACGCGCTGTTGACCAACAAGTCGCTGCTCTCCAAGACCCAGTTCCCTCGGGAGTGCTTCCCCATCGAGACCATGATGGTCAACGCCCTCAACACCGTGCTCTCGTGGATCCCGCTGGCCCTCCTGTTCCTCTTGTTCGGTCAACTGCCCAAGCCGACCACCGTGTGGGTGCCCTTGTGCATCGTGATCGAGATCCTCTTCACCGCAGGGGTCACGCTCGGCACCGCCAGCCTGATCGTCCAGTTCCGTGACCTGAGCCAAGTGATCCCGATCGTGATCTCGCTCGGGATCTTCCTGACGCCGGTGATCTGGCCGTTCAGCAAGATCCCCACTCAGTACCATGTGACCCAGGCCCACCTCGTGCACGGGCAGGCGGTGGGCGGGCTCACCGTCAACCTTCAGGTCATCTACGGCTTCTTCAACCCAATCGGTCCGGTCATCAACACGATCCGCCAGACCATGCTCGTCGGCGGGAATCCCACGTTCGCCCCACTGCTGGCGGCGGCCGTCGGGTCGGTGCTCTATTTCGTGTTCGGCTACGTCATCTTCAAGAAGTTCGAGGTGAGCTTTGCTGACATTGCCTGACGGCTCCATCCGCGTCGAGCAGGTCTGGAAGAAGTTCCTCGCCGACCCCGTCGCGCCGCAGATGACCGAGCACTTGGTCAAGCTGCGGCGACGGCTCAAAGAAGGCCGTCAAGAGAAGCAGTGGCGCTGGGTCCTGAAGGACATCAACTTCACGGTCGAGCCCGGAGGGAGCCTGGCCCTCATCGGGATCAACGGATCGGGCAAGACCACCATGCTCAAGATCCTGAGCCAGGTGACCTACCAGACCGCCGGCATTTGCGACGTCCGCGGGCGCATCGGCGCACTGCTCAGCGTGACCAGTGGGCTCCATCCCGAGCTGAGCGGGCGCGAGAACGTCTTCCTCTACGGGACCGTCCTCGGGATGGGCCGGGAGAAGATCCGACAGGAGTTCGACGACATCGTCGAGTTCGCCGGGGTCGGTGACGCCATAGACCGAGCGGTCAAGTTCTACTCGTCGGGGATGCAGGTGCGTCTCGGCTTCGCCATCGCCGCCTTCCTCGAGCCGGACATCCTGCTGGTCGACGAAGTCCTCTCGGTCGGGGACGCCAACTTCCAGCAGAAGTGCCTCAACCGGATCGGCGAGATCGTCCAGCGCGGCACCACCCTGCTCTACGTCTCCCATGACCTCGCCTCGGTCGAGGCCTCCTGCGACCGGGCCGTCTGGTTGGCCAATGCGGAAGTCCGCGCTGCCGGGCCGACCAAGGAGGTGCTGGCCCTCTACCGTGCCTCCCTCAAGGAGAACGCGGCCTCGATCACCTCCAACCAGGGGATGGTGGACGTGTTGAAGGTGGAGGTGGAGGCAGCTGACGGGGGAGCCCTGCGATCGGGGGAGCCGGTCGACGTCTGCCTCACCCTTCGTTCGCCCGAGGCGGCCCAGGCCGATTTCTACGTGGGCATCTCGCAAGGGACCGCATTCCCGATGTTCCTCGTCGAGTACAACGGGTTCATGCCGCAGGGGGACTTCGAGATCCGTTGCCGCCTCCGGCACCTCCCGCTGCCGAGGGGGCAGTACTCGGTGTGGGCCGCCATCACCGGCTACCCGCGGGGCAAGCGTGATCCCTTCCTGCCCTGGCAACCAGTCGTGACCTTCGACGCCTTCGGTCCGGACCGGGTCAAGACCCCGCAGGGGGTGATGGGGCTCTCGCCGATCTACGTCGGCGCCGACTGGTCGATCGACTGAACGGGCGGTGGCCCTTGGCACCGATGGGCCGGGTCACGGGAAGAATGCCGGCCGCCCTGGGCCCGCCGCTACGGCCGTGGGCCCGAACCGATCCTGCCGTCGACGGTCGCCACCACGTCCCGCATGGAGAGCGATCGCATGCCTTCTGCGGTGGCCAGCCGCTCGAACTCGTCGAGGAGGCGTTGCAGGAACGAGAAGCTCTCGTCGGGGTAGCGGGCGAAGTTGTGGGGGTGCCACCAGAGGTGGAAGATCCGCCGCCGTCGGGCGGCGTCGCGCAGCCCGGCGACCAGCCGGCGGAGCTTGAGCGGCTCGAGCCGTGCCCGGCCCGGAGAGTAGGGGCGTAGGAAGGCGCTCGCCGGAACGTCGCAGAGCCCGTCGGGTCGGCGCACCGCGTCCCACGGGGTGGTCGGGGGCGGGCGCACGCCGGCGTAGGAGTCGAGCAGACGGGCCGCCCGATCGACCCGCCGGTGCCCCCCATGGGGGCGTGGGTGGTGGCCCCACGAGGGCTGCGGACCGCGGATGCAGTCGAACCCGCTCTCGAGGACGGCCCCTGCGTAGCGGGGATTCCACTGGTTGCGGGGAAGGATCAGGCTGGTCAGCGCGAGCCCGTGCGTCCCGGCGATGGCCTGGGCGGCAGCGAGGTCCGCGCGGAGGTCGGCCTCGTCCTGGCCGTCCTCGAGGCAGTAGAAGTGCGAGAAGGTGTGGGAACCCACCTCCTGGCCGGGGGTGGCCGCGATCCGGCGGACCAACGACCCGGCCAGGTGCTCCGGATCGGCTCCTTCGTCGACCCCGATCGGCTCCCGGTACGGGTCGAGCTCGGGTCGTCGGTAGGCCGGCCGCCGTTCCGGCAGGAACGGGTCGAGTTCGTCGCGTGCCGACCCGAAGAGCAGGCCGACTGTCGCCCACGTGGCCCGGATGCCTCGCTCGGCGAACAGGTCGGCGAGCGCCAGACCGACGTTCCGGGACGGGCGGAGCTCGGCGTAGGTCGAACTGTTGCGGGCGACGTGGTCGCGCATTCCCCAGTGGAGCTCGAAGTCGAGCGAGACCACCAGTGCCCCGGGTGCTGATTGGTACACGGTCGCGCTCACGGTCACTGTGGCATCATCGCTCCCGAGGCCGTCGGCGGCTCACCGGACGCCGTCCCTGACCCGGTGGCGAAGGTACTCGGCCAAGGTCGGATGGTAGTAGAGCCTTGACCCCCCCTGCGGTGCGCCGTCGCCGACCGGCACCGGCATGCCACCCCGGAGGATCAGCTGGACCTGCTCGGCGAGCAGGGGGAGCCCGGCAGCCAGGTGGAGGTAGGGATAGGTGGCCACCGAGTCGCGCTGGGTGGGGGAAAAGCGGGCACGACCAAGGACGGCGCCAGTGTCGATGCCCTCGTCGATGAGGTGCACCGTGGTCCCGACCAGCTCGGGGTGGCCCTCGGCCAGCGCCCAGTAGCCGCCGTGCACGCCCCGGTAGCGCGGGGTCAACCCGGCGTGGGTGTTGATGACCGGGCACGCCGCGGCCCGGAGCAGCGTCCGCGAAAGGATGCGGGTGCCGTTCACGACGACCACCCGTGGGTGAAGGGATTCGAGGAGGGCGACCGTGCCCGGGTCGTTGGCCGACTCGACGCGGAGCACGTCGCTCCAGGGGGTCGTGTCCATCCCGGAGTCGGCCAGGATCTCGGCGATCCGGGCCCGTCCCCGCCACCGGAGCAGCGGCAGCGCGCCGGTGATGAACAGCACCTGGCCGGCGACGGTCGGCCACCCCATCCGCCGGGCCCGGCGGGTGGCCATCTCCCGTCGCGACGGTGCCGACTCGACGATCACCCGAAGATCGTCCACCTGCTCGGCCAGGCGGTTGGCCACGATGTCGGTCGTGTCCCCTGGCCCTGCCAGGAGGACGACGGGCCCCGGTCCGTCCGGGCGCGGTCCGTCCGGGCGCCGGGCCGCCGGACGATGGGCGGGCAAGGGGACCGGGGCTAGACGGCGTCGCCGAGACCGGCGGCGACGCGTCCGAGGCAGCGCCTGTTGGCGATGGCCACCGCGGCGAGCTGCAGTACGGCGAGTGGGCGGGTGACCACGGTCAGGTCGAGCGCCCCGTTTCGCTCGTCGCGGTCCTCACCGGCGATCCGCATGTCCATGCAGGTGGCAGTGCCCTCGGCACCGACACTCTCCTCCGCCGACCCCACTCCGACATGGCTTCCCATGGTGCCCCCGGCTGTCTGCACTGGTCCAAGCGCCGAACGGCCTCCCGCAAGGTCGCTGCTGCTCTGGCGATGGTACCTGGCGCGCGCGGCATGCACCAGTAGCGGGCGGTCCGGGTGTCGAGCATGGAGACGTGCGCCCGGACCAGATCGCAGTCGAAGGCGTCATGGCTCGCGTCAGCGCTCGCGCGAGGTGAACCCCGACCCGGGCAGGGGGCACCGTCGGTCCGCCCATCCCGGACGCGGTCCGGGGAGCCGTGCGTAGGCTGCCAGCGTGGTCTCGATGACCGCCTGGTCGTCGAACGCCGCCTCGGCCTTGGCCCGAGCCGCTGTCCCGAACGCCCTGCGCCGGGCAGGGTCAGCGGCCAGTTCGGCCACTGCGACGGTGAGCGCGTCGGCATCGCGGACCGGGACGAGCACCCCGTTCACACCGTGGTCGACCACCTCACGGCAACCGCGGATGTCGGTGGCCACGACCGGTACGCCGCACGCTGCGGCCTCCATCGCCGAGCGGGGGAAGCCCTCACGATACGAGGGGAGCACGAAGAGGTCGAAGCCGGGGTAGAGCTTTTCGACGTCGTCCCGGTGGCCGAGCAGCCGGACGTTCCCGAGTGCGGCAGCCGCGGCGAGCGCGTTGGCGTCGAGCGCGTCGCCCTTGGCCGGGTCCTGGGGTCCCACCACGACGAACACCACCTCGGGGCGGATCGTCCGCATGTGGTCAGCTGCCGCGAACAGCTCACGGAACCCCTTCTGCCAGACCAGGCGACCGACGGTGCCGGCCACCACCGCCTCGGAAGCGACGCCGAGCGCCTCGCGGGCCCGGGCGACCTCTGCCGGCGAGCGCGCGGGGCGGAAGCGCGCGAGGTCGATCCCGTTGCCCAGGAGGACGAGCTTGGCCGCCGGGACGCCGAGGCGACGGAGGGTGGCCAGGTCCTCGGCGTTCTGGACCAGCTCCACGCGCGAACAGGCGGAGGCCGTCCGCTCGAGCGCGTAGACGAAGGCCTTGCGCGCGAGCGGGTCCTCGGGGGCCGCGTAGAGCCCGTGGACGGTGTTGACGATGCCCGGCACCCCGGCCGCCCGGGCGGCCAGGCGGCCGTAGACGCCCGGCTTCGGATTGTGGGTGTGCACGATGTCCGGCCGGAGGCGTCGGAACAGTCGGGTCAGCTCTGGCAGGGCCAGGAGATCGTGGCGGAGTGAGACCGCCCGCGTGGCGTGCTCGAGAGGGACGTGGACGATGCCCCAGTCGGCGAGCCGGCCGACGTAGTCCCCGGGAGCCGAGACCCCGATGACTTCCATCCCACGCTCGGCGAAGGCGCGGAGCTGCGGTCCGAGGAGCAGCGCCAGGCTCATGTCGGTGGTGGTGACGTGCACCAGCCTCCGGCCGCGAAGGCCGCCGGTCATCGCGGGACCCCGGCCAGGTCACGGTAGATCTCCTCGATCTGCCGGCAGGCGGCGGCCACGTCGAACATCGCGCTCCGCTCGCGGGCGGCACGTCCGAGCCGCTCGCGCAGTCCGGGGTCGGCGGCCAGCCGCTCGGTCGCCGCGGCGAGGGCGACCGGGTCCCCGGGGGGGACCACCAGTCCGTCGGTGCCGTCGGTGAGCACCTGCGGCACCCCGCCGACCGCGGTGGCCACGATGGGCATGCCGACACTGGTCGCCTCCATCAGGACCACCGGGAGCCCCTCCTGGCGCGAGGCGAGGAGGAACACATCGGACCCGACCAGCAGACGGAGGACGTCGTCGCGCTGGCCGAGGAACGTGAACCGCTGGTCGAGCCCGAGGGCCCGGTGCCGCTCGCGCAGCTCACCTTCGAGCGGTCCGCGGCCGACCGCGGCGAACCGGATCGGCAGGTGGTGACCGTCCACCAGTCGGGCCGCCTCGAGGAGGACGTCGTAGCCCTTCTCGGGTCGGAGGTTGGCGACGGTCAGAACGAGGGTGTCGCCCTCGGGAACCCCGAGCTCGCCGCGCACCTCGGCGCGGATCTCGTCGCGCCGTGCTGCCAACTCGTCCGAGAGCGACAGGTCGACGCCGAGCACGATCACCCGGGCGCGGTCCTTGAGCGCGTCGGGCAGCGCGTCGTGCGCCGCCTGTGAGACGACCACCAGCGACCGGTCGAGTCCGATGCCGGCCCGGTTGACCACCTTGATCAGGACGGCCATCCGGTTCCAGAGGCTGTGCTCTGTGTAGACGACCGGCGGCCGCACCGCCCTGGGAATGCTGGCAACCACCAGCCGTCCGAGTGCCGCGGTGTAGGGGAGGTGGAAGTGCACCACATCGAAGCGGCCGGTCAGCAACAGCGATCGCAGACGGGCCATCCAGCGCAGGTCCGCGTTCCCTCGGGCGCCGAGCGAGTGCACGGGTGTCCCCCTGGCGGTGAGTGCGGGAACCAGCGCGTCCTCGCGCTCGAGTAGGTAGGCCACCTCGTAGTCGAACGCGCTGGTGTCGCCGTTGGCGACCATGTCGACGACCAGGCGTTCGGCACCCCCGAATCCCAGACACTTGATGGCCACCAGCACTCGGATCCGGCGTCCCGGGGCGGCCTCGCACACGTCCCCGGCAGCCCCCGATTCGTGCACCCGGTGATGCTAGCGCCAGCGGGCCATGGGCGACGCGTCCCGGTCAGGACAGATGGGGTTCCCCGGGTAACGCAGGGGGGCTCAGGCCGACATCGCGTTCGCGCAACGCCACGACGGGATACCGGATGCCCATGCGTCCGAATGCACCGTCGAACAGCCCCCGGCCCATGGCCACGAGGCAGCGGAGCCGATCGGTTTTCTGCCGGAGGAGCGCCTTGCCGACCAGCCGGCTGAAGTTTCTCGGCAGCCAGCCCATCCTGTGCATGACGTGCCAATGCAAGTACAACATGTTGCGGGACTCGTAGTAGTACTTCCACGCGGGCCGGTCGCTTCGTTGACGGATGGCGTCGTGGTGCACGACGGCCTTCTCGACGAACCGCAGCGGGTACCCCGCCTGGGGGATCCTCCAGTGGCAGTACTCGGTGTCCTCGGCCCACCAGAAGAAGTCCGCCCTCGGCAGACCCACCGTTTCCACCACGTCGTGGCCGATGAGGAATCCGCACCATGACCCCCATCGACCGACTTCCCCGTCGGGTTGGATCGAGATCGGAACGACGAAGGGCACGTCCGGGCGCCGTACCACCGCGGACCAGAGGGCGGCCAGGCACGTGGGCTCGGGGACGATGTCGTCATCCATGACCCACGCGTGAGTTGCATCGTTCGCGAGGAAATCACGCAGTGCGATCGCCCAACCCCCCGCCGGTCCGAGGTTGACGTCGGAGCGGATGATCCGCAACGGGACACCGCCTGCGTCGAACAACTCGGATCGGACGGGCGGATCGCTCGCGTTGTCGACCACCACGATCTCCGCAGGACGCGTGGTCTGGGCGGCGATCGCGGCGAGGCACCGAGCGAGCGCGTGTGGCGCGTTGTGGGTGAGGACGAGAGCCACGATGTCCGGAGGCCTGACCGTGCTCATCGCCCTGCCCCCTCCTTGGACCATCGGTGCAGGGGCGCCAGCCCCCGGATCCTGCACACCGGGGTGACCTCGCAGACATCCGTGCCTGCCCCCGATCCGTGCATCGGGTGATGCTAGTACCGCTCCTGCCAGGCACGATCCACTTCCGAGCCGCTCGGTCCCTGGACTACGATGCTGGGCAGGGATGTGCAGCGACTGGCCGGTTCGTATGGCCAGAGAGGGGATTCACCAGTGACGGCTGAGTCTGCACCGGAAGACGCGGACGCGCCCGGTCCGGAGGGTGCGGTCGAGCGGGTGGTCGGGGACGGACGAGCCGCCCAGCCGGACGATCCGAACGCCCTCTACATCCAAGAGGTCGCCGTCGCCGACGAACCGCCGCCCGAGATCCTCTACAACCACAGGACCACCCTCAAAGAGGGAGCACGGGCGGTCTGGGCGCATCGGGAGATCGTCTTCACGCTGGCCGAGCGCGACTTCCGGGTCCAGTACAAGCAGGCCACCCTCGGCGTTCTCTGGGCGATCCTGAACCCGGTCGCCACCCTGATCGTCCTCATCATCGTCTTCTCGCGGGTGAAGGGCTACTCAACCGGCAGCACCCCCTTCGCCCTCTACGCCTTCGTCGGCGTGCTCTCCTGGACCTTCTTCGCCACCTCCCTCGGCCAGGGGGGGAACGCGCTGTTGACCAACAAGTCGCTGCTCTCCAAGACCCAGTTCCCTCGGGAGTGCTTCCCCATCGAGACCATGATGGTCAACGCCCTCAACACCGTGCTCTCGTGGATCCCGCTGGCCCTCCTGTTCCTCTTGTTCGGTCAACTGCCCAAGCCGACCACCGTGTGGGTGCCCTTGTGCATCGTGATCGAGATCCTCTTCACCGCAGGGGTCACGCTCGGCACCGCCAGCCTGATCGTCCAGTTCCGTGACCTGAGCCAAGTGATCCCGATCGTGATCTCGCTCGGGATCTTCCTGACGCCGGTGATCTGGCCGTTCAGCAAGATCCCCACTCAGTACCATGTGACCCAGGCCCACCTCGTGCACGGGCAGGCGGTGGGCGGGCTCACCGTCAACCTTCAGGTCATCTACGGCTTCTTCAACCCAATCGGTCCGGTCATCAACACGATCCGCCAGACCATGCTCGTCGGCGGGAATCCCACGTTCGCCCCACTGCTGGCGGCGGCCGTCGGGTCGGTGCTCTATTTCGTGTTCGGCTACGTCATCTTCAAGAAGTTCGAGGTGAGCTTTGCTGACATTGCCTGACGGCTCCATCCGCGTCGAGCAGGTCTGGAAGAAGTTCCTCGCCGACCCCGTCGCGCCGCAGATGACCGAGCACTTGGTCAAGCTGCGGCGACGGCTCAAAGAAGGCCGTCAAGAGAAGCAGTGGCGCTGGGTCCTGAAGGACATCAACTTCACGGTCGAGCCCGGAGGGAGCCTGGCCCTCATCGGGATCAACGGATCGGGCAAGACCACCATGCTCAAGATCCTGAGCCAGGTGACCTACCAGACCGCCGGCATTTGCGACGTCCGCGGGCGCATCGGCGCACTGCTCAGCGTGACCAGTGGGCTCCATCCCGAGCTGAGCGGGCGCGAGAACGTCTTCCTCTACGGGACCGTCCTCGGGATGGGCCGGGAGAAGATCCGACAGGAGTTCGACGACATCGTCGAGTTCGCCGGGGTCGGTGACGCCATAGACCGAGCGGTCAAGTTCTACTCGTCGGGGATGCAGGTGCGTCTCGGCTTCGCCATCGCCGCCTTCCTCGAGCCGGACATCCTGCTGGTCGACGAAGTCCTCTCGGTCGGGGACGCCAACTTCCAGCAGAAGTGCCTCAACCGGATCGGCGAGATCGTCCAGCGCGGCACCACCCTGCTCTACGTCTCCCATGACCTCGCCTCGGTCGAGGCCTCCTGCGACCGGGCCGTCTGGTTGGCCAATGCGGAAGTCCGCGCTGCCGGGCCGACCAAGGAGGTGCTGGCCCTCTACCGTGCCTCCCTCAAGGAGAACGCGGCCTCGATCACCTCCAACCAGGGGATGGTGGACGTGTTGAAGGTGGAGGTGGAGGCAGCTGACGGGGGAGCCCTGCGATCGGGGGAGCCGGTCGACGTCTGCCTCACCCTTCGTTCGCCCGAGGCGGCCCAGGCCGATTTCTACGTGGGCATCTCGCAAGGGACCGCATTCCCGATGTTCCTCGTCGAGTACAACGGGTTCATGCCGCAGGGGGACTTCGAGATCCGTTGCCGCCTCCGGCACCTCCCGCTGCCGAGGGGGCAGTACTCGGTGTGGGCCGCCATCACCGGCTACCCGCGGGGCAAGCGTGATCCCTTCCTGCCCTGGCAACCAGTCGTGACCTTCGACGCCTTCGGTCCGGACCGGGTCAAGACCCCGCAGGGGGTGATGGGGCTCTCGCCGATCTACGTCGGCGCCGACTGGTCGATCGACTGAACGGGCGGTGGCCCTTGGCACCGATGGGCCGGGTCACGGGAAGAACACCCGCTCGGCGACCGAGCCCTCGAGCCGCCCCAGCCTGACCGCGGCGGTCCGGGCCCAGGCGGCGCGCTGTGCTGGCCGGAACAGGGTGGGGAGGGCCACCACGAGCCAGACCCAGGCCCGGAGTGCGCCGGCGAGGTCTCGCCTGGCGCCCTCGGACCGGTAGCGGCGGAAGAGCGCAGGCCCGCATCTCCCGTAGGTGCGGGCCTGGCGGAAGATCAGACCGAAACGCGAGCGCTCCCGCTTGGCGACCACTGCCTCGGGAGCGATCGCGAACCGGAAGCCGGCCAGCTGGAGCCGCCAGGAGAGATCGATGTCCTCCCCGGTCACCAGTTCCTCCGAGAATCCCCCCACCGCGTCGAAGGCGGCGCGCCGGACGGCCAGGTTCGCTCCGAGGGCGGCCGGGAGGAACCCGAGCTGCCGGGTGGCCGCGGGCTGGGCCGGAGCGGGCGGCCCGCCGTTGAGCGACCAGAGGTCGAGATGGCCGGCCACCACGTCGGCGTCGCCGAGTGCGGCCACACACCCCGCCAGCCAACCGCGCTGCACCACGTCGTCGGCGTCGCAGAAGGCGAGCAGATCTCCTGATGCGGCCGCAGCCCCTGCATTGCGGGCCGCCGACGGTCCCCGCCGGACCGAGGCGTCTACGAAGTGGAACCCAGGGTGCTCCTCGGCCCACCGTCGGGCCAGCTCCTCGCTGCCGTCGCTCGACCCGTTGTCGGCGATCACCACCTCCCAGGGTTCTGCGCAGTCCTGGGAGGTGAGGGCGGTGAGCTGGTCCGCAAGCCAGGGTCCGCCGTCGCGGACCGGCAGAATCGCGCTGATCACCGCGGCCCCCGCCTCACCCGCGGCGTCGATCCCGAGCCGGTTCCGACACCATCGCTCCCCACGTCGTCCTGCCCGTTCTGTCCGGCTGCGCCGCCCGAGTGCGTACTGCCGAACGGGCGCGCCGCAAGCCGGAACCAGCTCGGCGCGTTGGTAGCCTACAGCCGTGAGCGCAGCATGACCAGGCCTCCGGGCCGGCCACCCGACCCACTCGTCGGCGTGGTCGCCGTGGTGCTCACCCACATGCGGCCGCGGCTCGCCGGTGACGTCGTCCGATCGCTCCTCGAGGTCGAGGGGCTCCCGGAGGAGCGGGTGGTGGTCGTGGTCAACGGTGAGGGCGGCCTCGACGACGCGGAGCTCGAGGCGCGGGTGCGCATGGTGCGACTGCCCCGCAACCTGGGCCCTGCCGGCGGGTTCCGGGTCGGCATGGAGGAGGCGTTCGCCGACCCGGCGACGGAATGGGTCTACCTCTGCGAGGACGATGTGGGGCTGTTCGCCCTCCCGACGCCGCGGATCGTCGACCTGGTCGACCGGATTGGTCGGATGGCCCCCGCCCGGCCACCCCTCGGCGCGGTCGTGGCGTACGGCCGGCGTTTCGTGGGACGGGGCGCCCACACCGAGAACGTCGTGCCGGCCGAGGGAGCCGCCGACGGATTCACCCCGGTGGACGTGGCGAGCTGGGGGGCGACTCTGGTCGCGCGCCGGGTGGCAGACGCCGGGGTCCTGCCCGACGAGGAGTGGTTCTTCGGCCTCGAGGATTTCGACTTCTTCTGCAGGGTGCGCGAGGCCGGCTTCGGGGTGCTGATGGACGACCGGGCAGCGCGGGCTGTCGCCACCCAGCAGACGTCGACAGGTCGCGACTCGGCCTTTGCCGCGATTCGTCCGAACGACGCCGACGAGGCATGGCGCGCGTATTACCACGCCAGGAACTCGGTGGCGCTCGCACGGCGGCACGGCCGGCCCTCGTGGTACGCCTGGCACCTCGCCTACTCCGCCCGGCACCTCCAGCGGGCCAGGAGCCGGGACGAGCGGTCGGCCATCGTGCACGGCCTCTGGGACGGGGCGTTGGGCCGGCTCGGTGAGCACCCCGACTACGGGCGCCGGGTCGGGGAGTACGGACCGTCAGGCGACCGATGACCCTCCGGCCAGGTGGGCGAAATGCGGCCAGCGGGTGAGGTCGATGGTTGGCTCCGATGCGGCCAGCCGGAGGACGTCCTTCTCGTAGATCGCGACCAGGCGACGGGCGACGTCGTCGTCGACCGGGCCCCCGTCGGGTGGGCTCGTGGCGGGCACCGCGGTCAGCCCGGGCGCGGTCTCGGGGAGTCCGAGGAAGGAGAAGGTGGCCCGCAGCTGGGTCGCTGGGTCCTCTGCGCACCGCTCGTACTGGAGGATGAGCAGCTGGTCGCGCGCGAAATGGCGGAGCCACTCGTCGAGGGCCCTCGCGTAGAAGCCGCGCTGCACAGCGTTGTCGACCATGGCGGTGTCGATCCGTCCACCGGTCCGTTCGGCATGGGCCAGTCCGGAGCGGAACCTGTTCACCGGATCGCGGAGCAGGAGTAGGAGGCGGGTGTCGGGGGCCGCCCGCCGCAGCAGCTCGGGGGTCCACGGGTACGAGAAATAGTCCGGCGTCCACTCGCCGCAGCGCATTCCCGTCGGGCGCGGGAACCAGCCGTGGTAGCGCTCGATCTCCGCGTCGTCGAACCGGTGCGACCCGAACCGGTCGAAGAAGTGCCGCTCCTTGTGGATGCCCGATCGCGTCGAAACCTCCGGGTGGGTCGCGACGAGGTCGTACCACCAGGTCGTGCCGCATTTCTGCGCCCCGATCCCGACGAAGTCGGGCGGTCCGGCGCGTTCGCCGGGGAGCAGCTCGGGAGGGGTGAAGTCGAAGCCGGATTCCCAGGGGGCGTAGCGGCCCAGTCCGTGGAGGACCTGGCGGCGAAGACCTGCCGGCAGGAGGAGGAACGCCTCCCTCCCCTTGGATGCCACGGTCACCCTCTGCCCCAGGCCGTCACTGCCGCAGGATGCCACAGGCGCGATTCCGTCACAAGCACCGGTCCGGTCGCCGTCGACCGGAGCCGGTACTTGACGCCGACGAGTGTGCAGCCGATGATCTGCGGAATGATCCGTTCCGGGTGGTGTGTCGAGCCGCCCGATCGTAGGTGTCGGCGCGCCGGCTCGGCCGGTCCCTGAACCGTGTGCGGGATCGCGGGTCTGCTCGACCCTGCCGGGCGGTCCGGCGCCGAGCGGCTCGGGGCGCTGGCCGGGACCATGGCCGCCCGCCTCGACCACCGAGGACCCGACGACCGGGGACTGTGGGTCGATCCGGGGGGACGGGTCGCCTTCGGCCACTGTCGCCTGTCCGTCGTGGACCTCAGTCCGCACGGGCACCAGCCCATGGTGTCGGCCGATGGACGGTGGGTGCTCGCCTACAACGGCGAGATCTACAACTTCCCCGCGCTCCGCCGCCGACTCACTGCTGCGGGGTTGGCCTTCCGTGGCGACTCCGACACCGAGGTGCTGCTCGGCGCGGTGCAGCAGTGGGGCCTCGACGCGGCCCTCGAGGCAAGCGAGGGGATGTTCGCGTTCGCCATCTGGGACCGTCACCGGGGCGAGCTCCACCTGGCCCGGGACCGGTTCGGTGAGAAGCCCCTCTACTACGGCTGGACCGGTGGACTGCTCGCCTTCGCCTCCGAGCTCAAGGCGTTGCATGCCCTCCCGGGGTTCACCGGTGAGCTCGACCGCGGGGCGGTGGCCCTTTTCCTCCGGCACAACTGCATCCCGGCGCCCCGGACCGTCTACCGGGGAGTGGCCAAGCTGCTCCCCGGCCACCTGGTGACCGTCGACGCCGCCTCGCCCTCCGGGCAGCCCCTACGGTGCCGTGCCTACTGGTCGGCCGCTGGCGCAGTCGAGGACTCCCGCCGCCGCCCGATGGACGATCCGCCGGAGATCCTCGCAGACAGGGTCGAGTCGACGCTGTCCGACGCGGTGGCCGCGCGGATGGTGGCCGACGTGCCGGTGGGGGCGTTCCTCTCCGGCGGGATCGACTCGAGCCTGGTGGTGGCGCTCATGCAAAAGACCGCGCCGCGGCCAGTCCGCACCTTCACCGTGGGGTTCGCCGAGCGGGCCTACGACGAGTCGTCGGAGGCCGCCGCGGTAGCGGCCCACCTGGGGACCGAGCACACCGAGCTGCGGGTGAGCGACGCGGACGCCGCCGAGGTCATCCCCCGGTTGTCCGAGATCTGGGACGAACCGTTCGCCGACATCTCGCAGATCCCGGTGTTCCTGGTCAGCAGGTTGGCCCGCACCCAGGTCACCGTCGCCCTCTCCGGCGACGGCGGGGACGAGCTCTTCGCTGGCTACAACCGCCACGCATGGCTCGAACGCTTGTGGCGGCACAGTTCGGCGCTGCCCGACCCGGTGCGCCGGGCGACCGGCGCCACGCTCGCCCGGCTCCCCCCGGGGCTGGTCGAGGGCGCGGCCCGGGCCACCGGCCTCCTACCGGTGCGGTGGCAGGTGCGGAACCCGTCCACCAAGGTGGCAAAGGTGGCCAAGGTGCTGACTGCTTCGGGCCCCGAGGACGCCTACGTCGCCCTCACCTCGCACTGGGACCGGGCCGACGAGATGGTGGTTCGCGGAAATGGGTACGACGGTGACGCCGGGTGGGTCCCCGACGTGACGGCAGGTGGCGTTCCGCGACCCTCCACGGAGGGGATCACGTCGTGGATGCTCTGGTCGGACACGACCGGCTACCTGCCCGACGACATCCTCACCAAGGTCGACCGGGCTGCCATGGCCAACTCCCTCGAAACGCGGGTCCCGTTCCTCGACCGCGGCGTGTTCGATGTGGCCTGGCGACTGCCGATGGAGGTCAAGCTGCACGATGGCGCCACCAAGTGGATCCTCCGCCAGGTCCTCCAACGGCATGTGCCGGCCCCGCTGTTCGAACGTCCGAAGATGGGATTCGGCCTCCCGATCGGCGCGTGGCTCCGCGGACCGCTGCGGCCGTGGGCCGAGGAGCTGCTCGGCGAGCGTCGCCTGCGCGCCCAGGGCCTCCTCGACCCGACGCCGGTGCGGCTCGCCTGGCGGGACCACGTCAGGGGTCGGCGCGACTTCGGCTACGAGCTCTGGGACGTCCTGGTCCTCGAGGCGTGGCTCGACCGCTGGATGCCCGGGCTGGCCCGGTGAGCCGCGGGAGGGGCCGGACTCCGCGGTCTGGGCTTCGAGGCGAGGAACCCGGGCAGGGTGGCGATAGTGTGCCCTGGACGTCGAGTGGGAGCGGGGCGTGCAGGAAGATCACGTGACAGCGGTACCCGGGGTGATCGCCGATCGGATGCAGTGCCCGCGGTGTGGCCGGTCGATGGTCTGCGACGCGGACGGCGCCCAGTGTGCCGACGGCCATCGGTACGCGCGCCACGACGGGTACCTGGACTTCTCGGCTCCGGGCGCGCCAACTGGCTCGACCGGGCGGACCTTCGCCAGCTTCGGGTACGAGTGGAACGCCTTCGACGAGGTGCGTGACGAGGACGAGGCATTCGCCGAGATCTACTTCCGCGACCTCGACCTGGCGGGCCTCGACGGCAAGGTCGGGCTCGACGCCGGCTGCGGCAAGGGTCGCTTCACCCGCATCCTGGCCCGTCACCTGGCCGCCGAGGTCGCGCTCGACGGCTCGTCCGCGGTCGAGGCAGCGGCCCGGAACCTGGCCGACGGCGACAACGTGGTCGTGCTCAAGTCGGACCTGCGGGATGCCCCGTTCGCCCCGGCATCGTTCGATTTCATCTCGAGCCTGGGTGTGCTCCACCACCTCGATGATCCCCGCGAGGGCTTCCGGAGGTTGCTCGGGCTCCTCGCCCCGGGAGGGCGGATGCTCCTCTACCTCTACAGCCGTCCGTCCACGTTCGGGCTCCGGTCGGCGGCGCTGTCCCTCGCTGCCGTGGTGCGGACGTTCACCGTGCGGCTCTCCCACCCGGCGCTCAAGGTCCTGTCCACGCCCATCGCCGCCCTGCTCTACGCGGGGACGGTCCTGCCCGGCCGGTGGGGGGAGCGGCGCGGCATCGACGTCCTCGCCGGCCTGCCCATGGGCACCTACCGCGACAAGCCCTTCCGAAGCCTGGTGCTCGACACGTTCGATCGCCTCAGCGCACCCGTCGAGCACCGGTACGTCTGGAGGGAGCTCCAGCCGTGGTTCGACGAGGCTGGGATGGTGGTCGACGCAGCTCGCGACGAGACCGGCTGGTTTATCGTGGCCCACCGACCCTGACCGGTGTTCCGCTGCGACGCGATGGGCCGGCCGGTCGTCCGAGGGTGACCGCCCCCACGCTCCCCTCGGGGGCGACCAGGGGACGCTCCGTCCCTGACTCGCCAGAGGTGTCGGTCTGTGTGCTGGTGCTCGCGGATGTCGCGCGCATCGCCGCCTGCCTCGACTCGCTACGGGCCGCGACGGTGCTCCCGGTGGAGACGGTGGTGGTGGCCAACGGCACGCCGAAGGGCATGCTGGCCGACCTTGTGGCACGCGACGACATCGTGTTGGTTCCGAGCCCGGCCAATCTCGGGTTCGCCGGCGGGAACGACCTGGCCGCACAGTGCGCGCGGGGAAGACACCTGGTCTTCGTCAACGACGACAGCGTCCTCGCCCCCGGGGCCATCGACCACCTCGTGGCGCGGGCGGAGTCCGACCCCGCGATCGGTGCGGTGGGCTGCCGGATCCTCTCCACGGACGGTTCCCTCCAGGAGGCGGGCGCGGTGCTCTGGCGGGACGGCACGGCCGCTCTGGTCGGGCGCGGGGAGCCGGGCGCCGACGGGCGGTACACCGAGCCCCGTGACGTCGACTATTGCTCTGCCAACGGGCTCCTCGTGGAGCGTGTCGCGTGGGACCTGGTCGGCGGGTTCGACCCGGGCTACGACCCCGCGTACTACGAGGACGTCGATCTCTGCCTGTCCCTTCGGGAGCATGGGTACCGTGTCGTCTACGAACCGTCTGCTCGGCTCACCCACACCGAGAGCAGCAGCACGACCGCGCTCTACAAGGTATTTCTCTTGGAGCGCCACCGCCGACGCCTGGTGGCCAAATGGTCGACCGTGCTGTCCGAGCTCGAACCGCAGCCGCTGGCCGACCGTGCCGCCGCCATCGCGCGGGCGGTGGCCCGTCCCCCGCAGGCACCCGGGCGGTCCCCCCGGGACCGCGACCGACGGCGACAGTCGTTTGCGCAGCCGGGATCCCGGCGATCCGACCGGCGGTCTGACCGGGCTGGCGCTCGAGAGTGCCCTGGCCGAGCTCGCGGTGCGGTCCGAGTACATCGCGGAGCTCGAGGCGGCGGTCGACCGCCTCGGTTCCGATCTCGACCGGCACACCAGACTCCGCCGGAGCCTGCGGCACGCGGAGACCACGCTGGCCAATCTGCTGCCGGTCCGGGTGAAGGAAGGGCTGCGAGGCTGGCTCCCCGATCGTTAGTGGCCGGCCGGTCGTTCGTTGGCCCGGCCCTCAGGTGAAGTCCGAGCCACCATCGACGTTGATGTTTGCGCCCGTCATGTAGGTATTGCGTGCGGATGCCGCGAACGCGATGACCGGGCCGATCTCAGAGGGGTCCGCGGCCCGGTCCAGGAACACGGCGTGGCCGAATCCCTGCTTGATGAATCGCATGATGTCGTGCAGATCGTTCTCATCGACGTCCGGCATCAGAGAAAGTGCAGACTTGAATGTCTCGGAGGCAAAGGTCCCGGGGCTGACCGTGTTGACCAGGATTCCTTCGGGCGCCAGCGATTGGGACAGGTTCTTCGTGATGCTGGTCAAGGCCGACTTGGCGGCGGTGTACGCAACGAGTGGCGGCGATTGGTGTTTCGTCGACATCGCCGAGACGTTCACGATACGGGCCCACTCGGCGGCTCGAAGGAGCGGCAGTGCCGCTCGAATGGTGCGCACGGCTGCCAGGGCGAGCCCGTCCAAGACATCGTGCCACTCGTCATCGGTGTAGGTCTCGAAGGTCTTGAGACCCAATCGCATCGGACCTGCGGCATTGACGACCGCGTTGAGGTGTCCCCATCGGTCGCCGATCTGCTCGATGGCGGCGTTCACCGAGCTCGTGTCGAAGAGATCTGTGGCGATGCCGATCGCATCCGGAGAGCCGAGCTCGGTGAGCGCGACAGCCGTCGTCCGGAGTGCATCTTCTGACCGCGCCAAGACGGCAATCCGGGCGCCGTCCTCGGCGAAGCAGTTCGCGGCGGCGCGGCCCATTCCAGAGGTGCCCCCGGCAACGACGACCGTTGCGTCCCTGAGTCCGAGATCCATCGTCTGTGGTGCTCCTGTTCAGCAAGGCCTGTGGTGGAAGTGATCAGTGTAGGGCGCGTGGCATCGGGGCCACCGGAACAGGTTCCGTCGGTCGCCGGCATCGCTGTTCGAGCCGAGATCGCGTCTCAGACCAGAGAATCGAGCATCACGACCCGGGTAGCCGGCAGGACGTCGACGACGTCGGGCCCCACCCAGCGCACACCGACGGTGCCGCGCTGGTGGCCGGCCGTGTCGAGCCAGTTGGGCACCCCGGGATCGATGTGGGAGACGACGAACCGCACGCTCCCGTCGGCCTCGAGCTGGGCGGAATGGCAGTTGAGCGTGGACTGGTGGTGGACGTAGTCGAGCGTCTCCATCCAGTGATTGTGCAGGGCGATCATCCAGTACTCGCACTCGGGTGGCGTGACCTCGACCACCAGCGCTTCGTCCTCCGCCAGGTCGAAGTACGCCTGGTGCCAGTTGATCTGGGGGTCCTTGAACTTGTTGGTGTCGGCCAGCTGGGCTTCATCGGTGAACACGTTGGGCCACTTCGACTGACGGGTCGCCCACTGGGCACCGACCTGGGCGACGCCCTTGACGTAGTAGCCGGCGTAGATCAGTGAGTCGTAGAGCTCCTGCGGCCGCAGCGGATCGTGGGTGGTGCCGTCGTCGTCGATCCGCTCGATGCGCAACTCGGCGTGGCGTTGGTGTCGCTTGTCGAGGAACGTCTGACGGACCACCAGGCTCCGTGTGGCGGCCTCCGAGCGCAACCAGTTCCCCGGATGCTCCCGCTGGGAGACGATGACCTCGAAGGTGCCGTCGGGCTCGATGTGCATCTGCTCCTCGTGCATGGTGGTGCCGGTGCCGGGGCCGCCGCCACCGAATCCGGCTCCGGAGAAGAGGTTGAAGCTGATCCACTTCGCCTCTCCCCGCGTGCCCCAGACCCGGTAGTCGTACTGCCCGTCGAGCGAGGTGCCGAGGTAGTGGTTGTCGGGGTTCTCCCCGACGATCTTGATGGTCTCGTGGCACGTGCAGATCAGCTCCGGTTGGGTGGCTCGCCCGTACTCGAGATTGCTCTCCAATGCGCCGCGCAGCAGCCGGGTCAGCATGCGGAACCCCTCCGCGCGGGTCGAGCGGATCGTCGGGATTGCCGTCGGCGAGGATCGCATTGCCGGCATCGGCGAGCAGGTCGCAGAACTCCCGCCACGCGGTGCCGTCCACGACCTTCTGGGTGGTCTCGTCCATGTCTCCGTCCTCGCTGTCCAGATTCGGTTGACTGCTGATCATCAGGTGACCTGGTGTGCACTGCCTACGCCGAAGCGCTCGCTGTAGAAGGCGAACTGGATGGCGATCGCCGCAGTGTCGAGGCCGAAGGTCTCGGGTGCATAGCTCCCTGGACCGGATCGGTCGTTCGAGCTTGCGGTCCACCAGTCCTCCATGCGCCGGCGGGCCTCGTCGCTGAGGTCGTCTCCCAGCTCGGCGTAGAGGCGGGTGACTTCCCCGATCGGATCATGCTGCACCGCCTCGAAGGCCAGGTCACAGAAGCGGTCGTCGTTCCCCCGATCGCGGAAGTCGATGAGGCGCTCGAGCGCGGTCTGCCACAGGTCGCAGCTGTGGGCACCGATGGAAACCGGGTCGGGGCGTTCCGTGAGGACGGTGGTCAGCGTGCGGTACAACGCGCACACCGAGGGAAGCACCTTGCCCACGTCACGATGGGTCATGACGAACCGGGCGTCGGGGTAGATCTTGTCGAGCGCGTCGATCGACAGCATGTGTGCGGGGCTCTTGAGCCACCAGTTGTCGGGCGGGCAGCGCCACTGCAACAGCTTGAGCACCCGCTGGTGGTACCTGTACGCCGGCTCCATGTCGCACCGCAGAAGCCACGCGCTGTAGCTCGGGATGAGTGCCATGCCCTCGAAGATGAGCGAACGAAACTCGAATGCCATGGGCACCAGGCACTCCTGGGGACCGTCCGCCGCGGTCGGCAACATTCCTGCGAAGCCCGTGAACATCTCGTTGGTGAAGTCGATGCCGGCCTGGGCCACGGCGATGCGCGGGTCGGTGTGTTCGGTCGCCGTCTCCGGCGGCGGGCACGGCTCGGCGGCCTCCCAGACACGCAGGGACCGCCGGACAGGGTCCTGGGCCAGCAGGAAGCTCAAGGCGGTGGAGCCGGTGCGGGGGAGGCCGAGCCCGAAAAGCGGAGCCACGATCTGCTCATCGTCGATCTCGGGGTACGTGGCGTACCACTGCTCGATCTGGAGCCGGTTGACCATGTAGCCGACGATCTGGTCGGTCATCGCGCCGACGCCCATCTCGTTGAGCGCCGCCTCGGTGTTCAACGAGAGGACCAGCACCTCGAGACCCTCACGCCACGACTCGCCGCCAAAGTCGTCCGACCCGGCATGCTCGCACGCGGTCTCGACCAACCGGTCAATCTCCATGTGTTCCCCCGCCCTCGTCATGTCTCGCCGCCGGACACGCTGCGGTGGTGTGAGCACTTCGCTGTCGCCAGCCGGCGCTCACCACTTGACGGGATCGGTCTCCTCCTCCTCGGGCTGGTCGAGCCCGCGGTACTTGCGCACGTTGTAGGCGAGGAAGCCCACCGTGTTGCGCAAGGGTTGGGTTATTTTCCACGAGGTGGAACCGTAGAACTTCGAGAGGTGCTTCTGGAACCGCTCGACCTCCCTGGTCCGGCTGGTTCGGCGGGCCTCGAGGAGCGCTGTGGTCCATCCGCACTCATCCGTCAGGCTGGTCGGGCCGAGCGGCGAGTGTCCGCCCTCGAGGCCGCGTAGCCGCTCGATGAGCTCGTGGTGCTCGGGGAACAGCAGCTCCTTCCCCTCGTCATTGGGCGCGCGGTTCGGGGCCGAGATGGTCTCGATCGCCTTGTCGACCTGCTTCCCGAATCCCTGACCGCTGAACTGGGAGAGGGAGTCGAGCCAGGTGGCGATGCCGCCAATGGCCGTCGGCGGATCTGCGAGTACCGACTCGAAGCCGCAGACATAGGTGTCGACCCCGACGAGATCTTCGAGGGCCACCCGGTTGTACCGCTCCCACAGCGCGATCCCGTCGGCCATGTGCATGTTGTCGCGGCGGACCAACGATCGGGCGACGGGCAGCGGGTCGCGCCACACCAGGAGCGCGGCGACCGGTCGGGGGAGGATACGCAGCCAGTAGGGCAGCAGCAGGCAGACCCGCGGGTCCTTCCACACGATGGGACCCTCGGAGGGATACGCGGCGGCCGCCACGGTCACCGCGTCCGGGTCGGGACGCTCGATGACCGAGGGGTAGAACTCCCAGCCGGGCTCACGGACCGGTGGTGCCTCCCAACTCCCTCCCATCCTCCGGAGCAGCTGGTCGTCGACCCGCACCATCGACCGGGACTCCCAGTGCTCGGGGTTGCTCTCGACCCAGACCGCGAGATCGTCGGTGTGGGGAGTGTTGAACCCGAGCGCGGCCATGGCGCCGGTCATCGCCGAGGTGCCGCTTCGGTGCATCCCGACGACCAGCAGCCACGGTCCCTCTGGCACGGTGGGCGGAAGCTCGGCGTCGATGGGCTCGTCGAGCGAAACTGGTTTCGGCATAGTCGTCCTCTGTGTCGTTGGTCCGATCCCCGGGATCCGGGGCGAAGTGTCTGTTCAGCCGATCCGGCGTCGCGCCGCGTGGTACGCCGACGCAATGCGCGGCGACGAGTTGATGGCCTTGCTCGCGGCCCGCTGCCAGGACGGTCGTGGTCTGGGTGCCGGCGTGGAGCGGCGTCTGACCTCGCTGGCCAGGATGCCCATCGACTCGAAGTAGCGGCGGACCGCGACGACGGCCTCGCCGATGGTCTCGGTACGGGTCTCGTCGGGCACCGGAGCCGTTGCGTCGCCGAAGGACTTCGGGGGCTGGTCGATCCGGAAGGGCGTGAGCGCCCAGATGAAGTGCTCGACCGCCCAGCTCGGGTTGGTGTGCTGCGAGAGGATCCGCAGCGCGCCGACCATCTCTTCGGGCAGCCGGTCGAGCAGGTCGGAGTGGTAGTCGTCGGACTCGATGACCTGGTAGTCGTGTCGCTGGGCGATCGCCCATCCGCAGCTGGCCAGGAGTCGTTCGAGGGCCTGCTCGGTGAAGAACCGCAGGTGGGTGGCGTCCAGGAGCCCGGACTTGGTCGGTCCCCAACGGCCGGTGAGGAGACCCAGCCCGAGGTCGAAGTGGGCGACGTTGGGCACGGACACCACGAGGTAGGGCTCGTCGTGGGCAAGGGCCCATGCGGACAGGGCCGACAGGGCGCATTCGGGCTCTGCCAGGTCCTCGAGGACGTCGAGTGCGAGCAGCGCCCCGGTGCCGGCGTAGTCGTCGAGCAGGCGATCGGCCGATGCCCGGTCCGTGATCCTGGACAGCGCGTTCCTGGCACCGACCCCGTCGGCGGTGTCGGCCGCTGCCCGGTAGTCGATGCCGTAGTGGAGCAGTCCGTTGCGGAGCGCCTCGGTCGTGTCGCCGAGGTCGACCACCCCTCGCCCGCTGTCGATGCCCAGCTCCTGTACCAGCGCCGCGGCATTGGCGACCGGGGTGTCGAAGTCGATGGCCGTCACGTCGAGGGTCGGGGTCGACTCGTCCTCCTCCTCGACCAATGGGCTGTCGCCGTGGTCGATCACCGGCTCGCCGGTGCGGAAGGGCGCGCTTCGGCGATCCTGCATCGAAGGCAGGAGCACGGCCCGGGTCGCTTCGAGGAAGGCGCGGCCGTAGCGCTGGTCCGGCTCGAGGTGGTTCCCTTCGGCCCACTCGTTCCAGGCCAGGATGAGGAGGTAATTCTCCTCCTCGCGCACCCCGATGTGATTGTCGAAGGTCCGCTGGAGCCAGCGTTGGTACTCACCAGGGGTGACCCCGTCGTAGATCGTGGCCTTGCGTGGGCGGCGTGGGGTGTTGTCCCAGCCGACCATGACCGACGGGAACCGCTTCCAGGGGAATTGGGGTTCCTCGAGCACCGCCTCGTACGTCGCCCGGTAGTCGATCACCTTGTGGGTGCGCACGCTCTCGACCGGGAAGTTCTGGAGGCCCACCGCGCGCGGCATGAACGCGACCGTCGCGTCGAACCCGTGGGCCTCGGGCCCACCGGGGGGACGGCCCCAGCCCTCGACCCAGACGAGGTAGAGATCGGGGAACCCCGCTTTGACCGCCGCCTCGCGCCAGATGTCGGTGGTGCGCTTCACGTCCGGGAAGTTGAGCGGCCGGTAGATGAGCATCAGGGGCCGGCCGTCGATCTTGATGTAGCGATCGTCAGCGAAGGCCTCGAGCAACCAGCGGATGTGGGCCGTGTCGTCCTGGTCGCTGTAGCGCTGCGGCTGGAGCAGGGTGCCCTCGCCGTTCCAGTTGGCGGTCCACTCGCCGTTGGCCCAGCACAGCGCGAACGGGAAGTCGGGCTGGCCCGACGCGAGGACCTCGTTGAACGGTCGTTCGAGCAGGCGCTTCCCGTGGAACCAGTAGTGGTAGTAGATGAAGCCGTAGATGCCGTGCTCGCGTGCCAGGTCGGCCTGGGCCTCACGGACCTCGGGGAGTCTCAGGTCGTAGAAGCCGAGCTCACCCGGGACGTGCGGCTGGTAGTGCCCCGGGTACTGGGGACGGGCCTTGGTCACGTTCGCCCACTCGGTGAACCCCTTGCCCCACCAGACGTCGTTCTCCGGGATCGGATGGAATTGCGGCAGGTAGATGGCGAGTGCCCTCGGCATCGACCCCCCGGCTCCGGACTGCCCCTCCGTCGTTGTCATGGGAGAAGAGAATACGCCAGAAATCCCTGTGGCGACGAGACCCGGATCAGGGTCCGGGCCGCACCGGTGGGCTCTCAGCGATGCACGTGGTGGAGAACCTCGACGATCCGCTCGAGCTCGGGTTCGGTGAGCGCTGACCCGGTGGGGAGGCAGAGGCCCCGTTCGAAGATGCCGGCGGCCACCGTCCCGCCCACCCTCGGCGCCTCGGCGAACACCGGCTGGAGATGGAGTGGCTTCCAGGTGGGACGCGACTCGATGTCCTCAGCTTCGAGGGCGAGCCGGATCGTCTCACGGTCGGCGCCGAACGACCCGGGGTCCACCTCGATGCAGGTCAGCCAGTAGTTGGGCTCGCCGTACCCCGCCACCGGCATGAAGGTGATCCCGGGCAGATCGGCGAGCGCTTCGCGGTATGTGGCGTGGATCAGCCGGCGCCGGTCGATCCGGCTCTGGAGACCACGCAGCTGGGCGCGGCCGAGGGCTGCGAGCAGGTTGCTCAGGCGGTAGTTGAAGCCGATCGTGGAGTGCTCGTAGTGGGGCGCGGGGTCGCGCGCCTGGGTGGCCAGGTGACGCGCCCGGTCGGCCAGGTCGGCCGAGGTGGTCACCAGCATCCCCCCGCCGCTGGTGGTGATGATCTTGTTGCCGTTGAAGGAGAAGACCGCTGCGTCGCCGAACGTCCCGGTCGCCCGACCCCGGTAGGTCGCGCCGATGGCCTCAGCCGCATCCTCGATCAGGGGGATCCCGTAGCGTTCGCACGCAGCCACCAGGGGGTCGTAGTCGGCCGATTGCCCGTAGAGGTCGACGGTCACCAGGGCGCGGGGGAGCCGGCCCTGCCCGGCCCGGGTCGCGAGCTCCTCCGCGACCAGGTCCGGGTCGATGTTCCAGGTGCCGGGCGAGCAGTCGACGAACACCGGACGCGCCCCGAGCTGGCAGACCGGGCCCGCGGTTGCGACGAAGGTGAACGACGGGATCAGCACCTCGTCCCCCGGTCCGACCCCGAGGAGCAGCAGGGCCAGGTGGAGGGCGGCCGTCCCACTCGAGAGCGCGACCGCGTGTCCGATGCCGACCCGTTCGGCCAGCTCTCGCTCGAAGGCGTCGACGTGGGGTCCGAGCGGGGCGATCCAGTTGGAGTCGAAGGCGTCGAGGAGCATCGAGCGGTCCTCGTCCCCGACCTCGGGGGGCGAGAGGTAGATGCGGGTCATGGCTGTGCCTCCCGGTCGGGGGTCAGGGCACCGGTGGCGCCGGCCAGGGCCACCAGCAGCGCAGCGCATGCGAGGTCGACCGCGAGTGCCGCCACCAGCAGCGAGCGACGGCCGACCACGGCAGCGGCCACCGTGAACACTCCTTGGACACCGATGTAGGCGATGCTGGCCGACGGGGGTCCCCAGCCGCGCTGCACCAGCCGGTCGTAGGGGTGGCCGCGGTCACCGGCGAGCAAGGACTGGCGGCCTCTCGCCCGGCGGATCACTGCGAAGGCGACCTCTGCCGCGGGGATCGCGACGAGCGCCATCGCCGCCAGCCCGACCGCGCCCGGCACGTGCGGGGTCCACGCCGCGGCGCACAGCAGGGCGAGCGCGGTGCCGAGCAGATACGAACCGCCGTCGCCCAGATAGACACGGGCGGGAGGGCGGTTGTAGGCGAGGAACCCGACGAGGGCACCTGCCAGGGCCGCACCGAGCAGCCGGCTGTCGCCGTGGAGCAGGACCGCGAAGCCGACGGCGGCCACCGCGGTGACCCCCGCCGCCAGCATGTCGAGCCCGTCGAGCAGGTTGACCCCGTTGATGAGGAGCACGGTGACCACGACGACCGCGCCGGCCAGGGCAGCCGGCAGGTGGCGTCCGCCGGTGAGCAGGACGGCAACCCCGATGCACACCTCCCCGGCCAGCCGGGGGAACGGGGGTAGGTCGAACCGGTCGTCGCAGATGCCGAGGACCAGGGCAGCGGCGAGCGGCACGAGCACGACCGCATGCCCCGCGATGGCTCCGACCGCGGTTCCGACGAAGACCCCGACCCCGCCGAGGTAGGGCACCGGGGTGGTCTGGGTCTTGAGGGCCCCCGGTCGGTCCACGATGCCGGCCCGGCGGGCTGCCATCATCGCCAGCGGGGTCACGATGAGGGCGGCGACCAGGGCCAGGGCGGCCACGGCAACGGCGTTCACCCCCGTCCCCCGCTCGCATGCGCCGGGTCGTCCCACTGCATGAGGAGCGATGGGGTGCCGGCGTGGAGCTCGAAGTCGCCGACCTCGGTGAAGCCCGCCCTCCGGTAGAGGCCCACCGCCGGCGTGTTGTCGGCGGCAACCACCACGTAGGCGGCCCGACCACCGTCGGCGCGTACCCTAGTCAGGAAGGTGTCGACGAGGCGGGCGCCGATCCCGCGTCCTTGCCAGGCTGGGTCGACCGCCACCGCCAACAGCTCGGTGCCCCGCCCGGTGCCGGTTGTCCCGGGGGCGCCGTGGCGGAGGGTCTCGAGCGCCCGGCGCCACCCGCCCAGCAGGCGGCGCGCAGCGCCGATGGCGGCTGCCGGCCCGTCGTGGACGAGGAACTCCCGGTAGAGGGCGCGCACGTCGGGGGACCCGGCGATGAACCCGGCGACCCGGCCGTCGGCATCGGCGACCAGCAGGAACGATCCGCTGCTCCGGGTGATCCGGCGGTAGAGGCGGGCGAGGAAGTCCGGCCCGAGGACGGCCAGGAACCCACCCGGGATCTGCTCGGCGTGGAGCGCACCGACCGCCGGGCCGTCGCCGGCGGTGGCCGGGCGGAGGACGGGGGCGTCGCCAGCGCCGGGTGCGGTCGCCCCGTCGTCATGGGCCTCCATCGATGTCTCCTCCGGCCCGGTCGGACGGCGCAGGATCCCCCTCAGCCGCGTCGGCGCCACCGGACGTCCAGTGTACGGCCTATTTCGGCGCGCGGGACCCATCGGCTAGTTTGGTCTGTCGTGGAACGGGGGCGAGGTGTCGGGACGACAGGGCAGTATCAGCTGTCGCAGGTGCGCGCGATCGAGGCGCAGTCGATCCACATCATCCGCGAGGTCGCTGCCGAATTCGAACGCCCGGTCCTCCTGTTCTCGGGCGGCAAGGACTCGGTGGTCATGCTGCGACTGGCCCAGAAGGCCTTCTGGCCGGGACGGATCCCCTTCCCGATCATGCACATCGACACCGGTCACAACTTCCCGGAGGTCCTCGAGTTCCGTGACCGGATCGTGGCCGAGCTGGATGCGACCCTCCTGGTGGCTTCCGTGCAGGCCTCGATCGACGCCGGCCGGGTGTCCGAGGAGCCGGGCACCGATCCGTCCCGCAACCGTCTCCAGACCCGGACCCTCCTCGACGCCATCAGCGAGTACCGGTTCGACGCGGTCTTCGGTGGCGCCCGCCGCGACGAGGAGAAGGCGAGGGCGAAGGAGCGGGTCTACTCGTTCCGCGACGAGTTCGGGCAGTGGGACCCGAAGAACCAGCGGCCCGAGCTCTGGTCCCTCTACAACGGCAAGCACCGCAACGGCGAGCACATCCGGGTCTTCCCGATCTCGGACTGGACCGAGCTCGACGTCTGGCAGTACATCGGCGACGAGGGCCTCGACCTGCCCTCGATCTACTACGCCCACCGGCGCGAGGTCTTCCGGCGTGACGGCATGCTGCTTTCGAGCGGGCAGTTCGTCACACCTCGGACAGACGAGGAGCTGTTCGAGACCACCGTCCGCTACCGGACCGTGGGCGACATGACCTGCACCGGCGCGGTGGAGTCCAACGCTGCCACCGTCGACGACATCATCCTCGAGGTCGCCGCCTCCCGGCTCACCGAGCGGGGTGCGACCCGCGCCGACGACCGGGTCAGCGAGGCCGCCATGGAGGACCGGAAGCGCGAAGGGTACTTCTGATGGAGCTGCTCCGATTCGCCACCGCCGGCTCGGTCGACGACGGGAAGAGCACGCTCATCGGGCGTCTCCTCTACGACTCGAAGGCCATCTTCGAGGACCAGCTCGAGGCGGTCGAACGGGTCAGCAGTCAGCGCGGGGACGAGTACACCGACCTGGCACTCCTCACCGACGGCCTGCGGGCCGAGCGCGAGCAGGGCATCACCATCGACGTCGCCTACCGCTACTTCGCCACACCCGCCCGGAAGTTCATCATCGCCGACACCCCCGGGCACACCCAGTACACCCGGAACATGGTGACGGGGAACTCCACCGCGGACCTGACCATGGTCCTCGTCGACGCCCGCAAGGGCATCGTCGAGCAGACGCGCCGTCACGCCTTCCTCGCATCGCTGCTGCGGGTGCCGCACCTGTTGGTGTGCGTCAACAAGATGGACCTGGTCGACTACGACCAGGCGGTCTTCGAGGCCATCCGTGACGAGTTCACCGCCTTCGCCAGCCGCCTCGAGGTCGCCGACCTGAGCTTCATCCCCATCTCCGCGCTGCAGGGCGACAACGTGGTGCAGCGCTCGGCGAACATGGCCTGGTACGAGGGCGCGTCACTCCTCCACCACCTCGAGACGGTCTACATCGCCTCGGACCGCAACCTGATCGACCCGCGGATGCCGGTCCAGTGGGTGGTCCGGCCCCAGGCGACCGAGTGGCACGACTACCGGGGCTACGCCGGTCGCATCGACGGCGGGGTCTTCCGGCCCGGCGACGAGGTCCTGGTGTTGCCGTCGGGGTTGACGACGACCGTTGCCGCCATCGACACCTTCGACGGGCCGGTCGATGAGGCGTTCGCACCGATGTCGGTCACCATGCGGCTCACCGACGACATCGACGTGTCGCGGGGCGACATGATCTGCCGACCGCACAACAGGCCCGCGGTCGGCCAGGACCTCGACGCCATGGTCTGCTGGATGACCGATCGCCCGCTCCGGCAAGGCGACTTCCTCGCACTCAAGCACACCACCCGCTGGGTGCGGGCGGTCGTGCGGGACATCCACTACCGGCTCGACGTCAACTCTCTCCACCGGGACGAGTCCGTCGAGGCGCTGGACCTCAACGAGGTGGGCCGGCTCAGCCTTCGGGTCACCCAGCCGCTGTTCTACGACGGCTACCGGCGGAACCGGCAGACCGGATCGTTCATCCTGGCCGCAGAGGACACGAACGTCACTGCGGGGGCCGGCATGCTGCTCGGTCCCGATTGACAGGGGCGGTCATGACGTCCTCCAACGTCACTTGGCACACCGGGGAGGTCAGCCGGTCAGCGCGGCGGAGCTGCTCGGTGGCCGCGGGGCCACGCTCTGGCTCACCGGCCTCTCCGGATCAGGGAAGTCGACACTGGCGGCGGCCGTCGAGCAGATGCTGGTGCGGGGAGGAACCGCCTCCTACCGGCTCGACGGGGACAACCTGCGGACCGGTCTCAACGGGGATCTCGGTTTCAGCCGCACCGCCCGCGAGGAGAACTGCCGGCGGGTGGCCGAGGTGGCCCGGCTGTTCGCCGATGCGGGCCTCGTCGCGGTCGTGGCGGTGATCAGTCCCTACGCCTCCTCGCGCCGCCAGGCCCGCGAGATCCACGAAGAGGCCGGGCTTCCCTTCATCGAGGTGTACCTGGCTGCAACGGCTGCCCACTGCGCGCAGCGCGATCCGAAGGGTCTGTACGCCGAGGCGACCGCCGGCAGGATCGAGGGATTCACCGGCATCGATGATCCCTACGAGGTTCCGGACGCGCCGGACCTGGTGATCGGGGCCGACGTGTCGGTTGAAGAAGCCGCCCGGTTGGTGATCGGGACGCTGGTGCCGACGCGGCAGCGGTAAGCAGCTGGACCGTCAGGTGGGCGGCGCGCCGCCTTCGTCCGGAGCGGGGGCGGGTGCCGGAGCCGGGGCGGCGAGCAGGTCATCGACCGAGCCGGATGCCGCGCCGGCAGGTGTCGTCGGTGTCGTCGGTGCCGGCCCGGCCGATCCCGACGCAGGACGGGTGAAGCGCACGGCGAGCAGCACCGCCCCCCCCAGTGCGATAAGCGCAATCAGCGCGGCGATCGCGCCGCGCTTGTGGTAGTGGCCGGGGCCGGTCTTGTGCCCTGGGATGTAGCTCGGGAGTGAGTGGAAAGGGACGACCAGGTATTCGATCGCGACGAACGCGGCGATGATCCCGATGACGACCAGAACGGCTACGCCTATCCATTTCATGGTCGGGACTGTAGCCAACCCGTGGTGGACATGCTGGTCTTCCGCCTTGCCCGCACGGAGCGCGGCGCTCGGCCCGGGGTCGCTCGGGGGCCCGATGCTAGGCTCGTGCGCCGTTCGCCACGCCGTGTCGGCGGGCACCCCTCCGGTGGCTCGCATCGACGCCGAGCCGGCGGGCAGCAGAGTGCCGGTCCAGCGAGCAGGAGAGTGCACCATGGGGCAGGATTCGACCTCGGACGAGGTACGCGAGTTCTTCGATCGCCAGCAGCTCGACAACCAGTACGAGTCGCTGAAGGCGATGACCCAGGAGCTCGACGTGGAGGCGGCCCGTCTGCTCAATGCCGGGGTCAGGGGCGACGCGCTGAGCGTGGGAGGCATCTGGGACTTCTTCGAATGGGGCGAGCAGCTGGCGAGCCTCGCGGTCATGGATCTCTCGTCCGAGATGCTGAAGGAGTACTGCCCCGAGCGCGCCACCGGCGTGGTGGGGGACTTCTACGAGTACGAGTTCCCGGCCGAGTCCTTCGACACGGTGATCTTCCCGCTCATGTTGCACCACACCCCGCAGGGAAACTGGCGCTCGTCGGAGGCCAGGGTGGAGGAGGCGGTCGACCGTGCCAAGCGGCTCCTGCGCCCGGGTGGGCGGCTGTTCATCCTCGAGTACTGCCCACAGAAGGCGTGGTACCCGGTGCAACGACTCCTGCTCCCGGTGACCCGCTGGTTCCTCACCACCTTCAAGCAGCCGATGGTGGTCATGTACTCGCGCACCTTCTACGAGCAGGTGCTCCGTGAGCGCTTCGGCTCCTGCACCACGACGCCTGTCGACCCGGAGGGATTCGACTACTGGAAGTGGTACCCGGTCTTCATGTCGATCCGGTGGCTCCGGGTACCGATGGTGGTCTACCCCAAGTTGCACGTCTTCGCAGCTCCGGCCGGCTGAACGGAGCCTCCTGTGGCGACCGGCGGAGGTTGCCGCAGCTGGAGGGGCGGTGCTAGCGTTCGCGAGTTGGTGTGAGTCCGATGTCCGGCAGGGGGTGAGGCAATGAGGGGCTCTGAAACCGCACGTCAAGGGCAATTGTATCCCGAGCGCATCGGCATCGTGGTGGTGGCCTACAACGCTGCGTCGACCCTGGCCGCCGTGCTCGACCGGCTTCCTCCGGGCTTCCGATCGCGTGTCGCCGAAGTGGTCGTCTGCGACGATGCGAGCAGCGACTGCACCTACACGGTCGGCAAGGAGTACCAGGCCGAGACCGACCTGCCGCTCACGGTCATCCGGCGCTCGCAGAACCTCGGGTACGGGGGCAATCAGAAGGCCGCCTACCGGTGGGCGATCGACCATGGGCTGGACATCGTCGTCCTGCTGCACGGGGACGGGCAGTACGCGCCTGAGGTCATCGAGGACCTCATCACGCCCTTCGAGACGAGCGACTGCGACGCGGTCTTCGGGTCCCGGCTGCTCGATACGGGATCGGCGCGGATCGGTGGCATGCCGCTCTACAAGTACGTCGGCAACCGGGTCCTCAGCAGGTTCTCGAACGCAGCCACCGGGCTCAACCTCTCCGAGTGGCACAGCGGCTACCGGGCGTACCGCACCTCGGCCCTCAACGACATCCCGTTCGAGTCGAACACAGACGGGTTCGACTTCGACACCGAGATCATCCTCCAGCTCCTCGAGGCGAAGAAGGTCATCGTCGAGGTCCCGATCCCGACCTTCTACGGCAATGAGATCTGCCATGTCAACGGCATGGGCTACGCCAAGGACGTCGTCACCGACGTCATCCGCTACCGGGTCCACAAGATGGGCTTCGGGACCGGGGACATGGCGTTCGCCACCGATGACTTCGACCTGCCCCGGACGACGGCGGCGCACCGGGAACTCCTCAGCTGGCTCGGACAGGGCCCGCCCCGGCGCATCCTCGACCTCGGGTGTGGGAGCGGCCGCCTCGGCGAACTGCTCCGCCTGGAAGGGCACACGGTGATCGGGGTCGACTCAGAGAAGATCGACGGGGTGGGAGACCGCCTCGACGGGTTCGTGGAGGCCGATCTCAACGAGGGTCTGCCCGCCGAGGTCGGCACCGGGTTCGACGTCGTGGTGGGGGCCGGGGTGTTCGAGCGGTTGGTCGATCCCGAATCGCTCCTCCGCCAGATCAGTGCCGTGCTGTCTCCGCGGGGCGTGGTGATGGTGAGTGTCCCCAACGTTGCCCACTGGTACCCGCGGGCACGTGTGCTCACCGGTCACTTCGAGTACGAGCGGCGCGGGATCTTCGATCCGGCCCACCTCCGGTTCTTCACCCAGCGGGGGTTCGAGCGGATGGCGGACCGCGCCGGGCTACGGGTCCGGAGACGCTCGAGCGCCGGTCTTCCGGTCGAGGTCGCGGGCCGTGGAGGGCCCTCTCCCTCCCGGGTCATGCGGGCCGTGTCCGCAGTGGACCGGGTCGGACTGGCGCTGTCCCCGAACCTCTTCTCCTACCAGTTCGTCTTCGAGTTGGAGCCCGCCTGACCGGGTGACCGCCGGGCCCGGATGCGGCCCGAACGCACCACGGCGTGCCACGTACCCGGGAGCGTCCCGGTCACCCGTACGGCCCCACTGATCCGAGGTCCAGCGAGATGCACCCAGAAGCACAAGAAGCGGAGAGGTTCGAGATCCTGGATCTCGCCAAATGGGAGGGTGGGGTCGGGGAGCTGGCGCCCCGGTACCGCACGGCCTCCCCGTTCCCGCACATCGTGTTCGAGGAGTTCCTCGACCGTCGCGCGGTCACTGCCGCCATCGACGAGTTCCCCACCCTCGAGGGTGGGGAGTGGATCTCCTACCTCCACGTGAACGAGCGCAAGTTCGGTCAGACCGACCCGACGACGTGGGGACCCACGCTGCGGTCGATCCTCGAGGAGCTCAACTCCCCGAGGTTCGTCCGATTCCTCGAGGAGCTCACCGGGATCGAGGGTCTGTTCCCCGACCCGAGCCTCGAAGGCGGGGGGCTGCACCAGTCGACCACCGGCGGATTCCTCAACATGCATGCGGACTTCACCGTGCATCCGCAGCACCGGGACTGGCGGCGCCGGGTCAATCTCCTCCTGTACCTCAACGAGGACTGGAAGCCCGAGTACGGGGGGGACCTCGAGCTGTGGGACACCAAGATGACCCACTGCGAGGTTACGGTTGCCCCGTTGGCCAACCGAGTGGTCGTCTTCACCACCAATGCCGACTCCTTCCACGGGCACCCGGAGCCCATGCAGTGCCCACCGGGCACTGCCCGCCGGTCACTTGCGCTCTATTACTTCACCCACGACGACGACCCGATGGTGCGCTCGACCGAGTACCGAGCACGTCCCGGCGACGGACCGCGCTCACTACTCATCTACGCGGACAAGCAGGTGCTCCGGCTCTACGACCGGGTGAAGCGCCGGCTGGGCATCTCGGACACGGCGGCGAGCAACCTGCTGGCCAGGCTCGAGCGGCTTCGTGGCAAGAAGCCCGGGTCCTAGCCGGAAGAGCGGGATCTGCGTCGCCGGCAGCGACCGGGGAGCCGTTCCGCCGCAGACGTGGTCGACAGGGCCAGCGCGATGACCGACGCCGCGACACAAGTGACACCTGCCAGGTGGCGGACGATCGGTGACGGGTTCTCCGGTCGCCACAACAGCCTCAACTTCCTCCGGCTGGTCCTGGCGACACTCGTCGTCTACGACCACGCGGTCGGCCTCGGGGGATTCGGCCAGATCTGGACGATCAACGACAACAGCATCGGGACCCTCGCGGTGTACGGCTTCTTCGGCATCAGCGGGTTCCTGATCGCCGGCAGCGCGCTGAGGAACGGACCCTGGCGCTATCTCTGGCAGCGGTTCCTGCGCATCTTCCCCGGGTTCTGGGTCTGCCTGGTCCTCACGGCCCTGCTCTTCGGCGTCCTCAACGTCCTGACCGATCCGCTGCCTCATTGCGGGCTGTCCTGCTACTTCAGCGGGTCGAACGGCCCCTTCCCGTACCTCTACCGGAACTGGCTCCTCCCGAGCACGATCCTCCACCAGTACAAGATCACCGGCACCCCCTACCACGTGCCCTTCGGACTGGACTGGAACGGCTCGATCTGGACGCTCTTCTACGAATTCCTCTGCTACCTGCTGCTGCTCGGATTGGCCGTCGCCGGCCTCCTGCGTCGTCGCCTGGCCACCCTGGTCGTTGCCGTGTCGATGATCGCACTGACCTTCGTGATCACCTTCACCCCGGAGCTGGACCACCTGTTCAACGGGTTCCGCCACCAGCTCATTCTCAATTTCATCCGGTTCACCGCAGTCTTCCTGGTCGGCTCCGTCCTCTATCTCTACCGGGACAAGGTGCCCGACTCGGGCTGGCTCGCTCTTGCCACCTCCGCGCTGTTCGTCGTCGGGATGTTCTTTCCCAACGGCGGGCTCCACGGCGCCCGGAACCCGATGTACGCCTTCACCGATTCGACCCTCCTCGCGCCGCTCATCGCCTACCCGATGCTCTGGCTGGGGATCCATCTTCCCTTCCAGTGGGTGGGCGCCCGCAACGACTACTCCTACGGGATCTACATCTACGGGTATCCGGTGTCCCAGCTGCTGGCGCTCTGGGGTGCGCAACGCTTCGGGTTCCCCTTCTACCTGACCAGCGTGGTGGCGGTCACCGGGTTGCTCGCGGTCGGGAGTTGGTGGTTGATCGAGAAGCGCGCGATGAGCCTCAAGCGGCTCGACTTGGCCGGTCTCAGGCGACCGGCCCCGGCGATGGGGGACCCTCCTGCAGCCGAGGGACTCGTGCCGGCTGAGGAACTGCTGCCTCCAGTGCTCGGGGAATTGGCCGGACGGCCGGCAGTCGTGCCGGCCGTCGAGGGGGACTGACCCGCCGCCGCTCCCCCGAGGCCCTCCGGTTCGGGCCGGTCAGCAGGCCTCGCCCGCGGGCTGATCGGTCAGCGGGACCGGATGATGCTGTGGCAGAGGGAGAGGTCGGGCGCCGGGGTCGCCGCCTCCGTCACTGTTGCCGACGTGCCGGAGCCCGAGACCCCGGGAGCAACCACGGGCGCGGCGCCCGGGTAGTCGAGGACGCCCTTGAGCACGGACTTGCCGTCGGCCAGGGTGATGTCGAGGAGGTGGAGGTAGGGATCGGTGACCACCGTGAGGACCTGTGTTTGGTCCGGGCCGACGCCGGTCGGCTGCCCGTGGGTCACGAACCGGGGGTCGTCGAGGACGTACTGGACCTCGTTTCCCAAGACCGGCTCCGCGAGGATCCGATCTTGTCCGACGGTGAACAGTGTGGTCCCTGCGCCCAGCCCACTGAGCGGAGCGTGATAGGTCACGTCGAACACGTGCACGATCCCCGGCCCCTGTTCGACCGGAAGCCAGGTGGTGTGCTCAGCCTGCGAGGTCGGGACCGTCGAGTAGATGAACCCGGTCGAGAGGTAGAGGGCGGCACAGTTCCCGACCACGAACAGCTTGTTCTGTGGCGCCCAGTAGGGGAGCGTGGATCCGCGCGCGACCTGCTTCGCGAGCGTGGCGCTGCTGCTCGTCGATTGGATCATGCGCACGTAGTTGGCTGCCTGGGTCGTGGACCACTCACCCACCGGAGCCGATGCGATCCCCGCGTTGACGAAGAAGCCGAACGCGGCCAGCAACGCGGCGGCTGTCACGGCACCGTACCTGGCCCACTTGCCCCGGTCTGCGATGTGGCGCCAGAGCTCGATCATCCCGATGGCCGACCCGAGGATCAGGAACGGCATGAAGTCGGCCAGGTACCGGGGAGCGATGTACCCGAGCAGGAAGTCCACCAGGGTGGCCCCGATCGCTACCAGCAGCGGGATCCGCAGGAGCGCTGCACCTCGCCCCGGCCGTCCGCGGATGGCGACCACGATCCCCACGCAGGCCAGCAGGAACAGGAGCGGCATCGTGGCGGGCACGCTCCCGGTCGGGTAGATGATGTCGACGGTGAACCCGCCGTAGACATGGGGTGGATAGATCGGGAGGGTCAGCCAGGGGAACGTGGGCTCCGCCCTGAGCCCGAACGGCTGCAGGTAGGCCCAGATGGTCGTGGGCAGGAAGTGGAAGCTGTACCCCTTGCCTCCGGTGGCTGCCAGGAAGGCCCGCCGGTGCGCGTTGTCGCGAGTCCACACCTGATGTGCGAGCGGAAGCCCGTTGATCAGGGTGCCGAACTTGAGGTAGTTGACCGTGACGGTGACCAGTTCGGGGATCACGCCCACCAGTGCCATCGGCACCGCCCAGCGGCGTTGCTCCGCGCCGCCCCATCCGATACCGAACCAGGCGGCGATGAGCAGGGCGCCCACGACGCAGGCAAGTGCCGGAGAGGGTCGGCTGAGGACCCCGGCCAGGACCAGTGCGCCGGCCGCCAGCACCCTCCGCCAGGACGGCCGGTCGAGGATGCCGATGAACACGAACAGGGTGGCGACCGTGATCGGGACCGACCAGATGAGGTCCTCGTTGTAGACCCAGGGCGCGGCCCCGAGCAGCAACAGGACCGATCCTCCTTGGACGGCCGCCACCAGGATGCCCAGCGACACCGTCTCGGCCATGCCGAGCGCGGCGGATCCCCGGAGCAGCACCCGGACGCGCCAGATGAGCAGGGAGGTCGCCAGCGCGGTGAGCGCCCATGCCGCCATCATCGACGGCACGGTCAGCCGTCCCTTGAGCGTGGGCGAGATGAGCAGGAAGGGCATGCGCACGATCGAGAGCAGGAGCCCGAAGTACGTGTAGGTGTGCCCGTTGTGGATGAATCCCTCGATACCGAGGCTGCCCGTCGCTACCCACAGGCGGCCGTGCATCATCGCCTGGGCCTGGAGGTCGTAGAAGTCCGAGAAGAACTGGATGCCCCGCAGCGGCAGGAACTGCCCGGTCCAGTCGCTGGTCAGGAACCACACGTAGGGGACGGCGGCAACGATCGACGCGCAGAGCGCTGCGATGACGAACCGCCGCCGGTCCCTCCGGTGGTCGAGGGCGTCCCGCTGGGCCGCGGGCTCCGTCGGGGAAGGGTCGGCCCCACCGACGTCCCCCGGCACCGAACCGAGCCCGGCTGGGCGCTCCTCCGTCAGGCCTTGCGACACAGCCCCTCCTGTGACATTCAGGGCATCCTAGTAGTGGGACCGCGCCGATTCTCCCCGCCCGAGTGGGCACTCGCGGGCGCCGCGGTCAGGCTTCGATTCCGAGCTCGACGTCGGCGATCTCGCGGAAGAGCCGGTTGAGGAAGAGGTACTTGGCAAACCAGACCAGGGCGAACGCCCCGATGTTGGCCCCGACCACCAGCACGGTCCTGGCCAGATGGTGGAGGTCGTGCGCATCGGCGTAGTTGCGGGCGAGGGATGCGGTGACGATGGCGAACCCGATGCCGGTGATCGAGACCACGAAGAAGGGAACGACCTCCCGCCAGACGTGGGACCGGCCCGATTTGCCCCACACCCACTGCCGGTTGAGGAAGTAGGCGGGGATACCGGCGAGGATGTCCGCGACCAGCACGCTCGGGACCTCGGTCCAGAGGCGGAGCACGCCGTAGATGAGTGCGAGGAGCACGATCGAGGTCAGCGCCGAAATGGCGGAGACCAAGGTGTACTTGAAGAGCTTCACCCCTTCGGCGGACCGGGCGAACTCCCACAGCTTCTCCACGGACCCCCGCATCCGATCTACCGTACTGCCTCCTCGCGATGGTAGGCCTGCCGGGACGGCGCGCTCAGCGACCCCAAAGCGTCGCCGGGCGGATCCCCCAGGCGACCTGTCGCGAGAGCTCGGCGCTCACCACCGGGAGGTCTGCCGCATGGGTCACCCCGATCAGCGTCGCCTCGGTCGTCCGCACCCGCACTGCGAGTCCCGCTCGGTCCCTCACCGTGGCTGCCACCACCTCGGGGAGGAGCACCTCCGGTCGAGTCGCACTGTCGGTCTCGTCGAGGACACGCTCGTCGAGGCCGGCGGCATCGAAGGCCGCCTGCAGGACGTCCCAGATGTCGGGCTGGAACCCCCAGAGGTTGACCGAGGTCGGTTCGTCGCCGGACAGATCCTTCGGTTCGAGGCCGTCCTCGGCGACGAACGCGGACCCGTCCCCGATCCTGGTCACCTGGCGGCGCTCCACCAAGGACTCGAGGAGCCCGTCGCGCCGGACCGTGCAGACCCCGCGGGTGACCGGGTCGCCCGTCGCCACGGTGGCCCGGAGCCGGTACCCGACCAACGCGTGCTCGGCCGCGCCGGACGCGAGCTGTTCCGAGAGGATCCCCATCGCCACTTCGCCGTAGACGTCGTCGGCGTTGCACACCGCGAAGGCGCGGTCACGCTCGACGAGCTGCTCCGCGGCAAGCACCGCGTGCACCGTCCCGAGCGGGCGGCGCTGCTCTGCGTAGGCGACCTCCACCGCTGCAGGCCAGCACCGTTCCACGTGGTAGCGGATGGCCGGGCCGGTCTCGGGGTGGAGCACCAGGACGATCCGACCGAACCCGCTCGCGAGGGCGTCGCTCGCCAGGAGGTCGAGGACGGCCTCTCCACGCGGTCCTATGGGGGCCAGTGGCTTGCAGCCGCCGTACCGTCGGGCCAGTCCCGCGGCGAGGATGACCAGCGGCGGGGCCATCCCCGGGGTCACCCGCCCCAGCGCAACACGGCACTGGCCCAGGTGATCCCGCCGCCGAACCCGGTCAGCAGGACGTGGTCCCCCTTCACGAGCCGGCCAGTGTCGAGTGCTTCGGCGAGCGCGAGCGGGATCGAGGCCGAGGAGGTGTTTCCGTAGTGGTCGATGGTGACCATGGTCTTTTCCTCCGGCACGCCGAGGCGCTGGCTTGCAGCCGAGATGATCCGCAGGTTCGCCTGGTGGGGCACGACCAGGTCGATGTCGTCAGCTGTGAGGCCGGCCTCGGCGATGGCCGCTTCTGCGGACTCCACCACGACCCGCACCGCCTTGCGGAAGATCTCCTTGCCGTCCATGTAGAGATAGCCGCCGTGGTCGCACTTGAGCAGGTGGCGCAGCGACCCGTCCGCTCCGAGCTTCCAGGAGAGCAGCTGGCCTGGTCCGTCGACGGCCTCGAGCACGACCGCGCCCGCCCCGTCCCCGACCAGGACCGCCACCGACCGGTCGTCCCAGTCGGTGATGCGGCTGAGGGTCTCCGATCCGATGACCAGGAGGCGCTCCGCTCCGATCGCCAGCAGGCCGTGGGCGACGGTGAGCGCGTAGACGAAGCCGGAGCAGGCCGCGTTGACGTCGAACGCCCCGCCGGGCACGCCGATGCCGTCCTGGACGGTCGCAGATGTCCCGGGCACGATCTGGTCGGGGGTGGTGGTGGCGAGGACGACCGCGTCGATCTCGTCGGGACGGCGGTGCGCAGACTCGAGCGCGGCGAGTCCGGCATCGATGGCCAGCTGGGAGGTCGTACCGCCGATCCGGCGTTCGCGGATGCCGGTGCGCTCCTGGATCCAGGCGTCGCTGGTGTCCAGGGTCACCGACAGGTCGTCATTCGTGACCACCTTGTCGGGCACGGCGATGCCGTGCCCGGTGATGATGCCACCGCGAGTGGTGATCATCGCTCAGTCCGCCTCGAGGACGTGGATCCCGATGAACGCTGCATCCGTAGTGCCTGCATGGGACCCGATCATGCCACCAGTGTTGGCCGCCATCGCCAATCGGGCCCCGGAGACCTGGCGGGCGCCCGCCAGGCCGCGCAGCTGCGTGGTGAGCTCGACCACCTGGGCGATCCCGGTCGCACCGAGGGGGTGGCCCCGGCTCACCAGACCGCCGCTGGTGTTGACGGTCACCCCACTGCCGCCGAGTGTGGTCTCGCCGGCTTCGGTTGCGGGTCCGGCGTCGCCCGGCTTGAAGAACCCGAGCGACTCGAGGGCGCAGAGCTCCTCGGCGCTGGTCGCGTCGTGCAGCTCGACCAGGTCCACGTCGGCCGGGTCGACGCCGGCAGCGTTCCAGGCGGCTGTGGCCGTCTCGGCCAGGCGGTCGTGGTAGTCCAGGTCACCGTTCCCCGAGCGCACGGTGGTCGACCGGATGCGCGGTGCCCCGGAGCGTCCCTCCGTGGAGAGGACCACCGCGGCCGCACCGTCGGTGAACGACGAGCACATGAGCCGGGTGAGGGGCGGCACGATGGTGGTCGAGTCCAGGACCTCGCGGAGGGTCACCTCGCTCTGGAATTGGGCGTGCGGGTTGAGGGACCCGTGACGCCGGGCCTTGACGGCTGCGGCAGCCACCTGCTCGACGGTTGTTCCCCAGGCCTCCATGTGCTCGAGGGTCCAACGCGCGTTGAGGGCCATCAGCACGGAGCCCGAGGGGTTCTCCCACCGATCGTGCATGTACGAGCGGTCGGCGGTCGGGACCCCGTCCTCGATGCCGGCGAGTGTCGCTTCCCGGTCACCCGTCCACATCTTCTCGACGCCCACTGCGAGCACGGTCCCGGCTCCGCCCAGGGTGGCCATTGTCGCGAGATGGAGCGCGGACGCACCCCCGGCGCAGGAGTTGTCGACATTGATGATCCCGGCGTTGCGCAGCCCGGCTTCGAGCAGGAGGGTCTGGCCCCGGATGCAGCCCTGGTCGAGCAGCCGTCCGGCGGTCGCATTGCCGAAGACGACCAGATCGACGTCGGCGGCCACGACCTCTGCGTCGGCCAGCGCGTCGGCCACGACGGTGTGCGCCATCTCTCCCGCGCTCAGATCGCGGCGTTGCATCGGGGTGGTCGCGGAACCGACGATGCGTGTGACGCGGTTCACCGGGCCCGGCCGCCAGCGGGTCGCCGCCCGGCTGCAAGGGCGGCCGACAGGCGCTCGAACTGGTCCAGGGGCTGGTCGGCGGTCACGTACACCACCACGTGGTCGGCTCCCGCCCGCCGGTAGTCGGTCACCGCGCGGGCCACGTCCGACGCGGTTCCGGCGACGAGGTGCCGCTCGAACGCCTTCGACGGGATGCCGTAGAGCGAGGACATCCACGACGAGCCGCGACGCAGCGCGGTCTGCGGTTCGTCGTCCACCGAGACGAAGAGCACCATCGCCGGGGTGACCGACCCCGGCGGGCGTCCCGCGCGGTCGACCTCCTTGGCCAGGCGCTCGACCGCGTCGCCGTACTGGGACGTCGTGAGGAACAGCGGCATCCACCCGTCGGCCAGCGTGGCCGCCCGGCGCAACGCGGCCTCCGAGGAGCCACCCACCCACACCGGTACCGGGGGCGGGACCGGGAGCTGACGGTAGTGGAACGAGCGGGACCCGTCTCCGGGGCGCGCACCCTCCCCGCTCCTCCAGGAGCGCCGGAGCTCGGCGATGGCGAGGTCGAGCAGGCGACCGCGGGTGTGGTAGTCGACGCCGACCTGGTCGTACTCGCCCGGATGGCTTCCGACGCCGACCCCGAGGACGAACCGGCCACGCGAGAGGGACTGGAGGGTTGCGGCCTGTTTGGCGACCTCGGTCGCCCCGCGGAGCGGCAGCTGGAGCACGCACGTCCCGAGCGCGACGCGGTCGGTGGCCGTTGCTGCCACCGTGAGCGCGACCATGCACTCGAGGCACGGCCCGTCCCAGAACTGGTGGTCGCACGCCCACAGGGCGCCGGCCCCGAGCGCTTCGGCCGCAGCACAGAGCCGGGCCAGATCGTCGAGTGGATCCTCTCCCGGAGTGGCTGTCGAGGTGATCCCTCCGTACGGCTCGGCCCAGACCGGAGTCGTGTCCTGGGCGAAGGTCGGGAGGATGAGTCCGATGGCCCCGAGGGGCCCGGCTGGCGGCACCGCGAGCACAAGGCATCGTATCCGCCGGTCTCGCCGGAGCGCGCCATTCGGCTGGTGGGCTGGACTTCCAGCGGGTCGCGTCCGGGCCGGGCCCCCCGCACGGCAGAATGGAGGGGTGCCCGGGCTGTCCGGCCCGGCACTTCCGGCCCATGGGCCGGTGGGAGGACCACCCGGTGGACGAACCGATCGAGAATGCAGCAGACCGCACCGCAGACCCGGCCGGGGCTGCGCCGGCTGATCCCGTCGCGGGGGCGCCCGCTGCCCCAGCCCTCACCGACCAGGAGCGCGGGGAGCGCCTCGCGGCTCTGACCGCGCTCATCGAGCTCATGCGACCGGCGGTCCAGGCCGACGGCGGCGACCTCGCCCTCCTGTCGGCCGACGTGGTCACCGGTGTGGTCGAGGTGCAGCTGCAGGGAGCCTGCAGCTCGTGCGCAGTGAGCGCGTCGACCCTCCAGGGCGGGGTCGAACGGATCCTGACCGACCGGCTGGACTGGGTCACCGAGGTGCTCGGTGGAGTCGACGAGTCGGTCGATCCCTTGATCAGCGGGGCGATGGGTCGCGGGGGGTACGTCCCGAGCTTCTGATCGGGATCGGCGTCGGCACCGACCGGTGCCGTACGATCGGCCGATCGTGGGTCCAAACCCCCAGACCGTGACGACCACCGTGGGTCCGGTCCCTGCCCGCCGGCGGTCCCACCTCTCCGACATCCCCACCGCCGGAGGCGTGCCGGGTGCCCCCGACCGATCGACGGGATGGCCGACGGTGCTGGCCTTCGGCGTGGTTGCCGTGCCCTTCGCGGTGGCAATCGTCCGGCTGCTGGCGTCTCCCTCGGCCCACCTCACCCTCCCGGACGACCTCGCACTCATCGATCTGCACACCCGGCGCGCGCTCGTCTGGAAGCAGCAGCTCGGGGTGTTCGACCACAACAACTGGAACCATCCGGGACCCGCCTACTTCTACCTGCAGTCCGTCGTCTACCGCGTGTTCGGATGGGGCGCGCGCTCGCTGTTCCTGGGCGCAACACTGCTCAACGCGGTGGCGGCGCTCTGTTGTGTGGGGGTGGTCCGCCGCCGGGCCACCCCGGCACGCGCACTGTGGGCGGCGATCTGGATCTGCGTGCTGGCATCTGTCCTGGCCGCGAGCGGGACGGCGTCCACGACCTACTCCGAGAGCGTGCTCGGGGCCCTGGTCAGTCCCTGGAACCCGGTCGTGGTCATCTTTCCGCTCCTCCTGCTGATCCTGCTCTGCGCCGGGGCGGTCGACCGCTCCGGACCCTCGCTGGTCGGAGCCCTGCTGGTCGGCTCCTATGTCGTCCAGACCGACATCTCGACCCTCCCCGTCGTCGCGGTCGTGGTCGCCGTGGCCGGAGCCGTCTGGCTGGTGACCGCGGTGCGTGACAGGGCGGGTCGACCCCTGGAGCGCGACACGAACAGGCGCGCCGGGGGTCCGGGCCGATGTTGGTGGCGGGCGGCCTCGTGGTCCTGGTCCTGATGTGGGTGCCGCCGGTGGTCCAGGAGATGACCGGCAATCCGGGCAACCTGACCCTGCTCTACGACTTCTTCACGGCCGCACACCCCGGTCAGCCGGTGAGCGCTGGCCTGTGGTCGTTCGCCGCGGCGTCCGGCATCCTCGTCGAGGGCCCGGCCGAGGTGATGGGCTCGCTGCTCGGAGGGACCACCCTCCACGCCGGCATCGCCGTGGCCGCCGCGCTGGTGGCGGTGCTCGTGTCCCTGGCGGTCCTCGCAGTCGGGCTCCTCCAACGGGTGCGGTTCGCGGTCGGCATCGGACTCCTCAGCCTGGCGGGGTACGGCGCGCTCGTCGTGGCCGTGACCCATGTCGTCGGGCTCGTCTTCGGGTACCTGGTGGTGTGGGGGGTCGCGCTCCCGGTGGCTGCGTTCATCGGCGTCGGGATGGTGCGCGCCCCGCTCACCCGCGGCCGCTTCCGCCGACATCCGGTCACCTCGACGATCGGCTTCCGGGTAGGGCTGGCGGTGGTGGCTGTGGCGGCCGGCGTGCTGCTCTGCGTCCGGGTGCTGGCCATCCCGCCGCTCGGGCGCGTCTCGGACCCCGACGTCGGCCGTCTGGCCTCCCTCGTCACCCCCCACCTCGACCCGCACGGCCGGGTGGCCGTGGGGGACGGTGGCGCCGGGACCGCCAAGACCCAGCTGCTCGACACCGAGGAGTTCATCGGCCTCGTCAACCTCCTCGACCAGGACGGCTACCACCCGACGGTCAACCACTTCTGGCGCGCGCAGTTCGGCCCCGGCTATGAGGAGGACGGCACGGAGGACCATCAGGTGATGCTCACCACCTGGACCCGCTCGTCACACTCGCAGCCCGGGTACCTGGGCCGGATCGGGGACATGGCGGTCACGGTCACCGGCCGGGACGGGCGGACAGCGGCGTCCGGCCGCGCGCCCTAACCGGTTCCGGTGCCCCCGGTCGGCACGGTGGATGTGGGGGTGGTCGCTGCGGCCGGTGTCGCCTCTGCGGCCCGCACCGCCTTCCCGAGCGTGTCCACCTCGGACAGCAACCACGGGGCGATCATGGCGGCCCCGGCCTGGGAGACGTGGATCCCATCCGCGAAGCGCACGTCGATCCCGTTGACGGTCTGGTCGTAGTGGCCGTCGGGGTCGAGCCGGGCGTTGAGGTCCGCCACCACCGCGTCTGCCTTTCGAGTCCGCGGCCACGGTACGGAGCAGGCTGTTGAACGTGTTCACACGCGCCGGGTTGTCCTCCGGCCAGGGTGTTCCGTCCGCCTGCTCGAGCTGGTGGTAGTAGGGCGCGGTCAACAGGACGACCGTCGCCCCCGTGGAGTGCAGGACGGTCACCGCCCGGGTCAGGGCGTTGCGCTCGCCGGCATCGAAGGCAGGCCCTCCGATGTGGGTCCACGTCTTGCCGACCCGCTGGTTGCGCACCTCGTACTCGCCCTCGGCCAGCAGGACCACATCAGGATGGAAGGTATCGAGATCGGCCCGCCACCTGACCAGTTGGTCGGCGCAGGACACGGGGATCGTCCCGTCCCGCGTGCCATTGGTGCCGGAGACCAACGTCCCGTGGAAGAGGGTCTCGTTCGTCGAGAGGCCGCACCCGAACACACCGTCCCCCGCATAGTCGGCGTCGTAGGCGCCCGAGGCCGGGCCGAGGCCGAACCCGAGGAAGCTTGCCTCGGAATCGCCGACCAGCAGGACCCGTATCGGGCCGGCCGTCCCGGCCGCGGCCTCCGGCACGGCCGCTTCGGTGCTCGCGTCCCCTCCCCGGTTCGCGATCAACGACGTGCCACCGGTCGGGACGACCGGGACAGCGGCGACCGACGGCGTGGCCCCGGCGGTGGCCGCCACCAGGATCACTCCGGTGGCCCCGACGGCCACAGGGGCGGCGGCCCAGCCGCGCCAGCCGCGTAGCACGCCACGTCGGATCGGCATCTCGAGGAAGTGGAAGGAGATCGCAGCGATCGCCACCGAGGTGGTGACCCGCGCCAGGAAGAGCGGCCAGCCGAGCAGGCCGGTCCGGTCGTGGTCGAGGACCAGGAAGACCGGCCAGTGCCAGAGGTACAGCCCGTAGGAGATGGTCCCGAGGTAGCGGACCGGACGGAGGGAGAGAGCCCGGGACCACGGGCTCCCGGTCACCAGCGCGACGCTGGCGATGACGGCGGCCGTGGCGAGGGCGATCAGCGCGAACCCGCCGTGGTAGATCCAGGAGGTGGCGCTGGTGGTGACCGCCGACAGCCACAGCACCACGCCGAGTCCGGCCCCACCGAGTGCGACGACCACCGCGGCGGCAGGGGTCGAAAGGGAGAACGATCGCACCAGCGACGTCGTGGTCACCGGACCGGTCCGCCGCCGGCGGGGGAGGGGGTGGGCGAGCACGATGGCCAGGGCCGCCCCGACGAGCAGCGCCTGGGCCCGGGTGTCGGTCCCGTAGTACACGCGGCTCTCGCCCGCCCCGCCGTCGTAGAGCACCGACATCGCCACCGCGCTGGACACGGCACCCGTCACGGTGACCGCGAGCAGCACCCGGAGCGAGCGGGTCCAGTGGAGGAGACCGAGGACGACCAGGGGCCACACCAGGTAGAACTGCTCCTCGATCGAGAGCGACCAGGTGTGGACGAGGGGGCGCGGCGTGTTGAGCGCGGCGAAGTAGCCCTGTCCCCCCGAGATCTGGTGCCAGTTGTTCACGTAGAGCAGCGTTGCGGCCGCGTCACCACGCAACTGCCCGAGGGTGTCGGGCGAGGCGAAGAAGATCCCGTACAGGGCCACCCCGAGGAGCAACGCGAGCAACGCGGGTACCAACCGGCGTACCCGGTGACCCCAGAAGCGGAGCAGGCCGATCCCGGAGTTCTGACGGAACTCGGAGACGAGGAGGCCGGTGATCAGGAAGCCCGAGAGCACGAAGAAGACATCTACCCCGAAGAATCCGCCGCCGGCCCACGAGACGCCCCCGTGGAAGAGGAGGACCAGGGCGATCCCGATGGCGCGGACGCCGTCGAGCGCGGGAATTCGGCCGAGTGCCGGCTCGGGGTCCTCCCCGCGGGTTCCGGCTCCCCCGGACTCCCCGGCTGTGGCCTCGTGCCCCACAGCTGTGCCCACCTGCGAATCGTAGCTCCCGACCGGTGCGTTCCCCGGTACGCGCCCGGCCGCCGACCGCTCGCTCACCGGGCCGCGGAGCGTTGCCTCCACCGCATGAGCGGTCGTTCGATGAGGAACCAGCTGGCGACGGCGATGGCGAACACGACTGCGAGTCGGACCACTTCGGTGGGCCAGAATCCCCACCCGGTGCCGGATGGTTGGAGGGCCAGGTAGACGGGGAAGTGCACCAGGTAGACCGTGTAGGAGATGTCGCCGATGAAGACGAGGAGGCCGATCCCGACGATGCGCGAGCCGATCGCCTGCGGGCTGATCACGAAGTAGGCCACGATGACCGCCGAGGCCACCGCTGTCGCAGACAGGCCCCAGACCTCCAGGCTCCTGGTGAACACCTGCGCGTAGAGGAGGATCCACGCCAGGAACGCCGCCGAGGCGAGGGCGGACACGGTGAGCACGCTCTTGGCCCATCGCGGCCAGCGATCGAGGTACCCGTCGGCCGCGATCAACCCGAGGAGGCAGCCGAGGAAGAGCGCGTCCGCCCGGGTGTCGAAGGCGTAGTACACGCGGTCGAAGACCTTGTCGAAGGCCACGGTCGTGAGTTGGGGCGAGTGGTAGACCCACCAGAGCCGGTCCGCCACGCTCAGGGCCAGCCCGCCGATCGCAAAGACGTAGGCCAGGCGCAAGCGGTGGGTGGCCACCGCGACCAGCATGAGCACCGACCAGACGATGTAGAACTGCTCCTCGACCGAGAGGGACCAGGTCTGGGCGAGGTAGCCGAAGAAGGGGGCGTGGCCGAAGGCCTGGCGGTAGTCGGCGTAGTAGAACATCGCGGCGAAGCTGTCCCCCCACAACCGGGTGGCGGCATCGGCCACATGCACGAAGGCTGCATAGACGGCGAGGAGCCCGATCGTCAGAAGCAACGGTGGCACGAGTCGTACGGCGCGGCGTTTGTAGAAGCCCGACATGCTGATGCGTCCCTTGCGCCGCCCCTCACCGGCCAGCATGGCCGTGATCAGGAAGCCGCTGAGCACGAAGAACACCTGGAGGGCCGCCCACGCGCCGGGCATCGAGCTGAAATTGGAGTGGTAGACGAGCACCGCGGCGACCGCGAGTGCCCGCAGGCCGGTCAGCGGAGGGCGGTTGCCCAACCGGAACGACGGGGGCGTGACGCGTTCGTCCGGCAGACCCCCGTCCGGTGCGGTGCCGGCACTCGAGGGGGAATCGGCAGTGTCAGCACCGGGACCCGACGCGTGGGAGGTGACCGGTGCACCGACCGCGAGCTCGGGTGCCCCCTGGCCGGGCGGCTGCCGACCGGATGCGCCCATCGCGGCGATGGTACCGCATGCCCTCCGGAGATCCGCGGCCCGGTCGGCAGGCTGCACGGTCGCAGACCCCGGCCGCCAGGGACGCTCCACTACCATCACGGCCATCGCGCGCGTGGGGGACACCATGGCTCCGGCCGGCCAGCACCCGGATGCCCCGGAGGGAAGGCCCCGGACGGCGCACGAGGCCCGGGCCCCGGGTCGCCTCGCCGGGTGGTGGCCGGTGCTGATCCCCGTGGTCATCGTCGTGGTCGGCGCGTGGCTGTACCGGTGGGTCGACGAGGACGCGTTCATCGACTTCAGGATCATCCACAACCTGCTGGCCGGCTACGGCCCGGTCTTCAACGTCGGCGAGCGGGTCGAAGCGGACTCCGACCCGTTGTGGCTCCTGACCCTCGCCGCGCTCCACGTCGTGCTCCCCTTCGCCTCGCTCGAGTGGACGTCGGTGGTGCTCGGTCTGGTCTGCACCGGTGCCGGTTTCCTGACCGGGGGCCTGGCCGCTGTGCGCCTCGGGCAGTCCCGCGGCGAGGGGACGGTCTTCCCGCTCGGCCTGCTGGTGGCGTCGGTGGTGGCCGGGGTGTGGGAGTTCGCCACCTCCGGTCTCGAGATGTCGATGGTGTTCCTCTGGCTGGGCGGTTCGTTCCTGCTCCTGGTCCGCGTCGAGACGGGTCGGAGCAGACCGGCGCCGGCGGCCGTCGTGTTCGGCCTCGGCTGCCTCATCCGCCCCGAGTTGCTGCTCGGGTCGGCCATCCTGGTTGCCGCCCTGCTCATGGTGGCTCGTCCCACCGACGGCGGGTCCCGCTGGAAGCAGCGCGGCGGTGCTGCTGTTGGCTGCGCTGGCCGTCCCTCTGGCATACGAGCTCTTCCGGATGGCCTACTACGCCCTGGTCGTCCCCTCGACCGCGCTGGCCAAGGCCGCGGGAGCGTCGTGGTGGTCACAGGGCGCCACCTATCTCTGGAACCTGCTCGCTCCCTACACCCTCTGGTTGCCGCTGGCCCTTGCCGTTCCGATCGTCTTCCTCCGTACCTCGGCATGGTGGCGAGCAGGTGATCGCAGGGGGGTGCTCCTGCGTCGCCACCCCCGTGGTGATGGGCGCGGCCGACGTGCTCTACGTGGTCCATCTGGGTGGTGACTACATGCACGCGCGCCTCCTCCTGCCCGGGCTCTTCGCCCTCCTGCTCCCGGTCTGGGTCGGACCTCGGGCAGGTACGGGGAGTGCTCGTCGTGCCCGTCGTGGGCATCGTGGTCTGGTCGGTCGTCTGCGTGGGCTGGCTGCGGTTCGTGCCCCCGAAGATCGCCGCGCTCACGCCGCAGACCGTCTTCATCTCCAACGAGCGCAACAGCTGGATCACGGCGACCGGCGAGACCCACCCGGTCACCGCCGCCGACTACCGCCGGGCGCTCTCGGGTCGAAGCGGCGGCGAGCCTGACCCGGCTGTCGAGGGCCGAACCGGCCGGCCGCAAGACGCTGGTCGTCATCACCAACCCCTTCGCTCCCGATCGCGACGGCCGCCGACCCGCCCCGCCCGGTCGGCGTTGCAGTTCTCCCTGGCCGTCAACCTTCCCGCCATCGGCGTGATCGGCTACCTGGTCGGTCCGAGCGTCTACGTCTTCGACGAGTACTCGCTGGCCAACCCCGTCGGCAGCCACACCACCGTCGTCCGCCACGCGTCGCCCGGGCCACGAGAAGCTCATCGGCCCCGTCTGGATGTTCGGCCGGTTCGGGGTTCCCGGGCCATCGCGCCCGTGGCCGGCGGGCCGTCCTCCCCGGACGTCGCCGCGGCCCGGATCGCGCTCGGCTGCGACCCCCTCGCTGCGTACCTGCACGCGGTGACCGCTCCCTGGACGGTCTCACAGGCCGTGGCCAACGTCGAACACGCGCTTCGGGCTTCACCACCTTTTCGTACAGCGCCGACCCGGTCCGGGCCGCCGCCGAGCTCTGCGGCACGTCCGCCCTTCATTCCCCGGGCGGATCCCGGTGACGATGGCGCAGCCGGCGGTCGACGGTTCGGGAGCGACCGGTGTCGCACCCGCCGATCGGCATGCCGGAGCACCGCGGTGGCCGGCCTCGTGTACCTGCTTTTCGGCGATCGGGCTCTGGTGGGGCGTGTGGAGCACCCACCCCTCGTCGACGACCACCTGCGGGTGCGGGGACGCCGCCCGATTCCTCTGGTTCTTCGCCTGGCCCGCATACGCGCTCGGCCACGGACAGAGCGTGCTCTACTCGCAGTGGTTGTTCCATCCGACCGGGATCAACCTGCTCACCGACACCAGCGTGCTGGCACTCGGGGTCCTCCTGGCCCCGCTCACCCTGGTTGCCGGGCCGGTCGTGTCCATGAACGTGGCGCTCACCCTGGCCCCGGCCCTCTCGGCGCTGGCCATGTTCGTGCTCCTCCGGCGCTGGGTCACCTGGACCCCTGCCGCATTCCTCGGGGGGATCGCCTACGGATTCTCCCCCTTCGTGCTCTCCGAGCTCGCACTCAATCAGCTCAACATCGCCTTCCTTGCCGTCCCACCCGCTGGTCGTGCTGATCCTCGACGAGCTGCTGGTCCGCCAGCGGCGCTCCCCGTACCGGGTCGGAGCCCTGCTCGCCGGACTGGTCGTGCTCCAGTTCTTCCTCAGTACCGAGGTGCTGCTGATCACGGCCATCGCCACCGCGGTCGGCGTGGCTCTGCTCCTCGGTGCGGTCGCGTGGCGAGCGCCCGGTGAGATCACCCAGAGGGCGGGGCACGCCGCTTCGGGGGCTCGGCCGTCGCCTGCGGGACTGGTCGCGGTGGTGCTGGCCTATCCCGCTCTGGTTCCTCGTGCGCGGTCCGGCGCACCTCGACGGCCCGGTCTGGTCCAACGGGGCCATCGGCCGCTACGGGACGACGCCGGCCTCGTTCGTCTCGACCGCCGGGCTCGGGCGATCTGCGCCCGGCGATGCTCCGCTTCGGCGGGTACCAGGGCCCGGTCCTGGTGGGGCTCGGGTACCTCGGCCTCGGCGTGCTCGTGATCTCGGTGGTCGGCACGGTGGTCTGGCGTCACGACCGACGGCTGCTGCTCTTCGGATCGGTCGGACTGGTGGCCGCCGTGCTCTCGCTCGGCCCCGGGCCACGGTTCCTGGGTCCCGTGGCAGGCCGTGGAGCGGGTCCCCTGGGTCGGGGACATCGTCGAGGCGCGGTTCACCCTCGTGGTCACCCTCTGTGCGGCCGTCATGGTCGGGATCGTGGCCGACCGGGTCTGGGCGGAGGCGGGAGGGGTCGCCGGATGGGTCGTGGTCGCGGTGGCGGTCGTCCCGACGGTCGATCGTCCTCTGGCCCAACCTCCCCCTGACCGACGCAGCCGGTGGTGGTGCCGCGTCTGGTTCGCGGCAGGTCGGTCACACCCTGCCCCCCGGGAAGGTGGTCCTCGCCTACCCGGCCCCGTTCTCCGGACTCCAGTCCTCCCAGGCCTGGCAGGCGCTCGACGCCATGCGCTGGGCCCAGGCCGGTGGTGGGGGACCGGAGGGCCAGCCGGTGCACGCCGGTGCCAGCGCGTGCGGGGTTCGAGGTGCTCTTCGGCGCGTCGCTGGCCCTCGCCCCGTTACCGGCGCCGACGCCGGCGAACCTCGCAGCGGTCCGCGATGCGCTCACGACGTGGGGGGTCACCACGGTGGTCATCCCCGACCAGCCGGGGCTCCCGGTCTACGAGCAAGGGAGGAGCCCGACCTACGCGGTCGGCCTCATGACGGCGGCCATCGGCATCGCGCCGGCCTACGACCATGCGGCATGGGTCTGGTCGTCGGTGCCCAGGCGCACCGTTCCGCTGCTCGTGTCCAGCGCCGCCTTCACCGCGTGCACGACGGGCTCGGTGGCCGCCGACCCGCGCCCGGAGTCCGTGCCTGAGTGCGTGCTTCGGTCGGCACGGTGAGCAGGGTCCTGCACGTGAAGGAGCGAGGGGCCGAGCAGGGCACCGCGGCCGCCCACCCCGACGCGGTCGGGGATGATGAGCGGCTGCCGCGGCCGGAAGGTCGCGGCCGGCACGCGGCGCGCGACGTCCTCCTCGCAGCCGGCGGGTATCTCGCGGTCTCTCTCCTGGTCTGGTGGAACGTCTGGTCGGGCCACCCGACCACGACGACGACCTGCGGATGCGGTGACAGCTCGCTCATCCTCTGGTTCCTCGAGTGGCCGGCGCACGCGTTGGCCCACGGGCTCGATCCCTTCTTCTCGACGGCCATGTCCTATCCGGGCGGTGTCAACCTGCTCGCCAACACGAGCGCGCTCGCCGTGGGCGTGCTGCTCGCTCCGGTCACCTGGCTCTTCGGCCCGGTTGCCAGTCTCGATGTCGCGGTCACGCTCGCACCGGCGCTCTCGGCCCTGGCTCTCTTCGTGCTGGTGCGCCGTTGGGTGTCCTGGCAACCCGCGGCCTTCGCCGCCGGACTCGTCTACGGGTTCTCGCCGCTCATCATCGTGAGCCTCACCGACGCACATCTGATGGTGGGCATGGCGCCGATCCCTCCGCTCGTGGCGCTCTGCCTCGACGAGCTCTGGGTCCGCCAGCGCCGCCGCCCGGTCGCCGTGGGTGTCGGGCTCGGGCTGCTCCTGGTCCTCCAGTTCTTCATCGGGACCGAGGTGCTGGTCATCGTCGTGATGGGCGCGGTCATCGGCGGTTCCCTGCTCATCGCATGGGGGATCGCGCATCCCGACGACCTGCGGGTGCGGTGGCACCACGCCCTGGTCGGGACGGCCGCCGCCGCCGGGACCGCTGTCGCGGTCCTGGCCTGGCCCGCCTGGTTTGCCCTGGCCGGGCCCGCCCACACCTCGGGACCCGTCTGGCCCACGCTCTACCTCGGCTACGAGGGGACCTCCTTGCGCGACTACGTGGTGCCGCCGGCTGCCTCCGCCAACTTCGAGGCGTTCACCCACCGCGTGGGGGGCTTCCAGGGAGAGACCCTCTCGGTCCAGTACGTCGGCATCGGCCTCGTCGCCGTGCTCGTTGTCGGGCTCGTCGTCTGGCGACGCGATCGGAGGCTCTGGCTGTGGGCCGGGTGCGCCACGGCCACCGTCGTGCTCGCCCTCGGCGCACGGCCGCACAGCTGGTTGCCCTGGCAGCTCTTCTCCGGCCTGCCGCTCCTCCAGAACATCATCCCGAGCCGCTTCGTCCTCCTGAGCATGCTCGCGGCGGCAGCGATGCTCGCGCTGATCGTGGACCACAGCCACAGCGCGGTGAGCCGGTACACCGCTGCACGCGCCGATCGGGCAGCACGACCCGGCCACCGCGCAGCAGGACGCTGCCGACCGCGGCCTGTCACGGTGGGCCGGGGCGGTGGCCGGGCTTGCCGTCGCGGCGGCGGCCATCGTCCCGATCGCCGCGTACCTCGCGCCGACCGTCCCGCTCGCGGCCCAGCCGGTGGTGCTGCCCACGTGGTTCCGCACGGTTGCCCCACACCTCCACGGCCACCAGGTGCTCCTGGTGTTCCCGGTCCCCAACCAGGTCATCGAGAGCTCGATGACCTGGCAGGCCGTCGACGGGATGGCCTACGCCATGGTCCTCGGCGGCGGTCCTGGCGGGATCCAGGCCAGGGCGGGCCGGGAACGGGCGGGCGAGGCGGTCATCGGGACCGCGTCCTTCTCCTTCAGTCCCCAGGTTCTCCACCCCGGGGACGTCGCTGCAGCACGGCGGACACTCGACGACTGGGGCGTCACCACGGTGGTGGTACCGGACCAGCCCGGACTGGCCCCCTACGACCGTGTCGCCTGGGTGCCCTTCACCGTCGGGGTCATGACCGCGGCCCTCGGTCGGCCTCCGGGGCGCCAAGCCGGGGCATGGGTCTGGACCGGGGTCGGGTCGGCGGGGTCACCGGTCGCCCCGACGAGCCAGGAGTTCGATCGGTGCACCGCCCTCGGGCGGCCGGGCGATCCGGCGGCCATCGCCGCCGTCGCCATGTGCGTCACCCACGGTGCCGGAGCCGACACCCCAGGGGGATGATCCCTCGCCGGGAGGACCGCCCGGTGTCACCGCAGCGTCGGCCGGGAGAACGAATTCCCCGGCGGACGACTGGTAGCGTCGTTCGTTGTGCGTGGCGCCGCTTCACGAGGCCGGGGGAGCGGTCGCGGTCTCCGCACCGGCGGGGCGGTGGCGGCGGCCGCGGTGGTCTGCGCCCTGGCTCTCGCCGGACTGACGGTCCAGGCCGTCCGCGCTGTCCGTACGGTCGATGTCCAGCGGTCAGCGGTGACCGTGCGCAGCGCCGCCCTGGACGACGCGTTCTACAACTGCCTCGCGGTGCAAGCCCACAGTCTCGTGGCTCCGGGGCAGTCGGTGGCCCTCGGGAACACCGACCTCGGTGATCTGGTCACCTTGCTCAAGGGAGTGGGGAGCTGGATCACCGTGGCCGATCCCCCCTCGACCGCTCAGGTCACTCTTTCGTTGCGCAACCACGTTGCCGGTCAGGGTGCATGTCTCGGAACGGTCGTGGTCGCGCGCTGACGCCCACCCCCACGACGGCGTCTCCGTCCGGGAGGGGACCGGGTCGAGTGTGCCGGGCAGCGGCCCACCACCGGCCCCACCCCTGTGAGTGACGTGGGTGCGCGGTGACCACTGTTCCCGCGGCCGTCGTCGCGCTCCTCGTACTGTCGGCGGCCGGAGTCGCGCCGGTCGTCGTGCTGGTCGGACTCCGTTGGGCGACCGTCCCCTTGGCGCCCCTCGGTGGTGCGGTCGTCGCCGGACTCTCGGCGACCGGCTTCCTCTCCATCGGCGGCACGTTCATGGGGTGGTTCGTCGGCCTCGCCATCCTCGGTGCGGTGTCGGCCGTCCTCTTCCGGTGGCGCCGTCCCCTGCGGCAGGGGAGCTGGCCCGGCCCGGTCGACACGACCACCGACGGCCGGGACCGTGCCCTGGGTGCACTCGCCGCGGCCTGCCTCGTGGGCGCGTGCGTCTGGGGCCTGCGCGCCCTCGCGACGCCCACGGTGGGATTCGACGCGCGCGCGCTCTGGCTCATGCGCTCGGGCTGGTTCCTCCAGTCCCACCACCAGCTGCTCGTCGACATGCGGTCACCGAGTCTGGTCCTCACCCAGAGCGCCTACCCGCCCCTGGTGAGCGCGGCCGCGGCGGTCTCGGCCAGTGTGACCGGCAATACGTCGGTGCGCCTCGCCGTCGTCCTGGTTGCACTGCTCAACACCTGTGCCCTGTTGGCTGCTGCCTTCGCGGTCGTCGATCTCGGCAGGCGAGCTGCGGCACGGCCGGCGTCGGGCACCACGCTGTCGTCGATCGCACCGGCGGTGGTCGGGATCGTCTCGGCAGTCCTGCTCGTCCTCGTCGCCTTCGGCGTCACCGAACCCTTCATGACCAACGGCTACGCCGACCCGATCTGGTCGCTGGCGGCGGTCGGTGCGATCGCGTTCGGGATGCAGGGTGCGGGGAGCCGGTCTGATCAGGGAGCGGCATTCGTCCTGGTGCTCGTGGCCGGCCTCTCCAAGGACGAGGGCGCGGTCACCGCGGTCGGGATCATCCTGCTGATGACCGCGCGTGCGATTGCCGCGGTCCCCGCAGCGGAGCGCCGTCGCGGATGGCGCCCCCCGGCGACGAGGGGCCTGGTGGCGCTCGCCCTGGTGGGCTCGTGGCCTGCGGTGGCGCGGGCCCTCCACGCCCGGGGGGTGACCTCGACCTTGTCGCCCGCCGCGGACTGGTTCGGGCGGGCTCGTGCCACCGAGGCCGGGATGTCGCCGTACCTCCATGTGCTGGTCCTCGCCGCTCCCCTGGCGATCGTCGGCGGACTTCTGCTGTCCCCGGTGCGCCGCCGGATCGGTGCGGCCAACGACGGGTGGGCTTGGGCTGGACTGGCCTGGGGTATGGTCGCAATCGCTGGTGCGCTGGTCACCGGCACCGGTGCCATCGGGCCGTGGATCCTCTCGACCGTCCACCGGGTGACCGAGTTCCCCGTGCTGGGCGCATGGTGGATCGTCGCCGTCTGGGCGGTGGTGGCAAGCGCGGCGCTGCCCCTGGGGGGCCTCGGGTCGCAGCGTCCCGGAGCGCAGCAGACCGCCGGTGAGACGACCCCGGCGGTGGCGGACACCACGGTCCCGGCAGGCGAGGACGACACCATCGGGATCGGAGTCGGAGCCCGATGACGACCGTCGACGACCGCCCCGAGGGCGCGCTCACAGCAGGGGTGCGGGGACCCCGCAGCGACACCGGCCCCGTCGGGTCGTCCGGATGCGACGGCCCACCGCACCACTGGAGCGGTGGGAGCGCGCTGTTCGCGGCAGGCGGCGCCTACCTGGCACTTTCGCTGGTCGTCTGGTGGAACGTCTGGTCGAGCCACCCGACCTCTACCACGACCTGTGGCTGCGGTGACACCTCGCTCATGACCTGGTTCCTGGCCTGGCCCGCGCACGCCATCTCCCACGGTCTCTCGCCCCTCTACTCGACGGACCTGTTCCATCCGGGAGGCGTGAACCTGCTGGCCAATACCGCCGAGGTCGGGCTCGGCGTACCGCTCGCCCCGGTCACCTGGCTGTTCGGACCGATCGCCTCCCTCAACGTGGCGCTCACCCTCAGCCCCGCCCTCTCGGCCCTCGCCATGTTCGTGCTCCTGCAGCGCTGGGTGACGTGGTCCCCGGCGGCGTTCCTCGGCGGGCTTCTCTACGGGTTCTCGCCGTTCGTCCTCACCGCGTTGACCGACGGCCACCTCATGCTCGGCTTCGCAGCGATCCCCCCGCTGATCGTCGCGTGTCTCGACGAGTTGCTGGTCCGGCAACGCCGGCGTCCCGTCCCGGTCGGTGTCCTGCTCGGGGTCCTCGTGGCCCTCCAGCTCTTCGTGGGGACCGAGGTGCTGGCCATCGCGGCGGTGACCGCCGGCATCGCGGCGGTCCTCCTGGCCGTCGCCGCGCTCCTCCGGCCGGACGCGGTCCGCGGCCGGCTCCGGTACGGCACCATCGGGCTCGGGTCGGCGGCCGGCACGTCGGCGCTCCTGCTGGCCTACCCGACGTGGTTCGCGCTGGCCGGCCCCGCGCACCTCTCCGGCGGGATCTGGGGTCCTGACTCGGAGATCAGCCAGTTCGGCACCACGCTCGGGCAGCTCACCTGGCCGTCTGCGCCGTCGGCCCAGCTGCTCGCGCTGGCCCACCGGTTCGGTGGCTACCAGGCGCCGACCCGCTCCGCCGTCTACTTCGGGATCGGGCTGTTCGCAGTGCTGGGCGCCGGCGTGCTCGTCTGGCACCGCGACCGCCGGCTCTGGTTCTTCGGGGCGATCGGGGTGCTCTCGGCCTGGCTCGCACTCGGTGTGCAGAAGGGCCATTGGACCCCGTGGCGGCTCTTTGCCGGCTGGCCCCAACTGGACAACGTGATCCCGAGCCGGTTCCTCCTGGTGACCTACCTGTCCGCTGCCGTCCTGCTCGGGCTCATCGTCGACCACACCCACCGCGCGGTCCGCCGCCGCGCCGCCGCCGGGGCGGGGCCTGTGCACAACGACCGTGCGAGCCGGTCCTGGGCCGGCCCGGTGGCAGGCCTGTTGGTGGCCGCGATCGGGCTCGTGCCGATCGCCGTGTATTACGGCCAGGGGCTCCCCCTCACCGTCCAGCCGGTGGTCGCGCCGGCCTGGTTCCGCACGGTCGCCCCCGACCTCGCACCCGGACAGGTGGCCCTCGTGTTCCCGGTGCCCTTCGCCTACTACCAGAGCGCGATGACCTGGCAGGCCACGAGCGGGATGACCTTCGCCATGGTCGGCGGCGGCGGCCCGGGTGCGCTGCCGTCGAGGGCCGAGGCCGAGCGGGCGGGTCAGGTCGCGATCGGCAACCTCTCGGTCTCGGAGACACCTCAGACGGTCACCGCGGCCGAGATCACCGCCACACGCGAAGCACTCGACGGCTGGGGGGTGACCCTGGTGGTGCTCCCCGACCCCCGGTCGCTCCCCGTCTACGAGCGGGTCCATCTGGTGCGCGACGTCGTCGTGCTGATGACCGCGGCCACCGGACGACCACCCGCGCGCACAGCCGCCGCCTGGGTGTGGTCGGGCCCCGCCCGCGCGGATGCGTCGGTGGTCCCGGCGCCGACCGACCTGGCCCGCTGCTCGGCCGGGCCGGCGGCAGGCAGCGTCTCCTCGATCATGGCCGCGGCATCCTGCGTGCTGGCCTCACGGTCATCCGCAGACGGGAGCACGTGATGGAGCCGCTGGCCGAACCGGTGACCGCGTCGGCGGCCCGGCCGTCGGCGACCGGCAAGGAGCGCGTGGTCGCGCTCGACGGACTGCGAGCGGTGGCCCTCCTCATCATCATGGGGTTCCACTTCGGCGTCGGGTGGCTGCAGGGCGGCTTCTTCAGCCTGGACATCTTCTACGTCCTCTCCGGCTATCTGATCACGGGGCTCTTGATCGGTGAGTTCCGCAAACGGCGCCGGATCAAGCTCTCGGCCTTCTGGCTGCGCCGGGCCCGGCGACTGCTGCCCGCCCTCCTCATCGTCCTGGTGGTGGTCACCCTGCTGGTGCGGTTCGTGGCCGCGCCGGGGACCTACCCCGGCTACCGGATGGACGCGCTCTCCGCGCTCTTCTATTTCTCCAACTGGTGGCAGATCGCGGCCAGTGGCAATTACTTCAACCAGACCGGCGCCATCTCGCCGCTGACCCATACCTGGTCGCTGTCATTGGAGGAGCAGTTCTACCTGGTGTGGCCGCTGGTGGTGCTGCTGGTGATGCGGGCGTGCTCGACCTTCCGCCGTGGGGTCCGCTCCCTCCTGGTGCTCTCCGCGGTGGGCACGGTCGTCTCGGTGGTCGAGATGGCGCTGCTCTACAAGCCGAACACCGACCCGACCCGGCTCTACTTCGGCACCGACACCCACGCGCAGTCGATCCTGATCGGCGCCTGTGTGGCGTGCGTGCTGACCCTCGTCCAGCTCCGGCGGGGTGGGGAGGGGATGGCACCGGAGGCGGCCTCGCCCTGGGCGCGGACGGCACTGGTGGTCTGCGGCCTCGCCGGCTTCGCCGTGACGTTCGTGCTCTCCAGCCGGCTCACCGGCAACACGCCCTTCGACTACCGCGGCGGGTTCGCCGTCTCGGCCCTCTCCGCGGCCGCGGTGATCGTGGCCGCGATCTGCGTGCCGAGGGGACCGATCGCCCGGGTCCTCGCCACCCGCCCGCTGGTGCTGCTCGGGACCATCTCCTATGGCGCCTATCTCTGGCACTTCCCGGTCTCCGTCTTCGTCGATCCCGCCCGGACCCATACCTCCGGTCTCGCCCTGCTCGCGATCCGCTTCGCGATCACCGTGGTCCTCGCCGCAGCCAGCTACCGCCTGGTGGAGCGGCCGGTGATGTACGGGACGTTCTGGCGCTCGGTGCGATCGATCACCCCGGCGCTCGCCGTGATGGGGGTCACCGTTGCGGTGGTCGTCGCCGGCACGGTGGTGCCCGCCACCGCCGCCCCGCGCATTCCTACCGTCATGCCTGCCGCCGAGCACGCAGCGCTGGCCCAGGCAGGTGCGTTCACCAAACACCCGATCCGGTTCTACCTGGTCGGCGACTCCCTCGCGGTGACCATGGGGATCGGGCTCGAGGTGGACAGCGTGCAGCACTACGGGGTCACGCTCATCGACAAGGCGGTCCTCGGGTGCGACCTCGACGACCTCCCGACCATCTCGACCACCAACGGTGCGGTCGACGATCCCGAGTCGGCCTGTAAGGCCTGGCCCTCGCTCTGGGCCCACCAGATGGCCACCTTCCACCCCGAGGTCACCGGGCTGCTCATGGGTCGGTGGGACATCCTCGACCACGTCTACGAGGGCCATCTGGTCAACATCACCCAGCCCGCCTGGTACAAGCACAACGAGGACGAGATCGAGCACGCGGTCGAGGTCCTCTCTTCCGGGGGGGCACACGTCCTGCTCTTCACGATGCCCTACATCGACCCGATCAACGAATCGATCGACGGCACCCTCTCCCCGGAGGACAGCCCCGTGCGGGTGCAGGACTTCAACAGGATCCTCACAGAGGTGGCAGCCCGCAACCCCGGCGTGGTCACCGTCGTCGATCTCAATCGGATCCTCGACCCGCACGGCCAGTTCCAGGCGGAGATCGACGGGATCACCGTACGGTGGGCCGACGGCATCCACATCTCCAAGGCCGGTGGCGAGTGGCTGCAGCCGATCCTGCTCCCGCCCGCCGCCGAGAGCGGCCTCACGTTCCGGGCAACACGGACCCGGGGCTGAGCGGCGAGTCCCTCTTCCCATCGGCGGTCGCCGGCGTCCCCGGCACGCCCCGGCGCGCCGGCTTCCGTGCAGACCACACGGCCCGGACCGCCGCGGTCACGACCACGATCGCGAGGACCAGCGGAACCGTTCCGAGCTCGAAGCGGAACCGCTCGTTCTCTCCGATCTCGATGAGCGAGCTCGCGGCGAAGGCGTAGGCCGTCGTCCACCAGAGGATGAGCAGCGTGCCGGCGGTCGCCTGGTCGCGCCGCCGCAGCCAGACCAGAACCGGCGTCCCGAGGAGGGCGAGGGCGTAGACGGCGACGGCTTGGATCGAGAGCCACGAGAGAGGGCTCGGCTGGCGCTCGAACACGACCTCGGCGGCCGCCGGGTCCATGACCGGTTGCCACTCGACCACCCGGTCGTAGACGGCGGCGTACCCGCGCACCGCCGGCCAGTCCAGTGAATTGGCGAAGTTCTGATCGCTCGGGACGAGCCAGACCTGAACGGCGCGGTCGAGGTCCGCGACGTACTCGCCCGGGCGGGCCGCGATGTAGGCCAGGTCGTCGTGGAGGTACTGCGACGAGACCGTGATGTAGATCGGGTTGTTGAAGTTGGTGGCGCCGTCGGTCTTGTAGAGCGCGCCGAGGGCCTGGTCCACCTGGGCGGTCGGATGCGTGAACCTCGGGACGTACACGCTCGGAGGGCCGAAGGCCGGAACCGAGGCGAGCGGGCTGAGGGTGCCCTGGCGCTCGAGCCCGGCGATGGTGGCCGGCGGTGCCTTGAACAGCACCGATCGGGCCAGGTTCATGCCGACCCAGCTGCTGGTCGTTGTGGTGCCGAAGAGCACGATGTCCTTCACGTACCAGGTGGCGACGAGGAGCACCGGCACCGCGGCGACGGCCAGGACCTGTCTCCACCGTCCGCGCAGGACGACCAGGACGACGACGAGCCCGACCAGCAGCCACTCGATCTGGTACGTGCTGTCGAGCAGCACTACGCCCGCGTAGCCGCCGAAGAACCCGAGTCCGTACCGGGCCCGACCGGTCCGCAAGTAGCGGACGAGGCACCAGGCTGCGAACGTCCCGAGGGCGGCTGTGGGCTCTGCGTAGTCGAGCCAGTTCTCGTAGAGGAGATATGCCGGTGACGCGACGACCCCCACCAGGGTCACGCCGAGCGCCACGCCACGCGGCACCGCGAGCTCGAGGAGCAGGTGGTACGTGCACAGGACGATGACCAGTCCGAGCGCCAGCCCGCAGGCGGTCTCGAAGGGGTGCCGCAGCCCGGTCGGCAGCCACAGGACCAGCCCGCCGTAGAGGTTGTACAGCGGAGGCTGGCTGTTGAGGTGCCAGACGCTGTCGATCAGATCGGTGCGGAGCAGGTGGACGTCGAGCAGCTGCCACTTGTCGGTGAGCCGGGTCCCCTGGAGCACGCTGTCGTCGAAGCGCACCCCTGCGGCAGCGGCGATGAGCCGGGAGACTGCAAAGGCACCGATCAGCACGGCGGTCGGCCACACCTCCCGCCCGGCGCGCCGCCGACGGCGATCGGGGGCGGCCCCGGTGTCGGGTGCCGTGGGTACCGCGTCGGGCCCGGTACCGGCCGGCACGGTCGGGGAGAGGGTGCCTCGAGCCACGCCACGCACTGTACCGACGGTCCCGGACCGGCCCCGGGAGCTGCCCGAACAGGTCGGCTACCGTTGACTCCGGGGAGGAAATGAAGATCGGTGCAGTGGAGTTGGGGGTGACTCGCGACGCCGGGCCGCTGGCGGCACGGCCGTCAGCGACCGGCAGGGACAGGGCTGTCGGTCTCGACGGGCTCCGGGCGGTGGCCGTCCTGTTGGTCCTGGCCTTCCACTTCGGTGTGGGAGGGCTCGAGGGCGGCTTCTTCGGCGTGGACGTCTTCTTCGTCCTCTCGGGTTTCCTGATCACCGGGCTCCTGGTCGGCGAGTTCCGGGGACGTGGCCGTATCGGGCTCGCCGGCTTCTGGCTGCGCCGTGCCCGGAGACTGCTCCCGGCGCTGGTCGTCGTCCTGGTGGTGGTCAGTCTGGTGGTCCGGTTCGCCGAACCCGCCGGCCAGTACCCCGGTTTCCGGATGAGCGTGCTCTCGTCGTTGGGTTACTTCTCCAACTGGTGGCAGATCGCCACGAGCGGCAGCTACTTCCAGAGCACCTCGCCCCCGTCCCCGCTCACCCACATCTGGTCGCTTGCCGTCGAAGAGCAGTTCTACCTGGTCTGGCCCTTCGTGGTGCTGGCGGTGATGAGCCTGAGCCGGAGCGTGGTCCGCGGGGTCCGGGCACTGCTGGTCGTCTCGGTGGCCGGCGCGCTGGCATCCGCGCTCGAGATGGCCCTCCTCTACAGCCCATCTGCAAATACGACCCGCCTCTACTTCGGGACCGACACCCACGCCCAGTGCATCCTGGTCGGCGCGGCGCTGGCCTGCGCGCTCACCATCGTGCAGCTGCGCAGGGGACGGGAGGGGATGGACCCGGTGGCCCGTGGCGTTCGGGCCCGCGTTGGCGTGGCGATCGGGGGTCTGGCCGGCCTGGCCGTGCTCATCGTCCTCTCCTGCACGCTGACCGGCACGTCGGCCGCCGTGTACCGGGGCGGGTTCGCCCTGGTTGCCCTCTCGACTGCTGCGGTCATCACCGCCGTGGTGTGCCTCCCGCGCGCTGGCGTGGCCCGTGTCCTCTCCCTGTCACCGCTGGTGTGGTTGGGCTCTATCTCCTATGGCGTCTACCTCTGGCACTTCCCGGTGGTCGTGTTCGTCGACGCCGAACGGACCGGCTTGAGCGGGATCGATCTCCTGGCCGTACGCACCGCCTGCACACTCGGGCTCGCCATCGCGAGCTTCACCCTGATCGAGCGGCCGATCATGCTCGGGACCTTCTGGCGCTCCGCCCGCGCCCTCGCGCCCGCCACGGTTGCCGTGGCTGCTGCGGTCGTCGCCGCGATGAGCGTGGTGCCCGCCGCGTCGGCAGCGCCGGTCGCGCCGTCGGGCCCCGCCGCGGTGCGCGCCGAGTGGCAGGCGGTCCAGGTCGCCTCGTTCGCCGGCGCAGGCGGTCGAGTCCGCACCCTCCTGGTCGGGGACTCGCTCGCCCTGACGGTGGGGGTCGGGTTGGCCCCCTACGCCTCGCGGTACGGAGTCGATCTCGGCGGCCGTTCCCACGTCGGCTGCGGGATCGCCCTCGTTCTCCCGCTCGAGGACCGCGGCGTCGTCGGGGACCCATTTCCCAACTGCCCGCTCTGGCCCTCCTGGTGGGCCGACGACATCCGCCAACTGCACCCCCAGGTGGTCGGCCTCATCATCGGTTGGTGGGAGGTGCAGGACCGGATCTACGACGGTCGGTGGCAGCACCTGGGCGATCCCGCCTTCGACGCCTACGAGACGGCCCAGCTCGAGCGGGCAGTGGCCATCCTCGGTTCCGGTGGGGCGAAGGTGGCCCTGTTCACCGCTCCCTACTTCGACAACGGCGAGCAACCCGACGGCGCTCCCTGGCCGGCCGACGACCCCTCCCGGGTGGACCAGCTCAACCGGATCATGACAGCGGTGGCCGCACGAGACCCGGGCAGGGTGGCGGTGGTGCCGATGCACGAATATCTCGACCCGCACGGTCGGTTCACCTGGACCATCGGGGGAAATGTGGTCCGCCAGCCGGACGGGATCCACACCACCCTGGACGGGGGCGCGTACCTGGCCCCGAAGATCCTTCCGCAACTCGCTGCCCTCGGTCGCACGGGTTGAGCACGGCGCCCGAGCAGACCCGTATCGGAAATTCCGTATACGTCATATACATAGATACCCGTATGCATATGGCGTAGACCAATTTCTGAGAACTCACACACCGACACTGCACGATCACGAGGCAGGCGGGGGACCGTAGCATTAGTTAGCGGAACTAACTATACTGAACACGTGCCATCACCCTCCCGAACAGACCCGCCTCCGGCCCGCCCACAAGGAGCAAGAGCCGATGGCGCAGACCGGCTGCCCGAGCAGGCTGGCTCGGTCGCCGGAGTGGCCCTTGCCCCCGACGAAGCCGAGCTCGCCTCGCGGCTGCGGCTTGCCGTGACCCGGCTGCACCGGCGGCTCCGCCAGCAGACGGCCGGCGCACTCACCCCCTCGCAGTCGTCTGCTCTGTCCAGCATCGAGCGTCTGGGCTCGCCGACCTTGGGGGCACTGGCCGTCCACGAGTCGGTGCAGCCCCCATCGATGACCCGCGTCGTCGCGGGCCTCGAGAAGCTCGGCTACGTCGTCCGTGGAGCTGATCCGACCGACCGCAGGGTGGCCCGGGTCCAGGTGAGCGAATCCGGCAGAGCCGTCCTGCGACAGAGCCGGTCCCGCAAGGACGCCTTCCTGGCTGGGCAGCTCCACCAACTCGACCCGGTGGAGCGGGACGAGCTCTCCAACCTCACCGCGCTGCTCGAGCGGTTGGTCGACGGGTCGGCGTCGTGACCGCGCTCTCAGGCGCAGTCCACCGGACGTTCAGCTCCCTTCGGATCCGGAACTTCCGGATCTACTTCATCGCGCAGCTCATCTCGGTCTCCGGCACCTGGATGCAGTCGGTGGCCCAGGCCTGGCTCGTCCTCCACCTGACCGGCTCCGGGGTCGATCTCGGCATCGTGGTCGGTCTGCAGTTCCTGCCCATGCTCCTGTTCGGTCCGGTCGGCGGTCTGGTGGCCGACCGGGTCGACAAGCGCAGGTTGCTGTTCGTGACCCAGTCGGCCGGCGCAGTGCTCGCTCTCGTCCTCGGTGCGCTGGTCGTCTCGCACGTGGTGGTGCTCTGGCAGGTCTACCTGATGGCCACCTTGCTCGGGGTGGTCAACCTGTTCGACAACCCAGCCCGCCAGACGTTCATGATCGAGATGGTCGGGCGCGACGACCTTCCGAACGCAGTCAGCCTCAACTCGGTGATCATGAACAGCTCACGCGTGATCGGCCCGGCCATCGGGGGCGTGATCATCACCCTGTTCGGTCTGGGTGTCTGCTTCTTCGTCAACGCGGCGTCGTATGTTGCGGTGCTGATCGGGCTGGCCATGATGCGCGTGCGCGATCTACGCCCGACCCAGCGGGTGGTCGGGGCTCGGGGTCAGATCCGGGAGGGCTTCCGCTACGTCTGGAGCACGCCCCTGCTGCGCAACACGCTGCTGGCTGTCGCCCTCATCGGCGTCTTCGCCTACAACTTCACCGTGACCCTGGCCCTGCTCGCCAAAGAGACGTTCCACGGCGGCGCGGGCAGCTACTCGCTGTTGACCTCGTGCATGGGGGCCGGCGCGGTGATCGGCGGCCTGCTCGTCGCCCATCGGGCCCGGCCGACGCCCCGCTTGCTCCAGGTCCTGGCCCTGCTCTTCGGCGCCCTGCTCGGTGCGGTCGCCTTCGCGCCGAGCCTGCTCGTCGCGTCACTCCTCATCGTGGCCATGGGGGCGGCCTCGGTGGGCTTCGTCGCAACGGCCAACGCGACTCTGCAGCTCAACTCCGAGCCGGGGATGCGCGGGCGGGTGATGGCCCTCTACGCGATGGCGTTCCTGGGCACGACCCCGATCGGGGCTCCCCTGGTCGGGCTCATCGCCCAGCGGACAAGCCCGCGTGGCGTGTTGCTCGCCGGATCGCTGGCCACGGTGCTGGCAGCCGGCCTCCTCATGTGGCGCCACCAGGCCGGGATGCGAGGGGCCGAGGACGCGGCCGACGACGCGGCCGACGACGCGGCCGACGACGCACTGACCGATGAGCGGGGAGCCATCGCTGTCGGGGAGGCCGAGTCCCACGTGGCATGAGCGCGGCGGAGCCAAGCGGGAGCGGCCAGCACACCTGATCCGTCGGAGTCAGACGGGAGCCAGAGGTGCGTCAGGTGGAGGTGCCCGACGCCGGCTTCGGTTCCTTGGGAAGGCCGAGGACGCGCTCGCCCACGATGTTCCGTTGGATCTCGGCGGTGCCGCCCCAGATGGTCTCCGAGCGCGAGAAGAAGAAGGACGCCTGCCGGTCGCTGACGGGGTAGTCGGCACGACCACGGCGCATCCGATCGCCGATGATGCCGTCCCCCTCGGTGTTGTGGGTGCCGGTCAGGATCTGGGCGTCCATGCCCAGGATGTCCATGGCCAGATTCAGGGTGTCCTGGTGGAACTCCGACCAGAACATCTTGTTGGCCGCCCCGAGGGCCGCCATGTGGTGGGTGCCGTTGAGGGCGTCGGTGAGCGAGCGGTAGCCGTTGATCTCCATGATCTTGACCTTGGACCAGGCGGTCGCGAGCCGCTGGCGGATGAGGGGATCCGCACTGGCCCCGTTCTTCTTGGCCTCCTGGATGATCTGGTCGAGCTCACGCTGGAAGCGCCGGTGCCCGGTGGTGGCCGATGAGCCTCGCTCGAAGCCGAGGGTGGTCATCGCCACCTTCCAGCCGTTGTCGACCCCGCCGACCACATTGTCCTTCGGGCACTTGGCATCGGTGAAGAAGACCTCGTTGAAGTCGGCGCTCCCGTCGATCTGCGAGATGGGCCGCACCTCGACACCCGGCTGCTTCATCGGCACCAGCAGGTAGGAGATGCCCGCATGCTTCGGGACGTCGGGGTTGGTCCGTGCCAGCAGGAAGATGTAGTCGGCGTACTGGGCCTGGGTCGTCCAGACCTTCTGCCCGTTGACGACCCACTCGTCGCCATCGAGGACGGCGCGAGTCGACAGCGACGCGAGATCGCTCCCGGCCCCCGGCTCCGAGAAGCCCTGGCACCACGAGATCGTGCCTTTCAGGATGCGGGGGAGGAACTCCTGCTTCTGCCGCTCGTCGCCCCACTGGAGGATCGTGGGGCCCACCAAGGTGTCCCCGAAGAAGTCGGCACGGAGGGGCGCCTCGGCCCGCGCGAACTCCTCGTTGAGCACCACCTGCTCCATGAGGCTGAGGCCCTTGCCGCCATACTCGGCGGGCCACGAGGCGCAGATCCAGCCGCCGTCGAACAGCTTGGCGGTCCACTCGCGGAAGAAGGCCTTGCGCTCCTTCGGGGTCATCGAAAATCCGGGCGTACCCCATCCGTCGGGCAGGTTGTCGGTCAGCCACTTGCGGATCTCCGCCCGGAACGGCTCGGTGTCGGCCGGATAGGTGAGGTCCATGGACCGAGATTATCCCCGGTACTGCCCGGAACGGGACGGAGCGCCACGGCGGGCGCGCAGGCCCGCTTCCCGGACGCCGAAATGGACGGCGTCTACGCTGGCCGTCGATGAGCACGCGAGAGACCGTGGCCAGAGTGGACCCCGAGGTCGTACACCTCTCGAGCGTGGTCAGGCGACCCCTGGTGGACGGGTCGGGGGATCGCCTCGGACGGGTGCGGGACGTCATCGCGCGGATGGGGGACTCGCCTCACCCGCCGGTGGTCGGGCTGGTCGTCACCATCGGTGGGCGTGACCTGTTCGTGCCCATCCGCAAGGTGGCCGCATTCGAGTCCGGACGCGTCCTCTTCGACGGCCGCCGGGTCGACCTGCGCCGGTTCGAGCGCCGCGAGGGGGAGCTGCTGCTCGCCCGGGACCTGCTTGCTCGGCACGCCATCAACTTCGTCGGTGGCCGGATCATCCGGGCCAACGAGATCGAGCTGGCCAGGGTCAACGGCACCTGGGAGGTCGTGGCCGTGGACTCCTCGAGCCGGCCGCTCCTCCGACGGCTGCTGCCCGGTCGTCTCGGGCAGAGCAGCCGGCCCGGGAGGATCGTGGACTGGGCCAGCATCGAGCCGTTCGTCGCCCACGTGCCCACCTCGAAGCTGCGGATCCCCTACCGGAAGTTGGCCAAGCTCCACCCGGCCCAGATCGCCGACCTGGTCGAGGCCGCCTCCCACGACGAGGGGGAGGAGATCATCGAGGCGGTCGGCCAGGATCTCGAACTCGAGGCCGATGTCTTCGAGGAGCTCGACAGCGAGCACCAGGTCGAGTTCGTCCGGAGCCGGTCGGACGAGGACGCCGCCCGACTGCTCTCCTCGATGGCCCCCGACGACGCGGCCGACGTCATCGCCGAGGTCGACCAGGAACGGCGCATGCCCATCCTGCAGCTGCTGCCGGAACCCCAGCAGCGCAAGGTCCGCTCGCTCCTCAGCTACCACCCCGAGACGGCCGGAGGCCTCATGAGCCCCGACTTCCTCTCGCTCCCGGCCGACACCACGGTTGCGGCCGTGCTCGACGGCGTCCGCAGCAGCACCGCACCTCCCGAGGCGCTCAACGTCGTGTTCGCGACCGGGCCCGGCCAGCGACTGGTCGGATCGGCGTCCGTGGTCCGCCTGGTCCAGGCCGACCCGGCCGCGCCGTTCGGATCGTTGTGCGAGGACGACCCGCTCCACATCCACGTGGATTGGGACCTCGGCGAGATCGTCCGCAAGATGTCCGACTTCAATCTCATCGTGGTTCCGGTGATCGACGCCGAGCACGACACCATCCTCGGCGTGGTGACCGTCGACGACGTGCTGGCGCTGCTCCTTCCCACCGGGTTCCGACGCGACTTCGGCCGCACCGCGGTCGAGGACTGAGACCGATGGTGCGTCGAGAGCGAAAACCCGACCCGGGGACCGCCACCCGTCGCCGGCGCGGGTGCCGGTCGTAGGGTAGGCGCCGGCCCGCCCGCCTCCCCGTACGTCCGGGTCCCCGGCGGTGTCGTCCGACCGGTGCCGCTCCCTGCGGCCCGGACCCCGACGTCCGGTCCCCGGCTGGGGCCCGGACAACCGTGACACCCGCCGCGGTCCGGACGCGACCGCCCGCCCCACCCGTCAAGGCGCCCCGTCGCCGAGAGGCATGTCATGGCCGAAGAGCAGCCCGAGATGGCCGACGAGCACCGCGAGGTGATCGGCGCGCGGCCCGGCGAGCCCGGGACGTCGGCCGTCCTCGATGCAGCCCACACCGGTGACATCCGGGGCGCCTTCGGCACCATCCGCGAGCACGATCTCGATGTCCGGCGCTCGTGGACGGCACGGTTGCTCACCCTGCTCGCCATCATGGGCCCCGGGCTCATCGTCATGGTCGGGGACAACGACGCGGGTGGGGTCGCGACCTACAGCCAGGCCGGACAGAACTTCGGGCTCTCGTTGTTGTGGACGTTGCCGCTCCTTGTCCCGGTCCTCGTGGTCAACCAGGAGATGGTGGTGCGGCTCGGAGCGGTGACCGGTGTCGGCCACGCCCGGCTCATCAACGAGCGGTTCGGGAGGTTCTGGGGTGCCTTCTCGGTCGGGGACCTGTTCATCCTCAACTTCCTCACCATCGCCACCGAGTTCATCGGCGTGAGCCTCGCCCTCGACTACTTCGGGGTGAGCGAGTACGTCTCGGTGCCCATCGCCGCGCTGACCCTCGTGGCCATGACCGCCACCGGCAGCTTTCGGCGATGGGAGCGCTTCATGTTCGTCTTCATCGCGACCAACGTCCTGGTGATCCCGCTCGCTTTCCTCAGCCATCCCACGCCCGGGGCCTTCGCACACGGTCTCACCACCCTGGGGGTGACCGGAGGCTTCACCTCGACCTCGGTTCTGCTGATCATCGCCATCGTGGGCACGACCGTGGCCCCCTGGCAGCTGTTCTTCCAGCAGTCGAACATCGTGGACAAGCGCATCACGCCTCGGTGGATCAATTACGAGCGGGTCGACACCGTGATCGGGTCGCTGATCACCGTCGTCGCCGCAGCGGTGTTGATGGCGGTGGTGGCGTCCGCGTTCGGGGGCACCCCGCTGGCCGGACACTTCACCGATGCCGGTGGTGTCGCCCGCGGTCTCCAGCACGTGATCGGGCCGGCCGCGGGGTCCCTCTTCGCCATCGTCCTGCTCAACGCCTCGATCATCGGGGCCGCCTCGGTCACCCTCTCCACGAGCTACGCATTCGGAGACGTCTTCGGGGCCCGGCACTCGTTGCACCGGAACTGGCGGGAGGCCAAGTTCTTCTACGGCGCCTTTGCCGCGATGGTCACCGGTGCCGCGATCATCGTGCTCCTCCCGGGTGCACCGCTCGGACTCATCACCACCGGGGTCCAGGCGCTCGCCGGTGTGCTCCTGCCCAGCGCCACGGTGTTCCTGCTGCTCCTCTGCAACGACAGGGAGGTGCTCGGGCCCTGGGTCAACCGGCCGTGGCTCAACCTGGTGGCCAGCTTCATCGTGGCCGTCCTCCTCGTCCTGTCCCTGATCCTCATGCTGACCACCCTCTTCTCCCAGATCGACGTGACCGTGCTGGCCGAGGTGCTCGGCGGGCTGCTGGTGGCGGGCTATCTCGGGGTCGGGGCGGTGCTCCTCCTGACCCGCTCGCGCCGCTCCCCGGCGCCCCCGATGCCGATCGAGCGACGCGCGACGTGGCGGATGCCCGCCCTCAACCTGCTCGAGCGTCCGGCCTGGTCCCGGGGCCGCCTGGTCGGGATGTACCTGCTCCGCGTCTACCTGGTCGTCGCAGTCCTGCTGCTCCTGGTCAAGGCCATCGAACTCGGGGTCCATCACTGAGCCTGGCCAGGCGCCGGCGCAGCCCCGGCCGGGAGCGCCCGGTCAACGGTCGTTTGCGCCGAAGGACCAGCTTGCGGGAGTATCTGCCTTCTATGTGCCTGCCCACCCCGGATCTCCGTGCCTAGATTCGGGCTCACGCGGCACAAGGTTCGAGGACCGATATCTCCACCTCCGGTCCCCGAGCGGATCCCGCCGCGACCGCCCGAGCCGGGCGGCCTGCGGGTCGCCTTCCTCGTCTACCGGGGCAATCCGCGCTGCGGCGGTCAGGGCGTCTACAGCCGCCATCTGACCCGTGAGCTCGTCGCCCTCGGCCATTCGGTCGAGATCTTCGCCGGCCAGCCGTGGCCCGAGGTCGACGAAGGGGTCGGGTTCACCCCGGTGCCGAGTCTCGATCTCTATCGCGAGCCTGATCCCTTCCGGATCCCGAGGCCGAAGGAGTTCGCCGACTCGTACCCGAGATCGATCGCCGCGCTCGAGTTCGCGGTCATGTGCACGGCCGGATTCCCGGAGCCGTGGACGTTCAGCCTGCGCACCCGGCGCATGCTCGCTGCCGCGCCGTCACGAATTCGACCTCGTGCACGACAACCAGTGCCTCGGATACGGCATCAAGGGGATGATGGACGACGGCTGGCCGGTGCTCGAGACGCTCCATCACCCGATCACCGTCGACCGGCAGTTGGCCCTCAGCCACGCGACCAGCCCATGGCAGCAGATCACCCAGCGCCGGTGGTTCGGCTTCCTCCGCATGCAGGTGAAGGTGGCCCGGTCGCTGCAACGGATCGTGACCGTGTCGGAGTCCTCGAAGACCGACATCACCGCTCAGATGGGGGTGGACAACCACCGGATGACGGTGGTCCCGGTCGGGGTGGACCACACCGTCTTCCGACCCCGGGACGACGTCGAGCCGGTGCCGGGGCGGATCATGGTCACCTCCTCCTCCGACGTCCCGATGAAGGGCTTGGTCCCGCTGCTCGAGGCCGTGGCCAAGCTCCGCACCGAGCGCGAGATCGAGCTCATCGTGATCGGCAACCCGCGGGCCGACGGCCGGGTGGCCAAGGCCATCGAGCGGCTCGACCTCTCGCCCATCGTGCGGTGCGTGTCCGGGATCAGCGACGACGAGCTCGCCCGCAACTACGGATTCGCCCAGGTCGCCGTGGTGCCCTCCCTCTACGAGGGGTTCTCGCTGCCCGCCATCGAGGCCATGGCCTGCGGGGTGGCCCTGGTGGCCACGACCGGCGGGGCTCTGCCAGAAGTGGTCGGTGTCGACGGCGTGACGGGCCTGCTGGTCCCACCCGACGATCCCGGCGCGCTCGCCGTGGCCATCGCGAGCCTGCTCGACGATGACGCGCTGCGGGCCCGCCTCGGTGCCGCCGGTCGTGAACGGGTGCTCGGGCGCTTCACCTGGCAGGTCACCGCGGCGGGCACCGCCGAGGAATATCGTTCGCTGCTGGCCGACGCCGAAGCCGTCCCTTGCTGACCGTCGACTACGGACGGCTGGGGGTGCAGGCGGACGACCGCCTCCTCGACATCGGCTGTGGCTTCGGGCGGCACGCGTACCAGGCGGCCCGGCTCGGGGCCGAGGTGGTCGCGTTCGACTTCGGAGCCGACGAGGTACGCAACGTGCTCGACACCTTCGGCGCGATGATCGTCGGCCGCGAGATCGACCCGGCCCGGACCCGGGTGGGCGCGGTCCAGGGTGACGCACTTGCCCTGCCGTTCGGTGACGGCAGCTTCGATCGGATCATCGCGTCCGAGGTCCTCGAGCACATCCCCGCGGACGAGGTGGCGATGGCGGAGCTGGCCCGGGTATTGCGCCCCGGCGGCACCATGGCGGTCACCGTCCCACGGGCGGGACCCGAGTTCGTGAACTGGGCGCTGTCGGACGAGTACCACAGCGTCCCGGGGGGTCATGTCCGGATCTACCGGCGCGCGGAGCTCGTCAACCGCCTCGAGGGCACCGGGTTGCGGGCGGTCGGGCACCACCATGCCCATGGGCTGCACGCCCCCTACTGGTGGCTCAAGTGCCTCGTGGGGACCACCAACGACACCCACCCGGCGGTGTCCGCGTACCACCGTCTGCTGGTCTGGGACATCGAGAAGGCCCCGAGGGTGACCCGGTGCACCGAACGGCTGCTCAACCCGTTGGTCGGCAAGAGCCTGGTGGTCTATCTGGTCAAGCCTGACGGCGTTGCGGCGCCCGCCGGACAGCACAGCACGCGGGCAGCGGCCGGTCGGCGCGAGAGGGCCTTCGCATGAGGTCGGTTCCCGAGGTACCCGGGATCATGAGCGCCCCGCAGGTGCTGGCCACCGCCCAGTCGATCGCTCGCATCCAGCGCCGCGACGGGATGATCCCCTGGTTTCCCGGCGGGCACTGCGATCCCTGGAATCACGTCGAGGCGGCCATGGCCCTCACCACCGTGGGACTGGACGACGAGGCCGACCGGGCCTACCAGTGGCTCGTCGACACCCAGTTGCCGGACGGGAGCTGGTTCAACTACTACCTGACGACCGGCATCGAGGACGCCCGTCTCGACACGAACGTGTGTGCCTACCTTGCCACGGGCGCCTGGCATCGCTACATCTCCACGGGCGATCTCGAGGGACTCGAGCATCTGTGGCCTGCGCTCGAAGCCGGCGTGGACTTCGTGCTGCGCTGGCAGCGGCTCGACGGCTCGATCCGGTGGTCGTTGGACCCGTCGGGCATGCTCGAGGAATGCGCGCTGCTGACCGGTTCGTCCTCGATCTATCACAGTCTCCGGTGCGCGATCGCCTGTGCCGAGCGGCTCGGGAGCGAACGCCCCGACTGGGAGCTCGCCGCGGGGCGCCTCGCCCACGCGGTGGCACATGAGCCGTGTGCGTTCCTGCCAAAGGTCGAGTTCGCCATGGACTGGTACTACCCCATCCTCTCCGGCGCCATGAGCGGACCTGCAGCCGACGAGCGCATCGACCACTCGTGGGAGACCTTCGTGCTGAAGGATCGGGGCGTGCGTTGTGTGTCGACCGGGGACTGGGTCACCGCGGCGGAGACAGCCGAATGCGTGCTCACCCTCGACGCCATGGGGAGGGACGAGGACGCGCTCGAGCTGTTCACCTGGGCACAGTCCCTGCGCAACGCCGACGGCTCCTACTGGACCGGGATGGTCTACCCCGAAGAGGCCACCTATCCGCCGCTCGAGCGCTCGACCTACACGGCCGGGGCCCTGGTGTTGGCGGCCGACGCCCTGAGTCGGGCCACCCCGGCATCGGGTCTCTTCCGGGGCGAGGGGCTGCCGAGCCATCTCGACCTGACCGAGCCGGCCCCCGAGGCTCCCGCCGAGCCCGTTCTCGGCACCCCGGGCACCCCCGGCCCCGCCTGAGCCTCGGGGCACCGCAGTCGGCACGCCGCGGGGCCCCTACGCGCTAGGCCGGGCTGGTGCCGGGCGGCGTCGGTGCGATCCGGCCCCCGTTTTGCCGGCGTAGGACCCTGAGGGACCCACACTCGCCGTCCTCGACGAACTCGCCGGAGTCGAGGGCGGCCCGCCAGATGTCGTACGGCGGACGACCCCCGTCGGCGGGGTCGGGGAAGACGTCGTGGATGGCGAGCCAGCCCCCGTCGACGACCTGCGGCGCCCATCCCCGGTAGTCGGCCCAGGCGGGCTCCTCGCCGTGACCGCCGTCGATGAAGCAGAACGCGAGCGGGATCGTCCAGCGGGAGCTCACCGTCGGGGAGTCGCCGACGATCCCGATCACCGACGACTCGAGACCGGCGGCGACCATCGACCGCCGCCAGTGGGGGAGCGTGTCGATGCGGGCGCTGTGCGGATCGATGAGGGAGGGGTCGTGGTGTTCCCACCCGGGCTGGTTCTCCTCGGAGCCGTGGTGGTGGTCGAGGCTGAACAGCACCGCAGCCGTCTCCTCGGCTGCGGCACCGAGGTACGTCGTCGACTTTCCACACCAGGCCCCGATCTCCACGAAGGTGGCACCCGACCAGGCCGCCCCGGCCCGACGGGCGGCGGAGAAGAGAGCCTCCCCCTCGTCGTCGGGCATGAACCCGGTCGCTTCCCGGGCGAGGGAGAAGAGCTCGGCACGCCGCGCGTCGTGGGCGGCCGGGGCAGCGACCGCGGTGGGGGTGAGGGGTTGGTCCATGGGATGCAGCTTCGCGCGGGCCGTTCAGTCCGGGGTCAGCCCGTAGAGCAGCTGGCCGTCCGGCCCGACGTCGTAGATCTCGATCCCTTCCTCCACATGGGGAGCGTCCGCGCCGAGCGCGACGGCGACCTTGTTGAGCGCATTCCGGGTCACGTCGAGGACGAGCTCGACCTGCGCGTCGGGTTCGCTGAGGGTGCGTAGCTCGCCGACCGTCCCCGGGTCGAGGCGCCCGGGGCTCCAGAGCATCGCGTCGGTGAAGGCCAGGGCCGACTGCTGGATCGGGCTGAGCTGGCTGCCCCGGTACTCGTCGACCGCGCTGAAGGCTCCCTCGTCCGCACCGGCACGGAGGGCGGTCCGGCTGCGGAGGGAGCGGCACAGACGGCAGTTGTGCTGTCGGGCTCCGCGGAGCCGGACGAGCTCGGAGGTGACCGGGTCCAGCGCGTCGAGCTGCGGGACGGCACGGGTGAACCCGTCGAGTGCCCGCCAGACATCGGTGGTGGCGCGACCCCGGTCCTCCACGGGCCACGGTCCCGGTCCGAAGAGCGCGTCGAGCGCAGCCCTCGTCCGGGGAACGAAGTCGACGACCCAGAGCGCTGCGGCCAGGGTGGCCGCGGCGTTGCCAGCCGCCGCCAGGAATGCCGACCGGTCGTCGGGCGAGATCGCCGAGACGTCGAGACTGCACTGCTCCGCGAAGGCGAGGATGGTCCGCTCGTCCCCGGTCAGGCTGTCGAGCTTTCGCCAGTCGCCGTCGGACGTGCCGGACGACCTCGGTTCGCTCCGGCTCGGCGGGGCGAGGGGTTCCATCCCGTGAAGCGACCCGATCGTCCGGGCCGCCAGTGCGACGAGGTCGAGCAGGTCGATCGCGGCGACGTCGGCCCAGGCGGCGATCTCGACAGAGGCGAGTGCATCGGCGGCTACTGGCGCATGGTGGGCGAGCGCCGCCGAACCGGAGGTCATCGGGAACGAACGCTACCCCGGCGTAGCTGCAACGCCGTTCACCGGACCACTAGCCCCTGACGAGGGTCACCAGGGAGTAGAGCAGCGAGAGCGCCGAGGAGCACACCCCCCGTCCTGCGGATGACCGCGAGCGGGAGGACGCGGAGGAGGGCTCGGCCTCCGACGGCCGCCAGGCCGGCCACCGCAGCCAGCGCGGCGAAGGCGCCGATGAACACCGAGAACGGCGCGTGGTACTTGGCAGCCAGGTTGGCTGTGAGGATCTGGGTCAGATCCCCGAACTCGCCGACGAAGATGACCGCGAAGGCGGTGACCATCGGGCGCAGGCCACTCGGGGCACGGGCGGTGTCCTTTTCGGCTTCCTCCTCCTCTTTCTTCTCGTCGACCAGCAAGAGGTACAGCGCACCGGCGGCGAAGAGCAGGGCCGTGATCGCCTCGGTCCACCGGTGGGGGAGGAGGTGGAGGAGCTGACCGGCGGCGACGGCGATGGCGGCGTGCAGGCCGAAGGCGACGGTGGCCCCGGCCCAGATCAGCAGGGGCCGGTGCCGGCTCCCGAGGATCAACGTGGCGATCATCGTCTTGTCGGGGAGCTCGGCGACGGCGACCAGCCCGAACGTGGCGAGGATGATGCCGGGCTGCAGCACGTCAGGTTGCACCACTTCAGGCTAGGGAGCGGACAGCGACTGCGACGACCACCCGCCCCCGGGCGGAGCCGAGGGGGATCCGGCTCAGCCGGTCGGCAGGTCGAGGACCCCGGCGAGCACCGCTGCGAGGCCGGCGCCCTCTCGCGTCGGCGAAGGTCACGTTGACCGCGAGCCGCTCGAGGGTCTGCTCGATGCTCCGACCGCTTCCGGCCACGGGATGCTCCTCGATGAAGAGGGTGACCTCGGCGGCGAGCTCGGGTGGCGTGCACAGGGCGCGGACCCCGTCCAGCATGCGCGGGAAGATGTTGGACGGGAACCTGTCCTCCAGCGTGTCCCATGCGGCGACGACCCGGTCCCATGTCGACGGTCCGGTCACGCGGTTGACCAGCAGCGCCTGGACGAGGAAGGGAGCGTTCTGGGTGCGCACCTCGGTGAGTGCGAGATCGAATGCCCTGACCGCGAGGGCCTCGTCGTCGAACGAGGCGAGCGCGTAGAGGTAGCGGTTCTCCTCCTGAGGGGTGGCCGGGGAACGGAACCGGGCGAGCATCGCCTCGAATTCGGCCTCCCCTCCCTGTATGGCCACGATGTCGAGGACGGCCGATTCGGTGTCCGCCTGGAGCGGGACGGTGCCGGCCGCGCTGAATCGCCGGCGCGCCTCTGCCCGGGTGGCCGGATCGTCGCCGATGGTCCCGAGCGCCCGAAGGACCGACACGCGCAGTGAGGGTGTGCGCTCGTCGTCGTCGGAGCGAGGGTCCCAGCCGAGCTCGGCGGCGAGCGGGCCGAGCAGGGTTCGCACGCCGAGCGAGAGGATCGCTCGTGCGTCCTCGGGCACCACCCGGTCGAAGAGCCCGAGTGCGCCGAGCACGACCGACCACACACTCGGGTCGCGTTCTCCGGAGCCTGCGAGCGCCGCGAGCGAGCCGGACCAGGTCGGCCAGCGGTGTCCGACCCGCCAGGGCCGCGGCCCAGGAGTCCGAGACCAGGTTGTAGCGCTCGAGGGGCGCCAGGTCGGGGAGACGTGACGCCAGTCGTTCGACCTGTGGCGTGGGGTAGGAGACGCGGTAGAAGCCGGATCCGCCGGCATTGACCAGGAGGTCCGATCGCGGTGTGGACCCCACGGCCCCGGTGCCGTCCAGGAGCAGCGTGTCCGGTTCGGCATCGGGCGCATCCAGCGGTCGGAGGAGCACCGGGACCTGCCAGTGGGTACCGATGGCCCCTCCCGCCTGGCCCGAGTAGGAGAACGGCTGCTGGCTCAGGCGCCCGTCGTCACCGACGGTGACCAGGGGGTAGCCGCCCTGGTCGATCCAGGTGTCCATGAGGGCGCGGACTGCCCGGCCGCTCGAACGCTCGAGGGCGTCCCAGAGCCCGGCGGTCTCGCTGTTGCCGTAGGCGTGGGTGGTCAGGTAGTCGTGGATGCCCTCGCGGAAGACGTCCGGGCCGAGGAACTGCTCGAGCATGCGCAGGACGCTGCCCCCCTTCTGGTAGGTCAGTACGTCGAACATGCCCTGTGCCTCCTCGGGACGCCCGACCGGGAACTCGACCGACCGGGTGGTGTGGAGCCCGTCGACCGCCATTGCCGACTCCCGCTCGACGCCGAAGCTGACCCATCGCTGCCACTCCGGCCGGAAGGCGTCGACTGCGAGGACCTCCATGAACGTGGCGAAGGCCTCGTTGAGCCAGATCCCGTTCCACCACTTCATGGTGACCAGGTCGCCGAACCACATGTGGGCGATCTCGTGGCAGACGACGTCGGCCACCCGCTCGAGCTCGACCCGCGCGGCGTTGGCCGGGTCGACCAGGAGGACCGACTCCCGGAAGGTGACGCACCCGAGGTTCTCCATGGCTCCGAAGGCGAAGTCGGGGATGGCCACGAGGTCGAGCTTGCCGCCCGGGTAGGGGATGCCGAAGTAGTCGGTGAAGAAGCGGAGCGCGTGGCTCCCGACCTCGAGGGCGAAGCCGGTGAGGTGGGCCTTGCCCGGCGGGTGCACGATCCGGAGAGGGACCCCGTCCACGTCGGTCGGCGCGGTGGCCTCCAACGGCCCGACCACGAAGGCGACAAGGTAGGTGGACATGACCATGGTGGTGGCGAAGCGCACCCGGCGCTTGCCGCCCGGCTCGCTGGTCTCCTCGGCGACCGCGCCGTTGGAGTAGGCGGCGAGGCCGTCGTCCACCACCAGCGTGATCTCGAAGGTCGCCTTGAGAGCGGGCTCGTCGAAGCAGGGAAAGGCCCGTCGGGCGTCGGTCGACTCCATCTGCGAGGTGGCGATGACGTGGTCCACGCCGGACTCGTCCACGAAGGTGGACCGGTAGAAGCCGCGCAGCTTGTCGTTGAGGATCCCGGTGAAGGAGGCATGCAGGGTGGCCTCACCGGCGGCGAGGGGCTCGGGGAAGGCGAAGGTGGCCCGTTCCTCGTCGGCGTCGAGGGTGATGCTGGACGGGGTCAGGGCGTACCCGTCGTCGGGGTCCCCGGCGTTGAGCTCGGCGAAGGTGATCTCGAGCTCCGCCGCGTTGAGGACGATCGAGGTGACCGGTTCCTCGATGGTGAGGTCGATCTCGACGTCGCCGGCGAAAGTTGCCGCGGCGAGGTCCGGCGCGAGCACCAGGCGGTAGGCGCGGGGCCGGATCCCGGCCGGTAAGCGGTAGGCGGCGTCGTCCGCCGGGCCGTGGGTGTCGGTTGTCGAGGTGCGCATGGGGGGCAGGCTACCGTCGGGTGGTGCCCTCCGACTCCCGCAGCAACGCGCCCGGTCCGCAAGGCGACGCGGGACCGGCCGGTCCGCGGCTCGACGTCGTGACCGTGGGCAACGCCCTGGTCGACGTCCTGGCCCAGGCGCGGGACGAGGACCTCGTGGAGCTGGATCTGATCAAGGGGACCATGGTCCTGGTCGACCACGAGCGGTCCGCCGCCATCTACGACCGGATGGGGCAGACCACCGAGGCATCGGGCGGATCGGCGGCCAACACCGCCGCCGGGATCGCCTCCCTCAGTGGCCGCGCGGCGTTCCTCGGCCGGGTGGCTGACGACGAGCTCGGCAGAGCGTTCACTCACGACATCCGTGCGGTCGGTGTGGCCTTCGACCCGACACCGACGCCGGCCGTGCCGGGCAAGGTGGTCACCGGCCACTGCCTCATCCTGGTCACCGAGGACGGCGAGCGCACCATGGCAACGCACCTCGGAGTCGCCTCCGAATTCGACGCCGTCGACCTGCACGACGGCCATCTCGGGTCCACCGAGGTGGTCTACCTGGAGGGCTATCTCTGGGAGCAGCCGACCGCCAAGGCGGCAATGCGCGAGGCCATCGGGCTCGCGCATGCTTCCGACGCCTCGGTCGCGCTCTCGGTGTCCGACCCCTTCTGCGTGGAGCACCACCGTTCGGAGTTCCTCGACCTGCTCACCGGCGACCTCGAGATGCTGTTTGCCAACGAGGAGGAGGTCATGACGCTGTTCGGCGCGCGCAGCTTCGAGGCGGCCGTCGATGCGGCCTCGGAGACCGGCGTGTTGGCCGTCCTCACCCGCGGTGCAGCGGGCTCGGTGGTGGTCACCCCGACCGGTCCGGTCGAGGTGCCCGCTGCCCCGGTCGAACGGGTGGTGGACACGACCGGCGCCGGCGACCTGTTCGCTGCCGGGTTCCTCTACGGCATCACCCACGGGCTCTCGCCCGAGGGATCGGCGAGGCTCGGAGGGCTCTGCGCCGCCGAGATCATCTCCCACGTCGGAGGCCGTCCGCTGGCCGATCTCCGGGCGCTCGGTGTGGCGGCCGGTCTGGTGTCCTGAGGTCGCCGGCCCGTCCCGACCGGCGTCTCAGCCGGTGGGCGCGGTCGGTGGGAGGTAGCTGAAGGGGAGGTCGCCGATCTGCACCAGCAGCGAGGCCACCGCCCGTCCGAAGGGGACCAGGGCGTCGTCCAGCGTGCTCGGGTTCTCCAGAATCGCCTCGTCCAGCTGGCACGAGCCCTCGTACGAGACCTCGATCGCGCATTCGGGCGGCCCGGACTCGAGGTCGGGAGCGGCAAGGACCTGCTCGATCGTGGCTGTGCCCCGCACCAGCGGGTCGCCCCCGAGCACCTCGAGGTGCGCGGGCAGGATCTCGAGCAGCGGGCCGGCCCCGGGCACCCCGTCGAGACCCTGGACCCGGAAGGCGATCTCGACCAGCACCTCGGGCAGCTCGTCGGGCTCCTCACCGATGGCCCAGCTCCGGTACGCGGTCTGGCTCCAGGTCGGCCAGTCGAGGCTGGTGTCGACCCGGATCCGGGCCGGCCGCTCTTCCCCGGGAAGGCTGTAGGACGTCTCGAAGCTCACGTCCCCCAGGAAGACGTCCACCTGGAACCGCTCCTCGACGGCCTGACGCTGCAGCAGCGCCGTCTCGAAGGCGTGCCGGTGCGACGCGACGAGCTGTGTGAAGACGTGGTCCAGCATGGCGGGGCAGAGGCTACCGTTCTTCCGTGTCCACCTCGTCCGGGTCGACGGCGTCGCCGCAGGCCCCCTCGCCCTGGTCGGAGCGCAGGGTCATCGCCTATGCACACCAGGGCGGGGCGTGGGAGGGCCCGTCGTCGACCCTCCAGGCCATCGGTGCCGCCATCGACGCCGGGGCCACCGGCATCGAGCTCGACGTGCACGCCACAGCGGACCGCCGGTTGGTGGTCTGCCACGACGCGACCGTCGACCGCACCACCGACGCGGTCGGCACCATCGTCGAACACACCTGGGCGGAGCTCAGCCGCATGGACAACGCCTACTGGTGGGTGCCCGGTGCCGACGTCACGCCCGGGCTCGCGCCCGAGGCCTATCCGTTCCGGGGCCGGGCCCCCGCGGACCACCGCTTCGGCATCGCGCTCCTCGAGGAGGTGCTCGAGGAGTTTCCCGACGTCGTGCTCAACCTCGACATCAAACAGACCGCACCAGTGGTCCCGCCCTACGAGGAGGCCCTGGCCACCCTGCTCCGCCGCTTCGGCTGTGCGGACCGGGTCATCGTGGCCTCGTTCCTGGACACCGCCACCGATGCCTTCTCGGCGATCGCACCCGAGTTCGCGACCTCGGCCGGAACCGTGGCGGTCGCCGCCTTCTACCAGGCCGTCCACGCCGGCGAACCTCCGCCGCCGACGGCCCACGTGGCGCTGCAGGTGCCGGCGGCCTACGGGGAACTCACCCTCGTGGACGAGCGGTTCGTGGAGGTCGCCCACGCAACAGGCCTCGCCGTCCACGTGTGGACCATCGAGGAGGAGGCCGAGATGGAGCGCCTCTGTGGGCTCGGGGTCGACGGGATCATCACCGACCGACCCACAGCCCTGGTGGCTGTGCTCGACCGCCTCGGGTGCGGATGGAACCCGTCCGGATGAGCGATTCTCCCGCCGGTGAGGCCCGCCATGGCGTTCGGGGGGCGCAGGCGTCCCCACGCCGGCCTGGACCGGAGCGGTCGAGCCGCGCCCGCAGTTCGGCTTCTTGCCGTGGTTGGCCTTCTTCTTGGCCCGCAGCTTGCGCTTGTTGGTTCGCTTCGACACAGTTCGCAGATGCTAGTCGCACAGGGGGCGATGCAGCCAGCCGGGGCGCCCTCCGTCCCGGCTCCGGGCATCAGCTCGTGAGCTGGCTACTGCGTGACGGGGACGTGCTCGCGTCGGCCGAAGTCGCCGACGGACTGGCGGAGCGGACCCGGGGCCTGCTCGGGCGGACCGGGTACGACGGGGCGTTGGTGCTGCCCCGCACCCGCTCGGTGCACACGGTCGGGATGCGCTTTCCCATCGATGTCGCCTTCTGCGACCGGGACCTCGCTGGTCCTCGGGGTGACCCGGATGCCGCCCTGGCGGATCGCGATGCCGCGGCGGGGATGCCGGTGCGTGGTCGAGGCCGAGGCCGGGGGTTTCGAGCGGTGGGGCCTGCGGGTCGGCGACCAGCTCGAGCTGCGCGAGTGACCCCGGGGAGACGACGGCAGATGCCGCCGGGTCCGGGTCGCTGGTGGTGGTGGGCACCCCGATCGGCAACCTCGGGGACCTCACGCCGCGTGCGGTGGCCACGCTCCGTTCGGCAGACCTCATCTACTGCGAGGACACCCGCCGGTCACGAGCGCTGTTGACCCACGCCGGCATCACCGGCGCAGCGTTGCGCTCGCTGCACGCGCACAACGAGGAGGACCGGATCGACGAGGTGGTCCGGGCGGTCACCGACGGGAAGACGGTCGCGCTGGTCAGTGACGCCGGCATGCCGGCCGTCTCCGACCCGGGCGCCCGGCTGGTGGCCGCCGTGGCGGCCGGCGGGCTGCCGGTCACCGTGGTCCCGGGCCCGTCGGCCGTGCTCACCGCACTCGTGGCCAGCGGGCTCCCGACCGATCGCTTCTGCTTCGAGGGGTTCCTGCCCCGCTCGGGGAAGGAACGTGCGGCCCGGCTGGCCGCGCTCGCCGTCGAGCCGCGCACCTCGGTGGTCTTCGAGGCGCCCGGCCGGGTCGCCGCGACACTGGCCGACCTCGCCGAGGTCTGCGGTCCGGAACGGCCGGTGGTCGTCGCCCGCGAGCTGACCAAGCTGCACGAGGAGATCTGGCGGGGGAGGATCGCCGACGCGGCCGCCTGGGCCGGAGCAGGGGACATCCGGGGAGAGGTCGTCCTGGTCCTCGGGGGCGACGAGGAGACCGCACCGGACGCGGTCGCCGACGCGGTGTTGGAGGCGGCCCTGGCCGACCGCCTCGGCTCGGGCGCGCGGACCCGGGGAGTGGTCGACGAGGTGGCCGCAGCCTTCGGGGTGGGCCGCCGGCGGGTCTACGAGCTGGCCCTCGCGCTCCGGGATGCCAACGGATCGACCGGGAGCACTCCCGACCAGGAATGACGTCATGCACCGGCGGTCGGGTGCAGTGGCCGACAACCGGCGGAGCCGGGAGCGATCCCGTGGCGGAGGGACGGCGGCGGGGAGACGGTGGCCCGATCGGTACGCTGGCGGGACCGTGGCCCGCTATTACATCACCACCCCGATCTACTACGTGAAGGACGCGCCCCATGTCGGGCACGCCTACACGACGGTCAACGCCGACGCCCTGGCCCGTTGGCACCGATTGGTCGGTGACGAGGTCTTCTTCCTCACCGGCACCGACGAGCACGGCCAGAAGGTGGCGCGGGCCGCCGAGGCCCAGGGAGTCGCGCCGCTCGAGTGGACGGACCAGCTCGCCCCGCGCTTCGCGGCCGCCTGGGCCGATCTGGACATCGCCAACGACGACTTCATCCGCACCACCGAACCCCGTCACCGCGAGTCGGTGCAGCACTTCCTCGGCAAGATCTACGAGAACGGCTACATCTACAAGGACACCTACCGCGGCCTCTACTGCGTGTCCTGCGAGCAGTACTACGCAGCGGACGAGCTCATCGACGGCGGGCTCTGCCCGATCCACCGCACTCCGGTCGAACACCTCGAGGAGGAGAACTACTTCTTCCGTCTCAGCGCATTCGAGCAACCGCTCGTCGAGTGGTACGACGCCCACGCCGGTGCGGTGGTGCCCGAGTCGAGGCGCAACGAGGCGCTCACCTTCATCAAGGGCGGGCTCCGGGACATCTCGATCACCCGGACCTCGATCGACTGGGGGGTGCGGGTCCCCTGGGACGAGCGACACGTCTTCTATGTCTGGTACGACGCGCTGGTCAACTACATCACCGCCATCGGCTACGGGCGCGACGAGCAGCGGTTCGAGGACTGGTGGCCGAACGTCCACCACCTCATCGGCAAGGAGATCGTCCGCTTCCACTGCGTCTGGTGGCCGGCCATGTGCATGGCCGCCGGGATCGACCCTCCCGCCCACGTCCAGGTGCACGGCTGGCTGCTGCTCGGCGGCGAGAAGATGTCCAACTCGAGCGTGAACCAGATCCTGCCCGGTGATCTCACCGCCGAGTACGGCGTCGATCCGGTCCGTTACCACCTGCTCCGCGACATTCCCCTCGGCAGCGACGGCGAGTTCTCGGCCGAGGGGATCTCGGCGCGCTACAACGCCGACCTGGCCAACAACCTCGGCAATCTGCTCTCGCGGGTGGCAACAGTGGTCGGGTCCAAGTGCGGCGGCGTGGGACCCGCCCCCGACCCCGCCAGCCGGTTGGCCGGGGTGGCGGCGGCAGTGCTCGCCGAGGCCACCGAAGCGTGGCAGTCGGGCCTGCCCAACCTCGCCCTCGACGCGACCTGGCGGCTGATCCGTGAGACCAACGCCGAGCTGGAGACGGCCGAGCCGTGGAAGGCCGAACCCGGACCGGCGGTCGACGCGGTGCTCGGTAGCGCACTCGAGGTGCTGCGGATCGTCTCGCTGCTGATTGTGCCCGCGATGCCCTCGTCGGCCCGCGAGCTCTGGCGACGCATCGGGCTCACGGGGTCACCGGACGAGCAGCGACTGCCGGATGCGGGCTCCTGGGGCGGGTATCCGGGAGGGCTCCAGGTCGAGAAGGGCCCGCCGCTCTTTCCCCGGCGCAAGGTCTGACTCGGCGGCATGTCCGACGCGGTCGTCGAATGGTTCGACTCCCACTGCCACCTCCAGGACGAGTTCGCCGACCCGGCGGAGGCCGCCGCGACGGGCCCCCATGCCGACCGCCTGACCGGCGTCATCGCCCGGGCCGCCGAGGCCGGGGTCACCCGTCTCGTCTGCGTGGGCACCAGCGCCGCCTCGTCGTCCGAAGCCGTCGCCCTGGTCCGCTCGTCACGGCGCCCAGATGGCGCGGCTGTCGCCGAGGGGGTCGAGCTCTGGGCCACCGTCGGGCTCCACCCTCATGACGCGGTTGACGGGGTGGACTCCCTCGACGGCCTGTTGGCAGCAGAGCTCGGTCCGGCTGTCGCACCGGCGACCCGGGTGGTGGTGGGGATCGGCGAGTGCGGCCTCGACTACCACTACGACCATTCGCCCCGCCCGGCGCAGCGCGAGGCATTCGCCCGCCAGATCGAGCTCGCCCACCGGCATGGCCTGGCCCTCGTGGTCCACACACGCGAGGCGTGGGATGACACGGTGCAGACCCTGACCACCACGGGCGTTCCCGAGCGCACCATCATCCACTGCTTCACCGGGGGTCCGGACGAGGCGCGGCGTTGCCTCGACCTCGGGGCGTCGCTCTCCTTCAGCGGGGTGGTCACCTTCAAGAACGCCGACCCGGTCCGGGAGGCTGCCGTCCTCTGCCCGATGGACCGGCTGCTCGTCGAGACCGATACCCCGTTCCTCGCGCCGGTTCCGCACCGGGGAACCCTCAACGAGCCATCGAGGGTTCCCCTGGTCGGGGCCGTGGTCGCCCAGGTCAAAGGGGTCACCACCCAGGAGCTTGCCGCGGCCTCGACCGCCAACGCTCGGGCGGCCTTCACCGGGTGACCGGCCGCGGCCGCAGGTCTCGGCCACCGTGGGAGTTGATCGGGGAGCGAAGGGACGCCTAGCCTCACCCACGGCCGCTCGGAGAGCGGTCGTTGCGTATCGGCGCCGCCGCACGGCGCCGTGCCCTCGGGACGGTTGTCGGAGCCGTCCCCTTCCGCCCCGCCGGGGCGGGGCCCTCACGGGCGCAGGTCTGCGGAGGCCTGCCGAAGTGAGGAGCCGGGTCCCGTCGCACAAGGAGCGTGGAGTCCTGAGGTCCGATGTCAAACGGGGTGGCCGGCCGGGTGCCGCGCTGCTTCTCAGCGGAGCCGTGCTTGTCGTGCCGCTCCTCTTGATCCAGAACGGTCCGGCCGCACAGGCGTCCGCCCAGTCGGGCACACGGGCGTCGGCCCCGGCCAGCAGCCCTGCCCGGGTCCACGTGACCGGACTGGTCAGTCCACGGACCGCGGCACCGGCGGCGGCCCCCCGGTCCGCCAAGCCACCCACCACCACGAGCGCACCGCGACCGGCCCCACCGGCCCGGTCAGAACGACCAGCCCGGGCAGCACAGCGACGGGCCCAGGCAGCACGACCGCCTCGGGCGAGCGTCCTCACGGTCGCACCGATCGAGACGATGTGGCCGGCCGCCCCGGTCCGCGCGGTGGCGACCACCACGACGACCACCGCCACGGTCCAGACGGCGGGGGCGGGTCCAGCCCCGGTGGTCGCAGGCGCCTTCAGCGGTGATGGCCAGGTCACCTACTACGCGCACCCGGCCGGCCGGTGCGCGAGCCCATGGCTGCGCTTCGGGACGGTCGTGGAGGTCACCAACCCCGCCAACGGGGAATCGGTGACCTGCGTCGTCGACGACCGTGAGGCGGACACCGCCCGGTCCATCGACCTGGCCACCGCCACGTTCGCCGAGATCGCGCCACTCTCCCAGGGGGTCATCGACGCCGAGCTGAGCTGGTAGCCCACGCGCCCAAGGGACCCGGTGGCACGCAACGGTCCTGCGTCCGGGAGGTGGCACACTGACCTGGTGACCCACGGGCGAGCGGAGATCCACGAGCTGCTCCTGGCCCACGACCTGCGGCCGAGCAAGGCCCTCGGGCAGAACTTCGTGGCTGACGGAAACACAGTCCGGCGCATCGTCCGGCTCTCCGGCGTCGGCGAGGGGAGCCGCGTCGTCGAGATCGGCGCCGGACTCGGATCGCTCACGCTGGCACTTGCCGAAGTCGGGGCGTCGGTGACCGCCCTCGAGATCGACCGGCAGGTGTTACCCGTACTCCGGGCCCAGGTAGAGGGAACCGGGGTCAGGGTGGTCGAGGGCGACGCACGCACGGTCGACTTCACCGAGTTGCTCGGTGACGAGCCGGGGTGGTCCCTTGTGGCCAACCTGCCCTACAAGGTCGCGGTCCCGCTGGTCATCCGGGTCCTCGAGGAGGCCCCGCAGGTCTCTTCGCTCCTGGTGATGGTGCAGCGCGAAGTCGGCGAGCGCCTTGCCGCCTCCGCCCGCGAGGAGGCCTTCGGCGCGGTGTCGGTCAAAGTGGCCTACTGGGCGACGGCGGCCGTGGTCGGGCGGGTCTCGTCCAGTGTGTTCATCCCGCGCCCGCGGGTCGAGTCGGTGCTGGTCCGCCTCGAGCGCCACCCGGCCGGGACGGAGGGTCCGCCCGGAGCCCCGCCCGGACCGGGCTCGGTGGCGTACGACCGCCTCTTCACCGTCGTGAAGGGCGGGTTCGCCCACCGACGCAAGATGGTCCGCCGCTCACTCGGGCACCTCGTCGACCCCGGCGCCTTCGCCGGCGCCGGCATCGACCCGACCGCACGTGCCGAGGAGCTCTCCCTCGACGCATGGAAGCGGCTGGCCTGGTGGCAGCCCGCTGCGGACACCGGCCTGCCGCCCACCGGCACCGAGCGGTGACCGGAGCGTCCGTCACCCTTTCCGCCAGGGCGAAGCTGACCCTCTCCCTCCAGGTGACCGGCACCCGCCCGGACGGGTATCACCTGCTGGACGCCGAGATGGTGACCCTCGACCTGGCGGACACCCTGGTGGTCAGTGACGGCGACGGGCTCACGATCGGCACCGACTGGCCGGGTCCGGTGGACGGGTGGCGCGATCCTGCGGTGTCGGTCGACACGGGCAACCTGGTGCTGCGTGCGCTGGGTGCGGTGGGACGCAACGCTGCGGTGCATCTCGTCAAGCGCATCCCTCCCGGTGCGGGTCTCGGTGGTGGGTCGGCGGATGCCGCCGCCGTTCTGCGGTGGGCCGGGTGCACTGACGGTGACGTCGCTGCCCGGATCGGGGCCGACGTGCCGTTCTGTCTCACTGGGGGAAGGGCACGGGTCACCGGGATCGGCGAGCAGCTCGAGCGCCTGTCATTTGCGCATCGGTCCTTCGTGCTGCTTCTCGCTCCCTTCGGGGTCGACACCGCAGCCGTGTACCGGGCCTGGGACGAACTGCACGCCGGCCATAGGTTGCCGGTGCACGGGTCGGTCTCGAACGACCTCGAGGCTCCGGCACTCGTGGTCGAGCCCCGCCTCGAAGGCTGGCGTCGGGTGCTCGAGGGGGCCACCGGGAGGGCCGCCCAACTGGCGGGTAGCGGATCGACCTGGTTCGTCGAGGGGACCCCGGAGGAACTGGGCACCGCCGGTCTCGCCCATCTCGAGCATGCGGGCGAGCGGTCGCTGCTGGTAGCGGCGAGGACGGCGGGCCCGGAAGCGTGAGCTGGACCCCGGAGGCGACACCGACGGCTGGACCGTCGGTGTCCGGACTACTTGCCTGCCGCCCGCCGCTGCCAGCGGGTGGCCTTGAGCATCTTCTTGTGCTTCTTCTTGCGCATGCGCTTCCTGCGCTTCTTGATGAGGGATCCCATGTCGCCGGGCACCCTAGCCGACCAGGACCTTTGGCGCCATGCGCGGGCGCTGTCCTGCGCGCCGGTCAGTCGGACCCTTCGGCCAGAGCCCCCGGTCCGGGGGGAGAGGCGGGCGGGAGTGCGAACCGGAAGAGCGCCCCACCACCAGGCGCCTGGTGCACGCTGACCTGGCCACCTTCGTCGCGAGCGACCTGGGCCACGATTGCCAGGCCGAGGCCCGAGCCGGGTCGTCCACGGGCACCGGGGGCCCTGTAGAAGCGGTCGAAGATGTGCTCGATGTCGCTCTCGGCGACGCCCGGACCGTGATCCCGTACGAGGAGGATCCCGTTCGCACAGCTCACCTCGACGACGCCGCCGTCAGGACTCCACTTGAGGGCGTTGTCGAGGAGGTTGTCCACGGCCCGCTCGATACGCGGTGCCGATCCGGACACCCAGTTCTCGGCCACGACCGCGTCGAAGGTCACCCCGCGGCTCCGACCGTGGGTGGTGGCTACCTCGATCGCCGAGAGGACCAGGGAGTCGAACCGGATCGGGCCCGCGGTCGGTGTCGGCTGCTCGCCACGGGCCAGCTCGGCGAGGTCGGCCACCAGGGAGGTGAGCTCGTCGAGCTGGGTGAGGACGTCGCCGATCAGGACCTCGCGCTCGCCGGGAGCCAGCTCCTCCATCCGACGGGCCACCTCCATGTTGGTGCGGAGGCTGGTGAGCGGTGTACGCAGCTCGTGGGAGGCATCGAGGACCAGCTGGCGCTGGCTCTCGCGCGACGAGTCGAGAGCCACCAGCAGGCGGTTGAAGGCCCGGCGCAGCCGGCCGAGCTCGTCGGGGCCGCCCGGGTCGAGCCGGCGGGAGACATCGGTGGTCTGGGCCAGCTCCTCGACGGTGGCCGTCAGGCTGTCGAGGGGACGGAGCACCGTCCGTCCGACGCCGAACCCGAGCAGGATGGCGAGGGCCACCCCGACCAGCACGATGAGCCAGAGGGCCACGGCGAGGTTGCGCAGCTCCTCGTTCACGCCGGTGAGCGGCGCGGTGATCTGGAGCGCTCCGCCGCCCGGTAGCTGAATCCTTGTGTTTTCGCGGATGTAGATGTAGCCGGGTGGGAGGGCCACGACGAGCTCGCGCACAGCGATGCCGTTTGCGACGGTCGAAAAGTAACGGTCCGGGGCCTTCCCCTGACTGGCTGCGGAGTTGTGAGCTGTGGCGGTGACCGGCAGGACCGTTGGGTCGAGTCGGAAAGTGGTGCCTCCTGCCGAGATGATCTGGTAGCAGGCACCCGGGGACTGGCAGGTGTTCTGGATGACGGCCTGCGACTGGTTGGCATTGACGATGTTGTCGACGGCCGGTTGCGCTTCGGTCCGGAGGGTGACGTCGACGGACCCGACCAGCGAGTTGTAGGCGACCAGGTACGTCGCAATCGATCCGAGGACCACCACGATGAGGACGGCAAGCGTGGCGACCAGCACGAGGCGGGTCCGGAAGGTCATCGCCGGCCCCCTCGGCATGTGCGCACCGTCAGGGCTCGCGCAGGACGTAACCCACGCCCCGCGCCGTGTGGATCAACCGGGGCTCGTTGTCGAGCTCGGTCTTCCGCCGGAGGTAGCCGACGTACACGGCGAGGGAGTTGGTGCCCGAGTCGAAGGTGTACCCCCAGACCCGGTCGAGGATGAGTTCGCGGGTGAGCACCTGGCGTGGGTGTCGGAGCAGGAGTTCGAGGAGGTCGAACTCGATGCGGGTGAGCGAAAAGGCACGCTCCCCGCGGTGTGCCTCGCGGGTGACCGGGTCGAGGGTGAGGTCGGCGAAGTGGAGCACCTCGTCCGCCTCTTCCGGACGCCGTCGGAGCAGGGCGCGGAGTCGGGCCAGCAGCTCGGCGAGGGCGAAGGGCTTGACCAGATAGTCATCGGCGCCGGCGTCGAGGCCCTGGACCCGGTCGTTGATCGCGTCCCGGGCCGTCAGCATGAGGACCGGGGTGTCGTCGCCGGCGGCCCGCAGCCGTCGGCACACGTCGAGACCGTCGATCGTCGGGAGCCCGAGGTCGAGGACGACGGCATCCGGCGGTCGGATGGCGATCTCCTCGAGGGCCTTGGGCCCGTCGTCGGCCAGGGAGACGTCGTAGCCCTCCAGGCGGAGCGCCCGGTGGAGCGCCCCACTGACCGCCGGATCGTCATCGACGATGAGCACCCTCATCGGGCCGGGAGCCTATCCGGGCACTGCCGCCGTGCCGCGGCAGGTCTACCCTTGTGGCTGTGCCGACCGGTCCCGGTCGGCCCGATATCCGAGGTAGTTCAACTGGCAGAACGCTGGCCTTTGGAGCCAGATGTTGGAGGTTCGAGCCCTCCCCTCGGAGCTCTCCCACCGGGCCTGGGCGATCCGGACAGGCGACGCGTCCGCTTCTGAGCCATCGCATCAGCTGGCGGGATGCACCTGCCCCTCCGTCGCCCCTCGGTAACCTGCCGTCATGGATGCGTGCTCCGAGTGCGGATTCGTCTACGACGAGGTTTCGGTGGACGAGATTCCCGCCCGCCTGGCATCCCTCGGACCCGACTACCGGGACCGGCTGGTATCCGGCGATCCACCCGTGGCCCGCGGGGGCTTGCGCAACCGTCCCGACCTGGACGCCTGGACGCCGCTCGAGTACGCCTGCCACCTGCGCGACCTGCTCGAGGTCCAGCGCGCGCGGTTGGTCCTGGCGTTGAGCGAAGACTGCCCGACCTTCGCCCCGATGGGTCGCGAAGAGCTGGTGATCACCCGTCGCTATGACGAGCAGGATCCGGTAGTCGTGGCTAACCAGATCGATCAGCAGACCCACGAATTGGCTGGAGCGTTCGCAGTCCTCGACGCGGTGCAGTGGGAGCGGACCGCCATCTACAACTGGCCGGGCCCCGCCGAGCGGTCGATGGCCTGGATGGCCCGCCACACCATCCATGAAGGAGAGCACCACCTCGGGGACATGGATCGGCTGCTGGGTCGCATTCGGAACTGACCGGAGCGGGTCCGCAGGCCGTCCTTCGGGCAGCGGAACGCCGCCCGCCGGAGCGCTACGCGCCAGCCTTGCGCGACCTGCTGCGGAGCCGTCCGCGGACCGTCTGGTCGAGGATCACCTTGCGGAGCCGGACCTTCTCGGGGGTCACCTCGACGCACTCGTCATCGGTGATGAACTCGAGGGCCTGCTCGAGGGAGAGCAGCAGGGGCGGCGTGAGCCGAATGGCTTCGTCTGCGGCGGCCGAGCGGATGTTGGTCTGCTTCTTCTCCCTTGTCGGGTTGACGTCCATCTCGTCGTCGCGCGCGTTCTCGCCCACGATCATCCCCTCGTAGACCTCGGTCCCCGGTCCCACGAGCAGCATGCCCCGCTCCTGCAGGCTCATCAGGCTGTAGCCCGTCGTCACCCCGCGGCGGTCGGCCACCATCGAGCCGTTCCGCTTGGTCTTGAGCTCGCCGTGCCATGGCTCCCAGCCGTCGAAGACGTGGTGGAGCATGCCGGTCCCACGGGTCTCGGTCATGAATTCCGTGCGGAAGCCGACCAGGCCGCGGGCGGGTACCCGGAAGTCCATCCGCACCCAGCCGGTGCCGTGGTTGACCATCTCGACGAGGGAGCCCTTGCGCAGGGCCATCATCTGGGTGACGACGCCGAGGTAGTCGTCCGGCACGTCGATGGCGACTCGCTCGATCGGCTCGTGGAGCCTCCCGTCGATCTCGCGCGTGACCACCTGTGGCTTGCCCACCGTCATCTCGAAGCCTTCGCGGCGCATGGTCTCGACGAGCACGGCCAGCTGGAGCTCGCCGCGTCCCTGGACCTCCCAGGTGTCGGGGCGCTCGGTGGGGTTGACCCGCAGTGAGACGTTGCCGACGAGCTCGGTCTCGAGCCGGGCGAAGATCTGGCGGGCGGTGAGCTTCGAGCCGTCGACCCCTGCCAGGGGTGACGTGTTGATACCGATGGTCATGGCGAGACTGGGCTCGTCGACGGTGATGACGGGCAGGGGCCGCGGGTCGTCCGGGTCGGCGAGGGTCTCGCCGATGGTGATCTCGTCCATGCCGGCAACCGCGGCGATCTCTCCGGGACCGGCTTCGGCAGTATCGACCCTGTCCAGAGCGTCGGTCACGTAGAGCTCGGTGATCCGGGTCCGCTCGATGGTGCCGTCGGTCCGGCACCAGGCCACCGTCGCCCCCTTCTTGAGGGTGCCGTTGTGGATGCGGCAGATGGCGAGCCGTCCGACGTACGGGGAGGCGTCGAGGTTGGACACGATGGCCTGTAAGGGGGCGTCGGGGTCGAAGCGTGGGGCCGGAATGCGGTCGAGGATGGCCTGGAACAGGGGCTCGAGGTCGGTCCCTTCGATCCCCTTGTCCGTTGCCGCCCACCCGGCCCTGGCGTTGGCGTAGAGGATCGGGAAGTCGATCTGATGCTCGTCGGCGTCGAGGTCGAGGAAGAGCTCTTCGACCTCGTGGACCACCTCGTCGATCCGGGCGTCGGTCCGGTCCACCTTGTTGACCACCAGTACGACCGGGAGCCGGGCCTCGAGGGCCTTGCGCAGCACGAACCGGGTCTGGGGGAGCGGGCCCTCTGAAGCGTCGACCAGGAGCAGGACCCCATCGACCATGGTGAGGCCCCGTTCGACCTCGCCGCCGAAGTCGGCGTGTCCCGGGGTGTCGATGATGTTGATCTTGACCCCGCCGTGCACCACTGCGGTGTTCTTGGCCAAGATGGTGATGCCTTTCTCGCGCTCCAGGTCACCCGAGTCGAGCACCCGTTCGTTGACCGCCTCGTTGGCCCGGAAGGCGCCCGACTGCCAGAGCATGGCGTCGACAAGGGTGGTCTTGCCGTGGTCGACGTGGGCCACGATGGCTACGTTGCGGATGTCGTCGCGGGTCAAGAGGGGCATGAGGACAGAAGGCTACCGGTCTACCGGGACCGGTCGGACCAGCCTTCCTGGTCGCGATCGCGGTCGTCGCGGCCGCCAGTGGCTACGACGCTGCGGTGCAGATCCCGGAACCCACCGCGATGGAGCCGGCGATCGGCCAGGTGAGGGCCGTCGTCGACGGGGTGGACTGAGCGGGCGGGCATTGCGGCTCTGACCCTTGGTAGCTCTCGGCCGACGAGTCCAGGTTCCACGATGGAGTTCCGGGCGTGAGGTAGTAGGGCGGCGAGTACAACGCGAGCCGCGGGTCGTAGTTGTAGTCCTTGCCGTACCCGGTGGCGATTGCGCCTCCGCTGAAGGTGCCCACCGCTCCTCGCGAATTCTGCTGGATCGAGCCGTAGATCGTCAGCGACCCCTCGACGCCCGATGCACCATGGTTGTTGACGGCGAACGACTGCTGGAGGGCAAGGATCGACCCGTCGACAGTGAGCCCGGCGCTTCCCCCGCTTTTGGGGCTGCCGGATGAGGTGGTCGGGTCGCAGAGCGGCGCTGTGGCCCCGGTCAGGGGATCGGTGAGCACGGGGGCGGCGTTGTTGCAGCTGGCCAGCACGTTGCCGCCCGAGTCGACCGGGCGGGAGATCTCCACGTAGTTGTAGGCGATGAGCCCGAGCACGTCGTTTGGCGTGGCACCGGTGGCGCTGTTGTAATTGCACAGGCTCTCATGAGCGGTGCCCTTCCAGGAGAGGCAGTCAGCGTACTTGATCGGGCCGTCGATGACGACGTCGTTGTTGGCACTGATGGTGAGATGGCCGGAGAGGCTGCCCTGGACGAAGGCGTCTCCTTCGGTGTCCGGGGAGGAGGTCTGACCCTCGTAGCAGCCGGGGCAGGTGGCCTGGGTCTGCGTGTCGTAGGTGCAGGTGCCATGGCCGCCCCCACAGATTGCCTGGTAGCCGTCGAATGGATTCACTCCCGGGATCGTCGGGTTCGTCGGGTCCGAGGCGGGCGGGTTTTGGTCCACGTAGATGACCCCGTTGGCCGGCAGGGGCGCGCTGGTCGTGCCGTTGGTTGGGCAGGTGCTGGTGTCGGTCGACAGGTCGAGATTGGCATCGGTCGCCGATTCGGGGCTCAGCACCTTCATGCTCGAGCCGGTGAGGGTGATGGTGGTCGGTCCGACGTAGTAGCACCCGTTGGCTTGCGCGTAGCTACCGAGCTTGAGGTTGTCGGGGGGGATGGTCTCGATGTTCTTTGCGCTGTGGCTGCTCAGGGCGGCGTTGTAATTTCCCATGTCGCTGGTGCTGGCGTTCGCGCAGGTGCCCGGTGGTGTGGCGCTTGGCGGGCTGCCGTTGGACCCGTCCTGCGGATCGACGAATTGGCAGCTCGGATCGGCGGTGGTCGCACCCCAGTAGGGAGAGGTGGTTCCGAAGTTCGGCTTCCCGTCCACGAAGATCGAGTCGTTGGAGAAGACGGGGCCGTTGAGGGTGTCGGCCGAGATGAAGTACACCGGAGCGCAGCCCCCGCTGTTCGAGTACCCGGTCGCCCACCAGTACTGGCAACTGGATGGAACGCCAGCGGACTCGAAGTTCGTCCACCAGACGTTGTTGAGGAAGCCGTTCGCCGGGACGAACTTGGCGATGGTCGAGTAATAGACGTCCTTGCCGCTGAACCCAGCCGCTCCGACGATCTGGACCTGGAGGCTGGTCAGCACATACGTGGTGGGGTCGATCACCGCCTGGGGATTGTCGAACTTGTAGTACTCAGGAATGACTCCGTTCCCGAGGTCGGTGTCCGGCACCTCGCTCCAGGTTCCGTAGTTCAGCCCTGCACACTGGGCGTTCCCGTTGGTGGAGGTGTTGCAAGCCGCAAGATAGGGGTTGGTGTTGATGGCCTGCTGGTAGGCGCTGAGGCCCGAGGCCAACGCGCGGTAGGCGTACCGCTGGACGCTGGCCTGGGTCACGAGCGGGTCATTGTTTGCGATGGTGCTCACCATCACGGCACCGACCGTGGCGAGCAGGATGGTGATCGCGATGACGAGCACGAGTGCAGTTTGTCCCGAATCGCGTGCGGCACCCCGGAGGCGTCGTCCGGAAGACACCGGTCGGATGTGGGTTGTCTGCCCGTTGACCGTGCCCAGTCTGCGGGGACACCTGGGTGTGCGGATCGAGGACATGGTTCCTATCCCACCAGTGTGCTGTAGAGGTACGAGGTCGAGGAAAGGCGGTAGACGGTGAACGAGTTCTCCTGCATGCTGCCTCCCTGCACGTGAACCTGGATGTCGACCTGCACGCTCTGGACGTTGTCGGCGGGGCAGTTCGAGCTGGTGGGGTCGCCGTTCGGGTTCGTGGTCGGAGCGTTACAGGTTGCAAACCCGGGCAGGATGCCGCTCGGGTTGCCGACCGGCGTGGCCGATGCTGTTCCACCCGCATTGGCGACGTAGGTTGCCGAGTAGGGATCCAGGGTGTTGTACGTGAAGATGGGCGTGGCGGAGAGGACCGGTGTGAGGGGGGAGCCCGAGAGGGTGAGGCCGTTCACGACGTTGTTGATGGTGACCACCCGGGTGCCCGACGCCGACCAGGTGCAGACCGTGGTGGCGGTGAGCGTGAACGGACAGTTCGAGGCAGCAGTGGCCGGGTACTCGGTGACCGTGAACTGTGCGGTGGGGAACTTGCATCCGGAACATTTGGTGGGGGTCGAGAGGGCCATCACGACCTTGGCGGGGCCCTTCACGGTGCCGCCCGGCGTCGGGGGCAGCGCCAAGTTGGCGTAGAAGGTGGTCGAGTAGGAACCGATCGTGGCTGTCGGGAACGGTGGGCAGGGGACGTTGGCCGCGGCACAGGCCCCTCCCACCGTCGTGGGGAGCGTGGGGGCGGGCTCGACTTCGCTGCGGATGAGCCGCTGGATGATGACCGAGCTGGGCAGGAGCTGGTCCGTCCCGGCGTAGGTCGAGGTCACCGTGGCACCGACGTTGAGGTACGTCGTGAGCACGGTTCCCATGATCCCGAACAGCAGCAGCAGCGCGACGAAGGCGACCATGAGCTCGACCATGGTGAGCCCGTCGTCACTGAGATCCGGCCATCCCCGGCCGTCGTCGGCGCCGTGGTGCCGCCGACCCCAGCGCGGCGCTTCCCGCAGACCGGCCGTCATGCTGTCACCAGCACCGGGCTGGGGAGCGCGTAGGTACCGTTCCCGGAGGTCGCGCCGCTGAGGGTCTCGGTGTTGCCCAAGACCACCAGGGTGCCGTACCCGGTCCCGTTGACGGAGAGCGTGTACGTGCCATAGGGGACACCGGTGCGGCTGAGCCCGTCGGCCCCGGTGCTCGGGAGCGTGTAGGTGTCAGCGCTGCACCCGCCGGCCGCAACGGTCACCAGCGTGACCGAGGCTCCGGCGTGGGCGAGGCCGGAGATGGGCGAGCTCACCTGGATCGACGCCAGGCCCAAGGGGACCGTTGTGGTGGGCATCCCGGTCGTCGTGCCCGAGGTGCCTCCGGGGACGGTGAGCACCTGGTCGCCGTTGTAGGCGTTCGCCTCGCTCGGACAGTCTCCGGCGAAGAGGTTGTAGCCGCCGGAGAAGGGGAAGACCAGCGGGAGCGAGGTCACGTTCGTGGCGGCGCCGGCGGTCACCGCAGTCACGTAGGTCTGGTTCGCGGTGATGCCCGAGTTGAGGCCGGAGTTGTTGATCTCGATCGGCACACCCGCCGCGGCGTTCCCGGACAGGCCGACCGGTGACACGTCGGCCCAGCTGCCGGTCGGGCCTGCGCTCGAGGTTAGGACGACCGCGCCACTGGGGGTCGCGCCGACAGCGGCGCACGTCCCCGTGGCACCGCCGGTGCAGGCCACGCCGTCGAAGTAGAGCATGTTGTCGGACGATGGCAGCCCCGAACCGGACGAGGCGGCCGCCCATGAGGTCGTCGTGCCACCCAGGTTGGAGGTCGAGATGAGGAATCCCGCTGGCGACCCGCTGACCGTGCCGGTGGCCGTGACGAGACACGAGGCGGCGGCGGGACAGGTCGCCTGGCCGAGGGAGGTCACGGTGCCCGCGCCGTTGGGCACCGTATCGGAATGCCAGGTGTCAGACGAGGCCGCGCTGATGGTGAAGGTGAAGATGATCGGGGTGCCGGCGCTGTTCCCGATGCCCACACAGGTCGTGGTCGATGGGCAGACGAGCCGGGTCAGCGCAGAGACGGTGCTGGCTCCGTTGAGGGGGAATTCGGCGGTGAGCGGTCCGGCCGTGGCGCCCCAGAGGAGCAGCGCTCCCGTGGTCGCGCCCGATGTCCCCGTGCCCACCACCAGGCACTTGGTGGTCGACGGGCAGGTGATCGACGAGAGGGACGAGACGGTGGCCCCGCTGATGGTGTCAGCGGTCCAGGCAACCGCGGATCCGAGGCCGGAGGCGGCGATGCCGGAGAGGGCGATCGGCGACGAAGCGGCGAGGCCGATCTTGCCGATGCCGATTGCCAGGCAGGTCGAAGCGGTCGGGCAGACCACTTGGGTGAGCGCGGAGACAGTGAATCCGGAGGCAGTGCCGGTGACCCAGGCTCCTGCGGCAGCCGGCCCGGAGACGATGACCGGCGCGGACGAGGTGGTGGCGAGGGCCACGCATCCGTTGGCCGACGCGGGGCACTGGAGGTCGTAGAGCGAGGTGGTGGCCGGCACCGTGTCCGACACCCAGGTGTCGCTGCTGGCGCCGATCGTGCCGGTCAGGACCACGCCGGCGCCGCCGCTGGTCTTCCCGATGGCCACGCACTGGGTGGCGGTGGGGCACGCCACCTGGGTGAGGAGCGCGCCGGCGGTGCTCACCCCCAGTCCGGTGAGCGAATCGGCGGTGAACGACGGCGGGGAACCGGTCGACCCACGAAGGATGACGGCCCCACCCGAGCCGTAGCCCACCCCGATGCAGGCGGTGGTGGCGGCGCAGGCCGACGACGTGATCCGGGTGACCGTGCCGGCTCCGGGAACGACCGGAGTGGACCAGGTCGCGCCGTTCGACCAGGAGACCTGGGCGGTGCCGTTGGCGTTCTCACCCGTCGCCACGCAGGTGATGGTGCCCGCTCCCGGGCAGACCACCCCGTCTTCCACGGACGTCGTCGACGGGTAGGTGAAGTTCAGCGTGCTCGCCTGGTCGTAGGAGGGGAAGTTGGAGGGGGCGATCGCCTGGATCCGGGTGACGGCGCCCACGACCACGGTGATCGTCGGGACCGTCCCCTGGGGGACAACGGTGGGTGGGCTCCAGACGTGGTTGGTGTAGCTACCGGCGGGCGCCGAGGCGCCTCCCGACGCGTTGGCCACGAACACCGGGCTCCCGTAGGTGGAGCCGGGTGGGGTCCCCGACACGGGCTGACCGATCGAGACGGTATAGGTGCCGGGCTTGACCTGGGCGAACACGCATCCGTAGGCGTCCGGGTAGAGGTTGAGGACCTGAGGGCCGGTAAAGGTGACCGGGATCGCGGTCACCCGCTCGCTCCAGGGGTTCCCTTGGGCGTCCGATGCCGTCGAGTCGCCGGTGACCTGGAGGGCCAGGAAGCCCAGTGTCTGCACGCCGAACGGCGGGTAGTTGATCATCTCACTGTCCTGGACGCTGTTCTGGTCGGCGTTCGGACCCCAGGAAACGGTCACGGTGAGCTTGAGCAGTTGGGGCGTGCCGGAGGTGCACAGATTGGGCTTCGGGTTCTGCTTCACCGTGGCACCCACCGCCACGGTCCCGGTCCCCCCGGTGACCCCGATCAGGGCGGCCGGAGAGGCCTGGATCCCTGTGTAGTAGACGGTCTGCACCCCGTTCGATGAGACCACCTTTGCCGTCTGCGGACTTGCGACCGACGCTGGGGTGAAGTTGGTGACGTTCGCCACCAGGATGGTTGCGGACGGCAACGTGAGACTCGAGACCCCGTTGTAGGTGGTCGAGACCACCCCCGAGTTCTGGACCGACTCCCACTCGTACTTGGACGAGAGGGCGTAGACGGTGCTCCCCCGGGTCTCGGTGGGCGTGGCGATCTCGGTCTGGGTCACCGTGCCCGACATGGTCCCTGTCGAGCTGCTGCACGGGTTCGAGGCACAGGTGAGCACATTGCCCGCGGTCGACGTATAGGAGACCGGGACGATCACCGCCGAGGCACCTGTTCCGGTGGTGACTTGTGCGACTTGCGGCGCGCTGGCCGACGCAGCCGCGAAGCTCGCCGTCGACGTGACGCTGATGCTCGTCACCGCGTTGAGAGCTGCTCCGACGGAGGCGCCGGTCACCGAGGTGGTGAAGGTGGGGGAGGGCCCGGAGGGTGGTTCCACGGTGTCGACGATGACCGCGCCCGAGTTCGGGTTGACGGGCGGCGACGTGTTGGCGAGTGTCTCGACCCACCGCTCGGCGATCGACAGCGCCGTCAGTTGGTTGTTCGCCTGACCGGCCTCCACGACAGAGGTTGTGAAGAGATACGAGAGCGGGATGAGGGCGACCATGAGCACGACAAAGGCCACCAGCACTTCGATCAGCGTGAGCCCGTCGTCCCCGTGTCGACCCGCGGCCCGCTGTTCGGTGTGTTTGCGCACCGAAGCGATGGCGGTGCCCCGGGTTCGGGTTCCGGAGTGGTGTTCGGGTGTGTACATGTCGCCGAATTGAACGGTAGAGCTGAGGAACGGACGTTCCTAGGCGTGATTCCACCTATACGGCGATAAACGACCTGTTCGTGCCTGAACTTGAGCGCACGACCGCAGGCAAGCGATGGCGCCGGGGCCGATCAGGCCGGGAGCACCCGATCGCTACCCTCAGTACGACTTGGGCAGTCCCAACGAGTGCTGGGCGACGAAGTTGAGGATCATCTCGCGGCTCACCGGGGCGATCCGGAGCAGTCGGGTCATTCCCCACATGTCGGCGAGGCCGAACTCGCTCGACATGCCGTTGCCACCGTGGGTCTGGATGGCCTGGTCCAGGGCGGCGAGCGCTGCCTCGGCTGCCGAGTACTTGGCCATGTTCGCCGCCTCGCCTGCTTCGGGGGTGTCCCCTGCGAAGTCACACAGCCAGGCCGCCTTCTCGGTCATCAGGCGGGCGAGCTCGACCTCGATCTTGGCCTTGGCCAGGGGATGGGAGATCCCCTGGTGCCGTCCGATGGGCGTACCCCATACCTCACGCCCCTTGGCGTACTCAGCGGCCTTGTCGAGGGCATACCGCCCGATCCCGTTGGCGGTCGCGGCGGAAAGGATGCGCTCGGGGTTGAGCCCGAAGAACACTTGGCGCAGGCCTTCACCCTCCTCGCCGATGAGCCGGTCGGCCTCGACCTCGGCGTTGTCGAAGAAGAGGGTGTATTGCTTCTCGGGCGCCACGATCTCAACGGGAAGGACCTGCCTGTCGAGCCCGGGGGTGTCGGTGTCCACCACGAACAGCGAGAGCCGGCCCCGCCCGGTGTCCGGGTCGACGCCCGAGCGGGTGACGACGAGAACGGCCTGGCACTCGTCGACCCCGGAGATGTAGTACTTCGACCCGTTGAGTCTGTAGACGTCGCCGTCCTTGGTCGCGGTGAGCGAGAGGTTGTGCGAGTTGGACCCGGCATCGGGCTCGGTGATGGCGAAGGCCATCTTGAGCGCGCCGCTGGCGAAGCCCGGGAGCCACCGCTGTTTCTGGGCCTCGGTGCCGAACTTGGCGATGATGGTCGCGCAGATGGCCGGCGATACGACGATGACCAGCAGCGGGCATCCCGCGGCGGCCAGCTCCTCCTGGACCGCGGCGAGCTCGGTGATGCCGCCCCCTCCACCGCCGTACTCCTCGGGAACGTTGACCCCGAGAAACCCCGCCTCGGCCACCGCGCTCCAGAGCTCGTCGGTGCGCTCGTCGGCGTGGGCCTTCTTCACGTAGTACTCGTGCCCGAACTTCGAGGCGATCGATGCCACCGCTTCGCGCAGCATCCGCAGCTCGTCGGATTCGATGAAGTCCATGGCGACGCTCCTCGGCGGCTTCTTGGCTCAGGCCGGCCGTTCGGTGGGGACGAGATCGACCGGGATGTCGACCGCTCTGCTCCGAAGGTACTCGCCCAGACCCTTGGCCTGCGGATCGGGTCGGGTCGAGGAGGCCACCCCCTCGCCGAGGAGACCGACCACCACGAAGTTGAGCGCACGGAGGTTCGGGAACGCGTGCCGTTGGACGGCCAGGTGGTCGGCCTCGGGCAGCAGAGCCCGGAACCGGTCGAGGGTGAGCTCGGTATCGAGCCAGGCCCACGCCTCGTCGCTGCGCGCCCAGAGCCCGACGTTGGCATTCCCTCCCTTGTCCCCCGACCTGGCGCCGACGAGCGTCCCGAGCGGGAGGCGCACGGTCGGACCGTAGTCCCGCGCGGCGTTCTTCCGATCAGGACGAGCCACCGCGTCAGGGGCTCGGGTCACCCCGGGGGAGAGCGAGGCGTCCTCGGCGGAGTCGACCACCGCGGCGCCACCCCCTGCCCGATAGGCGGTATGGGGGACCTCCTGGCGGGTCCCGTCGGCGTGGACCACCGCGGGGACCACCAGGCCGGCCGGGACCAGGGCCGGCCAGAAGACGCCGTAGGCCGCGCCCTCAGTCGGCGGCGCGGTGAGGTGCAGCCCGGGGTACCCGGCAAGCGCGAGCTCGGTTGCCGCGTTCGAGAACCGGCGCCCGACCCGGTCTGCATCGCTGTCCTTGACCGTCACACGGAGCTGTGCGGTCGCCTGGGCATTGGTCGGGGCGTCCTGCTTGTCGGATCGGATGAGCCGGGCATCGAAGTCGGCGAACTGTCCGGTTCCGCCGAGCGCCCCGGACAGCGAGCGCACCGTGAGATCGGCCTTCTCCTCGATGTCCAGACCGGTGAGCACGAAGGTCATCGAGTTGCGCCACCCGCCCAGCAGGTTGACGCTGACCTTGAGGTCGTCGGGGGCGGGAAGGCCGCGGATACCCGACAGCCGAACCCGATCCTTGCTCTCCTCGGTCACTGTGACGGTGTCGAAGCGTGCGACGACGTCGGTGTTGGGGTAGTGGTGACCGCCGATCTCGTACAGCAGCTGGGCGGTGACCGTTCCGACGCTGACCTCGCCGCCGCTCCCCGGATGCTTGGTGATGACCGACGAGCCGTCCTCGGCCACCTCGGCGAGGGGGAAGCCGGGGTGCTCCATGCCCGGGATCTCTGTGAAGAAGCTGTAGTTGCCGCCCGTCGCCTGCGGACCGCATTCGATCACGTGCCCGGCCACGACGGCGCCGGCCAGGCGATCCCAGTCGGTGGGGGACCACCGGTGGTGCCATGCAGCCGGGCCGACCACCAGCGAGGCGTCGGTCACCCGCGGGCAGATGACAACGTCCGCCCCGGCGGCGAGCGCCTCGGCGATCGGCCAGCCGCCGAGGTAGGCATTGGCAGACACGACCGTCCCCGGGGCACCCGACAGCGGCTCACCGGTTTCGAGGTTGGAGAGCGGGTGCCCGGCGGCGCGCAGTTCACCGATGCGGGGGAACAGATCGTCCCCCTCCACGTGGGCGACCGAGACCGCCAGACCGAGCCGGTCGGCCAGAGCCCGGACCTGGTCGGCGAGTCCGGAGGGATTGAGGCCGCCGGCGTTGGTCACCACCTTGATGTTGCGGTCGACGCAGGTGCCGAGCACGTCCTCCATCTGGACGAGAAAGGTGCGGGCCCACCCTTTCGAGCGGTCGTGCTGGAATCCCTTCCAGAGGATGAGCATGGTCAGCTCGGCCAGCCAGTCGCCAGTGAGCACATCGATCGGTCCACCCTCGACCATCTCGCGTGCCGCCGACAGGCGGTCGCCGTAGAAGCCCGAGCAGTTGGCGATGCGCAGCGGCTCGGTCACTCAGCTGCACTCCGTTCGGCCTCGACAGCGCCTTGGCCGTCGTCGAGCACGACCAGGACCTGGCCTGTCTCGACCTGGTCCCCCTCGGCGACCCCGACGTCGGTGACCGTGCCGGCCAGGCCGGCGTGCACGGCGTGCTCCATCTTCATGGCCTCGAGGACGACCAGGAGCTGCCCGGCCTCGACCACGTCGCCCGGCTCCACTGCGACCCTGACCACGCTGCCGGGCATGGGGGCGAGTGCGGAGCCCTCGGCCTCGCGCTCCGCGGTGACCGGATAGCGGTCGTGCTCCTCGAGCCGCGTGCTCCCTTCGGGACCGTCGACGAAGACGGTCGCGCCGACCTGATGCACCGCGTACCGGCGCGAGACGCCGTCTTCGGACAGCACGACCTCCCCCGGGGACACGGCGAGGACGGAGAGCGCCGAGCGGGCGCCGTCAACGGTGACCTCGGCCACCCGGTCCCCGCGCCGTTCGAACCGGTACCCGACCTCGATGGACCGGTCTGCGGCCAAGGGGTGCAACCGGAACGAGACCTCCTGGAAGTCCCAGGGATTGTTGCGCCATCCGGAGGGGACACAGGGCTGCACGCCGGCGTGGGACCGGCGGGCTGCCTGGCCCGCGAGGGCGGCGGCCACCGCGTGGCGCACGGCGGTATCCGGCCCGGCGAGCGGCGTTGCCAGTGTGGTGAGGTGGCGGTCGAGGAACCCGGTGTCGGCCGCGCCCGAGGTGAACTCAGGATGGCGCAGTGTCCGCACCAGCAGGTCGCGGTTGGTGATGACCCCGTGCAGTCGCGCCCCGGCGAGGGTTGCGGCGAGTGTGGCGGCGGCCTCCTCCCGGGTCGCCGCGTGGGAGATGACCTTGGCCAGCAGCGGGTCGTAGTGGGGACCGATCTCGCTCCCGGTCTCGACCCCGCTGTCCACCCGCACGCCGTCGCGGTCGGTGTCGACGGCGAAGCGCTGGAGCGTCCCGGTTGACGGAAGCCAGCCCGCGGCCGGGTCCTCGGCGTAGAGGCGGGCCTCGATGGCGTGGCCGACCGGACCCCGGGCGACCGCCTCGTGCACCGCTTCGGGCAGTGCCGACCCGCCGGCGATGAGCAGCTGGAGCCTGACCAGATCGAGACCGGTGATCGCCTCGGTCACGGTGTGCTCGACCTGGAGCCGGGTGTTCATCTCGAGGAAGTAGGGATCACCGTCGGTGCCCGTGGTGTCGAGGACGAACTCGACGGTGCCGGCATTGACGTACCCGACCGCGCCTGCCGCGGCCACGGCTGCCTCGGACAGTCGGGCCCGGAGGTCGGGACCGACCACCGGCGAGGGGGCCTCCTCGATGATCTTCTGGTGGCGGCGTTGGATGCTGCACTCGCGCTCGAAGAGGGCGACCGCGCTGCCCGAGGCATCTGCGAGCACCTGGACCTCGATGTGCCGCGACGCGCGCACGTAGCGTTCGAGGAAGAGGGTCCCGTCCCCGAAGGCCGAGGTCGCCTCGCGTGCCGCTCCGGCGAGTGCTTCGGCGAGCTCCTCGTGCCGTTCCACGATGCGCATGCCCCGGCCGCCCCCTCCGGCCGCTGCCTTGACCATGAGCGGCCAGCCCAGCGCGTCGAGCTCCGCCGGTTCGGGCAGGGTGTCGCCGTCGATGACGACCGACGGGAGCGTGGGAACGCCCGCGGCGCGCATCATCTCCTTGGCTCTCGTCTTGGACCCCATGGCCTCGATGGCCGCGGGCGGCGGGCCGACCCAGAGCAGGCCGGCGTCGAGCACCGCCTGGGCGAACGCTGCCGACTCCGAGAGGAACCCGTAGCCGGGGTGAACCGCGTCTGCGCCGCTCCGGCGGGCGGCGTCCAGGAGCAGGTCGATACGGAGGTAGGTGTCCGCCGGTGCGGTTCCGGGCAGCCCGACGGCCAGGTCCGCCTCGGCGACGTGCGGGCTCAGCGCGTCGGCGTCCGAGTGGACGGCCACCGTTGCGATGCCCATGGCCCGGGCGGTGCGCATGACCCGGCGGGCGATCTCACCTCGGTTGGCCACGAGGAGGGTGCGAAGGGAGGAGGACAAGGGTGCGCTCACATCCGGAAGACGCCGTAGCCACGGGTCCCGGTGGTCGGCTGGCCGTCGATGACCGACAGGCAGATCCCGAGGACGGTTCGGGTGTCCCGTGGGTCGATGATCCCGTCGTCGTAGAGACGGGAGGAAAGGAACAGGGGAAGTGATTCGGACTCGATCTGGGCCTCGACGAGTGCCCGCATGGCCTCGTCGGCCTCCTCGTCGAAGGGGACACCCTTGGACTCGGCGGACTGGCGGCCGACGATCGAGAGCACGCCGGCCAGCTGGGCGGGGCCCATGACCGCCGAACGGGCGTTGGGCCAGGCGAAGAGGAACCGGGGATCGTAGGCACGACCGCACATCCCGTAGTTGCCCGCGCCGTACGAGGCGCCGATGTTGACGGTCAGGTGGGGGACCGAGGAGTTGGAGACCGCATTGATCATCAAGGCGCCGTGCTTGATGATCCCGCGCTGTTCGTACTCCTTGCCCACCATGTACCCGGTCGTGTTCTGCAAGAAGAGGAGCGGGACATCGACCTGGTTGGCGAGTTGGATGAACTGGGCCGCCTTGTGGGCCTCCTCCGAGAAGAGGACGCCGCGGTGGTTGGCCAGCACACCGATCGGGTACCCGTGGATGGAAGCCCACCCGGTGACCAGGCTGGTGCCGTAGAGCGGTTTGAACTCGTCGAAGCGCGAACCGTCGACCACCCGCGCCAGCACCTCTCGGGGGTCGAAGGGGACCTTGGGGTCGGCCGAGGCGATCCCGAGCAGCTCGCCGGGATCGTGGACCGGGTCGTCGGCCGGCAGGCTCGGACCGGGGCCGTGCTTGCGCCAGTTGAGACGGCCGACGATCTGGCGGCCCAGTCGGATGGCGTCGGGCTCGTCGGCTGCCAGATAGTCGGCGAGACCGGAGATCCGCGCATGCATGGACGCCCCACCGAGCTCCTCGTCGGTCGACTCCTCGCCGGTGGCCATCTTGACCAGAGGTGGCCCGCCCAGGAAGACCTTGGATCGTTGCTCGATCATCACCACGTGGTCGCTCATGCCCGGCACGTACGCGCCGCCGGCGGTGGCGTTGCCGAAGACCAGTGACACGGTGGGGAGGGCGGCGGCCGAGCGGCGGCTGATGTCCCGGAATGCCCGGCCGCCCGGGATGAAGAGCTCGGCCTGGGCGGGCAGGTCTGCACCACCCGACTCGGTGAGATTGACCGACGGCAGGCGGTTGGCGAGGGCGATGTCCGAGCCCCGGGCACCCTTGCGGAAGGAGTACGGGTTCATGGCTCCGCCGCGGACGGTCGGGTCGGTCGCCGACACGAGGCACTCGACCCCCTCGATCACGCCGATGCCCAGGATCGAGGACGCTCCGACCGTGTACTCGGTGCCCCAGGCGGCGAAGGGACAGAGCTCGAGGAACGCGGTGTCCCGGTCGAGGAGGAGCTCGATCCGTTCGTGGGCGGTCAGCTTTCCGCGCTCCCGGTGACGGGTCACGTAGCGGTCGCCGCCACCGGCGCGTGCGGTCGCCAGCTCGGCGTCGATCAACTCGAGGCCCTCGGCGAGCGCGCGCTCGTTGGCGCGGAAGGACGTCGAGGTCGGGTCGACGGTGGTGCTGAGGACGGGCATGGGTGGTGGTGGCTCCCTGGTCGGGGCGTCGGATCGGTCCCGGGTCGCATCGGGTCCGGCGACGTGGGAAGAATAGGCCCCATGACCAACGTGTCGCGTAACCGGCACCCGCGCATCCGGCTGGCCGCACCCGGCGGTGGGACCCGGTGGTGATCCGTTCCTATCCCCAGGGTTCGTCCGAAGAGCCCGATCTGCGTTCCCCTGCGTCCGCGCGTCCGGGACGTACCCCACGGCGCCCGCTGGCGGCGGTGGTCCTTGCCGCCGGGCACGGGACCCGCATGCGATCGGCGCGGCCGAAGCCGCTCCACCGGCTCTGCGGGCGTCCGATGGTCCTGCACGTCCTCGACGCACTCGCCGAGCTCTCGGTCTCCCGGGTCGTAGTCGTGGTCGGACACCGGGCCGAGTGGGTCACCAAGACGTTGATCGAGCATGCCCCGCCCGGCATGGCCATCGAGTTCGTCGAGCAGGTCGAGCCCCGCGGGACCGGGGATGCCATGTCGGTCGCCCTGACCGGGCTCCCCGAAGAGGAGGGCGCCGACGACGGCGACGTGGTCGTGTTGCCCGGGGACACCCCCCTGCTCCGGCCGCCGACCCTTGCCGGGTTGGTCCGTGCACACCGTGCCACCGACGCCGCCGCCACGCTCCTGTCAGCGGTCCTGGAGGACCCGACCGGGTACGGGCGGGTGGTGCGCGGGCGGGACGATTCGGTCGCCCGGGTGGTCGAGCACGTGGATACCACGGAAGAGGAGCAAGCGGTGTGCGAGGTCAACACCTCGATCTACTGCTTCCGCCGTGGCGTGCTCGCGCCGGCCCTCCGCCGGCTCAGCCCGGCCAACGCCCAGGGGGAGTACTACCTCACCGACGTCGTGGAGGTCCTCTACGAGGCGGGCCATCGGGTCGGGTCGGTGCCGGTGGAGGACGCCATGGAGGTGGCCGGCGTCAACGACCGGGCCCAGCTGGCGGTCGCCGAGGCCGAGCTGCGGGACCGGATCAACGAGCGGTGGATGCGTCGCGGGGTCACCATGTGGGATCCCGTGACCACCTACATCGACGTCGACGTGCAGCTGGCCACCGACGTGGTCCTGCTCCCCGGGGTCATCCTCCAGGGTGCGTGCGTGATCGGTGAGCACGCAGAGATCGGCCCCGACACGCGGCTGGTGGACACCACGGTGGGGGAGGGTGCGGTGGTCGCCTCCAGCGTCTGCCGGCGTTCGACCATCGGAGCCGACGCCAGGGTCGGGCCGTTTGCCGTGCTGGCGGAGGGGACCGACGTGGCGGATGGCGGCGTGGTGGGACCGGCGGCCTCGAATCCCGGCGACCGGGCGGGGTAGCGTCAGGCCATGGAGTTCACCCCCCGTCGCAAACTCGAGCTGGTTTCCGGTCGGTCCCATCCGGAGCTGGCGCAGGACATCGCCCGGTGCCTCGGGGTCGAGCTCGGCGAGCCCAACCTGCGCGAGTTCGCCAACGGCGAGATCCACTGCCGCTTCGACACCTCGATCCGGGGGAGCGACGTGTTCATCGTGCAGACCCACAGCGGCCCGGTCAACGACTCCCTCATGGAGCACCTGATCATGATCGACGCGGCCAAGCGTGCCTCGGCCAAGCGGATCACCGCGGTCTGCCCCTACTACGGCTACTCGCGTCAGGACCGCAAGTCCACGGGACGCGAGCCGATCACCGCCAAGCTGGTGGCAGACATGCTCTCGGTCGCCGGCGCCGACCGGGTGGTCAGCGTCGACCTCCACTCGGGGCAGATCCAGGGGTTCTTCGACGTTCCCTTCGACCACCTGACCGCAGCGCCGGTGATGATCGATCACCTCCGGGCCCACCTGGATGACAATCTGGTCGTGGTGGCGCCGGACGCGGGCCGGGTGAAGGTGGCCGAGCGCTTCAGCCAGCACCTCACCGCCGACCTGGCCGTGGTCCACAAGCGCCGCCTGCGCGCGTCGACCGACAAGGTGGAGGCGCTGCACGTTGTCGGCGACGTCGACGGTCGCCAGTGCGTGCTCATCGACGACATGATCGACACCGCCGGCACCATCGTGGCCGCGGCCGACCTCCTGGCCGACCGGGGGGCGTCAGAGGTGTGGTGCATGGCCACCCACGCGGTGCTCTCCGACCCGGCCGTGGACCGGCTCAAGAACTCGGCGTTGAGCAGGGTCGTGGTCACCAATACGCTCCCCATCCCCCCGGAGCGGCGATTCGACAAGCTCGAGGTCCTCTCGGTGGCCAAGCTGATCTCCGATGCCATCGACGCCGTCTTCGAGGACACCTCGGTCTCGGAGATCTTCGGCGGCGAAAACCTCGCCTGACCCGACCGGCGCCGCCCCGACTGGAGCTGTCTGGCCCAACCCTGGGCCGGCGTCTAGCATGGAGGGCCGTCACCAGCGGCTGGCCCCGTCCGCGCCCAGCGGGCATCCAGGCGGCGGCTGCCCCGTCTGCGCATCTTCCCGAGGAGTCCCCGCATGCCCGAAATCACGCTCACCGCCGAAGCCGGACGCGAGACCGGATCGAGCGCGACCCGTCGCCTCCGCAGCGAAGGGCGGATTCCCGGGGTCGTCTACGGGCATGGTGCCGAACCGATCCCGGTGTCTGTCCAGGCCCGCGAGTTCCAGATCGCGATGTCGGGCGAGGCCGGGCGCAACACCCTGCTCTCGCTCACGGTCGATGGGAACGACTTCCTCACCCTGGCGCGTGACATCCAGCACCACCCGGTCAAGAACGTGGTCACCCACGTCGACTTCCTCATCGTCAGACGCGACGAGGTCATCTCCGCCGAGGTCGGCATCAACCTGGTGGGTGAGGCCATCGAGGTGCACCACGGCGACGGCGTCGTGGACCAGCAGTTGTTCACGCTCAGCGTGAAGGCAAGGCCGGCAGATATTCCGCCGTCGGTGGACATCGACATCAGCACGCTCACCATCGGTGGCGCCCTTCACGTCTCGGACATCACCATCCCCGCGGGCGTCGAGCTCGAGACAGACGTCGACGCCACCGTCGTGGCCGGCCAACCGCCGCGGGTCCAGGTCACCGCTGCCGAAGAGGCCGAGGCCGCCGCCGCGGCAGCCGGCGTCGAGGCACCGGAAGGGGAGACGCCCCCCACCGCCGACGAGTCCGCGGAGGGCTAGGTCCTGCTCGGCCGGCGCAGTTCGGGGGCCCCCCGTCGGGGCACCCCGATGGACCTGCTCGTCGTGGGCCTGGGCAACCCGGGCGCCGAGTACGCCGGGACCCGCCACAACGTCGGCGCCGAAGCCGTCGACCTGCTCGCGGCGAGACATCAGGGGAAGCTCTCCGCAGAGAAGGGCCTTCGCTCCCGAGTGGGGGAGATCCGCATCGGCGGACTCCGGGTCCTCCTCGCCGTCCCGATGACCTACATGAACGAATCGGGCATCGCGGTGGCTGCGCTGGTCCGGCGGACCGGGGTCGACCGGCCGCCGGAAGACGACGGTGGCCCGGCTCCCGGCGGAGGTGGTGCGGGCCGGACCTCCCGGCTCGTGGTCGTGCAGGACGAGCTCGATCTTCCCGCCGGACGGGTGAAGGTCAAGGTCGGTGGCGGAACGGCGGGCCACAACGGGCTCCAGTCGATCCACGCCCACCTGCACACCGGCGACTACACCAGGGTCCGGATCGGAATCGGCAAGCCCCCCGGTCGGCAGGCGGGAGCCGACTATGTGCTCAAGCGTCCGGGGGCGTCCGAACGGGAGCTCCTGGCCGTGGCGACCGAGGTGGCGGCGGATGCGGTCGAGGCCATCGCCACCGAAGGGGTCGAGGCGGCCATGCAACGGATCCACAGCGCGGACTGACCGACCGGGCCCGCTCCGGCTCCCGCTCCCGCGCCCCCCGGTACCCTGAGCCTGTGAGCCTCCGCTCGCTCCCCCCGCTGCTGCGCCACGAGCCCGCGATGACGCGGATCGTCGGCGCGCCCACGGCCACGCTGGCAGTGGCCACTCCCGCCCAGGCCTTCGTGCTGGCCGGCCTCGTCAGACTGGGCTCCCGACGGCCGGTGCTGGTGCTCACCCCGACCGGTGCGGCCGCCTCCCAGCTCGCCCACGACCTCGAGGCGTTCACCGACGGCGAACCGGGGTCGGGTGCCGAGGGCGACGACGGCGAGGGCGGCGCCGGGATCCCGGCCGTCGACCTCTTCCCGGCCTGGGAGACGCTTCCCTTCGAGCGGGTGAGCCCGGATGTCGCCACGATGGGACGGCGCCTGCGCCTGCTCTGGCACCTCGGTGACCCGGACTGCCGGGGCGCCGGACCCCGCATCGTGGTGGCTCCGGTCAAGGCGGTGCTCCAGCGGCTCGGGCCGTGGCGGACGGCCGCCCGTCCGGTGGCCGTGGCCCGCGGGGACCGGATCGTTGTCGAGGATCTGGTCGCCGAGTTGGTCGGCCTCGGTTACCGGCGCGAGTCGATCGTGGAGCACCGCGGCGAACTGGCGGTGCGCGGCGGCATCGTGGACGTGTTCCCGTCCACCGCCGACGAGCCGGTCCGCATCGACCTCTGGGGAGACGAGGTCGACCGACTGACCACCTTCGACGTCGCCGACCAGCGGTCGACCGAGACCCTCGAGCGCGGTCGAGCTGTTCGGCTGCCGGGAGCTGGTCGCCGACGCCGCGATGCGGGCCCGCGCGGCTGCTCTGGTCGGGTCGGCACCGTGGGGCCGTCAGCAGTGGGACCGGATCGCCGAAGGGGAGCAGTTCGACGGGATGGAGTCCTGGCTTCCCTGGCTGGCCGAGAACGAGGAGCTGCTCTGCGACCTCCTTCCGGACGACGCGCTGGTCGTCCTGGTCGAGCCGCGCCGGGTGCGTGATCGGGCCGGCGAGCTGCTCGACGAGGAGGCCGCGTTGGCCGACGCGCTGGCCTCGACCTGGGGTCTCGATGCCGGGGAGGGCGCGCCCCGCCTGCACGTGCCCTTCGACCGCCTGCTCACCCGCACCGCGGCTCCGGTGGTCTCCCTGGTGCCTTCTGCCGACGGGCCCGATCTGCCCCAGATCGAGAGCCGCGGGTGGGAGCCGATCCTCGGGGACGGGACGCGGATGGCCCAGCAGGTCTCGGCCCTCGTGGAGGGCGGGTACTCGGTGGTGCTCTGCTCGACCACCCGGGGCGGTGCCGAACGCCTCTCCGGGCTGCTGGCCGGCGAGGGTCTTCTGGTGCAGGTGGCCGGCGCCGAGGACGACCTCGCAACGCCCGGAGCCCGCATCGTCGTGGCATCGGTCGACCGCGGGTTCGTCCTGCCCGGAAGCCGGGTGGCCGTGCTCGCCGAGTCCGACGTGACGGGGCGGCGGCGGCCGCACCGCACGGCCCGCGCCCGGGCCCGGCCCGTCGACGGCTTCTTCGACGACCTCACCCTCGGTAGCTACGTGGTCCACCGCCAGCACGGGGTGGCCCGATACGGCGGGATGGTGACCCGGACGATGGGCGGCGCGACACGCGACTACCTCCTGCTCGAGTACCGCGGCGCTGACCGGCTCTACCTCCCGACCGATCAGATCGAGCTGCTCACCCCCTACGCCGGCGGCGACTCGCCGACCGTGAACCGGCTCGGGGGGTCCGAGTGGCAGAAGGTCACCGCGCGGGCCCGGGCCGCGGTGCACGAGATCGCCGAGGAGCTGGTCGCCCTCTACCGCCGCCGCCTCCAGGTGGCCGGGCACACGTTCGGGCCGGACTCTCCTTGGCAGGCCGAGCTCGCCGCCTCCTTCCCCTACCTCGAGACTCCCGACCAGGTGCGTGCGATCGAGGATGTCACGGCCGACATGGAGCGGCCCCAGCCCATGGACCGGCTGGTCTGCGGCGACGTCGGATTCGGCAAGACAGAGGTGGCCATCCGGGCCGTGTTCAAGGCGGTACAGGACGGCTTCCAGGCAGCAGTGCTGGTCCCGACCACCCTGCTGGCCAGCCAGCACGCCCAGACCTTCGCCGAGCGCTACGCGCCCTTTCCCCTACGCGTCGAGCTGCTCAGCCGGTTCCTCACCAACGCCCAGGCCGCCACGGTGCTCGCCGGCATGGCCGACGGATCAGTGGACGTGGTCATCGGGACCCACCGCCTGCTCGGCCAGGATGTCTCGTTCCGCAAGCTCGGCCTGCTGGTGGTCGACGAGGAGCAGCGATTCGGGGTCACCCACAAGGAGTCCATCAAGGCCCTTGCCGATGGGGTCGACGTGCTCACCCTGACCGCGAGCCCGATCCCGCGGACACTCGAGATGGCCCTCACCGGCATCCGCGACCTCTCCATGGTCAACACGCCGCCCGCGGCCCGCCGCCCGATCCTGACCCACGTCGGCGAGTTCGACGAGGCGGCCGCATCGGAGGCCATCCGCCGCGAGCTCCTGCGCGAGGGCCAGGTCTTCTACGTGCACAACCGGGTCCAGGACATCGAGGCGGTTGCCGGGCGGGTCCGCACGATGGCCCCCGAGGCCCGGGTGGCGGTGGCCCACGGGCAGATGGACGAGGGAACGCTCGAACGAGTGGTCCTCGACTTCTGGGAGGGCGAATACGACGTGCTGGTGTGCACGACCATCATCGAGTCGGGCATCGACATGCCGACGGTCAACACGCTCGTGGTCGACCGGGCCGAGCTGCTCGGCCTCGGCCAGCTGCACCAGCTGCGTGGGCGGGTCGGCCGGGCCGGCCAACGGGCGTACGCCTACCTCTTCCACCCGGCCGACCGGGTCCTCTCCGAGCAGGCCTACGAGAGGCTGCGCACGATCGGCGACCACACCGAACTCGGCTCGGGCTTCAAGATCGCGCTCCGCGACCTCCAGATCCGTGGCGCCGGCAACCTGCTCGGGCGCGACCAGTCCGGCCACATCGCCGCGGTCGGGTACGACCTCTACGTCCAGATGGTGTCCGAAGCGGTCTCCGAGCTCAAGGGGGAGCCGCGCCCGCGCCCGGCCGATCTCTCGCTGGACCTGCCCGACGCCGCTCACCTGCCACCCACCTACGTCGAGGCCGAGGACGTCCGACTCGAGGCCTACCGTCGCCTGGCAGCGGTCCGGACCCTCGACGGCGTCATGGACGTGCGGCGCGAGTGGGAGGACCGGTTCGGTCCCGTGCCCGCGCCGGCCACCGCCCTCCTCGACGTGGCACTGCTCCGGGTCGAGTGCCTCCGCCTCGGGGTGACCGACCTGTCGGTCTCCGCGCCCCGCTTCGGGGCCGAGGGCAGCCCGGTGCGCGGCGGTCGAACCGGGGGCCGCGCGGTCGCGCGGATGACCCCGGTCACCCTTGCGGCCTCGGCCGAGGTCCGTCTGCGGCGGCTCGCGCCGGGCGCGACCTACCAGGACGAACTGCACCGGCTCTCGGTCCCCCTGGCCCCCGCCGAGGGCACCGGCACGTACGCTCCGGCCCTGGTCGCGTTCCTCCGCGAGCTCGTTCCCGCCGACTGACGGCGCGGAGCTATCCCCGTTCGGCACCCGGTAGAGTCGCCGCCGTGAAGCGCACCCTCAGCGGCCTCGTCGCGACGCTCGTCGTGCTCGCCTCGGGGTCAGTCGTGTCCGCGTGCACGGTGACCCCGACCGCGGCAACCGCCAACGGCGAGTCCATCGCGGTGTCCGCCCTCAACACCCGGCTGAGCGCCCTCAACGGCACCGCCGCCGGGCAGTGCCTGCTCCAGCTCGAATACCCGCAACTGGCGGGGACCTCGGCCGAGGGCGCTGGTGGGCCCGGCACCTGGCAGATCAGCTTCGCCGGCACCATCCTCTCCAACCAGGTCTCGAACCTGCTCGCGATCCAGTACGGGGCCAGCAAGGGCATCACGGTCGACGCGGCAGACCTGACCGCGGCCCAGACCGAGTACGAGTCGACACTCGACGGTGCGATCTCCAGCGACCTCCAGCAGTCGAGCTCGACCGGGGCTGCTTCCGCCTGCCAGGGACCCGACGGTGCAGGCCTGACCGGAGCGCAGCTCCTCTCCGGATTGCCCGGCAGTGTCCGCGCCGACGACGTGCGCAGCCAGGCGGTGGACATCAAGCTCCTCACGCGCGGCGCCGACCTCTCGAACTCGGCGGTCCTCGCCTACTACCTGGCCAACCGGCCACAGTTCGCCGTCGAGTGCGTGAGCCAGATCATCACCAACACCCAGGCGGAGGCCCAGCAGGTCGTGAGCCAGCTCGACGGGGGGGCGGACTTCGCCACCCTCGCACGGAGCAACTCGATCGACACCCAGACCGCGCCCAACGGAGGCCAGCTCGGCTGCAGCTTCACGGCCTCCCAGGTCGAACAGGACCTCCAGGTGACCTCCATCACGGTCGGCAGCCCGCTCACCCCCGTCCAGACCAGCGGTGGCCAGTGGGCGGTCTACGAGGTCACCAGCCAGACAGTCGAGCCGGTGACCTCCGTCGCCTCGGTCATCAAGTCCGAGCTGCTCCACAGCACCGCCAACGTGCAGCGGGTCAGCAACGAGCTGGTCGCCTTCGCCCATCGGTCCAAGATCGTGGTCAACCCCCAGTACGGCACCTGGCAGGGCCTGACGGTGGTCGCCCCGCCGACCCGGCAGCCCGGTACCTGCTGCCAGGTGCGCCGGCGTCGCTCGCGAGCTCTGCAGGGACGGCCGCCTCCGGCAGCAGCCCCTCGGGGGGCTGAGCGCGATCGTGCCGGCCGCTGAGCGGCGTTCGACCGGCGCGCGGATCGACGTCGTCGGGCTCGGCCCTGCCGGCCCTGAACTCATCACCGTGGGTGCGCTCGCCCTGCTCGAGTCGGCGCCGACGGTCTTCCTACGAACCACCCGGCACCCGGCGGCCGCTGCCTTCCCCGCGGCCCGATCGTTCGACCACCACTACGAGCGAGCCGGGACCTTCGACGAGGTCTACGGATCGATCGCCGACGACCTGGTGACCGCTGCGGTCGACGGAGGATCGGTCGTCTATGCCGTCCCAGGGTCACCGATGGTCGCCGAGCGGACCGTCGCTCTGCTGGCTTCGCACCCGCGGGTGGCGTCCGGGGAAGTCTCCGTCGTGGTCCACCCGGCGCTCTCCGCTCTCGATCTGGCCTTCGTCCGGCTCGGGGTCGACCCGGTCGCTGCCGGCGTCAGGGTGGTGGACGCCGAGGAGTTCGCCGTCGACGCCGCCGGCGAACGGGGACCGCTGCTCGTGGTCCAGTGCTGGAACCGCTCCGTGCTCTCCGGGGTCAAGCTCTCGGTCGAGTCACCGCCGGCGGAGCCGGTGACCGTCCTCTACCACCTCGGCCTGCCCGACGAGCGGGTGTGGGACGTTCCGTGGGAGGAGATCGACCGCAGCGTCGAGCCCGATCACCTGACCTCGCTCTGGATCCCGGCACTGGCCGCCCCGGTCGCCCGGGAGCTGGTCGCCCTCGACGTGCTCGTGCACACCCTGCGCGAACGCTGCCCGTGGGACAGGCGCCAGACCCACGCCTCGCTCAGCCGACACCTCCTCGAGGAGTCCTACGAGGTCCTCGAGGCGATCGACGCCCTTGCCGCGGTGGACGCCGGAGCCGTCCCGGCGGCAGACGACCCCCTGGCTGTCGCGCCGGCCACGCTGGAGCGCAAGGCGGTCGCCGACCTCGAGGAGGAGCTCGGCGACCTGCTCGTCCAGGTCCTCTTCCACGCCACCCTCGGCGCCGAGGCGGGGAGGTTCACCCTCGCCGACGTGGCCCGGGGTGTGCACGACAAGCTGGTCTCGCGGCATCCACACGTGTTCGGTGACGTCGTGGCGGACACCGCCGACGAGGTCGCAACCAACTGGGAGGCCATCAAGAAGGCCGAGAAGGGCCGAGCCAGCGTGACCGAGGGCATCCCGGCCGCGCTCCCGTCGCTGGCTCTCGCCGCCAAGCTGCAGCGCAAGGCGGTGGCCATCGGGATGGTGCTCCCGAACGTGGCGGCCGAGGCGGCCCGGGTGGCGGATGGGGTGGTCGCACTGGCCGGAGCCGACCGGACCGGTGACCAGACGCTGGTCGCGGACGGGGAGGGCGGAGCCCGGGCCCGCGCCGATGCCGTCGGGGACCTGCTCTTCTCGTTGGTCGGGCTCTCCCGTGCGGTGGGGGTCGATCCCGAGACGGCGCTGCTGACGCGGGCGGCTGCATTCCGCGCCGAGGTCGAGCAGCAGGGCTGAGGAGCCTCCCCGGACCTCGCCGGGCTGCGCTCAGGCGTTCGAATCTCCAGAGAAATACCCAGGTCCGGGCGGTCGCGGATGGTAACTTTTCCCACACAGCGAACAGGAGCGACGACGCAGAGTGAGCTTGATCGAGCAGGTCATCGGCCGGGAGGTCCTCGACTCCCGCGGGAATCCGACGATCGAGGTCGAGGTCCTCCTCGACTCCGGAGCCTCCGGGCGCGCCATCGTCCCGTCCGGCGCGTCGACCGGGTCGTTCGAGGCGGTCGAGCTCCGGGACGGCGGCGACCGCTATCGGGGCAAGGGCGTACTGCAGGCGGTCGGGCACGTCGACGGGGAGATCGCCGACTTCCTCGAGGGATTCGACGCCCTCGACCAGCGGGCGGTCGACCTCGCCATGATCGACGCCGACGGGACGCCCAACAAGGCGAGGCTCGGGGCCAACGCCATCCTCGGGGTGTCGCTGGCCACCGCACGGGCCGCGGCCGACGAGCTCGGACTGTCCCTCTTCCGCTACGTCGGGGGCATCGACGCCCATGTGCTGCCGGTGCCCATGATGAACGTGGTCAACGGCGGCGTCCACGCCGACAACTCGATCGATCTGCAGGAGTTCATGATCATGCCGGTCGGTGCCGCCTCGTTCACCGAGGCGCTCCGCTGGGGTGTGGAGACCTACCACGCGCTCTCCGGCGTGCTCCACGAGCGCGGCCTCTCGACCGCGGTCGGCGACGAGGGGGGCTTCGCCCCGGATCTCGCCTCCAACGAGGAGGCGGTGCGGATCCTGGTCGAGGCCATCGAGGCGGCCGGCCGGGTGCCGGGTGAGGAGATCGCGATCGCGATGGACCCTGCGGCCAGCGAGCTCTACCGCGACGGCAGGTACGAGCTGGCCGGTGAGGGGCGGAGCCTCTCCTCGGCCGAGATGGTCGCCTACTGGGTCGATCTGGTCGACCGCTACCCGATCGTCTCGCATCGAGGACGGCATGGCCGAGGACGATTGGGACGGGTGGGCTGCGCTCACCGCCGCGCTGGGCTCCCGGGTCCAGCTGGTCGGGGACGACCTCTTCGTCACCAATGAAGAGCGGTTGCGCCGCGGGATCGAAGCCGCGCACTGCCAACGCCGTGCTGATCAAGGTCAACCAGATCGGCACCCTGACCGAGACGCTCGAGACGATGGAGCTGGCCGACCCGCTCCTCCTACGCGTGCGTGATGTCGCACCGGTCAGGCGAGACCGAGGACACCACCATCGCCGACCTGGCCGTGGCGACCAATTGCGGCCAGATCAAGACCGGCGCCCCGGCCCGCTCCGATCGGGTCGCCAAGTACAACCAGCTCCTGCGCATCGAGGATGAGCTCGGCGAGTCAGCGGCCTTCCGGGGCGGAATGGCCCTCTCCTCATGGAGCGGGCGCCGGTGACCAACCGCCTCCACGCCCGCACCAAGCCGGCGCGCCGGCGGGCCGCCGGATCACGGCGTCCCGCGGGGACGCGCCCCGCCGCTCGGACGGGCAGGGCCAAGGCGGAAACGAAGGGTCCTGCCAAATCTGGGAAGAAGCGTCCCGCCAAACCGGCGAAGAAGGGTCCGGCGAACCGGACGAAGAAGGGCACAGCGAAGGTGGCCGCGGCGCGGTCGCCCGCCGCCCGGAAGAAGGCGGGAGGCGCAAGGGGCCGGCGCAACCGGATGCCGGTGGTGCTCGCGGCGTTGTTCGCCCTGGTCGTGCTCGCCACCAGCTTCCCGTTCACCGACCTGCTCCACCAGCATCAGCAGCTGTCGGCCGAGGCGGCCCAGCTGTCCGAGCTCCGCCATCAGAACCGGCTGCTGTCGGAACAGCAGAACCAGCTCAGCTCCAGCGCCGAGATCGAGCGGCTGGCCCGTCAGAACTACCAGCTGGTCGCACCGGGCCAGACCCTCTACGACATCCTGCCGCCCTCAGGCCGAGCGTCAGCGGCGCTCGCCGGGGAACCGTCGGTCGGTGACCCGGCCGACCAGCCCCTCGTTGCACCGGCTGACGCCCCCAACATGACCCCGGATCCCGGACTGCCCCAGACGCCGTCTGCGGGCAGCACGACCACGGGGACCTCGAGCGCAGCGGCATCCTCCCCGGCACGGACGACGTCGAGCTTCTGGGGCCGGGTCGCCTCCACCCTCGAATTCTGGAAGTGACGCCCGACCGTGCAGACGGCACGGGCGACCCGCTCCCACAGACTCGAGCGCGGACCGACGGGGAACTGGTCGCCGAGCTGCTCGGCCGCACCCCGGCCGGCGAGTTCGAGGTGGTGGTGCGGAGCGAGGACGGGACTCCGGCGGTCATCGCCAACGCCCCGTTCCTCTTCGACGGCACCCCGATGCCCACCCGGTTCTGGCTGGTCGACCCGGTGCTCCGGGAGGCGGTGAGCCGCCTCGAATCGTCCGGGGGGGTTGGCCTGGCCGAGTCGGCGGTAGCGTCCGACCGCATCGCCGCGGCGCACGAGCGCTATGCGGCCGATCGCGACGCGCTGATCCCGACCGACCACGTGGGTCCCCGGCCATCGGGAGGGGTCGGGGGGACACGGCAGGGAGTCAAGTGCCTCCACGCCCACCTGGCCTGGTGGCTGACCGGAGCCGACGACCCGGTGGGGGAGTGGACCGCGTTGCAGATCGGCCTCCACCCCTCCTGAGCGTCCGCAGGGCAGACGTCCGGCAGGAGGCGGCGGCCGGCCGTGCTAGCAAGGGCGGATGGCCAAACAGGGTGCCGTGGCCGCGATCGACTGCGGTACGAACTCGACCCGACTGCTCGTGGTCGACGCCGAGGGGAACCGGCTCGAACGGCTCATGCGGATCACCCGGCTCGGCGAGGGCGTGGACGCGACCGGGCGGTTGTCCCCCGAGGCCATCCAGCGTTGCCTCGGTGTGCTGCGCGAGTACCGCCGGGAGATGGACCGGTGGGACGTCGATCGGGGACGGTTGGTCGCCACCTCGGCCGCACGCGACGCCGCCAACGGGGACGAATTCCTGCAAGCGGCTGGGTCCGTCTCGGGACTCGTGCCCGAGCTCCTCACCGGTCTGGACGAGGGGCGGCTCTCGTTGGCCGGGGCGGTGGCGGAGCTCGATCCTGCCGACGGGCCCTTCCTGGTCCTGGACATCGGAGGCGGCTCGACCGAGCTCGTGGCAGGGGACGGTCCCGACGATCCGGCCCTCACCGCGGTGTCCCTCCAGCTCGGGTGTGTCCGGGTGACCGAGCGTTTCCTGCACAGTGATCCGCCCTCGGCCGCAGAGCTGGATGCGGCCGAGGCCGAGGTGGGTGCGCAGCTGGAGGCGGCGATCACCATTCATCCCCGCCTGCTCGGCGCGCACCGGCTGGTCGGGCTCGCAGGCACCGTCACCACGCTGGCCTCGCTGCGGCTGGGCCTTGCGCACTACGACCCGGAACGGACCCACCACGCGGTGCTGACCATGGGAGACGCAGACCACTGGTACCGCACCCTGGCCTGCGAGGACCGTGCTGCGCATCTCGACCGGGCCGGCATGGTCCCCGGGCGCGAGGACGTGATCGTCGCGGGGGCGCTCATCCTGGCCTCGGTGATGCGTCGGTTGGGGTTTGCCGAGTGCCTGGTGTCCGAGGCGGACATCCTCGACGGGATGGTCTACGGGCTGCTGGTCACGCCGTGATGAATTCGGAGCGTTCAGCCGTCGGATCCAGCACCGCGTTCGGACGACCCGGGTCGGTCAGGAGGACCGATGCATTGGGGGTTGGGTTAATGCGAGATGACGGAGCCGCGCGTTCAAAAAGGTCTCTCAACCTGCAACAGATCCGCGATGCTCAATGGGGATCAGTAAGACCTTGCCATCAACTGCAATCTCGTGGATTCGAGTCGATCCTGGTGAACCGGTACTTGATGAGCGCGGCGGAGGGCGCCGAAGCCGTCGCGCCAGGTGATCTTCTTGCCGTCGGCGAGCTCACGGCCAGCATACGAGATGGGGACCTCGTAGATCCGGTGTCCTCGTCGCAGCACCTTCGCGGTGATCTCGGGTTCGAAGTCGAAGCGGTCGGACTCGACGGTGATGCCCTCGAGCACCGAGCGGTCGAAGAGTTTGTAGCAGGTCTCCATGTCCGACATGGTCGAGGAGTAGAGCAGGTTCGTGACCAGAGAAAGGAACCGGTTGCCGATCCAGTGCAGCGGGAGCATGTTCTTGCGCTCGCCGGTAAAGCGGCTCCCGTAGACGACGCGTGCCCTGCCGCGGAGGATTGGCTCTAACAGCTTGGGCCAGTCGGCCGGGTCGTACTCGAGATCGGCGTCCTGAATCAAGAGGAGGTCCCCTCGGGCGACCCCCATCCCGGTCCGGATTGCCGCGCCCTTGCCCCGATTGACCGCGTGGGTGAGAACGTGGACGGTCGAATCACTTAGCGCCGTGAGCACCTTGTCGGTTCCGTCCGACGATCCGTCGTCGACCGCGATGATCTCGACATCGACCGGCAACTCGATGGCCCGGATGCGCCGGATAATCTCCGCGACGGTGACCTTCTCGTTGTAGACGGGCACGATCACCGAGAGGAGCGTGAATTTGCGCACCTCCGGCTCAAGCTCGTCGTCCAGGGCGTCGAGTCGGCTCGATCGACCGGCTCCCTCGGATTCAGGCATCGCTCGTTGCTCCCTGTGCTCGATCGGGCCGTCGGGCGACACAATACAAGACACTCGACCGTCGTCGCGGATCAGGGCGATCTCTTGCGGTGACCCATTTTTGGGGTCGATATCGAGCAGCAACGTCAACGAGATCCACTAGTATCCGCCGGTGCTCCCACTGGTGCATTTGTGGCTGAAATCCTACGGACGAGCGGGGTTGGTGGTACTCCTGGCTGGCGCGCTCGGCTATCCGATGACCCGACGGATGTTGCGCGGTCCTGCATCGTCGGTACTTACCCTCTTGCTCGGCTTCGCCTCGTTGAGCCTTGTGGTCTGTTTGCTCTCTTGGGTGCATCTCTTTTCGCGGTGGACAATCGGAATCGTGGCAATCGTTGCGGTGGGAGTGAGCCTGAAAGGGTTGCGCTCCGATGTTCCTCGGTGGTGGGCAAGGCGCCGGTGGCCGTCATCTCTGGGGGTAGTCGCGTGCTTTGCCGTTTTGGGTCTTGCGTTGGTGTATTTCTCGGTACTGGCCATTTATCCATCGACTGCCTTTGACGCCACCTCTTATCATCTGCCTCTCGCGCGAGATCTCGTCGAACACCACGGACTGGTTTACGACCCCTACGTTCGCTTCAGTTTCTTCCCTCAGGGCAACGAATCGGTGTTCGCTGTAATGCTACTGATCACGCGCAATCCGGTGTGCTCGGCAGCGCTCGAATTTTCGGTGCTTGCCATAGGAACGCTATTGATCCCTCTTTGGTTCAGGGGCGGACGGGACAACCTGGGTGCAGGATTTATCGGTGCGGTTGTACTCCTTTCAAGCCCAATGCTGGTCTGGGTTGGTACCACCGCGTTCATCGATGCGTGGACGATGGTCTTCGTACTGGCCGGTCTGGTCTGCGGGCTTGAAGCGTCCCGCAATCCGAGTCCGCGCGGGGTGCTGCTTATTCTCATGGGGATATTTCTCGGTGAAGCGGCGGCCAGCAAGTATTCGGCACTTGCAATCTGTGCCTTTGTGGTGCTTGCTGTCGTCATAGCTATTGGCGCCTACCGTGACCTTTGGCGCGGAATGCTCGGCGCACTGGGCGGCTTTCTCCTCGTGGCCCTCCCCTGGTATGCATGGACCTTTCACACCACTGGGGATCCGCTCTACCCGTTTGCGACCAGCGTATTCGGGAACCGCCCAGGACTATGGAATCAGGGTGAGATTCAGCTACAGATCATCGTCCAGAGAGCAACGTCACATCCGGGAATCCGGAGCATCCTGGATGGTGACCTCCAGTTCCTGACCGGCAGGAGCGGCTACAACACCGGTACCAATCGCTCACCATTGTCGTGGTTTCTCGGGCTGGGATTCCTTGGGATCTTCGTGCACCATCTGCGTCGGGACCGCTCCTATGTTGGCGTACTTGTCGCCAGCCTCTTGAGCGTGGCCTTCTTTGTCTCTCAGTCTGCCGATCCGCGCTTCTTCGTACCTGCACTCGGAATACTTTCGGTTGCTACTGCATTCGTCGTTGAGCACCCAATGATGCTGCTGCGTAATTTAACCTCGTCGCTATCGTCCAACGCCCGACAGCCGCTGATCGCACTCGCGGGTGCTGCGGCGACGATTGCCATCCTCTGGTCTTCGATCGGCTACGCCCGCACCGTCTTTCAGCCAGGCGGACCGCCTACGACCGCCGAAGCTACCGCCGCATATCTCACTCCCCGCGTTCAGTGCTATGCCCAAGTCGCCTACCTCAATCAGACTTACGGTTCGCACTACCGGGCATGGGGCTACGCGTGTGAACAGTCGCGCTACTACGCCAACGGTCCGTTGATCGGCGATGCGTTTTCGATCGGGGCCCGTGATCGCATCTTCGACGGGGGAGGATCGACGCTGCCGTCGCCTGCTACGTTGAGGCAGCGCCTCACGCCGCTTCACGTCGGCTGGGCGATTCTCCCTGTCGGCACGCCTCCTAATCCTCAGGACCTCGAGCGCGGCGGCCTGTTCAAGCTCGTCGAGGAAGCTGATGGGGACGTGCTGTACAAGGTGATGAGCCAGGGAAGAAAATGAGTGCCAGCGGGTGGTCGGCCGGCCGCTGGCAATGGCCCGAGGAACTCTGTCCAGCACACCTACCCACAGGCCGCCGGAGCCTGCACTCGGCGGTGACCGGTGCCCTGGTCGGGGTGATGATGGTTCTCGGTCCGGCATGGCAGGATTCTGCTATGGCCGTTCGAGATCGGTTTCTTGGGCAGCGCGATCGGCAGCCTGTTCCCACTGGAAGTACTGGACCGCTCATTCGGCCGCGGCGATTGACCTGCCACCTGGGGCGTCTGCTGGTGCCAGTGGGGTACTCGGCGGTTCTTGATCTGCACGGCCATAGAATTGCCGTGGCGCCGGTCGGATGTGCGGTTTGACGATCGACACCGCCTGGCGGGTCGGTGGGAGGACCGGACGGTCGGCGTCCGATTCGGTCCCGACGGAACCACATCACCGACTCGGCGCCGCTGGACGGATCCACCTGCTCGCAGCCGTCGTCCTCGGCGCCGAGCTGGTTTACCTGGCAACAGTGGTGTTACGGGCGTACTTCTACGGAGACGACTTCATCGACCTGTACAGCGCGCGCACCCTCGGCCCCTCGGTCAATCTCTTCGAACACCCGGTGTTCGGTCATTTCATACCCGGTTACAATTTCGTCAACTGGTTGATGGCTGGAGTGCCGTACCACTGGCTGCCCATCGCCTTGTTCGAGATCGCTTTTCTGGCTCTGACCCTTGGTGTCCTCTACGGCCTGCTCACCTGGCTATTCGGACCGAGGCCAACCAACGTCCTGCTGGTGGCATTGGCCGGTGCGTCCTTTACGTTGATCCCTTCGATCATCTGGTGGGCGAGCGGCCTGCAGCAGGTGGTGTCGATCCCCGCTTGCCTTCTTGCAGTATGGGAGCACCTGCGATATCTCCGGGACGGGCGTCTTCGCCACGCAGTCGGCGCAACTGCAGCCATTGCCGTCGGTCTGGCCTTCTACGACGGGACCCTGGTGATCGCCGTCTTCCTGGTGGCCCTGACAGCCTTGTGCGCGCCCAGCGAGCGTGGCGTGCGGGGTTCGATGTGGGCACTCGTGCGAGCCTGGCCGGCGTGGCTGCTCTACGCCGTCCCCATAGGCTTCGACCTTGTTTGGCGCTTCGCGCACCACTCCCTCTACTCCCCCCCGCCAGCACCCACCGTGGGAGCGCTGGCCGAGTTCGTGGGGCTGGGCTGGGTGCAGTCGGTGGTGCCCGAAACCGTGTTCGGCGTGGTCGTGTGGTCCTTGGCAGGGCACGGCCAGCGGGTGGCGGTGGACCTGGTTGCGCAGCTGTTGGTGGTGGCACTCGTGGTGACCAGCATGTGGCGGGATCGCAAGGCGTGGCGTCCCTGGTTGGTGTTCGCGATGACGTTCCTCACCGGGGCGATCCTGGTCGGGGTAACCCGCGTGCACGTCTTCGGGCCGGGCCTCGCCTACGACCCGCGCTATTGGTCCTTCGACGTCTTCTTCGGCTTGCTGTGCGCTGGCCTGGCGTTCAACGCCCCGCGCTTTGGCGACACGTGGTTGCGTCGCCCGTGCGGCGAACCTGATGCGGTGCGCTCGGCCGGGCGTTCGCCCCGCCACGCCTCGGGCCGCGTAGTTCTCGTCACGCGGCGTATGGGCACTGATCGTCGCATTGTCGGTGCTGGCTGTGGTGGCCTACAGCGGCGCTCTATGGTTCGACTTCCGGCACGATGGGGTGGTGCAGGCGGAGGCCAGCACCAAGGCGTACCTGGCGAACTTCTCACGGTCGTGGCAACGGGAGAGCGCCCGAACTCGCGGAGCCTGGTTGTGGGACGCCGAGGTCTCGCCGGTCGTGATCGGGTCTGCCTTCTACCCCGACACCCAGGATCACGTCGTCCTAGGGTCTCTGCATCCTGGCCTTCGCTTCGATGCCATGGACGGCCCGGGGTTCATGGTGACGTCCGACGGCGACGTCGCCCCCGCCCGCTTCGACGTGCTCGCTCCACCGCGGGCCAACTCGGCCGGCACCTTTTGCTTCCCCAAGCACTCGGGGCAGGTAGCCACGACGTTCCAGCTGCAAGAGGGAGCCACCCCACCCCAGCGCCTCTTCGCAGTCCTCCGTTATTCGCGCTCGACCGGGGGGACAGTGCTGATGAACAACAACCCTGAGACGATTCCTAAGGGATCGGGCGAGGTGGCGTTCGGTTTTCCGCCGGGTGGCGCGCCGGTCCCGCTCCACGGCGTGCCTGCGTTCGCGGTCACTGCGGGCCCTGGGGTGACTGTCTGCCTCTCCACCTTGGGCGTCGGGGTGCCGGTGCCGGCGTAGGGCAACGAAGGTCCCCCCTCGAGTGGTCCGTTCCGGCCGAACACCCGTAATGTTGAGGCCGGGCTGGACCCTTGCGGTTGGCTCGGATTGCTCCTTTTCTCGACCGCTTGGCGGCCCCCTCTGATGGGATCTGGTTCCGTCTGGCCGAGGCACTGGGCGCGGGAGATCGGCTCAAGCGGGTGGAGAAGATCGGCGCTGGCCTTGTTCAGCGCCGGACCACAGCAAAGGCCCGGCTCGATTCGCTCCTGGAGATCCTCGGTCGGGGCTGGACCGCCCTCGAGACCCGTGGATCACCGAGATCGTGCATGCCGACAGCGTTTCCGAATCGCATCTCGGGTCAGAAGTTGTGCTCGGGGCCGTGGGCACTCAGAGTCCGGAACCGGCCGGAACCGCGACCACACCGCATGCGGACACCACCCGCTCGATGAACCGTTCGGTCGAGCCGTATTCGTCCTCGGCATAGGTTCGACCCTGGGTGCTCAGGGCCGCTCGCACCGCCGGGTCCAGGAGGGCCTCCACGCACCAGGTGAGCTCGGCCGGGTCGGCGAACCAGAGGCCACCCCGGCCCCGCTCGGCGTGCTCGCGGGCCCGGCTCGCCGCCGGGACCACGATCGGAGTCCCGTACAGCAGCGAGGTCACACACCGCCGGCCGAAATAGGCGCCCGGCTCGAGGTCGACGGTCATCCGGGCCCAGGCCATGAGCCGATCGCGGTCGCTCGTGCGTTCGATCGGCCATCCCCTGGTGACCTGGCCGTGGTGCCAGGCGCAGAAGGCGTCGTTGTGGGCGATGCCCAGCCGTACTTCGGGAAAGCGGACGCGTAGGAGGGTGGCCAGCTCGTTCTGCTCCGAGTCCTCATCCTCCTTAGTCCCGGTGAGCACGAGAACGTACTCGTTGTCCCCGACCCAGGTGTTGGGTTCGGTCAGGGCGCTCGGGTTGGCGGCCATCGGCGCACCGATCCGGTGGACCGAAGCAGCCCGGCCATGGTGGTCGACGACGGCCCTGCGTTCGGACTCGGTCATGGTGAGCACGGCGGTGGCCCGCTCGAACACCGGGTCGAAGTGGGGGAAGGCGAGGAGTTCGGGGTCGGTACCGAGGGGAAGCAGCACCATCGGGAGACCCGGGTCATGCGCATCGAGCACACCGAGAGCACCGACGTTCCGCAGGTCGATGATGACGACCAAGGAAGGCCCGAGATCGGCGAGAATGGTGCCGGCCCCGTGCCAGGGCTCGAGCAGACCACGGTCGAGCTCTGCGGCTGCGCCCGGTGGCAGCACCGGACGGCCGACGCCAGCTCCTCGCGAGAGCGCCTGGACCAGGAGGTCTCGCCGGAGCTCAGACGGCTCCGCGACCGGCGAGGCAAGGCGATGCAAGGTGAAGACACTGTCTGCCACACGCTCCGGGCGGTCGCCTTCCGGTGTGACCATATGCACCGCGGCGGTGGCGGCAAGCGCTCCGGCCACCTGCCGGCTGATCCACCCCTCTTCGGTGGTCGACTCCCAATGAGCGGTCAGGATGGCGATGGTGGTTCTGTTGCTCATCCCGACGCCGCGGTGTCCTCGGGGCCACGTGCCTCGCCGACTACACCGCTGCGCGCGGGCCGATCGGGCGTCTCCAGGTGCAGCCAGAGGGCCAGCTCGGTGAGGTTCTCCGCCTCGGCCGCCTGGCGGTCGACCAGATCCTGGTTGAGCTGTTCACACCGGAGTGTGAGCTCGTCGCAGCGCTTCTCGAGCGAGTCGCTGACCCTGACCAGATGAGAGAGGAGCTCGCGTTCCTCTCTCAGGTAGGGACCGAGGACGCGGAACGTCAGGCGTCCGAAGAGGGCGATGATCCGGCCCTTCAGTCCACTCCCGGTGATAGCGGGATCGATTCCGTCGGGCAGCGACCAATGACCGTGGAGGTACTCCAACGAGGTGCGGCTCCGCGACTGGCTCCGCTCGGTGGGTCTCCGCATCTCCTCCGGGGGCAACGGTGCCCACCGCAGGACCCGGTGTTCGGCCCGCAGTCGCTCGAGTAGTGCCTCTGGGTCAAGCTGGTCCACGTCGCGGTCTCCTCGTCTCCGGACTCCCGGGGCGGACGGCTCAGCCGAGTGTACCGGTGGGTCCCCCGTGGCCGATGGTACGCTCCGGACGGTTGTGCGGTGTCCCCTGCGAGCTCCTCGGTCGAGACGGTGAACGGCGGGGTCGAGAGCGGCGAATTCGGTCCAGCGCTCGGGTGGATGGCCGACCGGCTGGTGAGCCAACTCCTCATTGCGGACCCGGTGCGGCATGGGAAGTCCCGGGGAACCACGGTCGAGCCGGGGTGGGGGACCGACGCCGGATCGTCCCCGACCACTTACTGGCATTGGAAGCACCTCTGGCACCTCGACCGGCTCGAACGCGCCGAGCGGGGCGAGCTCGCCGAAGAGCTGCCCACCGACGGTCCGCTGCTGAGCATCATCATCCCGGCCTACCGTCCGGCGCTCTGGTACTTCGAGGAGTGCGTCCAATCGATCATCGACCAGACCTACCAACATTGGGAGCTGTGCCTCTGCGATGACGGGTCTCGGCAACCGGAGCTGCGCGCGTCGATGGAGGCGTTCGCTGCGCGGGATTCCCGGATCAAGGTGCTGTTCCTCGAGCAGAACGGCGGCATCTCCCGTGCGACCAATCGGGCGCTGGCGGCCGCGACCGGCGAATTCGTGATCCTGGTGGACCATGACGACCTGGTGGAACCGGAGGCTCTCGCTGAGATCGGCCGGGTGGTTCTCACCGTCGACGATGCAGATGTCATCTACTCCGACGAGGACAAGCTCGACGAGATCGGCCGGCCGTGTCAGCCGAATTTCAAGCCGGACTGGGACCCAGAGTTGTTGCTCTCCCATCCGTATCTCGGACACCTGACCGCTATCCGGCTCGACCTCCTGAGGCGGATCGGCGGGTTCCGGCCGGAGTTCGACGGCAGCCAGGACTTCGACGTGATGCTGCGCTCCACCGAACTGGCCCGGCGGGTGGTCCACATCCCAAAGGTCCTCTACCACTGGCGGGTCGTGGCGGGGTCTGCGGCCGGTGATCCCGCAGCGAAGCCCTGGGCGTATGCCGCCAGTCGTCGGGTCGTCGAGGACGCCGTGTCCAGGCGTGGCATCCGGGGCCGGGTGGAGTCGGGACCGATCTCCGGTAGCTATCGGGTGCGGCGCGAGATCATTTCGACACCCACGGTCTGCGTGATCATCCCGTTCCGCGACCAGGCCGCCCTCACCGAGGCCTGCCTGCGCTCGCTCGAACGGTCGCCTGGCTACCCGATCAGCGAGGTCGTACTGGTCGACAACGGCAGCATCGAACCAGAGACCCTGGTGCTCCGTGCCCGGCTCGAGGCCCGACCGGCAACCCGGGTGCTCGACTATCCGGGTCCGTTCAACTGGGCGGCGATCAACAATCTGGCAGCCGCCGCGTCCGGGGCCGACATGCTCCTCTTCCTCAACAACGACATCGAGGCCACCTCCGAGGGATGGCTGCATGCCCTCGTCGAGCTCGGACAGCGGCCCGAGGTCGGAGCCGTCGGGGCGCGTCTCGTCTATCCCAACGGAACGTTGCAACACGCGGGGGTGGTGCTCGGGGTGGGCGGGATCGCATCGCACATCTTCAACGGCAAACCCCCGGGCCGGAGCGGGTATGCGGGGTGGGACAGGGTGATCCGCTCCTACAGCGCGCTGACCGCGGCGTGCATGCTGGTGCGGCGCGACGTGTTCGCGGCGCTCGGAGGTTTCGACGAGGCGCTCCCGGTCGCGTACAACGACACCGATTTCTGCATCCGTCTCGGTCAGGCCGGCTACCGGCTCCTTTACACGCCCTACGCCGAGCTCATCCACTACGAGTCGGTGAGCCGTGGACTCTCGGGGTATTCCATCGACTTCGGGGAGTTCCTCACTCGGTGGTGGGACCTGCTCCACAACGAGGACCCCTTCTACAATCCGAACCTCACCAGGGTCTTTCCCTGGTGCTCCTTCCGGTTCCCTGGCGAGGACGAGGAGTGGTTCGCCACGATCGGCGCCCTCGTTCCTCCAACCGCGTCCGAGGGATGATCCTTGTCTCGCAACCCGGCCTTGACTAGGTTGCGTGCGGTGGTACCGCGCTGGAGAACCGACGTGACGGTGCTGGGCGGCTGCGGGCACGTGGGCCTGCCGTTGGGGTTGGCATTCGCCGACTTCGGCCTCAAGGTGGCCCTCTATGACACCAACTTGGAGGCGGTCGACAAGGTCCGGTCGGGCAAGATGCCCCACCAGGAGCCCGGTGCCGCCGCGGTGTTGGCCAGGACCTTGGCGAACGGCACCCTGACCCCGACGAGCGAGCCGCAGGCTATCGGCGGGAGTGAACACCTGGTCGTGGTCATCGGCACTCCGGTCGACGAGCACCTCAATCCCGATCCGCAGGCAGTCGTCACCGCCCTCGACGCGGTCGCCGACCAGCTGGTCGACGGGCAGATCCTCATCCTTCGCAGCACGGTGTTCCCCGGGGTCACCCGGCTAGTCGAGCGGCTCGTAGAGCGACTGGGCAAGTCAATCGACGTGGCATTCTGCCCGGAGCGCATCGCCGAGGGCCGGGCCATGGAGGAGCTCCACTCGCTGCCTCAGATCGTGGCTGCCCGCACTGAGCAGGCGTTCGACCGGTCGAGCGCCCTGTTCCGAAATCTCACCGACGCCATCGTACGAGTCGAGCCGGAGGAGGCCGAGCTGGCAAAGCTCTTCACCAACTCGTACCGCTACATCAAGTTTGCCGCCGCCAACCAGCTCTACATGATGGCGAACGACTACGGGCTGGACTACGAACGGATCCGGCAGGCGGTGATCGAGGACTATCCACGGGCCGCCGACCTGCCGGGAGCGGGGTTTGCGGCTGGCCCCTGCCTGCTCAAGGACACCATGCAGCTGGCCGCCTTCAATAACAACAGCTTCGCGCTCGGCCATGCCAGCATGCAGATCAACGAAGGCCTTCCCCTGTACCTGGTCTCGAAGATCGCTGCACGCTATGACCTCGCCACGATGCGTGTCGGCATCCTCGGGATGGCGTTCAAGGGAGAGTCCGACGACAGCCGCTCGAGCCTCTCCTACAAGCTCAAGCGGGTACTCAAGGTACGAGCTGCCGATGTGGTGACGACCGATCCCTACGTGACGACCGACCCCACCTTGGCACCGCTCGAGCAGGTGCTCGAGCGGACGGACCTGGTTGTCATCGGCGCGCCCCACCGGATCTATGCGGACGTGCCGATCACCCAGCCCGTCGTGGACGTCTGGAACGTACGGGGTGACGGGGTGGTCGTGTGAAGCCGCGGGTGTCGATCGTGATCCCGGCATACAACGAGGGGTCCAACATCGAGGACGTCCTCGGACGCCTGGTGGAAGCGGTCCAGCTGCCGTCGGAGATCGTGGTGGTGGTCGACTCGCCCGATGACACGACCGTTCCCTACGTCGAGAAGTATGCGAAGCACAGCCCGAACATCCGGGCATTGGTCAATGACGACGAGCCGGGACCCGCCCAGGCCATCCGCTACGGCATCGACCGGGCCGTTGCCGACGTCGTCGTGGTGACGATGGCCGACGGCTGTGACGACCCCCAGCAGATAGACCCGATGGTGCGCTTGGTCGAACGCGGCGTAGTCATCGCTGCAGCGTCGCGCTACTCGCGTGGTGGCCAGCAGGTCGGCGGCCCGTTCCTGAAGGGGACCGTCTCCCGGCTGGCCGGCCTGTCCCTCTGGGCGCTGGCCCGGGTGGGCACCCGCGACGCCACCAACTCGTTCAAGGCCTACGACGTGGGCTTCGTACGGGAGGTCGGGGTAGCCTCCGGTGCCGGGTTCGAGATCGGGATCGAGTTGGTCGCAAAGGCGCGGCGGGCTCGGCTACCGGTCGCCGAGCTTCCGACCATCTGGCTGGAGCGCAACCAGGGCGTGTCGAACTTCAAGATGGTCAGCTGGCTGCCGCACTACCTGAGGTGGTGGCGCTTCGCGTTCGGGCCTCGGCTCGACCTCGGGGCAATCCGGTCCATGACCGACAGGAAGGAACAGCAATGAGCAACGTGCTTGTCACGGGGTCGGCCGGATTCATCGGCGGGTACCTGGTCAAGAATCTCCTCGATCGGGGCCACGACGTGGTCGGGATCGACAATTATTCCAAGTACGGGCCGGTGAAGCGGTCCTACGACGACCATCCCCACTACCGGTTCATCGAGGCGGACGCTCGCGACGTCGAGCTGATGACGAGGGAACTGGCCGACTGCGACCACTTCATCGCCGGCGCCGCCCTCATCGGGGGGATCTCGTACTTCCACACCTACCCGTACGACCTGCTCGCCACCAACGAGCGCATCACAGCGTCGTCCTGCGACGCTGCCATCGCCGCCCACCAGTCGGGCCGGCTGCAGAAGGTCACCTTCCTCAGCTCCTCGATGGTCTTCGAATCGTCGGACACTTGGCCGTCCTACGAGGGTCAGGAGCACGACGTACCGCCTCCGGTGTCGTCGTACGGGTTCCAGAAACTGGCCGTCGAGTACTTCGCCAAGGCGGCATTCGACCAGTACGGGCTGCCGTACACCATCGTCCGTCCTTTCAACTGTGTGGGAACGGGCGAGCGCCGGGCCCTCGGCGATGTGGAGATTCTGAGTGGCAACGTGAGCCTGGCCATGAGCCATGTCGTCCCCGACCTGGTGCAGAAGGTGCTCAAGGGCCAGGACCCCCTTCACATCCTGGGTGACGGCTCCCAGATCCGGCACTACACGTATGGTGCCGACCTCGCCGAGGGGATCGTGACCGCGATGGAGCATCCCGACGCGCGCAACGAGGACTTCAATCTCTCGACCGCCGAGTCGACCACCGTGCTCGAACTGGCCAAGGCGATCTGGGCGTTCATCAAGGGCCCGGAGGCACCGTTCCACTGGGTCTCGGATCCTCCGTTCGAGCACGATGTGCAGCGACGGGTGCCTGCGACGGAGAAGGCCAAGCGGGTGCTCGGGTTCGAGGCGACGACTGGGCTCGACGAGATCCTCGAAGAGGTGGTCCCCTGGATCGACAAGGCCGTCGCTGACGGCACGATCTGAGTCAGAACCGACCTGAAGGGGTCACCCCCCAAGGGAACCAGTTGGCCGTCGGATCCTCCACTGACATCTGGAGACAGATAGCGGGCCGGGTGATCGCGCCTCAGAAGACAGATTCACGATAGGCAGGTTGGCGGACGGCGCTTGTCTTCACGCCGCCCAGATCCTGGAGCATCTGATCGGAGGCCCGTCCCCGGCTGAAGATCCTGATCTCCTCGGGCGGCATGCCGACGATCGAGGTCACGGTCGGGATGACCCCGCCGTCCTCGACGACGAAGTCGGCGCGGAAGCCCTCGTACCAGCCGGAGATCAGGGGGACTTCGGCGTCCGGCTCGACAACGAAGCGGACCCGGCCTTCGTCTCCGGTGCGGTGCGACAGCCGGCTGACCTCGATGCGGTACCCGCGGTCGCGGGCCGCAGCCCGGACGATCACCCCAAGGCCGCGCTCCTTCAACCCCTCGGTGACCTTGGATGCGGTGAAGGCCACTAGCTCGGAGTGGTAGCGCGGATACCGCTGGTCGATGATGGATTGGTGTGCGTGGACGATGTGATCGCCGTCGCCGATCATCCCCTCCGCCCGGGTGATCCCACTGCCGGCGTGGTAGACGAAGCAGGACGGCGCCAGCACGGAGGAGAACCCGTCACCGTGACTCCGGAGGCACCAGTCGATCTCCTCGGAGTATCCCCGACCGAACAACGGGTCCATCAGTCCCACCCGATCGATGACAGTCGTTGGCAGCGCCATGCAGAATCCCACCCCCGAGGGAACGGGGATCGTCCGGCCGTCGAACTCGAGGTCCATCTGGTCTGAGATCCAGCTGACCAGCTCGGGATCGGCCCCGAGCCGGTCGGGGAGTTCGTTGGGCAACGAGTAGATGCTCACGTTGTTCGACCAGGCGGTGGTCGACGAGATCGACGCGTCCTCGATGAGGGGCCGGACTAGCGTCGTCACCAGATTGTGGGGCAGCACTGTGTCCGAGTTGAGCAGGATGACGGCGTCGTAGCCCGCGTCGCGGGCCCGCAGCATGCCGAGGTTCATATTGCGCGGGATGCCGAGGTTCCGTGGCGAGCGGTAGTAGCCGAACCCTTTGGTCTCTGCCGCCGACCGGCACCGCTCGCTCCAGCCCTCGGCAGGGCTTGCATCGTCGAGGACCAGCACGTCGAGCTGGTGCTCGCCGGGATCGAGGCGAGCGAGCGAGTCCATGCACGGCCCGACGAACTCCTCGCCGTTGTAGACGAGGAGGGCGACGAGGACGCGCCATCCGGTCCGGCTAGAGGCGGAGGGCATTGCGGATGTTCCAGATCGAGGTGGCCAGGCGGAAGGCAGCCGACTGCTGCATCGCCTCGTGTTCGTTGCGGAGCTCATGGTGCTCGATCCGCAGGGCGTCCATCTCCTTGCGCAGAGCGTTGATCTGCATGCGTGCGTCGACGAGTCGTTCGGTGAGGTCGATGACCCGGGCCGTCGCCGCCTCGGTGTCGATCAAGGCCTGGGTCAAGGACACCCGGTCGAGCTCCTGTTCGAGCTCCTGTTCGAGGCTCGCCGCGTCCGTCGCCGCGCCGTTGGAGGCCGTGGTGATCCTGTCGGCCGGATCCTCCCGGTCGGCCTCACCAATGGCGACTTCTGGTTTGCTCACCTGGTCTCCTTACGGATGGGGTTGCACCGTGCGCTGGTGACTCATCGCGGAGGCAGTGCCAGAACTCGGTAGTAGAGATCGACGAGGTCTCCGGCGGTTGCGTCCCAAGTATAGGTCGACCCTGCGGTCAGACAGGCTTCAATCTGCGCCTTGGCCAGGGCGGGATCGGTGAGCAAGCGCTCGGCCGACGAGGCCACGCTTGCGGGGAGCCAGTCCTCGGCGGCCACCGGGATGTCCGGGGCGAGCTCGTGCAGCGGCCCGAAGCTGGTGAAGAGCGAGGGGGTGCCGAAACGGGCAGCCTCGTAGGGCACGAGGCCGAACCCCTCCGCAGAGGTCGGGTACAGCACCAGGTCGGCGTGGCGCATGAGCCAGTTCCGCTCGGCGGTGGTGACGTCGGGAAGGACGTAGACGTCCCGGTCGAGCGTCTCGTTTGCGGCCAGGACGACCCGAGTCTCGGACAGTCGCGAGGAACCCTCTGCCACTACCGGACCCGCCATGATCAGCGCATGCGGCCAACCACGCCGACGGAGCTCGGCCACGGTGGCCAGTGCCAGGTCCCGGTTCTTGTGCGTGTAGTCGGTGCCCAGGGTCAGGAGGAACTGTCCTTCGGCGAAGCCGCGGGCCAGCAGCTCAGCGGGGATCCGACCGGGCTCATCGCCAGTCAGGTGTTCGGTCCCGAAGGGGATCGACCGGAGGCGGGTGGGATCGATCGGGAGCCGTTCGAGCTCGACCTGGTGCTTGACGTCGTTCGAGATCACGGTCACCGCGTCCGCCTCGGCAGCTCCCTTCCTGATCGCGGCGCGGTAGCGTAGCCACTCCTCGGGATTCCGGTGGTACGAGCCGATGCGGTAGGCGATGAGGTCGAGGAAGGTCAGCACGACCACGTCGGCGGTCAGTTTCCAGGGCGCCACCGAGAAGTGCATGTCCGGCTGGATCATGCGGTGGGCCACGTTGACGTGCCCGATGGACGTTGGATCCCCGAACGGCACGGTTTCGGTTCGCACCTTCGGGGCGGTCAGCACCCCGCGTGCATAGTCGGGGATCGGACCGGTCATTGCGACGACGACCTCCCGGACCTCGCCCCGCTTGCACAGAGCGTCGACCGTGGCCAGCATCGACACCTGGGTTCCCATCTCAAGGGGACCCAGGTACGAACCGTCGACCAGGATGCGCAGCCCCTCCACCTTTGCTCGGGCCAGCCGCAGCGAAAGGGCAAGCGGCGAGCTGTCAGAGGTGGCCTCGGAATGGACGAAGGCGACCTCCATCGGGTACTCAAGGTGCAGGTGGTGCCGTTCCCTGGGGTTCAGGTCGTCGACCGTGTGATCCTCCCAGGGGAACGAAGCCGGGCTGCGGTGGCGGCCAAAGAAGGTGATGTCGTCGAGCATGTGGACGAACCCGCGGCTGCGGGCCCGGGCGCAGAACTCCGCGATCGAGTAGTCGAGGCTGGTCGCCTCGCCGGTCACCAGGCCCCCAACGGCTCCGAGGGCGGAGCCCGACAGGAGGACAACCCCTCCCTTCGCGGTCGGGATCGGCGTTGCCTCCATTCTCGGTCCCCGAGAGCGCAGCAGCCGGGTAACCGAGCTCGCGTCGTGACCCTCTGGCATGTGGGCGGTCGGGTGGTTCCGGTTGGGAAAGCTGAGGAGGGCGGCATCGTTGCTGATGAACGAGACGGTCGCGATCCGCAGCTCCGAAGCCACCATTTCGAGGGCCGGACCGAGGAAGTCGTCGGGCAGGGTCACCGCGTCGCTAACCGCCAGAACCGGGAGGTGATGGTCCGTCCACACCCGATTGACCAGCTCTGCCCCGGTCGAGGCTTCGACGCATGAGTACCCGGCATCTGCGAAGGCCCGCAACGAGGGAACGGAGGGCCCGCCGACGACCAGGTCGATCCCGGCGATCTGCAGTGCCCGGGCCGACACGAGGAGGTGCTGACCGTCGGCGGGGGGCACGAACAGGGCGGCAAGCACTCCGACCACGTGCCGCGGTGCCACAGGCAACCCGTCGTCAGCCTCTGTGGCGCGGCTGATCCGGCTGATCACATGCCGTACGCTAGCCGCCTCCCCAGGTCGGCCAGAGGATGGCACCGTGTGGATCGTGCCTGTGCAGCGTCAGATCGGAACTGCGACGAGCTTCACGCCCCCGATAGCAAGGTCGGACAATCGGACACCGGTGACCTCGGCCGGCAGGTGGAATGGCGTGTGGACGAGCTCGACCTTCGAGGTCTGTAACCCTGCGGCGGTGAGCACGTCGTAGAGCTCGTCGACGGTGATCCGGTTGACGTAGACCTCCGCGTTGCTCACGCCAGTCGTGAGGTGCTCGAATCCGGGACGATTCCAGTCGTGATCGCCGTGCTCGGAGAGGTAGAAGGGGTACAGCTGGATCATGGCCAGCCCGCCGGGTGCGAGGAGCCGCCGCACCTCGCGGGCGACGGCTAGGGGTTCGCTGAGGTGCTCGAAGGCAGACCACGAGTAGACGAGGTCGAACGCGCCGGTTGCCGCGTCGATGTGATCGGAGGTGCACTGGTCGAAGCGGAGCCCGGCGGGGAGGTCCCCGACGTCGTGCTCCTTTGCGAGGCGCTCGAGGTCGGCTATGTCGGTCGGTTTGATGTCATAGCCCACCAGCAGCTCAGGTCGGGCCAGGTGGAACATCCCCAGGGCGATCAGGCCATCACCGGTGCCGATGTCGGCGACCCGCTTCCCCTCAAGTGAGAGACCGTCCCCCGCCAGGAAGTCGACGATCTCTCTGGGCACGGACAGGTAGTGGTCCTCGAACCAGGTCGCGTTGCCGACGTAGCCCTCCTTCTCCATTCCGCCGAGCCTACTGGCCGTCCTGATGGGTCGAGCTCCCTGTCAGGGGTTGAGTTTTCGCGGGGATCGGTGAGAGGATCTTTCCTCCGAGGTGGCACCCCGGCAGGCCAGGGCGGAGCTCAATCCGGGACAGGAGCAACAGTGAGCGTAGGAGCCGGAGTCGACGGTGCACAGTAGGGTCGATTACTGATGGGCCCAGGTCTCCGGGCGACGGCTGTCCGATCGCTGGAGCTGCCCGGCCGGCGGATTCGCCTTGCGACGCTCGTCGAGAGTGACTACGAGGCCTGGTTCTCAGTCCGCAGCCGCTGCCGGGACTGGCTGATCCCGTGGGAGCCGAGATCCAACGGGGCCCCGACCGCCGCAGAGGACAACGCTAGCTTCACCGCTCGTTGCGGCATACGCGAGCGCGAGCGTCAGATGGGCACCGGGTTCGGGTTCGGCATCTTCCTCGAGGGTCGGTTCGTCGGCGAGATCACGCTGTCGTCGATCCAGCGCGGACCGTTCCAGAACGGGTCGATCGGATACTGGATCGACGAGGAGATGGCCGGGTCGGGGCTCACGCCGGAGGCCGTGGTCGTCGTTCTCCAGTTTGCATTCGAGACGCTCCGCCTGCATCGGATCGAGGTGGCGATCATCCCCCGCAACGCCCCCAGCCGCCGGGTGGTCGAGAAGCTCGCCCTGCGCAATGAGGGGGTTGCCCAGGGGTACCTCGAGATCAACGGCAAGTGGGAGGACCACGTCCGGTACGCCATGACCAGCGAGGAATGGGCGGTGCGGGGACCCGAGCTGCGGGCGGCCTGGCTGGACAGAACCTGACCGCCTGTCCCGTCGTCGTCAGCCGTCGATGCCTCGGACCACCGCTGGTGAGTGCCGGAAGAACTGCTCGAGATGCTGCTCGTAGCGGTACTCGGGGGTGGTCGATCCAGTGGCCCGTCGCAGGTTGTTGGCCCGGGCGAGACTCTGAACGGCGCCCGCGCTGGTGTACCGGTACTCGAACCCGGCCTCCCTCAGGCGCGAGGTGTCGATACCCCGGCCGTACCGCACCAGTCCTTCCATCTCGGGTGGGAACTGGAGGCCGGTCACACGGAGGAGCGGAGCGGACAGCACTCGTGGCCGGAACGGCGAGAGCGGCACCAGGTGGGCACCGCCGATCAAGGCGACCTCGCTCCACGGGATCTTGCCCGTCCCCGCCACATTGAACACCCCCGGGATCCGGTTGGCGGTCACGTACTCGAGGCCGCGGACGACGTCGTCCTCCTCCACGAACTGGACCAGCGGATCGAAGCCGGCGACACAGGGAAGGATGCGACGCCGCAGATTGTGGCTGATCGGGGTGATGATGTCGGTGCCGAGCACGTTGGCGAACCGCAGAACCGTGACGGTCAGGTGGGGGTTGTCCTCGCTGAAGTCCCGGACGAGGGACTCGACCTCGATCAGGGACCGCTCGAGCCGGGTGCGCACCGGGCTCGAGCGGGGGGTGTCCTCGCTGAACCATGCGGGGTCGGTCTCCGCTGCGCCGTACACGTGAGCCGAGGACTTGACCACCACGTGGCGGACCGATGTGCCGGTTGCTCCGGCCGCTGCCAGGAGATTGAGGGTGCCGATCACGTTGATCTCGTGGAGGACGCGGTTCGGCACTGCTACCGAGTTGGTCTCGAGGAACGTGTGGACGATCGTGTCGACCTGGGTGGCCCGGACGATGCGGTTGAGGATCGAGTATTTCTGGTCGGACCGGACGTACTCGGTGCGCTCGAGGGGCACCCGGGGCTCCTTGGTGCCGAGTCCCAGGATCATCTCCACGTCGGGCCGGGACTCGAGGGCCTGGGCCATCCGCCCTCCCCAGAAGGTGTCGAGCCCGGTGATGAGGACACGGCGTCCCACCGGTTCAGCCGAACCAGATGCTGCGGCGCTCGCGGCAGCATGTCGTGGAGCGCATCCTGGAGGGTGGAGCGGATCCTCTCCGCCTCGTCCATCACCCGGCTGCGCGAGTAGCGGTCGAGGCCCGGCTCCACGTCGAAGGAGATCGGGTCGAGCACCCGGAACTTGAACTTGACCGGGAAATAGGTGACGTAGCCGATCGGACCCATCAGCAGCGCATTGGCGGTGACCGGGAAGTACGGGAGATTGAGGACTCTCGCGACACCGGGGACCCGGAAGATGATGGGCATCGACTCCTCGGCGCCGACCACGGCGATCGGGATGATCGGGACCCCCGCCCGCATGGCGATCTCCACGAAACCGCCCCGTCCGAACCGGCGCAGCCGGTACCGGTCGGAGTACGTCTTCGAGGTGGCTTTGGTTCCCTCGGGGAAGACGAGGGCGAGCTGTTGCTGGTCGTGGAGGAGCCGGAACGCATTGTCGGGGTGAGCCGGCACGCCCCCGGTCCGCGACCAGAGGGTGCCGACGACCGGCAGGGTGCGGAAGAAGAAGTCGGCCAGGCCGTAGACGGGTCGTCCGAGCTCGCGTTCGATGCCGTGCATGATGGCCGGGGCGTCAGCTGGGATCGCTCCTGCGTGGTTGCCGATCAGCAGCGCGCCGCCCTGCTGTGGGATCTTCTCGAGCCCCTCCCACTCGACCCGGAACCAGTACCGATAGATCGGGTCGTAGAACCTGCGGACCACGGAGCGCATGTGCTCCGAGCGGCCCCACTCGTCGACGTCGGAAACCCGCGGGTCGGCCGGCTCCCGGCCGGGCGGGCGCCGGGTGGCAACGGGCAGGACCGAGACGGTGCCGCCATCCCGACGTCCGATGCCTTCGGGAGCGGATTCGACCGGGCTGCTCTGGTGGGCACCGTCGTCCTGACCGGCGGTCCGCTTGCCAGCGCTCTGTCGCACGATCGCATCGATGAGCCCCGCGTCGCCCGGAGGACCCGCTCCTCTTCGGGTCCGTGCCTTCTCCCCGGGGTCAGAACTCACCCGATGCATGGTACCCCCGGGTTCGCGCTCCGGGTTCCGGGAGTCGCGGGGATCGGCTGTGGTCAGGACGACGGTCCGTCGAGGCGCCCGGCCAGCGGGCCGAGGGAGCGGAGTCCGTCCAGGGTGAGGGTGCGGCGCCAGACCTCGAGGGGTTCGAATTCGGCCCGCAGGGCGGCGAATGCCTGCGCCGCGTCGGACGGCTCCACAAGGGCCATGAGCGCGGTGACCGACCCGCCTTTGGAGACGAGCGGTAGAGGTGCTCCGTCCAGGGTCCGGGCGAGCACGTCGGCGACCCGGGAGGTCAGCACGGACGAGGCTCCACGGTCGTCGCCCCGCACGGTGAGCGCGGTCACCGGGGGGGTCGTAAGGAACCCGACCCGCGACCCGTACACGTCGGCGAGCATGCCGACGGAGTCGTGCAGCGGGTGAATGCTGCTCCCCGGGACGTGCCTCCAGACCACCGGCACCTCTGTGATCCGGAGGCCGAGCTGGTGGGCCCGTGAGAGGACCTCTACATCGAAGGCGAACCGGTCGATCCGCACCAGGTGGAAGAGGAGGCGGGCAGCGGGGGTTCGGAAGGCTTTGAACCCGCACTGGGTGTCCAGGAGGCCGAGCCCGGTACCTGTCGTGACCAGCATGTTGAAGAGGCGGCCCATCAGGGACCGCATCGCGTAGGTCGTCTCCACCATCGACTCGGGAAGCGCACGCGAGCCGATGGCCAGGTCGTTGTCGGCCAGCCCGTCGACCAGCTGAGAGGTGGCATGGGGATCGATGGCCATGTCGGCGTCCATGTACGCCAGCAGCGGCGCCCGGGCCCGGGTCACCCCGGCTCGGATCGCAGCGCCCTTCCCATGATTGCGCTCGAGCCGGATGATCCGATGATGGGGCAGGGCGGCAAGGAGCTTCTCCGCCTCGGCGGCGGTGTGGTCCGTGCTCCCGTCGTCGACCAGCAGCAACTCGGTGCGTTCGAGGTCAACCGCGCCCGAGTCGGCCGCTCCCTCGAAGCGACGCATGCCGTCGGCCAGCCGGTCGGCCTCGTTGTAGGCCGGGACGATGATCGAGAGCTGGAGCGTCATGGGATTGATGCGACCTTAGGGCCCGGATGATCCCGTGCGGCTTCGGCCCCGGTCCCTGGTGACATCTCGGGATCAGGGACGTGCGGCACCGACCAGTCCGAAGTACCAGAGCGGGTCGAAGGTGACGACGGTCCCGGTGTGCGCGGCCTGGATGATCGTGTCCGTCCCGTAGGCGGTGGGCTGTCCGTCGAGTGACGGGCCCACGTACATGACCACGTGGTCGATGCCCGCCCCGCCGAGGTCGTAGAAGAGGAGATCACCCGGCTCGAGCGAGGTGAGACTCACGTGCGGGAAGCTGGCGTACTGGTCGGCCGCCGAGTGGGGGAGGGTCACTCCCGCCGCGGCCCATGCCAGCATGGTCAGGCCCGAGCAGTCGACCCCGGCCGAGCTCGCGCCGCCCCAGAGGTAGGGCACTCCCAGGTACTGCATGGCGCCGTGCACGGCCGCCAGACCGGCTGCCGTGGGGTCGCCCCCACTCGCGATCACCGTGCCGCCGCCCGCGCCTGAGCCGGTGCCGCCGCCTCCCGCCGCCTGGTTGGCCGCTCGGTTGGCGCTCGTGGCCGCCGCACTCCCACCGCTCACGGTGCTCGCGACCTGAGCAGCCTGTGATGCCTGAGCCGCTGCGGTTTGTCTGGCCGCAGGAGTGGTCGCCGAAGCGGCGGCCTGCGCGGCGGCGGCTGCCTGAGCAGCCGCCTGCTGGGCGATCTCCTGGGCCAGGGTGCCTTGGACCTGCTCGAGCGTGGCCTCGGAGGCTGCATTGGCCGATGCTGCGCTCTGCCGGGACGTGTTCTCCTCGGCAAGCTGGGCGGTCTCGTTGCGCTGCTCGCCCCGGAGCTTGGATTGGGTGGCGGTCAGCCGCCGCTGCCCGGCTTGCACCGAGGCGACCTCAGCCGACAGGTTGCCGATGCTGAGGCGTTCATAGAGGGTGCGGGTCTGTTCTCCCCCTGTCTGGGCGGCGAAGAGCTGGGAGATGGCATCGTCGGAGGATCCGCTTATGTACGCCTCGATCACGCTGTTGCGCAGGGTGGCTCGGGCGGTGTCGAGCTTGGCGCGGGCAGCGGTCAGGGAGCCTGTGGTCGTCGAGAGAGCCGACTGGGTCGCGGTGAGGTTGACCACGGCCTGGTTGTACGCCTCATCGGCTGCGTCAAGGGTCTGCTGTTGCGAGGAGATCTGGGCCTCGACGGTTGCGACCTGTGCCTCGGCCGCACTGATCTGTCCCTGAACCGGCGTCGTCGTGGTGGTTGGCGAGCCGCCCGGGGTGCCCGGGCTGGTGGTGCCCGTCGACGCCCCGGCCGTTGGCACTGCTCCGGCGGTCAGTGCCACGAGGATGCTGGCGGCGGCGAGGGTCACCGCGGCGCCTCGGATCCTCCCCGGCGCCCGGCAGCGAACCTGGGGGACCGAGCATTCGTAACCCCAGCGGGCGCGCGCGCGCGGAGGCGTCCGCAGTTCACGTCTGGCACCCTGGCACTGTAGCGACGACCGAACACAGCGTCTCGGCGGGGTTCCTCGGAAAATCGCAGGTCACGAGCAGCGTCCGCGAAGGTGAACCGAAGGTGCACGTTAGGTGTCGAAAGGGTGTCATGGACCTGCCCCGGATCCTTGCCGTCGCCGCCCCCAGACGGGCGCGGCGAACGAGTGAGTAAGTTCAAGGAACTATCGGCAGGAGTCCGGTCGAACTGGAGGGAGCACGGGTGCAAGGTGTGACCGAGGTCGGAGGGGGTCGGGTCCGGGGGGTCGAGCGCGGCGGGGTGTGGTCGTTCTCGGGCATCCCCTACGCTGCATCGCCGGCCGGGCACCGCCGCTGGCGCCCACCGGAACCGCCGGAACCCTGGTCGGACGTCCGAGACTGCGACCGATTCGGTCCGGTTGCGCCGCAGGCCCAGATATTGGCCGCGATCTTCCCGGGGGCGACGCCAGAACCCTCGTCAGAGGACTGTCTGAGCCTCAATGTGTGGACTCCCGGTCTCGACGGGGCAAAGCGTCCGGTCATGGTGTGGATCCACGGGGGTTCGTTCCTCTCGGGGTCCGGCTCGACCGGGCTGTATCGCGGCACCGACCTGGCCCGCGACGGCGACGTCGTCGTGGTGACCATCAACTACCGGCTCGGCCTCCTCGGGTATCTGGCCCACCCCGCCCTCGGTGATGTCGGCCAGACGTGGCTGGATAGTCGTGAGTGGACGGGGACGGGTAACTGGGGACTGGCCGACCAGGTGGCCGCCCTCCGGTGGGTGCACGACCACATCGCCGGGTTCGGGGGCGACCCGGGGTGCGTCACCCTCTTCGGCGAGTCGGCCGGCGGGATGAGCGTGTCAGCCCTTCTGGGGACACCAGAGGCGAACGGGCTGTTCCATCGCGCCGTGGTTCAGAGCGGTCCGCCCTATACGATGTCGGCGGACATGGCTGCCGAGGTGGCCGAGAAACTCGCCTCCCAGATGGGCGTGGCCTGCACCCGCGGGGCGCTCGAGCAGGTCCCGGCTGACCGACTGGTCGCTGCGGCAGCCGATTTCCAAGGAGCCGGCGACTCCTCCGTCGACGGCCTCCCGCTCCGGCCGGTGGTGGACGGCGGCCTTCTGTTGCAACCTCCACTCTCGTCGGTGGCGGCCGGATCAGTGGCGGAGATACCCCTGCTGATCGGGACCACGCGTGACGAGTGGACCCTCTTCACCCTGAGCGACCCCGCCATCTCCTCGCTCGACGCCGATCGGCTCCGGTGGCGCCTCGTCCGCGCATTCGAGGACGAGAGCGCAGCTGACCGGGTGATCGCCGCCGTACGGTCGGCTCGCTCCTCGCGAGGAGAGCCGGTGGAGGCCCGTGACCTCTGGACGGCGGTTGCCACCGAGTTCGTGTTCCGTGCACCCTCGGTGCGGTTGGCCGACGCGCACCAGGAAGCGGCGGCACCGGGCGTGGGGACCTACGGGTACCTCTTCACCTGGCCGTCCCCGATCTTCGGCGGCGTGCTCGGTTCCTGCCACGCCTTGGACGTTCCCTTCGTGTTCGGCACGGTGCGGTATCCCCTGATCCAGACGTTCACCGGCGGCGGCGAGGCTTCGCTCGCGCTGTCGGCGGCCATGCGCCGCGCCTGGGGCTCCTTCGCACGCACCGGGGTTCCCACCTCCGACCTGCCCGGGCCGACCCCTGTACCGTGGCCGGAGTGGGACAGGGAGCGGCGACCGACTGCCGTACTCGGTCCGTGGTCGGAGGGTGAGGGGCCGGTCCAGGTGGTGGAGCGGCCCCGTGACCAGGAACTCGAGGCGGTGGAATCGGTGCTCGGCTCGTTGCCTGGGCACCGGACCCGCTGAGTCGGAACGCGTCCGCGTGCCGGACTCACCGGCCGGTCGGGGTGCGCCGACCTATGGTTTCGGTGCATGTCGGTCCGCCGGGGGACGTAGCCCAAATGGCAGAGGCAGGGCGCTTAAACCGCCTCCAGTGAGGGTTCGACTCCCTCCGTCCCCACCTTGGGCTCGTTGTTCACTCATTGACTAAACGGATCATCCCCATCTGCGCCACTGTGACGGGGTTGTGATGGCCAGCCGGATTCTCCCGGCCTCGTTATTGTGTCGTTTGCGAGTCTCCAAGACAGAGCAGTAATCCCGGCGAACCGAACCGAGCTGGGCGCCAATATCGGGTTGGCCAGCCCACCGCCGATAACCTGTGACAATGCGCACAAGCCGGACATTTCGTCAGCACGTTGAGATCCCTACGTGAATCGCCTCGAGTACATCGCCGATGGCCGGCACACGGTTCCTGGGTGGTTCTTCGAGGCGGACGCCATCCTCTTCGACACCATCGACACGGCGCAACGGCAAGCAGGGATTTCCGGTGACATCCTCGAAATCGGTTGTTATCAAGGCGCTAGCGCCATCTTGCTCGGGTACATGGCGAAACACGATGAGCGATTCATCGTCTGCGACATCTTCGACGGTGCACCCGTTGGATCGGAGAGTGATGCCGAGCGGCAGCGCTTCTACATGGACCTCAGCCGCCAGAGTTTCGAGACGAACTACCTCCGGTTCCACAATGACCTTCCGCATGTCGTTGCCGGCCCTTCGAGTACTTTGGTCGATCACTCTCTCGGCCGGACCTTTCGCTTCATACATGTCGATGGCTCCCATGCGTACGACATCGTGAGATCGGATTTGGATCTGGCCAGCCAACTGCTTGCACCTGGTGGTGTCGTCGTGTTTGACGACATCGTATCGATGCACGCCCCAGGTGTTACTGCTGCAGTGTGGGAGGGAGTCCTTCGTAACGCACTTGTTCCGATGTTCCAGTCGCGGAAGTTCTATGGCACTTGGGGTGCCCCTCTGCCGGTGGAAATTCCACCGGAGCTACCCTCTTACCCCCATCAGGTTCTCGGGTACACGATGCGCCATGTCGAGGACCCGATACGGCACGCCAAGGGCCCCGTGTCGGATCCGACGCTCCCCCCTGTGGCCGAGGGTAATGAAACCGTGTTTCCGACGAGCAAAAAGGAGCGGCAGCTCTTGGAGCAGAAGCGGCGTGTCATGAGCAGCATACGGGCGATCGTGGCCAAGGGTCACTTCAATTGACCGTCCTCCATCGCCCCGCGTTCCGTCCTAACTAAGCTAGCCGAACGCGGGCTGATCTCGAACTTCGCGAGGGTCGGCGTGCCGAACCATTCCCGTCGGTCATACACCAGGTCTACCTCGAGGAGGTAGGTCCCCGCCTCTTTCGGGGCATCGACGGTCGTCGGAACGACGGTGGTTGTGCTCGGACTCACATCAGCAGTCAGTGGAGAGTGCAAGCCTTCATCGATAGCGGTGGCACCTCCAGGATGGAGCCACCGATAGCAGACTGTCACTGCCGGATGGCGCAATGGTCCGTAGGGCCACGTCTCGGTACCGCTGTTGTGGAGTCGAATGTGGAATGAGCGACGTTCACTGACAAGAAGGCGGCAATCGTGCTCTATCAATTGAAGCGTGGCACGCCGTCCTTCGTCAGGAAGCGGTCGCTCCTCCCAGTAGGCATCGATTGCTTCACGATCGGCAAGGCCAATCTCGGCTGTGCCGACTGGAGCGATTGTTGACGGCGACGTGGCATTGAAGACTTGTTCAATGAGCGAACGATCCCTATGTGGGATGACTGCAAGAGGCTCCGTATGGTGATCCTCGGGGAGGTAGAAAATCGCATTTTCGATCGCCCCCTCCACCTCGCGATTGGTTCTGCTCTCATACCTCGCGACCTTGACCGATCTCGCGTCGTAACTGTTGAGGACACAATCAAGATGGTAGACCGGTATGTCCAGGTATCGGGCAGGGCGCGCCGGGTGGGCGGAGCTGTGGCTGATCCCAGCGAACCAGAGCGTGGCAGGGTCGTTACGAACCAAGCGAAACTGGTAGTCGGGCCACCATGGGGCTTCGTTCAAGCCGTGCTTCAGGTCAGACAAAAGCCATCGCCGTTGCAGGGGAAATTGGTGGACGTCCCGAGCTCTAATGAGCGACGGCAAGGCGGCTAGGAGGTCGGTGCTCGGCACCTCATCGCTGTCAATCCGTAGGATCCAATCACCAGTGCATTGCGCATGCATCCATGCGAAGGGTCTCTCCACAGGAGGCGCGCGTACTCGTAGCGCAGCAGCTTGTCAGCAACTCTGCGATACAAGGTGCCGGTCAAGGAGACCGGTACTCGGGAGTCGACTGCGACGACGATTTCATCCGCCAACGGTCTCAGCAAGCTGAGCATGGTTGCCGTTCGACCCGTCTGATCATCAGTCAAACAACAGACGGACAATGTCGGTCCTGTCGATCTCATAGCTCCCCTTTTGGAGTCGAGAACCCTGCTGGGCCGAACCTCAGGTTGCCACACGTCTGAAGTTCACGGTATGCCTACGTGTGGTCAAGCTGGGGCGCTGAAGGTGGGCAAGGACCGTGCTCCGGTTGTCGCCCCCGCGAAATACGACGGTCGCTCCGACGGCCAAATCTTTGACAACGTGGGTTGAAAGCTGGCGTTGGACCTGCCTCGATACTGTCGGGTTACTGCCGTGGCCCCGAACGCCGGACCCGGCTTCACTGTCGCTGAGCTCGTCCAAGATGCGGATGTGGAGCTCGGCTCTACCGCACGGCGGGTGGGTGCGTCCTCCTGGCTCAGGAGGGAGTCGACGGCAACGGCCCCGAGGAGAAGTACCGGCTGATGTCCTCGGCGGCGCTGGGTTGGCCGAAGTAGTACCCCTGGATCACCGTGCACCCCGATTGGGTGAGCAGCTCCACCTGCGCGACCGTCTCCGCACCTTCTGCGATGACGTCGAGGTCCAGGGCCTCAGCGATCCCGATGATCGATCGCACCAGGGCGATGGCTCGATGATCCTCTCCGAGTGGAGCGATGAAGCTTCGATCGATCTTGAGGATGTCGATCGGAAAATCCCCCAGGTAGGCGAGAGACGAGTAGCAGGTCCCGAAGTCGTCGATCGCAATCCGGATTCCGAGCTCCTTGAGCTCCTTGAGCTGCCGCAGGACGAACGGTGAGTCCACGAGCAGAAGCCGTTCGGTGATCTCGAGGACCAGCGCGCTGCCAGGGAGGTCGAACTCGGTCAGCGCATTCCTGACTTCGGTCACCATGTCGGTATCGAAGAGTTGACGGGCGGAGAGGTTGACCGCCATCGTCAAACGCCTGGCGGGGTCGATCGGCTGCCACAGTCGGGCGTGCCTGCATGCGGTGCGCAGGATCCATCGGCCAAGGGGGACGACGAGTCCGATGTCCTCACACACGTCGATGAACTCGCTGGCTGGCAGCAAGCCCCGGTGCGGGTGCCGCCATCGAATCAGGGTTTCGAACGCAACGGTCTCGAGCGTCTCGGCGTTGACCGAGGGCTGGTAGTAGACCTCCTCGACGGCGACGGGCAGCTCGGTTTCGAGTTGCAGCCGGGATTCGATTCGTTGCTGCATGTCCGACTGGAAGACTGAGACCCTGTTCTTGCCGGCGAGTTTTGCCTCGGACATTGCGACATCGACATTGCGCATCGCATGAGCGGTCGACGCACAACTGGCAAGATCAACGACACCGACGCTGGCGGTGATGCCGACTCTCCCTCTCGTCAGGTCCACCAGCTCCGCGATTGCCCCCAGGAGCCGCTCTCCGACGCGGACCGCATCGGACAGCCGCATTCGTGCAGATAGACCGCGAACTTGTCCCCGCCGAGTCGGGCAATGCGATCTTCGGAACCCACACACGCCTGGATGCAGTTGGCAAGGACGATGAGCAGTTCATCACCGACGGCGTGTCCGAACGCATCGTTGATGGCCTTGAATCCATCGAGATCGAGAAGCACGAGGGAGGAAGACCGATGCGCTCGCTCAGCCAGGGTTCGATCCAGCCGGTCCGACATCGTCAGCCGGCTGTCCAGTCCGGTCAGGACGTCAGTGCTGGCTTGTGCGATCAGCTCGGCTGTCATCGCCCGGCTCTTGTGCACCCGGTCGGCCAGAACTTCTCCGATGATGATCCAGATGGCCAGGGCCGTGCCGAGACGGATTCCCACCTGCGAGGTGAATCCCTGCTGGCAGTAGACCCAGGCAGGGCCGACGACCAGGGCAAATGCAACGGAGGTTCCTCGTGACTGGGTCAGCCCGATGAAGATGAACGCCAGCGTGAAGAACCCGGTGTAGTCGTTGGCGAGCCCACTGGTGGTCGCGGTCAGGACGAGTTCAATCACCAGCAACAGCATCGGAAAGACGAGGAGGGCGTTCAGCGAGTACCGCGCGCGGAGCAAGACGGCGAATGCGACGGCAGCCAATACGGCCCCGACAGTCATGTTGAGCACAGCGACCGCGAAACCGTGTCGCGAGGTGAGTGCCCAAGAGCTCGACACAACCATCAGCGCGTAGATCCAGACGAGGCCGGCCCCCATCCAGAGGTCTGGTTGACTCAGCGACGCCTGCCTGCGTCTCGGGAACATACCTGGTGACGCGATTGTACATCGGTCAGCGGCGCCCCTTTCTTGAGTCGCTAGGGGAGGCTGTGAAATCAGACACCAGGCGACAACCGCCCAAGACGGACCAGTCGAACGATGAACAGATCAGAAGTTCGAGTGTCACTGTGGACACGGCGTTCCAGGCAGCCTCTCCCTACACGGGGGTGTCTGAGCCGTTGGTGAGGTCTCTGGTCGTCTCCGACCCCCTGGTCACAAGACCGAGTGCCTCACTCCACGCCTCCTGGGTATTTGCGAGGCGAGCTTTCGCAACGATCTCGCCGATACCCTTGGCGCTGACTTCCGCGTCCGCTGCGACCTGAGCGGCCACTTTCGCCAAACCTGCGGACTTGGGAACCTGCAGAGCGGCTCGTTCTGCGATCCGCTTTGCCTCGTCTGCTGCTTTTGCCGCCGCCTGAGCCTCGTCGGCGGCGATTCGTGCCGTGTTGGCAGTCTGGGCCACGGTCTCATTGGCTTCCGCGGCGTTCTTCTCTGCAAGAGCTGCGCTCTGTGTCGCCTCTTGGGCCCTCTGTGCCGCCGCCTGCGCTTCGAGTTGCGCCACTGCCATCACCCGCATGGTCTGGGCAACCTCCGAGACGACGACGGCGACTCGAGATGCCTCCTCCCAGGCTTCCGGACTCTCCGTCTCCTGAGCCCGCTGCACTGCCCGAGCGACTTCCGCAAACCACCTATCGGCCTCGCGCATCGCCTCGGGCGGGCTCTTGGGCATGGTTGTCGCCGCAGCTCTTTCCGCGTTCTGTGTCGATTCGTTGGTTGCGGGCCGGTCGTGAGCGGACCTCGCTGCCCCGGCCCGTACAGCGTCTCCCGTATTGGCGATCCCCCCAAAGCTCGGTGCAGGAGCAGCGGGCGACTGGACCGGATACGGACTGACGGTCTCCGCCTCGACGGAGGGCGGGATTGTCACTCGAGGTGCGGTGGACCCGGTCTCCACGGACGGCAGTCGATCCGGCTGCTTCGGCACGACGAGCTGCTCTGGCACGACGGCTTGTTCCGGTACGACGGCTTGTTCCGGTACGACGGCTTGTTCCGGTACGACAGCCTGTTCCGACACGACGGCCTCTTCCGGTACGGCCTGCTGCTCCGGTACGGCGGCCTGGTTCGGCATCAGGAGATCTGTGGCACGCACAACGGCGCCGGGCGATGACTGATCGACCGGTGCAGCAACTGGCGTTGGAGCACTTACAGGTGCGGTGGTCTGCCGACGTTCCGGGATGACCGTCATCGTCTGGCCCGTCCAATGATGCCCGTCCCAATACCGCTTGAGCTCCAGATCGGATGCATCGGGGTACCATCCGGCGTCCGCAGACTCCGGAGCTTCGACCGACTGCACCTCTGGGATCCGATTCTGCTCGGCCGCCTCCTGTGGTATTGCCGCAGGTCGGGACTCGTTCGAGAAGGGTCGGGGTCCATTCGAGAAGAATTGGTCGACGCCGTCGTCCTCGTCCAGGGCCGTCTGGGTGTCCGCCTCGCTCTTCGAGTGACGGGTGAAGGGTCTCAAAGCCATACCGGACTATCGGCACCTGTTCAGCGGTCTTGAGAAGATTTCACCCGAGGAAGCCACCCCAATAACGCCTGGTCGACACCGGGCTTTCCCCCTCAAGGAGGCGGCTCCCGCCGCCGATAGGACCAAGGTGGCCAAGCTGACCAATGTGGGGAAATCCACGAGGGCGAGTCTCGAGCTGGACCGGAGCACCCCGATCCCGGACTTGGGACGGGACGGGACCCCCACGCTCGTGTTCCAGCCGGCGGTCGACCTCGCCACAGGACGCCTGCTCGGATTCGAGGCCCTCCTTCGGTGGCACGATGCCTCGGGCAACGAGGTTCCTCCCCAGACGCTCATCCCGTGGGCCGAGTCCCACGGACACATGAACGCTCTCAACGCCTGGGTGTTGTCCGAAGCGTGCGCCCAGGCCACCCGGTGGCCGGGAGACCTCCAACTGGCCGTGAATTGCTCGACTCTTCAGCTCCATCGCGGTATCGCGGCGGTTGCTGTTGCGACGGCGCTCGAGCAGTCCAAACTCAACCCTGACCGCTTGACCGTCGAGGTCACCGAGACCTCCGTGGGTGACAGCGAGGCGGTCAGGGACATGAGCGTCATGACGCACCTGGGAATCCAGCTCACCGTTGACGATCTGGCGGCGGACGACTCGGTGCTCGGGCAACTCCACGGCTACCATGTCAACACCGTCAAAATCGACGCATCCCTTGTTGCAGGCCTCGACGACCCCGAGGGAGCGAGTCGGGCAACCGTGGAGGGAATCGTCACGCTGAGCCGTTCTCTCGGGATCTGCACGGTGGCCGAAGCGGTCGAAACTCCAGAGCAGGTTTCCGTGCTGAGGGAGATCGGGGTTGAGGCTGCCCAGGGCTACTTCTTCTCGAGGCCGCTCACTGCTGACGGTGCCGCCGAGCTGGCGGCGATGTCCCCCCCGCCGCGATTCGCCCTGTCGGGTTAGTTGGGAGCGACGAGTGTTGGCGGAATGTCCGGTCGGTCGTGCGTCTCTGAAGCGGGCAATCGACGACCCGAAGCCGAAGCGGAGCGCTCGGTGACAACGTCCATCCTCCCGAGGGGCCCTCTTGGCGTCAGGCCGCGGAGGCGACTGGCGAGCGTCCGCCAGCTCGGGATCCTGCCGTTCAGGTCGGCGGCCAGAGAGCTCGTGACAGCGCCTCCCGCACTTGCACTTCCGCCAATTGTGTCGGGACGACTGCTGTCGTCCCGACAGAAGTTGATCCGGGTCACGATCGCCAAGAAGGCTCTCGAGGTCCACTATCAGCCCATCGTCGATTTGCAAACCGGCGGGGTCATCGGAGTTGAGGCCCTTGCCCGCTTCGCGCACCGACCGGTGCGTCCCCCTGATGTGTGGTTTCTCGAGGCCGCCTCGGTGGGTCTCGGTATCAACCTGGAGGTTGTCGCCCTCGAGCTGGCACTGCAGCAGCTGCATCGCCTTCCCCTCGGGGTCTATCTGTCAGTCAACGTGTCTGTCGAAGCGCTCATGTCCGACGCGTTCCGCGAGATCTTGGAGGAGGTCCCAGCGGAACGGATCGTGCTCGAAGTCACCGAGCACATTCCGATCGACGACTACGCCGCGATCGGCAGGTGCCTGCAGTCATTGCGATCGAAAGGGGTTCGCCTGGCGGTCGACGACGCCGGCGCCGGCTTCTCCAGCCTTCGGCATGTCGTCGATCTCCAGCCCGAGATCATCAAACTCGACATCGCCCTCATTCGCGGCATCGACGCGGATCCGGCGCGACAGGCGCTTGTACGTGCACTGCTCGCATTCGCTCGTGAGACCTACGACGCCACGGTCGTCGCAGAAGGAATCGAGACCGTGGGCGAGTTGGAGGCGCTCCGCCAGCTGGGTTGTCCGCAGGGTCAGGGGTTCCTGATCGGCCGCCCGGAGCGACTCTCGCTCGAACTCCCTGGTCCGGTCGTCGGTACTCTGCCGGCGTTCTCAGAGGCCATTCTGGCGCCGTCGTCGCGGTCATTCCGCGACACCCTCGTAGCTCTGCGCTGAGCGAGGATGGCTGCCGGGCCGATCCTTGGCAGAGCGACCGCCTGTGTCGACCGCGTTTGGATCCCGGGAAGCGGGCGGCACCGACGACCCTTGGTCTCCGAGCCGCCTCGCCGAAGAGAAATCCCAGCCAGATGCGGCAAACCGGCTCAAGAGTCGGCGCCGAACGGCCGAACCCTCTTGTATGGAGAATTCCACCTCACAGGTTTGCACGGGCCCGAAGCCCAAGGCGGACGCTATGAGCGTCGTCCAATCCGTGGGCGGATCCGGAAGTTCTCGGCCAGAGGTGCCGGCAGAGGGGGCTTTCCCGGAGAGCTCCGAGCTCTCCGACGCGACGGCAGCCGGTCGGATCGTGGGGACGGACGCGCCGATCGAGGATCCCGCCCTCCCCCGGACGATCCGGTCGCCACCAACCTGGAAATCGAGGGCGGAGACATCACTCTGTTCGAGGCCGCGATCGGCGCATTCCATGCCGACGACTTTCAAAGGGCGGAATCGCTGTTCCTCGAGGAGGCACAGCGTAACGACGTCGCTCCACAACGGGCCGCCATCGCGTATCGGCAGGCGGCGCTCGCGGCGCGCCAATCGGGCAGGGTCGACGCGTCGGACCATTGGATGCGCCTCGCCGGTCGGGAATACCTCCGCGTCACCGAGGATGACCGCACGCCACTTCCCTTCGTCCGTGAAGCCGCTGTCATGGCGGCAAAATGCTTCCTGAGTGTGGAGAACCTCCATGTCGCCTCCAAGGGCCTGCGTCGTGCACAGGCAATCGAATCGGTCCTGAGCGCCGACGAGGATCTGATGGCGCAGGCAGACAAGATCCCGTTTGCCGCTCCTGACACCTCGCCGAGCATGCTCGAGGTCGTGGCGGAGGATCCAACCCTTGCTCTCGTCGGCGCCGGTGATGGCTCGCTGGCGCCAATTGTCGGACAGCAGGCGGGCGGAAGTCCGTCCCCCGAGACGGGGACTGGTCCGCCAGTCGGGTGGTCCGGGTTCCTCCAGCGCATCACCCACTACCGACCGCTCCGCAAGATGGCCTGAGCAGTGTTGTGGGCGAGACCAGCGTTGGGTACATTCCCGCTCGGGACCGGGTGGTCGGCCGGATCGAGGAGCGCTCGATCTCCGATATCGACGTGCTGCTCACCACGGAGGGCACCTATCCCTACGTAACCGGTGGCGTCAGCACTTGGGCCCACCAGCTGGTGACCGGCCTGTCCGAGAAGCAGTTCGTTCTCTATTCCGTGGTGGCCAACACCAACCTGGCCGTTCGCTACGACCCACCGCCCAACCTGGTCCATACCGTGCAGGTCCCCCTGTGGGGGACAGAGGACAATTCGGAATTCAACCCTCGGCCGGGCTGGATCGCCCGTCGGTTGCGACGACCGGGAAGGCGCTTCGACGAGGAATTCCTCCCCGCCTACTCCCAGCTCGTGGTCTCCGTGGCCCTGGGTGAGGGCGGCCCCGACGACCTGGTGGGGGCCCTCTGCGCACTCTCGATCTACGCCGATCGTTTCAGCCTCAAGATGGCCATGCGCGACGGGCGAACCTGGCGACTCTTCCGGGATACGTTGGCCGCCCACCCCCTCTATCAGCAGCTCAGCACCTTCGAGGCGGTCGACCTGGCACGCTCCGTCTACAGGTACCTGGCCCCACTCGACTATCCGGCAGAGCTCCCCCGAGTCGTGCACTCCTCGGCGGCCGCCTTCTGTGCCATCCCCGCCGTCGTCTTACGCGAACGGTGGAACATCCCGTTCCTCCTGACCGAGCACGGCGTCTACTACCGCGAACGGCTCCTTGCGCTTGGTCGCAATCAGACCAAGAGCCCATACCGCGCCTTCCTGTCGAACTTCTACGCCGCCGTCGTTGCCATGGCCTACTCCCGGGCAGACCTCGTGGCTCCGGTCGCTCGGTTCAACGCGACATGGGAGATGCGCCTCGGCGTCGACGAATCCAAGATCCACCCGATGCCCAACGGTGTCGATCCGGATCGGTTCCCCCTCACCCGCCCAGCGGGCAGCGGCGACGGTCCACTGGTGCTCGTGGCGGTGGCACGCTTGGAGCGTCTGAAGGACATCCATACCTTGCTCCGGGCATTCTCCATCGTGCGCACGCGGATCCCGGGAGTGCAGCTGCACATCCACGGTCCAGAGAGCGACGCCGGATACGCCAGGAGCTGTTACGCGCTGGCCGAGCAGTTGGGCCTTGGAGAATCGTGTCTGTTCCGGGGGCCCACTCCCGATGTCGGGAAGGTGCTCAACGAGGGGGACATCGCAGTTCTCTCGAGCATCTCGGAAGGCTTTCCCTTTGCCGCGGTGGAAGCCTTGATGGCCGGCCGACCCATGGTCGCGACCGAAGTGGGCGGCGTCCCGGAAGTCATCAAACCACCGTATGGACGGCTCGTTGCCCCCGGCCGGCCCGCGGATCTGGCCGACGGCATCTGCGCGATGGCCGAAGACCGCGAAGGCCTCGCCCGGCTCGGCGAGTTGGGGCGCCAGGCCATGCTCGATTCGTACACCCTCGAGGTGTTCCTCAACGGGTACCGGTGGCTCTACGAAGAGGTGCAGTCGCGTGTCGCCCGCGGTTGATGCCCCGCCGAAGAGCGCGGCTCGACGCGTTGCCCGAGATCTCGACGAGTTGAAGCTCGATTCGTCCGTCTACGACGACCTGCACGTCGAGGCCCGCAGAGTGCTGGACCGGAATCCCGAGCCCCGAAACCTGCGTGATGTCGCGGTGGCCCTCGAGTCGATGGGCTATACCACCAGCGCGGCACAGGAGCTCGGATTTCCAACGGTCTTCGACCTGGCCGGGGCGGTGTACGACCTGACCTACCTCTACTACGTCCCGCGGCCCCGGGCCGTCGTCGATCGTCGCCGGAGTTGGCGGAGGTTCGCCGACGACTACCTCTCGGGTTCATGGTACGGGGTTCCGTGGATCATGTCGGTCCTTGTGCTGTTCTTCGGTCGGGTTGCCCTGTGGTCTTCACTCGATACCAGTCCGCAGGTCGCGGCGATGGTCTCCCTTGCCTTCTTTGTTGCTGCGATCTTGGCGGGTGGGTGTTCCCAGATGCTCGGCCGCAAGGGAACCTTCTACTTCCTCCAGAAGAACTTTCCTCTGGTCCGCTGGACGGCCACGAGGTTCCTCATCTACGGCGCCACGGCCGCCCTGCTGGTGATCGCGCTCGTCTACAGCGTCTATATCGTGCCGTACTACGGGCTGCATCTCGGTGAAGTCTTTGCCGAGTTCGCCGTTGCCATCTTTGTGTTCCTGCTGAGCGCGGCGCCGCTCTACATGCTGCGGCGCTTCTACACGCTCGCCCTCGCCACAGGACTTGCCCTGATGGTCACCCTGGCCACTGCACGGCTGTTCAACGGGAGCTCCCCTGGGCTCAGACACGCCCAGCTCCTCGGTTTGGCGGTGGGTTCCGGAGCGATGGTCCTCATCGCAGCCAGCTATCTGGCGGTGCGTGGCGAAACCGACCCGGGGGGTCGGGACTCATTGACCGTCGTGAAGCCCCCAGAGCTCCGGGTCGTGCTCTGGCACTCCGCCCCGTATGCCTCGTATGGCTTCGCGTATTTCGTGATGATCCTGATCGGACCTCTGGTCGTGGGGTTCGCGTATGGACGCAGTCTCGGGATCGATCAGTACGTCTATCCCTCGGCCTACGAAGGGTCGGTGGACCTGGCTCTCCTCGAGCTCGTCCTGGTACTCGGCCTCGTCTACGCCTCCATCGAGCGCTTCGGGCGCCGCCTGGTACCACTGCTCGAGACCCAGCGCCTCGATCACTGGCCGCAGGCCCGGATCGCGCTCAGGCGCGAATGGACGGTGGGCATTCTGACGGTGGCCGGCCTTTCCGGATTGGTGGCCTGGGCCCTGCCGAGCATTCTCCTCTACGTCCTGCCGGAGACGCTGACCGCCTCGGTCCGTTCCCCTGGCGGAATGACCGTGTTGCAAGTGACCTCGCTCGGATTCGCGCTGATACCGGTCGGGATGCTCGGCAGCCAGTACCTCTTCTTCCTCGGACGACCGCGCGCGCCGGTGATCGCGGTGTGGTCCGGCGCAGTCGTCTGCGCGGTCGCAACTGCGATGCTGGCCAGTGGCGGGAACTTCACAGTCGCGGCGTGGGGTTTCCCAGCCGGCGCCTTGCTCTACGCCCTCGTTACCGGGCTGGCGTCCTACCGGGCGTTGGCGGCAGGTGAGGAGTCGTTCTATGCGTCGTTCTGAGTCGAACGACGATCTCCGAGGCGCGGGATCAATACCGTTCCCGACGTCAGGAGCTGCCCTGGCCGACGGTCCGCCTGACGCGACGCCGCCGCCGGAGCGCATCGAGTCCTGGGATCCCGCGGACGACGAGAAGGGATCCGAGGTTCGTCGCTCGGTCGAGTGGGACTGGCACGGGCGTCGATCGTGGGGTCGGCGAGCTGTCGCCAGTTTCCCGTTCGTCGCGGTCTTTCTCGCGGTCGGCCTGGTTGCCCACACGACGCTGTCGGCGCAGGGCGCGATCGACCAGGTCACATCGGTGAAGGGATCCGGTGGTGCGACGTTGCTCTCGAAGGCTCCGGCTGTCGACAGCAGCGGATACTCGGGGGGTGCTGGGTCGCTCTCCGACTACCAGGGTGTGACGTTCACAGAGCCGAGCAGCGGAAGCCGCCCGATTCAGGGAAGTGCCTCTCAGGCTCTGGTCCCGTACGCCGGCTGGGAATCCAATGGCAGTGCGGGTGCCGCCAACGGATGGACGGCGGTCAGCAACGGACAGCTCCACGTCGGTATCGGACGCGCAACACCCGACTTCCGGGGTTGGTTCCTCACCACGACCGGAACCATCCCGGCGTCGTGCGCGTTCCAGTTCAGCGCAGCGTCGCCACCACCGGTCACCGCGACGGCGCCCAGGTCGGTCGGCGAGTTGGTCATGGCCGTGCAGACGGGCAGCACCGTGACGACCGGCGATATCGACTATGTCGTGGTGGCCGAGAACGTCGCCCCGACGGGCCTGAGAACCCTGATCGTCGGATATTCGCTGGGTCGTCTCAGCAGCGCTACGGAACACATCTTGAAGCAGGTGCTCTGGAAGCCGGGCCCGCTGCAGGCCGCCGTCCTCACCAACGGAGACAGCCAGCTCAGCGTCTGGATCGATGGGTCGCTCTTCTACAGTGCCGACGACCTCCACCTGGGGATCGCCCCTCCCTTCCAGGCCTATCTCGAGGTACAGGCTCGCCGGACTGCATACACTGCGTCGTTCAACGGCTATTCGAGCGTCTGTCAGCCCGACATCCTCATCACCAATCTCCCCGACGGAAGCACGGTCCAACTCGGCAGTGAGAAGGCGACCGCCCGAGATGGCACTGCAACCCTCCGGTACGCGATCACCTCTGCACCGGTCGCCGCTGCGATGATCGTCTCGGTTCCCGGCGAATCACGGCCTATCCGGTTCGACACCTCTACCTACTGGCCCGGATCCCGCTACTCGTTCGCGCCGGGGGTCTGACGGCAACCCCTGCTGGCGACCGCCTGGGCGGATCGGTCCCGTACCTCGTGGTCGTGTCCCACGGCTGGCACCGGCCTCCGGCCTCCGCCAGACTGGGTCCAGGGAGCAGGAGGGAGGATGCATGGCCGCCCCCAACGTGGACGACGTGGACGAGGCCGCACTCACCGCGCCGCTTCTGGATCCGACCTTCTACGCGGGGGATCCCTTCCCCGCCTACGCACGGCTCCGGGCCGAGGCACCGGTCGCCCGCAACGAGACGCTCGGGATGTGGGTGGCCAGCCGGCACGCCGAAGTCACCGAGATCTCCCGTGATCCCGCCACCTTCTGTTCGGCAAAGGGGATCATGGCGTTCGAGATCGGCGCGGAGTACCCGACCCCGCCGACCATGATGCACACCGATCCACCCGACCACACACGCTACCGGACCCTTGTCCAGCCCGGCTTCCGCCCCACCTTCATGCGGGCCTTGGAGCCCGGTATCCGCCGGCGGGCGCGGACCCTGATCGAGCAGATCGAGACCGGCGCGCCGGTCGACGTCGTCGCCGATCTGGCCGTCCCCCTTCCGCTCCAGGTCATCAGCGATCTGCTGGGGGTGCCCGAGGAGGAGTGGCCCCGCTTCTTCCGATGGTCCGAGGCGTGCATCCCCGGCGCCACCGACTGGTCTGAGGAGGAGCGCAGCGCACTGAGCGCGGAGATGATCGCATACCTCCTCGGCGCGGCCGCCAACCGCCGCGACGACCCCCACGACGACATCATCTCGGAGCTGGCCGCAGCCGAGATCGAGGGTGACCGGCTGTCCGACGCCGAGCTGGCCATGTTCCTGGTCCAGCTGCTCGTGGCCGGGAACGAGACCACCCGCAACATGATGTCCGGCGGCCTCGTCGCCTTCTCGTCGAGCCCGGGGCAGTGGGAGGGTCTGCGCGCTCGAGCCGAGATCGGCACGAGCAGGGCCCTGCCGCTGGCGGTCGAGGAGATGCTGCGCTGGACCACCCCGGTGGTGGCCTTCATGCGCACCACGACCCGGGAGGTCGAGCTCGGCGGCCGCCAGCTCGGAGCCGGTGATCCCGTGCTCATGCTCTACGCATCGGCCAACCGCGACGAAGCGGTCTTCGGTCCGACTGCCGACCGCTTCGACGCCGGGCGCGACCCCAACCCGCACGTGGCATTCGGGTTCGGGCCGCACTTCTGCATCGGAGCCGTCCTGGCCCGGGTGGAGGGCCGGATCCTGCTCGAGGAGCTGCTGGCCCGCTTCGGCTCGGTCGAGCCGGCCGGGCCGGTGGAGCGGACCGCCTCGCCGGTCATCGCCGGAGTGCGCTCCGCGCCCGTCGTGTTCGGGGAGCCGTAGACCCCTCTCTGGGGGTGCGATCCAGCTACTGCCCGGCGCGGGTGGCCTCGAGCCGGGCCATCTGCGATTCGTCGAGGATGAGAGTGGCAGCCTCGCAGTTCTCTTCGACGTGAGCCACAGACTGGGTGCCCGGGATGGGCACCATGACCGGCGACCTGGCGAGGAGCCAGGCCAGCGCGACCTGGGCGGGGGTGGCCCCGGTCTCCGCTGCGATCGCGGCGACGGTTCCGCCGGGGGCGGCCAGTCCCCCCGATGCGATCGGGTACCAGGGGATGAACCCCAGGCTTTCCCCCTCGCAGTGGGTGAGCACGTCCTCGGAGGAGCGGTCGGACAGGTTGTAGAGGTTCTGTACCGAGGCGATCGGTACGACGGCTCGAGCCGCCTCTATCTCCGCGACGGTGACCTGGGAGAGCCCGACATTGGCCACCTTTCCCTCGGCCATCAGATCGGCCAACAGTCCGAATTGCTCTTCGGCCGGCACCTTGGCGTCGATCCGGTGTAGCTGGAAGAGGTCGATGCGCTCGAGACCGAGCCGCCGGAGGCTGAGTTCGCACTGCTGGCGCAGGTACTCGGGTCGCCCCACCGGCGTCCACTGTCCGGGCCCCTGGCGGGTGAGGCCTGCCTTGGTGGCGATGACCAGACCATCGGGATAGGGGTGGAGTGCTTCGAAGATGAGCCGCTCGCTCACCTCCGGTCCATATGAATCGGCGGTGTCGATGAGGTCGACGCCCATCTCGGTTGCCTTCCGAAGGACCCGTATGCACTCGCCGCGGTCGGCGGGCTCCCCCCAGATACCTTGCCCGGTGATCCGCATGGCCCCGAATCCGAGGCGGTGGACCGTCACTGCGTCCGGGTTGCCTGCGCCGAAGGTGATGGTGCCGCTCGAGCGCACCGGCTTGGGGGTACGGCCGGCGGAGCCGGAGGCGGCAGCCCCGGTGCTGGTGGCGGGATTGGCTGGATCGGTCATCTGCTCAAGGTACCCGCCGCCACGTCGGTCCCGGACATACCATGAGCCTCCCGACGGAGCCCTCGGGCAACAGAGCTTCCAGATGGCGAAGTCTCCAAAGACAGAGAGGGATCAATGGTCCACGACCCGGTCGTCGCCACCACCGTCCGCAGGCGGTCGAGTCTCGAGCCCCGTTTCGAGCTCGATGGCCAGGAGGAACGCGCAGCAGATGTGCTCGGCCGCTACCACGCGTCCGGCCGGCGTCCCAACATTCTGGTCATCCTCTTCGACGATGTGGGGTGGGGGGACTTCGGCTGTTACGGCGGAGGGGTGGCCGTCGGTGCAGCCACCCCCAACATCGACCGGCTGGCCCGTCGCGGAACCCTCCTGACGTCTTGCTATTCGGAGCCCTCGTGCACGCCGTCACGCGCCTCGCTCATGACGGGGAGGCTGCCGATGCGTCACGGGCTCCTCCGGCCTCCGATGTACGGCCAGCCCGGCGGCCTCGACGGCGAGGTCACGCTGCCCGAGCTCCTCTCGGACCACGGGTATGTGACCCAGGCGGTCGGCAAGTGGCACATGGGCGAGAACGTCGAGTCCCAGCCCCAGAACGTCGGTTTCGACGACTTCTACGGCTTCCTCTCGGTCTCGGACATGTACACCGAATGGCGCGACCCGTACTTCTTCCCCGAGATCGTCTACAGCGAGGCGCGCACGGAATGGGTGAAGAACATGCCCTTCAACACATGCTTCGTGCACGCCACCCGTGGCGGAGCGACCGAGAACGTCGAGGAGGTCACCCTGCCGGCGCTCTCGCTCCTCGACGAGCGGTGGACGACCTACTCCCTCGAATTCATCCGCCGCATGGGCGCTCCGTCCGGCGTGGAGCGGACCCCCTGGTTCCTCTACCACTGCACCCGCGGGGCACACTTCGACAACTACCCACAGGAGCGTTTCCTCGGGACCTCTCCGGCCAAGCATCCCTACAAGGACACGATCCTCGAGCTCGACGACATCGTCGGTCGGTTGGTGGCCGAGCTCGAGGCCACCGGGCAACTCGAGGACACCCTCGTCTTCCTCTCCTCGGACAACGGGCCCGAGATGGAGACCTGGCCGGATTCCGCCTACTCGCCCTTCCGGAGCGCCAAGGGCTCGACGTGGGAGGGAGGCCAGCGGGTGCCGGGCATCGTGGCCTGGCCGGGCATGATCGCCGCCGACCGGGCCTCCGACGGCGTCTTCTCCCAGATGGACCTGTTCCCGACCCTGCTCCACGTTGCGGGCGCGGGTGACGCGGTCCCAGAGGATCGGTACATCGACGGCGTGGACCAGACCTCGTTCCTCCTCGACGCCGACGGCGTGTCGAATCGCAAGTATCTCTATTACTGGCTGACCAATGTCTTCTCTGCATTGCGGGTGGGGGAGTGGAAGTTCATGGTGGCGTCGACCTCCGACGACGACCGGGACTGTTTCAACCTGGGCGGGTTCACCGGGGTCACCCAGAAGTACTCCCACGGTCGGCTCTACAACCTCTACCTGGACCCGAAGGAGAACCACAGCTACCTGATCCGCAAACTCGCCTACGTCGAGAGCTTCACCAGCGGGATCGCCGACCACTTCCGCACGTTCGGCGAGTACCCGCCCAGGCATCCGATCGCGGCCATGAGCTGACCCTTCGTCGCCGGAATCCGGAATAGGCTGTGGGGGTGGTACAACTGACCCGGGACCAGTGGGTCGCGGTGGGCGTCGTCTATGTCCTGGCGGCGATCGTCGGCTGGCGGCTCGCCGAGCGGGATCGCAGGCAGCTCGGCCGCTCGCCGTGGGGCATACCCGCACTGGCCTGGGCGCTCATCTGGCTGGTGAGCCCGGCGATCGGACTGGTGCTCTACCTCGTCGCTCACGCAGGAGAGCTGCGTCGGGTGCGGGGGGTTCCCCCCGGTGCCCCGCCGGGCCTGTCGAGTCCCCCACAGATCCTGCCGGTCCGGGACCGCCCCCCGACCGCGGCGGAGCAGTTCCCCGCATATCCCCAGCCGGCCAACAAACCGGTTCCGGGAGCCGTCGAGCCCGCGCCGCTCCAGCCCGCCCCGCTCCAGCCCGCACCCCGTACGGAGCCGGTGTCGCCGCCGGCCTGGCACCCGGACCCGAGCGGGCGCTTCCACTACCGCTGGTGGGACGGTAGCGAGTGGACCTCCAACGTGGCGACCGACGGCTACGTGCTGGTCGACACCAACCCCGACCAGCGCATCGGTCCCTACTGACGGTCGATACCGATACTCGGTGTTCGTGCCGGCTCGGCGGTCCCGCTAGCGCGGTGGGGTGGCCTCACCGAACGGCTGACGACCGAGCTGCTCCCGGATCAGGGTGAACGGTGGCTGGACCGTGTGGCGGCGCTGCCAGTTGGCGCCGTCGACGACCAGTGAGTGGCCGGAGATGTAGGCCGCGTACGGCGAGCACAGGTACGTGGCCGCCCAGGCCAACTCCCTCGGATACCCAACGCGTCCGGCAGGCACCCGGTCGTCCTGACCCTCGTACTTGCCGGGCACGGCGGCGATGGCCGCCACTTCGTCCTCGTGTGGCATGAGGCCGGGCACGAGACCGTTCACCCTGATCCCGCAGGGGGCCCACTCGACCGCGAGCGTCTCGACCAGGTTCTTGACTCCGGCTTTTGCCGCGGCCGAGTGCGCGAAGCCGGGCCCGCCCGTCCAGGCGTAGGAGGCGCCCACGTTGACGATGGAAGCGTCGCGGCCGGCGGGAATGAGGCGTCGGGCCAGGTCGCGGGAGCACAGGTGCGTTCCGTTGAGCACGATGTCCACGACCGTCCGCCGCGCGTTCGGGCTCATGTCCTCGGCGGGCACCGGGAAGTTGCCGGCAGCGTTGTTGATGAGCGCGTCGATGGGGCCGAGGCCGCGCTCCACCACATCGGACGCATCTGTAACCGACTCGGCATCCCGGATATCGCACACCACCCCGGTCGCAGTGCCGCCGGCCGCATCGACCGCGGCCACCCCTGCCTCCCGGTGGGCCTCTTCCCGGCTCAGGATGCCCACCTTCGCGCCGAGCCGCCCGAACTCGGTCGCGATCGCCGTTCCGAGCCCCGTGCCGCCGCCGGTCACCACGACTACCTGGCCGGCATAGGTCCCGGCGGGTAGCGCGGACGCGCCTATAGGCGGGGGCTGGCGCGGCCCGGGCGGGGTCATGGCGCGAGATCGTAATGGGCCCTCCGCATGGGGCCCTCCTCTGACCGGCAGCATCGGGACGCGTTCTCTCATCGGGACTCGTCATCTGGTCGGATAGCCTCGGCCACCATGGACTTCGACCTGCCCCCCGAGCTCGTCGCGCTCCAGGCGAGCGTGCGCCGCCTGGCCCAGAACACGGTCAAGCCCCGGGCCCGGGAGATAGACACCAGCGGCGACTATCCGGCCGACCTCTTCGCCGCCTTCCGGGACGCCGACCTCCTGGGCCTCTGCCTCCCGGTCGAGCTCGGTGGCTCAGGAGCGGGTGTCCTCGGTCTGACCGTGGCCATCGAGGAGGTGGCCAAGTACTCGAACACGGCTGCACTCATGCTGCTGCTCACCCGATTGCCGGCCGGGCCGGTCCTCATCGCCGGCAACGACGACCAGAAGCAGCGCTACCTGCCGGGCATCGCAAGCGGCGAGCTGCGGGCCGGGTTCGGCCTCTCCGAGCCGCAGGCCGGCAGTGACGTGGCCGGGATGCGCACGAGGGCCCGCGCCGACACCCGCACCGGGCACGAGGGGGACTGGGTCCTCTCGGGCACCAAGTGCTGGATGTCCGGGGTGCGTGAGGCCGACTGGTACACGGTGTTCGCCAAGACCGGCGACCCGGCGTCGCGTGCGCACGATTCGATCACCGCCTTCATCGTCGAGCGCGGCTGGGAGGGCGTGTCGGTGGGGCGGACCGACCACAAGATGGGGGTGCACGGGGTCGATACCGGGGAGCTGCTACTCGACGACGTCCACGTGCCGGCGGCCAACGTGATCGGGGAGGTCGGCGGCTTCCGGCTGGCCATGCTCGGTCTCAACGCGATGCGGCCCATCGTGGCGGCCCGGGGGATCGGCCTGGCCGAAGGTGCACTGATGTACGCGACGGAGTACGTCGAGGGCCGCGAGGCGTTCGGCCAGACGATCGCCGACTTCCAGGGCATCCAGTGGGAGATCGCCAAGGTCGCAGTGGACATCGAGGCGGCCCGGCTCCTCACCTACCGGGCGGCCTGGCTCGCCGACCAGGGAAAGTTCACCAAGGAGTACGTGCCGTTCCTCTCGATGGCCAAGTACTACGCCACCGAGCTGGCCGTGCGCGCCTCGGGTCTGGCTGTCCAGCTCCTCGGGGCAGCCGGCTACATGGAGGACCACCCGACGGAGCTCTGGTACCGGGACGCCCGCCAGCTGACCATCGTGGAGGGGACCTCGCAGGTGCAACTGGGGCTCATCGCCCGGGGTGTCCTCGCGCGCGACCTCTGGTGGGACTGACGGTGTCTCCCGATTCCTTCGCAGACCTGGGCGGTTGGCCGGGCGTGCTGACCCGGTTGCTCGAGGGGCGCTCGCTGAGCGTCGAGGACGCCGAGGTGGTGCTGGACGAGGTCCTGGCGGGGGAGGCCGGTCCTGCCAGGATCGCCGCGCTTGCGCTGGCGCTGCGCGCCAAGGGCGAGTCGATCTCGGAGATGACCGGGTTCGTCCGCGCCATGCTCTCCCACGCCGTCCCGCTCGAGGTGCCCGACGGAACCGAGCTCGTCGACACCTGTGGGACCGGGGGGGATCGCCTCCGCAGCATCAACGTCTCCACGATCGCCGCGCTGGTTGTGGCAGCCACAGGCGCCAAGGTCTGCAAGCACGGGGGACGAGCCTCGTCCTCGGCCGTGGGGGCGGCCGATGTGCTCGAGGCGCTCGGCGCGGTCGCCGATCTCGCGCCGGCCGGCGTGACCCGGTGCATCGAGGAGGTCGGGATGGGCTTCTGCTTCGCCCCTCGATTCCATCCGGCCATGCGCTTCGCGGCTCCCGTTCGGAGGGAGCTCGGCATCCCGACCGTCTTCAACTTCCTCGGTCCCCTGGCCAATCCGGGTCGGGCCAGGTATCAGGTGGTCGGCGTCAGCGACCGCACCATGGCCGACAAGATGCTCGGCGTCCTCGCCGTCAACGGCTCGCGCCGCGCGATGGTCGTCTACGGAGACGATGGCCTGGACGAGCTCAGCACCACCGGTCCGTCCACCGTCCACGAGCTCATCCGCGCAGACGGGGCTGCAGACTCATCCAGCAGCGGCTTCCCATCCGACGACGTCGCGGTCTCGGTCTATCGGGTCAATCCGGCCGAGCTCGGGCTGGCACGCTGCACGATCGAGGATCTGCGTGGGGGCGATGCCGGAGTCAACGCGGAGGCCATTCGTCGGGTTGTGGCCGGGGACCCCTCGCCACACCGGGACATCGCCATTCTCAACGCCGCTGCCGCCCTCGCCGTGATCGGGAAGGCGCCGGACCTGGCCGCGGGGGTGACCCTGGCGGGTTCGGTCATCGATGACGGCCGGGCCTCCCGTGTGCTGGACGAGTTCATCCGGGTCACCCAGGAGGCCGACGCCGAGACCAAGGAGGCGGAGTAGCGCTCAACGGGATCCCGCGGCGAGGACTTCGCTATCGGGCCGTCAGGAGGGCGCCGTCGCCCGCAGGTCGCGCATCCGCCCGCCGGTGGCGTCGCCCCGCTGCCCGCGGCCGCTTGGGGGGGCGGTTGAACGGAGGGTCCCACGCCAGGATCAACCGGCGCTCCACGATGGCGGCCGCGAACGGTCCAGGACACTCCCGATAGTGGATCGCGGCCATCTGCCGCAGCGACCGACCCATTGCATGCTTCGGGTCGGCCGAGAAGTGGGAACGTACGCGGCTCTGTACGTCGGGGGCCGTTCCGACATAGAGGACCTGGCCGGCCGCGTTGCAGAACCAGTAGACGCCCGGCCGGCGGGGGAGACGAGTGGTGAGCCGGAGCTTGGCGGCTTGGGGATGACCCAAGAGCCGGGGGAGCTCGAGCAGTTCTGCCAGGTCCACGATCCCGAAGGAGCCGGCCCGTTCGAGGAGGGCGTGGAGCAGGTCGCCAGTGGCGAGGACATCGGTCAGGGCCCGGTGGGCAGGCCGGTGTGGGAGGTGGAGGAGGGCGGCGAGCGTCCCGAGCTTGCAATTGGGCACCGAATCCCTCAGGAGGCGGCGGGCCAGCGCGAGGGTGTCGACGGTGGGGTTGGTCAGCCGGTCCCGATCCGTGGACTCGAGAGCGTGATTCAGGAACGAGAGGTCGAATCGCACGTTGTGCCCGACAACGACGGCCCCACCGAGGAACTCGAGGAAGGAGGGGAGGATCTCTCCGGCGCTGGGGGCGTCGGCCACCATGGCGTCGTCGATGCCGGTGAGGGCGGTGATCAGCGGCGGAATGCGCTCGTCCGGCTGAACAAGGGTCTGGTACTTACCGAGCAGCTCACCGCCCCGGTAGCGGGCAGCGGCGACTTCTGTCAACGATGCCGTCGCGGGCGACGCACCGGTCGTCTCCACATCGAGGACCACGAAGGTGACCTGGCTCAGGGAGCAATCGGGGTCGTCCACGGACGGCTGTGCTGCGAGCGCCATTGGACCACTGTACCGAACAGGTGTTCGATGAAGTTGGACCTGCCACTCCGAGGCCGCGACTACCGTTGGGCCGGTGACGTCCGAATCTCCGAGTGCTGCCGCCTCCACAGGTGCCGGGGCAACCACCGCTCCCGTCCCTGCCCCGGGATCGCCGGCGGGGAGCACCTCCCGCTTCCGCTGCGCGGCCTGCGGGAACCTGACCCGCTTCGACGTCGTCATGAACCGCCGCACCCGGGCGTTCCATCACTTCTCGGTGGGCGGGGACCTGACGATCGAGGAGGTCGAGGTGCTCGACGAGTCGGTCGAGGAGGTCCTCTGCCGGTGGTGCGGCAACGGCAGTGCCGTCGAGGTCCTCGAGACCGGCCTCCCCGACGGGGCCTAGGCGTTGCCCTCGGAGCGACCGGCTCTCGACCACCCTTCCTCCGACCCGACCTTCGTCGCCGGTCTCCGCCCGATTCCGTCGCGTCCCGCCGGAACCCCGGCACCATGGCCTGCGACCGACATCTCCGGAGCGCGGCCCGACGGTACCCCGATCGAGGTGCGGATCTGCGACATCGGCCGACCGATCCTGGTGGTCTTCCTCGCAACCCACTGCGACGGTTGTGACGACTATTGGCGTGGCCTGACCGATGAACACCTGGAAGCGACGGCGGACGATCCGGCGCTCGACACGAGTGCTGCAGGTGATCTGGCGGCCGCGCTGGGCGGCGTCGTACCGGTCATCGTGACGAGAGGCCCCGGGGTCCAGGAGGCGACCGATGTCGCCGCCGCCGCTGCCGGCATCCGCGACACCCCGGTCGTCATGAGCGATCAGGCGTGGCTGGACTACCGGGTCACCTCGTACCCGTTTTTCGTGCTGGTGGACCCAGCGTCCCGGCGGATCATCGGAGAGACGGTCGGGTTCGGGTGGGCCGATGTGCTGGGGATGATCCAGGCGCAGGGACACTGAGCCCGATTCTCCTCGTCGAAGGAACCGCCCTCACCGCTGCACAGAGCTACGTGCTGACTCCGGACCGTCCACTCAGCTGATATGCGATTCGAACGAGGAGAATGCCGAATGCCAGGCTCGCAAGTATCTGAGAGATGAACAGGATGTGCAGCACTCCGATGAGAGTGACGAATGCCAACAGGAATCCGATCGACTGAAGGAGCAGCAGAGGGAGGGTGACCTGGTCTCGTTGCAAGACGACGGTCATCCAAATGCCCAATGCCATCTCGAAACAGAGCAAGATGCTCCCGACGCCGACATGGATGTCCTTGAGCGTCGAGTTCAGCTTGTAGGGATATGTCGTGATCAGCAGGAGAAGGAAGAGCAGACCCAGAATGATCAGCGCGCAACGGAAGCGTTCGACCACCGTCGGAGCTACGGGAGCAATATGGGCCGCCATGAGGACAAAGACTCCGCAAAGGATGAATGCAATGGTGAACGGAGCCACCGTCTTCCCGTTCACCCCATAGTTGCTGACGCCGCCTTCATCGCGGGCCAGCAGGACGTGGGGGTCGATCCCGATGCATATTCCAATGAAGAGGAACAAGCTGCATTGGCTCAGCAGAAGGTACCGGAACACCCGTTCGTCCACACAGCGAGTCTAAGAGCCAGCAGTTGGGCGAACTGGTGAGATGAACGGGAGAGCCAGCACCGCCGGGGGTCAGACCTACCGATGGATCGTCGGTCTGGTCGTAGCGATCCGTGTCGGTGTCAGATGGATGGAGCGTTCTCGCGGTATGGATGGAAGACCGCCGAGGGCTCCATCCTCAGGAACATGACATCGAGCTTCGAGAATCCGAAGATGAACCCCTCGGCTTGGTCGATCGAGACGAGATCGAGCTCATCCCCGAATTCGTCAGCCAGCGTCGTCGACAACTCGAGTCCACCGAAGCCCGCTCCCAGAACCAGCACCCGCACCGCTCGAAGGTGACACCTCGCCGTTCAATCGGCGGCGACGACACCACTCAAGCCGACGGTTCGGAGATGACGGGTCACGTCACGGTATGCGCGCCAGAGGCTGTGCTCGGCATACGGGATCCCGTGTTGAGCGCAGAAGGGGCGCACCACCTTGCGTGCTCGGCGGAGATTCGCCCGCGGCATGGTCGGGAACAGATGATGTTCGATCTGGCTGTCCAGCCCACCGAAGACAAATCCAACGAAGGAGGGGCCCGACAGATTGCGCGACGTGAGTACCTGGCGCTGCAGGAATCCGAGGTCGTCGCCGGCGGTGACGGTTGGCATGCCCACGTGGTTGGTCAGGAAGCATGCACCCAGGTAGAAGCCGTACAGGGCTTGTGTGACCACGACGAAGGCCGCCGCCCGCAGCGGCGAGAGGATGAGAAACGGGCCAATGAAGAAGACGCATCCGTGGATGACCAGCAACCCGAGCTCGATGAGCGCGGCCCGATCCCTTCGTCGGGCGAGAGCCCTCATGCTCGCGACGTGTAGGTGGAGCGCTTCCAGGAACAAGAGGGGGACCAGCAAGAACTGCTGAATGGTGGAGAATCGGCGACCGAAGCGCCCACGCCGTCTCTTCTGGGCGGGCGTGAACACGAGTGCACCAGCTGCGATGTCGGGATCCTTGCCGTCGAAGTTCGTATGGGCATGGTGCCGGGTGTGCTTTGCCTGCCACCAATTGAAGCTGAATCCGTTCAACAAGTCGGCCAGGATGAGGCCGATGATGTCGTTTCCCCGACGGCGCGCCCAGATCTGGCGGTGGCCAGCGTCATGGCCGATGAAGCCGATCTGAGCCAGCACGAATGCGAGGCCCACTGCAACGATGAGATTCCACCAACTGTTACCGAGCACCACAGCGATGACCGTCAACGCAACGAGAGCGGCAATCGATGCCGGAATCTTCATCGCGTAGTAGCCGGGCCGCCGGAGGAAGAGTCCGCGTTCACGGACCCGCCGAGACAGCTCGGCGAAATCCTCGCGCTTTGTTGCCCCGTTGAGAGGAGCATCGATCTCGGTCTTCATGCTTCTTTCGGCCATTGCCAACAGGCGATTGTGACCGACTCCGCTCTCGTCCTTGCGGCTGATCCCGAAATCGATGGCTACTCAATGGCCCCTGCTGCAACGTGCTGGCGAGTCTTCGACGTCTGCGGTCGAGGGGCCGGTCCGTTGCGAGGGGACGCTCTTCTGTACTGCTGCTTCACAACCATCCTACTGCTCGCGTCGCTCACCACCGGTCTGGGCACCCGAAGAATTGGATGAGAACCGTGCGAAAGGACAGCTGAAGCTCCCGCCGTTGGGACACCTGCGCACAAAGCGAGGTGGCGTCATGGCCCACACAACGGAAGGCTCACGCCTGGGGCCGGGCGCACCGGCTGCCTGTTCCGCTGCCGAGCGAGGCACATCGAGGCCTCTTGTGGGTGTCCTTCTGGCCCGTTCTGTAAGTGAACGTAACGTGACATCCAGATGAACGTACGGTAAACTGACCCAATGGCGCACACTCCTAGCAAGGCCCAGGGCTGGTACGGCGATCCCTTCCATCTGCACAGCGCCAGATGGTTCTCGAACGGGAGCCCGACCGCGCTCGTCCTGGACAACGGGGTCGAGTCCCAGGATCCGCCTCCGAGTACCTGGTACATCAGCAACCTCCTTCCGGCCCCACAAACCGAGGGCGGACTGATCCACGCCTGAGCGGGGAACTGACCCCGGTTCCGGTACCTGATATCTGACCTCCGGCCTGGGGTCCCGTTACGGAGTTCGCGATTCGACCCGAACTTGGGATCTCGACTGCACGCCGCGGATCGCACCCATCCCTGATGCTGTAGAGGATCGCGTCGCAGCGCGACGCCCCGGCGCGTCGCCTTCTTGGCGACAGCGTTCCGAGGGATGCACTCCAAGGAGCAGCTTGCCTCGTTCCCAGGATGGGCACAGGTGCAGAGCGGAAGCTGCCTCTTGCAGCAGCGAAGAGACAGCACCCTCCAACCCTGAACAAGGAGCACGACATGAGCATCAACCATGACGAGACGGCGATGTCTGCATCCGCGCCCGATCCCTTCCCATCCGTGAGCCAGAAGCGTCGGCGCGGCGTCCGAGTCACCACGGCAGCAGCCGTAGCACTCGGGCTTGCGATCAGTGGCGGTGCCGTCGCCAATGCAGCAACGTCCAACTCGCCCTCCTCGTCGACCGCCACAGGTACCACCCCCGCCGCCGGCAAACCACCCTTCGGTGGCACGCCCCCGGCGGCAGTGGGCACGGTCAAGTCGCTCGGCTCCGGCACCTTCACCCTCACCACGCCGAGCGGCACGACGGTCACGGTCGACGTGGACTCGTCGACGACCTACGTCGATCCTGAGAAGTCCTCGCCGTCGATCGCGGACGTGACCGTGGGTGCCCACGTCGCCGTCTTCGGCACCGACACCGCCGACACCGTGACCGCCACCAAGGTGGCCATCGGCGGGCCGCCCAACGGCGCCGGCACCGGCAAGCCACCCTTCGGTGGCACGCCCCCGGCGGCAGTGGGCACGGTCAAGTCGCTCGGCTCCGGCACCTTCACCCTCACCACGCCGAGCGGCACGACGGTCACGGTCGACGTGGACTCGTCGACGACCTACGTCGATCCTGAGAAGTCCTCGCCGTCGATCGCGGACGTGACCGTGGGTGCCCACGTCGCCGTCTTCGGCACCGACACCGCCGACACCGTGACCGCCACCAAGGTGGCCATCGGCGGTCCGCCCAACGGCGCCGGCGGCCCCCCCGACGGCGCCCCGGGCCCCGGCGGCTTCGGTGGGCCCGGCCCGTGGAGCGGCGGCTCGTCATCCGGCAGCACGAGCAGCCCGACGTCCAGCAGCTCGACGTCCTGACCCTGGGGAGCACCTCCGGCCGACGGTTCCCTGGAGACCGGCCGGAGTCCCCACGAGGTCCGGGTGCCCCGGCACGCCCCCCCCAGTGTGCCGGGGCACCCCGCGTCCTGCCGAGATGTCGACTGCCCCCCGCCGCGCCATCCTTGGAGGATGCTCCATGCGTGTGCCCTCTCAGTCGACCTGCGCATTCCATCGGCACGGTCCCTCAAGGCGAAGAGAGCCGTGGTCAAGCATCTCGTCGACGGCTGCAGGTCGAAGTTCGGGGTGGCCGCAGCAGAGGTGGGATTCCAGGACCAGTGGCAGCGCGCCGAGCTCGGATTCGCCGTCGTCTCCGGTGAGCACGGGCAGGTGGGAGCAATCCTGGATTCGGTGGAGCGGTACGTCTGGTCGCATCCCGAGGTCGAGGTGCTCGACGCAACCCGAGCTTGGCTCGAGCCCGACGGGTAGTCCGACAGCAGTGAGCGCTCTGCCGTAGCCTCGAAGGATGACCACGCTCCCCGGACTCCTCGTCGACCTGGACGCCGAGTACGAGGACCTCCGTGGTCTTGTCTCCGGGCTGGCTGACGATTCGCCTGAGTGGGATCTGCCAACTCCGGCCGAGGCATGGGCGGTCCGGGACCAGATCAGCCATCTGGCCTACTTCGACGACGCTGGCCGCATGGCCATGGTCGAGCCCGACGCCTTCGCACGCACCGCCGAGGCCCTCCTGACGAGCGATGGAGACCCGATGGAGGTCCACCTCGTCCGGGGCCGGGCCCTCGGAGGTGACGCGCTCCTCGCCTGGTGGGACGGCGCCCACCGGGGGATGATGGCGGCGTTCGCAGGAGCCGACCCGTCGATCCGCGTTCCCTGGTTCGGTCCGCCGATGGGCGTTCTCTCCTTCGTCTCCGCACGGCTGATGGAGACATGGGCACACGGCCAGGACGTGGCTGATGCGTTTCGGTCGGTCCGAGCGCCGACGGACCGCCTCCGGCACATCGCGCACGTCGGCGTGCGGGCACGACCGTTCTCGTATCTCGTGCACGGCAAGAAGGCGCCGCCCGACCGGATCGAGGTGGTCCTGGCGGCTCCGTCCGGCGAGGACTGGCGGTGGGACATCGGGGAGAGCGACGGCAGTGCGCCGCCGTCCACCATCGAGGGCTCCGCACTCGATTTCTGCCTCGTGGTCACCCAACGGCGCAACATCGCGGATACCGGTCTGACGGTGTCCGGCGAGGCTGCTCGCGAGTGGATGGCGATCGCCCAGGCCTTCGCCGGCCCGCCCGGGCCCGGTCGCCCGCCGACCCGACCGGGCTGACAGCCGCACTAAGCGTGCGCTGCCACCACATCGGCGATGCGGCTCACGAATCCGTCCACATCTGCCGGCGTGGTGTCGAACGACGTCATCCACCGCACGACATCGGTGGCCTCGTCCCAGACGTAGAACGGGAATTGCGCCTGGAGCTCCTCGATGACCGATCGGGGGAGCCGGGCGAACACGCCGTTGGCCTGGACGGGGTGGGTCAGCACCACCCCGGGAACGGCAGCGGCGCCATCGGCCAGCCTCCTCGCCATGGCATTGGCATGCTCGGCGTTCCGCAGCCAGAGGTCGTCCGACAGCAGGGCCACGAACTGGGCGGCCACGAAGCGCATCTTGGAGGCCAACTGCATCGACTGCTTGCGGATGAAACGAAGACCGGTTGCGGCGTCCGGTCGGAAGGTGACGACCGCCTCTGCCCCGAGGGCGCCGTTCTTCGTCCCGCCGAAGGACAGGACGTCGACGCCGGCGGCCGCACCGAATGCGCCGAGGCCGACTCCGAGGAAGGCTGCAGCGTTGGCGAGCCGGGCACCGTCGAGATGGAGCAGCATCTCGCGGGCACGGGCCCAGCGGGCGAGCGCGGCGATCTCGTCGACCGTGTAGCAGGTGCCGACCTCGGTGGACTGGGTGATCGAGACGACCCGGGGCTGTACGTGGTGCTCGTCACCCGCGCCGCCGGCGGCTGTTGCGGCCAGCTCCGGGGTGAGCTTGCCGTCCGGGGTATCGACAGTCAGCAGTTTCGAACCGAGGAACCGCTCCGGGGCGCCGCACTCGTCCACGCTGATGTGCGCACCGGACGCGCAGATCACCGCCTCGTAGGGGCGGAGCAGCGATTGCAGCCCCACGACGTTGGCGCCGGTGCCGTTGAACGTGAAGTACACCTCGGCCTCCGTCCCGAAGTGGCCACGGAAGAGCTCGAGCGCGTCCTGCGTCGTTGCATCGGCACCGTACGAGGGGGAGTGGCCCTCGTTCGCCCGCACGATTGCAGCCAGAACGTCGGGGTGGACTCCGGCCCAGTTGTCGCTGGCGAAGGCGCGGTGGGAACGGGGCGGCATGGTCACGGCGCATGCTCCCTAGTCGCGGACCAGCGGCTTGTAGCGGAGACGGTGCGGCTGATCGGCGTCGACCCCCAGACGCTTCTTGCGGTCGGCCTCGTAGTCGCTGAAGTTCCCCTCCCACCACCGCACCACCGAGTCGCCCTCGAAGGCCAGGACGTGGGTGGAGATCCGGTCGAGGAACCAACGGTCATGGCTGATGACCACCGCACACCCGGGAAAGCCGAGCAGCGCATCCTCGAGGGCCCGCAGCGTGTCGACGTCGAGGTCGTTGGTGGGCTCGTCGAGCAGGAGGACGTTGCCGCCGGACTTGAGCACCTTGGCCAGCTGGACCCGGTTGCGCTCACCGCCAGAGAGCTGGCCGACCTTCTTCTGCTGGTCACTACCGGTAAAGCCGAAGCTCGCGACGTACGCCCGACCGTGCAGTTCCCGGCCACCGACCACGAGGTGATCGACCCCGCCGGTGATCTCCTCGTACACGGTGGCGTCGGCCGAGAGCTCGTCCCGCGACTGATCGACGTAGGCGAGCTGCACGGTGGTCCCGATGTCGAGGGAGCCGGAATCCGGCTGCTCCTCACCGACGATCAGTCGGAAGAGGGTGGTCTTGCCGGCTCCGTTGGGTCCGATCACCCCGACGATCCCGCCCGGCGGCAGGAGGAACGACAGATCGTCGATCAGCAGGCGGTCGCCGTACCCCTTGGTCAGGTCCCCGGCGGTGACGACCTGGTCTCCGAGGCGAGGGCCTGCCGGGATGGTGATCTCCAGCCGGTCTGCCCGCCGTTCGGCCGCCTCGGCCTCGGCAACCAGATCGTTGTAGGCGTTGACTCTGGCCTTGCCCTTGGACTGTCGGGCCCGTGGCGACATCCGGATCCACTCGAGCTCGCGCCGGAGGGCGTCCTGTCGGGATGTGTCGGACTTCTGCTCGTTGGCAAGCCGGTCCTGCTTCTGCTCGAGCCACGAGGAGTAGTTGCCCTCCCATGGGATGCCGGCGCCCCGATCGAGCTCGAGGATCCACCCGGCAACGTTGTCGAGGAAGTAGCGGTCGTGGGTGACCGCGACGACGGTGCCCGGGTAATCCTGCAGCGTGCGCTCGAGCCAGGCCACCGACTCGGCATCGAGATGATTGGTGGGCTCGTCGAGGAGGAGGAGATCGGGCTTGGCGAGCAGCAGGCGGCACAGGGCGACCCGACGCCGCTCCCCGCCCGACAGGGTGGCCACGTCTGCGTCCCCCGGAGGGAGGCGGAGCGCGTCCATGGCGATCTCGAAGGTCCGGTCGAGGTCCCATGCGCCGGCGGCCTCGATCTTGTCCTGGAGCGCGGCCTGCTCGGACAGCAGTGCGTCGAAATCGGCGTCGGGCTCTCCCATGGCGGCGCAGACCGCGTTGAAGCGGTCGACCAGAGCCTTGGCCTCACCGACCCCGTCGGACACGTTGCCCAGCACGTCCTTGTCCGGGTCGAGCTGGGGTTCCTGGGACAGGAAGCCGACCGTGAAGCCACTGGTCAGGCGGGCCTCACCGGTGAAGCCGTCGTCCTCGCCGGCCATGATCCGGAGCAGCGAGGATTTTCCCGAGCCGTTGCCGCCGATGACCCCGATCTTGGCGCCGGGGTAGAAGGAGAGGTTGATCCCCTTGAGGACCTCACGATCGGGAGGATAGAAGCGCCGCAGGTCGCGCATGGTGAAGATGTACTGGGCTGCCATGCCCCCAGTGTTGCAGCCCGGGGAGGGAGACGGACCCGACAGGACCCGACCACGCCAGCCACCCAGCGAGCGGGGGTGGGTAGCCTGCAAGCGTGAGCACCCCGCCCTCCCAACCGGAACGGGGCGGTGCGCTGCTCCCGGAAGAGTCGCCTGCCGACGGGTCGCACGAGGATCCCGGGGACAGTGGGCCCGGACCCGTAAGCCGCTCGACCCGCAGGGAGGTTGTGGCCGGCCAGTTCCGTCGACTGGTCGCCGCCATTCGCGACGGGGACGACCAGACGGTCGAGAGCGCGCTGGTCACGCTCAGCCAGCGCAGCCGGTGGCTCGCGCCCCTGGCGCTCGTCGTCGGGGGGCTGCTCATGCTCTTCCAGGGGGTGAAGCTCCTGGTGACCAACTGGCGGCTGACCCTCATCCAGATCCTGCCGGCCATGTGGATCTGGGTGGCCATGCTGGACCTCAAGGTGCACGTCCTCCACGGCAAGGCGTTCCGGATGTGGCACGGGCCCTTGGTGATCGTCCTGGTGCTTGCGACGGCGGCCGTGACCGCGGCCAGCTTCTACCTCAATGCAGTCTTCGCCTTTGCGGTTGCCCAGTCCGGACAGCCGGAGATCGGTCCGGCCTTCGTGCGGGCGCGCCGACACCGCTGGACGATCCTCAGGTGGGGCTTCGCGGTCGGGCTGCTCCTCGGGTTCTCCGCGTTCGTCGTCGAGCGATGGGGCAAGGCCTGGTTCGGCCTCAGTCTCGGCATCGTGGTGGGCATCATGATGCTCGCCTACGTGGCCGTTCCGGCCCGCCTGCTCGGGATTCGGCCGGAGACCTCGACCCGGGACAAGCTCACCGCGTCGGCTGTCGGCGGCGCCATCGGGGCCGTCGTGTGCTCACCGCCCTACGCGCTGGGCAGGGTCGCGATCCTCATGCTGGGCTCGCACGTGCTCCGATATCTCGGAGTCCTCCTCCTCATCGTCGCCATCGTCCTGCAGACGGGTGCCACGAGCGCGGTGAAGGCGGTCAAGCTCAGCGCCAAACTGGTCACCGGCGCAGTGCCCGATGCGGAGGCGGCGACCCAGCCGGCTGTGCCGGATCCCGCAGGCTGAGCACGGGGGACGGGCCACCGGCGCGGTCAGCCCTGTCGACCGCGCCGTCGACTCGACCATGCCCTGGACGAATGACAGTTCAGTGTCGAATGCACCACGTGACGTGACAACCACACTCCGTAACGGCGAACCGCAGCCCCGATCGGAGCGACCTCGACGCTGATCCTGCGCCCATCGGAAGAGCGCTGGGGTTGCCATCTCGTCGTGTCCTCCCAGATCGATCACGTCCAGCCGTCGCGTGACGCCGGTTCCTGCGTTGAGTCGGGTGGAGGAGAATCCCTTTCCGGAGAATGGAAATCTCTGTCCATTCCGGACGGAGGCCGGCGTAGACCCGGTCGGGAGCCTCCGTGCAAGGTCCCTGCAAGGCTGGCGGCAAGGTGGGTCGCTCACCGTGGAGGAGTGCCCCGTTGCCTCGTCGGAAGCCGCGATCGCCGGTCCGGACCGCTCCTCGGGGTAGTCGATGACCCGGAAACAAACTGCACACCCAGTGCAATCTTCGTTGCCGATTACGCGGCACCTTCTTAGGGTCGCTCGGCATGCAGCAGGAGCACCTCAGCGGCCACAGGTTCGGGATCGTGGGCCGTCGGCTGCTTCCGGTGGTCGTCGCTCTGCCGATGGTGCTGACGGGCTGCTCTGCCGTATCCCGGACGTCCGGCGACGGCCGCGGAGTCGCCGCGCTCGAGGTTCCCGTCGGTGCGGGGCATCCCGGCGCCACCTCTCGTGTCGGCGGGCAGGATCCCGCGGTCGACGCGACCGGCGAGGAGGTCCTCTCCGCGTGGATGGCGGCACAGAAGGCGTTCGAGGTGGCGGCGCTCACCGCCGATCCGGACGAGCCGGACCTGGCGGCGACCACGATCCCGCCCCAGCTGGACGTCAGCGTGTCCGCGCTCATCGCCATGCGGGACGCCGGCGACGTTGCGGAGGACACCCCGACGTGGGGGGTCCCGCAGGTCCAGGTGGGTCCAGGGGACACGGCGACGGTCCGGGCCTGCCTGCACGACAGCGAGATCACCGTGAACCAGGTGTCCCACGTTCCTGTGCCCGGGATCCTCGGTGAGGTCGCCGACGAATCGTTCACCTCGTCGATGGCCTTGACCGCGGCGGGTTGGAAATTGACGGATCAGACCGTTCGGGACCGGCCGTGCACCGCGTCGTGAGGGTGGTCGGCTCGCTTGCGGGGCTGGGAAGCGCCTTGATCATCGCACCGACTCCAGCGGGTGCCGGTGCGTCGGCAGGCGAAGGTCCGGGCTCCACGATTTCCGTGGGATCGTCTACTGCGGGCGGTTCGGCCGGGTCCGCGGGCGAGCAACGCAGCGGTGCGCCAGTGGGCAACACCTCGTCCGTGAGTCCGTGGTCGTGTGTCTACACCTACCTGGCTCTCAACAACGAAGGCGGGATGCCTCGGGGTGGCCCGGCACCGGGAGCGTGGTATTCGGTGACCTGTGATGACCGGGCGACCGGGGCGCAGTGGACCCAGACCGAATGGATCAGCCCCCTGTCCGGCGGGCAACCCGCGGCAGCGATGTCGCCGGTCGATCCCTACGCCGTCGCCCTGCAGGCGGAGAACTCACTGGTCCTGCCTCGACCGGTGATCCAGAGCGACCCCTCCGGCACGACCCTGGTCAATCTGCCGACCTGGTTTTGGATCGACCCATCGTTGTGGCATGCGGACGCGGTGACTGCCACGGTCGGCTCCGTTTCGGCCACGGCGGTGGCGACGCCGGTCTCGGTTGCATGGTCCACCGGGGACGGAGGGCACACGGTTTGCTCCGGACCGGGCATCCCCTACGACCTCCTGGCTCCGGCCGCTGGACAGACCACGTACTGCGCATACAGATTTTCTCGCACATCTGCTGGCCAACCCTCGCCAGACGGGAATCCGAACGACGGTGCCTTCGTGATCACGGCCACCATCACCTGGTCTGTCTCGTGGTCGGCGACGGGAGCGCCGGGCGGTGGGCACCTCCCTTCGTTGTTCACCAGCCAGACCGGACTGCTCCGAGTCGGGCAGGTGCAGAGCGTCGACATCGCCGGCACCGTTGGGGACGCAGCAGTCGGGGCACGTGACACGCCATGAGTACCCGTCTCGAAAGGACACCGATTCCGAACGCCGCCGGGAACGGGACCGCGGTACGAAATGCCCTTCCGGCCGCTCCAGGCTCACGCCGTCCCCTGGTGGCCGTTGCCTCGGCGGTACTGGTCTGCGCGAGCATCGCCGCCTTCGTCTCCCTCTACGCATCGGCCGGGCACAAGACCGCCGTCATCGTCGTCGCCCAGCCCATCGGGCAGGGCCAGGCGATCACCGCAGCAGATCTGGGGCAGGCGGAGGTCTCGGTTCCCTCCGGGGTCGACACCATCCCCGTCTCGGATGCCTCGGAACTGGCCGGAAAGCGCGCCGCGGTGGCGATCCCCACCGGATCGCTCCTGGTCACCGGTGACCTCACCGGCGGCCCTCTGCTGGCGATCGGGGACGCCGTCGTGGGGATCGCTCTCAAGGACGGGCAGTACCCCGCAACCGGACTCTCGCCGGGCGATGCCGTGACGATCGTCCAGACCGCAAGTCCGGGAGCGCCGCTGGCGACCCCGACGGGCGGCGCGACGACCGCCACCAGCCAGAGCGGAACGGCAGCCGATGGGAGCGCTGCGACGGGGATCCTGGTGCCCGACGCGACCATCTTCGCGACCGGGCCCCCGTCGTCCGGTTCTGCAGGCGATTCCCTCGTGGTCTCCGTCGAAGTCCCTGCGACCCTTGCGCCTTCGGTGGCGACCGCGGCAACAGCCGGGCAGGTGAGCCTCGTGCTGCTCCCGCGGGACGGAAGTGGAACCGCCGCGCCTCCCTCCGCATCGGCATCGTCATGACTGTCGTCTCGATCTGTTCGATCAAGGGTGCTCCGGGCGTGACCACGCTTGCCTGTCTCATCGGGGCCACCTGGCCCGTCCATCGCAGCGTCCTCGTGGCCGAGGCAGACGCGAGCGGCGGTGACCTCGCGGCACGATTCTCGCTTTCGTCGAGGCGGGGGTGGGTCACGTTGTCCGCGTCGATCCGGCGGGGCAGCGCAGGCTCCGCGATTGCGGAGCACTTACAACAGCTCCCGGGCGGTCTGGACGTCCTCATCGCGGCCCGACCGGTGGATGTCCGTTCCGCCACCAGTCCCGAAGGGACCGCCGTGCGATCCGTCGGGAAGGACGAGACCGAAGCATTGGACGTCCTCGTCGATCTCGGTCGGGTCGCTACGGGAAGACCGACGTCCGGGGCTTGGTTGGAGCATTCGGATGCTGTGGTGGTCGTCGCGCGAGCCGACGCAGCGTCGGCCCTGCAGCTCCGAGAGCAGTCGTCAGCGCTCGTCGGAACCTGTCCGGGCCCCGTCGGGTTGGCCGTGATCGGGGTTGGCGGGCACCGGGCTCGCGAGCTGTCGGCGTTCACCGGCATCCCGCTCATCTGCGAGATCCCTCACGATCCGATTGCCGCCGGTGTGGCAAGCGGCTCCGACCCTCGCGTCCGGCGACTCCAGCGATCGGCACTCCTGGTCGCTTCGTCCCGACTGGCAGCCGGATTGCTACAGGTGGCTGGCGGCGGTGACTCCGGGCAGGGTTCGGCTCCCGGAGTTGGCGCGACGGGTCTCCGATCACCCCGCGCGACAGCGAGGGGTCTCCCGAGGCGTTCCCGGCGGGAGGATCGACGGAGCGATCCACACCGTGATCGCGATCGTCCTTCGTCTGAGCGGGCGGTCCGGTGACCGCAGCGCTGGCTCTCCAGATCCGACAGCTGGTCGCCGAGGACCTCGCGGGATCCGAGGGCGCCAACCTCCACGGAGACGATCGGAAGGAGTTCGCGCGTCAACGGGTGTACGGCCACTTGGATGCGCTCTCGGCCGACGCGTCGATGCCCGGCTCCGTTCCTTCGTCGGCAGAGCAGGAACTGGCACTGGCCCAGTCGGTGCTCGATGCGCTCTTCGGTCTCGGGCGGCTCCAGGCCTTGATCGACGATCCCGACATCGAGAACATCGACATCAACGGACATGACCGGGTCTGGGCCACGTTCGCGGACGGGACCAAGGAGCTCATGGAGCCGGTGGCTGACTCCGACAGTGAGCTCATCGAAATGCTCCGCTCTGCGGCGGCCCGCTTCGGCCTGTCCGAGCGGCGGTTCGATCTTGCCAGTCCCGAGCTCGACCTACAGCTCCCCGATGGGAGCCGGCTGTCCGCCCTGATGGCGGTCTCTGCCCGCCCCGCCGTCTCCATCCGCCGCCACCGCTACGCCGACCTGTCGCTCGCCGACCTCCAGACGCTGGGCACCGTGGACGAGGGCCTGCGCGCCCTTCTCTCCGCAGCGGTGCGGGCACGTAAGAACATCGTGGTGGCCGGGGCGATGAATTCGGGGAAGACGACACTGCTCCGGGCTCTCGCCGCCGAGATCGCCCAGCGTGAGCGGATCGTTACCATCGAGCAGGCCTTCGAGCTCGGCCTCGACACCGGATCGATGCGTCATCCCGACATGGTGGCCCTCGAGGCTCGGGCGCCGAACGTCGAGGGCGAGGGGCGCATCTCGGTGGCGGATCTCGTCCGCAGAGCCCTCCGCATGAATGCCGACCGGGTGATCGTTGGTGAGGTGCTCGGCGACGAGGTACTGCCCATGCTCAACGCGATGAGCCAGGGACGCTCCGGGTCGATGTGCACGATCCATGCGGACTCCTCGGCCGGCGCGTTCCGCAGGATCGCCTCCTACGCAGTCCAGGCTCCTGAGCGCCTCCCTCTCGAGGCAACCAACCTTCTCGTCGCCGGAGCACTCCACTTCGTCGTCTACCTGGAGTCTGCGATGGACGACGTCGGGGAAGAGCCGGTCGACGCGTTCTTGTGTGACCGCGATCTCGATGATCGGATTGCCGGTGGTCGCCAGCTCCCTGTCAGGTTCCCGGCCTGCGCGACGCGCGCCCGGTTCGTATCGTCGGTACGTGAGGTGGTCGATGCCGAGGGCGTCCAGGTCATCTCCAACGAGATCTACCGGCCGGGGCCCGACCGCCGAGCCGTGCCCGCATCCCCGCTCCGCACGGAGACGCTGGACGAACTGATCCGCTGCGGGTTCACTCCGGCCTTCGACCCGAGATCGGGCTCGCTGCGGTGATGCCGCCCGTACCCGTGGTGCTCAGTGGTTTGGGCGCAGGGCTGGGCGTCGCGGGCCTGGCCGCGGTGGTGCTCGCGAGGCAAGGCGGGAAACGACGGGATCCACAGCATCCGCTTGATGCGACGACGTTCGATGCACCGGCCGCACCGACCCCCACGAGGTATCTGGTCGGCGGCAATGCCGTCCATGCGGTGCTTGCCATCGGACTCGGTGTGGTCGGGGCCCTGGTGACCGGTTGGCCGGCGGCGCTCCCGATTGTCGGGCTGGCCGGATACGGGCTCCCCCGACTGCTCGGTCGGATGTCCGTGGCGTCGTCGATCGCCAAGACCGAAGCGGTCGCGACCTGGACCGAGATGCTCCAGGGGACACTGGCGGCCTCCGCAGGACTCAGCCAGGCCATCATCGCCACCGCCGGGCTCAGCCCCGCTCCGATCCGTCCTGCGGCGGAGCGGCTGGCGACGCAACTCCAAGCCGACGTCCATCCCCGTGCGGCGCTGCTCCAGTTCGCCGAAGACGTCGGTGACCCCTGCGCCGATCGGGTCGTCTGTGCGCTGCTTCTGGCATTTTCGGCCCGCGCCCAGCGGCTCGCCGACCTCCTCGGGACGTTGGCGGACTCCACTCGGGAGGAGGTCGCTCTCCAGCTGCGGGTGGAGACCAGCAGGGCCTCGGTGCGCAGTGGCGTACGCACCGTCATCGTGTTCTCGGTCGCCTTCGCCGCGAGTCTTGCAATCCTGGCCCGACCGTACCTCGCACCCTTCGACTCGTCGTCCGGACAGGTCATCCTCCTCGCAGTCGGCGCGCTCTATGCCTCCGGGATCAGCCTCATGGTCGCGCTGGCGCGACCACCTGCACCGGTGAGGCTTCTGGGCCAGGCGGTGGCCGTCCGATGACCGTGGTCGTCGGGCTCGGCCTGCTGACGGGTATCGGCTGCCTCGGGATCGCATACGGGCTGCGTTCGGCCACCCCGTCCCTCGACGTCGTCTTGACGACATGGCAAAGAGGGCCGGACGGCCCGCTGCGCACGCCGGCGACCGGGACGATCGCTCGCAGACTGGGCGCGGAGACCACGGCATGGGCTGAGAGCAGCGGGTGGTACGGCCACCCGCGGGCGGTCCCACTGCGGACGGCATTGGCCATCACCGACATGGCGCCGGACCTGCTTGCCACTCGGATACTCGTGCTCGGGGCCGCTGCACTGCTGCTGCCCCCGCTTCTCTGGCTCGGTTGCCAGGCAGGGGGTCTGTCCCTACCCCTCCTGGTTCCGTTGCTGCTGATCGCTCTGTCGGTAGCGCTCGCGATCGGGCTTCCCGTGTTCGCACTGTTCCGGGTGGCCAATGAGCGACGACGGCACTTCCGTGTGGTGGTCGGTTCGTTTGTCGATCTCGTGGTCCTGGGCCTCGCCGGAGGGGTCGGCGTCGAAGGTGCTCTTCATGCAGCGACGCAGGTGAGTCCGGACTGGGCGGCGCAGCGGATGGCGAGGGTGCTGCTGACTGCACGCGACGGAGGGATGTCCCCGTGGACGGCACTGGCCGGACTGGGAGTCGAACTGGACGTCCAGGAGTTGGTCGAGCTGTCGGCGATCGTGCAGCTGGCCGGGACGGAGGGGGCGAGGATCCGCCAGACCCTGAGCGCGCGTGCAGCGTCGCTGCGCCGCCACGAGCAGGCCGAGGCCGAATCGGCTGCGAACGCCGTGACCGAGCGGCTCTTCCTGCCCGGAGCGCTCCTGCTCCTCGGATTCCTCCTGTTCATCGGCTATCCCGCCGTGGAGAGAATCCTGGGGGGCTTCTGATGCCCACCACGCGCCGCCCATTGACGATTGCGCTTCGCCCGTTAACCGCCGAACACAAAAGGAGTAGCCGCCATGTCCATACAGATTGCCGTTCTTGTGGCCTATGTCCGGGCTCGCGTCGGAGTCGCGGGGGACCGCGACGACGCCGGGTCCGTCGTCGAGAAGGTGATTCTGACCGCGATCTTCGCAGCATTGGCCATCGCCGTCGGAGCCATCATCGTCGCAAAGGTCACAGCCAAGGCGAACTCGATCAATCTGAACTGAGGAGAGGGCCTCGCGACGCGGGCTCCTCGCTTGTCGAGGTCGTCCTGGTGGTCCCCGTGGTGATGGTGCTCCTCCTGGTCGCGGTCCAGCTTGCCCTCTGGGCCCACGCAGCTCAGGTGGTCCAGCTGGCCGCGTCGGAGGGCGACCGGGCGGCCCGGTCGATCGGAGGCGGGCCTGCCGCGGGTGTCTCGGCAGCCGAATCGGTGGCCCAAGGGCCGAACTCGGGCGTCTCAGGTACCTCGATCGCAGTCACCGCTCTGCCCGGGGACATCGAGCAACTCGGAGTCAGGGGGCATGCCAGTTCGATTCTCCCCGGTCTCTCGTTCCCGGTGTCTGCCACCGTGGTCGGTCCGATCCAGGAGTTCCGGGGGTCGGAGTGAGGAACGTCCGGCGCACGGAGGACAGCGGCAGCGTGACGGTCGAGCTGGTCGTCATCACCCCTGTGCTCCTGATCCTCGCGCTCCTCTCTCTCGTCTTCGGGAGAGTTTCGCAAGCGCGCCAGCAGGTAGCGGAGGCGGCGCGAGCCGGAGCCGAAGCGGCGGCCGTCCTTCCGAGCGCCGCCGCGGCCCAGTGGGGTGCTCCCGCCACTGCCGTCATGGGGCTGATCGGGTCGGAGCACACCTGTGCGCACGTGGACGTCGTGACGGACACCAGCCACTTCTTCCCCGGTGGCTACGTGACCGTCCGGGTGACTTGCCAGGTCCTGCTCTCGGATCTCGGGGTTCGCGGCCTGCCTGGCAGCACGAGCGTCCAAGCCTCGGCCACCGCCCCGCTCGATCCCTACCGTGCCACCCAGTGACCTTGATTCCCGTGACCGTCCACCAGGAGATTCGTCAGCCCGCGCGGTCTGATGACGGCGCAATCACGGCGTTTGCGGTGCTCCTCCTCGTCGCCCTCATGGCTTTGCTCGGGCTCGTCGTGGATGGGGGTTCGGCACTTCTGGCCCACCAGTCCGCGGAGACCGAGGCGGAGCAGGCGGCGCGGGCAGGAGCAGGAGCGCTCTCCGTCGAGGCGTTACGCGATGGCGTCTTACAGCTCGACGACCAGGCAGCCGTTGCCGCGGCGGAACAGTTCGCCGCGGCCGCGGGGCATCCGGGGACGGCCACGGTCGCCAACGGCGTGGTGACCGTGCGGATCCACTATCGGGTGCCGACTGCCGTCCTCGGGATCGTCGGTATCCGATCACTGCCCGTCTCGGCGACGGCTTCGTCGTTCGACCTCGAAGGCGTAACGGTGGGGACCCAGTGAGCCCAGGCATCGTGCAGACGCCCTCGGGACGGTACCGCGCCTTGTGGGGAGTACTTGCCTCGGTGGTCCTCGTCGGACTGGTCGTGGGTGTTCCCTTCTGGCTCGTGTCGGCGGGTGGCTCACCGTTCACCCACCTGGGTGCGGACGGACGGGGACGGTCAGTACTCGCCGGCCACGGGAATGACATCCCCGTCGTCTCCCACTGGCTCGTCCGGGTCGCACTGCTCATGGCGTGGCTGTTCTGGGTGTGGATGACCACATGCGTGGCACTCGAGATCCGCTCCTGGTTGCTGGGCCGATCACCGACGCGCCTTCCCGCCAGTCGCACGCTCCAGTCCGTGGTCGCATGCCTGGTCGGCACAGCCCTTGCGCTTTCCTTCGTGGGCCGCCAGGCACACCAGGCGTTCGAGCCGTCGAGTCGCGCCCTGGACGTCGCAGGCGGGAGCACCGCTGCGTTGCGCGTCGTCGGCGATCGTCATCCGATCGGGACCCTCTACCTGGTCACCCCCGACGGCTTGGTCAGCGCCGACGGCCTGATCTCCCCCGACGAGCCGGTCAGCCTCGACGACCGGCTGAGCGTGGAGGAGGCGGTCGCAATCGAACCGCTGCCGGTTCCCGCCATCGATGTCGAGGGAGGATTTGCCAGTTCACCAAAACCGAACACCGCGCAGGACATGCCGGCGGTGACCGAACAGATCGACGGTTCGATGCGTCCACACGCTGACGTCGCTCGAGACGGCCTCGATTCGCTCGGGGATGTCCACGTGGTCGAACACCGTGAGACGCTCTGGTCAATCGCCGAGCAGCGCCTCGGATCGGCCCGGAGATGGAGGGAGATCGCGGAGCTCAATTACGGGATCCGCCAGGAAGACGGCTCGCAGCTGACCGGCGACCACTGGGTCAAGCCGGGATGGATCCTCACGCTCCCCGTATCGAGCGGTCGGCCCAGGGATCCGGAGCGAGCAGCTGCGGGTTCGGGGTTGGTGCGCCAGGAAGCTCCGTTTCCGCCGTTCGGCGCCGGAATCATCGGAGTGGGGATCGCCGATCTCGTCGATCGGTTTCGGAGGGTCCAGCAGCGTCACCGCCCGACCGGCGAATCGCTGACCCTCCCGGATCCAGAGCTCGGCCAAGTCGAAGGCCGGCTCCGATCCGGTGACGGACGGGAGGTGCTCCACTCTGTGGACGGCGCAGTGCGTCTCTATCTGCGTGGGTCGTCCGGGGGAGCTGGTCGCGTTCCCCGGATCACCGGCATTGTCATCTCGGGTCGGGAGGTTCGGCTGGTGCTCGATCCGGGCGAGCTGCCATCTCACCTGCCGGACGAGTTCACCCTCGATCCGGAGGCACCAGCAGTACGGATCGACCGAACCATCGCGGACGCGGTCGGCTCGCTCCAGGGCGGAGAAGGGCCACGAGCCTTCCCGCTTCCGACTCTGGTCTCGATCGGTCGCAACGAGGACGAGATCGCCTTCGCACATCTCGAAGGCATGGGCTCTGTCGTCGTCCGAGGCGATCCCGAGGTGCGCGATGGGGTCGCCCGGCTTCTCGCCCTCGAGCTCGCCACCTCGCGCTGGTCTCATGCGTTCGATCTGGTGCTCGTGGGCTTCGGCGCCGAGTTCGCCCGGTTCGCCCGGGTGTCGTCCGTGAAGGACCCCGGCAAGGTCGCAGAGGAACTTCGCGCGGCGCCAGCTCTCCGGGTCGACCCTCCTCGAACACCACCGGGAGGCGTCCTTCGTCGAGGGTCGCGGCCGGGACCGTGCTGGCTCGTGGGATCCCTTGGTCGTCCTGTGTGGACCGACGGTGCCGCCCGACGGTGCCGCCGAGTTGTTGTTCAGGAGTGGCGATGGTCGAGGCGGAACTGCGGTACTCGCCTTCTGCGAGGGGCTCGGGGCCCTCCATGACCTACGACTGGACACAGGACGAGACGGTCCGTCGCTCGAGGTCTTCGGGACGATCGTGACGCCTCAGCGGGCGACCGCAAACGAACTGGCCGATGTCGTCGCGCTGCTCGACGCCTCCGAGCGGCTCGATGTGTATGTACCGGATGTCTCTCACTCGGCGGGAGACGGCGGTGCGGTACGAGTCGGTCGGCCCGCCGAGGCAACGCCGGCATACGCAAGCACGCTGGGGGGAGGCTCCAACGTGGTTGTGACTGTTGCTGACCGTGCCCCAGCCGAGATCCAAAACTGCAAGGTCACTCGGCTCCCCCAGTTGAGCGCGGCGAGCCCTGAGGTCGAGGTCGCCGTGTTGGGCCCGGTGGAGATCCGTGGCGCAGCTCGGGAGTTCACCAGGGCATGGGCGAGGGAGCTCGTCGTGTACCTGGCGATGCACCCTCACGGAGCCTCGAACGACGCCTGGGCGACTGCCCTCTGGCCGGATCGGATCATGGCTCCGTCCAGCCTCCATTCGACGGCATCGGTTGCCCGTCGCTCGCTCGGCACGTCGCGAGACGGATTCGATCACCTCCCACGGAGCCACGGACGGCTGGTACTGGCACCTACGGTCGCCACCGATTGGGACCGGTTCGTCGTTCTGGCGGAGTCTGAGGACCCCGCCTGCTGGCGGTCCGCGCTGGAGATCGTACGGGGCCGACCGTTCGAAGGACTTCGCTCTTCGGACTGGTCGATCCTCGACGGCATCGCTCCGGCGATCGAATCGACGGTCGTCGACCTCAGCGGCCGCCTGGCTGGCTCCTATCTGAGGGCTGGCGACGCCAGAGGTGCGGAGTGGGCCGCGAGGACGCGGACTGCTGGTGAGTCCCTACGACGAGCGCCTCTACCGGATGTTGCTCGCCGCGGCCGATCTGGCCGGGAATCCTCGTGGGGTCGAATCGGTGATGGCGGAGTTGGTCCGGGTAGTGGCAGACGAGATCGAGCCGATCGAGTCGGTGCACCCGAGCACGTGGGAGTTGTACCGGTCGCTCAGCCGCCGTCCGTCTAGCTACTTCCCCCTGAAAAAGTCGCCGTAGATACTCGCGATTTGAGCCCAGATCGATAAGGATGGCCCCGAACCGTAGGACTAGTACGGATCGAGGCCATCGTGTTGAGAACTGTAAACGCGCAGCCCACGTTGTGGGAAGCGATCCTCCCCGAGATGTGCCTCGGGATGCCCTCCGAGTTGGAGTCGGTCGACCGCCTGCTGGACGATCCGGCCTTCTTCGAACCGTTCCGGGCCCACTTCCACGCCGCCCTCGGACGCCCGTCCGTGCCCATCGAGACGTACCTCCGGCTGATGTTCTTGAAGTACCGCTACCGCTTGGGGTTCGAGCCACTGTGTCGTGAGGTCGCTGACTCCATCTCGTGGCAGCGGTTCTGTCGGATCCCGTTGGGCTTGGCAGTGCCCCACCCGACCACGTTGATGAAGATCACCACCCGGTGCGGGTCATCGGCGGTCGACGGGTTGAACGAGGCGCTGTTGGCCAAGGCCCAGGCGGCCAAGGTGTTGAAGACCAACAAGGTCCGTGCCGACACCACGGTGGTTCCCGCCAACGTTGCCTACCCGACGGACTCGGGTCTGTTGGCCAAGGGCGTGGCCAAGATGGCCAAAGGCATCGAGAAGTTGAAGGGTGCGGGATTGGCGTCCAAGACCACCTCTCGGGACCGGACGCGGCATGATGCGGGCTCGGGCCCGGTCCATCGGTGCCAACCTTCGACGACGCACTGGCGAGGCAAAAGACGAGGTCATGGCCATCAATGCCGACATGGTCCGGATCGCCCAGACGGCCGTCGCCGAGGCCCGACAGGTGGCGGCGAACGCCCGCCGAGGACTGAGGCGCCTTGGTAACGCCGCCCCAGGAAGGCTTTGCGCAATTGCCGGCGACTTGGAGATCACTGCCGATCGGATCGAACAGGTCGCCGAGCAGACCGAGCGACGTCTCTGTGGTGAAGTCCCCGACGGGGCGACCAGGTTGGTGTCACTGCATGATCCCGATGCCCGTCCGATCCGCAAGGGCAGACTCGGCAAGCCCGTCGAGTTCGGCTACAAGGCACAGGTCGTCGACAACGAGGACGGTGTGGTGATCGACCACAACGTCGAAGTCGGCAACCCGCCGGATGCACCGATGCTCGTCCCGGCCGTCGAGCACGTCACGCGCCGGGCCAAGCGAGTACCCAAAGCGGTCACCGCTGATCGCGGTTATGGCGAGACCGCCGTCGGCGAACAGCTCAGTGCGCTCGGGGTGCGAACGGTTGTCCTACCCACCAAAGGCAAACCGAGTGCGTCACGACGCGCCGTCGAAAGTAGACCGCAGTTCCAGCGCCTGGTGAAGTGGAGAACCGGGAGCGAAGGCCGGATCAGTTGTCTCAAACGGGACTTCGGATGGAACCGAACACAGATCGACGGGATCGAAGGAGTCCGCACCTGGTGTGGCTACGGGGTGTTCAACCACAACCTGGTGAAGATCGGAGCACTGACCATCTCCGAGTAGGACGAATCGGACCCGCTGCAGCCAGGATCGGAGGCGGAATCACTCCATGGTCAGACGCAGTCCACATCCAACCCCGATCGGTGGTCACACCGGCTTTTTCAGGGGAAAGTAGCTAGTTTCGACATTGCACCCCTGATCGCTCATAGCGTTGGATGGCGATATCCCACCGATATTTGGGACAACTATCAGCTGGCAAGGAACATCACTGCCGGCGACTACGCCAATATCTACAGCCAGTCGAGCCTGGTCGCGTCGCCAGCCATCCTGTTGGTGTTTCTCCCGATTGAACAGTTAACGCAGCACTTTGGTCTCACAACAGGTTTCGGATTTCCTGTACCCAGGCCTTCGGCGTGGCCAATCGTTGCACCCGTGAGCGTCCTACTGTGTGCCCCCGCCCTGTTCGGCGCCGATTCGATTGCGCAGGCGATTGGGGCGGACTGGAGGCGCCGGCTGGCTATCGGAGCCTGTGGCGCAATTGCCTTGGGCAACGTGCTCTGGTGGGGTCATCCGGAAGATGCCCTTGCTGTGGCCTTCCTTCTCTTTGCCATGCGATCTGCTCTTGGGAAGCGTTGGGTGTCGTGTGCGTGGTTGTTGGGGGTTGGATTCGCATCCCAGCCCCTGATTGCTTTGGCCATTCCTGTCGTGATCCTCTCTGCTGGATGGCATCGCCTGCCTTCGCTCGCGATCCGGATCGGCACGTCCAAACCCGTGGTGTATCGACGACCACCACATCAATCTCTTGGTGTTGTTCTAACTGACGTTGGCGAGCTCTGCCAGGTCCACCTCCTGGCCGGTTCCATTGATCACCCGTAATCGAGCGGTGGCGAGTGATTCGATGCCCATGTAGCGACGTGCGACTGCCCATTCGTCGTGTTGCTCAGCGAGAACGGCACCGACTAATCGCAGCACTGATGTCCGGTTGGGAAATATGCCGACGACGTCGGTTCGTCTGCGGATCTCTTTGTTCAGCCGTTCCTGCGGGTTGTTCGACCAGACCTGACGCCAATGCTCCTTCGGGAAGGTGGAGAACGCCAGGATGTCGGCTTCAGCGTCAATCAGCATTTGGGCTGCGTCACCGAATCGATCCTGCGAGCTGCTCGACGACCCGAGCGTGTTGTGCGTGGACCTGTTCGGCGTCTGGCTGCTCGAAGATCGATCGGATCAAAGCGCCGACCATCGACTGGGCGCTCTTCGGAACTCTGGTGTGCACATTTCTCACGAAGTGGACGCGGCATCTTTGCCAGGCTGCGCCGGGAAGCACCGAGGCGATGGCATCGACCAGGCCCGCATGGGCGTCTGAGACGACGAGGGCCACCCCAGACAGTCCTCGGGCGACGAGACCGCGTAGGAAGGCCGTCCAACCGGCTCCGTCTTCGGTGGTGATGATGTCGACGCCCAGGATCTCGCGGTGACCGTCTGAGTTCACCCCGGTCGCCAAGACAACAGCCACATTCACGATCCGGCCGCCTTCTCTCACCTTCTGGGTGAGCGCATCCACCCAGATGTAGGTATAGGGACCGGCGTCGAGCGGTCTGTTTCTGAACGCCGTGACCGTCTCGTCCAAGGACTTCGCCAGGTCTGAGACCTGGGACTTTGAGATCCCGGCGATGCCCATCTGACTTCACCACGTCGTCGACACGACGCGTCGAGACCCCTTCTACGTAGCACTGGGCGACGACAGCAACTAGCGCTCGTTCAGCACGCCGGCGAGGCTCGATAAGCCAATCCGGGTAGTAGCTGCCTGACCTGAGCTTCGGGATGGCGAGGTCTATTGATCCCGCTCTCGTGTCCCAGCGCCTGGTCCGATATCCGTTTCTCTGGTTCACCCGGTCCAGGGCTGACCTCGCCGTACTCGGCGTTGCACAACCCCGAAGCCTCGGCCGACATGAGGGTCTCGGCGAAGGCCTGGACCATGGATCTCACGAGGTCGGGGTCGGACTCAGTCAGGTACTTGCGCAGCAGCTCTCCTGCGCCCATCGTGTTGGTGACTTCCACCGCATCTTCTCCTTCGCGTTCTTTGGACGGAACTTGAAGATTGATGCGGTGGTCGTCGCGTATGGGGGATCTCCAGAAAACCCCCGGTTCGGCTCCGGCCCCTTGGTCCCGGATGATCCGCTTCAGCGGCTCAGCGAGCGAACTGAGGAGGTCAAACCCGTACACCACGTGTGTGGACGTGAACTCCGACCTGGCGCCGGCGGCAGCACTCCTGCTCGTGCCATTCGCTTCGGACTGGCCGGACACATATCGGGCAGTGGTAGTCCAACCTCAGTTTCCTGACCTCGTCTGCCCCACCCCTTGGTTGAGTTTCGCGCCTCATATTGCCAACGAAACCTGGATGGGTGGCCGATCTGTAGCGGGAGGCCCAACCCGGTTGATCTCACTTGCAATCGCCATTGGCGTTGGAGTGTGGTTCATGCGAAAGGAGCGGCCACCACAGATGCTCGTATGGTGCGTGGCGTTTGCGCTTGCCCTTCGGTTCCTACTCGAGACGGGCGTTGCGCCGTACTACGTCTGGCCACCGTTGGCTCTAGTAGTTGTGAGCGGCGCGCTGCAGCCGTGGAAACGACTGTCCATGACCTGTGCATGTGTGTTAGGCGTCACGTGGCTGGCGAATGCTCGCATCTATACCGAATGGATTTGGTGGCCGATATGCGCCGGTTTGGTGCTCTCCTTGGTAGTTGCCTTCCCTGCAAAAGGCCGGGAGCGTGCTACGGGCACGACTGCGGCATTCACAGAAGTTGAACGAGCCACGTTGGAGCGCGTCTAGAGCTCGCCTCGCGTCTCGGTGCCGGTCAGCAGTATTCAATTGGTCGCACGTGGTGGTTCAGTCGGGCGGGGTGACACCACCCGACTGCGACTGGCGGCTGTCTCCCCGGTCGGGGGCATGACCGACAAAACGGCGGCCAGGACAGAGACTCCGGACATTGCGAGAGAAGGTCGTGGGTCGTGGTATCATGCCACTATGACGAAGAACATCACGGTGCGCCTTCCTGACGAATTGGCAGCCGACGCCGAGGCGTTAGCCCGAGTCGAGGGCACGAGCCTGAACGAGACAGTGAAACGGTCCCTTCTCGAGGCTGTGGAACGCCGTCGGAAAAGCCCTCAGTTCAAAGCCAGACTGACCAAGATCATTGAGGAGGACCGGGAGCTCCTCGAGCGCTTGGCGAGGTGAGCGTCGAATACCCGGACCTTTCCGACTGCCTCGCTGTCGCCGCGGCGGTCACCGGCATCGAACCCGAGGTCCTCCTCCGGAGCATGAAAATGGATCTGGCTGACTCCGCACTGCGGGCCCCGGCAGGAAGTTGGGGTGTTGAAGACTTCTATCCGGACTTCGTCAACAAGGCGGCAGTTCTCCTTGTCCGTCTGGCAAAGAACCATCCACTTCTCGACGGCAATAAACGAGCGGCGTGGGTGACCCTGCGTCTCTTCATCCAGATGAACGAGTGGACGTGGAACAAGTATCCAGAGGTCGATGAAGCCGAACAAGCGGTTCTCGCCGTCGCCTCTGGCGACTGGGACATTGAACGGACGACGACTTGGCTTCGTCCATTGCTTGCGGGGCCGCCGGTGTCCGGCTGATCGCCGCGCCTGCTGCCTTCTTCGTGTGGGGCAATCGGACGTTATCCAAGCTCAAACCGGGTATCGGAGCGGTGACGCGATAGGTCTGGGAATCGCGGCCGTCTCCCTGCTCGGGTGCATAACCGGCAGCGATTGGGGGGGCCTCCTTGGCTATGCGACTCCGGTGTCCACAGATGCGCGACGATGAGTTATGGCACTAGAGGATGAGGGCCGAAGGAGAAGAACTACCAATGTGATGGGCGTTGTACCAGCACCCGCTTCTGGTGCTGAACTGTCGCGCAACAGATCATCCATTTCTTGTTGAGAGAGGTTCAACTCCTCGGTTACGGGGCCCAGAGCGTCGGCTACTGTGATCTGGGCTTTCTGGTGCAAAGCTCTGTCGACACCATCGACGAGCCAGATAACCGCGTTGGGTAGGCTCACCGGATGACGGAGCGGGCCGCCTTGGCTGGCCGGAACGGAGTGCCCGAGTCCGGGTCCGGGGACAGCCCAACATGGGCAGCCGGGACGCCCATCACCAGCCGACCGGTTCGGAATTTGCTCCTCTACGTGTGGGCCTTTTTGGCCATCGGAACTGCGATTGCGGCATGGTCGATCGCCACCCCCCTCATGGCCGCACCCGACGAGCCCTCTCATGCCATCGACGCAGCCGCCGTCGTGCGGGGCATGTTCGACGTCAGAGAGCATCCGACAACCTTCGGGCTTCTGGCAAATGTTCGGGTTCCAGAGTGGGTGGCAAGCACAAGGGGCTTGCCGAGTTGCTTCTCCTTCAAACCGACGGTCTCCGCAGGGTGCTCCCCAAAGGTGAGCCAGGGTACGGCGATGGTCGGGGCGGACACCCAGTTCTCGAATTACCCGCCCCTCTACTACCTCCTCGTCGGGATCCCCTCCCTGGTGGCAAAGGGCACCAACGCCGTCTACGCCATGAGAATGGTCGGGACGCTGATGAACGGGGCTCTCATTGCTTTGGGGTTGTTTCTCCTCGCTCGCTACCATCCCCGAAGGGGCCCTCTTGTGGGGGCTCTGGTCGCCCTGTCCCCCATGGTCTTCTTCGTCACCTCTGTCTTGAATTCGAGCGGGATGGAGATCGCCGCCGCATTCGCCGCCTGGTGCGGCGGTCTCTGCGTCATCGAATCCCGGCGAGTGCCGGCAGGTCTCGCCGGGTGGACATCTCTCGCCTTCGTCGTGTTGGTACTCAGCCGGCCGATCAGTCCCATCAACGCTGGCGTGATCATCCTGGCGCTCGCCACCCTGGCCGGATGGTCGAGGTGTAAGGAGCTGGCTCGGGATCGAAGCACGCTGGCGATCCGACTGTCGTTGCTGGGAGGGATAGTGGTGGCGGGGATCTTCCTTCTGATCGGAGGTGTTCCGGGCCTCCTCGGGATTCCCAACAAACCTCGCCTGTCCCTGGAGCAGAGCATCTGGTTGACCTTACGGTTGAGCGAACTGCGGCTCCGTCAGAGCATCGGCGAGTTCGGATGGCTTGACACACCGGTTCCAGAAGCCGTGTTCGCTCTCTGGGTCGCAGCGGTGGCATTCGTCACGGCACTTGGGCTTTCCTTGTCTGCTCGGTGCCGACGAGCACTCCCTGTGCTCGTCATCGGCATCGTTGCCATGCCGATCATCCTCGAATCGCCTCGGATCGACGCCGTCGGTCCTTACTGGCAGGGCCGTTACTGGCTACCGCTCCTGATCGGCATCCCCTTGCTGGCAACGTCGCTACCGCCACCAGCACGAGGCGGACATGGTCGTCGGCGGAGGTCGTTTCGGCTTCGCCCGCTCCCCATTCTGGCGCTGGGCTTGCCTCTGGCTGCGGCGCAGGTCTGGGCGTTCCTCACCGCCCTCCATCGCTACGAGTACGGGCTGGGCTCGGGCCCGAGAACAGTCGCCAAATGGACGCCTCCCGGCGGCGCCGTGCTCGTCACAGGGATGTTCTCCCTCGGTTTGATCCTGCTTCTCGGGTTCGTCGTCTTGAACTGCACCGCTCAGGAAAAATGGCCGCTCGGTGATCCATGCAACGATCTGGATCGCCGCATCAACTCGAATGTACAACGAAGCTCGCGGGTTGGCGTTGCCCAGAACCGGTAGCGATCTGGGATGCCTTCGTCGGTGTCGGTTTTGGGGTCTAGGGGAATATCACGACACGGTTGCTGAATTGTGTGGCGTCGACGAGATTCAATGCGGGAGCGTTTTCAATTACCTCAAACAGGCGAAACACGGTCGCGATCGACGCGTGTGATCAGGTGTGTGTCGGAGGGGCGACGCGATAGGTCTCCGACTCGCGGCTGAAACTCGTAGTGGACACAACTGAAGGTCGGTTGGCCCGGCCGTAGGGTGCCTCTGGAGCCTTGACGGGTCCGGTTTATCGCACACAAAAAGCATCGGCAGCCTCAAGGTAACTCCGCCGCCCCTCTGATTCACGGGGTTCGAGCTTAACTTCGTGATCGCCCTCTGGTCCGGCTACAGGGCCAGCTCGGCGATCAACTGCAGCGTCTTGACGTCTCCCGAGACGAGCAGGGTGGTGGCGATTGATTCGCGCCACCGTTCGATGTCATCCCTGATCTTCTCCTTGGGGCCGATGAGTGCGGTGTCCTCGATGAGCTTGGTCGGGACGGCCGCGGCTGCCTCGTCCTTGCGTCCTTCGAGATAGAGCTCCTGGATCTTGGTTGCCTCGGCTTCGTAGCCCATGCGGGCGAAGACGTCGAAGTGGAAGTTCATCGACTTGGCTCCCATGCCCCCGATGTAGAGGGCGAGGTACGGGCGCATGCTGTCTGCTGCCGCCTCGATGTCATCGGACAGCAGAGTTGCAGCGAAGGCGATGACCTCGAAGTCGTCGCGCGCGTGACGCGCTCCCGGGCGGGCGAAGCCCTCGGCCAGCGACGGCTCGTAGGCCATGACCGCGCTCGGAGAAAAGAAGATGGGGAACCAGCCCTCGGCGATCTCGGCGGCCAAGGCGATGTTCTTGGGACCCTCGGCACCGAGGACGATCGGGATCTCGTTCCTCAGCGGGTGCACGATCGACTTGAGTGGCTTGCCCAGCCCGAGCCCACCCGGGTAGGGGAGCGGGTAGTGCGGCCCGTCACTGGACACCGGCTGCTCTCGGCTAATCACCTGGCGCACGATGCCCACATACTCCCGCGTCCGTGCGAGTGGCTTCTCGAACGACTGCCCGTACCAGCCCTCGACGACCTGCGGACCGGAGACACCGAGCCCGAGGACGAAGCGGCCCCCCGAGAGGTAGTCCATGGTCATGGCGGCCATGCCCATGGCGGTCGGCGTCCGGGCGGACAGCTGGCAGAGGGCGGTGCCGAGCCGGACCCGCTCGGTGCGCGAACCCCACCAGGCGAGCGGAGTCAGGGCGTCGGATCCGTAGGCCTCTGCCGTCCAGATCGAGTCGTAACCGAGGCGCTCGGCCTCGGCCACCAGCGCGGGTGCGTTGGCAGGCGGGCCCGAGCCCCAGTAGCCGAGCTGCAGTCCGATCTTGAGGTCCTTCATGGTTCCTCCCAGGCGCGTGATGTCCCGACCCTAGCGTCGAGGTGGCATGGGCTCGGGCTGGGGGAGTGGGCTGCCGCTGCCGGGGTTGCACCTGTTGACGTCTTCGTCTTCAGCGGTTGAAGACTCGATGTATCTATCGATGCCCACGCCCGAAGGTGACAGCATCGGTAGGTATATGCCCTACACGGAATTACAGGAATTGCAGTTCGGGGGCCCGATGAACCGACTTGTAGTTACTGAACGGTAAGGTGCTCCTGGCGGCCTCGTTGAGCAACGGTTCCGCCACCGCTTGCTCCGGGGCCGCCACTTAGGGTGCCCTCCCAAGCGAGCGGGTCCGTTGACCCGAGCCGCTCGGCTTCAGCCCATCTTGGCGATGATGTGCTCGGCGAACTGCTCGCAGAGACTGAGGCGCGCGGCCCGGATCGATTCGGGCGTGTCGCCCGCCTCGGCCTCGACACCCATCCAGGGCGCGCACAGCAGGTCGGTGACCCCGACCTCCTCGAGCCTCCGGTAGAGGTCGAGGTCGGGGAAGGCCTTGAGCGCGATGTAGATGGCGAAGGGATCCTGCGCCCGTCCGGCGACGCGACAGTGCGTCCTGGACTTTGCGGACCTGGTCGAAGGCCTCCTCCGGCCCTACCGCGCCCGTGTTGACCCATCCGTCGCAGAGGGTCGCGGCGCGACGGAGGGCCGCTTCGGAGTCGCCGCCGCAGATGATCGGCACCGGCTCGGTCGGGGCCGGGTTCATCTGACACTCGGGGACGTCGTAGTGGCTGCCGTGGTACTCGACCCACCCGCCCTTCCAGAGGGCACGCAGTGCGGGGATCATGTCGTCGAGTCGCTTGCCCCGGTTGTGGAAGTCCTGCCCGGTTTGGAGGTACTCCTCCTTGCACCAGCCGACACCCACCCCGAGCCGCACCCGGTTGTCCGAGAGCACGGCGGTCGTACCGACAGACTTGGCAACGGTGATCAGGTCCCGCACCGGCGCGATGTAGACGCCCGTGGTGAAGGTGAGCGTCGTGGTCTGCGCGGCCAGCCACGAGATGAGGCACATCACGTCCGGCCAGGCGGTCTCCTTCTCCCAGAACGGCGACCCGTCGGGAGCGGTGGAGTAGGTGTACCGCGAGGACAGCACCCGTGGGTTGAACAGGTGGTCGGAGAAGTAGGACCCCGAGTACCCGAGCTCGTCGGATGCGACGACCAGCGCCCGGGCTTCCTCGACCGGAAGGAACTGGACTGCCTGGTGGAATCGCATGGGCTCGGCTTTCTGGGAGGGACCGGCGCGGCGGCCAGGGCTAGCGGCCCACCGGGGCCGAGGGGGTGAAACCCACCGGGATGTGTTTGACCCCGTTGATGAAGTTGGAGCGGAGCCGCTGCACGTCACCGTTGAGATGGATGTCGGGCAGCCGGTCGAGCAGCCGGTCGAACATCACCCGGATCTCCATCCGGGCGAGATTCGCCCCGAGACAGAAATGGGGACCGCCGCCGCCGAATGCCATGTGGTTGTTGGGGGTACGCCCGATGTCGAAGCTGTCCGGGTCCGGGAAGACCGACTCGTCGCGGTTCGCCGAGATGTGCCAGAAGACCACCTTGTCTCCCTCTCTGACCTTCTGGTCGCCGATGACCAGGTCGGCGGTGGCCTGGCGCCGGAAGTGCATCACCGGGGAGACGAAGCGCAGCATCTCTTCGATGGCCGACGGCAGCAGCGATCGGTCGGCTCGCAGGCGTTCCCACTGGTCGGGGTTGTCGAAGAAGGCGACCATCGCCCCCGAGATGAGGTTGCGGGTCGTCTCGTTTCCGGCGACCGAGAGCAGCAGGAAGAACAGGTCGAGCTCGAGCTGGGAGAGGCGGTCACCGTCGATCTCCGCCTGGGTCAGGACGCTCAACAGGTCAGCGTGTGGATCGAGTCGCTTCTTCTCGCAGAGCTCGTCGGCGTAGGCGTAGATCTCCATGGCTGCTTGACCGCTGGCCTCGGGGCTGACCTGGTACTCGGGATCGTCTGCGCCGATCATCCGGTTTGACCAGTCGAAGACCAGGTGACGGTCTTCCTGGGGCACGCCCATCAGGTCGGCGATCACCTGGAGCGGCAGCTCGGCCGAGATCTGTTCGACGAAATCGGCTGATCCCGCTTCGCACACCGCGTCGAGGATCCCGTCCGCCGATGCCACGACCTTCGCCTCGAGGTCGCGGATCATCCGAGGGGTGAAGCCCTTGTTGACCAGTCGCCGGTAGCGGGTGTGCATGGGCGGGTCCATGTTGAGCATCATCATGCGCTGCTGCGTGAGCATTTCTTCGTCGAAGTCGTGGAAGAGCGTGGCCGAGCGCGACGAGGAGAAGTGCTCGAAGTCCCGGTTGACCCCGACGCAGTCGGCAAAGCGGGTCACCGACCAGAAGCCGTCGGAGAACCCCTCCGGATCCGGGTGCCAGAAGACGGGCGCCTCGTGGCGCAGGTAGGCGAACCACTCATGCGGGACACCGTCCACGAAATTGCCCGGATTCCCGAGGTCGATGTCGGCCAGTTCCATGCGGTCCCCCTGAGCCGGAGTCATCTCTGCAGGCGGTTGCCGGCCGGCGGCCGGTCGCCACCCCGGGATGGCCACTGCGTTTCTAGAACGTGTATCAGTTATCATAGGACAGCTGCGCCGGGCCTCCGACGGATCGGGACCCGGTGGCGCTCCGAAAGATGGCTCGAACGTGCCGGGGGTCGGGGGTCTGCGTGGACGCGCACGTCCGGTCGGACCCCGGTCGCCCGGTGCATTCCCGCCCTCGTCCGGGTAGTGCCGGCCTGCTGTCGGCCGACGACCAGACGCCGCACATCCAGCCGGCAGAGAGTGGAGGACAGGTCATGTACCTCGAGGAGACACCTGAGCAACTCGAGCTCCGGGCGGAACTGCGGGCCTACTTCGCCAAGCTGCTCACCCCCGAGGTGCGCGAAGCCATCGACACCGAGTCGGAGGGAGCGGCCACCTTCCGCAGACTGGTGCGCCAGATGGGACACGACGGATGGCTGGGCATCGGCTGGCCGCGGGAGTACGGGGGACAAGGGAGGCCGGCGACCGACCAGTTCATCTTCTTCACCGAGGTCCAGCGGGCCCGGGCACCGTTTCCCTTCGTGACCCTGAGCACCGTCGGCCCGATGCTCATCAACCACGGGACGGAGGACCAGAAGAAGTTCTTCCTTCCTGGCATCCTCGCCGGCGAGATCAGCTGTGCCATCGGCTACACCGAGCCGGGTGCGGGCACCGACCTGGCCTCGTTGCGGACCCGGGCCGTCCTCGACGGGGACGAGTGGGTCATCAACGGAAACAAGGTCTTCACCAGCGGCGCCGATCAGGCCGACTACATCTGGTTGGCATGCAGGACCGACCCGGACGCCCCCAAGCACAAGGGCATCTCGATCTTTCTGGTGCCCACAGCCACACCCGGCTTTTCCTGCACCCCGATCGTGACGGTCGGCGGCGTGGCGACGACCGCCTCCTACTACGAGGACGTGCGGGTTCCCCGCGAGGCGCTGGTGGGGGAGCTCCACGGTGGGTGGCGCCTCATCACCGGCCAGCTCAATCATGAGCGGGTCGGCCTGGCGGCAGTCGGCGCGCTTGCCTTCCGGCTCTGGGACGAGGTGGCGGCCTGGGTCGATGAACAGGGCCTCACCGAGGTCGGCTGGATCCAGGAGGACCTGGCAAAGACCTACGCGCTCCTCGATGCCCAGAAGCTCCTCACCTGGCGGATGGCCGCAGCCGTCGGCGAGGGGACCCTCGGGCCCGCCGACTCCTCGTCGGTCAAGGTCTTCGGTACCGAGTCGACGGTCGAGGTCTACCGAACGCTGCTCGGCATCGTGGGTGCCGGGGGGTACCTGAGCCCCGGCTCACCTGGTGCGGTGCTGCATGGCGAGCTCGAACGCGCCGGCCGGCAGTCCCAGATCAACACCTTCGGCGGCGGCGTCAACGAGGTCCAACGCGAGATCCTGGCCACGGCCGGCCTCGGCATGAAGCGTGCCGCCCGATGAGCGCGGCTGACGCCCTGGACGAGCGGCTCCAGTCCTTCGTCGGCAAGTCGTCCGGTCCGCCCATGCGGGGTCCGGACCCGGTCAACCAGGCCATGATCCGTCACTGGGTCGAGGCCATGGGTGACGTCGACCCGGTCTACGTCGACGACGCCGCGGCACGGGAAGCAGGCTTTCCCGGGGTCATCGCCCCGCCCACGATGCTCCAGGCCTGGACGATGCGGGGCCTGCGGGCGAGCCAGCAATCCGACCGCGCGCGTGCCGCCGGCAGGACTCCGGCCGACTCGCCGGGCGATCAGCTCTCGGCCCTGCTCGACGAGGCCGGCTTCACCTCGGTGGTGGCGACCAACTGCGACCAGCACTACGAGCGACCCCTCGTCCCCGGCGACCACCTGGAGGTCTCGTCGGTCATCGAGGCGGTGTCGGGGGAGAAGAAGACCGGACTCGGCCTCGGTCACTTCATCACCAACCGCCACGAGTACCGCGACCAGCGGGGCGAGCTGGTCGCCACGATGCGCTTCCGGATCCTCAAGTTCAAGCCCGGCACGGGCACGGCGCGACCCGCCGAGAAGCCCGCCGCGCGACCGTTGCGGCCCCGGCCCACGCTCACCCAGGACAACGCCTTCTTCTTCGAGGGGGCGAAGCGTCACCAGCTCCTCATCCAGCGCTGCACGGCGTGTGGCACGCTGCGTCACCCGCCGCGACCATCCTGTGCCCGTTGCCGCTCCTTCGAGTGGGACACACTCGAAGCCTCCGGGCGGGGCACCATCTACAGCTTCGTGGTCAACCACTACCCACAGGTGCCGGCCTTCGACTACCCGCTGGTCGTCGCCCTGGTCGAGCTCGAAGAGGGCACCCGCCTCGTGGCCAACGTGTCCGGCATCACCCGCGACACCGCAGAGATCGGCATGGCGGTCGAGGCCGGTTTCGAGGACTTCGACGACGACCTGTCCCTCCCGGTCTTCCACCCGGCAGGGGGAACACCCGATGACAAGACGAGGACGAGCTGATGGACTTCACCTTCGACGACGTGCAGACCGCGGCCGCGGAAGCTGCCGAACGCATCTTCTCCGGGCTGGTGACGCCCGACCGGGTCCAGGAGGTCGAGGCCACTGCCGATCGCGTCGACCGCGACCTCTGGGCCGAGCTGGCCAAGGCCGGGTTGCTCGGGCTCGCCCTTCCCACCGCCCACGGTGGGGGCGGCTACGGACTCGTGGAGCTGGCGCTCCTCCTCGAGGCCCAGGGACGGGTGGTCGCCCCGGTGCCGCTCTGGGCCACCCTGGTCCTCGGCGGTCTCCCGGTCGCCGAGTTCGGCTCGGAGCGTCTGCAGGCCGCCGTCCTGCCCGTGACGATCGCCGGATCCACCGTCCTGACCGCCGCCCTGGCCGACGTCGCAGCCGACGTGGCGGTGGGCGGATCGGGTCGGCCCACGGTCCAGGCCGCACGAGACGCTGATGGAGGCCTGAGGCTCAGCGGGACGGCGTTCGCTGTCCCGTACGCCCACGTGGCCGACCGGGTGCTCGTGCCCGCTGCCACCGACGACGGAGTGGTCGTCGCCGCGCTCGACCCCTCCGCGCCCGGGGTGCGCATCGAGCGGGCGCTCACCACCAACCGGGAGGTCCACCCCCATGTTCACCTCGACGACGTGGTCGTCGTCGGTGACGACCTCCTGGCCGGCGGGGACCCGCGACGCGGCACTGCGGTCGTGGCGTGGATGCTCGACCGGGCCTGGACGGGGTTGTGCGCGCTCCAGCTCGGGGTGGCCGAGGCGGCCGTTGCCCAGACGGCTGCATACCTGAACACCCGCGAGCAGTTCGGCCGACCCCTTTCCACATTCCAGGGGACGATGCTGAGGGCTGCCGACGCGGCCATCGACACCGAGGCCGTCCGGGTCACGACCTGGCAGGCCGCCTGGCGCCTCGACCACGGCCTGGACGCCGATCGCGCGGTGAGCGTCGCCGCCTGGTTCGCGGCCGACGCCGGCCAGCGCGTGGTCTTCGCCACCCAGCATCTCCACGGGGGCATGGGGGCGGACATCTCCTACCCGATCCACCGCTACTTCCTCTGGGGCAAGCAACTCGCGCTGATGCTCGGCGCGCCGAGTGCCCAGCTGGCCCGACTCGGGCGCCAGGTGGTCTCCGATCTCGCGCCGTCCGACCGGGTCCCGGCGTGACCGCGGCGACCCGGGCAACCGGCTTCCACCCGACGACCCGCCGTCTCGACGAGGTCGCGGTCGGCGATGCCCTCCCCGAGCTCGTCGTCCCGCTCACCCGCACCCTCATCGTGTCCACCGCAATCGCCTCGCGTGACTACCAGGACGTCCACCACGACCCCGTCCTCGCAGTCGAGCGGGGGTCGAAGGACATCTTCATGAACATCCTCTCGACCAACGGGCTGGTCGGCCGTTACGTGACCGACTGGGCAGGCCCGGGCGCGGTGTTGACGGACGTCGGCATCCGCCTCGGCGCCCCCAACTACCCGGACGACACGATGACGTTGACCGGCTCGGTCACCGCGAAGGACGACGCAGTCGACGCCGAGGAACGGGGCGCTGTCGAGGTCACCGTCCGCGGCGCCAACAGCCTCGGCGACCACGTGACCGGCACCATCCGGCTGCTGCTCCCGACAGGAGGTGCCCGGTGAGCGGCACCGACCACAGTTTCACCGGAAGGACGGCGATCGCCGGTATCGGCGCGACCGAGTTCTCAAAGGAGTCCGGACGGAGCGAGTTGCGCCTGGCGGTCGAGGCCGTCGATCTGGCCCTCCGCGACTGCGGCATCGAGCCGGCCGAGGTCGACGGACTGGTCACCTTCAGCGCCGACACCAATCCCGAGATCGAGATCGCCCGCAGCCTCGGGATGGGGGAGCTCTCGTTCTTCAGCCGCGTCCACTACGGCGGAGGTGCCGGTGCCGGGACGATCCAGCAGGCGGCCATGGCCGTCGACGCCGGGGTCGCCGACGTCGTCGTCTGCTACCGCGCCTTCAACGAGCGCTCGGGGAACCGCTTCGGCGCGGGCGTGCAGGGCCGCCCACCGGCACCCAACGCGGAGACCGCCAATTTCGCCTGGTACGCGCCGCAGGGGCTGCTCACCCCGGCCCAATGGGTGGCCATGGCCGCGCAGCGGTACCTCGACGTGACCGGTGCCACCTCGGAGGATCTCGGTCGGGTGGCGGTGGCCGACCGCCGCCACGCGGCCAACAACCCGAAAGCGTGGTTCTACGAGCAGCCGATCACCCTCGAGGACCACCAGAACTCGCGTTGGATCGTCGAACCGCTGCACCTGCTCGACTGCTGCCAGGAGACCGACGGCGGCCAGGCCCTGGTGGTCACCTCGTTGGAGCGCGCCCGCGACCTCGAGCGCCCCCCGGCGGTGATCCGGGCCGCGGCCCAGGGGGCCGGTCCGGGACAGGAGATGATGACGTCGTACTACTACGACGATCTCTGCGAGCTCGGTGAGATGGTCGCGGTGGCCCGCCAGCTCTGGGCGACGTCGACGCTCTCACCGGCCGACATCCAGACGGCGGTGATCTACGACCACTTCACGCCCTATGTCCTGTACCAGCTCGAAGCGCTCGGCTTCTGTGCCAAGGGCGAGGCCAAGGACTTCGTACGGGACGGCAACATCGAGATCGGCGGTGGCCTCCCTGTCAACACCCACGGGGGCCAGCTCGGAGAGGCGTACCTGCACGGGATGAACGGGATCGCCGAGGGTGTGCGCCAGGTGCGGGGGGACTCGACCAACCAGGTGCCCGATGTCGAGCACGTGCTGGTCACCGCCGGAACCGGGGTCCCGACCAGCGGGCTCATCCTCGGCGTTGATCGCTGAGCGGGGCGGTCGGTCCGATCGGTCCCGGGCTCACTTCAGCCCGACTGCTGCTCAGCGCGCGGCGATGACCCGGTCGAGCTCGTCGACGTCGGCCTGCACCATGAGACGGTACGGCGCATCCCTGGTCGGTTGCCACCACACCGGATCGTCGCAGTGCCACCCCTCGTTGCGGAGCACCCGCTTGAGGATCTTGGAGGTGGCGGTGGTCGGGAGCTCGTCGACGATCCGGACGTAGCGCGGCGCCCACTTGGTGCCGAGGTCCGGCTCGCCTGCGAGGAAGGCGGCGAACCCGTCCGCGTCGAACCTGCGCTCGGGACGGAGGAGGAGGGTGGCCATCACCTGATCCCCGACCACGGTGTCCGGGACGGCGTAGACCGAGGCCAGGAGCACGTCGGGGTGGCGCTGGAGGATCCCCTCCACCGGTGCGGAGGCGAAGTTCTCACCGTCGACGCGCAACCAGTCGTAATCGCGGCCCCCGAAGTAGAAGAAGTCGTCGGCGTCGCGGTAGGCCAGGTCCCCGGTCCAGTACCAGCCGTTCTTGATCCTGGCGCTGTGGGCGTCGCTGTTGCGCCAGTACCCCTCGAAGCCCGCGGCCCCGGTCGTGCTGACCATCTCGCCGATGGCCTCCTCGGCGTTGAGCAGGCGCCCGCGCTCGTCGAACTCCGCCCGGGGGCACTCCTCACCCGTCTCCGCATTGACGATGAGCAGTCCCGGCAGGGCCCGCCCGAGGGCGCCGCGCGGGGTGTCCGGTGTGCGTTGCACGGCCGCTCCGCCTTCGGTGGATCCGTAGGCGTCCTGCACGGTGCAGCCGAATCGCTCGGCGAACCGGGCCACGTCGGCCTCGGCCGCCTCGTTGCCGAAACACCGTCGGAGCGGGTTGTCGGCGTCGTCGGGACGCTCGGGTGTGGCGAGGACGTAGGAGAGCGGCTTCCCGACGTAGTTGAAATAGGTGACCCCGTAGCGACGCACGTCGGGCAGGAACCGGGAGGCGCTGAACCGCTCGCGGAGGGCGGCGGTCGCCCCGGCTGCGAGGGCCGGAGCCCAGCCGGCCATGAGGGCGTTCGAGTGGAAGAGCGGCATCGCGAGGTAGCAGACGTCGTGGGCGGTGAGCTCGAACATCTGCGCGACGGTGGAGCCGATCCGGGTGAGCCGCCCCTGGCTGCAGAGGCAGGCCTTCGGCGCGCCGGACGTCCCCGAGGTGAACAGGAGGTAGCCGAGGGACTCCTCGGTCACCCCCGAGCGGCCGGGCTCGGGCAGCGGGGCGCCCGACACGCTGCCGAGGAGTGCACCGTAGGGGGACGACCCTGCGCCCTCCAGGTCACCCGTTGGGTCGTCGATGACCAGGATCCGGTCGGCGGGGAGGGCCGGTCCGAGGTCGTGACCCTCCACCGACGACCGGTGCTCGCGGTCGGTCACCAGGAGCTGGCACTCGGTGTGCGAGAGGTCCCGGGCCAGCTCGTCGCCGCGGTGGGTGGGGTTCCCACCGACGACCACGGCACCGACCAGCGCCGCCCCGCCCATCCAGAAGACATACTCGGGAACGTTGTCGAGCAGGAGGGCCACGTGGAACGGCCCGGGGCGCCGAAGCGAGACGAGCAGGGCGGCCCGTTCGGCCTGTGCCCGGACCACCTCGTCGTGGGTCCAGGTGCGGTCGGCGAAGACCAGGCCGGTCCTGAGGTCGCCGGCGCGGTCGCGGATCAGTCGTTCGATCGTGAAGGCGGGATCGGCAGTGGCCATGGGCCGACCAGAGTACGGCCTGGGCGGGCGTGGTGTGGGCGGTCTGGGTGAGGTCCCAGGCACAAATCTGGAACACGTTGCAATTCCCAAACCGTCCTGTTACGGTGACAGCCGGTCCACCCGAGGCACGAGAGGAGCCCCGCCATGGAGTTCGGAGTGTTTCTCAACGGCTACCTGCCGGGCCCCGCTTCCCGCGACTCCGACGCCGAGCACCGGATGCTCGAGCGCGAGATGGAGTACGCGATCAAGGCCGACCAGTGCAACTGGAAGTACGCCTGGTTCGGTGAGCACCACGGTCTCACCGAGTACTCGCATCTGTCGGCCCCCGAAATCGTCATGGGCTATGTGGCGGCCAAGACCAACCGGATCCACCTCGGGACGGGCATCACCAGCCTCAGCCCACGCAAGGAGCACCCGGTCCGCTACGCCGAGCGCGCCGCCATGATGGACCACGTGACAGAGAACCGGTTCGAATGGGGAACCGGGCGCGGTGCAGGCAGCCACGAGCTGGCCTCGTTCAACATCTTGGACAAGGACTCGACGAAGGCCGAGTGGAACGAGGTCGTCCGCCAGATCCCGCGGATGTGGGCCGAGCGGGACTACAGCTACGAGGGGACCAGCTTCACCGTGCCGTATCCCCACAACGTCCTGCCCAAGCCGTACGGCAAGGGACACCCGGCGATCTGGGTCGCCTGTGGCAATCCGACCACGTTCACCCAGGCAGGCGAGATGGGCATCGGTGCCATCGCCTTCAACTTCGAGCCGGTCTTCGGGTTGAAGGGGCGCATCGCCGCCTACAAGGAGGGGGTCGCGGCCTGCACCGACCCGATCGGTGAATTCAAGAACGACAACGTCATGCTGACCAACGCGGTCATCTGCCTGAGCGACCGGGACCGGGCCCGCGCGGCGGCCCTTCGCCTCTACCGGGGCTATCTGTACTCCCTGGTCTGCCTCTACCACGACACGATCCCCAAGCCCGACTACGCGCCGACCTGGCCCGAGTCGATCGCCCCGCCGGGGGACGAAGCGGCACTGGACCAGCTGATCGCTGAGGGGTGGTTGCTGTGCGGGGGTCCGGACGAGGTCGCCGAGCAAGTGGCCCGGTACCAGGATGTCGACTGCGACCAGGTCGTCTTCGGGCTCCCGAGCGACTCCCTCGAGCACGAGGAGGCCCTCGAGATGCTCGAGGTCTTCGGCAGCAAGGTCATCCCCGAGTTCGACAAGGACGAGGTCCACTCGACGACCCGCTACCGTGCAACCGCGGCGCGCAAGTACCCCGAATTCAGCGAGCCCGTGCCCGATCTCCGGGTGTCCGGCCTGCCGGTCGGTGCCATGATCCAGATGGACGGCACCCGCAAGCTCTAGGTGCCTCCCCGGTCCCGGCGGCCGCTCACCCGTCGTCTGCCCAGGCCGCGACGACCTCTGCCGTCGTGGTGAGCGTCGCGATGAGCGGGAAGGTGTTGTCCAGGAGGGCGTCCGCGTAGGCGGTCGGGATGCCGGCCACCGCATCCCGCGGGACGACCACCTGGTAGCCGAGGTTGCATGCCTCGATGGCCAGCCCGAGCACGCCGAGGTTGACCGAGATCCCGGTCGCAACCACCGTGCGTGCCCCGAGGCTGCGGAGCAAGGTGTCGAGTGCGGTGCCGGTGAACGGCGAGACTCCGTGGAGGCGCGCGCAGACCAGATCACGCGGGTCCGGGCCGAGCTCGCCGATGAGCTCGGTGGCGGGAGTGCCGGACAGCAGGTGGTCCGGATTGCGGACCATGGCCGCGATGAGCTGGCAGTTGACGGTAGACCCTGCGCGGTCGGCGCGGAACTCTGCCGTGCAGTGGATGACCGGCACCCCGACGGCCCTGGCCGCTCGCAGCACACGGGCGGTGTGGGGGACGACCCCGACCCGGTCGGCCTCGGCGGTCAGCTCGGGGAAGGAGGTGAGGTCGCCGACCACCCCGCGCTGGATCTCCATGGTCAGGACCGCGCACTCCGATGGGGTCAGCAGGGCGCGTAGGTCGATCGGCACCGCCGGTCAGCTCCCGGTTGCCGTCCGGGCGCCTCCGCTGTCGGTCTCCTCGGGCGTCTCGGCCACAACCTCCGCGGCCCACCGGTAGTCCGGCTTCCCGCTCGGCGAGCGCACCATTGACTCGACCACATGGAGTTGGCGCGGGACCTTGTACCCGGCGATGGCGTCACGGCAGTGGTTCTGGATCTCCTCGAGCGTCGGATGGCGGCCGGGCCTGGGCTGGATGATGGCGGCCACCCGTTGTCCCCAGCGTTCGTCGGGTGCCCCGACGACGATGGCGTCGAAGACGTCCGGATGGGAACGCACCGCCGACTCGACCTCCTCGGGAAAGATCTTCTCGCCACCCGAATTGATGGAGACCGAACCCCGTCCGAGCAGGGTGACGCTGCCGTCCTCCTCGACCGTGGCGAAGTCGCCGGGCATCACGTACCGGGTGCCACCGACCGTGACGAACACTTCGGCCGTCTTGACCGGATCGTTGTAGTAGCCGACCGGGATGTCCCCCGAACGGGCGATCTTGCCGATCGTGCCCGAACCGGGAACGACGGGAACCAGGTCCTCGTCGAAGACGACCGTCTCCCCGAGGATGCTGATCGTGGGCCCGCTCTTCATCGCCGTACCGCCCTTGGCCACGGTGGACATTCCGTTGTTGCCCGATTCGGACGAACCGACCGCGTCGACGATGACGATGTTGGGCAGGTGACGGAAGAACTCGTCCTTGACCGGCGCCGAGAAGAGGGCGGCTGACGAGGTGACGGCCAAGAGGGAGGAGAGGTCGTAGGAGTGAGCGGGATCATCGAGCGCCTCGATGAGCGGCTTGCCCATCGCGTCGCCGGTGATCATCACCGAGTTGGCCCGCTCGGTCTCGACGAGCCGCCACACCTCGTGGGGTTCGAACTTCGGGACCAGGATGGTGCGGTTGCCGACGAAGCTCTGACCCATGACCGACCACTGGGTCGCTCCGTGCATGAGCGGGGCGATGGGCAACAGCGTCACCGACCCGTTCCGACCCTTCTCGACCATTTCCTCGGGCCGCTGGATTCGCGTGTTGGTGGACGGATCGACGCCTCCACCGAGGGCGTAGAAGACATCCTCGTGGCGCCAGACCACGCCCTTGGGCATGCCGGTGGTGCCCCCGGTGTAGAGGATGTAGTAGTCGTCGTTCGATCGAGGGGCGAAATCGCGCTCCGGACCACCCTCGGCGAGGGCTTCCTCGTAGGGCACGGTCCCCTCGCCGAGGGGCACCCCCGAGCCGTCGCCGATGCCGACCACCAGCCGGAGATCGGGGAGCTCCGGCAAGAGCTCGGTGACCTGGGGCGAGAACTCCGCCTGGTGGACCAGTGCCACGAGGTCGGCGTTGGTGAAGAGGTAGCGGAGTTCCTCTTTCACGTAGCGGTAGTTGATGTTGATCCACACCGCCCGCAGTTTGAACACGGCCCAGGCCGTCTCGACCCACTCGACGCTGTTGAGCGAGTAGATGCCGACGTGGTCGCCCGGCCCGATCCCCCGGGATGCCAGGAAGTGGGCCATCCGGTTGGCCCGCTCCTCCATCTGGGCGTAGGTGCGGCGCTCTCCTGCGGCGAGCAGGTACTCCCGGTCACCGTAGGCGTCGACCGACGCCTCGAACAGGTCGGCGAGGTTGAAGGTGGTCATCGGGCAGTCAGTAGAACACGTTTCGATTCGGGCGGCAACCACTGGGCACCCGGGCGCGCTCTCCTCAGATGGGGCCGTTTCCGCCCTCGGCCAGGGCACCCAGCGAGTCGCGGACCGTCCGGGCGATCCCCTCCGCGTCGAGCCCGAGGCGCGCCAGGATCCGGTCCGGCCTGCCCTGGGCCAGGAAGGATCGGGGGATGCCGCGGACGACGACCGGCGGCATCGTCCCGAGGGGAAGCGCGCGCTGGAGGGCGTCGGCCAGGAACATCCCCGCCCCGCCGTAGCGGACCCCGTCCTCGACGGTGATCACCATGGCATGGCGGCCGGCATCGGCCAGCATGTCGGAGTCGGGGTGCGAGATGACCCGCGGGTCCCAGACGGTCACCTCGACACCCTCGGCTGCCAGGCGGTCGGCGGCCTCCTCGGCGGCCGCGACCATCTTGCCGACCGCGAGGATGCAGACCGATCCGTCGCCGTCGCGCACCAGTCGCGCCTGGAACCCGGATCCGACTGCGCCGGCGCGGACCGCCGGAGCCGGCGTCTTCGGGAAGCGGATCACGGCGGGCCCGTCGAGGGTGAGCGCGGTGGCCAGCATGGCTTCGACTTCGGGGGCGCAGGACGGGGCGAACACGGTCATGCCGGGGATCGAGAGGCTGAGGGCGAGGTCAAGCACGCCGTGGTGGCTCGGGCCATCGTCTCCGGTGATGCCGGCACGGTCGAGGACGAGGACCACCGGCAGCTTGTGCAGCCCGACATCGAGATTGGCCTGGTCGAATGCACGGCTGAAGAAGGTGGAGTAGACGGCCACCACCGGACGCATGCCGGCCATGGCCAACCCAGCTGCCGCGGTCAGCGCGTGCTGCTCGGCGATGCCGACGTCCATGAACCGGTCCGGGAACCGGGCCTCGAAAGGAAGCAACCCGGTCGGACCGGGCATCGCCGCAGTGATGGCGACGATCCGCGGATCGGCCTCGGCGTGGACGAGCAGCGCCCTGGAGAAGGCATCGGTGTAGGTGGTCACCGGCACGTCCGTCCGCAGCCCCGGGATCCCGACCTCGACCGGCGGATCCGACCTGTCGCTGTCGGGAGTGGCCACCGGGGTCGTCATCACCTTGAAGTCGTGCAAGCGCTGCACGTCGTCCTCTTCGGCCGGGGCGTACCCGCGGCCTTTCTGGGTCAGGACGTGCACCACGATCGGCCCGGGCCACTCGGTGGCATTGGTCAACGCCTGCTCGACCCCTGCAATGTCGTGACCGTCGATGGGCCCCGCGTAGCGGATGCCGAGGGCCTCGAAGAAGGTATGGGGGGTGACGACTTCACGCAGCGCACTGGTGAGCCCGTGGACGCTCGAGTACGCGAGGTCGCCGACCCCGGGGAGCTCGCGGAGCAGATGACGGATGCGCTGGCGGGCCTGCACATAGGCGGGACTGAGCCGGAGGTGGGTGAGGCTGAGCGAGAGACGCGACACGGTCGGTGCGTACGAACGGCCGTTGTCGTTGAGCACGATCACGACCCGCTTGCCGGAGTGGCCCAGGTTGTTGAGCGCTTCGTAGGCCATGCCGCCGGTGAGCGCGCCGTCGCCGACCACTGCGACCACCCGCCGGTCGCTGCCCTGGAGCTCGAAGGCACTGGACAGGCCGTGGGCGTAGCTGAGCACCGCGGAGGCGTGGCTGTTCTCGACCCAGTCGTGTTCCGATTCGGTGCGGTTCGGGTAACCGGAGAGACCGTCTTCCTGGCGGAGGTGGGTGAAGCCGTCGCGTCGACCGGTGACCAGCTTGTGGACGTAGGCCTGGTGCCCGGTGTCCCAGAGCAGTGCATCACGCGGCGAGTCGAAGGTTCGGTGGAGCGCGAGGGTCAGCTCCACGACGCCGAGGTTGGAGCCCAGGTGGCCACCGGTGGCGGTCACGGTATCGACGATGAACCCCCGGATCTCCCCAGCGAGCTGGCCCAACTGGTCCGGGGTGAGTGCCCTCAGGTCAGCTGGGCTGTCGATGGTGTCGAGGATCATGTCGGGGCGGGTCTGTATCACGTCAGGCTACCAGTGCCCCACCCGGCGCAACGGGTACCGCCGGACTGTTCCGCCGCGGCCGTCTCGGGGGCGGACTGAGTGGTCAGCGGACGTTGGAGAGGAAGGTGTCGCGGTCGACGATGACCCGGATCAGCTTGCCCGCGGCCACCAGTCCGGACTCCTCGGAGACCGAAAGGGTGAACACCAGCCGCCGGCCTTCGATGCGGTCGAGCGTGGCCTCTGCCGAGACCTTCCCGCCGACGCCGACCGGTACCAGATGGTCGAACTGGAGTCGCTTGGCCACCGAGGTGCCGCCCTCGGGCAGGTGTCCTTCGATGGCCAGGCAGCTGGCCTCCTCGCAGAGTGCGATCAGACGCGGGGTGGCCAGGACTGGCACCGAGCCCGTGCGGAACGCCTCGGCCGTGTCCGCCCCGGTGACCTCGAGCTCGATGCGGGCCGAGAGACCGGTGCGGGGAGCCACGCCGGTACGATACGTGACACAGCTGACGTCGGCCACCTGGCGGCGCCCGGTGATGCGAGGAGGCTGCAGTGATCGAATCCCCTGTCCTGGAGCGGGTGCTGTCCGAAGCGCTCCGCAACGGCGGCGAGTTCGCCGAGGTGTTCGCCGAGGACCGGTCGACCTCGTCGGCGATGCTCGACGACGGACGGGTCGAAGAGCTCTCCTCGGGACGCGAGCGCGGTGCGGGCATCCGGGTCGTCTCGGGAGAGACGACCGGATTCGCCCATACCGCCGATCTGAGCGAGTCGGGCCTGCTACGAGCGGCCGAAGCCGCATCGGCGGTCGCCCGGGGCGGTGTGGGTGGGCCCACGACCGTGGCGGTCGGGCCGCTACGAGAGTCGGGACCTGCCGACCGCGGTGACCGGGTGGAACCGACGGCGGGCTCGAAGGCCGAATCGCTCGAGCTGCTCACACGGGCCGACGAGGCGGCCCGTTCCACCGGGGATGCCATCTCGCAGGTACAGGCGGGGTGTGGGTCGTCACGTCGCCAGGTGCTGGTGGCCAACTCCGACGGTCTCGTCGCACGGGACGAGCAGGCCCGGACCCGCTTCTCCGTGTCGTGTGTCGCGGTGGGTGACACCGGCCTCCAGACCGGGTTCGAGACGGCCGCCCGGACCCTCGGGTTCGAGCTGTTCGACGAGGTCTCGGTAGAGGAGCTCGCCCAGATGGCCGCGCGGCGTGCGCTGACCAAGCTCTCCGCCCGCCCGGCCCCATCGGGGGAGCTTCCGGTGGTCCTCGCAGGTGGGAGCGGTGGCATCCTCTTCCACGAGGCCTGTGGCCACGGCCTCGAAGCCGATCACATCGTCAAGGACGCCTCGGTCTACACGGGGATGGTCGGCAAGCAGGTGGCCAGTCCGCTGGTCACCCTCATCGACGACGGCACCGTCGGTTCGGAGTGGGGGACGTTCGCGGTGGACGACGAAGGCCGGCCGGCCCAGCGAAACGTCCTCATCGAGCAGGGGGTGCTCACGGACTATCTGTGGGACTACCTGCGGGCCCGGAAGGAGGGTCGGGTCTCGTCGGGCAACGGTCGGCGGCAGACCTACCAGCACCTGCCGATGGTCCGGATGACCAACACCTTCCTCCTGCCCGGCGAGGAGGACGCCGACGAGATCGTGGCCCAGACCCCTCGCGGGGTCTACGTGGCCCGGCTCGGCGGAGGGCAGGTCAACACCACCACCGGGGACTTCGTGTTCGGGACCACCGAGGCCTACCTCATCGAAGGAGGCCGCATCACCGAGCCACTCCGCGACGCCAACCTGATCGGTAACGGGCCAGAGATCCTCAAGCGCATCGACGCCGTCGGCACCGACTTCTCGATGACGCCGGGGACCTGTGGCAAGGACGGACAGAGCGTGCCGGTCGGCTGCGGCCAAGCCACCATGCGCCTCACCGGCGTGACCATCGGGGGGACGGCGGAGTGAGCGCGACCACGGAGACGACCACCAAAGGGACGAAGACCGACCGGCTGGCCGCCGGCGAGTTGGTCGGACTGGCCGAGCGGATCGCCGGATGGGCACGATCGGGCGAGGAGGTCGAGGTCTACGTGGCCCGCGGCACGGAGACCGAGGTCCGGGCCTACGCCGGCGAAGTCGAGTCGCTCACTTCGGCGACCTCGGCCGGCATCGGCATCCGTGTCGTCGCCGATCACCGCCTCGGGTTCGCCTGGGCCGGCTCCCTGGACGAGTCGGTGCTCGGGGAGACGCTGGACGAGGCCCGGGACAACGCCGCATTCGCCACGCCCGACGAGCACGTGCGCCTGGCTACTCCCGACGGTGTGGACGCGGTACAGGTCGACCTCTGGGATGAGGCATTGGCCGCCGTCCCGACCGGACGGAAGGTGGAGCTCGCCCTCGCCCTCGAGGCACAGGCGAGGGGAGCCGACCCGCGCATCCGCCAGGTGGACGCAGCCGACTACGGCGATGCCGCGGTCGAGGTGGCACTCGTCTCGACGACAGGGATCCGGGCCTCGAGCCGGAAGACGAGCGGGTACCTCTCGGTGGGGGTGATCGCCGGTGAGGGCGAAGCCAGTCAGACCGGGGGTGGATTCAGCGTGGGTCGGGGGTTCGCCGATCTCGACCCCGACGCGGCGACCACCGACGCGGTCAGCCGGGCGATCCGCTTGCTGGGGGCCACCAAGGGTCCCTCGGGTCGGAGCACCGTCGTCTTCGACCGGCGCATGGCCTCGACGCTGCTGTCCATCGTCTCGTCGGCGCTCTCGGGCGAGGCGGTGGCCAAGGGTCGCTCCTTCTTTGCCGGCCGAATCGGTGAGCTGGTCGGCACCGCAGGACTCACCCTGGTCGACGACCCGACCGACCCACGGGCCTTCGGGGCGGCTGCCCACGATGCCGAGGGTCTCGCCTGCCGGCGGAACGTGCTCATCGACGCGGGGATGTTGCGGGGGTTCCTCTACGACACCGTCTCGGCATCGCGTGCCGGGGTCGCCTCCACCGGGTCGGCGGTGCGCGGCGGGTTTTCCGGTACGCCGTCGCCGGGGTGCCGGGCGCTCACCCTGGCTCCCGGCCCCGAGGGCCACGACGAGGAGGGGGTGCTCACCGCAGTGGGCGAGGGTCTGTTCGTGCAGTCGATGACCGGGGTCCATTCGGGAGTCAACCCGGTCAGCGGCGACTTCTCGGTGGGCGCCGAGGGCCTCATGATCCGGGATGGCCGCCTGGCCGAGCCGATCCGCGAGATCACCGTGGCATCGACCCTCCAGCGGATGCTCGGCTCACTGCTCGCAGTGGGTGCCGACGTCGAATGGCTCCCGGGGATCGCCGCCGGCCAGACCCTGGCCATCGGGGAGATGCAGATCAGCGGGATGTAGGGGGCCACGGATCGGTGGCGGCGCTCCGGACAGGGCGGTCAGCGGTACTGATCCGTCCAGCTGGCGCCGTTCCAGTACCGCTCCTGTCCGGGTGCGCCGCCTGGCGCCGGGAACCACCCGGCGTCGGGGAGGCCGGGTGGTTGCGCTGAACGGGCTGGTGTGCCCAGCCGAGCACCCGGCGTCGTCGCCTCTTGGATGTACTGACCGAAAGTCGGGAGCGGAACATGGCCGAGCGCAAGCTCCGTGTCGACGGCCGGACCGGGTGCGACTGATGCCGGGACAGGCCCTGCTGAAGCCCCGGAGGCGGCCGATCCCCAGGGACTCGCTCCCGACGGGACCAGGACCCGGCCTCCCACCTCCTGATCCTGGTCTCCCGCCATAGCCGCCGGGCGCTCCATAGCCGCCGGAGCCGAGCTGCCTCTTCAGCGTCTCCACCTCCTGCGTGACAGGCCAGGTCGAGAAGGCGAAGATGAGGACGAAGATGGATCCGACGATGGGTATGAATGCGATGAGCACCCACCATCCCGAGTAGCCAGCCTTGGTCACGATCTTGACTGCTGCGACGATGCTGAGCACAGCAATCGCGAGATAGACGAACAACAGGATGCCGAGACCTGCGAACGCCCCCGCCGACGCGCTGGTGCAATTGAGGGTACCGTTCGAATTGGTCGAGCAGGTCACATCGGCGAAGACCGTTCCAACAGGGTGCTGCAGAACCTCGCTGATCACCGGATCGTCCGTTGGGTCGAGGTTCGTTGAGCCTGGATCAGGGCTTCTTGAGCGAGGCGGTGGCCGCGGTCGCCTTCGAGCACGCATCGAGTGCGTTCGGCGTCGAGGTGTAGTAGATCGAACCGGTGATGGACAAGCTGTACGGCCCAGCTGATGGTGCAGTCGGGGTCCCGCCTACCCAGAGGGGCGTCCCTCCCGCCGATGCGGAACCCGCGGAGCCCGTCGATGCAGCCGCTGTCCCGTACTCGAGGCCGAAGTGCTGGATCACGAAGAGGCGTGGGAAGTTGTCCATGCCGTTGACGAACGCTGTGATCTGCCCATAGTTCCCCGTGACCGCCAAGGTTGTTGGCACTGGGGTCACCCCGGCGGTCAACCCACCTGTCGACGCCCCCGCTGCCGAAGCGGCGGGCGCGGCCGAAGTTGCTGTTCCTGTCGCCGGAGCGAACCCGCTGAACTGGGTCAGCGTCACTCCCGATGATCCGGCAAGCCCGTTGAACTGACTCTCGAAACTCGACTCCTCCGCGTCCACATCTGTCGGGGTCTGGACGGATGGGATCTGCGTGGTGATCTTCTGCAAGTCGGCGCAACTGCTGGACAGCCGCTGGCTTTCTGTCTGCAACGAGGCCAACTTGGCCTGAAGTGCTACCTGCTGGCTCTGGAGTTGCGTCTCCTGTGCCTTGAGGCTCGACAGTTTCGAGTTCTGCGGTGCCACCAGGATCGTCCAGAGCAGCAGGACCGCGACGAGCGCTCCGGCACCGATGATCAAGGGCATCCGATACTCGCGGACGGTGTTCATTTCAAGCTCGCATTCTTGGCAAGGCTCGCGGCCGGGGTGACCGAGATCGTGAACGGAAAGGAGATCGTGTTGGCATCGGCGGTCGTCGCGCCCTGGAGGGGGTTGGCGAAGATCAGGGACCCGGCGATGGCATTGATCCATGCTTCGGAGATCGAGAGGCTCGGGCCTGGTCCGCTGACCGCCAGGTTCACCGTTCCGATTGCCGCCGAAGTCGTGCCGGATGGGGCCGTCGTCGTGGCTGGTGTCGCGGTACCGCTTGTTGCCGCTGTGCTGCCGGCACCGGGGGTTGCATCGTTGCTCGTACCGATGAACGACCCGACCTCGGCGTGAGCAGGAGTAATGGAGATCAGTTCGCTCAGCGCAAGTGGCCAGTCGACAGCTGAGTTGAGCACGGAAGCTCGACGGGCCAGACCAGCCGTGTATGCATTGTTCGCAGCCACCACCAGGTCGTACTTGGGAACCTGGGCGTTGAGCGTGGCGATGCTCGACTTCAGCTGGTTGACGTTGTTCTGGGCGTTGTGTACCTGGAGGAACTTCCAACCACCGAAACCGACCAGAACGACCAGAGCAGCGACTGCACCCATCAGGGTACGCTCCTGGATCCGCTTCATCCGAGCTCGCCGGACGACTTCCGGAGGAAGCAGATTGAACTTCTTGACCGACTTGTCGGGCTCAGGCAGAGCCAGGCCGATCGGTGCGGCGAGGACCGGACCGACCTCGTCGGCCTGCGCTTCGGTGAGGTCGAGCCGCGAGATGTCAAGGCGCCCGAGAGGGGAGACGGTGCGAACCGGTACCTGGATCTGAGCCTCGAGCAGAGGGAGGAGTCCGTCGAGATCTGAACCGGCACCGGTGGCGAGGACATGCGAGACGGGGAGGCGGCCTGGCAGCGACGCGAAGTATTGGATCGAGTTTCGGATCTCACCGACAAGCGCGACCATGCTCGGCTTCGCGGCACGCCCGGCGTCTTGCATCTGTGCGACCTGTTCACCGATACGGCGCTTGACGGCCTCGGCATCGGCGATAGGCAGGTCGAGGGCGGCCGCGACAGCATCGGTCGTCGCGGTGCCACCGGAGCCGATGGTGCGGACGAACTGGGGTCGTCCCGACTGGTGGACGACCACAACCGTGAGACCGGCTCCGATAGAGACGATGGCCTCAGGCTGGTCCGATCCGTCGTGACCCCCGATGGCTCGCACAAGTGCCGAGGAGATGAGATCGACACCGTCAACCGTGAGTCCCGCTCGCTCAACCGCGCCGATCACGCCGTTGACCATGTCTGCGTGCGCTGCGGCGACGAGCACCCGGCGCATCTTTTCGCCCTCTGGTGAGGTGTAGTCGGCGAGTACCTGCGACGAGAGGATGGTCTGATCGGGCGGGAAGGGGATGACCTCCTCCGACTGGAAACGGACGGCGCTGTCAACTTCATTGTCAGCTACGAAGGGGAGGTCGATCTCGCGGGTGATGGCCCGGAGTCCTGCGATGCCAACGATCACCGACGAACTCGAGAACTGTCCGTTCTTCCACAGCTTGGTGATGGCTTCGGTGACTGCCGCGGAGTCGCGGATCTCGCCCTCGAACAGCGAGCCTGGCGGTAGGCCGACCTGCCCGTAGGTGAGTAGGACCGGGCGTGACTTGCCGGTGTCCAGTTCTGCGGCGCGGACGGCGCTGGTGCCGATATCGAGTCCGACGATCAGGCGTGGCTTCAGATGTGGCGTCAGCTTCAGGTTCAGCTGCGGCATGAGGTGCCTCCTGAAGCGACAAGAATGCTCACCGCGCGACGACTCCCGTTTCCGGCAGCCACAATGGGGGCAGTGGTACGTTCACCGCTCAGAATGGCCCTGCGGTGCTGCGTCACAGTTCTCATGGGGTTCTCTCCGGTCCCTCGCATCACGGCAATCAATCGTGAAACTCAGGCCCGGGTCTATGAGTGCCCCCAGGCCTACGGAGGTCTATCGGACAGAATGGGTACCAGCTTGAGTGCCGGGCACCGGAGAAAACTCAGGTGAATGCGGTGGCGAACGAACCGGTCTGGACGATGCCCTGGCGTTCCAGCATCACTTTGAGGTCATGGGGGTTCGAGGCGGTGGCCATTGCCTCAGCGAGGTCGATAGTTCCGTTCGCAATGAGCCCGACCAGGGACTGGTCGAAGGTCATCATCCCGTAGTACTCGCCGTCGGCGACGATACCCTCGATGTCGCCGGTGATCAGCGGGTCGATGATGGCCTGTTGGATCCGACCGTTGACCACCATGATCTCAAGGGCCGGCACCCGATTCTTCCCGTCAGCGGTCGGGATGAGGCGCTGGCAGATGATCCCCTTGAGGGAACCGGCCAGGCCGACCCGGACCTGGGTCTGCTGATGCGGAGGGAAGAAGTCGACAATCCGGTTGATGGTCTCGGTGGAGTTGATGGTGTGCAGTGTCGAAAAAACGAGGTGACCCGTCTCAGCGGCAGTGAGGGCGGCAGAAACGGTCTCCTGGTCTCTCATCTCTCCCACCAGGATGACATCGGGGTCCTGCCTCAACACGACCCGCATGGCCGACGCGAACGAGTCGGTGTCGAATCCGATCTCCCGTTGGTCGATGGCAGCAAGGTCATCAGTATGGAGGACCTCGACGGGGTCCTCGATGGTCACCACGTGACATGACCGCAGGTGGTTGATGTGGTCGATCATGGCCGCGAGGGTCGTGGTCTTCCCGGATCCAGTCGGTCCCGTCACGAGGACAAGTCCTCGCATCTCTTCGGCCAGGTGGTTGACCACCTCCGGGAGGCCGAGCTCCGGGGCGGTCGCCGGCCTGGCCCGCACCCGTCGCATTGCAAGTGCCACCGATGAGCGCTGGTAGTAGGCATTCACCCTGAACCGTCCGGTCCCTGGGACGCTGTAGGCGAAGTCCGCCTCGTGGTGCTCCCGGAAGGTGCCGAGAACGGATGGCGACATGAGCGACTCGGCGATCTTGAGCGTCTCGTCGGCCGTGAAGGCCGGCTCGTCGTCCATGATCCGCAGGGCCCCGGCAAGCCGCATACGGGGCGGGGCCCCTGCCTTGATGTGGAGATCCGAGCCGTCAAGGTCGGCCAACTGGGCGAGGAGGCGGTCGAGGTCAATGGTGTCCACCGGCCCCATTCTAGGGGTGCTAGGTCACTTAGGCGAGTACCCCGCGCGCTGCAGCGCGGTGGGAATGGGGTTGGGAGCCTCCCTCGAGTGACGCCGTCTCGCGAGGCCTCACGGTGCGGGAGTCGGGGTTTCCTTGCCTTTGGAGGTGCTCTTACCGCCCGGTGCTCCGGCAGGAGTCGGAGCCGCGGGAGTGGAAGGCGATGTGCCGCGTGAGCCGGCCGAATCGGGTTGGGTGGCGGCAGAGCCCTTGTCGGACGAGTCGGACGAGGCGTCCGAAGTGGAAGTGTCCGACGATGCCGCTGGCGCACTCGTCGAGTCGCCGTCTCTGGACTTGGACCCAGCACCGTTTCGGCTGTCTGTCTTGTAGAAGCCGCTCCCCTTGAACACGATGCCGACATTCCCGAACACCTTGCGGACCGGCGATCCGCAGGTTGGACAGACGGCGAGCGGTTCGTCATGAAAGCCCTGGACGGCGTCAAAGTTCTCTGCGCAGCTGTCGCAGCGGTATTCGTACGTAGGCAAGTAGATCTTCCTTCCGGTGCGGGAGGCGCAGGTGGTCTAGCAGTCTACCCGAGAGAGTGCCAACTCCGTCCTCCGGCGGTGGGCTCCCGTAGACTGAGCCCGTGACCGATGGGAGCCCCCAGTGACCGACCGCAGCCTCACTCACCTGGACCCCTTCGGAGGGAACCGCATCGTCGACGTCTCCCCCAAGGAGGCCACGCACCGCCGTGCGCTGGCCCGCTGTCGGGTGACCATGAAGCCCGAGACCACCGCCCAGGTGGCAAATAACGCCATCACCAAGGGTGACGTGTTGGCCGCGGCGAGGGTGGCCGGTATCCAGGCGGCCAAGCGAACGGCCGATCTGATCCCGATGTGCCACCCACTTCTGGTCGGATCGGTCCAGATCGATTTCACCATCGGCGATGACTGTGTGGAGGTCGAGGCGAAGGTCGAGACCGTCGACCGGACCGGGGTCGAAATGGAGGCGATGACGGCCTGTGCCGTCGCCGCACTGACCGTTTACGACATGTGCAAGACCGCCGACCGCACGATGAGTGTCGGGCAGCTCATGTTGTGGGAGAAGACCGGTGGCAGCTCCGGCGTGTGGAAGAGGGAGCAGGCACGCTGAGCGGCGATCGCACCGCCCTGGCCTAGCTACTCCCTGCGGAATCGCTTTCTTGCCGCGGGTCGGGGCGAAGAAGTCGGCCGTGGCCGGTGCGTCATCTACTGCTGCTTCGGACCCCGACTCCTCGTCCGCACGACCCTCAGGCCGGTCCATACCAGGAACGTCAGGTGTTGAGGCCGCAGATCCGTCGGCCGGTGTGGTTGGACGGGCGTCCCGACGCGACTGCGGTGGAGGCTGTTCCTCATTTGCGGCAAGGATGTCCTTGGCCATGGCCGCGGAAGCCGCCAGATCGACTGGAGCGCGTCCCACGGTCATGGGTGTCAATGGTGTGGGTACCTCAATCGGCGGAGGCGGAGGCGGCGGCGGAGGCGGTGGTTCCGCTCCGGTAGGTACGACCGCGGCAAGGCGGGCGGTCGCGTTCCACGCATCGCCAGTGGGCGGGACTGTGTCGGTCGTCCGGCCGGTCGACTGCCGGCGGTCTTCAATACGGCGCTCACTGAGCTGTGGAGCGGCTGAGATGGATTCGCCCTGCTGTGCGTCGACGGCGCCAGAGGCGACCTCACGAGCGACCACGGGCTGACTGACTTCCGGGAGCGCCGCCTCGGGCATCGCGAGGCTCTCGCCCGCGTCGAGTGCTGGTTCGTTCGACGGAGACGGGGGAACAGTGCCGCGACATGCCATCCTCGGTTCCGGCTCCGCTGACTCGACCGAGCCAGTGACAGTCTCGCTCGGGTCGTCCGCTCCAAACCGTCCACCAGCTTCGGACGTTGCGGTCGCCCTCGCCGGCGGTGACGGGCCCGACACGTCGAACATCGACCTGCGAAGGCGATCGACGAGGGAAGCGAAAGGGTTCATGGTGATCTGCTACAGATCCGCCGGACTCGGAAGAGGGCGATGGCCCTGAAGGAGGATCTCGGGGTCGTCCTTCGCTCATCCATCGAACGGCCGAGCCGTCAGCGACCTGCCAAACCAAATGGTACCCCTGAGTGTGGGTGTCAGCTCTGGATCGTTAGGTACGGACTGCGGAGCGCAGGTCCCGGAGCGACAGCTCCGAAGTCGCCTCGCCACCACATTGTGAGCAGTGCTCCACATGGCGCCAGCTCCGCAGCAGTCGTGTGCCCTCCGGATTCAAGAGCACGACGAAGGACTCGGAAAGAGGATCGATCTCAACCCCATAGCAGGGCTGCCACTCGGTGGAGGCCGGGCTGGTCGTGTGGTGCGATGCCTTCACGACACGACGAAAGCGGGAATTCTCCCGGTCGATGATCCAAGTGCTGTGGCACGACTCGATGATGATCTCATCCACGGCGTCAGTATCCCATAAATTGACGAGAAGTCCCTCAGATTTTGATGTCGGTTGAGTGACAGTTGGAGGCTAGCTTGTGGCTGACCCTGGCGATCCTTCTCGAAATGTCCTGCATAACAGGGGCGTTCGACATACCGACCCAGGGTGGGTGCACTCTCGTCTCTGGAACGGCTCAGCCGGAGCTACTGGAGCGAAGCGCATCCTCGGGTACCCAGACGTCCACGGCCGTGCCCTTTCCGACGTGCGAATTGATGACCAATGTGGCACCGATGAGATGAGCCCGCTCCGTCATCCCGGGGAGTCCCAACGAGTGGCCACCTGCCTCCGGCTCTTGGATCTGATCGAACCCGGCTCCATTGTCCTTGACCAAGAGATGGAGTCCCTCAGTCTCGAAGTCGACCCCCACTGCAACGTGGCTTGCGGCCGCGTGGTGCTCGATGTTGGTAATTGCCTCCTGGGTGATGCGGAAGAGTGCGAGCTCGACGCTGGGTGACAATCGGCGGGACGCACCCGTGACGCCGAAGGTGCTCTCGAACTGCTGCCGTGCCGTTGCCTCGGCAAGCATCTGGTTGATCGACGCCACCAGTCCCAAGTCGTCGAGGATCGATGGGCGGAGGCCCCGTGCGATTGATCGCAGTTCAGCCACCGTGTCCTCGACCGTGGAGCGGAGTGACTCCAGCTGGTGATCATCGTCCGACTCGATCACGTCTGGTCCATCGCTGCCCTCGAGCAAATCAATCTGCCGGCAGATGTGAATGAGGGCCTGGAGCGGACCGTCATGGATCTCCTGAGCGAGGTGTCGACGCTCCTCTTCCTGGGCGAGGACGACTTGGCCGGCGTAGGCCTCCATGAGATCGTGCCGGCGTGTCTCGGCGGTCACGTCCTCGAAGATGACCTGCATCCTGCGGTCGGCATCTATCGGTCTGACGAGGGTGGCGCTCAGTCGGTAGAGGACCGCGCGGCCCTCGAACTCGAATGCGACCGGTCGAACGCGCGCGTCGATCTCGGAGTCCTGCATCCCAGCGCCCACTGTCGCCCGGGGCACGGGGTCGACCGACAGCAGTCGGGTGAGTACCTGGCTGGCCGCATCCGCTCCGATCAGGTCCACCAGGCGAACCGGTTGGTGCTGCTCCGATCCGCCGGAGGTGGCAATCCCTCCGAAGGCGCTCAGCGCCGAGGCGTTTCCCTTGATGACCAAACCATTGGCGTCGACGATGAGGATGGGAGACTGATTCGAATCGAAGAGCTCCCGGTAGAGAGTCTCGGCATCGAGACGGGCGGCCTGCGCGGCCTCGGCCAGACCGCGTGCCTCGCGTTCTGTCGAGACCCGCGTGCCGATGAGGAGTGCCAACCCGTCGAGCAGGACGATCTGGAGAATCTCGGACCAGGCGGCAGTCGGATCGTGCTGGCTCACGGCCACCGCGAACGTGGGAATGGATAGGACGGTGACCCAGCCGGCGGTGATTGTTGCTCCCGGCAGTCCAAAGCTCAGAGAAGCGTATGCCACAGGTAGTACGAACAGCACCAGGGTCGAGAACTCGACCACCAACGACGATGTATCCAGGTGGAACGCGACTGTGAACGCGAGGCGTACGAGCACGAGAGCCAGGATGACGAGCTGCAGTATCCAGAAGTGCGAGTCGGTCCACGGCTCGCCGCCGGGGAGACGGGTGAGACGGGGCTGGACGTGCCCCTCAGTCACGGGAGCGCCCAAGGAGGTCCGAACCGACAGGCCTGCCGTCCGCCTCGGCTTTGGACTCCCGGTCGAACACGCTGTGGGCCAGGGCGTAGTGGACCAGCTCGGTGCGCGAGAGGACGCCCAACTTCTCGAAGACGTGGTTGAGATGGCCTTCGACGGTCCGGGGGCTGATTCCGAGTTGCCGGGCAATCGCTTTGTTGGTCATTCCGCGTGCGACAAGTCGGACGACGGCGCTCTCGCGGGGTGTGAGGAGTTGCTCGCTCTCCCTTGCGGTGCTGTCTCCGGCTTTCTCGCCCGTGGCACGGGTACGGTCGTGGGCCGGCCAGGTTCCAGTACATGCCTCTCGGATGGCGGCAACCAGCTCGGCGCTCGGCATGGTCTTGAGGAGGTAGCCCGACACGCCGGCAGCCAGAGCCGCTCGCACGTAGTGCTCGTCGTCATAGGCACTGAGGACGATGACCGTGAGGTCGGGATGGTCGGCAACCAGCGCGCGGGCCAGGTCGATCCCGTTGGTGGTGGGAAGGCGAATATCGGTAATCACCAGGTCGGGTCGGGTGTCTCGCACGACCGTGCGGGCGGACTCAGCGTCCGCAGCCTCGCCTACCACCGTGAACCCATTCGCCTCTTCCAGAATGCGACGGGTACCGGTGCGGAGGAGCTCGTGATCGTCCACGATGACCGTCCGATGGAAGACGAGCTGCCCCACGACCGGACCGTTCGAGTCCGCCGGGTGGCCTTCCGTGCTGCCGGCAAGGACGACCTGGTCGGGTGACCTGATACTTCCCATGAAACCATCGTACGTGGTCACCTGGCCACGATGAGTGACACCAGCATCGCCGCGGCGATGGCAGTCACCAGCGGCGTGGCGACCAGGGGGGCCCCGTGTCGGATGCCGGTCACCCCGGCACCGTTCGACGTCCGGGACGTCCACCACACGCCCACCAGGCAGGCGAATGTGACGAGGGCCCAGGCCGCGACACCGATGATCACGGCGACGAACCCCAATCCACCGACCCAGCACCCGGCAACCGGGAACGTGGACCGACCGTTCTCCCGCGGATCGAGGCAGTCGGGGTCTCGTGCACGGAGGATGCCCAAGAGGGCGACCCCTGCGGCAAGTCCGGCCAGCGAACCCCCGAGCACCGCCCATCGCTGGAGCCAGGCAGCGGCCGAGACGATCATCGCCTCGCCCAGTAGCGTCCCGACGGCCGCCACGGAAAGTGGTGAGCGCGATCCCCCGAACTCGATCAACGAGATGGCCGTCGCTGTGGCTGCCAAGACGCAGTAGCCGGCGGACAGCCAGGTGCCGTGCCAGGCCCAGGTGACCAGGCAGAAGATCGCCCCTGTGGACAACTCGACGAGGGGATATCGAGCCGAGATGGGTTGGTGACACGTGTGGCAGCGGCGCCGCAGAACGAGCCAGGAGACCACCGGGACGTTCTCCCACCAGGCCAGCTGGCGGTCGCAGATCGGGCAGAACGAACGGGGAGTCGACACGGACAGGCCGCTGGGGACCCGGTAGGCGACCACATTGAGGAAGGAGCCCACGAACAGTCCGACCACTCCGGCCAGTGGGATGGAAATGGCCTCGACAGGGAGGCCACTCGAACTCATGTTTGCACACCACCATGGCCCCACCTGGAGCTGGTATTGCCTTTGAACAGGGAGTTCGCGTTCCCGTCGCCCGGAGGCGCCTGTTTCGTCACGCGTGACCCTCTCACCGGTGGAATCGGCAACAGTACCGGCTCCGGTTGGCGGGCAACTGTCTTTCGTGTCTTTCGGCACCGTGGAACGAGCCCTTGAGGTTGGCGCTCTCCCGGTGGGAGAATGACCACGAGGAGTGAGATGTCGGGAGCACTCCCCTCAGCGTCCAAAGGCAGGTTGGGAAGGGGCATGGTGGGTTCTCTGGGGACGACCGTGGGTCTGGCACGCTCCGGCGGCGCCGATTGGGGTTCAATCTCGGGCCGACGTCTGCCGATGCTGGTCCCATGAGCGATGTCGACGCCATCCGTGGGATGGCAAGCGAACATGACCTCGAGTTCGTGGACCTCGACACGTACGGAGTCGACCCCGCTGCGGGCGAGATCCTTCCGGTCGACCTCGCCCGGCGCTACCACATGGTCGCGGTGAAGCGGAAGTTCGGAACCCCGGTCATTGCGACGTCTGATCCCGATGATCTCTCCGCGGCAGGACTCCGTGTTCGCGCCTCGATCGGGCGCGCAATTCATCTCCGTTGTTGCTGCTCCGGAGCAGATCGACGCCTACCTCGAAGAGCTCTTCTCTCGTAAGAGTGAACAATCCGCGGTTCGCGAGACGAACGGTGCTGCCGGATTCGAAGGTCCTTCGTCCGGATTGGACGACACCAGCACTGTGGAACTCACGCCCGACGATCTGGCTGCGCTTGTTAGTGAGCCCGTGGCGCTCGTCGGTGAGGGTGGCACCGATGCGGAGGTCGAGCCCCTGTTGCATCCCGCTGGATCAGTGTCATCGCCGGACATCGCCCCGGACGATGCGGCGGACGTCAGTGCTGGCTCCGGGATCACCGAGGAGGAGTCCGCAGAGGGCCCGAAGTCGAAGACAGTCGGGGTGGAGCCTGATGCCGTCGACACGGCCACCCCGGATGCCGAAGATGGTCCCATCGATTCAACAAAGGGATCCGCAGTCGAGGTACCCCCGGCGCGTCGGTCGTCATCGGGTAGGAGCCAGAAGGGGAAGAGAGGCGGGAAGGAGAGCGGCAAGTCCGCGCCGGCCGGCCGCCCGGCACCGACCCCCGAGGAGAATGCAGCCCCAGAGGTCTCCGAGCTCGTCGAGATTCCCGAGCCCGACGACCCGGAGGTCGGAGTCGCGGTACCGGCAGGATCGGAGGACGACACCGCCGACACCATCGACGGGTTGGCAGCTGCCTTGGATCACGATCTCGCAGTCAACGAACCGACGCCTGAACTATTGGACGGCCAGGTCCTCCAGGAGGAGGTCGTTGTCGACGGTCCGATCAGCGGGGATCAGGCTGTTGCGGCGTTCGACGCATCCGAGCCGCTTCTCGGCCAGGCGCTGGAAGACGTGCTTCCGTTCGCTGGAGAGTTGGAGGCGCTGGCACTCTCGGTCGAGGAAGTACCGGACGACGGAGCGTCGGACTCCACGACGGAGGCCGCCGACCTGGTGGCCGAGGCTGTCGCCACCTTCCAGGAGCTCCACCCCGACGAGCAGCACGTCGAAGGATCAGGCTTCGATGGGGATAGCGCGACTGCCATGTTCCCACCGCTGGCCAAGGTGCTGGTCGACGGTGGCCGCGTCTCGCTCGACGACATGAGCGCGGTACTCGAAGAGCACCATCTGACCGGCCAGACCATCGCCCGAATCCTGACCAACGAGAAGATGGTCACCGAGGCCGACCTCATGTGGGGCATGGCCGAAGAGATGGGCCTCGAGTTCGTCGACCTCGACGTCGTCGGAGTGGACCTGGCGGAAGCCGGCACTATTCCCGAGGCGACGGCCACGGCACCACAACGTGATGGTGATCGCCACCGACAACGGCATCCCGGTCGTCGCCGCCTCGAACCCGACCGACGTGTTCGCCATGGACGACCTGCGGACGATCATGGGACGCAACTTCATACGTCGTCGTGGCGACCCGGTCGCAGATCAGCGCCTACATCGACAAGGCGTACCACCAGTGGGGGAGATGCGGCCGACATGGCCATCGGAGGCCTCGGCTCGGCATCGACTCCAATCGTCAGGACTCCGGCGTCGATGACTCCAGTCCGTTGTCGAGGACGCGCCGATCGTCCGCTACGTCAACCTCCTCATCCTCCAGGCCCTGAACGAGCGGGCCTCGGACATCCACATCGAGCCCACCGCGGACCAAGCTGCGGATCCGGTACCGGATCGACGGTGTCCTCCACGACGTGTCGACTGCCCCGCGCAGCATCGCTGCGGCGGTCGTCACCCGCCTGAAGGTCATGGCCGACATGAACATCGCCGAGCACCGGGTCCCCCAGGACGGGCGGATCTCGCTCACCGTCGGCAACCGAGCGGATCGACCTCCGCATGGCGACGCTGCCGACCATCTACGGCGAGAAGGTCGTCATGCGGGTGCTCGACAAGTCGAGTGTGCGTCCTCGGGTTCGATGACCTCGGCTTCGACGAGGACATGCTCGACGATCTACGAGAGCCTCTACACCAAGCCCTACGGGACGATCCTGGTGACCGGACCGACCGGATCGGGCAAGACGACGACCCTCTACGCCACGCTCACCGCGCTGAACTCGCCCGAGAAGAACATCATCACCGTCGAGGACCCGGTCGAGCTACCGCATCAAGGGGATCAACCAGGTCCAGCTGAACCACAAGGCCGGCCTGACCTTCGCCTCGGCGCTCCGGTCGATCCTGCGGTCCGACCCCGACATCGTGCTCGTCGGTGAGATCCGGGACCGGGAGACCGCGCTCGATCGCGGTCGAGGCCGCCCTGACCGGTCACCTCGTGCTCGCCACGCTGCACACCAACGACGCCGCGACGCACCCCGATGCGGCTGATCGAGATGGGCCTCGAGCCGTACCTGGTCACGTCGGCAGTCTCGGCGTGTGCTCGCCCAGCGCCTGGCCCGCCGGCTCTGCGCCAACTGCAAGGAGCCGTACGAGCCCACCGAGGCCGACATCGTGGCGGCGGGATGGTCGTGGCCGAGGTCGATGCATCGGCGGCATGTCCGAAGGTTCACCGAGCGATCGGGTGCTCCGCCTGCTCCAACACCGGCTACCGGGGGCGTAAGGCACTTCCCGAACTGCTCGTCGTCACCGAAGAAATCGAACGGATGATCATCGAAGGCGGCCGTGCGAAGACATCCACAAGCTCGCCGTCGAGCCAGGGGATGGTCACGCTGCGCCAGAGCGGCTTGCGAAAGGCGCTCGAGGGTGAGACCACCCTCGAGGAAGTTCTGCGGGTGGTCGCATGAGCTCGGTCGACGGAGAGATGAGCCCTGCGCGACCGAGTGGTCGCGCCGCCTGGCGCAGGCCCTGGTCCAGTCGGGGTATGACCCGAGAGCAATCTCCGCCCGTTGGTCAACGAGGCGACAGCCACGGGTCAGTCCCTGGCGTCCCTGCTCGTAGCGCGGGGGACTGCGTGCGCCCGCAGGTCGTGGTGGCGACCCTGGCCAGCTCGCTCAGCTGCCGACGGTCGACCTCGACGCGAACCGGCCGTCTCCCGACGCCGTGGCTGCCCTGCCGTCGCTGCGGTCGCGACCGACTACGGAGCCATCGGGTACGCGTTCCACGAGCGGACGCTGCACGTCGCGTTCGGTGAGCCACCGACGCTCGCGACGACCTCGAACGCTCTCGGCCTCGTGTGGTTCCAAGGTGTCTGCCGGTGCTCGGCGACCCGGTGCGCAGTCGAGCGCTGCTGCAGGCGCTCGCTCGAGGCGGCCCCGCCGGCCTGCCGAGCCGGCATGCCGACACGGCCACCTTGCCGCCTCGGTACCGCGATCTCCGTCGGCGGCATCCGTCGACCGATGCTCGGCGCGAGCCGGCTCCGAACCGATCCTCCGCGGTGCACCGCATGCTCCGGCGAGGCCCGCGGCCGCGTGCCGATGGACGACTGCCGCCTGCACATCGACGACCTCCTGCGCTACGCGGTGAGCGTCGGCGCGTCGGACCTCCACCTCACGCCGAGATGCCCGGCCTGCATCCGGCTGCACGGCGCGATCCGGCCGATCGAGGATGTCCGGTCCTCGACAACGAGACGCTCCGGGAGATGATCTTCGGGATCCTGCCCGCAGAGCCAGCGGGAGCGGTTCGAGGCCGAGCACGAGCTCGACACCTCGCACTCGATCGCCGGCGTCGGCCGGTTCCGGGTGAACGTCGCCCTGCAGCGCGGGACGGTCGCCGCGGCGATGCGGCCGATTCCCCACGAGATCCCCGTGTTCGACACGCTCGGGCTGCCCGAGTCGATCCGTCGCTTCACGCGAGATGCGCCGCGGCCTCGTGCTGGTCACCGGTCCGACCGGTTCGGGCAAGTCGACGTCGCTGGCGTCGCTGGTCGACATCATCAACCGGACCAAGCCGCTGCACATCGTGACGGTCGAGGACCCGATCGAGTTCCTCCACAACCACAAGCGGTCGATCATCAACCAGCGCGAGGTCGGCGAGGACACCGAGTCGTTCTCCGAGGCCCTGCGCCGGGTGCTGCGTCAAGACCCCGACGTCATCCTGGTCGGTGAGCTGCGTGACCTCGAGACGATCTCGACGGCGCTCACCGCGGCCGAGACCGGCCACCTCGTGTTCGGCGACCCTGCACACCCAGGACGCCCCGTCGACGATCGACCGGATCATCGACGTGTTCCCGCCGAACCAGCAGGAGCAGATCCGGATCCAGCTCGGCCGCGTCGCTCGAGGGCGTCGTCACCCAGCAGCTGGTGCCTGAACGCCGACGGGCACGGGTCGTGCTCGCAGCCTGCGAGGTCCTGGTGTGCACCCCGGCCATCCAGAACCTGATCCGGGCAGGCCAAGACCCACCAGATCTACTCGCTGATGCAGACCGGTGCGCCAGTTACGGGATGCAGACCATGGACCAGGGCCTGGCCCAGCTCGTCGAAGGCCGGTCGTGATCACCGAGGCCGTGGCGTTCGACCGCTGCGCAGACGAGGACGACCTCCGCAACCATCTGCAGCATGCATTGAGCCGGCTCGGTTCAGCCGAGCTCGAGCGGGACGATCGTGGCACTCGACGTTCGACTACAAGGTCCGGGACCAGCGCGGCAACCTCGTCGAGGGACAGCTCGAGGGCGACAGCATCGCGCTCGTCGTCGGCAGGCTGCGCGAGATGGGCTACCTGCCCGTCTCCGGTCACGCCCGAAGAGCAAGGTCAGCCTGAAGACCGAGATCGTCATCCCGGGCTTCACGGACCGGATCAAGCCCGAGAGGTCGCGGTCTTCACACGGCAGTTCGCCACCATGGTCGACTCCGGCCTCTCGATCGTCCGGTCGCTCGGCGGTGCTGGCCACCCAGGTCGAGAACAAGTAGCTTCGCCCGGATCCTGCGACGAGGTGCACGACGACGTCGAGCCGGGCATCTCGCTCTCCGCGGCGCTGGCCAAGCACCCCAAGGTTTCTCGACAACCTGTACGTCTCGATGGTCCAGGCCGGTGAGGTCGGCGGAAGCATCGACATCGTGCTCGAGACCTTCGCCGCCACCATGGAGAAGCAGGTCGAGCTCAACCGCAAGGATCCGCGGCGCCATGACCTACCCGATCATCGTGGTGTGCGTCATCGTGGTGATCTTCACCGTCATGATCGTGTTCATCGTCCCGTCTTCAAGAAGCTGTTCGCCAGCCTGGGCGGCAAGCTGCCGCCTCCGACGCTGATCCTGATCACCATCTCGAACATCGTGGTCAGCTGGCCGTGGATCCTCGTGGTCATCGCGGTGATCGTCGGGGTCATCGTCGGCGTCCGGCGGTGGATCAAACCGAGGAGGGCCGCCGACGTGGGACAAGTTCAAGCTGCGCCCCGATCTTCGGGCGCTGATCCACAAGGCGGCGCTGGCCCGGTTCGCCACACGCTTGCGTCGTTGTCGGTCGGGCGTGCCGATCCTGGAGGCGCTCGACATCGTGTCGACGTCGTCGGGAAATCGCACAGTCGAGCGACGTCTGCTCCAGGCGAAGGCCGGGGTCCGCGAAGGCCGTCCGCTCGCCGACCCGTTGAAGCGAGCACGACGACGTCATCCCGTCGCTCGTCGTCCAGATGGTCGAGGTCGGCGAGCAGACCGGTGCGCTCGACGACATGCTGCAGCAAGGTCGGCGGAGTTCTACGACGGCGAGGTCGACCAGACCGTCGACAACCTGACGTCGATCCTCGAGCCCCTCCTGACCGTGATCATGGGAGCGGTGGTCGGCGCCATGGTCATCTGCCTCTACCTGCCGATGTTCGACTACATCAAGCTGGTCCCGAACTCGGGCGGCTGATCCACTCCGAGCGACGCTGTTGGGGCAGGAGCGTCGGTGGTCCTCATTTTGCGCGCCCGGGCGGCAGGGACGAGATCACGGCAGGACGTGAACCCCTGACTGCCGTCGAGCGGGTCAGGTGATCGTGGCGCAAGACCGGCGGGCACCAGGGGGCAAGCGGACGCTGACCGAACCGAAAAATGTTCCGTGTATTTCTCAAGGTGTGGGTCAGCTACTCCGATACCTGGATGGGACACCAATCATGGTGTTCCTCAATTGATGCAACACATACTCACGAGGAGGCAACACATGTTTTCATCCGCAATCCAACGTCTGAACGACAGGCGTAGCGCTGCGGGTGAGACCGGCGAGGACGCTGGCTTCACCCTCATCGAGCTGATGGTCGTTCTGCTCATCCTGGCCATTCTCCTGGCTATCGCCATCCCGACGTTCCTCGGTGTGACGAAGTCGGCCAACGACCGCGCTGCGCAGTCCAATCTGAACACTGCGCTGTTGAATGCGAAGGCTCAATACCAGCAGAACAGCCAGGCGTATCCGTCGGCGGCCAACCTGGTCATCGCATTGCAATCGGCCGAGCCGTCCCCTCCAGTTCCTGACAAGGTGCGTCCACCGACCAGAACCACATCTCGGTGTTCGTGACAGGGGACTCCTCGGCTCTGGTCCTCGCTGATTATTCGGCGCAGACCAAGAACTGCTGGATCGTTGTCGACACGCCAACGAAGCCTGATGGGACCACCGCTCCGGTGGGCCCGTTCGCGGCTGCGGCGGCTCCTTCGGCAGTCTCTCCGGCGACGGCGACCGGGGCGGCCGGAGGCACAGCGGCAGTGTTCGCGCTCGGACAACTCGGGCCTACATACGCTGAGATCAAGACCGTTGCTGCCGGGACAGAGAGCACTGGCAGTTGTGTTGCCAGTGCACCCAACATCAACGCCTCCACGCTTTACTCGTATTCCTTCACGCAGTTCCCCGTCCATCTGATCGGGAGCCTGTGAAGTCCGGATAGCCGGGTAGTCCGGCCTTTCGAGATCAACTGACGAGAGTGCCCCCTCCTCCGGGAGGGGGCACTCTCCATGTCCGGCCCAAGACGGATGCTCGCGGTGCAAGTTCGGTGCTCAAGGCCAGGCCCTGTCGCCCCGATGGTATGAGGATGAGGGTGTCCGACACGACAGCCACTCTGGACGAGGCGGTGGTGGCCGGTGCGGTCGACGGTGAAGTGAGTCAGATAAGCGTGCAGTTGGGCGCTCGGATGGCGAAGTGAATGTAGTCGGTGTCATCGACCCACAGGTCGAAGAGATCGGGACCCCGATCACGGCTGACGCCGGAGAAGTTGCCGACCGGGTGGGTCGAACCTCGTGGTTGGTCGAGCATCTCAAGCGACGACGTTGGCCGTTAGTGGTGATGCTGATCTTCGTGGTCGTGTCCCTGGCCTATTCGCTGTGGTGGAATCCGATCGTCCATCGTTCCCCTGATTGGGTGATCCCCGGTGATATCTGGTCCACGTTTCGCGCTGCTCATTGGGTGGGTTGGGGAAACCTTGGGGGCATCTACGGGAACGACACACAACTGGTCACGTTACCTGGGATAGCGGTCCTCTTGGCGCCGGTGGCGATGGTGAGCGGGGCGCTCGGACGAAGTGAATCGATCGCCCCCATTTTCCTCAGCCAGCCCACCTCGTGGTTGCTCCTCGGACCGGCCATTCTGTTGTTGGGATCGACATGCCTGCTGGCCTTCGACGCCATGGCCGAGGAGCTCGGGGTGAGCGGGCCTCGCCGGATCGTGCTCAGTGTCATGGAAGCGGTCGTCATCTTCCAGGTCGTGACCCTGTGGGGCCACCCCGAGGACCTGTTGGCCCTGACCTTCTCGTTGTACGCGCTCCTGGCCATGTTCCGCGGTCGGTGGTCTCTTTCGGGATGGCTGTGGGGGGCGGCCATCGTCACGCAACCGCTGGTCATCCTGATGTTCCCTCTGGCCTTCGTCCGAACACCCAGGCCCCAGCGCTTCCGCCTTTGTGTCTACGGAGCCCTTCCTTCGGTTCTGCTTCTGAGCGCCCCGCTGGTGACGCAATGGCACCGGACGTCAGCGGTCCTCTTCCAACAGGCGAACGCCAGATACCTCGACCATGCGACACCCTGGATCGCACTGTCGCCCACGCTGTCACCGACCGCTGTCGGCGCCGGACCCGGGCGGATGATCGCGGTCCTGATGGCCGTCCTGATCGGCTACATGGCCTATCGGAGGCCGCCGTCGACGGTCGGCCTGCTCTGGCTGTGTGCCCTGGCCCTCAGCCTCCGGTGCTTCTTCGAATCAGTGATGGTCGTCTTCTACCTGGGACCTCCGCTGGCGCTCATCGTCTTGGCGGCCGCCACGTGTGCGAGTTGGAAGCGTCTGGTCGGGGCCTCGGCGATCGCCGTAGTCGCGACCGTGTTTTGTTTCCACCACGCGTCGGAATGGGGATACTGGACCCCGATGGTGGCCTTCCTGGTAATCGGATTGGCCTGTGCGTGGCCCGGTCGTGCGGAAGTCGGCATCTCCGGTGCTGCACCGCAGATTGGCGCTTCGGAAATGAGCCCGGCACCCGCCACGGATCTACGTGCCTCCAACGTGCTCTCATAGCGGCCAGGGGTCGCAGCACGAACCAAGGGATCGTACTTATCGGCGCACTATTCATCGCACGCCGACGAGGACCCAACAAGGCTGCGATCGCTGTCGTTCAGTCCATCCTGAACGTCGTCTGGCACTTCTTGACCACCGGTACTTACTACGACGACCCAGTGCCGACTACTTCTTGCGGCGCCTCGCCCCGGCCATCGAAGCCACGCGGCTTCAGAAGCGGATCGAGGCTCTCGGCTTAGAAGTCACCATTGGCGAAGCTGCGGCGTAGTCCCACCCCGCTTCCAGCCGCTGTACTCCTCGGCGCCACGCACAGCCACTATCAGTCACACGTGAGACAGCCCTAAACGGGCACCAACGTGCTTTGCTCAACCTCTGTGAAAGTGGCAGTGGTATCTGTCGCACGCCCTCGGCTGTTTGCCGGGAAGGCGACAACCAAAGTGAGGACCAAGCTGGCGCAGATCGGCCACCAAATCCATTCGGTATAGATGCGAATGTTTGCTACCCAAGTCACGCCTAACACACACACGCAGGTCAAAGACAGTCGCTTCCACGGCTGTACGGCACCGCTCACAAGTACTACCCCCAGCGGCGGCCAGACGTAATAAGGGGCAACGCCGGCCTCAAAGAAGAACCGAAGGGCGAGAACCAACGCCACACACCATACGAGCATCTCTGGTGGACGCTCCCTTCGCATGAACCACACTCCAACTCCAATAGCGATTGCGACCGAGATCAATCGGGTTGGCCCTCCCGCCACAGATCGGCCACCCATCCAGGTTTCGTTGGCAATGTGTGGAGCGAATCTCAGCCACACGGTGGGGCGGACGAGGTTAGGAAACACCGGCTGAACAACCACTGCCCGATATGTATCTGGCCAGTCCGAAGCGAATGGCACGAGGAGAAGTGCCGCCGCCGGCGCCAGGATCCGAAGTAAAAGCGATGGGAGGCGACGCCATCCAGCAGAGAGGATGACGACAGGAATGGCCAAACCGATGAGGGGCTGGAATGCGAATCCAACCCCCAACAACCACGCACACAAGACCCACCGCTTCGCAAGAGCAGACCGCATGGCAAAAAGAAGAAAGGCCACGGCAAGGGCATCTTCCGGATGACCCCACCAAAGCACATTGCCCAAGGCGATCGCGCCACATACTCCGATGGCCAACCGACGCTTCCAGGCAGCCCCAATCGCCTGCGCTATCGAATCGGCGCCGAACAAGGCTGGTGCACACAGTAGGACGCTCACGGGTGCAACGATTGGCCATGCGGAGGGCCTCGATACTGGAAATCCGAAACCTGTTGAAAGACCAAAGTGTTGCGTGAGCTGTTCGAGCGGGAGAAATACCAACAGGATGGCGGGCGATGCGACCAGGCTTGATTCGCTGTAGATATTGGCGTAATCGCCGACGGTGATGTTTTTTGCCAGCTGGTAATTGTCCCAAATATCGGGGGGGTAGTGCCATCCCACGCTATGAACGATCAGGGGATCTATGACGAAACTAGCTAACAAAAAAACTGCCATGAGGAGGGCCGTAGCTACAACGGCGACCCATCTCCGGCGCAGGTATCGAACAACGGGGCCACGCCCGCCGTCGTCTAACCACCGTCTAGCGGGCACCACTGCACCATCGGCAGCTCGATGGCCGAACATTAGTAATCGGGTATGAGTTGCCGGTCTTGCCGAGATCGATCCCTGAGTCGGACGTCCCTTCCCCCCTACAGCGGCCCCACCGTGTGCTTGCGTCCGGGCAGCCGCTCCCTCGAGGTCTCGAGCACCGCTAACGCATCGGACACCGCAGCCCGGGTGTCGGCGGGATCGATGACCGCGTCGACGAACCCGCGCTCGGCTGCCTGCCAGGGGGTGAGGAACCGCTCTGCATAGTCCGCCTGGAGGGCGTCGCGCTCGTCGGCACCCGCGCCCCGGTGGAGGATCTGCACCGCCCCCACCGCCCCCATCACCGCGATCTCGGCACCCGGCCAGGCGAAGCAGACGTCGTTGCCCATCCCCTTCGAGTCCATGACGATGTAGGCACCGCCGAACGCCTTGCGCAGGATCACGCAGACCCGCGGCACGGTGGCCTCGGCGTAGGCGAAGGCGAGCTCGGCGCCGTGCCGGATCATGCCCCGCCACTCGAGGTCCTTGCCGGGCAGGAACCCGGGCGTGTCGACGAGGGTGACCAGCGGGATGTTGAAGGTGTCGCACAACCGCACGAAGCGGGCGCCCTTCTGCGAGGCGGCGATGTCCAGGGTGCCGGCCAGCGCCTGGGGCTGGTTGGCCACGAACCCGACCGTTCGCCCGCCGATCCGGGCGAATGCGGTGACCAACTGCGGTGACCACCGGGTCCAGAGCTCGGTGATCTCCCCATCGTCGGCGAGGGTGGCCGCCACCCGCCGGACGTCATAGGAGCTCGTCGCCCGGTCGGGGATGAGCGTGCGCAGCTCCTCGTCCGCCCCGGACCCCGCGGCAGGAGGGCCCACCGGCGGGAGCTCGTCGGTGTGGGCGGGCAGGAGCGCGAGCAGATGGGCGACATGCTCGATCGCGTCGTCGATAGACCCTGCTTCGATGGCGCAGAGACCGCTCGACCGGGCGTGCATGGCCGTCCCGCCGAGCTGGTGGACGCCGATGCGGATGCCGGTGAAGTCCTCGACCATGGCCGGGCCGGAGACGAAGGCGAAGGCGTCGACGGTCATGACCACCAGATCGGCGAGCCCGAGGAGCAGGGCGGGACCCGAGAGCGCCGGCCCGGTCACCACCATCACCACCGGCACCACCCCGGAGCACTGGGCGAGCGATCGGGCGGCCCGCCCCCACCCGTGCAGGGAGGCGACACCCTCCATGACGTCGGCTCCGCTCGATGCCAGCACCACGACGATCGGGATCTGCAGGGAGCGGGCCGACCGCCGCCGCCGCACGCAAGGTCTCCCCGTCCTCGAGGGAGAGGGCACCGCGCCGGATGGTCGAGACGGATCGCACGACCATGGCCGGCCGCCCCCGAGGTCCTCGACGCCCGCCCGGAGGCTCCCTGGGACCAGCCGCCGGATGGCCGGCGCTTCGGGGGCATCGAGGATCATGGGCCCATGGTACGGAGCCCGGCAGCGGCCACGCGGTGATCGCAGACGCCGCACCTACGTCGCCGGCGGACCGCTGTCCGGGCGTTCTCGTTCGGACTCTCCCCTGGCCGGCGGCGCCGGGTGGTCCGGTCGGTCCGCTGCCGGCGGCTCCGAGGGCGGCGCCGGGTCGCCCGCCCGACCCGCTTTCCTGTCGGCCCGCTCGAACTGCCGCTCGACGTCGGCCCAGACCAGCGGGTCCTCGGGTCCGAACTCGTCGTCGGTGTCCGGGGCCCGGGCCAGCACGACCGCTCCGACGGAGAGCAGCACCAGGAGCATCGAGAGTTTGGAGAGGAAGCCGGCAACCTGCTGGTCGTTGAGGGGCCGCAGGCCGATCGCGGACGCCGAGTGGGCGAACGCCGGGTAGAGCGGCCGGGTCGAGAGGATATAGAGGAAGGACAGAAAGCCCGGGATGACCGCCTGGGCCACCAGGTAGGCGAAGCGCACCACCGGCCGCGGGCGCCGGATGCCCGGGATCCGGCCGAGCACCGGGATCCACAGCACCAGGCCGGCCACGATCACCGCTGCGGCCAGCAGGCCGCGGCCGACGGCGGAGCCCGCCTGGAGCGCGACCGCCGCAGGCACCATCGAACCCACCAGGACCACCGTCACGAAGGCCACCGCGAACGGCGGTCGTGCAAGGCCGGTGAGGGCAGCGTCGACCGGTGCCGGCCTGGTCAGCCACCGAAGGACGTCGTAGGGGAGACCCAGGAGCAGCGAGCGGGGCCACCGCGAGCACCAGCAGGACCCGCTGGAGGACGAGCGCCGAGAGCGACCAGTGGGCGGCGAGGTCGCCGAGCGGCCACCCGAGCGCGATCCCGGTAACCGCCACCGCTCCCGACGAACCGGACCATGTCGGCACGCGGCCAGATCTCACGCCCGGCGTCGCGGCGCTGCAGCCGCCGGTGGCCGAGAACCACGGCCGCGCTGAGGACTGCAAGCACGGCCCAGAGCGCCGCGTGGGGCTGCAGGGCCAGCGGATCGGTCCCGGTCACTGCCGGAACCCGTACCCGCGGGTCCTAGATTGGCGTGAATGGCACAGCCCGACCGACTCGAACGGGTCACCGACCTGCTGCTGGTGCTCCTGGACACGACCCGTCCGCTCAGCCTGCGCGAGATCGCGGACCGAGTGCCCGGCTACCCCGACGGCCACGCGGCCCGCCGGCAGGCCTTCGAGCGCGACAAGCGACTCCTGCGCGACGAGGGCGTGCCGGTCCTGGTCGAGTCCATCGGCGGCGAGGACCAGCTCGGCTACCGTGTCGACCCCGACGCCTACTACCTTCCCGACCTGCACCTGGAGCCCGAGGAACAGGCGGCGCTCAACCTGGCGGTTGCCGGCGTCCACCTCGGCGAGCCTATCGGGAGGGAAGCCCTCTCGAAGCTGGGGATGGGCGGCGAGTGGCCGAGGCACGGCGGTCCGGTTCCCCTGGTCGACCTCCCCTCCTTCGACGGCCTCCCGGGGCTGCCGGTCCTGTTCGAGGCGGTCCGCCGGCGGGCCGTGGTGTCCTTCGACTACCGGGGCACGCCGCGCTCGGTCGACGTGGCCGGCATCCGGTTCCGCGGTGGCCACTGGTACGCGGTGGGGTGGGATCGTGACCGGGCCGAGGCCCGCACCTTCCGTGTCGACCGGATCGAGGGGTCGCCGAGCATCGGGGAACCGGCCACGGCCGAGGTGCCGGACGATTTCGATCTCGACGGAGCGTTCACCCGTGACCCCTGGCAGTTCGGAGCCGGTCGTGTGGTCGAGGTCGACGTGGCCGTCGACGCCGCCGAGTCGTCACGCGTGGTCGCGGCGCTCGGCCCCGACGCGGTGGTCGACCGCAGGGACGACGGAACCGTCGAGGTGCGCCTGGCGGTGACCGACACCGAGGCGCTCCTCTCCTGGGTCCTCGACCTGCTCGACCATGCGGAGGTCCTGCGACCGCCGGAGATCCGTGCGGCGATGGTGGCCAGGCTCGAGGCCATGGCCGGTTCGGGCGGGGGCGCGACCCGGTGAGCCGCCCACCCGACACGGCCGGCCGGTTGCGCCGGCTGCTGGCGATCCTGGCCTGGCTCGCCCAGGAGGGGGACGCGCCCATCGACGCGGTCGCCGAGCGGTTCGACCTCGACCCGGCCGCGCTGGTGGCCGAGCTCGAGATGGCCGCCTGCTGCGGCGTCCCGCCCTACACGCCGGACCAGCTGCTCGAGATCGTGGTCACCGACACCACCGTCTCGACGAGGCTCGGCACCACCCTTGCCCGCCCGCGCCGGCTCAGCCCGCGGGAGGGACTGGCCCTCGCCGCGTCCGCCCGCGCCCTGTTGGCCGTCCCCGGCAGCGACGAGAGCGGGGCGCTCTCCCGGGCCCTCGCCAAGCTCGACCGCGCCCTCGGCGGAACCGCACTCGACGTCGAGCTCGACTCGCCCGAGTTCCTCGGGACGGTCCGGGACGCGCTGGTCTCGGGGGAGCGGGTCGAGCTCTCCTATTACTCCGCCTCTGCCGACCAGGTGACGGTCCGCACGGTCACCCCGCAGCGGATCTTCGCCGCCGAGGGCCACTGGTACCTCGACGCCTGGTGCGCGACCGCCGGGGACGTCCGGCGGTTCCGGGTCGACCGGATCCGCTCCGCGGCCGCGGTCGCCGGGCACGACGAGCTGGGAGGCCCCGCTGTCGCAGAGGGCACCGGGAGGGACCCCGGTACCGACCTCGACGCCTACGTGCCGGGACCGGAGAGCCGACCGGTCCGCCTCTCGCTCGATCCCTCGATGACCTGGCTGATGGAGACCATCCCCGCGGCAGAGCAGGTGGGTACGGAACCCGGCCACTGCCTCTGGGAGGTCTTCGTCGGGGGGGACGCATGGCTCGAGCGGCTCCTGCTCCGGCTCGGCCCGGGCGCCGAGGTGGTCGATCCCCCGGAGCTCCGGTCCCTGGCGCCGGAGGCTGCGTCCCGGATCCTCGCCCGCTATCGGGGCGCTGCAAAGGGTATGAGACAACATGAAATAATTTGAAATAATATGAAGTGATACGATAGGGGGTCGTGGCGGCTCCTGTGGGCGGATCCCGGTGCTGAAGATGCAGGTGGTGCGAGCCGGGCGCGCGGCGTACTACGTCGGAGACCTGGTGCCGGGTCGTGCAGAAGGAACCGGTGTGGCCGGGGAGTCGCCAGGTCTCTGGAGTGGCGGCGGCGCCGAGGCGCTCGGACTACGGGGTCCGGTCACGGCCGTGCCGTTCGGCGACCTTCTCGAGGGCCGCGACCCGTTGGGCGACAGGTCGCTCCGGCACGTCCCTGCAGCTCGGGGGGTGGCCGGCTTCGACCTGGTGTTCTGTGCGCCGAAGTCGGTCAGCGTCCTCCATCTGCTCGGTCCCCGTGAGCTCGCCGGCGCGGTCGGGGCTGCTCACCACGAGGCGGTGTCCGCCGCTGCGGCCCACCTCGAACGCGAAGGGGTCGGTGTGCGCCGGACGACCGGAGGTCGGGTGCGCTGCCTCGCGGCGACGGGCATGGTGGCCGCGGGTTTCGTACACCGCACGAGCCGTTCCCTCGATCCCCACCTCCACACCCACCTGGTTGCGGCCAACGTGGCCCAGGGAGTCGACGGCCTCTGGTCGACGGTCGACAGCCGGCGCCTGTTCCTGCACCGCCGTGCCGCAGAGGGTCTGTACCACTCGGTACTCCGCCACGCGCTGGCGGTCGGGATCGGTGCGGCGTGGGAGCCCGGTCCCTCGGGCCGCCCCGAGGTGTCCGGCATCGACCCGGTGGTCTGCCGGCTCTTCTCGCGGCGCCTGCCGCCGGTATCGACGAGCAGGTCCAACGGGCCCCGGGGTCGCTCCGGCGTGTCGCCTTCCACGTGGACCGGCCCGAAAAGGACCGCACGGTCACCGTCGACGGGTTGCGGGCCGAGTGGCGTCGGCGTGCCAGCGACCACGGGGTCGACCTCGGCGAACTGGTCCGGGTCGTGGGCAGAGGGGGGCCGGACGGTCCGGATGCCGGTACAGCCCACGATCGTCTCGGTCGCGGGCTGGACGCGTTGGCCGCACGTCGATCCCTGGTGACCCGGCGTGACCTGTTGGTCGCGCTCACCGAGGCCCTGCCGCAGGGAGCGCCCGCGGCCGCCGTCGAGCGGATGGCCGGCGCACTGACCGACGCGACGGGACCGGTGACGCCAGGGTCGGCTCGATCCGCCGGAACCGGTGCCGGTGTCGACGTGGCCGGACCGACCGAGCAGCGGTGGTCGGCCGCCGCGGTGGCGCGCTCGTTCCGCCTGTACCCGGAGCTGGTCGATCGTGCCCGACTGGGTGCCGAGCGTTCCGAGGACGACCGCCCGTTCGGGCGGGGTGCACTGGCCAACGACGTCGCCCGCGGGCATCCGTCTCCCCTCGGGCCGCGCCGGGACCGGCACGCCGGGTGGGATCGTTCGGATCGGGTCGTGGCCCGGTGATCGGGGGCATCGGTGCAGCCGGCGTCCGGCGATCGTCACCGCCCGAGGTCCGGCCCCGTGGGGTACCCCGGCGCCGTTCTGGTGCGCGCCGTCCGGTCGAGGTCCCGTTCGGGCGACCGGAGCGTGCGCCAGGGTTCGGCACGGTGGGCCGGGGACAGCGGCACCCACCCCGCCCGGTTGCGGTGGTCGAACGCGAGCGCGCATCCGTCGGCCCCGCGGGTGATGACCTCGGGAGGAAGACGCCGGCGCCACAGGGTCGCGTGCTGGTCACCCACGTGCGGTCGTCCGCCGGAGAGCAGGTCGGTGACCACGTGGTCCGAGGGCGATCGTCCCGAGGAGACCGACCGGGTGACCAGCTCCTCGTCGCCGGCCAGCACCGAGAGCGACTCGAGCGTCCGCACATCCCCGATCCCCGGGAGGACCACCGTGGTCCCGAAGAGCGAGGGGAAACCCTCGGCCTCTTGGGGCCACCGGTGACGGGCCTGGGAGAGATCCTGGAAACACGCGAGGGTGACCACGCCCTGTCCCCCTCCTTCACTGACCATGGACGGCAGGTCGGGGATGGGCGCGATGTTGGCGAGCTCGTCGAGGGCGAGGAGCACCGGTGGGTCCGATTCGGACCGGCCGATGGCAGCCCGGGCGTAGGCGGCGCGGCGGATTGCGTCCAGGACGCCTACGACGAGGGGGGCGACCAACGCCTGGTGGTGGGCTGGCGCGGCGATGTAGAGGGTGTCGACGGAGCGGACGAACCGGTCGGGGTCGAAGTCCGGCTCGGCGGTCGTGGCGAGGGCCTCCTCGGAGCGGAAGCCGCCGAGCGCGCCGGACGCGGTCGACCAGATGCCACTGAGCTCGCGTTCGTCGGTCGTGACGATGCCGTCGAGGAGGTTCCGGGCGATGTCGCCGCTCCCGGTCGGCTGGAAGGAGAGGACCTGCTGTGCGGGCAGCGCCTGGCGCCGGTCCACCCAGGTCAGCACGGTCCGCATGTCCGCCCCCTCCAGGGCCGCCGCGTGCAGGAGGGGCGCGAGCAGGGCTGCCGCCCGCTCGGTCCAGTGGGACCCGTCGCCCCGGATCGCACCGGGTCCGGCGGCCGCCGATCCGACCACCACCAGGGAGCGAGCTGTCGCCAGTGCGGTCCGCCAGGAGACGCAGGCAGGGACCGGCGACCAGCGGAGGCGGTGAACGCCATCGAACTGGTCCACCGACGCCGTGGGGTCGAACAGCAGGCACTGCCCGAGCCCGGAGCGCGCTGCGACGGTGGCATCGAGAACGTCGGGCTTGGTCGACGTCGAGACGACCGGACCGTTCGCGCCGAGCACGTTGGGGATGATCAACGACGAGGTTTTTCCCGAGCGCGGTGGTCCCAACACCATGACCGAATGCTGTGCTGCGGCATGACGCCAGCCGTCCCGGTCGTGTCCGAGGTACAGACCGTGAGCGGCGTCCGCGAGTGCGCGCATCGCGACCCGATGCACCGAATCGCGTGGTCGAGGGGGAATTTCGGAAAAAAAGTTTGTCACTGCGTTCTTCCTCTGCTTTGCCGGTCTGCGGGCCGCTACTGACGGCGGAGTGACTGTTCCGCAAGTGCGACACGTCGTGGCATGTGCGGAATAATCGTTGCAAACACTCGGGTTTTTGTCCATGGGACATTTGCTGATCGGCGAGGTCGGACGCATGCGACCGACGCGCGTGTGATCGCGCACCGTCGCGCTCGGATCCGCCGTGCACCGCGCGGACGCCGATGATGCTTGACCTGGGGTGAAAAAGCCATTTGGCTGGTATGCGATGACGTATCACTGAGGAGGTGGTCGTGAACAGGTCTCAACTCGTCAGGGTGGTGAGCGGGTCGGCGCAGTCGGCTCGACGCACCACCGAAGACGTGGTCGATGCACTGTTCGAAACCATCATCACCGAGGTTCGGGCTGGCCGGAGAGTCACCGTTGTCGGGTTCGGAACATTCACCCCGACCAAGCGTGCTCCCCGGGTGGGCCGAAATCCTCGGACAGGTGCAGTGGTACCGATCCCTGCGTCGAAAGGTGTCCGGTTCGCCACCGGTTCGACGTTCAAATCGGCGTTGAACCCTAAGGAGGGAGTGTCAATGGCAGTAAAGAAGGCAGCCAAGAAGGCGGTCCGCAAGGCCCCGGCCAGGAAGACCGCTGCGAAGAAGACTGCTGCGAAGCGCACGGCCAAGAAGGCCCCGGCCCGTAAGACCACGGCCAGGAAGACTGCTGCGAAGCGCACGGCGAAGAAGACCACGGCCCGCAAGTCGACGGCCCGAAAGCGCACGGCCAAGAGGGCTCCGGCCCGAAAGACCGCGGCACGGAAGACCACCGCCAAGCGGGCGACCAAGAAGCGGGCAGTCAAGAAGAAGGCTCCGGCCAGGAAGACTGCTGCACGGAAGACCACTGCCCGCAAGCGCACGGCCAAGAAGGCTCCGGCCCGCAAGACTGCGGCACGGAAGACGACTGGTCGCAAGCGCACGGCCAAGAAGGCTCCGGCTCGCAAGGCTGCGAGGCGGACGGTCAAGAAGTCCCGGTAGTCGTTCCGAGCGGCAGCTGAGCCGCTGGTGCGTCGTCGGTGGGGGTGGCCGGGCCCCCACCGACGCGTCCGGGCCCGGCGCCATGGGCCGACAGCTCGCTCAGAGACGGTCCATGCGGTGGAACGCCTCGCCCGAGGTGCTGTCGGCCAGCGCTCCGTGTTCGGCCATCTGGTGGCGCACCTGGGCTCCGAATTGCTGGCGTCCACGGGCGAGAGTGGTGTCGTCGGCGGACGGGTCGAACCCCAGCGTGGTCGCAGCCTGGCTGCGATGGCAGAGGAGCGCCTCGATCTTGACTTCCTCGTACCCGCCATCGCGTTCGACGTGGTTTGGCAGATCGGCCTCCCACAGGAGGAGCACCCGGGGTCGGTGAGGGGCCAGGCCCTGCTCGGGGAAGTAGTGCGGATCACGGGCCGCGACCAGCGCGTCGAGGGTGAGGAACCCGGCCGCCCGATGGTCGGGATGGAGCCGGTAGCGGCGCCACGGGTCGTGACCGAGGAGCACGTCGGGGCGGATCTCGCGGATGAGCGCGGTCACCGCCCGCCGCTCGTCGAGCCCGTTCTCGAGCTCGCCGTCGACGCGTCCGAGGAACGCCACCCTGGGCGGCGTCCGGTCCCCGTCGAGGCGACGAGCGGCGGCGCGGCACTCCTGCATGCGCTCTGCGACCAGTGCCTCGAGATCGGCGTCCGGATCCCAGCTCCCCTTGGACCCGTCGGTGAGGACCAGGTGGTGGATGTGGCAGCCGGCGGCTGCCCACTTCGCGAGCGTGGCCCCGCACCCGAATTCGATGTCGTCCGGGTGTGCGCCGACGGCGAGCGCACGGCCCGGCACGGGCAGGTCCACCGTGATCGGACCCCGGTCCGGCAGGTCGCCGACCGGAAGACCCGGCAGCGGCGGCTCCCCGGTGGTCCCGTGACCGGTCCCGGTCACCCGAGCGACGCGCCCGGCAACGCGACCGGGATCACATCCCTCGGTTCGTCGACGTCCCAGGCCAGGTCCGGCAGGTCGAGCACCCGCAAGGGCAGCCCGAGGCGTCCCGCCTCTGCGCTGTGGCGGGCGAACGAGCCCGGTCCGTACGAGAACTGGAAGCCGGACGCGGCCGGCAGGGCGATCACGTTGGTGCCGTTGCCGTACCGGTCCGGGACGAGGGTGATGCTTCCCGCCTCGCCCACTGCTGCCAGCCCACTGGCCCGGGGAAGATCGGCGTGGGAGACCGTGACCTGCACCACGCCGGCGTCACGCAGGCGGTCGACGCCGGCCTCGACGGCCCCGTTGAGGCCGCGCCCCGGTTCCCAGACCACCAACGCCCCGTGCCGGCGCGCCCAGTCGGCGACGTCGTTGTCGTCGCAGACCACGGCCACCGGCAACGGACGGGCCGCGTCGACCACCCGGTCGGCCATCGCCCGTGCCAGCTCTACGCGCTCAGGCCCGCCGAGCGCGCGGTCGAGCCGCCCCTTGGCGTGGTGGAAGGCCTTGACCGGCACCAGCACCGCACGTGGTCCGAGCCGTAGGGACGTGCCCCACTGCGGGTCACCGTGGGCTCTCACCGGACCAGTGTATGCAGGACCCGATGGCGAGTCCCCCGGGGGGCCACCGCCTAGGGTGTGCAGGTGTCGGACGACTCGTCGGCGGTGACGGACCCCACGGTGCAGCGGGACCGGATCAGGGCCTTGTCCCGCGTGCGTGCGGTCCTCCGCGACCTCGGCTGCACCGATGCCGAGATCGACCGCGCCGTCGACGACGATGTCATCGACCTCTTGATGGTCGACCGGATGCTCGTCCCCGCCGGCGAACGCCTGACCCAGGCCGAGGTCTCAGCGCGCACCGACATCCCCATCGACCTGGCTCGTCGCTTCTGGCGCGCGCTGGGCTTCGTCGATGTGGACGAGGACGATGCGGCCTTCACCGAGATGGACCTCGAGGCGGTCCGCCTCTTCCAGGGGATGGTGGCGATGGGTCTGGTCGACCAGGACAGTGCGGTCCAGATGGCCCGGGTGATCGGCTCCTCGATGGCCCGGATCGCGGAGGCGGAGGCGGGTCCCGGCACCACCCCGATCCTGCTCGCCACCGGTGACAGCATCCTCGACGCCGACGAGTTCGCCCGCCAGGCGGACGTCTCGATCCCGGCCATGGCACGGCTGCTCGAATACGTCTGGCGCCGCCACCTGCAGGTCGCCACCCGGCGCACCATGCTCCACCGCTCCCGCGACGACGCCGGGGTCAGTCCGGTGATGGCGGTCGGCTTCGCCGACATGGTGGGGTTCACCATGCTCAGCCAGCACCTCGGCGACGAGGAGCTCTCCGCGGTGGTGGCCCGCTTCGAGGAGCTCGCGCACGACACCGTCGTGGCCCTCGGGGGCCGGGTGGTCAAGATGATCGGTGACGAGGCGATGTTCATCGTGCCGACGGCCGCCGCCGCCGCCGACATCGGTCTGAGCCTGGCGGAGGCGTACGCCGACGACGATCTGCTCTCCGACGTGCGGGTGGCCCTCGCCATGGGACCGGTCCTCGTCCACGACGGCGACTACTACGGGCCGGTCGTCAACATGGCCAGCCGGCTCGCGGGCGTGGCCAACCCGGGCACCGTCCTCGTTTCGGACGAGTTCCGGACCGCCATGGTCGAGGAGGGTGAGACCGCCATCGAAGCCCGCCCGCTGCGCCCCCGCACACTCAGGGACATCGGGCGGGTGCAGCTGTGGAAGCTGGTGCGGGCAGGGAGCCAGCCCGGCACCGACCAGCGGCGCACGATGCGCTGGGAACGTCTGGCCGGTGTCCTCCGCGAGCTGGACGAGCTGCGCGTGCGCGGCGAGCGGGTGATGCCGAAGGCGTCAGTGCTCGAGGCGGGCCGTGGCGATGCGGTGGGGCCCGAGGGGGAACTCCCCCTCGAAGGCGGCAACGGTCCCACCACGTAGGTCGACCAGCCACCCCGAACGCCCCGGCAGCTCGACCGTGGTCGGGGTGTCGGCCGGGTTGAACACCCGGAGCTCGAGGACCCCGGCCTCGCGGCGCAGAGCGGAGACCTCCGCGCCCCGCACGGTGAGGGCCGAGCCCTCGCCCGGCCGGTCACCGCCCCCGAAGGATGCAGTGGTCGCGAGCGGTACCAGGACGTCGTCAGCGGCCCGGTAGGGATCGCCGGCGCCGACCAGCAGGGCGTAGGAGACCTCGACCGGCCCGATCATCTGGGGTCCCTCGATCGGGGTCATGGGCCCGGCCGGCAGCGGCCGGAGGGACATCCCCAGACGCGAGAGCATGCCGGTCGCCCGCAGGAGGGTGAGTGCGAGGACCCGGGCCCGCGTGTCGGCGCCGCCGGACGCGTCGGTCAGGTCGACGAGCTCGTACTCGAGGAGGCCCTCGTGGATCACGGTGAGCCCTCCGGCGGTCACGAACCGGCGGGACGGGAAGGTGGGGAGACCGAACTCCTCGTCCCGGCCTTCGGCGGTCAACCCTCGCTCGACGATGGTGAAGGCGCTCTCGGCCCGCGAGGTCGACGCCGCCTCGGGGAGGGGCAGGTGGACCCGGAGCCGGTGGTCGCGCGACGGATTGTCGAAGCGGGTGCGCACCCGGACCAGTGCCTCGTCGGCCCGCACCTCGACGGTGGTGGTCACGGTCACCGTGCGGTTCCCCGTCCGGGTGTGGGCGGCGCCGTCGACCCGGTCGGGCCACGTGTAGGTCGCCGTGACGTCGACGGTGGCCCGGACCGGGCCGGCATCCCCGAGGGCGAGGGTGACCGAGTCGGGGCTGTCGACGATCGCGTCGTGGGTGGGCGGCGAGTAGTTGTAGGTGTCGCCGTGGTCGCCGCCGTCCACCAGCCTGCCGTAGCCCGGGACCCCGTCGATCGAGAAGGTGCCGTCGGCCGGGTCGGCCACGACGGCGACCAGTCCGTTGGCCAGGGTGATCCCGGTGCCGGGCCGCATGTCGGCCCGGACCGGATGGGCGAGCGGCGCGGGCGCGAACCGCGACCACCCGAACCCGGGCACCACCGTCTGACGGGCGAGGATCCGCCGGATCGGCGGTTGGTCGATGATGAGGCGGACCTCGGTGTCGGGATGGGCGGCGAGGAGCGTGTAGAGCTCGCGCTTGGCCTCCTCGACCGGTACGCCGTCGCGTGGCTCGGGGCCGATCGCCAGGATCACGTCGACCCCTGTTTCGTCCGCGGCCAGCGAGACGTCGGTGATATAGGCCTCGTCGTCGATGCGCGACCCCTGGAGCAGGCCGATCATGGTGCGCACGGTCTCGCCGTCCACGGTCATCCTGCCCGGCAGCCCGTGCCGCTCGGAGAGCACCTGGATGTCCGGGCCGGGCTCGCCCACCGCCGGCACCACCACATCCACCATCCCACCGCGGTCATGAGCCGTCGGATTGACCACCACCGGACCCGGGTCGGCCATCGACCGGGCCAGCGTGTGGAGGCCCTGCTCGGCGAGTCCAGCACCGATCTGACGGGCCTCGGCGTAGCGGTGGAGGACCGCGTCGACCACCTCGTCCACCGAGCAGGCGCAGATCGAGTCGTGCGCGGCGTTGCGGATCATCAGCCTCCAGGCCAGATCGAGCAGGGTGCCCGGCCAGGACTCCGCAGGCAGGAAGAGCGCGGAGAGCGGCTCGGCCAGCTGCTCGAGCGAGCGCTCGGCGCGCGCTGCGGCCTGCTTGACGTCGACCCGGTTGGAGGCGACCCCCATCAGCAGGTTGGACCGCCACCCGGACCGCAGCTCGCCGGTCCACTCGGGCAGCCCCTCCCGGTCGGCTGCGGCCAGGTACTCGGGCAAGGAGGTGATGACCAGTTCGAAGTCGTCCTGGAGCGCGTTGGCCTCCGCGACCACCCGCCCCAACCACGGCTGGGCACGCTGGTGGTCGGTCCCGTTCATGAGCAGCATCGGCTCGTCGCGACGGACGAATGCGGCACACTCCTCCTCCAGCGAGCGGAGCCGCCTGACCAGCTGCTTGGCATCTTCGGGCAGCGCCGCACCGTTGCCGTATCCGGCAGGGAGGTACTCCGCCCGGACCGACGAGCCGTCCGGTGCGGACCACACGAATGCCGACCGGTCGACGGCCGAGGGAACCCCGCGCCAGACCACGGCGTGCTCGAGGCCGGCCTGGTGCAGCAGCTGGGGCATCTGGGCGATGTGACCGAACATGTCGGGCAGGTAACCGACGTCCATCACCCCACCGAAGGCAGCGCCCCGCGCAATGCCGGCCTGGAGGTTGCGTACGAGGGTCTCGCCGGAGACAAGGAACTCGTCCATGAGGATGTACCAGGGCCCGACGGTGATCCGCCCGGCCGCCGCCAGAGCCCGCACCCGCTCCTCGTTCTCCGGGCGGATCTCCAGATAGTCGTCGAGGACCGCCAGCTGGCCGTCGAGGAGGAAGTGCCGGTAGGTGCCGTCGCGCTCCAACAGGTCGAGCAACTCGTCGACCAACCGGACCAGTTTGAGCCGGAAGGTCTGGAAGGGCTCATACCACTCGCGGTCCCAGTGGGTGTGGGGGACGATCGCGACCCGGCGTGCCGGATCGCGGGCGTCGGCGGTCACGGGGTCAGGGCCCCGTACTCTGCTTCGTAGGCCTGCAGCTCGGACACCAGGCGCTCGGCCTCGGCGGTGGTCTGTGCCGTTCCCCGCCCCGCATGCTCGGCGTAGAGCGCGGCACCCAGGTCGTGGAGGAGGCCGTCCGCCTTGTGCTTGGCCGTGGCCTGGTCGAGCTTGGCCTGGCCGGCCTTGGTCGCCTCGTTGGCCTTCGCCAGCCCGACCTCTGCCTGTGCCTTGACCTTGTCCATGAGTCCCATTGCGGTTCCTCTCGCATTGCGGGCGCGGCCTGACCGGTCGCGCTGCCCGACACCTCCGCTAAGACTAGGGCCCGACAAGGCGGGTGTGCCGAGCGCACACCCCGGGCGGACCGACCGCCCCGACCTGCGAGGAGCGTGCCCTGCGTCCGTGGTCTGACCATCTCCCGGGGACCCGAGCCGAGCGGGTGCCCGACCCGACCGGGCCCCGTACCCTGCTCGAAGCCTGGTCGAACCGGTGGGCGGTCGACCCCGGAGCACCCCTCTGGAAGGAGGCCGGCCGCTGGTACTCGGCCGGGGAATTCGATGCCGCCACCCGCCGTGCCGCGGGGAGGCTGCAGGCCGCAGGGCTCGTACCCGGGGACCGTGTCGTCTGGTCGACGGGCACCTCGGTCGACGCGCTGGTCGCCCATGTGGGCGCGCTCCGGGCCGGGTTGGTGGTGGTGCCGGCCAACACGGCCTACTCGGCACGGGAGCTCGCCCAGATCGTGGCCGACGTGCAACCGGCCGCGGCCGTCGTGGAGCGCAGCGAGCAGGCCGCCTGGGTGCGCGCTGCGGCCGCGGCGCCGCTCGTCGTGACAGGGCCGGCACTCGACCTCCCCGGTGGCGAGCCGCGGAGCGTGGACCGCGCCGCGCCCGACGACCCGGCCCTGATCTGTTACACGTCGGGAACCACAGGGACGCCCAAGGGCGCGGTCCTCCGCCACCGAAACCTGCTGGCGGCAACGGAGGCGCTGCAGCTCGCCTGGCGGTGGTCGCCGGGCGATCGCCTCGTGCACTGCCTGCCGCTCTTCCACGCGCACGGCCTGGCCGTCGGCGCCTATGGCACCCTCTCGGCCGGGGGGTCGGCGGTGCTGTTGCCCGGGTTCGATCCCGGCGCCGTCGCGGACGCCGCCCGGGACGACCGGGCCACCCTCTTCTTCGGCGTGCCCACCATGTACCACCGGTTGGTCACGAGTGGCCGGGCGGGGGGGTTGCGCGGCCTGCGTCTGTGCGTGTCCGGCTCGGCCCCCCTCCCTGCCCAGCTGCACGCCGATGCCTCCCGCGCCGTCGGCTCGGTGGTGCTCGAGCGATACGGCATGACCGAGACCCTCATGAACACCTCGAACCCCTACGACGGGGAACGACGGGCGGGCACGGTCGGGTTCCCGCTTCCCGGGGTCGAGATCGACGTCGACGCAGACGGGGAGATCCTGGTCCGGGGGCCGAACGTCTTCGATGGCTACTGGCAGCGCCCGCAGGCAACCGCGGATGCGTTCCGCTCTTCACCAGACGGCGGGGCCCCCTGGTTCGTGACCGGCGATCTGGGGTCCGACGAGGACGGGTACCTGGTCATCCGGGGTCGGTCGTGGGACCTGATCATCTCGGGGGGGTTCAACGTCTACCCCACCGAGGTCGAGGACGTCCTGGTGGGCCATCCAGCGGTTGTGGAGGTGGCGGTGACCGGCACCCCGTCCGACGAATGGGGGGAGCTGGTGACCGCCTGGGTGGTGGCCGACGGGGCCGCCCCCTCGGTCGAGGACCTGCGCGCCTACTGCGCGGGGCGGCTCGCCCCCTACAAGCACCCGCGGCTGGTCCGACCGGTGGACGCCCTGCCGCGGAACGCCCTCGGCAAGGTGGTCCGCGGCCGGCTCCGTTGACCGGGGGTAGCTTCGCGACGTGACCGTGGCACGGAAGAGCGGAACCGGAGGCCGGGGCCGTGACCGCCCGGTCCGCCCGCACGCACGCTTCGAGCGGGCCCTCATCCGGGACGGCGCCGGACCGGTGGCGGGAGTGGACGAGGTCGGACGGGGCGCCTGGGCGGGACCGGCGTCTGTCGGGGTGGTCGTCTACTGCCCGGACCGGCGGGCACCCAGTGGCGTCCGCGACTCGAAGGAGCTCTCCGAGGAGCGGCGTGAGGCGCTGCTCCCCCTGGTCACCTCGTGGTGCCTCGACTGGTCGGTCGGCCACGCGTCGCCGGGGGAGTGCGATCTCCTCGGCATGACCGCGGCGCTGCGGTTGGCCGCCCGTCGCGCCTTCGACGGCCTGACGGTCGCGCCAGGGGTGCTGCTCCTCGACGGGAGCTTCGACTACCTCACCGATCCGGTCGCTGTGACGGAGGTGACCACCGTCCCGCCCGAGGTGCGGACCGTGGTCCGGGGCGATGCGACCTGCCAGTCGATCGCCGCCGCGTCGATCGTCGCCAAGGTCACCCGCGACCGGATGATGCGTGCGCTCGCCCCGAGCTTCCCTGCCTTCGACTTCGACCGCAACAAGGGGTATCCGTCCCGGACCCACCGCACCGCCCTGCACGGCTTCGGCCTCACCTCGGTGCACCGGCGCTCATGGTCCTTCGTGGAGGACCTCGCGTTCCGATAGCCGGCGCACCGGCTGCTGCGCTGCTGCGGAGTCAGCGGGGGACCGGCTCCTTCGGCAGCCCGAGGACCCGCTCTCCGATGATGTTGCGCATGACCTCGTCGGAGCCGCCGGCGATGCGCATCCCGGGGACGCCGAGGAGGAACTGCGACCAGGCGAAGGTGCCCCAGGCTCCGGTGTCGGCCACCAGCGCAGGCCCGAGGAGGGACGAGAGGGCTGCGCTGGAGCGCACCATGTTGGCGGTCAGCGAGAGCTTGGACAGCGACATCTCCGGGCCCGGGCAGCTGGCCGGCAGCGATCCTGGCCATGGCCCGCTGGTTCGTGTAGCCGGCCACCCGCTCGTTGATCGACGATCTCGGCGAGCTGCTGGCGGACCAGTGGGTCGTCGGTACGGCCCATGAACCGGACCAGCTCGATGAGGCGGGTGGTGATCGACGGGCCCACCCCACCCCCGCCACCGCCGATGGCGGCACGCTCGTTCATGAGGGTGGTGAGGGCGACGGTCCATCCGCCGTTGACGTCACCGAGCCGATGGGAGTCGGGCACCCGCACGTCGGTGAAGAAGACCTCGTTGAACGAGGCACCCCCGGTCATCTGGCGCAGGGGGCGGACCTCGACGCCGGGTGCACGCATGTCGACCACGAATCCGGTGAGGCCGTGGTGCTTGGGGAGCGTCGGGGTCGGTGCGGCAGATGATCTCGCCGATGTCGGAGAGCTGGGCCCCCGACGTCCAGACCTTCTGGCCGTTGACGACCCACTCGTCGCCGTCGCGCTCGGCCCGGGTCTGGAGCGACGGCGAGGTCGCGACCCGGCCGACGGCTCGCTGAAGAGCTGGCAGGCGACGATGTCACCCCGGTACAACGAGCGGAGGTAGAGCGTCCTTCACCTCGTCGGTGGCGTGGGCCAGGATGGTCGGCGCCACCATCCCGAGCCCGATCCCGAAGACGGAGAGCGGCGGCGTCCGATACCCCGAGGCGATCGAGTGGTAGATCCGCCGGTACTCGGTGGGCAGCCCGCGGCCCCCGTACCGGACCGGTCCCGTGATCCAACCGAACCCCGCGTCGAAGACGGCGCGGGCCCAGGTCTGGGCGGTCTCGAGCTCGGCGAGCTCCTCCTCGCGCGAGCGCTCGGGGAGGAGGCCGACAGCGTCCGAGCCCTGGCCCCAGACGAACCGCTCCTGTGGACGGCGCTCGGCGTTGGCATCGAGGAAGGCGCGGACCTCGTGTTCGAACTGCTCCGTCGTGGGGATGTCGGTCGCCGGGACCGCCGAGGCGTCACCTCCGGCCGGCAGCGTGGTGTGGCTCATGGCGGGATCCCCTTCGCGTCGGCGCCCGTTCCCTTCGGGTCCTGGTCAGCGTAACCCCGGTGCTCGCGCCCGGCCGGACCGACCCCGGGAGCGACCGCGGACGCAACGGTCTCACGGGCCATGGCCGCAAAGGCGTCCGGATGGGTGAGATGGGCGCCGTGCCCCGCGCCGGCGATCTCGACGAGCCGGGCCGCGGGGGTGTGGGCGACCAGCCAGTCGACCGCTTGCCGGTGGTGCGGGCGCGAGTTGGTCCCCCGTCCATAGGTGGTGGGGACGGTGAGCGCGGCCACGTCGAATGGGGCCTCGGTCACTCGGATGGCGTCCATCTCCGCCGCGAGGGCCGCGCCGTCGGCCCGGCGGTCCGCCTTCGCGGCCTCGGGCAGCCGCTCCCACGCCGAGTCCCCGACCATGCGGCGAAAGAACCGTTCCGCCCGCTCCGCGGGGTCCCCGGTGTCTTCCGGCTCTCGGCGCCCGGTCCCCTGTCCGGATGCCCCGGGACCCCGTGACCGGCCGGCGAGCCAGGGGAGCGGGGGCTCGTAGGCGGCGATTGCCAGGATCGGGCCGGGACCCCCGGGTCGCAGCGCCGCATCGAGGGCGACGGTCCCGCCATAGCTGTGCCCGATCACCACGGCGGGCCGGTCGTCGATGACCGCGAGCAGGTCGTCGACGTGCCCTCCGAGGGTGGTGTGGACCGGGAGCAGGTGCCGCGAGCGGTGGTACCCGCGCCGGTCATAGGCCAGCGTGTGGAGGTCGCGGAGGCGGCGGAGCACGCGGGCGAAGCTTCCCGCCCGGTCGAGCGAGCCGTGTACCAGCACCAGCACCGGAGTGGTGGACGAGGGATCGTCGGGGACGTGCTCGGTGACCGAGAGGGAGCGGTGAGGGTCCATCCGGGGCACAGCGTGGCAGCTGGCCCGTCTCCGAAGCCATTCCGGTCCTGGGGGGTCCGAGCCACTCCCGGTGGGCACCTGTGGACGCCCTCGCGGGACCCGGACCGGGGTGCCGAGACCAGCGCCGACGGGGCTCCGCCCGGCGGGATGCATGCATGGGTGCCGGGGATCGTGCATTGTTAGGGCTTCCATTTGACCAAGGAGAGACTGTGCCCCTTACCAAGACCGATCTCATCACCGCCGTTGCCGCACATACCGGGGTGACCGCCAAGGACGTCGCCATCGTGCTCGGTGGCATCGAGGACGTCGTCACGGCCAACGTGGCGAAGGGCGACAAGGTCGTCATCACCGGCTTCCTGACATTCGACCGCGCGCAGCGGGCCGCCCGGAGCGGTCGCAACCCCCAGACGGGAGAGATCATCAAGATCAAGGCTTCGAAGAGCCCCAAGGTCTCGGCCGGAGCGTCGTTCAAGAAGGTCGTGAACGGACAGGCCCCGGCGCCGAAGCTCGCCAAGGCCCGGTAGTCCTGTCGGGTGCGGCGGCCCGGGATTTCCCGGGTCGCCGCACCCGACGACCACCCGTCGAGGCGCGGTCCGACCTGTCTAGAGCTGCCCGATGGCCTTGTGGGTCTGAGGCACCACCCGGACGTTCGGATGGATGCGCAGCGCCCTGGCCTGTAGCTCGAGGACCTGCTCCGGTGTCGGCGCGTGTGTCGCCGCCCCGAACGGGGTGAGCGGTTGGAGGAAGACCTCGACGCCTCGTCCCGCGACCCCTGCCGATCGGGACGCGTCGGCCACCATCGCAAGGGCCCGGTCGAACTCGTCGAGGTCGGTCGCCGGACCGAGAACCACCTTCGCCCACGTGACCGCTCCCGCGGCCAGCGCCTCGCGCAGGAAGGCGGCCTGCAGATCGGGACGGACGCCCTGGCCGTCGACGCTCCCGAGCTTGATGTCCATGCTCACATAGGCCAGGAAGGGCAGGACCCGCCGGAGCACGGGGACCAGCATCCCGTTGGTCTCGAGCATCACCGGCCACCCGCGACCGGCCAACTCCCCGAGGAGCGTGCGGACCTTGTGGGCCTGCAACAGCGGCTCGCCCCCCGTGAGGCTGATCGAGTGGTGGAGTACCTGCTCCCAGAGCACCGCCACGGCGTCGACCAGTTCGTCGACCACCAGAGGGCTCTCGACCGTTCGCCAATCGCGGCGGCCGGCGCGCCGTTCGACCCGGCACGGCCCCGGGCGCCGATCGAGTGCCTCGGGCTGATCGCAGTAGGTACAGCGGATGTTGCACCCCGTGAGGCGCACGAACACCTGGCGTTCGCCGACCAGCGCGGCCTCGCCCTGGATGGCCGAGAAGACCTCGGTGGCGAGGATGGTCGGGTGTGCCGGTCCGGCGAGCTCGGCGGACGGAGCGGTCACGGTCATCCCGGGGCCGGGTCGGCGAACCCCGCCTCGTCGAAGCCGCGGGCCCGGAGCAGGCAGGCATCGCACGTTCCACAGGGATGCTCCCCGCCGAGGTAGCACGACCAGGTGAGGTACAGGGGCGCGCCGTGCTCGAGGCCCAGTCGGACGATCTCGCCCTTGGTGCACTCGATGAGCGGGGCCCGGAGGATGACCGGGTCGCCTTCCACTCCGCGCCGCTGTCCGGTGGCGGCAACCTGGCGGAAGGCCTGGATGAACTCGGGCCGGCAGTCGGGGTACCCCGAGTAGTCGATGGCGTTGACCCCGAGCCAGACGGCATCGCTGTCGCGGGCCTCGGCCACCCCGAGGGCCACCGCCAGGAAGATGGTGTTGCGCGCGGGCACGTAGGTGGTCGGGATGCCCTCGTCGGTTCCGCCGTGTGGTACCGCCATGTCGGGGTCCGTGAGTGAGGACCCACCCCAGGCCGAGGTGTCCAACCGGACCACCAGGTGCTCGGACCGGTAGTGGCCGGCGACTCCGGCGGCATGGTCCAGTTCGTTCCGGTGGCGCTGTCCGTAGTCGAAGGAGAGGGCGAGTGGCGGGTCGCTCGCCTCGGCGGCTGCCAGTGCCATGCACACCGTCGAGTCGAGCCCCCCGGAGAGAAGCACTACCTGCCCACGCATGCGAATGACGCTACCGCGCCGTGTTCCCGACCCGAGATCCGCTCGGGGGCCTCCCGGTAGGCTGTGGGCGATGACGCGCACGGCTGACGGAGACGCAACGGGGCAGTCGGAGGACGGGCACATCGCCGGGGCCGGAGCGTTCGGTCCGAATGCCTGGCTCGTCGAGGACATGTACGAGCGGTTCCGGGACGATCCGTTGTCGGTGTCCCCTTCCTGGCGCGAGTTCCTGGTCGACTACCGCCCGGCCGGGGGAGTCGGATCGCCGCCGACCGGCCCGCCTTCCCCGTCGCCCGACGGCACACCCGCACCTGCCGCCGTCTCCGCGCCGGCGGTGGGCGACACCCCCGGAGCGGTTCCCGGGGCGACTCCGCTGCGCGGGGCCGCGGGTCGCGTCGTGGCCAACATGGAGTCCTCGCTCGGGATGCCGACCGCCACGAGCGTGCGGGTCGTGCCGGCCAAGCTGCTCGAGGTCAACCGAACCGTCGTCAACAACCATCTCGCGAGGACGACAGGGGGCAAGGTCAGCTTCACCCATCTGATCGGGTACGCCGTGGTCAAGGGACTCGGCGCGGTACCGGCCATGAACGCCACCTTCGTGGCCGATGCCGACGGCAAGGGGACCCCCGGGGTGATCCGGCACGAGCACGTGGGCCTCGGGCTGGCCGTCGACGTCGAAAAGTCCGGCGGTGGCCGCACGCTGCTCGTGCCGTGCATCACAGACGCCGATCTCCGGGACTTCCGCGGATTCGTGGCGGCCTACGAGGAGCTGGTCCGCAAGATCCAGACCAACCGGATCTCCCCGGACGACTTCGCCGGTACGACGGTGACCCTGACCAATCCCGGCACCCTCGGCACGGTGCAGTCGGTGCCCCGGCTCATGCCCGGCCAGGGGCTGATCGTGGGTGTCGGCGCGCTCGGGGTGCCTCCGGGATTCGAGGCGACCGACCCGCGCATGCTGGCCGATCTCGGCGTGGGCAAGACGGTGACCGTGACCTCGACCTACGACCACCGGATCATCCAGGGCGCCGAATCGGGTCTGTTCCTGGCATACGTCTCCGAGTGCCTCACCGGCGGTCACGGCTTCTACGACGAGGTCTTCGCCTCCCTCGAGATCCCCTACGAACCGGTCCGGTGGCAACGCGACGACAATTCGTCGGCCGACGGCACGGACGGCGGGCACGCACGTCTGGTCAAGCAGACCCACGTCGAGACCCTCATCAACATGTACCGGGTCCGCGGGCATCTCATCGCCCACCTCGACCCGCTGGACGCCGTGCCGCCGGAGCTCCATCCCGAGCTCGACCCGCTCCACTACGGACTGACCATCTGGGACCTGCCCCGATCCTTCGTGGCCGACGGCCTCGCCGGCAAGGACACGGCCACCCTGGACGAGATCCTCCATCTGTTGCGCGACGCCTACTGCCGGACCCTCGGTATCGAGTACATGCACATCCAGGACATCGAGCAGAAGCGCTGGATCCAGCAGCATGTCGAAGGCGTGCCCTCCCTGGTCACTCCCGAGGAGCAGCGGCACATCCTGGACCGCCTCAATGCGGCCGAGGTGTTCGAGCGATTCCTCCATACCCGCTACGTCGGTCAGAAGCGATTCGGCCTCGAAGGCGCCGAGTCGACCATCGTCATCCTCGACGCGATCCTCGAGGCGGCCGTCCGCGAAGGGCTCCACGAATCGGTCATGGGCATGGCCCACCGGGGTCGGCTCAACGTCCTCGCCAACATCGTGGGCAAGTCCTACGGCGAGATCTTCGAGGAGTTCGAAGGCAATCTGGACCCCGAATCGGTGCAGGGGTCGGGAGACGTGAAGTACCACAAGGGGGCCGTCGGCACGTTCATCGCCCGCTCGGGCGGGTCGATCCCGGTGACCATGGCATCCAACCCGTCCCATCTCGAAGCGGTCGACCCGGTCGTGGTCGGCATGGCCCGGGCCAAGCAGGACGGCCTCGGCGGCGAGCGCGGGAGCGGTCGCCTGTTGGTCGACGGGCCTGGAGAGGCCTTCCCGGTGCTGCCGATCCTGCTCCACGGGGACGCGGCGTTCGCCGGACAGGGCGTCGTGGCCGAGACGCTCAATCTCTCAGGGCTCGCCGGCTACCGCACCGGCGGCACCGTGCACATCGTGATCAACAACCAGCTCGGGTTCACCACCGCGCCTGAGGCGGCTCGCACCTCGGTCTACCCGACCGACGTGGCGAAGATGGTCCAGGCCCCGATCTTCCACGTCAACGGCGACGACCCCGAGGCTTGTGCGCGTGCCGCCCGCCTCGCGTTCGGCTTCCGGCAGGCCTTCCACAAGGACGTGGTCATCGACATGGTCTGCTACCGGCGCCACGGCCACAACGAGGGGGACGACCCGAGTTACACCCAGCCCCTCATGTACAAGCTGATCGAGGCCAAACGGTCGGTGCGCAAGCTCTTCACCGAATCGCTGGTCCGCCGCGGGGACATCTCCCTGGAGGAGGCCGAGCAGGCGCTCGACGACTTCTCGGCCCGGCTCCAGGCCGCACTCGACGAGACCCGCGCCGAGGCCGAGTCGGCACCGCCGGCGACCCCGAGCCTCCCCGAGTACGTCGTCCCCGACCTCACGGTCCCGTCGGTCGCCACCGGGGTCGACGCGTCGGTGCTGAGCCGGTTGGCGACAGAGGCGCGCAGCGTGCCAGAGGGATTCGTCCTCCACCCCAAGCTGGCCCGACAGTTCGAGCAGCGGGACAAGGTGGTGGCCGACGGCGAGATCGACTGGGCCCTCGCCGAGTCCCTGGCCTTCGGCACCCTGCTGCTCGAGGCGGTGAACGTCCGGGTGACCGGTCAGGACACCCGCCGGGGGACGTTCTCGCAGCGCCACGCGGTCCTGGTCGACTACGAGACCGGCGTCGAGCACGTGCCTCTCGCCGGCCTCGGCGGTGGCCGGTTCACCATCCTCGACTCGCTCCTCTCGGAGTACGCATGCGTGGGCTTCGAGTACGGCTACTCGGTCGAGGCGACCGATGACCTGGTTGCCTGGGAGGCACAGTTCGGCGACTTCTGGAACGGCGCCGAAATCATCGTCGACAACTTCCTGGTGGCCGCCGAGGACAAATGGGGCCAGGCATCCGGGCTGGTCCTGCTCCTGCCCCACGGATACGAGGGCCAGGGGCCCGAGCACTCGTCCGCCCGCATCGAACGCTTCCTCACCCTTTCCGCACGGGGCAACATGCGGATCGCCGAGCCGACGACTGCGGCCCAGTACTTCCACCTCCTGCGCGCCCAGGTCCGGGTTCCCGACCGCAAGCCACTCATCGTCTTCACCCCCAAGTCGCTGTTGCGTTCCAAGGCGGCCCGCTCGCCGATCGGTGCGTTCGTCACGGGGACCTTCGCCGAAGTGCTCGACGATCCGCGGGCAGGCATCGACGGGGTCGACCCGTCGGGGGTACGGCGGGTGGTGCTCTGCGCCGGCAAGGTGGCCTATGACGCTCTGGCCCGGAGGGACTCGTTGGGCGACGTGGGCGCCCAGGTGGCCGTGGTGCGGATCGAGCAGCTCTACCCGTGGCCGGGTGCCGCGCTCCAAGCGGTGCTCGACCGCTACGCGGGGGCCGAGGAGGTCGTGTGGCTCCAGGAGGAGCCCGAGAACATGGGCGCCTGGAACTTCGTCCACAGTCGCCTCCACCGGCTGTTACGGGACACGCACGCGCTCCGTCACGTCAGCAGGGCCGAGTCGGCGAGTCCTGCCACGGGGAGCACTGCGCTCCACCGGCTCGAGCAGGAGGACCTGATGGTCCGCGCCATCGGCTGACCCCGGCGGCGGGCGGGTGTGCCCCTCTGCCCGGACGGGTGGCGCGCTCGCGGCTTCCGCTCACCCGAGGAAGTCTCGGGCCAGCGCCATCCACATCTCGGTCGACAGCCGGAGCGACTCCACGTCGACGCGCTCGTCGACCCCGTGGAACATGACCCCGTAGTCCTCGAAGCTGATGGCTCTGCTGTGGAGGCCGAATCCGTAGGAGACCGACCCGAGGGTCCGGGTGAAGCGGGCGTCGGTGGCTCCCACGGTCAGGAACGGCACCGTGCGGGCCCCCGGGTAGAAGACCCGGCTGACCCGCTCGAGCGCGTCCCAGAGCGGGGTGTCGATCGGTGAGGTCGTGGCAGCCTCCCCGGACCCGATGCGGATGTCGACAGTGTCGGCGAGGTCCCCGGCGGCCTCCTCGAGCATCGCCCGCACGTCGGCGGCATCCCACCCGGGGAGGGTCCGGACGTCCACTTCGAGCTCGACCCGGTCGGGGATCACGTTGATGGCGCTTCCTGCCCGCATGACTGTGGGCGCGAGCGTGGTGTGGGTCGCAGCGTGTGCCTGGCGCGCCAGGCCGAGCAACGGGAGCTCGTCGCAGAAGGCGTCGATCCGGTCGGGGTCCAGAAGGGGCCCCGAGAGCTCGGGCGGGAAGCCGATCCCGTCGATGAAACGCGTCCAGGCCTCGTGCAGCTCGGGCCGAGGCCGGTACTCGTCGATCCGCTGCACGAGCTGGGCCGCCTTCACCGAGCGCGTTGTCGGTCCGCAGCGGTTGTGACCCATGCCCCGGGGTACCCCTCACCGTCAGCATGCAGCGGTAGGAGCCCTTCTCCCCGACGATGACCGGGAGCCGCGGGGTGCCGTCTGCACCCCCCATCGGGAAGCCACCCGACTCGGTGATCACGTAGTCGGTCCGCACGTCGTCGGCGGCGTGCGTGCACAGCCACTTGGTCCCGATGGTGCCGAACGCCTCCTCGTCGGCAACGGCGATGTAGGTGAGGTCACCGCGGGGGCGGAAGCCGGAGAGGCCGAGATGTCGGATGCCCGTGGCCATGGTGGCGGTGAGGTTGAGCATGTCCACCGCACCCCTGCCCCAGACCGTGCCGTCGATGAGCTCGCCGCCGAAGGGGTCGTGGCGCCAGTCCTCGGCGGTGGCCGGCACCACGTCGGTGTGCCCGAGCAGGGCGAGCGACGGTGCAGACGGATCGGTGCCGCGGATCCTGGCCACCAGCGAGGTCCGCCCCGGTTCGGGCTCGTAGGTCTCCATGTCGACCCCCGAACCCTCGAGGTAGCCCTCGATGAGCTCCGCGCTACGGTGCTCCTGACCCGAGGAGACCGTCCCGTCGTTGACGCACCGGTTGCGGATCAGATACTGGAGAAGCTCGGTCGCCTCCTCGGCACGACTGGTGTCCGAGTCCACGCCGGCATCCTGCCTGTCGTCCGACCAATCGGGTCCGGCGCACGATAAGGCGGCGGCCCTTGTAGATGCACTCGGCGACCTCGGCCTCGCCGTCGGCGGTGTACTCGATCGGGGTCCAGGACACCTCGTCGATCGCCGAGACCGCGCTGACCACGGACTTCACCATGCGCACACCCATCGTGTAGCCGACGTCCAAGTGCTCGAGCGTGGCAATGGTGGCGTTCGACCAGAAGCCCGAGTCGAAGCGCATGATCAGTTCACCAGTGGCTCCGGCTCGGCGCAACCTGGCCACCAGCTCCTCGATGAACCGCTTGGTCCCTCGCTGGGTGTTCGCAGCTCCTCTGCGCATCCGAGCGTGGAGCACCTCACCGGTGGCGGCCCGGGTGGCGAGCAGGGGGTGATACCCGAACCGCTTCGTGTAGCCATACCCGGCACCCTGCTTGGCCCTGCCGCACACCTCGCAGATGGTGGAGTCGAGATCGACCACCATGCGGTTCTCCCCGGGCCCTGCCCCGAGCGACCAGGCCCGAGACAGCGTCTCCGCCAGCACCCGGTCGAGCTGGCGGACATGTCCGAACGTGAAGGCCCGAAGGAAGGTGCCGAGTGTCGACGGTGCCATCACCCGATGGGGAAGGACAGCCTGGGTGGCTCCAGCCCGGAGCACGTCGGCGTGGTCGATGTGGCTGCCACCGGCCACCATGGCGTGCACCAGGGTGAGGACCTTGCGACCGGGCAGGGCACCACCGACACGCCCCGAGAGGTCGACCGAGCCGTTGATCAGGCGCTCAAGGCCGAGCCGCACCACCAAGGTGGCCACCAGGACCAGCCCGGCGTTGGCCACCAGATTCGGCTCGTCGAAGGTCACCTCGATCCGGTCGATTCCGCGCGAGACTGACGTCACAGAAAGTGCCTCCTTGGGGTAGGCGAGATGACGACCTAGAACACCGTCATTCTCCCAACACAGGAGGCACTTTCCGCGGACGCGCGGCTACCGGATCAAGTCACAATTCGGTGGATCAAGGCTAAGACCTGGTCAGGCGCGACTGCTGGTCCGAGTGACCATGAACGGGAGATCGTCGGGCAGCTGCTTGACTGTTCGTACTTATGGCCCAAGCAGTCCCTGCTCGTCGACGGATCGTGGTCGACGGGTCCAACATCGCAACCGAGGGTCGGACCCTTCCCAGCCTCGCTCAACTCGACGAGGCCATCCGGGCGTTCCTCGATGAGTATCCCGGTTTCGGCGCGGCGGACGTGACCGTGGTGGTCGATGCCTCGTTCGGGCACCGGATCGACCCCTCCGAGGTCGCCGCGTTCGAACAGGCCGTGGAGCACGGCGAGATGGTCACCCCTCCGGCCGGTGCGGAGGGCCGCGGCGACGGGTTCATCCTGCGCATCGCCGAGAAGTCGGGGGCGCTGGTGCTCTCGAACGACTCCTTCCAGGAGTTCCACGCCGAGCGGCCCTGGTTGTTCGAGTCCGGCCGCCTGATCGGCGGAAAGCCGGTTCCGGGCGTGGGCTGGGTCTTCACCCCCCGGACCCCGGTCCGTGGCGCGAGGAGCCGTTCGGTGACGTCCAAGTCGAAGCGGGATGCGCGGCTACCCGACGCTATCGACGGTGGCGAGGCCATCGCGGACGGGACCGTCGAGCCGCCCGTACCGGCTCGACGGCGTCGTTCTTCCAGGATGGCCGCGGTCGGCACGGGACCGACGCCCGACGCGTCGGCCAAGACCAACAAGGAGACGAAGGCCACCAAGGCGGCCAAACCCGCGAAAGCAGCCAAGGCAGCCAAGGCAGCCAAGGCAGCCAAGGCTGCGAAGGTCACTGAGTCGACCAAAGCGGCGAAGGTCTCAACGGTCAAGAAGGCTACGAAGGCCGCCAAAGCGGCGAAGGTGACCAAAGCAGCCAAAGCGGCGGACGCCACCAAGGCCGCGAAGGCGGCCAAGGCCGCAAAACCGGCAAAGGCCGCCAAGGCAACCAAGGCCACGAAGGTGCCGAAGACGGCAAAAGTGGCGAAGACGACGAACGCAACCAGGGAACCTGCCCGCGCAGCGACCACAAGGGGGGAATCGACCGCGACGACCCAGTACGGCGAGGCGCTCAACGACCCGCTGACCTTCCTCAACTTCGTCGCGGAGCACCCCGTCGGGAGCACCTTCGACGGAGTGGTCACGGCCTTCACCTCGCACGGGGCCCACGTCGACGTCGGCGGGATGCTCTGCCACGTGCCGCTGCGCGGGCTCGGCGATCCGCCCCCCCAGAAGGCGCGACAGGTGTTGTCCAAGGGGGAGACCCGCACCTTCTCACTGGTCTCCCTCGAGCCGGCGCGACGCCGGGCGGAGCTCGCCCTCGCCGACATCCGCGGGTGAGCTCCCCGCGCGGTCCGGACACCGGTCCGTCGCGCAGCGGGGGGCTGTCCCCCTCGTCCGGTAACCTCGCCCATCGTGAGAGCCGAGGACTACCTGCCCCATCGGGCACCCTTCCTCTTCATCTCCGAGCTGCGCTCGGTCGATCCCGGACGCTCGGCCACCGGGGCGTGGCAGCTCACCGGTGAGGAGGCGTTCTTCGGGGGGCACTTCCCCGGACGCCCGACCCTTCCGGGCGTGCTGATGGTCGAGTCCCTGGCCCAGCTCGGCGGGGTCGCAGTGCTCGCCACCCCCGAGTCCACCGGCAAGCTCCCCCTCTTCGGCGGCATCGAGCGGGCCCGCTTCCGCCGCCAGGTCGTGCCCGGTGACCTCCTCGAACTGGAGGTGAACCTGGGCCGCATGTCGGCGCGTGCCGGCAAGGGCACCGGCCGGGCCACCGTGGGCGGGCAGCTGGCGTGCGAGGCGGAACTGCTCTTCGTCCTGGTCGACGCCGATCCCCCGTCTGCGGGCTGAGGGGCTTCGGTGCGCATCGCGACCTGGAACGTGAACTCGCTGACCGCCCGCCTGCCGCGGGTCGAGGAGTGGATCGGCTACGCCCGACCGGACGTACTCTGCCTGCAGGAGACCAAGCAGGCCGACGCCGCCTTTCCCCACGGTGCGTTCGCCACCCTCGGGTACGAATCGGCCCATCACGGTGATGGGCGGTGGAACGGGGTGGCCATCCTGAGCCGGGTCGGGCTCGAGGGCGTCACCACCGGACTCGGTTCCGGAGACGACGATGCGGGTTCCCGACTCATCGCTGCCGACTGCGGCGGTGTGCGCGTCCTGTCGGTCTACGTCCCCAACGGTCGCTCGCTCGACAGTGAGCAGTACCCGCTCAAGCTCGCGTGGCTCGCCAGGCTGAGGGCGCTGCTCGACGAGACCGCCACACCCGACCGCCCGGTCGCCATGTGCGGCGACTTCAACATCGCCCCCGAGGACCGTGACGTCTGGGATCCGTCGGAGTTCGTGGGGATGACCCACGTGAGCCCGGCCGAGCGGACGGCGTTGGCGGAGCTCGAGGCATGGGGCCTCTCCGATGCATTCCGGCTCGTCCACCCGTCGGACCAGCTCTTCAGTTGGTGGGACTACCGGGGTGGTGACTTCCACAATCACCGGGGGATGCGCATCGACCTCATCCTGGTGACCGAGGTCCTTGCCCGGAACACGACCTCTGCCCTCATCGACCGCCAGGCGCGCAAGGGTCAGAAGCCGTCCGACCATGCCCCGGTGTTCATCGACACCACGATCTGACGCGCCACGATCCGATCGCACGCACGCTCGACGCGTGCTCGGCGCGGGGCCGTCAGCCGTTGAGTCCCGCCCGCAGCGCGGCGATGCGTCGACCGGCGTCCTTCCCGCGAGATCCGCCCCTGACCGGTGCGTGAGACGCGGGCCAGTGCGGCCAACCAGGGAGAGGGCCGCCGCTCGACCGCGCGCCCACGCGACATCGTCCGGGTCCGCGCCCACGAGCAGTGGAGTTCGTTCGAGGCGCGGGTGAGGGCCACATAGAGCAGCCGGCGCTCCTCGGCCAGGGTCTCCGACGTCATTGCGTGCACGATCGGAACGAACCCGTCCTCGAGACCCACCACGCAGACCGCCTCCCACTCGAGCCCCTTGGCGCGGTGGAAGGTGGCGAGCTCGACCCCGTCGGCGGAGGCGGATCCGGTCCGGCAGGGGATGCCGGCCCGCTCGAGCGCACGCCGCACGACAGCGAGCTGGTCGTGCGTGCGCGCCAATACGGCATGGGCAGACCACGGGATGCCCGCGCCGGCACGGTCGAGCAGGAACGAGGCCACCCCCTCGGCCTCGGAGCGGTCGTCGTCGTATGCGGTCAGCACCGGCCGGGGACCGTCGGCGGCGGCTGACCGGGGGGCGCGACCGACGTGGGTCCGAGGGCCGCCGTCGCGGCAGCCACGACCTGCGGGGACGAGCGATGGTTCTGGTCGAGGTGGACGACATCGAGATCGCTGACCAGGTCGGGCAAGGCGCGGATGAGGCTCGGATCGGCACCGTTCCAGCCGTAGATGGCCTGATTTGGATCACCGACCGCACAGAGGTCGACAGGACTGCTGAGCAGCGCCCGGATCAGACGGAACTGTGCCGGGTTCACGTCCTGGAACTCGTCGACCGAGACGTGGCGGTACCGCCATCGGGCCCGCTCGGCGAAGCCGGGGTCGGTGAGCAGCAGATCCGCCGAGGCCAACAGCACGTCGTCGAGGTCCAGCAGGTTCCTCCGGGTCCGCTGCGCTTCGTAGACGCCGAAGAGCTCGGCCACCCGCCCCGCGGCCACGGGTGTGGCCCGTCGGCGGGCTTCCGCAGCGCCGAGGTACCGGTCCGGGGCGACGCACTGCGCCTTGGCCCAGGCGATCTCGGTCTCCACCACGGATGCTTCCACCGGATCTCCTGCGAGCGTGCCGATCATGCGCCGACGGTCGTCGACCAGCACCGGAGGTGCCTGGCCGGTGTCGAGAGCCCGGCGGCGGAGCAGGGTGAGCGCGAGCTGATGGATGGTCCCGGCCCGCACCCCGGGTCCGGGCGCGCCCTGCCCTGTGCCCGGCGTGGAGACCGGGACACCGTAGGTGGCGAGGCGATCCCGCAGCTCGCCGGCGGCTTTCCGGGTGAAGGTGCAGACCACGGTGTGGTCGGCCTCGGCGGACCCGTCGAGGATGCGGCGGGCGACCCGCAGGGTCAGGACGCGGGTCTTGCCCGATCCGGCACCGGCGATGACGCAGAGCGCAGCGGCCGGCGAGTCGACGGCCCGGTGCTGGGCGGGGGTCAGGTCGGCTGAGGCCCGCACGAACGAGCTGGCGGCCGCGGGTGCCGTCGGCACGGGGGATTCCACAGAGGCCGAGGCTACCGGCCGGTCGCGCCATCGCCCGACGATGGTCGGTGCCCCGCTGCCGCCGGTCACACCGTTGGAGACGGCCGGGCCGATACTGTGGCCCGGTGCTGAAGTCGTTCGCCGGTGGCCGGGTGTTCGGCGCAGCCTGGGGCACCGGGCCGGCATCGGTCCTCGCGCTCCACGGATGGCAGCGGACGCATCTCGACTTCGGCGGTGTGTTCGACCGGCAGCACGCCGAGGGAGCGCCCGTTGCGGTCGCGCCTGACCTGTTCGGCTTCGGGGCGACACCGGCGCCGCCCGTGCCCTGGGGCTCGACCGAGTACGCGCACGGCCTGGTGGCGCTCTTCGACGAACCCGGTCTGCTGGCCGACCGCGTCGTCCTGGTCGGCCACTCCTTCGGCGGCCGGGTGGCTGTCCGGCTCTGGGATCTGGTTCCCGACCGCGTCGAGCGGGTCGTGCTGACCGGGGTCCCACTCCTCGACCGCGAGGGGCGCAGGGCGCGGCCGGCCGCGCGGTTCCGGATCGGGCGTCGTCTCCACCGGATGGGGCTGGTCTCGGCCGCTCGGATGGAGGCACTGCGCCACCGGTACGGCTCACCCGACTACCGGACGGCCGAGGGCATCATGCGCGACGTGTTCGTGCGGGTGCTGGCCGAGTCCTATACCGAGGACATGGCCGCGATCACCCGCCCGGTCGAGCTGCTGTGGGGGACCGAGGACACCGAGGTGCCCCTCGAGGTGGCCGAACGTGCCAGGCCCCTCTTCCCGTCGGCCACCCTCCACCGCCTCGACGGCATCGGTCATCTCGTCCCGACCGAGGCACCGGACGCGCTGCTCGCGGCAGTCCTCGGTCATCCGGTGGGCGGTGCGCGGTGAGCATTCCTGCGCTCCTGGCCACCGCGGGTCCCGGCCGCCTGCATGGAGGCCTGGCCTGGGTGACGGTCGCCGCGTGTGCGTTGGCCAGCGGACTGTCAGGGGTGCGCTGGCTCCGGGTGGCCCAACGGGAGCACTACCTGCCCGGGTCGGTCTCCCGCTTCGCGCTCCGGTGGTGGCGCCTGCCACCGGTCAACCCGCTCCTCGCTGCGGCCGCGATCGCCGCTGCCGCTGTCTCGTGGTGGTGGCCGGTCGCCGGGGTGGTCACGGCTGCGGCGGTGGCAGCCGGACCGCACGGACTGTCGTTTCGCGGCCGGACCGCACCGCTGGCCTGGACGCGCAGGCTGCGCACCCTGGCAGCGGTCGAGCGCGGGGCTCGTCGTCATCGTGCTGGTGGCCGGTGCTCTGGCCGGGCCGGCCTCCGTGGCCGCCGTGCTGGTCGCACTCGCACTTCCGGTACTGGTCGACCTCTCCTGCCTGGTGACCGCGCCCATCGAGCGCAAGCTCGGGGGCCACTTCGTCGACGCGGCCGCGGCGCGTCTGGGCAGGGTCGATCCCCTGGTGGTGGCGGTCACCGGCTCGTACGGCAAGACCTCGACCAAGGGGCACATCGCCCACCTGGTCCGGCCCACCCGGTCGGTCGTGGTCTCGCCGGCCAGCTTCAACAACCGGGCCGGGTTGGCCCGCGCGGTCAACGAGCACCTTGCCGACGGCACCGAGGTCTTCGTCGCCGAGATGGGCACCTATGGCCCCGGGGAGATCGCCGAGCTCTGCCGCTGGTGCACGCCGGACATCGCCGTCATCACCGCCATCGGACCGGTCCACCTCGAGCGCTTCGGCTCGGAGGACCGGATCGTGGAGGCCAAGACGGAGATCCTCTCCTCGGCCCGGGACATCGTGCTCCCCGTCGACGATGCGCGACTCGCAGCCGTGGCCGACCGGATGGCGAGCGCAGGTCGAACCGTGCTGCGCTGCTCGGCCACGGACGACGGGGCCGACGTATGCGTGGTCCGCGGGGACGGCGTCGACCGGGTCACCGTGTTCGTGGAGGGCGACCTGCTGGCGGCAGACGTCCGCGTGGCCGCCGGTGTGCATCCGACGAATCTGGCCTGCGCCGTCGCGGTCGCGCTGCTCTGCAAGGTGGACCGCGCCGACATCGCGCTGCGGCTGGCCGGGCTGCCGGCGGTCGAGCACCGCCTGCAGGCGGTGCCGGCCGGCTCGGGTGCCACGATCCTCGACGACACCTACAACTCGAACCCGTCGGGGGCGGCGGAGGCACTGGCCGTGCTCGCGGCGGTCGCCGCGGGCGACACCGGCGCCGGGGCGGACGCTCGGACGGCACACGGTGCTGCCGGTGGCGGTCGCCGGGTCGTGGTCACCCCCGGCATGGTCGAGCTCGGGGATCGTCAGGACTCCGAGAACCGCCGGTTCGGTGAGGCCATCGCCCGCGTTGCCACCGACGTCCTCGTCGTCGGGAGGACCAATCGCCGTGCCCTGATGGCGGGGCTGGCCGCCGTCCCCGACTCGACAACCGGGGTGCACCTGGTCGTGGACCGCGACGAGGCGGTCGGATGGGTACGGGCGAACCTCGGCCGACCCGACGTCGTGCTGTACGAGAACGATCTGCCGGACCACTACCCTTAGGCCGTCGAGATCCCGGCCCCCGTCGAGGCGCCGCCGGCTCGTGCCTCGCCCGCCGATCGGAGGAGTCCCCCCACCGTGCCCGACGTCGCCGTCATCTTCGGAGGACCCTCGCCCGAACACGACGTGAGCGTCCTCACCGGACTCCAGGCCGCCCGCGGACTCGCCGCCGGGGGCCAGGGGGGATCACCGCGGGCGCTCTACTGGTCGAAGACCGGCGAGTGGTTCGAGGTCGATCCCGGGCTCGAGGCCGAGGCGTTCCTCGAGGGTGTCCCGCGCTCGGCCACCCGCCTGCGGTTCGTGGCCGCCCCGGGCGGCGGCTTCGCCGAGGCCGGAGGGCGCCTGGGGAAGGGGCGCACCCTCGAGCTGGACGCCGCCGTCGTGTGCTGCCACGGCGGTCCGGGTGAGGACGGGACGCTCCAGGCCGCGCTCGACCTCGCCGGCGTGCGCTTCTCGGGTCCCGACCGTGGCCGCGGCGTCGTTGGGCATGGACAAGCTGGCCTTCGGGTCGGTCGTGGCCGCGGCGGGCCTGCCGACCCTGCCCCGCGTCCTGCTGACCGCCGAATCCGACCCCCCGGACTTCCCGGGCCCCTACATCGTCAAGCCCCGCTTCGGTGGATCCTCGATCGGGATCGAGGTGGTCGAGGACTTCGCCACCGCCCGGGCCCTCACCGGGGCCAACCCGCATCTCGGCTTCGGTGCCGTCCTCGAGCCCTACCGTCCCGATCTGTTCGACCTGCAGCTGGCCGTGCGGACCTGGCCGTCGCTCGAGCTGTCACCGGTCGAGCGTCCCCTGCGCTCCTCGGATGCGGCGCACATTCTCGACTACCGCGACAAATACGTGGCGGGCGAAGGGATGGACGGCGCGCGACGCGAGCTCCCGGCCGACATCGGGGCCGCGCTCGAGAGCGGGCTCCGCATGGCTGCCACACGTATCGCCGCACTCACCGGGCTGCGCGGCGTGGCCCGGGTCGACTACCTGTCCGACGGGACCCAGTTCGTGGTCAACGAGGTCAACACCATCCCGGGCTCCCTGGCCCGCTACCTCTGGGTGGCTCCGGAGCTCCCCTTCGCCACGCTGCTGGCCGATCTGCTCGAGGAGGCCCGCCGGCGCCCCACGCACGCCTACTCGGCGGCCGGTGCCGACGGGACCGTCCTCAAGACGGCCGGCTCGATCGCCGCGAAGCTGGGCTGAGGCGTTTGGCCGCTCGTCGACTGCAGCTGCTGCCGTCGGAGCAGGTCCTGGTCGACATCCGACCCCACTGGTCGTTCCTGTCCGCGCCGCTCGCCGTCGCGCTCGCCGTGGCGGCGGCAGGGGTCGCCCTCGACGTGGGCGTTCCCCACACCTCGGTCGCGCTGCACTGGGTCGAAGGGGCAGTGGTCGCCGTCCCGTGCCTCTGGCTGGCGGCACGCCTGGTGCGGTGGCGCATGTCCGGACTCGTGCTGACCTCGATCCGCCTGGTCACCTTCGGGGTCGGGCGCCGCGGCGCCGAAGTGCGGCTGGCCGACATCGACCACGTGGAGGTCGACCAGGCGATGCTGCGACGTCTCGTCGGCACCGGCAGCCTCGAGGTCGTGGAAGCTGCGGACGGCCGGGTGGTCCGGATCGAGGACGTACGAAAGCCGGCCGTCCTGCAGCGGATCATCACCCGCCGCCTCGGACCGCCGTCAGGGTCCGGCGACGGGCCGGGCGGTGGATCGGGGACCGGACCGGAGGGCCTCCTTTCCCACCTACGACCCGGACCCCTGCCCCGACGCTCCTGACCGGGCACGGGTCGCCACCGTCCCGTCGACCGGGCCCACGAGCCAGGCGGGCCGGCCCAGTGTCTCCGGGTCCACGGCACCGGGTCGGGCAAGGGCGATCACGCACCCGCCGAAGCCGGCGCCGGTCATCCTGACCCCGAGGACACCGGGGCGTGCGCGCAGCGCTCCCACCAGTGCGTCCACCCGCGGGGTCGAGACAGCGAAGTCCTCGGCCAGGCTCCGGTGGCTCTCGTCCATGAGCGCTCCGGCCGCGACCAGGTCCGAGGCGGCAAGCGCCTCCGCGAACGAGCCGACCCGCGCGCATTCGGTCACCACGTGGCGTGCCCTGCTGCGCAGGAGCGGGTCGCGGAGTCCGGGCAGGTCCCCGAGTGAGGCCCTGCCGAGCGGACCCACGACGGCTGCGGCCGCCTCGCATTCTGCGACCCGCTGCGCGTAGGGGGACCGGCGGAGGTCGCGCCGCTCCTCCGAGTCGACGACCACGAAGGCCGCATCGGCCGGGACCGCGACCTGGCGCTGTCCGTGGGTGGCGAAGTCGATCCAGAGCGCACGGCCCCTGCGGGCACCGGCGCAGACCAAGGGGTCCATCGGGCCCACCGGGACGCCGGACCGCCGCTCGGCCGCCTGGCAGAGACGGCCGACGACCTCGGGCGATCCCTCCACACCGAACAGCTCGGCGAGCGCAACGCACAGCGCCGCGCTCGACGAGAGTCCCGCGCCGCGGGGGAGTGTCGCCACGACGTGGATGCTCCCTCCCTGCTCGGGTCGGGCCAGCGATGCGAGCGAGGCGATCGGGCGGGACCAGGCCGGCTCGAGCACCGCGAGGGTGGCCGGCTCGGGAGTGAGGCCGATGACAGCCCGCTCCCCGGGGAAGGCGTCCGAGGTCACCCTGAGGTGGTCGCCACCGTCCGGCTCGAAGGTGACCGTGACGCCGAGCCCGATGGCCATCGGGAGGGCGACCCCGTCGTTGTAATCGGTGTGGTCACCGATCAGGTTCACCCGACCTGGTCCCGTGACGGTTCTGGGCGCGGACACCTGGACTCCTCGGCCGGATCGGGGGACCGGTGGGCACGACTTCCACGCGGCGATCCGTCGGCCGATCACGCTAGCCCCGCCGTCGGGCGCTATCGCCTCTGCCATGCTTGCTCCCATGTTCGACGAGCTGCTCGAAGCCAACACCACCTACGCGTCGGAGTTCGCCCTCGTGGGCATCCCGGCGGTTGCGGGCAAGGAGTTCGCGCTGGTCACCTGCATGGACAGTCGGATCGAGCCCCTCGCCATGCTCGGTCTCGGTCCCGGGGACGCCAAGATCCTGCGTAACGCAGGCGGACGGGTGACGGCCGACGTGCTGCGGTCGCTGGTGTTGGCCGCAACCTTCCTCTCGGTTCGTGAGATCGCCGTCATGCAGCACACCGACTGCGCGCTGGGCGAGCGCACCGATGACGACGTACGCGCCGGCCTCCGGGCGGGCGGGGTGGCGGTGCCGGACGGCTGGGAGGTACTGGCCATGCCCGATCCCGACCGGGCGCTGCGCGCAGATGTGGGGATCGTGCGCTCCTGTTCGCTGCTGCCCAGAGGGGTTCGGGTCGAAGGGTGGCGCTACGACGTGGGCTCCGGTCGCATCCGCCGGGTCGTGCCGTCCTGACGCCGCGCCCGGCTCCGGCGCATTTGACCCCCGGCACGGCGGTGGGACAGCATCCCGCCATGGCGTCTCCCCGCACCTCGATCCGTCACCGGTCAGCCGTTCGGGAGGCGATCCGGTGAGCGGCCCCCTCGACGGCGTCCGGATCGTCGAGCTGGCGGGCATCGGGCCTGCGCCGTTCGCCGGGATGATGCTGGCGGACGCCGGTGTCGACATCGTCCGGATCGACCGCTACGAAAAGGCCGTGCATCCTCCCAACCAGGAGCCACACATCGACCTCATGAACCGCGGACGCCGTTCGATCGCCGTCGACCTCAAACACCCCGACGGGACGGCCCTGGTGCTGCGCCTGGTCGACCAGGCCGACGGACTCATGGAGGGCTTCCGCCCCGGAGTCGCCGAACGGCTCGGTCTCGGGCCCGACGAGTGTCTCGCCCGCAACCCGCGGCTGGTCTACGGGCGGATGACCGGCTGGGGACAGGACGGCCCGATGGCAAGGATCGCCGGGCACGACATCGACTACATCGCACTGTCCGGCGCGCTCGGAGCGATCGGGCGGACGGGCGAGCGGCCGGTACCCCCGCTCAACCTGGTCGGCGATTTCGGCGGCGGTGGGATGTTGCTCGCCTTCGGCATGGTGGCGGCCATCCTCTCCGCCCGGGCCACCGGGACGGGCCAGGTGGTCGACGCGGCCATGGTCGACGGTGCGGCGTCGTTGATGACGATGACCTACACGCTGCGCGCCGCGGGCATCTGGAAGGACCAACGCGGCGTCAACATGCTCGACACCGGAGCCCACTTCTACGAGGTCTACGAGACCGCCGACGGCGGCTACATGGCGGTCGGGGCCATCGAACCCCAGTTCTACGCCGAGCTCCTCCGACTGCTCGGACTCGAGGACGAGGAGCTGCCGAGCCAGATGGACCGGGACGCGTGGCCGGCCATGAAGGAGCGCCTGTCCGCGATCTTCGCCACCCGGACCCGCGTCGAATGGGAGGAGATCTTCGACGGCAGCGACGCCTGCACGGCGCCGGTGCTCACCCCCGCAGAGGCGCCCGACCACCCCCACGTCCGCTCCCGCAGCACCTTCACCGAGGTGGCCGGGGTCGTGCAACCCGCACCGTCCCCGCGGTTCCTCGGCACACCGGGCGCCATCCGCAGGCCGCCCCCCAATCCCGGCCAATACGGTGACGAGGCCCTCGAGGAATGGGGCGTGGGCGCGGGCGAGGTGGCCGCGCTGCGCGAGTCGAAGGCGATCCGCTGAACGCTCGCCGCTGCTGGTTCATCTCTGAAGGAGCGCAGTTTGTCAAGAGGGGTGCCGAAGGCTCCTTCGGCACTTTCTAGTGCGTAGATGATGGTGGGGCTTCAGTCGGCGGGGGACGCGCCAAGGCGGGGTCCTCGCCGATCCGAGAACCAGGAGGGCGGTCAAGGCCGGGGCCGTGGGCCCCGCCCCCGGGGGAAGCCTTGAGGGCCCGGTCAGTTGTCCGTCACATCATGGAATGCGAAGCCCGTCAGGGCTTCGTGGGCGTCCCCTGTGTTGCCGAAGGGGGGACGGTTGCGGTCCATCTCCAGAGCCAGCACGTGCTGGCGGGCAACCCGAGCTCCCGGGTGCCGTTCATCTCTTCGTCCGAACTGCGACATGGAGTGGGTTCGGCCGCAACCCGGTGGGCTCAATCAGATGGTCGGTCTCGCCGCAATGCGGGGACCATGAACCAGGGCGAGCTCGCACCGGGCGGCGTCCATTCCGGGTCTCACCCCGCCTTGGCCAGGCAACGGATCTCGCCGTCACGCAGGCCGTAGTAGACGAGGATGAGAAGTTTGCGGGCAGCCGCCACCCGTCCGATCTGCTTGCCCCGGCGCTCGCCCACCCGTTGGTGGTGAGCCCAAATGGGCGTGGCGCCGCGTTGGCGGGACACCGACTCGACGGCAGCCCAGCGCACGAGACGAGAGCCCTGCTTGGTGATGTGCCCGTGGCGGACCTTCTCGTCGGACTCGTGGTGGGTGGGAGTCAGCCCGGCCCAGCTGGTGAGGTGTCGAGCAGAGGTGAACCTCGAGATGTCGCCGATCTCGGCCACGAAGACCGATGCCAGTACCGGACCGACCCCGGGGATGGCTTGGACGGCGTGGTAGCCGAGGTCGCCGGCGAAGTACGGCGCGCTCTCCTTCTCCAGCATGGCGATCTCCCGGTCGTAGAGCTCGATCAGGTCACGCAGGCTCTCCACTCTTATGCGGTAGGCCGTGCCCAGCTCGACCTCGTCGAGCAGGCGTTGCCCTCCGACCCCGAACAGGTCGGTCATCGGCACCGCCACTCCTTCCTTGGCCAGCACCGCATGGACCTGAGCCTTGGCGTTGGAGCGGAAGTGGACAAGCTTGCCCCGGTAGCGGATGAGCTCACGCAGCTCTCGCAGTGGCGGCGGTGCCACCCAACCCTCGGCCAGTCGTCCCATCCGCAACAGGTCGACGAGATCGGTGGCATCCCGCTCGTCGTTCTTCACCCGGCGGTTGCCCCAGTTGTTGCCGAGCGGATGGGCGAGATGCACGGTGCCACCGCACTCGTTGATCACGTCGGCCGCCCAGTACCACCCATAGGTCGCCTCCAGGATCACCTCGGGGTGCTCACCGGCCTTGGCCAGCTCGGTGGCCAGTTCCACCGGGTCGTTGTCGATCCGGACCGTGTCGAGGGTCTCCCCCGACTCGGTGCGCCGTACGATGACGCTGCGCCTGCGGTGCAGGTCGATGCCGACGTATTGTTGCTGTTGTTCCACGGGAGTCTCCTTCTGTCGCTTCCGGTTTGGCTTGGTAACCCCAAGTGTGCTCCGCACACCTGGTACCGGGCGACGGGAGGACTCCCGCTGGGTCTTGGACTTGGATCGGCTGGACGCTGCGGCGCTCTTCGTCGGCACAGGATCGCTCCTCATGCTCGGCGCTCGAGCTGGTGCGCTCACCAAAGCTCGTCACGCAGGAGCGGCGCTGCGCTCCTTCATCACATCAGAGGTTGACCACGGGGCAGGTCACCGTGCGGGTGATCCCCTCGATGAGCTGGATCCGTCCCACCACCATCTGACCCAATTCGTCGACCGTGCCGGCCTCGGCACGCACGATCACGTCGTAGGGGCCGGTCACGCCCTCCGCCGTCAGCACCCCGTCGATCGAGTGTGCCGTACGTGCGACCGTCGCCGCCTTGCCGACCTCAGTCTGGATGAGCACGTAGGCGCTGACCGGCATCGCCACCTCCTGATCGTCGGCTACACCGCGGCACGTCATGCTATCCCTCCGGTCCCTGCGACCTACCATGCCGACGTGGGCGTACGGGAGCGAGGTGACCAGTTCCGGCGGCTGATCCGCTCTGCGCTCAGGGACCTCTTCGACCAGCGGCGCCCGTTCGGCCGGCTGGCCCTGACCCACGTGCTGATGACCGGCGGGGACACCCTGTTCGCGGTGTCGCTCGCCGGGTCGCTCTTCTTCTCGATCTCGCCGATGGCGGCCAAGGACAAGGTGCTGCTGTACCTGCTGCTTACCATGGGGCCCTTCGCGGTGATCGCACCGGCGCTCGGTCCGATCGTCGACCGGAGCCGCGGCGCACGGCGGGCCCTGGTGGTGAGCTCGGCCCTCGGTCGGGCGGTGCTGTGCCCGTTCGTGGCGCGGGACGTCCACTCGTTGCTGCTCTTCCCCGAGGCGTTCCTCATGCTGGTGCTCTCGAAGGTGTACCTGGTGACCAAGGGGGCACTGGTGCCGGAGATCGTCGCGATCGAGGCGGCCGGCGGGGGCAGCGACACGGGCCCACCGTCCCCACCCGCACCCGAGGCTCCGTCGCCCGGATCGCCCGGGGAACGCCCGGATACGACGCCTCCCTACGGGACGCCCCTCGTCCACGTGGACGACCCGGTGACCGGTGAGCACCTGGTCGAGCCCGACCTCGCCACCTTGAACGCGCGGCTCGGGTTGCTTGCGTCCATGGCCGCGTTCGCGTTCGCCCTCCCCGCGGTCGCCATCTTCAAGCTGGGCGGGGCACCGGCCGTGCTCTGGGCGGACGCGGTCCTCTTCGTCGTGGCGGTGGTCGCCGGGGCCAGGCTCCCGGTACGCAAGGCTGCCCTTTCGACCCGCCGGAGAGGTGCGGCCCGGGCGGAGGGGGCAGTGGGTGATGCGCCAGCGGTCGTGTGGGCGCCCGATGCCGATCGGTGGCTCGAGGACGAACAGGACCTCGCGGCCTACCGGCCGATTGCGGGCACAGACGTCCTGCTCGCCCTCATGCCGATGTCGGTGCTCAAGGGCCTGCTCGGGTTCCTCACCTTCCTCTACGCGTTCGGGCTGAGGCGGGCGAACGCCGCCACTTGGTGGTTCGGACTCCTCATCGGCGCGCTCACGGTCGGCGCGGTCATCGGCGTGCTCCTGGTCGGCCGGATCCGGCGGGTGCTCGACGAGCAGCAGATGCTGACCGGCTCGCTGTGGCTCGTGGCCGCCTTCGGCCTCCTCGGCGGGCTCTTCTCTGCCCGCGCCGTCCAGGCCCTCGTCGCGGTTGCCGTCGGCGCGGCCGGTGCGATGGCCAAGCCCTCGTTCGACGCGCTGGTGCAGCGCAACGTGCGCGAGTCCGACCAGGGGAGGGCCTTCGCGCGGTTCGAGACCCGTCTCCAGCTGATGTGGGTGACCGGCTCGCTGATCGGCGTGGTCCTGTCGCTCTCGATCCCGGCCGGCAACCTGGTCATGGCCGCGGTGGCGACGACCGGCGCGCTCGCCTACCTGAGCTCGCGCCGCTCGGTGCCGAGGCGGGTCTAGCGACCGGGCCGGTGGTCCGCGGCGCGGGCGTGCCCGCGCTCAGCCCAGCTTCTGCTCGAGCGCGTCGACCTCGGCGCGGAGTGCCTCGGGGAGCCTGTCGCCGAAGATGGCGAAATGCTCGCGGATGGACGGGACCTCCGCGCGCCACTCGTCGGGGTCCACCGTGAGCAACTGCTCCATGTCCGACGCCGAGACGTCCAGCCCCGCGGTATCGATCGCACCCGGCGCGGGGACGTACCCGATCGGGGTCTCCACCGCCCCACCGGTGCCGCTCACCCGTTCGAAGACCCACTCGAGGACCCGGGAGTTCTCGCCGTACCCGGGCCACAGCCAGCGGCCGTCCTCACCCTTGCGGAACCAGTTGACGTAGAAGATCTTGGGGAGCTTCTCCGGGTCGGCGCCGGCGCCCATCTCGAGCCAGTGGGCGAAGTAGTCGGCCATGTTGTACCCGCAGAACGGCAGCATGGCGAACGGGTCGCGGCGCAGGTTGCCCACCGCTCCGGTCGCTGCCGCGGTGGTCTCCGAGGCCATGATCGAGCCGAGGAACACCCCGTGCTCCCAGTCCCGGGACTGGAAGACCAGCGGCACCACAGAGGCGCGCCGTCCGCCGAAGAGGATGGCGTCGATGGGCACACCTGCGGGGTCCTCCCATTCCGAGGCGATGGCCGGGTCCTGCGCGGCGGGGACGGTGAATCGTGCGTTCGGATGCGCTGCGGGGCCGCCCGAGGCGGGGGTCCAGTCCTCGTTCTTCCACGAGGTGAGGTGCGCCGGCGGCTCCTCGGTCATGCCCTCCCACCAGACGTCGCCGTCATCGGTGAGTGCCGTGTTGGTGAAGATGGCATGGCCGTCCAGGGTGAGCATGGCGTTCGGGTTGGTCCGGGTGTTGGTGCCGGGGGCGACCCCGAAGAAACCGGCCTCGGGGTTGATCGCGTGGAGGCGGCCGTCCGCGCCGAATTTCATCCAGCAGATGTCGTCACCGACCGTCTCCACCTTCCAGTCGGGGAGGGTCGGGATGAGCATGGCCAGGTTGGTCTTGCCGCAGGCCGACGGAAAGGCCCCGGTGACGTACCGGGTCTCGCCCGCCGGCGAGGTGAGCTTCAAGATGAGCATGTGCTCGGCCAGCCAGTTGTCGTCGCGGGCCATGACCGAGGCGATCCGGAGGGCGAAGCACTTCTTGCCGAGCAGCGCGTTGCCGCCGTAGCCCGATCCGTACGACCAGATCTCGCGGGTCTCCGGGAAGTGCACGATGTACTTGTTGTCGGCGTCGCACGGCCACGCGACGTCCGCCTGGCCGGGGTCCAGCGGCATCCCGACCGAGTGGAGGCACGGCACGAACGGACCGTCGGCGCCGAGCACCTCGAGGGCTCCCCGTCCCATCCGCGTCATGATCCGCATCGACACGGCGACGTAGGCCGAGTCGGTGAGCTGCACGCCGATGTGCGCGATCGACGACCCGAGCGGACCCATCGAGAACGGGACCACGTACATCGTCCGCCCGCGCATCGATCCCTTGAAGAGACCGCTCAGGACGTCGCGCATCTCCTGGGGATCCCGCCAGTTGTTGGTCGGGCCCGCATCGACCTCGCGGGTCGAGCAGATGAAGGTCCGGTCCTCGACGCGCGCCACGTCGCCCGGGTCGGAGTGCGCCCAGTAGCTGCTGGGCCGCTTGGCGTCGGACAGCTTGGTGAAGGTGCCCTTGTCGACGAGGAGCTGGCAGAGGCGGTCGTACTCCTCGGCCGAGCCATCACACCAGACCACCTCGTCCGGCTCGGCGAGGGCGGCGAAGCCGTCGACCCATGCGATCAGCTTCTCGTGCTCGGTTGGGGGCATCGGCTGGTTCTTCCTCCTCGGATGTCCGGCGGACCCGGAGCCCCGTTGCTGCGGCTCTGGGGCGCGCACGGAGCCTCTGGACACGGCCGGCCAATAGTAGTGGGCCCTGCCGGTGACAATGGTAGGCAGGACGGGTGCGTAGACCCAACTCCGGGGACTCCGGCGCCTCGCCCCGGTCGGCCGATGGCCCGGCCGGCGATCCGACCGACGAGTTCGCGGTGATCGCCCGGCTGCAGTCCCGGTTCGAGGCCCTCGGCGGCGGACCGTCCGCTCCCGGTGACCTCTGGATCGGCGACGACGCCGCAGCGCTCAGCTTCCCCCGATCCGGGCCGGTACCGGGGTCCGGCCCGGTGCTCGCCACGACCGACCTCGTGGTCGAGGGCGTGCACGTCGACCTGGGGATCAGCGACCCAGGGGACGTCGGATGGAAGGCCCTGATGGTGACCGTCTCCGACCTCGCCGCCATGGGGGCGGCGGCGGACTACGCCCTGCTCTCGGTGGCCGCGCCGCACGGCTTCGCAGTCGAAGCGCTCGGGGTCGGCGTGGCCGAGGCGGCCGGGGCCGCGGGGTGCGCGGTCGTGGGCGGGGATCTCTCCGGGAGCCGGCAGCTGGTGGTGTCCGTGACTGCGCTCGGCTCGCTGCCGGGAGGGACGCCGCCGGGTCCCCTGCGCCGGGCCGGTGCCCGACCCGGCGACCGGCTCTTCGTGACCGGGCCGCTCGGGGCCGCCTCGGCGGGCCTCCGGCTCCTGCGGGGGCGGGAGGATGCGGGATCCGGGGACCAGGCAACGGTTCCCCCGGAGCTTGCGAGGGCGCACCGGCGCCCGGTGGCCCGGCTCGCCGAGGGACAGTTGGCCCGTCTGGCCGGGGCGTCCGCGGCCATCGACGTGTCAGACGGGCTGCTCGCCGACCTGGTCCGGTTGGCCCGTGCCTCCGGGGTCGGACTCGATCTCGTGGAGCCGCCGGTGGCTGCCGGGGCCGACCGCGACGACGCGCTCTCCGGGGGGGAGGACTACGAGCTGGTCCTGGCGACTCCTGATCCGGGAGGCCTCCTGGACGCCTTCGCAGTGGCCGGACTCCGCACGCCGCTGCCGGTCGGACGGTGCACCGATCGTGACGGGGAGTGGACACTCGGGGGCCGGCCACTGCCGGCCGGTGGATGGCGTCACCGCTTCTGAGCGCGGTGCGCCAGGTGTCGGCCGGTCGGGCGTGTGGCTGCGGTCCCGGGCCAACGGGCCCGCGGCGCCGGATCCGACAGGATCAGGCGGGGATGTTCCGGATCGGTCGCTTGACGACCTTGCCGGACCGGATGCAGGAGGTGCACACGTTGAGGCGCTTCGGGGTGCCGTCGACCAGGGCCCGGACCCGCTGGATGTTCGGATCCCAGCGCCGCTTGGTCCGGCGGTGGGAGTGGCTGATGTTCATTCCGAACGACGGCTTCTTGCCGCAGAGCTCGCACACCGCTGCCATGACTGCAGACGTCCTCTCAGGATCCTTCGGGTAAGTCGCAAAGGTTAGCATCCAGCACATGGTGGCCCCCGACGCGCTGGATGCGGCAGGGCTCTGTCGTGTCATCAGCACCTATCGGGACGGCCTCCGCACCCACCAGGAGCTCATCAACCGGCTCAACGTCTTTCCGGTGCCCGACGGCGATACGGGGACCAACATGGCGCTCACCGTCGAGTCGGTGACCACAGAGCTCGAGGCCCTGGCCGACCCCGGGTTCGGCGCCACCTGTGAGGCCATCGTGCACGGGTCGCTCATGGGGGCGCGTGGCAACTCCGGGGTCATCCTCTCCCAGCTCCTGCGCGGCCTGGCCGTCGGGCTCAATGGAGCTGGCGGCGCGCCCGGGGCGAAGGATCTGGCCCAGGCCCTGGTTGACGCCGACCGGCTCGCCCGTGAGGCGGTCATGCGGCCGGTCGAGGGCACCATCCTGACCGTGGCCCGTGGGGCCGCCGAGGGCGCCCGCGCCGCCGCCGACGCGGGCGCCTCGCTGGTGGCGGTGGCCGAGGCCTCCCGGGCCGGGGCGGCCGAAGCGCTGGCCATGACCCCCTCCCTCCTCCCGGTCCTCGAGCAGGCGGGTGTGGTCGACGCCGGCGGGACCGGCTACCTGCTGCTCTTCGACGCCCTGCTCTCGGTCCTCGACGGCCGCGAAATGCCGGTTCCCCCCGACCTGCCCGTACCGGGCGTGCGCGCCCTGTCGGAGGAGGCGGACGGGGCGCTCGCCGGACTGCGCTACGAGGTCATGTACCTGCTCGAGGCGCCCGACGAGACCATCCCCGCCTTCAAGGAGGTCTGGGCCGGGCTCGGCGACTCGATCGTCGTGGTCGGTGGAGACGGCATGTGGAACTGCCACATCCACACCGACGAGATCGGCCCGGCCGTCGAGGCGGCGTTCGATGCTGGCCGACCCCGGTCGATCCGGGTGACCGACCTCCTGGACGAGGTCGAGGAGGAGCGCTGGGTGCGGGAGGCAGCCGGCACCCTGGGCACCGGGCCGTCGGAGACGCCGCACGGTCCGACCCCGGTGACCGCGGTGGTGGCGGTGGCCAGCGGTGACGGCATCGGACGGATCTTCCGCTCGCTCGGGGTGCAGCGTCTCATCGCGGGGGGCCAGTCGATGAACCCCTCGATCGCCGAGCTGCTCGAGGCTGTCGACTCCCTGGCCTCCGAACAGGTGATCGTGCTCCCCAACAACGGCAACATCCGTGCGGTCGCCGACAGGGTCGACCAGCTGAGTGCCAAGCAGGTGTGGGTGGTGCCGACCGAGACCATCACCGAGGGGTTCGCCGCCCTGCTCGCCTACGACCCCGAGTCCGGCGGCAAGGCCAACGCCGGCGCCATGGAGGAAACCGCCCACAAGGTGGTCCCCGGGGAGGTCACGCGGGCGGTCCGCGACTCGCAGACCCCGGCAGGCCCGGTCCGGACCGGCGACTGGATCGGCCTCTCCAGAGACGCCATCGAGGTCGTGGGTGACTCGCCGGCGGAAGCGGCCTGCGCGCTCCTCGACGTCCTGGTCACCGACGAGCACGACCTGGTCACGATCATCGAGGGCGAGGGCTCGGGCGCGGCCGAGACCCGACGGATCACCGAGTGGCTCAAGGAAGCCAGGCCGGCCGTGGAGACCGAGGTCCACCACGGGGGTCAACCCCTGTACCCGTACCTCTTCTCCATCGAGTGAACGAACCGGCCCTGACAGCAGAAACCGGCGTCGAGGCCCCCGGCCGCCGACTCGGTCAGCTGGCGGCACTCCCGGTCTCGGTCCTCCGGGGCGTCGGTGACGCGGCCGGCCGGGACCTGGCCGAGCTCGGGATCACCACGGTGCTCGACCTGCTGACCCACTATCCGCGTCGCCACATCGACGCCACCCGGATGGTCACCATCGACCAGCTGGCGGAGGGGGAGCGGGCGACCGTGCTGGCCGAGGTGCGCCGCGTCGGACGCCCACCCGCCCGACGCGGGCGCGGGCGGGGCCGGCCCCCGGTCCGGGTGGTGCTGGAGGTCGCCGACGGTGGGGGCCGCCTCCAGGTGGTCTTCTTCAACCAGGCCTGGAGGGCCCGGCAGCTGCCGGTCGGAACCCTTGCCCTCTTCTTCGGGCCGGTGAACAGCTACCGGGAGGCGCTCCAGATGGTGGGACCCACCGTCGAGGTCCTGCGCGGGCAGGAGGAGGACGGGAGCCGTTCCGAAGCGGACCTGGACGACCCGCCGACCGGGCGGGTCTACCCCGTGTACCCCCTGAGCGAGAAGACCGGCCTCACATCGGCGCGCATCGGCCGCCTGGTCCACGAGGCGCTGGACCGTGCCGGGACGTTCGCGGACCCCGTGCCGTCGGACGCCCGCAGCCGGCTCGGGCTCATCGACCGCACGGCGGCATTCACCGGCATCCACCGGCCGGCGGCCATGGCGGAGGTGGAGCCGGCCCGGCGCCGCCTCGCCTTCGACGAGCTCCTGCGGCTCCAGCTGGCCCTCGTCCTGCGCCGAAGGCGGCTCGAGGAGGATGCCCGCGGCATTCGCCACACCACCGCCCGCCCGGACGGGGGCGCGACGCTGCTCGAGCGCTTCGTCGACCGGTTGCCCTTCCCACTGACAGAGGCCCAGGAGCAGGCCGTGGCCACGATCCGCGAGGACCTCGGCGGACCGCTGCCCATGCACCGGCTGCTCCAGGGGGATGTCGGGTCGGGCAAGACGGTGGTCGCGGTGTCCGCGCTCCTGGTGGCCGTCGAAGGAGGGCTTCAGGGAGCCCTCATGGCCCCGACCGAGGTCCTGGCCGAGCAGCACGCGTCCGAGGTCGGCCGGCTGGTCGCCGGGCTCGGGGTGGCGGCTCCCGGAACGACAGCGGAGCGCCCCCTCCGGGTCGAGCTGCTCACGAGCAGGAGCACTGCGTCCGACCGGGCCTCGACCCTGGCCGGTCTCGCGGACGGCACGGTCGACATCCTCATCGGCACCCACGCGCTCCTGACCGACCAGGTGACCTTCCATTCTCTCGGGGCGGTGGTCATCGACGAGCAGCACCGGTTCGGCGTCGAGCAACGGGCAGCGCTACGGGCCAAGGGCCGGGGGAGCGACGGGGAGGGACGGGATCCCGATCTCCTGGTCATGACCGCCACCCCGATTCCCCGGACCGCGGCCATGGTCGTCTTCGGCGACCTCGACATGACGGTCATCGACGAGCTCCCCCCCGGCCGGCATCCGGTCTCGACCGTGTGGGCGCGCACGCCGTCTGCGGCGGCGGAGGCGTGGGCACGGGTCCGCTCGGAGGTGGCATCGGGCCACCGGGCCTTCGTGGTCTGCCCGCTGGTCGAAGGATCCGACCGGGTGGAGGCGGCCTCGGCCACCGCCGAGGCCGAGCGCCTCGCCACCGCCGAGCTCGCCGGTCTCCGGATCGGGCTGCTCCACGGCCAGATGCGCCCCGCCGAGCGGGAACGGGCGATGGCGGACTTCCGGGCGGGTGAGCTCGACGTGCTCGTGGCGACCACGGTCATCGAGGTCGGGGTCGACGTGCCCGACGCCTCGGTCATGGTCGTCGAGGACGCCGACCGGTTCGGCATCGCCCAACTCCACCAACTCCGGGGGCGTGTCGGCCGGAGCGGCGAGCAGGCCTGGTGCTTCCTGCTCTCGGAGACCGACGCTCCCGAAGCAGCGGCCCGGCTCGCCGCCCTCGAGCAGAGCACCGACGGCTTCGCCCTGGCCGACATCGATCTCGACCTGCGCGGGGAGGGGACGATCCTCGGGGCCCGGCAGAAGGGCCGCTCCGATCTCCGGCTGGCCCGGCTGCTCTCCGACCGGGACCTGGTGGTCGACGCTCGGACGCTCGCGGTCGAGCTCGTCGATGCCGACCCGCACCTCGTCGAGCACGCGTTGCTGGTCGACGAACTGCGCCTCTTCGTGGACGACGAGGAGGCGGAGTTCCTGTTCAAGAGCTGAGCGCTCGGAGCTGAGCACTCGAGCCTGCCGGCACCCCCGCTGACCGGGTGGGCGATGGGCGCGCCGGTAGGCTGGCAGTGTCCGCGTGATCGGTGGCGAGCTCCGTGGCCGGCGCTTCCGCGCGCCGACAGGATCCTCCCTACGGCCGACCTCGGACCGGGTCCGCGAGGCCGTCTTCGACATCCTCTACAGCCTCGGCGGGGTCGAGGGACTGCTGGTGGCCGATCTCTTCGCTGGCACCGGCGCCCTGGGCATCGAGGCGATCTCGCGGGGAGCGGCGTCGGTCACCTTCGTCGAACGGGACCCGGGTGCCATCGCCGCGGTGCGGGCAAACCTCGCCGCCGTCGGCCTTACCGACTCCGAGGTGCGCGGGGACGCGACCGTGATCCGTGGAGACGTCGACACATGGGTGGACAGCACCGCCTCCCGGTTCGACCTCGTCCTGTGCGACCCTCCCTACGACTACGCGGGTTGGGACACGCTGGTGGCCCGCATCCCGGCAGACCTCGCGGTCCTCGAATCGGGCGCACGCGATCGACCCTCCGGAGGGGTGGGAGGTTCTGAGATCGAAGCGGTATGGAGGTACGATCGTCACGGTCGCCCGTCCCCAGCGGGTCACCCAGAAAGGTGCATCGTGAGGATTGCGCTCATCCCGGGGTCCTTCGATCCGGTCCACAACGGGCATCTCGAGGTGATCGAGCGGGCATCCCGCCTCTTCGACGAGGTGGTCGTGGCCGCCCTCCGCAATCCCCAGAAGAGCGAAGCCCTCTTCGATCTCGACGAGCGCAAGACCATGCTCGAGGAGTCCCTCGCCCATCTGGTCAACGTGCGCATCGTGTCCGTGGCGACCCTGGTGGTCAACGTGGCCCACGACGTGGGGGCCAGTGCCATCGTGAAGGGGCTGCGCGCGGTGTCCGACTTCGAGAACGAGCTGCAGATGGCCCAGATGAACAAGCAGCTCTCCGGAGTGGAGACCCTCTTCATCCCGACCAGCTCGGCCCATTCGTTCATCGCCTCGCGCCTCTTCCGCGAGGTGGCTCGGTTCGGGGGCGACGTGACGGCCTTCGTGCCCAAGGTGGTCGCGAGCCGTCTCGAGGAGAAGTTCGCCGGTGAGTGACCTCTTCGACGACCTCGACGAGCAGCGGGCGGCGAGCGAGCAGGTCGATGCCGAGACGTACATCCGGAGCGCGCTCGATCTCGTCCAGACCGCCAAGGCGATGCCCCTCTCGGCATCGGTGCTCGTCCAGCGTGACGAGCTCACCGAGCTGCTCGAGGGGGCCCTCGAGCGGATGCCGGACGAGCTGCGCCAGGCCCGGTGGCTCCTCAAGGAGCGCGAGGAGTTCCTCGCCGAGCGGAACCGTGAGGCCGAGGGCATCCTCGAAGAGGTCCGGGTGCAGGCCGAGCGGTTGGTCCAGCGCACCGAGGTCGTGCGCCAGGCGAACCACGTGGCCCAACGGATCCTGGACGATGCCAACGAGGAGGCGCGGCGCCTGCGGCACGAGGCGGAGGACTATGCGGATCAGAAGTTGGCGAGCTTCGAGATCGTGCTCGACCGCACCATGAAGACGGTCCAGGCCGGTCGCGAAAAGCTGCAGGTGAGCCCGCTTCCCGCCGTCGAGATCGGCGACCAGGGGGACACGACCCTGGCCGCTGCCGGGAGCGTCGACCGGCTCGATGGCGGGGGGGAGGAGCCCGAGGGCTTCTTCGACCAGGACCTCGCCTGAGGTTCCGGTGACGACCAGGGCCCACCAGGCGGCGCCCGGGCAAGCCGGCCCGGCCCGGCGCGGTCCCGGTACCGGGCCACGGGTGCTGCGGCCCTTCCTGGTCCAGGTGGCGGAGCTCCGCAGGCAGCCGGGGACCACCCGGCACGAGCACCGCGAAGGCACGATCCCCGACCTCGGGGCGGTGTCCGTGGCGGTGCCCGAGGGTGCGCCGGTGGTGGCCGACCTGACCCTTGCCTCCTACCCGGGGGGGATCAGCGCCACCGGGGTGGTGACCGCGCCGTGGGAGGGTGAGTGCCGGCGGTGCGGAGGGCCGGTGCGGGGCGCGGTCGAGGCCAGGGTCCGTGAGCGGTACGCACCGGAGCACGGCGCCGTGCGGGACGAGGAGGCCTACCCCCTGAGCGGGGACGAGCTCGATCTCGAGCCCCTGGCTCGCGACGCCGTCATCCTCGAGCTGCCCCTCGCCCCTCTCTGCTCGGAGGAGTGCCTGGGTCTGTGCCCGACGTGTGGAGCCAACCGGAACACCGAGCCGTGCGCCTGTGCGCCCACGACCGACCCGCGCTGGTCGGCACTCGACGCCCTGCGTGAACCCGACGCCCGACCGTGACCTAAGCTGTCCCGCTTATGGCCGTTCCGAAGAAGAAGACCTCCAAGGCGAAGAGCAGGAGCCGCCGCGCATCCAGCTGGGTGCTGAAGGCGCCGCCGCGGTCGGTGTGCCCCCAGTGCACGACGGCGAAGCTGCCCCATGTCGTCTGTCCCAACTGCGGGTGGTACAAGGGCCGTCAGGCGATCGAAGTCGAGTAGTCGGGTAGTGGCGCGCGGCGGCGCTCGACCCACGGGTGCGGCACTGGCCGCACTCCCGGTGGCGGTCGACGCGATGGGCGGTGACAGGGCTCCCGGTGAGATCGTCGCCGGCGCGCGCCAGGTCGCCGAGGCGGGCGCCGTCGCCGTCGTCCTGGTCGGCCTGCCCGGGGGGATGGGCGACACCGGCGACCTGCCGGTCATCGCCGCCAGCGAGGTCATCGGCATGGACGACGACCCGGGCCAGGGCGTGCGCCGGAAGAAGGACTCCTCCCTGGTCCGAGCTGCCGAGGCGGTGCGGGACGGCACGGCGATGGCCATGGTGTCCGCCGGCAACACCGGGGCCACCATGGCGTCGGCGCTGCTGCGGATGGGCCGCCTTCCCGGTGTGATCCGACCGGCCATCGCGACCCCGATCCCCGACTTGAAGAAGACGTGGCCGACCGTGCTGCTCGATTCGGGGGCCAACACTGAAGCCACTCCACAGATGCTCGTGCAGTTCGCCGAGATGGGCGCCGCCTTCTCGCGCAAGCGCTACGCAGTCGACCGGCCGCGGGTCGCGCTGCTCTCGATCGGGGAGGAGCAGACCAAGGGCACCGCGCTGGTCAAGGAGACCCACGCACTGCTGGCCAAGGGCACCCCGTCCGAATTCGTGTTCGTGGGGAACGTCGAGGGCCGCGACTTCTTCGAGGACCGGGCCGATGTCGTGGTCACCGACGGCTTCACCGGGAACGTGGCCCTCAAGACCCTCGAAGGCAGCCTCCGGTTCCTCATGGACACGCTCACCGGAGTCCTGGGCCTGCCCGAGGTCCGGTCTGCGGCCGACAGCCTCCTCCCATACCTCCTCCCGCTGGCCGCCACGCTCGATCCCGAGAACACGGGCGGTGCCATGCTGCTCGGGGTGGACGGCGTGTGCGTGATCAGCCACGGATCGTCGTCGTCGCGGGCGATGGTCAACGCCATCACCGTGGCCCACGACCTGGCGGTGGCCGGCCTGGTCGCGGCTGTCGCCGCCTCGGTGCGTCCGGACCCTCCGGACCCTCCGGACTGAGGGCGACCGGCCGGCGGGTCCGCCTCAGGTGGCGAGCAGCGCCTTGGCGATGTGGGTGACCTGGATCTCGTCGGTGCCGGCGTAGATCTGGAAGACCTTGGCGTCGCGTGCGAGCTGCTCGACCCGGTACTCGGCCATGTAGCCGTTGCCCCCCATGAGCTGGACCGCCTCCATCGCGACCTCCGAGGCGGCCTGGGCGGCATAGAGCTTCATGGCCGAGGCCTCTGCCAGCGTGAGGCTCCGTCCGGCCGCCGAGGTCTCGATGTGGCGGAACACCAGGTTCTCGACGTTGAGCCGGGCGACCTCCATCTTGGCGAGCTTGAGCTGGATCAACTGCCGGTCGCCGATGGGCTGGCCCCAGAGGATGCGGTTGCGCGGCGTAGTCGACCGACCGGGCGAGGCACTCCTCGATCACGCCGAGGGCCATCGCGGCCATGCCGGCCCGTTCGGTCACGAAGTTCCCCTTGGCCGAGTCGCGCCCGGAGTCCTTCCCCTCGTCCTCGGTCTCGCCGAGCAGGTGGTCCCTGCCGACCCGAACGTCGGTCAGGAAGAGCTCGCCGGTGGGGGACGAATGGAGGCCCATCTTGGAGAAGGGCCTGGATTGCTCGAGGCCGGCCATCCCCTTCTCGAGGATGAACGTGAGCACCGTGCGGTCGCGGATCGGGGTGTCCGAACCGTCGTCGAGCTTGGCGTAGAGGACGATGGTGTCGGCGTAGGGGCCGTTGGTGATGTAGGTCTTGTTGCCGTTGATGATGTACTCGTCCCCGTCACGGCGGGCGGAGGTGGTCATGCCGCCGAGGGCGTCCGACCCGGAGTTGGGCTCGGTGATCGCCCAGGAGCCGATCTTCTCGGCGGTGAGCAGGTCGAGTCCCCACCGCTCCATCTGTGCCGGAGTCCCCTGCTTCATGATCGTGCCGGCAGCCAGCCCGACGCTGACTCCCATCGCGGTCACGATCCCCGGGCAGTGGTGGCACAGCTCGATGATCGGGATCAGAGTCATCGCCGCCGACCCACCGTCACCGGTCCGCTCGGCTCGTTCCGCCTTTGGCGCACCGGTGCCGGCAGCCTTGCGCTCGAGCTGGACCTTGAAGCGGTCGCGGGCGATCTGGTCCATCCCGAAGGTCGCGTACATCTTGCGGATGATGTCGTAGGGGGGCATGTCGCCGTGCTCGAGGGCGTCGATGTTGGGGACGACCTCGGCCTCGATGAACCGGCGGATCGCGTCGCGCACCATCCGGTGCTCCTCGGACCACTCGAACATTGCGGGACCTCCCTGTGGCCGCGACGGGCCGGCATCGGCCGGTCCGAGGCTAACCGACCCCGGCATACAGTCGAGGCGTGCGAGTGACCCGGAAGTCCGACGGGACGCCCTTCGAGCGCTGGGGTGGCGAGCCGTTCTTCGTCGCCCTGGTGGAGGCGTTCTACGCCGGTGTGGCCACCGACCCGGTGCTCCGCCCGATGTACCCCGAGGACCTCACCGAGTCGAAGGCCCACCTCGCCCTCTTCCTCATGCAGTACTGGGGTGGGCCCACCACCTACGAGGAGGAGCGGGGCCACCCGCGCCTGCGCATGCGTCACGCCCGGTTCGTCATCGGTACCACCGAGGCCGAGCGGTGGATGGGGCACATGACCGCCGCGGTCGATTCCCTCGACCTGCCCGCGGCGGACCGCGAGGAGCTCATCGACTATCTGGCCATGGCCGCCCGCACCCTGGTCAACTCCTTCTGAGGGCCGATCCGTCGGGCAGGCCCGGCGCCGGGCTGTGATCGGCTACCCGGCTCACGTCGACGGCCACGTCCAGGGTGTGGGAGTCACCACCTCCGAAGACGATGCCCTTGAGCGGGGAGACGTCCGCGTAGTCGCGGCCCCAGGCGGTCGTCACGTACGTCGGACCGACGATCTCGTTGTTTGTCGGGTCGACGTCGAGCCATCCCCATCCGGGGACGTAGACCGAAGGCCAGGCGTGGGAGGCGTCCGCACCGACCAATCGGTCTCCCCCTGGGGCCGGGGCGGTCTCGAGGTAGCCGCTCACGTAGCGGGCGGCGAGTCCCATCGAGCGGACGCAGCCCACAGCGAGATGGGCGAAGTCCTGGCAGACGCCCCGCCGGTGCACGAGGACCTCCTCGAGCGGAGTGGTCACGGTCGTGAAGCCGGGGTCGTAGAGAAAGTCCTCGTGAATCCTCCGGGTGAGCTCGGTGATCGAGTCGACCAGTGGACGCCCCGCGGGGAAGGACTGCTCTGCGTAGGCGCGCACGACCCGCGACGTCGTGACGAGCGGTGAGGAGAAGCAGAACTCGCGGACGTCGAGCAGCGGCCGTCGCAGGTCCTCGGCCAACATGGTGCGGGAGTCCTCCCAGGTCGGCCCCGCCACCGGCAGCTGGTCGGTTTCGCCGACCTCGACCGAGCTGGTGGCCGTCACGGTGAGCTCCTCGAAGGGGCCGTCGACCACGAAGCTGGCCAGCGGGTTGCCGTAGAAGTCGGACCTGTCGCTCCAACTGGTCGGTGTGGGCTCCACCACCACCTCGCTGGCGAGGCACTCCTGGCGGTCGGTGTCCCGGGGGCGCAGGTGCGCCTCGTTGCGGGCCCGGGCCACCGGGGCGCTGTAGTGGTAGCGGGTGCGATGGACGATCCGGTACCTCACAGGCGACTCCCGATGCGCTCGGGCCTCCAATCGGCCAGCATCGAGAGTCTCTCATGGGCAAAGTAGGTGCGGCGGAGCGAATCGAGCAGCTCGGTGAGGAGGTCGTCGACGGTCGCGAAGACCTCGTCGAGCTCCAGCCGTCGCCCTGAGCCCGTGTCGACGGCGGCGAGGCGGCCGGCATCGGTGAGGCGAAGCAGCGTCGTGGCTTCGAGGGCGAGTCGCGCCTGCTCGCCGAGCCGGCGGGCCGAGTCCTGGGTGGGCAGGTCGGCAAGGTGGGAGGCCAGACGCTCGAGCTGGTAGAGCACGGCGTGCGGGTTGGCCACGTCGTAGACGAGGAGGTCGAGTGCCCCGGCCACGTGGAGGACCGAGCCCGCCTGTCTCCGGAAGATGATGAGACTCTCCGACATCTTGAGCATCGATTCCACCAGGAGGTCCTCGACCACGGCCGGTCGGGTGGTCACCAGCACCGCCCGGAGCAGGCGGACCAGCGCCTGGGCCCGCTCGAGGCGTCGTCCTCCGTCGAGGAACACCCAGGCGGCGTCGCGTTGCATGTTCTCGGCGGAGATCCCCGAGAACGCCAGGAGGGATCGGAGCAGGCGCTGGAGGCCGGGCTCTACGCTGACCAGCTGGGTCGGTGGCCGGTTGCGGAGCCGGGCCGCCTCCTCCTCGATATCCCCGACGAGTTGCCAGGAGTCGGCCGAGAGCTGCTCGCGGACCGAGTAGGCGGCGTCGACCAGCACCCGAAGGGTCGAATGCAGGCTGCCGTCGATGCCGACGTCGAGCAGCATTGCGAGGGCACGGCGATCGGTGGGCAGTTCGCCCGCGCCTTCGGCCGTCGAGGGTTGCGACGCGCGACGGTTGCCGGACCCGCTCGCTCGGACCCCGTCGTCGGGCTCGGAGACCGGATCGAACCCTGAGGCCGTGCCGAGCGCGGAGAGCAGCACCTCGAGCGACTGGGCGCCGCCGCCGTCGCCGCTCCCGCCGACCGGCTGGTCGAGACGGGCCAGGACCGTACGGACCAGCCGGATGACCAGCTCGGCGTGCTCGGCGCTTCGGCCCAGGACGAAGAGATGGGCGGCTGCCCGGCCCGGGAGCGGGATCGGCGCGTCGGGGAGTGTCACCCGGGCGGCCCGGAGCTGTGGTGCCGGCAGCCAGGGGCTCTGCTGGAGCACCGGTTCGGAAGACGCGACCCAGGTGTCCTTGCTGCTCCCTTCTTCCCGGCTCGAGATGACCAGCGAGTCCACGTGCGCCCCGACCCTGGTGAGTCCCCCCGGAAGGATCCGGACCCCCGGGGCGTGCGCGTCGGTGCCGTCCGCCACCGCGAAGGTTCGCAGTCCGACCGGACAGCGGCTCGAGGGCTCCGGTGTCGGTCACGGTGGGCACCGTGGAGGGCTCGAGGACCTCCTGTCCCACCCAGTCCTCCGGTCGGGCGATAATTCGGGCGCGCAGCCGGTCGAGCTCCTCCCGCGAGCACCGGCCCGGCACCACCGGTTGGATCCCCGCGACCGGCCGGACCGGGAGGAGAATGAGCTCGTCGAGGCACGCCAGCACGTGGCTCCGGGAGGCGCGTCGGCCGCACCACCAGCTATCCGGCCCACGGAGGGTGAGCTCCTCGCCGAGCAGCGGCCGGGCGAACTCCCCGAGGAGCGCGGTCAGCGCCGGGTTCTCGAGGAGGCCACTCCCGAGCGGGTTGAGTACCGCCACTCGTCCCCTCCGGACGGCTTCGACAAGGCCGGGAACCCCGAGGAGGGAGCCCGGCCGGAGCTCGACCGGGTCGCACCACTGGTCGTCGACCCGTCGCAGGATCACGTCGACCGCGTCGAGGCCCGTCAGCGACCGCAGCCAGACCCTGTTGTTCTCGACGAGCAGGTCGCGGCCCTCGACGAGCGGGATGCCGAGGTACGAGGCCAGGTACGCGTGCTCGAAGTACGTCTCGCTCGCCGGGCCGGGGGTGAGGATGACCGCCCGGGGCTCGTCGACCCCGTCGGGGGCGGCCCGGCTCACCCCGGCCCGGATGGCGCGGAAGAAGCCGGCCAGCCGTTCGACCCCGGAGGCCCGGTGCAGCGTCGGCAGGACCCGGGACAGGGCGGAGCGGTTGACCAGCGCATAGCCGAGCCCGGATGGGGCCTGGGTCCGGTCGCCGACTGCACGGAACCGGCCGGCGCTGTCGCGTACGACGTCGACAGCAGTGAGGAAGAGCCGAGGAATCCCCGGGCCGTCCCGACCGGCGCAGGCCCGCAGGAATGCCGGGTGGCCGAGCACCAGCTCTGCCGGGAGGAGTCCCTCCGTCACGAGCCGCCGGTCTCCGTAGAGGTCCGCGGCGACGGCGTCGAGGAGGGCCACGCGTTGGGACACCGCCTGCTCGAGCCCGCTCCACTCGGCCTCATCGAGCACGAAGGGAACCGGATCGAGCGACCACGGTCGACGCCCGCTGACCCCATCCCGTCCGGCGTTGTAGGTGGCGCCTTCGCTGCGGAGCAGACGGGTGAGCTCGTCACGACTGGCGAGCAGCCCCGACGGACCGAGCGCTGCCAGCTCGTCGGCAACCTGGCGCCAGTGCTCCCGCACCGCGCCGTCCGCCGTGCGCGATTCGTCCTGGCGGGCCTCGGCCGCGGCGAGACCGACCCGACCTGCGCTCACGTTTCCTCGCCCGATGGGGCGGCCGAGGTCACAGCAGGGCGGCCTCCCGCCCCCACCCGGCGAAGACGGGCCGGAAGTACGTCTCGTCGAGCTGGTCGTGAATCTTCCCGAGGGCGACCTGTACTTCGTCGAGGAATGCGCTCAACCCGCCTACCGTCAACCGTGGCACCGCGGCTGAAGCGACGATCACCGAGGCGTCCCGGCAGGCCTCCTGTGCGTCCTCGGACCGGGTCAGCAGCTTCAAGTGGGCGCGGGTCTCGGCCAGGCAGGCGGCTACTGCGCGGGGGAACCGGTCGTCCTGGAGCAGGAAATGCAGCGTGGCCCCGCCCTGCGGACGCGCCGGCATCGCCCGGCGGAAGGGCTGGTAGGCGGCGAGCGACCGGAGCATGGCCATCCAGTGGACGACGTCGTAGGGTGCATCGGCACCGCGCGGATGCAGGCTCTCGGATCGCACGTCGAGCACCCGGGTGGTGAGGTCGGCCCGCTCGAGGTTCTGCCCGATGACCAGGAACGACATCGCCTGGTCGCGGCTCATGGTGCCGAGCAGGATCCCCTGGATCTGTTGACATCCGGCGATGACCCGGCGCAGCCAGTGGACCCGGCCCTCGCGGGAATCCGCTTCGTCCAGGTGGTCGGTGCTCGAGAGCCACAGGCGGTGGCACGCTTCCCATGCTTCCCGCGGGACGACCGGTCGCGCCGTGCGGAGATTCTCCCGCGCCGCGGTGATCGCGGAAAGGATCGAGGAGGCATTGCCCTCGCCGTGCAGGAGGAACTCGATGACGTCCTTCTCGGCCACCCGTGCGCCTCCTCCGGTCGCGTCGGGCGTGGCGAACTCGCCGTCGGCGCCAACGATCGAGAGGAGCGGCTCCCAGCCGACGTCCCGGCCGACCGGCATGTCCACGTGGGTGTCCGTGTGGACCTGCACGATGCGCGAGGTGCCCTCGGCGCGCTCGAGGTGGCGCCCGGCCCAATAGACCGCCTCGGCCATCCGTGCCAGCAGCATGCTGCCCTCCCTCTTCTCGATGGGGGTCCTGGTTCCGGTTCCGGTCGCCGGGCGGGTGTCGATCACGGCGAGCACCCCGGGTCACCCGGGTCGTGGACCGAGTCGACGATCCAGGTGTCCTTACTCCCCCCACCCTGCGAGGAGTTGACCACCAGCGACCCGAGTCGGCGGGCGACCCGGGTCAGCCCGCCCCGGGTCACATAGGCACCCTCCGGGCCGAGGAGGGTGAAGGGGCGCAGATCGACGTGGCGTGGGGCGATGGCGCCCCCGCAGAGGGTCGGCGCCGTCGAGAGCGGGATGATCGGTTGGGCGACCCACCGCATGGGGTCGTCCTCGATCGCGGTTGCCGCCCCGGCCAGCTCCGCCTCGGTGGCCTCGGTCCCGACCAGCACGCCGTAGCCGCCGGACTCGTTTGCCGGCTTGACCACCAGGCGGGGGAGGTTGCCCAGCACGAACGTCCGGGAGGCCTCCTCACCGCACCGGAGGGTCGGCACGGTGGCGAGCAGCGGCTCCTCGCCGAGGTAGTACCGGATGATGTCAGGCACGTACGGATAGACCTTCTTGTCATCGGCGATCCCGGCTCCCGGTGCGTTGACCAGCGCCACCCGACCGGCGCGCCAGGCGCGCATGAGCCCGGGGACGCCGAGCTGCGATTCGGGGCGGAAGACCTCGGGGTCGAGGTAGAGGTCGTCGATGCGCCGGTAGATCACGTCGACCCGCTCGAGCCCGTCGATGGTCCGTGCGTAGACACAGTCGTCGTCGAGCACGACCAGATCACTGCCTTCGACGAGCTCGACCCCGAGCTGTTGAGCCAGGAACGCGTGCTCGAAGTAGGCCGAGTTGTGGACTCCGGGGGTGAGGACGACGATGGTCGGGTCGCCGGCGGCCGGAGAGACCGAGGCCAGCAGATAGGCGAGCCTGCCCACGTAGGGGTCCACCGGCTCGATGCTGTAGTGCCGGAAGAGCTCGGGGAACACATGCTTCGCCACCATCCGGTTCTCCAACAGGTAGGAGACACCGGAGGGCACCCGGAGGTTGTCCTCGAGGACGTAGACGGAGCCCTGGTCGTTGCGGATGAGGTCGCTGCCACAGATGTGCGCCCAGATCCCCCCTGGCGGATCGACCCCCACGCATTCGCGGCGGAAGTTGGGAGACCCGGAGACCAGCTCCGAGGGGACCACTCCGGCGCTGACCGCCCGCTGGTCGTGGTACACGTCGTCGATGAACAGGTTGAGCGCGTTGAGGCGTTGGACGAGGCCGATCTCGATCGTCTGCCACTCCTCGCGGGGGATGACCCGGGGGATGATGTCGAAGGGCCACGGGCGGTCGACGCCGGTCGAGCCGTCGTAGACGGTGAACGTCACGCCGATGGCCCGGATCTCACGTTCGGCTGCGTCCTGCCGGTCGGAGAGCGCCCCGGGCCCGAGCTCGCTCAGGTGGCGCCAGAGTGGTCCCGCAGCCGACCGCGGTCCGCCGTCGGCCGCCACGAGCTCGTCGAAGAACGCCCCGGGGTCGTAGAAGGGCCAGTGCGGCCCGTCCGGCGCGGCCGGGACCGGCGCACGGGGCTCGACATCGGCGTCCACCCGGCAAGTGTCGCGGGTCGCCGGGTCCGACACGTTGCTGCAGTGTTTCGACTGCGTGAACGTCGGCCTCGGGTATCATCGTGGCCGCCAGCGGCCCAATTCCGGACCCTGCCCGACCGAAACACAGGAGACACCGTGCCCGCAGAGACCCATGTCGAACAGGGTCCGCTCGACCGCCAACAGGTCCTCGACCTCGTCCGCGACCTGCTGGCCGACATCCTGGAGATCGATCCCTCGTCCATCGCCGAGTCCGCCTCCTTCGCCGAGGACCTCGGTGCGGACTCGCTCGCCCTCATCGAACTGGTCGAAGGTCTGGAGGAGGAGCTCGGGGAGCGGTCGGTGGGCTTCCGCATCGAGGACGAGGATCTGGAGGAGCTCCGGACCGTCCGGGACGCCGTCGACTACGTCCACGCCAAACTCGGAGGGGCCTGAGGCGCCTGATGGCGCCCGCACCCGACGATGAGGCCGCAGCCGCGGCCGCAGACGAGCAGCTGGCCGAGCGGATCGGTCACGTCTTCGCCGACCCCGAGCTGCTGCGCCAGGCGCTTTGCCACCGTTCGTGGTGCGCCGAGCACGGTGGGCGCACGTCCAACGAGCGACTCGAGTTCCTCGGGGACGCCGTGCTCGGACTCGTGGTGGCCGAGCACACCTACCGGACCCATCCCGAGCTCTCCGACGGGGTGCTCTCCAAGGTGCGTGCATCGGTGGTCAACACCCGGGTCCTGGCCGAGGTGGCCCTCGGCCTCGGACTGCCCGGGTCGCTCCGTCTGGGCCGGGGTGAGGACCAGTCCGGCGGTCGGGCCAAGGAGTCGATCCTGGCCGACGCCACCGAGGCGGTGATCGGGGCCGTCTACCTCGACGGGGGGCTGGCCGAGGCCCGCGACCTGGTCCTCTCTCTGCTCAGCGACCGGATCACGGCGGCGGTGGGGGAGCCGGGCGAGTCCGACCACAAGAGCCGCCTCCAGGAGGAGTCCGTCCGCCAGGGTCGGGGGGTGCCCTACTACGACGTGCGGGGATTCGGGCCCGACCATTCCCGCAGGTACCTGGCCACGGTGTACGTTGCTGGCCAGCGCCTCGGGATGGGGGAGGGGCGGTCGAAGAAGGACGCCGAGCAGGTCGCCGCACAGGTGGCCTGCGGATCGCTGGAGGTCGAGAGAGGCGGGGGGGATGCCTGAGCTTCCCGAGGTTGAGACCATCCGGCGCGACCTCCAGGGAGAGGTCGTCGGCCGGAAGATCAAGTCGGTCGAGGTGCGCAACGGGCGCACGGTCCGTCGGCATCCGAGTGCCAAGCAGTTCCGGGCCCAGCTCGAGGGCCGGACCTTCCGTTCCATCGACCGCGCCGGCAAGTACCTCCTGCTCGGGCTCGACGACGGGGCCACCCTGGTGGTCCACCTCGGGATGAGCGGCCAGCTGCAGCGGGTCAAGAGCGCCAAGGAGCCCAAGGCACCGCACACCCACGCCGTGTTCACCTTCACCCAGGGCGGCCAGCTGCGCTTCGTCGATCCGCGGACCTTCGGGGAGCTCTTCGTGTCGGCCGCGCCCGCAGAGGGCATGCGGCCCCTGCCCGAGCTCGCCCATCTCGGGTTCGACCCGTTGGAGGACGTGATGAGCTGGGAGAAGTTCTGGGTGCTCCTCTCGTCGCACAAGTCCGGGCTCAAGGCCCTGCTCATGGACCAGGAGTTCGTGGCGGGGATCGGCAACATGTACGCCGACGAGATCCTCTTCGCCGCCGGCCTCCGCTACGACCGGCTCTCGAACTCGCTCTCGTCCCAGGAGGTCCGCCGGCTCTACCGGTCGATGGTCGAGACCCTGGCCGAGGCGGTCAAGCGCCGCGGCTCCTCGCTCGCCGACGAGCAGTACGTCGATCTCTTCGGGGAGGTGGGCGACTATCAGGACCAGCACCAGGCCTACGACCGCGAGGGCCAGGCCTGCCGGCGGTGCCGCTCGACCATCGTGCGGGTGAAGTCCGGTGGACGCTCGACGTTCTTCTGCGAGCATTGCCAGGTCTGAGCAGGACCCCCGCAGAGCGGGACGCGTGCCGGTAGGGTGAGCGCCCGGTGTTCCTGAAGTCCCTCTCCCTCAAAGGTTTCAAGTCCTTCGCCGACCCGGCGATCCTCGAGTTCGAGCCTGGCGTGACGGTGGTGGTCGGCCCGAACGGCAGCGGCAAGTCGAACGTGGTCGACGCCGTCGCGTGGGTGCTCGGCGCCCAGGGACCCCGCACCGTGCGATCGGCCAAGATGGAGGACGTCATCTTCATGGGCACGGCCACCAGGCCGGCCCTCGGTCGTGCCGAGGTCTCGCTCACCATCGACAACACCGCGGGCAAGCTCCCGGCGGACATGGCCGAGGTCACGATCACCCGGACGCTCTTCCGGTCGGGTGACAGCGAGTACTCCATCAACGGCGCCCCCTGCCGCCTGCTCGACATCCAGGAGCTGCTGTCCGACACCGGGGTCGGCCGCCAGCAGCACGTGATCGTGAGCCAGGGCCACCTCGACGCCGTCCTCGAGGCGCGGCCCGAGGACCGCCGGTCGGTCATCGAGGAGGCGGCAGGTGTCCTCAAGCACCGCCGGCGGCGTGAGCGGGCCGAGCGGCGCCTGGCGGTCACCGAGGAGCACCTCGAGCGCCTGTTCGACCTGGTCAGAGAAGTCAAGCGGCAGATCCGGCCCCTCGAACGCCAAGCCGCCGCAGCCCGCTCGTACACCGGGCTGGCAGACGAGTTGCGGGCCGTGCGCCTGTACGTCGCCGGCACCGAGCTCTCCGCTCTGGACCTCCGGCACGCCGAGGGGACCCGGCTCCGCGAACAGCACCGGGCTGACGAGACCAGGCTCGATGCCGCATTGGGGGAGCTCGACGCGGACTCGGAGCGGACCGCAGGCGAACTCTCTGCGGAGCGCGAGTCCGATCTCGCTGCCTCCCTCGGGCGGGCCGAGGGGATGGTCGAGCGCGCCCGGGGGCTGGCCGGTGTGATTCGGGAACGGCAGCGGTCCCTCGCACGGGCGCTCGATGCGGCGGCCGACGCCGACGTCGTGTCCACCCTCGAGGCCGAGGGGGCGCACCTGGTCGAGGAGCTCGCGACCGCCGGGCGCGAGGCAGAGGCGCTCGCGCCGGAGCACGACGTGCTCGACGCGGCCGCGACAGCGGTAGGCGGGGAGCTCGAGTCCCATCTGGCAGCCTGGGGGGACGGCAGCGAGCGCCGGCGCGCCGAGGAGGCGGTCACGGTGGCCCGTGGCCAGCTCGCCTCCCTCGAGCACGCCCTCGAGCGGGACCGGCGCACCCTCGACCAGCTCGACGCGCGACTCTCCGCGGCCGAACGCCGCTCCTCGTTGCTCGAGGGCGAGGAGTACGAGCTCGGGGAGCGTCTCGCCGAGACCGAGCAGGCCCGCCACCGGCTCCAGGCCGCGGTGGCCGAGACCGAGTCGGCCCACCGCACCGCCGTCCACCGGTTGGAGGTGGCCGAGGAGGCGCTGCGCCAGGCCGAGCAGGAGCAGGCACGGTCGCTGGCACGGGCCGACGCGCTCGAGCGGGCGTTCGACGAGGCGCGGGGGGCTGCCGGCGCCGAACTGTTGGCCGGTGTCGACGGGGTGGTCGGGACCCTCCTGGACCTGGTCGAGGTGGATCCCGGTTGGGAGGAGGCCTTCGAGGCCGCGGTCGGGGGCTCTCTGGCGGCGGTCGTCGTGTCGGGCAGCGAGTCTGCACGGGCGGCCCTCTCCCGCCTCCGCCAGGGCGGCGCCACGGGGGCGGTGCTCGCGCTCACCGAGTCGGTCGCCGCCAGCCGGGTCGGGCTCGTCGAGGCCGAGCAACCGGCCGGGACCGAGTCGCTCCGCCCCCATGTCCGTCCGCGCGCCGGAGGGCGGATCTACCCGGGCCTGGACGCTGTGCTCGACACGCTGCTGGCCGGGTCGTGCTGTGCCCGCACCGGGTGGTCCGACGCCATCGATCTGGCGCTCTCCCGCCCCGATCTGGTGGTGGTGACCACCGACGGCGACCGGTTCTCGTCCGCGGGCTGGCGGGTCCGTGCGAGTGGCGGGGTGGTGACCGCCGCGGTGGTCGACGAGGCCAGGGCCCGCGCCGAGGTGGGACGGGAGGAGTCCGCGTGGGCCGCCGAGGAGCGCCGGCAGGCGCGCGGCGAGGTCGATGCCACCCGGGAGGCTGCGAACGAGTCGATTCGGGCGGACGACCGCAACGAGGTCGCCCATCAGGCGGCGCGGACCGGAAGGCTGCGGGTCTCGGCCGATCGCGACCTCCTGGCCGGAGAGCTGGAGGAGCTCCGACGCACCCGGGCCGAGCTGGACGGCCGCATCGGCCGCGATGCGGCCCGGGTGGCCGAGCTGGTGTCGGAGATGCCCGCGCTCGAGCGCGAGCGTTCCGTCGCGGCCGAGCGCACGGTTTCGGCCAACGCCGAACGTCAGCGGATCGACGAGCGCATCGCGGAAGCCGCCTCCCGGCTCGGTGAGTGGGAGGTGCGGTCCGCCGGGCTGGCAGAGCGGCGGCGGGTGCTGGGCGAACGGCTGCGCGAGGTCGAGCGGCGGCTCACCGGTCACGCCGACGAGCGACGCCTGGCGGCCGAGCGCCGGACCCGGCTGGAGGCGGACGCCACCGCGGTCGGACGCCTGTTGGACGTGGTCGGCGAGGCGCAGGTCGAGCTCGACGCCCTGCTGTCCGACCTCCGCGACCGTCACCGCCGTCAGCTCGAGGCCGTCCGGGCCGGTGGTGCGCGCCTCGAGGAGCTCCGCCGCCGGCGCTCGGCCGGTGAGCACGACCTCGCCGCGGTGCGCAGCCGCCTGCAGCAGACCGAGCTCGACCTGGTGGAGGCCGCCATCCGGCGGGAATCGGTCGTCGAGACCCTGCGCCGGGAGCTCGGCTGCGGTCCGGAGGAGGCGGTCGGCGCACCGCGCCCCGAGCTGGCCGAGGGCGTCGACCCGGCCGCCCGCGTGGTCCAGCTCGAGGGCGAGCTCGCCGCGCTCGGCCCCGTCAATCCACTGGCCCTAGAGGAGCTCTCCGAGCTCGGGGAGCGACACCGGTTCCTCGAGTCGCAGGTGGAGGATGTCCGGGCGGCCCGGCGGGAGCTGCACCAGGTGGTCCGGACCCTCGACGGCGAGATCATGCGCGTCTTCGACTCGGCCTTCGCCGACGTCAACGAGCACTTCTCGAACCTCGATCACCTCGCTGTTCCCCGGCGGCACCGGGCGCCTCTCGCTCACCGACCCGGGGAACCTGCTCGACACCGGGGTCGAGGTCGAGGTCCGACCCGCCGGCCGCAACGTGCGCCGACTGTCCCTGCTCTCGGGCGGCGAGCGGTCCCTCGTGGCGATGGCCTACCTCTTTGCGGTGTTCCGGAGCCGCCCCTCGCCCTTTTACCTCATGGACGAGGTCGAGGCCGCGCTCGACGACGTCAATCTCATGCGCTTCCTGGCCCTGGTCAATGAGTTCCGGGAGGAAGCCCAGCTCATCATCGTGAGCCACCAGAAGCGGACCATGGAGGCAGCGGATGCCCTCTACGGGGTGACCATGGCCCCGGGTGGCTCGTCCAAGGTGGTGAGCCAGAAGGTGCCCCGCGACCGGCCGGCGCCGACGATGACCACGGTGCCCGTGCCGTCTCCGGTCGGGAGTGGCGACCCCGGACCGGCCGGCCGGTCGTGACCGATCCGTCGATGATGACCGCGGTGTCCGACGTGGTGGTCGGGCTGGCTGTGGCGATTCCGGTCCTCGTCGTCGGAGGAGGGGTCGCGGTCGGCCTGCGGCTCCGCAGCAGGGGCGCCGCGCCGCCAGTCCTTCCCGATGAGACGACGCCCGCCGCTGCGCCGCGAGCGCAGGCGACAGTCGCAGCCGAAGCGCCGTCCGCACCCACCCGGGCGGCGGTCGAGGTCGCGGTCACGCCCGCTCCGCCCGTCGAGCCCGTACCGGAACCGGCCACCTACCGCGGCCGCCTGGGCAAGGCCCGCGACCTGCTCTCGGGATACCTCGGGGCGGTGCGCTCGAAGGGCCGCATCGATGCATCCACGTGGGACGACCTCGAAGAGGCGCTCATCCGCGCCGACGTCGGGGTCCGGTCGACCGACGCGCTCGTCGAGGATCTGCGCGCCCGGGTGAAGGACGGCGGGATCGACGGACCCGACGCGCTGGTCGACGCGCTGAAGGCGGAGCTGGTGACGATGGTGGCCGCAACGGACGCGAGTCTCGCCCTCCCCGGCACCGATCGCCCGGGTGCCGCGGTCGAGGGCGAGGACGGCGAGGGGAGACCGGTCGATGTCTGGCTCTTCGTCGGTGTCAACGGCGTGGGCAAGACGACCACCATCGGCAAGGTGGCCCACCGGATGGCCGGGTCGGGCACCCGGGTGTTGCTCGCGGCCGCGGACACCTTCCGCGCAGCGGCCGGGGAGCAGCTCGCCCAGTGGGCCGAGCGGGCCGACGTCGACATCGTGCGCGGCGCGGAGGGGGGCGACCCGAGCTCGGTGGTCTTCGACGCCGTGCAGCGTGCCGCCGCCAAGGGGCACGACCTCGTGCTCGCCGACACCGCCGGCCGCCTCCACACCAAGGTCAACCTCGTCGAGGAGCTCAAGAAGATCCGCCGGGTCGCCGACCGCGCCACCCGGACGGGTGCGCGAGGTCCTCCTGGTCCTCGACGCCACAACCGGCCAGAACGGGCTGGCCCAGGCCCGGTCAGTTCCTCGAGGCCGTCGACGTCACCGGGGTCGTGCTCACCAAGCTCGACGGCACGGCCAAGGGCGGCATCGTGGTCGCCATCCAGCGCGAGCTCGGCCTGCCGGTGAAGCTGGTCGGCCTCGGCGAAGGGGCCGACGACCTGGTCGCATTTCGACCCGCAGGCATTCGTCGACGCCCTGTTCTGAGCTGCGGCTCGCGACCGTGCCAGAGCGCTCCGTCGCCCGGTCGGGCCGTCCGGTAGCCTGAGCACCCCATGTTCGACGCGCCTGACCGACCGCCTCGAAGGAATCCTCGGACGCCTGCGCGGCCGCGGGCGGCTCACCGAGGCCGACGTCGACGAGGCGCTCCGCGAGATCCGCACCGCACTGCTCGAGGCCGACGTCGACGATCGGCGTGGTCCGGCACTTCGACGGATGCCGTGCGCGCCAGGTGCGTGGGCCTCGAGCTCGTCGCAGAGCCTGAGCCCGGGCCAGCAGGTCATCAAGATCGTCAACGAGGAGCTCGTCGCCATCCTCGGCGGCGAGACCCTCAAGATCACGCTATGCCAGCCAGCCGCCGACGGTCGTCCTCCTCGCCGGCCTCCAGGGCTCGGGCAAGACCACCGCCGTCGGCCAAGCTGGCCCGCTGGTTCCGGCAGCAGGGGCGCAACCCCCTGCTGGTCGGCGCCGACCTCCAGCGCCCGGCGGCCGTCGAGCAGCTCCGCGTGCTCGGCGGCCAGGCCGGGGTGCCGTCTTCAGCGAGGCCACCGATCCGGTGGCCGTGGCCGCGGCGGGCCTCGAGGAGGCCCGCCGCCTCGGGCGCGACGTCCTCATCGTGGACACCGCCGGGCGGCTCGCCATCGACGCAGGACCTGATGGACGAGATCCGGCGACATCTCGGGTGCGGTGACCCCCGACTACACCTTCCTGGTCATCGACGCGATGACCGGTCAGGACGCGGTCGCGACGGCGCAGGCGTTCCACGAGACGCTCGACGCTCGACGGCGTCATCCTGACCAAGCTCGACGGCGACGCCCGCGGCGGTGCGGCCCTCTCGGTCAAGGAGGTGGTCGGCCGGCCGATCGCCTTCGCCTCGACCGGCGAGCGGCTCGACGACTTCGACCAGTTCCACCCCGACCGCATGGCCGACCGCATCCTCGGCATGGGCGACGTGCTCAGCCTCATCGAGCAGGCCGAGCGCGACCATGGACCAGGACGTCGCCACCAAGGGGGCGGCCGCCATCATGGAGGGCCGGTTCACCCTCGAGGACTTCCTCGAGCAGCTGCAGCAGGTCAAGAAGATGGGCTCGATCTCGGGGATGCTCTCGCTGCTGCCCGGCGTGCCGAAGGACCTCAAGCAGGCCTCGCTCGGCGATCGACGACCGCCAGATCGGGCAGGTCGAGGCCATCATCCGGTCGATGACCCCTGCCGAGCGGACCGATCCCGCGATCATCGACGGCGGCCGCCGGCTCCGGATCGCCGACGGCAGCGGCACCACCACCTCCGACGTCAACGCGCTCCTCAAGCAGTTCAAGGAGATGCAGAAGATGATGAAGGGGATCGGGAAGGGCGCCGCGGGGGGAGCGATGGGCGGGATCGGCTCGCTACTCGGCCGTTCACCACGCCTGTCCCCACAGGCCATGGCGGAGCTGGCCGGCCCGGGCCCGGACGGCGATCTGGCCGCCCTCGGGGGGATGGGTGCCGCCGGGGCGTCCCCGCTGGCCGGTGCCCAGCACGGGGCCGGGAAGTCGAAGGGCAAGGGCAAGAAGAAGGGCAAGGGGGGCGGCCGGGTCACCCCGAAGGCCCGATGACCGCCGCCGCCACGCTGGGCCGGTGCGGCCGGCCCGGGTACCCGGGATGCGCCCCCGGGGCCGCGTGCACGCGGGCCCCCGCGTTGGTGGGAGACTGTGGGCCGCCCCGGGTGGAACGGCCGGAACGGTCGGGTACACCCCGGAGGCCCGGCCCCACGTGGAAGACCGACCTCGTGGATACCCTGCAACAGAGGAGTTGACCGTGGCAGTAAAGCTCCGCCTCGTGCGGATCGGGAAGAAGAAGCAGCCGACCTACCGGCTCGTGGCGGCAGACAGTCGTTCGCCGCGCAACGGGCGGTTCATCGAGATCGTGGGCACCTACGCCCCCCGTGGCAAGTCGCGCGCCGAGCCCGACGCGGTGGTCGAGATCGACAACGACAAGGCGGTCAAGTGGCTCTCCCAGGGTGCACAGCCGACCGAGCGGGTCGAGAAGCTGCTCAAGCAGTCGGGTGCCCTCGACGAGTTCGCCTCGGTCAAGGCGGCCCGGTGACCGACGAACTGGCCGTGGACGCGGCCGGCGACGTCAACACCATCGATGACATCGACGAGGACGACGACGATGCCGGCAACCGCGTCTCGGGCGGCACCCCCCTCGCAGTGGTGACCTACCTGGTCCATTCGATCGCATCCGACACCGACGCGGTCGTCATCAACACCGATGAGCGTGGCGACTCGGTGCGGTTCCGCATCCACGTGGCCCCCGAGGACATGGGCCGCGTCATCGGCCGCCGGGGACGGGTGGCCCAAGCCATCCGCACGGTGGTGGCGGCTGCCGGGGCGCGCGACGGGGTCCAGACCAGCGTCGACATCGTCGACGACTGACGCGCCGATCGGTGCCCGACACCGGTTCCGTTGCCGGCGACGGTGTCGTGCGGGATCCGGCGGATGAGCGTTCGGGCTCCGGGCGGGGCTCCCTTCTGAGTGTCGGACGGATCGTCAAGCCCCATGGCCTCCGCGGCGAGGTCGTCGTGTCGCTGACCACCAACCGCGACGAACGGGTATCGCCCGGGTCGGTGCTGGTCTGCGCGGACGGGCGGGAGCTGCACGTCGAGCGCTCGACGCCCCACCGTGGCCGCCACATCGTGACCTTCGCGTCCGTGCACGGCATCGATGCGGCCGAGGCGCTACGGGGAACCGGTCTGTTCGCCGCGCCGCTCGACGATCCCGACGCGCTCTGGGTCCACGAATTGATCGGTTCGACGGTGGAGGACACCTCCGGACGTGTGCTCGGCACGGTCGACGCGGTCGAAGCCAATCCCGCCAGCGATCTCCTCGTCCTCTCGGGGGGAGGGCTGATCCCGCTCGGGTTCGTGACCAGCTCGGAGCCCGGGGTGCGGATCACCGTCGAGATCCCAGACGGTCTGCTCGACCTCCCGTGAACGACCCGCCCGCAGGCGTCACGGAGCAGCCGGATCCGGACTCCGCCCCGGCTCCGTTCCGCGTCCACTGTTTCACGCTGTTCCCCGAGGTGCTCGAGCAGTACTGGGCCGCGTCCATCCTCGGGCGGGCCCGGTCGTGTGGACGGCTCGAGCTCCGCGCCCACGACGTGCGCGACGCGGCCCACGACGTCCACCGTTCGGTCGACGACGCCCCCTTCGGCGGGGGCGCCGGCATGGTGCTCTCCCCGAAGCCCGTCTTCGAGGTCGTCGAGGCAGTCAGCGCCTCCGAGGGGGGGCTGGCGCGCCCGCTCTTCCTGCTCTCCCCATCCGGTCGCCGGTTCGACCAGTCGGTGGCCCATGAGCTCGCCGCCGGTCCCGGCGGGTTCTCGCTCCTCTGCGGCCGCTACGAAGGGGTCGACCAGCGGGTGGCCGACCACCTGGTCGACGGCGAGCTCTCGGTCGGCGACTACGTCCTCGCGGGCGGCGAGTTGGCCGCCCTGGTCGTCGTCGAGGCGGTGGCCCGACTGCTCCCCGGGGTCCTCGGGAACGACCGCTCGGCGGACGACGAGAGCTTCGTCGCCGGACTGCTCGAGTACCCCCAGTACACCCGCCCGGCCGACTTCCGGGGTTGGGAGGTGCCCGAGGTCCTCCGGTCGGGGGACCATGGCCGGGTGGCGGCGTGGCGGCGGGTGCAGTCCCTGGTCAGAACCCTCGACCGACGTCCCGACCTCGTGGAGCGGCGGGGTGGGCTGACCCCCGAGGAGGTGCGCCTGCTGGCCGAGCACGGCGAGGTGCGTCGATTGCGCCAACACGGCTACCATGAGTGAGCCTCGTCGGCGCCGGACCAGCCGGCATCCACGGTGACGGCCCGTGGCACAGGGACCGCACAGGTGCCTGGTGACCGGGCTGCCGTCGGGGGAGCGACCGAACGACTGCTGGAGAGACGCGTCCCATGAACCCGACCGACATCATCGACCGCGACAGCCTGCGCGACGACATCCCCGAGTTCCGCCCAGGGGACACGGTCAAGGTGCACGTCCGGGTCGTGGAAGGCACCCGTGAGCGCGTCCAGGTCTTCCAGGGCACGGTCGTCCGTCGTCAGGGCACCGGGGTCCGCGAGACGTTCACCGTCCGCAAGGTCAGCTTCGGCGTCGGTGTCGAGCGCACCTTCCCGGTGCACTCCCCGGTGATCGACCACACCGAGGTGGTCTTCCTCGGTGACGTCCGACGGGCGAAGCTCTACTACCTGCGCGACCGCCACGGCAAGGCGGCCAAGATCAAGGAGCGGCGGGCTGCGCGGTCCTGAGCGGTCGGACGGGTCGCCGGGGCAGCGTGCCCGGTGGATGGCTGCAGCGATGCCGCCACCGGTGCGATGAGCGAAGAGGACCTCGAGCGCTACGAGTCGGAGATCGAGCTCGCGCTGGTGCATGAGTACCGTGCCGTCGTCCCGCTCTTCTCGTATGTGGTGGAGACCGAGCGCCGGTTCTACCTGGCCAACACGGTGGACGTGACGGTGCGCTCGGACACCTCGCCCGCCTGTGTGGAGGTCGTCCTCCAGGACGCCTGGGTCTGGGACATGTACCGGCCGGCACGCTTCGTCCCCTCGGTCCGGATCCTCACGTTCCGGGACGTCAACATCGAGCGCCTGCCCGACAAGGACCTGTGACCACGGGCGCGTCGGGCCCCGACCCCGGGCCCGACCGCCGCCGGATCCTGGGCGCCGCCGGTGAGGATCTCGCCGTGGCCTGGTACGAAGGGCGTGGCTACGAGATCCTCGAGCGCAACTGGCGCCGGCGGGAGGGAGAGGTCGACCTCATCGCCCGCGAAGGCCGCACCGTCGTGTTCTGCGAAGTCAAGGCGCGCACGAGCGATCGGTTCGGGAGCGGTGCCGAGGCGGTTCGCACTGCCAAGCAGCGCCGCATCCGACGCCTCGCCGCCCGCTGGCTCTCCGAGCTGACCCCGGCGTCCGGGCGGGCCCGCGTCGAGGTCCGCTTCGACGTCGTGTCGATCATGGCCGGCGACGTCGAGGTCATCGAGGACGCCTTCTGAAGCGTGCGACCGGAGCCCGTCCCGTCTCGTAGGCTGCGCCGATGCCCAGCACGCTCGAGACCCTCATCGTGGAGCGCCGGGGCGGCGTGGTCACGGTGACCATGAACCGCCCGGAACGCAAGAACGCGGCGACCGGCACCATGTGGCACGAGCTGCTGGCGACCTTCGAGGAGGTTGCCGCCGACCGCCACGACCGGGCGCTGGTCCTGACCGGCGCGGGGGGTGCCTTCTGCTCGGGAGCCGACCTCTCGGACCCCACCGACGTGGCCGGCCGGCCGGGCGACCATTCCCTCCTTCAGATGCGCGCCCTCGGGGAGGTGGCCCTCCGGCTCCATCGGCTCCCCAAGCCGACCATCGCCAAGGTCGACGGCATCGCCGCGGGCGCCGGCCTGAGCATGGCCCTCGGCTGCGACCTGGTGGTCGCGTCGGAGTCGGCCCGGTTCTCACAGATCTTCGCCAAGCGGGGCCTTTCGATCGACTTCGGCGCCTCGTGGCTCCTGCCCCGGCTCATCGGCCTGCACCGCGCCAAGGAGCTGGCCTTCTTCGCGGACATTCTCGACTCGCGGGAGGCGGCGGAGCTCGGCCTGGTCAACCGCGTCGTCCCCGACGACCAGCTCGACGCGTTCGTCGACGACTGGGCACGGCGCCTGGCCGAGGGCCCGACCCTCGCACTCTCGCTGACCAAGTCCATGCTCAACGCCTTCTCGGAGCTCTCGATGGAGCAGGCGCTCGAAGAGGAGGCGCGGTCCCAGGCGCTCAACTTCACGACCCATGACACCAAGGAGGCGCTGCTGGCGTTCTCCGAGAAGCGCGCTGCGCGCTTCGAGGGTCACTGAACCGCTCCCTGTCCCGGCAGGGTCGCCTGGGGCTGAGTGCTTCAGCTCTCCCGCTTCGGCACTCGGTGCAACGCCACCGTGGCGATCAGTACCCTGTGGTCGCTCCCGGGTCCGTTGGCTGTCCTTATCCGGGTGACGACCAGGCCGGTTCCGGTGAGCACGTGGTCGATCCGCACCAGCGGGGGGATGACGGGCACGGCCTGCGACCAGGTCATGTCGAAGGCCTGCCCTCGGGCAGCTGCCCCGTCCGTGAGCCCGGTTGCCAGGATGTCGCGGAAGCCCCGGTTTCCCCAGGTGGAATTGAAGTCGCCAACAATGAGCAGCCCGCCCGCTCCATGGGAGACAAGAAGGCGGTCGATGAGGGCGAGCTCCCCCTTCCACACGGCGAAGGACACCGGCAAGGGGGCGATGGTGTGGACGACCCAGAGTGGCTGAGGTCCCGAAGGCAGCTCCACGGTCGTCTGGACGACCACGGGCAGTCCGGCGGAGTAGTAGACGACGTTGGCGGCCGAGAGAGGGTAGTGCGAGGCGATGAAGAAGCCGCCGGAATCGTTCCGCTTGAGCTCGACTTGGTAGGGGAGGTCGGCAAGTGCGCCGTCCCTGCCCAGCTGCGCCACATCAGCCGGGTTGATCTCCTCCATGGTCACAAGCTGGGGTCGCATCGAAGTGACCTCGGCGGCGTAACCGGCCATGGACCGGTTGGTCTGGTCGACGTTGCCATCGAAGAGACGGAGACTCGGGGCCGCTGTCGCCCAACGGGGGACCGGCTGAGCGGCGGACAGCTCAGGGTAGAGGAAGGCGATCTGTGCCAAGACGACGAGGAGCGCCACTCCGGCGAGGAAGAACCGGCGCCCGAGGGCGGCCACGACCATCACCACCCATGCGGGCACATAGACGAACACGGTCAGGGCATTTGCGACGGCGAAGGGCTGGAAGACGTCCCATGCCGCAATGCGGAGCAGCGCCACGATCGCCAGGGCGATGATGATGACCCAGCAGAGCACGGCTACGGAGATCGGCAGGCGCCAGAAGCGCCGCCGGTCTGGTCGCGAGACCTCGGGCTGAGCGGACAGGCCAACGAGCACGGGGGAAGCGTGCGATGTCCGTTGTCTCTCCCGACTTCGCTCAGTGGTGTCCAACGGTCAACCGCTGTGGTTCCCGAGGCCGACGCGGGCCGGGATCGGCAGAGCCACCGGCCGCGGGAAGGCTGCGTTCGTCGGGGTGGAGCTCTCGAAGGATCCGGTGCGCTCAGGCGACGTCGAGGTCGCCTGGGTCCTTCGATGTCCTGGTGCTGGTCGCCCGCACATCCTTCGAAGATCCCTGCTCCACGCGCGAGGTCCTCGACGCACTCATCGCACAATCGGCCATACCCCTGGTTCGCCCGGACGAGGGCCCACCACTTGCCCCGGCTGACCCTGACAACCGAACCGCTCCATCCGCAACGGTGACAGACGCCGTGCCGGTGCTTGCGGAGCTCGAATTCGTTGGTGCTCTTTGCCGGGCTCATGTCCCTGTTCCCTTTTCGGGCTCACGTAGTCACCCGTCGACGCATGAGTACTACTTCGGCCCTCTGGTCAGGATTCTGTATCGAATCCTCCGGAGTGATTGTAAGTCCACCTCCCAGCGGACAGAGCGACCATCGTCCTCTGTAGCCAGAAAATCCGAGAAATCCCAGTTCAGATCCTCATGGTTCCCTACGGTGCCCGCTGTCGCGGATGACCATGAGGCCGGCCGCCCGCCGACCCCGATCTCTTCGGTGGTGCCGTCGAGCCCTTAGCTCAAACTGGCGCCGGGGTTTGTCGGCACCGGCGATTGTCGCTGTGAGCACCGGTCTCAGTACTTGAAACGACCGAACGGGCTCCAAAGGGCGACGAGGACCAAAACCGAGGCAACGGTGGGCCCCGCAGCCACGTGCGAGGTGGACTGGGGATGAACGGGCGTCGACCGTAGTGGAAGCTCGGCCCGGTTGGCCGTTCCCGGCCCACTGCTGGGAGAGTGGGGAGATGTTCGTGACGAACCATGTGCTCTCCGGGGTCCTCATCGGCCGGGCAGCGAGGCGCAAGCCGACCGCTGCGTTTGTGCTCGGGGTCGGATCGCATCTTGTACTGGACGCCATTCCCCATTGGGGCTGCGACCCGGCCGTGCCGGGTGGGGCCGATCGGTTCCTCCGGGTTGCCAAGCGAGACGGACTGCTCGGCCTGGCCGTCCTGAGTGTGGCGACGGTTGCGGTGGAGCGACAGGTGCGTGCGGCCTCGGTCGCGGCGATGGCCGGGGCTGTCCTGCTCGACCTCGACAAGCCGGTCTGGTACTTCTTCCGGATCCAGATGTTTCCCGACGTGGTCAATCGCTTCCACGCTCGGATCCAGAACGAATCCCCCAAGGGCATGTGGAACGAGCTCGGGTTCGGCATTGCGTTCGCAGTTGTCGATGCCGCGGTCACCGCCGCGCGGCGGGCCGGTCATCGGTCGCCTCGAGTGGCCTGACGTCGGGCCGTCGGCACGTCGGCAACCACTTACGTTCATCTCGGCTCCTGTAGGTCGACGCTCACATTCACCAGGTGGTCCGAGATGGTTCGTTGTTTATCGGTACCGGTGGTGGACATGGACACCCGGCTTCTGTAAACTTCTCGGAGAGTGGTCAGCCAGTCACGGAAAGTGAACAGGGAGGCGGAGTTCGTTTGGTGTCCTTTGGCCACTGTCGCAACGCCTCCGCCGGTCGGCTCCTAGACCGGCACCTGCGAATACCTGCCGTCGGCCCATCGGCTGCCGGACCCGTTCTCTCGCTGGTTATTGATCTCCGTCTGCTTTGGTTATTGATGTTCGTCGTGGTCATTCATCGATTCCATGCGGAGAGCGCCCTCCCCGGGGGCGGTGAGGTGATTGCTGTACACCTGGCCGTTCGGAGCGCCGCACGAGTTGAGCCGAACGTGAGCGAGTGGAGAAAGGGCCGGAGGGCATGACACTCAGTGTTGCCAGGTACTACCCCCAGAACAGACGGGGTGCCAACAAGTTCGAGCCGGCGGCCGGTGTCCAGGGGCCTGAGCCGAAGGTGGGTGGCAAGAGGGCTGAGCCGACTGTGAGCGTGGTCATCCCTGCAAAGAATGAGGCCTTAAACCTTCCCCATGTCTTCGCCGGACTACCGGAGGACCTTCACCAGGTGATCCTGGTGGACGGGGGATCTACTGATGACACCGTCGCGGTGGCTCGCCGGCTCCGAACGGGTATCACCGTCATCGGCCAGACCCGCAAGGGCAAGGGCAACGCACTTGCCTGTGGCTTCGCCGTGGCCACGGGTGACTTCATCGTCATGCTTGATGCAGACGGATCGACCAACCCGGTGGAGATCGCACGATTCGTCGACGCGTTGAAGGAGGGAGCCGACTTCGCGAAGGGCTCGCGATTCATGCCGGGAGGTGGAAGCAGCGACATCAGTCGGCTGAGGCGGATTGGGAACTACTGGCTGAACAAGGTAGTCAACCTTCTTTACGGCACCCGTTACACCGATCTCTGTTACGGCTACAACGCATTCCGCCGGGAGTGCCTGTCGGTGATGGACCTCGAGGCGAGGGAGGTCGAAGATGCCGATCAGAGCACCATGTTGTGGGGCGACGGATTTGAGGTGGAGACGCTGATCAACGTCCGGATAGCCAAGGCCGGTCTCCGGGTGGCCGAAGTGCCCAGCTTCGAGCGCAGCCGCTACTTCGGAACCAGCAACCTCAACGCCTTCTCGGACGGGATCCGGGTTCTGAGGACGATTCACGCCGAGCGGAAACGTGGAGTCCGCCGGACTGCGACGTCCTCGGCGGACTCGCTTCGGGTCGTGGGTGCCTCATGGGCGGTGCTGTCCACGAGGGTGGAAGAGGTGAGTTGAGGCGTCCTGCTCGACCGGGCGGCGAAGCACTCCCCCGAAGACCTCGACAACGCGTCGCCGATGGCGAGACCGAGCGCTCCCCGGGCCGTGCCGGGTCAGTTGAGAGCCGAAAAGGTGACGTCGTCGAACCAGACGGTCCCGGTGTTGTCGGAGGACTTGAGGTGGACCTCCTCATAGGCCGCACCCGGCGGGGCTGTGGAGGTGACGGTGAGCTGCGTCCAGGGCGTGGTCCCGGAGGGGAGGTGGGCGGACTCGGTGTCACCCAGGTAGACCCGATCGGCATCGAACCAGGAGATGGCGATCCGGTTCGATCCGGTGGCGGCGGAGCCCGTCGCCCATGCGGTCGCCCGGAAGATCTGTCCGGGATGGGTCGGGACGATGATCGGCGACGTCTCGTAGGCGGGTACCGCCCCGGGGCTTCCCGAGGTGTTGCTCAGTGACACCGATCCGGCCCCGGAGTGGGAGACTTGACCGTCCCAGGTGAGCGACCCCTGGGTGGCGTCGTAGGGGGCCCAGTCAAGGGGCTGACCGCCGCTCTCCTCGGCGAAGGAACCGTTGAACTGGGTGCCGACGACGCCGGTCGAGAAGAACTGCGCCATGCTGACGGCTGCCGGCTTTTCGGAGCCGTCGAGGCGCAAGAGCCCGTACTGGGACTGATCACTGGCGGTCTGCCCCTCGGACGGGTTCGCTCCGGGAGCGAGGTCCTGGAGCATCCAGGGCGCAGCGTCGGGAAGCCCGAGGGTCTCCGTGGCCCACTCGACCGAGCGGAGGAACATGTCCTGGGAGGACTCGACCAGCGCCTCGGTCTGCCCCGGCACGGGGGCGGTCGACATCCCGACCTCACCAACGAACAGCGGAGAAGGCGACGCGATCGCCTTGTCCTCGGCCAACTCGGCGTAGGCGTCACTCGGATTGCCGTAGTAGTGGACGTCGTAGAAGTCGGGCTGAACCGGGCCGAGCGCAGTCTTGAGGGCCGTGAGCACCGCGGGTGTGTCGGGCCCGGTGACCGAAACCGTGACAGGGACGGATCCGGCAAGGTCCTTGACCACAGGCAGTTCGCTGCGCACCCAGCGCATCACATCTGCATCCGTCGGATCGACCTCGTTCCTCAGCTCGACGAAGGCGATCTCGGGATCGTTCCGGTAGGGATCGAGCACTGCGGTCGCCCAACTCGAGCTGGCAGCCAGGTCCGCGTAACCGCCCCACTCATCGAACAGCGTGAGCTGGACCTTCAGTCCGTGGGACTGGGCACTGGCCACGGCGGCACCAAGCCGTGCGACCATGACCGGATCCGGCTTCGGCCACCCGAACGCCGACGGCTGGATGATGATCCGCACCGCATTGGCGTGCAGCGCCGCGATCCTCCCGAAGTCCCGGTCCAGCGTGGCAAGGTCCCAGTGCTCCCACATCGAGGCCCAGCCCCCGCGCACCGGGACGACACTGACCAATTTCACGCCCCCGAGGTCCATCACCACCGGTGGGCGGCCGAGAGGAGCGATCGTCGTCGGCGTGCCGGCCGGCTCTGTCGTGGCGAGGTGTACCCCGATGACGACGGTACCCAGCAACGCCACGACGCCGATGCCGGCAAGCAGTACTCGCAGGACCTTGCCGTGCCCAACCAAGAAGAAGCCTCCCGTCACGAGTTGGGGTCGGTGCATCACTCCGACCCTCCTGCTTGGGCGCCCAACACTACGGAGCTGGTCTCGGAGGGATGTGCTGTCGACAGCACATCGGACCATCGATGAACTCCGGACCGTGATACCACCTGTATCGGCTCTGCGCACGTCACCGTCGACGCCGCCTGACGACGTCCCGGGCCGTAGGCACTGTGCGGCTCGAGGGGAATTATTTTCGAGAAACGCTCAAGTTGCGCCCGCGAGTTGCCGTCATCAGAGATGAGTCGCGCGTACGAAGGGCGCCCAAATCCTCTCGCGGGCAGGCCATTGCGCCCGCGCCCGGGATCTTGGTCGCCAGATGAGGGGATTGAGTCCAGGTAATGGCAGCAAGCGCTGGGCGCTCGATGACTGCTTCATCGTGGCGAGTGCTGGCTGCTGCCCTTCTTGTGAGCACCCTTGCGCCGGTGGCCGTCGTTGTGCAGGATCAGGTGCTTCAGCCTCGACCAGAGGCGTTCGCCGCAACCGCGCCGGGCGGGTACTGGACGGTGTCGGCGCAGGGCAAGGTGCGGAGCTTCGGCGGTGCGAGGACGTCGGGCCAACTTGGTCGGCCCGGTGTTCCCATCGTCGGGATGGCCGCGACCCCGGACGGCGGAGGCTATTGGCTGGTCGCCGCCGACGGCGGCATCTTCAGCTTCGGGGACGCCACCTTCTTCGGTTCGACCGGCGCCCGCAGCCTCGAGAAGCCCATCGTCGGGATGGCCGCGACCCCGGACGGCGGAGGCTATTGGCTGGTCGCCGCCGACGGCGGCATCTTCAGCTTCGGGGACGCCACCTTCTTCGGTTCGACCGGCGCCCGTAGCCTCGAGAAGCCCATCGTCGGGATGGCCGCGACCCCGGACGGCGGAGGCTATTGGCTGGTCGCCGCCGACGGCGGCATCTTCAGCTTCGGGGACGCCACCTTCTTCGGTTCGACCGGCGCCCGTAGCCTCGAGAAGCCCATCGTCGGGATGGCCGCGACCCCGGACGGCGGAGGCTATTGGCTGGTCGCCGCCGACGGCGGCATCTTCAGCTTCGGGGACGCCACCTTCTTCGGTTCGACCGGCGCCCGCAGCCTCGAGAAGCCCATCGTCGGGATGGCCGCGACCCCGGACGGCGGAGGCTATTGGCTGGTCGCCGCCGACGGCGGCATCTTCAGCTTCGGGGACGCCACCTTCTTCGGGGCTGTTCTGGTGTCCGCTCCACAACCGCCCGTTGCGGCTCTCGTCCAGCTTCCCTCAGTGCCTCATGCGATCGGTCGTGGTCGCCGGGGATCGTCGACGCCAACCCCGACCACGGTGGTGACGCCAGCCGCGTCAACGTCGGCCATGGCGGCCAGCCTCGGCTCGCTGAAGCTTCTGAGCTACTACCCCTCGCTGGACTCCTGGGCCTCGATGTGGGAGCACTGGGACCTTGCCACGCTGGACGGGGACTTCGGGAGGATCGCGGCGCTGCACGCCAATGCGGTGCGGATCATCATCCAGCCGTCGGCGTTCGGGTGGCCGAAGCCGGATCCGGTCATGGTCGCACGGCTTGGTGCCGCCGTGGCCAGTGCCCAGTCCCACGGACTGAAGGTCCAGCTCACGCTGTTCGATGAGTGGGGCGGTTACGCGGACCTGGCTGCCAGCTCGAGTTGGGCGACCGCAGTGCTCGATCCCTACCGGAACGATCCCGAGATCGCCTTCGTCGAGCTGAGGAACGAGGTCGATCCGACGGATGCAGATGTGATGCGCTGGGTGCGCAGCGAACTGCCTGTGGTCAAGGACCTTGCCGGATCCGTCCCTGTCACGGTTTCGGTCACCGGGCCCGACACACCCGCGGTGCTCACGGCCCTCAAGACTGCGCTCGGCCCGGTTCAGCCCGACTTCTACGACGTCCACTACTACGGCAATCCGAGTGACGCCTACGCCGAGTTGGCCGAGGACAAGGCGATCGCGTCGCCTTCTCCGCTGTTCGTTGGTGAGGTCGGGATGTCGACCGCCCCCGTGCCGGGGCAGACCGAGGCGCTGGTCGAGTCCTCCCAGGACATGTTCCTCCGCTCGGTCGAGTGGGCCACGGAGACCCTCGGGCTTCCCGACGCTGCGCCCTGGATGCTCCAGGACCTCGCTCCCGGAGCGAACCCGTCCGAGGGGCAGACCGCCAGTGATCAGTCCCAGTACGGGCTCTTGCGCCTCGACGGCTCCGAAAAGCCGGCAGCCGTCAGCATGGCGCAGTTCTTCTCGACCGGCGTCGTCGGCACCCAGTTCAACGGTTCCTTCGCCGAGGAGAGCGGCGGTCAGCCCCTTGACTGGGCCCCCTACGACGCCACCCAGGGGTCGCTCACCTGGGACGGTCAAGTCTCCCACTCCGGGGCCGGATCGGTGTCACTGAGCAACACCTCGGGAAGCCCCGGGGCGGTACCCGCCTACGAGACGTCGCCGATCATCGTCCCGACCCATCCCGGACAGATCTTCCGGGCGACCGCATGGGCGACGGGCTCCGCCGCCACCGGATCGAACCGGATCGCCATCTCCTGGTTCGATGCCGATCGGGTCTACCTGGGTGACACCGAGTCCGCCCACCTCCCCTCCGGGACCACGCCCTGGACGCAGCTCACCGTCACCTCCACAGCCCCGCCGGGTGCGGCCTATGAGGAGGTCCACCTCAAGTCCTCCGACAACACCGGGACCGTCTGGTTCGACGACGTCACCTTTTCGGCTCTCAACTGACCCGGCACGGCCCGGGGAGCGCTCGGCAGGAGAACGAAATGATCGCGTTCATACACTATCGGTGGCCGCTTGGTCGTCCTGATGTGCCTCGGCAGCGGCGTGGGCCTCGATCACGACGGCCCGAGCTGGGTGGAGCGACCCGTCGGCCATCGGCCGCCCGGACGGTCGACTGCCTGGAGTCGCCGATGAGCACCGGCCCGGCACGCGCCCTCGCTCTGGCAGGACTGGTCTGCACCGGACGGACACACCGAGCGCGGATTCCGATCCGGATCCACCGACCGGTGTCCTCGGCGTGACCTCCAGCCTCGATGTGCTGTCCCCGGCTCCACGCGCCCGGGTCCGCATCGATCCACCGTCACCGGCCACCGTTCCTCAGTCGGCAGGATCAACGAGACGGCCGTCCTGGACAAGGGCTCTCACCATCGGTGCGACCGCGGCCGCATTCGGGCTCGGGACACTCCTCATCGTTCACGCATACTCGGAGGCCCGGACATCAGTTGGGAACCAGCACTTCGACGTCTTCTGGGCGGGGGCTGTCCTGGTTCTGGTCTCGACGCTGTTCCTCGGCACCCGCAGCTGGCTGAGGGCCCGGAGCGCCAAGGTCCTTCTCATCGCGTACGGCGTCGTCACGTTCGTCCCGAAGTTCGCCATGAGTGTGAACGGTCCCGTCTACTACGATGAGTTCGGCCACTTCAGGCACGCCAACGACCTCCTCGCCAACGGGAACCTGTTCAACGCAGACCCGTACCTCCCCATCGCGAAGTACTACCCGGGGCTTTCCGCCGTCACCGTCGCGGTCCACGAGGTCACCCGTCTGTCGATCTGGCACAGCGGACAGCTGGTCATCGCGGCAGCCCATTGCAGCGTTCCCGTCACGGTGTTCCTGATCGGTCGCGCTGCAGGCCTGTCCCAGAAGGCCTGCATGGTGGCGAGCATTGTCTACTCGCTCAATCCGAGCTACATGTACTTCGACACGCAGTACGCCTACGAATCACTGGCCCTACCACTGGCCCTGTTCGTCGTGTTGGCATGTCTACGCGCCGCCGAGGCAACCACTCGAACGTCAGTCATCCGATGGACAGTCGCCGGTATTGCAGGGGCCCTCCTGTGCATCGTCACCCACCACCTCTCGTCGCTCTTCATGGGATTCGTGTGTCTCGCCATGGTCGCCTGGCTGCGGAACGGCCGCGGCGACGACTGGGTCCACAAGGCCGCTCGACGAGGGTCAAGGTCCGTGGCATTGGTCGCCTTGTTCGGCTCGCTGGCATGGATCAGCTTTGCCGCTCCGGAGACGTATGCCTACGTGTGGCCGCACGTCTCGTCGGGCTTGACCGGGCTCGTCTACCTACTGCTGCCCCCTGCCGGCCAGACGGTCGGCTCGGGTGCGGGCGCGGGTGCTCAGTCTGCGGCACACACCCTGTTCGCCGGAAGCCCCGCCCCGTTGTACGAGCGGGTTGCGGCGTTCCTGAGCCCCGTGCTGGTCATGATCGCGGTCGTACCTGCAGCGGTCCACTTCTGGAATGTCCGGCAAGGTGCCCGTCACCGCCATTCACGGAGGAGATCCGTAGCCGAGGCTTCGGAATTGGGGCCCGTGCAGCGGCGGATCATCTTTGTGTCCTTCGGGCTCACGGCGCTCTACTTTGCCTCACTTCCCATCGCCCTCACCAGCGGTGGCGGGGAGGCTGCGCACCGAAGTTGGGGATATGCCTATCTCGGAGTGGCGATCGTCGCCGGTTACCTCCTCGACTTCGTCGTGATGAGAAGGACCCGGCCCGGGCGGCTCAGCCAGACAGCCAGGGCCCTGCTGGTCATTGTCGTCCTCGTTGTCTGCGTCGGAAACATCTCTGCCGGCGAGACCGTGTTCTACCGTTTCCCAGGGCCGTACCTGTTCGGAACGGATACCCGTTCCGGGACGCCGGAGCTGCATCAGCTTGCCCTGTGGATGAACCAACACCTGGTGCCAGGCTCCCTCGTGGTCACCGACCGGTTCACCGGAGAGCAGATCGAGGCCTACACGGACCTCAACCTGCCGTCGCCCATGCAATTCCCGGTGTACTCGATCTATCGCGAGGGTGATGAGCCGAGCGCCGCGCTCCGTCATGTCCTGAAGTCGGCCGGCTTTCGCTACTTCGTAGTGGACAGGCGCATCGAGGGTGGCCCTCCCTTCCAGGGCCTGTTCGAGGGATATGTGGGAAGCGGGAGTGTCAATTCGCAGGCGCTGGCGGCGATGCACTCGACGGCCTTCACCCGCCTGATCTACCGGACCCCCAACTACGAGGTGTTCTCATTCCGACTCTGACGTTGCGCAACGTTCCTGGTGCTTCGACCGGAGGAGGCCTGAAGGCACAACGCGACCGTTGGTCGATGAATTGTGGGCGGCTGTGCACGCCACCTAGGTCATGCCCCCCACAGAGATGAGAAGCATGGGCAAGCACAATCACAGGGTTGCACTGGTCACCCCCAGCTTTCCTCCGAGAATCGGGGGCCTGGAGACCCATGTCGGAAACCTCGCCCGGGGGCTGGCGGAGCTCGGTTGTGACGTCTGTGTACTCACCCAGGTTCGGCATGACGATCCGAGCGGGGGGACGGTCTCGATCGAAGAGGGTATTGAGGTCCGTCGCTACCGCGACATCACCCGGAGCGACCATTTCGAGTTCGCCCCCTCCTTGCCGTGTGACCTGAGGCGGGCAGGGTCGAAGTTCGACGTCGTCCATGCGCACAGCTTCCACGGTGCCCCCGCACTCTTCGCCGCCTTTGTGACATCCGGTCCCTACTTCTTCACACCCCATTACCACGGGGTCGGGCACACCGCGCTGGCCAGGGTGGCGCACGCGGCCTATGACCCGCTGGCCACCGTGATCTTTCGGCGGGCGGCGTTGGTCATCTGCGTGTCCGATGCGGAAGCCCGCCTCCTGGCCTGCGCTTACCCCGGGGTGCAGCCCCGAACGGTCGTGATACCCAACGGAGTGGATCGTGAGTCCATCGATGCTGCAGTGCCTTTCGAGTGCGAACACCAGGTTGTTCTGGTGGCCGGTCGACTCGAGGAGTACAAGCAGGTCGACCGGGTCATCGAGGCGATGAGAGAAGTGCCCGAGCATCTCCGATTGGTTGTCGTGGGTGATGGACCGACGCGTGCCGAGCTCGAGCACCAGGCCCACATACAGGGTGTGAAGAACCGGATCCGGTTCGTCGGCCGGCTGGATACGGACCTGCTGCGTCGGTGGCAACGCACCGCGGCGGTGACCGTGTGCCTGTCAAGGCATGAAGCCTACGGGCTCGTACTGGCGGAAGCGGTGGCGGCCGGGTCAGCAGTCGTAGCCTCCGACATTCCTGCCCATCGAGAGGTGGCCGCCGCGGTCGGCGGTCGGGTCAGGCTGGTTCCTCCCGACCTGTCCATACCCGAATTGGCTGCCGCGATCGAGGAGGCGCAGACCACACCTTCCGAGGCGATCGTGGTAGCGAATACCCCGACCTGGACCGAAGTCGCCGAGAGAACGCTCGCCGTCTATCGGGTGACGTTGGGGGGCGAGGTGCGGCCATGACCGCCGCTCGTTCGGAAGAAGCTCCGGCGCTGCGTGTCTGCATCGTGGGCTCGGGTACGCAGTTCGTGAGTGGGGTCAGCTACTACACCTACTTCCTCGTCGACACCTTCGCGAAGAGATACGAGACTTCGGTTGTACTCATGCGGAATCTCGTTCCGCGCCGTTTCTATCCGGGTCGGGACCGGGTCGGTACACCGATCACTGACCTGCACGCGTCCAAGATCTGCCCGGCGTTCGATGGGGTTGACTGGTTTGCGATTCCCAGCCTTCCACGAGCCGGACGATTCTTGCGGCAGCAGAAGCCAGAGGTCATCGTGTTCCAATGGTGGACAGGGGCCGTGTTGCCTGCGTTCCTTTACCTGCTCGCCGTGGCCAGACGCGGTGGCGCCAAAGTAATCCTGGAGTTCCACGAGGACCAGGACACGGGTGAGGCGTCGTTGCCTCTGGTCGAACGCATCGTGCGCCCAGGCTTGCGCCGTCTCATTCTCGGCGCCGATCATTTCGTGGTCCATTCGGAGTGGGACAGGAACCGGCTGTGTGAGAAGTTCTGCCTCGAGCCATCCGCAGTATCAGTGATTCCCGTAGGGCCGTTCGAGGTGGGGGGAGAGCACGAGTCCCCGGCCAGAGCGGAAACGGGCGCGCCTTCTCAGGGCTCGGACGAGACGATCACGGTGATGTTCTTCGGCACCATCCGTCCCTACAAGGGCGTCGAGGACCTGATTGATGCCTTCGAGCTCCTTCCTCGCCGCGGGAGGGTCAGATGGCGGCTCCTCGTCGTCGGTGAGACCTGGGAGGGCTGGGATCTCCCTGAGCGGAAGATCCGTTCGAGTCCATTCGCCGCGGGATATCGAATTCATCAATCGCTATGTCGTCGACGCAGAGATCCCCGTACTCTATGCCCGGGCGGACGTCGTCGCCCTTCCGTACCATCGGTCCTCGGCAAGCGGCCCTCTTCACCTCACGATGCAACGTGGCCTGCCGGTCGTGGTCACCGATGTCGGGGGTTTGACCGAGGCTGCCAGGGATTATTCCGGAGCCGTGTCGGTCCGTCCGCACGATCCACAGTCTCTGGCCGACGGGATCGTCGCGAGTATCGGCCTCCGGGGTGTGCGCCATCTGGATGTGCACACCTGGGACAACTCCTTGAATCTCTTCTCTGCCGCCATGGACGCTCTGGTGCTGGAGCATGACGGCTCAGGACGTCGGGCGTGAGTCGGCACTTCTGCTCAGGTTGGGGGACCCGTCCTCGCTCCATGACGACGACTCGACGCACTATTGCCGACGGCCAGGCGAGGTGTGGTCCAGCGCGCGACCGTTCGCCCGACGCCCGAACCGTCGTCGGGCGAAGTCGAAGTAGCCTCCGAGGATCGCCGATGTGCACGAGAGCAGCGCCGGCCGATGCGTCCTTGTCAGCGTGACCAGGGTGATCAGGGTGTCACGCAATGATCCGGGCAGAGCTCCGATCGCTCCATGGTCACAGCACTGCGATGCAAGCAGGAGGCGGTTCCGCGTCATGTAGTAGTGATATGTGGGATTCGCTCCACCGGCCCCGTGGCCGATGTCATGCCGGGCGACTGCCGCTGGAACGACGACAATGCGCAGTCCGTGTTCCCGGACCCGTAGCGACCATTCTGCCTCTTCGTAGTAGAGGAAGTACCGCTCGTCGAGGAAGCCGACCGACCGGAGCCGATCGGGCACCAATGCCAGTACGCAACCGCTCGCGCGTCCGGTCTCGTAAGGCTGCTCCGGCATGCTTGCAAGCTGCCTCCCCTCCCACAGATGGTAGGCAGCTCCGGTCGTCAGGTCGACGTCTGAACCCCCGTACCAGAGACGGTCGGTCGATGCATAACAGATAGCTGGCGACGCCAAGCCGATAGCGTCGTCCGAGCGGAGCGACCCCGCCAATCGACTGACGCAGTCTGGTTCGACGGTTGCGTCGGGGTTGACGATGACCACGAACCCAGCACCTGCGCCGGCTGTGAGCGAGAGCCCCAGATTGTTCCCACCCGCATAACCGAGGTTGCTCCCGGAGCGGACGACGATGCAAGCCGGATCCTGTCGGGCCTCCACGTGGGATGCGGTGTCGTCAGTTGAATGGTTGTCGATCACCAGTGTGGCGACGGGCACGGTGCTCTTGGCGATCGAGTCGAGACAGCGATGTACGTGGTCGTTGCTGTTCCAGGTCACGATGATCGCCACGATGCGGTCATTGCCGTCGATCGTCAATCTGTCGAGGACCGCCCGCAGCCTCTGCTCCGACGTCTCCTGTGCCGTTGTGTCGGGCTCGGTGCTCACGATCGCTTCACCTCAGCCGTCCTTTGGATGGTGGCGTTTCCCGAGGAGATGTGGTCGCGGGATCTCGTCTGGCATACCGCCCAACACCGAGAGGCACAGGAGGTACACCAGACCAACAAATGAAGCGCCGACCAACAGCGCCAGCAAATGGTTCAGGTGCGACCAGACCGGACCGCGGACTCCGACGAGCCCCAGGGCCACCAATGCCGCGAGGGAGGGGCGCCAGAGCGCGGTCCATATGATCCGGATCCCGGACATTCGCCGGAATACGAAGAAGGTGGACACCAGGGAGACGATCTCGCTTCCCAAGAGGGCGGACGCCGCTCCGGTCGGCCCGAATCGGGGAATGAGGACGAGGTTGGCCGCCACGTTCAGCGCCAGCGTCCCGAGCCCGACAGCGAGAAGCGGCCGGTAGCGGTCGATGGCCACGCTGGTATAGCCGAATGCCGTCTGGAGGAAGGAAACCGGAAGCGTGACGGCGAGTACGGCCAACGGCGTGCTCGCCGCAAGGAAGCGCCGTCCTGCCAGGACCAGGATGATGTCTGTCCTGAGCACGATGCCGCCGACGGCCAACGGTGCAGCCAGGCAGAAGAGCACGTAGACGGCACGATTCACCAGGCGAGCCCGCTCGTCGCCGTCGGCATTCACCAGGGAAGGGACGAGCGCGGTCATGAGAAAGCTCGGCACGGAGCCGAGCACGTTCACGACGTTGAATGCGACGCTGTAGTACCCGAGGTCGGTGCTCGACCGGAGGACGGACAACAGGATGCTGTCGATCCATGAGTAGACGTTTCCGATGAGTTGAATGGCTCCCAATGGGAGAGCTGAGGCCAACGTTCGCCACCAGGCCGAGAGATCGCCCCTCCATCCGAATACCACCGATCGTCGTGCTGCGACGCAGAATACGACCGCGATGACCAGGTCGGCGCCGACATATGCGCAGACATATCCGAAGTAGGAGCCGTGAAGGGCGGCGACGGCGACCACGCCCACCAGGTAGAGGATCCGGTTGGTCAGGTTGAATGCAGCGACGATGTCGCCCCGCACTCGCGCTGTGAAGACGGTCGCCGCGATCGCTTGAAGCGTGGAGAACAGGACGTCCGACGACATCACCGCGATGGACCAGCGGAACAGGGTGTCCTGGTGGGGATAGAGAAGATCGGCTGATCCGATGATGACCGGTATCGCCAAGATCGACAGGACGACGCGCGACGACATGGCGATGCTGACGATCGAGGCCCGATCGGCTCCTTCTCTCGCCAACTCTCGGGTCGTCATCGCGGTGATCCCCAGATCCGCGAGGAGGGAGAACAGGGTGACATAGGTGATGACAAGCGCGAAGAGCCCGTAGTTCGCCGGTCCCAGCCGATGAGTGGTGATCCTGAGTATGCCGACGGCGATGAGGGCGACGACCAGATTTCCGAGCGTCTGACTCGACGCGCTCAGGACGATCCTGCCCCGACCCTGGGTGCGCTCGACCCGCGACATCAGGCGGCCCCGAAGGGGGTCACCGAGGCTTCAGACCCGGTGGTCGTGGGCCGACGGCGGCTCATGAGTCTCTATCGGCTCCAAACGGCGGCGACCTGACGATGTGGTCGGATCCCTGGGGCGATCGGAGCCTTCGGCAGCCGTCTTGGTACAGCGCAGCGCGCGGGCCGCCCCGGCGTCGCGGGAACTGGCTAGCGACCTCGGCTTGTCGGTGCCGGTGATCCGGAGGGGTCTGGCGGGGAGGCTGCGATCACCGTTCGGTAGAGGGTGAGGGTCTGCTCGGCGATCGCAGGCCAGGCGAGCGTCCTCGCATGGGCCAGGCCGGCCTCCGAGCGGTGTCGAAGTGCCAGCTCTCCCTCGGCGAAGAACCGCTTCAGTGCGCCATGGAGGCCCGATTCGTCGCTGTGATCGTAGAAGTACCCCACGTCCGCGGGCAGGTCCTCGAGCGCACCCAGTCTGGGGGCAACCACCGGCTTGGCAAACGACAGTGCAAGCAGGGCGGAACTACTCGTCGTCGAACTCCGGAAGGGCAGGCAGACGCAGTCGCTCGCGGCGAAGAACCACGGTACCTCCGCATCCGGCACGAAATCCAGATGCAGCGACACAGACGGCTGGTCCCGGGCTTTGCCCTCGATTTCCGCGTGGAGGACGGGATCCGGGCAGGACCCGGCGATGACCAGGGCTCCCTCGTAGTGGGCGTCTGACCAATCGGCCAGGAGCTCGGGAATGCCCTTGTACGGGCGAATGAGACCGAAGGAGAGCACGACCCGTCCGGTCGGAGGAAGCCCGAGGGCTCGTCGTGCCTCCCCAACGGACGGTGGTGAGCCGTACATATCGATGTAACTGCCCTGGGGTATCACGATCGCCTTGACTGTCGGAATACCGTTCTTTTCCAGCGCCTTCTTCACCGCTTCGGAGTGCACGATCATCGCCGCGGACGCACGAGCAAGCGATCGCATGATGTCGATGTCGTTGTCCGTCTGTGGTTCGTGGGGAACGACGTTGTGGACAGTCCAGATGATCCGGAGGGCGAGGACCTGTAGCCACCAGATGGCCAGCCGACAGAGCACTCCGGAGATCTTTGCCCTCCTGGGCACCCGTAGCCGAAGGTCCCATGCCAGCCAGTGGACATGGGCTATCCGCGCTCCCTTCAATGCACACCACGCCGCAAGGGGGAAGAACTGGATGATCCCGACCCATGGGCGACGCCTCCAGTAGACGACTTCCACCGTGTTTGGATGTGTGGCCCTCATCGGCCCGTACAGCGACTCCTGATACGGATTGGAGTCCAGCGGCATGACGAAGACGAGGATTCGACCGGTGGATCTCCAAGGGCGCACTGATTGCAAGCGTAGCGGTGTGACCTCAAGCCAGCGATGGGCGGAGGGGGAAATGTGCAGTTGAGCATCGGCCCGTACATGCGACCGCCCCTTTGGCATGTGGGCACCGTGCCGTAGAAACCGTCGGCACACGAATGCGAGCCGGTCTGTACCGTGCATACTGGTGGCGATCCAATGCCATTGCCGGACCGGCCCGTGAGGTCGACGAACGGGACATGAGCCAATCCCTGCGCCGCCAAGTGAAGATCCTCCACCTCACCGACAACTACCCCCCCACAGTGGGCGGACTGGAATGGTTCGTGCAGTCCCTGGCCACGGTTCAAGCCGAGGCCGGCCACTCGGTCACCGTGGTGACGACCGAATTGGCAGGTGAGCCCGCCCATTCGGTCGAAAACGGTGTCACGGTCGTCCGCCTCCCGCTCCTGCTCCGCCGACTTCCGGGGGCGTTCAAGAGCAACCAGCGGGTGTTCTTCCCCCCGGTGCCGGACCCCTTCTTCGAACGGGCACTGTCGAAGGTGATCGAATCTGACCCTCCCGATGTGGTCCATGTCCACGGATGGATCCTCTATAGCGCCCTCGGACCGGCGCGTCGCGTCGGTGCAGTTGTCGTGGCGACAGCCCATGACTACGGGTGCGTCTGTGCCATCAAGACGCTGTTCCCGGACGGCAAGATGTGTGCAGGTCCGGGGTGGGGCAAGTGCGTCAGGTGTGCCAGCAGCACCTATGGACCCAAAGGGGTCCCGTTGGCTCTGGGCCTGCATCTGGCGAGTTACCGCCATGCACGGGTGGATGCATGGATAGCAATCTCGGCGGCCGTGGCCCGACGCGGCTCGGCGATCCGACCCAAGGACAGTCGAGAGATGACGGTCATCCCGTGCTTTGCCCCCGATGCAGTTCTGAACTTCGCCACGAGCTCACTACGCCCGGCGTTCACCCCTGCGGAAGGCCCTTACCTGATGTACGCGGGCGCTCTCGGCGTCCACAAAGGAATCGACACCCTGTTGGCGGCCCACCGGAGGTTGTGGCAGGACGGGACCCGGGTTCCGTTGACGATCGCCGGGACGGCAGTGCCCGGTCAGGATTTCGATGTCGGCCAGCCCGGTGTGTCCCTGGCCAGCGATATTCCCCACGACGCGGTCATGTCCGGATGGGCCAATGCCGCCGTGGGCATCGTTCCATCGGCATGGGCTGAACCGTTCGGCCAGGTGGCCCTCGAGTGCATGGCCACCGGTACCCCGGTGGTGGTGACCCGGGTCGGAGGTCTCCCCGACCTCGTAGACGACGGTGTCAGCGGCCTGATCGTGGAGCCCCAGGACCCCGCCGAACTCGCCGATGCCATCCGACGGTTGCTCGAGAATCCCCTACTGGCCCGTGAGTTGGGCGACGCGGGGAGGGTGCGTGCCGGCCTCTATACGAGTGCGATGGTCTATGAGATGGTGGGAGATGTCTACGAACGCGGTCTCGAGGTCCGTGGGGGCAGCGTGCCGTGTGAGGGATTCCGATGACCCATCCGTGGGTCATCTACTGGAACAGCCAGCCGAGTCCCTATGTGGTGGAGCGGTTCAACGCAGTCGCCGCCAATGGGAACGTGCAGCTCGAGGCCTGGTTCGACAAAGAGCGGGACTCTGACCGGAGTTGGGACGTTGATCCCGGGCAGTGGGAGTTCCCGGCCAGCTATCTGCCGAAGGCCCGGATCGGTTCGATGGTCCTTCCCTTCCCCGACAGCGAGCTCCGGAGTCGGCGTCCCGACGTGTTGATCACGCCTATGGACCGCGTGGCAGGAGTCGCGGCCGCATTGGTCGGTCGGGTGATCAGTCGGCGAGTCGCCTCACGGACGCTGCCGGTCTTCGAGACCTGGGTGAAGAAGACGGTCCGATCCGAGTTGGCCAACCATTTCCTTTACCGGGCCATCGACGGAGCGAAGGTCTCGGGGAGCGATGCTGCGGCGATGGCCAGCCACTACGGACTGCCTGCAGACCGTACCTGGAGGGTCACTCAGTCGATCAACCTGGATCTGTACGCGAAGGCCCGCCATCTTCCGGAAACCGAGCGGGAGCAGCGCAGGCGGGAGCTCGGGCTGCAGGGGTGCGTCTTCATCTATGTGGGGCGCCTCGACCACAGCAAGGGGCTCGAGTACCTGCTCCGAGGGTTCCGCCGCCTGGAGTCCGAAGGTTGTGATGCATCGCTCCTGATACTGGGAGACGGGCCTGACGAGGTCGAGATCAGGGCGATGGCGGGCGGGCTGGCAAAGGTGCACTTCGCGGGCTTCGTCCAGCCGACGATGCTGCCCCCCTGGTACGGGCTCGCCGACGCCTTCGTGTTCCCGACTCTGGGGGATCCGAACGGTCTGGTGGTGGAGGAGGCGATGGCCGCGGGGTTGCCGGTCATCTCCACCGAGAACGCGGGGGACATCCGATCGCGGATACGGAACGGTGAAACCGGATTCGTCGTGCCGCCGTTCGATCCGGACGCTCTAGCCTTCGCGATGAGGACCTTGGCCGGCGATGCCGCACTCAGATCCACCATGAGCCGATCGGCCATGCAGGTCGCAGAGGGCTATGCGATGGATCGTTACGCCGACGATTTCGATCGCTTCATCTCGGGGATACTCGCCATGCCGAGCCGCCGGAACCCCTGCGCATCTACGGCGCGGGCCCTCGGTGTCGTCCTGCTGCGTGTGGCCCGACCCATATCGGAGCCGACCTGAGTGGAAGCAACCGTGGAACCTGTACGGAGTCTTCGTGGCAGCGAAGGCACGATCGACGGACTCACCTCATCCCGAACCGGGCCGCTGTGCGTACTGAAACATCAGGGGGACAGGTCGGCTCGTCCGCTCAGCACGTTTCGCCACCAGTTCATCCGTGGGTGCGCAACATCCCCGACTTTCGAGTGGAGGAAGGCGCTCGAGGGCCAAATCAGGCCACCGAGGTACTTGAGAGCATTGGCCGTCGGCAGACGGAACGCCTGACTCAGCACAGACCGGCGGGAGACGATCCCGGTTGACATGACCACGCTCAACCGACCGATGCCTGGGATCCCTGGGTCCTGATCGGCAAAGGCGTCGGCCAGCGGGGCGGGGAGCGCTTCGGACGGCAGGGCATGCATCACCCACTTCACCCAACCGCACAACCCTGTCTCCTGCGCTCTCAGGAGGACATCGTCGGGGTCGGTCGCATGGGCGAGCAGCAGGAAGTCCCGCCACGCCATCAGCGTCGCACCCGGGCGATTCTTGTCGCTGACGATGTGGAGCGCCGAGATCAGCAGGTTGTCCGCCGCGGATGCGCAGCGGAGCGAACCGCCGCCCGGCACCGATTGGAGCTGGCTACGGGCGAGCACGTCGGGGAAAGTCACGCCCGACCCCCAGAACCATGGCGGGATCCGGTGGTGGACGTCGATCGATCCGCCGGCCGGTGTCCGTAGGTTGACTGCCTCCCGGCAGACATTGCCGAGGCGCGGCCACGGGACCAGGTTCTTGTCCTCTTCGCCGTACCCGGATCGTCGGAGGAGCTCCTGAACTTGGAAGAAGCTCGCCTCGGGGACAAAGATGTCGATGTCGGAGTAGGGGCGCTCCGCACGTCGTCTGGCGTGGCATGCGATCCCCGGGCCCTTGGTGACCACGAATTCGAGTTGGTGCGCACGAAGGATGTCGACGTCCACTGCGGCCCTGGTGCCCACCAGGCAGGTGGACTGGGTCCAATCGAAGACCGCACCCTGGAGCTTGCTGACGACCGGTCCAGGGGGACGGAGCCCCAGATCGTGGATCATTCTCTGGGCCACGGCAGCGAGGCGCTGCTCGACGATCCGGGATGCCTCCACCTCCCAGTCGGAGGCGCTCGCCTTGAGCGCAACCGGGGCGAAGTCGTAGAACAGCACCGCGCGCGTGAGCGGACCCATGTCCGGGAGGCGGAGATCGGGTCGCCGGAGTTCCGGGCGTCGGTCGAGGTTCACCCGCTCTCGCCACCGCAGCGAGGTGCGTCCAGGCGTCGGTCCACGTGGGTGCCCATATCGTCGACTATCTCTCGCAGTGTAGTGACTGATCCGGTCGGGACCCCCGTCCGACTCGTCTGAGGAAGCAGCATTCCAGCCGCCGTCCTCAGCGGGCCTCCCACGGGCGGCGCCCGGGTGTCCCTCTGTGCCGGCGTACTTCCGGAGAATTGGCGCCTGTGCCTGGCTTGCGCGCCTGTCGGGTGATCGCTCAAGCCGGGTGGCGGATGTGCCGTTACCTCTTCAGGGCCACAGGTGAGGTGCTGGGGCGTGAGAACCAATGAATCCGCAACTTCGCTATCAGTTGGTTGGCGCGGTTCCGACCTCGATGCAGTGGAGATGCCGCCCGGCACGGCCATTGAGCCCCGGATCGACCGATGACCGCAATGAGCTTGCCGACCCCTGTGGCGAGAGTGGAAGGACCTCGGGTTGCCTTTGGTCGGATCTCATCAGTCGTGGAAGTGAGAGGTAGCCTCGATCGACGTCGCTTCGCCAGGCGAAGGAGCGCGTTGTGACCATGAACGGCCGCGCCGGTTCGGGCGCTACACATGGAAATCATCGTTCCTCCTCGACGGATGCTTCTCTTGAAACGGTGACAACCGTGGCGATCCAAGACCGGTCACGGTTCTTCCGCCAGGGCCTGAGGTTCTTGCTCGACGCGCACTTGGGTCTCCGTGTCGGCGATGAGATGGCAGTGCTCGATGTGTCGAGGGTAGGAGATCACATAGGCGGAGTCGTCCTCGAGGCCACGGGGGTCCCGTGGGACGTGACAGAGATCGTTCGGCGGATCCGGGAGGCGGATCCGGACGTCGTGATCGTCGGGACATATCCCGATCGGGGTCGACCTCACCATCCGATCGAAGGTGTCGGCCTTGTCCATCGGAATTCCCCTTCGTCATTGTTCGCCTCGGTACTCAAGGGGGAGGAGACGGGCGGAACGTCCCGGTCATCTCGGCGCCGGATCGAATGGATCCGTGATCCTGACAACCTGACCAGCCGTGAACTGCAGGTCTTGGCGCTCATCGGCGGCGGCCTGACCTCGGCCCAGATCGCAGAGAGGTTGGGAATCAGCGCCAAGACGGTGGAGAGCAAGCGCCAGGCGCTGTTCTCCAAATTGGGGGTGCAAAACCAGTCTGCTGCAGTGGCCGTGGCCATGCGGCGGGGACTGCTGGGAGCCGGGTCCTCGCACCCGCGACCATTGTGACCCGTACTGAGCGGGCGTCGCTCCGCGCCGGCTATCTGCGACCGTCCATCAGGGTCAACCGGTACACGTCCGGCCTTCCCAAGGTGATCGTCCTCCATGACCTCTCCATCGTCCCGGAGCTTGTGAGACTCATGCTGAGCGGACGCGTCGAGGTTGTTGCTGAGACGGCTTCCGGAAGGGCCGCGGTGGCGCTCTGCGAGCTGTTCGTGCCCGACGTGGTAGTGGTCGGCGAGATGCTCGTCGATGGCGTCGCCGAGTACTACCTCCCCGCTCTCGTGCACACGGGCGCCCGAGTGATCATGGTTCCCCAGCCGGGCGACACTGCGAGGTTCCTCGAGCTCGTCGAGTTGGGGGTGACCGGTATCGTCGACACGGACCGAGCGCCACAGGAGATGGCGGAGGCCCTGCTCACGCTGGCCTCGGGCGGGGCCGTCCTGCCTCATGACGTGGTTGCCGCCGTTGCCGCAGAGTGGCGCCGATTCCGCCGGAAGGGCCCGGACGGTCTCGGAGATTCCGACCTGACTGCCCGAGAGATCGATGTGCTCGGGGCGATGTCCGATGGGCTCAGCAGCAAGGCGATCGCCCATCACCTGGGCATCGCTGTCAAGACCGTCGAGAATCACAAGACCCGAATCTTCGACAAGCTGGGCGTCCACACTCAGGCCCAGGCAGTCGCCATCGCCATCGGCTCCGCTGCGGTCTCGCGGTATGCGGACCCTTGCCGGGAGGCGCCATGATCCGCACTTCGTGGCGAAGCCGGTCAACCCCGGTGCCGGTCTCGGGCGGGGGCAACGGGATCGAGGTCCGGGGCCTGTCCAAGGCACTGCGCGGTCGGAGCATCCTCACCGGCGTCGACCTCGCTGTTCCCCAAGGCGCAGTTGCAGTCGTGGAGGGGGCGAACGGGGCCGGCAAGACCACCTTGGTACGGATACTGGCCACGGTGGTGTCTGCTGACAGCGGTACGGCCCGGGTCAACGGCTACCGCGTGCACGACCAGAGTCTCGAGGTGCGGCGGTCGATCGGCGTCAGCTTCGCCAACGAACGGAGCCTGTACTGGCGCATCAACGGTTTCGAGAACCTCGAACTGTTCGGCAGGATCGCCGGGCTCGCGAGACGGACCATTGCCGAGCGATCGGCGGTCCTCCTCGCGGAACTCGACCTCGCCGATGTGGCTCGGGGCCAGGTGGCCCGGATGTCCACCGGCCAGCGGCAGCGCCTGATGGTGGCGCGGGCGCTGCTCACAGACCCCGCGGTCCTCCTGCTGGACGAGCCGTTCCGCGGCCTGGACGACCAGGGGCTGCAGGCCGTGACCGGCCTGGTGGCCCGTCTTGCCGCTGGTGGCCTGGCCGCACTGATCGTGGCACCCCTGGTCGAGTCGGTGCTGCCGATCGCCGATGCCAGCTACCGAATCGAGGCCGGCGTCATTCGGCCCACCGGCCTCGAACGTCGGCCCGGCCCCGTGGCGGCGCAACCATGAGCGTTATCCGCATCGTGGCCGCAATGGCCAAGAAGGACTTCCGGACGGCCATCTCCTATCGAGTGGGCTTCGTCACCAGCGTCATCGCCGCCTTCTGGGGTCTCTTTGCTTTCCGGTTCGTGTCCAAACTGGTCAACTCCGGCCAGTTCGCCGGTGACTCGGCCAGCTACTTCCGGTACACGGTGGTCGGTCTGCTCTTCGCCTCGATCCTCGAGCCAACCGCTGTGGGGACCTCGGTGTCGGCTCGCAACGAGCAGGTGCAGGGGACCCTCGAGTACATGGCCAGCCAGCCGGTGCGCCGAATCTATCTGGGCCTCAGCTGGTCGGCCTACGGGCTGGTCCAGTCCCTGGCCGTCGCCGTTGTGGTCCTCCTCCTCACCATCCCCGTCGGGTTCGGGGTGTCCCACGTGAATGCGCCGGTCATTATCGCCGTCACCATCCTGACCATCGTCATCTTTGCCGCCGTGGGGAACGTCGGGGCGGCCGTGGTCATCGTGATCCAACAGGGCGTTCCCCTCGTGGCTGGAGTGCTCAGCATCATCGGCGTGATCAGCGGGACCCTTTTCCCTATCACCGAGTTCCCACCGTGGCTACAGGCAGTGGCTCATCTCTCGCCACTGACCTACGCCTTGGAGGCCCTGCGCTCCGCCCTCCTGTCCAACCAGCCTTCGACGTCGTACGTCACCGACCTGCTGGTCCTGCTCGCCTTTGCCGTGGTGCTCCTGCCCCTGTCGGCCTGGGTGCTCGAACAGGCGTTCCAAGTCGCCCAGCGGAGGGGCACGCTGAGCACATTCTGAGCTTCAGTACCGGTGAGGAAGTGCCGAAAGCAGAGCAGTGACTTTCTCTCCGGACCAGAAACTGCAGCTCAAAGTGGATGACGTGGTCTGGCGCGAGATCGGAGACGAACTGGTCGTGCTCGAGCTCTCCACCTCGACCTACCTCACCCTCAACGGCACGGCGAGATACCTGTGGGAGAGCCTGACCGATGCCACCACCACCGACGGGCTCGTCGAGAGACTGGTCGAGCACTACCAGATCTCCGCCGATCAGGCCCGGTCCGACACCGAATCGTTCCTGTCGGCGTTGGCCGACCGGGAGCTGATCGTCCACGAATCCTGACCCCTCGGTCGCCTCGACCCCGCCAGACGGATTCGAGGGCGTTTGGTACCCGCCGGCCAACTATCGCGAGCTGTCCGAGCTCGAGGTCGCGGCCGGTCTGGTCGTCGGGCAGGGCGGCGGGGCCCCGTTCGCTCCCGACCATTCGGTCCACCCCATTGCCGCACTGCGGGATCTGGCGGCCACCGTGCTGGCGACCCCACCCTGCGTGATCGCATTCTCCGGTGGTCGCGACTCGTCCGCTCTTCTCGCCCTGTTTGTCGATGTGGCCCGCGTCGAAGGGCTCGAGCAGCCGATCGCGGTGACCGCCCGGTGGGCCGACGACGAGGCCAGCGACGAGAGCGCCTGGCAAGAGCACGTCGTCCGCACCGTCGGTGCCGACCGATGGGAGATCCTCCGGCTGGGCACCGAGCTCGACCTGCTGGGCGACGAGGCAGTCGGTGTCCTCGACTGCCTCGGCCTGGTCTGGCCGGCGCCGGCGTACGCCCTGCTCCCGATGATCCGGCTGGCCGCTGGCGGGGTATTCCTCTCCGGAGAAGGTGGCGACGAGGCATTCGGCCTGTGGCCCTACGGGCGCCTTTGGGCCGACATCCGCCGGCGTCGGCTACCGCACCGGTCCGACCTGGCCGCCCTGGCCCTCGGATGCATGCCCCGAGCCCTTCGCCGGCGTTGCTGGCAACGCAACCTACCGCCGTACCAGACCTGGCTACATCCGGCCGCGCTCGCCGAGGTGGCCGAGCGCGTGGCCGACGACCAAGCCGACGATCCGCTCCGGTGGGATCACTATCAGGTGATCAGCCGTCGGCGGCGGGCCACTGATCTCACGTTGGACACACTTGGACGGCTCTGTGGCCTGAACGGCTCACGGTTCGTGGCCCCCTTCGTCGACGAGCGATTTCTCACCGCGTTGGCTGCCTGGGGAGGGCCCCTGGGTCGGGGCGACCGGACGGCGGTCATGGCAGCGCTCTTTTCCGACGTGATACCGGGCCCGGTCATGGCCCGTACCAGCAAGGCCTCGTTCGGCGGAGTGTTCTGGGGCCCGGCCTGCCGCCGTTTCGCACGCGAATGGGACGGAGCGGGCTTCAGTCCGGAGCTGGTGGACCCCGAGGCCCTCCGGCGTGCATGGCTGGCACCCGTCCCGGTCTACGGGGCGGCGCTCCCCCTGCACGCAGCGTTTCTCTACGACCGCGGGGAGCGCCGTTGCATGTTGGGAACACCAACCCCCTAGGAGGATCATCCCCCCTGTTTCCCCTGTTCAGCGCACGGTTCTGTCGTTACCATGGATCCATACCAGCAAGGAGAGGGGCACACATGGCAGACGAACGCTACGAGGCACCGCAGATCACGGTCCTCGGTGACATCACTGACATGACCCAAGCAAAGCCGGGGATCTACTTCGACTTCCCGGGTTCTGCTGAAGGGAACAGCACACCGCCGAATCCGCACGCCCCGGGCACCAGCTGAGCCAGCGGCTCTGAGGAGTCTCTCCGACCCGATGCGATACCGACCTGGGCCCCGCAAGGGGACCTGGTCTGCGCATGACGTCGTCATGTCGGTCGATGCGTCGGGCGAGACGATCCTGTTGCACCTTCGGTCGGGGACCTACCTGAGCCTCGACCGCTCGGCGGCCCGCATCGTGAACCTTCTGAACGAAGACCCCAACCCGCAGCACGCCGCCCAGGCGCTGTCGCTGCAGTTTGGTGTTCCCTTCGAACGGGCCCTCGACGATGTGGGTGCTGTCGTGGCTGCCGTCCAGGGGATGTCGGCTACCCGCACCAGTCGGGGTCGGCGGCCGACCGTCGCCGGCATTCGAGTGGTCACACGGTCGTGGTGGCAGATGTCGGCCCGCTATCGCTGGACGACGACCCAGGTCACCCTTGTCGTGATGGCCATCGAGGTGGGACTGAGGATGGTCAGTGTGGCCAGGCTGGCTCGGTGGATGAAGGTCCCCCTGGCCACCGACCAATCACCGCCGCCGTTGGCCGGCGCCGACGATCTGGACGGACTCTCCGACGTCGAGCAACGGGCCTACGGTGCGGTCGGTTGGGTCCTGGCCCGATGGCTGTACGACGGGACCTGCCTCCGCAGGGCGCTCGCCCTCGGGTTCTTCCTCCGCCGCCGCCACCCGGTGCTGCGCCTGGGGATGGTCGACGAGGCGGGCGCCGTGGCCCATGCCTGGATCGAGGTCGGGGGGCAGGCCTTCGACACCCAACCGGTGACCGGAACCTTCGCCGCCGGAGCGTGGTGTGCCGGTCGGGACGACCTGACGGCACCGATGCCGGGTGCGCTCTCGTGATCTCGTCACTCAACGCCGGCTCGGACGTGGGCACCTACGAATGCTCAGGCCTCCGGATCGCCTCGGAGATCCCCTTGTCGGCTCCGTTGGCCGCCGACGCCGACCCGGACACCGCCGATGTGACGATTGTGGTGGGGGACTCCGCCGATCCTCCCTTCGAACGCCCCTCCGAGGACGTGGTGGCGGAGCTCGCGGTGGACGGGTTCCTCTGGTACACCTTCTGCCGGGTCGAAGGTGGTTACGTCGGCCGGATGCCCGGCATCGCCGACTTCGTGATCGACGGCGACTTGCGGCGCGGTGGTGTGCCATCCCGCAATGGTCGGGCGCAGCGAGGTGATCCCGATCGTCGTTCCCGGTACGGTCACCGCGTTCCTGTTGGCTGTCGGCGGGAGGTTCGTGCTGCATGGCAGTGCCGTGGAACAGGGCGGGCGGGCCCTGGCCTTTGTCGGCGTCTCCGGACAGGGGAAGTCGACCATCGCGGCGATGTTCTGCGCGGCCGGTGCGTCATTGGTGACGGATGACGTGTTGCCCCTCGAGTTCGACAGCGGGGACGCCGTGGCCGACGCCGTCCGCTGCATCCGCTCGGGACGCGAGATCCGATTGCGGGACAAGGCAGCGTCCTTGGCCGACCGCTTTGGCGCCGATGCCATGGTCCGCGTCACCGAAGACGAACGCCACGCCGTCGCACCGGTGACCACCAGACTTGAACGGCTGCCGCTTTCCGCCATCATCCTGCCCCGCCCCGATCGGGAGCACTCTGATGTCCGTGCCCGCACCCTGCGAGCGGGGGAGGCCTCCCTCCGGCTCGGACGGTGCGAGCGGATCGAGGGGTGGCGTGGTCGCGACCACCTCCGCCGACAATTCGTCGACGTGGGACGTGTAGCCGCGTCTGTACCGGTGTTCGAGGTCTCAGTCCCTTGGGGCCCACCGTTCGCCGCCGACCTCCCCGAGAGGGTGCTCGAGGCCTGTGAGCTCGACTCACGGCTCCGTCCCGTCGGCGCCCAGGTCACCTTGCGGAGTCGTGGCGACGCGACAGGCCCGCTGGTCACCGGTCCCGGGCCGGGCACAGTGTCGGGTGCGCGTGCGGACCCGGAGATGCGGAGAGGGGTGGGGAAGAGGCGCGGGAGCGTGGATGAAGGCCTCGCCTACTTCGAACGTCTCGGTGGCCTGATCGACCAGCGTTGGACCGCACTCGGTCGGCGGCCCGGGCAGTTGACCGGGGTGGCGACCGACGCCCTGGGCGAGGTGCCGCTCCCGGACTCCCTGACTCCCGAGGCCATCCTCGGTCTGCTCGCCACCGGCACCGGTCTTCCCGCGCAACGTCCGTCTTCGGACAAGTTCGGCCAGCCACCTGCAGTGATGTACCGGAGCGACAACTTCCAGGTCCAGGCGCTGACGTGGATGGAGGGGACCACGTCGATCCACCAGCACGGTTTCGACGGGGCGTTCCGGGTGCTGCGGGGGTCGAGCCTGCACGTCCAGTACTCCTTCGACGACGCTGAGACGCTCGCCGACCAGCACCTGGTGGCCGGCCGCCTGATGATGCTCGACCCGGAGATCCTGTGGGCGGGTGACATCCGACCCATCGTGGCCGGCCCCGAATTCATCCATGCGCTGTTCCACCTCGACCGCCCGTCGGTCACCATCGTCGCCCGCAGCCGTTCGTCCGAACTGCCCTGCCCCCAGTACGATTACCGGCTCCCGGGCCTCGGTGTCGACGCCCTCCATGCCGACGACGGTGTGCGGATGAGGATGCGGGGTCTGCACTCCCTGTACCGCCTCGACCGGCAGCGGGCCCTCGAGGTCGCCCTCGATGTGATCGGTGGGCAGGACCTCTGGACGGCCTTCCAGGTCTGCGACGACTGGGCCTACACCTACGGAGAAAGCTCAGGTCTGGAAGCACTCATCGAACAGCTGGGCCGGCGCCACGCCGTCCTCGGCGAGCTGCTGGGTCCCATGTACAGCGAGGAGGTACGCAGAGGTCACCTCCTCGCGCGGCGTGGATTGATGCGCGAGTCGCGGCACCGACTGTTTCTGGCCCTCGTCATCAACCTGCCTGATCGACGAGCGATCCATCAGGCGATGGAGCAGCTCTTTCCGGGTGAGGACCCGGACCGGTTGATCTTGGGGTGGGTGAATGAGCTGTCCTCATCTCAGTACCGTGGGATCTCAGGATTGATACTCGGACCCGACGAGCTCGAACGGCTGCAGGGACACCTCCTCGCAGGTGAGACCGGCCACGCTTTGGGCGCGCTCGCCTCCCATTGGAAACCGCCACCGCTGTTGGAGAAGCTGTTCACTCGTGGACCGGCCCAGGTGGAGCCGGGGTCAACCCTCCTCGCCCATCCAGCCGGTTCGGGCGGTCCATTCGCAGAGTCCGCTGCGGAGCCGAAGGAATGTGACAGGAACCGCTCCGGCGGTGGATATCGCGACGGGGCGTCGAGTGAAGGAGTCCGCATTGGCTAGGTCGAGGACAGCGGCGGTCGTGTGTTCGGTGGTGACACTTCTCGCCATCGGACTGGGTTCAGGGGTCGCAGGGGCAACACAGGTGAGGCCGGCAGCCACGGCGGCCCGACCACTCCCGCTGGCGGCGACCGACGGACGGTCGATGGCTGGGGCGGCCCTCATGCAACGGGCGGTCCCCGAGGCCATTGCTCACTCAGCATCCATGAGTCGGGGTTTCCTCTCGATATTCCAGGAGGCATCTGCCACACCCCTGCAGATCTCGCTCGACGGTTCCCCGCCGGTGACCGTGGCTGAGGGTGGGTTCAAATTCGGACTCATACCCTCGGGCACCTATTCGGTGACGGCAATGCTCGGGCCGACCACCGTGGCGACCGGCACGGTGAACGTGCCAGCAGACCGGGACGTGACGGCACTGGTCTATCTGACCCCTCCGCGTGGGACTGCCGCTATCACCGGCTTCGTGAATGACCGCTCGGCGCCTCCGCTCGGGCAGTCGCGCATCGCGTTCCGCAATGCCGCCAACGTGGCGCCGGTCGACATCTATCTGAATGGAGCGAAGATCGCGTCGTCCTTGGGAAATGACCCAGCTTCCCCGACCGACGCAACCGTGATGGTGGGAGCCGGGTCCATAACCATGGTGGTCACCCGTGCCGGGAACCCGGTCTCCGAGCCGCTCTACTCGGAGACCGGCAACCTGGTGGCCGGCGACCTGTTGAACGTCTTCGTCGTGGGAGACTCGACCGCGCAGCCAAGCACGTTGGGCATGCTGACCAATGCCAATCCCTTGGGGACCGGCTACCGCCTCTATTCCTCGGATGGGGGTGTGTTCAACTTCGGAAACTCCGGATACTTCGGGTCGATAGGGGGAAAGCCTCTCAACGAACCGATCGTGGGTGCCACGCCGACGTCGGTCGGCCTCGGGTACTGGTTGGTGGCCGCCGACGGTGGCATCTTCTCGTTCGGCGAAGCCAGCTTCTACGGCTCGGCCGGCGCCATCTCGCTGAACAGACCGATCGTCGGGATGGCTTCGACTCCGGACGACGGCGGCTATTGGCTGGTGGCTTCCGACGGCGGCGTCTTCGCGTACGGCGATGCCGGTTTCCACGGGTCGACCGGTGGCTTCCGGCTCAACAAGCCGATCGTGGGAGTGGCGTCGACGCCGGACGGCAGGGGCTACTGGTTGGTGGCCGCCGACGGCGGCATCTTTGCCTTCGGTGATGCATCGTTCTTCGGTTCCACGGGTGCGGTGGTGCTCAACAAGCCGATCGTGGCGCTGGTCCCGACGGTCGACGGGCAGGGCTACTGGTTGGTGGCCGCCGACGGCGGGGTCTTCGCTTTCGGCGACGCCGGTTTCGACGGGTCGACCGGAGGCACCGTGCTCAAGAAACCGGTCGTTGGGGCGATCTCGACGCCTGACTCCCTCGGGTACTGGTTGGTGGCCGCCGACGGCGGCATCTTCGCCTACGGAGACGCCTCCTTCTACGGCTCGACCGGCAGCCTGGCCTTGAACGCGCCGGTCGTGTGGGGAAGCCCTCCGGGGGCGCCGCTCCCCACCTGAACCGCGTCTCCGGCAGTGGCACCCCGACGAGCCCACGAGGTCGGTGAGACGACAGGGGCCCTGCTACCAGTCCGAGCGGCACGCCGGGGTATCCGGGACCATCCGCTCCACGGTGGATGGGCTCGACAGAACTGCCGACGAGGTGCTTTCGATCACCACCGCGGCACCTTTCTGGTGGAGCCGTACGTCATCGCTGACGGAGCGGCAAGGTGACCTCTGGACATCGCCAGGATCCTCCGAGGGGTGATGTGGGACGTTGGCAGCAATGTCACACCTCGGCCGTAGGGTGCTGACGGTGCTTCGAGCGACCGCACGCACCTGGTACCCAGCGGTCCTCCTCCAATCGATGTTCGGTGGTGAGGTCAACTAGTTGCCTCCACCGAATCGACCAGTGCCGTCCGGAGGCTCCGTGATCGCCGCCATTCCCTCTGCCGTCCTCGTCGGGGTCGACGCACGTCTGGTCTCGGTCGAGGTTCACGTGTCCAACGGCCTCCCCGGTTTCACCGTCGTCGGCCTCCCCGATGCGGCAGTGCGTGAGTCGCGCGACCGGGTACGGGCGGCGGTCCTCTCGAGCGGGCTCGCCTGGCCCCGGCGGCGGGTGACCGTGAACCTCGCTCCGTCCGGCATCCGCAAGGGCGGCGCGGGGCTCGACCTGCCGGTCGCGCTCGGTGTGCTGGTGGCGTCGGGGGTAGTGCGGGCGGACGCGGTCGCCGGCTGCGGCTTCGTGGGCGAGCTCGGGCTCGACGGCTCGCTGCGGGGGGTGCCCGGCACCATGGTCCTGGCCGAGGCGCTCCGGAACGTGCGGATCGTGGTGCCCGAGGACAGCGCACCCGAGGTGTCGGTCATCCCGGGCGCGCGCTACGCGACCGCGGCGACGCTCGCCGCGCTCGTGGCCCGCCTGCGATCGCGCGGGCCCTGGCCTGACCGGCCCGCAACCGCGCCCTCCGGAGCCTGTCTCCCGGCGCCACATCCCGACGGGTGCCGTGGGACCGACGACCTGGCCGACGTCCGTGGTCAGCGCGTCGCACGACGTGCCCTCGAGGTCGCCGCGGCCGGCGGCCACCACCTGCTCATGGTCGGTCCCCCGGGATCCGGAAAGTCCATGCTGGCGAACCGGCTGGGAGGCCTGTTGCCCGACCTCGACCGGTCGACGGCCCTCGCCGCCAGCCGCATCCACTCGGTAGCCGGCCGGCCCCTCCCGCCCGGGGGACTCCTCGTCCGCCCGCCGTTCCGCGCACCCCATCACGGCGTGTCGCCGGTGGCGATGATCGGCGGGGGCGCGACCGCCATGCGTCCGGGCGAGATAAGCCTCGCGCACGGCGGTGCGCTGTTCCTCGACGAGCTCGGGGAGTTCACCCCTGCGGTCCTCGACGCGCTTCGCCAACCCCTCGAAGACGGTCAGGTGCAGGTGAGCCGGGCTCGGGCGACGACCGTCTTCCCGGCGCGGTTCCAGCTCGTCGCCGCTATGAATCCGTGTCCGTGCGGCGAGGGCGGCACCCCGGGGTCCTGCCGCTGCTCGCCCGCCGCACGTGCCCGCTACGTGAGGCGGTTGTCGGGTCCACTGCTCGACCGGTTCGACCTCTCCCTCCGGGTGGACCCACCGCAGACGGAAGAGCTGGTCGGGCCGGCCACCGGCGAGGGGAGCGCGGTGGTCGCGGCGCGGGTGGCGGCAGCCCGAGCGTTGGCCGCTGCCCGCGGGGTGCGGGTCAACGCAGACCTGCGGGCATCGGCGCTCGACGAGCTGGCCCCGCTGAGCGTCGGGGCCGCCCGGCTCCTCGAGCGCCACCTGCGGTCGGGGAGGCTCAGCGCGCGGGGCCTCCACCGGGTCCGCCGACTGGCCAGGACGATCGCGGACCTCGACGGTGGAGCCGAGACCATCGACGAGCATCACCTGCACGAGGCCCTCGTCCTGCGGGGCGGCCGCGAGCTGCTCGGCGCCGGGCCGGCATGAGGGTGCCGCTCTCCGACGAGCAGGCCTGCGCGGCGTCGCTGGTCGGCCTTCCCGGCATGGCCCCTGTCCGACTGGCACGCGTGTTGGACGGGTTCGGCCCGGCGGTGGCCTGGTCCGCCCTGCGGGCCGGCACCCATCCCCGCGATCCGGACCGGCGGTTCCGGCGCGCCGCCCGTGCGACCGAGCCGGCGCAGGTTGCCCGGAGCCTCGCCGGCGCCGGGGTGGACGTGCTGCTCCCCGACCGGCCCGGCTATCCGGCGGCGCTTGCCGGCGACCCGGGCGCACCGGCGGTCCTCTTCGCGCTCGGCGCACCCTCCCGGCTCGAGGGTCTTCCGTCGGTCGCGGTGGTCGGGACCCGATCGGCCACGCCATACGGGCGCCGGGTCGCCTCGGAGCTCGGGGCCGATCTGTCCGCTGCGGGAGTGGTCGTCGTCTCCGGTCTGGCCCGGGGTATCGACGCAGCCGCCCACGCGGGGGCCCTCTCGACGGGTCCCGGCTCGGCCCCGCCTGTCGCTGTCGTCGGCACCGGTCTCGATCACCCCTACCCGCCCGAGAGTCACGCGTTGTGGGACCAGGTCGCCGCTGTCGGCACCCTCTTCTCCGAGGCGGCGCTCGGGACCCCACCGCTCCCGCGGGTGTTCCCGGCACGCAACCGGATCATCGCGGCGCTCGCCGATGTGGTGGTCGTCGTCGAGTGCCACCGGGTCGGGGGCTCGCTCTACACGGCCGAGGCCGCGGCCCGACGCTCGATCCCGGTGTGCGCGGTGCCCGGCTCGGTGCACAGCCCGGCGTCCGCGGGCACCAACGGACTCCTGGCCGATGGGTGCGCACCGGTGCGGGACGCGAGCGACGTCCTTGCCGCCGTTTCGCTGGTCCGGGCAGCCCGCGGGATGACGGCACCGATCGCCGCGCGTGGCCGCCCCGCGTGCCGCCGGTCGGTCGACCCGTCTCCGACGCTCGACCGTGTCCAGCGTGCGGTCTTCGAGGCTGTCGACGACACGCCGACCACGGTCGAGACGATCCTCATCCGCACCGACCTCTCACTGTCGGCGCTGTCTGCGGCGGGGGAGGAGCTCGTGGGACGGGGCCTGTTGACCCACGGGGCCGGGTGGTGGGCCCGCACCTGAGGGCCCGGTGCGATCCGCCCTGCGACGCTCACGGTGCGGGGAACGACCCTTCTTGCCAGCCGATGGCAGAGCCGGTCACCGGACCGGGGCTCGGCGTGCCGGAGAGAGCGGGAGCGGTGCACGAGCGCTGCCCGGTCTGGGCGCCGTACCAGGTCGACGATGGCGGGGCGGTCCACACCACCCAGCAGGTGCCGTCCGAGGAGCGGTCGGCCAGGGTCACGCTGCCCGTGCCGTCCGAGGTGGAACCGGTTGCCACGCTGACCGTGTTCGGTCCCGTCGAGGGTCCCGACACGAACGTGACCGAGGGTTCGCTCGCCGACAGCGTTGCCACGTCGACCGAAGAGAACCCACCGGCGGCGGCCGACGCGTCCTGGGCGGCATGCAGACCGGTCGAGAGCGACTGCTGGGCCTCGACCGCGTCCGCCATGGCGACTGCCGGGTTCCCGGCGACCCCCGATGCAGTCGAGCCCGAAGGGTTGGAACCGGAGCCGAAGGTCGATCCGAGGAGCAACGCCGTGAGCAGGGCGACCGCGACAAGGCTCAGCATGGTGGCGATCATCGAGAAGCCATCGTCAGCGGTGCGCTCGGCACAACCGGGCTGCCGCCTGCTCTGGATCATGCGCCGACGCTCCTGCCGGCGGTCCGCCGGCCGTCCCCTGTCCCTTCGGAGCCGACTCGTCGACTCGCAGTAGCTATGCGGCCACTATGAGTGACGATAATACCTCCTAGGGTGGTCAAACGCTACTGTCCGGGTGTGCAGACCACCGATCGGGTCCGCAGTGGGGGGATCGGGCTCGGGCTCTGGCTGCCTGCGGGTGGCAACGGCCACACCGGAGCCGGCCTCGTCGAGTGGGCCGCCTCGGTCGCTGTCCGCCGCCGAGGGGACGGGGTTCGATTCGGTGTGGGTCTCCGAGTCGGTGCCCGGTGCACCGGGACGGGTCACCCACGAGGGGTACTCCCTGCTCGGTGCGCTCGCGGTGCGCTCGGGGAGCGCACGTCTGGGTGTCGTACCGGCCGCGGCCCAGAGCCGTCCGCCGTCGATCGTGGCCAAGATCACGACCGGGGTCGACGTCATCTCCCACGGGCGCGCGGTCGTCTCGCTCGACGACGGCACCTCCGATGGGTGGGGGTCCGAGCGTCTGGCCGAGGCGCTCGAGGTCTGCCGGTCCGTGCTCGAGGACGAACGACCAACCTTCACCGGACGCTGGTACTCGCTCGACGGGGCGATCGACCGGCCGGCTCCGGTGCAGCAGGGAGGCATCCCGCTGGTCGTCTTCGTCCACGCTCCGGGACCCCGGCGCACCGGCGTGCTCGAGGTCGCCGCCCGGTGGGCCGACGCGGTGGTCGTGGACGGCGGGGGAGGGGGGGTCCGCGAGGCGGTGGCCACGATCGGAGCGGTCACCGGGAGGAGCAGGCGCAGCCGGACGTCGGTCTGCGCGAGCCTCACCGTCACCGCCGGTCCACGCGGACTCGCGGGTGCCGCGGCCGAGCTCGCCGAGCTCCGGTCGGCCGGCGCGAGCGGGTGCCTGGTCCGCGTGAGCGGCCCGTGCGACCCGGCGGCTGTGGGGGCGATCGGCCGGGCACTTCGGTCCTGATCCATCCGCTTCGGCCCATCCGGGACCCGCTGCTACGGTGCGCCAATGCGGATCGGAGCGCACGTGCGGGCGGGGAAGGTCCTGGTGTCCGCTCTCGAGCACGGGGCGACGATCGGCGCCGACGTCGTACAGGTCCACACCCAGAGCCCGCGGATGTGGAAGCCGTCGCAGCACAGCGACGAGGTCCTCGCCGCCTACCGCACCGCGCAGGCCGCGCACCCCTCGGTCACCGCCACCTTCTGTCACGCGAGCTACCTGATCAACCTCGCGTCCCCCGACCCACAGCTCGCCGCAAAGTCCCGATCGTGCCTGGCCGCCAATCTCGCCACGGCAGACGCCATGGGCGCAGCGGGGCTCGTCCTGCACCTCGGCAGCCACCGCGGGGCCGGGCTCGACGCCGTGCTGCCCGCGGTCGCCGATGCGCTGGTCGGGTCCCTCGACGAGGCCGACGTCGGGTCCGACGGCTGTCCCATCCTCCTCGAGAACACCGCCGGTGCCGGCGACACGGTCGGCCGCTCCTTCGAGGAGCTGGCCCGGGTCGTCGATGCGACAGCGGGCGACGAGCGGCTCGGGATCTGCCTCGACACCCAGCACCTGTGGGCGTCGGGCATCCCGTTCTCGACAACCCGCGAGGCGGACAGCCTGGTCCGGCTGGTCGACGCCACGGTGGGACTGGGCCGCGTGCGCTGCATCCACCTCAACGACTCGAAGGTCGCCTTCGGCGCCAATCGCGACCGGCACGAGAACATCGGGCAGGGGACCATCGGCGTCGACGGGCTCGCCGCCCTGCTCGGCCATCCCGGGCTCCAGGAGACGGCGGCAATCCTCGAGGTGCCCGGGGCCGGCGACGGACCCCGGGCCGAGGACGTGGACGCTGCACGCGCCGTCTGGGACTCCGGCGTGGCCCTCTGGGCGAGGATCCCGGCATGAGCGGCGTCCGCATCGAAACCGACACCATGGGCGCCGTCGAGGTGCCCTCGGACCGCTACTGGGGAGCGCAGACCGCCCGTTCCCTCCACCACTTCCCGATCGGGGACGACCGGATGCCGGTCTCGCTGATCCGGGCGCTCGGGATCCTCAAGGAGGCGTCCGCGCTGGTCAACGCCGATCTCGGCGAGCTCTCACCCGAGAAGTCGGCGCTCATCGTGGCGGCGGCCCGGGAGGTGTCCGAGGGGAAGCTCGATGACCAGTTCCCCCTGAGCATCTGGCAGACCGGCAGCGGCACCCAGAGCAACATGAACGCCAACGAGGTCATCTCCAACCGCGCCATCGAGCTCGCCGGCGGGGAGATGGGGTCGAAGACGCCCATCCACCCCAACGACGACGTCAACAGGTCCCAGTCGTCCAACGACGCCTTTCCGACAGCGATGCACATCGCCGCGGTGGAGGAGATCACCCACCGGCTGCTGCCGGCCGTGCGACGTCTGCGGGATGCGCTCCAGGTCAAGGCGGCCGAGTACGCCGCCATCACCAAGATCGGACGGACCCACCTCATGGACGCGGTTCCGCTGACCCTCGGCCAGGAGTTCTCCGGGTACGTCGCCCAGCTCGATGCCGACCTGCGGCGTGTCGGATCGACCCTCGACGAGCTCTACGAGCTCGCGGCGGGTGGCACCGCGGTGGGTACCGGGCTCAACGCCCATCCCGAGTTCGGGACGCGGGTTGCGGCCGCGATCGCCGAGCTGACCGGGTTGCCCTTCGTGACGGCAGCCAACAAGTTCGCCGCCCTGGCAGCGCACGATGCGCTGGTGATGACCAGCGGGGCACTGCGGGTGCTGGCGACCTCCCTCATCAAGATCGCTGACGATCTGCGCTGGCTCGGGTCCGGCCCACGTGCGGGTCTCGGCGAGCTCTCGCTCCCGGAGAACGAGCCGGGATCGTCGATCATGCCGGGCAAGGTCAACCCGACCCAGAACGAAGCCATGATCATGGTCTGCATCCAGGTCTTCGGGAACGACGCCGCAGTGGCCATGGCCGGATCGCGCGGCAACCTCGAGCTCAACGTCTGCAAACCGGTGATCATCTACAACGTGCTCCACTCGGTGCGCCTGTTGACCGACGCGTCGGACACCTTCACCCGGTTCTGCGTGGCCGGGCTCACTCCCAACGAACCACGGATCCGACAGCACCTCGAGAACTCACTCATGCTGGTGACCGCGCTCAACCCGCTCATCGGATACGACAAGGCGGCCGAAGTGGCCAAGAAGGCCCACAAGGAGGGGATCACGCTGCGTGAGTCGGCGCTGTCCCTCGGCTACCTGACCGGTGAGCAGTTCGACCAGGCCGTGCGGCCCGAGTCGATGACCCACCCCTGAGCGGACGGGGGAGGGGTGGCACAGCCGACGGACCTCGGTCCCGAGCCGATGCTCGCGGACGTCGACCTCTGCGACCTCGACGGCTTCGCCGACGGGTTCCCCGACCCGCTCTTCACCCGATTGCGGCGGGAGGCGCCGGTCTGGTGGCAGGGACCCACCCGCCACACCCCCGACGGCGTGGGCTTCTGGGTGGTGAGCCGCCACGCCGACGTGCTCGCGGTGGCTGGAGATCCCGACGCGTTCTCCTCGGAGGGCTCCCCGGGTGCCGAGGGCGGGGGCACCATCCTCCAGGACCTCCCGTTCGGGTTCGCGGCAGGTGTGCTCCTCAACATGATGGACGACCCACTCCACCGAAGCATCCGCCACCTGGTGACCCCCGCAGTCGCTCCGAGGGCGCTCGCCGCCATGGAGGCCGAGTTGCGCGACCGTGCAGGCGGCGTCGTTGCGGCCGCGAGCGAGGGCGGGAGGTGCGACTTCCTGGCCGACGTTGCCGTCGAGCTTCCGCTCCAGGCGGTCGCCGCTCTGATGGGGGTACCCGCAGCTGACCGCCACGACCTCATGGCCTGGTCGAACACGACCCTCGACTACGAGGGACGCGAGCTCGGGGAGACCAACGAGGCGGTGACGGACGCGGCCGCGGCCATGGCGGACTACGGCTCGCGGATCCTGGCCGACCGGAAGCGGCACCCGGCCGACGACCTGCTCTCGGTCGTGGCGACCGCCGAGGTCGAGGGTCAGGACGGCCGCGTCCGCCCGCTCACCGATCTCGAGCTGTTGATGTTCTTCAATCTGCTGGTGGTGGCGGGCAGCGAGACCACCCGCAATTCGATCGCGCTCGGCCTCGTCGCCCTGTTGGAGCATCCGGACCAGCTCGCGGAGCTTCGTGCCGACCGGTCGCTCATATCGGGAGCGGTGGAGGAGATCCTGCGGTGGACGACGGCCACGCTCTACAACCGTCGCACCGCGACCCGTGACTCGACACTGTCGGGAACGACGATCGCCGCGGGCGACAAGGTGACCGTCTGGTGGCCGTCGGCCAACCGGGACGAAACCGTCTTCGACGACCCGTCCCGCTTCGACATCCGGCGGACACCCAACCCCCACCTGACGTTCGGCCACCGGACCCACTACTGCCTCGGTGCCAACCTGGCCCGTCTCGAGATCCGTGTGGTCCTCGACGAAGTGCTCGACCGGTGGGAGGGCATCGCGCTCGACCGGTCCGGTCACCCGGGTGCGCACCAACAAGCACGCCGGGGTGAGCCACGTCCCCCTCGCGTTCACCATCCGCCGCCACCGGTGAGCGGGCCGTCTCCCCGGCCCGGGTGCGTCCCCCGCCGGCCACGGGGAACGCGGGGTCCGGGACGCGGAACGCCCGAGGCGGGGACCGTATACTCCCCACAGCCGGTGCCGAGCCGACGACGAGGAGCGCCATGCCCACCACCCCCGCCGATCTGAGCATCGGCCTGACCGATGGGACCTTCTACGGCGGCGACCCCTTCCCGGCGTTTGCCTGGATGCGGGCGAACGCCCCTGCGTACTTCGACGAGGCGGCGGGTGTGTGGGGGATCTCGCGCTATGCGGATGTGCGCGACATCTCCAAGGACCCCGACACCTTCTCCAACGCCGGGGGCATCCGGCCGGACAGCGACGCCCTCCCCATGATGATCGACACCGACGCTCCCGAACACGTGCGTCGCCGGCGTCTGGTCAGCGAGGGCTTCACCCCCCGCCGCATCCGGGAGAGTGAGGAGGGTATCCGGATCATCTGCGACGCCATCATCGACCGGGTCTGCGAACAGGGAACGGCCGACTTCGTGCGCGACATCGCCGCCCCGCTGCCCATGATCGTGATCGGAAACATGCTCGGTGTCGCCCCGGAGGACCGCGCCGACCTGCTGCGGTGGTCCGACGACATGCTGCGGGCGCTCGGCTCCCCGGATCCGACGGCGATGGACCTGGCCGCGCAGGCCGCCGCCGAGTACGCCGGGTACATCACCGCGGTGGTGGAGCAGCGGCGCCGGGACCACCAGACCAACGACCTCATCGGCACGCTGGTCCACGCCGAGATCGAGGGGGACCATCTCGACGAGTCCTCCCTCATCTACGAGTCCCTGCTCATCCTCATCGGCGGCGACGAGACGACCCGCCACGTGATCAGCGGGGGCATGTACGAGCTCCTCGTCCATCCGGACCAGTACCGCACGCTGGCCGCCGAGCGGACCATGCTGCCCACCGCCATCGAGGAGATGCTGCGGTGGGTGACCCCCATCAAGAACATGGCCCGGACCGCGACCCGTGACGTGGAGCTGCACGGCGAGACCGTGCGCAAGGGCCAGAAGCTCCTCCTCCTCTACCCGTCGGCCAACCGGGACGAGACGGTCTTCGAGGACCCGGAGTCCTTCGACATCGCCAGGACCCCCAACGACCACGTGGCCTTCGGGTTCGGTTCGCACTTCTGCCTCGGCAACCGGCTGGCCCGGATGGAGCTGCAGGTCATGTTCTCGCAGCTGCTCGACCGCCTGCCCGACCTGGCCCTGGCCGATCCCGCCGAGCCGCCGAAGCGGCCGGCCAACTTCGTCTCCGGGTACGAGACCATGCCGGTGACCTTCACCCCCACAGCAATGGTCGGAGTGGCGGGCTGAGTGGCCCGCCCGACCGCGCTCGACCCGGCCGAGCTCGAGGCTGCCCTGGCTGCGCCCGACCGGCCCGCCTGGGAGCTGGTCGGCGGCAAGCTGGTCAAGACGGTGGACTGCGGGAGCTTCGCCGCGGCCCTCGAGTTCGTGGCGGCGGTCGGCCGCCTCGCCGAGGAGGCGGACCACCATCCGGACATCGACATCCGCTACCGGCGGGTCACTCTCGCGCTGGTGACCCACGACGCCGGCGGGCTGACCGTCCTCGACCTCGAGTTGGCCCGGGCCATCGACGCTCTCCCCGTCCGGCCCCCGGGATAGGAGGACCGGACGGGTGGGCGATCGCGCTCAGTAGCCGCTGCACCCGCCCTGATCGGGGGCGGCGTTCGGATTCCCCCAGTAATAGACGGCGAATGCCACCGCCACCCGGACCTGCTCCTCCGGCGTGGCCTGGGCTGCATCGGAGGGGTAGCCGAACGTGTTGAACTGGTCCCAGTTGGCCCGGCTGAACCCGAGGCCACCGGCGAACTCGGTGCCCTCGACATTCCAGCGCCCGCCCTCTTCGCAGATGTTGACCCGGTCCCAGGCTGCCCGCTGGGCGTCGGTGACCCCGTCCCCGAAGGACGGGATGATCTCCGGGCGCAGGGTGCTCGCCCCGAGCGAACCGTAGAACCCGACGCCACCGAAGGTGAAGACACCGCCGTCGGCAGCGACGGTCAGGTACCCGTCCCCGGTTGCGGCCATCCCGACGACGGGCTGGTTGAGGTGCCGCTCGCCGATCGAACCGAAGAAGCCGGCCCGCCCGAAGGCGTACACCGAGCCGTCGGTGCCCACCGTCCGGTAGCCGTTGCCGGCCGAGGTGATCGCGGCGATCGGTGCCGTGGGGTGGGTGGTCCCCGCGAAGGTGGCGTCCCCGAATGCGTAGACCCCCCCGTCTGAGGCGGCCAACCAGTAGCCGTGGCCGTCCCGGGTCGGGGCCATTCCGACGACCGGGCTGCCGACCGACAGCCGGCTCGCCGAGCCGGAGAAGGTGGCGTCCCCGAAGGCGAAGACCCCGCCGTCGGCGGCCACCTCCCAGTAGCCCTTGCCGTCCGGCGTCGAGGCCATGCCGACGATCGGGCTGTTGAGGTGGAGCGCTCCGGTGGAGCCGCTGTAGTGGGCGTCCCCGAAGGCGAAGACTCCGCCGTCGGCGGCCACCTCCCAGTAGCCGTGGCCCCCCGGTGCGGGGTCGATGCCCTCGATCGGGCTGTTGAGGTCGAGCGCTGCGGTGGAGCCGTAGAAGTGGGCGTCGCCGAAGGCGAAGACCCCGCCGTCGGCGGCGTTCTCCCAGTAGCCCTGGCCGTCCGGAGTGGCGGCCACTCCCACGATCGGGCTGTTGAGCACGATGCCGGCCCCGGTGGGCGCCGGCGCCGCCGATGCGGTGCCTGCTGCTCCGAGCAGGGCGGGAACCGCTGCAACCGAGGCGGCGGCCGCCCCGATCGTACGCAGGTGGCGGCGCCGACGGCGGCGTACGGCGTTGGTGGTGTGGTGGGGTGCGGCGTCGGTGCAGCGGGTGGGTCTGGTGGCGCGCCGGCGCGCGCGGGTACAGCAGAAGTGCGAAATGCGGAACGCATGGTGGGTGACCTTTCCTCGGTCGGTCAGAGCCACGTCGTTCGACGGAGGCGCTCTGACTCTCTTCTGGTTGGGTGGACCCCACATCTGTGCATTCAACGCCCCAGCCGAGCACCGGGAAGGGTGGATCGGCCTGGCTTCTCGAGCCGGGTGTGCTAGCGGGTTGATGTCCGTGCCGCAGTGATGGTGATTACGTGTTCGCGCTCCTGGAGGTCGGTCTGGGCGCAGTGCCATTCGGCGAACCGGGAGGTGCGATGTGCAGCTCCGGGCCGACAGGCCGACGGATGCCCCTGCGTGCAGTCCCTAGATCGTAGCCGCCGCCCGCGGAGATTGTGAATCGGTGCACCAGCCCTGTGGGTAACTTGTCGATGGCGATGGGGAAGCGGAGGGGGGTCGGGAGCAGAACGCCCAGCTCATCTGCCGTTTCTCGTCCGGGTCCCGGTCTGACCGGTCACGGACGTCCGGTCAGCCGACGGGAAGGTCCCAGAGCGGGAACCAGCGGTCGAGGTCGGCCTCGACGGTCAGGTCGCCGGCGACCAGGCTCCGCAGCTTGAACTCCTGCTCGGTGTCCCGTTTCTCGTGACCGCCCGGCACGAAGGGGTAGAAGGTGCCCCGCTTGAAGAGATAGACCAGGTAGCCGGTCGAAGGCACGACATGCCCGGGGCCGACGGTCTGTTCGGCCTCATCGTCGGGCGTGGGGGGGAGGGAGGCGATCCCGAAGACCGAGCAGAGCAGCTGCGGCCCCCATCCTGCGTCGGACAGCGACGAGTTGACGAGGTGGACGCGGGTGACGAGGGCCTCGATGTCCGGATCCTCGACGACCAGCCAGTGGTAGCCGAAGCTGTCCTGGTCCTGCTTGAGGTCGGTCGCGCCGTCCATCGAGAGCAGCTTGACCACCTCGGCCTGCATCTCGGCGAACCCCTGTCCGGAGGGCGGCTTGTAGCAGACCCCCGCGTGTCCCGAGCAGGCCATGCCTGCCGCACTCTGCAGGGTGATCGAGGCCGACGGGAGGGCGAAGAGGCTGTCGAGGTTCGACTGGACCGGTTTGGTGCGCCCGAGCAGGGTGTCGAACAGGCCCATCAACAGGAGCTGGCTGTGGGGGGGATCACGAAGCGCGGCCGAGCTCGACCTCGATGGCGGCCAGCTGGGCGAGGCGCTTGTCCAGGGACGGGTGCGTCGAGAAGATGGTCGAGAGGCTCACGCCGTTCTTGGCGATGGCCGGGGTGAAGTAGAAGGCGTTGAAGCTCTCGGTCGAGCGAAGGTCCCTGGTCGGGATGCGGGCGATGTCCCCGGTGACCTTGACCAGGGCCGAGGCGAGCACCGAGGGCTGTCCGGTGAGGAGCGCGCCCGACCGGTCGGCGGCCAGCTCGCGGTAGCGCGAGAGCGCCATGGTCAACAGGAAGCTGATCGCGTAGACCACCACCGACACCACGAGCACCAGCAGCTCGACCATCGCAGCGTTGTCGCCGCCCTGGCTGTTGTTGCCCCGGTTGCCACCCCCGAACCCCCCCATCAGCCCGGTCCAGAGCATGATCCGGGTGATCATGCCGGCGGCCATGCCGAGAAAGCTGGCGATCGTCATCACCGCCACGTCCCGGTGGGCGACGTGGGAGAGCTCATGGGCGAGCACGGCCTCGAGCTCTCCTTCGTCGAGCCGGCGCATGAGACCGGACGTGGCGCAGACGACAGCGTTGTTGGGGCTCCTGCCCGTCGCGAAGGCGTTGGGCACGTCGGTGTCCGCAATGGCCACCCGTGGCTTCTTCATGTCGGCCATCGCGCAGAGCCGGTCGATGGCTCCGTGGAGCTGGGGAGCCTGCTCAGGCGTGACCACGTGCCCGCCCATGCCGAAGAGGGCGATCTTGTCCGAGAACCAGTACTGGGCGAACAGGATGGCGGCGGCCAGCACGAGCACCACCGAGTACGAGATGCCATACGCGATGAGGGCGCCGATGACCGCGCCGTAGAGGAGGACCAGGAGCAGTCCTGTGGTGAACATCCTGAGGGTCAGTCCCCGGTCGTTGGGGATGTTTCGGGCGGTGCTCATCGCTCGGTCGTCACCGGTCGTCCGACCCACCGGCCTCGCCGAGCAGGGCCTGGGTCTCGGCGAGGGAGGCGTCCGTGAAGGGCACCACCAGGTCGGACGGGAAGAAGGCGTCGGCCGCGAGGGGGGTGCCGACCCGCGTGACTTCTGCGACGAGCGCGGCCAGGGCGTTCGCGAACCCCATCTCGTCCCCTGCGTCGACCGCGTCGAGAAGGGCGGCGTCCAGCCCGTCGAGGACCGCCCGCTGGGCTTCGTCCACTTCGTACTGCCGCTCTCCGAGGATACGGACGATCACGGTGCGGCCTCCTCCGCGTCGGCCGCAGGGAGCTGGGCCGGCGCGGTCGTGCCGATCTCGGCCTTGAGGGCCGCCAGGTCGGCGTCGACGGTGGAGGTGGTGGAGACCTGGTCCAGCTGGGCCTGGATGTCGTCGACCGGGTGGGTGAGGTCGGTGAGGGCGCCGGAGGCGAGCAGCTCGTCCATCGCCCCCGCCCGGGCCTGCATGCTGTCGATCTTGTCCTGGGCCCGTTGCATCGACATGCCGGCATCGCTCATCGACTCGGAGATACCGGACACCGCCTCGCCGATCTTGGTCTGTGCCTCGGCCGCCGTGTATGTCGCCTTCATTGTCTCCTTCTTGGTGCGGAAGGCGTCGACCTGGGTCTGGAGGTTCTGGGCGGTCGCGACGAGCTTCTGCTCCTGACCCAACACCTGCTCGTGCTGGGTCTGGAGGTCGGTCAGCTGACCGGCCAGGGCTGCCCGGCGGGACAGCGCCTCTCTGGCCAGGTCCTCGTTGCCCTGGCTCAGCGCCGCCTTGGCCTGTTGCTGGAGCTTGTCGGCCTGTCCCTGGATCTGTGAGGCCTGGAGCTCGATGCGCTTCTTGGCCGTCGTCACGTCCGCCACGCTTCGTCGGACCTTCGTGAGGCTCTCGAGCTGCTTCTGGTACGAGAGGTCCAGGGACTCGCGGGGATCCTCGGCCTTGTCCAGCAGCTTATTGGTCTTGGCCTGGAGAATTCCGGACATGCGCTTCATGACACCCATGGCGAACGATCCTTCCTCGTGCTTCGCATGAAGCTTAGGGCGTTGGCTCCCGGTAGCGTGAGCGCTGTGAGCGATGCGCCCCGACTCCTGACCGTCCACGCCCATCCCGACGACGAATCGTCGAAGGGAGCGGGCACGGTCGCCCGCTACCACGCAGAAGGGGTGCACACCGTGCTGGTCTGCTGCACGGGCGGCGAGGAGGGCGAGATCCTCAATCCGGCCCTCAACACCCCCGAGGTGCAGGCCGACCTGGCCGCCGTCCGACGACGTGAGCTGGACCGGGCCGCCGGGATCATCGGCTACGACGAGGTGGTCATGCTCGGGTACCGCGACTCGGGCATGGCCGGGTCCGAGGCCAACGCCCGGCCGGAGTCCTTCGCCCAGGCACCGCTGGACGAGGCCGTCGGGCGGCTGGTGTCGATCGTGCGCCGGGTCCGGCCCCAGGTCATGGTCGTCTACGGCGACGACCAGTCCGGGTACCCGCATCCCGACCATCTCCGGGTCCACGATGTGGGCGTCGCCGCCTTCCGGGAGGCGGGTGACCGCTCGCGGTTCCCGTCCGCCGGGCCGGTGTGGCAGCCCGACAAGCTCTACTACACGGTGTTCTCGGTGGCCCGCTTCCGCGAGATCCATGAGAAGTTCGAGGAGCTCGGCCTCGAGTCACCCTTCGACGACGCGTGGCGCACGCGCTGGGAGCAGATGCCCGAGGAGGTCGTCACGGCCGAGGTGGACGTCTCGGGCTACGCCGACGTGCGGCGTCTGGCCCTGCTCGCCCACGAGACCCAGGTCGATCCCAACTCGCGGTTCTGGTTCGGCCTCCCTCCCGAGGTCATGAGCAGCATCCATCCGCACGACGACTACCGGTTGGCACTGGTGAAGGGGCCCGACGGCATGGCGGTGGCGCCGCCGGACGGGATCCGCGAGGACGATCTCTTCGCCGGCATCGGCGACCTGGCGCGCCAGACCGCCTGACCGGGCGAGGAGTGCCATGACCGCGTGGCTGTCCGACGAGTGGTACGAGCAGACCGGCGAGCTGGCGACGGCCCTCCAGGGCCCGGAGGAACTCTCGGCCCGGATCCAGATCGTGGTCTCGGGGGGTCCGGAGGGTGACGTCTCCTACATCCGGGAGCTCGAGGCCGGCCGCCTGGTGGGTAGTGCCCCGGGCCGGATCCGCGATCCGGCGGTCGTCCTCAGCAGCGGATGGGAGGACGCGTGGGCCATGGTGGCCGGCGACCTCGACCCCGAGGTCGCGTTCATGCAGGGGCGGATGAAGGTCACCGGTTCGATGGCGGTGCTCCTCGCGCTGTTCGCCCTGGGTGCGACCCCGGCCGGTCGCGACGTCCGGCGACGGATCGCCGAGCTCACCGACGACTGAGCCCGGAGGGTCGCACCATCCGGCCGAGCGACCCGGGGCCGGTGCCACCCAGCAACGGCAGGTGGACGATCCCGGCGGTCTGGAGCAGGATCAGGGTGACCGCCAGCAGGACGACCGCCACGAGTGCGACGACCAGGTAGGGCTGGAGCCGCGGCCAGAGCGGCCGGTCGTGGCGACGGCGCCGCGCCGTCGGCTGCCCGGTGGCCATCGTGGTGACGGTCGACACCCCTGTCGGGCCCTGGTGCCGTAGAGCAAGGGCGGCGATCCGGCCGGAGAGCTCGTCGGGATCACCCCCGATCTGGAGGAACCGGTAGGTACCGGTCAGTGTCTGGATGCTGATGAGGGCACCGGACCCGCCCTCCCAGCGCTCGACCGTGTGGCCGACCACCGAGGTCCACGGCAGGACGCGTGGCTGCTGGCCGTCGACCCGCACGACCCCGATGCCGTCGTCAGCGAATCGGACCGACTCGATGGCCAGGGGTCCGTTTCCGGTCGAGTCCAGGAGCAGGAGCCCGCGGAGGCGCAACGGCCGTGGTGCGGATCGGCCGGGGCGGGGGTCGGCGCGGGTCGTGGCGGTGCGGTGCACGTCTCAGGACTCGCGCATCGCCTCGCGCAGCGGCCGGTACCCGATGAGGGTGACGCCTGCGTCCTCGACCAGCCGGTCCAGGCCCCGGTCCGCGACCAGGAGGACATGGTCGGCCACCCGCGCCTCCCAGTCGTCGGTCACGGCGCGGAGCTCGGGCGTGTCGATGGCCGGGTGGAGGGTGACCTCGGTCACCCCGGGCTCGAGACCGGCGACCAGGTCGAGGAATGCCTGGCGGCTGCCCCGGGCGGGAAGGGTGGCGAACCGGTCGGCGAAGAGGACCCCCGCCTCGGCGGCGAGGTGGCGGACCGGGAAGCCGACGTTGGGTTCGGCGCCTGCGTCGAGGGCCCGGAGGGGCAGTCGGAACTCGACCGCCAGCTCGAGGTAGATGTCGAAGAACTCCGGCCGTAGCAGAAGGGCATCGAGATGGGGGTCGAGGTGGCTGATGTCGAATCCCCAGAGGACGGCCCGCTCGATCTGGGCCCTGCACTCGCGGCGGACCTCGTCGAGGTCGGCGTGGTCCCAGACATCGCCGAGCGTGCGCGGGAAGCCCCCGTCCCCGTCGAGCAGAGACGGGGCCTGGGTGATCGGTCCCCATCGGTAGAGGTCGTGTTCTGCGTTGAGGGTGAGCCGGACCCCGACGTCCTCGCCGCGGAACTGCGATGCCGACTCGCGCGCCCACGGGGCCGGCACGAGGAGGGAGGCGCTGGTTGCCATTCCGTTGCGGAGGGCGTCGTAGACCCCGACAGTGGCAGCGTGGCAGAACCCGAGGTCGGCGCAGTTGAGGATCAGCATCCGGGCGTCGCGGGCCGCACCGAGTCGCTGGGCCAGGGTCTCCATGCCCCGACCGTACTGCTCCGGGCGGTCAGGCGGCGCGCTCTGCCACTTCGCTCCGGGTCCGCGCCGTCGCGTCCGGGGAGGCGGCGGGGGAGCCCTCGAGCAGGGCCCGGGCCGCGGCCACGCCCCTCTGTCCGACGTGGCGGGTGTGCTCGTCGAGGCGCCAGTCGTCCGCGGGCCAGGAGGGCTCCGGATCGCCGGGGAGGTCGCAGGCGGACGGCGGGAGGGGCAGTTGCGGTTGGTACCCGGAGCGGCGGGACGTGCGGTGGACCGTCATGGGTCCAGTGTGCCGGAAGGGTGTATCACTGGGGCCATGACCGACGGATCCGCGCCGCTGCCCACCGGTCCGCGTTATGGGATCACCGTCCCATTCGACGGCGTGACCCTCGAGGAGCACCGTGGCTGGTACGAGGAGCTCGCCCGCCTCGGGTACACCGACGTGTGGTCGGCGGAGACCGACGGTGTGGATGGCCTCACCCCGTTGGCCCTGGCGGCGGCCTGGACACCCTCACTGCGGCTCGGCGTGGCGGTCATCCCCGCCTACACGCGTGGCCCGGCGCTGCTGGCCCAGAGCGCGGCTGCCATGGCCGAGGCGGCGCCCGGTCGGTTCGTCTTCGGGCTCGGGACCTCCTCGGAGGTGATCGTCTCGCGCTGGAACGGGATCGAGTTCGCCGAGCCCTACCGGCGGGCGCGCGACACCCTGCGTTTCCTGCGCTCCGCCCTCGCCGGCGAGAAGGTGGACACCGCCTACGACACCTTCTCCGTGCGCGGGTTCCGGCTCGCTCGTCCGATCGCGCACCCACCCCCGATCTATCTCGCCGCGCTGCGCCCCGGCATGCTGCGCCTCGCCGGCCGTGAGGCCGACGGGGTGATCGTCAACTGGCTGTCCGCAGAAGACGTCTCGACCGTCGTCCCCGAGGTCGGTGGTGCCATCCCGGTCGCGGCCCGGATCTTCGTCTGTCCCTCGGAGGACGCCGACGCGGTCCGGGCCGTCGGGCGGCGGATGGTCGCGGCCTATCTGAACGTGGGTGTCTACGCGGAGTTCCACCGATGGCTCGGACGCGGAACGGTGCTCGGACCGATGTGGGAGGCATGGCAGAGGGGGGACCGGAAGGGAGCGCTCGCAGCCATTCCCGACGAGGTCGTGGACGCGCTGGTCGTGCACGGGTCCTTCGCGGAGTGCCGGGCCCATGTGGCCCGCTATGTGGCAAACGGGGTGGACATCCCGGTTCTGGCCGTCATCCCGTTCGGCGTCACCGCGGCGGAGGCCGTGGCCGGTCTCGCCCCTCGGGACTAGATCCCGGTGCGCCCGACCCGTCGTCCCACGGTTCTCGTTCCGCCGGGAACGTCAGCCGGCGTAGCGGGCGACGATCTCTGCGTCCATGTCCCGCACCTGGTCGGCGAGGTCCACCCTGAAGCGGTCGAGCTCGGCGGCGATGCGGGGATCGGACAGTGCCAGGATCCGCACCGCCAGCAGTGCGGCGTTGCGGGCTCCGTCGACGGCCACCGTGGCCACCGGGACCCCCTTGGGCATCTGGACCATGGCGAGCAGCGAGTCGAGGCCACCGAGCTTGGCCACGGCCACCGGCACCCCGATCACCGGCAGCGGGGTCGCAGCCGCCACCACGCCGGCCAGGTGGGCCGCCCCGCCCGCGGCGGCGATGATCACCTGTACGCCGTTGGCGGCCGCTCCACGGGCGAAGGCGATCGTGTCGTCGGGTGTGCGATGCGCCGACAGCACGCGCACCTCCACGGGGATCTTGAACGACCGGAGGGTCTGGACCGCGTCGTCCAAGACGGACGCGTCGGATGCACTTCCCATGATGACGGCGACGGACATGCGGGTATTCTGCCTGAACCACGACCGTCGGGCACGCCCGGGAGAGAGGTGCCGTGCGTATCGGCGTGATGTTCGACACAGAGCGGTCCTTCGACGAGATGGTCGCAGAGGTCGCCGCCCTCGACGCAGCTGGTATCGAGGCCGCATGGGCGAGCCAGATCTTCGCCCACGATGCACTCACCGTCCTTGCCGCCGTCGGCCGGGAGGTGCCGGACATCACGCTCGGCTCCGCGGTGGTGCCGGTCTACCCCCGCCACCCGGTGATGCTCGCGGGTCAGGCCCTCACCGTGCAGGCGGCCTGCGGCGGCCGGCTCATCCTCGGCATCGGGCTCTCCCACCAGCTGGTGATCGAGCAGGTCTTCGGCCAGTCCTTCGAGCACCCGGCCCGGTACATGCGCGAGTACCTGTCCATCCTCCTGCCCCTCCTGGAAGGGGAGTCGGTGAGCTTCACCGGAGAGGTCCTCGCGGCGTCGACATTCGGCCCGCTCCAGATCGATGCGCCGGGACCGCCGGTGCTGGTCGCTGCCCTCGGGCCGACCATGCTCGAGCTGGCCGGTCGCCTGGCCGCCGGGACCGTCACCTGGATGACCGGGCCTGCCACCCTCGAGCGGCACATCATCCCCACCATCCGGGCAGCGGCTGCTGCCGCCGGCCGCCCTGCGCCACAGGTCGCCGTCGGACTGCCGGTCTGCGTGAGCGACGACGCCGCGGCGTCCCGTGCCAGAGCCGCCGAGCGCTATGCGCTCTACGGGAGCCTTCCCTCGTACCGGGCGATGCTCGACCGCGAAGGGGTCGAAGGGCCGGCCGACGTGGCGATCGTGGGGACGGTCTCCGAGGTGCGTGACCGGATCACCCGGTTGGCCGAGCTCGGGATCACCGACTTCTGCGGAGCCCCATTCGGCAGCACTGCCGAGGTCCGCGCCACGATCGAGGTCCTGGCCTCCCTGACCGGCTGAGCACCGGCGACGCCGACCTCAGCGGGCGAGGCGGGTGTGCTTGAACTCGTTGAGCTCCGGGTGATCGGCGAGCAGCGCGAGGACCCGGTCGATCGGTCGCACGGGCGAGGTCTCCGTCACCGTCCGGTCGGTTCATCAGGCGGACGAAGACAGCGTCGCCGCCTGCGATGAAGGTGGGCACCCCGAAGACGTCGAGGTCCTGCACGACCTGCTCGTGCTCCTCCCTGGCGACCTTGGCGGGCCATCCGGAGTCGACCTCCGCCAGTACGGCGCCCGCGTCGACACCGCCCCTGGTCAGCGCAGTGGCGACGACCGTCCGGTCGCGCAGGTCGGCGCCTTCGTCATGACGTGCGGTGAACAGCGAGCGGTGGACGGCCCTGAAGTGCTCGGGGAACCGGTCGCGCACCACGATCCCGGCGGCCAGCGAGAGCAGGTCCGGCTGGTGGACGGGATCCAGCCAGGCGGGTGTCCCACCCTCGGGTACGTGGGTCTGGTTGAGGAAGAACGGCACGAACGTCACGACCCACTCGGCTCCGGCGTCGAGGCCGTCGAGGACGTGCTCGTGTCCGTTGCGGGCGAAGGGACACCGGTAATCCCAGGTCACCGAGAAATTTCTGCAATCCACTCATATGGGGCGCAACCCCGCCGGCTCCCGTTCCATTCCGCCCACCAGTGTGCCTCGGATCGGTCCGGCCGCAGTGCTGCCCCTCCGCGGCACCCCTGACCCGGTCAGCGAAGCCGGCGACCGGCCATACCGAGGAGGACGCCGATCACCGCACCGCCGATGACGTCGGAGGCGTGGTGGGCCCGCAGGTGGATCCGGGACGCCCCGATGGCGATGGCGCCGGCCAGCAGGAAGGCGTTGCCCGGACCGTCTCCGGGCTCGGCCAGGACCGTGGCCGCGCAGAAGGCTGCGAGGGTGTGCCCACTCGGGAAGCTGCTGCTCGTGGGCTCGCGTACCGGCACCCCGCTGTCCGAGATGCGCAGGTCGGAGCGGTCGGGGCGGGAGCGTCCGACCACGGCCTTGATTCCTGCGTTGACCACGCTCGAGGAGACGCCGGCGATGGCGAGGGCACGCACCGCCTTTGCCCGCTCCGGTCCGGAGCGGCGTCCGCGCCAGGCGGCGACCCCGCTCCACAGCACGCCGCGGTCTCCGAGCCCGGTGAGGGCCTTGGCCGCTGCGTCCCAGGCGGGTCGTCCACGGAGCGGCTCGAACCACCGGTCGACCTGCTCGTCGAGGGCGTGTGCCAGCCCGATCGCACCGGTGCCACGCGTGGCGGGGGCTGGCGAGCCGTCGTCGATCACCCGGCACCCGCTGCGCCGGCGCCCAGGGCAGCCGCGGCGAGCGACGGGTCGCCACCGTACGCCGGGCAGTACTCCTGGAAGCGGCAGAAGCGGCACAAGGGAGACGTGCGTGGCCGGAAATCCTCGTTCTGGCAGGCCCGCTCGATCGCCGACCAGACCGCCAGGGTCTTGGCCCGTTGACCCCGCAGTCCCTGTTCGGACGGAGTGGTCGTGATCGCGGTGGGCTCCTTCAGGTGGAGGAGCTTGACCTGGGTCGGGCGTTGGCCGAGGACCTCCTGGCACAGAAGCGCGTAGAGCTGGACGCCGGCCAGCCCGGACTGTTCGTAGGCCACCGAGGGAGCTCGACCGGTCTTGTAGTCGATGATCATGAGCTCCCCGTCCGGGGTGCGGTCGAGGCGGTCGAGGATGCCCCGGAGGCGAACCCCGTCCACGCGCGCCTCGAGGGTGAGCTCCACGCCCACCGGGGTCACCGCGTTGGGATCCTCGAGCAGGAAGTAGTTGGCCACGAGCTTCTCTGCCTCACCCCGGAACGCATCCGTCTGCTCTTCTGTGAGCCCGAGGGAGCGGTAGTCGGGGTCGAGCTGGAGTGCTGCCCACGTGTCGTCCAGGGCGGCCGCGGCCGCCTCCGGGCTCCGTCGGCCCGGCGGGTGGTTCCAGAAGAGCTGTTCGAGGACGCTGTGGACGAGGGTGCCCCGGACCGTCGCGACCGTCGCCGGATCGGGCAGATGTTCGATCGCGGTGAACCGGAACGCCAGGGCACAGCTCCGGAACGAGCTCACCTTGGAGGGGGACAGCGACCGGGGCGGTTCGAAGGGCACGTCGGGAGACTACGACGAGGGTGTGCCGTCGGCGGAGTCGAGCGAGCGGTGCACCGCTGCGGCGACAACGCCTGGCTGCTCGAGGGGCCCGAAGTGGCCGAGACCGGGGAAGCTCTCTATGGCGGCGTCGGGGAGTGCGCCCGCGAGCGCCTCCATGAGCGGGCGCCCGAATGCGTCGGTCTCCTCGCCGTATGCCAGCGTCACCGGGCATCGGACGGCCGCGAGATGGGCGAACGCGCCGTTGGAAGGGGCACGGGCGAAGGTCTCCGCCTCGTCGTCGCGACGGCAGCGGAGCCGGACGGCGGATCCGTCGCCGCCCTCGTCGGCCGGGATGCGCTCGAACCCGTGCTCGACGTAGAGGCACAGTGCCTCGGGGTCGAGCACGTCGAGCGGCGGTTTGGAAGAGAAGGTCACGAAGGCGTCCTCGGCGGAAGGGAATGTCTCGCGGCGCCGACGGGCCGCGGCGGACATCGGGTTCTCTGCAGGCACGGGCACCGACGGCTCGCCGGGGAACACCACCGGCTCGAAGAGGTAGAGGGTGTGGAAGGTGCCCGGCCGGGCCTGCTCGGCGAGGAGCAGGGCGGCTCCCCCGCACGAGTGGCCGACGCCGACCGGCTGTTCGAGCCCGAGCCCGTCGACCGTGGCCAGGACGTCGAGGGTGAAGCCTGCCCAGGCCAGGTTTCCGTCGGCCGGGCGCTCGGAGCCCCCGTGGGCGCGGAGGTCGAGCCCCGAGCAGTGGACGTCCGGCCCGAGTGACCGGGCCAACGGGAGGAACGGCGCCGCGCAGAGACCGGTGGCGTGGACGAGGAGCAGGTCCGGCCCCACGCCACCGAAGTCGTAGGCGGCGAGGGCCAGTCCGTCCGCGGTGGTGCAGCGGATCGGGGAGATCGCCCCCCGGGAGGCCTCCGTGCTCACCCGGGTGACGGTAGCCCACCTCCACCCCGGCCGGGTCGGACCGGAGGGCCCCGGGTGCGCTGCCGTCGAGCGGCCAGCGGCTAGACAGTTGGTGCCATGGAGAACTTCCTCTACCACTACAGCTACTTCGCGGTGTTCCTGCTCAGCTTCATCTCTTCGATGGGGCTGCCGGTCGGCGCCGAGCTCGCCATCATCGGCGGCGGGGCGCTGGCGAGCGGCCAGGTCCACATGCTGCTCTCGAACGGCCAGACCTCGCCGCAGGTGTTCCACGCCTCGTTGGCCGCGGTCATCCTGGTCGCGGTGCTGGGGGAGGTCCTCGGGTCGCTGGCCGGGTACTTCATCGGGCTCTACGGCGGCCGCCCACTGGTGGACCGCTTCGGACGGTACGTGCTGCTCTCGCACAAGGACCTCGACCGGGCGGAGGCGTGGTTCGCCCGACACGGCGAGCCGTTGGTGCTCTTCGGGCGCTTCATCCCGCTGCTCCGTTCGTTCGTGTCGTTCGCCGCCGGGCTCGGAGAGATGGCCATCCTCAAGTTCGTCGCCTTCACCGTCATCGGGTGCGCCATCTGGTGCACCGCCCTCGCCAGCCTGGGCTATTCGCTGGGCTCGAGCTACAACCACGTCCAGCGGTCGTTCAGCGATGCGGGATACGTGTTGGCGGCGCTGGCGGTCATCGCGGTGGTCCTCCTGTTCGTCCACCGGGTCCGTGTCGTCCGGGAGGAACGACGTTGACCAGCGCGTCGGCCGGCGCGCCAGGCGGGCCTGCCGGCGACCCGGTCGGACCGGAGGCCCGCTCCCAGTAGGGTCCGGGACCATGGCTACGGTCACCTTCTTCCACGCCCACCCCGACGACGAGGCGATCGCCACGGGGGGCACCATGGCGGCCATGGCGGACCAGGGACACCGGGTGGTGCTGGTCACTGCCACCGGCGGCGAGCTGGGTGAGATCCCCGACGGCCTGCTGCGCCCCGGGGAGACCCTGGCCGAGCGACGGGCTGCGGAGTTGGCCGAAGCCGCAACGGTGCTCGGGGTCGACCGGCACTTGCTGCTCGGGTACGAGGACTCCGGGATGGAGGGCGAGCCGAGCAGTCTGCACCGCGGGCTGTTTCGCGACGGCCGACGTGGAGGAGGCGGCCGCCCGGCTGGCGGACGTCCTCACCGCCGAGGGTTCGGACGTGTTGGTGACCTACGACGAGCACGGAGGGTACGGCCATCCCGATCACGTCCAGGTCCACACCGTCGGCATACGTGCCGCGGCACTCGCCGGAACCCCGGTCGTCTATCTCGCCACGGTCGATCGAGGCTTCATGCAGAACCTGCGCACCCTGATGGCCGACTCGGGCTGGACTCCCTCCGAGCAGAGCCAGGAACAGATGGAGGGGGCGGACAGCATGGGCGAGCCGAGTGAACGGATCACCACCGAGATCGACGTGACGGCCTACCTGTCGACCAAGCGCGCCGCCATGCGGGTGCACGGGAGCCAGATCGGCGAGGACAGCATCTTCCTCTCGATGCCGGACGACATCTTCTCCAGGGTCTGGGGCCAGGAGTGGTACGTCCGTGTCCGCCCCGAACCCACCGGGCTCGGCAACGGGCGGCGCGAGGCCGGGTTGCTCGTCGACCCGGCGCGGGGCACGCTGGCCGGGGGTGTCGCCGACGAGCCGTTGCGCATCCGGTGAGCACCCACCGGGTACTCCGTGTCCACGGGGGCCGGTTGGTCGTCGCCGAACGCCGCATCGAGCTGCAGAACGAGCTCGATGAACTCGACACAGCGGGATTCGACCTGGTGACGTCGTTCGTCGTCGACGACAACGTCTATCTGGTCATGCGGCGGTCCGACGAGGGCGCCGCCCCTCGTGCGGCTGCGCGTCGGCCCCGGGCCACCGACCGGTCGCCGGAACAGCAGCGTTAGAACTCGGTGATCGACTCGATCGAGACCACCCGGTTGCGACCCGACTCCTTGGCCCGGTAGAGGGCCTGGTCGGCGCGCTCGATGAACGAGGTCGGGTCTTCGATGCCGTCCCAGCTGGTCAGCCCCGCCGACAGGGTCACACCGAAGTCGGAGGTCGAGTCGCGCCCACCCTCACGCAGCTTGTCGAGCAGGTGGTGGCCGCCGACCAGATCGGTGTCGGGCATCACGAGGCAGAACTCCTCACCGCCATAGCGGGCCACCATGTCCTGGCCCCGGATGTTGGAGACCATGACCGCGGCGATCGAGCGGAGCACCGTATCGCCGGCCACGTGTCCGTACCGGTCGTTGTAGGCCTTGAAGTGGTCGAGGTCGATCATGGCGACGCTCAGGGGCGTTTCCCTGCGGAGGGCGTGGGCCATCTCGATCTCGATGCGCTCGAAGAGGCTCCGCCGGTTGGCGAGACCCGTGAGCGGATCGGTCCTGCTCTCTGCGTGCAGACCGTTGACGAAGTTGGCCCGGCTGGTCGCGCGGAGGAATGCCGAGGCCAGGAGCTCGGCGGCCTCGGCGGCCCGCTCGTCGGTCCGGTTGTCCGACGGGCTCCGCTCGATGACCATCACCAACTCGCCGTCCGGTGCATACCCGACCGGGATCGCGCAGTAGCGAGGGTCGAGGTCGACGGCGTTGGCGACGAGTGCACGGGTGAGCGCGGGAAGGGTGGCGAGATCCGAGCACTCAGTGATCTCCTCGGGCCAGGTGGCGACCAGGGTGAAGCGTTCGAGCGAGCTGTTGCGGGTGAACACGACCACTCGCTCCGCGGGCAGGATGTGCGTGACCTGGGGAAGGCCGCACCGGAAGATCTTCGACGCGGTGTCCGTACCCGAGCGCGAACCGTCGAACCCGAGGTCGTCGAACGTCTCGTTGAGGGCGTCGATGGCGTGGCTGAAGTTGACCTGTCCGGTGAGGGATCCGACGGTGCGCGCGCAGATGAAGGTGATCACCGCAATGGTCGACGCGTAGATGACCAACGAGACGGCGAGGTCGGCGCCGCGCAGCCCTTCGATCCAGCCGATCAGGCTGATGAGCGCGAGCGCGTAGAGGTCGACGATGATCTGCATCCGACGATCGCCGACGATGCAGACGAAGAGGACGCCGACGAGCATGGCCGGGGTGTAGAGACCGGTATGGGTCGAGGTGGCCAGATCGATGCAGGCGAGGCCTGCCAGCGCGAGGCAGACGATGACGAACCACACATTGGCTTGCGACTCGACGCTGGTGCGACCCTTGGTGATCGCCACGAACATGGCCAGGTAGACGACGGACACGAAGATGCAGGCCATGGCCGCGAACACGTAGCCCCACCGCACCGCGTGGTGGTCCACCAAGGTCACCGTCAGCAGAACCGGGATCATGATCGACTCGGCGATCAGCCCACAGGACACTCCGTCGCGCAGCTGCCGCTGGGTCGGGTGCGCCAAGTCAAACCTCACCCAGTAAATATCGGTACGGGCCCGTCCGATCTTTACCGTCGAAGGAGACGCACAGGCATCCTTCCTGCTCACCGGCGTGGCTGTTCCGGGTGAGTCGGTCGGCAACCAGGGGTAGCGCAGCTCTTGGCCTCCTCCGGACGCCTCGCCCGTCCCCTGGCCGGGTCGTCCGTCTCAGCCGGGTCGGGGCTCTTCAGGGCGATGTGTCGGCGAGCGCTCTCTCCCCTGTTACTGGTCGCCCCCGTGGTACTGGTCGATCGTGTGGAAGCTCTCTGGTGAAGCCGAGTGAGACGAGTGCAAGGAGTGCGGCGGCCAGGAGCCCGGCCTTGAGCGACCGGAGCTGAGCCGACTCATAGTCATCAACCAATGCGGCTGTGGTTGCGTTGTCAAGCCCGGCATGCTTGGCTGCGGCCTCCACTTCGGTAGATGAAACGAAGTTGGTATTGGATCCGGCCGCCACTCCCACCTGTGCCGACACCTCGGCGCTGATGCGCGAATCATGCTCGACATTGGAGATGAAGGTGCCGGTCAGTCCCGTCAGAACGATGGCTCCGATGAGGGCCACACCGAGCGACGAGCCGAGTTGTTGTCCTGTGTACTGGAGTCCACCGGCCTCGCTCCGTCCGGATTCTTCGACTGATGACTGGACGACGTTACCCAGTTGGGAAACCATCAATCCCATTCCGATGCCGAGCACGCCCATCCCGATGGCAAACCCGGCGTCGGCGAGGGTGGGCTTGATGGTTGAAAGCAGGATCAGGCTGCCTGCCATCGTCATGGCCAATCCGCTCCGGACGATGGCTCGCACCGGGAACCGATCCGACAGTTTTGATCCGATCGCAGCAGTCACGAACATGGTGATCGAGACGGGCAGCATCTTGATGCCGGTCTCGAGAGCGTTGAGTCCGAGCACGAGCTGGAGGTAGAGGGGAATGACGAAGAAGACACCCATGAGGATCAGGTTCTGGCTGAACAGCCCGATCAACCCTGCTCTGACTGGCGGGATGCGGGTGAGTGACAGATGGACCAATGGGTCCAGGTCCCTCTCTTCGCGGTGGCGCTGCCATGCCACGAATCCCCACATCAGGACCCCACCTCCGGCGATGACGAAGATCGTGAGTGAGAAGCCGAACACGGTGATCGGCGAGTTCTTCGGCTTGAGCCACCCCCAGGTACTGGATTGGAGGACACCGAACACGAACACCCCGAGACCTGTCGCCGAGAGCACCGAGCCGACCACATCGAGCTTCGGAGTGGGATCCGGACGTGGGGTGTCTCCGACCTTGGGGGTCATCACCAGGATGAAGGCGACGATGACCACCTCACCGACGAACACGATCCGCCACGTCACCTCTGTCGTCGCCCATCCGCCAAGAATCGGACCGACGGCGATGCCTGCTCCGGCTACCCCCCCGATGATTGCGTACGCGACCTTGCGACGGGGACCCTCGAAGTTTCCTGCGATCAACGCGGCCGAGCGCGGGGAGTACGAGAGCTGCTCCTATGCCTTCGAGCACCGACCAGCCGAGCGCCAGGACCGCCACCGACTGTGAGGCTGCGGTCAGAGCGGAGCCGCAGGCGTAGATGATCAGGCCGATCACGAACGCCCGGCGGCGGCCGATCATGTCGCCGATCTTGGCCCCGGTGAGGATCAGCATGGCCATCACCAAGCAGTAGAGCGTGATCACCGCCTGAATCGTCGTCACCGTGGTGTGGAAGTCCTTGACCAGTGCGCTGATGGAGACATTCATCACCGACTGGTCGAGCACCATGACGAACTGCGCTGTTGCCAGGGCGACAAGCGCCAGCCAGCCCTTGCTCGATGTTGCTTCGCCGTTCATGCTTCTCCTCGCCTGCAGGCTGGGACCGGAGGGAGTCGCCCCAACGGCCCAGGTAGGTCTATCTCACCTCCGACCCCTTCGATTGCCTCCAGTCGTCCAGACCGGTTGCTCCGTCGCCATGGGCGGGCCCCGGACGTCTGCAGCCAACATCACGTGCCGAACGGCCGTGAGGCGAACACGTTGAGCCCGAGGAGCTCGGAGAGGTACATGGTCACCAGCTGGCCGCGCACACTGTTGCCCGCTCCGTCCAACCGTGGTGAGTAGACGGCCAGGCCACCCTTGCCGGGCGCGATGGTCACGATGCCCCCGCTCACCCCGCTCTTGCCCGGGAGGCCCACGTCGTAGAGCCAGTCTCCCGATCGCTCGTAGAGACCTGCGGTGGCCATGACCGCGAGCACCCGCTTGCAGATGACCGGGCCGACGACCTGCACGCCGGTGATCGGGTTGACCCCCCCGTCGGCCAGGGTCGCGCCCATCACCGCCAGGTCGATCGTGCTGACCACGAGCGAGCACTGGCGGGTGTAGAGGTCGGTGGTCTGGTCCGGGTCGGCATAGAGGTGCCCGTAGCTGTGCAGCAGGTGGGCGATCCCCTGATTCCGGAGATTGGTCGCGGACTCGGAGTCGTAGACGTCGCGGTCGAGGGTCAGGTCGCGTCCGGCGAAGCGGGACAGGCCGTCGCGGAGGAATGCCCACTGCTGGTCGGAGGTCCGTCCGGGGACGAGGCTGGTGGTTGCGATCGCACCGGCGTTGACCATCGGGTTCATCGTCCGATCGTCGTTGAGCTCGATGGCCATGACCGAGTTGAACGGCAGTCCGGTTGCATTGACGCCGAGCAGCGACCGGGCCCGGTGGAGCCCGACCGCCTCGCAGACGAGCGCGAAGACGAAGGGTTTGGAGAGCGACTGCAATGAGAACTCGTGTCCCGTGTCGCCGCAGGAGAATGTCCGACCCCGAACCCCGGCCACGGCGATCCCGAAGAGCTCGGGCGGCGTGTTGGCCAACGCCGGGATGTAGCTGGCCACCTCGCCCTCGTCGACCACACGGAACCGCTCGTGTGCGTCGGTCAGGAGCCCGGTGATGACCTCCTCCCCGGGCAGGTCACCGGTGGAGATGGCCGAGATGGCGTGCTCATCCTCGGGGTCGGTCTCCTCGGAGACGGTTGGATCGGGCATCGGTCGGTCCTGGTCGGGTGGTGGTGATCGGGACGATAGACCACTGTCGTCGCACGCACGGGCGGAACAGGTGCGGGTCCGAGCCCGTACGGTCGGAGGCTACGCGCGGGGGCGTGGGGTGCAGAAGTAGATCCATATCCCCGCGATCGGACCGTGGACGGCGAAGGCGCCTGTCGACTGCGGCACCGGTGCGCAGTGGGACACGACCCACCGGATCCGGGAATCGTCGACGCTGGGCGTGATCACCGTCTGGAGCTCGCTCGTCCGGACCTGGTGGCGAAGCGCCGCCAGCGTCGGTGAGGGGATCGATCCGGTGAATCCGCCGATCGGTTCGATCTCGGCACCGGTGTCGATGATCAACGGCGCGGCGATGATCGAGGTGTCGGTGGCCGCGACGTAACGGTCGGATCGGTTGACCCGGAGGAGCAGCCCGGTCCCGGCAGCGATCGAGGTCAGCGCTTCACGGGGCCCGGTCTGGGTGATGTTCACGACCGCGGCCGGCTCGTATGGGGTGTCGAAGGGTCCGAGGCCCGAGGTGACGATGTCTCCTGCCGCCGTCAGCGAGGGGAGGGCCACGGCTCCGAGCACGAGGCCGGCGCCCACCAGGGTACGCACCCTCCGCATGGTCGGGGGCGGGTCGTGGCCGCCTGCCGGCCGGGTGAGGGGGTCCAGGAGCCACCAGCCGACGACGAGGAGTGCGATGGCGCCGCACGAGACGAAGGCGAGCACGACCGTCGGCGCAGGCCCGGTCAACACAAGGCCGTAGAGGACGGTCGCGCCGGAAGCCACGAGCAGGCCCCCCTTGACCCGACCGTCCCGGACGCCGGCGCGCAGGATGAGTGCGCCCCCGATGCCGACGAGTGCCCCGATCGCGGGGGTGAGGGCAGCGAGGTAGTAGGCGTTGATGCCGGAGAGGGCGCTGAAGGCGGCCGCGTCGACGGCCAGCCAGGTTCCGAAGAGGATGACCCCCGCCCGTTGGGGATCCTCCCGAGGTCTGCCGCGGCGGGCGACGACGACGGCCACCGCCGCGAGCACCGCGAGCGGGATGAGCCACCCGATGTCACGCCCGCCGGCGCCGCTGAGGAGCCGGGAGGGACCGGGGGCGCCAGGGAGCCGGAACTCGCCGAGCGAGTCGAGGACGGAGCCCCCACCGGCGACGGCGCCGACCCGGCCGAAGCCGTCGTAGACGAACACCTGCTGGAAGATCGAGTCGTGGGTGCTGCCGTCGACGTAGGGACGGGTCGCCTCGGGGACGAGGGAGACCGTGACCATCCAACTCAGCGAGATCACCGCGGTCAGGCCGATGGCGGCACCGACGTCGAGCACCCGTCTGAGCGGCCGGCCGGCCCCGGCTACCAGCCACGCCAACCCGATGGCCGGCAGGATCAGCCAGGCCTCGAGCATCTTGGCCTGGAACGCGAGGCCCACCCACAGCCCCGTCGCGAGGAGCCAGGTACCGTTCCTGGTGACCAGTGCCGTCACGGTCGAGTTGGCCGCGAGCACGAGCAGCAGGATGAGGAGCGAGTCCGAGATGTTCCCCCGGTCGAGGGCGACGGTGGCGGGGGTCACGGCGACAACGGCCGCTGCGATCACCCCGGCGGGGTAGCCGGCGAGCCGGCGCACGGCGCGGTACAGCACGAGGACGGTCACGATCCCCTCGACGATCTGCGGCAGGACGATCGCCCACGGATGGAAGCCGAGGACCCGGACGCTCAGGGACTGCACCCAGAGCGCTCCGGGCAGCTTGTCGACGGTGATCGTCCCGGCGGGGTCGAAGGCCCCGAAGGCGAAGTCGTGCCAGCTCGACCCCATGCTGCGGACGGCCGCCTCGTAGTACGGCTCGAGGCTGCTGTGGGCCGACCCCCAGGCATAGCTGACCGCGGCCACGACGGTGATGGCCGTGAGCGCCCGAGTTGCCCACCGAGGAGCCCGCGCGCGCTCGGCAGTGCGCCGTGTTCCCTCACCGACCGGCGGCTCCGACGCGCTCACCCGTCCGCGTCGGGGGGTGGTTCGCCGGGGGGGAGCGCGGCGATCGCGAGCAGCGTGGACCTCGTCGCCGCGAGGTCGTCAGCACCCACTTCGACGACCAGCGCCGCGTCGACCCGCTCGACCGCCGATCGCGAGACGGCTGCGGCGAGCCGGCCCCTCTCCGTCAACGTCACGGTGAGCCTGCGGCGGTCCGCCGGGTCGGCCGCGCGGTCGAGGTAGCCCCGGAGGACCAGGGTGTCGACGAGCTGTCCGGCGGCCTGTTTGGAGATGCCGAGCGCGTCGATGATCTCGCTCAGGGGCGAGCCGCCGCGGGCGATCGCCCCGATGACGAAGGGGCCGTTGCGGGGCACATCGCCGCAGTCGACCTCTGCGAGCGCCGCGCGGATGGCCGTGCCGTACATGCGGCGCGGCGGCGCGCAGGAGAGCGGGCATGACCACCGCATCGGCCGGATCGTCTCCGGGCGCCATACCGGGACGATATCGTCAACGATATTGATAGTCAATAATACGTACTAAGCGCCTGGGGGCAGCTGCGCACCCGGGCGGCAATTCGGCCAGGTCACGCCCATCCGGAGCGGCTGAAGGGGATCGAACCCTCGTCATCTGATTGGAAATCAGAGGCTCTACCATTGAGCTACAGCCGCGCGTCTGCGGGGCGGGACTCTACCACCGCCCCTGTTGACCTGGACTTTGCGCCCGCTACGGCTGAGCCTCGGCTCCGCTCTGTCCGGGGGACCAGAGCGGCTGTCCGATGGTGAACCCGACCGGCGTGCCCCAGCGGTTGCGGTACGAGACCTCGTGGACCGGTCGCCGCGGTGCCACGCCCCATCGCCCGGTCGGGTACCCGAAGCTCACGCAGCAGGCCATGATCCACTGTTCATCGGTCGGTACCCCGAGGATCTCGAACGTCTCGTCCGGATGCCAGACCCCGAGCACGACGGTCAGCGAGCTCCCCACCCCATGTGCCCGGGCCGCGAGTTGCGCGCTCCACACAGCGGGGTAGATCGATCCGCCGGTCGGGTCGGCCTGAACGAACGCGAAGAGGAAGAGCGGGACCTCGGTGAAATGGTCGGCCAACCACTGGGCCGAGGACCGGATCCGGCTCCACTCCACGTTCTCTGCGCTGTCCGGGTCGGCCTCGACCGCGGCGACCTGTTCGGCGTAGACGGTCTCCCACAGCTGACCGATGGCGTGCCGGTAGAGCGGCGCGATCCGGGCGATGGACTGTGGATCGTCGAGGAGCAGGAACCGCCAGTTCTGCGCGTTTCCTCCCGTCGGGGCGCGGATGGCGGCGTCGAGGATCCTGGCCTGGACGTCCAAGGGCACCGGGTCAGGACGGACCCTGCGCATCGCCCGGGTCGTGTAGAGGGCCTCCTCGATGTCCACGCCGACCTCCCCCGCTCGTCCTGTCGTCCTTCGCAGCCGGGGCGACCCTATCCCGGCCGGCGGTCGCAGGCTTCTCGATCCGGGCCGGGACGACGGCCGGAGCGCGCTCCGTCGTTCCGCCGGGCTGGTGCTATGACTCCGAGCGTGACCCCCGACGTCGTGGAGCTGACCGTCGGCGCGATCGCGGCAGGAGGCGGGTGCGTTGCCCGGGCTCCCGACGGCCGGGTCGTCTTCGTGCGCCACAGCCTCCCCGGCGAGCGGGTCCGGGCGCGGATCACGTCCGAAACCGCCTCGTTCCTTCGGGCCGACGCGGTGGAGGTGCTCGAGCCCTCGTCCGACCGGGTCGTGCCGCCCTGTCCCCACGCGGGGCCCGGCCGCTGCGGGGGCTGCGACTTCCAGCACGTCGCGCTCCCCGCTCAGCGCGGCCTCAAGGAGGACCTCGTTTCCGAGCAGCTCTCGCGGCTCTCCGGACTCGAACTGCGGGTGCCGGTCGAGGAAGTGCCCGGGGCCCCGGACGGCCTGGGATGGCGAACCCGGGTGTCGTTCGCGGTCGACCGCGTGGGCCGGACCGGCCTCCACCGTCACCGCTCCCACGACATCGAGCCCGTCGAGCGCTGCCCGATCGCCACCGCATCCGTCGACAGGGCGGGGGTCGGCTCGGTCTCCTGGACCGGCGCCGACCGGATCGAAGTGGTGGCCTCTCCCGACGGGGGCCCTCCCGTCGTCCTTGTCGAGACGGGCAAGGGCGGTCTGCGCTCGGATCCCGCAATCGACGCCGGACTGGTGTCCCGGGGACGCACACTGCGCGCGCCCGACCATGTCGTCTTCGAGGTGCTCGGGCGCCGGTTCACCGTGCACGCGGGCGTGTTCTGGCAGGTCCATCCCGGGGCCGCGGCCGCCCTCACCCGGGCGGTGCTCGACGGGGCTGACGTGCAGCCGGGCGAGCGGGTGGCCGATCTCTACGCCGGCGCCGGGCTGTTCAGCGTCGGTCTGGCCAGTGCGGTCGGACCCACCGGCTCGGTCACCGCGGTCGAGCGGAGCGGGGCAGCCTGCGCGGATCTCCGCCGCAACGCGGCAGGGCTCGGACAGGTGGAGGTGGTGCGCGGCGCGGTCACGGTCGCCGTCGTGTCACAGCGGCTGGGCCGGCCCGACCTGGTCGTGCTCGATCCGCCGCGGGCGGGGGCCGGCCGACCGGTCATGGGGGCCCTCGCCGGACTCGATCCCGCTCCCCGGCGCATCGCCTACGTCTCGTGCGAGCCTGCTGCGTTCGCCCGCGACCTGCGCATCCTGCTCGATGCCGGCTGGTCTCTCGGATCGCTGCGGGCCTTCGACCTCTTCCCGATGACCGAACACGTGGAGCTGGTCGGGATCGTGCAGGCGCCGGGCCGGGCCGCGGTGTCGACCCCCGGCCGGACGGCGCGGATCTAGCGCCTCTGACCTGGGAGTTTGTTTGTACGCTGCTACGCTCGCCGCGTGCGCCCGCGTCCGCTCGCCCTGGCCCTGGTGGTGTGTCTCGCCGCCGGGTGCGGCGGGGTCACGGCAGCCCCGTCCACCACGCGGCCACCGGTTCCCGCTGGGTCCACCCCATCGGAGATCGCCAAGCAGGTCTGTCAGGAGGAAGCTCAGGCGGAGCTCGCCTCGGCCCTCGGCGAACAAGCCCACGTGTCGGTGCCGACCTGGGAGGACCACCTGTATGCCTGCACCTACACCTATCCGACCGGCTCGTTCGGGCTGTCGGTCAAGGAGCTCTCGAGTTGGTCGGAGACGTACGCCTACTACGACTCGCTGGCCGGGACCCTCGGCAAGGCACATGACCTCGAGAACCTCGGTCAGGGCGCCTTCCAGACGACCGACGGCTCGGTGGTGGTGCGCAAGGACTGGAAGGTGCTGGTGGTGGACAATGCCGGCCTCCCACCCCAGTTCGGGGTCCCGGCGACCAGCTCGGCGTCGGTTGCGGTGACCGTGGCCGACGTCATCCTCGGCTGCTGGGCCGGGGACTGACCGGCTCTGTCAGCCCGCGCAGCGGGCGGTCGTCGAGCCGCGCGTCAGGGCACGACGTGGTCGAGGGTGAAGCTGACCGGCGCCTGTCCGAACGGCGTCGTCACCCGGAAGTGCCAGGAACCCGTGGTCAGGACAACGATCTCGGTGAAGTGCCCGGTCGAGACGGTCAGCTGTCGCAGGATCTGGGCAGGACGTCCGACCGGGCCTGCGGTCACCAGCGGGTGGGTCGAGGCCAGCTCGGCCGACGAGCCCGAGAAGATGAGGTGGAGCTGGTTCACCCCGGCTCCACCGGGGGAGAAGTAGGTCTCGACCGATCCGCCGCGGGGAAGGGCGACCGTGGTGATCGAGGGAAGGGAGGGCAGAAGGGACTGCCCCCGCGCCGGAGAGACCACCTGGCTCACCACGGTCAGCGAGGCGAACAAGAGGACCGGCAGGGCCACCGACGCCACCACACCCCACCTCGTGCCGAGCGTCCGTGGGCTGCCGACGTCCGACGGACCCGAACGACCGAGGCGTGAGAGGCGGAGGCTGTTGAGGACGACGAGGACGCTCGAGAGTCCCATGGCCACGGCCGCCACGAGCGGGTCGAGCAGCCCGGTGGCGGCCAGTGGGAGCGCCGCGGCGTTGTACCCCATCGCCCAGCCGAAGTTCTGGACGATGACCGCGTAAGTGGACCGGGCCATGCCGATGGCCGCCGGGACCCCTTGGAGGTCGTTGCTCAGCAGGGCCACGTCGCTGGTCGCGAGCGCGGCCTCCGATCCGCTCCCGATGGCGCACCCGACGTCGGCCGCGGCCAGGGCGGGAGCATCGTTGACCCCGTCGCCCACCATGACCACGCGTTCCGACGCGTCGTGGAACCGTCCGAGGGCCTCGACCTTTCCGGCTGGTCCGAGCGCACCGCGGGCGTCCTCGATCCCGAGGTCCGCCGCGACGGCGTCGACTGCCGCCGCGCTGTCGCCGCTCAAGATCGAGGCGGGCAGCCCCATTGCCGAGAGGTGGGCGACCGTGGCGCGTGCTTCGGGTCGCAGCGGGGTGGCAACCGCCACGACCGCGACCGGGCGACGGTCGCATGTGACGACCACCACCGTCTCACCCTTTCGCTGGGCCTCTGCGGTCTTCCCCTCGAGCGCTGGGGGGAGGTGGTCATCGGCGAGACGTTCGACCGTCACCCGGTGCCCTTCGACCGTCCCGCTCACGCCGATCCCCGGGAGAGCCACGACGTCGAAAGCGACGCCGACGGGTGCACCCCGGTCCCGGGCCGCATCGAGCACAGCGGTCGCGATCGGGTGGTCGCTGGGCGCCTCGACGGCTGCGGCCAGCGAGAGCACCGCACGCGCGTCCCAATCCGGTAGCCAGGCCAGCCCGGTGACGACAGCGTGCCGCTCGGTGAGGGTCCCCGTCTTGTCGAAGGCGACCCGATCCACCTTGGCCAGCCGTTCGAGGGCGTCCCCGCCGCGCACGAAGATCCCGAGCGCTGAGGCCCGCCCACAGCCGACCATCATGGCAACGGGCGCCGCCAGTCCCATCGCGCAGGGGCACGCCACCAGCAGCACGGCGAGCGCAGCCAGCACGCCCCGGCCCAGATCGTCCACGACCGCCCACCAGACCAGGAAGGTGAGCGCGGCCCCGATGAGGACGGCGGGGACGAAGACACTGCTGATGCGGTCGGCGATCCGCTGCAGCGGTGCCTTGTCGCGCTGGGCATCCTCGACCAGCCGTTGGAGCCTGGACAGCACCGACTCGGCGGCCACAGCCCCGACCCGCACGACGAGCACGCCGCTGCCGTTGCGGGTGCCTCCGGTGACCGCGCTGCCCGGTCCCCGCTCGACCGGCAGTGGTTCGCCGGTCAGCATCGACTCGTCGACGTCCGACCACCCCGAGACCACCGTTCCGTCGAGGGCGAGTGCCTCGCCGGGGCGCACCTGCACAAGCGCGCCGACCGGCACGCTCTCGGGTGCAACCAGCTCGCCGTCGGGATCGGCCTGGGTGACCACGCGGGCGGTCGGCGGGCGCAGCGACAACAAGGAATGCAGGGCGCGGGCGGCCCGCTCACGGACCCGCGCCTCGACTGCCCGTCCGGTGGCCAGGATCGCCACGATGAGCGGAGCCATGACGCCGTGGAGCCGTGCTGCGAAGGCGCCGCTCCCCCCGAGATGCACGTGGCGCCCGCCGAGTGCGATCGCCTCCACGGCGGTCACGGCCAGCGCGGCGAGGGTGCCGAGCGCGATGAGGGTGTCCATGTTGGTGGCACCGTGGCGGAGCAACCGGGCGCTGTTGCGGAGGAACGGCCAACCCCCGGCGAACTCGACGACCGCGGCCAGCAGCAGCACCGTCCATCCGGCGGCCGGTGTCTCGGCGGCCCCGAGGGACACCGCCAGGGCCAACAGGGCCAACGGCCACGAGATGGCCGCACGCACCACCCAGTGGTCGGGGTCGGCGGTCTCGGGTCGGCTGCCGGCGGCGACCGGCACGGCGTCGTAGCCCGCCGCGACGACCGCGTCGCAGAGGTCGTCGGGTCCGGCCCGACGGGGATCGTAGGAGACGAAGGCGCGCGCGGTGGCCAGGTTGACCGAGGCGCTCGCCACTCCCGGGAGCCGGTTGAGCGAGCGCTCGATGCGGGTGGCGCACGCACCGCAGTGCATCCCACCGAGCTCGAGCTCGGTGGTGTCCGAGCTCGGAGCGGCCGTCGCCGGGGCGGGCGCCGCCACTGGCGACGAGGTCACCATGGAGGGATCACCCCGGGCTCGTGTCCATCGCTAGCCGACCGGGGTGGCGGCGTATCCGACCGCTTGGACGGCGGCGCGCAGCTCGTCGACCCCGATCTCGGACGGGTCGAACCCGACCACGGCCCGGGCGCTGTCCAGGTCGACCGAAGCGGCGGCCACACCGGACTGCTCGGTGAGGGCCTCTTCGACCAGGACCACGCACGATCCGCAGTGCATGCCCTCGATCGAGAGCTCGACGGTCGTCGGGCCGCCTGGTTCGCCGGCGGCCCTCGGGGAGGGCTCAGGAGTGGTCATCCCCCCAGCGTAATTGCCCCTGCGGCTCGTGCGGGCCCGGCCACCGCCGCAGGCCGACCGGGAGTGCCGCTACGGTGAGCGCTGTGCCGACCATCGTTGACAGGACTGGTTCCGTGGCACTGCTGCGGAACGAGTTCGAAGCCCTGGGCATGCTCTGTACCCCACTGACCGACGACCAGTGGTACACGCCCACCTGCCTGCCCGGCTGGAGCGTCCGGGACGTGCTCAGCCATGTGATCGGCACCGAGTCGATCTTGCTCGGCGAACCGGCGCCGACGGTGGACATCTCCCACATTGCCAACCTGGCCAACCCGATCGCCGAGGCAAACGAGCTCTGGGTCGAATCGATGCGCGGGCTCAGCACTGGCGAGCTGCTGAAGCGCTTCGCGGACGTCACCGACCGGAGAGGGTCGGCCCTCGACGCGATGACCCAGGCGGACTTCGACGCCCCGTCGTGGACACCCGCGGGGCGGGACGAGACCTACGGCCGGTTCATGCGGATCCGCCACTACGACTGCTACCTGCACGAGCACGACATCCGCTACGCGCTCGGAATCGCTCCCCGCGAGGACGTTGCCGACGTGGCCTCGGCGCTCGACGAGGTGTCCACCGGTCTCGGGTACATCGTCGGGCGTCGTGCGCGACTGCCCGCTGGGTCGCGGGTCCGCATCGAGCTCAGCGGGCCGGTTCCGCGCACCTACCTCGTCGAGGTCGCCGAGCGGGCCGAGATCGTTCACGAGCTGCACGGTCCCCCCACGGTCGGCATCGAGCTTCCGGCGACCGCGTTCCTGCGTCTGACCGGCGGCCGTCGTGACCCGGGGACGGACCACACCAGGGAGATCGACTTCTCCGGCGACCCCGAGCTCGGCCGGCAATTGGTCGAGCACCTGGCGTTCACGATCTGAGCGGTCGGTCCCGGTCGGCCAAATCGGACAGACCGCCACCGCCGTGGCGTAGCCGGTCCGGTCGTCGAGTGCCTGGGACCCGAGCGACCGGTGGACGCGAACGGCCGGTTCGTTCCAGTCGAGGGCCGAGCCAGTCGATGCGCCGATTTGGTACGTGGAACATGAGCCCAGCAGTCAGCTAACTTGACCCGAGAGGCAGGGCTATCGAGGCGAGAGGAAGTTGCTGACGCACCGGTTGATTGTCGCTGGCCACTCGCACACGTTGGCCCTGATCGAGGGGGCTGAACGAAACGCTGCCAGTGGCTCGGTTGCTCCACTGGACGTGGGCCTCGAAGTGTCCTTCCTTGCCAAGTGGCGAGATGCGATGGTCGGTGCTCAGTGGTCAGAATCAGGCTTCAGGCGGCTGGAGGTATCGAGGTCTCTGGTCGATTTCGTTGTTGGGTCGGGAGCCACGCACGTCGCCCTCATGTGGTTGGGCAACCAGATGAGCGTCAGGGCCCTACTAGTCAACGGACCGCCCTTCGATGTCCTTCTTCCCAACGAGGACCGACATGATGTCGATCCGTCGCTGCAGCTCATCCCCTACAGCGTGGTCAGGTCCTCGGTCGCTGCGCGCCTGGAGAAGGACCCTGCTCTGTTGTCCATCCTCGACACACTCCGGGACCGTGAGATCCGGGTCTGCTTGCTGGGACCGCCACCTCCCTTGCCGGAACCGGCTGCGAGGGAGCGTTTGGCCCAGTCCCCTCACTTCGTGGCCGTCATGGAAGAGTTGAACCTGAATCCGGCCGATGCCCGAATCGTCGCCGATCCGGTGAGGAATAGGCTTCGATCGGTGATGCTGGAAACATACGGATCCTTCGCAGCCTCCCACGGTGCCGATTTCGTGCCGCCACCCGAGGAGGCAACCGATCAGGCGGGCATGTTGGCCGCGCCCTATTGGACCGATGACGTCACCCACGGGAACAGCGCGTACGGAACCCTCTACATGCGTGAAGTCCTGGAATGGCTCGGGAGTCGGTCGGATGGCTGAGCAACCCTACCGAGCAGCACCGAACCGGTCGTTCTGGTCAAGATCAGTGGCGCGTGACTTCGCCGTCGAATCAGTTCCCGACCGGCCGGGCTTCGAGCTCACCGCCCAAGACCGCTTCATGTCAGCCGGTTCGTGCTTCGCCGCCAACATTGCGCGGTATCTCAGGGGTTGGGGCTATCACTACGTTGTCACCGAGTGCACCCACCCCCAGTGGCCAGAAGGCGGCGAATTGGGCTTCTACGACGCCTACAGCGCCCGTTACGGGAACATCTATACGGCTCGGCAGATGGTCCAACTGCTCGAAAGAGTCATCGGGAGCTTTCATCCCGACGAGGAGTGTTGGACGGCCCCTGAGGGCCGACTCATCGACCCCTTCCGACCTGGACTCAGCCACACAGCATCATCGATACTGGAGTACCGAGCCCTCACGGCACAACACCTTCGTGCCGTTCGATCAGCCATTGAGGACTCGAGCGTTCTGATATTCACATTGGGACTGACCGAAGCCTGGATCTCTCGCAGCGACGGAGCCGTCTTTCCAGCATGCCCGGGGACGGTCGCGGGCGAGTTCGATCCGGATCGACACGGGTTCGTCAACTTCTCGGTTCAAGAGGTCGTCTCGGACCTACACCAGATGATCGATCTTCTCCGAAGCATTCAACCTAATTTGAAGATCATCCTTACTGTGTCACCGGTCCCGCTGGTTGCAACAGCAACGACACATCACGTCCTTGCCGCTACCGTCTACAGCAAGTCCGTTCTCCGGGTCGCCGCGGGGCAAACTGCGGATACTCACCAAGACGTCTCGTACTTCCCTGCCTATGAAATCGTCACAGGACCCCACCACCACGACTCGCCATTCGAACCAGACCTGCGCACGGTTCGAGAACCCATCATTGCGGCCGTCATGGACAGTTTTCACTCGGCCTTCTTCCAAGACAGAGCCGAATCCCAACCCGATTACGTCGCGGTCTCCAAGCCCGACTTTACCGACATGATCTCGGAGGCAATCTCTGCCGAGTGCGAAGAAATGCTCGCCGATGAGCAGCTTCGTAACTGACCGCAGCGGGCGCAATCGCATGTGGCTGTCGAATCCGCTGCCTAGCGTCGACTGAGGTTGACAAGTGAGACCAACGAGTTCGCGTCATCTGTGCCGAACGTAGATACGAGCTGGGTGACAATCGAAGCGATCCTGCAAGAGAGTGTTCGCGGAGGGGCGTTCCCGACAGAACTATTGGGATTGCCCGGTATCGAGCAGTTGACGCTGTTTCTGTCGAACCAGGCCCCTAATCCTCCGATCAGCTATTTGACGGGCATGCATCCGACCGAAATCGGAGCGGGAAGTGCGACATTCGTCATGCCGATCTCTCCGTGGCTCTCGACACCGCAGGGGCTATGGACCGCGGGAGCCATCGCCATCCTTGCGGACGGTCCCCTGGGGCTGCGCCATCCAGACACTGCTACCGCCGGCAACCGGCTACACGACGACCGAGCTGTCCATCAATCTCGTCCACCCGGTGCCGAGAAGCGGGCATCTGATCGCTAGGGCTCGGGTGGTCCACGGTGGGAGACGGATGGCGCTGTCGGAGGTCTCAGTCACCGACGACGATGGGAGGTTGATTGCCCACGGAACCTCGCGATGCGTGATCTTCCCGCCGGTGCCAGATGTTCCGCTACCACCTGCGGAGATACCCGTCCTGGAGACCGAAGACGATGGTTGGATACCGCCATACCAGCGACCGGTACAGGGTGTAGTACTGGATCAGGAGATATGGGCAAGCCGAAGCAGGCGTTGATTGCCGGCGAACTCCCCTGGCCGCCGATCAGTCATCTAATGGGCATGGGACCCACTGAAGCGAGCGAAGGGAGTTGCGCTTTCACAATGCCGACCAGCCCCTGGTTGGCCTCGCCGAGTGGCTTTGTTCTAGGTGGTGCGACGGCGTGTCTCGCGGACGTGGTGCTCGGAGCAGCGATTCAGACAACTGTCCCAGCAGGGACGGCATTGGCCCCAACGGATCTGCGGGTTCAGTTCATTCGGCCCGTCCCACCCGACGGGGGACTGATCACCGCACGGGCCGAAGTGGTACACCGAGGCCGGGGAATGGCCGTCAGCCGTGCTGAAGTGACGCATGAACAGGGCAAGCTCATCGCTCTCGCTAGCGCTTCGGCCGTCATACCTCCTGGTCGGCGCTCTGATCTGGGCGATGCCGCACCCACCCTCGGCTAACCGACTCCAGCGACGCAACCGCAACCCTTCTGAGTGGGTGCGCCCCCGATGACCAGGAGCGAGGCGCTTATGACCGTGGCTGGTCGGTACTGTGAGGAAGCAACGGGGCACCGGGCAGAGCGATCGGAGGGAGATGATTCCTCCCCGCAGTGCAGGCGGTTTCCATAGTCGGATGCATGGTTCCGCTCACAAACCCACAGGAGCAAAACCACCAGTGGCCAGACGGATAACTGGCAACCGCAACTCGATGATCGTCCACAACGCCTCCTCCCGCCTCCGACCAATAGCCTCTCAGGAGTATCCGGGTATCTCCAGACGCCGGCTCAGGGAGGGTGATCTGGCAACGAGTGCTTGTTGACCGCGAGCTGCCACACTCCGGCACCTTTGGTGCGCCCCTACGCTCAGAATTGACCCGCTCGGTTGGCAGTTGCGATCGGTCCGCTCCAACGAAGCGACCCGCCCCTAAAGTCGGATGATGACCTCTGTCGGCGACCCAACCATCACGGTGTACGGGGCCCCCTGGTGTCCCCATTGCAAGCGAGTGAAGAGGTTCCTCGCCGCCCACCGGGTCCCATACGACTACGTCGACATCGAAGGCCAGCCCGAGGCGATCGAGCGCCTCAAGGAGCTGCAAGATGGTGGACAAATCATTCCTATGGTCGAGTTTGGGGACGGAACTCACGAAGTGAACCCGAGCGACGAGTCCTTGGCCGCTCGCATCGGCCTGGCAGTCGAGGCCGATCGGTCCGCGTACGACCTCGTCATCATCGGGGGCGGACCTGCCGGGTTGGCAGCCGCCATCTACGCCGCCCGGGAAGGAATCGACGCCATCGTCGTCGATGCCAGCGCACTCGGCGGCCAAGCCGGGATCAGTGATCGAATTGATAACTACCCGGGATTTCCTGACGGGATTTCGGGCGCAGAGCTGGCCGACCGCTTCGTCGCCCAGGCGCGTCGCTACGGGGTGGAACTCCTATCGGCGGTGTCGGTGACCGCCCTAGAGCACGACGGTCAAGACCTCGTGACGTCATTGTCGTCTGGCCAGAAGCTCACCTCGCACGCCGTGATCGTGGCCACGGGGTCGACGTATCGACGACTCGAGGTTCCTGGCGAGGAGGAACTCATCGGTGCCGGCGTCCACTTCTGCGCCACCTGCGACGGGCCTTTCTACAAGGGAGCCGACGAAGTGGTCGTCATCGGAGGCGGCAACTCAGCCTTGGAGGAGGGGCTGCACCTGTCCGAGTTCGCAAATCGGGTACGGGTACTTGCCCGCTCTAGCCTGTCGGCCTCGCCGCTGCTTCAGGAGCGGGTTCTGGCTGATCCCAAGTTCGACATTCATACGGGCGTCGATATCATTGAGCTGGAGGGCGAGCAGAGCAGATTCTCCGCTGTCGTGGTCAGAGATCGAGGCAGCGGCGCAATCCAACGGTTCCCTGCTGCCGCCGCCTTCGTGTTCATCGGACTCCATCCCAACAATGGCTTCCTCGGTGATGCCGTCGAGCGAGACGCCGGAGGGTTTCTCGTAACCAGTCCCACGATGGAAACCAATTTGGCCGGCGTGTTCGCCGCAGGCGACGTTCGTTCGGGTTCGACCAAGCAACTGGGTTCGGCGGTGGGCGAGGGGATCGCCGCTCTCCTCATGACCCGCCGGCACCTCGAAGCCAATAACCACAAGGCTGTGGCACTTGTCGACGCCTAAGTGAACCGCCGGATCCACTTCCGGCGCCTTGCCGTGGCGCATGGCGACGGGGCGAGGGTTGTTAGCTCGCTCTCGCTCCTCCGACCCCTACACACGTAGGCTTCCCGGCCCAATTCTCCGGGCGGCCGGCCAACCGAACTACTAGGGTCGCGTCGAGGCGAGATTCGCTTCTTCCGCGGCCAAAGGCTGGCGGAATTCCCGGCGGCGGAAGCGGATGCGAGTCCGGCTTGCCTCGGCGGACAGGGGGAAACATGAAACGTAGATTGACAGCAGTCTCAGCCGTTCTCGTAGTATCCGCTTCGCTCCTCGGCGTCTTCGGCTCTGGCGTGGCAGGCGCCCTGGCACCGGCTGCGACTGGGTCAGTCGTGTGCAGTGTCAGTGGGAAGGGCACATTCACTCCCGCGTTGACCCTGGCGGGAAGTGCGACGCCTCTCCATATCGCGTTCGGTGCCACCGCCACCGGCGGGTGCTTCTCTGCCGCTCAGGCCCCGAATTCCGCTGGACTACTGACTCCGGTCACCATCACCGGAGTCAGCATCACCGGAATAGGCACCATGGTCCCCCTGAGTACTGGATTACTCGCCAACAAGTGTGCAGTCTTCAAGGGATCGGACACCATCGGCGTCATCAAAGTCCACTACAGCTGGATCTCGGTGCCGGCAATCGCACCGACAACCGTCACGTATACGGGCGGAACTGCGCACATCGTCTCCGGAAGTCCGTTGGACAACATCGTCCTTCCTGCCACGTCGGGCACAACCTGGGCGGGGACAGGGTCGTTCACTCCGTCCGTTCATCCCCTGGTGGGCCTTAGAACCAATGTCTCCAGCACCTGCGCGGCAGGATGGGGTCCGTATCCAACGTTCCTCATCAATCCCGGTTCGTTGATCGCCCTGCCCTGAACCATGATGCTCAGGTGAGTTGCTGACGAGCGGATGGGGTCCCGGTGGGCGACGCCCTCCCGGACCTCGCCGTTCGTCGCATCGAAGCCCGTATTGACCCGTTCAGACGCCGACACCCGAGGTCCGGTGACCTTCCGGGTACCGCGTTCAGGGTTCTTGCCCTCCCGCCGTCTTGGATCACCGGGCCAAGGGGCGCTCATCTCCTGCAACCGAGTGGCACGATGCGGGAGACTCGGCGGTTGGACAACAGCCGAACCGGACATCCAGGTCAATGCCCGAGCGCCCGCTCGAGTCGCGGAGTAGCGTCGCCGCAGGCGGGGGCATCCACACACCTTCATCGACGCAAGGAGCTAAAGACAGATGCGTAGATCGTCCCTAATCGGCGGAGCAGCACTGCTGGCCCTGGTGACAGTTGCTGTTGTCACAGGTCCCGCGGGAGTTGCTGGAGCCTCTCCAGCTGTCATAGGCACCGGCCACCCGACCTGTGCCGGTGCATGGCTCGGGTCGATCGAGTTCTCCCCGGCCTTGACGACAACGGGTACGGCCCCGAAGGAGACCATCGAGCTGAAAGCTGTTGCCAAGCCGTGTGCGGTCGGGGTCCCTGTGCCGACCAGTGGGGCGGTTACGTCTATCAAGACGTTTGTCACCACGAATGCCAACCGGTGCTCCACTCTGCTTCCCGCAGCGACGTTCGCCACGAAGACCGACACGATCCCGCTCACTGTGAAAGTTGGCTGGACCCCTTCGGCGATCGCTGCCACGACCATCGCGCTTCCCAATGTGAAGGTCACGTCGACCGCAGCAGCATCACCACTGACCTTCCACTCAACGGGACCAGGAGCGGGTTCCTACGTGAATCCAACGGCCTCCCTCTCCATCAAGACGGTCAAGACGTTCACGACGATCTGGGGGCTCACAGCAGGAAACTGTGGCGGTGCTGGCGGCTTGAGCAGCCTCAGCATCCGAGCAGCTGGTACCACTGGCACGTTCTGATCAGTAGGTGTTGGACCCCTACCGGTCTCGGGACACTGCTCGGGATTGGTAGGTGGTCTAACGCGACCATCTGACCCGAATCATGGGGTAACCGGCTGACACGCCCGTGAGGACACTTCGAGACGTGTGATCGCTTCCTCTGGCCGGCCGTGTTCCAACGTCGTCAGAGCGGGACAGCCATTAGGAATTAATGTGTTGACCTGGTGTGTGAGTTGATGAAGGCTGGCGGTTGTGATGCCCGAAACGCGTTACGCCAAGAGTGGCGACGTCCACATCGCGTACCAGGTCTCGGGCGATGGCCCGCTCGACGTGGTACTGGTTCCCGGATTCATCTCCAATGTCGAGCTCGCGTGGGACATGCCATTCTCGGGCCCTGCGTTGCGAAAGATCGGGTCCTTCGCGCGGGTCATTTCCTTCGACAAGCGGGGAACCGGTCTCTCCGATCGGACGGTCGGAATCCCGACGCTCGAACAGCGCATGGACGACGTACGGGCCGTGATGGATGCCGTGGGGATCGACTGCGCTTCCCTGTGGGGGATCTCGGAGGGTGGGCCGATGTGCATGCTCTTCGCTGCGACCTACCCGACCCGCACCTCGGCTCTCGTGCTGCAGGGTTCCTTTGCCCGCCTCGTCCAATCAGCTGACCAGCCATTCGGCTATCCACCGGGGGCAGTGGCGCCCACCATCGCGATGTTCGAGGAGCAGTGGGGGACCGGAGCAGTCGTGGGCAACTTCTTCCCCAGCGCGGCAGACGACCCGGCGATGCAGGAGCAGTTGGCCCGGTATGAGCGCAACGGTGCGAGCCCAAGTGCGATGGTGGGCATCGTCGAGATGGTTGCTGCTATCGACGTGCGACCGATCCTGCCGACGATTGGTGTTCCCACGCTCGTCGTGCATAGCACCGGTGATCCGATGATATCGGTGGAGCACGGCCGGTATCTCGCTGAGCACATCTCAGGCGCGCAGTATCTCGAGCTGCCGGGCGAGGATCACTTGACAATTCGAGAGGACGAGGCGAGGTTCTTCGACGACATCGAGGAGTTTCTGACCGGACAACGACCCGCGCCCAACCCCGACCGAATCCTGACCACTGTTCTCTTCACTGACATTGTCGACTCCACTCGACGCGCGGCTGACCTGGGCGATCAACGCTGGCGTGAACTGCTCGATCACCATGACGAGGTTATGCGGCACCAGCTCGACCGGTTCCGCGGCACGGAAGTGAAGACAACCGGAGACGGGTTCCTCGCCGCGTTCGACGGCCCAGCTCGGGCCGTGCAATGCGCCGTGGCCGCCTCCGAAGCGGTTCGGCCACTCGGTCTCGAGTTGCGTGCCGGGGTCCATACCGGTGAATGCGTACAGAGGGGCACCGACCTCGGAGGAATCGGAGTGCATATCGGAGCCCGGGTCGCTTCGTTGGCGGAGCCGAGTCAAGTGTTGGTCTCGCGCACGGTCACCGATCTGGTGGCGGGCTCTGGTCTCGCGTTCGCAAATCGGGGCGAGTACGAACTCAAAGGCCTCGATCCACCGATGAACGACCTGAGTAGATAGCCGCGTCTCCGCGGAAAGTGCCTCCCGGACTGGGAAAATTGCGGTGTCGAGACGCAGTTTTTACCCAGAAGCAAGGAGGCACTTTCAGTGACCGAAGTATCGCGCGGAATCGACCGCATCGAGGTGACCTTCGACGAGCCCAATCTGGTGGCCAACGCCGGGCTGCTGCTGGTGGCCACGTTGACCGTGCGGCTCGGGCTGGAACGCCTGATCAACGCCACCGTCGACCTCTCTGGTCGTGTCGGCGGGGCCCTGCCGGGACGCAAGGTGCTGACGCTCGTGCACGCCATGGCGGCGGGAGGTTCCCACATCGACCACGCCGACATACTGCGATCGGGGGCCACCCAGTCGGTACTCGGTCACCGGGTGATGGCGCCCTCCACTCTGGGCACGTTCCTCCGGGCCTTCACCTTCGGCCACGTCCGTCAGCTCGACCGGGTTCTGGGCGAAGCGCTGCGCCGGGCGTGGACCCTCGGGGCGGGACCGGGGTCCGAGCAACTCGTCATCGACCTCGACTCCACCATCTGCGAGGTGTGCGGCAAGGCCAAACACGGTGCCGGCTATGGCTACACCAAGGTGCTCGGCTACCACCCCTTGATCGCCGTCCGGGCGTGGACGGGCGAGGTGCTCCACGTCCGCATGCGCAAAGGTGCGGCCAACACCCAGCGCGGGGCTCAGCGTTTCGTCGAAGAGGTCGTGGCCCGGGTGCGCCGGGCCGGGGCCAGAGGCGAACTCATCATGCGCTTCGACTCCGGTTTCTGGTCCAACGCCACCCTGGCCACCTTGGAGCGGCTCGACGTCGGCTACACGATGGGCGTGCGCATGATCACGGCCGTGACCAGGGCCGTCGAGGGCATCAACGACTCGGCCTGGACACGAATCGACTACACCGTCGACGGCGAGGCCGAGGTGGCCGAGTGCAACTACAAAGGCCGACGCCTCATCGTCCGCCGCACCCGGCTGGTCGGGCGCCAGGCCACCCTGTGGCCCCAGTGGCGGCACTTCGCCTTCGTCACCGACTTGGGCGGGAGGGCGGTGGACGTCGACGAGTTCCACCGTGCTCATGCCACCGTCGAACTGGCCATCCGCGACCTGAAGGAGGGTGCCGGCCTCGAGCACGTCCCCTCGGGGCACTTCTTCGCCAACTCGGCGTGGCTCCTGTGCGCCGCTCTCGCCCACGACGTCATGCGTTGGACGGTCCTGCTCGGCGACATCACCCCCGAGGACCATCTCACCGTGGCCCGCACCGTGCGCACCCGCTTCTTGTCGGTCCCGGGTCGCCTCGTCAGCCGTTCCGGCCGACCGACGCTGCGAGCACCGCTCGAGTGGCCGTGGGCTGCCGCATTCACCCGAGCTCTTGACCTACTCCGCGCCCTGCCGCCGGTCCCCGTGTAGTACCACTTTCCGCGGCCGGCGCACCGCAGACGATCGCAGGACGGCGCTGACAACCGAAGCGAACTTCACGAAGGCTTGATCGAGCGCGCCATGCCTGCCGACGAGGAGCTCACAGCCCCGTGGGCTCGCCGCGTCGCATTGCCGATCACTTTCGTTCTGTGTCTCACCAGGTCGTCGATCGGTGGATCAAGGCTAAGCCAAGCGGAGTGCCGATAGCGGATGCGGTCAGTATGTCCCCGACCACAGGTTCGGTGTCGCACCCCGGTGCCTCGTTCCCGATGCCCCGAAGAAGGCGGCCTTGCTCCCGCCCTCAAGGAGGGGACAACGGCGCCGATGGCCCTGTCATCGGCTGTACGTCAGCACGCCCGCTTCTTCCACCGACGCGAAGGGTTCCAGCTCGGCCTCCTTGCCGTAGCGACTGCACAACTGACGGGAGAAATTGAGCTGGCGGGCCAGCTCGCCGAGACTCATTCCCTCGGACCGACCCGCCTTGACCACCTTCACGCGAACCTGATGGCGCGCCCGAACCACTGCCTCCAATGCTTCGTTCGCGGTGGCGCGTGCTTCGGTTGATGGATTCGCCGAAAAGGCCGCCTCGATGCTCATTCCGGAACGGAGCGACTTCTGAGCACGCGCCAGGATGCGTTCATTTCGCCGAAGCGCCTCGCGCAGCGCCCTGTCCGCGTCGATGAGGTCCTGGATCGCGTCGATGACTTCGGCAGTCAGCCTCTGCATGCCCGGAAATCTATTTCCGGCTCCTGTGATGGTGTGGGATCGCAACAGGCGTTGACACTCCGCTACCTCTCACCTCAGGAAATGAGGGCGGATCAGCACCAGTGGTCGGTTTGGAGCGAACGACCGAGTCATGGCCACTGAATCCTCGGCCCGTCGGCGGCCCCAAGGCGGAAGCCGGGGTGTTTGGTGAGTCGCTGGCGCGGTCGCGGTGGTGTTTGGGCTCATCGAATCAGTACAGTCCCGGTTGCGGGCCGTGAACGCACCCCACCTCGTCGCGCTGGTCGGTGCCGGCCCGGCGTCAGGAACGGCAAGCTCATCGAACGACCCAGCGAATCAGAGGGTGGTGATCAGCAGGTCGCGTGGCACGGCGACCCTCTCACCCATCGCCCTCCCTGCCCGCCGCCGTCGCGCGTGCTGTCTCCGGGATACGCGTTTCCGCAGCCGCTGACAAGGGTCACGATCGTCATCTGACAAGACTCGCCTGATTCCTCCCGCTTGACACATGCCGATATCGGAATATGATTGCGCCATGGCACGAGCAGCGACGACGTCGGACGTCTTCAACGCAATCGCCGAGCAGCAGCGCCGAGAGATCCTGATGCTGCTGCGGGCGGGTGAGGGGCCGGTGACCGAGTTGGCCCAGGAGCTGGGGATGACCCAGCCGGGGGCGTCGAAACACCTGCGGGTGCTCCGGGAGGTCGGACTGGTGCGGGACCGCAAGGCAGGCAAGCAACGCCTCTATGGCCTCGACGCCCGCGGGCTGCGACCGGTTCACGAGTGGACCGGCGGCTTCGAGCGGTTCTGGAACGAGAGCTTCGACCGGCTGGACGAGTACGTGCAGGACCTCAAGCAGGCAACACAGGAGGAGTAGCTGATGAGCGCGACGGGACGAGGAGCGCCGGCGCAGTCCGCGACGGCCGACCGCGAGATCGTGATATCCCGGGTCATCAGTGCCCCTCGGGAGCTGGTGTTCGAGGCGTTCACCGAGGTGCGGCACCTGTCGCGATGGTGGGGACCGGAGGGGTTCACTACCACCACGCGGGCGTTCGAGTTCCGCGTCGGCGGGGCGTGGGACTTCGTGATGCACGGACCTGACGGGACGGACTACCAGGAGTGGATCTCCTGGACCGAGATCGCCCCGCCGGAGCGGATCGCGCTGCTGCACGGTGAGTCCCGCGGCGACCCGAACGCATTCGAGTCGGTCTTGACGTTCGCGCCCGACGGCGCGGCGACTCGGATCGAGATGCGCACGGTGTTCCCCACCAAGGAGCTGCGCGACGAGGCGGTCGAGAAGCACCACGCGATCGAGGGCGGCCAGCAGACCCTGAACAACCTGGCTACCTACGTCACCGAGATCGTTCCGAAGAGAGCTGAGGACTGATGGCCGGGAAGGTGTTCTTCAGCGTGACGATGTCGCTGGACGGGTTCATCGCGCCCGAGGAGCGCATGGATGACCAGGACGTGCCGCGCTGGACGGCGCAGTGGACGGAACTGCAGCAGTGGATATTCCCGCAGCGGTTCTTCGGGGAGGACCTGAAGCTCGGCGAGGGGGGCGAGGAAGGACGCGACAACGACATCGTGCGGGAGACGTTCGAGCGCAGCGGCGCGAGCGTGATGGCCAAGCGCAGGTCCGCCGTCCAGGCCCGAGGCGCTTCTCGCAAGGTAGCGAAGGGGTGTCTCATTGGAGCCGGGAGCGGTACGATTGGGTTAGTCAGGGTAGGTCTGTCGTACGCAGAGGGATCCTTCGGGCTCCCTCTTGCGCGTCTGAACGCAGATGGCCAGGCTGCCCCCGACCGCTGCCGGTGAGGGCCATCGAGCAACCCGTATGAGTAGCTCACCGACGGAGTCGGTGCAGCTCATTCCTCCCGATGGTCGGTGGAGCCCAAAGCCGCCAGCGCCTCGCCGGACAGCCGGTAGCCGATCCACTCGTCCATCGGCACCGCCCCGAGGGACTGATAGAAGCGGATGGCGGATTCGTTCCAATCCAACACCGACCAGGCGAGGCGGGTGTAGCCGCGCTCTGAAGCGATGGCGGCGAGCGCGGACACGAGGGCCCGGCCGACCCCGTGTCCGCGGTGCTCCGGTCGCACGAAGAGGTCCTCCAGGTAGATCCCGTTGCGGCCCGTCCACGTCGAGTAGTTGAGGAACCAGATGGCCATGCCCACCACCTCACCCCGATCCTCGGCCACATGGGCGAACACGGTGGGGGCCTCGCAGAAGAGGGCCGCGGCGAGCCGCTCCCCGTCGGTCTCGACGGCGTCGGGCTCGCGTTCGTAGATTGCCAGGTCGTGGATCAGCCCGACGAGTGTCCCGACGTCACCGGTGTCTGCCGGTCGCACGGTCACCCGGGCGGTCACGGGATGAGCAGGACCCGGCCGAAGGCCCGGCGGCTCTCGATGTAGGCGTGCGCCTCCGCTGCCTGTTCCAGCGGGTACCGCCGGTCGATCACCACCCGGAGCCTGCCCGCCGCGACGTCCTCCAGGAGGGAGGCGATCACCGCGTGCGGCCGCGGAGCTGAGAAAGATCTCGGCGCCGAGGAAGTACCCGACGAGGGTCTGGTTGTTGCCCCGCATGGTCGAGATGTCGAGCGGCATGCCGGCCTCCCGCCCGGCATCACCGAGGGTCACGCAGCGCCCGCGGTAGGCGAGGCACCTGAGACTTCCTTGGAGGGTCGATCCGCCGACCGAGTCCACGATGACGTCGGCACCCCGGCCGTCGGTCAGCTCGCGCACGGATTGGACGAAGTCCGCCGTCGTGTAGTCGATCCCGTCGTCGAGTCCGAGCTCACCGAGCCGGGCGAGTCGATCGGCGCTGGACGCAGTGGCGAGGACCCGTGCACCTGCCCGCTTGGCCAGCTGGATGGCGGCGATCCCGACGCCACTCGCTCCGGCGTGGACCAGGACTGTCTCGCCGGCACGCAGGTGCCCGAACTCGAAGAGGCAGTCGTCCGCGGTCCCGAAGGGCACCGGCACGCAGGCTGCCTCCTCGGTCGAGAGTCCGGTGGGGATCGGCCAGCAGAACGGGGGCGCGACCGCACGGAGCTCGGCATGGGATCCATCGACGCCGACCGTGACCACCCGGTCGCCCACGGCGAGACCGGAGACGCCGTCGCCCACCGCGACAATCGTGCCGGCGCACTGGTAGCCGACGACATGGGGTAGCGCTCCGAGGTCGCCACCGGACCGAGCGAGGGTGTCGCCCCCCTCGATGCTGACCGCCTCGACCCGGACCAGGACCTCTCCCGGGCCGTACGAGGGGTCCGGGACCTCCTCGTACCGCAAGACCTCGGGCCCGCCGGTCTCGTAGTAGACCGCTGCCTTCATCGCGCCCCCTCGGGATCGGCTCGACCGTCACACTACGCAGTCGGCGATGGGCAGGCGGCAACCCGCTGACCTGGGCCCTCCGTGGCTTCCACCTCAAGCAAGATCCGCTGCGTGCCGATGGTCGAACGTGGACAGTTTTCCGCCATCCGCGGCGAGCAGCGGGCTGGGTGTCACGCCCCCGGCGCCCGACCCCAGAGCCGTGAACTCCGGGTCCGGAGACGGAGAGTCGCTCTCGCCGGTGTTTCTGTCATACGTCGTGGGCCCGCTCGCCTTCGGCGTACTGATGGTCTTCCGCGCCTTCGGCCTCGTGGCCAACCTACCCGTCTGGGCCTATCTGCTCGCCATCATGGGCCCGGCCCTTATCTCGATGATCGTGGAGCCCTGGCATACCGCGCCGCCCGGGTCGTACCGCTTCCACTTCCGGGTGGGTTTGCACATCGCCCACGTGACCCTCGTCATCTACATGACCGGGTGGGGTCCCGCGCTCGGCATGGCCTACGCCTTCGTCGCCCTCGAGGAGCTCCAGCAGTGGGGCGCGGCAGCGTGGCGCCCGATCATGACATGGTCGCTGTTCAACATCTTCGTCGCCCAGTACCTCCTCTGGTGGGGATTGACCCCCTCGTTCCTCACCAGGCCCCAGGCCGAGACCATCGGCGCCCTGGGCACCTTCGTCCTGGTGATCGTGGTCCGGATGGCCGGCGTGACCGGGATCAGGAAGGAGGAGGCCGAACGCCAGCTCGCCCACCAGGCCCGACACGACATGCTCACCGGACTGCCCAACCGAGGCTACTTCTACGATCGGACGGCCCAGATCCTCGAGATTGCCGCCGCCGAGGGCACCCGCTGCGCGGTGATGCTCTTCGACCTCGACCGGTTCAAGGAGATCAACGACACCATGGGCCACCGGTACGGCGACGAAGTGCTCATCGAGGTCGGTCCGCGGGTCCGGAGCGTGCTCCGGGACGGAGACGTGCTCGCCCGCCTGGGCGGTGACGAGTTCTGTGTGCTGCTGCCCAACGTCGGGGCTGAGAACGACCCGGTCCGGGTGGCGGAGCGGATCATCGAGACCCTCGAGGAGCCGATCGAGGTCGACGGGGTGAACCTCGGGATCGAGGCCAGCTGCGGGATCTCGCTGTCGCCGGCCGATGGGGACAGTGCGGACCTCCTGTTGCAACGCGCCGACCTGGCCATGTACGTGGCCAAGGAGTCCCAGCAGAACGTGGTGGTCTACTCCGGCGATCTCAACTCGCCCACACCGGCGAGCCTCACCCTCCTCGGCGATCTGCGCAACGCGGTGAACCGTGACGAGTTCGTCCTCCACTACCAGCCGAAGGCGGACATGACCACCCTCGAGGTGTGCGGGGTGGAGGCGCTCATCCGGTGGTGCCACCCGACCCGGGGGCTGCTCATGCCGGACCAGTTCATCCCCGAGGCGGAGCGGACCGGACTCATCGAGCCGATGACGACGTGGGTGCTGGATGTGGCCCTGCGGCAGTGCCGCGAGTGGGCGGACCGGGCCGACACGCGGGGGGAGAAGTGCCTTTCGGTCGCGGTCAACCTCTCGACCCGCAGCCTGCTCGACGCCTCGCTCCCGCGAACGGTGGCCGCCGCGCTTGCCCGCTGGCAGGTGCCCGCTCACCTGCTCGAGCTCGAGATCACCGAGACCATCATCATGAGCGACCCCAAACGGGCTCGCAGGGTGCTGACCGACCTCGCCGAGATGGGACTGACCGTCTCCATCGACGACTTCGGCACCGGCTACTCGTCGTTGGCCAAGCTCCGCGAGCTCCCGGTCACCCAGCTCAAGATCGACCGCGAGTTCGTCATGGACATGGGTAGCGACGTCGACGACGCGGTCATCGTCCGCTCGGTCATCGACCTGGCGGACAACCTCGGTCTCCAGACGGTGGCCGAGGGCGTGGAGGACGCTGCCACCTGGGAGCAGCTGACAGCCTTGGGATGCGACAGCGCACAGGGCTACTTCCTCGCCCGGCCGATGGACGCGGAGCGTTTCGAGCAGTGGCATGCCATGCATCTGGCGGCACTCGCCTCGGCACCGATTCCCGCATCGATGGCCGACGTGGCGAGCGCGCCGACGTGACCACGGTGCACACGAGATGACAACAGACATTGTCAAGGTGCCTCCTGATAAGGCCGATGATCAAGGGTATGGACGCCACGCGACGCGCTGAGATGTCCCCGGGAGGCCGCCCGGCGCAGGCATCTCCCCCGAGTGCAGAGCGGATCGCGCTCGGGGTGGCCCTGCAGTCGCGGGCGGATGAGGTCGGCCACCTGGTCGACGACCGGTTCGCCGTGTCGCTGCGCGGCGAGGCATTCGCGGGTGCGAGGCTGGCGACCGAGCTCATCGGCCGGTGGCTGGCCACCGACCAGGTCGCGACGTCCGACGAGGAGGAGAGCCTCTCCCGCAAGGGGCGGCACGCCATCATCGGCGAAGCCGACCTCGCCGACGTGGCGAAGTCCTACTTCACCTGGCGGGACGTGTGCATGCGCACCCTCACCGAGGAGGCGGTGCGCCTCGGCGTGAGCGACGAGCTGCTCGATCTCGCGCTGCGGGTGGTCCGGATCAGCTGCGACGGGAGCCTCGTCCGCGTCGTCCGCGAGTTCGACGAGACGCGTCGCGGTCTCCAGCGTCGCCTGCGCGAGGAGCAGGCGGCCCTGGCCCACAGCGCCCTGCACGACGAGCTCACCGGACTCCCGAACCGGACCCTGCTCACCGACCGGCTCCGTCAGGCCGCGCAGGGGGCGGACCGCAGGGATACCCGGGCCATGCTGCTCTTCCTCGACCTCGACAACTTCAAGGCCATCAACGACCGGTTCGGGCACCCTGCCGGCGACAGTCTGTTGGTCGCCGTTGCCTCGCGTCTCGAGGAGCTGGTCAGGGCGCACGACACGGTGGCCCGCCTGGGGGGCGACGAGTTCGTCATCCTGGCCGACGAGCTGAGCGAACCGGAAGTGGCCGCCCGGTCGCTGGCGCAACGGATCCACGAGGCGATGCGCGAGCCGGTGACGGTCGGGGAGCGCGAGCTGCTGACGTCCGTGAGCATCGGCATCGCGACCGTCCCGCCGGATGCGGATCCCGAGGCCTGCCTCGCACAGGCGGACGTGGCCATGTACGAGGCCAAGCGGGGTGGTCCGGCCCGCGTCGAGGCATACGACGAGACAATCGGTCGCGCACACCGGCGTCGGAGCCAGCTGTCCGACGCGCTCCGCGTGGCGTACGGGCTCGGGCAACTCGCCATCCACTACCAACCGCAGTTCCGTCTGGGCGGTGAGCTCGTGGGGATGGAGGCCCTGCTCCGCTGGGTCCATCCCGAGCTCGGCGCGGTGGCACCCGTCGAGTTCATCCCGCTGCTCGAGCAGAGCCGCGAGATCGTGCCGATCGGCCGATGGGTGCTCGAGGAGTCCACCCACCAGTGCCGGCAGTGGCAGGAGCAGGGGAGCTCCGCGCTCACCATGTCGGTCAACGTCTCCGCGCCCCAGCTCCAGGACCCGGGCTTCTGCGACGAGGTGCAGTCGGCGCTCCTGCGTTCCGGGCTCGCCCCGGAGTGCCTCAGCCTCGAGGTCACCGAGTCGGTGCTGGTCGCCGATGACGGACGGATCGGCGCCACCATGCAGCAACTCCGCGACCTCGGCGTCCATCTAGCCCTCGATGGCTTCGGCACCGGGCTCTCGTCGCTGCTCTACCTCAAAGGCCTCCCGATCGACCGGCTCAAGGTCGATCGGAGCTTCGTGGCCGGACTGTGCGACCCGACTCAGGACCCCTCCATCCTCTCGACCATCGTCGACCTGGCCCACAAGCTGGACCTCTGGGTCGTGGCCCTGGGCGTGGAGACCGAATCGGAGCTCCACTCGGTCGAAGCGATGGGGTGCGATGAGGTCCAGGGGTTCCTGCTCGGTCGGCCGGGCCCTGCGGGCGCGCACGCCGTCGGCGACGCAGACGCGGTCCTGCTCCGCTCCTGAGCCCCGTCAGGCGTCGGGCACGGTCAGGCGTCGTCCGGAACGGCCTGCTGGGCGTCCATCATCTGTGCCATCACCATGCGGATGAACTCGTCGGCCTCGTCGGTCATCCCGCCGGCCACACCGCCGTAGACGGCACCCGACGCCGGTGTGTCCGCGGCGTGCTCCTGCGCGTAGGCCACCGCCTCGTCGAGGTCGGTGGCGAAGTCCCGGACCACCGTGCCATGGGTCTGGGGCCGGGTGACCGCCATGTGCAGCGCATTGGGGTACTGCTGCCCGTTGAAGCGCCACCCACGGCCGCGCATGAAGTCGTTCACGTGGTAGACGTCGAAATCGTCGGACGTGAAGCTGAACAGGAAGGTCGGATTCCCGAGGATCCGGAGCTGGCTGTGGGAGCGCACCGCCTCCTGCATGGTCGCGGAGGTCTCGAAGATCTCCTTGGCATAGCGACGGTAGCCCTCGCGGCCGAGCTGGACCATCGACGCCCAGGTGGCGGCCAGCAGGCCACCTGAACGTGAGCCGTCCATGCCCGGCGAGCAGTACTTGCCGCCGCTCCAGGTGGTGTTGAAGAAGTACTGCGCGTTTCGCACCGCCTTGTCCCGGAAGGTCAGGACCGAGGTTCCCTTCAGCGCGTACCCGTACTTGTGGGTGTCGGCCGAGATGGAGGTCACCCCCGGGAGCCGGTAGTCGAAGACCGGCACGTCGTAGCCGAGCTCCTGGCCGAAGGGGAGGATCCACCCGCCGAGGCACCCGTCCACGTGGAGTCCCACGCCCCGCTCGAGGGCGAGCTCGGAGAGGCGCGCGATCGGGTCGATGGTGCCGTAGCCGTAGTTGCAGGCGGATCCGACCAGGGCGACCGTGTCCGCGTCGATGGCCCGCTCGACCCAGCCGGTGTCCACCTCTGTGGTCTGCGGATCGACCGGAGCAACACGCAGCTCGATCCCGAACAGGTGGCAGGCCTTGTCGAAGGCCGGATGGCCCGTCTCGGGTTTGATCACGTTGGGCCGGACCACCCCCCGGGTGGCGGCGGCATGGTCCCGGTAGGCGAGGAGAGCGTGGCAGATGCTGCCGGTCCCGCCCGAGGACACCAGCCCGACCGGTTCACCGTCGGCGACCGCCTCTGCGTGGAGCAGGTCGAGCGTCATCGCGATGATCTCGGACTCGAAGCGGGTCGCACTCGGGCACATGTCCCGCTGGAGCGCGTTGACGTGTGCGAACAGTCCGAACGCCTCGGTCAGGAAGCCGTAGTGATCGTGGTCGCCGCAGTACATGGTGCCCGAGCAGCGTCCCGACTCCCACGACCGGTCCTCCTCGTTTGCGATCGACCGGAGGAACTCGAGCACCTCTGCCGCGTGGCGTGCCCGTCTCGGGCAGCGTGCGGTGGACCGCCAGCCGGTCGACATAGGGGAAGCTGCTGATGGTGGCGACTCCTTCCGGACGTGCCGCGCTCCCGGGAGGCCCGGACCCGTCTCACGGTACACGCGGGGGCGGACCGGTCGAGAGGCAGCTCGTTCAGGGTCGGCGACCGTTGGGCATCAGGTTGTCGAGGCCCCACTGGTCGAGGGCGTTGAGCTGCACCTCGTCGCCGGTCGCCTCCACGATCTGGTTTCCCCCCACGTAGATCGCCGTGTGGTCGACGCTCGTCCACCCGACGGAGGGTTCTCCCCAGAACACGAGGTCGCCGGCTACGAGGTCGCTGAGCGCCACCGGTGTGCCGGCTGTCTCGTACTGGTCGTCGGCGACCCGGGCGAAGCCGATGCCGGCTCCGTGGACCCACGAGGCGAGGGCCAGGCCCGAGCAGTCGTAGCCGACGGGGCCGTTCCCTCCCCAGATGTACGGCTTGCCGAGTTGCTGGAATGCGAAGAGCACCGCCCGGTCACCCGGGGTCACCGCGGAGAAGAGCAGCGCCTGGGGAGGGGGGGTCCGCGTGGTCGCGTCCCCATAGGCGGTCGCCGTCCCGTTCTGCTGGATGATCCAGTAGCCGTCGCCGGTGCCGGTGGCCACCACCCGCTCCGTGGGCTCGACCGAGCCCGGATCGGCGCCGTGGAAGCCGGCATCGCCGAAGGCGAAAATCCCCCCGTCGGACGCGACCATCCAATAGCCCCCACCGTTGGGGGTCGGCGCCATGCCGACGATGGGCTGATTGAGCACGAGATTGCCGGTCGACCCGTGGAACGCGGCGTCCCCGAACGAGAAGATGCCCCCGTCGGACGCCACGAGCCAGTAGCCGCGGCCGTCGGCAGTCGGCGCCATGCCCACGATGGGCTTGTTGAGCACGAGATTGCCGGTCGACCCGAAGAAGCTCGCGTCGCCGAAGGAGAAGATGCCCCCGTCGGAGGCCACGAGCCAGTAGCCACCACCGTCCGGGGTGGGCGCCACCCCCACGATGGGCTTGTTGAGCACGAGATTGCCGGTCGACCCGAAGAAGTGGGCGTCGCCGTAGCTGAACACCCCTCCGTCGGAGGCGACGAGCCAGTAGCCGTGCGCATCGGGGGTCGTGGCGGTCGCCACGACCGGTCGGTTGAGGGGTCCCGGGGGTGATCCGTACGCCGGGACGCCGAAGGCCTCGACAGGTCCGGCTGCGGTGGCCAGCCAGAACTCGGAGGAAACCGCCGAGGGAAGGCCGGTGACCGTGGTGTCGTGGGCGGAGACCCCGGCAGCCCCTGTCGGCACCGGTGCTGCGACGGCGCCGCCCACCACGGCCGCGATCAGGCCCAGGCCGACGCGCATCCACAGATTCCGTCTCGAGAACATGCCCCAGCCCCTCGCACGCCCGTGTGACCGCGTTGATCACACCTAGAGTGATATTACCGCCACGTAGCGCGGTTTATCCAGTGCGATTTCGGCCCGATGTGCGCCGGTGGCTCGGGGAGGCTCAGCGCAGCGTGGCGATCCCGCCGTCCACCGGGATCACGGCCCCGGTCACGTACGACCCTGCCCGCGAGGCGAGGAAGAGGGTCACCCCTGCCATGTCGTCTGGCCGGCCGATCCGCTTGAGCGGGGCCGAGGCGATGATCTGGTCGCCGAAGGCGTCGAGCGTCGCCGCCATCATCTTCGACTCGAAGGGTCCCGGCGCCACGGCGTTGACGGTGATGGTCGGGGCCAACCGCTTGGCCAGGTGGCGGGTCAGCTGGTGCACCGCCGCCTTCGAGGCCGAGTACGAGTAGGACTCGAGGGCCGGGACGTGGATCCCGTCGATCGACCCGATGTTGATCACCCGGCTGGGATCCTCTGGCGAACCCGCCGCCCCGAGGAGCGGCAGGAAGAACTTGGTGGTGTGGAAGACGCCCTGCACGTTGAGGTTGAGCACCCGGTCCCACGAGGCCGAGTCGTGCTCCTCCAGTGGCGCGCCCCAGGTGGCTCCGGCGTTGTTGACGAGCACATCGACCCGCGGATGTTCGGTCGCCACAGCTCCTGCGAAGGTCCGTGCCCCCTCCTCGTGGGAGAGGTCGGCAACCATGCCGGAGCACGCGCCGAACGCAGAGAGCTCCGCAACCGCACTCTCGACCGCGTCGGCCTTGCGAGAGGCCACGACGACGGTCGCCCCCGCGGCAACGAACCCCGCCGCGATCATGCGACCGATCCCCCGGGTCCCCCCGGTGACCACGACGGTCTTTCCGGCCACCGAGAACAGCTCTGCCCGCGGGGTCTGTGCGTCCATGGCCTGCGACGGTATCCCACGCCGGGGTACCGGGCCGGCCGTGTTGGTAGGGTCCCCGCACATGGGAGCGATCCGGTGCGCCTGGCGCTGACCGACGAGCAGGAGGAGCTCCGCCTCACCCTGCGCTCCTACTTCGCAGGTCTGGTGGAGGAGCGCGCGCCCGGCGATGGGCGACCCGACTACGTGGCAACCATCCGGCGGATGGGTGCGGACGGCTGGCTCGGCATCGGCTGGCCCGTCGAGTACGGGGGCCAGGCCCGCGGGCCGGTCGACCAGATGATCTTCGTCGAGGAGTCGCACTGGGCCGGTGTTCCCCTGCCGCTCCTCACCCTCAACAGCGTGGGCCCCGCCATCATGCAGCTGGGCACCGACGAGCAGAAGCAGCGGATCCTCCCGGGCATCCTTCGGGGTGAGGTCCACTTCTCGATCGGCTACACCGAACCCACAGCTGGTACCGACCTGGCCGCGCTGCGGACACGGGCCGTCCGCGACGGAGACGAGTACGTGATCAACGGTGAGAAGCTCTACACGAGTGCCATCCAGTACGCCGACTACGTCTGGCTGGCCACCCGGACCGACCCGGATGTTCCCAAGCACAAGGGTCTCTCGGTCTTCATCGTGCCGACCGACACGCCCGGGTTCAGTTGGACCCCGCTGCCAACGGTGGCCGGCGAGTTCACCAGCTCGACCTACTACGAGGACGTGCGGGTGCCCGCCGCCAACCTGGTCGGCGGCGAGAACCAGGGGTGGACCCTCATGACCAACCAGCTCAACCACGAGCGGGTGGCCATCTGCCCGGTCTCCGGCATCCTGCGCAGCATCGACGAGGTCCGGACCTGGGCCCGGGAGGAGTGCCTGCCCGACGGGCGCCGGGTCATCGACCAGGAGTGGGTCCGGGTGCACCTGGCCCGGCTCTGGGCCCGGGCGGAGTACCTGAAGCTGCTCAACTGGAACGTGGCCTGGGCCGCGGACAAGGGGCTCCGCCCGGCCGACGCATCGGCCACCAAGGTCTACGGCAGCGAGTTCGCCCTCGAGGCGTATCGACTCCTGCTCGAGATCGTGGGCCAGTCCGGCTACCTGCCCGAGGGTTCACCGGGTGCTGTGCTCCGGGGCCGGCTCGAGCAGCAGTCCCGGAGCCAGACCATCTTCACCTTCGGCGGCGGCACCAACGAGATCCAGCGCGACATCATCTCCTGGATCGGCCTCGGGATGCCCCGGGCACCCCGGTAGGCCGCCGGGCAGGGAAGGAGCAGTCGTGGAATTCGCATCCGTCGACGGCACGAAGATCGCCTATGACGACTCGGGCGGAGACGGTCCGGTCGTGCTGCTGGCCCACGGGTTGTTGATGGACCGGACCATGTTCGCACCGCAGGTGGAGGCGCTCCGGGACGGCTTCCGGGTCGTCACCTGGGACGCGCGGGGCTTCGGGGAGACCCTCTACGACGGGCGCCCGTTCACCTTCTGGGACCTTGCCGCGGACGGCCTCGGCCTCCTCGACGCGCTGGGGGTCGGGGAGGCGGTCGTGGGAGGCATGTCCCAAGGTGGCTTCGTCTCGCTCCGGATGGCCCTCCTCGCCCCCGAGCGGGTCCGCGCCCTCATCCTCCTCGACACCCAGGCCGGGACCGAGGATCCGGACGTCGTCCCGCTCTACCGGCAGATGATCGACGCATGGTCCTCCAACGGCCTCTCCGACGAGCTCGCCGAGGTGATCGCCTCGATCATCGTGGGGGAGCCCGAACTGTCGAAGGTCTGGATAGCCAAGTGGAAGGCCAGGCCCCGGGAATCGATCGCCGCGCCGGGACGCGCCCTCATCGAACGGGATGACCTGACCGGACGACTGGGGGAGATCACCGCCCCGGCTCTGGTCGTGCACGGCACGGCCGACGCGGGCATCCCACTCGACCGGGCAGAGGCGCTTGCCGCGGGTCTGTCGGGTTCCGACGGGGTGCACATCGTCCAGGACGGCACCCACGCGGCCAGCCTGACCCATCCGGGAGCGGTCAACGACGCCATCGCGAGCTTCCTGCGGTCGGCCCTGGTCTGAGGGACCCGACGAGTCCCTAGGCCTGGGTCCGCGACCCGGTCGCGGTGGGCATGACCAGATGGACGCCGGTGAACGTGACCGCCCCTCCGAGGCGGGGCTGCGCGTACGCCACGGTAGTGGCCACGAGCTGGAGCTCGAGGTGCGAGGAGGCGCTGGCCGTGTACGCCACCATCTCGAGTGGCACCGAGGTGGCATGTGTCGACCCGTCGAGGTCGACCGGGACGGGTGTGATCTGGTTGCCGAGGACGAGCCCGGTTGCCGTGTCCACCAGCTGGGCGAAGACCCGCGTGGGACGGGATCCGGTCCCGGCGGTCCCGTGGTAGGTCAGGGTCAGCCGGGGTGCTCCGACCAGCACCGCAGATCGCTCGACGGTGATCGGCACGTCGACCGCGTTGGTGGCCGGTGTGGGGGTGATCGGTGCGACCAGCCCGGAGAGCGTCTGGCTCGACGCACCCACCGGAATGGTGGTGAGCGGTCCAGCGCCGCCGGTGGCCACGAGCGGAAGGGTGCCCGATCCCGAGGCGGTGATCGGGGCGCCGGCCTGAGGCGGGTACGAGGGAGCCGTGTAGGTGGTGCCGTCCTGGTTCACGAAGCTGAACCCCGGTCCGGTGTCGACCGAGGTGTCTCGCTGCAGGTAGCGCTTGAGCCACGCCAGGGTGGCCTGTTCGCTGGCGAGAGGGTTGCCCGTCGGGGTAAGGCAGACTCCGTGGCCGCCGCAGAACCACTGCATGGCGGTGGGGACGTCATGGGCGCGCAGGATCTCGTAGTTGTCCACACCTTCCTGGAGGGTGAACAGCGTGTCGACGGTCCCCTGCACGAAGAGGGTCGGCACACGGATGCGGGCCACCAGGGCACCCGGTCCCCGGGCGGCGAACCAGGTGGCCTCGGTCGGGGTGATGGTGCCGCTCGCCTCGACGGTCCGGAAGGTGCCGGTCACCTCGGGCGCCAGGTGGTCGGTCGTCGCGGCGCTGACCAGCACGCCCGCCCAGCCGATCTTCGGGGTGGACGCCTTGTCCAGGCTCGTACTGAGCGAGTGCCACGCGATGGTGGGCACGATGGCGTCGATCCGGCAGTCCGTCGCGGCGGCCACGAGCTGGATGCCGCCCCCGTAGGACCCACCGACCATCCCGACCCGCGGATCGCCGGGGGAGTCGAGCTGGACGCCGGGCATGGTTGCGAGCCAGTCGATGAGCGTGCTGACGTCCCGCCCCTCGTACGCCGGGCTGTCGACTTCGGCCAGGCCGCCCGAGGCGCCGAAGCCGCGCGGGTCCCAGGTGAGCACGTTGTAGCCGGCGTCGAGGAGGTCGCGGATCTGGATCCCGCCGAGGAGGGCGGTGGTCTGGGTGCTCACGGTCTGGGTGTCGGTATCGCCGGCGAGGCCCCAGCCCGGACCCATGAGGACGGTCGGGTGCGGACCGGTCCCGGAGCCGGGCACGTCGTTCGAGAGGGGGAACCAGTGGGCACGGATGAGCGTGCCGTCGAAGGAGCGGACGGTCCAGTCGGTGCTCGACCCGGGCACCCGGGTCGCGACGACCGGGTGGGCCGGAACCGGGTAGTGACAGGCGGCGGCCGCCGCTGGGGGTGTCGGCCCCGAGGTCCCGCTGGCGGTGGAGGCCGACGAGCACCCGGCGAGGGGGCCCACGACCAGGACGAGGAGCGCGGCGATCCGCCACGTCCGGGGGAGCTGGGATCTGTGACCGGGGGAGCGCACGGGCGGAGTGTTGCACCGCCGGGTGGCTCCGGCAATCCGGGTCAACGGGTCAGTGGCGCCCGCGGCTCGTAGGGGCGGGGGGTCCCGAGCGGGTCGCGCGGGCCCTCCGTGCTCGCCGCGCGTTGCCGACCGGCCTCGTTGGGAGCGGGCCAGCCGATGTTCCGGAGATCGCGCATGCGGACGTGGAGCAGGTAGTCACGGCGTTGCCGCAGCTCCTCGACCTCGGCACGCTGACTCGTCGAGAGGGGCGCGCCGGTCTCCACGAGGCCCTGCATGAGCCGGTGGAAGGCGAGGTCCGCCTCGAGGTAGTTGGCGAGCGACGCCCGGAGCGCCTCCTGCACGTCCTGGGGAATCGCCGACACCGGGCCACCACCCTTCGACACCCAGCCACCGCCCTTCGGAGATCTCGAGTTCGAGCGTACCCCCGGGATGGCGAGGGTTGGCGGATCTCGGGTGCGGGCGGGTCGTCCGGTGTGCGCTCAGCTCCGACGGGCCAGAGCCGCCAACCCGGGGAGGACCTTCGGTGCCATGAGGTCGCCGGCAGCGAAGGTGGTGTGGACCCCGTCGACCATGCGCACGACCTTTCCGTCGATCGTCCAGGTGAAGTGGCCCTTCGGGTCCATCAGGCGATTGAGCGGGATGACGGTGACGAAGCCGCGGTTGTGGGCCGCCACCTGCCCGATGATCGCGTTGAGCCGGTCGACCCGGGCGGGGTCGTCCTCGGGCCAGGGCTGTCCGTCGAGCTGCTCACCGCTGTCGAAGTAGGGAGCGGTGGTCAGCGCGACCTGGGCGCCCTCGGAGTGGAGCACGGTGACCGCGCGCTCGTACTGGATCGTCTCGTCGGCGGCCAGGTCCGGGTCGAGGAGGCTCTGCCACCGGCCCTCGTACCATTGGGTCATCGTCTCCCACCACCCCTCGGTCAACACCACGACACGTGGATGGAATTCGGTGAGGTACGACTTCCACAGGGTGGGCCAGGACGAGCACGGCGAGATCGGAGTGGTCGTGCCCCCGTGTTCGACGTAGGGGCCGTCGGTGGCCAGCCCGCAACCGGGCATCGGGCGGCCCTGGATCACGATGCCGTAGTGGGGCGCGGGGGCGAGGAAGCCGCCGGCGAAGGTCAACGAGAGCGAGTCGCCGACGAAGAGGATCGTGGGGTCGGTTCCGTCGCCACGGGTGGTCGACCGGACGTTGCTGGTGTTGAGGAGGAGGTTCTGGCGGGCCCCCCCGCCCACGGCGCCGACCGCCAGCACGGCGGTCACCGCGAGGATGCCGACCGGCACCAGGACCCAGGAGCGACGGCCCCGGAAGGACAGCTGGCGCACCGGCCGCTCGACCAGGTACCACGAGCAGACGGCGAAGCCCAGGCTCACCGCGCACCGGAGCGCGAACAGTTCCAGGCCGTCGAGGCCGGTGCGGGCGTGGTCGATGACCAGGAAGATCGGCCAGTGCCAGAGGTAGAGGCCGTAGGAGATGCGCCCGAGGTATCTGACCGGACCGAGTGAGAGCGCGCGCGAGACGAGGCTGCGAGGCGCCTTGGTGACTCCGAGGATGACCACTGCCACCAGGAGGTCGGCGAGCAGGAACCCGCCCCGGTAGAGGAGCGACGCGTCGCTCCCGGTCACCCACCAGACGGCGGCGAATCCGATGACCGCCGTTGCGGCCAGACCCGAGTAGCTGCGGATGGCCGTCCGGCCCACCGCCGGTGTGCTCCGGCTGAGGAGGATGGCGGCCGCGGCCCCGACCAGGATGTCCTGGGCCCGGGTGTCGGTCCCCAAGTAGAGCCGGCTCGGATCCATCTGGTTGTGGTAGCGGAGGGCCATCTCGAGGGCCGAGAGGGCGATACCGGTCAGGGTCACCGCGAGCAGGACCCTGGTCGATCGCCGGAGGGTCAGGACTCCGAGCACCACGAGTGGCCAGAGCACGTAGAACTGCTCCTCGATGGCCAGGGTCCAGGTGTGGAGGAGCGGGGAGAACGCGGACACGTGGGCGAAATAGCTCTGGCCGGTCACGATCTGGTGCCAGTTCCCGACGTAGAAGAGCGTGCTCAGGGCGTCGCCTCGCAGGGACGACTGGGTCCCGGCCGGGGCGAACAGCCAGGCGTAGAGGAGGATGCCGCCGAGGAGGACCAGCAGCGCAGGAAGCAGCCGCCGGGCGCGTCTGGCCCAGAAGGCGCCGAGTCGGATGGTCGCCGTCCGGGTCCACTCCTTGAGCAACAGGAGGGTGATCAGGAAGCCGCTCAGGACGAAGAAGACGTTGACCCCGAGGATTCCGCTCGTGGCCCAGCCGAACCCGCCGTGATTGACCAGGACGCTCGCGATGGCGACCGCCCGCAGCCCGTCGAGCGCGGGCATGTACTCGAGTTGGACCCCGACCCCGAGCGCCGGGCCGGTCCCGGCAGGGGCGACCGTGTCCCCCTGCTGCGCCTGGCCGGTCAGCGCCCGGCCTCCTCGCGCTGCCAGGTCGGGCCGCCCGGTGACCCGACGGGGGAGGGGAGTGGGATCCGGAAGACCCTGGCCGCGTTGTCCCGCAGGAACCTGGGCCACACCTCGTCCCGGAAGGGGACGTGCTCCATGTCGGCGAAGATCCGTTCGAGGGTGAGCCCCATCGGGTAGTACCCGGCGTACATCACCTTGTCCGATCCGCGGGTGTTGGCATAGTCGATGATCGCCTCCGGGTAGTGCTTCGGCGCGAACGCCGAGGTCATGTAGTGGAGCCCGGGCCACTTGAGCATGAGCTTGACCGCCAGCGCCTCCCAGGGTTCGCCACCGTGCCGCATGACGATCCGGAGCTCGGGGAAGTCGTAGCAGACGTCGTCGAAGTGCAGGACGTCCTGGCAAGCGGACGGGACCCGCGGCCCCGCGATCCCCGCATTGAGGACGATCGGCAGATCGAGGTCGATGCAGACCTGGTACACCGGGTAGTAGCGGCGGTCCGAGACCGGCACCTGCGGGGAGCACCCGGCCGGGAAGGAGGTGACCGCCTTGATCCCGTGTTCGGCGTGCGCCTCGCGGATCGCCCGCACCGTCCCGGTGATGTCGTTCGGGTCCACCTCGAGCCCGGCGACGAACCGGTCGGGGAACTCGCGGAGCGCCCGGGCTGCCGACTCCGACCCGAGGTGGACGAGGCCGATCGCGATCCCGTGGCGGTCCATGGCTGCCACCGTCGCCGTGACGGGATCACCCGTCTCGGCATCGACCGGGTCGGGGACGTCGGTGAAGAGGTAGCCGGCGGGAAACGCCATCTTCCGGCTCTCCTCGTCCTTCAGGAGGGGCGCCATGAAGTGGTACCTGGCCTCCGGACGCGGCGTCGGGAATCCGATCATCAGATCGATGGTCCCGATGTCGCGGGGGAATCCCATCGTCCCCGGGTTCAGAGGATGGCGTCGTCGGGCAGGGGGTACGGCGTCGCAGGCAGCCCCGGCATCGGGTGGTCCCACCACAACGTCTCCTCCACCCGTGAGCTGATCCGCCAGCCGGCCGACGTCCGCACCAGCCGGTCGTGGTAGCAGCCACCGACCACGAACAGCCAGGGCTCGCCGTCCACCAGCAAGCGGTTGGGGTTCTGGAAGTGGGCGCGGGAGCGGGCCGTGTCGCCACCCGGGTCGATCTCGACGGCGCGGTTCACCACCAGGTGCTGGGTCACCTCGAAGATGGGCAGCACCTCGGACAGCCACCGCCGCACCTCGTCGAAGGCGCCGCAGATGCCGCCGGCAGACCGGTAGTCGAGACGCGCGTCCTCGGTGAACACGGACTCGAGGAGGTCCCAGTCACGGAGATCGACCGCGGTGGCGTACCGGGTCAGGAGATCGTCGATCTCGAGACGGTCGACCAGGTACTGGAGCGGCGCGTCCACCGGGGGGAACGTAGCGCACGGCACGCCCGGTGGCACGGAGGTCGCAGCGTCGCTCTGCCCCGCCCGCTGTCATGCTCACCCCCGACGGATCTCAACCGGGGTGCCCCGGTCGGAGAAGGCGAAGTCGGTGGCCGTGGTGAACCGGGTCAGCAGGACCTCGTCGGCCGTTGCCATCTCGTCTTCGTCCTGGAGCACTTCGACGCACAGCTCGTCCCCGTCGTCCGAGACCGTCCGGCACCGGTACCGTCCGTCCACCGCGCGGACGATGGCGTCCAACGGCTCGAGATGGTCGGCGCGGAGCATGGCCGGCCACGCCCCGTCCGACGAGGCGGCGGTGTCCGATCCGATACGGAGGGTCACCGAGCCGGAGTGCTCGACGGTGCACCCGACGTAGGCGGCGGGCAGCAGCGCGGGATGGAGCGCCAGCACGTGCGCGACGTCACCGGGTGCGCGACCGAGTCCGAGGGCGTTCCGGATCCGGCCGGCGGTCCAGCCGGCGATGCCGGTGAATTGCTTCCGCCCGAACGCGAGTGCTTCCTCGTCCGTGTCGACCCGTTCGCGCACGGCGGACAGGAAGGAGAGCGCGAGGAGGTGTCCCTGCAGGCAGACTTCCTCGGCCATCCGCCGGAGCGCGGATCGCGACCAGTCGGAGAACCGGAGATCGGCGAGCAGCGGACCGCTGTAGTCCCGCTGCCCCGGACCGTCGGGGCTCACCGGCTCGAGCTCGATCGTCGCGGCGCGGGTCCCGGCCAACCTGGCTGCTGCGGCCGGTATGGGCAGAACCGGGAGTGTGCGGTCGATGGTCACCGTCCAGTGGCAGTGCGGCGAACGATCGGCGGGCGTCCGGGGAGGACGGTGGATCGGCCGTACCCGGGCGTGACCGTTGGTGGCGACCGCGGTCGCGTCGAACGTCGGGTCCTCGATGTCGTGGCACATGGCGACCACGAACTCGGTGCCCATCGGCTCGACGTCCATCAGCGCGCCGCAGTGGTCGAGCCAGAACTCGCCGTGATCGTGATCGATGACCCGATAGCGGAAGTCCATGAACTGGGGAGGTGCCCCGATGTCGAGTTGCAGCCCCTTGAAGATGGTCTCGACCGAGTCCCCGGTGAACCCGAGTGCCCGCTGCATCCGCCCGGTGTAGAGCGGGCTCGCGCCCATCCACTCGTCGATGGCGATGTCGCGCATCCCGTCCCGACCGAACGCCCCGATCAGGTGGGGCATGCCCGCCCGGTCGATCACGTGCCCGGCGAGGAGGTACTCGGGCACGAGGCGCGCAAGCTCGTCCCGCGTCCGATCCTGTATCCCCGCGGTCACAGACAATCGTCCCCCCTCTCCCCGGGGTACCGGGACCCGGATTGCCGAGTGTCCCATATCCATCGGGGCGGCGACGCATACGGCATGCTGGTGACGCCTGTGACCAGGGAGTTTGCCGGATCGTCCGGCCCGTGCCCTGATGACTGGTGCGCTGGGCCGGCACACCGTGAGCGGCCTGGGTCGCGGTCCATACCTTCCGACAAGAGGCGGCAACGATGAGCGAGCAGGTCGATGTGGTGGTCGTGGGCATGGGCCCCGGCGGCGAGGACGTGGCCGAGCGGCTGGCCGAGGCCGGCCTGGACGTGGTCGGGATCGACGCCGAACTGGTGGGGGGCGAATGCCCCTACTGGGGGTGCATCCCCACCAAGATGATGGTCCGCGCCGCGGACCTGCTCGCCGAGGCGCGACGGGTCAACGGCATGAGCGGGAGCTCGACGGTGCATCCGAGCTGGGACCCGGTGGCCGCGCGTATCCGCGACGAGGCGACGGACGACTGGGACGACACGGTGGCCGTCGAGCGGTTCGAGGGGAAAGGCGGCCGGTTCGTCCGCGGCTGGGCCCGACTGGCAGGCCCCGGGCGGGTCGTCGTCGGCGACCGCGAGTTCGCGGCCCGGCGGGCGGTGGTCGTCGCGAGCGGGGCCCGCCCCTGGATTCCACCCGTGGCCGGTCTCGCGGGCACGCCGTTCTGGACCAACCGGGAGGCGGTCCGGACCACGCAGGTGCCGCACACGCTCGTCGTCCTCGGGGGCGGCTCGATCGGGGTCGAGATGGCCCAGGTGTTCCGGCGGTTCGGCGCGCAGGTCACGGTGCTCGAGACGGCACCCCACCTGGTCGGTCCCGAGGAGCCGGAGGCCGCCGCCGTGCTCGGCGACGTGTTCGGGGCCGAGGGCATCGAGGTGCGGACCTCGGTCGAGGTCGAGTCGGTCGGGTACGACGGACAGCGGTTCGCCGTCGAGCTCGCCGAGGGCCAGCCGCTGTTGGCCGACCAGTTGCTGGTCGCCACGGGACGGCGCGTGGACCTCGAGCGGCTGGACGTCGCGTCGGTGGGCCTGGATCCGAGGGCGCGGTCGCTGCCGGTCGACGACCACATGCGGGTCGACGGTGTCGAGCGGACGTGGGCGGTGGGCGACGTGACCGGCAAGGGAGGCTTCACCCATGTCTCGATGTACCAGGCGGACATCGTGGTCCGGGATATCCTCGGCCGCGAAGTGGTGCCGGCCGACTACCGGGCGGTACCCCGGGTCACCTTCACCGATCCCGAGATCGGCTCCGTCGGGCGCACCGAGCGAGAAGCGCTGGCGGAGGGCATCGAGGTCCGGGTGGGCCTTGCCCGGGTCCCGGACTCGGCCCGGGGGTGGATCCACAAGGCCGGCAACGAGGGGCTGGTCAAGATCGTCGAGGACCGGGACCGCGGCGTGCTGGTCGGCGCCACCTCGATGGGGCCCTGCGGCGGGGAGATGCTCGGCCTGCTCACGCTCGCGGTGCATGCCGAGGTCCCGACCAGCCGGCTCCGGCACATGATCTACGCGTACCCCACCTTCCACCGGGCCATCCTGGACGCCATACGGCACCTGACCGACGGCCCGGAGCAGGCTGCGTGACCTGAACCGCGCCGACATCCTGCGATCGCGTGGGTAGCGTGGACGGTGGAGACGCCCCGGGGCGCTGCGGTCGGCGTACCCGACCCGCCGGTCCCCTCGAGCATCGGGAGTCATCGTGGAGTACCGGATCCTCGTTCCCCCGCCCAAGCGGCATCGCACCATGCTGGTGGTCCTGATCACGGTCGTGGCACTGGTCGCGGTGGCCGCTGGGGCCTATGCGTTCGGCAGGCACTCGGGGACCACGAACGGTCCGTCGGCCTCGGGAGCGGCCTCCACCCACGGACCCGCCGCGGTGCGGACACTCTCCGTCGTCTCGACGGTGCCGGCCAACGGAGCCTCCGGCGTGCCATCGGACCAGGCGGTGACCGTGACCTTCTCCGCTCCTCTCGGAGGGGCGACCGGCATGCCGATGTTCAGCCCACCGGTAGCAGGGATCTGGCGGATGGTCGGACACAGCACCCTTTCGTTCCTGGCTTCGGCTCCCTTCCTGCCGACCGCGACCGAGTCACTGGTCATCCCGCCGGGAGCGGCCGGCCCCGAGGGGGCGAACGGCGGCAGGCTGACCCAACCGGCGACCGTCAGCTTCTCCGTCGTCCAGGCCAGCACGGAGCGGCTCCAGCAGTTGCTCGCGCAGTTGAACTACCTCCCGCTCTCCTTCACGCCGTCCGCTCCGCCGGGCTCTCCCTCCGGGTCGGTCTCCCCACAGGCGGGAAGCTTCGCCTGGCGCTGGCTGGACCTCCCGGCCGCGTTCACCTCGCTGTGGATCGAGGGTTCGGAGAACGTCATCACAAAGGCTGCGGTGATGAGCTTCGAGGATCAGCACGGGTTTGCGGTGGACGGGGTTGCCGGCGTGCAGGTCTGGGGTGCCCTGCTCGCCGATGTTTCGTCCGGGAAGATCAACACGCGGCCGTACACGGACGTCTGGGTCTCCAAGCAGCTGCCCGAGACGCTGACCCTCTTCGAGAACGGAGCGCCCGTGATGACCGGCGTCGCGGTGAACACCGGCGCCCCGGGCGCGGACACCGCGGACGGCACCTTCCCGGTCTTCGAGCACGTGGTGAGCTCGCGCATGCAGGGCACCAACCCCGACGGCAGCACCTACGACGATCCGAACGTCCCCTGGGCGAGCTACTTCAACGGCGGGGACGCCCTACACGGCTTCGTGCGGGCGAGCTACGGATCGCCCCAGAGCAACGGTTGTGTCGAGATGCCGATCGCCGTTGCGGCCCAGGTCTGGCCGCTCACTCCCATCGGGACCCCGGTGACCGTCGTCGGCCCGACCTCCTGACCCGCGCCAACCGGCCGCCGATCCGGCCGGCCGGCCCGGCACGGTGTCATCGGGCGAAGGTGTGCCATCCGAGCCAGAGCCAGCCGAGCACCAGCAGCGTCCTGCGGGTCGGACTCGCGGTCATCATCCGGAGCAGGTCGTCCGCTCGCGGGAGGCGCCCGCGCGAGACGATCGCGGCGGCCTCGGACGCGACGAGTACGAGCGCGATGGCCGACCAGACGGCCCAGGTGACGTCGCGCCAGGTCATCGCTCGACCAGGCGCCAACCGAGCAGGAGCCACACCGCGAAGACGAGTCCGAGCCAGGGACGGTGCGCGTCGACCACGTCGAGCATCGAGCTCACCGTGGGATGGTCCTGGCGAGGGGACGAGAAGTAGCAGAACAGTTCCCACCCGACCCCGGCGGCGATCGCGACGGCCGAGAGCCCCCAGCGCAGCCCCCAGCCGTCGGCCGACCGTCCCCCGGTGCCCGCATGGCCACCGGTGGTCGCCGTACCCTCCGCTCCGATCCGGCGGTCGAGCAACCCGAACGCGGCGATCCCGGCAATTCCGAGGAGGACGACGGTGTCTGCGGGCACCGTGAACGGCCGGGTGAACGACGCGAGGGTGGCCAGCACCACCGCGCCGACGACACCGCAGGCACGCAGCACGCGGCGGCTCACGGTTCAGGCCAGAGCTCCTCGGGTTCGGTTCCCCGCGTCTCGGGGAGGCACCAGAACAGGCCCGCAGCGAGGCATGCCGGCAGGAACGTGGCCACCGCGGCCAGGCCGAAGCGATTGCCGATGTCGGCGACGGCTCCGAAGACGACCAGCCCGGCCGCGGCCCCGAAGACGCCGGCGACGAGCCACCATCCCGCCACCGATGCACGGACCGACGTCGGGAACAGCTCGGTGAGCAACGAACCGATGCACGGCGCGAGGACCGACCCGGCGAGCACACCGAGGCAGTAACCGACGACGAGAGCGGCCTGTGACCCGCTGTAGGCCATCGCCCCGAACACGGCGATGCCCACCATGCCGACCGCCCCAGTGGGACGCCTGCCGATATTGTCCGCCGACCAGCGGCCGATGAGCAGCCCGACCAGTCCCGTGGCGCCGGCGCCCACCACCATGAGACCGGTCAGGAGGCCCGACTGGTGGAGGACGTTCTCGGCGTAGAGGTAGGCGAACGTGTTGGCCGGGCCGGTGATCACCGAGATCGCGAACGCGAGGAGGGCGAGGACCGAGAGCCGTCCCCGGAACCGCCGGCCGACCGCCCCGATAACCGGGAGGGGGTGCACCTTGGCGGCTGCGGCCACGGCGAAGCGATCCGATTCGGTGACCTGTCGGGCGATGACCGGTAGGAGGGACAGCGGGATCAGCGCCAGGGCGAAGATCCCCCGGAACCCGAGGCTGCTCGACGCGAGGCTGAGGAGTGCAATGACTCCGGCCCCGACCCCGTACCCGGCGGCCACGAACGCCACCGCCTTGGCCCGGTCGGCTGCTCCGGTTTGCTCGGCGGCGAGCACCGCGGTGAGGGAGTTGGTCGCGCTCAGGAACGGCCGGCCCAGGGCGAAGATCACGACGAACCACCAGTAGCTCGGGCTGGCGGCTGCCACTGCGGTGATCGCGAGCCCGATGCCGACCGTGACGAGCAGCATCGTCCGACGACCGAACCGATCGGCCAGTCCGGCGAGGGGGAGCGCGCCGAGCGAGGCCAGGCGGATGATCGCCAATCCGATGCCGAGCGCGGTTCCCGAGAGGCCGGCCTGATCGGCGATCGTCGTTCCTTGCGTCGAGCGACCGAACTCCTTGGCCACCTTGCCGAGTGCGGCGACCACACCGAACTGTCCGAACCCCGCGGCGAAGGCAGCGATGACGACTCCGATGACCACCGGGTCGATCCAGCGATAGAGATGGAGGGCCGGGATCCCGCCGGACGGCGGCTCCGACGGAGGCACGGCGGTCAGCCCGCCTGCCGCGCGAGCTCCCGACGGCAGCCCCGCCCGAGCAGTCGCAGGCCGGTGGTCAGCGGCCTTCGGGTGACGCCTGCGGTCCCGCAGCCCCGGGGAGTCCTGTCACCGCTTGGATCGCCGCCGACGCAGCGCATGTGGTCGCCTGCTGCGCAGCCTTGGCCAAGCGGGCGAGGGCAGGGATTCGATTCGGATGCTTGAGGAGGTAGGCGGCGATCGACGCGGGGTTCGGGCTCCCGTCCTGATTGCTGAGCCGGAACACCTCCTCGTCGATACTCCCGTCGGTGGCGCGGTCGCTGATGACCCGGAAGACCGACCAGGGGATACCCCGACGCTCGCACACCTCGGCGATCGCTGCCGTTTCCATGTCCAGCGACACCACCCCGTCGGCTCGTAAGGTTGCGAGGAGATCCAGGTCTGTCGTGAGCTCGTCGGTGGTCCACATCGTCCCGTGCGGTTCGCCTGCGCCCAGCTGTTCGGGGCGGTACTCGGCTCCCGTCGCACTGTTGACGACCCGCTCGGGCAGGACAAGGGTCCCGAAGGGTGTGTCGTCGTCGACCGCGCCGGTGATCCCGACCACGACCACCCGCCCGACCTCGACGGTGTCCAAGAGGCGCTCGAGGCCCTGGGTGGCGAGGGCAGTGCCCATGCCGGTGACGATGGCCACGACCGGCTGGCCGCCGAGCGTCCCGACGTGGATGTCGAGCGCGCCCACGCGGGTTCGCCGGAGGGAGAGCTTCCGCTTGAGCGGGGTCAGCTCCATCGGCATCGCGCAGACAAAGGCTAGGTGGTTGGGCATCAGGTCGCCTCCCGGGTGGTGACCATCGTGCACGACCCGGCTCTGCGGGGCAAGACTCCCACCGGTCCCGACCGTCCGGGCGGTCGGACGTCACGACCTCGGAGGTGGGCCGGCCGGATCATCGAGGGTCGGCCGGATGCGATCGGTCAGGAAGGTGACCACCGCATCGGTGAAGGCGTCGTTGCGGTCCCCGGCGATCATGTGGGACGCACCACCGACCGCGACGACCGTCGCGCCCGGAATCCGGGACAACAGCTCGTCGACCCCTTCCTGGGTCACGACGTCGCTCAGGAGCCCCCAGACGAGCAGGGTCGGCACGTCGATGTTGCTCAGTGCCGCGTCGAGCAGGCCGGCGAAGCGGTTCGGCACCACCTCGGTCCGATCGTGGCTGATCACGAGGGGGTCCCAGTGCCAGTACCAGCGACCGTCACGCAGGCGCAGCACCTTCATGAGGCCCGCCGGGTTCACCGGCCTGGTCCGTTGGGGGGTGTAGGCGGCGATCGCCGCGCCCGCCTCCTCGAGGGAGTCGAATCCGTCGATGCCCGACTGCATGAACCGGGCGATCCGCTGGATGCCCTCTTCGTTCGTCTTGGGGGTGATGTCCACCAGTACCAGGCCACAGGAGACGGTCCGGTCGCTCGTCCCCTCGGCGAGCATGGCGGCCATGCCACCCAGCGAGGCGCCCACCAGGACCGGTGGCCGACCCAGCTGGTCGGCCACGGCGACGCAGTCCGCGCAGAAGGCGGTGAAGGAGTAGTCGCCGTTCGGGGCCCAGTCGCTCTCGCCATGACCACGCAGGTCGATCGCCACCGTCCTCCATCCCTGCGCCGCCACCGTCGCGGCGGTCCCGCCCCAGGCGTGTCTGGTCTGACCACCCCCGTGGAGGAACAGCACCGGGGGGGACTCGGGGTCGCCGCGCACGTCGGCAACCAGGCGTACGCCCTCGAAGCCCTCGAAGATGGTTCGGTCGGGGTCCATGGCCCTATCGTCACATCCGCGCAGGGGGGTGGGTGCGATACCAGCCGGGCTAGCGTACCCATCAGGCAGATCCCAGGACGGAGGGTGCTCGAGTGGCCTCACGGCTCGCCACAGACGCCGAGCTCGCATGCTGGCGCGACGACGGGTGGGTACTCCTGGAGGGGCTCGTCGACTGCAACGAGATCGATGCCGCTTCGGACGACCTGCGGCTGGTCTTTCCATCCAGCGAGGAGTTCCACGCCGCTCCGGAGGCGGTGACCCGCAGCCGGATCGGATCCAGGGCCGATCCAGCCGAGGAGTTCGAATGGCCTGCAGATGGCCCCGGGTTCCGTGGCGCCCAGCATCGCTGGTCGGCCTCGTTCCCCTTCCCGGGAGCGGGCGCCCTCAACCGCCTCTGCGTGCACCCTTCCATCGTCGACTTCGCCGAGCGTGCGCTCGGGACCGAGGACGTGCGGCTCTACGGGGCCCACGCGAATGCCAAGTACTCGGGCGTGACCAACTACGAGCAACCCATGCACATCGACCGCAACCACTCGTGGCTGCCTGCGGGTACCGAGGCGCCCTGGTGGAACCTGCAGTCGTTCCTCTACCTGTGCGACGTCGGGGAGACCGACAATCCCACCCGCCTGGTGTCGGTGCGCGACTCGACCCATGTGCGGGCGTGGATGCCGGTGGTCATGCCCGACAAGGACCCGGCCCTCTACAGCGCCGAGCAACGGGCGAGCGGTCGGCGCGGATCGCTTCTCGTCTACCGGTCCAACGTGTTCCACCGGGCCGCCCCGTTCACCTCGGAGCGCTCCGCCCGCTTCCTCCTCGGGCTTGCCTTCAAGCGTGCCGGGCAGGACTGGATCGGGTACGACCAGGCACAGTCGAACTCGACGGGTCCGGAGTGGACGCAGTTCGCAGAGCACTCGACCCCACGGGAGCTGGCGCTCTTCGGGTTCCCACTGCCCGGCCATCCGATCTGGGACGAGGCCCTGCTCCGGGGGGTCGCGATCCGCTATCCCGGGCTCGACCTCGAGCCATGGCGGTGTGCGCTAGCGGATCGCGAGGGATCGGGGTAGCCCATAGGTCTGCGCTCGTGGCGACGCAGTACGGACGCCGCGCCGCTTCATGGACCTACTGGTGCCACCGGATGATTAGCCGCAGCTCTTCGTGACCGTCGCCGGGTTCGTGGGGGTGCCCGTGGGCGTGTAGGAGCCCGAGCCGGCAAAGCGGTCGGCCGTCCAGGACACGAAGTCGTTGACCGGAGCCGGCCCGGCGATGCTGTCGTGATCGAGACCGGTGTACACCCAGCGCTGGACATTCTGGGGGGTGCTCAGTGCGCACATCTTGTACGCAAGCTGGGCAGTGGTGACCGGATCGACCAGCGTGTCGTCTGAACCGCCAGCGATGACCAGGGGGACGGAGGTGTCCGTCGACGCGAGGTTCGCCGCCGTTGCCGGGTCGTTCTTGGAGAACACGGTCCGCCACGCTGCCGGCAGCGTGGACAACGCACCCCCGCGGGGAAACGTGAGGATCGTCGAGAACGTCGAATGATCCAACGTCGTGATCACGGCAGCGACGCAGTCTGTGCCCAGGAGGGGTAGATCGCTCTGACCGGCTGCCGTCAGCATCTCCGACGTCGGGGCGAGCGTATTGCCGTAGGCGGCATTGAGACCGCCGACGAACATGAAGACGAGCGGCCAGTAGAGGGTGTTGTCTTCGATATACGGCAGCTCTGTACCAAAGTTCGACGGAGGCGCAATGGCAAGCCCTCCCTTGAGATCGAGACCCGAACCGTAGGTCTTGGCCTTGTCGAGCACGAAAAGGACTGTCTGGCCGCCCTCGGACCATCCCCAGACGACATAATTCGCGCTGGCATGGGCGGCTGGCAAGTGTCGGGCTGCCCGTACGATGTCGATCGTGTTGTACGCGGCGCTCGTTCCCGCAAGATACGGAAGGAGCCCGGGCGAGGGAGACAGGATGTTCAAGTTCGCTTCGCCCTGGTAGTCAGTGGCCACGACCTCCCAGTGCTCAGCCAGGATGGCGTCGATATTGGGAACAGCCGTCGAGGGGTCGAGCGACGGCGCGCAGTTCTTGTTGGTGCCGTCGGTCGGGTGCGCCCAGTTCACGATCGGCCAGCCCCCTACTGGTGCTGTGCCCGTTGGAACGAACACCAATCCGGTGACCTTGACCGGCGCTCCCTGCAGTGTCTCCGAGTAGTACTCGATGAGGTAGATGGCGGCAGCACCGGTCACGCCGGCGGTCCCAACCGAATGGTCGGCGATGAGTGTGCCTCGGGCAGTTGACGTGAGCGGCCCCGCGTTTGCGTGGGGGGTCGACGCTCCGCTCGGCGTGACGCCGACGAGGACGATGCTCGCCGCCAGTGCCAGTGCCGTGAGGCCGACAAACGCGACTCGCGTACGGTCCACGACTGATGCCTTTGTCATCGAAATACCGCCCTTCCGCCGAGATGGCGCCAGAGAATTCGTCCGGCTCACCGTAACAAACACGGGCTCGAGCCGTCACCGTCAATTGTGACGAAGCCGACCTAGGACATGCGCTGAGCTGGTTTCCCATCCTCGGGAGAGGACCCGAGCTACCCCGGGAACGCGTATCGCCGAGTGTCGATGTGCGCTGTACGCAACGTGCGGCGCTACTCAGCGGGCGGTGGGCGGTTGTTCAGCACGGCGGAGTCATTGCCCGAGGCCGTTCCGGGCAGCGCTGACGTCGAGTCCACTGGACCCGTCCTGGACCAGACCACGCCAACGGTCGGCAATGGCCGCGGCAATCGGCGCAACCCCTGGAGCGGCATCAGCGGCCACCAGGTCGAGGTCCTTGAGCGCCCAGTCCAGGGCGAAGTCGGCGTGGAAGTCGTTGTCGACCATCTTGGTCAGCTTGCTCAGTGCGTACGGCGACGCCAATGGGTTGTCGCGCAGGGCGGTGAACAGCGCTTGTGTGGGCACGCCGAGGTTTGCCGCCAACGCGGCCGACTCGGCAGCCCCCTCGGTCTGAAAGGCCAACCATGTGTTGAGGACGAGCTTCATCCTGCTGCCGGTTCCTGCTGGACCGAGCCAGAGCGTGGCCCGTCCCAGGACCCCGAAGACCGGTTCGAGCGTTGGTGCTACCGCGTCGGGACCCGACGCCAGGATCAGGAGCTGACCGGACTCAGCCGGCACTCTGCTCCCTGAGACCGGCGCGTCGACGAAGACGACATCCGGTCGGTGGGTCCTGGTCCGCTCGGCGAGTCCCTCCGTCCGGCCGACCCCGATGGTGGCCATCTGCACCCAGACGGACCCCTTGCGCATGGCGGAAAGTCCGTTGCCGCTGACCATGACCTCCTCTATGGCGTCCGCAGTCGGCAGCATCGTGATGACGACATCGGCCTGTTTGACCGCGTCAGCGACCGACTCGAAGGCGGTGGCACCTCGGTCGACGAGCTCCGTTGTCGACGAACGATGCCGGGCCCAGACGTCCACGTCCATCCCTGCACCGATGAGGCGTTGGGCCATCGCCGACCCCATGGTGCCCGTCCCGATCACTGCTACCGTTGGCAGCTGCTCGGTCCTACGTGTCGAATCAGACATTGCGGTGCTCCTTTCGTGATCACATGCCTTCGGGGGAAGGGCCGGCGACGGGTGTGCTGTCGACCATGATCTGGTCGATGCGCTGCAGCACCTCGTCGTTCAGGTCGATCTCCGCGGCGGCTATGGCCTCGTCGATGTGCTTCGGGTCGCGGGTGCCGACGATTGCAGCGTGGACCGCCGGGTTCGCCAACGTCCACGCCACTGCCAGCTGGGCCAATGTGATTCCCAGCTCCTCCGTTGCGAGCCTCTGCAATTGCCGGACCACCCGGAGATTCCGCTCGTAGGAGGCACCGTGGAACATGGCATTCTTGGACCGCCAATCGTCCGGCGCGAACCGGGTGTCGGGCTCGAGGTGACCGCCCAACAGTCCGTGAGCCAAGGGTCCGTAGACCAGGACCCCGATGTCGTTCGCTGCGGTATAGGGCAGGAGTTCGGCTTCGATGTCCCGATGGAAGAGGTGGTAGGGCGGCTGCAGGGTTTCGACGGGCAGGGTGGCGCTGAACTCCTCGATCTGTGCGACGTCGAAGTTGGATACGCCGACATGGAGGATCTTGCCGTCTTCGACCAGCTTGGCAAGTGCCTCTGCCGTCTCGTCGAACGGTGTCTTGGGGTCGGGCCAATGGACCTGAAAGAGATCCACGTAGTCGGTGTCGAGGGCTCGCAGGCTCTCCTCGAGGCCGGTCCGAATCCATGTCGCGGCTCGCGTCGCGAGCGACGCCCGGACCGTCAGGTCTGAGACCTCCCTTCGTGCCAATGACCACCTGGCCGCGGACCCGGCCCCGGAGCGCTTCGGCCAGGAGGCGCTCGGAGGCGCCGAAGCCATAGGCCTGTGCGGTATCGAAGAAGTTCACACCGCGATCCGCTGCCCGGCGGATCGCGGCAACGGCCTCCTCGGAGTCCGTGGCCCCCCAGTCGCCCCCGAGCTGCCAGGTGCCAAACGCGACCCGTGACACGAGCAGGTCGGTCCGACCCAATCTGATGGTTCTCATGCTGTCCTCCTCATCTGTATGGATTGCTCGGACGTGTCGGATTGAGCTGGGACGTCGATGGTCGTGATCGAGGCGGCAATGCCGGTGCTGCCGACGGGCCGGGGACCGAAGCAGGCGGCGACCAGACCCTGATCGGCGTCGGCCATGCCACTCGCTGCCATCACCGTTGTACCGAAGACGGTGCCGCCGGTGCCGAACCCCACAAGGACGACGGCGCCGAGCAGGGGGCTGTGGTGCCCACCCGTGGAAGGTTGGCAAGGATCAGAAACCCGAAGCCGGTGGCTGCAGTGGCCGTGATCAACAGGGTACGCATATCCAGTCGCCGGACCAAACGCGAACCGAACATCCCTGTGATGATGCCCACGATGCCCCGGGGAGCGATCACGACGCATGCCTCCGGCCGCACCGGTAGCCGCTGACGTATCAGCGCACAGCAGACGACGGTGGCATCCGGCGTGCTGGGCGCAGCTCCTCTGCCCGGAGTGCGGCGCTGTCCTTGAGGATGGGTGCCGCCAGTACACTCTGGAAGTCCCGGTCAGCCCCCGACCGTCGACTGCCGGGCGACGCTGTCGAGCACGGTGGCGTCGGCCTGCAGCAGGTATCCCGCCGTCACGTCCGCAGCAACGGCATGGTTCCACTTCGTGACGAAGACGGAATGGGTCGGGTACAGCTGGGCGAGCTTTGCAGCACTGAACGGCGTCGTCGATCCGAACAGCCCGCAGAATCCGCCGCCGGCGCTCGAGGTGTCACCGGTCCCGTTCACGACGGCGATGGGTGCCTGGACCTGTGGCGTTCGGATCCCACCGACCGCCTCACCGTCCTGATTGATCACGAACGCCGTTGGGCTGGCCACCTGGAGGCGCGGCGACTGGGGAGGTGGCGTCCCGCTGGTCACCCAGCGGTTGAGGGCGACCACGGCGGCCCGAAGCTCATAGGTGTGCGCTCCGGCGTTGAGGGGGACCGGGCAGCTGATCGCTCCCCCGTCGAAGGAGGAGACCGGGTTGATCATCGTGTCGAACGTCTTCACATCCGCGGCGCCGTTTCCGTTGTCTGTCATCGACTCGATCAGACCGTAGGTGTCGTAGTGCGCGGTACCCGCGACCTCCCACTCCCGGATGTACGCGGTCGGAGCTTGGCGGGCTGGGAGATACCCGAGGACGAGCAGGTCTGCTTCGGTTTCGAACATCATGACCGGAACATGGAGGTCGGTTCGGATGATCGTCGGGGTCGGAGGTGTGATGGCGGCCTGCGGTGCCTGGGAGAGAGAAGCACCCGATCCGCCACGGCTGTAGACGAAGTAGCCGTCGTAGACCCCTTGTGATCGGGGTTGCAGCGCATCGATATAGGTGACCAGCCGAAATGCGGACTGCGACTCGCCGAGGGCCAGCACCCGCTTGGGTGTGAGCCCGGCCAGTACCGTCGCCGCGTCTCGGTGGATCGCAGCCCCGGCCTGTTCGTACATGCTGTACGCGTAGCTATCGCCCGGGTCAGTGAGAGAGCCATAGCGAGCCGGATCCGCCCCCTTGATCCCACCGGCTTCGCCAGCGGAGGCCCCGAGTGAACCCGAGGATCCCTCGATGCCCGCCGCTTGAACGCTCACCCCGACGTAGACCATGCCGCTGCGGATCATCTGTACGTGGTCTGTCAACCATGCCGCTGCCGCGTCGACGCCCCCGCTCACGTTGAGCCACTCGACGATCACCGTTCCGTCGAATCGCTTGGGGTCGATCGGCCGATAGACGACCATCCGCGTCTTGTACGGCGCGGTGCCGGCAGGGGTGACCGTCCAGCGACCGTTGGAGGTCAGGGGTGAGGCACTCGTATAGGCAGTGGCGGTGCCGGACAGGAAGTATTCGTTCTGCTCGTAGCCGACGCTGCTCAGATCGAAGCTGGTGGTGCCGGGCAGGTCGATACCTTGCCCGCCGGTCACCGGACCGGTGACGGTGGCACGCGGGACGCTCGCCGGCACCGAAGCAACGGTCGCCGTGGTCTGCGTCGAGCTAGCCGATGTTCCACACGCGGCGACTCCCACACCCAGGCCGAGGAGCGCCACCCCCACACCGACCAAGCGCCGGGACCTCCTCGCGACCACCCTTGGCTTCACCGCGACCCCCTTGCCCGCGCCAGGCCGGCGCCGCTTGGATGGCAGAGTCTGCCAAGCATGGCTTTACTTGTCAACGAACGTCGGGAGACTCGTCTCGCTGCCCCGGAACCCCGGCGGGCCTGTACCTGTGGCCCGGTCACCGTCACCCCCCGCGACACAGCGGGGGGTGACGGATCTGCGCCGAGTGCACACCGATGTCTATGAGCTGTAGATACCCGTGTCGAAGTTCGAGGTGACCGTCTTCGCCTCGCCGAGGCGCGCGAGCCCGAACAGATCCTCGATCGACGCCAGCGACGAATAGTGGTTGTAGTCCTTGGTCACCACGGTGCCCGCCTTGATGAACGGTGAGAGAAGGACAGCACCCACGACACCGCCTCCGGGACCCTTGATCCCATTCCCACCGGTGTCGGCAGCCGGGCCGTTGGTCTCACCGCAGCAGGCAGTGGTATCGAGCGTTGGCTCCTCGGCTTCGTCGAACGTGATCTCGATGAGCCCGTTGTCCCGGTACGCAGCCGACGCCTGGATGATCGGCACCCAGGTGCTCAACCACTTGTTGATGTCACCCACCGCCGAGCCTCCGCCTTGCCCTGCACCGGTCGTGTTCTTGCACGGATAGTCGTGACCGTCGTCACACAGGTTCGGCGTGATGAAGCTGAAGTTGGGGGTGGTTCCCACGGACTTGAGATCGGTGACCAATCCGGTGACCCCTGTCGGCGTCCCCGTCGGCATCTTCCCGGTCGTGCTGCCCATCGGCACCACGTCCTTGTTGCAGACGGTCGAATTGTCGATGATCGAGTGAAAGTACATGAACGGGTTGTGTCGGGTCGTGTACCCGTCGCTCGCGACCGCCGTCGTGGTCGGATCCTTTGTTCCCAGCGTCGGGTGGGCACAGGTGATGCCGCCATCACGCGAGGAGTCGTTGCCCATGTCCTCTTCGTAGCCCTTCCAGGTGAACTTCTTTGCACTCAGCTGGCTGGTGAGGGTGCTCACCGCTGAGGGGAAGACACAACCGGCTCCCTGCTGGATGCCGGCCGTCTGGCCGTCTCCCGACGGGAAGTTGGAGTAGCCGGATACGACGCAGTCGGCCTGGTTGTCCTTGTTGGGCGGCTGACCGGAGATGAACGCGGCGTAGTTGTCGTTGGAGAAGTGCCCGATCCCGTAGTAATTCTTGAGCAGCGCACCCTTGCTCGGCAACGTCTTGGCGAGATAGGGGTCCTTGGTCGGCGAGCCGAATGTGGCCGCATAGCCGTTGTTCTCGAGCATGATGACGAACACGTGGCGGATGGCCGGCAGGCCCGTTGCGCGAGCAGTGCTTGCGTTGGAGGCCGAGGCGAGGGGTGCGTACTGGATCAACAACGCGCCAACCCCCAACAGGGCTGCCCCCGCAATCATCGTCCTTCGGCGTACCGTGCGCTTCTGCATTTCAGGATCCCCTCTCGTGAACGATGGCCTCGCCGGGGTCATAGCCGACCGGCTGTTCCATATGGTCCGCAAAAGGTAGCAGGGGAGGGGGCACCCGGTTCTGGTTCCTGATACTCCCTGGTCATCGGGGCGGCACTTGCCGTGACCGCGGCGTGCAGTGTCCAGGACGTCATCTCAGATGCTCATCCGACCACTGCTGATTGCGAGGATCGTCGGCGTCGGGGCCCGCCCCCGACGGCCTGTCTGGACGCGTGCGCCGACTACGGCGAAACGACCACTGTGAAGTTCTCGGTCTTCTGCACATCGGCAGTGACGGACACCTTGCGGGGCAGGGTGGTCGGCTGACCCGATCCGTACCCGTTGCCGTAGACGTCCACGAAGCCGGACACCCACCAGGTCCCGGGGGACAACAGCAATTGGTAGAGACCATTCGACTGGGTGTAGCCGTCCTGTTGACCGGGACAGGACGTCGCGGTCGGTGGCGTGTTGCACGCCTGGACGCCGGCCTGGAACCCGCCTGCGAACCCGCCCGCGGGCGCACCGACCACGTCCACTGTGCCGACCACGGCCCCCACCGTTGGGAACTGGTAGGGGATGGCGAGGCCTTTTGTGGTGGTCTTCCCGGCCGCGATGGTGACCTTCGTGCCGGCTCAGTCAGCGCCCGTTACGGACACATGGAGAAGGTGGCCTTCGTCGGAGTGGACTCGCTCGAGGTGGACGCGGCGCCCATAGACGGTGACCAGCGCCAGGATGGACGAGGCGAGGAGCAGGGCGCCGGCGATATTGAGCGAAACGGTCAGTCCGTGCAGGAAGGCCCCGTAGGCAGCGGAGACCACCTCGTTGACGATGTGTGTAATGGCAGGGCTCTTTGCCGTCGCCGACTTGGCCTCGCTCTGGTAGGTGCCGGTGGTCACGGCGGAAACGACGAGCGATTGGTAGGCCTTCGGGATACCGATCGCGGTGAGCTTCTGCACCAGGTTGACGGTGAGCTGCCCGTTGACGATCGAGCCGAGGACCGCGACCCCGACAACGGCACCGAGTTCCCGGAACGTGTTGGCGGCGGATGCGGCCATTCCCGAGTGCTCGGCCGGGACCGAGCCCAGCGCGCCTGAGGTGATCGGCACCATGGCCATACCCACTCCGACACCGGCGAGGAACATGGACCACCCGATCTGGCCGATGCCAGCGTTCGGGGAGATGTTGGCGTTGGTGAAGAGAATCCCGATCGCGCCGATCAGGCAGCCGGTGGCCATCGGGATCCGGGGACCCCAGATGGCGACCCAGCGACCGGTGAGGAGCGACGCCGCCACCATGCCCACGGCCAGTGGGAGGAAGTTCAAGGCGAGGCCCAAGGGTGAGTTGGATCCGACCACCTGGAGGTAGAGCGCGACCATGAAGAAGATCGCGAAGGTCCCGAAGTAGACGGTGAACGCGACGATGTTGGACGATGCAAACGTCGGTATCTTGAAGTAGCGGACGTTGAGCACCGGGTTCTCCGCCCGGAGCTCGGCGAGGACGAAAGAGATGGCTGCGACCAGGGAGAAGAAGAAGAGCAGATCGATCCACCAGGTCCGATATCCGGCCGTTTCGCCGAGGATGATGGCGAAGGTGAGCGACCCGAGCGCAAGAGCCCCGAGCAGAAACCCTGGTATGTCGAATCGGGCCTTGACCGGATCCGAGCTCTCTGGGATGACGATGGCTGCGCTGATGAACGCCAGCGCACCGAAGAAGACGTTGAACCAGAAGATGGCCCGCCACGACCAGCCGTAGACCAAGAGGCCACCGATCAGCGGGCCGAGGGCGAGGCCAAGACTCGACACTGCAGCCCAGATGCCGAGAGAACGGGCCCGCTCTGCCCGGTCAGGGTAGAGGTGTCGGATCATCGACAGCGTGCCCGGTTCCGAGGCGGCGGCACCGATCCCCATGACGACTCTCCCGGCGATCAGGATGTCGGTCGTCGGGGCGACGGCGGCAATCACCGAACCTGCACAGAACACGGCCACCCCGGCGAGCATGACCTTCTTGCGTCCGAACAGGTCGCCGACGGTACCGAAACTCAGCATCAAGGCGGCAAAGGTGAGGGCGTACCCGTTGACCACCCACTGCAGCTGGCTCACCGATGCGTGCAGGCCACTTTGGACCTGGGCCAGCACCACGGTCACGATGGTGTTGTCCAGGAACGTCAGGAAGAGGACGAAGAGGAGGGTCGCGAGAGCCAGGGAACGGGCACCGCTCGTTCCGTCCCGTCCGACGTCTCGGACGACTGGTCGCTGCGATCGACGGTTCCGTCGACGCTCACCCGAGAACCACCCATCCGGGGCCCACCACCACGGCGACGTCATCATCTCCCTGGCAGTCGCCACTCGAGATCATCGGTCGCGACTGTACCGTATCCTGCCGTTCGTCGTGCATCGATTCTGCGGGGGTGTCCGACGAGTGCGTCGGTCGTCTCTCCCGACGGGAAGCGAGCCGGATCAGGTGGAGGGTTGACTCCTGATCAGGGCGGCCAGATGCACGACCCCGCCGCCAGGCTGTCCGACTCCGCCGTCAAGCGAGGACGTCAACAGTCCCGTCAATCGAAGGTGCACCGTCGACGTGTGCGGCTACTCGGCGCCGATAACCGTGAAGTCCTGATCGAGGAACACGTGGTGCGGCCAGTTGACGCCGATGTAGTGGACGTTGTAGTCACCGTTGCTCAGCTTGACGACACGGTCGACGACGCCCCCTGGGTACGCCGCCAGCGCAGCTTCGGTCGCCTCATCGGCGGCCGCTCCACTGATGATCGTTCCCGAGCCCTGACTCCAGTCCGCCGGGATCTGGCCGATCTGCTTCGACGTGGTCTGTGCACCCCGCTGGAAGGGGATCACTGCCGACGACGAGGTCGCCGATCCGGCCCCTGACGGCTGGACGACGACCTGAGCTGCAGTGATCGTGGTTCCGTCAGTCGTCCCGAGGGCGAGGACGCGCTGACCCGTCTCGATGGCGCTCGGAGAGGTCGAGCTTGTGCCGTTCCGGTGGGTCGTGGACGACGTCTCGTCGATGGTCACCTTCTGACCAGCTGACGTCGTCATCGTGAAGCCCGACGTGGACATACTGCTGACGGTGCCAGATGCTCCCCCTGCGGCCGGTCCAGAGCGAGCATTGGATCCGCCGCCGGACCCGAATCCGCCAGTAGAAGCACTGCTCGGCGCGGATTGTCCCGATGTCGACGCCGGGGGTGTGGCCGTGGCCGACGAGGACGTCATGAGACCGACCGACAGTCCGGTCACCGAGCAGATGAGCGCAGCGGCGACGATCCAAACCCTTCTTCTGTTCGACAGCAGTCGTCGTACCTTCGGCCAACGCGCCTGTTCGGCCTCCGAGGTCGAGTGGAGGTCCGGAAGGGCCTTGTCGGGATTCACTGATCGCTTGCCAGCCACATGGGACCACGTAGCCGCTGGTTTTGCCAGTGGCATGGGACCACCCCCGTTGCCAGTTATGGGACCACCCTGACCATCCACCGACGCCGGCCGAAGAGACATTCGGCTGGGCCTCCGAAGCCGATGCGGAGGAGGCCCCATGGCGTTCAGGGAGGTCACAGTGGTCCAGATACGAGAGGCGCTCAGGCGTTGGCTGCGGGGTGAGGGGGAGCGCCCCATCGCCCGGGGGATCGGCGTCGACCGCAAGACGGCGAGACGCTACATCGCAGCCGCCGTCGAGCTCGGCCTCGACCGCGCAGGCGGAGAGGGGCAACTCACCGACGAACTGATCGGCCGGTTGGTCGAGGCGGTCCGCCCGGTGCGCACCGACGGCCACGGCGGGGCATGGCGGTCGCTGCTCGCCGAGGAGGAGCAGATCAAGAAGTGGGTGAAAGACGACGAGCTCACCGTCGTCAAGATCGGGATCCTCCTCGAGCGCAAAGGAGTCGTCGTCCCGCACCGCACCCTGGCGCGCTTCGCTGTGGAGCGATGCGGAGCGAGCAAGCGCACCACGACCGTGCGCGTCGACGACCCGCCGCCGGGGACCGAGCTGCAGGTCGACTTCGGCAGGCTCGGTCTCCTCCCCGATGGGGACAGGCAACGCGTGTGCCAAGGGTTGATCTTCACGGCGTGCTTCAGTCGACACCAGTTCGTGTGGCCGACGTTCGCACAGACCACCGAGGAGGTCGTCCGCGGGTTCGAGGCAGCGTGGGGGTTCTTCGCCGGCGTCTTCCCGGTCGTGATCCCCGACAACATGAAGTCGATCGTCATCCACGCGGAGAACTGCGCGCCGCGGTTCAACGACGTGTTCGTCGAGTACGCACAGGACCGCGGCTTCGTGATCGACGCAGCCCGTGTCCGGACCCCGACGGACAAGCCACGCGTCGAACGGGTCGTCCACTACGTGCAGAAGAACTTCTTCGCCGGTGAGTCCTTCGTCGACCTGGCCGACTGCCGGATGCGCGCCGAGCCGTGGTGCACGACGACAGCGGGCATGCGCATCCACGGCACGACCCAGTGCCGACCGGCCGAGTCGTTCCGCACCGAGGAGCTGCCGCTGTTGCTCCCTGCCCCGGGCGCACCCTTCGATACGCCGGTGTGGTCCGACCCCAAGCTCCACCGCGACTGTCATGTCCAGGTGGCCAAGTCGCTGTACTCGGCGAGCTACACCCTGGTGGGCAAGACGCTGCGGGCAAGGCGGGACTCCACCACGGTGAAGCTCTACCTGCGCGGCGAGCTGGTGAAGGTCCACCCCCGTGTCGCCCCTGGTCAGCGCTCCACCGATCCGGCGGATTTTCCGCCGGGCAAGGGGATCTACGCGACCCGCGACGTGGCGTCGCTCACGCGCCTGGCGGCCTCCCATGGACCATCGGTCGCCGTCTACGCACAGGCCATCCTCGACACGCCGCTGCCATGGACCAAGATGCGCCAGGTCTACCGGCTCGTCGGGCTGGCCGAGAAGTGGGGATCTGGGCGCGTCGACCAGGCGTGTGCCCGGGCGCTCGACGCGGAGGCGGTGGATGTCAACCTCGTCAGCCGCATGCTCGATCGCGCCCGGGAGGACAAGGAGCCAGATGATGCCGGGCCGGACGATCGAGCAGACGGGGTGGTCGTCCAGGGCCGCTTCCAACGCGACGCGTCCGAGTTCGCCTCGACGAAGGCGGCCGGACGATGAGCGCGCCGGCACCCGCCGTCTCTCCCGAGCTGAAGGCGCTCATGCGCAAGCTCAAGCTCGGACGGATGAACGACACCCTGCCCGAACGCCTGGCGTTGGCGAAGACGCACGGCCTCAGCCATATGGAGTTCTTGGAGCAGCTCCTCTCCGACGAGGCGACCCGCCGCGACGGCGATTCAGCCGGGCGACGGGCGCGGATCGCGCCGCCTCGACCCGGACATGGTGCTCGAGGCGTGGGACGACGACGCCAAGGTCACCTACGACCGTGAGGTGTGGGCCGAGCTCGTGTCGATGCGCTTCGTCGAGCAGGCCAGAAACGCGTTCATCCTCGGGCCCGTCGGCGTGGGCAAGACGTTCATGGCCACCGCCCTCGGCCACATCGCCTGTCGCCGGCGCATCAGCGTCCACTTCGAACGCGCCGAGAAGCTGCACAAGCGGCTGAAGGCGGCGCGTCTCGATGCGAGCCACGACGCCGAGATGCGCAAGCTCATCGGGGTCGACCTGTTGATCATCGATGACTTCGCACTGACCGCGCTCGGCGCGACGGAGACATCAGACATCTATGAACTCGTGGTCGAGCGGCACCGGACCGCGGCGACCGTGCTGACGTCCAATCGCGACCCGAGCGAATGGCTGGCGGTCATGGCCGACCCACTCCTCGCACAGTCCGCAGTCGACCGGATGAAGAGCGCCGCGTGGAGCTCGTCATCGAGGGCGAGTCCTATCGCAACAACGAAAAGCCGGTCCTCGACGAGGACCCGACGAAGCCGCCACCGCCGAGGTCCCGGCGGCGGCGCGGTTGACATGCCGGCCGGTCGCCGTGATGATCACGCCCGCCGGCCGATGTGGACACGAGGTGGTCCCATGCTGCTGGCAACGAGGGTGGTCCCATGGGACTGGCAAATGACACGGTCGATTGCGGTCATGGATCCCTCCTTCTTGGTGTCATCGTCCTCGAGCCGAGCAAACTCTTCGAGATGACGGCCCGTTGGATCTGGTTAGTGCCTTCGTAGATCTGGGTGGACACTCCCGGGGGTCCAGCGGGTCGTCTCCAGCTGCGCTGAACTGGGCCTATTCCGGATCGACTCGTAGTGAATTCGCTGAGTTTCGCTGAGTAGTAGGGATAAAGTAGGGACGAACACGGGGTCAGAACGAGCAACGGCCACGCTCAGCGCTCGACCTGCTTTACCGTGTGCTCGGCGATTCGCACCATGCGTGCCGCAGCGGTGACCGCCGCCTTCGCTTCCGCTGCCGAGATCGGATCAGGGTCGTACTCCGCCCGGTTCTTCAGCGGCAGGAGCCGGCGGAGGTGAGGGGCGGCCTTCCGCCCGTCGTCGCCACCGACCCTCTCCAGATGGGCCGGGGACTGCGAATGCTCCCCCTTCCAGACCACCGTGGCCCGGGCGGCCGTGATGGCGTCGGCGGCAGCGATGCCGGCATGGACGGCGTTGCCAGCCGCAGCCACGCGGTTCCCGAGCTCGAGCGAGTCCTCGGCTGCCCGCAAGAACTCCAGGGCCTTGTCCAGATAGGCCCGGGCATCAGCAGCTGAAGCGGGTCTCGTAGTCGTCTGCCGGCATGCAGCCGTCATGACGCCACGTTTAGTTCCAACGGAAAGGCGCCAATCAGTACGACGGCCTCGGCACGAATCTGTTCGCCATGGCGCTCGCTCACGACGGACCAGTCTCGGCAACTCCTCCACGGTGGCTTCGAGAAGATTGACCGGATTGCCGGCGATCCGAGCCGCCCGGTCCGCCCAATGGCCGAGCGCCTCCGTCCACTGGCCGGTATCGGCCAGAGCAGCGGGGGGCGGTACGACCAGGACGTCGACGTCGCTGTTCTCATGCGCCTCACCACGAGCGAACGCAGCCGAATACAGCAAGGCAGATCGGAACCGGTCGGATCGTCCTCGCCTCGCCCGCCAGGCGAGCCAAGACCCCATCACGGAGGTCCACCAGCGTGTAGCACCGACCGTGCTGCCTCGTTCTCACGGACCAGACGCACGAGCGTGGCAGCCCCCACGTCCCGCCGCTCGACTAGTCCCAGACGCACCAACCGGTTGAGTACCACGGTGGCCTGGTTGGCACTCACGCCAGCCAGCTCGGCGACTGAACGCATCGTCAATTCCGCTTCGGTCCGGGCCAGTACGGTCAGGACGCGACCCTGCACGCCTGGAATCAACGCCTCCACCGGGTTCCCGTACTCCATGGGATCTATTATCGCACTTTTTCGCACATATGTGCGCTTTTTTGCGACATTACCTGATCACTGGCCGGAGTCCTCCGTCCGATGCGCAGGCTCAGGCGTCGCCCCACGAGCTGCGTCGCTTGAAGAGCGCCTTGCGGGCCGACTTGGCCACCACCTTCGTTGGGTGCATCTCGGAGACGGCCGTCAGCACCAACTCAGTCATCGGCGACGGCGCCTTCCACATGCCGGCGATGACGTCGACCTGTCGTCCGTGGTCCCCGGTCAGGGCCAGCGCCGAGATCAGGCCGTCCGGCCCACTCGTCACCATGCGATATCCGAGAACGTCGACGAACCCTGGCACGTCCGATGGGTCGAAGAGTTCTTCTTCACCGGCTTGGCCGTGATCAACCAGCCAGCACAGAGCGAAGCCACGGGTGCCGGCTTCCGAAGCCAGCCCACGGACGTATGGCGTAGCGATGTCGGGGCCGATCTCCGCCAGGATGGCCAGACCGAGGTTCCGTAGGACGGGGTCGTCGAGCTCCCGCACCGCCTCGGACATTTCAGCCGTGGCCTCGGCGGGTCCACCAGCAGCACGCCACGCCATTGCCTCGCCATAGGCGACGGAGATCTCCTCCCCGTCCGTGCCCAACAGCAGTTCCGTCGCGTCGACGTCGGCGAGTCGACCGGCGGCCGGGGTGTCGTACCCGGTGGCAGCGAGCAATCGCCTCGCGCAGACGACGCCGGCCTGGGTGAGCGCCACCAATCCCCCCGGTCTACGACGACCATCACCCTGGTCACCGGCATCGATCCGCTGGACCACGCCAGCCAGCTCGAACGCATCCATGATGTCGGTGACGTCGGTCGTCACTCTCCGCAGCACCTCATCGTCCTCAAGCTGGAAGCTGAACGCGTCAAGCACCACTCCGGTGGCCGTCGCAGCGATGTCCTCCAGCGGGAACGCAGTCTGGGCCCCGTACGGCGCAATAAGGAGGTGGGCACTCACCGAGTCGAGGACTTTGTCGACCTCAGGCCAGGCGAACCATGCGTCAGGGAAGCGCTGGGAGGTAAGCGGCCCGATCGCCAGAAGGGCGTCAACCGCACGGTCGAACGACCCGCCGAGGTCATTAGCAAGCCCCAGTCCTGCTTTGTGGCGACAACCTTGCCGTGGACCACCCGCACGACACCCGCCTTCTTGGCCCAGGCGAACACCTGCCGGAGCTGGTACAGCTCGTCTGAGCTGGTCGTCCGGAATGTCCGGTCCCCGATCCGCTCGTCCATCAGGTCCCCTGTTCCGAGCAGCTCAACCAGGGCCCGGGCATCGGCCAAATTCAGGTGGCCCTTCTGGGTCAACTTGCGGCCTGCGCCGACATAGGCGGCGAGATCCCGAAACATCGCGAGGACCGGTGCCGACTCCCTCGAAGTCGCCACGTCGTCCTCAGACGGCACCGCGACCCGTGGAAGGCCACGACGGGCCGGTGGCCCCGAGAACGCCGAGTCGGGCAGTAGCCGGTGGCGTTCCGCCTCCGGCCGGTCGTTGAAGCGCGCCATCCACGCTTCAAACTCGGCGGGGTCGGTCGTGTCGACCCCTTCGTCGCTGGCTGCGGTGAACATCGACTTGGCCAAGCCGAACTTAGATCGGTCACCCATAGCCACGACGAACTCATCGGTCAGCGACATCACCATATCGACAAGCCGGTCCACCGGGGCCGACCCTGGATCGAGGAGAGCCTGGTCATCGAGGAAACTCAGAAACGAGAGCACGGCCGGGGGACCGTGATGCAGTCGGCCTGGCTCACGCTGAGTTTCTGCGGGCACCACTCGAGGAGGAATTCGGCGACGTCACCAGTGCGCCACGTCGCCAGCTCTCCGTCCCCGAAGCTCCACTTCCAGTCGAGGGCGATGCTCATGTCTCTCCGACCCGTTCATCGATCTCTTCGACCGGGTACCGGTCTCGTCCTGTCAGCCAGCGGGAGAATCGACCGAGGAGCATATCCCTGGCCGCTATGAATCCCTCCTCGTCCTTGTGGTCGATCTCGAGCCGCACAAGGCCGAGTTTTCCATGCCCTGACAGGCCGCTGCATGCGGTCGAGCAAGGTCCAAGTAAGAGTGGCGCTCGGAAACCTGGAGTTCATGTTCCGAGCTTGGACTATCCAGATTTGGGTGAACACCCCGGTGGTCACCTGTCGGTCAACGAGCGCTACCCAGGCGAGCGCTACACCTACGTGCCGGTGGGTCTTGTTGCTCATAGAAGGTCCCGCCGCCAGTCAGGCCATGTCAGCCTGCCCCTTGCCGGTCATCGATCGGACTGAGCCGGACCATCCGACGATCAGCAATCGAAATGGCGACCTCTTCCAACCGAGCGTCCTGTCCGCTCGAGCTGCTGCCCGCACGAAGACTTAGCAAGGGCGAAGACGAGAGACCCAGAGATCCACCGTGTCTCGCCACCACGCCGCATCATCCAGCAGGTCCTGGTAGACGCCACCGTGGATCATGGCGGCTGCCGTTATGGCGTACTTGCTTTTGTAGTGCTGGTTCTTGCCGGAGAAGCGGTGCTCAGGGAGGAACTCGCTCACGGATCTTCTCGAAGTCGATTGGTTCAGCCGGTGCGCGCCCCCGACTCACCAATGGCGTCGGAGGCCAGTTCGAGCAGCTCTTCGGCCGGAAAAGGATGTTCGGCTGGCGAATGGGCAGTGCCGCAGCTCCTCTAGGACCGCATGGCGGTGCTCCTGGCCAGAGCCAGGGTGGCGAGGTCGATCGGATGGCATGTCTTCGATCCTCGGGCGTTGGCTGCTTCCTCGGCGCCATATCCCCAAGGCTCATCGGCGGGCTCAAGTCCGCAGATATCGGCCTCGAGCCGGCGTTCTGGCGTGCTCCAGCAGCTTGGACGCCACCACAACAAGGAGGTACACGTTGTGATGACGTAACCAAGCGATCAGCTGAGCGACAGCCAGCCGGTGCGAGTCCGGTCCGGGGAGTACGCCAGGTCCCCGGTAAGTGAAGCCCCCGTGCGTGGTCGAGAGGCCGGGTTCGAAGCGGGGTGGAGCAAATGACCAGTCCGTAACATCACGTGAAGCCTGCAGCGTCGTTACACCGGTCCGCTCAGTGATGGCGGAGCAGGAGGAGTCGAGCCTTTCCCCAAGGGCGAAGACCATGGACGACACCAGGGATCTTGGAGCGGGTGTCCAGGAACCTCCCGGCGCAGGGGGCTCGGAATGGCGAGACGGTTGTCCCCGGAAATGGAGAGATCCGTCTCGACGCCGGCAAGCACAAGGCCGCAGGTCGCCAGCCTTCGGTGCCCGGAGCCACGACGTCGATAACCAGCGGCCCGCGAAACGGCGAAGTGTCGAGCGGGAAGTCGGAGGAGAAGGAGAAGAGTGATGACGACCGGACAACATAACCCGGTTCGAGTGAAGGGCCTCTAGCCAGGTGTGCGAAGCGACGAGTGACGACCGTGGGATTGTCCAACGGGCTATCCACCCACCGCCCCACGGGACAGGTCAACGGACTGGGAGTGACGCTCGTGCTCGTCCGCCAACGCCCGTGGCACGGCGGAATGCGCACGTCACCGACCCGCCTGGGGAAAGCCGGTGCGGAGAACCGCATGCACGTGTTCGGGAAGGGGGGACTGGGGAGGTCGACGCCCAGGCGAAGATGGAACACGCACCCGAAGGGAAACTGACGGGACTGAGCCCATCCGCCGTACCGACCACCCGAATCAGTTCCCTACTTCACCACTCCCGTGTGGTGATCTGCTGTGTAGGTTAGATTGACATCTGCGGATGCCCTGTCAGTCCATACTGACAGGCATCGGACATCGAGACACTCCGCCTGAATTTCCGTCGGATGACCCGCAGTTGGTCTCCGGGCCTCGTTGGCGTCCATCGCCTGGCTGAGAGGGTCCGAGCGAATCAGGTGGCGTCGGCCGGAAAAAGGGCTGGTCGTGGCAGCAGATCGGAGACGCCCGGGCGTCACCCGCCAATCCGTGCACAGCAAATACAACAAGGAGTCGTCATGACCACCGAATCGGTCTGCCCGGACGCTTCGACGCCTGGGCCATCTGTCTGCAGGCCAGTGAAGGAGGCTCGTCGCCAAGGTGATCGCCGATATGACCCGATCACATCTTGCTTGCCTTGTTGGAGGACCTCCATCGAAGCCGTGTTGGGCGTGAGCCTGCAGCAAGCTCGCCACGCTCTGAGGCGCTCGATCACGAAGCCCTGGGTGCCCTGCGGGTTCTGGGGTCCGACCACCGACGGCTCCGCCACTCGCCAGGTGCCGCCGCTTCCGAGTAAGCCGAGG
>CAVRXS010000005.1:0-910943 GCA_963725275.1 uncultured Acidimicrobiaceae bacterium | reverse complement strand
GTCGACCTCGAGGCCATGGCCGAGATCATCGCCCTGGCCTTCCCCGGGGCCACCGAGGCCGGGGAGGTGCCGGCATGAGCGAGCACTCCAGATATCAAGAGCTCCGAGCCCATCTGGCCTTCCTGCGGATGACCGCAGCCGCCGAAGCGCTGCCGGCCGAGCTCGACCATGCCGCCAAGGCCAACCTCAACCACCAGGACTTCCTGGAGCGCCTGCTGTCGGTCGAGGTGGCCGCAGTCGACGAGCGGCGGCGGGCCAGCCTGGCCCGGTTCGCCTCCCTGCCCTCGCCGTTCACCCTGGCCGACTTCGACTTCTCGGCCCAGCCGTCGGTGGACAAGAAGATGATCGACGAGCTGGCCACCCTGCGCTTCGTCGAGGACGCCACCAACGTGCTCCTGATCGGGCCGCCGGGGGTGGGCAAGACCATGCTGGCCGTCGGGCTCGGACACGCCGCGGTGGCCGCCGGGATGCGCACCTATTACACGACGGCCGCCGAACTGGCGGCCCGCTGTCACCGGGCGGCCATGGAGGGTCGGTGGGCGACGACCATGCGCTTCTATGCCGGGCCACGGCTCTTGATCATCGACGAGGTGGGCTACCTGCCCCTCCCCGCTGAGGCCGCCGCCGCTCTGTTCCAGGTGGTCAGCCAGCGCTACCTGAAGGGAAGCATCGCCCTCACGACCAACCTCGGGATCGCCAGTTGGGGGAAGGTCTTCAACGACGATCCCATGGTGGCCGGTGCCATGCTGGACCGGCTCCTCCACCGGAGCGTCGTCCTCAACATCGACGGCGACAGCTACCGGATGCGCAGCCACCGGGCCCGGGCCGAGGCCAGCCGGAAGGCGGTGGCCGGACCATGAACGAACCTCGCAACGCCGACGCGTCCACGGCCGACCCCGACGAAGGGAAGCAAACCCTCTATCGCACGTCCGCCTACTACGCCCCGGCGTCGCCGATGGGCCTGCTCCCGGCGTGCTGGAAGGTCATGCACCACTGCACCACCTGCCACGACTGGGTCGGTCCCGACCAGCTCATCGCGCATGCCCGTCAGCACGACAAGGAGGTGGTCGAAGAAGACTGACCTACACTCACCACAAGCTCGCCGCCTCGCTCAGCAACTGGGGAATTTCGGTGATCGAGTCTGGGGAGTAATCCGTGATCCCTACCAGCGTTCCGCCGGGTCGTAGGTCGCAACCCTCCATCGATGGCAAGAGAGAGCAGGTCGGAGAGGGTCGCCAACCGCGATGTGAGCCGAATCTAAGGTTTTCGATTAGGCGAGCTTCGCAGTTCTGCTGCGGAATGGAGGCGTCGATGACTGACGTGGCGGCACCTTCGAGTTGGTATCTCGAATTCCAGATTCCTAGCATCCTTCGCCGCTGGGATGGTCGGGTGCGGCCTACTCCGGTACGAGTTCCAGAACTGGCTCTGACTCCCGGGCCTCGTCAACGCAACAACAGTTCAGGCTTCGATGGTGAGTGGGTCGATCCTTCATCTGCGAACAATGCTGAGAGTCTCCGCGTCGAACTGTTCAATCTAGAAAACCAGGTTCCTAGATTGAGGCAGGAGCGAGACGAACTGGGAGTGGAACTGGCCGATCTCAATGATCAGATTCCCACATTGAGACGAGAGCGAGATGAACTTCTGGCGACAGCAGTACCTCTCAGTGCTGAAGTGGCTGCTCTTCAGTCGAAGCAGGAGGAGCTGATATCTCTCAGATCAGAAATTCAGGCGCTCCGGCTTCGGAAGTCCTCACTCGAGAGATCGCTTGCTGAACTCCGTTTGCCCTCGGAGATGAGTAGACGTGGTTGGACCGATCACCAGAAGTTTCATGACTCGTAGCTGAAGTGGAGGGACGGTCAGTCCCTCCAGGTGCCCAGAACAAGCCACCGCTTGCGGCGAGACAGGCCATCACTCTCCGGGCTGTTGAACTGGGACGGTAGCTCTTGTCCGCCCAGACAACTGTAGCCACGAGAGGACGACCTCTCATGGCTACAGTCAGGGGGTTCCGCCAGGCTGTGGGACCTGGTTGCGATCCCGTCAGCTCTTGACGGTGAGGCTCAGGTCCTTTCTGTACTTCTCAGCCTGACTGCAGTGAGCCCGTTTGGTCACCGCCATAGCCGGCAACTCAGGCGCATTGCAGTCGTACGCATCGGTCCCACCGTGCGGCACGACGGGACCGATGCGAGTACTCAAAGCTGGGCGGTCGTTCCCGGTGCGATGGTGATCGCATGGGTGGTCGTATTGAGGCAGATCGAGACCGAGACCAACTGGCCGTTCGAAGTGATTGCCGGCGCTGCCGTACCGCCGGTGACCGACCCAGTGGCCACGATCTCCGATGTCCCGGGGACCGTTGTGCAGGCCGTGCCGCCCGCCACCACCTTCGTGATCGCGAAGATCGTGGTCTTCCTGCTCGACGACCAGGTCACGGTACCTCCAGTGGCCAGAGCCACACCCTTTGGAGCCGAAGCGGACGCGTACGTCAGCTTGTCGGCCGTTGGCACGTTGCACCCCGAGATGGTGACCGTGGAGTTTTCGCTCCCCACGACCCTGGTGCAGGCCAAGCTCTTTGGAACCAACGGGGCGATCACGGTGGCGGATGCAGACGTCACCGTTGTGTTCTGCGGATTCTTGGCGCTGGCCGTCGCAGTGTTGGTCACCGATCGGGCGGTCACGTTGGCAGAGGTCGTCGTGTAGGTCTCCGTGCAGACGACCTTTGCTCCAGGCGCCAGGGTATACGGAGGCACTGGGCAGGTGACTCCAGCGGGAAGCGTGCTGCTGTGACCACTCAGGTGAGTGAGAGTCTCGGTGCCCGTATTGGTCAGCGTGAGCGAGTAGGTCAGCACCTGACCAGCAGCGGAGAACCCGCCAGGCGAAACTGCGATGGCCAGGCCCAGGCTGCTCGTCGCTCCCGTTGCGTGCACCGTGACCGACGAGGAGGCCGAGGTCACCGTCGTACCCTGCGGGTTCCTGCCACCGGCCGTCGCCGTGTTGGTCACCGATCCGGTGTTCACGTCACCCTGGGTCACCTTGTGGGTCCCGGTGCACGTCTCAAAGGCACCGGGGGCGAGCGTCGGGTCCGGGCAGGTGACCGTGGCCACCTTGTTGTCCGAGACCGCGATGTGCGACTCGGTGGTCGTCCCGGTGTTGGTGACCAGGTAGCTGTAGGGGATGGTGTTCCCGGCCTTGGCGTACCCCGTCGAGGTGGTCGACTTGGTGAGGCTCAGGCTGGAGGTGGCATTCGAGGCCGCCACCGTAACCGACGAGGAGGCCGAGGTCACCGCCGTACTCTGCGGGTTGGCGCCATCGGCCGTCGCTGTGTTGGTCACGGACCCGTTGTCGACGTCGGCCTGGGTCACCGTGTAGGTCCCGGTGCAAGTCTCCGAGGCACCGGGGGCGAGCGTCGGGTCCGGGCAGGTGACCGTTGCGACCAGGTTGTCCGAGATCGCGATGTTCGACTCGGTGGTCGTCCCGGTGTTGGTGACCAGGTAGCTGTAGGAGATGGTGTCGCCGGCAGCTCCGTACCCGGTCGAGGGGGTCGACTTGGTGAGGCTCAGTGTGGAGCTGGCGTTCGACGCCTCGACCGTGAGCGACGATTCGCCGGTTATCGAGTCACCGTGAGGATCGGTGGCCGATGCCGTCGCCATGTTGGTCACGGATCCGGCATCGACGTCGGCCTGGGTCACCGTGTAGGTGCCGGTGCAGGTCTCCGAGGCGCCGGGGGCGAGCGTCGAGTCCGGGCAGTTGACTGAGGCGATCAGGTTGTCCGAGACCGCGATGTTCGACTCGGTGGTCGTCCCGGTGTTGGTGACCAGGTAGCTGTAGGAGATGCGTTCACCGACAGCTCCGTACCCCGTCGAGGTGGTCGACTTGGTCAGGCTCAGGCTGCTCGTCGCTCCCGATGCCAGCACGGTGATGGAATACGGACTCGAGGTCACCGTCGTCGCCTGCGGATTGGTGCCACTGGCCGTGGCTGTGTTGGTCACGGATCCGGCATCGACGTCGGCCTGGGTGACCGTGTAGGTGCCGGTGCAGGTCTCCGAGGCACCGGGGGCGAGCGTCGGGTCCGGGCAGTTGACCGTGGCGATCAGGTTGTCCGAGACCGCGATGTTCGACTCGGTGGTCGTCCCGGTGTTGTCGACGAGGTAGCTGTAGGGGATGGTGTTACCGGCAGCTGCGAATCCCCTCGAGGTGGTCGACTTGACGAGGCTCAGGCTGGACGTGGTATTCGACGTACCCACCGTGACCGACGAGGAGGCCGAGGTCACCGTCGTGCCCTGCGGGTTGGTGCCACCGGCCGTCGCCGTGTTGGTCACGGACCCGTTGTCGACGTCGGCCTGGGTCACCGTGTAGGTCCCGGTGCAAGTCTCCGAGGCACCGGGGGCGAGCGTCGGGTCCGGGCAGGTGACCGTTGCGACCAGGTTGTCCGAGATCGCGATGTTCGACTCGGTGGTCGTCCCGGTGTTGGTGACCAAGTAGCTGTAGGAAATCGTGTCACCGGCAGCTCCGTACCCCGTCGAGGTGCTCGACTTGATCAGGCTCAAGCTGGAGGTTGCGTTCGACGCCTCGACCGTGACCGACGAGGAGGCCGAGGTCACCGCCGTACTCTGCGGGTTGGCGCCATCGGCCGTCGCCGTGTTGGTCACGGATCCGTTGTCGACGTCTGCCTGGGTCACCGTGTATGTCCCGGTGCAGGTCTCCGAGGCACCGGGGGCGAGCGTCGGGTCCGGGCAGGTGACCGTGGCGACCAGGTTGTCCGAGACCGCGATGTTCGACTCGGTGGTCGTCCCGGTGTTGGTGACCAGGTAGCTGTAGGAGATGGTGTCGCCGGCAGCTCCGTACCCGGTCGAGGTGGTCGACTTGGTGAGGCTCAGTGTGGAGCTGGCGTTCGACGCCTCGACCGTCACCGACGAGGAAGCCGAGGTCACCGACGTACCGATCGGGTTGGTGCTGCCGGCCGTCGCCGTGTTGGTCACGGATCCCGTGTCGACGTCGGCCTGGGTCACCGTGTAGGTCCCGGTGCAGGTCTCCGAGGCACCGGGGGCGAGCGTCGAGTCCGGGCAGTTGACTGAGGCGACAAGGTTGTCCGAGACCGCGATGTTCGACTCGGTGGTCGTCCCGGTGTTGGTCACCAGGTAGCTGTAGGGGATGGTGTCACCGGCAGTTCCGAACCCCGTCGAGGTGGTCGACTTGGTCAGGCTCAGGCTGGAGGTGGCATCCGATGCATCCACCGTGACGGACGAGGAGACCGAGGTCACCGTGTTGCCGGACGGCGAGGTGCCGCTGACGGTGGCGGTGTTGGTCACCGATCCGGCGTCGACGTCGGCCTGGGTCACCGTGTAGGTGGCGGTGCAGGTCTCCGATGCGCCACTGGCCAGGGAGGAGCTCGGGCAGGAGATGTCCGCGCTCGGGATCTTGTTGTCACTGACCGTGATGTTGGTCAGGGTGCCGGGTCCGTTGTTGGTGACGGCGTAGCTGTAGCTGATCTGGTCGCCGGCCACCGAGTAGCCGCCGTCCTGATAGGCCGTGGTCGCCGTCTTGACCACCATCGGGCCTTCGACAGTGATCGGCGTGGTCGCCTCGACCGTGCCCAGGTTCCTGCCCGTCGCCGTCTGGTAGGAGTCGTTGGGTCCGTTACCCGGGAGCGGGGAGGTGTTCGACTCGTCGATGTAGAGGTTGTATGCGCCAGGGGCGAGATTGCTGGGCACCTGGAAGGATCCGGTCGGCTGACCCACGCTCAGCGTGCAGGGGTTGGGCCCGACGGTGGTGGACTCGGCCCCGGTGCAGGCGTAGGTGTTGCCTCCGATGGTGATCGTCGAGTTGGCCACGGGCACGGCGGTCGCCCGGCTGGTGCCGATGTACACGCTCGGTGCCCCGACCGAATAGAAGTCGCTGGCGCCGTTCTGGAAGTCACCCGTCGGATTGGGATCGGGTGCCCCGTCGGGGCTGCCCCACCAGTTGGTCCCACCGGTGACCGAAACGGTGTCCCCGGCGAACACAGGGCCCCCGGAGAGGGTCGCCGTCGGGGTCTGGGGCACCGGCTGCCCGTTGAAGAAGACGTCCATGCTCGAGTAGTTGACCGAACCGTTCTCGTCGTTGCCCGACGAGACGATCACGGCACAACTCACGTAACCGGCATTGACGTCGGCCTGATCCGGTGGGCAGTTGGCATCACCCGTGGCTGGCTGTCCGCCATTGGTTCCTCCAAGCGTGTCGGTGTTACCCCCGGCCGAGTTCGAGCCGAGTGATCCGTAGGCACAATCCCCACCGTTCGACCACGAGCTGGGCAGCGTCATGTGGGCAGTCGACGACCCGCCTCCGAATGAGGTGGTGCTGGTCGACGCCAGGATGTTGGTTCCGCCCCAGCAGCCGCCGATGTAGTTCGTGGTGCTGTCGGCGCTGGCCAGGTCCAGATTTGACGATGGCAGATCGCCCAGGGCCGCCGAGGGGTTGCTATCGGTGGGCGTCGGCAGTGGGTTCGCCGAGTTCATGGTCCAGGCGTCGCCCAGACCACCCGAGGCGGAGACTCCGACCCCGCCGGTGCACGTCGGATAGTTCTCGGTTCCACCACTCGCCCCGCCAAGGCTCTCACCGCTGGAGATGGGCTGTCCGAAGGCCGACTGCGTTCCCGCCTGTTCGAGGTCCTGGTTCGTGTCGAACATGGAGACAGAAGCGCCGCCGCTCGCGGTCCACGTGCATTCGTTCTGCGACCAGAGCGGGATGCTGTCGGTGGCCGAACCACCTGAGTTGGTTGCCACCGGTGCCATGGTCACCGGCGCGCTGGCCGCGTTGTTGTTGTTCGTGCCGCAGAGCTGGGCGGTACCGGCTGTCAGGTTGACGTTCTTGATCTGGTAGTTGGTCACACCCGACGGCGTGGTGCCCGCGGTGAGACCGGTCAAGGGCAGGGAACCGGTCGATCCGGGGTTCGTGCCCGTCGGGCCCTGCTGGCCGGCACTGACCTCGAGGTTGTAGCAGAACGGAACGCCTTTGATGACCGAGTCGTAGTTACCGTCGGTTGTACCGGTCGTATACCACTCAGGTGCAGGCTGGGAGATCGTGATGGTCAAGGTCCCCGAAACCAGGTTGGGTGCCCCGTTGGCACCACCGGTGGCGAGGAAGGTCGCGTGGTACGTGCCGTTGTCGGCGTAGACCGGCGTGTCCTTGACCGCGCACTCGAGCTCGTACTCCTCGGTCACCCCGGAGCCGGAGGTGGCCGTCGTACAGGCCGGGGAACTGGTCAGAGACGTCGCCTCTGTTGCGTCCGAGGGCAAGGCGCCGGAGTTGAGGGTGATGGCCGACGGGTAGTTGCCGGCGTTGGCGGTGGAGAAGCCCTGGCTGTAGCAGATGACCGTCTCCGTCTCGGCAGTCCCGTCCACCCACGAGGCGGATGTGCCCCCGGCGGCCGGCGTCGAGCACGTCGTGGTCGGTGGGCTGACCGTGACCGTCAGCGTGCCCGAGGTTGCCGTACCGGCTCCACCCGGGCCGGTCGCCGTGAACGTGAACGGATAGCCACCAGCGTCGGCGACGGTGGGGCTGGCCGTCAGGGCGCACTCGAGGATGTACTCCTCTGTCGCACCAGAGCCGGAGGTCCCCGTGGTGCAGGCCGGCGATCCGGTCGACGAGAAGAAGTTCTCGCTCGCGTCAGAGGGAAGGGCGCCACTCGCGATGGCGATCGAGGACGGATAGGCCGACACGCCGGAGACCCCGCTCTGGGCCTCGCACTCGACCGTGTAGGAGTCCGTGGTACCCGTGTAGAACGTCGTCGCCGTCCCACCAGAGGCCGGGTCGATACAGGTCGGTGCGATGCCGGCCACGGTCAGCGTCCAGGTACCCGAGACCACCGAGGTCCCGCCGTTGGCCCCAGGTGTGGCCGCGAAGGTCACCGGGTAGGAGCCGACGTCGGTGGCGGTCGGAGACTCCGTGACGTTACAGGTCTCGATGTACTCCTCGGTGAGGCCCGATCCCGACGTGGACTGGGTGCAGGCCGGAGTGCCGGTGGTCGGGAAGAAGTTGGCGTCCGAAGGCAAGGTACCGGTGTTGAGCGAGATGGTCGGGTAGTTCCCAGCGTTGGCCGAGCCGAACCCGGTGCCGTAACAGCTGACCGAGTAGGTGTTGGCGATCCCGACCTTGAAGGTGGTCGCCGTGCCGCCCGAGGCCGGTGCCGTGCAGACGTCGGACGGACCGGTCACGGTCAGGGACCAGGTGCCCGAGGTCACGGTGGCGGTGTTGTTGGAGTCGGTGGCCACGAAGTTGGCCGTGTAGGAGCCGTTGTCGGTGGGCACTGCGTCCTCGGTGACCGGGCAGGTGAGGATGTAGTGCTCTGTCAGACCTGAGCCGGAGGTGGTCTGGGTACACGCCGGTGAGCTCGAGGTCGAGGTGGCCTCGACGATGTCGCTCGGCAATGTTCCCGTCTCGGTGATCGATGTGGGGTAGGTCGCGGCAAGCGCGCCGGTGCCGTAACAGGCCACCGAGTACGAGTTGTTGGTGCCTCCGATCGACGAGTTGAAGGTGGTCGCCGTGCCGCCCGCGGCCGGCGCCGTGCAGGCCAGCGTCTCCGGGGCCACCGTCACAGTCAGGGTCCCCGAGGTCAGCGTGACCCCGTCGACGGTAGAGGTGAAGGTCATCGGGTAACTACCCGCATCGGCCGCGGTGGGCGCGGCCGCGAGGGCGCAGTTGAGGATGTATTCCTCGGTGGTACCCGACCCGGAGGTGGTCTGGGTGCACGCCGGTGAACTCGAGGTCGTCGTGGCGAAGGTCTGGTTGGCGTCGCCCGGGAGGCCGCCAGAGGCGATGCTGATCGAGCTCGGGTACAGGGCCTGACCAGAGATGTGGGTCTCGTTCTCACACTGCACGGTGTAGGTGTTGGTGTACCCGGGGGCCATGGTCGTGGCAGTGCCGCCCGAAGCGGGAGCGATGCAGGTCTGGGTGGTGTTGGAGACCGTGATGGTGTCGGTCCCGGAGACCACGGCGGTGCCGCCGTCGGTGCCGGGGTTGACCGTGAAGGTGACCGGGTAGCTGCCGGTCTGCGCAGGTGTCGGCGTGTCGGCAATCGGACAGGTGAGAATGTAGTGCTCGGTGGTACCCGAGCCCGAGGTGCTCTGGGTACAAGCCGGGCTGCTCGTCGTCGACGTCGCCTCGGTCGTGCCCGGGGGGAGGCTGCCGGTGGTGAGCGTGATGGACGCCGGATACGCGCTCGTCCCGCTCACGCCGCTCACGCCGTAGGCCACGATGCTCTGGCTGTTGGCCACCCCGGTGTACCAGGTCGCGGATGTCCCACCTGTAGCGGGCGTCGTCCATGTGTACGTACCGGGGGCGGCAAATGCCGGACTGGCGGTCAGCGCCGCCTCGACGCCGAGGCCGGCGAAGGCGCCGATCATGAGGACGAGCGCGAAACCGAGCCGTCCGAGTCGCTTGAACCCGAGCGGGGCACTCTTTGGACCTCGCGGCCCGCCGGCCCTACTGCGTGGAGCTTCTGCCGCGTCGGAGTCGTCAGAGAACAGCTCGTCGGAAAACATTGATCCCCCATCCCCAGCCAGTGCTGGTGCCGCTACTCAGATTCGAAGTCAAAACTCGTCGATGACGTGAAGCTCCCGCCGAAAGTAGAAGCGTTCACCCCGCCCCAAAAGATTGGGCCAGCGCTCATTGAGACACATCCGCCGCCAAATTGCATCATCAAAATGCGGTTGTTGACGGAATTGGACACGAGCTGGCGATCACCGCCGACGCCTTCTCGTTGCTGCGAGGACGCACGAGGGCTACGGTTGTGAGCCGTACGGCAGTTCGATTGGGGGGGCGGGTGACGCAGGAACTCGCTGATCAGTCCGGGTCTGGCCCGGCGACGGAAGCTCAGAAGCCGCCGGCACGGGGGGCCGAGGTACCCCCTGGACGGGTTTCATCGCGACCGTCGGCACCGACGTGGCGAGAGGTGCTCCCGATCCTCATCCTCATCGACCTGGTTCAGGTCAGCGTCCTCCTGCCGGGGAGCTTGTCCCGTCCGGTCTACTTCTGGATCAGCACCGGGCTCTTCCTGAGCCTTCCGGTCATCTTCTGGATGAGCCACCCCCGCTCGATCCTGAGCCCGGCGTTGATCTACGTCACATCGGCATGCTGTCTCACCATTGCAGCCAACGAGAACTCCGGATTCGGTCTGCTCCTGTTCCTCCCGATCGTGGGAGTTGCCCTCTTGGGGACCCGCATCGAATCCGGCATCACGATCGTCGCGGTGGTGATCGGATCCGTCTGCATCAGCCTCCTCTCCGATCAATCGGTCACGACGACGGTTCGTCGAGCGGCGCTCTACCTGGGGATGTCCGTCGTGATCTCGTTCGCGATCGTCACGTTGCGCGACCCGCTGGTCCGATCGAGGGAGCGGGCGAAGCTCCTGCTGAAGGATGCCCAGGCCATCAACGAGATGGCCGGTCGTCTTGCGGTGCTGACCGACCCGGCGTCGATCAAGCGCCGGGCGGTGGAGCTCGCCGCAACCGTCGGTTCCCTGCCCGGGAGCACGTGGCGTCGGGCTGCGTTCCTGAGGATCGAAGACGGCCGGGTCTCCGTCGATTCCCAGTTCGACCAAATGGATGATTCGGCGCCAGCGATCGACATCGGGTGGCCTGCCCCTCGCGATCCCATCGTCGAGCAGGCGATACGAACCGGCGCTGTTGCCTCGGGGGCGGTTGTCGAGCATCTGCGCACGTCCGCCAACGAGCGCACGGCTGGCGACGAGGAGACCGTCAAATACGCCACGTGGGTCCCGATCGCGCCCAATGGCGAGCTCCAAGGGTTGCTCGGAGTGGCCACCAGAAGGGAGCCGATACCCACGACGAGCGTCGACCAGCTGGTGAGCCTCGGACACCTCGTCGAGCTGGCATTGTCCAACTGGTTCGCACACGAGCAGCTCGAAGAGCTCGCGACCCAAGAGGATCGCCGACGGATCGCTCGTGAGCTGCACGACGGCCTCGCCCAGGAGTTGGCGTTCATCGCCAGCAAGGCGACGCCTTCGAACCTCTCCGGAGTCGCGCCACAGACGATCCAACAGCTTGCCGACGCGGCCGACCGCGCCCTCGACGAGGCTCGCCGGGCAATCGTGATGCTCTCGGAGACTCCCGAGACGCTCCGTGTCTCGATCGGCCAGACCGTCGAGGAGCTCGCGGCCAGGCACGGCATGACCGCTCACCTGGACATCTACGACAGCATCGTGCTGGACGGCGAGGTGACCGAGAACCTCCTCAGAATCGTCAGGGAAGCCATCACCAACGCGGCCCGCCACGGTCAGGCGTCGACCGTCACTCTGAGGCTCGTACAGGACGGCGACCTCATCCAGCTGCTGATCGCAGACGACGGACAGGGATTCGACGAAACCGGAGAGCACGAGTCAGCCGGGTTTGGCCTGACTTTCATGGAGGAGCGCTGTGCGTTGATCGGCGGAAGCTTCGAGGTCAGTTCGCAGCTCGGAGTCGGGACGCGCGTCGAAGTGAGGCTGCCCGCATGACGAAATGCCGGGTCCTCATCGCGGATGATTATGTCCGGGCGCGCGCAGAGGTCCGGAAGGTGCTCGAGGACTCCGGACGGTTCGAAGTCTGCGCCGACGTTGCCGACGCATCGGCCGCCGTCGCAGCTGCACGCAGCGAGAAGCCCGACATCTGCCTGCTGGACATCCGAATGCCCGGGAATGGCATCGCGGCCGCTGCCCAGATCAAAACTGATCTACCCGAGACGGCCGTCGTCATGCTGACCGTCTCCCGAACCGACAACGATCTCTTCGATGCCTTGCGGGCAGGGGCAAAGGGCTACTTGCTGAAGGGGATGGACGAGAGCGAACTGCCCGACGCACTGGACCGGGTCATGAACGGTCAAGCGAGCCTCCCGGACAATCTGGTTGCTCGGCTGATCGACGAGTTTCGCGGTCGGGAGCGCTATCGGGTCAACCTGCCCAGCGATCGGGCCGTCCTACTTTCCCCACGTGAATGGGACGTGTTGGAGCTGATGCGCTCGGGTTCGACGACCGCTGAGATCGCCGAACGCTTGTTCGTGTCAGCCACGACTGTGCGCTCCCATATTTCGGCAATCCTTCGCAAGCTCCAGGTCAACGACCGATCCGCGGCTATCGGCTTGCTCAATGACGGGCAGATCTGACCCCGGGTCGTGGACGGTCGACGGCCTCGTTGGCCGGCGTCGCCTCAGGCGATCGAGCGGCGCCCATCACTTCCTCGCGGGCCCCGACGATGGTCACGATCCTGCCGTCACGGGCAAGGCGATCGCTTGCCTCGTCGAGGGAACGCAATCCCTCCTCGTCGAACGAGGTCAGTTCGGTGAGATCGATGACCACCGACAGATCGGGCGTCGAGGTGATCGCCTCGACCACGGCAACGGCCATGCGCGCGTTGAGATCCCCACTCAATCGCACGAAGAATCCCTCCGCGGTTCGCTCTCTCTGGATGGCGAATGTCACCCCGGGACCCCGAGGGTGACCCCGCCAGAATGACGAGGACCTCTCCGTCCGCAGTCCCGCTGTGCCACAGGCACCCACATCCCCCCTCATCGAGCTGTCTGCGCGACCCGGCGGCTGGGGCGGGTGCCCGACGATGGAAGCAACCTACCCGACCGGATCTAGCTTGGCATCCCCAAAAAGAAGTTGTTGAGGGATTTGGACACCCGCTGTGCCCGACCTCGTACCCTCGACGATCGCTGCGGCCTCGGGTATAGCGTGCGATGGATGGCGGTGTACAAGCCGACCGGCGCAACGAGCCGACCTATTCGATTCGTGGGTGTGCTCACGGCCGTGCTGTGCGTGGCGGGGACCCTCCTGCCGCTGGCGCTCATCACGGCGACAGCGTCACCAGCAGCTGCCACCACCGACGCTGTCCCCAGCTGTCCGCCGGATTGCGGCGCCGTGGCCGCCGGCGATCCGTTGCTCGTGCCGTTCATGACGCAGAACCCCGGCGTGGACTGGCAGGCGATTCCCGCAGCAAACAGCCAGTCGTATGTCGACTCCTTGCGTCGAAACGCCCGGCGCCTGGCGGGCAATTCGGCGAACACGAATGTGGCCGCTGCACAATGGGAATGGGTCACCCACCAGTACGGCTTGCTGATCACACTCGTCTCGTCGAGCTCCCTGGCCACGGTCCGCCTCTCGAACCCAATAGAAGACGCCGCGGATCTTTGCTCGTCCTCTGGCGGCGTACCGATCGGAAAGCCAACCCGGATTGCCGGAATCCCCGGTTCGGCGTCGGGAAGTTGCGAATACCGGCCGAGCGCATCTGTCAAGGCCGCCGCGGTAGCCGCGTTCATCCGGGGGAACGTCGCTGCTCTCATCGAGGTCACCTCGCGATCGGAGAAGAGCATCGACCCCCTCGTGACCGTTCCCCCAGCGCATCTGCAATACGAGGCTCTCCCGTCGGGAGGCGTTCCGGTCTCAGGTGGCGGGGCCGATCTCGAATTGATCCTCGTCTGGTTGTGCCTCCTGGCCGCAATTGCGGCAGGCATTGTCGGGTGCGCGCGCCGGCGAGGGAGCTGGCGAGGGCCCTTTGTCGCAATTGCCGAGGCATTCGGCCGCCGAAAACTGGCGCTCGCGGTGTCAGTGGTGGCGGTCGTCGGCGCCATGGCCTTCACCATGTTCGAGTCCTCGGTCACCCGGGGGTTCGGCGAATGGTTCGGGGTCGCTTCGTTCGGAGACTTCTGGCAGAACTGGGCCGATGCGGCCTACACGACCTTCGCCGGTGGCTACGGGCACATCTACGTGCTCGACCGCACACTCGAGACGGCCCCTGCACTACAGGTGGTCACTGCTCCGATCGCCCGACTGGCCTTCGGCCTGCACTTCCCGTATCCGAGTGCCGTCCTGTACCCGACGGCGTACTGGGTGGCCGGACCCCTCTTCCTGGGTGGAATGGCCCTACCGATCTGTGCATGCGACCGGTGGCTCACCGGCATGGGTGTCACCGGCATTCGTCGCCGGCTGACTGTTCTCGGCGTTCTGGCGATCACGCTGCCCCCGATCCCGTCGAGCGGTCACCCGGAGGACCTCATCGCCTTGGGGGCGATGCTCTACGGGATCGCAGCGGCCTTCGAAGATCGACCGCGGGCTACCGGCTGGTGGCTGGGCGCCGCGCTCGCCTTCCAACCCTTCGCCTTCTTGGCCGTTCCGATCGCCTTCATCTTCCTCAAGCGCCGGCAGTGGCTCACCGCTCTCGGGCCTATCGTCGCGGTGCCAGTGTTCTTCCTGCTTGTTCCGGTCATCGCAGATCCGAGCGCGACCCTGCAACAGCTTCTGCACCAGAAGGTCTACGACGTGTTCGGGTATATCAGCCCCACCTGGAGACTCGATCCGGGGGTGGCCGCATACATCCGTTCGGCGGTAGCCCTCGCCGCCATCCCGGCGGCAATCGTCCTGGCGCGGCTCCTCCCGTCAAGCCGACGACAAGGGGCTGCGCTGGTCGTCTGGACCGTGGCGATGCTCTTCGCCCTCAGGGTGTTCGAGCCAGAATTGTTCCCCTACTTCCTGGCTCCGACATTGGCGTTGGCGCCGGTCAGTGCGGCTCGGCTCCCGTGGTGGCGGTTGGGGTCCGCCTGCGGACTCGCGATCTGGCTGACCTGGTGGCTGCACTTCGCTGTCCAGGGCAAGTGGTCACACGAGTTGATCCTGGTGGCTCAGTTGTGCGTGCTGGGATGGCTGGCCTTCCCTGGTCGAGCAGGCTCACGCCGTGACGACGACCCGTCAAGGACGCGATCGCAGGATCGAGAACGATCGGATCGGGTACTCGTCGATCGCTGAACAGGCAGTTCATGCCTCGGAGTCGTGTTCACGCCGGTCCGGCCCTCACCCGCATCCGCTGCGGTGAGACTTCAGATCGATTGTGCCAACCGGACCAGACAGTCGACGTCCGTCTTTCCTTGCGCTCCAGTTGCGGCCCAGCTCGCGGTCTCGCCGGGCGCCACTGTCGGAACGTTGAGGACGGTGGTGGCCAGTACCGTCGACCCGACGTGGGTGACGAAATCGACGACGATCTGGAATCGCTTGGGCTCTTTGGCTGAATTCTTCACTGTCCCGTGGAGCACCCAACCCGCCGGCGTCTGCCGGCATGGGGTCGTGGAAACGTCCGCGCGGGCGTTGTCGGCCAGGTGGAACGGGATGCTCGCGCCTGGCGAGGCAACCGACGTCGGCGGCGGCGATGTGGGCGCAGCCGACGGTGCGCTCGAACAGCCGGTGATGATCAGCGCACCGCCCACCAGGAGCGCGAACGCCAGGCGGCGTGCGATGGGTTGAACAGTCACAGTTCCTCCAGACGTAGGTCGACAGTCCAGCGTGCCTGCCTGGGCGACCACCTTTGCCGCACCCTGTCGCGTGCGGCGCCTCCGAGGTTAAACCAAACACGATGGACCGCACCGACTGCAACCGGATTCGGCGCGTGCATTTCTCTCGACGCGGCTCCGAAGGGTGCGACGCGACAACCGGAGACGTGGTCTGCTGATAGTCGAACAGGAGGCCGCTTCACGCCGGGGTGAACGTCGGCGATCGTTTCCTACGTGGACGACTCAATCACGGAGACTGGAACGGCAGCACCGATGAAAGCACCGATACCAAGTTCGCCATGGTAGCCAGACCCCCAGACCCTTGCACCGACAATCCATGCCTTCACCCGCATCCGGCTCTTCCCTCCGATGCCCACCCACTACGGTGAACCCAGTGCCCGACACACTCGTTGCCATTGCCCGCGCCGCGCTTGGGCGCGGTGATTTCCTGATGGCCTATGACGCAGCCGCCTCGGCCATCGCAGCCGATCCCGAGAGCCTGGAGTCGGCGTTCGTGGCTGCGTTGGCACTGGCACGGGCTGGGGCAAGCGAACGTGCACGCACCGCGGCGGCAGCGTTACTCGCAAGGATCGACGATGACGGCGAAGTCCCCATCGAGCTCCGCGAGGATGCCGCCGCTCTTGTAGCGAGGCTCGCCAAACAAGATGCCTTGGCAACGCAAGGTGACGACCGCCTCGCCCTGTTACGACACGCTGCCGATCTCTACGAAGCCATCGCCGACCGCTATGGCCGCTTTTACACGCGCATCAACGCGGCGACATTGCACCTCCTGGCCGGCGATCTCGAGAAATCGCGACTCCTCACCGAACAGGCTCGTAGCCTGGTGAACGCGGCATCTACAGGTGCACCCCATGACTACTGGACCGATGCGACCGAAGCAGAGGCCGCGCTGATCCTCGGTGACATGGAAACCGCGCGAGGGACCCTGATTCGAGCCGCCTCCGTTGCCGGCGACGACTTCGCGACACTTGCTGTGACACGGCGTCAACTCCGCCTTGTCTGTGAGGCCACATCGACCGACATGGGATTGCTGGACGTCATTCGTCCTCCGATCGTCCTGCACTACTGCGGTCATCGAATCGACCCCACGAGTGTGTCCGCGCGCTTTCCGCCCCACCTCGAGTCGCACGTGAACCACGAGATCCGCACATTTCTCGCACAGCACCGGGTCGGGTTCGCGTACGGTTCGCTGGCGTCGGGGGCGGACATCCTGATCGCCGAGGCGCTCCTCGACCAAGGAGTACCGCTGCAGGTCGTATTGCCCTTCGACACCGCCGGGTTCGAGCGAACCTCGGTCAGTCCGGCAGGTACCCGATGGATCGATCGATTCCGGACCTGCCTCGAACGAGCCGAGTCGGTCGTGCACGCGTCAGATTCGTCCTTCATGGACGACGACGAGCTGTTCGGTTACGGCGGACGTATCGCGATGGGGCACGCCTTGAACCGAGCGGCGTTCATCGACGCTCCTGCCCAGCAGCTGGCGATCTGGGACAAGGCAGAAGGAAAATGGACTCGCCGGGACAGCCCACGATGTGGCTGTCTGGAGGGCCGGTGGACACCCGACGCACGTCATCGCGCTACCCGCACCCGCGCACTCTCCTGGGAACTCGATGCCAGAGCCGGCGACCCGGCACATCGGGGCCATCCTTTTCGCCGATCTACACGGGTTCTCCCGACTGCGCGACGAACAGCTCCCACTGTACGTCGACGACGTCCTCGGAGCGCTGGGCGCAGTGCTCGACAACCACGGTGAGACCGTCCTGTGGCGCAATTCCTGGGGCGACGCCATTGCTGCGGTGTTCTCGGATGTAACGGAAGCGGCGGAGTGCGCGCTTGGGCTGCATGAGCGTCTCGCCGGCATTGACCTGGCGAAACTCGGGCTTCCGACGGATCTGGAGCTCCGCATCGGCGCGCATGCCGGCCCGGTGATGCCGATGACCGACCCCATCACCCACAAGCCGACCTACTGGGGACGCGAACTCACCCGTGCGGCTCGCATCGAACCGCGCACGCCGGAGGGGGAGGTCTATGTGACCGATGCATTTGCCGCGTTGCTCTCCCGTCAGCCCGTCGCTCCGTTTGTGACCGAATACGTGGGCCGCGTGACCACGGCGAAGGAGTTCGAAACGATCCCGATGTACCTGCTGCGGCGCCGCTGAGTGAGTGACGCGTCGAAATGATGGATACCGAGGCGCCGGTATTCCTCGACGAGAGGACGTCCTTCACCGTCTCGGCGATCCCTGGGAACTCGGGACCTCAGCCCGAGAAGTGCGGCAGTGTTACCCAGGACAGCCGGCCCGGCTCGTGAAGCACGGCTTGGTCGGCGGCCCGCAAGGTGGTGGCTGTGATCGGCGGCTCTCCCGTGCCGAGATTGCGGGCGTAGACGGGGTGGGCGCCGCTCGAAATCTGGACCCGCAGTCGGTGGCCACGGGCGAACGTGTGCCCTACCGGCCACAGGGCCACCGCCGCTGTGAACGTCTGGTCCGGGTTCCGCTGGATGGACGCCGGGTCGAAGCGTTGCAGGCCGTCGCACACGTTGACGGACCGGCCGTCTGGGAACACATCGCAGACCCGGACGAAGAAGTCGGTGTGGTCCAAGCTCGAACTGACGCGAAGCTCCGCTTCCACCGGACCGATGAGCTCGAGGGCCTCGTCCAGGACGTCGGACGTGTAAACCAGGACGTCGGAGCGGGCTTCCAGTGGGCGGTTGTCGGCGCTGCCCCCGGTAAGCATGCCGATGCCACCCATCGACGGCGTCGGGTCAGCGGGGTCGTAGCGGTACCAGTCGGGGTCTGACGGCGCTGTCGGTGGGAAGCGTGCCAGGTGACCGCCGGCATGGGGGTACCAGCGGGTCGGCTCCGATTGAGGAGGCCAGTCCCGCAGGTCGCGCCAGCGCCCGCCTTCCCCCTGGATATGGACCTTCACCGGGGTGGGGTCGAGCAGCCCCTCCCGGCCGAGCAGCCAGGTGTCGAACCAGTCCAGTGGGGCGTCGGTCATGCCCCCCTCCCCGCCCCCACCCAGGTGTCCCCCTGCGCCGATGCGCAGGTGCACGGGTGCGGGCGCGTCGCGCAGGACGGCGTAGTCCTCCAGCACACCGGGCAGCGGGTAGTCGTGCCAGCCGTCGACGAGGAGGGTGGGTACTGTCCATTCCGGGAGCAGGGACCGGAAGTTCACCGGGTCCCAGAAGCCGTCACCGGCGTCGGTATGAGCGAGCTGGTCCCGGTAGAGCTGTAGGTCGACGCCGGTGAGCCGGTGGATCACCTCACCGAGAGGCAGATGGTCGAAGCCCGCCCTCAGCTCGGCCATGCGCCGCTCGATGCCCTCCGGGGAGATGTCGGTGGTGGGAACGGCGTCGGTCCGCTTGTTGAACTGGGTGGCGCCCACGTCCCAGGGGATGATCACCTCGAGAGCCAGCGAGCCTCCCGGATACCACGAGTAGGCCCGCATCGATGTCGACAGCGCGACGGCCATGGCCTTGAGGTGCGGCGGCTTGGTCGAGGCCAGGGCCCACTGGGTGAACCCCATGTAGCTGGCGCCGAAGGTGCCCATGCTCCCGTTGAACCACGTCTGGGAGCCGATCCAGTCAGCGGTGTCTCGCCCGTCCAGCGCTTCTGCGAAGTAGCTGTGGACACCAGCCGACCCGTCGGTGCCCCGGCACGCCTGCAGGACGTACCGGTAGCGGCGGGCGGCGAACTCCTGGCCCATGGCCGATGCGAAGTTGGTTCTGCCGTATGGCGTGCGCTCGAGGATGGTGGGGGCGTCGTTGACGCCGACCGGGTGGTAGACGTCGGTGAGCAGCACCGTCCCGTCCGACACGGTGACTTTGACGTCCCGCTCGACCTCGACTTCGTTGGTGCGCTCGCGCATGACAACCTCCTGCGCCAACGGCGCGCCCGGCAGCCGGCGACGGATCCGACTCTATGTCACGTATCGTTGATCTGGAACCCCGCCGGCCGGCTGGTCTCGGGGCCGTCCCGATCTCGCCTCACCCGGAGGCCAAGCCATGGATCGTTACACCGTCATCTCGTCAGACTGCCATGCAGGTGCAAACCTCGCTGACTATCGACCGTACCTCGAGGAGCGATGGCACGAGGCCTTCGACCGATGGATCGAGGGCTATGAGAACCCGTTCCGGGACCTTACGGCACCCGAGGCAAACCGCAACTGGGACAGCGGCGTACGCCAAGCGGCGCTCGAAGCGGACGGCATCGTGGGCGAAGTCGTCTACCCGAACACAATCCCGCCCTTTTTCCCAATGAGTGGCCTTGTGACCCCGACCCCGCCGGCTGCCGACTACGAGCCGCGCCTCGCCGGCATCCGAGCCCACAACCGCTGGCTGGCCGATTGGTGCACCGAGGTGCCGGGACGCCGGGCCGGGATCGGCCAGATCCTTCTCAATGACGTGGCAGAGGCGGTACGCGACGTCAACTGGATCGCCGACCACGGTCTCATGGGCGGAGTCCTGTTGCCCGGCCTGCCCCCGGGGAGTGGAATCGACCCGATTCACTCGCCGGCGTACGACCCGGTGTGGCGTGCCTGCGAGGAGCGGGAAGTGGTCGTCAACGTGCACGGCGGTGGCGGATCGCCGACCGAGGGCTACTTCCCAGCGACGTTGGCCCTCTTCGTCTTGGAGGCCAGTTTCTACTCGCATCGCCCGGTGTGGTCGCTCATCATGGGAGGGGTCTTCGACCGCTTCCCCGACCTCAGGCTCGTTGTCGCCGAGGCCGGTGCGAGGTGGATCCCGGGCACTCTGATGGCGATGGACGAGATTCAGGCCAAACAGGACGAGGGTCGCATCGGTGCGCTCACGTTCATCGACCCGTTCCGCCTCGGCCGCAGACCAAGTGAGTACTGGGCAACCAACTGCTGGGTCGGGGCGAGCTTCATGAACCGTGAGGACGCCGTCGACCGGGACCTCGTGGGTGTCGACAAGATCATGTGGGGCAGCGACTTCCCGCACGAGGAGGGTACGTTTCCGTTCACGCGAGAGGCGCTGGCAAACACCTACTCGGGTATGGATCGGGACGAGGTGGCGAGGATGGTCGGCGGCAACGCCGCAAAGGTGTACGGCTTCGACCTCCATCGTCTGGACTGCATCGCGGCCGAAATCGGCCCGGAGGTGGCCAAGGTGGCGGAACCGATCGACCGGCGCCCTGACACCCAGAGCCGGGCCTTCGATCCCCGCTCTGCCACGTTGTCGTGAGTAGTCCATCCGGTGAAACCCCGGGGTGCTTGCGCCAGAACCCGCTCATTTCACGAAGGGCCGAACCGCCGGGCGAGTTGTCGGGGCCTCCGCTGACCTCTGCTGGGAGGTTTTCGGGTCACTCTGATGGCCTCCAAACCCGGAGCGTCCGAAACTCGATCGCGCCGGTCACAAGGGCTCTGTGCGGAGGGTGGAGCACGCCCGTTACCCCGTCCCGCGCAACGCTGCCAGAGGGTGCGTGTCCTCAGCGGGCCAGGATGGTGACAGCGGCGATGCCAGGCGCGCCATAGACCTGGGCGTACCCGACGCGCGGGTCGCCTTGGACTTGGCGCTCGCCGGCCTGACCGCGGAGCTGGAGCACAACCTCGTGGACCTGGCGGAGCCCGGAGGCGCCGATCGGCTCACCGTTGGCTATGAGGCCGCCGTCGGTGTTGACCGGCATGGAGCCGTTGATCTCGGTGGCACCTGTGGCGAGAAGTTTCTCCTGCTCTCCATTGGCGCAGAATCCGTTCTCAGCCATGTGGATGACCTCGGCGCCGGCATCGGTGTCCTGGAGCTGAATCACGTCAACGTCCTCTGGTCCGATTCCAGCTTCCTCGTAGGCGGCGCGGGACGCATACACGGTGGGGGCGACATCCTCCTCTACGGCGGCCCAGGTGGTGTTGACCTCATAGGCGCCGTAGTTGCGCGTGCGGATGGCAGTCGCCTTCACGTATATCGGTGTATCGGTGTATCGGTGCGCGATGTCGGCGCGACAGAGCACGACCGCCGCGGCACCCTCGTCGGGAGCGCAGAACATGTACGACGTGAGTGGGTAGTTGAGCATCTGTGAGCTGAGGATCTCCTCCTCGGTGATCGGCTTGCGGCGGAAGGCCTTCGGGTTGAGAGCGCCGTTCCGGTAGTTCTTGGCCGCCACTTTGGCCAGGGTCGCAGAGGAGAGATCGTAGTCGTGCATGTATTTGTTGATCTTCATGCCGAAGAACTTGGTGGTGACGTATTGCCCGTTGTCGCCGTACCAGGCGGGCACGTTGGTGAGCATCGGGTTGCCCTTGAACGAGCCCCTGGGGTGCTTGTCGGTCCCCACGGCCATGACGATGTCGTTGGTGCCGGCGAGGATGGCGTTTGCGGCCTGTTGGATGGTCGCGGCGCCGGTCGCACACGCGCTGAACACGTTGATGAACGGGATGCCGGTGAGGCCGATCAGACCGGTGAGGGGGTCGGTCCAGACCTCCCAGCTCCCGCCGAAGGCGCACTGGACATCACTCCACGGCACGCCAGCGTCACTCAAGGCCAGCTCCACTGCATCGGCGCCCATCTCGAACGCGGACTTGTCGCCGTGCCGGCCGAAGGGGTGGAGGCCGACTCCGATGATGGCGACGTCGTCCATTTAACGCTCCTCGTTGTTCTGGACCCCGACCGGCGCAAAGGCGAAGGTCACGATCTCGTTGCCGTCGCCGTCGACGTAGAACGGGACGATTCGCAGCTCGACCTCCATGCCGAAGTCGAGCTTTTCGGGGTCACTTTCGGTGAGCCGTGACTCGACCCGCACGACGTCGTCGAGCTGCACCAGCCCTACCCCATAGGGTTCGAACGACGCCCCGCCCATGTAGTCGAAGCTCGGCGGGAACCCCTGGGTCGTCCAGGAGACAAGGGTGCCGTGGCGTGGCAGGAGTACCTCGGCCATGCCGGGGGCGCTACAGCGCGGACACCGGGATTGCACCGGGAAGGTGACCGCCCCGCAACCCTCGCACCGGCTACCGATCAGCCGCGGGTCATCCGCCGGCCAAGTGAACACGTCCGCGACCGGCTGCTGCATCAACGCTCCTCCACGGTCAGATTCACGGCGGCCACGCTAGTCGGCGGAGGTACAAACTTCCAGAGACCTGGAGAGAGCGTGGAACGTCGGGCGAGACAACCGACAGTCACGACCGAACAGTGCCATCAGGTGCCGTCCAAGCCTCCGAAAAGGCCGTTTGCGGGAAGCAACCAGCCTCCACCATACGCGGAGAAGTCGCAGCCCTCCGTGTCCCCACGACCGGACGCGCATACTTCACTCCTCCCCGATAGCCGCCAACGCCGCATTCAGGGTGGGATAGAAGCGGTCGCGATCGAGCGTCTCGAACAGACCGTAGCGACGAACCAGGTCTTGCAGTCTCGTGCGCATCTCGACGAACGCCATGTGGACACCCGAGGTATTGAGCTCACGGTCCAGTTGCTCGAGCATCCGGGCCGCCGACACGTCGACATCGGTCATCACTTCGCACTGGACGACGACCCACGACGGGTGGCGTTCAGCGACGATCCGCCTGATCTGGGTCCGGAAGGCTGAACAGTTGGCGAAGAACAGCGGAGCCTCCCAGCGGTAGACCACGATCCCCGGGGTTTCCCGCGCGTCGGGATACCGCCGGATGCTGTGCCATCCTTCCAAATCCTCGACCTGGCCCAAGACCGCACCGTGAGGTTGCCAGCTGCGGCGAAAGAACAACAGCACGGCGAGGACCACGGCAAGGACGATCCCTGGCAGGACCCCGAGCACGATGACGCCCAGGCTGGCGACCACCGAGAGCACGAGCGCGCTCTTTCGAACCCTGTAATAGCGGACCAGCGCCTCCAGGTCGAGCAGGGAGAGCGCCGCTGCGATCAACACGGCGGCCAGTGCAGCCTGGGGCAGGTCTGCCAGCAGGGAGTTGAAGAACAGTAGCAATGCCACGACGATGCCGGCCCCGACCAACGACGAAAGTTGGGATTTTGCCCCCGCCTGCTCGACGACGGCAGTACGCGACCCGCTGGTCGACACCGCGAAACCCTGAAGAAGACCGGCCGCCAAGTTGGCGGCACCGATACCGATCATCTCTTGGTTGGGATTCACCTCCTCACCGAGGCGGGCCCCGAAGCTCGAGGATGTGGCGATCGTGTCCGCCAGCGATACCAAGGTGATCCCCATGGCCGCGACCATCAAAGGCCCGACATCGGCCCACTTGGTCCAGGGAAGGGAGGGCGTCGGGACTCCCTTCGGGAGTGTCCCGACGGTCGATACCCCGCGAGCGTGGAGGTCGAAGATGGCCGAGACGACGGTGGCGAACGCGATGCTGACGAGGACCGCGGGGACGCTCTTGGTGAATCGGGGCAGCACGAGCAGGATGGCCAGGACCCCCAGGCCCACCACGAGCGCCGGGCCGACAGTGCCGTCGATCCCGAGCACGAAGGCCTTGAGCTCAGGACCGAAGCCCTCAGCGTTCGTCGAGAACCCGAAGAGCTTGGGTAGCTGGCTCACGATGATGATGAGGGCAAGCCCGTTCATGTAGCCGACCTGCACCTCGCTCGAGAGGAGGTCGGCGACGAAGCCGAGCCGCCCGATCCCCAACCCGATCTCGATCACGGCGACGATCACGGCGAGCATTCCGGCCAGCGCGATTGCTCGGTGCACGTCGCCACCCGCCAGCAGCGGCACGAGGGCGGCAAAGATCATGGGCGAGATCGACGAATCGGGGCCCAGGACGAGTATTCGGGACGGCCCGAAGACCGCATAGCCGACAAGGCATCCGACGGACGTGTACAGGCCCGTGACAGGGGGAAGTCCTGCCAGCTCGGCGTACGCTAACCCCTGAGGCACCAGGATGGCAGCAAGCACAACGCCTGCGACAACGTCGGACCGGAGCCATCGCCCTTCGTAGGTCCGAGCGGCCCTCACGCCGGGTATCCATCTGGCCGTCCCTGAAGGGCGTTCGTCCAACGTGCGCTCCAACTACTTGTGACCTTTCGGTCATCTCACGCCGTTCGGTCTGAACCTACAATGTGGCCAAGTCGAAGGCCAGGGGAATGGTGCATGGTCATGACCTCACCCGAGCGGTGTCAGGGATTCCGTCTTCCTCGTGTCGCGAGCACGAGCGGACCCAATGCCGTGCGGCCGGACCGGGTATCGGTGACGGCACGTGTCTGACTCGAATCGCGTATCCACCGCTCGACAGCGTGCCCTCGCGGTACTCTCGCTCGTCGCGGGCTTTCTGCTCGCTGTGGCGCTGATCGGTTTCCTGGTTCGTAACGGCGCATACCTCGTCGTGGGAGCGGCCGGTTTCTCCTTCGCTGTCGCCGGCGGGTGGTGGGCAATCACGAAACGGGCGCCACGCCGTGGGTACGGGATCGTCGCAATGGTCACAGGAGCAGCCCTCCTGGTCTCGGCATTGCTCGGGGCCGGCAACGAGGACTGGCAGTCCTTCGTCCGAGCTGCCATCTCCCTCGCGCTTCTCGCGGCAGCTGTTCTGTCGGCGCGGGGGGCGCTCGCCGCAAGTCTCCGGGGCACCGCGGCTGCTCGCGTACGCCGTGTGACCCCACCCTCGCACCCCGTCTTGTTGTGCAACCCGTGGTCAGGCGGAGGGAAGGTCGATCGGTTCGGGTTGGTGGAGTTGGCATCCTCGCTCGGGGTGGAGCCCGTGATGCTCGACCACGGGCTGGATCTCGCAGAACTGGCGCGCGACGCCATTTCCCGGGGCGCCGACTGCCTCGGTATGGCCGGTGGAGATGGCTCACAGGCGCTGGTGGCCTCGATCGCCGTGGAACACGACCTTCCCTTCGTGTGCGTGGCCGCAGGGACGAGGAACCACTTCGCCCTTGATCTGGGCCTTGATCGTCGCGACCCGCGCCAGAGTGTCTATGCCTTTCGCGATGCCATCGAGCGGCGGATCGACTATGGGACCGTGAATGGCCGGTTCTTCGTCAACAATGTCTCGCTGGGCGTCTATGCCACGATCGTCCAGCAGGAGGGCTACCGGGAGGCCAAGGTGGCGACGACGAAGCAGCTACTCCCAGAATTGCTCGGCAAGGCTACGGAACCCTTCGATCTGTCGTTCGTGACACCCGGCGGCACAGAGGTCGACGGGTCCTTTCTCCTCATGGTGTCGAACAACCCTTACGTCCTCGCAGCCTCGCCGAGCACGTCACAACGCCTTCGTCTCGATACCGGACAGCTCGGCGTGTTCGCCGTGAGCGCGGCGACCGGCACACAGGCGGCCGAGGTCGTCACCCTGGCCCTGGCCGGCCAGGCGCCGCGTAGCGGCCACGCTTTCGCTTTCGGCTGCGAGAGGTTCGAGATCAGGTCCCGTTCCGGTACGGCGTATGCCGGCGTCGATGGCGAGGCCCTCGAACTCGAGACGCCGATGACCTTCCGCGCGCGCACCCACAGGGTCTGCGGATGCTCGTTCCGGAGGGCAACGTCGAGGTCGCTATTCGGCGCCAATCTCGCGGCGTGCATATTCACGATCTACTCCAGCTGGCGAATGGACGGCAGCCCGGCTAGGTACCCGCCCCGGGGCATCCGGTCAGAATCGGGTCGGCACCTCGTGCTGGTTCGCTCGCGGGTCTCGATAGTCGCCCTGCTGTTGGCGAGGCGGGAGGACCACGGTCGGCTGCTTCTCGCGCTCGTAAGGGATCGTGTCGAGGATGTGGCCGATGATGTTGAGGCGAGCCCGGCGCTTGTCGTCGGAGTTGGCCACCCACCAGGGTGCCACCTCGGTGTCCGTGGCCGCGAACATGGCGTCGCGCGCCCTGGAGTAGTCGTACCAGCGCCCGTAGGACTGGAGGTCCATCGGCGAAAGCTTCCACGTCTTACGGCCATCCTTGATGCGGGCACTCAATCGGCGCGTCTGCTCTCCCGGGCTGACCTCGAGCCAGTACTTGAGCAGTATCACACCCGAATCAACGATTGACTGCTCGACAAAAGGAACAAGTTGGAGAAACCGGGCTGTCTCCTCTCCCGTACAAAATCCCATGATCGGTTCGACCCCGGCACGGTTGTACCAACTTCGATCGAAGATCACGACTTCGCCGCCCGCTGGAAGGTGGGGAATGTAGCGTTGCACATACATCTGGGAACGTTCACGGTCGTTCGGGGCGGGAAGGGCGACGACCCGGAACACCCGAGGGCTCACCCTCTCGGTCAGACGCTTGATGACACCGCCCTTTCCCGCCGTGTCGCGGCCCTCGAACACAATGCAGACCTTGGCATTCTGGTGCACGATCCACCGCTGCAGATGGACCAACTCCACATGCAGGCGCCGGAGCTCCTTCTCGTACTCCTTGCGCCCCATCCTCTCAGGAAGCTCGGTTCTGGTTTGTCTGGTCACGGTGGTGCTCGACGACCCGTCTCGTTCATGATCCATCACCTTGCGTCGTAGGACCATTGTAGTGTGAGCACTCCGCAAGGGCCTTCTGTTGGTCCAGACGCTCCCGGCGAGCAAGAGGAGCGCCGTGTGACGGATACATGGATCATTGACGGGTCGGTCTCCTCGACCAGAGTGACTCCGGACGAGGCGCTACCGAGTCGATTCCAGAGACACCCGTGGGCTCGTGACGACCGCACCCTCGATCTCCGGAGGGGCCGCCGGACCGGCCCCTCGTTGGTACGCACTTACCCCAACGATCCAAGTACCTTTTTAGAGTGGCTTTGGGGGCAGCCACGAGGTCAGATCGGATCGAGCCAATGAAAGGTCGTTCGGATGCTCCGGAAACTTGCCGCAGAACTGCTTGGAACACTCATCCTCGTCTTTGTCGCCTGTGGCGTGGCCACATTGTCGTTCGGCAAGGGGTTCAACTTCGCCGGGTTCTCCCTTGCCCACAACCTCTCCGCTGGCATCGTGGCTACTGCACTTGCCTTCGGGTTCGTGCTCACAGCCTTGGTCTACGTGCTGGGACCCATCTCGGGGTGCCACGTCAATCCAGCCGTGACCATCGGCGCACTCCTCACCCGGCGCATCCAGCCAGTCGAGGGTGTTTGCTACATGGTCGCCCAGTTCATCGGAGGCATCCTGGGCGCTTTGCTGCTCTGGACTGTGTTCAGCGCATCCCCCTTCTACAACCGGGCCGTTACTGGCCTCGGAGCAGACGGTTACGGAACGGCGTCAGACGTCCATATCACCGCTGGTGGTGCCTTTTTGGTTGAGGTGGTGCTGACGGCCATTTTCGTATTCGTCATCCTTGGAGTGACCTCACGAATCGCAAACGCCCTGACCGCCGGGCTGGTCATCGGCCTCACGCTGACGTTCATTCACCTGATCGGCATCCCTCTCACGGGCACGTCGGTAAACCCCGCCAGGAGCCTGGGCCCAGCACTCGTGGTGGGGGGAACGGCCCTGAGCCAAGTCTGGTTGTTCATCGTGGCTCCAGCGGTTGGCGGAGTCGTGGCCGCCGTCATCCATTGGGTCATCTATCCACAGGATGCTCCCGAACCCGAAGAGTCTCTCGACCCCGAGGCTGTGGGCTAGTTCGCCGGGCCATCTTTTCCGAGTGAGCTTCGGCAATCCTGATGATGCCCCTCACTACCAAGACCGGGGCGGTCATCGAGGCTTCCGCCTGTAAGGATCGGGGCGTTGAAGCTTCAGTTGCGAATCCTAGCTGCACTCGTGCGCTGCTCACTATGGGCGAAGTGTGTCTGCGACTACCCATCACGATGATCGGCCCCAGTGCTAACCGACTCCGAGCGTTGGAAGGAATCCCGGAGATCGACGGTTGACGTTCCCGTTCGCATTGCTGGCGGCCCTCTGCAACGCCCTGAATGTTACGACCCAGCACGTCGCCAGCACGAGCGATCCGAAGCGGTCCAAGGGATGGCACCTCGTCGTCTACCTGTTTTCGAGCCCCCTATGGCTTTTGGGTTGGGTGGCATTGGCAGGATCGTTCCTGTTCCAAGCGCTTGCCTTGCACAGGGGCGAGATGTCGCTCGTACAGCCGCTGAGCTTTGGTTGTCTACGCTCTGGCCGTGTACGGCGGTGACTGTGAAGTGGATCAGGCATTGCTGTAGAGCTACGGAGACTGGCCACGGCGATCACGATGTCACTGAGCCGCCGTTGATCCCGATCGTCTGACCCGTGACCCAGCTGGCGCCGTCCGATGCCAGCCACACGCAGGCGGCGGCCACATCGTCCGGCCTCCCGATCCTGCCCACCGGGATGGACTTCGCGAGCTTCTCGGTGACCGTGGGATCGGGAACGCCCATCAAGCCGATCGCCAGCGAGTTCGCCGTCACTCCCTGGCGCGCTACTTCAAGAGCCAACGTCCGGGTGAAGGCGATCCCGGCGCCCTTCCCGGCGCTGTAGGCGGAGACTCCGATAGCGACCCCCGAGGTCCCGGCACCGGAAGAGATGGTGATCACTCGCCCCCAGCCCCGATCGCACATCCCGGGGACGACGGCGCGGCAGCAGTGCAGCACCCCATAGAGATTCACCCGGATCGGCCCCTCCCAGGCGCTCGGAAGCGTCGTCACGAACGGCTCCAGGAGCATCGCCTGGCTGCCGCCATTGCCTGCGTTGTTGACCAGGATGTCCACGGGCCCCACGTCCCCGAGTGCAGCCATCACCGATTCCAGATCGGTGACGTCGAAGACCGCAGCTCTGGCCGGGCCGCCCGCCGTCGAGATCTCTCGGACGACGGCCTCCGCCCGGTCCGGCCGCACATCGTTCACCAGCACAGCGGCACCTTGTGATGAAAGGGCGTGAGCGATGCCTCTGCCGACGTTCTGACCCGCACCCGTGACGAGGGCTGTCCGGCCCGTGAGGTCGAACTGTGTCATCGCTCGCTCAGAGCCTGTCCGCCGCTGGCCATCGGTTGCCCATCGAGATCATGAACCTCGATGCCGAGTTCACCGATCAGGTCGAGGCTCACGTGTGACATCCCCGTTCGATCAGATGGGCACGCACAGAGGATCGTCAGGGCCTCCACCATCTCCTCCATGGACTCGATCTGGTCCGCAGCGAGCATGGACCCCACGAGGGACTCGGCGCCCTCGCTCAACACCGCCGCACGCGGCTCGACCGTGTTGATCCGCACGCCGGTTCCCGCACATTCGGCACCAAGCGAGTTGGTGATCCGATTGAGCGCAGCCTTTGATGCCCCGTAGATGCCGGTCGAGGCGCCCAGCGATCCCAGGCTGAATGGTGGCCTCCACGAATGGGCCGTCGCGCTCGACACGTTCACGATCCAACCCTCTCTTCGTTCGATCATCCCGGGTAACACGCCCTGCATCAAGTCCATCGGCGCGTGCACATTGACCTCGAAGATCAGCATTCTGCGCTTCAGTGGAAAGTCGATCAGCGGCTGATAGATGGCGGCGGCGGCGTTGTTGACCAGGATGTCCACCGGGTGACCGAGTAGCTCTGTCGCCTGCGACACGATCGTCGACCGCTCGTCGGCATCGCTCAGATCGGCGCTGACCACGTGGACCTGGCCTCCGAACTGCTCCAGACCCTCAGCAGTCTCCCGTAGCGAGCCCGGAAGCGTCGGGTGTTCGTCGACCGTCCTCGCCGTGATCACGAGATCGGCGCCTTCTGCAGCGAGACGTCGTGCGGTCGCTGCCCCGATCCCGCGGCTCGCCCCGGTCACGATCGCGCTCCGGCCTTCGAATCGGCGCATCTTCGAACTCATCACTCCCCCGTTGCAGACAGACCATCAAACCGTGACCGCTGCTGGAACAGCGATCACGGCCGGGTGAACGCCGGCGATCGGTTCCCCTCGGGAACGCCCTCGTAGGGGACCCCGAGCTCACCGATCGTCGGGCCGACCCTGTCGGCGATGGGCCGTAGGCGATCGATCTCGAATCCGTAGAGCGCCGCCGCATTCTCACCGAGGACCCGACGCAGGTCGTCAGCCGGAGCACCTACGAAGGCGCGACGCAGTCCTTCGCGCGTTTCGGGATATGTCGACTCGTCGTGGGGATAGTCGCTCCCCCACATGAACCGGTCCGGCTCCATGTCGAAGCGCGATGCGGCCTCCGCGGGCGACGGAAAGCTGACACCGACCCAGCAGTTCCGTCGGAAGTACACGCTCGGAGCCAGCGGCAGCACCTGGTCAGCATCGTATTTGAGCTCGCCGATGCGACCGACACGCGCCATTTGCCGGTGGTACGAATCGAGAGTCGCCAGCATCGGGGCGATCCAGGACGCACCCTGCTCGGTGAGCACGAACCGCAGTTCGGGGAACCGCTCGAACGCTCCTCCCACGATCATCTGCATCACCGGGCGACGCGAGAAGAACGGGTTCTCGACGACCCACAGGAGACCTGATGCCGGATACGGGCCGTAGTCGGGCATCCCGCCACCGCCTGAGTGAGAGTTCACCACGACCCCGAGCTCCTGGCACACCGCCCAGAGCGGGTCGTAGTCAGGGGCGTAGAGAGGCTTGAGGTGCTTCATGTCGTCCGGGACGGCAGGGACGAGGACACCCCCGCGAAGTCCGTGCTCGTGGCACCACCTGACATCCGCGATGGCGTCGTCGAGGTCGTTCAGGAAGATCTGCCCGATGCCGGCCCGACGGTCCGCGTACTCGCTGCACCAGTCCACGAGCCACCGGTTGTGCGCCCGGATGCCAGCGAGCCGCAGGTGGTAGTCGTCCGGTGTCGGGGGCCGGGCGATGACCGCCCCGGTAGGAAAGAAGGGGGGAATCGTGTTGGGGAAGACGACCTCGGCCACGACACCGTCATCCTCGAGCTCCGAGATCCGCCGCTCCTGGTTCCAGTTCCTGTCCTTCGTGCCACTCGTGAGGTCCTTGAACGGGTTCGAGTACTTCGCCCGCCATGCGTCGAACTGGTCCAGGTAGCCGGACTCCAGGTAGGCCCGGTACTGGTCGTGGTTCCCACCGGCATGGGCGTCGGCCGAGATGAGCACCAGATGCTCGCTCTTCTCTTGTTCGCTCATTGTAGGAATTCCCTCGCCGTCGTCCAGATGTAGTCCACGTCGTCGTCGCCGAGGCCGTGGTTCGAGGGGAGCACCAGGCCCTGTCGCATGACCCGGTCGGCATTGGGGAGCCCTCCTCCGGGAAGCCTCCACTCGACCGACGCGAATGCCGGCTGGCGGGTGACGTTCCCTGTCCACACCATCCGGGTGTCGACACCGTTGCGCTCCATGTGCTCCTGGAACTCGGAACGCCGCACCCCGGAGTCGGGCCGGATGATCACCGGGAACATGTGCCAGGCAGTGTCGACCTCCTGTGTCGTCCGGGGGAGGTCGAACACATCCGGGCGTTGCGAGAACAGCTCGACGAGCCGATCGAAGTTGCGTTTTCGCCTGGCAAGGTTCTCGGGGAGCTTCTCCAACTGCACCACGCCGAACGCTGCGGACACTTCGGAGGGCTCGAAGTTCCAGCCCACCTCGTCGAAGATGAACAGATTGTCGTACTCGAGATCACCGTCGATCTCCGAGAAGAACCGTGAGCCACTTCCCTTCCGGGAGCCGAAGAGCTGGAGCTCCGAGCGTCGACCCCAACGACGGAGAAGCAGACACCGATCGGCCAGATCCGGGTCGTCGAGACAGACCATGCCTCCGGTACCGGCGGCAGTGATGATGTGGCTGAGCGCGAACGACGTCACGGAGATGTCCGAGCGGAGTCCGGTGGGGGTGCCACGCAGTGTCGTTCCCAGGGCATCGCACGAGTCCTCGATCACCCGAAGGTCGTGCCGGTCGGCGATCGGCCGGATCACATCCCAGTCGGGGGCGTTCCCGATGAGGTTGGGGACCAGGATGGCGCGAGTTCGGGCCCCGATCATCGACTCGATGGCGCTCACGTCGACGTTGAACGTGTCCGGTTCCACGTCGACGAGGACCGGGACGATGCCTGAACGGACCAAAGGGGCGATATCGGTCGAGAAGGTCAATGCAGAGGTGATCACTTCGTCGCCCGGTTCCAGGTCGAGCAGCTCCACGGCGAGGAAGAGCGCCGAGGATCCCGAGTTGCACATGATGCCCCGGTGTTTGCCGAACAGCTCGGCAATCCCTTGCTCGAAGGAACGCACGTTCTTGCCGAGGCGGAGTGCCTGCGAACCCCCGCGTAGGACGTCGAGCACGGCCGCGATCTCGCGCTCGTCGTGGACGCTGCCGAAGTACGGGATGCGGCGCAGGTCCGTCATGGCTACACCTGCAAACCGAAGACGCGTTCGGCGTTCTCCCGCAGGAACGGGCGCCACACGTGGTCACGGAATGGCACGTCCGGCATCTCGGTGAAGATCCGGTCGAGGCTCAGTCCCATCGGGAAGTAGCCGGCATACATGATCTTGTCTGCGCCCCGAGTGTTCGCGTAGTCGATGATCGCCTTGGGGTAGTACTTCGGAGCGAACGCAGACGTCATGTAGTACAGGCCCGGCCATTTGAGCATGAGCTTGACGGCGAGCTCCTCCCAGGGCTCGGCTCCGTGACGCATCACGATCCGCAGTTCGGGGAAGTCGTAACAAACCTGGTCGAAGTGCATCACGTACTGGCAGTCGGACGGGACCCGCGGTCCCGCGATGCCGGCGTTGGCCACGATCGGAATGTCGAGATCGATGCAGGTCTGAAAGATGGGGTAGTACCGCCGATCGCTGACCGGGACCTGCGGGTTGCAGCCGGCGGGGAAGGTCGTCACCGCCTTGAGGCCGTTCTGGGCGTGCGCGTCGCGGATGCGCTGCACAGCCTTGCCGATGTCGTTCGGGTCCACCTCGAGGCTGGTGACGAAGCGCGTCGGGTGGCGCTCGAGCGCTGAGCGGGTGGACTCGTTTCCGAGCCCGACCATCCCAACCGCCACACCGTTCCGATCCATGGCGTCGACCGTCTCGTCGACCGGATCACGCCCCTCTTCGAGATGGTTCGGCACGTCCTTGAACATGTACTCGGCAGGAAACGCCATCGTCTGGCTCTGGGCGTCCTTGGCCATCGCACGGAGGTTGTCGTAATGGCGCTCGGCATCCCGGCTCGGGAAACCGATCATCAGGTCGATCGCCCCGACGTCCGCGGGGTACATCAGGAGGCCAGCTCGTCGAGCGAGGAGCGGAACGGAACGAAACGGAGCCCTTCGACGAACCTCGGCAGAAGGATCGCCAGCTGCTCCCGGTCCTCGATCGGCCAGTCTGAGAGGACATCGGACAGGTGACGCTCGCCGACGGCGCTGAGTCGTTGTCGGACGGCAGCTCCTCGAGGAGTGAGCGTCACCACGACGACGCGCCCGTCATCCTCGCCCTTGGTCCTGATGACCAAACCATCCTCCTCGAGTTGGCGCACCTGGCGACCAGCTGCGGCTGGGTCCATCTGGGTGATCCTGGCGAGCTCGCCCATCGGAAGATCACCGTCCTCTTGCAGCCGGCGCAAGAGCAGATACCCCTGTTGGGTGATCATCACGCCCGCTGCCGCGGAGCGGCGGGCATGCACCTTGCGGCTCGCGTACAGGCGGAGCAGCTGCTCGAGGGCTCGTTCGATCGCTCCCAGTTCGATGCCCGCTGATTCGGCCACGAGAGCATCCTAAAATAGTTGTAGGACTCGGTCAACTAGTTTCCATCGGACTCACGGTCCAGGTCAGCCGGCCCGAGCCGACGGGCGTCGGGTGCACGTCCGGCCCCATCGGCTCCACGCGCAGAAGGTCAAGCTTTGGCCCGACCAAATGGCTCATTGCGGGCGGGATCGGGTTCCCGGGGCAGTCCGAGGATCGCGCCACCTGCGCCTGGTCGCCAGCGTCCCGGCGCCACGCCGGGGAGCGTTCTGTTCGAGCCACGTGCGCGCCGCTTTGCGTACCGCTGCTTCGTTTGGTGTGTCGTCGAAGTCCACCTAGTGCCCTCGCAAGCGAGCAGCGACGGGGAGGTGCTTGACGCCGCCGACGAAGTTGGCCTGGGCGAACTCGGGCTCCCCGTCGAGAGCGATCTCGTCGACTGCGGCGAGGAGCTTGGGCAGGATGGTGCGGATTTCACGCCGGGCAAAGGTCGATCCCAGGCAGAAGTGCTCGCCGCCGCCGAATGCGATGGTCCGGTTTGCGTTGGGCCGGGTTATGTCGAAGGCCATCGAGTCGCCGAACATCTTCTCGTCGCGGTTGGCCGACGGGTAGGACAGCAGCAGGCGGTCGCCGGCGGGGATCTCCACGCCCGACAGAACGGTCGGCTCGGTCAGGTAGCGCAGGAAGTGGCGCACCGGCGAGGTCCACCGGATCATCTCGTCGGTTGCGTTGCCCACCAGTCCCGGGTCGCGTTGAAGCGCATCCACCTGCCCGGGGTGACGTAGCAGCGCCTCGAGGCCACCGGAGAGCGCGAACGACGTGGTGTCGTGGCCGGCGGTGGCCACGATTATGAAGTACCACATGGTGGCGTGCCGGTCCATCGGGCAACCAGCCACCGTGCCATTGGCGATCACAGTGGCCAGGTCGTCGGCCGGCCGGGCGCGGCGCTCGTCGGCCAGGGAGGAGAAATACTCCTCGAACTCCGCGATGGTGCCGGTGACCATGGCGAAGGGATCGGTGAGCTCACCGAGGTACTCGGGGTCCGCCGCGCCGAACAGGCCCTGGGTGAGGCGCAGCATCGTACCCTCGTCCTCCTCGGGAACCCCGAAGATGCTCATGATCACCCGCAAGGTGTAGGGGACGGCGATGTCCTGGGCGAAGTCGCAGTGGCCGCCCATGGCGCGGAACACGTCCACGTACTGGTCGGCGATGGCGTCGATGGCGGCTTGGCGCTGGGCCACAGCCCGGGGCCGGAACCACCCATTGGCCAGCGCCCGGTGGTCCCGATGCTCCTCGTCGTCCATGTGGATGAGCGTCTTGGGCTCCACGCCCATGGCGCCGAGCATCTCGAATTGGATGTCGGGGCCGAGCACCGAGTTGCGGGTGTTGCGAAAGCGGTCGTTCTGCCGGGCCACGGTGAAGACGTCGTCGTAGCAGGTGACCGCCCAGAACGGCGTGTAGCCCTCGGCCTCGACCCGCAGTACCGGGTCATCGGCCCGCAGATCGGCCGCCACCGCGTGCCACGACTCCTGGTCGGCGTAGGCCACCGGGTCGATGAAAATCGCCCCCCGGGTATCGGATACTTGGGTGATAGCCGTTCGCTCCTTCGCTCGTCGTCGCCGGGAGTCACCCTCGGATCGGGGCCGGAACATGGCGACCACTCGTTGGCCCGAACGTAGTCTCATCACTTCCGCTGGCGATCAGCACCTCCCCCATCTGCGACGACTGATCGGGTGACCACCCAGTGTCCGGTGCCATTCCTCCAGGTCAGTGCACCAGAGATGGTTCGAACCGTCAGCCGGCGGAATCCGACGCATCGGCGGGCCGACAGGTGAACAGTCCGATCGAACCGCCACCCGGTCCGAGACGCTGGCAGTGACGGGCAATCCACGTCAACCGGGGATCGTGCCCCCGGTCAGAAGCGCGAGGTGAATCCTCGGGACGGTGGGGCGCAGCCGATCGACAAACCGCTCCGACCGATATCTCGTCTCTGCCGATGCCTGCCGGCCATCGACTCCATTCGTGGCCGTTGGCAGGGCCACGGCGGTCGCAACTGCCCCGTCGGTGCCACCTCCGGTGTCCGTTGGTCCCACGCCCGTCCACTGAGGTGACGTCATTCCGAGGACTCGGATCCAGCGCTACGCGACACCGGAGCTCCCCCGTTCACGCGCTCGCAGCCATCCCATCGACCATCGTTCCCGACCACCGACCTCACCCGACGAATCGCTCGGGCGACCACCGGGCAAGCTCAACGGCGACCGCAGGATCCGGGGCCGGTACGGCGGCGAGCGTGCCCGGCCGTCCGGCACCGGACGCCTCGACCATCGAGTCCGCCAACACCGCCGCGCTCAACGGTCCGAGCAGCAGTCCTTCCGCGCCGTGACCTGTGGCCACGAAGGCGTTCGACCACCCGGGCACCGGGCCGACGAGCGGGACACCGTCGGCACTCACGGGCCGTGATCCCACACGCACCTCGACCAACTCGGCCGCGCCCAATCCGGGGGCGGTCCGCAGGCACTCCCGCAGAAGCTGGTGCACCCCGTCGGCAGTCACCCGGTGGTCGAACCCGGCCGCGGCCTCCATGGTTCCGCCGCAGGCCACCCGGCCGTCAGGCCACGGGACCAGGTAGAACCCGAGCACCGGTTGGACGATGGCCCACTTCGACGTGTCGGCGTCCGGAAGGCGGAGATGGACGATCTGGCCTTTGAGCGGCCCGACCGGCAAGGCCACCCGGAGGTCTCCGGTCAGCTCTTCGGTCCAGGCCCCGCCACAGAGAGCCACCGCCCCGGCCGGGATGTCTTCGCTGTCGGTCCGCACCGCCTTCACCCGCCCGGCACCGGGAGAAGCGATGATCCCGGTCACCGTACCCTGCCGCCACAACACGCCCCGGCGCTCGGCCGAGTCCTGCAGTGCGCCCCGAAGGACCCTGCCGTCCACCCGCCGCCCGTGGGGGTTGTAGAGCGCCCGCCGGACAGTACCGAGGACCGGGAAACAGTGGCGAGCCGCCTCCGGATCCAGCTCCTCGATCCCCACGTCTCGGCCACGGATGAGCTCCGCAGTTGCCTCCATGGTCACGTCGTCACCCGGACGCTCGGCGACCAACAGCGAACCGGTCCGGGCATACCCGGTGTCGGTGCACCCGTCGGCGCCGAGTCGGTCGACCAGGCTCTGGTAGTGTCTCGCCGCGGCCCGCCCGACGGCGAAGGCCGCCGGTTCGGGATCCTGGTTCGTCTCGGGCGAGAGGATGCCGGCCCCGGCGTCGCTGGCCCGACCCGGGTCGTGGCGGTCGACGACAACGACGGTGGCACCACGGAGGGAGAGCTCGTACGCGAGCGCCGTTCCCACCAGGCCACCGCCCACCACCACACAGTCAGCGGACCGACCGCCCCGAGCTGAGCGATCCCTCCGCGTGGACGTCGTCGAAGACCGCATCACTGGACTACTACAACTCTACGACTGGGCCTGCGCCGGCACAGCGGAAGGGACAACAGTGTCTCGGGTAGCTTGCGCGCCGGAGTGGTCCACGCCAGAAATCATTCCACGTGGATCAGGCGATCGTTCTGCCACTGAGTTGCTGATCGAAACGCAGAGCCTGGGGCCAGCTACAAGCTGAACCTGCTCAGGGCGTCAGAGTGGAGACGTCACCCGGACGACCACAGGTTGTCGGAGCCGGCTGTCCGGCCAGGCGGGCATTCATCCAGGCCACGATGGTCGGAGCAGCCTCGAACACAACGGTGCCGTGGCTGGCTCCCGTCACATGAAGGTACTGCACCGTGTCCCCGATCGGACACGCCTTGGTGGTCACGAACGAGTCGGTCAGAGCGGGGGGCACCGTGTGATCTGCGGTCCCCTGTACCACCAGCATCGGGAACACCGTTCGTACGGTACCGGGGTCATTGGCTCGGGCGTGGGCGACGACGACCGGGTCATCCTCGGCGCTCTGCAGGAACACCTGGGCAGGGTGGAGGTGATGCGCGGCAATGGCCGCGGCGACCTGGTCCGAGCACCCACGAGTGACTTCGGTCGATGCGAACCGTGCCCCGGCCGCGGTGAAAATATCGGAGACGGGCAGATCGTCGTAGGTCTGCGTCCACGAATACGCGGCCGGAATGCTGTACGGCATGAATTGGGCCCCGAGGGGGGTTCCGATCACCGCGATCAGCGTGCTCAGTCCGGTGGCCGGCGCAGCGGCGACGACACCGATCACGTGAAGCGCGGGGGCGTACGTGGGTGCCATCTGCGCAGCAAACAGCGCGGCGTGACCCCCTTGGGAATGTCCGTAGACGATCACCGTTCCCGACGTTCGGAGGCCGTTCAGCTGGCGGGCCGCCCGCGTGGCGTCGAGCACGGCCATCCCTTCGCTGGCACCGAGCAGGTACGGGTGAACGCCGTCGGCCACGCCGAGCCCCTGGTAATCGGCGGCAGCGATGACGTAGCCGGCATTCAGGTAACCGTCGAGAGCCGGGATGAGGTACGGGCCGGATCCACCTCCCGCGTCGGTGAACAGCGAAGGAGCGCACTGGGCGGCGAATCCGGATGTGCCGTGCGCCCAGGCGATGATCGGGTACCCACCGGCGGGGGCATGCCCCGACGGCGCAATGACATAACCGGACTCTGCCTCGTCGGCACCATAGATGGTGGTCGAATGAAAGAGGATGCGCCACACCGTTGCGCCGGCCGGCACCCCGGTGACCCCGGTGACCCGGACCGAGCGGATGAGGGTGCCGGGTGCCGCCGCAGGAAGCGGTCGGGGTGGTGTGTAGAAGGCGGGAATTGCGCTCAGGGTCGCCGACCCGCCGGCAAGCGTTGTCGACGGCGAGGTAGAAGAGGAGCCGCACCCTGCGAGCAGTACAGATGAAGCGACAGCCACGACGATGGCCCACGCCGTCCGGACCGTCCAGGGTCGAGGCGTCGGATGTCCCATCGGTGCTCCCCCACTCTGATCCGGGCCGGACACTATCGCTTCCTACGGGGGAGGGCCGGGTACCACGATCGGTGACCTGACCTGGACGGATGCGATGAGCTGCTCCTGCAGGGCACGAGCCCACATCCGCTGTCCACGGACAACGAGAAACCCCCAGACACCACAAGGGACCTGCTGTTTCTACAGCGAATCCGTCGATGCGCCGATGAAACGGGGTGGTGCATCGTCCGACCCAGATCGCTTCCGTCCCAGAACCAACCCGGTCCCTCGATGACCAGGGCACGAAAGACGACGAGGCTCTGGCTGCTCGACGTCAAGGTGCGGGTACCGGGGGCTCCACCAATCGTATGTGCCCGAGATGCCTCCGCTTCCTCGGCACAGTCATGGACGTCGGCGCTACGTCACAGTGGGGTCCAAGTTCCTGCTCTCCGGGGTCTTTGCTGCTCTGTGGATGACGTTCTCGGTGTGGCTGGCAATTCCGTGGATCCTCGATACGGCGAGGGTTCTTGGCCTGATCCCCGCGGTCATCCTTGTGACCCTCCTGGCCTTCATCCCTGGTGGACTGGTGGCCTTCCTCCTCGCCAGCATCCTCCTCGACCATCAACCCCCACTCACCAGCGAGTACCCCACCGTGCCCGTGACGGTGCTCATCGCCGCCCGCAACGAGGAAGGCTCCATCGGGGAAACAGTCCGATATCTGGCTGCCCAGGACTACGGTGGCCCATTGCACGTCATCGTGGTCGACAACGGATCGACCGACACAACATCAGCGAACGCAGCGGCGGCGGCCGTCGAGCACGAGGTGAAGCTCAGCGTGCTGCACGAATCTCGTCCCGGAAAGAGCCTGGCGCTGAACCGGGGGCTGGAGGTCGTGGACACCGCCCTGGTCATCACCCTCGATGCAGACACCATTCTCCACCGTTCAGCCCTTCGTCTGCTCGTCGCCCGGCACGCATCGGCGCCTGATGACGTAGTGGCCGTTGCGGGAAGTGTGCTGGTCCGCAACAGTCGAGCGGGATTCTGGACCAGGGTCCAGGAGTGGGACTACTTCCTCGGGATCGCTTCGGTGAAACGGATGCAGGGGCTCTTCCAAGGGACGTTGGTTGCCCAGGGACGTTCAGCCTCTACGAGACGGATGCGGTCCGCGAAGTCGGGTCGTGGCCCGATGCCATCGGGGAGGACATCGTCCTCACCTGGAAGTTGCTGGAGAAGGGAGCAGGGTCTTCTACGAACCTCTGGCCGTCGCCTTCACTTCGGCCCCGGAGGAGTTCCGGGCATTCGCTCGCCAACGTTCTCGTTGGGCCCGAGGAATGATCGAAGGGCTGCGCACCGTGCCACCATGGCGTCAGAAGCGCCGGTTCACCAGCGTCCTGACAGCCGTCGACCTGGTGATCCCCCTTCTCGATACGGCCTATGTCTTCGCCTGGCTGCCCGGCCTGGTGCTGGCCTGCTTCGGCCACTTCTGGCTCGTCGGTCCGATGTCCCTCGCTGTCCTGCCCCTCACGGCCGTGGTCTATGCAGTGCTGTTCCGGCGCCAGTGGCATGACGTCTTCAAGCCGCTCGGATTGGTGGTCCGGAAGAACTGGCTTGCGTTAGCCGCCTTCCTTCTCGTCTACCAGATCGTCATGTCGACGGTCTCGGTCAAGGGCTACATCGAAGAGCTCGCTCACCGACGTCGCCAATGGAAGTGACGACGGGCTCGAAGAGGCGATCCGGAACGATTCACCCGGCCGGTGGGTGACTCCGGTCCCCATCGACGACAGGAAGGCCGTGGTAGGGCGCACCAACCGCCTTCCAGTCCTCGTACAGGTCGAGGAACTCCTGACCGAACGGGTCCTCGCCGAGCAGCGGCATCGCCGCCCGGCGCACCGAGAAATCCATCGGGGCGAGCGCGCCTGCCCGGCGAAGGTGCGCTTCGGCAGATTCGGGATTGCCCTGGAGGCGCGCCTGGATCCCGATCCGGAAGTGCAGGCGGGCATCGATTTCGTCGTCGTCGAGGTCGGCCACGGCCCCGACGGCCTCGATCGCGCTCATCGGGAGTTCACCGGTGAGAACCCAGCGTCGCACTGCGTCGAGATGAGGTGCGGACGTGACACCGGTGAACTCGGCGAAGGTGTCGGTGCCGAAGGCCAGACCGTTGGGTCGCACGATGGTGCCGGACTCGTCGATCCAGATCACGGTTGGGACGTTCGAGACGGCATAGAGCTCCGACAGCACGTGCTGGCGGTCGAGGAGCACCGGCAGATCGATGGTGCTCGTGAACGGCCGGACCTCTTCAGGATCGTCGTCGAGCGCGACGGGAACGACCACCAGGCCCGCGTCTCCCAGTTCGTCGGCCAGCGCATGCCAACCCGGCAGGTCGTAGCGGCACCCGCACCACGAGGCGAAGGCCACCACCAGGCGCTTCGAACCGTCGCTCTCGGAGAGTCGGTGGACGGTGCCGTCGAGGTCCGGCAAAGCGAAGTCCGGGGCTCGCAAGCCTTCGAGCGCGCCGTGACGATCGCTGGCGTCGAGCGCCACAGCCGCGACCGCAACCTCGGGAGCCACGACGCAGCGCCGGCCCAGCACTCCGGCGAGGACGGCCAGATCGAGCGCCGTGCCGGCCTCCAGGGCGGCCGCGTCGGTGACCGGTACGCAGAGGTCGCCCCGGCACAATCCCTGCGGCTTGCGAACCCAACCCGTTGCTTCCTCCAGGTGCGAGCCGTTCACGAGGACCCGGGTTCCCTCGACCCGGCCGGGCACGGTGACGGCCTGGTCGGTGATGACCGTGATCGTGCTCATCACTCCCTCCCGGTTGTTCGCGCTGGCAGCCAACATAGCGGCATACTCGTCATCCGAGTCAGGAGAGCGCAGCCGCCTGCTCGCGGAGATCCGACTTGAGGATCTTTCCGCTCGGGTTGGTCGGCAGTGTCTCCAGCACCTGAACAGATCGAGGCACCTTGTAGTTGGCCATGTTGTCGCGACACCATGAGATGAGCTCGTCAGGGTCAAGGGTCGATTCCGAACTACCGACCACGAAGGCAGCGCATACTTCGCCCAGCCGGGCATCCGATACCCCGACGGACAGCTCCTTGGGCGACATCATCCCGCCGCAGGATGATCGATTCGACCTCTGCCGGCGAGACGTTGAAGCCCCAACAGCGAAACCCTGTGCCCCTTCCGCCGGACCCGGGCACTGACCGGGATGATCCGGGCCACCCGACGGGCTAGATTCATCTGCGATGGATCCTTCTTCGAACGATGACCGCTTGAGCTTCGCAACAGACATCAAGCCGCTGTTCAGGGAACATGACCGCCAGTCCATGGAAAGGGCATTTGATCTCTGGTCCTTCGACGACGTGCGGGCTCATGCTTCCGACATCCTGGAACGTGTCGGGAATGGTTCGATGCCATGCGACGGCGCGTGGCCGCCCGAGCGAGTGCAAGTCTTTCAGCGTTGGGTCGATGGCGGTATGGCCCAGTAGGGCCGAGTGACGTTGTCCGCTGGAGTAGCCGGGGCTCCTTCGTGTACACGCTATTTTCAGCGAGCTGGAGGGAGCTGAAGCGCTGCCCCCCGCCGCCGGCTGTGTGCTCGCCGACGTGCGGTTCCCAGGTGGCCACTGATCCGCTCCGGCACGAGTGGAATACCGGCCGTTACCCCTCTCCGAAGGGCCGTCAATCGCTGGGAGCGACTCATGGGCATCGCACCTCACATTCGAAAGCTCCGTGAGCTGATCGGAAACGAGTTGTTGGTACTCCCTGGAGCGGCTGTGCTTCCGAGAGACGACATCGGCAGACTGTTGCTGGTCCGAATCATCGAGACAGGACAGTGGGCCGTGATAGGCGGAGCGGTCGATCCAGACGAATCGCCACAACAGGCCGCACTCCGGGAAGCCCGGGAGGAGGCTGGAATCGAGCTTCAACTCGGACCCGTCCTGGCCGTGCTGGGTGGGCCTCAGTACCGCGTCAGATATCCGAATGGTGACCAATCGTCGTATGTTTCGACCGTCTTTGCGGCCACAGTATCGGCTGGAACCCCAACGCCTGATGGCGAGGAGACCTCCGAGGTTCATTGGTTTGACCCCGACCAACTTCCATGGAATGCGATGGGCACCTTTGCTCGGGCCCTCCTGACCGATATTGGTTTCGCACCCACCGTCGATTGAGCGGGCGTGGTGGGAGCGAGTGCCTCATCACGTACGTCGGGTTTCCGCCCTACTCCGCGGGCGTCATAGAGTTCGACCGCGCGTCGGTGGTAAACGAGACGCAGTACTTCGCAGCTGCCTTCGGTGCGCCTCAATCGCGAGTTGCGCTCGCTGAACCGAAGCCCGGCAGGGATACCGTCAGAACCGGACCTGGGTAGGGATTGTCCGGTCCACGAGCGTCGCTTCGCCGAGACCGGCCGAGCAACTGCCGATCGCCGTCTCGGAGCTTCGATCGCCGTCGCCCTCCAGAGCCGGACTCGGGATCATCCGTGATCTGCTCGCGGCGGTGGGGACGCGTCGCGGTTCGGAGGGTCGGGCGGCGCGTTCATCGGCCCGGTCGGCGTCCAACCGCTCTCAGCGATGACCTCCAGGATCTGCTGCATGTTGAACACGTCGTACTCGTAGTCGAACTTACCGTCACCCGCGTAGCGCAAGATGGAGATGCCAGCCACGCGGTATGGCGAGCCGTCTGGTCGCCGCGAGGGAAGGAGGTTCCACCACATGCTGACGACCCGGTCCCCGTCCGCCATGGTCCACTCTTCGGGAAACCGCCAATCTCCCAGCCCCATCATGCTGTCCGCCATGAACTGCTCGATTGCCGGCAGACCCTCGAACCGCCCCCACGCCGAATCGATGTAGACAGCGTTCTCGGTGAAGTAGCCGGCCAGGGCCGACCAGGTAAGCTCACCCTGCTCGATCCGATCACGCGTTGCAACCATCTGGCGATACGTTGCGAGCGCCTCCTCGGTCCTCTCGGCCACGAGATGAGGCTACCTTCCCTTGGGCTGCCTCCCCGATCCCTCGCCCGGGGGCACCAGGAATACGTGCAAGAGCACCGTGTCGTTCCTGGTTGGTCCGCTGACCGCCGGCGGCTGCGTAGTCGGTCCCGGACCGATAGGTTTCTCCTGTGAGACGAGACCGCCGTGGCGCCACACGCTACGACCGACAGGTCGCCGTCGTGACGGGCGCTTCCTCGGGTATCGGGCTCGCCCTGGCACTGACCCTCGCCGACCGGGGAGCCTGGGTCATCGGCCTGGCCCGCCGTCGTTCGCTGCTCGCCGACATCGGAGCGGAACTCTCCCGTCGCTCGCCCGGCAGTGCCACCGAGGTCTGCGACGTCAGTGACGCCGAGGAGGTTCGGGAAACGCTCGGCCGCCTGGAGGAGCAGCGAGGGTCGATCGACATCTTGATCAACAACGCAGGAGTCGATCTCATGCTGCCCGTACCTGGAGGAGACGACGCCACGGTGCGCCAGGTGTTCGACGTGAACTTCTTCGGCACGGTCGCCGGAACCCTGGCAGTGCTGCCCGGAATGATCGACAGGGGGTCCGGCATCGTCGTCAACGTCTCGTCGGACTCGGCTCGCGCCCCTGAGCCCAAACAGGGCGCCTACGCCGCTTCGAAGGCGGCGGTCTCGGCGTTCACCGAATCGGTGGCTCACGAAGTGGCACCACGCGGCGTGTCGGTCCACGTCCTCTACCCGGGCTGGGTCCCGACGGCAATGGGCCTGTCGGGAAATGAGGACGGTGCGTCACTCCCTCCGCGGATGGTGCGGCGGACGGCAGACGGGGTGGCTGCGTTGGTGGCCGACCGCATGGGCGGGCAGAGGATCGACATCAACGCGGCCCGGTTGCCGTTGCTCGCGCCCATCGCGCGGACACTGGCTCCTGTCGCGTATCAGAAGGCCATGCGCCGTCTTGCCACCACCGGTTAGCCCGGAGCTGTCCGACTACCCTCGAGGCTCCCTCCGAGTCCTCGCTGCGCCAACCAGCCAGTGGTCTGGAGGCCACCGTCGAGATAGCCTGCGGTCGGCGAGGATCGTCGGCGTCGGCCTGTCGGCACTCCCGTACGACGGGCCGTTGGGAACGAAGGACCGGGCATGGTCAGAGGCGAAGGCACAACGGTGGCCAAGGGTGTGACCCCCGATGAGGCGTTCGACTTCGTACTCGATCCGGCCCAGTACACGAAGGCTGATACCAAAATGGTCTGGGTGACCAAGCTGGCTGACACTCCCGACGGCATGCTGGCGCGGGAGGACGGCAAATTCCTCGGTCGATTGCCCGGATCGATCGTCACCCGGTACCGATGGGAGCGGCCGCGGATGATCGACGTCACGCTCGAACACGGTGTCCCCCGGAGTCTCCACGCTTGGTTCGAAATCGACGCCGTGGACGGTGGGACCAGGATCCGTCATGTCGAGGAGCTCGATCTCGGACACGGCCCGCTCGGCTGGCTGCACGATCTGGTAGCTGGCCACTGGTTCGCCCGATCGGTGTACACGGAGGTGGCGGAAATCGGGCGGCTCCTCGAAGCCGGTGAGCGGGGCCGGGGTCCGGGCGCCGGCTGACGGTCCCTTCCGCTGGGATCGCGCACGGTCGCGTCGGCAACTCCTTCTGCGGAACCGCGACCTGTAGAGGTATCCGTTAGGGACGCTGCAGGATGACCCCGGTCCGGCTGGCCGAGACCAGCGCGAAGGTGGGATCGACCACTTGATTGGCCGACGAGCCCCGTAGCTGTCTGACGGCCTCGAGGGTGAGGTTCAGCCCGTGTATGTAGCCCTCGCCGATCAGTCCGCCATTGGTGTTGGTCGGCAGGCTCCCACTGAGTTGGAGATTCCCTTCGGCGATGAAGTCCTTCGCCTCCCCGTAGTCACAGAAACCCAGACCTTCCAGTTGCATGAGGAGGATTGGGGAAAACGCGTCATAGATCATGGCGACATCCAGGTCGTCCCTACTGATTCCGAAGCCGTCGAACAGACGCTTGGCCAGTGACACCGATCCCTCCATCACTGACAGCTCGGGGCGATAGTGGTTGCTGGCGATCTCCTCCTCGAAGATTGCCGCACCAGCGGCCGCTGCGATGATCACAGGTGCCGCGGTATCTGCCGCCCTGTCGCTCCTGGTCACGATGACGGCGACAGATCCGTCCGTCTCCTGACAGCAGTCGAACAGTCGAATGGAGGGCTCGGCAATCCAGCGCGAGGCCTGGTGCTCCTCCAGGGTGATCGGTCGACCGTAGAAGTGGGCGTTCGGGTTGTTCGCCGCATAGCCCCGCAGTTGCACAACTGCCCTTCCGAAATCCTCGCTCGTCACGCCGTAGACATGCATGTAGCGGGTGGCGTTCAGGGACATCCACGATGCCGGTGTGAGAACGCCATACGGCGAGCACCATTGCATTGCGGTTGATCCGGAGTGAGAGGATGTCGGCCGACCACCCGACGTGGCCCGACCGAAGCGCTCACCCGACCGGGCCTTCACGGCTCTGAACGCAACCACGACGTCAGCAACGCCGGAGGTCACTGCAGCAGCAGCGTGCTGAAGAACGCCTTGGGATCCTCCGCCGCCATAGGGCACTCGACTCGAGAACGAGATCTCCTCGATACCCACGGCTCTCACGAGCTCTGTCTCCTCGACGGGATCGATCGTATAGCTCACGATCCCGTCGACGTCACCGGCGGTCAGCCCGGCGTCGGACAACGCGGCGACGATCGCTTCGGTTGCCAGCTGTGTCTCACTGCGCCCAGCATCCTTTGAGAACTCGGTCTGACCGACTCCGACGATCGCAGTCTTTCCAGCCAGCTCGGGAGTCACTGTCCTCCGCCTCGCGGAGCGAAAACAGGAACAGCGCCCCCGTCCTTCGTCGGCTCACATCCCCGCATCGCCACGGAGAGTCCGACCCGCACCTCCCCTGGCTCTATGTCGACGAGGTTCGAGAGCACGCGAACGCCCTCGTCCAGATCGATCAGTGCAGCGATCACCGGATAGGTGAATCCGGGGAATTGCGGATAGTGGAGGATCGAATAGCTGTACACAACCCCGGTCCCGGCAAGATCGATCAGCGTGTGTTCGAGGGAGTGGCACGCGGGGCACATCGGACGCGGCGGGTGTCGCAATCGACCGCAGTCCGAGCACTCCTGTGCCACCAGTCGGCCCTCCTTCGCCGCATCCCAGTACTCGTGATTGTCCTGGGTCAGGATGGGAGCAGGTCGTTGGACATCGGGCGCGCTCATCGGACGTCAACCGGTGCGTCGAGGATGGCTCGCTCCTCGATCAGTAGGTCGATCTCGCCATCGGTGAATCCGGCCTCGAGGAGGAGCTCACGGCTGTGTTCTCCGCACTTGCAGGGCCCGCGCTGGATGACCCCCGCCGCGGGAGACAGATTGACCAGCAAGCCTGGATCTTCGAATCGTCCAACGGCGGCGGCCCATGTCTCGGAGACAATTCCCATCTCCCGAGCCTCAGGGTCGTCGAAGATCCTCCTGCAAAATCCTTCATCGACCAGTTCGACGGGTACGCCGGCGCCGTCCAGTAGTGCGAACCACTCGTCACTCGAGCGGGTGCGGAACGCAGATGCGAGAAGAGCGGCCCGCTCGTCGTCGCTGGCTTCCTGGGGAACGGCGACGGCCGTTGTGGCAAGAAGCGCCGCCCGGTCTTTCGGTGACACAGCGGCAACACACATCCATCCCTCGTCGGCACACTGGTACAGCCGATAGAACGAGCTCAGGCCGAGCTGATCTTTGTCGATGTGTGTCCAGCGCCCCGGGGATCCATCGGCGTGAATCCAGGCGTAAGACGTGTGGAGAAGTCCAGCGTTGACGATCGAGGTGCTTACTGCCTGCCCCTCACCAGTCCGGTCGCGGTGATAGAGCGCCGCGGTGATGGCGATGGCGGCGAGCAGCGCATTGCCTGTATCCCCCATGTTGGACCGACTCCACATCGGCGGGTTTCCTGTGTCACAGGCTCCATCCTCCCACTCTCCCCCGGTCAGCGCAGCGATTGTTTGGTCGGTGCCGGGGAGATCTGAGCGCGGACCCTTTTCGTATCCGCGGGTGTTGCAGTAGACCAATCGAGGAAAGCGCGCGCGAAGCGTTTCGTAGTCGATTCCGAGGCGCGCTGCCGCACCCGGACGCCAGTTGGTCGTGAGGACGTCGGCCGTCTCGATCAGTGCCTCGAGCACCCGCTTCCCACCCTCAGACTTGAGATTGAGCGCGATGCTCCGCTTCCCGCGATTCGTGCCGAGACCCATGTGGGTCCCGGTCCAGTACGAATCATGAAGGGCGTTCACCTTGATGACATCAGCCCCCAGATCAGCCAGTACGCGACCCGTGAACGGGCCGGCCACTCCCAGACCGAGATCGAGAACCCGTACTCCCTCCAGCGGATGAGACAGCTCACCGTTCTGTCCGGGTTCGACCGGCTCCGACGCGGCCAGCTCACGAGCCTCTGAGACAACGGCGGCGGTGTGCTCGCCGGACCGCGGCGCTGGACCCGACACCTCCCCTGGCGTCTCCGAGAAATCGAGGAGAATGCCGGCGTGCCGGATGCTGCCCACCTCGGGATCTTCGATCTCGACGACGCAGCCGTCCGCAAGAAACGACTTGTCCGCAAGTGACTCGGCTGGAGAGCGTACGGTCGTGACTCCCATTCCGGCCGACTCCGCGGCCTTCTCCCAGGCTCCAGAAGGAAACTTCTTGAACGCGTCTGTCAGCAACGGGTGCAGGAACATGCCGGCGAGAAGACCGTCGGCCTCCATCGAGACCCGATCCGGGTCGTCCCGGTAGGAGTCATCGAGCGTCACCGATTCGAGCTGGTCGCCGGCAGAGGACTCCAGGACCCAGCGGGGCCGAACTGTCCAGTGGTGCACCCATCTTCCATCTGCACACTCGTAGAGGCCTTCGATCGACCTCGAATCCACCGGCCACATCCAATACAGAGGTGCGTCCGGATTCTCGACTCTTTGCCAGTTCAGACATGCTGCCGCCAGCGCCCCCTGCAGGAGCGAGGTCGTGACACGCTGTCCAACGCCACTCACCTCACGAGCTCGCAGCGCCGCGACGATACCGAGGGTGGCAAAGTAGGTCGCTCCGATACTCGGCCAGGTCGACCGCGGAAACACGGGACCGGTTCGATCCGCTCCCCGGACCAGACCGGCAGGGATGTCGAAGTCCGGCTCGGGCCCTGGCCGTCCACAGATGTACTCCATCGCCGTACCCCGACGACCCTTCTGGTCGTAGAACAAGCCTGTTCTTGCTGCAACCAGAGCGTCGTATCCCGGTCGATCCTTGTGTCGACCGTCCTCTCCGTATCCGGTGATGGAACAGGTGATGATCCGAGGGTTCTGACTCGAGACCTGTTCGTGGTCGATCCCTAGCCGTGTCGTCGTACCCGGTGAGAAGCTGTCTACGACGATATCGGCGCCTCGTACCAGCGCAAGCACTGTCTCCCGACCCTCTTCAGTTTGAAGGTCCAGCTGCGCACTTCTCTTTCCCCGATGCCACACCCGGTACCCCGACTGTCCGCTGAACGGATCTCCTCCGAGCGGTTCGATCCGGGTGACTCGTGCGCCGTTGTCGGCAAGCAACATCGTTGTCATCGGTCCGGCAATGCCCCAGGAAAGGTCAATGGCGTGCAGTCCGTCGAACACTCCTGCCATTCGTCGCTGCCTTTCACTCTGTGACCGACCCCGATACCATAGCAGATGCTATATCTGTAGGGCATAGGACCAGCGCAGCGATCCCCGACAAGACGACCGCAGGCCACGTGGCGTCAAGCTCTGGTCACAGATTCCGAGCGGCGGTGCTGAGGTGAACTGCCGTACCGGGCAATCCAGGACGTGAGGGGAGGAACGCCGATGAAGCTTGGCCTCTCTCTTGGCCATTGGAACGGGCGCCTCCGAACAACCAGACGTCACTCGTCACAGAATCAGAACGTCTCGGTCTTGCTGCGGGTCATGGCAGAGCTGATCTTGTGAACATAAATACCCGTTTTGCTTGGGTCTTGACCGAGCCAGGATTCAGGGACGGGTTGAGGTGGCTTCAGTTCTTGCACCTCGGAGCGATTGCTCCGTCCATCATGTCCGACACAAGTTGCGTTCCTGGTCGGATCCGCTGACTAGAGGTTCCATACCCGAGCCGCGTTTCCGCTCAGCACCAGCTCCCGTTCTGTCTCATCAACGCCCTCGAACATCGTATCGACGATCGCATGGGAATTTGGCCAGCTGGACACCGGGTGCGGGTAGTCAGACGACCACATGATGTTTTCGATTCCAAGTCTCTCGTGCGCATGCCTGATCGCATCTGGCTCGTCGATGAACGTCAGGAACACATTTTGGCGGAGGTAATGACTCGGTAGCCGGCTGATCGCCGGGAAGTCATAGCCCTGACGGATATTGAGATCGTCGACGATGTATGCCCACCACGAGACCCACCCGAGTCCTGGCTCCACAAAGACCACCTTGAGCTGGGAAAACCGTTCGAAGACGCCACCCATGATCCACATCCCCAAGGCTTCGGCGGCGGAAAGCGGAACACATGGCACAAAGATCCCCTTCTGCGGAGTCGGGTCCCGCTTGGCCAGATCATCGAGCGCGGTGTTCATACCGATATGGCAGCAAATCGGTATGTCCGTATCTTGGATCGCCGACCAGAGGGACTCGTAGCGATCGTCCCAGTAGTCGGGAAGCCCCAGCTCTGCTGGAAACACAGGTAGCTGGAACGACTTACAGCCGTTCGAAGCCGCCCGCTTCACCTCGTCCACCGCTGCGTCGATGTCGTGGATCGGTATCTGGTAGGAGACGATCAGCCGCTTTGGATCCACGGATGCAAACTCTGCCAGCGTGTCGTTGAATGCCCGAGTGGCCTCTTTCCAACCGTTCTTGACCATGTAGAGATATCGAAAGGCACTCACCTCGCAGTACGTAGACGAGGCCTCTACACCGTCGGCATCCATGTCCTTGAGGCGTTCGTGCGGATCTGTGTGGCCCAATCGTCCCGTAGCTGCATGCTTTCGGGCACCGCCGATTGTGGCTGTGGGATCGGGCGTCACCCCCTGCTGCTTACTCCAGCGCTGATTTGCCTCTGAGGACATAAGGCTCATCACCGAGCGGCCGAATGTGGCCACTGCTTCGTCGTAGTCAGCGTGAAATCTCGGTTCGAGATGGTTCTTCACGCTTTCATGACTCAAATTCACGTGATCGTCAGACGAGATCAAACGCTGAGATGCCACGTTCCTCCTCCTTACTTCTCGTTACACATAGTAGCTACTATACTCTCTTGAGGGGAGCCGCGACAACCAGTCGAACGCTCAAGCTCGAAAGCGCTGCCACTACAGATCTGGCCGAACCTCGAGTTCCGCCTCGAGCTCCCTGATCGGTCGTCCCGCACAGGCCAGCTCGTCGCGCTCCACCCCCAGAGTGCGAACACGAGGAGTTCGACAACGGTCTACGTGTAGTGGTCGATTCGCTGTGTCCGTGGTCACTAGGACCGTTTGGCCTCTGCCTGCTCCACATAGGGTGCCAAGATGCTGGCAAGGAGGTGTCGTTGGCGAGCCACGCGGTCCTGCTTTGGTGCCAGCGAGTCGTACCCCATGGTGTCGAGCAGTTGCTGACTAAAGCAAAAGCCACGGATTACGAGAAAGATCGTTGTCGCGAGGTCTGGGATCCGTGCTGCCGGACCGAGCGCCTGTCGCAAGAGTCTGTTGACGTGATCGTGGGACCATTCCGCGACGTCCAGCATGGTCTTGCGAATCTCGTTGCTCGTACGCGGGTCCCGATCCATATTGAGCGAAATCTGAAGGTAGGCGAGATAGGTGGGACTCGCATAGTGCAATGAAAAGACATCGAGAAGCTGACTCATCCGCTCAGTTGTCGTCTCGCCGTTGATCTGCACATCTTCCACGATTTCTACGAAGTTGCTCGCACCGTTCTGAAGGACCGCAAGCATGAGCGCCTCTCGAGTGCCGAAGTAGTGCTGGATCACTCCCCAGGTCACGCCTGCCGTTCGAGCGATCTCGTTGGTACTTGCCCGGTAGTACCCGCGTTCGAGGATGCAGGTGATCGCAGCCTCAATGACGCGGTCTCGGGTGGCGCTGTCGCCGTTGAGCGAGCCGGCGCGGGGAGCCGATGCGTCCAATGTGTTGGCGCTGTCGCTCGATTTGCTCACGATGTTGCCTCTAGATGCACTTTGTCGGTGTCCAAGGACTGTGACCCGTCTCTATAGTATTGCGATCTTCCGCCTCGCCTTTCGCCCCTACCCTGACGTAGCCCGGAAGCGGTCCACCACCCGGCCGAGGAAATCAGTGATCGGGCCCTCCCCTTGCGGCGGCTTGAGGATGATCCGAAAGTCCGTCACGCCGGCATCACGAAGACGAGGAACTGCAGCCATTGTCTGTGCCAGGTCGATTGAGCCGTCAGTGGAGTAGGCGGCGCGCAGCGATCCGACGACAGCAACGTCGCTCGGATTGCGACCCCGGTTGACCATGGCGGCTCTCATGTGCTCGATTCCGGTAACGACGTCCGCGGCATCGTCGCCCCAGGGGATCCAACCCGAGCCGAAGCGGGAAAGGCGATCCATGGCCCGAGCGTTCACCGTCCCACTGACCCAAATCGGAATTCCTCCGGGCTGGAGCGGCTTTGGCATCTGGTGGATGTTCGCGAAGGAAAGTTCCTGGCCGTCGTAGTGTGCCGTCCGGTTTCTCCAGAGGCACTGGCATACCTCGATTGTCTGATTGAGGAGCTCGCCCCGCCCCTCGAACGACAGACCAGCTGACTCGTATTCCTCGCGCTGCCAGCCAACCCCGACTCCGAGGTCGAGTCGACCCCCCGACAACACATCGATGGTGGCCGCCATCTTCGCCAGAACGACGGGCCGACGGAGCGCAGCGATCAAGATGTTCGTGGCAAATCGTACGCGGGTAGTGACCGCTGTGAGGTGAGCGATGGTGGCGAGGGGATCGAGCCAGGCCCCGTCGGGACCCGTCGGCTGCCGTTGGCCTCGAGCACCTCCGTTCGCCGGATCTCCGTAGGCCTCCAGATTCTCTCCGAATGCGACATGATCGGAAATGGCCAGACGATCGATACCGGCAATGTCTGCAGCTCGAGCGAACTCGATGAGAGAGGACCAGTCACAAGAGTCCGCGGTGGCAAAGGACCGAAGCCCGGTCGACAGCTGGGGACGCATCGGTATCTGAGCGCGCTCGGTCACGCCGTAAACGGAACCTTCGAGAGCCCTCTCACGTTCGTGGAGTGGAATCGTTCGACACCCGTGCGATCAACTTCAAATCTCGGGAACCGGTTGAGAATTTCCTCCAGCGCGATCCGCGTCTCGAGTCGCGCCAGAGAGGCACCGAGACAGAAGTGTATCCCGTGTCCGAACGCCAATTGCCGTTCGATCGGTCGATCGGCGATGAATCGGTCGGGTTCGTCGAAGACTCGAGGATCGCGATTGGCTGCCCCATTGATGAGCACCACGATCGATCCCTCGGGAATCTCTTCTCCGTAGTACGTGAGTGGGCGGGTCGCAACCCGCCCCTGGTAGTGCGACGGGGGATCGAAGCGAAGCATTTCCTCAACGGCCACGGGCCATAGCCCAGGGTCGGCAACGAGACGGGCGCGCTCCTCTGGAAAGAGATCCAGGACAACGGTACCCGTCGCAATCATCTTCGCGGTCGTTTCATTGCCAGCCACACCGAGAAGCAGGCAGAAGAAGATGATCTCCTCATCGGTGAGACGCTCTGCCGCACCATCCGTACCGACAATCTCGGTTTGGAGGAGTGCGGAGATGAGGCCGGCGTCGGGCACAGCGCGGAGAGAGTCAGCTAACTCGCTGAAGAAGACGACAAGTTCAGCACCGGCAGCTATCCCATCCTCCGGCATCGCCAGCGATCCGTCGTCGCGGTGGAGCAGCCGGTCGGAGAGGGATTTCAGGCGGGGGTGCTCTTCGACAGGGACTCCGAGGAGCGTGGAGATCACTGCGCTTGGCAGTTTGCCGGCGAGATCAGCGACCACCTCTCCCCCACCCGTATCTACCAGCGGATCGAGCCAGGTCGCACACATCATCCGGATCTGCTTCTCCAGTTCAGCAACTCGTCGAGGAGTGAAGACTCGGCCGATCAGTCTGCGAAGTTGCTCGTGGCGCGGAGGATCGTTGAAGATCATCATGTCTGGTGGCGGATTACCGCTTTTGATCTGCTCGATCAACGTCCCCTTGGCGGAGCTCAAACCCTCCCAATCGGCGAGGCCAGCGAGCACGTCGTCAAACCGGGAGAGAGCCCAAAATCCGATCTCGGAATTGTGGTAGACGGGTGCTTCCACCTGCATGCGGCGGTAGAAGGGGAACGGGTCCTCATGGAGCTCGTAGGAGGATGGGTTGAACTCCAGCTTTGTGGTCATGTTCGGGCATGCCCTTCATTCGGACCGACGGGCGGATCAACACTGTTCGTGGAAATGATCCCGCAAAGCCATTCGTCGCAATCCCGTCGACTCTGACGGGCAACCGCCGAGTCGACGAACAGCTGGTATCCGTGCGGGGCACCGGGATAGACGTGCAGTTCCGTCGGGACGCCCGCCTGGTTGAGTCGGACCGCATAGTCGATGTCCTCGTCGCGAAACCCGTCTGCCGTCCCTACGGAGATGTACGAAGGGGGCAGTCCGCTGAGATCCGCGGACCGGGCTGGAACGGCATACGGAGGAACGTCCTCCCTTCCGTATGCAGGGCCGAGATACGACCGCCAGCCGAATTCGTTGGCCGCTTTGCTCCATATGGCCAACCCGTCGAGGTTGCTCGACGGTGTCTGCTGTCGATCATCGAGCATCGGCGACTCGAGCAGTTGGAAGGCGAGCCGAACCTCCCCCTTGTCGCGCGCGAGCATGGCAAGCGCTGCCGCCAATCCTCCCCCGGCACTCACCCCGTACACACCTAAGCGGCCAGGATCGATTCCGAGCTCGTCAGCATTGTCACTCGCCCACTGCAGGCCGAGATAGCAATCGTCGAGCGGGCCAGGGAACGTCGTCTCAGGAGCGAGCCGGTAGTTCACAGACACGCCGAGTACACCCAGCTTCGGACACCAGCTCTCGAAGAGAGCGTCATCCATGTCGTAACTGCCCACGACATAACCCCCGCCATGAATGCTGTACACACATGCAAGCGGCCCGTCAGACGTTCTCGGACGGTGAATACGCACGGCGACACCAGGCTCCGACCCGACCTGATGGTCCACTCGCTCGACGTTCTGAGTGCTTCCCAGAGCGGGGATCGCGGTGCGGGCGACCGCCAGCATCTCCGCGTCGAACCCGTCGATGGCCGGAAATCCGACGACCAACTGTGCGAACTCGGCGTTGAGGAGTTCGTCTGCGCTCGAAATTGACGGCCCCGTGCATAGTACGTACTATACATGAGGCGCCATCGTGCACCACTGTGCCCTGAGGGCGCCCAGACAACCGGCCGGACAGCAGTGCGCCCTAGAGCATGCCTTCGAGTGACCTGCCCCATCCAAGGAGCCGGCGCCAGAGCAGCAGACGAGGTTCGGCATGGTTGTGGTCGTGCCAGAAACCTGACGTCTCTCTAGTTCGTTCCTTGGCGGATCCGGCAATGCTGCGACGATGAGGCAGTGCGGGATCCTCCATGGATCGCGCAGATGACCATAGTCCACTACCCTGCTCGAGCTGACACCGTCTGCGAGGAATGAACCATGGATCTCGGGCTCGATCATGCCGTTGCTGTTGTCGCAGGAGGATCGAAGGGTATGGGTCGGGCAGCGGCCGAAACCCTGGCCGCGGAAGGTGCCCGGGTCGCCGTGCTCGGTCGAAGCCGATCGGCGCTCGATGAAACCGTCGAGTCGCTCTTCAGTGTGGGAGCGCCCGATGCAATCGGGACTCAGACCGATCTCACGACTCCTGAAGACGTCAACGGGGCATTCCGTGGTGTCGGAGAGAGGTGGGGAGGCCTCAATATCCTCGTCAACGCGGCCGGTCCCGTGGACGTCGGCATCGGGCGCTTCGAAGAGCTCGACGATGGCGAGTGGAACGCGACCCTGGACATTGGACTGCTCGCCGCCGTCCGGTGTGTACGGGTCGCGCTTCCGCTGATGCGTTCCGCTGAGTGGGCACGAATCGTCAACATCTCTGCGCACTCAACCAAGCGTCAATCAGTGGAACTTGTGGCTTATACAGCCGCCAAGGCAGCGCTGACCAGCATGAGCAAGAACCTATCCGCCTCGTTGGCCCCTGACGGAATCCTGGTCAACACGGTGTCTCCGGGATCTTTTCTCTCGGACGGGATGAGGAAGTACCTCCAGTCCCTGCCATCCGAACGCGATGTAAATCCCGACGACCTCGTCGACGTGATGCGCGTCATCCGTGAGGACTTCGGTCATCCGGCCCATTTGGGCCGCGCTGCAGATCCCAGCGAGATCGGGCCCATCGTTGCCTTTCTCTGTTCCCAGAAGAACAGCTACATCACAGGCGCCAATTTGAATGTCGACGGCGGATCCGACTTCACGTGAGCCAGCGCTTGACGAAAGCCAGGAGGGAAATGCCGATACATCTCTCGTCCCGACGGTGGGATCCAACGAGGATCTCGCATGATGAGACAGTGTCCAGGACGGTCGGATGGGACGTTGCGTGATAGGTCGATGTGGGGTTGCCGTCTATCTACGCAAATGAACCTGGTGGCGGCCTGTGATCAGAACCTAGGGACGGAGATCCGCCGATCCGTTGGCCGGAACACGGCCGCTCTGCCGGGCTGCCAGGAACGTCTGCACAGAATCTACGTCGAGCGGGCGAGCGTAGAGGTAGCCCTGCCCGCTGTCGCAGTGTTCGCGCTCGAGCTGGGAGTACTGTGCACACTCCTCGATGCCCTTGGCCACGGTCTCGGGACCCAGCGCCTTGCCCAGCTGGACCAGCGTACGGAGCAGAGCGCCGGACTCAGGTGAGTCGGCCATCGAGGAACTGAACGACCGGTCGATCTTGAGCGTGTCGACTGGGAGTTGCTGGAGGTAGGCGAGCGACGAGTAGCCAGTTCCGAAATCGTCGATGGCAATGTGGACGCCCGTGGCCTTGAGAGCGGCCAAACGGGGAACCACGGCGGCCACGCTCTTCATGATGGTGGTCTCCGTGACCTCGAGGGTCAGCGACGACGTGGGGGAACCGGATATCCGCAGGGCGGCGCGGACGTCGTCGATGAGCCGGTCGTGCTCGAGTTGTCGGGCCGAGACGCTGGCGGACACATCGAACCCGTAGCCCACGCCCCTTCTCCGAGCTTTGGCCGCGACTCTACGGATGGCCCATTCGAGACAGTTCAGCCGTCCAGCCCGAGGACGCGTAGCGCGTTGTTCCTCAGGAACTTGGGCCACACCTCCTCCTTGAACCTCACGTTCGGCAGTTCGGTCATGATGCGCTGCAACGAAAGGCCCATCGGGAAGTACCCGGCATAGATGATCTTCTCAGCCCCGCGAGTGTTCGCGTAGTCGATGATCTCGCGCGGGTAGTACTTGGGCGCGAAAGCACTCGTCGAATAGTGGAGACCGGGCCACTTGAGCATCAGCTTCACTGCGAGCTCGGTCCAGGGCTCGCAGCCGTGACGGGTGACGAAGATGAGGTCTGGAAAGTCGTACATCACCTCGTCGATCAACTCGACGTGCTGGCAGGCCGCCTTGAGGCGCGGACCTGGAATGCCCGCACAACAGAAGAGGGGGATTCCAAGCTCCACGCACTTGGCGTAGACCGGATACATCTTCTTGTCGTTGATGGGGACCTGCGGAAATGTTCCAGCCGGAAACACGCCTGCGGCTCGGATTCCCCACGTCTCGTAGGCCCGCACCAGTTCGGCAATGCCCTTCATCCCGTCATTGGGATCGGTCGAAGCCGAAGGGATGAAGCGGTCGGGATGCGCCTTGATCGCTTTCGCCCCTGTGCCCGTCGGATCACCGACACCGATCATGCCGCGCTCGATACCCCAGAGATCCATCTCCCTCAGGGTCACGCCGACCGGATCGTTCGACCCTTCTAGCTCATGCTCCGGCACGTCCTTGAACATGTATTCCACAGGAAAGGAGAACTCTTCCCTGGATTGGGTGTCCTTGGTTTGGCGGGTGATGAAGCGATAGAGCTCTTTCATATCGGGACTGGGAAATCCCAGCATCGTGTCCACTATTCCCACATCGGAGGGCATGCTCATTGGCGTGGTTTCCTTAGCATCGTCGTCGTTCCGTTCACCCGAGGCTGTCCAGAGCAGACGGCACTCGGCGGCAGGGCCATCGGGCCCGCGGTGGGGCGATAGTAGAATATGGTTTCGATTTGTCAAGAACCCGGCGGCGGCCGGCAGGAAAGACGAAGCGGGCGACATCGTGAGGACTAGGGGCGATCGACCGGCCACCCCCGGACGACGCTCAGGCGACCAGTATTCGTCGATCCCGGAGATCGCCCGAGCTGGTACCGACCTCGGTCACCGGTTTTCCCAGGCATCCACGACCTCGTCGGTCGAAGCCAGGGTGGCAATCAGCGACAAGGTGTGGGCGACCACCTGAACGCCGTATTCGACAGGAACGCCGACCACAGCGTCAGATACCACCACGACCTGGTAGGAGCGATTTACGGCATCGAACACGAGATTCGGTATTGCCACGTTGAGGGATACCCCCGCTATCACCACAGTCGACACCCCTGCGTTACGAAGAAGGCTGTCGAGAGCAGAGCCAGTCATGGGGCTCAACCCGTGGTATCGGGGGAGCACCACGTCGCCGGGCTCAGGCTCGAGCTCAGCAACAGGCCGGACGGATGGGGTTCCCGGAAGGTTCTCCATCCCCGCCCTTCTTGCTCCTTCGAAAAGCCGGGCGTTCCGGTTGGTGCCAAACCCACCGGGCAGGTTCTCCGCGGTGCAGTGCACCACCCTTGCGCCTGCTTCACGTCCCGCATGCACGAGTGCGGCCACATGCTCGGTGAGCGCGATGCTGACGCCGGCGGCGGCCAGACTGGGAAGACCTGACGCTGCACCCACGACGCCCTCCTGCATCTCCTGTACCAGCAGGGCTGTGCACGAGGGTGCGATGAGGCTGGCCAGGTCGCGCCTCCGGGCGGCGCCGGAACGGGTGGAACTCATGCTCAGTCCGTCCGGCAGTGCGGACGCAGGTCGGTTGCTGCCCATCCGCTGCCATCCATCGACCAGAACCTATTCACCCGGCAATCAGTGGACGCTGCACTCGGAGGAACGGCGGATCGGATCATCCGGTCCATGATACCGAGCAACCACCATCACTGGACCGGGTCCGAATCTGATCGTGTCGAATCAGATCTTGCGATCGAACTGCGAGGTCGGACAATCCCCTACTTGGCGGGATCCATATCGAACGCGCCCAGCCCCATCTGGTCCCTGACCGTCACTACCGAAGGATTGGTCAGCGTGCGACGTTGCCAGTTCGCGCCGTCCACCACCAGAGTGTGGCCGGAGATGAACCGCGCATACGGCGACGCAAGAAATGTTGCCGCCCAACCGAGTTCTCGGAGCCGGCCGACTCGTAGGGCTGGTTGACATGCGCCCTTGTCGCTCGTCCTATCCAGATTTCCCGCGATATCCGCGGTCATGTCTTCATGAGGAAAGAGTCCGGGCACAAGGCCGTTCACCTGAATGCCGAACGGCCCCCACTCGACGGCGAGCGTTTCCACCATGTTTTTCACACCCGCCTTGGCCGCTGCCGAGTGGGCAAAGCCGGGACCCCCCGTCCACGCGTACGACGCCCCGATATTGATGATCGAGCCAGCGGCAGCCGTGTCGAGGTGGCGGCGGGCGAACTCACGAGCGCAGAAGTACGTGCCGTTGAGAGTGATATCGACGACCGTCCGCCACGCGTTAGGTGACATGTCCTCCGCCGGAACTGGGAAGTTGGCCGCCGCATTGTTGATGAGCACATCCGGTAGCCCGAACGTCGATGTCGCCGCATCAAAAGCAGCGCTGATCTGACCCGGTTCCCGAATATCACAGGTGACGGCCAGCACCCGAGCTCCGAGCGCCTCAGCGGCCTCCTTTCCGATATCGAGGTGCTCTGACTTGCGGCTGGCAATCACCAGGTCGGCTCCGAGGCGGGCGAATTCGGCGCCAATTGCCTTTCCGAGGCCCGTTCCACCTCCGGTGATGAAAACGCACACATCGGAAAAGGTGCCGGCTGGCAACGCGGCGCTCCCCGCCGGAGGTGGTTCACGAAGTCCAATTTCCTCGGTCAACGTCAACTCCCTCTGTAGTGCGGTGTGCGACCTTCAGCTGCCGCCGCCTTCTTCTCTGCTATGTCAACCGACTTGTTGACGAACGTCTGATAGATCAATTCGTCGTCCATCGAAGACCGAATCTGCGACTGGCTCAAGTTCTGGAGCACTCGGCGTGCCATTTTCACAGTCACCGCCGGTGCGGCCGCGATCTTGTTCGCCATCTCCAATGCCGTTTCGTCGAGTTCCTCAGGAGCGACGACCCTCGAAATGATTCCGTGGGCAAATGCCTCCTCGGCGCTCATGGGACGTCCGGTGAGGACAAGATCACTCACCACTCCGGAACCGCAGATCTGGTAGAGCCGCCCCACTCCACCAGTGTCAGGGATGACGCCATAGCCGACCTCGGGAAGCATGAGTCTCGATCCTTCTGCGGCAATTCGGATGTCACACAGAAGTGCACGCTGGAACGATCCCCCGATCGCCCACCCGTGTAGCGCCACGATGATCGGTACGTCGAGGTCGAAGATCTGGAGAATGCCTTCATGCCCACGGGACATCAGTTCGTGATGCGTGAGTCCGGTGACATTGGTGCCGATGACCGAAACATCTCTGCCCGAAGACCACGCCTGTCCTTCGCCCCGCCAAATGACTGCTCTCACGTCCCGACGCTCCTTGAGCTCGGCCAGGATCTCGAACAGGCGCACGTCCATATCGTCGTCGAACGCATTCCGTTTCTCCGGATTGTTGTTGGTGATCACGGCGACGGGACCGCTGACCTCCAAAAGAACCTTGTCAGTCATGGCTTTCTACCTTCTGTGAGGGGTGGTCGCTTCGCACAATGTCGCAGCAGACGAGCGCAGGTTCACGCCGGACTCGCCGCGTACAACGGTCTGACAATCGTTCCGTGTTGTGGATCGGGATGGGCGCTAGCCACTAACCGAGCGGCTCTGTCGCCGGGTGCTCGGAGCAGTACGGAGACGCTCCGTGACCAACGCGCCCAGAGCACGGGGACTACGAGCACCATGCGACCCACCCGTAACGTCGAACAGTCAGAGAATCGAGTTGCGCTCCGGATCCTATAAGATATGCATGTGGCCAATCCCTCTGCCAACTCCAACGGGCGGACCTCGAAATCCCTGGCAGCCGGGCATGGGAAGAAACTCGTGCGCACGAGCAGTGCCGAGCACATCGCGCTACACATCCGATCGCTGATTTTCGAGGGCGAGCTGCACCCCGGGATGCGAGTCCCGCAGGACGCCATCGCGCACGAACTGGGTGTGAGCCGGATCCCCGTCCGGGAGGCGCTCATCGCCTTGGAGCGCGAGGGCTGGGTGACCATCGAGATGCACCGGGGAGCATTCATCAACGCGCTCGATGAGCAATCGATCCGCGATCACTATGACCTACTCGGTTTGATCTATGGGTTTGCCGCTACGCGAGCGCTCGCTCGTGGAAACGGGGATCTCCCGGGGCAACTGAGCAGCATCCAACAGGCCTTTGCCGATACGGATGACCCCAGTCAACTGCAACAGCTGTCCATCGATTTCTACAGTTCGATCGTGAGAGCTGCCGCCTCACCTCGGATCACGGTGGCATTACGTGCCATGCCGGCCCTGGTTCCAGGTAACTTCTTCGAATTGGTCCCCGGTGCGGTGGACGTGGAGAGACGAGGGTTGGCTTCCATCGTTCGGGCCATGCAGAAGAACGACGGGGAGAGAGCATCCGCCGAGTGCGTCAAGATGATGAGGCGCCTGGGTAACCTGGTGACTCAGCTCTTCGACGAGCGTTCTCTGTTCGGCTCGGCAGTAATCCCGGCCTGACTACCCCGCCCACGACGCGTCCGAGACCGACGCGGTCGTTGCGAACGGAACGAGTCACCGGATCGAGATCGCGTGCTCCGGCTCAGGGGTGGCTTCCTCGTGCACCAACGCTGCCGTTCAGCTTCGCCAACAGCGACTGTACATTATATGAACTTGAGGGATCGCCAGAGAGGGCGGCGATCGCGGAACCGACAGAAGGGACCCGAACAGGTGGTCGATCAGGTCTGGAAGAACAGCGAGCGGTCCACAATTCCGGACTTGTTCGCCCAACGCCTCGCCGACGATCCCGACGGCGAATACCTGGATGTCAATGGCACCACCCTGAGCGCATCAGAGATCGTCCGGAGCGGCTGGCGTCTGGCAAGCGCGCTGGACGAGTTCGGTTCGGCAAACCACGACCGAGTCGCCACACTGTTGGAGAATTCGTCCGAGGCGGTCGAGGCCTGGGCCGGGGTCGTGCTTGGCGGTCGTATCGCCGTTCCCATCAACACCGCGTACAAGGGCTCATATCTACGCCACCAGCTCGCCGACTGTGGAGCAACGGTCGTAGTGGCCGCTCGCAGTCTGGCACATCGCCTCGTCGACGTTGCCGGTGACCTTCCCGATCTCGACCACGTCCTCATCGTCGACGACGAAGGCGAGGACGGTGGCGACGAACGTAGGGATCTGGGACGGATCGCCGTCCACAAGTGGGCTGACCTGATCGGAATCGAGGAGCGAGAACCGGATGCGACCATCCGGCCATCGGACCTGGCCACGTTCATCTACACCGGAGGCACCACGGGCCCGTCGAAGGGCTGCATGCTGACCCACAACTACCACGAGGCCCTGGCACGCCAGATCGGGATCTGCTGGCGTCGCACTGCCGAAGACGTGGTCTGGACTCCCCTCCCCTTGTACCACTTCAATGCCCTCACCACCGTGGTGGCCGGGGCACTGGTGTACGGGGGCCGCGGCGCGATCTACCGAAAGTTCTCCGTCTCGAATTTCTGGCCGGAGATGAACCGTGTGGGGGCGACCATCACCTCAACCCTGGGCACCATGGCCTACCTGCTCGCCCACGACGTCGATCGACCCGAGATGCCTCGTTCCGGTCAACCCGAGGCAAATCGCACACTTCGCCTCATCGGTGCTGCTCCGCTACCCGTAGAGGTGGACGACGTCATTCGAGGCCGTTTCGGTGTTCAGACCTTTAGCGGTGCGTACGGCGTCACCGAAGCCAGCCTCGTATCCTGGCAACCTCCAGGGATATCGAACAAACCCAACGCCGCAGGCGTTGTCAACGACGAGTACTTCGATGTACGAATCTTCGATGACGATGACGCAGAGGTGCCCCGGGGGACAGAGGGCGAGGTGGTCGTGCGGCCCAAGCGCTCGCACGTCATGTTCGAGGGCTACTGGGGCCGTCCCGAGGTAACGGTCGAGGCCAGCAGGAACTGGTGGTACCACACCGGTGATATTGGTCGTATCGACAGCGACGGATACCTCTTCTTCGTCGACCGCAAGGCGGACTATCTGCGGCGGAGGGGTGAGAACATCTCGAGCTTCGAGGTGGAGGCGGTGCTGATGAGCCACGGCGGACTGGCGGACGTGGCGGTTCATGCAGTGCCAAGCCGGTTCACCGAGGACGACCTGAAGGTGACCGCCACGACAAAAGAGGGCGCCGTGGTCGAACCCGAGGATCTGTTCCGATGGTGCACCGAACGACTGCCCTACTTCGCGCTTCCACGCTATATCGAATTCCGCGCCGAGCTTCCTCGAAGCCCGGTGGGGCGGATCCTCAAGCGCGAGCTGCGCGATGAGGGTGTCACCCCGACCACGTGGGACGCCGAAGCCGCCGGCATGACCTATGAGAAGCGTTGATCGGGTGCTCCTCGCTGACTCGACACGCCACCCAACGCTGGTTCTGGTCCACGGCTACATGACCACGTCCGTCATGTGGGACGGGGTTCGGGAGCACCTCGCGCACGGGTCGCTGGCCGTCGACCTCCCCGGGCGACGGTACAAACCCGCTGATCTAGCCAAGGTGACCCGAGCCGACTGGGTGCGAGCGGTCTGCGATCAGATCGAGGATGCTGGTCTCGACCAGGTGGTGCTCGTCGGCCATTCGTCAGCCGGCTTCGTCATTCCAGAAGTTGCCGCGCTTCTGGGTGAGCGGACCCGCGGACTGATATTCGTAACCGCCAATGTGCCAGCCGAGGGTCGGGCACCGGTGGAATTCATGCGGCCCGAATTGACGAAGAGGACGATCGAGCGTCGGGACGCCTTGGTGGAGCGGGCCGCCGGCCGAACGCTCGGAGGGCTACGGCCCGGGGAGCCACCCATCGACACCGATCTGGAGCTGGTCGATGACGGACTGAGGCTACGGATCGAGGCACCGGGACCGCTGTTCGAGTCGTTCACATGGGGCGGATTCCCGAAGCATCTGCCGCGGACCTACGTCCGCTGCCTCGACGACAAGGTGATCACGCCTGAGCTTGTCGAGATCATGATCGCCAACATGGGCGGGGCCAGGATCGTCGACATCGACGCCGGTCACAACGTGGCCAGCAGCTCCCCTGCCGAGCTGGCCGCGCTGCTCGACTCGAGTGCCGCGTACTGAGGCTGGAGCTCGGAGGTCTCACCTGGTCGACTCACAGCCGGGTCACTGCCGGACGCGTGGTTTGCCGGTGCCCTCGAGGGTGGACGGCACCGAATTGACTGACACTGGAGCACCATCTCCGAGTGACTCCGATCCGAACAGCAGAGCGACTGCGTCTGCCAGGTAGTCATAGAGGTCGGCGATCGACAGGCGCCCGGCGGACCATGAGCGGAGCAAACTGTCGAAGACCGCATCAGCAGTGCGGACGATCGTGCGGGCACGTCCGGATTCGATGCCCTCCAGCAGCTCCAGATAGACACCAGTCGTCGTCATATCCAGCCGGTCGAGGATCTCGGTGGCAAAGGCATCGGCTGACAGCTCGAGCGAAGCCACCAGCCGGGCCAGTTGAGGCTGATGTTGAAAGGCCCGGACCGAACGGTGGAGCGCCTCGGTGAGCTTGGACTGTGGCGATTCACCAACGAGAGGACGGCGGGTGAGGCTGGTTCGGAGCGTGGCCGCCCATTTGACCAGCGCCTCCGCGAAAATATGCTCTTTGGAAGAGAAGTAGTGATACACCGTTCCAAGCGCAACGCCCGCCTCCTCGGCGATGTCCTTGACCTGGATCCGCTGGTAGTCGCGCCGCTCGAGCAGAGCCAAGGCCGCATCGATCACCCGCTCGCGCCGGTGCAGCTGACTGGCCGTCAGCACCTGCGGCGATACCGGCTTGGACATTACCGAGCTTGCACCCGGTTCACGGCGGTCCTCAACCGGACGAATCGCGTCCGACCGTACCCGTTGCAGCCACGGGGTCGGATTGCGGCAGGGAAGTCTCGCACTAGAAGTCGATTCTAGCCGGCGGACCCACCGGCCCTCCTCCCGACGGAAAGCTCGACCTGTCGGGCACAGCCGATGCAGGTCGCCCGGTATCGGGTGGGGGCGTGGGGGCCTGCAGCCGTCTTGCCGGAGTCCTCACGGATCGAAACGGCGTTCTAGTATGGCCCCATGGAAGCTCCGACCGGCACACAGGCGCCGGGAGACCGATGAGCAGATTTCCGTTTCCCATGCCGTTCGGATGGTTCAAGGTGGCCATGCCCGAGGAAATTCCCGCAGGCACGATCGTGAGCCGCAAACTGTTCGGCACCGATTTGGTGCTTTGGCGTGACGGAGAGGGCAGGATCGCATGCCACGAGGCGTTCTGTCCGCATCTCGGGGCCAATATCGGTGTGGGCGGCACCGTCGATGCGTCCTGTATCCGATGCCCGTTCCACGGCTGGGCATTTGATGTGGACGGCGAGAACGTCGAGATCCCATACGCAGCCCGGCCCAATCGCAAGGCGAAGCTACGGACCTATCCGACCCGCCAGCACGCCGGTATCGTGTTCGCCTGGTATCACCCCGCAGGGATCGCTCCTCTGTGGGAGCTGATGGACGTTCCTGAGCATGATGACCCCGAGTACGGTCCCTACCAGATGTTCGACTTCACCATCCGAACCTCCCTCCAGGAGATGGGGGAGAACGGGTTCGACCATGCTCATTTCCAGTTCGTGCACAACCATCCCAAGGTCGGCACGGTGGAGAAGATCGAATTCCGTGGTTTTGACCGGACCGTTCTCACCGCGCAGCAGTTTCCATCATCGAAGGGCCCGGTGGACGCCAGAATTGATATCTTCGGTCGGGGTCCGGGCATGGCGGTGACCCGCTACTGCGGGCTCATCGAAGCGTCTCTCATCGGATGCAGCACTCCGATCGATGAGGAGACCTCGGAGCTCACGTTCCTGTTCTCGCTCAAGAACCCGGACCAGGACCGGCACCTGGCCAACATCGCCAAGGCGTTCGTTCACTCGGTCACCGCCGAGGTGGGACAGGACATCCCGATCTGGGAGAACAAGCGATACCGGCCGGATCCGGCCCTGGCTCCGAGTGAAAAACCGATCACTCAATTCCGCAACTGGTTCAAACAGTTCTACGTCTTCTAGAAGCGGAGGGGGGTGGCCGATGACACGAATGAGCACGCCCGGCGAGACGGACGTGGAGGAGCTGTGCCGATGACTGGACCCAGCGACCTGGCCTGGGACCCATTTGACGAATCGCTGAAGGACGACCCTCATCCCTTGTGGCGCCGGATGCGTGACGAGGCGCCCGCCTACTACAACGAGAAGTACGACTTCTGGGCCCTCAGCCGGTTCGAGGACGTCGAGAGGGCACACAGGGATCCCACGAGGTACAGCTCCGCCCACGGAACAGTTCTCGAGATCATGACTGAAGAGGCCCAGCGCGATGGGTTGATGATCTTCCTCGACCCGCCCGAACACACTGTACTTCGGCGCCTGGTCTCAAAGGCATTCACGCCCAGGCGCGTTGCAGAGCTAGAGCGCGAGATCCGCACGATCTGCGCAAACCTGCTCGATGCGCAGCGGGGAAGACAGCGCTTCGACTATGTGCAGGACTTCGGTGCACAGGTTCCTGCCAACGTCATCGCAGCATTGCTCGGGGTACCACCCTCCGATCGAGACATGGTTCGCCATCATATCGACCAGATGTTCCATATCGAACCCGAGGTCGGCATGATCAACAATGTGGCGGCTGAGGCCGGCGGCTGGCTGTTCGGGTATCTCTCGGACCAGCTCGACGAAAGACGCTCACGACCTCGAGACGACATGCTCACCGATCTCGTGGAGGCTCAGATCGTCGATCTGGCGGGCGAGCATCGGCGGCTCCTGCCCCACGAGAGCGCGGCGTTCGGTCTGTTGATCATCAGCGCGGGTACCGAGACAGTGGCGCGACTGCTCGGCTGGGCCGGACTGCTGTTGGCCAGTCATCCCGAGCAACAGGCCGATCTAGCCGACGATCCGACGCTCATCCCCAACGCGGTCGAGGAGCTTCTCCGCTACGAGTCCCCGTCTCCCGTGCAGGGCCGATGGCTGAACGACCAGGCCGAAGTGCATGGACTGGTCATCCCACAGGGCTCGAAGGTACTCCTGCTCACCGGCTCCGCAGGTCGCGACGAGCGCGTCTACCCGGACGCAGACCGCTTTGACATCCGCCGCACGTTCAGGCTGCACGTTTCCTTCGGCTACGGGATTCATTTCTGCCTCGGGGCGGCCCTGGCCCGCATGGAGGGCAAGGTTGCACTGGAGGAGACCTTCAAGCGGTACAGGGAATGGGGCGTCGACATGGAAGATGCCGTGCCCCTCCATACCAGTACCGTCCGCGGCTATAAGGAATTGCCGATCTGCGTGTAGCGATGGCTCCGAGATCGACGAAGCCGGTTCGGGCCAGATGCCTGGGCGTCGGCCTGGCTAGGCCGTCGCCCGTCCGGCGATCGTCGCCAGGTCCACACCTTTTCCGGTTCGAGTGATCCGACCAGTGTCGAAGGACCGGATCGAGACATCGTGATCCGCGGCTTCAGCACGGAGTGCCGCCACAGTGCTCTGCTCGCGGGTGCGGAAGGCGAACGGATCGAACGAGTACCAACGGCTGGCATTCACCCACGAGATCTTCTCCAACTCGTCGTCGGGGACCTCTGCTGCAACCAGGGCCAGCTCTTCGGGCGCATTCGGCCACGACGAGTCGGAATGAGGGTAATCACATTCCCAGGCGATATTGTCGATTCCGATTTGGTGACGGAGCTGAACCCCCACCGGGTCCGAGATGAAGCAGGTCAGGAAATGCTGGCGAAACACTTCGCTTGGCAGCTTGTCGCCGAAGTCCTGTCCCGTCCATGCACGGTGCATCTCGTAGGTACGATCGACCCGATCCAGAAAGTAGGGAATCCATCCTGTGCCTCCCTCGGACAGGGCGATCCGGATATCCGGGAACGACTTCAGCACCCGTGACCAAAGCAAATCGGACGCTGCGCTGCAGATGTTCATCGGCTGCAAGGTGATCATGACGTCGATGGGCGCGTCCGGCGCGGTAAAGGCCAGCTCGCCCGAGGAGCCCAGATGGATGGAGAGCACAACCTGCTCGTCGCACAACGCCGCCCATAACGGGTCCCACGAGTCGCTGTGGAAGCTCGGAAAGCCAAGGGTGGCTGGGTTCTCGGTGAACGTCAGTGAATGGCAACCTTTTGCCGCCACCCTCCGAACCTCGTCGGCACAGAGCTGTGGATCCCAGAGAACGGGGAGTGCCATGGGGATGAAGCGCCCCGGATAGGAACCACACCACTCATCGATGTGCCAGTCGTTGTAGGCACGGAGCACGAAGAGGGCCAGGTCCTTGTCCTTGCACGCGGCGAAGAGTCGCGCGCTGAAGCCGGGAAACGACGGAAAGTTCATCGAGCCCAGCACCCCGCCCGCATTCATGTCCTTGATCCGTTCATGGATGTCGAAACATCCGGGCCTCATCTCCTCGAATGATGTCGGCTCGATGCCGTACTCCTCCTTCGGGCGTCCGGCCACCGCGTTCAAGCCGATATTGGGAATCGTCGTTCCGTTGAACAGCCACGCATCGCTTCCGTTGGCAAGGCGCTCGATGTGCGGCGCCTGGTCCTGCCATTTGGTCGGCAGCCGCCCTTCGAACATCGTCGGTGGCTCGACGACATGATCGTCCACGCTGATCATGATCAGTTCGTTCGCATCCATGGCAACCCCTTCTGTCTGCGTGCTTAGAATTGTAATTCGAAATCTTGAATGCAGAATCAGAGGGGTGTGCTGCATGAGGAGCGGGCATGCCCGATTGGCCGAATTCCCTGGTCAGCCTCGTCGGCCGGGTGCCCACGGAGGGCTGACGTCCCCCGTACCCCGCATGGTGGAACCTCGATTCCGAAGGCGATCGGCTGCGACTACAGCCGTCCGTCTGTGCGCAAGTCTTCTGCAACCCACGACGGCGACCGCCTCTCCTTGAAGGCGACCCACCCCTCTGCGCACTCGGGGCCGGCCAAGCTCTCGTCCATCGACATCCGGTCGTAGTGGCCATACCGCTGGTTGATCACCCGCTTGACCGCCACACGTGCCCGTGGCGCGCTTCGACAACAGGCCACAAGTGCCTGGTGTGCCTCATCGAGCAGCCGATCGTGCGGAACGACCCGGGTCACGAGACCCCACGCGCAGGCCTCTGAAGCGTCCACCGTCCGGCCGGTGAAGAGCATGTCTCGGGCACGGGCCGGGCCGATCTGCTCCGGAAGGTACGCCGCGTACCCGGTATCCGCTATCCCTCGGTAGAGCTCCGGGCATCGGAAGGTCGCTCCCTCCGCGGCCACTGCCACATCAGAGAGCATTGCCATCAGAAGACCCCCGCCCTGACAGATTCCGTTCACTGCGCTCACCACCGGCTTGCGTGAGTTCCGTATCGCCTCGAATGGCACGGTATCCATCCCGAGCAGACCGGTGACTCCACCCCAGTCGTCCACGGTCGCTCCACCGAGATCTCCACCGGGAATGAACACGTCGCCCGTTCCGGTCAACAGCATTCCGGCCAGATCGGGGTCACGGTTCACAAGATCGACTGCGTAGCGGACGGCAAAGTACATCGATCCAGTCATGGCATTCCGCGCCTCTGGGCGGTCCACGATGCATCGGGCAAGTGAACCACCCCGCTCGAACCGGACGTACGGAGTCCCCAACCAATCGCCCTCGGGTGGCCGTGGGATCTCGCTCTTGGTCATCACCCAACTCCCCTTTCCGTCTTGTGCATCGGTGTGCCCGGCCGGCCTCTGTTCATCCTTCGAACGCCCGCTCGACCAATTGGTGAAGGTCTTGCAACGGAATACCCTCCTGTGCGTCGGTCTGATCCGAGATGACCGCCGGGTCGATCGCGTGGTACGAGGCCATGAGCCCGCTGAAGAGATGAGCGAGCATGAGCGGGTCACCTGGCCGAAACTCACCGGAACGCTGACCGTCTGTGAACAATTCCGCCTGCAACTCCATGGATTCGGCGTAATTCCGGGCGATGGTGGGGTCGATCTCGCTCGGCTCGGATACCAGGGCAATGTTGGTGTAGCGGAGGAAGAGCCTGCCGAACTGCCGATGGGCACGAAAGAATCCCACCTGGAAATCGACGAGCCGATGGAGACGATCCATGGCCGATCCGGGACTGCCGACGATGGCGCGCATCTCCGGCATGAACTCCTCGCCACGGCGCACGAAGATCTGCGCGAACAGGTCTTCTTTGCCTTTGAAGAACGAGTACACCGATCCGACCGAGTACTCCGCCAGTTCGGCGATCTGGTTCAGGGTGGCGTCGTGAAATCCTTTTTCGCCAAAGATCAACTCTGCAGCGTCGAGCAGCTGATTGCGACTCAGGTCGTGATGGCTCGCACGACGGACCTCGCGCCGACTGGACGAATCGCTTCCCTTGGCCATGACCGTCGCGAGATCGATTCGTCGCGTCCGGGTCAGCTCGACTCGCGCACCGGTGCGGGGCCGATCCCACAACGAGCACACAGCGACGCATATTGAGCGGTCATTCAATGCACCTTATCCGCATTGCAAGACCGTGCGTTGGCAGGGAGGCCATCCTTCGCGAGGCCCCATGCCCGACCCGTGTGCTCGGCTCGTCGGATTCCTACCCCAGGGTGATCTGGCGTCGTGCCAGTCGCCACACGCCGCTCTCGCGTGTGAACAGATCGTGGTACGAACCCATGTTGAAGATAGTGGGAGACGACGTGGTGTTCTGCATGAACACGAAGTACGAATCTGCCACAGCGGTGTCCGAGCCTTCGAGCTGCACCGCCACAGTGGTGATCACGTGGCGGGTAGCGCTTCCTGGGCCGGTCGTGCCCTCGGCTCGCCGTTGCTCGGCCCCAGCCCGAATATCGGCTCGACCGCGCCGAGGAGCGTCTGGGAGGTCCCATACCGAGTCTTCAGTGAACTGGTCTATGTACTCGTCGAGATCACCCTGATCAGCCAGGATTGCGATCCGAGCGATAGCGTTTCTGACTGCGAGTTCAGCCCCAACCCGCTCAATGACCGCATCGCTCACTGTTCGAGTCCTACGGGTGTTGAGGGCCGCGGAGGATCTGCCGATGCGCCAACCACGCCGGCGGCCTTGAGCTCATCGATCGCATGCTGATCGAGATCCAGCACGGAGCGTAGGACCGACTCCGTGTGCTCGCCCATCAGCGGGACGTTCCGTTCCGGTCCCTCGGCGACGCGCGACATCTTGATCGGGTTTCCGGCTACCAGCACCGGTTGTTCAATCCCGTCAGTCCTCGCCACTTCCACCAACATGTTGCGAAGGGCCACGTGAGGATCGGCCGCCACATCAGGTGCGGAACTACACGGCGCGGCGGCGAGACCGTTTTCGGCCAGCGTGCGAGCAGCCTCATAGTTGGTCTTGTCGTCGGCCCACGCCTCGATTGCCGGACGAATGGCGACCTCAAAGTGCTCGCGCCACCCCTGCCGCGTTGCGAATCTCGCGTCATCGGCCCATTCCGGGTGTCCGACCAGCTTGGCCAAACGCTCGAACTGGTGGTCGCGCACCACCTGGAGAATGAACCAGCCGCGGGCGCTCTGAAACGAGTCGAGGATGAACGGGAGATTTGGCTCTTGGTCAGGCTCACGATATTGCCCCATCGACCAGTAGTTGACGGCCAGGTCGCACATCGAGACCATCGCGTCGTACATCGAGACATCAATGTACTGCCCCAGCCCGGTCGCGTCTCGGTGCCGGAGAGCGGCGAGCACGCCGATGACGCCGAACAGTCCCGTCCCCGTGTCCCCGAGCCCGCCCACCGGGTTGATGATCGGAGGCTGATGGGGCCGCCGTGAATACTCGTAGATTCCGGACATCGCCTCTGCCACTGAGGCGTAGGCAGGCCAGCTCTCGTAGGGCGAGCGACCGTCATTGCCGAACCCCGAGATGGAGAGATAGATCAACTCGGGATGCTCGGCGCTCATCGTCGGGTAGTCGAGGCCCAGGCGGATGGCTTTGCCCGGGCCCAGGTTCTCGCACACGACGTCGGCCCTTGCGCAGAGATCGAGGACCAACTCGCACCCGCGATCGGACTTGAGGTCGATGGCCACACTCTTCTTGTCCAAGTTGTTGCGGAGGAAAGTGGCACCCATTCTCTCGCCGTTCTCCCGGGTCAGGGTGGGAGTAGCGGACCGTCCGGAGTCTCCCCGACCCACCTGTTCCACTTTGATGACCTCGGCACCGAGGCGCGCCATCAACTGCGTGGCGAACGGCAGTGCCTGCATCTGCTCGATCGCGATTACCCTCACACCGTCGAGCGGGCGCCCGAAAGCGAGTGCCCCGGCGTTCGACGTTTCACCGAGGCGCATCTGCGGTCGAGACGTTCTGGACGTGGCCCGACGAGGGCTCAGTGTCGATTGCCGATGTTCTGCGACTGGTCAAGACGCCAGGCCAATGCATTCGTCCGACTGATACCCGATCTCTCGAATCACGCGGGGGAGGAATCGTCGAGGCCGAGCAATCGAATGGCATTGCCACGTGCCAACTTGTCGATGATCTTCTGATCGAGATGACCGAACTGCTTGGCCGCCTCCTGGCGCGTGAAGGGCCACGTTCCGTCCTGGTGGGGATAGTCGCTCTCGAAGATCACGTTGTCCTCCCCCACCAGTTCGAGCATCCCGACCCCCACCGAATCCTTGAAGAAGGTCGAATAGATGTGCTCCCAATACATAGCGGAGGGCTTTTCCTTGGTGTAGTCCTGGCTATGGCTCCAGCCACGGTGTGTCTCCCACACGTCATCGATCCGCTCCAGAAGATAGGGGATCCAGCCGATCTGGGCCTCGGCATAGAGGACCTTGAGGTTGGGGTAGCGGAGAAAGACTCCCGAGTAGAGAAGGTCGCTCATGGAACCGACGCTGTTCCCGAAGATGATGGTGCCGGCCACGGCGTCGGGGGCGTCGGGACTGGTCTGCGGAGTTTTCGTTCCTGAACCGATGTGACAGGCCACGACCGTACCCGTCTCGGCACAGGCGGCAAAGAAGGGGTCCCAGTCCCCCGAGTAGATGCTGGGCAGGCCGAGATAGGTCGGTAGCTCGCTGAAGCAGACGGCACGGACGCCTCGTCCTGCGTTACGACGGACTTCATCCGCCGCCAATTGGGAATCCCACAGAGGAATGAGGCAGAGAGGTATCAGTCGCCCCCCGCTGTCACCGGCCCACTCGTCCACCATCCAGTCGTTGTAGGCCTTGACACAGAGCAGGGCAAGCTCTTTGTCCTTGCCTCTCATGAAGAGCTGTCCACAGAAGCGCGGGTAGTTGGGGAAGCACATCTGGGCGCCGATGCCATTGATATCCATATCGGCCAACCGGTCCTTCGGTTTCCAGCACCCAGGTCGCATCTGGTCAAAGGTGATGCCCTGCATGCCGATCGAGTCCGTCGGGTATCCGGCAGCGGCAATCAGTCGCTTGACCGAATAACGATGGTCCTCGTAGAACCACCATGCAACCGGGGGACCTTCGGTCCCCGGTGCCTCGATGTAGGCGCCGCCGTCCAGCACGGGCGACCCCCCGGGGAGGTACTCGACATGAGGTCCGACGTCCCGGTACTTCGCTGGGAGCCTGCTCGTCCATACGTCCTCGGGCTCGACAAGGTGGGCATCGAGATCGACGATGGGCGGGATGCGGGCGACCAGCTCGTCGCTGACGTCGGGTCGGGGAACCACAGCCGAGCTCACGACTACCTCCTAGCAAGACGAACCTAACGGCCGGACAGTCACATCTCGGTCGAGTGAGCATATGATATATGATCCTGGGGTTGAGCGGCACCGGATCGTCATCCCCGTGCTGGGCCACGGCCCCGGGGGTCCCTGGCCCTGATCGACTCCTGGAGCGCCCGGATCCTCTCCGCGAAGCCGGGTTGGTTCATGGACCACTCCTGCGCTTCGAGCTCCAAGGCCATTGCCTCGTCGACACCGAGCATGGCCTCGCTGGCCCGGAGGGTCGACTTGGCCCGAGCGACAAGCGGGCGGGGTCGCCCGGCCGCTCTGGCAGCCATCTTCACGGCGGTGGCTTCGAGCTCGCCGTGGTCCACGCATCGCCACGCCAGGCCGGCGGTCACCGCGTCCCGGCCATCGAGGACATCGCCACAAAGCACGAGCGCAGCAGCTCCCTGGCTCCCGATCCGACGCTGCAATCGCCAGAGGTGTCCTCCTCCGGGGTGAATGCCCACATCGAGGAAACGAGGATCGAACAGGGCCTGCTCCGACGTGAGGATGACATCACAGGCCAGAGGAAGATTCACCCCCGCGCCGATTGCCGGACCTCCGACCGCCGCGATGGTCGGAACGGGTACCCCGGCCAAGGCCAAGAATCCCCGGTACATGTCGGCGAGCGATGTCTCGCGGCTCAAGAGGCCGTCGAGCGAGCCACCGGCGCAGAAGACGGGCGGCTCGGCAGTGAGCACGATGGCCCCGGCACCGTCGGCCACGACGGATTCAACCGATACTGCCAGAGCCTCGCTCAGCTCCGCGGACAGCGCATTGCGGTGCTCCGGGTCGGTCAGACGGACCGACCCCACACCGTCGTCCACGTAGGCGGTAACGAGGCGAGACCTGCTCACACCCATTGCACGATCGGTCCCGCCGCCGATCCGCTGCACCAGGCGGTGATCAGGACCGTCTCGAGATCGGCCTGCATCAACTACGGGGGACCTCTCGCCACGGCGCCTCCCGCCAGCGGTCAGGCTCGCGGGGAAGTCCGAGTACGCGCTCGGCAATGATGTTCTTGTTCACCTCGGTGGTGCCGCCCTCGATGGTATTGGCGCGGCTTCGCAGCATGCCCTTCACTTCATAGGGGAGGGACTCGCCATAGGCCTCAGCACCGCCGATGACAGCGGTGCCGCCTGGAGACCAGGCCATGGCACCGGTCCCCAGCAGATCGGTGGCCAGCAGCTGTATCCGTTGGTTGAGGTCGCCCTGGTGCACCTTCCCCACTGAGCTCTCGGGCCCCGGGGAACGGCCGGCCTTCACCCCGGCCCGCACCCGCTGGTTGGTCCAATTGCGGATCCACTCCTCACTCACGACTCGCATGATGCGCTGGCGCACCACCGGATCGTCCCATCCCCCAGGATGTCCCCCGGCACTGAGTCTCCTGGCCAGCTGGACCAGTCGCTCCGCACCACCCCCGCCGATCCTGTCGACACCCCCTGATCCAGAGCCCGAGACCATCTGGCGCTCACCGGACAGGGTGGCGTTTGCCACCTTCCATCCGGCGTTCACCTCTCCCACCCGCTGTCCGTCGGGGACCCGGGCGCGGTCGAGAAATACCTCGTTGAAGTCGATCTCGCCGGTGATGTGGCGGAGCGGGTGGACCTCGACGCCGGGCTCGTGCATCCCGACGAGGAAGTAGGTGATCCCTTGTCGCTTGGGAACGTCAGCGTCCGTGCGGGCCAGGAGCACCCCGAAGTCGGCCATGTGGGCCCAGGTGTTCCACACCTTCTGGCCGGTGATCACCCACTCGTCCCCGTCCCGCTCCGCACGGGTGGCCAGCGAGGCCAGATCCGAACCGGCCCCCGGCTCGCTGAAGAGCTGGCACCAGACTTCCTCGTTGCGCACGATAGGAGGGAGGTACCGCAAGCGCTGTTCCTCGGTCCCGAAGGCGAACAGGGCTGGCGCGGCGAGGCTGAGCCCGAGTGGGTTGAGCCGACCCAGGTTGTACGGAGCAAGCTCGGTCTCGACGGTCCGGGCTTCGGAGGAGGTCATTCCCGCCCCGCCGTATTCGATCGGCCACGAAGGCACGACCAGGCCGGAGGCGGCGAACACCGGATACCAGGCTTCGTAGTCGGCGCGGCTCCGGACCCTGCGGATGGCCGCCGCCCCGCCCTCCCCCGCCGCTCGACGCCACGCCCCGGGAACATGGGCGTGGACCCAGTGCCGCGCCCGTGCCGTGAGCACCTCCGCCGGAAGCCCGGTCACCAGCGTCCGCTCGCTGGTCACGTCCATCAGCGTCCCTTGAATTCCGGAGGCCGACGGTCCTTGAAGGCGCCCAGGCCCTCGCGGAAATCCTCGCTCCGCGATGAGAGCTCCATGGCGAACCCCTCGTTGCGCAGGTGGTCGTCCAGCGTCACCGAGGCTCCTGCGTGGAGCAGCCACTTGGTCAGCCCGAGGGCGACCGTAGGGCCGCCGGCCAGGGTGCTCACCAGCTCGTCGGTCACCCTGTCCAGATCTCCGGCAGGGACCGCGCGATGGACGAGGCCCCATTCCGCCGCCTCCGTGCCGCCCACCTCGCGTCCGAGCAGGAGCATCTCACGAGCCCTGGACACGCCGATCGTGCGCGGGAGCAACCAGGTGGCCCCGCTGTCGGGGGTGAACCCCCGCGAGGAGAATGGCTCCCAGAATCGGGCGTCGTCGGTCGCCACCGTGAAGTCGGCCGCGGTGGCGATCTGCAGCCCGATCCCCGCCGCCCATCCCTGCACTGCGCACACCACCGGGACCTGCACGGTGCAGAGAAGGGGAAGGAGCCGGTGCGCCTGGGACGGTAGCCGGCGTTGGATGGCACCCACCCGGGGCCGCTGTTGGTCGCCGGCATTGCGCGCCACGATGTCCGCTCCCCCGCAGAAATGGTCACCACTTCCCGAGATGGCGATGACCCGCACGTCTTCATCGCGCCCGGCGGTGTCGACCGCTTCGATCAGGCCGGCCATCATGGTGTCGTTGATGGCGTTGCGGCGGTCCGGTCGATCGAGGCGGAGCCGGAGGACGGAACCTGACGCCTCGACGATCAGGCCATCCACGGGGTGGTAGGACGGGCTGGTCATCGCAGGGGCGCCGCCGTACCGTCGGCGAATTCGGAGGCAATGGCAGAGAGGGCGCCGCTCAGGTCGGCGGCACCACCTGGTGGGTCGGGCAACACCACCGGCCCATGCTCCCGACTGGGGAGAAGGATGGTGGCGTGGCCGGGCGTGGTGATCTCCCCTCGCTGGTTCTCGGCCCACACCTCGAGGTCGATGGCGGGACGCCTCCGATCGGCCAGATACTTCCTCCGAACCGATCCGTGCAGCCACTGGGTATCGCCCACGAAGTTGAACTTCCGGAACTCGCAATCGAGCTTCCACAACCAGGCGTCGTCTCCCATCCAATCCGTGCACAGATGGATCAACCACGTCTCCCTCATCCGCCCGTAGTCGAAGGTGGTCGGGTTTCCCGCCCTCCGGGCGAACTCGGGGTCCCAGTGGACCCGCTGCATCACATCGGGAACGTTGAGCTCGTCACGCTGGAAGAACCGGGGGATGCGCTTGCGGTTCTGATACCCCAGCCGAAGTGGCCTCACGCCATACAGGCCCATTCCCATCCCGACGTGCCAACAGATCATGTCGGTCACGGTGAGCGGCCCCTTCACCATGGGTCCGATCGAATCGCCCTCTGACACATCCTCCCACCAGCGAGGAGTGGAACCTCTCGGTCCCTCCACTTCGTACTGGGCCTCGATGGCGGCGATCTCCTCGTCGGCATAGGGGCAAAGCTCGACGGCGTCGTACTTCTTCTTCTCCCTCGCCTTTGTCCGCTCGGTGCGGATCATCAACCGGTACTGACCCGAGAGGATGGCACCCTGGTCATCACGAAAGACCTGGCCGGTCCACTCGTGCACCGCGCGCTCGGCGAACTGGCTCGGCTTGTCGAGCACGCCCACCAGAGCATTCCTGCGGGAGACCCGACGCCTTGGCCGGAGCGGGGCCCACCATTCGCGGGCGCTCGCTGAATAGAAGGCGTGCACGCCCCGAAGGGGATCCCCACGCATGAGGTCGCGTACCTCCGGCGCCACCTCGGGCACCTCGTCCTCCCCGATGAGGGAGTCGCCCCCCACGAGGGGCGGTGGCGCGATCACCCCTTCCCAGACCGAGCCGGCTGCATAGGCTTCGTCCCACCACAGGCGATTGTCGTCCCCGTAGGACTGGGCCACATGACGGAAGGCGTCGGTCCCCGGCTCGAGGTAGTGCGGAGCCACCGGGTGCGGCTCGGGAACCCCGATCCGCTGGCGCAACCGCTCGATCGCCTCGTCGGTGATCCCGCCCTCGTCACTCACGAACCGGCCCCAGTGACATCGGCTTTCCGCTCACAGGAACAGGAGTATGGCACAGGCCCTCGACCCGGCATCTGGGCTGGCCGCCATCCATTTCGGACTCCGGAATAGAACGTCATTCCTCTCCCCTCCCCGGGGCCGCCCACGCCCTGACGAACGGAATCGGTGCTGCCGGGGCGTCTAGGCTTTGGCAAATCGAAATCAGATTCTAGTATGTAGTGCTGCCGAGAGCCCACCCAGCGACAGGAGACCGCCCGATGGCCACCGCCCCAGCCGATACGGCGCCGAGAGCCTTCGACGCCGACAATCACTACTACGAGGCGACCGACGCGTTCACCCGCTTCATGGACCCCAAGATGGCCAAGCGGGCGATGCAGTGGGCCGAGATCGACGGTCGGCAACGATTGCTGGTGGGCGGCAGGATCAACCGGTTCATTCCCAACCCGATGTTCGACCCGGTGGCCAAGCCCGGCAGCCTCGACGAGTACTTCCGGGGCAGGAATCCGAGGTCGAAGTCCATGCGGGACCTCTTCGGCGAGCTCGAGCCCATCCGGCCCGAGTACCGCGATCGCGACGCTCGGTTGGCGGTGATGGACCAGCAGGGCATCGACGGCTGTTTCTTGTTCCCGACATTGGGGGTGGGAATGGAAGAGGCACTGGCCCACGATCCGGAAGCGTTGGTGGCCGCCTTCCATGCCTTCAACCAATGGCTCGACGAGGACTGGGGCTACGCCTACCACGAGCGCATCTTCGCCGCGCCGATGATCACGCTGGTCGACGTCGACGCCGCCGTGGCGGAGCTGGACCTGGTCCTGGCCCGGGACGCCAGGATCGTGTGCATCAAGGGTGGTCCCGCACACACACCGACCGGACTGACCTCTCCTGGTGACGCACGGTTCGACCCGTTCTGGGCTCGCGTCAACGAAGCCGGGTTGACCGTCGGTATCCACTCGGGCGACGCCGGATACGGCCGTTACGTCGACGACTGGGAGCCGTTCGGCGAGATGCAGGCCTTCCGACACGGGCCACTCCGCACCGTCCTGATGTCCGACCGGCCGCCGTTCGAGACGATGGCGGCCCTGGTCTGCCACGGGGTGTTCGACCGCTTCCCCAAGGTCCGGGTGGCGACCATCGAATCCGGCTGCGAATGGGTGCTCAATCTCGAGAAGAGGCTGACCAAGGCGTACGGCCAGCTGCCGGGATCATTCGCCTCGGATCCGCTCGAGACCTTCCGGCAGCACGTCTGGGTCGCCCCTTACTACGAGGACGACATCGCGTCGGTCAAGGACGTGATCGGGTTGGAGCACCTGTTGTTCGGCTCTGACTGGCCCCATGCCGAGGGCCTGGCCGAGCCCCGGACCTTTGCCGACGATCTCCGCCGTCAGGGATTCACCGATGACGAGATCCGCATCGTGATGACCGAGAACGGACGCCAACTGACCGTGCGGAAGCCGTAGCCGTCACCAGGCGGCCGATGGGGACCATGTGTCCCGGGCTCACCGGGCCGGTGCGCGTTCATTGGGCGCCAACCTGGTGAAGTAGTCCCGATCGCTCTGGGTGGGGGCCCGTCCGACGTGGGTCACCGTGTCGACGTCGGCCGCCTCCGCTCGCAGCGCCTTGGCCGTGCACAACTCCTTCGGTCGGGTGGCGAACGGGTCGAACGAGAAATGGCGGATGGCGTTCTCGTGGGTGATCTTGTTCACCTGCTCGTCGGAGAGGGAGGCGAACTGGGCCTCATTGACCTCAGGGCCGTTGGGCCACGAAGAGTCGGAATGGGGAAAGTCCGACTCCCAGCACACGTTGTCGATGTTGAACCTGTCGATGAGGCTGACCCCCACGGGATCGTTGATGAAGCAGCAGAGCACCCGCTGGCGGAACACCTCGGACGGCCCCATTCCTTCTGGGAATCGATGGCCGGTCCAACCCGAATGGCGTTCCTGGATGTGCTCGGCCCGCTGGAGGAAATACGGGATCCAACCGATGTCACCCTCGGTGAGCGAGAAGATGAGGTTCGGGAATCGCCACCAGAAATCCGCCCACATCAGGTCGCCGAGTGAGTAGATCGACATCGCCGAGGACAAGCCCATGGCCACCGAGGGTGGAGCGTCCGGCGAGGTGGAGGCCGACCGGGACGACGAACCCACGTGCAGGCAGAGCACGGTGCCCTCGTCCGAGCACGCAGCGAACAGCGGGTCCCAGTGACCCGAGTGGATCGAGGGCATGTGCAGGGCTGCCGGGTTCTCCGAAAAGGTAGCGGCTCGGCATCCCTTGGCGGCCAGGCGCCGAACCTCGGCGGCGGCCTTGTCGACGTCGAACAGAGGAAGGATGCCGCACGGGATGAACCGCTCGGGATAGCGGGCGCACCACTCGTCGACGTGCCAATCGTTGTAGGCCTTGATCATGATCTCGTTGACCACCGGGTCGGGTCCTTCGTTCAGGACCTGCCCGGAGAAGCCCGTCCAGTTGGGGAAGTTGAGGCCGGCCAGCGTTCCGCCGGCCGACATGTCGCGCACCCGCTGGTCGACGTCGAAACACCCAGGGCGCATCTCCGAGTAACTCGAGGGGTTCACGTTGTACATCTCGCGGGGCTTGCCGGCCACGGCATTCAGGCCCAGATTGCGGCCCTTCTTGTCGCCGTACCACCACTGCTGGTAGCCCTCCTCGTCCGTCTCCACGCGCGGGGTCGCATCCTGGTATTTGGCTGGCACGTGTCCCTCGAACATGTCGGCGGGTTCGGCGATGTGGTCGTCGACACTGATCAGGATCATGTCCTCTGCTCGCAAGCGTTCCCCTCCTCATCCGGCGCCGCTCAGGTGGGTGCCCGGGCCTCGAACTGCAGGTTGCTCCACCGTAGAGCGACTCGGGAGCGGTCCACTGCAACTGGCCCGATCCTAGCTGAACATCAGGTCAGGTCAGGGAGCTGAACGGCACATCCTTGTCCGTGCGCGGCTCTCGCGGGAGGCCGAGGACGCGCTCACCGAGAGAGGTGCGCTGGATGTTGTCCGTGCCCCCTCCGAGCCGTGACATCCACTGGTTGAGAAACGCTGTCTCCCACACACCGCCGTCGACCGCGTCCTCATCGGCGAGCATGCCGCTCGCCCCCACCAGTTCCATCAGCAGGTCGCCGGTCAAGCTCATGTGCTGGGAGACGAACAGCTTTGTCGTCGCTGCTTCAGGGCCTGGTTGGCGCCCCCTCGAGAGCGCCGTCTGCACCCGATAGTTCATGTACCGGAGGAGCTGCGTACGAACATAGAAGGCGGCAACGTGCTGGCGGATCGAGGGGTCGGCGTGCCGTCCGAGACGGTGAGCCAGCTCCATCACCTGCTCGGGGGTGATGCCCTGGCCACTGCCACCGATCAGCGTGCGCTCGTTGCTCAGCGTGGTGTGGGTGACCGCCCATCCGCCGTCGATGGCCCCCACGACATTCACGACCGGGACGCTCACATCGGTGAGGAAGACCTCGTTGAAATGAGCATGCCCGGTGATCTGCCGGAGCGGGCGGACATCGATGCCCGCGGTGCGCATGTCGAGCAGGAAATAGGTGATGCCCTTGTGCTTGGGCACATCCGGGTTGGTACGGGCGATCAGGATCGCCCAATCACTGTGCTGAGCGCCGGACGTCCAGACCTTCTGGCCATTGACCACGAACTCGTCGCCGTCCCGCTGAGCGCGGGTCTTCAGCCCGGCCAGATCAGAGCCGGCATCGGGCTCCGAAAAGAGCTGGCACCAGACCTCCTCGCCCTGGAGCATCGCGGGCAGATACCGGCGCTTCTGCTCCTCGCTCCCGTGTCCGATCAGCGTCGGTCCGCACATACCGATGCCAACGGAAAAAACGCCCGATGACACGTCGTACGCTGCGGCCTCCTGATTGAAGATGGCCTGGTGCCAGGCACTGTCTCCGCGGCCCCCGTACTCGACCGGCCAGGTGATGGCGCCCCAACCGCCCTCATACAGGGTGTGCTGCCACTGGCGGCACCGTTGCACGTAGTCGGGATGCTGGGGACTCCGCGACCAGTCGTTCAGGCCGGATCGGACCTGGGCGTGGCCCTTGAGCCAGGCTGCCACCTCCAGGCGGAATCGGGCGTCTTCCTCGGTGTCGTCAAAATCCATCCATTGCCTCCATCAGTGGCGAACCTGCCGACTCCCGTGAACGCTGCAGCTTACGGCCGGTCTCTGTTCCTGGATGTCGCCCTCGGCTCTGCCGATCGCATCGCTGCTCCGGCCGCCGCGGCACCCACTCTCGACCTGCCAGTGGGTCTAGCACTGCACCATTGGCGCCACGCCGCATGGACCCATATCCTCGGGCCGACGAACGACCACCGGACTGACAGTGCAGATGGGTCGGTGACAATCCCGACGGCCGGGTGAGCACACTGAACGGCATTGGACACCACGGCAAGGGGAGACACGGTGAGCACGGCTCCCGATCCAAGCGAGCAGCACGTCGACAACCTGGCCTCCCTGTTGGTCGATCATCCCTTCGGTCCGGACGAGCCGCTGCTCCATGCCATCGGGACGATGGTGACCGCAGGTGCCGCTCGTACCCGGGCCCGGGCAGTGGCGGACGAGCTCGTGGCCATGGGTGTGCAACCGGGTCAGGCCGTAGGGGTGCAGCTCCCCAACGGTCCCGACGTGGTGATGGCCATGGTCGGTATCTGGCTGGCCCACGCCGTCTTCGTGCCGCTCAACCCCCGTCTGCCCTCGACCGAGATCGACAAGACTCTCGAGCCGATCGGTCCAGCTGCACTCATCCTGCCCGACGGGGTTCGGGTCCTCCCCGATGCCCGCACCTACGAACCGGGAACGGCGTTCATTCTCTGGACGTCCGGAACCACGGGGAAACCCAAGCCGATCCTGCATACCCATCGCGGGTACGGCGAGCTCATCGACCGGGTGCTGGCGCCGCTACGCTCCGGCAATACCGGATCGGACCGTCGCCCCTCGCCCAATCTGATCCCGGTGTCCCTGGCTCTCAACGCAGGGATCTACAACGCGCTCTTCGGGCTGAGGGCGGGTGCCCCACTTGTCATCATGGACCGGTTCGAGCCCTCCGTCTTCGCCGAGCTGGTACGTCAGTTCGAGATCCGTTCGACCGTCCTGCCTCCGGCCGCGATCGCAATGCTGAACGATGACGAGACCGTCGTCGACCTCTCCCCACTGCGCTACGTGAGGAGTATCACTGCGCCGCTGTCGCCTCTTCAGGCTCGCCGCTTCACCCAGCGCTTCGACGCCTTCGTCCTCAACAGCTATGGACAGGCCGAAATAGGCGAGGTCATCGGGTGGACCGCCGCCGACGCCAAGACCCACCCGGACAAGGTGGGCGCCGCAGGCCGTCCTCACGCCGGGGTGGCTCTCAAGATCGTCGGTGAGGAGGGTGCAGTTCTCGCCGTCGGAGAGCTGGGCGAGCTATGGATTCGGCCGCCCAGCATGGCCAGTGGTTATGCCTCAGGCACCGAGCTGTCCGACCGGATCGACGATGAGGGATACCTGGCCACCGGAGACCTGGGCCGGATCGATGAGGACGGCTTCGTGTGGATCGAAGGTCGATCGAGCGACCTCATCAACCGGGGTGGGAACAAAGTCTTTCCCGACGAGGTGGAGGAGGTACTGCGACTCGTTCCCTCGGTCGTCGACGCTGCGGTGGTGGGTGCGCCGGACGAACGGCTGGGTGAGGTCCCGGTGGCGTTTGTCGTGTCGGACGATCAGCTGGACACCGCGGAGCTGGTTGGCATCTGCCGGGCTCATCTGACCCCGTACAAGGTTCCCGTCGATTTCGTGCGGGTGGACTCACTCCCTCGCAATGAGGTCGGCAAGGTCCTCCGGGGTCAGCTGGCCGGCGGGTACGAACGGTGAACGTGCGTCGAGCTGCCTCCCCAAGGGGCGCATGAGGAGTGGCCAACCCGCTCCGCAACGCGGCCATCGCCGGCGTCTACAACACGGCCCAAGCTCGTCACCTGCCCGATCACGACTCGCTGTCCATCACCATCGAGGGAGCCCTCGGAGCACTGGACGATGCCGGCGTCGCCGTTTCCGACGTCGACGGGGTGATCGGCGAGCGGGCCGGCGAACTGGCCTACGAGCTCCGCCTCGGTCCATGCCGGCGGTCGACCAACGGGTTGGGAATCCCCGCAGTGCTCGAGGCGGCGGCACTGATCGCCACCGGCCAATGCCATGTGGTCCTGGTGGCAGCAGGGGGTGCCGGCGTCTACACCGATCGGGCGTCGACTGCGCCGTGGACCAGGCCCAGCAACGAGTTCGTGATCGGCTACGGCATGTTCACGGCTGCCGAGTTCGCGCTCATGGCCAGACGGCACATGTTGACGTTCGGGACCACGACGGACCACCTTGCCGCGGTTGCAGCCACCATCCGCAACAACGGGCATCACAATCCGGAAGCCATCTACTTCGGGCGCGGCCCGTTCAGCCCCGAGGACATCCTGGCTTCGCGTCCGATCGCCGAGCCCTTCCGTCTCCTCGACTGCTCCACCACCTCGGAGGGCGGCTGTGGCCTGCTGCTGACCACGGCCGACCGGGCAGCCGACCTGCGGTCGCCGCCGGCCTGGATCCTGGGAGGCGGGAGCGACGCCTACGGCCCCTCGTACCAGCACGCTCCCGTCTGGGACTTCACCGGTCGACGGGGTCAGGACGTCCCGGCCGGGTACGTGGGGCGCCGAGCCGCCAGAGCGGCGTTCGACGCCTGCGGCCTCTCGCCCACCGACGTCGACGTCTGCGAACTGTACGACCCGTTCTCCTTCGAGATCATCCGCCAACTCGAAGCCTTCGGATTCTGCCCAGACGGAGAGGGAGGCGCCCTCGCCCTCGACGGCACCATTGGCCCGGGCGGGCGGTTCCCGGTGACCACCGACGGAGGAACCATGTCCTTCGCCCACCCCGGCGGGTCCACCCAGATGCTCCAACGAGTCATCCGGGGCGTGCAACAGGTCCGCGGGACATGCCCCTCGGCCCAGGTGAGAGGGGCCGAGGTCGCGCTGTGCTCCAACGGAGGCTCGGGGGCACTCTTCACCGATGTCCTGCTGGTCGGCCGTGAGCGCCCATGACCGTGCTCCGCCCCCAACCACCCGGTACCCCGGCCCCCGTGCCGTCTCGCTTCTCTGCCCCCTACTGGGAGGGATGTGCACGAGAAGAGCTCCTCTTCCTCCGGTGTTCGCGCTGCCACCAGGCCATCGCCGACGCCGCCCGCGTCTGTTGGCGGTGCCGCAGCCGCGACCTCCGGTGGGAGAGAAGCGTCGGTCGGGGCCGCCTCTACAGTTGGACGGTCGTCTGGCGTCCACAGGCCCCGGTCTTCGAGGTGCCCTACGCGCCGGCGATCGTGCAGCTCGAAGAAGGGGTCTTCCTGGTCACCTCCATTGTCGGTTGCGAACCGGAGAACCTGGCTGAAGGAATGCAGATGGCAGTCGAGTTCCACCCGTGCAGTGACGACGTGAAGCTTCCCTATTTCCGCCCCGCGGTCGACGGCCCAAGGGACAGATGACGTGCTCGAACACGTGCGAGTCGTCGACCTCACGACAGATATCGCGGGCCCCTACTGTACGAAGGTGCTGGCCGACGCCGGTGCCGATGTCGTCAAAGTCGAACACACAGAGGGTGATCCCTTGCGGACATGGGGCTCCGGAGCGCTGTTCGAGTTCCTCAACACATCCAAACGTTCCGTGCATGGAGATGTCGGCGACCTGATCGCCGCCACCGACATTCTGGTATCGGACGCGCCCGTCGATCTGGACGAACTGTGGTCCCTCAACAGCGCGATGGTGGTGGTGACGATCACGCCCTTCGGCTGCAAGGGTCCCTGGGTCAACCACCCCAGCACCGAGTTCACCCTCCAGGCTGCGTGCGGCTCTACTGGTCAACGAGGCCTGCCCGAACAACCGCCTCTGGCCGCCGGTGGGCGCATCGGCGAATGGATCACGGGCACGTACGCGGCCGTCGGCGCACTGGGCGCCTATCGCGAAGCAACCCGTTCCGGGCACGGCGACCATGTCGACGTGGCCATGCTCGACTGCATGGCCATCACCATGGTCACCTACCCGTCGGTCTTCGCCTCGTTCGCAGGATGGCCGCCCCAGGACGGCACCGGTCGAGTGGTCGAAGTGCCCTCCGTCGAGCCGACCTCTGACGGGTTCGCAGTCTTCACCACCAACAGTGCGCAGCAATTCCAGGACTTCCTGATCATGATCGGTCGGGAAGACCTGCTGGCGGACCGGGAGCTTCCGAACGCCTCGCGGCGGTTTGCACGCCGAAACGAGTTCTGGAACGCACTCCGACGACACACCATGGACCGAACCACGGCAGAGGTGTTGGAGGAAGCGTCTCTCTTCCGGATTCCGGCGGGCCCCGTCCTCGATGGGTCGACAGTGCCCGGGTTCGAGCAGTTCGTGGCACGCGGGGTCTTCGTGAGCAGTCCATCAGGGCGTTTTTCCCAGCCGCGGGTGCCGTACCGCATTTCGGGGACCGAGCCACGCCCATTCCGACCGGCACCAGCCAACGGCGAGCACACGGGGACCGTCGAGTGGTCGGTGGACCAACCAAACGCGGGACACGTGACGGGTGACGAGTCGTGGCACCTGCCATTGACCGGCGTGCGGGTCATCGACTGCACAGCATGGTGGGCGGGCCCGATGGCGACCGAGGTCCTGGCCTGCCTGGGGGCCGATGTCATCAAGGTCGAGTCGGTGACGAGACCGGACTTCATGCGCTACGCGAGCACCCGCCCCCCCACAGACGACAGGTGGTGGGAGTGGGGACCCCTGTTCCACGCTGCCAATGTGGGCAAGCGGGCGATCACTCTGGACCTCGGCCGACCCGAGGGGATCGAGGTCTTCGAGCGGTTAGCGGGCACGGCCGACGTGCTGGTCGAGAACTACACCCCCCGGGTCATGGATCAGTTCGGTCTGGGATGGGATCGTCTTCACGGCATCAATCCCGACCTCACCTTGGTGCGCATGCCGGCCTTCGGGCTCGACGGGCCCTGGCGGGATCGGACCGGTTTCGCCCAGACCATGGAGTGCCTGAGCGGAATGGCCTGGCTCACCGGGTTCGCCGACGGGCCACCGGTGCTGGTGCGGGGTGCGTGCGATCCGCTGGCCGGCATGCACGCGGTGATCGCCACCATGCTCGCCCTCATGGAGCGCGACGAGTCCGGAGGGGGCAGGCTGGTTGAGACGGTCATGGTCGAAGCCGCCCTCAACGCCGCAGCCGAGCAGGTGGTGGAGTTCGGGGCCAGTGGCATCTTGTTGAAGCGGAACGGCAACCGCGGGCCGATGGCCGCACCCCAAGGCGTCTACCGGTGTTCGGGCCTCGACCGGTGGGTGGCACTCGCCGTCACCACCGACACGGAGTGGCAGTCCCTGTGTTCGGTGCTCGGCGAGGTTTCGTGGGCCGAGGACGATGCACTGGCCCACGCCGAAGGCCGCCATCGACTCCACGATCGCATCGACGCGGGGATCGTGGCCTGGACCGAGGAGCGGGACGCCGACAGCACGGCGGCGCTCCTGGTGCAGGCGGGAGTGCCGGCGGCGACCGTGATCGCACCCCGCGACATCGGGACCAATCCGCAGATCCGATCCCGGTCCCTCTTCGAAGTCGAACGTCACCCGCTGACTGGTGACCACGAGATCCCCATGATCCCGTTCCGCTTCTCGCGGGCCGAGCGCTGGATGCGATCCCCGGCGCCGATGCTGGGCGAGCACAATGACACCGTCCTCGCCGACATCGGCCTCTCCCCCGCGACAATCGACCAGCTGCGGAAATCGGGAATCGTCGGAGATCGCCCGGCGGGTACCTGACCACTCTTGCCCAGCCTTCCGGGCTGGGCGCTCGACAGCTCTCCGGGCGACGTCGGGTGGCGGCCTGCACAGTGCGCCGGGTACGTTCGTCGTGCCCGGCGCTGCGGGCTCCGGGAGATCAGATCAGGGAGACCGATGAGTAGGAGTACCGAGGCCGGACACCGTGCGGATCCCGGCGGCGCGGCGCTCGTGGTCGAGCGGCACGGCCATGTCGGGTGGCTGATCTTCAATCGGCCAGCGGCGGGAAACGCCATGAACGCCGCCATGCTCGACGAGCTCGAAGCGGCATGGGGGGAGCTGGACGCCGACCCGGCGGTGCGGGTCATTGTCAACACCGGAGAGGGCCGGGCGTTCCAGACGGGACTGGACGTGGTGGAGCTGGCCAAGAACCCAGACGCGCTGCGCGAGCAGTCCCGCCGGACCAGGCGTGCCGAACTGCGTCTCACTGCATGGCACAACAAGGTGTGGAAGCCCGTGATCGCTGCCGTCAACGGCGTCTGTGCCGGGGGAGGTCTGCACTTCATCGCTGATGCCGACATCGTGATGGCGGCATCCGACGCCACCTTCCTCGATCCCCACGTCTCGGTCGGCCAGGTCACTGCCTATGAGGCCGTCGGGCTGGTTCGCAAGATGCCGGTGGAGGCGGTCATGCGGATGGCCCTGGTCGGCCGGTACGAGCGCATCGACGCGCGGCGGGCGTACGAGCTGGGCATGATCAGCCAGATCGTCGACCCGCCCGAACGGCTCCGCGAGGCGGCCCAGGAGCTGGCCGAGAAGATCGCAAGGAACTCCCCGGCAGCGATGGCCGCGACCAAGCGGGCGCTGTGGGGGGCTCTGGAGCTGGGCCTGACCGACGCCTGCAAGGCGGGGGCCACGGAGCTGGTCTCGATGTGGGGTCATCCCGACCAGACTGAAGGTCCACTGGCCTTCACCGAGAAGCGCGAAGCCCAGTGGTCCGAGGCTGTGGGAGGGGGCGCAGAACCCGACGCACAGAGGAAGACACACTGATCGGACCGTCCCTCTGCAGGAAGTCGACAGGAAGGAGCAACAGATGCCGTACTCGACGTACGAGTGCCTGACCGTCGAGCGCCATGGGCGAGTCGGATGGTTGATCAACAACCGTCCCGATCAGCTCAATGCCATGAACGCGCTGATGCGCGACGAATTCGCCCAGGCTTGGATCGAGCTCGATCGGGACCCAGAGGTCCGTGTGATCGTGCACACCGGTGAGGGCCGGGCGTTCCAGACGGGCGTCGACGTGGCCGAGCTGGCCACCGATGGGGTGGGCATGGAGCGGTACCGCGAAGGTCTCGAAGACATGGACCTGCATTTCACCGCCTGGCACCAGAACGTCTCCAAGCCAGTCATCACGGCCGTGAACGGCATCTGTGCGGGCGGTGGGCTCCACTGGGTTGCCGATGCAGACATCGTGATGGCGGCCTCGGATGCGAGCTTCTTCGATCCCGCATGTCTCGATCGGCCAGGTCGTAGCCATCGAGGCCGTCGGACTGGTTCGCAAGATGCCGGTGGAGGCGGTCATGCGGATGGCCCTGGTCGGCCGGTACGAGCGCATCGACGCGCGGCGGGCGTACGAGCTGGGCATGATCAGCCAGATCGTCGACCCGCCCGAACGGCTCCGCGAGGCGGCCCAGGAGCTGGCCGAGAAGATCGCAAGGAACTCCCCGGCAGCGATGGCCGCGACCAAGCGGGCGCTGTGGGGGGCTCTGGAGCTGGGCCTGACCGACGCCTGCAAGGCGGGGGCCACGGAGCTGGTCTCGATGTGGGGTCATCCCGACCAGACTGAAGGTCCACTGGCCTTCACCGAGAAGCGCGAAGCCCAGTGGTCCGAGGCTGTGGGAGGGGGCGAGTGACGTCTCCGCACACGCGATGCCACTCGCCCCTACCGGTGCCACGGTGATGCACCGATGACCACGACAACGATTCCCTCCGTCGTCCGGGCCGCGGCCGAGCGCTACCCTGCCCGGGAGGCGGTGGTCGAGGGATCGTCGCGGCCGACGTTCGCCGACGTCGCCGCGTCTGTCGAGCGCATCCAGGCAGCCCTCGTCGGCAGCGCCGTCCTGCCCGGCGACAAGGTGGGCATCTGGGCGCCGAACGGGCTCGACTGGATCTGCACATCCTTCGCTGTCTACGGCGTCGGAGGCATCTTGGTGCCGATCAACACCCGCTACAAAGGCGAGGAAGCCGCCGAGCTCCTGCGCTCCGCCGACGTCAGGATGCTTTTTACCGTCACCGACTTCCTCGGGACCAACTACGTGGATCTCCTCGAAGGCCTCGAGGGCCTCGAGGGTGTCAGGGAGACCGTGGTACTCGCTGGGCCCGACGCAGAGGGAACGACCTCATGGTCGACATTCCTCGAGCGTGCCGAGCAGGTGAGCCTGGACGACGTCCACGCCCGGGAGGCCGCTGTCCATCCCGATGACCCCAGCGACATCATCTTCACCTCGGGAACGACCGGTCTTCCCAAGGGTGCCATCCTGCGCCACGGGGCCAGCGTGGAAACCTACGAGCAGTGGTCGAGAGGCGTCGGGCTGCAAGAGGGCGATCGCATGCTGGTCGTCTACCCCTTCTTCCACACCGCCGGCCTCAAGTCCGGGATACTGGCTGCCTTCATCCGCGGGGTCACCGTGGTCCCCCACGCCGTCTTCGAGGTCGGATCGGTCATCGATCGCGTGGCCGAGGAGCACATCACCGTTCTGCCCGGGCCACCGTCGATCTTCCAGTCGATCCTCAGTCATCCCGACTTCTCCTCGTTCCCACTCGACAGCCTCCGTCTGTCGGTGACCGGGGCGGCCGTGGTTCCCGTCGAGCTCATCGCCCGCATGAAATCGGAGCTCGGTCTTGACTCTGTCATCACCGCCTATGGCCTCACCGAGACCCACGGCACGGTGTCGATCTGTGAGCGGTCCGACACCATCGACACCATCGCCACCACGGTCGGCCACCCCCTCGACGGTCTCGAGCTCCGGATCGTGGACGACGGAGGGACGGACCAACCCATCGGCAAGCCCGGCGAGGTGCTGGTCCGGGGCTTCAACGTGATGAGCGGGTATTTCAACGCCCCCGAGGCCACGGCGGCGGCGGTCGACGAAGGAGGCTGGCTCCACACCGGAGATGTGGGCACCCTCCGTGACGACGGCTACCTCCGGATCGTCGATCGCAAGAAGGACATCTTCATCGTGGGGGGCTTCAACGTCTCGGCCGCCGAGGTGGAGTCCGTCCTCCTGCGGCGGAACGACATCAGTCACGTCGCAGTGGTGGCTGCGCCCGACGAGCGTCTGGGCGAGGTCGGCGCGGCCTTCGTCGTCCCCCGATCAGGATGCAGCCCCGATCCGGTGGAGATCGTGTCGTGGTGCCGTGAGCACATGGCCAACTTCAAGGCGCCCCGCTATGTTCATCTGGTTGATGCACTGCCGACGACGTCCACCGGAAAGATCCAAAAACCCCAGCTGCGCAAACGCGCCGCTGACCTGGTGCGTAACGGTGGGCAGCGGCAATCGAATTAGCGGGTTCGTCTCGGGTGAGGCCCCGGAGTCGACCGGATCCACGCTGCGTCGCCGTGTCCGCCCGGTCGGAGCCGTGGCTCGTCCCGAGGGCGCGCTGGTGACCACCGAGATCGGGGCTCGGGTAGTGGGATGCGATCGGCCAGCCTTTCTCTGCTCGATGCAGACCGTCTATATGTAATATATGATTCGTCCGCTCGGACGAGGGCAGGGGCTGGTTGCGCACGCGACGGCGTCGTGGACCTTCTCTCGGACGCTGACCGACGGGCACGTTCCGTCACCGGGCGGACCGCCGCCCGGAGCGGACGGCGAAGCGCCGCGATGAGCGCGGTCTGTCTCGGGTGGCAGAGGCCCCAACGATCGAAGTGGAGAGGGTGATGGAGCAGTTCCTTGCAGGAAAGGTGGCGATCGTCACCGGTGCCGGTCACGGCATCGGCCGAGGTCATGCCCTCGAGCTGGCTCGTCGGGGGGCCACGGTGATCGTCAACGACGTCGGCGCCGCGGTCGACGGGACGGGTCGGGGCCGCGACGCCGACCTGACTGTGGATCTTGTCACATCCCGGGGCGGGACGGCCGTGGCCAACTATGGCGACATAGGCGACGAAACGGCGACCGAAGACCTCGTCGCCCAGGCCATCGACTCGTTCGGCCGGCTCGACGTGTTGGTCAACAATGCCGGAATCGGACGAGACCGGGCCATCTGGAACATGACGCCCGAGGACTTCGACCTGGTGATGCGGGTACATGTTCGCGGAACCTGGCTCATGTCCCACTTCGCGGCCATCCATTGGCGGGAACGGGCCAAATCCGGGGAGGAAGTCCGGGGTCGCATCATCAACACCACGTCCGGTGCCGGGCTCCAGGGAAATTTCGGCCAGTCCAACTACGCCACCGCAAAGGCAGCCATCGTCGGTCTGACCCAGACGACCAGTCTCGAACTGGCAGGCATCGGTGTCACGGTCAACGCCATCGGGCCGGGGGGGTTGACACGGCTGACGGCCACCGTGGGAGGGCAGGGCGACGCCTTCGAACCCGATGAGCTGGGAGAGGACGAGTACCACCCGATGGATCCGGCGGGGAGCTCGCCCCTGGTGGCATGGCTCGTCAGCGACGAGGCCCAGTACATCACCGGCCAGGTGTTCCGGGTGATCCACGACAAGATCTTCCACATGAGGGGTTGGCACGAGGCCGCCACCATCACAAGCGGCGAAACGCGTTGGAACGCGGAGAAGCTTGGGGTCGCGGTGGCCACGGACATCTTCGGGAGCCGAGCCCCGGGAATTCGTGCATGACCACGTCCGAGGATCTGCTCGGTGGAACCCTGCTCCACCGGATCGACGGTGGCGTCTCGTGGGTCACCCTCAACCGCCCCGATGCGGGCAACGCGATCACCAGCGAGCAGCGCGACGCGATCATCGACCTGCTGCACGATGCCGACCACCAATCGGCCATCCGAGCTGTCGTGGTCGGAGCCACCGGCAAGCACTTCTGCACCGGTGCTGACCTCCGTGCCCCACAATCCGGCACCGACGACGGTGGAGATCCCCGCGATCCGCCGACCGGGACGGTCATGCGGATGATCGCCGACGGCGCGCAGCGCCTGATCGCTTCGATCCTCGACTGCCAGAAGCCGGTGCTCGCCGCAGTCAACGGCACCGCCGCTGGAATCGGGGCACACCTGGCCCTGGCCTGTGATCTCGTCGTCGCAACCGAGGACGCCGGATTCATCGAGGTCTTCGTGCGGCGGGGCATACTCCCAGACGGTGGCGGTGCCTACCTACTGCCCCGGGTCGTCGGCATGCAACGGGCCAAGGAAATGGTCTTGCTCGGGGAGCGCCTGTCTGCCTCCGAGGCGTTCACCCTTGGAATGGTCAACCGGCTTGTGGCTCCCGCCGACCTCGAGACCGCTGTCGGGGAGCTGGCTGCCCGGTTGGCAGAAGGCCCGACGATCGCCCTCGGACTGGCCAAGCGGCTGCTCAACCGGTCGCTGGACGGCGACCGGGCTGCAGCCTTCTTCGAGGAGTCCATGGCCCAGGAGCTGGTAACGACGACCGAGGACGCCACCGAGGGCATCGACTCGTTCGTGGAGGGTCGACCGTCCCACTTCACGGGGCGGTAGGCCGGAGCCCCGGATCCGTTTCGCCGAAGGGTCGTGGGCGTCTCCCGGTGCCTCACTCCTCCCAATCGACCTGGTCCGAGCGGGCCGGCTGACGGTGGGTTCGAAACGGGCACAGAGGCGAGTCCACCAAAAGGAATCGGCGTATCGACGTGGTCTCCTCGAGAACCCGGTCACGCCACTTGACCAGGGCCGGATGGGTCCGTCGGGCCTTTTCGAACTCGGCCCAGTTCTCCCAGGTGGGGATGGCCCACAGCAGGAAGCACTCCGAATCGTCGGTCATCAGGGTCTCCCAAGCGCCGGCCAGCTGCCAGCCGAACTCCTCATACACCGGGACGGCCTCCTGGCGGACGATCTCCAGGTACTCGGCCGACCTCCCCGCGGGAACCCGGATCCACTCGTGAGCGTACGTCTCGCCGGTCACACCGTCCGCGCAAAGCTCGGTGCTCGTGCGGGTCCAAGGGGCTGGGGCCAACAGCCGGTCACTCCCGCCGGACCGGAAGTTGGCCGCCACGGCCCACCACTTGGCCAGCTTCGGGTCCTGGAGGGTCGCATGGTTGAACTCGTGCCGGAACGATGTGGCCATCCCGTCGAAACCATCCTCTTCCCACAGGTTCACCACCTGCGGCCACCGCCCAGTCGAGCCCACCACTCCCCAGACGCCGTAACAGAGCTGGTTCCGATCCTCCTGGGCTGAAGGACTGAAGTTTGCCGTCATGTGGTGCATGTAGTCGGCACGATGCTTGCCGATGATGTCGATGAACTCGTGGATGTAGACCTTGTCGTTCATGCCAGTTCCACGTTCTCCTTTTGGGTGCTCACGGGGACGGGGCCGGGCTCCGACAAAGACCGATGCTCATCAATTACCAACAGAATATTGTCATCTGTCTGGCGATAAGGATGCAAGCGAGAACGCCGAGGACTCTCTGTCAAGATGACCCGGATGGCAGTCCGCGCGGGTTCAGATGGATGTCAGGCACGTCGATTGTTGGATGAGTCAGTACCGTACCCAGTACTTCGACGAGCTGTCTTCCCACCGCATCGGTTTCCATTGTCACCATGGAGTGCCCATCAGCGATCCACTGCGCGAACGCCTGGTCCAGTAGTTCGGCGTCGAATTCCGCACCGAACTCGGTGGGAAACGTGGCACCGATCACGATCCGCTGGAAGCGTCGGTCAGGATGCTCGATGCGCCAAGAGCGAATCGTCGCGTCGAGTGCCGCCTTCGAGGCTGTATAGGAGCTCAGACCCCAGCGAACTTCGGACACGCTCGTTGAAGACAAGACGGACATGAGACCATCGGCAGACAACAACGGCAGAGCGGCGGCGCACACGAGGGTAGGTCCAATGACATTTACGTCATAATCTCGGCGCCACACCTCGGAATCGGCATGGATGATCGGCGCCAACTTGCCGGCGCCGGCGCAATAGAGGACCAGGTCGAGTCCCGCCATTTCCCCATGTGCCTCTGAAACGATACGAGCACATGCACCCGGATCCGTTACGTCTCCTGGTATGGCGAATCCGCCTCCGGCATCGACAAGGACCTGTTGAAGCACATCGGACCGTCTGGCTGCCACACACACGTGGGCCCCTTCGGCGACGGCAGAGCGAGCAAATGCTCGGCCGATTCCAGCTGAGGCGCCCACTACCAACACTCGAGCACCACTCAATGACGACACGACCCTCCTCTTCCCTCTTGTGAGCGTCTGCGCTGTGGCAGCCACAATTCGTGATGTTTTTATCGCAGCGTGTTAGCCGTCCCTACGGCTCGAGCAGGCAATGAGAAGGTCAATCAGCTCGAATTGGCGAACACTCGACCGACGCAAGACGAAGCGCCCTCACTCTCGGTACAGCACACCGTGGGCGCACGGAGTGTATCGCTGGTCGTTACGGGTAAGCCATGTGAACCCTTGATGGCACGCGCATTGCAGCCTGCCCTTGGAGTCACTCTTACTGTGACACTCCAACCGTCCGCCGGTCAGTCCGCTGTCTGATGCCGTTCGACAAGTTCGACCTGGTACCCGTCGGGATCGGAGAGGAATGACATCGTGACCGGCCAGCGTCCGGGTACGAACGGGTCCATGACCGATCCATATCCCGCGTTGACCGCCTTCGCATGCAGTGCCCTGCAATCGTCGGTATTCACGTAAAGCTTCCACATCGAAGTCCCCATCGCGATCGGGGACGTGTTGGTGAGTTGCTGAGCGAGCTGGATCTTGCCGCCTCGCTCCGTATTCTCGAGGATGGCTTCCTTGTGGTCGGGGATGTCAGTGACGCTCGTGCAGGTGAGACCAAGCGTCTCGTAGAACGTTTTCGTAGCTTCAAGATCGCTCACGTAGATGCAGTACTGATTGAGCCACGCATAGGTAGTACTGTCGCCGTCCTTCCAGGGATGGCGTTGTGTGAGCTCAACGAGGTAGCCGTTCGGGTCCTTCACGAATGCCATTGACATCGGCCATCGAGGAATCCGCGCCGGTTCTGATACCACTTCGGCGCCTAGGGCAACAGCGCTCTTGAACAACCTGTCGATGTCGTTCGTGGCCACATAGAGCTTCCAGAACGCATTGCCCATGTCGAGCGGCCCATCCTGATCGACACGCTGCGCGAGCTGGAGTTTTCCTCCCTTGTCGGGGTTCTCGACAATGGACTCCTCGATCTCACCGAGATCGGTCCGGCTCGTGTTGGCGAGGCCGAGACCTTCATAGAATGTCGTGCTCTCCTCGATGTCGATCACATAGATGCAGTACTGACCAACCCATGCAGTGGTCATCGGTCGCTCCCTTTGTCGAATGTGGCCGCCGTCCGATGAAGTTGCATTCAGCCGTCGTAGTTCGAGTAGAATTGCTTGACCCACTGGCGCTGCTCGAGCAACTTCTTCTCGCTCTTTGTCACCACTGGTCGCTCGATGTATCGCTTGTTTTCCCATATGGGCAAGTCTTGGGCCACACCTGCCGAGAAGCCCGCCGCCGCTTGTCGCGCTGCATCGGGACCGTTCGCAGACGGGCTTGTGAAGATCCAGCGAACCTTCACATTTTCGGCATCGATCGGCGTCGTAGACGATACGAATGTCGTGTACCCAGAAACGCGAAGTACACCAAGTCCGAGGCCAAACCCCTCGCGGATGAAGTTGCCATCGCGGGATTCCGTTCGCTTGTAGGTGCCGTCGACGAAGAGCCCGTCGTCAGGGATGGAGTCGGTGCCGTGTACGTACATGAAATGTGCGAAGTCAACGTTGTTCTCCGCCATCTCTTGGCAACAGGTGGCGACGTCAAACTCGACCATCTCATACGGCAACCACTCAGCGTCGAACAGCTCCGGCACCTCGGGAACGTCGTAGAAGGGCTCGCCTCCCTCGAGGTGATGCCAGGCCCAGATCATGTGGTTCCGCTCGATACAGGGATACGAACGGATCCGCGCCTTGCTCGGAATGCGATCCATGTTCCCATACGGGATCTCGTTGCATAGGCCGCTCTCACCGTCGTAGCGCCAGCCGTGGAATGGGCATCGGATGCAGTCACCTTCGACTCGGCCCCCGACACCAAGGTGCGCACCAAGGTGCGCGCAGTAGGCGTCGACCATGTGCGGAGCCCCATCTTCGCCCCGGAAGAGCACGACATCCGTGTCGAACACCTTGAGCGCGTGAACCTCACCCGCCGCCAAGTCGCGCCCTTCGGCAACGATGAACCAGCCGTTCGGGACAGGGAACGGGAACCGCGGGCCCTTCGTGGGAGTGCGCACAATCGGGCGACGTTCACGATCAACCAATGCCTGCACGTCGCTCGGCATCGGAAAGCCGGTGAAGGTTTGGTGTCCGGGCTGCGTGATCGACATCAGTTTTCTCCTCTGCGTACTTCTGTTCAGACTTCGGACGGCACTCGACCGGACGGCATGTTGCCGTGCACTTCGTCCACGGTCGGCCCGATCTTGTCCACGAGCGGCCGGAGCGCCTCGACCTCGACCCCATAGACCTCCGCGGCGGTTAGGCCGAGAATCCGGCGCGTTTCCTCTTCCGGAACGTCCTGGAATCTTTTCTGGATCCAGTAACGCGTATAGGGGAATGTACCTTCCGGGTGGGGCAGATCATTGCCCCACATCAAATTGCCGAGGCCGATGAGGTAGCGGCGATCGATGTCGTCCTCACCGGGTGTGGACGCTGCGAAGAAGCAATTGCGGTTCAGGTAGTCGCTCGGCTTCATGGAGAGTTCTTCTCGAAAGGCGTTACCGAACTTTCGGGTGTTGTGTCCGCCGATCCACTTCTCGTCCATCTTGCGAATCTGGTCAGGGATCCACCACGCACCGTTCTCGGCCATCGAGTACTTGAGTCGCGGATGCCGTTCGAAGATGCCACCCCAGATGAGAACGGCCAGTGGACGTGCCGCCCACCACCCGGCTTCCGACGCATAGATCGGAAGCATGCCGGGACCGATTCCGATGTCCGTCGGACCTGCGCCGGAGTGCGTGTGCAGTACCAACCCGAGCTCCTCGGTGAGCGCCCACAGGGGCTCATACCAGGGATCGTGATACGCGGGACGGTCGAACCAGCGGGTCGGGATGAGAATGCCCCGGTGACCAAGTTCTTTCGCCTCGCGCACGAGCTGAAGCACCGTGTCCATCTCGGGGATGATGGCCGGGATCACCGCTACGCCCAGACGGCGATTCGGCTCCTCGCTCACGAAGTCGCCGAGCCAACGGTTATGTGCGCGGCTTCCTTCGACGACCTCTCGGGTGTCACCTACTGCACCCGCCAAACCGGTACCGAATGGCGACGACGCAATGCGACCGGTACCAAGTACGTCGGCATCGGGAAACAGCACCTCCGCCGCGACACCTTCTTCATCGAGGATCGCGTTGCGGGCGGCCGAGTCGTACGCAGCAGTCAGCCCACCGTCACCCTCGGTCTCCTCCTCCCACTTAGCCTGGAACTCGGCGTTGTTGCCGCGGCCCATCTCTTCGCGCATGGCCGCCATCATCTGCTGGTGCTCGTCGAAGCGATCGCGCAGGTCAGCAGCCAGATACTCCCGGTACACCGTCGCTGGAGGCCCGGCATGGCCGTCGGCCGAAATGACGAGGTACTTGTCCATTCGAACCTCCGTAAACTATATTTTCGAATTGCCATCAGTATAAACGCCCTACCCGGCCACGTCGAGTGAGTTCTCGAAAGTTGTTCGAGAACTCACATCAGCCATGACCCATTGGGGATCACCCGACTAAACGCTAGAAGGTGGACAGTGATCAGATTTTCGGTTTTCTATCCCGCGGCCGACGGAGCGTCCTTCGACCACGACTACTACCGCGACTCGCATATTCCGCTCGCGGCCAAGACATGGAACCCGCTGAGCGTTGAGATCGACAAGGGCGTGAACGGACCCTACGTGGCCTCGGTTCACTTCACGTTCGAATCGCTCGATACGTTTCAAGCCGCGCTCGGTGCCGAGGGTTCGGCGGCGGTGAGTGCCGACGTGGTGAACTACACGTCCATCACCCCGGTGGCTCAGACAAGTGAGATCACCAAGCTCTGACCTCGGCGGGCTGTGTCAACCAGGCAATGCGTGCTGGCCCGGCAATTCACCTTTTTCCAAGGCACTAGCGCGTTCTCGCATTGTGTTGCCGATCGTCTCGACTCCGATCATCATGATGAAGCGCTCGGCACGGATTCCATCGACCACGACCCGCGCGAGTTCGTCGAGGTCCTGGAACTTCAGCTCGTGGCCGCCCTGCTTCGCTCTCTCTTCGAGCATCTCGATGGTCATCGCCTGGCTGGTGCGAGGACGCTCGCGTGCCAGTTCGGCCGGACGGTTTCGGTCAGCGGTCCACAATCCGGTTCGGAGCAGACCTCCCGAAGGGTAGAAGATGGCGGCCCGCAGATTCGTGCCCTCCGACAGCAACTGCTGTGCAAGACACTCTGTCAAACTCGTCACGGCAGCCTTGCTGGCCGCGTATACGGACGCACTTGCCATTGGCGCGATGCCACCGTCTCCCGATGAGGTGTTCACGACGTAACCGAGACTCCCCCGACGCGATCATGCGCGGTACGAATGCCTGGATTCCATGTACGACACCCATGACGTTGACGCCGTGCACCCAGCGCCAGTCGTTGACCGTGGTCTCCCATACGGTCGACGAAGGAGCGCCTACACCCGCGTTGTTGACCAGAAGGTGACAGGCGCCGAAATGATCGAACGTCGTGCCGGCGAGGTTCTCGACTGAGCTCCAGTCTGTGACATCGGTTTCGATGCCCACGACATCCCCCCCGCCATCGAGTTCTGCCTGCGCCCTGTCGAGCGCATCCTTCTCGATATCAGCGATCACCACTCTCATGCCTTCGGCCAGGAATGCACGGGCAAGCGCCAGTCCGATCCCCGATGCTCCCCCTGTCACGACGGCCGTTTTGCCGGCAAGCTCCTCCATCGATCCTCCTCTGCTCTTTCGCTCTCATTGAGGTCTTCAGATAGTGATCGGGACGTGCACGGGTCCGCGCACGGTCGACGTCCGCACAAGCTGCACCGCCGACTCGTCGACACTCCACTCCGGAAATCGGGCGAGTGTCTCCTCGAGCACGATCCGTCCTTCCAAACGGGCAAGACTGGCGCCCAGGCAAAAATGGACGCCGTACCCGAAGGTGAGGTGCCGGTCGAACCGGCGTTCGACGTCGAATCGGTCAGCGTCGGGAAACTCCCGCTCATCACGACCTGCGCTTCCCGTGAGCAGCGCCAGCTTCGAGTACTTCGGAACGGTGTGCTCGTGCCACTGGACGTCGCGTGTCACAAAACGAGCCTGGATCGGAGACGGGGCCTCATAGCGAAGCAGCTCCTCGACGGCGTTCGACACCAGTTCTGGTCTCGCGACGAGTTTGATCCGCTCTCCGGGGTACCGGGCGAGTAACACCGCCGCCCAACCGAGCAGGCGCGCGGTCGTTTCACTGCCTGCCAGTTGCAGAAGGGTGAAGAAGCCCAGAACCTCCCCAACCCCAAGCTGTCGTCGGCTGCCATCTTCACGCGATACTTCGGCCGACAACAGGTCGGAAACCATATCGTCGCGGGGGTGCTTCTGACGATCCGCGACCAGTGCAGCCATGTATTCACCCAGATTGGTAACCGCACTTGCTTTCTCTTCGCTCAGACCGAGCGGCTCGTAGCGCATCAACAGGTCGCCCCATATTCGCAGTTGGTCCTGGTCCTCGTCAGGCACGCCCAACAACGCGCCAATAAGCATCGCCGGAATCTTGGCAGCGAAGTCCTCGACGAAGTCAAAGCCGCCGGTATCGACGTGCGGATCGAGAAAGTACGCACACAACTCTCGGGCACGGTCCTCGAGCATGGCCACGCGCCGAGGAGTGAATGCTCGATTCACCAATCGCCGTAACTCGTGATGGGACGGAGGGTCCATGAAGATCATCATCCCGAAATCATCGCCGGGGTCGTTGTCAGCCGTCGGCGGCGCCGTGTCGATCAGCTCTAGCACCGTCCCGCGTGCGGAGCTGTAGGTCTGCCAATCGAGCGAGGCCGCCATCACGTCGGCGAAACGACTCAGTGCGTAGAAGTCATACTCCTCGCTGTAGTAGAGCGGCGCCTCGTTGCGCAGGCGCCGCCAGACCTCGTGGGGCGCAGCGTCGATCTCGGCGTCATAGGGGTCGTATGCGACTTCGGCAGGCGGCACGTCGCCTAGTCTCGCCTATTTTCTGAACGCGATTCAAGTAGGATTTTCGAAACTCTCTCGGTAAGGGCCCGGCTGCAGCCGCGAGGGCCTACACTTGGAAGAACGCAGTCTCGAATTCGTTCGAGAACCGAGGCAACAAGTCATCAGAAGTGTGGTTCGTGGAGGCCCAGTGAAACCGAAGCGCTTGAGTGATTCAGCCGTGGCGCTGGCTAGTCCGGGCAAGGTCGGCCGGCACGCGTGGATTGATCGGGCCATGGTCGCGCGCGCTGCCTGCGAGATCGGCCTGGATCGGGTCACGATGAAGGCGGTGGCCGAACATCTCGGCGTCAGCGTCGCCGGGCTCTACTATCACTTCGAGGGGCGTGACGACCTCATGCGGCTCGGCGCCGAATACTCCGCGGCGCAGATTCCCATCCCTGTAGATCACGGGCAGCACTGGACCGCCTGGCTCCTCGAATGGGCGCGCTATGTCCATGACGCCTTCGTCGCTCAACCCGCACTACTCAGCCAATTCCTCCACGGTTCGATCGGTATCGATCGCATGGCAACTCAAATGGAGGCTGTGCTCGACGTACTCACCCGTCAGGGCTTCAGCGCCGCAGACGCCATCGAAGCGTACGGGCTCGTCAACGACTGCGCCCTCGGCGCCGCCGTCACCGAGATTCGTCAAACCGAGGCAGCGCGCTCGGGCCGTCCGATAGTCGCCGAGTACCGCCGAATGCTCGCAGATCATCCAAGCGACTCATTTCCCAATTTGCGAAAGATAGCCGACAATATGAAGACGACACCAGGTGACGTCACCGATCGCACTGTGACGCTGTTGATCGGTATCGCTAGCCGGCGGGGTGAATCGTGGGAGCCGATCCTCAGTCTCGCCAGCCCCGCGCCCGAGCCTACGCCGCACGCCGGCATGCTGCATCCGTAGAGGAAATCAGCGGACGGGCGGGATTCGGTGGCCCATGATCGCTCGATGCGAATCGAGAGGCCTCCCGATGTGACTCTCTACAACTTCATTTTGTCACGATGGGCTTCGGTTCTTGTGTTCCATCGCCACCAAAGTACGAGCTCATCAACAGATCTTCGTCCACGTCCCCGCTAGAGGCCGTCCAGACGACACGGCCGGCTTGCACGAAAGCCACGTCGTCGGCAAGCGCCAACACGTCGTTAGCCTTCTCTTCGACCAGAAGGATGGAGGTCCCCATCCCCTTGATCTCAGCAAGAGCGCGATAGACCTCTGAGACCATGAGAGGGGCAAGTCCCAGGGATGGTTCGTCCGCCAACAGCACGATGGGGGGAGACAGAAGGGCCGGTACGAGGCCCAAGAGTTGCTGTTCTCCACCGGACAACGATCTCGCGGAGAGATGACGCCGATTGGCCAGAAGTTCATAGCGCTCGAATACTTCTTCGATCCTGTTCGGATCACGCAGCCAGATTTCGAGGTTCTCTTCGACCGTCAGAGATGGGAAGACGCCGCGATTGTCCGGGACAAGGAACGCTCCTTGGTTGACTCGACGATGCGGTGGCAGAGGTTCTACGTTCATGCCAGCTATGGACACAGAACCCGTCGTGCACGCAACCAGGCCCGACACCACCGAGCAGAGCGTTGTTTTGCCGGCTCCATTGGCGCCCACGAGCGCCAGGCACTTCCCGCGCCCAACCGTCAGGTCGATTCCATGGAGTACTTCGATCGCGCCGTACCCTGCCCGAACCCCTCTCAGGCGAAGCGCTGTACCGTCCGTACCGTCGGCTGTGTCGATTTGGTCCCGGACGGGCTCGTCTCTGCGCGCTGGCCGGTCCGGCGCAGTCTCTGGGTGTGGCGATCGACTGGATGGCCTTCTCGCCCACTTCTCACGCACAGCGGCAACAATTCCGAGGATGCCGTCTGAGCTCTGTGCCAGATTCACTCCAGCCAGACCAAAGAGCACTGACGGCAAGTAAGCGCCGATATTGACGAGGCCAAGGAGAGCGGAGCTGAGGGGCTCGGACAACCCAGCCAAGACAGCTCCAGCAGGTCGGCGGATACCGACAACTACGACGGCTGTCAACCACAACAATCCGATCTCAACCGGATAATCGACGGAGGTGATGCTGCCGTTCGCCATACTCAAGAGGACGCCACCGAACCCTGCCAGAGCAGCGGATAGGGCAAAGGCTGCAACCTTCGTCTGAGCGGAGTGAATCCCGACCGTGACGGCCCCGGACTCAGTAGCACACAGCGCCCTCATGGCCCGCCCAGTGCGCGACTTGATGAGGTTTCGGACCAACAGAGTCATCAGGGCAAGCACAACAAGCAGGGCCACCACCATCGTGCGCCCGTCTTGCAGATTGAAGGGGCCGATTGACGGGGGTGGCACCGCCCAGCCCGTACTGCCGTTACTGATGCCATTGATCTGGAAGACGAGATCCTGGCCGATAAATGCCACGGCCATCGTAGACAGGGCCAATGGGAGTCCGCCGAGGCGACGAGCAGGCAGCGAGATGACGACGCCGACAAGAGTGGCCACAGCCACACCGAACGCTGTCGCCAACAGGAAGGGCCAATGGTGGCTGATCGCCCATCCTGCAGCAAATCCGGCGGAGGTAACGAACGTAGCCTGCGCAAGACTGACCATCCCGCCGAGGCCTGTCAGCACGGTGAATGACAAGAGCACGACTCCTAGGGCAAGGGCTTGCGCGATGATGTTCTGCCAGAACCCGTTTGCAAAGAGGAAGACGTAGCCGAGCAGAAGCGCCGTAGCTATTCCCCACCAGACTGTCTTTCTCATGAGGGAAGTTCGCGGTTCGACAACCGGAACGGCTTCCTGGGTCGTCTGATCAGTTGTACGTCCGCGTTCTTTCCCGAAGTAGAACAGCAAGAGGTACAAGAGAATGAAGGGGACCGAAGTAGTAAATCCCACAATATTTTGAGCGAAACTCGCGTAGCCGACAACGAGGTTCTGGATCACGCCGATCAACAGACCCCCGAGCATGGCCATCGGAAGGGACCGAAACCGGGCGAAGACAACGGCAGGAGTCGAGATCAGCACAACTGTCGTGAAGGTCGACGGATCAAGGGTAAACAGAGGAGCCAGGAGAACGCCTGCAAGTCCGGCGAGAAATGAGCCAATCATCCATGACACCGAGGACGTCCTCGATGCATTGATGCCTCTGAGCTGGGACAGCTCTCGACGATCAACAACGGCCCGCATTTCCAGACCGATGCGACTGTGCCGGAGAAAGAACCACAGCCCAATCGCAGTCAACACAGCGGTTCCCAACACGATCAGTTCATTCGAGTCAATCAAGAGGCCGTTCAGGTCCCACGAGGTCTTCGGGTTCGGTCCGAGCCCCGGAATGACGAGGATCTGATCCTGGGAAGGAAGATTGAGGCTCGTCCAAGCATTGAGCCGATCGACGATAAACAAACACAGACTCGGAATGGCGACGAGCAAGCTAATAGGAACGACCAATTTGACGGTGGTGGAAGCATTCGACAAGCGACCAAACAAGAACCGATCGAGAACCCATCCGAGCGCCGGAGCGAACAGGACGATGGCTACTACGGCAGCCACAGGGGTGGGCCACCCAAGGCCCGTGTTCAGCTCGAAGAACAAATAGGCTGTAGCAAACGCCATCGCCCCATAGGCGAAGTTGAAGATCCCTGACGTCTGGTACGTCAGAACAATGCCCGAAGCCAGTACGGCGTAAAGCCCGCCAGCGACAAGACCTCCGACCACCAGATTGAAGAAGTTCAGCACTGGGAGCCGATCAGCCCAGGTACACTTCTCGCACGCGCGGATCCTCCTGCACGGCATCGGGTGTTCCGGTGGCGAGCAATTGGCCGAGGTTGAGAACCATCACTCGGTCACAGTGGTCCATCACGAAGCTCATATCGTGTTCGACAAGAATCGCTGCCACATTCTCCTCGCGCAGGCCAGTGATATGACCGGCCAAGCACTCGACCTCTCGGCGCGACAGACCTGACGTTGGCTCGTCAAACAGCACGAGAGAACACTGATCAGCGAGTGCCCGAGCTAGTTCGACGAGCCGAGCCTGACCGATGGGCAACGAGCCTGCCAGGCGATAGCGCAGGTCGACGAGACCACATGACTCAAGGGTGCTCGCAACCCGCTCTCGCCGCTCGCGCTCCCTCCGCCGGCGGGAGGGCAGACACAAGAGGTCGGCGAACAGACCTCCCCCACCACCACGCCATTCGATGGCGCAAAGGACGTTATCCTCAACTGTCAGGTAGTCATAGAGTTGTGGACGCTGGAACGTCCGACGGACACCCGAACGAGCTCGGCGTTCTGGAGTGTGCCCTGTTGCGTCGTGACCCAGAATCTCGATAGAGCCAGTAGTTGGTGCTTGGAGGCCCGACACGATGTCGAAGAGCGTGGTTTTGCCAGCTCCGTTGGGGCCGATCAGTCCGCAGACCTCACCTTGGTGAATGTCGAATGACACTCCGTCCAGTGCTTTGATGCCGCCAAACGTCTTCGATACGTCGCGAACCCCCAGAACGGCCGCTGTTTCGATCCCGCTCACCCCGACTCTGCCCCCATACCCCGCACGCCGAGCTGTTCACGAAAGACAAGTGCGCTCTGCCCGAGATCCGTCGAGGGCGAACGCCTACCCAAGGGACTCGAGCAACTCTGTCTCAGATCTCCTTCGGGCCAAGACTCGTCAGATTTCATGACTTGGCGGTCCTACCCCTTCGCAGGCAGGAGGTTGGTGCATGCTAACGGTGCGATTTGTCGGTACTTCTCATTGCTCAGCTGCACCACCGTTCCGCATGAGGTGCCAATCACATGATTCAGGGGCCAATAGGTCATGCCGAGGAACCCCGGTTGCTGGTACGTATAGTGATCTCCATTGAGTGTGTTCAAGAAGCTGCTGACCGTAAGATTGCGGCCTGTAGCCTGGAGGGCGGCGATCAAAAAATCCGCTGAGATATAGCCGGCGGCGACAATGAGACTCCGCGCTGCCCCCGGTTCATACTTGTCGAGATCGGCATTCATCTGCTGGATAAAGGGAACTGTGCTCGACTCGAAAGGGGCCCACAACAGGGTGACATAGGTATCGTTGAACGGCTTGAACGAGGCCAGTCGAGGGTCATAGCCAACGGCGTCGATAATCCTACCTTTGTACCCCGAAGCCACGAGACCCTGGACGATCGATGAGGTATTCGAAAAGTCGGCAATGGCGACTACGGCAGCCGGGGCTTTGCCGTTGTCAGAAGTGAGTATCTGGTGGATCACCGGCCCAGGGTCGGCAAGAGGGGCATCATCTGGCAAGTTGTTTTGTGCGTAGACCACCTTGAGGCCCGTCGCCTTGTCACCCGCAGCGAGTTCGCTTATACCCAATCTTGCCGAGGAATCATCGTTGCCGATGAGAGCAATCGTTTTATCGGAGCCAGGCGGTAAGAGCTGGCCGATACCGGCACCCTTTGATGAGTTCGCGAACGTGAATTCGGTCTTACTGCCTGTAACCAGACAGCCATCGAAGCCGAAGCCGACGCTGGTGTTACAGAAGGTTGGGTTGAATCCCCACCCAACATAGGGGACAACGTCTTGGCAGAAAGTGGTGAAGTAATTGGTCACGTCGCTCAGGAGCGGCGCGACCGCGAACACGTCATCCTGCTCGGCGAGCTTCTCCGCTTGCTGTGCGCTGGTGGTTGGATTCAGACCGTCATCACTCATCCCGATGAAGTCGATCTTGCGCCCGTTGACACCACCTTGGGCGTTGGCCCGGTCGAAACGGGCTTCCGCCCCGAGGGCTGCGTCACCCCAGAGCGCGTCCGTCGCGCCCGTGACGGTGCCAAGAGCACCGATCTTGATCGAATCAGCGGTGATTCCACGAGTCTCGCTGGTGGGCTTGTTCCCGGCACACTGCAAGGAGCGGGGATTTATGGTTGCCCCGTTCGTACTCCATGAGCCCGCGTCGCTCGAGGTGGCGGCGGCATCAGCAGCGGTCGTGCTGGACACGGTCCCGGTCGTCGTGGGGGGCGTCGCGCTGCTGGAGCCACAAGCAGCCAGTGCGAGCACGAGTAACACAACCGACACCCTCGCCAGCACTGCGGCCGGACGCTTCGCCATAGCCTTCCCCCTGTTCGTGGAGCTCTAGCCGACCGGGCTGGCGCCCCCTTGGAGCCTGTCTGCTCTCCAAGGCATACATGCCGTCCGACCTCGGGCTAAGCAGTGCTACCTCTGCCATTCAGACTTTCCGGGCGCATTTTAGACGCGGCATCGAAAATGTCAAGGATCCACAGCACCAGCGGAGCGGTTCTCTCCGCAGTCGGTCAGGTTGACGGGTGTGTCGAGAGGGAGAGACATTCGAACCAAACGAGGTGTCGACCCGAGGACGGTACCGGGATGGTCCGCAATTCGGCTCCGCCTTCCATGCGCCGAGCAGTAGCATCCAACCGGATCTTCGAACACACTGCGCCGCGCTGAGTGGGTTGATCTCCGTGACGCGATCGTGACGATGGCCGACGCCGTTCCCTTCTTCAACGAGTTCCCTGGAGTGGACACTTCAGTCGAGAGGCGCCTGCATGAGTGAGGTTCTCCAAGCGGTTCCCCAGCGATGACCCGTCGTCGCTGCTCCACGATTGCAGACCTCTGCCCCAGGAGTCGCCCGCTGGGGCCAACGCTCGAACGGAGGATTGGCCTTGGCCCGTAGCAGCAGTCCCGATGCTCAACCCGCTCCTCAACGTCGTGTCGGGCGTCCAGCCCGTATGGATCGCGAGTTGATAGCCCACACCGCCAGCGAGGTTGGTCACGCTGGCCTCACCATGCGGGCCGTAGCCGAACGACTGGGGGTAGGCGTCACCAGTCTGTATTACCACGTGAAGGACCGCGCCGAGCTGGCCCAACTCGCCGCCGACTACTCGGCTGCCAGGATCACGGTCCCCCAAGCCGGCGACCAGCATTGGTCCGTCTGGCTGGATGAGTGGGCCGAGTACACCCGTCAGGCGTTCGCAGCACATCCGGTCATACTCGAACAGTTTCTGACCGGCGCTCTCGGTTTGGACCGAATGTTGCCTCACATCGATGCGGTCATCGGTCACATGGAGCACCAAGGCTTCACCGCGGAGGAAGCCCTGGCTGCATATTCCCTCGTCAGCGCGTGCGCAATCGGTGCTGCCGCGAAAGAGGTACGCGCCGACAATGTCCGCCGGGAGGGTCAGCTATCCGACGCTCAATACCGCTCGATTCTCCAAAGTAGTCAGGCGACTCCGTTCCCACATTTGGCCAAGGTCGACCCTCATGCTCAGCGTCCCTCGTTTCGGGACCAGATCTACGTCACCTTGGTGGGAATAGCCGTCTTGCGCGGCGAAGGGATAGAGACGGTGGTCTATCCAAACACTTGCTGAGCTGCAGGAGTTCCTCGAGCAGTGTTTGTCTGACTTCTCGAGCAGGTGCTGCCGCCCAGCGCGATAGGGGTGACATTCCCACTCAGCTCTCGGCACGAATCCCGCCTTCGCAATCTGCTCTCAGATTGCGCGAACGTTCGAGGGCCATTCCGGCCGAAAATAGCCGCCAAAGTGAAGTTCGCCCCCGCGGAGCTCTCGAATCGTCAGGAAGTCACCCTTGTATCCCTTGTGATCACCAGGACCAAACTGGATGTACGTGGACGGGCCTCCGTTGGTTGCCGGCATCCACCGGATGCGCTCGATTCCATCCTTGACTTGCTGGGGGGCAGGGATAGACGCATTGGCAATTCCGTGAATGCCGACGCGAGCGGTGTCGTAAGCAAGCGCTACCACCACGTTGCCTGTAGAACGACCGAATCGCTTCTCGAATCGTTCTCGCATTGCGTTGTAGTTGGAGTTAGCTCCATCTTCACCGAGCTGATCGATGCCGTGCCAGCCTTCGAGGCCGGTGCCCCATCGATTCTTGTTTGAATAGAACATGAACGCCGTTCCCATGATGCGCGGTGGATCCCACTGGAGGGCCGAGAGAGCTGGGCCAAAGTGGAACGCCGCGTATCCATACCCTCCGTAATACAGACCCTCGGTGCCAGCCTCCTGCATGGCTCCGAGGTGCTCCTGGAGGTTCCGCGGATTCGGTTCCAACTTGACTTCACGCGTGATCGTGAGGTCGAGTTTGATTGCCTCGTCCCGAAAGTAGTCGGCATAGTCGCGTCCAGAGGATCCCGCCTCCCAAAACAATCCAACCTTTCGCAGCCCTTGTTGATGCAGCCAGTTTGCGCAAATCACCCCTTCGGTGGGAATGTCTCCGTTCGCAACAGTGAAGCAGTAATCGGAAGCGAAACGATGCGCGCCGGTCCAGCCAATACACACGACCCCCAGCTCGTTCGCGGTGTCCTGCAGTACGAGCGAATTATCCGAGATCATGGGTCCGAGAATTACCACGCACCCCTGTTCGACCAACCACCTATAGCCGTCGATGACCCTCTTGTAGTTTTCTCGGGGCAGGCCTCGGGCATCGGCAATAACCAACTGCACCGGCGAACGAGCCCATATTCCCTCGTTGAGAGCATCCTCAATTGCCAATATCGTCGGGTCAATCCAGTCGGCCAACAGCTGGTTGAGGTCCATGTCGATGAGAATCCCGATCTTCACCGGCTCGAACGGGTCGCCTTGCGTCTCAACTCCCCGCGTAGGCGGGTACACCGTGATGCCCTGAACAGCGCGATCCCGCTGCGACCCTCCGCCTTCATACCAAGTCGTCCCCTCGCCGCCTTCCCCTTCGAGGAAACTCTGCGTTCCGTGAGTGACGGAGGAGACGGCTCTGTCCGCCTGGGCAATACCTAGGTCGATCGGCTCCGGAAACAGTCGCTCGACGTAGTCGAATGATTCTGGCACAGGACATCCTCTCGATTTGGCAGCCAAAGGACCCACCAACGCGGCGGCAGTTGTACATCATATTCATAGTGGGTGGGACTGGGCTGATGACCGTCAGCAGACGAAGGCGCATGACATCGTGCTCATGCTGATGCCGCAATCTGGTCAAGAAGGCGGGCAAGCTCCCTCGGCGCCTCGTTGGCGACCCCATGACCTGCCTCGATATCGACCGTCTTGACATCGCCCATGTGCGGGAGCATCCGTTCCACAAGATCTGCGGTCACCACACGATCCTGCGTGCAACGGATAAAGGTTCTCGGGAGTTGGGCGGGAACTCGACTCCATCCGCTATAGACCTCGAAGAGTGGTCCGGGAGCCTCCAGGCCCATCCGTTCGTCATTTTCGACAATCTCCAGCGACGTCGAGATTGGCGATTCTCCAGGACGAAGCCCCCCCAACGTCTTTCCCTCGGCCATGCCGTACATCACCTCGCGACCGGCTTCAGCGAGGTCCCGCAGACGAGGCTTGATGTAGTCAACAGGGCGCCCACCGTCGGCAGGTACTGTGGCGGCCACGAACACGAGGTGAGCGATCGCTCCAGAACAGACGGCGGCGACCTCCGGGATGACGTAACCACCGGACGAATGACCGACAAGTACGACCGAGTCCAGATCCAGCCCGGTAACCTCGTCGGCAACAGACCTCACCCAATCAGCTCGGGTGACTTTGGAGAGATCGGCTGGGCTGTAGCGGCGCCCTGGGAGGTCGATGGCCCGCGCAGGCGTGTGAAGCTGTTCGAGAACCGGGTCCCACATCGTGGAGGTGACCGTTCCTCCGTGCACTAGCAGAATCGTGGTCGTCATTCGGCTCCTTGCTCCTTCCACTTTGGCGTCTTCAACGCGGCCGGACCGGCCTTCCTCTTTGATGACCGGGCTGCGCGTGAGCTCCGATTGGAATTCGACATACCGGGGAAGGGCGATCTCGGACAATTCGTCAATGCACTACCGAAGGAGCTCGGCCTCCTTGGCTCGGACCGCCACACCGTGCCTGGCAGTGAGATCACGATGCGACTCGCAACGCAGTGCGGAGGACGCTTCAACTTGAAGCTCACCTACACGGACCCCAAGTCTTTCACCTCCCACTCTGGCTCCATCTTGGTGTTCGAAGCGACCTCTGATCCACAATCAGGAACAGGAAGCATTCGTGAAGGGAAAACTCCAGCCTCCCACCTCGTTGTGCTCTCGCCCCCAACGACCAACTGAAACACGGTGCGTGCGGAGTCGGCTTCCCCGGGCCATCGGGGTCGGTCGAGCACACTCCATCCGATCTCCGAGAGCACCGCTGCCTCGAGGGCCTGGATCTCAGGGGTGACCATACCGGTGCAGCCTCGGTAGTGCGGGATCAGGTCAGCCACGGGTCGATTCCGGGAGATGACCGAACTGAGGACCGGCACGTCCAAGTAGGCCCAAGCCGTCCCCTCTGGCAGCACGATGCCAGTCGGTGCGAAGCGGTGTCCTCCGGTGTGGCTCGTACGTGCAATGCGTATGTCACAGCCTTGCGCCAGCTCGGCGAACCCACGCTCCAGCGCTACACCCATCGAACCACAACATCGGTCGCGCCTTCCGTGTCCGCAGATGAGTACGGCACGCTCATTCGATTCTGAGGCGTTCTCCACGTCGCCGAAGAGGAGGCGGCGAGCCACCGCCACAACTTCGTCAGACTCGACGACCATCTCCCAACCCGAATACCGACCAGACTCGGGAGCCCACAGGTAGTGCACGATGCGCCGCTCCTCTGAGCGCTCGGGCGGCACCACCAGCTGCACGCGCACCGTCGATGACCTGGCCTCGGCGCAGAGTTGAGCCAACTCGGTGATCTCTGAGGGATCCCTGGGCCAAGGCAGGGGCCATTCGATCAGCAGGTAGCCCGTGTAGCACCCCGCTGTTCCGACCGGATTGACTGAGTTCGCCCTCGCCCAGGTGGAGCATCGTAAATCGGTTCTGGACTCACTCGGGTCCATCCCGGCCGAAGCTTCAGGTGGATCTAGCACTTCGACAGCATCACGCAGCGGGCCTCGAATCTGTGCACTCGCGGGTTGACCAGTTCCGAAGTGTAGGTCCGCTTGATTGCCGGAACCAGGCCGGTGCTCCGTCGTCGTGGAAGCTCGTCTCAACCCGGCCCGGTTCGATGGCGTCGACAGTCCCAGCGAGGCGGCGTGAAGAGTGTCCTCGCCCGTCCCGCAACCGGCATCGAGCTCCGTCCCGGCGAATCCGCCTTCAGATGCCACGCGCACGATTGCCGGCTGTGGCTGGCCAATATCCCAAGGCGCAGTTCCGGGTTGGTACGACGCATCCCAGGGCAGTCCCGTCATCCGTTCGTGACTGGTGGGCCGCGATCACCGAGCGGATCGTCAGCGAGGGCTCCTGATCGCTCGAACAGCTTCATCCCCTTCCTGCAACTGAGCTTGCCACCTCATCGTGGTACGCCAACCCACAGGTCTTGCCTATCCCCCACGTTACGGTCTCCCACGGGCGTCCGTCCGCTCTCGAGGGCGTCTGCAAACGCATCGATCATCATGGTGAAGCTGCGATCAGGGCTAGCAGCCCGGGTCATCAGTCCCTGATGACGAAGTGTGACGAAACCATGGATCGCCGCCCACAAGGCACGGTGGTAATGGACGATCTCGGACGGACGTAGACCGAAGGACGCGAGGACCGAGTGCCAGGGGTCGGTCACGTCCTTGACGCCCTGGGCTAGCTCTCCGTCTCCATCCGGACTTCGCAGAGAGCAGGCATAGAGACCGGGGCGTTCCACAGCGAACGAGGCGTGGGTGTGTGCCAGTGCATGGAGCGCGTCACGACCTGTCCGCCCCATTGCGGAGCGCCCAAGTCGGCGACTCAGCTCGTCCAGCGACAGGAGAGCGAGCTCGCGGCGGAGGTTGTCGAGACCATCCACATGGGCATAGATCGACTGGCTCCGGATGCCAAGGCGTGTCGCCAGCCTTGCAAGAGTGAATCCCTCGAGCCCCTGCTCGTCCACAAGCGCAGCTGCGGTCTCGACAACGGTGGCTCGATCGAGCCCGACGCCGGCACTCATGTCTCGTTCCGCCAGAACAGCCCTCGCGCCGTTCGGTCGAGTATTGAATGCTGCGCGGCGGGATCGATGGTGTGAAGGGCATCCCGCACGAGCTCCACCATCTCGGGGTACAGAAGCTCCATGGTCTGCGGGTGATCCGAGCCCCAACACAGCCGATCAGGCCCGAAGGACTCGACCAGTCGTTCAACAAATGCCGTTGTACCGCCGTGCACGGCCGCATCGCGCAGAACGACCGATGTGATCTTGAGATGGACCGACGGATACTCGGCGAGAGCAAACAGCGCGGTCGTTCCCGGATACGCTGGTCCAGCTCGAAGATCGGGAAACGCGCAGTGATCGAGGGCGACGCGCACATCCGATCTCTGACTGACCAGGGTGCCGAGCGCGGACAAGTGGTCCGGAAACAAGGTCGGGACGACGGTGATGTCGCAATCGCCTGCGACTTCCCACGCATCCCGGCCGCGCCCGTCGGTGAGCCAGGTCGGTTCGGTATGCACGCCGAAGAGGCGAACTCCGGCCACCGATCCCCTGGCCATCAGCGCGGTCATCTCGGCCACCGGATCATCGCCATCCGGGTCGATCGCGGGGACAAAGGCGAGCTGGTCAGGGTGCGAGTCAACGACCCAGCGGGCATATCGATTGTCATTGCCATATGCGCCGACCGCTTGTACGAGAACCGCCCGGGACACCCCTGGCCCGACGAGATCGCGGAGAACCGCATCGCCATCGACTGCACGGTCGGTCCACCAGTCGCGCCCAGGTCCCCCGGCTCGACGCGGGAAGCGAAGGACGTCATCCGACACCGCGTGTATATGGGCATCAGTGACGGTTCGAACGTGCTGCTGTGGAAGTGGAGGCAGGACAGGTGAGCCTGATAGCATCAGGCATCTACCTTAGATCCACAGGTGGTCGCTCACCAGGACCACCGACTGAGAGCGGAACGAGCCCGGAGGAGCGGCAGGTGGGAGTGGCGTCTGATTGGCTGGTCACTGTCGCCGATGAGACCCCGGAAGCGTTGGGCTCCCTGTTCGACAGAGAGGGATGGGGTGATGGGTTACCCGTGGTCGCCCCCACCCCCGCTCGGGTCGAATTCATGCTCGCTGCAGGTTCCGGCGATCCCGACGAGCCGCTTGGGGCGCTCGAACCGCGTCTCGGCATCATCACGCGCCGAGTGGTCGCCATAAATGCCGTACTGGCTGGCTGCCGCCCAGATGTATTCCCGGTCGTCCTGACTGCCGTGCGTGCGCTGGCCCGCCCCGAAGTCAACCTCCGTGGGGTCAACGCCACGACGCATCCGGTGGCGCCGTTGGTCGTGGTGCACGGTGCCATCGTGCGAACAGCTCAATTCGAGAGCGGGACAGGTGCCTTCGGCCCCGGGAATCGCGCCAATGCCACAGTGGGTCGTGCAGTGCGTCTCGTACTCCTCCACGTCGCAGGGGCACGTCCGGGGTTCGGCGACGCCGCCACTCAGGGCCAACCATCGAAATACACCTATTGCGTGGCGGAGAATTTCGACGAGTCCCCATGGGAATCGTATGCGTCAAGCCGCGGAGTCGATGGAACGAGCGCCGTGACAGTGCACTGTGGAGAGAACCCTCACAACGTGCACGACCAGGAAGGCGCCGGCGACCCCACGCTCATCCTGGGGAAGATCGCGTCGGCGATGTCGAGCCTCGGGTTGAACAATGCACCGATCAGCCAAGGGGAATGGTTCGTCTTGCTCGGACCCGAGCATGCATACAGCCTGGCGAAAGCCGGTTTCGATCGAGGTGACATCTCGTCCTATCTGTTCGACCACGCCCGCATACCGGCAGCAACATTCCGTCGACACTTCAGCGAGTTGGCCTGGGCGCCGTGGATGCTGGCATCTGCCGACGACCACCCACTTCCGATGACCGCGCACCCGGACAACATCCGTGTCATGGTCGTCGGGGGCGCCGGCAAGCACAGCTCACTGATCCCATCATGGGGCATGACGCGAAGCGTCACGACTGCCGTCGAAGGATAATGGGACGGATCATATGAGTACCGATGAAGCGATCCAGATCTACCGACCCGACGGCAATATCCTCAACTCCTCGTTCGCCCTCGCTCCCCGGCTCGACACCGTTGTCGGAGCTCGCATCGGCGTGCTCGACAATGGCAAGCCGAACGCCGCCTTCGTCATGACCACGATTGCGGAGTACCTGGCCGAACGAGTGGGTGCGAAGCTGGCAGTTGTCATCAAGAAGGGCCCGGGTGGCCGGTCGGCCAACGCCGCAGTTCCGTTTGCGCCGGACGTGTTCGCAGAACTCGTGGCCGGTGCAGATGTCGTGATCACAGGCGCAGCAGATTGTGGATCCTGCAGTGCGTACAGTGTGAGCGACACCATCCAGCTCGAGCGAGCCGGTGTACCCACCCTTCTCGTCACCACCACTCGTTTTGAGCCTGTCGTGGACACGCTGGCGGCGAACGGAGGGATGTCCTCGATTCGCAAACTCGTGCTCGACCACCCGATCGGTGGGACCGAGCACTCGACACTCGAACAGTGGGTCGGTGAAACCATCGACCAGGTGGTACAGCTGTTCGTTGGGTCACCGAGCTCGGGAGAAGCCCGACCGGCCACCTACTCTGGGACCAGTGTTGACATCGAGCCATTGCGAGCTCTGCTGGCGGCAGACGGCGCCGATCTCGAGATCGACAGCATCGACGATCTCGGTGAGACAGATTCGGCTCAGATTGATCTTGCCGGATGCCAACTGTCGAGCCTGCGTGCTGCCCGGCGGGGCGCTGGCAGAGATCGCGTTCGGGCGATTGGCCGGAAGCCTTCCGAGACTTCGCTCCGTGGTCGTTCTCGATCCGCGAGACGAAGAGATCACTGGCGCCACGGGTCCATGACGACGCTCCCCCATCGGTCCGAAGTCGACTACCTGCTGACGACGACGAAGGCCGTGCGCCGACGACTCGACCTCACCCGGCCGGTTCCTCGTCAACTCCTCTTGGAGTGCATCGAAATCGGCTGTTTCGCTCCCAACGCTTCGAATGCACAGGAGTGGCATTGGATCGTCATCGACGATCCAATGCTCCGCCGAAGAGTCGGCGAGCAGTATCGAAAGATGACCGTACCGCCGGTCCAGCAGATGCTCGAGACAAAGCTCTCCCGCGGCGATGATGCCGGTGCACGGATCTCCCGGTCGATCCTGTGGCTAGCGGAGCACATGAGTGAGGTGCCCGCGATCGTGATTCCCTGCTATGACGTGTCCGCGGCCGAGGCACGCTATCGCGTCCTCATGCCTGATCCCGCGTTGCGCGAAGGTGGTGGTGCCGAGACCCACGGCATGACATCCGGCATGTACGCGTCGATACTTCCCGCCGTGTGGAACTTCCAGCTCGCGCTGCGCAGCCGGGGATTGGGCTCCGTTTTGACGACGGCCCATCAGGGCGACCAGGCGGCCATGGCTGACATTCTCGGACTGCCGAGTGGATGGGATCAGACCTGCCTGATCCCTGTCGGGTTCACGATCGGGGACGGTTTCTCGCGCTCGCCGCGTAAGCCGGTAGAGGATGTTGTCGTCTGGAACGCACTCGTACCGTGATGACCGAACCAGGACGGCTTGTCATCCATGTCGCGTACGAGCCGCTGCGCCCGGTCGTCGACCAAGCTCGCATCCGCGAGATCGTCCCGGAATCAGAGGTCATCGTCGCGCCGTACGACCTCGGACACGAGCAGCGGACCCGTCGATCGGAGTCACCGACTGCGAGCGACCTCGCCAGTGGCGAACCGGCTATCGACCCCGCCCTCCGTGACGCGCTCGCTCGAGCTCAGGTGATGCTGACGCTCGATGCCCCGCTCGACCTACCTGCTCTCGCGCCGCATCTGCGGTGGATTCAATCTGCCGGCTCAGGCGTCGGACAGTTCGTCCCGTCGGGACTGGAGGACGGCCCGATCCTCCTGACGAACGCGGCCGGGATAGGAGCTGTACCGATTGCCGAATGGGTCCTGGCACGGGTGCTCGCCGTCTACAAACGTCTGGATGAGCACGCCGAGCAACAGCGCGATCATGTTTGGGATCAGAAACTTGGGGCGTTGGTGGCTGGCCGACAAGCACTTGTCGTCGGATTGGGCGCAATCGGCAGAGAGGTCGGGCGACGGTTGAAGGCCTTCGACGTCCGTGTCGTAGGTGTGCGGCGTTCGTGGACACCCGATATGTCCTCGCCGTACGCGGACGAGGTGATCGGGCCTGACCAACTCATGCACGCGCTCGGATCTGCGCACATTGTCGTCGTATCGGCGCCAGGGACTGCCGCGAACGCAAATCTCTTCGATGCGACGGCTTTCGCGGCGATGCGTCGCGGGTCGATCTTCATAAACGTCGCGCGCGAGGGCTACTGGTGGACGAGGCGGCGTTGATCGAGGCCTTACGCTCCGGGCACTTACGCGCGGCTGCGTTGGACGTCGCCAAGCAGGAACCCCTCCCCCCGGACAGCCCGCTGTGGGACACTCCCAATCTCTCGATCTCACCACACAGCTCAGCATCCGCCGACCGATACATGGAGCGGGTCGCTGAGCTCTTTTACGACAATCTCGCCCGGTACGTTGGTGGTCAGGACCTCGTGAACGTGGTCGACCTGGCCCGAGAATACTGAGAGGCCACCCATCGCTCGCCTTCGTGGTTCTGGATGATGGCCAGAGTTACCATGCCACTTTGAGCAGTTCCATGGCCTTCAGAATCTCCCGCTCGGTCTCAGAGAGGTCGACGAATTCGAGCCCCGCTCGGACGCCCCCGAGTCGACCTGGACTCAAGTTCTTCAGCTGGCCCACCAGACGCAGACTCACGGATTCTCCCGCAGGCGCGCCGACGTGAACCACGAGTCGATTTCCGACCATGTCCTCGGTCACTGTGCCGAAGAGCCAGTCCGAGCCCCAGGATCGAAATATCGATGACCATGCACTCCTCCCAGCCTGACCCTGGTTCGTTTTCGACCACGTAGCGGCCAAACCATGAAGTCGTGCTGACTCGAGGGGCCCGTCTACACTTTTCCATCTGCTCTCCCGCCTCGTATGGTCGCGGGTACACATCACTGCTCGTACGGATGCCGGGATGACAAGCCCGTCGCAGAGAATGTCCGAACCAAGGCACTGCGCCACGGGATTCAGGTCACCGCAACGAGGGTATCCGGACCGTTGCCGGCCTGGCCTAGGCAACCGTCACGATTGCCTAGGCGAATGTCACCGCTTAGCCTCTCTGTGGTGCGGACGGCGAGGACCGGATCACACTGTCGCCAGTTACTGACATTCCTCGCAACTCTCTCGGAATGACCTGTGTGGCTGGACATGATCTGACGCTTTGCACCATGTGGATCGACAGGGTGGAGTCGATATGCCAGTTGAGGAATTGGACGAGATCGTTACGTCACTCGAAGGGTTGCCGGTGCCGGCCATCCTGACGGAGCTTCAGACTCACGGCTTGATCGCCGCCAATGCACGAGCGGCCGACATCTTTGGGTCGCCGGTATCTGACCTCATCGGGCGCGATGTCTTGTCTCTCATCGACTCCGCCGATCGCGAACCTGCCGAAGCCGCCTACTCGGCGATGGCTGACAAGGTGATCGACGGCTATCAGGTGCGGCGCCGGATCGTGAAACCCGACGGGACACCACTCACGGTCAGTGTTTCCGGTCGCCGGATAGACGGTCCGGGCGACAAGCCCTATGGACTGTGGATCTTGCTCTCGGGTCTCGAGCCCACCCACGCAGTCGAAACGACGATCAGGATGTCCGACATCGTCCTGGCGATAACGGATCACGCCTGGCAGATCGAATACGCGAGCACCAATGCCCGCCTTCTCGGCGTGCAGGGATCCGAGCTCCGGGGCTTTCCGCTGCTGGGCCTCGTCCACCCCTCGGCGGTTGTCGACTTCTTGGCTGCAGTCACGAAGACATCGGTCGATCATCTGGGTGTCACGGTGCTCACTCGCATGCGGGTGGGGCAGGACCGTTGGGCCGAACGCTACTGCTCGATCACTCGGATGTGTGAGCACAATCCTCCGAGACTCGGCGTCGTCATCAGCGAGCCATCCTCGGCAGACGTGCGCTCCGGGTCAGAGATCGTGGAACAGGCCCGTCATCGCATGATCGAGGCGCAGGCGAGCAAGACCCTCGATGCTCTTCCTGTCGTGAAGACCCTGTCGCTCGAACACGATCTCTCGGCACGTCAGACCGAGATCGTCGCCCGACTGATCGCAGGGGACCGCGTTCCCGAGATCGCACGATCGATGTATCTGAGTCCGAGCACTGTTCGAAATCATCTCGTCGCGATCTATCGGAAATTCGGGGTGCATTCCCAAACCGAGCTGCTCGCCGTCCTCCTTCGAGCGTCTGCTGCTCGGAGCGGTCACTAGTCGCTCTCATTCCTCCGACCCCAGGCTGACGGTGTGCTCGTCGGCTGATCCCGAGGCTCGGACGGCGTCGACAATCGGGCCCCATATCGGACCGACGGGTCGACGGGCTGTTGCGACCCGTCCCGCCTGGGGCGTCCGCTCATCGTCGCGGCGCTCAAAGCCGCAGCTGCCAGGAGAAGGTAGGCGACACCGAGGGTGTACGGCGGTAGCCGACCCCCCACCGTCACGAGTGTGGCCGCTGTCCCCGTGACGGTGATACCCGCCCATGTAACGGCTGCCCCGCACCGCCAGCGTCGTCGGGTGCTCCGTTGGTGGGTCAGCGCATGACCGGCCAGCGAAACGAGGACGGCGAGCGACACGACCACGATATGGCTCGAGGCAAGGGCAGAGAGCCCGGTGTGACTTGTTGGGATGACTCCCAACCACCGGTACCCCTCGAAAATGGCAACGGTGGCGAGCACGATGAGTGCCGGCGTCCGGACGGAGCGATCACCACCCGCCTCTACCGACTCATCGGCCTCGGCAACGACGACCCGCGGCTCAGTCGAAACTATCGACGTCGAGGGGACGGGCCCATTGCCCTGCTGGCGAGGTCGCTCGAGAACGCCTGTGGAGCTGACCGTTTGGCTGTGACTCACGGATCTTGGACCAATCTCTAGTTATATGGTCTGTTTACTAGAGATTAGCACCGGTACGGGTCCCGTCAACCCTCCGTCCGGTGGGGGTCCGCATCACCGGTGGACGGTCGATCTCGAGGTGCCCAGGTCAGGGCTCCGGAAGGGGTCCGAACGGGCGCCCATCACAAAGAACAATCGCCGCGAGAAATTTCGATGTTCTGCCTGGTAGTCCGGAGCTTCCGACGTCGGTGCCCAGACCTGGTCAGTCAGGCGGGAGCCGGTCCGGTTCCAGGGGTCAGGCCTCAGTCGGCGTCAGCGACGTTGGCCACCATCGACAACATCGTGTACTGACCGACCACGAAGATGGCTTCGACCAGCTGTGCGGAGCTGTAGTGCGCAGCGAGTTCCGACCAGGTAGCGAGACAGATCGTCGAGTCACGGTGCAATTCGTCGGTGGCGATGATCAGCAGCTGTTCGGCGCGACTCCAACCACCGTCGGCTCCCACAGCGATCCGATCGATCTCGTCGTCGGTGAGCCCAGCTGCCCGGGCGAAGCGCGCGTGTTCGACCCACTCGAACTCGGAGCCGCAATTCTGCGCAGTCCGAAGGGCGAGAATCTCGTGTTGGCGTTTGTCCAGCTGACCGTCGAGCGCCAAGGCCGCTGCCCAGCCGAGGAAGGGGGCCAGTAGCCGTTCGGAATGCGCGAGCGCCACGATGGTGATCGGGGCCGAACCACCGTCGGGCACCGTCAACGAGACGATGTCCGGGAGCGGATCGGGTGGATCGAAGCGGCCCATCAATCGGTCCCTGGCATGCTAGTGAGACTTTTTGCTGGTCCGCTCGACTTCTTCCCTCAGCGAATCGCACTCCGTTTCCCTCAGCGAATCGCACTCCGTCTGCAGGCCACGCAGGAGCTGTGGCGCCATGGTCCGTCGGATGACACCAGCGAGTGGTCCGTGCATCGTCTCCACCTCGCGGAACACGGTCGTGCCGTCGGATTGGGCTTCCAGGTGCCGACAGCGCACGCCGTAGACGAGAAACCTGTACCAACTCAACGATCGCCAACACAGACGACGGTCGGCGACGATCTCGATGACCAGATTGTCCACCGGCCCGCGTTTTTCGCCTTGACGGGGCACGTTGATGGTGACGTGCCCACCGATGCGCACTTCGCCGAGCGCGGAGGTGGCGTACCGGTTCCACGCCGGATAATGGTCGATATCGACGAGGACTCTCCACACATCGGGTGGTGGTGCATCGATCGTGACCAACGCCTCATGGCTCCACAATTGGGGACTCCCGGTGAGACCTGTCTCTGGTGAGCGAGACCTGAGCATCCGGATCAGAAGCTACTTGCCCGCGGGAATACCGTCCACGGACGAGGCCGCCGGAGGGTCGCAACCCCGCGCGTTCGCCCGGATGGGAGCGCGGGCGGATCGCCTGCCTCAGCCGGGAGTGCGGAGGCGGGAGCCCAGCCCAACGGGTTCCCGTCCGGCACCGGCCCCGGCGGTGACGTCGCGGGGCCCCACCGGTTCGCCGCAGTCGGGGCACACCAACACCAGCGGCTCCGATGACCCGCACGGTTTGTGGGTGACCGCTACGGGAGGTCCGGCCGGGGCTGCATGGGTGTCGCCCCACTGGCGCATCGCCGTGAGCACCGGCCAGAGGTCGCGGCCCTTGTCGGTCAGGCGGTAGTCGACCCGCGGCGGGTGCTCCGAATAGGGAACCCGGGTCAGGACGCCGGAGTCGACGAGCCGGGTGAGACGCTGCTGGAGGATGTTGCGCGAGATCCCGAGCCGGCGCTGGAAGTCCTCGAACCGGGTGATCCCCAGAAACGCGTCACGAATGATGAGCATGGTCCACCATTCGCCCACCACCTCGAGACACTGGGCCACCGAGCAATCCATGTCAACGAAGCTCTTCCGTTCCATGCGGCCAGTCTAGAGGGTTGCATCATAAAATGCTATCCGTTAATGTGCATTGCATGAGAGAACTGACCGCGCGGGAATCGACCGTCGACAGGGACGCACGAGGGCGCCTGCGGGAGATATTCGTGGTGACCGCACTCGGGGCCTTCATGGCCTCTCTGGACCTGTCCATCGTGAACGTGGCCTTTCCCGCGCTCGAGCGGTCGTTCCGTGGGGACACCGCCGCGTCGCTGACGTGGGTCATCACCGGGTACTCCATCGTCTTCGGCGCCCTCCTGGTCGTGGCCGGCCGCACTGCCGACCGGCTCGGGAGCCGCCGCGTGTTCTTCGCCGGACTCGCCGTCTTCTGCCTGGGGTCCGGCCTGGCAGGCCTGGCCCCCACCGTCCCGCTGCTCGTCGCCGGCCGGCTGATCCAGGGGGTGGGGGCGGCCGCGCTCCTGCCATCTTCGCTCGGTCTGCTGCTCACCGCCTACCCCTCTGACAGACGCTCCCAGGTGGTCGCGATGTGGGGCGGCATCGGCGCGCTGGCGGTCGCCACCGGCCCCTCGCTGGGTGCCCTCCTGATCACCGGGTTCGGCTGGCGCGCTGCGTTCTTCGTGAACCTGCCCATCGGGCTCGCCGCCTGGCTGGTCGGTCGCAACGTGCTCCCATCGGTGCGGGGCGACACGTCGGCCTCGTCTCCCGACTACCCCGGGGTCGCCCTCCTGGCCGTGGGCCTCGCCGCTCTGGTGCTCGCCATCTCCCAGGGACCCGACTGGGGCTGGTCGAGCGCACGGGTCGTCGGTGCATTGGTGCTCTTCGTGGTGCTCGGTGCCGCCTTCCTCCGGCGCTCGTCCCGTCACCCCCAACCCGTACTGGACCTCACCCTCTTCAGGTCCCGCTCGTTCAGCGTGTCAAACACCGCGGCCCTGCTCTACTCGATGGGCTTCTTTGCCATGCTGCTCGGGAACATCCTGTTCCTGACGTCGGTGTGGCATTACTCGATCCTGCGGGCCGGACTGGCGGTGACTCCGGGCCCGCTGGTGGTGGCCGTGGTGGCGGGTCCGGCCGGAAAGCTCGCCGGTCGCTACGGCTTCCGGCGGGTGCTGCTCACCGGCTTCGTGGTCTTCACCGCCGGCCTGGTCTGGTACGCCACTCACGTCGGGCTTCACGCCCACTATCTCGAGATCTGGTTGCCCGGCACCCTGGTGGTGGGACTCGGGATCGGGCTCACCTTCCCGGTCCTGAGCGCCGCAGCCGTCTCCAGTCTCCATCCGGAGCGGTTCGCGGTGGGAAGCGCTGTGAACCAGACCGCCCGCCAGGTGGGTGGAGCGCTCGGGGTTGCGGTGCTCGTGGTGATCCTGGGTACCCCGACCGGCGAGTTGGACGCGCTCTCCCACTTCCATCACCTGTGGTGGTTCGCTGCCACCATGGCCGCCTCGTCGGGCCTGGTGTGTTGTCTGCTCGGTCCGCCGGGGTCGGTACAGGGTGCGACGGACGGACCTGCGGACGTTGCCGGTGCCGGCATCGAGGCGCCCGTGATCGTCCTCGAGGAGTCGGTATGACCACGTCGGCGGAAGCCGGCAGCGAGGTCGGCGACGCGGACACGGCATGGGGGCAGCCGAGATCGCGGACGATCACCTGGTATGACCCGTTGCCCACGGCAACTGTGGCGGCGTCGATGAGCGGGATCGAGTTCCTGTCGCGGCTGCGGGACGGGTCGGGCCCGCCGCCGCCCATCGCCTCGCTACTGGGGATGCGGATCCGCGACGTTGAGCCGGGCCGGGTGGTGTTCGAATACGAGCCCGACGAGTCCGTCTACAACCCGATCGGGATGGTCCACGGCGGCGTGGTATGCACCATTGCCGACACGGTCATCGGCTGCGCGGTGCACTCGACCCTCGAAGCCGGAGTGGGCTACACCTCGATCGATCTCCAGGTGACCTATCTCCGCCCGCTCACCTCGAGGAGCGGCCTCGTGGTGGCCACCGGCAGCGTGGTCAAGGCCGGGCGCCGGGTGGCCTTCGGCCGGGCCGAGATCGTGGACGGTACCGGCACACTGGTCGCCCAGGCCACAGGCTCATGCCTGGTCAAGGACCGAGGGGTCGCCAGGCTTGCCTGACCGGGTCCGGGGGCACACGGGGAGGACGCATCGGGTCGGGCGACGACTTCCCCGGCCCCGGCGGTCAGCACCCTGTATTTTGCCCAGAGACCCAACTGGGGGGAATCAGAGAGGCCATCACCATGTCGCTCGTGTTCTACGGAACCCTCGGCATCATCAGTACGGCGATTGCCTTCTATTGCAACCGTCGTCTGTTTGTCGCAGACGGCGCCGGACGAGCCTCCGGTCTCGAGAGTCTCTACTACTTCCTCGGTCTCGTCTCGCTGTGCCTCGGCTGGTATTTCAACATCCGCTACACCCATCAGTACGGCTCCCACGCGAGCTACGTCGACTACACCAAGGCGCTCTTCTCGAACTGGGCGTCGGATTCGGCAGCACAGGACTACATCATGGTCAACCTCGTCCTCTTGCCGCTGTGGACGATCGTCGACGGACGAAGGCGGGGATTGCGAGCCCCGTGGATCTTCTTCGTGATGAGCCTGTTCACCAGCCTCGCCTTCTCCATGGCGATGTACCTGGCATTCGTCGAGCGTCAGATCCGTTTCAGCCGAAAGGAACCGCTGGCTGCGAGTGCCTCGTCAGTGCAGCCGTGACCGAGGGGACCGCTGTCCCCCGACCGACGATCGTGCCGATGCCACCCGTGGCGGAAGAGTGCGCCCTGCCGTGGGATGCCCCACTGACGGACCCCGTTCGCGCCCTGGCCGATGCCCGGCACCTTCTCGGCGACACGTTCGTCGTCGACAGTGGCGAGGATCGCTATCTCTTCACGTTTGCTCCGGTGGGCGTGGCGTCCTTCTACGCCCTCACCGAGGACACGGCCAGCAAGGGAGTCGCCGACTGGAGAATGCTGCGGCGGAAGCTCCCCGACGAGGTCTTCGTGGGGAGGCGGACCCTGCCACATGAGCTGTTCGGCCGCGATGACGTCAGCCGTTTCCTGGCCAACGTCGACCACGCGTTGGACCACACGATCGATGAGCTCGGCGACCGGGGAGCCACCGATGTCTTCGCGTTGACCCGACGCCTCGGTCACCGGGTCGGCCTCGCATCCTGGGGTGGTCCCGGCGCGGCCACCGGCACCCGGTTCGAGGCACTGGTCGGTGCGTTCGACGCCTTGGACGGGTCCGACTCCTTCGTCCACCCCGATGCGATGGCTGCCGTGGCCGCATCAGGAAAGGCTGCCGAGATCGAAGCCCTCTCCACAATCGCGCGACAGCTTGCTCCGTCGCTCGAAGAGCTGCCGGGACACGAAGGGGACCATCCCCTGTTCGCTCGCCTGGTCGGCGCATGGGCCGACCAGGCGCCTTCGGAGGCGGCCAGAGGTGTCGCCGGTGACGTCGCGCTCATCCACATCGCCTCCATGTCGAACCTCTTCGCCGCGCTGGGATGGGCCCTGGTCGACCTGCTTGCCCACCCCCTCGACGCATCCCGGGTGGAAGCAGGTGACCGGGGTACGGCCGAGGCATGCGCCCTCGAGTCGATCCGCCTGGCCCAGCGCTCGATCATGGCCCGCTATGTCATGTCCCCGATCAACTTCGACGTCGGAGTTGCCGTCCTCGAGGTTTCGCCCGGGACGACCGTGGCCACGCTGCTGCCACTCACCAATACATCGTCGGCACCGGGTCTTGCGATGTGGGACCCGACCCGCTGGAAGGGTCGTCGGCTCGCCGATCCCTCTGCCCTGGCAGCCGTCGAGATGGTGACGGCATTCGGCCACGGACGCCATACGTGTCCGGCTCAGCCCTTCTCCCTCGCAGCCATGACCGCGGTGCTGACGCGGCTTCTGTCCGACTACAGGTGGACTCCGGGGTGGACGGATCGGCCGCAACCGGTCCGAGCCCAGATCGGCGGGGTGGCCCGTGCCGGCGGCCCGTGTCCCCTGACCTATCGACGGGTCGACGGATCAGGTGCGGAGACCGGGATGGCCACGCGCAAGTAACGGGACGAGCACCCGATTGGGGATCATCCTGCCGACGACGGTCGCAGCCCGGTTTCCCCTTCCGGGTATCACCACCGCCCGGCCGGACGCGAGTCCGTCGAGACCTGCCCGCGCAACTGACGGAGCCGTCTCCCACAGGAAGGCCGGCAGAGCCGCAGTGGCATCCTCCTTGGTGAAACCGGCCCGCTCGCCGAATCCGGTGTCGACAGGTCCGGGGCAGAGCGTGGTGGCAGTCACACCGGTGCCGCGAAGCTCAGCACCGAGGCTCTGGGTGTACGAGAGCACGAATGCCTTGGCGGCCCCGTAGCCGGCCTGGCCGGGCAAGGGCTGGAAGGCGCCGGTCGACGCCACGTTGAGGACTGCGCCACGCCCGCGTTCGACCATTCCGGGGACGAACCTGCTGCAGAGATCGACGACGGCCATGACGTCGATCTCGACCATCTCCATCTCGGCGTCGGGATCCGACGACGCGACCGGGCCCAACGTCGAGACGCCAGCATTGTTGACAAGAATGTCGGGCTCGAGACCGAGGCCGGTGATCCGTGCCAACAGGTCGGATCGGGCGCCGCGGTCGGAGAGGTCCGCCCCGACCACATGAGCAGCCGTCCCGGTGGTACCGATCTCGTCGGCCAGCCTCTGGAGCTTGTCAGTGCTCCGGGCCACCAGCGTGACGCCGTGGCCACGCCGGCCGAGCTCACGGGCGATCGCCTCCCCGATTCCCGATGAAGCCCCCGTGACGACGGCCGTGGAGCGATCGGAGGGACGGGGGAGGGCCATCCCCCCACAGTAGGAGGGGGAGGTCAGCCCGTCTCCGTGAACGCCGCGACCCGGCCCCGCCGAGCCCGGGTGGCGGATCCATTTCCCCTGTTCAGGGGCTCCATGTGGCGTCCGAACATCGTCACGGGGCATCGACACTGCCGGCACGGCAGCCGTGGCGGCGAGCGCTCGGCACACGACGGGCCGGTCGTCTGCCAGCGCAGCCGAGAGCGCATGGGCCAGACTCACTGCTGGACCATGGGCGACGACCTCGGAACACCGAATCTGCGGATCGAGCGAGAGGGACCGATCGCGTGGTGCTTCATCGACCGGCCATCGGCGAGGAACGCCTTCACCCCGGCCATGTACTACGGGCTCAAACGGGCCGTTCAGCTCGTCAACCTCGATCCCGAGCTCGCCGCCCTGATCATCACCGGCGTCGGCGATGTCTTCGCGCCAGGCGGGGACCTCGGTGGTCGGCGCGAAGAAGGCGAGTCGGCACCGGATGCGATGGGCGCCGACGTGCTCCCCTTCCTCGCCATCCGGGACAGCCAGGCGCCGGTCATCGCCGCGGTCAACGGCATCTGCCAGGCCGGTGGCCTCCTCGTCGCGATGATGGCTGATATCGCGGTTGCCAGCGACCGAGCCACGTTCCGCGTACCCGAGCTCCTGCGGGGGATCCCGGATGCAACCTATGCCGCGGCCCTGCCGGCCCACGTGGGCCTGGCGGTGGCCAGGGACCTGCTGCTTTCAGCCCGCCCGTTCGATGCGGCCGAGGCGCTCCGGATCGGGCTGCTGTCGCGCGTTGTCCAGCACGACGACCTGCACGACGCCGCCATGGAGGCCGCCCGTCAAGTGCTGCGAACCGCACCGGCTGCCCGGGCGCAGGTCAAGCGCATGTTGAACGAGCGCTACGGGCTCATCGACTACCAGACGATGTTCTGGGCGCTCGACCACTCGGAAGAGCCCCGTGAAGGGATGCGGGCATTCATGGAGAAGCGCTCGCCGGCATGGATCCCACCTGATCGATGAAGCGTTCCAGATGATGCCCCAGACCGTCGTCGAGGCCTGCCGACAACGCTCGCGCCGTTCAGACCGAGACCGGCTCCCTCACCAGGAAGGCAGCGTTCCCACCGAAGAACTGTGAGGAACTCTCGTCCAGCGTGAGCCCACTCGCGGCGTAATCCTCGATCGCGGTCGACGTCCCTTCGGTATGGGGATAGTCACTGCACGCCATGAAGATGTCCCCGGCCCGTGCAGCCAACCGATGGGGCTGCTCATACGAGAACGCGGCCACCCGGACCTGACGTCGGAAATATTCGCTCGGCATGAGCGACAGGTCTACGGACTCGCCGTTGAAGCGGGACGTGTGACGGTAACCGCCGTCCATCATCTGCAGGTGCATCGGCACCCATCGCGCCGACAATTCCATGATGCCCATCCGGAGATCCGGATGCCGCTCGAGGACGCCGTTCAGGATCAGGTCGGTCATCGCGAGGGCCGCTCCGGTCCAGATGAACACAGTGCTCATCGGCGTGATGCCCCCTTCCATGTCCGGCCCGTACCAAGCCTCGTCGAAGGGGCGGGCTTGGTTGGCCACGTGGAAGACCGGCGCGATGCCATGATCGACAAATGCCGCCCACGCGCGATCCAGGTCGGGGTGCGAGAGGGGACGTCCGTCCACCAACGCCGGTGGGATCAGGCCCAGGCGGATGCCACCGCTCGCCAGCGTCTCCAATTGGGCTTCGAGCCATCCGAGATCCCGGAGGCTCAAGTGGGCCACAGGGTAGAGCCGTCCATTGCCTTGGGCAGCGACCTCCACGATCCAGCGGTTCCAGGCGGTCATGTTGGCAAGGGTGGCACGCAGATCACCCTGCAGCGGTCGCTCCCAGCTGATGCCGTAGTTCGGAAACATGATCGACGCATCGAATCCGGCCCGATCGAGTTGGAGCAGTCGGGCAGTCGGATCGGAATAGCTGGAATTGAACTGTTCGAGGTCGAATTCGACGGGCTGACGTTCGATCAAGCCCTGCCGAAATGCGCCGATGCCGTCGACGTCTCCCGGGCGGTGCGGACCTCCCAAACTCAGACGACGGTCCCCGAACATGAGCCAGGTGTAACCGAGCTCATCGACAGCCATGTGCAGCGCAACGTCTCGGTCCGCTGGGTCGACGTACTCCTGCCACATTCCGGCGGGCTCGAAGAGGTGGGTATCGGAGTCGATGACGGCGTTCACTGCACTCCTCCCTTCAAGACTCCCGGCGGAGCTGGGAGTACTCCGTTCGAGCCTATCGCTGGAGCGGACGCAGCGCCCAGACGCCTGTAGACGCAACGGCTTACAGGGTGCGCTCGCTGGCTGAGGCTAAGCCTCGATCCACCGATCCGCTTCTCGACTGGAGGCCCCTGGACGTGTGCAGCCGGCAGATAGCGCCGTGCACCGTCGATGCGACTGCGGCACCGGCAACGAGGGCGTGCTCGACCAAGGGGTCGTGACCTTCATCGGTTGTCAGCGCCGTTCTGTCGTCGTCTGCGATGCGCTGGTCGCGGTGAGCTGACTACACGGGGACCGGTGGCAGTGACCGCAGCAGGTCGAGTGCCCGACAGAACGCTTCGGCCCAGGGCCATTCGAGTGGTGCTCGCAGTGTGGGTCGACCCGATCGGTTGACCAGGCTGCCGGGGACGGAGAGGAACCGGGTGCGGATGGTGCGGGCCACGACCAGCTGATCTTCGGGGGTGAGTTCGCCGAGTAGTGCGGCCCACCGGATGAGGTTGTGGGCGAGGACGGCGCAGACCAACCAGGCGGCATTGGCGTTGAAGTTCCCCGAGGGAACGTGCTCCATGCCGGCACCCTCCTTGAGATCCTTGATAGCCAGTTCGACCGTGGCGTGGGCCCGGTGGAAGGCGTCGACGTCGACCGGATCGCCTCTGAGATCGGTCACGAAGGCGAAGTGGCGCCACTCGGGCCACAGCGTCGCCTGTCGTCCGACCAATCGGGTCCGGCGCACGATAAGGCGGCGGCCCTTGTAGATGCACTCGGCGACCTCGGCCTCGCCGTCGGCGGTGTACTCGATCGGGGTCCAGGACACCTCGTCGATCGCCGAGACCGCGCTGACCACGGACTTCACCATGCGCACACCCATCGTGTAGCCGACGTCCAAGTGCTCGAGCGTGGCAATGGTGGCGTTCGACCAGAAGCCCGAGTCGAAGCGCATGATCAGTTCACCAGTGGCTCCGGCTCGGCGCAACCTGGCCACCAGCTCCTCGATGAACCGCTTGGTCCCTCGCTGGGTGTTGGCAGCTCCTCTGCGCATCCGAGCGTGGAGCACCTCACCGGTGGCGGCCCGGGTGGCGAGCAGGGGGTGATACCCGAACCGCTTCGTGTAGCCATACCCGGCACCCTGCTTGGCCCTGCCGCACACCTCGCAGATGGTGGAGTCGAGATCGACCACCATGCGGTTCTCCCCGGGCCCTGCCCCGAGCGACCAGGCCCGAGACAGCGTCTCCGCCAGCACCCGGTCGAGCTGGCGGACATGTCCGAACGTGAAGGCCCGAAGGAAGGTGCCGAGTGTCGACGGTGCCATCACCCGATGGGGAAGGACAGCCTGGGTGGCTCCAGCCCGGAGCACGTCGGCGTGGTCGATGTGGCTGCCACCGGCCACCATGGCGTGCACCAGGGTGAGGACCTTGCGACCGGGCAGGGCACCACCGACACGCCCCGAGAGGTCGACCGAGCCGTTGATCAGGCGCTCAAGGCCGAGCCGCACCACCAAGGTGGCCACCAGGACCAGCCCGGCGTTGGCCACCAGATTCGGCTCGTCGAAGGTCACCTCGATCCGGTCGATTCCGCGCGATACTGACGTCACAGAAAGTGCCTCCTTGGGGTGGGCGAGATGACGACCTAGAACACCGTCATTCTCCCAACACAGGAGGCACTTTCCGCGGATGCGCGGCTACCGGATCAAGTCACAATTCGGTGGATCAAGGCTAAGTTCGGGCACGTCCGGCGCAGCAGGGAGGTGCAGCGGGTGGCGGAAGAGGCGTCAGTGCTCGCAGACCTCGCTCTCTTCGAAGGCTGCTCGCCAGACGACCTGGATCATCTGGCATCAGCCATCGCCGGGGTCCACGTGGTTCCGGAGGGATCGGTCGTCTGCTCGGAGGGGGAGATCGCCGATCGATGGTGGATCGTGGTCGACGGGCTGGCTGAGGTCACCGTCGGCGGCTTGTACGTGGCGACGATCGGCCCGGGCGAATCCATCGGCGAGCTCGCCCTCCTCGATGCGCAGCCTCGGAGTGCGACCGTCACGGCGAGTACGGACATGGTCGTGCACCAGGTCGACGGGGCGTTGTTCCTCGAGCTGCTCGCCAATCACCCGAGGATCTCCCTTGCACTCCTTCGCCAGGTGGCGGTGCGGCTTCGGGTCACGAGCGAGCAGTCGGCACGTCCGGCATGGAGCGAGCCCGAACCGCGTCTGCCTCCCTCCAGAACCCATCCGGGCATCACCGACGTCACCTTCGATCCGTTCGCCCCCGGCTACTTCTCCGATCCGTACGAACAGTACGGACTGTTGCGCGAATTCGATCCCGTACATCTGGATCGCCTGACCGGTGCCTACGTGATCACCCGATTCGAGGACGTCCGCCGCCTCGCCCGCGATCGGTCGATGAGCGTGCGCACTGGCGGCGCGACGCCGAGTCCGGTCATCCAGGCAGAGATCGCCCGCGACAGGGCGGGGGGTGGCTCGATCCCCAGGATGATGCTCCGCCGGGACGGTGCGGACCACTCGCGCCTCCGTCGCCTGGTTGCGAAGGCATTCACACCGAAGGCCATCGCTGCCTGGAGACAGCAAACCGAGGCCGTTGCGGACCAGCTCCTCTCGGGGCTCGCCGACCGAGACGTCATCGACGTCATCGCGGACTTTGCCGCTGTGTTCCCCGCCCGGATCATCTCTGACATGCTCGGGATGCCTCCCGCTGATCTCCCCCAGGTGAGCTCGTGGTCGCAGGCCGTGACCAAGGCATTCGATCCCCTCAACTCGCCGCACGAGGAAGCCACATTCATCGAGGCGAGCCGCTGCCTGTCGGAGTACCTCGAGCGCACCGTCACAGCCAAGCGGAACCGCCCCGGCGAGGACATCCTCTCCTCACTCATCGCCGCTGAGGAACACGGCAACCAGTTGAGCCACGAGGAGCTGGTCGCCCAGGTGATGCTGCTCTACGTCGCCGGCTATGAGCTCAACCTCGTAGGAAACGGCTTGGTCCATCTGTTCGAGTTCCCAACGCAACTCCATCAGCTGCGCACCGACCCGTCGCTCGACGCGAATGCCATCGAGGAGATCATCCGCTTCGACTCCCCCATCCAGTTCGCGCGACGGGTCACCGTGGAACCGCTCGAGATTCACGGCGTCACCATTCCGAGTGGTTCGGTACTCCTCTTGGGGTTGGGAGCGGCAAATCGCGATCCCGACAAGTGGGGCGTCTCCGCCGATCTGCTCGAGCTCGCCCGACCACGGGCCCACGAGCATGCATCGTTCGGCGGTGGCCCACATCACTGCCTGGGCTCATCCCTGGCACGTCTCGAGGCCCAGGTGGCGCTGCCTCGGCTGGTCCGGAAGTTCCCACAGATGATCCCGGACGATCACCCGGTCTGGAGCGCGCGCATGGTCGTGCGTGGCGTCGAGCGCCTGTCGGTGCGCTTGCGAGACGGTTGATCCTCGTCGCCGGACGTCCCGATCTGCGGCGCTGGCGACAGACGACACGTTGTCATAGCCACAGTCCCGGAGGTACACTCACTCGATCGGGGTAGAGGGGGCAGGGATGCGGTTCGCAGTCGATGGTGTCGTCCGGCGTGCCGGTTGCGCAGTGCTTGCACTTACCGCCATCACGTTCGTTCCGTCGTCAGTGGCCGCCACGGCGGCTGTGCACGCCCCGCTGATGGTGACAACACCGGGCGGCTCCTCCGCTTCAGGCGCCACGAGTTTGAACTGGGCGGGATACGCCTCCACAGCGGGCCCGTTCACGAGTGTCTCGGCCACATGGGTCCAACCGGCGGCGACGTGCACGTCGACGACCACCTACAGCGCATTTTGGGTGGGGTTGGACGGCGATGGCAGCAACAGCGTGGAGCAGACCGGGTCGGAGGTGGACTGCTTTGCCGGGATTGCTCACTACTACAGCTGGTACGAGATGTATCCGAAGTACCCGGTGAACTTCGCCCTCCCGGTTCATCCGGGTGATGTGTTCCACGGGTCTGTTGTAGCGGGAGCCGGTGGGGCGTTCACCTTGGTGCTCAGCGACAAGACGGCCGGTTGGACGCGCACGGTACACGCGACGTATGCGCCCGCCAAGCTGCACTCAGCCGAGATCATTGCGGAAGCACCCTCAGGTTCTCAGTCGGTTCTCAAGCTGACGGACTTTCATACGGTGCTCTTCACCTCGGCGGAAGCCAACGGCAAGGACATCGGGTCGGACGCACCCGTTTCGATCAACATGGAAACGGGGTCCACCGTGAAGGCTGCAACCAGCGCGCTCACCCGCGGCCAGAACTTCGAGGTGACCTGGAAGCACACCTGAGCGCGCAGGAGGTGGGTCGGTGCAAGCGGCGGTTCGGGCTGACCGACCTCACAACTCCTTTGCCAGGCGAGAAACGAGTTGCCGGGACACTCCCCAGACTCGAGCGAGTTCACGGCGGCTCACTCCCTCGGAAACAGCCAGACCGACAATCGCATGCTGGGCAGTGTGGCGCGCACGTACCAAGGCATCGATCTGATCGCTGAGATCCCGACGGACGTCGCCGGTGCCCAGGGCCGTGATGGCCTCGGTGACCGGCGTCCCCTTCTCGATCTGACGCAGTAGTCGGAGGGTGAGGGTTTCGGTCCTACGGAGCGCCTGGCGAGTTTCTCTCCCCGCCTCGAGCACAGCATCGAGTGCCTCGAGGGCGGCAATTTCCTCCACCGTCATAGTGGAAACCTACCAGGCGGGGGATCCCTCTCAGGCGCCTTCCACGGTGTCACTATGTGTCACGCAACTGATGTTGTCAAAGGGCTCAAGTCCGCTCAGAAGCGGGCCGATAGCCGAATATGAGAACAACTGATTGCAGGCGGACAGCGGCGAGGAGAATGTCATCTCACATTCGATTGGGTCGCATGGTGGCGATCTCGGCTTTGGTCGCAGGTGCAAGTGCCGTGGCCCTGCCCCTGTCCGCATCCGTGGCTTCGGCCTCGACCGCGGCCACCGCCACCATCAGCGCGGGAACCCTCAACATCGTGGTTCCCCCGACCATCAGCTTCTCCGACACATTGAACGGAGCCAACCAAACCACGACTGCGGGGTTGGGTATGGACGTGCAGGACGCCACAGGGTCCGGAGCCGGCTGGAACGTGACCGCGACCTCCACCCAGTTCACCTCGGGCCCCAATACCCTGGCCACCAACTCGGTGACCGTGGGCAGTTCGCCGACGGACACCTGCGACGCCGGCGTCACCTGCACGCTGGCTACCAACGGCGTGACCTATCCGTACGGGTTGCCGGCCGGCGCGGGCCCGCCCACCGCCACCAAGATCTTCAATGCGACCGCGTCGACCGGCTTGGGAGACCAGACGGTCACGCCGACGTTCACCCTCGCGGTTCCCGGCAACACGGTTCCCGCTGCCTACACGTCGACCTGGACGATCAGCGTGATCAGCGGGCCCTAGGGTCCGGGGGCTGATCCCCGGGTGATCCGGGGAGCGCCATGAGCAACCCCCTCGGCTTTGCAGGCCGGCTGGTCCTGGCCTTCGCCGCAGTGCCTGCGGTGCTTTTCGCCTGGGCAGCTCCTGTCGCAGCGTCCAGCGGAGGAGGTGTGGGAGCGGCGCCGGCGCCGGGCGCCCCCGGTGTCCTTGCCGGAAGTGGGTACTTTGCCCCGACCCTCGCTCCCGGTTCTACATGGTCCTCATCGCTTCTGGTGTCCAACGACAGCGGCACCGCCGGTCCGATCATGGTCTATGCCGCCGATGGGCTGACCTCCATTACCTCGGGTGCTGCCTACAGCGACGCCGGGCAACCACTTCGGTCGGCGGGTGCCTGGGTGCAGCCGCAATTCCAGGCCGTCTCCGTTCCTGCACAGGGACAGGCGACGGTGCATTTTTCGGTCACGGTGCCACCCTCAGCCACCCCGGGCGACCACTTGGCCGGCATCGTGGCCCAACCCGATTCGCCGGTTGAGTCCGGCTCGGGTCAGATACGGGTCAACGTGGTGGCCCGCTCGGTGGTCGGCGTCCTGATACGGGTCCTGGGCCCCGCGTCCTTCACTGCCAGGGTCGGGAAGCCGACCATCGGCCCAGGCCCCGATCAGATCGGCGAGGTGGTGACCCCGGTTACCGACTCCGGTCAAGTGATCGGTCGGCCCGTCAACCACGTGACACTCGATGGACCCAACGGGTACCAGAAGAGCGTGACCAGGCAGATCGACACGCTGCTGCCGGGCGGGACGGCACACTTCGCCGTCTACTGGCCCGATCGTCTTCACGGTGCCTACCAGATCACGTCGTGCGTCAGTGGATCGGGATTGAGACAGCCGGTCTGCAACTCCGCGACCGTGGTGGTCGATGGCACAACCAACACCGTCATTGCCCACCAACCCGGACCCGCTCACGGAGGAGCGCATCCGCCCGGCTGGGCCGTAGCGATGATCTCGGCGCTTGCCGGGGCGCTTTTGGCCGTGCTGGTTCTGAGGCGTCGGGGATCCTCCCGGGATACGTCGGATTCGTCATCTCAGCCGGATCCCAGTCCCGACCCCGAGCCCGGGTCTGAGGAAAGGTCACGATCCGACGCTGATCCCGAGGGCAGATCTCTACCCGTCGTCCGGTGAGGCCACCGTTTTTGTACCTCTGGCAAATACTGAGACACCGATGGCGAGCGGTGCTGACCGGGGTGGGGGTGTCGGTCCTTCTCCTCGCCTCACCTGGCGGCGCATCAACGGTGACTGTGGTCAGCGTCGCAGGAACCGGAACGGCGGCCTACTGGGGAGACGGCGGATTGGCGTCGACCACGACGGTGGACGCTCCGGTGGACGTGGCTGTCGACCCATCAGGCGATGTGTTCATCGCCGACACCACCGACAACCGGGTGAGAATGGTACCTGCGTCCTCGGGCACGTTCTTCGGTCAGGTCATGCTGGCAGGAGACGTCTACACGGTGGCGGGGACGGGGACGGCATGCGCCACCCACACGCCGGCCGGTTGTGGTTACACGTCAGGCGGTGTGGCGCAGCCGGCGACCTCCGCCGACCTGGACGCGCCCTCCGGTGTGGCCACAGATTCGGCCGGTGACCTCTTCATCGCCGACAAGTCGGACAACATGGTGGCCATGGTGGCCCGGGCGCCCTGCTCGTCGTCCTGCCCGTTCGGACTGGCCTCGACCGTCCTGGGCTCCATCTACACGGTGGCCGGGACCGGGACCGCGTGTGCGACCCACACCCCGGCCGGGTGCCTCTACAACGCAGCGGCGTCCTCGGCCAAGTTGGACGCGCCCTCCGGTGTGGCCACAGATTCGGCCGGCAATCTCTTCATCGCCGATACGACCGACAACATGGCGGCCATGGTGGCCCGGGCGCCCTGCTCGTCGTCCTGCCCCTTCGGACTGGCCTCGACCGTCCTGGGCTCCATCTACGCGGTGGCCGGGACCGGGACCGCGTGTGCGACCCACACCCCGGCCGGGTGCCTCTACAACGCAGCGGCGTCCTCGGCCAAGTTGGACGCGCCCTCCGGTGTGGCCACAGATTCGGCCGGCAATCTCTTCATCGCCGATACGACCGACAACATGGCGGCCATGGTGGCCCGGGCGCCCTGCTCGTCGTCCTGCCCCTTCGGACTGGCCTCGACCGTCCTGGGCTCCATCTACGCGGTGGCCGGGACCGGGACCGCGTGTGCGACCCACACCCCCGCCGGGTGCCTCTACAACGCCGCTGCGTCCTCGGCCACCCTGGACGCGCCCTCAGGAGTGGCCACAGATGCGTCGGGGAACCTCTACATCGCCGACAAGACCGACGACATGGCGGCGATGGTGGCCCGGACCGCATGCTCGTCGTCCTGCCCCTTCGGACTGGCCTCGACCGTCCTGGGCTCCATCTACGCGGTGGCCGGGACCGGGACAGCGTGTGCGACCCACACCCCCGCCGGGTGCCTCTACAACGCCGCGGCGTCCTCGGCCACCCTGGATGCTCCCTCAGGAGTGGCCACCGATGCGTCGGGGAACCTCTACATCGCCGACACCACAGACAACATGGTGGCCATTGTGGCAGCCAACAACTGCTCGGTGTCATGTCCGCTGCAATTGTCCACCACCACGATCGGGGATATCTACGCCATCGCCGGAACCGGGACCGGGACCTACACCGGGGACGGCGGCGGTGCGGCGACCACCACGCTCAATGCCCCCTCGGGTGTGGCTGTGGACTCGTCCGGTGATGTGTTCATCGCAGACACCACGAACAACCGGGTCCGGATGGTGCCCGCATCGTCGGGCACCTATTTCGGCCAGGCCATGAACCGGGACAGCATCTACACGGTGGCCGGCACCGGAACGGCGTGTTCGACCCATACGCCTACGGGGTGCGGCTACACCTCGGGAGGATCACCGGCCCAGGCCCCCGCTGCAAACCTGGATGCTCCCTCAGGCGTCGCCACCGATGCGTCCGGGAACCTCTACATCGCCGACACCGCAGACAACATGGTGGCGATGGTGGCGCGGGCGCCCTGTTCGTCGTCTTGCCCGCTCGGACTGGCCTCGACGACCGTGGGAGACATCTACACGGCGGCAGGAACCGGAACGGCCTGTTCGACCCATACGCCTGCCGGCTGTGGCTACACGTCGGGCGGTGTGGCACAGCTGGCGACCTCGGCGAACCTGGACGCACCCTCAGGCGTGGCCACAGACTCGTCGGGGAACCTCTACGTCGCCGACAAGACGGACAACATGGTGGCGTTGGTTGCAAACACCGCCTGTGCGTCGTCGTGTGCGTTGGGTCTCGGTGCAACCACCATCGGCGATATCTACCCCGTTGCCGGCACCGGAACGGCGGCCTATTGGGGCGACGGAGGATCGGCGTCGACCACAACTGTGGACGCGCCCGCAGGTGTGGCGATCGACTCGTCGGGTGATGTGTTCATCGCCGACACCACCAACAACCGGGTACGCATGGTGCCGGCCTCCTCGGGCACCTACTTCGGCCAGGTAATGACAGCCGGCGACATGTACACGGTGGCGGGGACCGGGACCGCCTGTGCTACCCACACGCCTGCCGGCTGTGGCTACCCCCGAACCGGCGGAGTGGCGACCTCGGCCGCCCTGGACGCGCCCGCAGGTGTGGCGGTCGACTCGTCGGGGAACCTCTTCATCGCCGACACGACGGACAACATGACGGCGATGGTGGCCGGGACGGCCTGCGCGTCCTCCTGCCCGTTCGGGCTGGCCTCGACGGTGGTCGGGGACGCCTATGTGATCGCCGGCACGGGGACCGCCTGTGCTACCCACACGCCTGCCGGCTGTGGCTACCCCCGAACCGGCGGAGTGGCGACCTCGGCCGCCCTGGACGCGCCCGCAGGTGTGGCGGTCGACTCGTCGGGGAACCTCTTCATCGCCGACACCACTGACGAGATGGTGCCGATGGTGGCCCGGGCGGCCTGCGCGTCCTCCTGCCCGTTCGGGCTGGCCTCGACGGTGGTCGGGGACGCCTATGTGATCGCCGGCACGGGGACGAAGTGCTCGACCCACACCCCGGCCGGCTGTGGGTATCCGACCACCGGCGGAGTGGCGACCTCGGCGACCCTGGACGCGCCCGCAGGTGTGGCGGTCGACTCGTCGGGGAACCTCTTCATCGCCGACACCACCGACGAGATGGTGCCGATGGTGGCCCGGGCGGCCTGCGCGTCCTCCTGCCCGTTCGGGCTGGCCTCGACGGTGGTCGGGGACGCCTATGTGATCGCCGGCACGGGGACCGCCTGTGCTACCCAGACCCCGGCCGGCTGTGGGTATCCGACCACCGGCGGAGTGGCGACCTCGGCGACCCTGGACGCGCCCGCAGGTGTGGCGGTCGACTCGTCGGGGAACCTCTTCATCGCCGACACCACCGACGAGATGGTGCCGATGGTGGCCCGGGCGGCCTGCGCGTCCTCCTGCCCGTTCGGGCTGGCCTCGACGGTGGTCGGGGACGCCTATGTGATCGCCGGCACGGGGACGAAGTGCTCGACGCACACCCCGGCCGGCTGTGGGTATCCGACCACCGGCGGAGTGGCGACCTCGGCGACCTTGGACGCGCCCTCCGGTGTGGCCACAGATGCATCGGGAAACCTCTATGTCGCAGACAAGACAGACAACATGGTGCCGATGGTGGCCCGGGCGGCCTGCTCGTCGTCGTGCCCGTTCGGACTGGGCTCGACGGTGGCGGGTGATGCCTACGATATTGCCGGGACCGGTCCGGCCTCCTACAACGGCGATGGTGGCGCTGCGGCAACCACCACGCTCAACGCCCCGTCCGGATTGGCTGTGGACTCATCCGGCGATGTGTTCATCGCCGACACCACGAACAACCGGGTCCGGATGGTTCCCGCCTCGTCGGGCACCTATTTCGGCCAGGCCATGAACCGCGACAGCATCTACACGGTGGCCGGCACCGGGACGGCGTGTTCGACCCATACGCCTGCGGGGTGCGGCTACACCTCGGGAGGGTCACCGGCCCAGGCCATCGCGGCAAATCTGGATGCTCCTTCGGGCGTGGGAGTCGATTCGGCCGGAAACCTCTACATCGCCGACACCGCAGACAACATGGTGGCGATGGTGGCCGCGGCCACGTGTTCGTCGTCGTGCCAGTTCGGCCCGGCGTCGACGACGAACAGTGACATCTACGCGCTCGTGGGGACCGGAACCGCGTGTGCAGCACCCACTGGCGCCTGCGGAGACACGGGATCTCCTGGCTCCGCCAGCTTGAGCGCCCCTTCGGGAGTAGCCGTAGCCGCCTCAGGTAGCCGTTTGTACATCGCCGACAAGACCGACCGGCGGATTCGTGAACTGCTCTCCACTCCAGCCCTGGTGCAGGTCGGATCATCCATATCATTCAGTGCGACACTGAATGGAGCCAACTTCTCGGTCCACAGTGTGCTCAGCGCGGACCTGGTCCCGTCGACCTACTCCGTGGCGGGTACCCCATGGTCGTTGACGATCACCTCGACCACATTCACCACCGGTTCGGCGTCACTGCCCGCCAACGCCACCACGGTATCTGCGCCCATTACCAGTTGCGACGCCTGGTTTTCCGCATGCACCCAGGCGGCACCGGTTGCCGGCGACCCCGCCGGTTACCCGTTCACCATCCCTGCCGCAGCATCAGCGCCGGCGGCGGCGACATTCTTCAGCGACGAGACCGGCACAGGACCGCAGACCTTGAGCTTCCCGTTCCAGATGAACGTACCCGCCAATGCAAAAGCGGGTGTCTACACCTCGACCTGGACCATCACAATCCAGTCGGGCCCCTGACGCTATTCCTCGCCACGACGACCTCGAGGAGTAACACGCTCGAGCCCACCCTGATCGAACGGTCCCGCGGGGTCCGGACGTGTGGTGGATGAGAGTTACTCAGGCCGTGCCCTCAGGCTGTGTGTCGATGTGGGTCGATGAGGGTCCGGACCTGCAGCCACCGCAGCCACCGGTCCCGGGTGGAGGTAACCGACCTACTGTGTTCGCCATGAGGAACGTCGACCGGCACGGATCCCCCTTCCGGAGGAGACCGCTGCGGTGAGAGAGGTGCGCATCGCAGACCTCCGGGAGCCCGTGCGTGACGACGAAGAGCGGGCCCTGTACGAGATGGCACTGTCCATGCAGGTGGACCTGGATCCTGATCGGATCATCACCGAGGCGTGCCGGGCGACCGGCCTGTCCGACCTCGGGGACGCCACCCTGCCGGATCGCCTCGCTGCCATGGCCGCCGCACTCGATGCGGATACCGGCTTGTCCGGGATCGGTCGGCACATTGCCCGCAGCCGCATGGTCGGCCTCGTGACGGCGCGTCTCCGCTTCGAGGACTTCGTCCGGCGTCACCCGGAGGCACTCGAGGTCGAGCTGGAGCCGCCGGTCATCGTGGTCGGTCTGCCCCGCTCGGGCACGACGCACCTCGTGAACCTGCTGGCTGCCGACTCGCGGTTCCGCTCCATGCCCTGGTGGGAGGTGATCGAGCCGACGCCTGTGCCCGGCGATGGGCCAGGGCGCGACGGCATCGATCCGCGCTACCTGCGGTGCCTCCGGGCTCACGAGACGACCCGGCAGATTGCGCCACTGGCGGCCCTCATGCACGACCGGCCGCCCTGGAGCATCGAGGAGGACTGCGAGCTGATGGATCTCGACATCTGCTCGTACACCACCGAGTGGCACGCCCGGGTGCCGGCGTGGCGCGACGTCTACCTGGGCCTCGACCAGCGCAAGCACTACGCATTCCTCCGCCGTGAGCTGCGGGTCCTCAGCTACCTGCGTGGTCCGAACCGCTGGGTTCTCAAGTGCCCTCAGCACCTGGAGCAACTCGGGCCGCTGCTCGAGACCTTCCCGAGGGCCACGATCGCCTTCACGCTGCGCGACCCTGTTGCCGTCCTCCAGTCCGCCATCACCATGCTGGCCTACGGGGACCGGCTGCGACGGGTGCAGGTCGCGCCCGACGAACTCGCCGCCTACTGGGTGGACCGGATCGAGCGCCTCCTCCGCTCCGCAGTGCGAGACGCCCACCTCATCCCTGCATCGCAACGGATCGACGTCGAATTCGACGAGTTCCTGGCCGACGACCGTGCCATGGCCGAGCGGATCCTGGGGGTCGCCGGTCTCGACGTCACCGATCGGGCCCGCACCGAGCTGACCGCCTATCTGGCGGCCGACCCGCGCGGCAGGGACGGGCGGATCGTCTACGACCTGCGGGAGGACTTCGACATCGACCCCGCCGACCTGCACCAGCGGTTTGCCTTCTACTACGAGGCGTTCCCCCAGATCCGCACGGAGGTCCGCTGATCGTGCCAGGCATCCACCGTGAGCGACCCGGTGCCGACGCGATCGCAGCATCACGGGGCGAGCCCGCGATCGATCTCGGGGACGGCATCTGGCTGTCCCCCGGGCTGTCGAACTCGTACCTGCTCACCACCGACGCGGGGCGCATCGTGGTCAACACCGGCATGGGCTTCGAGGGTCCCTTCCACCGGCGGGTCTTCGACAGCATCGACACCGCTCCCATCAATTCGGTGATGCTGACGCAGGGCCACTTCGACCACGTCGGCGGCATCGGCAGCTTCCTCGGGGAGGCGACCGACGTCATCGCCCAGGCGAACTTCGCCTCCTGGCGTGCGGACAACGAGCGGCTCGAGGCCTTCCGCTCACGGAACGCCGCGTTCGCCTGGATCGACGCCATCCTCGCGGCCATGGCATACGCCGAGTCGCTCGGAGACGGCCCGACCCCCCAGGCGCACCTCGAGCCCACGACCACCTTCACCGAGCGGCTCGATCTCACCGTCGGCGGACGCCGGCTCGTGCTGTTCTCCGTTCCAGGGGGTGAGACCACCGACGCGCTGGTGATCTGGCTTCCCGAATCTCGCACGGCGCTCACCGGGAACCTGTTCGGCCCGCTGTTCGGCCACGTTCCCAACCTCGTCACCATGCGGGGAGATCGGTACCGCGACGCCCTGGCCTATGTGGACTCACTCGACCTGGTTCTCGGACTGGGTGCCCAACGGCTGCTCACCGGCCACTTCGCCCCGGTGGACGGGGCGGACCGCATCGCCGAGGAGATCACGGCGATGCGCGATGCCACACAGTGGGTGCACGACCGGACGGTGGACGGGATGAACGCCGGGGCCGACGTTCACACGCTGATGCGCGACGTGCGCGTCCCCGGGCACCTCGACGTGGGCGAGGGATACGGCAGGACATCGTGGAACGTGCGCGCGATCTGGGAGACGTACGCCGGGTGGTTCCACCACCGGTCGACAACCGAGCTCTACGACGTGCCTCCCTCGGCCATCGCACCGGACCTGGTGTCGCTCGCCGGACCCGACGCCCTGGCCGGTGCCGCCCGAGACCGGCTCGAGTCCGGTCAGGCGGTGGCAGCACTGCACCTGACCGATATCATCCTGGCCGTCGAGCCCGACCACGCACCTGCCCGGGAGGTCGCCGCTGCAGCTACCAGCGCCCTGCTCGACACCTCGACCAACTTCTGGGAACGGGCTTGGCTGACCCGATCGCTCCGACGGCTGGAGGACCGATGACCAACAGGATCACCTTCGACTTCGCCGGTACCTCGGTCCTGGTGACGGGTGGCACCAGCGGCATCGGCCACGCGCTGGCCACCGGCTTCGCCGACGCCGGGGCCTCGGTCACCGTGACCGGCACGCGGGACTCTCCCGGCGACTACGAGACCGACCTCGGACGGTTCACCTACCGCCGATGCGAGATGACCGATCCGACGACGATCGATGCCCTCGTCGAGACGCTCGGGCAGCTCGATGTCCTGGTCAACAATGCCGGGGCCAACTTTCCCGGAGGGCGCGACGAATGGGAGCCGGAGGTGTTCGCCACCGCGCTCACCCTCAACCTCGTGGGTCCGATGCGGTTGACCACCGCGTGTCGGGGCCTGCTCGCCGCAAGCACGCTCGACGGGGGTGCGAGCGTGGTCAACATGGCGTCGCTCTCCGCCTTCCGGGCGATCCCGATCGTCCCCGGCTACGGATCGGCCAAGGCGGGACTGGTGACCCTCACCGGCAACCTGGCACGCCAGTGGGTCGGCGACGGCATCCGGGTCAACGCCGTGGCCCCCGGCGTCATCGACACCCCGATGACCGCACCGATGGCCCAGTTCCCGCAGCTCATCGATGCCGAGCTGGCCCATACCCCCATGGGCCGGCTGGGGACCCCGACCGACGTCGTCGGTGCTGTGCAGTTCCTGGCCAGCTCGGCTGCCGGCTACGTCACCGGCCACACGCTGGTCGTCGACGGCGGATACCTGCTCCCGTGAGCGCCGGCCCGCTGTCCCCGCTCTACCACGTCGGCATCGTCGTCCCCGACCTGCCCGAGGCGCAGGCCACGCTCACCGAGCAGCTCCGCGTCACGTGGGGACCGGTCATGCACCTCGACGCCGTCGAGCACCGCGACGGTAACGACCAGGATCTCCTCCTGCCGACAACGATCTCCTACTCGGTGGAGGCGCCACATCTCGAGCTCATCCAGGAGGTCCCGGGCACGGTGTGGTCCTGCAACGAGCACTCCAACCTCCACCACATCGGGTTCTGGAGTGACGACCTCGCCGGTTCCAGCGCCGCCCTCTCGGCCGCAGGCTGCCCGCTGCAGCTGTGCGGTAGGGCGGGGACCGTTGCACCGGCTGCGTTCGCCTATCACCGCAACGACCTCGGCGTCAGAGTCGAGATCGTCGACGCGGGAATCCGTGACGCCATGTCCTTCCTGTTCGAACCGGCTCCCTGAGGAGACGGCACATGCAACAGGTCCGAGTACACGGCCCGGGGGACGTGCGGGTCGACGAGGTCGAACCGGCAGATCCCGGTCCACGCGACGCGCTCGTGGCGGTGGCCGCCTGCGGGATCTGCGGCAGTGACCTGTCCTACATCCGCCTGGGAGGCGTCGCCGGGCCGACCGGTACTCCCCTGTGCCTGGGCCACGAGATCTCCGGCACTGTCGAGTGGGTCGGTGCCGACGTCACCTCGGTCAGGGTCGGTGACCGGGTGGTGGTCCATCCGGGCGACGACGAGCGGGGTCGCATCGGCAACGGAGCGGAACAGGGAGGCTTTACCCCCCAGCTGCTGGTCACCGACGTGGACCGGGGACGGCTGTTCCTCGTGCCCGAGAGTCTGCCCCTCGACATCGCCGCCCTCAGTGAACCGTTGGCGGTCGGGATGCGCGCCGCCGACCAGGCCGAGGTCCAGGATGGTGACGGTGTCGCCGTGTTCGGCTGTGGGCCCATCGGGCTCGCTGCCATTGCAACCCTGGTCGACCGCGGGCACCGCAAGGTCGTCGCCATCGACCCGAGTCCCGTCCGCCTCGAGCTGGCGCTCGGTCTCGGTGCGCAAGCAGCCATCGATCCCGTGGCCACCGACGTGTGGGCCCAACTCGCCCGCCTGCACGGCACCTCGCCATTCCTGTTCGGCCCCACACCGGCCACTGCGGCGTTCATCGAGGCCTCCGGGGCACCGTCCGTGCTCACCGATGTGCTCGAGCACGGACCGGTCGGTGGGCGCCTCTCGGTGGTGGCACTGCACTACGAGCAGATCCCCACCAGCTATCTGCTGCTGCTCATGAAGCAGTTCACCATCCGGGGTTCGCTGGAGTACCCACCCCGCTTCGAGGACGCAATCGACCTCCTCGCTCGCCGGGACATGTCGGCGCTCGTGACCCACCGGATCCCGCTCGAGCGGTTCGACGACGCACTCAGTGTCCTCACCGGCTCAGCGGATTGCGGCAAGGTCCTGATCGCCGTCGATCCGTCCCAGTCGTGAGCCTGTCTCCCTGAGGATCGCTGAGGCGGGGCGTCGGGAGGACCGGATGCCTGTCCCGGAGTTGAAGGTCGGTCTGTGTGGCGTCAAGATGGCCTCGATCCCGAACCGGTTCATGCGGTTCGAGCGCAGCAGAGGAGAACGGATGACGAGGACCCGGGAAGGTGGCAGCGATGAGTGACGGCGAGCTTGCCCAACGGATCAATGACCTGGTCGAGGAAGAGCACCGCCTCGAACGGTCGAGGGTCGGCCAGGGGCTGACCGACGAGGAGAATGCCCGAGTCCAACGGATCGAGGTCGCCCTCGATCAGTGCTGGGACCTGCTCCGGCAACGCCGTGCCCGCCGCGTCGCAGGGTTGGACCCGAACGACGTTGCAGAACGACCGGCCGACGTGGTCGAGGGCTATCAGCAGTGAGCTCGCGGTCGGTGCCCTGCCTCGGACCACGGCACGAGACTCGCTGAGCGGACGCCACTATCGCTCGTCGTGTTGTCAGAAGATGAACGGGACCAGCATCTTGGTCGAGCGTTTGTACCGGGGATACGAGTCAGGAAAGAGGCGCCCCATGATGCGTTCCTCGACGGTCGCGCTGTACACGAAGTACGCGCCGAGTAGGACGACGGCGACGATCCAGTAGACGCTGATCGCGATCGCGGTCCCGATCGTTGCGAGGATGATCCCTGAATAGATCGGGTGGCGGATGTACCGGTATGGACCGGTTGTCACCAGCTCAGGATCGACCTTCTGGGACATCGGGGCCCCCCAGTTCCGGCCGAGGTAGATCCTTGCCCATACTGCCAAGGCCAATCCGAGCAGGAAGACCGCGAGTCCGATGCCCTCGAGCCACGGGTTGTCGATCGTGGCAGAGTGTCCTTTGAAGACACGGGCCCGGATCGAGAACAGAACGATCACGATGATCACGGCCCGGATGGGAAGCGACGATATGGACCGGGATTGTGTCGCTTTGGTCCGGAGCGACGCCACGAGCCAGCCAAGCCAGAACGCGACCCAGATCACCGGAATGACGATGTCGACGATGGGCGTTGGCGTGCTGATCGGGCAATGGTAGATCGGTACACATCACGCGTCAGGGCATGGGTCGTCGAGCGTCGACCGCGGGCGCACCTCACCACGAGGCACCGCCCAGCGGCAAGAAGACGCCGTGCTGGCGAGTCAGGACCCGCCGACCGATACACCGAGTGGATCGAGCAGACTCGAACCGTGCAGCACCGGTGAATCGGAACCATCTGAGTCAAAGACGAGCCGTTCAGTCGGTAGTGGTTGGCCGATGAAGTACATCAGGACAGCCGACTGAACCCCTTCCCCGGAGTCATCGCCGGGGTGGCCCACCCGGTACTGGGTCACCCGACCTGCGGTAGGTCCCCGGCTGTGCGTAGGTAGGCGACGAGGTCCCGGAAGGTCAGAAGGGTCGGCCGATACGTGACCCCGAACGCTTCGAGCGTCGCGGTGTCGTCGGTTGGCACACCGCTCGTCATGACGATCGCCGCCTCCTCGGACAGCGGTCCCGGAGTGTCCGCCCCTTCGGCGCGCTTGCGGTCGAACTCCTTCCCCAGATCGACCATCTCCTCCAGGGTGACGTCCTGTCGCAGGACGGGCCGGCCGGCGGCCTCGCCCAGGAGGTCGGTCCACTCCGACCAGGACACGAACCGCCCGCCGGCCATGAAGTGGCAGGGGCCTCGTCCCCGCTCGACGGAGCGCTCGAGGAGGAGCGCCAGGTCCCGGACATCGACGACGCCCATCCCACCGGGTGGCGCCAGCATCATGAACTCGAGCGCGCCCAGGACGGCTGCGAAGCTCCCGTCCCGGTGGGGGCTCCCCGGACCGTAGACCCCGCCGACGACGAAGCTGGTGACCGGCGCACCCTCCTCCTGTCTGGCCCGGACCAGCAGCTCCGCCTCCAACTTGGACGCCCCGTAGGGCGGACAACGGTGCCGCCAACGGGGAATCAGGCGTCAGCACCTCCTCGACAGCCGGGAGGTGGGCCATGACCGTCGAGGTGTAGACAATCGGGTCCGCACCGACTGCGAGGCCTGCATCCAGGACTGTGCGCAGACCATCGACGTTCGCGGTCGTCGAGTGCTGGTCGGGTCCCGCCGGCGACGCCGATCTCCCCCGCCAGATGCACGATCGCGTCACACCCGATGAGCGCGAGATCCACCGCCCGGCGATCCGTGACGTCGCCGGTCGCAACCTCGACGTCGGCCCACGACGGTCCGAGTGCATGCTCGGCGCGGGTCGGATTGCGAACGAGGACCCTGACGTCGTGTCCGGCTTCGAGCAGCGCACCCACCGTGTGTGATCCGATGAACCCGCCCGCACCTGTCACCAACACACGCATCGGCGTCCCTTCGGTCGGGGCTGGATGGCCGTGTCTGCTCCACGACGCTCACTCGGTCCGTGCTGCCGCTCTGGTCGCAGCGGTCCGTGTCGTGTTCACCGTACCCCCCCGTTCGTTCGTGCGCGGGTGAGGCGTATCGTAGGAATTCCAACCCCTCCTCTGCAGGGGTGCACTCCGTCGGCTAGCACCTCGTCAGACCGGGCGAAGTGCTACACGGTGTGCAGGGACCTGTCCGAGGTCGCCACGAATCGGTCGCGGCAACGATCGGAGCAGAAGTAGGCCGTCGTGTCCTGGTGCTCGGCCGTCCCGGCGGCATGGGCGATCTCGACCTGCATTCCGCAGACCGGGTCGATGGCGTAGCCACGACCACCCCCGAGACGCTTACGGTTGCGATAGGCCCAGTACAAGAGCGCGAACAGCGCCATGAAGGCGATATTGAGATAGGTGGTGTAGTTCCATTCGAAGTGGCCGGTGACGATCTGCGCCGGCCGGGTTGTCGGTACCAGCCCAGCTGCCCGGAAGATGCCCTCGGTGACGAGCCCGGCGAGGGACATGACCAGCCAGAACACCCCGAGCATGCGCCACATGAGTCGGGTGCCGTAGAAGCGCCGGTAGATGAGCAGCAGAGGGAGGGCGATCAGGTCGGCGAAGATGAAGGAGATCACGCCGCCGAAGGAGATCCCGCCGTGCCAGAGCGCGGCCGCCATCGGCACGTTGCCCACCGAGCAGACGAAGCTGATGATGGCGATGAACGGCCCGACGACGGCGTTCTCAACGCTCGTCCAGAACCCGTGCCCGTGGAGGAACAGGATGTTCCAGACGTGGACGGGCACGAGTGTGGCGAGGAACCCCGCGACCACGTACCCGATCACCAGCTCCTTTCGGATCATCGTGAGGTCGGCCATGGTGTAGGTCGCAGAGTCCGCCCAGCCGCCCTTCGAACGCAGGCGCGTACGCCAGGGTTCGTGCTGGAGCTCGGTGTTCTCCGGCGGACCGTGCTGATGGCCCCCGGTGTCCGATGCCAGGCGTGCCCGGGCCTGAGTCACCAGGCGCCCTCTGAGGTACAGGCTGGCGAGCAGCGTGAACAGGGCGATCATGATGATCCCACCGATGAATTCGCTGGCGGCGAACTGCCACCCCATGAGGACGACCAGCACGATGCCCAGCTCGAGCACCAGATTGGTGGAGGCGATCATGAAGACGTTGACCGAGACGAAGTCGGCGCCTTTGACGAAGAGGGACTTCGACATGGCCGAGGCCGCATAGGAACACGACGACGACACCATGCCGTAGGCCGATGCCCGAACCACCGCAGCCGGTCGGTGGTTGCCAAGACTGATCTGGATGGCGTCGCGGCTGACGAATGCCTGCACTGCCCCCGAGAGCCCAAACCCCAGAATCAGAGGCCACAGGGTCTCCCAGAACATGAAGAACCCTTCGCGCAGGCTCCGGCCGATGTCGACCAACCAGGGGATGCCCGCGATCACGACGAGCGGACCAACCTGGCGATGGCAGCAGAAGCCTCCCCGATCTTGAGGTCGGCCTCCTCACCACCGCTCTTGATGGCGTCAGACACGCAATGCGAGAGATGGTCATCGAGGAGCTCGATGGCCACCGACTGAAGGGCCTTGGTCACTGCCGAGACCTGCTCCAAGACATTGATGCAGTACCGGTCCTCGTCCACCATGCGCTGGATACCCCGAACCTGGCCCTCTATCCGGCGAAGGCGCTTCTGGATGGCATCTTTGTCCGAGGCGTATGCAGGGCGGTTCGGGGGTGTCGAGGTCATGGGTCGAGTATACCCCCATAGGGTATATGGACAACGGCTCACCGACGGCTGCGAAGCGGGTACGTCGATGGCAGCGGGGCGCGGGCGATCCCGCCGCTCCTGCTCGTGACGCGCTCACGCCGGGCGATCCGAGCAGGGACGATGCCAGGGGTCTCCAGCCGATCGCCCATACGATGGCCCTGTGCCGAAGCTCTCGATCCCGCATGTCCCCTGAAGCAGGGCAATGAGACCGCAGGATTCCAAGGCTTCGCACACAGTACCCGTAGGAGCGCCGCAGCCACCCGGGGCAACGGTCTCACACGGTCACGGAGGACCCGAAGAGAGATCGCAGCTGCAGCGCGCATGGCCGGTCACGCGGTACCTCGTCGGCATCGGCGGCGTGGCCATTGCGGTCTGGGTCCTCAGTTCGCACACCGACGAGCTATCCGGCATCACCGCGGTGTTCGACCATGTGAACTGGTGGTGGATTCTGGGAGCGGTAGGGGCAGAGGCGCTCTCGTTCTTGAGCTTCACGGCCATGGAGTACCAGCTCCTGAGCGCCGGAGGCGGCTTCACACCGCCGGTCTCGCCTCTGTTCAGGATGACGCTTGCCTCGCAAGCCCTAACCAACTCACTTCCCGCCGGGAATGTCGTTTCCACGGTGTACGGATTTCGGTGGTTCCGGCGTTTCGGCGCCGACGAGACGCTCGCCGTTTGGGCCATGGTGGGGACGGTCATCGCATCGATGGTGTCCCTGTCCCTGGTGGCGACGGTTGGCCTGACACTGGCAACGGAGGAGGGAGCTTCCCTTGATCTGGTTCCGGTGCTCTTCGGGGTCCTCGTGGTGACCATCGCGGTGGGGGTTCTCTTCGTCTACGAGCGACCGCTGCTCGTCGTTCTCCCCTGGGTCCTGCGTGCATCCCAATTGATCCTCAGACGACCGAGGGGAGACATCACCGACCTGGCCGACCGGATCGTCCGACAGCTCACAGCGGTCAAGCTCGGGTGGCGGCAAGTCATTACCATCGTTGGGTGCGGCATGGCGAACTGGCTCTTCGATTGCGCCTGCTTCGCCCTGATGTTCCTGGCGATCGGTGCCTCGATCCCCTCGAAGGGGTTGCTGCTCGCCTACGGGGCCGGGCAGCTGGCAGCAGTTCTACCGATTACGCCAGGTGGACTGGGTGTGGTCGAAGGAAGCATCACGATCGCACTGGTCGCATTCGGTGGAGCACATGTGACCACGGTCGATGCCGTCCTTCTCTACCGACTGGTCAGTTTCTGGTTGGTACTGGTCGTCGGGTGGCTCCTGGTCGGCGAACTGGCACTCGAGGTGAGAACGGGCCGCTGGAGCCGACGCGCATTTGCCTCGCCGGTACACGCGGCGATCGAGGCTCGAACGGGCTCGGACTCGCTCCAGGCCGTGCCTGCGGACGGACCATCCGCGTCGTGAGCACGATGGCCGCGTCCCGGCTGTTACGTGAGCATCTGTCGTTCTCACGGGCTCGCGCGTGCCGGCGGCCTGCGCCTTGGTCGTCCTCCTTGCGGTTGGCTGTACATCCATACGCAGCAACCTCGGGACGAGCGACAGTTCCTGCTTTTTAGCTCTGCCCGCCGCGACGAAGGCGGTCGGGCCGCACAGCAGGCTGCTCGGAGCCCGTCTGTTCTCTCTCGCCGAGCTCCGTCGTGAGGCTCCCAAGCTGGCCGCTCAGGTCTCGCCGAAGGGCTCCCCCAAACAGAGCCTCTGCGTGCTCGCCTTCTCCGGGCACTTCAGTTCAACAGCGGTGTCCAAACCGCTTGGACAGTCGGCCGGTGAGGTCGCGGTTGCGTTCCTGGCAAGACCGTCGAACCAGCTCCTCGGGACCGTGATTCTCAAACGGTTGCCCATCCGCTTCAGTCATTCGCACATCGGCTGACCGGTCGCCGGTGACTGGACGCCCGCTCGGACTGTAGGCGCACAGCGAGCGATATCACGACTTTCCCCCCTCGTAGACCTCGGTGAAGAGGTCACCCTGTGCGGCCCCCGAACCCGATCTGCCCCCGCCGGGACCTCGCAGGACGAAGGCGATGAGTACGGCGGACACGGCACCGGCAACGGGGCCGGCGATGTAGACCCAATAGCCGGTGAAGGTAGTGCCGACCAGATCGGGACCCAACGTGCGGGCCGGGTTCATCGAAGCACCAGAGATGGGGCTTGCCCACAAGCCGGCCAGTGCGATGTACCCCCCGACCCCGAAGGCACCGAACAAGCCGATGTTCTGTGCTCCGGATGCCGTGCCCAGGATCACGCTGACCAACCCCAGGGTCAAGATCAACTCCATCCAGAATGCAGCCATGTCGGAGTAGCCATGGGCAGGGTAGTTCGATCCGTAGATCGCGGACACGTGGACCACCGAGCGCAGGAAGAGAGCAGCGAGTATGGCTCCGATGAGCTGCGCGACGATGTAGCCAGGCACACGCTGCCATGGAAAATCCCGACGCAGGGCGAAGGCGATGCTGACTGCCGGATTCAGGTGCGCACCGGACACCTTGCCCATGAACAAGATGATGGCCATCACGGTGAGCGCCGGTGCTACGACGGCGGCGGTTCGGCTGATCACACCGGGGAAGGCGTGACCCATCATCCCTGCACCGGCCGCCGCCAAGACCAGGAAGAACGTACCCAGTAGCTCGGAGAACAGGCGACGCCACTCCTGGTGTGGGTCGTTGAAGTTGGTGATGCGGTCGATGATGTTCTGTTCATAACGGGTAACGGGACCGACAGCGGGGAGTTCCTGTGTCGCTGGCATCGTGGATCACACCTTCCGGAGCTAGGGGTTGTGTAGGGGCGTCGGCGTTGTTCTCCTGTCGGCTGGCGGATATGGACGGTCCGCCGAGCCGTACGGAAACGTATCAACAGGATGTCGTCGGTTGTCCGGCAGAAGATCACGGAGTTCCACCGACGGGGCTGGGCCTACGACAGGTCAGCGGGTGCCTTGTTGACCGGGTGGGTCATCTCTGCGGGGTCCACGCTGAATCCGAAGACACCCCGGTAGGCGGGGCTTGCCTCCCGATGCAGCGACCGTGCGGTTGCCTGAACCCGGGCCCCGGAGCCGCACTCCATGACACTGCCGTCCTCGAACTCGAGCCGAGAGGTTCCTTCGAGCACGAAGATCACAGAATCGAACTCGTGCCAGTGGAAGTCGTTCTCCTCAGCGGGGACGTCGAATTCAATGGCGTGCCAGCCGAGCGCAGCTATTTCTGCAAGCACCGCGTCCTTGGTCGAGAAGTGGTTCTCTGTCAGCGTGAACCCCACGTCCGCCTCCTCTGAGTCGTTCTGTCCGGGCTATAGGTTCCCACAGACCTCCGTCCTCCCGAACGCAGCAGATCGCCAGGAGCCGGCTGCACCCTCAGTGGGGCAGATCCTCGGGCGAGCAGTCCCGATAGTCAGGCTCGGGCTCGACGACGAACTGCACAGCTCTGATGGTCGAGTGGCCATCCAGGATGGTCCTGGCAATACGGTGCATGCCGTCCATCACACGCCCGTCCATACCCAAGATGATCGGAAACGAGAGATCAACTTCCTCGATCAACCGAATGTGGTCGATGATCCGCCGGACCGTCGGGGCCGGTCCGAACTTGAACCAGAAGTCCGTGTCGACATCGGCGACGGAGTCAACCGAGACCTGTTTCACCGGTAGACCAGAGCTGGCTTCGATGAGCTTGTCCACATCCCAGGCGTCCAGGCCGTTGGCTCCCGGTCGGAAGTTGTACTGCTTGCGCACCGGCCAAGTCTCTCGCAGTCCCGGACCGAAGGGGTGACCCGATCAGGAGTTCTCCGGGAGCGGGGGTTCCGGCTGCTTCACCCGATGCAACACACCCGGGAGCATTCCGCTAGGCCTCGAGTACCCCGACGTCCATGAGCACCTGCCTTGCCTCCTCGATACCGCGCACTTGCTCGGCGACGAATCCAAACGATCGCGCTGCGTCCGAGTTCAGCGCGACGTCGTCCAAAAAGAGGACTCGGCCCCGAGGTACGGGAAGTTGGTCGGCCACCGCTTGAAAGATGGCCGGGTCGGGTTTTACGAGTCCGAGCTCGAAGGAGAGGAACCGGGCGTCGAACGTGCCGAGCATCGGCCACCGGGACGCCTGGTGCTCCCAATGGAGGGAGTTGGTGTTGCTGAGACACCCGATCGGCACCGACTGCTGAACCTCTGACAGCAACTCCTGCGAACCCGAGAACGGGCCGACCGGCCAGTCCCGGAAGACCTCCAAGAATCGCTCGGGCGAGATTGCGAGCTCCCATTCCGAGACGACCCCGGTCGAGAACTCCGCTGCTGAGCACCCGCCCTTCTCGAACCGTCGCACCCATGGGCTTGCCAGCCAATGCTCCCAGACTTCTTCATCGCTTGCGATCCCGGCCAGCTCTTTGAGACTGGTCACCCCGCCGAGTTCGATGAGGACGCCTCCGAGGTCGAACAGGACAAAACCGATTTCAGAGCCGGACATCGCACGCAATGTACTGGGTCGCTTCCTGACTGGCGATTGGTTCGATCCAGCCGGCGTCTGCGATCTGGCATCTCGTCTTGTCGGCCGAAGGGGTGGAGCGCACGGCCTTCTACAGGAGTCGCTTGAATCCAATGTGGCTCGGCACGAATCCGTGGCGTTTCGTAGAAACGGTGGGCATTGGCGCGCTGGAGGGTGGACGTGAGTTGAATCCGATAGCACCCAGCTCCACGTGCGGCGTCAACAGCGGCATCCAGGAGTTGCTCGCCGAGACCCTGTCCGCGGAAGTCGGGATGGATGTGCAAGGACTCCACCTCTGCGCAACGACCTCCCTGTCGTTTGGAAGTGTCGAAACACGACGAGCTGGCACATCCCTACGACCTCGCCATTCACCTCCACGACCAGGAGATCCGTCGCGTCAGCAGCCCAAATTTCGGTGAGGGCCGCCCGGTAGGCGCTCAGGTCGGAAGGAGGTTCCTGCCGTTGTTCCAGTGCACCGTGACCCAGGAGCTCGACGAGGCGCCCCACGTCGCCTGAACGAGCACTCCTGATGGTGACCGTTCCCAGCAGCGCAGTATGCCAGCCTCCGTGTCCCGAATGCCCGAATCATTGCAACCAAATCCTCGAGTCGCTTCCGAATCCCGTCTCGAGGACTTCCAAGCTCGAAGAGACGGTGCTCGCCAAATCGCCGCCGTTGAAGAACCAGTGGGCGTGTGCCGTCTGGATAATGCCACCGGCTGCGGCAGCAAGCATCGTCGGGACGAGGGCGTCGTTCGGAAGACCCAGACGGGAGGCGAGGAACTCGGCCATGACCCGCTGCGTCTTGAGCTGTAGGCCTCCAACCACGCCCCTCAATACGCTCGGCGTTGCCTGGACGACGGCGATCCATCGCCTGACTGCGCGGCCGTCCTCTGCCGACAGCACCTCCGTGAGGGCCCGGCGAAGCAAGAGCAGGGGCGGTTCGTCGTCAGGACGAGCCGAGAGCGCCACGCCGAGGGCTTCGCTCCGTCTGTCGATGTGTACCTGCAACACGTCCTCTTTGGCAGGAAAGTACCGGTAGAAGGTGCGGGGTGAGATCTGAGCCTCCCAGGCGATCTCGTCGACCGTCACAGCCGCGAACCCGCGCTGCTCGAACAACCGGAGGGCCACGCCCTCGAGTGCATCCACCATCATCTGTGACCGCTTCGCCCTCAACTGGGTGGCAAGCGACTGCTCTTCCAAGTCCTGTCCCTTCTTGCCACACATCGAGTTCCCGGAGCCTGATCCAGAATGTTCGGCCTGCACATGGTCCCCCCGCCGCGACGATGAGAGCAAAAGGCGGGCGGCGCCAGTGGTCCTGAGCCCGATCTCTCCGATGTCGGAAGCTGTTGACATGTTTAGCCGCCGCTGACAGAATCTGCCAGGTGATCGTGGGGAGACACATTGTGAATCGAACGGCGACCCGAGCCTTGCTCGTCTGCGGTCTGAGCGCAGCAGTCTTGACAGGGTGCTCCTCCAACGCGGCCACCCCTGCGACCATGTCTGGGACGACCGTCGTGAAGCTCTCTGTCGGCTGAGGGGTACCACCGCCGGGAAGGAAGATGGCTCCGGTAGGTCCCTGGCCCGATTGGTCACAGAGAGTTCACTTGCCCACCGGCCGTCCTCGTGCCACGGTGTCTTCGAGGGGTGGTTTGACAGTCTTGCGTTCCCGCTCGCGTGGTGGGTGTCCGCTGCCTCCACGACACCCCCACGGCGATCGAAATGAGAACCATGTCGCGCCTGACCAATCTGGCCCTGGCCTTGTCCGTCAGCACCGTCGCACTTACCGGACTGACGGCCATTCCAGCCGATGCCGCCACCCCCACCGTCCACCCCTCGCTCCTCGTCGGCAAACTGGGTGTCGAGGGAGGTGCCTTCCCCGGTACGTTCCGACCGACCGCCGGGACGGTCGAAGTGGAATTCAACGCTGTGCCGCTCGTCCTCCTGAAGAAGGTCGGCGCATCGGGGAAGTTCGAGATTCAGCTCTCGCCGGGCGAGTACACGGTGATCGGTTGCGGGTCGACGGCGTCTGGTGGGCCGAGCGGCCGGTGCAGCAAGCCGCGGGAAGTCAAGTTGACATCCGGTGAAGTCGACCACATCCGGCTCGTCTGGGAGTACCTGCCGTAGCGCACGAGCGATGAGGCCCGCGAAGCCGGCTGCCAGCCCTCAACCCTCGGTGACGATCCGGGCGAGGTTGTCGACCGACCGTTCCAGCATCGCCTCGGGCACGACCGGCCACATCACGCCCGAACGCATCTCCTCCGAGGCATCCGACCAGTCGCAATAGTTCGTGACGTCTGTCTCCTCCTGGTTCACGGGATCGAGCAACCAGCCATAGACGTGACCGAATGGCGGATTGTCCGCGAATCCGATCGTCCACTCGATCAGATGGTCAGGGTCGATCTTGGTGACCGTATTGCGCACCTGGTACTTCTTCAGGTTAGGGATGTCGCCCAGCGGCTCGCGGTCCATGTCCATGTCGAAGGTCTCACCGACCGTTGTCAGTGGTCTGTCGTCGGGAGCTGCATCGAGCATCCCGGATCCATCGATCGCAACGTGACCAGAAGGAGTCGAGACGATTGCGAAGGGCTTGCTCGCAGGAGCAGCGATGCGTCGGGTTGCGGACACACGATCGGCTGGCACGGATCCCTCTCCATCGGTAGGGGTTGCTTTACGCAACGAGACTATTTCTAGCGCCTGGATTCAGCCGATGCCAGAGTCGAACGGTCCTCTTCGGCGTTCGGTCCTTACTTCTTGGTAGACGCTCGCCACTTCTCGACCACGTCGTTCGAGATCCTGCCGCGCGGCGCTATTTTGATCCGGTTGGCCTTGGCCCAGGCCCGAACCTCGCTGCGGTCATAACCTTCAGATCGGCGACGGGATTGTCCGGTTGCCCGCGTGGATTTATTCCCCCGGGCGGTTGTCGATCGGCGGGTGGCTCGAGCCCGGTCGACATAGGGCCTCAGCGTCCTACGTAACTCGCTGGCGTTCGACCGTGACAGATCGATCTCATAGTTCTTCCCGTCGAGGGAGAACTTAACGGTCTCCGCTGCCTCAGTCCCGTCGAAATCATCGACGAGTGAAATCGTTACCTCTTCAATTCGTGCCATGCCACTCCTTGTGGGTTGCTGTCAACCGGACAACCTAGCAAGCATGACTGCACACAGAAACAGCGCTATTGGGTCCTATCCGATGGCCAGGTGACTAATGGCGGGTCTTTTCCAGAGGATTTCCGACGATGCACCCGGCGTACAACGTACGCCTGCGGAGACGGAGTCCCAGGCCCGGAGCAATCGATTTGCGAACGTCCCTAGGAAAAGACCGCTCCCCAACCAGAGAGCTTCATGGTCCTGTGACGCGGTCCCGGATCCACGATGCCTGTCGCTGGGACCACAGTTTGGTTATCCCACAGTCGAACATGATGAATCCGTGTGGCATTTCTGGTGCGACAAAGAGCTCGACCTCGACACCGGCTGCCGCCGCGCGGCTTGAAAACAGAAGAGAATCGTCGAGTAGGTGGTCGCATGTACCGACGGACACGAAACAGGGCGGCAATTCGTGCAGGTCGGCGAATGCGGGTGAGATCTGGGCGCGCGGCGTTGGTCGTCTGTCATACCCGGCAGGAAACAGTCTGAGATGAGGGCTGTTGCCTCAGGGCTCAAGACATCAAACCCATCCTGTGCACGAATCCCCCGCTGGCTCGGCGATCTGCCCCAGTCGAACACGCCGAAGATCAGATTCAGCCCTTGCACCCTGTCGATCGCATGGAGCTCATCGCGGATGCGGAGCGCAACGATTGCGGTCATATACGCACCCGCCGACTCGCCGCCGATGAGCATCGCCGAACACCCGAACTCTTGTTCCGAGTGCTGAAGGAGCCAACGGGCGACTGCGAACCCGTCGTCGGGACCTGCAGGCCACGGGTGTTCGGGGGCCTTTCGATAGTCGGAGGACACCACAGCGACGCCGAACTCCTTCGAGAGCATGCTGTTGGGAATGTCCATCATGGCAGGCGAGCCCGAGACCATCCCCCCACCGTGGAAATGGAGGTAGACGGCACGAACCGGTCCGGCCGGCCGGAAAATGCGACACGGAACACCGCTGATCTCGCGGACCTCCGCCTCGGGCATGGGAAGCGTTACCGCGTCCATCGACCGCCGCAGCGCCGTGATCATCTCCTCGTGCGTGGCCCCGTCGGGGGCAGGTTCTCCCAGGGCGAGTGCGTCTCGGCTGGAGTCAATCACGGCCCGAGCCTCTGGCCGCAGCGTCTCGATCTCGTCGGACCACAGTTGGATACTGGCCACGTCGGTCGCATCTCCCCTCATCGGCGGAAGCCACAAGATGATGCCATAGGAACACGTCGGTGCCCGTCGGGGAAGGTGAATGCCCACCCAGACGCCGCCGTGTCCTCGCATCGACAATACGATGTGGCCGTGAGGAAGCACCCAGCAGGGGACTTCGACTACGAACGCTTCGGCCAGCAGTACTCCACGATCCGGCGCCCTGATCCGCGGATAGCCGCCCTGGTCCGTCAGGCGCTCGGCAACGCCACCTCCGTCATCAATGTTGGCGCGGTGACGGCTCCTATGAGCCAGTTGACATCGAGGTCACTCCGGTGGAGCCATCGGCTGTGATGCGTTCACAGCGGCCAAGGCACTTGGCACCCGCCATCGATGCAGTGGCAGAGAATCTTCCCTACCCGGACGACACCTTCGACGCTGGGCTCGCATCGGTGACGATCCACCAGTGGAGAGACCTCTGCGGCGGATTGAGCGAGATCCGCAGGTTCACCAGAGGGCCGGTCATCATCTTGACCTTCGACCCCGACTCGCTCCGGCAGTTCTGGCTCGCGGAGTACGCACCGGAGCTCATGGCGCACGAATCCAGGCGCATGCCTCCCATCGAGTTGATCTTGGAGCTGCTCGGCGGACAGGCCACGGTCCAGCACATCCCTCTGCCGGCGGACCGCGCTGACGGGTTCGCCGAAGCGCTCTTCGCCCGGCCCGAAGCGCTCCTCGATGAAGGGGTTCGACGGTCGCAATCAGCGTGGGGATTCGTCGATTCCCATGTCGAGGAACGATCGGTCGAAGCCCTTCGTAGCGCTCTGGCCGATGGAACCTGGGACGACAGGCATGGGGCATTTCGGACGGCGGCAGACTACCCAGGATCGCTCAGGTTGATCATCCGCACACAGGGCATGAGTCAGAGGAGAAGAACATGATGGGCTACCGAGTGATCCAGTGGGCCACGGGAGGCGTCGGCCGCGCGGCCATCCAAGGAGTCCTCGCACACCCGGATCTCGAGTTGGCGGGAGCCTGGGTCCACAGCGCAAGCAAGGAGGGGGTCGACCTCGGCACGCTGGTCGACCTGGATCCAGTCGGGGTCACGGCCACCCGCGACATGGACGCCCTGCTCGACACCGAGGCCGACTGCGTGCTCTACAGCCCCTTCATTGCGGACCCGGCGACGGTGACCGCCATTCTCGAGTCGGGCAAGAACGTGGTCACTCCGCTGGGTTGGTTCTATCCAGCCCCGGAGGAGCGGGCCCGAGTCGACGCCGTGGCTACCGCTGCCGGCGTCACCCTCCACGGCACCGGGATCCATCCGGGCGGGATCACCGAGCGGTTCCCGCTCATGGTCTCCGCCCTCTCGGGATCGATCACCCACGTTCGGGCTGAGGAGTTCTCGGACATCCGGACGTATGGCGCGCCCGACGTCGTGCGCGACTGGATGCTGTTCGGCGCGACCCCTGAGGTGGCGGCCACGAGTGTCATGGCCGATGCGCTGGGGGCAGGGTTCCGCCAGTCAGTGTTCATGGTCGCCGACGAGTTGGGATTCGACATCGATCCGGGCCTCCGGACCACCCACGAGACGGCGGTCGCTACGGCGCCCATCGAATCGCCGATCGGCGCGATCCAGCCCGGCACGGTCGCCGCGCAACGCTTCCGATGGGAGGCGACGGTAGATGGAGTTCCGGTGATCACGGCCGCCGTGAATTGGCTCATGGGACAGGAACACCTCGATCCCGGATGGCGATTCGGCCCGGAGGGTGAGCGATTCGAGGTGGAGATCACCGGTGATCCCAGCTGCCTCACAACCTTCAAGAAGCTGCACCCCGAGACCATAGAAGCGGGCCTGCTACGGAATCCCGGCGTGGTGGCCACCGCGATGCACTGCGTGAATGCCATTCCCTATGTCTGTCGGTCCCGGCCGGGACTCCTGACGTATCTGGACCTCCCGCTCGTGGCGGGGCGGGCGGCCCGCGATCTCAACCGGACGATGCGCGCGGTCGAAGGTGGCACCAATGGTCCGCCAGGTGCCGGGGCGCACCCATGATCCTCGACCGGTTCGCCGTCGACGGCCGGGTCGCTATCGTGACCGGAGCCGGGCTTGGGATCGGGCGCGGCATAGCGATCGGGCTGGCCGAGGCGGGAGCCGATGTCGTGCTGGCAGCACGTACGGAATCCGATCTCGACGAAGTGGCCGTCCATATCGAGCGGCTCGGTCGCCGGGCGGTGGTCGTACCGACCGATGTCACGGTCGCCTCGGCGTGCGAGCATCTGGTGTCATCGGCGGTCGAGCGGTTGGGTCGGCTGGACATCCTCGTCAACAATGCAGGGGGTGCGATGCCTCGGTCTGCAATGGACACCAGCGAGGGCTTCATGGCCAGGACCTTCGCCTTCAACGTCACCGCCCCGCTGACCCTGACCAAGTTGGCAGCTCGACAGATGGTCGACACGGCCGGCCGCGGCGCCGTCGTCAACATCTCGTCGCGGTCGGCCAGCATGACCCAAACAATGTTCGTCGCCTACGGAGCGGCCAAAGCGGCCCTGGACCGGATGACCAGAAACATCGCTCCGGAGCTGGCGCCTCGTGTGCGGGTCAACGCCATCGACGTCGGAGGCGTCGCGACCCGGTCGCTCGACGTCGTGCTGACAGACGACGAGCTGCGTCAGCGGTTCATTGCCGGGACGCCGATGCACCGACCGGGTGAACCGGAGGACATCGCATGTGCCGTCCTGTACCTCGCGTCGGACGCCTCGTCGTGGGTGACCGGGAAGGTCTTCGAGGTCGACGGCGGCACGGAAGCCCCGTCCATTCAGGTCCCTCCTCCTCCGCTCGAGCCCGAGCCCCGGGACGACCTGCGTCGGACGTGAACCCGGTCACCGGGTCGCTGCAACACGGCGCCCCGCTTTCTGGCAGGATCTGAGGGTCGACTACCCGCTGCACGAGGACCGCCGCCGATGGCTGAGATCGTGGCTGATCGTGAACATATCGAGATCGACCTGACCGATGCGGACATCTACCAGCGTGGATTCCCCCACGAGATCTTCACCGTCCTACGTCGGGAAGCACCGGTCCGATGGCAGCCGTTTTCCGAGGACTTCCCCGGGCGTCATGATGCTGGCTTCTGGGTCCTCTCCCGCCATGAGGACGTGCAAGCGGTCAGCCGCGAACCCGAGCTCTTCAGCTCGTACGACGGGCCCAGTCTGAGCAACCAGCCCGAGATTCGCGGGAACATGCTGGTGAGCATGGACGGGCGCGATCACGTCCGGCAGCGGCGACTGATCAACGCGGGGTTCACCCCGCGCATGGTTCGCCAGCTCGACGAGAACACCCGGAGATGGGCCGCGTCGATCATCGACAGGGCGTTGGAGCTCGGGACCTGCGACTTCGTGCGGGAGGTCGCCTACCAGCTGCCCATGCACGTGATCGCGGACATCGTCGGGATCCCACTCGAGGACCGCGAATGGCTGTTCACACTGACCACCGATTTCCTCCAGGCGGGGGACGCCGACCATCCCCTCACGCTGGAGGAGCAGTGGCAACTCCAGATCCAGATGTTCGAATATGCCCAGTCCCTCGGGCAGGCGAAACGGTCAGATCCGAAGGACGATGTGTGGACGATCCTCTCGACGGTCGAGATCGAGGACGATGAGGGAAACCGAACGGCGCTGAAGGAGATCGAGCTGGATCTGTTCTTCCTCCTGCTCACCGTCGCCGGCAGCGAGACCACCCGTAATGCGCTCTCCGGCGGCTTACTGGCCCTGCTCGACACACACGATCAACTCGAAGCGCTGCGTCACGAGCCAGCGGCAATCCCGGCCGCCGTTGAAGAGATCCTGCGCTGGTCCTCCCCGGTTTCGTACTTCGCCCGGCGGACCACGCGCTCCACTGAGATCCGGGGTGTGCAGATCGCCGAGGGAGACCGCGTGACGATGTGGTATCCGTCGGCCAACCGCGATGAGGAGGTGTTCGCCGATCCATTCCGCTTCGACATCCGCCGGTCCCCGAACCCGCACGTTGCGTTCGGCGGCAGCGGAGCCCACTTCTGCCTGGGTGCCAACCTCGCCAGGCGCGAGATGATCATCCTGTTGGAGGAGCTGTTCGCCCGGACTCGGGAGATCGAGGTGCTCGGTCCACCTTCGTACAGCTGGCTCGGTATCTACAATCCGATTCTGCTTGCGATGCGGGAGCTGCCGGTGCGCCTGGCGTGACCCTGCTGTCCGTCCTCGATCGCTCGTGGCTTCTCCATGGGACGACCTGCCGGGGCCTCATGGTTCGGTCGGCCGGGTTCCTCCCGGAGTGAGCACAACGACTCCTGCCGGTTGGGAGACGTACGAGGACCCGAGACCCGTCACGAGCGCGTCGCCGACAGTGACCACGCCGGACCAGGTAGGTCCGGGAACGGCAACCGAATCGACCAGCTGACCGGTTGTGGCATCACGGACCGCGATGGCCGTCCCATTGGCCGGCCCGTTGAAGGTCATCCCCCCGGCGACCGTGGTGGCAGCAAACGACGCTGGCGCGCCGGCCTGCCAAGCGACTGCCCCGGAGGCGGCATCGAAGCTGTGCACGGTCGGTTCCTGCGTGGGGGTGTCGCGGGGATTGGAGGGGTCACACAGGACCTGAGTATCTTTCTCGAAGCGGCCGAAGTCACCGATGGCGGTGGTCCCGTAGATCCGCTGGCCGTCGAAGGCGGTCGTGGCAATGAACCCGCCTGAGAAGCCTCCGAAGACGACATTGGTGGCCCATCGAAGATGGCCGGTCGCCGGGGTCAGTGAGTAGTAGGTCCCGTCCTTGCTACCCGCTCCGACGAACGTAGCCCTCCCTCCGGCTGTGATTCCTGCGTTGACCGAAGCTCCAAAGTCCCAGTCACAGGCGAGGTCGCTGATGTGCGGATGGTACACCCACGCTAGATGGCCGTCGTTGATATGGAGGGCAAGGATCGCGTCGGACAGAGCATCGCTGTTCGTGAAATCGCAGTCAGCCGTACCGAACACGACATAGCCGAGTTGTGGCAGCACCGTGCCTGACGACCATACACTTCCGCACCCATCGTTCATCACGTGACCAGCAGCGTCAGCGTCTGTCTGGAACTCCCACGCGGGATCACCAGAATCGATGCTCGCCCCTGCGATGTACCCGCGCGAATTCGACTGGCCATCCGTGTCCACTCCGAAGAGCACGAGCCCGTCGGCCACCACCGGCGAGGAGAAGATGCGGGTGTTGTCCGTGTTGGGATCGAGCGGTTGGTTGAAGCGACCGGTGTAGTTATGTCGCCAGTAGACAGCCCCCGTCGCCGCGACAAGCGCGTACAACGTATAGCCGCCGCCGAAGATCACGAGGGCAGGACGGCCGCTTTCGGCGGGTTCGTACCAGGCTGAGGAGGTCACGAGCCCCCCGTCGGACGTGCTGTCGCGTGGGTTCTGCCCAGGGTACGGGGTCACGCCGTTCTGGGCACTCAGGCGGTACTTCCAGCGCACCTTCCCCGTGTCGAGGTCGAGAGCGTAGAAGTAGTCGTCCCATGACCCGACGTACACTGTCCCGTCCACCACTGTCGGTGTAGCAGTCACCGCATCGGTGGTGGGAAAGTACCACGCCATCTTCAATGTCTTCACCGTCGCCTCGGTCAGTGTGGTCCGACCATGGAACGTGTGCTGGGCATCGTGACCGTACGTCGGCCAGTCCCATGGGCTCGGCGCGCTGGGACCTGTGCTCACCACTTTGGCGGTCGGGGATGTCGACGCGCATCCCGCGGCCAGCACGGCGACGATCGCACCCATCGACAGCACCCGCCAGATGCGGAGATGGCGCTGCCGGGTCATCGGCACCGATCCTTTCCTGGTCCTCACGTTCAGGGTTATCCGAAACCAGCTTTGGCTGGAGCATCGGATTTGGGCCCCGCGTCAGGTGCGGGGTTCTCGGACGGTCCCGACAAGGGCGCAACGATCTTTCCTGTGGGATACGGGCACGCATGGGTAGCCGGAACGCACACCGTCACACTGGTCGGGAAGTCGAACCCCGTCGCGACGGCGACCGGAGTCGCCGGCTGCCCGTTGGTGAACGTCACCCTCATCACCCGACCCCCGTAACTGGCCGGACCACAGCCGGTGAGCGTCCCTGAACAGGCGATGTGGATGTCGATGAAGTACAGCGTGCCGTCCGGAGCAAACGCCATTCCGAACGGGTTGTACTGGCTGGGACTCTTGCCGAGGTCCGCAATCGTCGTCCCCGGTACCGTGCCACGACCAGGTGCGGGTTGCCCGCTACCGGTGTACCAGGTGATGCCAGGATCACCGATATAGCTGCTGACGGCGAAGCAGTCACACGTCGGGTCCTTGGTGACACCAGCAGGAAAGGACACGTTCTTGACGAAATCCGTCAGGTGCACCTTGCTGCGGGGGTAGACGCCGCCTGGGCATTCCGAGGCGCCGGTTGGCATCGACGATGCGGCGAAGCGGAGCACGCTCGATGTGCCCACGTTGGGGACCAGCAGATCGCCGTTGTCAGCCAGAGCCATCATCCCGGGCTGGGCCAACCCGCCTGTTCCGTCGGTGTGGTGCGCCCCCACTCCCCCAGTGGTCGGACCGTAGACGATGCACGAGGCCGTGTAACTGGGCGCAAACCACTCGACCAATCGTCCGCTGCTCGGTGGGGGGTACGTGCCCTGTGCAGTGGCGATGTCGTTCGCGAACACATTGCCGGACTTGTCGATCGCGCACCCGGTATAGGTCTGGTTGTTGTTGAACACGCCGTTGGCGCTGGGCGGTGAATCACCGCCGATGGGCTGTCCCGGCAGCTTGTAGGGGCCCGGAACGTACAGCGTCTCCCCGCTGAACGAACCGTTGGGCTCGTCGAGCTCCTCTCCGTCAGCCGGTTGCTTGTAGGGTTTCGCGCTACCGAGGTTGTCCTGGTTGGGGAGCGTGGGGTCGTACCCTCCGACGAACCGGCCGTCGGGCAGGATGCAGACCTGGCCATTGAGGTCCCAGGCGGGAAGCAGTTGTCCCTGGGTCCCCGAGGGCATGGACAAGAAGTCCACCTCCTCGTTCTGGTCCCAATAGACCAGATACGTCGCCCTCCCTGTCGCGCCGCCCGAAACTAACGGAACACTGTCGCCGGTTGGCGTCGTGGCTGCCGGCGATCCCGACGAACACGCAGCCAGGAAGCTCCCGCAGCACACAGCAGCCATCACCCATACGAGACTCCCCTTGAGCCGCATTCTCCCCCAGCTTTCTGTCGCGCTACCCCGCAGCTGACGCCGGCGTCATACTAGATGGGATCGCGGTGCAGAACCTGGAATCGGATTCGAGTCGGCGGCCACCGATTCGGATCTCCCCGCTGGTTCAGGGTCCCACCATCGCCAGGGCAAAGCCGTCGTAGCCCTTGCTCCCCACCATTTGGATGGCAGTGGCCTCGAGCCGTGGGTGTTCGTGGATCAGGTCGAAGAGCGCCCGGGTACCGACGACGTCAGCGCTGTCACTCCCCTCATCCAGGATCCTGCCGTCCCGCACGACGTTGTCGACGACGATGACCGACCCCGGTCTACTCAGTGTGACAGCGCGCTCGAGATAGGTCGGGTTTGAGGACTTGTCGGCGTCGATGAAGAAGAAGTCGAAGGGCTCCACGTTCTCGACGATCAGGTCGTCCAGCGAATCGATCGCCCGGCCCTCCCGCAATTCCACCCGATTCGATAGCCCGGCACGCTCGAGATTCTCCCTGGCCACGCTGGCGTGGTGGGGGTCCAGCTCGAGGGTGACGACGGCGCCGCCGGCTCCGACGCCGCGAGCGAGGCGGATGGTCGAGTAGCCGGCGAGCGTGCCGACCTCGAGCACCCTGTGGGCACCCATCATCACGACCAGCAGCTCCAGCAGCTTGCCCTGGGGACCCGAGACCTGAATCGGGGGCAGCCCCTCCTCGCCGGCCCGTTCGACCGCTTTTGTGAGAGCGGCGTCATCCTTGACCACGCGCTCCATCAGATAGTCGTCGACCTGCTTCCAGCGCTCCGTCATCAGTGCTCCGGTTCTCCGATCATTCGTTCCGTCCTCACTCTAGGGAGTGCGGACCACACAAGCCACGGGCTGACCGTGGCGGCACGGCTGGATCTCCGCGCGGACGGTGCGGCACGGCGGGCACAGCTTGTCCCGTGGGCATAAGGTGTAATCGACGGTCTTCGGGCACATGGCGGACTGTCGGAGAGGTGTGGCGTGTTGTTCATCGAGTACGACGTGACGGTGGACGGTGAGATCGACGTCATCGCGCTCATCAACGCGATCGAAGAGAACGACGAGGATCCCGACGGGGAAGCGTGGCTCGCCTGGCGCTGCACCTATGACGACGAGGGACTCGGTTGCGCGCCCGTACCATCGGGGGAACTCGCCGAGATGGAGGCGACTACCGACCCTGCGGTCCTGCGGTCCATCGTCGAGCGGGTAGTCCTGGCCGACCGCCGGACGAAGGAGGTCGTCGACGCATGAGCACGACACGATCGCAGCTCTACCGGTTCGCCCGCGACCTCGGCAACGTCGAGGCCGTGGAGCACGGGTATCAGCGTGGGGGTCTCGCCGGTGGGCTCGAAGGAGCAGCACAGAGACAGGCCCGGCGGGCGATCTACCGAGAGGGGAACCGTCAGATCAACAAGGCCGTGCGTGCCGTCGGACTCGGGTTCAAGCGGTGACATGGGCCCTGTGACGGGCAATCTGGTCGAGAAGCTCTCAGGCAGAGGCTGACCTGTTGCCCGGGGTACGACCAGGTCCTATGGTCGCGGATGTGAAGAGGCGCACCGCATTGGCGATAGGTGCCCTGGTGGTCGGCGTGTTCCTCGCCGGCTGTGGGTCGGGGAGTTCCAGCCCGACCACCAGCTCAACGCCCTCGACGACCGCGACACCGTCATCGACCGCAACGTCAGCCCCGACCACGACAACCACAGCGGCCTCGACGACCGGCACCGCCACCTGCCCGCCGTTGAGCCAAGCGGAGGCGGCACTCGGCGGCTCCTTCAGCGGCCCGGTCCAGACCGCGACGCGTGGCGGCGGCATCGTGTGCGAGTACACGGCTGGTGCAGGCGGGAACGCCGCAGTGGCGATCTTTGCGCACCAATCAGCGGCGGTCTTCGCCGGGCAGGTGAGCAACGCTCCGGGCGCGCCTGCAATGCCGGCGATCTCCGGAGTCGGCGACGGGGCGTTCGGGCAGACTACGGGTGGTCGATCGATCGTGAACGCCTATTCCAATGGAAGCCGCACCGTCGTAGCTGCCCAAGGTCCGGGCTCCCTCACCTCTGTCGAAGCACTGGCCCGCGTCGCTCTCGCCGACAACTGACCGGCGAGACATCGCCCCGGGCCATTCGGCTCGGCGTCTGCACTGTCCAGCCGCCTACGGGACCGGCGAATACAAGGTGCGCACGTAGAGCGTCTCCCACGATCGCTCTCTCGACAGTTGGTATCGTGTGTCCAATTCGGAGTGCACGATTCGGCAGCCGAGTTCTCGCGCATCCCTGAGGGCGAGGTGGCTGACAGCTCGACTCAACCTGTGACCCCGGTAGCGCGGATGCGTGGCGGCAAACCCGGTCCAGCCGATCCCATCTGTGACGGCGAGCGCCTGGACCGAAACGAGACGGTCGCCGTCGAAGGCGCCGTAGTGACGAAAGGTCGGTGCTCCGACAGTGGAGCCAAACCACGTCCTCAACGAGTCTGAGGTCTCCCACGCTCCCCAAGCCACGAGATTCAGCTCGGCGACCGCATCACGGTCCTCGCGGCCGAGCATGCGGACTTCGACGTCGGTTGCGGGCGGCGGAACATCGACCGTGGAACGCACCTTCTTGGTGATGGCCCGATCGAGAAGCCGGAGCCCGAGCATCTCGAGCTCCTCCGCGAGTTCTGGCGGGCGAGCCACCGGTGACAGTTCGATGCGGAACGTTGACTGACGGTAGGACTCGAAAAAGGCAATGACCGTCGAAACGGTCTCGCGGGAGGCAGGCGACGTGACCCCCAGGCCAACGATTCGGTTGATCTCGTCGGAGTCGGTCGCCTGCGCCAACGCGAGCGGCGGCGTGACCGAGCGATCGACGACAGCGCCCAACGGATTGCCGGGCTCGGCTGCGGCTGCATCGAAGCACGAAGCCAGGACCCTCGCTTCATGCGTCTCGACGGCGACTGCCAACTGACGTTCGTCGGCTCTCACATCCGGACCTGCCTCCCACGGGACGCCCTCGAACCGTAGCCTCGACGAGTCCAGCGCGTCCCTGAGGTCCACGGTACCCGAGGCACCGGCCCAGCGGGTCGCCCCAACACACAGATGGTGTGGGGCGACCCGACCCGGCTACCGAGCAGACGTCAGGCCTCGGCTACTTCAGGACCTTCTTGAGCGATGGCAGGCAGAGGTACTTCGATGCCTGGATGCTCACCGTACCGTGGCCGAACTGGTTGAGGTCGAAGACCGGTGTCCGGATGGGTGTCTTGCTCACCATGAAGCACAGCAGGTGCTTGATCGGGTTGATGATCGGGTAGTTCTTCGTCAGCGTCCCGATCGTGACGAGCTTCTGAGTAGGCAGACAGAGGAGCTGAGGTGCCCCCACCGCGACGTTGACCGCCGCCGGCGCGAATTCGTCCTTCAAGGACACGGCCCCCGGGACCTTGTACGGAGGAGTGCCCGGCACGTAGCTCACCGCGTAGCAGGTGAAGTGATTGAGACCTGGCGGCTGGTTGGTCGGCTCTTTGGGGGGCCCGGTCAGGCTCTTCCATGTGGGCAGGCACAGGAGCTTTGGCTGGCCCACATTGAGCGTCCCGCTACCGAACTGGTTGGTCACCATCACGACGTGGGCGGGCTGGGGAGGTGCCGTGATCGAGAAACATGCAAGATGCGCATTGGGATTGGTGATGATGGTGGTCTTCTTGCCACCGGTGGCCAGCGTTATCGTCTTCTGAACGGGATTGCAGTTGAGGGACAGTGGGCCGATCTTCGGCACGAAGCCGTTAGCCGCGAACTGGTCGATGACACGCACGCTCCCCGCTGGGGGAGGCTTGAAGCCGGTTGCCGACGCGGTGTAACAGAGCTGATGATCGACCGGTGGGTAGGTCGTTGTCGCGCCAGAGGTCCCCTGGAGCGCGAACACCGTGCCACCGATGCTCAACGCGACCAGAACCACGGCAAGGGCCATCTTTACGAAGGGGAATCGAGATACACGGGACATGTACGACCTCCTGGATTGAGCGGGGCGAACGCCAGATCGTTGCGAAGGCGCCACCCTGCCCCTCCATTCGAAGAGGCGCCACCTCCCCAACTACCCGCGGATCTCTTGTATCACGCACACGGGCAAATGTCGACGGAGTTCACATCGATGACACGAGGAAATGACACGCGTTCTCCTCGGTCGGATCAGGATGAGGATGAGGGTGAGGGATCGTGCGGGGATTCCTGCGAGCCGGCGGCGGATCCGTCTCCCTAGGTCGGAGCCTCACCCATGCGCGACCAACCGTCACCGGGAGCCTCGACATGCACGATCTCCGGAACCTCGGCAAGCCACTTCCGGAGCTGAGCACTGGCGACCTTGAAGTGCTCGGACTGGACGTGTGCTTCTCCTGCTGCTGCATCCCGGAAGGCTTCCACGAGAACGTAGACGTTCGGATCCTCGACGCTTCGGTACCATTCGAAGCAGATGTTCCCCGGTTCGCCCCGGCTGGCGGTCGTGAAATCGTCGACCAACTCGACCCAGTCGTCTGCATATTCAGGGCGAACCGGCTGCCTGACGACGATGAAGATCACGTTGCTCCTTCTGTCTGTCTTGGTTCGACGTTCGGTCCGTCCGGATGCGAGGGAGTGTAACGCCGGCTCACCACCGGGGAGCGTGCCGCCCCCGCTCGAACGTTCAGCCCACCACCGGTCCGCTCAGTCGATCCCGGAGCTCGCGCTTGAGGACCTTGCCGGACGGGTTCCGCGGCACGGCTTCGAGAAAGATGATCTCCTTGGGGACCTTGTAACGCGCGAGTTGGACCCGACAGTGATCGAGGAGTGCATCCGCCGTCGCGGCTGTCTCGTTGCGCAAGACGACGAACGCAACCGGGACCTCACCCCACCGGTCGTCGGGGCATCCGACGACAGCTGCTTCGAGCACCGAGTCGTGCTCGTAGAGCACCCGCTCTATCTCCGAGCTCGCAATGTTCTCACCCCCCGACACGATCATGTCCTTGAGACGATCGACGATGTAGAGGTAGCCGTCATCGTCTCTGACGCCGATGTCCCCGGTGTGGAACCAGCCTCCTGCGAAGGCGGCGGTGGTCGCATCGGGGTCCCGCCAATAGCCCTTGAAGACCTTCGGGCCACGCATGACGATCTCACCGGGCTCGCCCGCAGGCACCGACCTCCCCCGCTCGTCCCAAATGTCGAGGTCGAGATGGAGGCACGGACGGCCCACGCTGCCGAGCTTCTTCACGATGCTGTCCCGGTCGAGAAAGGTGTCTCCCGACACCGTCTCGGTCAGGCCGTACGCATCGGCGAACCAGGCCGAGGGAAAGGTGCGCTGGATCCGCTCGATGAGGGGGATCGGCATCTTTTCGCCACCGTTGATGATCAGCCGAACCGACGACAGATCGCGCTCCCCGATGTCTGGAAGCGCCATGATCGCATTCACCATGGCCGGAGCCAGCCATAGGGTGGTCACCCGCGATCGTTCGAGCTCCTCTACGACGTCAGCTGCTTCGAACGACCGATGGATGATCGTCGTCGCGCCCGCGGCGATGAGTGACGTAGTGGTGAGGTCGAGGGCACCGACGTGGTAGAGGGGGCCGCACGCGAGCCCGAGATCGGCGCTCGTGAAGCCGAACTCGATGAGGTGCGCGAGGTTTTTCCATGCCAGGTTGGCATGGGTGATCATGACGCCCTTCGGGCGTCCTGTGGTGCCCGATGTGTACATGAGACGGTGGACGTCGTCGGCCGCCGTCGAGACCGCTGCCAGGTTGGTCGGGATGGCGGCCAGATCGTCGAGTGTGGTCCATCCGTCAGGGGCAGCCGGACCCACGCACGCACGCACGAGCCTGCCTTCGATACCCTTCGTCGCTTCGCCGGCAAGACCGGTGAGCAGTCCGTCGCACACCAACACGCCGGCGTCGGAGTGCTCGAGGATGTAGCGCACCTCGGGCGCCGCGAGCCGCCAGTTGATCGGCATCGCGATCGCCCCGAGGTAATTGGCGGCGAACACCGTCTCGAGGAACTCGGGGCAGTTGTAGGCGAGGAGCCCCACAACGTCGCCACGCCCGACCCCGCGTTCGCTGAGACCGCCTGCCAGCGCAGCCGCCCGAGCGGCCATCTCCCCATATGTGGTCGCGTGGCCCTCGAACACCGTGATCGCCCTGTCAGGCGTCCGGTTGGCGTGGTGGGCGAGGACGGCAAACCAGTTCATGTCCGCCTGCATCGCAGCTGCGGGCGTCACCGCCGGGCCCTCATGGCGTCGGCACCCGGGGCGACGACTGCCTCGGCTGGACCTCGGCGCTCGGGAGACTCCTCTGGACTCCACCGAACGGCGTTCGCTTGACCACCCAGACTTCCCTCCGGAACCGTGAAAGACTTGTACCGACCAGTCATTCTACTAATCCCGACCTCGAGCGCGCCGACGCCCATAGGGAGCTGACGATGTCCGAAGCGGTGACGACCGACGATTCCCGACGGAGCGCCAAGCGGTACGCGCGCACCGAGGCGATCATCGACACGTCCGCGCGCGTCTTCGCCCAGCGGGGATACCATGCCACCGGCATCACCGAGCTCTGTACCGCCAACGATCTCGGCAAAGGCGCGCTCTATCACTACATAGGCTCCAAAGAGGAGCTCCTCGCCGCGATCCACGACAGGGTGATGGACGAAGTGATGGTCGGCGCCGAGCGCGTCGCCGAGGCGGGCGGTTCGCCGTCCGAGCAGCTGGCCATGCTCGGTGACGAGCTGCTCGACGTGATCCACCGCTATCCGGATCATGTCTGGGTCTTCCTCCACGAGTTCCCGGCACTCACCGGCGAGCGCGCTGAGCGGTTCCGGGGACGTCGCAGGGAGTACGAGCGACGGGTCGAGGCGGTCATCCAGGCGGGTGTCGACACCGGAGACTTCCGTGAGGTGCAGCCGAGACTGACCGCCATGGCGTGGTTCGGGATGCACAACTACACCTACCTCTGGCTCAAAGCGGGCGGGCGGTTGTCCGCTCGCGATGTAGCCAAGCCGTTCGCAGAGATCTTCATGCATGGGATTGCCAGCACGGCCGGAGAGCGCACCTAACCCCTCTCAGGGAGCCGAATAGCCGCCGTCGACGACGATTGCCGATCCGGTCGTCCAGCGCGATGCATCGCTCGCGAGGTAGGAGTACGCGCCCACGACGTCACTGGCCGATCCGAGCCCGAGGGGATGGCGCGCCGCGATGGCGTCGAGCGCGTCAGGCGGAAGATCGTCGTGGATCGACGACCGGAACGTGCCCGGGCAGACGCAGTTCACGCGGATCCCGTCACGGGCATACTCGATCGCGGCAACCTTGGCGAGTTGGATCACCGCGGCCTTCGTCGCGCAGTACGGTGCTGCGTGGGACCACGCAGTGATGCCGGAAACGGACGCCGTGAGCACGATCGAGCCGGACCGCTGCGGGCGCATCACGGCCACCGCGGCACGGATACCGTTGACGGCACCCAGGAGATTGACCCGGAAGGCGCGCTCCCAGTCCTCGGTCGCGAGATTGTGGATCCGCCCGTTGGGTGAGAGCACCCCGGCATTGCTGATGAGCACGTCGACGTGTCCGAAGCGCTCGACCGCCCTCGCGATCACGGACTCGACCTGGGTGACGTCGCTCACGTCGGCGAGTGCCGTCTCGATCATCCCCTCGGTTCGAGGGAGACCGGCAACGGTCGCCTCGAGCGAAGATGCACTCACATCGCTCAACACGAGCGCAGTGGCGGGCTCGCCTGCGAGCTGCTGTGAGAGCGCCGCGCCGAGCGCACCGCCTGCTCCGGTGATCACGACGACCCGAGGTGATGCGGTCATCCGAACACGGTTCCGCGGCCGACGGTCGGAGGGGTGCCGACGACCTGCCCGGGGGTGTCGATCGGAACGGTCATCGCTCTCCGCCTCATTGTACCGACCAGTACACTACAACGGTGGCTGCCAGTCGACCATCGGCGTCCGGATTCTCGCTCGCAGACCTCACCGAGATGCACCGCCAGATGCTGCTCATCCGCGGGTTCGAGCAGCGGGTGGCCACGCTCTACCGGGACGGCGAGGTCCCCGGCTTCGTGCACCTCTCGATCGGGCAGGAGGCGGCTGCCGTGGGAGCGTGCTGGCCGCTGCGCACGGAAGACGTCATCACCTCCACCCACCGCGGCCACGGCCACTGCCTGGCCAAGGGTCTCGATCCGCTCGGGATGTTCGCCGAGCTCATCGGCAAGGACCAGGGCACCAATCGAGGCCGCGGCGGCTCGATGCACATCGCGGACCCGACGCTCGGGATCTTCGGTGCAAACGGGATCGTGGCGGCAGGCCTGCCGATCGCGGTCGGAGCGGCGACAGCAGCGCAGCTCCGGGATGATGGCGGCGTCGCGGTGGCCTTCTTCGGCGATGGCGCACCGGCGCAGGGCGGGTTCCACGAGGCAGTGAACCTGGCTGCCGTCTGGCAGCTGCCGGTGGTCTTCTTCTGCGAGAACAACGGCTACGCCGAGTTCTCGCACGTCTCGAGCCAGCACGGGGCGCCACTCGAACGACGGGCCACGGGCTACGGCATCGACTATGTCGCTGTCGACGGCAACGACGTCGCCGCAACGGCGGCCGTCATGGAGGACGTCGTCCTCTCCGTCCGGACCGGAGGCGGTCCGGTCGTCGTGGAGGCGGAGACCTACCGCTGGCACGGCCACTACGAAGGTGATCCACAGCGCTACCGGTCACCGGAGGAGGTCCGCGCCTGGGAGGCGCGCGACCCGCTCCTCGCGCACGAGCGGCTCCTCCGGCGAGCGGGCGTCGGTGACGAGGAGATGAAGGCGCTCGGAGCGTCCATCGCCGAGCAGCTCGACGGTGCAGTCGAGACCGCCCGCCGGCTCCCCGCCCCGGATCCGACCACGCTGACCCATTTCGTCGTACGGGCGAGACCCGAGCGCGCGGAGCCGCCTCCGCCAGGTGACGATGCGCCGGTGTTCCGCACCATGGACGCGGTCCGTACGGCACTCGAAGCGGAGCTCGACGGGGACGACCGCGTGTTCGTGGCCGGCATCGACGTCGGAGCGGGCGGGAATGTCTTCGGGCTCACCAAGGGACTGCGTGATCAGTTCGGGGACCGCGTGCGCGACGCGCCGATCTCCGAGACGGCCATCATCGGGTTGGGGGTTGGCGCGGCGATGGCCGGGATGCGGCCGGTGGTCGAGCTCATGTATCTCGACTTCATCGGCGTCTGTTTCGACCAGCTTCTCAACCAGGCCGCCAAGCTGCCGTTCATGACCGGTGGGGCCGCCGAGATGGCGCTGACCGTCCGGACCCAGTTCGGCGCCGGCCGATCCTCGGGCAGCCAGCACTCACAGAGCCTCGAGGCGCTGCTCGCGCACATCCCCGGGCTGAGCGTCGTGATGCCGTCGACGCCGGCCGACACCTATGGCCTGCTCCGTTCCGCGATCCAGGACCCCAATCCCGTCGTCTTCATCGAAAACAGGCTGCTCTACGGCATGAAGGGGCCACAGCCCCCGCCCGACCACCTGCTTCCGATCGGCAGCTCTGCGATCGTCCGTGGCGGATCCGACGTCACCGTCGTGTCGATCTCACGGATGGTCCACGAGGCGGTGGCGGCGGCAGAGCGGGTCGCCGGGGAGGGGATCTCCGTCGAGGTCATCGACCTCCGGACCGTCGTTCCGCTCGACATCGTGCCGGTCCTCGATTCGGTGCACAGGACGAGCCGGCTCCTCATCGCGCACGAAGCGGTCGTCCCCTTCGGCATCGGCGCCGAGATCGCAGCCACGGTGGCCCGGGAGGCGTTCTGGGACCTCGACGCGCCCATCGAACGGGTCGGGGCCGCGGCCACTCCCCCGCCCTATGCGCCCGACCTCGAACGGGCCTGGCTCCCCGATCGCGACGACATCGCTGCAGCCATCCGTCGCCTCGTGGCGGTCTGAGTCAGCATCCGAGGGCGCGTGCGATGACCAGATGCTGGATCTCATTGGTGCCCTCACCGATCTCGAGCACCTTGGAGTCGCAGTAGAAGCGGGCCACCGGCGTGTCGAGCATGTACCCGAGCCCACCGTGGATCTGCACCGCCTCCGACGCGGCCCAGGTGGCCACGCGGCTGGCTTTGAGTTTTGCCATCGCCGCCTCGGTCCTGAACGGCTGACCGGTGTCGCGCAGGGAGGCGGCCCGGTAGGTGAGCCATCGTGCGGCCTCGAGCTCGGTTGCGATGTCGGCGAGCTTGAACTGGACAGCCTGGAACGTCGAGATCGGCTGCCCGAACTGCACCCGCTGGCGCGCGTAGTCCAACGCCAGGTCGAGCACGGCCTGGATCAGGCTGAGCGACAGCGCGGCGACCGAGATCCGCCCGACCTCGAGCGTGCGCAGGAACTGACCGAGCCCGAGGTCCGGATCGCCGATGAGATGCTCGTCCGGGACCCAGACGTCGTCGAAGTACAGCTCACGCGTGTCGAGGCCCCGCCACCCGATGCCGCGCATCTTCGGGCCCATGGTGAACCCGGCCGTGTCCTTCTCGACGACGAAGCTGGCGAACCTCGGCTGCTGCCCCTCACCCGAGTCCGTGCGGGCCAACAAGGTGACCCCGAACGACATGTCGGTCCCCGCGTTGGAGATGAACGTCTTTCGGCCGTTGATGAGCCAGCCGCCGTCACGCCGCGCCGCGTGCGTCCGGATCCCGCGCGCGTCGGAACCGGCCTCGGGTTCGGTGAGCCCGAACGCACCCAGCACACGCCCTTCTGCAAGCGGTCGCAGCCAGCGTTCGCGTTGGGTGTCGGTGCCGAACAGGTAGAGCGGCAGCGAGCCGATCGTCACGTGTGCCTGCCATGCCGCAGCCACCGACTGATCCGCCAGGCCGATCTGCTCCATTGCCGCGACGAAGCCGACCGTCGACATGCCGATCCCGCCCCACTCCTCGGGAACCAGCATGCCGAGGAGGCCGAGTTCGCCCATCTCCCGGAGCAGATCGGTCGGACAGCGTGCCTCCTCCCATGCCAACGGTGCGCGTGCGGCGATCTCCTTCTGGGCGAAGTCGCGGCAGAGCCCGACCAGCTCGCCTTCCGGCCCGCTGAGCGAGAAGTCCATCAGCCGATCCTATTGGACCGAGCGGTACAGGATCCTCCGCTCAGTGGTCCGGGCCGGCGTCGTCCGGGCGCAGGTGGGCCATGAAGGTGGCCGACCAGGTCATGAGGTCGGCAGGGACGAAGTACCCGGCCTCGTCGTTGATCGTGGACCAGTGGGCCGCGATGTCCTCGATCGTCGGCTCCGGCTCGGGGTGGACGTACCCCCTGGTCGAGGCCAGGAACAGGCGGGCGAAGCGACCGGCTCCGGCTGTGTAGATCTCACCGCTGACCGGGCAGGACTCGTGGGCGAGGAATGCAGCCATCGGCGCCACGAGCTCAGGCGGCAACTCTGGGACCCCGGAGACCTGGCCCGCCATCCGGGTCGTCGCCGCAGGTGCGATGAGGTTGACCTTGATCCCGTGGGAGACACCGGCGGTGGTGAGGCTGCGGGTGAGCCCGATGACCGCCGCCTTGGCGGTGGCGTACGAGGTGTTGGCCGGCAGCCCGAGCATCCCCGTGGACGTCGTCATGACGATGCGCCCGTAGCGCTGCTCGACCATGTGGGGCCAAGCAGCGCGGGTGGTGTTGAACGAGCCGAAGACGTGCACGGCCAGGTGCTGCTCGAGATTCTCCGCATCGGCGTCCGGCAGAGCTGCCCACCTGATGATGCCGGCATTGTTGATCACGATGTCGAGACGTCCGAACTCCCCGACCGCCGCCCCCACGAGCGCTTCTGCGCCCGCGACGGTCGCCACGTCGCTGCCGTCGGCGATGGCGGCCCCGCCCGCGTCGACGATCTCGGTCGAGACGGTGGAGGCCGGTCCGGTGTCTGCTCCGACTCCGTCCATCGAGCCCCCGAGGTCGTTGACCACCACGCTCGCGCCCCGCGCCGCGAGCAGGTGCGCGTAGGCGCGGCCGATGCCACGCCCCGCGCCGGTGACGACTGCCACGCGCCCGTCGAAGCCGAGCTCGCTCAGGCGGCCACCGGAGCCTCGAACACCCTCGGCGAGTGGCTCCACCTCGAAGTCTGCCTCATGACGGTGACCTTCCTGCCTCGACCGACCTGGCGCTGTCGCGGCGCAACTCGGAGTCCGTCGCGTAGAATAGACCAACCGGTCGGTACACGCAATGGAATGGCGGCGTGAACATTCGGTGACTTGCGCGGATGTTGCAGATGGGGTTCGACATGAGGTCACTGCGATCAGCGACGTGGTGACTTTCGATCACAAAGAGCACGGAGGCTCACATGATTCTCGTCGTCGTCAAACACCACGTGCGGTCCAAATACGCGGATGAGTGGCCGTCATTGGTCGATGAGTTCACGAGGTCGACGCGAGCGGAGCCGGGCAATATCTCCTTCGACTGGTACCGCAGTCCCGATGACTCAAATTTGTGGTTACTGGTGGAGGTTTTCCGGGACGCCGAAGCAGGAGAGGCCCATGTTCAGTCGGCCCACTTCAAGGCGGCGACAGAGCAGCTGCCTCACCTTCTCGCCGGCATCCCGGAGATCATCCACGTCGACGCGCCCGGAGACGGTTGGTCTCGCGTGAGCGAGGGCTCCTGACCACGGTGAGTGGTGTCTACGACCTCATGGCGGCGCGGCAGCGCTGGGCCTTTCGGGCGCTGGTGTAGTCAGGCGGCTACGGAGGCCTCGAAACCCAGAAGTCCACCCAACGTTCCGCCGAGCATGGCGGCCCGCTCCTCCGCCGGAACGCCGGCGAACTGCGTCGCGATGAGCTCCCGGCTGCCGCGGAACGTCCCCTCGGCGTGCGGATAGTCGTTGCCCCACACGATCGTCGACACCCCTGTGATGTGCCGGCAGGCGACGGCCACCGGATCGTCCTGGAACTGGACGTGGAACTGCCGCTTCACGTACTCGCTTGGCATCAGCGGGTACGGCCACTTCTCGTTCAGGCGGAACAGCTGAGCCATATTGGCCTGGTCATTGGGGGGGCGAGTGTCGTCCCACGTCCCGATCCACCAGTCGGGATCTTGGCCGATGCCGGTGACCCAGCACTTGTCCATGGCGCCCACCAGCGACGCCAGCCAGTGGGCGTTGAACTCGATCAGCGAGAAGTGGAGTTCGGGGTAGCGCTCAGCGACTCCGCCGCCGATCAGCTCGCAGATGAGCTTCCCGGGGACGAACCCGGCGTACACGGACTGCGTCACCATCCGCTTCGACGCCGACGCCTCGGTCATCGGCTTGTTGACCTGCGCTGCCGACTCCATGACCACCTTGAGCGTCGAGGAGGCCGGGTCGTTCACCTTGACGCCGCCAGTCTGCGTGTGGAAGAAGGCCTGCAGGCCGTTGGACTGGACCGCTGACCAGATCGGGTCGAAGTCCCGCGAGTAGTAGGGCTTGGGCGGCGTCGCCGGCAGGAGGATGGCGCGGAACCCGGCCGCGGCTACCCGCTCGATCTGGACCACAGCCTCGTCGACGTCGGTGATCGGAATGGGAGCCGTCGGAGCCAGACGCGAAAAGTACGGCGCGAACCGCTCGATTACGTAGTCGGTGTAGACGCGGGCGTGGGCCATCGAGAGCTCGTGGTCGTCGGAGTACAGCCCGAACAGCGACAGGTTCGGGTGCAACACCTGGGCGTCGACTCCGTCGAGGTCCATGTCCTCCAGGATCATGTCCGGATCGCCCTCCGGCATCCGCCCACGGGTCTGTCGGTACCGCGAGATCGTCCAGCCCTCGAACCCGGGCGAGTGCAGCCGACGGAAAACCCTGGCGCCGCCCTCGACAATGGGCTCGACCTCGAAGTCCTCTTCCCACACGGCCCGGTCGCGCAAGTGCCTCGGGAGGCGGGTACGGAAGAGGTCGGTGGGCTCGAGGAGGTGCCCGTCGCCCGAGACGACGAAATCCTCTTTGATCATGGTGCGCCCTTCCTCAACGCCAGGCGATTTCTTGTACCGACCGTTTAGTATACGCTTCCCGCGCGAGGACGCGCTTCCGCAGGGAAGGAGGGTCGCTGTGGCGATCGTGGACCAGAAGCGGTCGGCACAGCCGGTGCCCTACGCCATGGATCCGACGCTCCCGGACCGGGTTCCAAAGGAGCGCTACTTCGACGCCGACTTCTACAGGTCGGAGGTCGATCGGCTGTGGCCGAGGGTCTGGCAGATGGCGTGCCGGCTCGAGGAGATCCCGCGACCTCACGACTTTGTCGAGTACGAGATCCTCGACCAGTCCGTCGTCGTGCTCAGAACCGACGACATGGGGGTGCGGGCATTCGAGAACGCCTGCCGCCACCGGGGCGTCAGGTTCGTCCAGGGTCGGGGGAGGTGCGAGAGTGGGTTCACCTGCCCGTTCCACGGATGGTGCTATGGCCTCGACGGCGCGAACACCGGCATCCCACGGCGCAGGTCGTTCGCACCGCACAACGTCGAGCCGAGCGACGTCGACCTCGTTCCGGTGCGGTGTGAGGCGTGGGGTGGGTGCGCGTGGATCAACTTTGACAACGACGCGCCACCCGTACGCGAGTGCATGGAGCCCGCCGCCACCATCCTCGACGCTTGGAAGGTCGAATCGCTGCGGGCCGAGAAGTGGTACGCAGCCCGACTCCCGGTGAATTGGAAGCTTGCGATCGAGGCGTTCGTCGAGATGTACCACGTGGTGGTGACGCACCCTCAGCTCGACATCCCCGGCATGCGGTACTCGCTGCGCCCAGGCTCGCCGTTCGATCCGCGTGCCTTCATCGATGCGGAGATCGAATACCTCCGAGCGATGAGCGAAGGCATGGACGGGATGGTCCACGCGAACGACGTGCGCGTGGCGGAGGGTCTGCGCGGCATGGAGCTGCCCGCCGAACCGGAGCTCGCGATTTCGATGTGGAACCGCACCCTCAACGACGCTGTGATGCACTGGCACCGGGAGCGACGCGCAGACATTCCCGACATCAACGAACTCGACGAGCACGGGTTCAACGACACGTTCTATCAATGCTTCCCGCACTACTTCGTGTTGCCGATGTACAGCAGCGCCTCCTCGTACCGGTTCCGACCGTTGGCGCCGGAGGAGACCCTGATGGAGATCTGGTCGCTGGCGCGCTTCCCCGAGGGAGAGGAGCCGACGGCACCTGCGCCGCCCGAAGTCTGGGAGTGTGACGACCCACGATGGCCACCGATCCCGGCGCAGGACTTCTCGAACATCCCGAGACAGCAGAAGGGCCTCCACGCGACGGGTTTCAAGTACATGCGCCTGAACGAGCGGCTCGAGGGCCACATCTCCAACCTCCAGCGGACCATCGACGGCTTCCTCGCCGGTCTACCCTACGAGCGGCTGCTTCCGGCCTTGCACGTGGTCAACGTGGCGCCGTTCGACAAGCCGGTCCTCGACCTCGGCTTCTGAGCGCGAAGACACCGGCCGTGCAGGAGCAGAAGGTGCTGTTCGTCGGCGGACAGGGGCCAGTGAGCGCGCCAGCGCTACGGTCACTCATCGCCGACAACAACGTGTTCGCCATGGCGCGCTTCTCGAAGCCCGGCGCCAGGGAGAAGCTGGGGTCGGTCGGCGTCACGTGCATTCGACGCGACTTGTTCGAGTCCTTCGACGATCTGGCCGACGACTTCGACTACGTGTTCCACAGTGCACTGCCCTTGACCCGGAATGCGACGGGCCGAATCGACGTCCCCTCGAGGGATCGATGGCCGAACTCGTTCGACGTGTACGCCGACGCAACCGGACGGTTGATGGCGCACTGCCGAACAGCAAAGGGCTTCCTCTTCGCCTCCACCATCTCGCTGTACGACCCGCCTGGTGGCGACACACCGGTCCCCGAATCCCATCCGTTCGGGATCCACACTACGAGTGCGTACTCGTTCACCAAGGCGGCCAACGAAGCGGTCGTCAGCTATCTTTCGCGCAGCCTCGATATCCCAACGACGATCATCCGCGTAGGTGGTGCGTCGGGCGTGGACGGCGGCCCGATGCGGGACCGCCTCGACCGCATCGTCCAGGGGAAGCCGATCCGACTCCATCCTGATGCGCCCACGTATACGCGACCGATCTTCGAACCGGACTGCGCCCGGCTGGGCGTGGCCGCGCTCGAGGCGGGCCGTGTGCCGCCTCTGGTGGTGAATTGGTGCGGAGACGACGTCGTCACCGCCGAGGAGTCCTGCACATACATGGGCGAGCTGATCGGCAAGGAGCCGAGCTTCGAGTACTCGAACGCGGCATGGTGCTCGCTGGTGGCCGACACCACCTTCAGGCACGAGGTGCTCGGGCAATGCGAGATCAACTGGCGCGAGGGTTGCCGCACGCTCGTCGCGCAGTGCTACCCGGAGCTCGTCAAGTAGCGACCGACAAAAGGAGCGTAACGCCGTGACAAAGCTGTGGAAGCAACGCCCACCTGGTTCCACCTGGGGCGATTGGGGCGACGACGACGAGCTCGGCCGGATCAATCTGCTCACCCCCGAGAAGGTTCTCCAGGGGGTGCAGGAGGTGGAGGCCGGCATCACCTTCTGTCTCAGCCTGCCGCTCGACTATCCGGGTGGCACGGCCCTGAACCAGCGGCGCTTTCCTCCGGTCATCGCGCCCACCGAGGACATGGAAGGCAACCGAGACACGTTCTACAACGTCCATCAGAGCCAGATGAAGGAGTGGGGGCGGCCCAAGTACGTCGACGTGTGGAACGACGACGTGGTGACGCTCTTCCTGCAGTACTCGACACAGTGGGACTCGTTGGCCCACGCCGGCGCCGAGTTCGACGCCGATGGTGACGGGGTGGAGGAGGCCGTCTATTACAACGGGTACCGTGCCGGGGTCGACCTGGTCGGACCGAAGGAGGACGCGGCCGGGGACGGCGGTAAGCACCTCTGCTTCGCCCACCATCTCGGATTGGAGCACATGGCATTCCACGGCGTGCAGGGCCGCGGGGTCCTCATCGACCTGGCCCACCACCTGGGCCACGATTGGCGCGGCGTCGATCGGAAGACGCTCGAGGAGGTATTGGCGGCCGACGACGCTGTCATCGAGCCCGGCGACATGGTCCTACTCCACACCGGCTTCGCCACCAAGATCCTCGAATGGGGTCACAACCCCGATCCCAAGCAGCTCTTCACGACGTGCACCTACCTCGACGCCCGCGACGAGTCGCTGCTGGAGTGGATCACCGAGTCGCAGATCGCCGCGCTGATAGCGGACAACTACGCGGTCGAGGGGCTGGTCGGGAGGGACCACGACGAGAGCCGGCATTCGCTCCTTCCGATCCACCACCTCTGTCTCTTCAAGCTCGGCGTGCCGCTCGGTGAGCTGTGGTATCTGCACGAGTTGGCGACGTGGCTACGCGAACACAAGCGCAGCCGGTTCCTGCTTACGGCTCCTCCGTTGCGGCTGCCCGGCGTGGTGGGCTCACCGGCGACGCCGATCGCGACAGTCTGAACGATTTGTAGTCAGTTTCGCGAACCCTGGCGATCTCCTTGAGGAGTTTCGGCCGTCCGCCCGAGTTCAGGAGGAACCGGCGAGGCTTCCCGGGGATATTGGTGCCGAAGTAGTAGCTCTTTTCCGTGAAGGAGGAGAAGGCCACGTTGCGTTCGATCATCTCGCACCACCGCTCCTCGGCCTCCAGTGTCACCTCGATCACGTCGTAGCCATGGTCGCGGGCGTAGACAAGCGTCTCGGTGACACAGTCGACCTGGTCGCCGTTGTACCGCGGGTTGTTTCCGGCTGCGGCGTGGGGCCCACCGGGAAAGAAGAGGTTCGGGAAGTTGCTGGTCTGGACCCCGAGAAACGTGGTGGGTCCATCGGCCCAGTGGTCGGCGAGCGCGAGACCGTGCCGGCCGCGGATCCCCATGCGCATGAGGGCGCCCGTGCCGAAGTCGAAGCCGGTCGCCCAGATGACGATGTCGAAGGGTCGCTCGCCCTCGGCCGTTTCGATCCCGCCCTCGGTGATGCGCACGATCGGCGTCCGCTTGAGATCGACGAGCGAGACGTTCGGCTGATTGAACGCCTCGTAGTACCCGGTGACGAAGGGGGGCCGCTTCTCGCCGAAACGGTGGTCCTTCGGGATGAGCATCTCCGCCGTCACAGGATCCTCGACGATGCCCCGAATCTTCCCGGCGATGAACGCACACCACTCGGCGTTGGCGGCCTCGTTGAACAGCAAGTCGGTGTAATTGCTGATGAGCTTCATGAAACCGGGGCTGTTCCACATCTTTTCGAAGAACGCGAGCCGCTGGGCTTCGGAGTCGTCGAAGGTCGCACGATCGTGCGCGGGATGGAGGAATCCTGCCGGTGAAGTGTTGAGCACCTCACGCATTGCCTCGAAGCCGGCCCGCAGCTGCGCCTGCTCGCCAGGCGTGATCGGCGCGTTGTTGAGCGGCGTGCACCAATTGGGGGTGCGCTGGTACACCGTCAGCGACGCGACCTCGGCGGCAATGCCAGGGATCACCTGCACCCCGCTGGACCCGGTACCGATGACGGCGACGTGCTCGCCGGCGAATTCAACCGGCGTCTCCGGCCAAAGGCCCGTGTGCAACGAGATGCCCCGGAAGTCCTGTCGTCCGCGGCACGTCCGGGAAATATGGAACCGAGAGGACGCCGGTCGCAGCGATCAGGAACCGCGTCCTCAACGCAGAGCCGTCTCCGAGGCCCACCGTCCACGTCCCCGTCGCATCGTCGAACTCGGCCGAGGTGACCTCGGTGCCGAATCGCATGTGTCGGCGGAGGTCGAACCGGTCGACCACGTGGTTGAGGTAGTGCTCGGTCTCCGGCTGTTCGGCGAAGTGCTCCTGCCACTCCCACTCGTCGAAGAGTTCCTTCGAGAACAGGTAGGCGTAGGTGTAGCTCTCCGAATCGAACCGGGCCCCGGGATATCGGTTCCAGTACCACGTCCCACCCACACCGCCCCCAGCCTCGACCAGCTTGGCGGAGAAGCCCAATTCACGAGCGTGGTACAACTGCAGGATGCCGGTGATGCCGGCACCCACGACCAGCACGTCGGCATCGGTCCCGGACAGTGCGGGTTCGGAAGGAGTGGTCATTGCGCCGCGAATCGTGAGATCACCGTGTCATCCGCGGCATCCGATCGTCGGATGCGCCGATCTCGATCTTGTACCGACCGGTTAGTATACTCTCGGGAGCCGGGAAAGGGAGAACAGGCCGCATGGCGATCGTGGATCAGAAGTGGTCGGCACTGCCGGTTCCCCACGCGATGGAGGTCCCGGACCGGATCCCCGAGGAGCGCTCCTTCTACCCGGACTTCGGACTCCCCTACGAGAAGCTGCTCGCGGCCCTGCGTTCGATCAACCTCAACCCGCTCGAGCGACCGATCGTCGACCTCGGGTTCTGAGCAGACGAGCCGATGCCGGAGCAGACTCCCCAGACGACCTATGCCGAGGTGGTCGCCGGTGTCCGCGCCACCATGGCCGCGTACACCCAGGCCCTCGACGACGGCCGCACCGACGACGTCGTCGCGACCTTCTGCCCGGACGCCGCCTGTGAGATCCCGGGGCTCGGCGCCCACGAAGGCCATGACGCCCTCCGTCAGGCCTACGCCAAGGTGACGCCGGCCCGGCCCCAGCGCCATCTCGTCGTCAACACCCTCGTCAGCGACTGGAGCGACGACGAGGCCCACGCGACGAGCGACGTGATATTCCTCCTGAAGTGCGAGACCGGTTGGGCGATCCAGCTCGTCGGCCGGTACCACGACGTCCTCCATCGGTCCGACGGCGGGTGGCGCTTCCACCGTCGGACAGCGGAGTTCGTGACATGACATGCCGATGAAGGGAGAGCACCGATGCCGGTGATCACGACCGAGAAGCTGACGCCGACCGTGGGTGCACTCGTGGAGGGAATCGACCGCGAGCAGCTCCTCAAGGATGAGACCCTGCCTGACTGGACGCTCGAGGCACTCGAAGCCAACGGCGCCCTCGTCTTCCGCGGCCTCTTCCTCGACGACGAGGCCCAGGTGGCCTTCAGCCGCAAGCTCGGCGCGGTGGAGAAGCTCGGGCAGGGCGAGCACCCCGAGATCTTCCTGGTCACGCTCGACCCGAAGCGGAACCGTGCGGCCGCCTATCTCAAGGGCACCTTCGACTGGCACATCGACGGGTGCACCGACAACGTCCCGATCATGGCCACGATGCTGAGCGCCCACGACGTGGCCGACTCCGGTGGCGAGACCGAGTTCGCGAGCTCCTACCAGGCCTACGAGGACCTTACCGAAGAGGAGAAGGAGCGGTTCGCCTCGGTCCGTGTGGTCCACACCATCGAGGCGTCCCAGCGGCTGCACAATCCCGATCCCACCCCGGAGGAGGTCGAGCTCTGGCGCATGCGGCCGGCCAAGGAGCACCCCCTCGTCTGGACCCACCGAAGTGGCCGCAGATCGCTCGTGCTCGGCGCCACCACCGACCACGTCGTCGGCATGTCCGAAACGGACGGCCGGGCGCTCCTCGACGACCTCCTCGCCCGCGCGACGACTCCGGAGCGCGTCTACCGCCACGAATGGCAAGTCGGCGACGTGGTGATCTGGGACAACCGCGGCGTGTTGCACCGGGCGCTGCCCTACGACCCGACCTCGCCCCGCGACATGCACCGCACGACCTTCACCGGCGACGAGCCGATCCAGTAGACCGTCGGACGCCCCGCTGGACCGGCTGCATCTTCGGCTAGGCGAGCGGTTGGCGGTCACCCTCGAGACGCCGGATGAAGCGCTCGACGAACGCCACCGTCTCCTCGTGACCGGAGGACATGCCGAGCGTTTCATGCTCGATGACGAGCACCCGGGAGATGCTGGACAGGAGGACCGTGCAGACGATGGCCGGGTACTCGTCCGGGTCGATCCCGTAGCGCTCGAGCAGGGTCTGGAAGCCATGCAGTTGTTCGACGCGGAAGCGCTCGGCTGAGCGTGCGATCTCGGCGCGGATGGCCTTGCGGTGGTTCGCCACGGCGATGAACTCCATGGTGAGCGCCGTTCCCCTCGGGTCCCGGCTGTACTCCCAGAGTGCCCAGAGGGGCTGGGCCGACTCCAGTGCCCGGGCTTGCCGCTCGAGACCCTGCTCGGCCCGGGCACGGAAGAGCGCCAGGAACAGGTCGTCCATGGTGCGGAAGTAGTAATGGACGAGTGCCGGCTTCACTCCGGCCATTGCAGCAACCCGTCTCGAGGTCACCGCGGCATAGCCGTCCTCGACCATCAGCCGCTCGGCTGCGTCGACCAGCACCGCGCGGGTCTTCGAGGTCTCGGTGCCGATCCGGCGGGCCACGCTCATGGGTTCACGCCCAGACCGGAAACACGCGGTGAGCGGCGGTCAGATGTACATCCCTCCGTTGACACCGATGACCTGTCCGGTGATGTAGCTCGCCTCGTCGGAGCACAGGAACGCACAGGTGGCGGCGATGTCGTCCGGGGTCCCGGCGCGTCCGACCGGGACCATCTTCCCCATGGTCTCGACGCTCGGGACGTCCCCGGCCCCCTCTGCCTTCCTCGCCATCGGTGTGTCGACGATCGTCGGGGGAATGGTGTTGACCGTGATACCTCCGCCCGAGAACTCACGGGCGAATGCCTTGGTCAGCCCGATGACGCCGCCCTTCGACGCGACGTAGTGGGCCATCCTGGGTGCTCCGGACTGGGCGCTGGACGAGGAGATCGTGACGATGCGACCCCAGCCGCCCGCGAGCATGTCGGCCACCGCCAGCTGCATGCAGACGAAGGTGCCGGTCAGGTTCACTGCCAGGATGCGATCCCATTTCTCCGGCGTGATGTCGAGCGCGGCGTCGAACGCTTCGATTCCCGCGCTGGTCACGAGGATGGTGACCGGCCCGAGGTCCTCGCGGCAGAGAGGAGAACGTCCGTTCGAGTGCCCCGCGGTCGGCCACGTCGACCTCGTAGGCCGCGCACGTCGACCCTCGCTCGGACAGGTCCGCGGCAGCGCTCATGGCTCCGTCGCCGTCGCGATCGAGGAGGGCTACCGCGTGCCCATCTGCAGCCAGGCGGCGGGCCACGCCGAGACCGATCCCCGAGGCAGCACCGGTGACCACGGCGACCCGGCCGCTCACCGTGGCACCTCCATCGGCGTGAATTCGATGTGCAGGTCGTGAAGGCCGCGGAGGACCCAGGTGGGCTCGTAGGAGAAGTGGCGAGCCCCGCACGGCCCGTGGTGCTCCTCGGAGAGCCGGATGTCCCGCATCCGGTCGAGGATGCGCTCGATGCTGATCCGGCCTTCGGCCCGGGCCAGGGGGCCACCGGGACAGGAATGGGCGCCCCGTCCGAAAGCGAGATGCTCCTTCGAATTCGGCCGGTCGACCCGGAAGTCGGCCGGGCACTCGAACCGTCGCGGATCCCGGTTGGCCGCACCGTTGAGCAACATGACCGGTGTCCCGGCCGCGATCTCGACCCCGCCGACCCGGGTTGCCCGGCGGGCGAGCCGGAAATCGGCCTTGACCGGGCTCTCGATCCGAAGCGCCTCCTCGATGAAGTCGGGAATGCGTTCGCGGTGGGCCCGCAACTCGTCCTGCAGTTCCGGGTACTCGGCGAGGTACTTGAGCCCGGTCGCGAGCAGGCGGGCGGTCGTCTCCTGACCGGCAGCGAAGAGGAACGTGGCAGTCCGCACGACCGCAGCCACCTCGGGGGTCGATCCGTCGGGATAGGTCGCAAGCGCGAGGTCGGTGAGCACGTCGCGACGGGGCGCGCGCCGCCGGTCCTCGACATAGCTCGCGAACCACCCGTCCAGCGAGTCGAGCATGTTGAGGGGCTGCTTGGCTTCGCTACCGGTTCCGGCCCGGCCGGAGACCTTCCCCGGCGTCCCGCTCAGACCGAAGAACTGACGGAAGTTCGAGTGGTCCTCCTCGGGCACCCCGAGGACGTCGGCGACCACGAGCATGGCAAAGGGCTGCGCGTATGCGCCGATGAATTCGCAGCGGCCGTCGCCGATGAACTCGTCGAGCTGGCGATCGACCGCCCGCCACATGAACGCCTCGTTCTCCTTGAGCCGCTTCGGGGTCAACAGCCGCATCAGCAGTGCCCGCTCACGGGTGTGCATCGGCGGGTCCATCGTGACCATGTGCTCGTTCATCGGGAGCTGGTCGCGGTGACGGTCGATGATCCCTCCGACGTCGTCCCCTTCGAGCGGCACGGGGAATGTCGCGAACGGACCGACGACCGAGATGCACGAGGAGAAGGTGTCGATGTCCCGGTAGACCTCGGTGGCCTCGTCGTAGCCCGACACCGCCACCACGCCGTAGTGCGGCGTCGCCGCCACCGGGCACTGTGCGCGCAGGTGTTCGAAATACGGATAGGGATCCTCGACGAGGGACTCGTCGGTGAAGAAGTCGACCGATTCGTAGTTGGTCACCGCAGCTCCGGTCCTCGGCACGCCAATGCTGAGCAAGTGCTTAGCATTTGAGTGCTCCCCCGGCAACCAGTGCCACGGATTCCCAGTTCGGCCGCCTGCGCCGGACTCGCCGGCCACCCGGTGCACCCCACCCGTCGGGCGTTCGACAGCCGGTTCGTCGCTAGTGTGGAACCGAGATGAGCATCGTCACCGACCAGGGGCTGAGAGTCGGAGCGTTGAGCGAGGACTGGAGCGGCGACGCCCGCTACTACGAGTACTCGACGGCGGCCGATCCGATCGGTGCCGGCCTCACGCCCCAGATGCCGATCGAGACGTTCCCGGCCACGCTGCACACCGCCGGGCCGAGCCGGATCGTCCCCCTCGACCTCTCCGCGTCCCTCGGCATCGAGTCGGGCCCGGCCACCAGCCCGGCCCTGCTGGCCCACTTCGTGCGCATCCTCCCCGGCGAGAAGCTCTCGACCGCCCCGAATGCAACCTCCGAGCTGTACTACGTCATCCGGGGCTCGGGGTGCTCGTTCGTCAACGGCGAGGCTGTGACCTGGCGGACCGGTGACTTCCTCACCCTTCCGGCACGGAGCCGGTCCACCCACCACGCTGAGGAGGATGCGGCCCTCTACTGGGTGACCGACGAGCCGCTGCTCCGCTATCTGGGTGCGGAGGCCGTCGAGCCGCGCTTCGCCCCGACCAAGTTCGATGCCGCGACGGCCAGGGCCGAGCTGGAGCAGGTCTCCGCGGAGCCCGACGCCGGGCAGCGCAGCCGGATCAGCGTCCTGCTGGCCAATGCCGACCAGACCCAGACCCGCACCGTGACCCACGTCCTCTGGGCCATGTTCGGTGTCGTGCCCGCCGGCTCCGTGCAGCGGCCCCACCGGCACCAGTCGGTCGCCCTGGATCTCTGCGTCGAGGGCGCACCTGGCTGTTACACGTTGCTCGGCACCCGCCTCGACGGGCACGGTGAGATCGCCGACCCCACCCGCGTCGACTGGGTACCCGGCGGCGCGTTCACCACCCCGCCCGGTCTGTGGCACGCCCACTTCAACGAATCGGGCCGGCCCGCATGGGTCATCCCGATCCAGGACGCCGGGTTGCAGACCTACCTCCGCTCCCTCGACATCCGGTTCGCCCCCCAGCCCGGGACCGACTGACCTCCGGCCACCCCCTGCGATCCGCGCACACGTGTCCAACCAGCCGGCGGAGATGGCGGCGACCCCTTACCGGGCGCGCAGCATCGCCGGAAGGCGCTCCATGTCCTCGAAGACCACCGCCCCTTCGATCGAGAGCTGATGGGCACTGGTCACACCCCCAGCGAACGCGAAGACCGCCATGCCCGCCGCCAATCCGGCGGTCACCCCAGATCTGCTGTCCTCGACAACAGCACATCTGGCGGGTGCGGCACCCATCTTCGCTGCAGCGAAGAGGAAGATGTCGGGGGCCGGCTTGCCGTGTGCCACCTCGTCAGCGCTGAAGATCCGGCCATCGAAACGATCGAGCAGTTCGGTCTTGCCCAAGGTGAAGCGCATCTTGTCGTGACTGCCGCTCGACGCCACACACATGGGCGTCGTGATCTCATCGAGTGCGTCCATGATTCCCGGAACGGCGACAAGCTCTCGCTCGAACACTTCCCGATAGCGGGGTTCGAACTCAGCATCCCAGTCGACGCTACGGCCGAGGTGCCGTTCGATCTCCCGGTGCATGTAGGCGCCCGAACGCCCGACGAACCGTTCAACGATGTCGCCTTCCGAGAGCGGCCAACCGAGCCCCGACAGGATCTCAGCCTCCGTCCGCACGGCGAGGCGCTCGCTGTCGACGAGGACGCCGTCGCAGTCGAAGATCACCAAGTCGAAGCGGCTCACTGGGATGAGCCTACGGCTGGGGCCTGACCGCAGGTCACCGTCCCCGATCGGGTCAATGGCGGTGATCGATGAATGGCCAACAGCTCCCCCTCGGGATCCACAACCCAGCATCGCCTATTGATTCGGACGCTCGCCACCCGCTGAATGAAGACGGCGAGCTGCTTCCGAACGATCCGAATCCTCGAACAGATCGGCCCACCGCAGATCCTCGATCTCCTGCTCCAACGTGAGTTCAGGATGTCCCTGGGAAACCAGCCATCGGGTGACCGGAAGCACTTCATAATCAGCGAGGATCCTTCTTGCAGCCTGCACGGCACCGAGATCGTTGATGAGGCCAACCCAGAGCCACGGATCAAATCCCAATGCCCGAGTTTCGGCGATCAGGTCTCGACACCGAAGCTGAAACTGACCGTCCAGCGTCGTGCGATCGGCGGGCGGGGCTACTTTTGTTTCTGCGGGACCACTGCCTACCTCGAACGGGCTCCGAGCATCAATGCGAAGCGGCCAACCACAGGCGCCGCAGTAGATAATTCCAACCCGCAATCGCGCTCCCCCAGCGGTGTCCTCGGCGTCGAGTCGCTCACTGCGTAGATTCCCACGAAGCTCACGGCGGCAGTTCATGCAGATCGGACCGTTCGGTTCGCCGCCGTCCGACCCGTTTGCCATCTGAACAGTGTCCCAGAATGCCGGAGCAGTTGATGCGTGAGGCCTCGCCCAGTTCAGTCGCCTGGGTCTGCGCAAGAATGGATTCGTGAGTGTCGATTCCGTGCTGGGTGCCATAGGACGGATTGGGCTCTTGGAGACACCCGCCACCGGCGTCTGCCGTCGAGCGTTTTCGTCACCTGAGGCACTGGCCTACGACCTGGAGGTTTTCGATGACCGACACGCCCAAACCGGTAGTCGTCCTCTTTGATGTGGATGAGACGCTGGTTCACACCGGGGGCTCTGGAGCCCGAAGTTGGAAGGCTGCATTCAAGAAGCTCTATGACATACCCGCGGACATCGGCGAGCACAGTTCGGCCGGGGAAACCGACCCCCAGGTAGCGAGAGCCACCTTCAAGGCCGTCATAGGCCGTGAGCCCAGCGATGTCGAGCTCGATCAGATCTACGTGCAATACCTTCTCAACCTGGCTGATGACATCTTGGTCTCTGAGGGCTACCGAATGCTGCCGGGGGCAGACCGGTGTCTCGCCGACCTCGGGGAAGCCGGAGTTCTCCTGGGCCTGGTCTCTGGCGCCATGGAGGGTGCTGCTCGCACCAAGCTCATCCCGGCCAATCTCAATCGGTACTTCATCTTCGGAGCATACGGATCTGATTCGCCAGATCGAGCCGAATTGACGGGTATCGCAATCGAGAAGGCCGCCCTCCTGCGCGCCGATCTGACACCTGCACAGGTGTTCGTCGTGGGAGACACTCCTCGCGACCTCGATGCAGCACGCGCCGCCGGGGCTGTTTCCGTTGGCGTTGCAAGCGGTCGCTATTCGGTCGATGAACTGGCCAAGGCTGGTGCCGACCACGTCATCGGCTCCCTCACCGAGCCATTTCCCGGATGGTGAAGGGACTCGGCGTCTGCGATCGCCGAATGCGTGCGGCTCAGATCAATCTCCACCACTGCTCTCGCCGAACACATCCCAGACGGCCTCTTCCTCGCGATCGGGATCGAATGATGTGCTGTCGGCGTCGTCGGCTCGCAGCAAGTCATCGGCGTCGCCCCGAACCCTCTCTGCCAGCTCTTCGAGGTGTCCCGCGTATGGGGTATCCGGTGGAGGATCCTGTGCCTCGACGTCGCCGTCCCGGACAAGCGCCGTGGGCGTCCCTGCGGAGATCCAACGGGCTTCGTGGACCCCGTAGGGATCCACATACCAACCTTCCTCTTTCATCTCATCTCCTCCGAAGAGCTCACCGAGTCCCCGTCGTCACGGCTGACCGCCAAAACTACGAGGACTTGAACCGGGGCACCGGCGCAAGGTCCCGGTGCCGATAGCTGGTCGCGATCAGCGAACTACCCATGACCAGGCAGAACTGGGCATGTGGATGCGTCGCACACCAGTCGTTTGTGGGAACTCCGCCAGTCGTCCACCTTGACCCACACAAATGACAGTGATGTGATTTAGGGGATCGGGCACGTCGACCAACGGCCGTGACAGGAGAACGCATGAGCGAGACGCTGAGCAAGGCCCTGGTTCTCACGGTGCTCCAACATGCGGAGGACTTCCCCTGGAGGATGCAGGACATCGGGCTCATGGGCCTGCGCCTCGACGACCGGCGCGAGTACCGACTCCACGTCTGGGACCCGAGCTGCTGCATCGGAGAATCGCCCGTCCACGACCACCCGTATGACTTCACCTCGACGATCATCGCCGGTGAAATGACCAACACTCGGTACGAAGTGGACTCAGCCGGTGACGAGTTCGTGCGCTTCCGCTACTCTCCGGACGCGGAGGACGAACGACTGTCGGACACCGTGCGGTTGTCCTCGACCGCGACCACCTTCACGGAGGGAGACCAGTATGGTCAGATCGCCCACGAGCTACACGCGAGCTGGCAACAGCCTGGGACCGTGACGGCGATTCGGTGCGTACCGGTGGTGACGCCCGAGCTGACCGTCTGCATTCGAGATGAGGTCCCCTGGCGCTCTGGGCAGGGGCGAGACGCCACACTCGAGGAGGTCAAGAGCTTCACCGCCAAAGCTCTGGAGTGGTTCTAGATTTCTCAGAGGCCTCTGATGAGCTCACCGGACTGTTCTCCGGAACTCCCACCAGGTCAGGGGATCACTCAGGGTGTCTCCAACCAGCGCCGAGGGCGCCAACTCCAATCGGTGCCTATGGAAGCGTCCCGCCGTGCTCCAGGCTGAGCAACGAGCCGCACCGGGCCGCCAAGCGTGCCCCGAACGCTGGCTCAGGGCCCACCTATCGCCCGCGATGTTTGCCGAGGGTCCTTACGGCCACGGACCAACACGACTGGGGCACCCCTGTGGGGATGATCCTCGCCTCTATCGGTCGAGATCAACTCGATTCTGCCAATTCGGCGTTCGCCTGACGCTCCACTATGGCGTAGCCGCGGACAGCGGCGCTCTCCCGTCCCTGTTCGAGGAGTTCCCGGGCACGGTCGCCGTCACCCGGCCCGTTGCGGATACGGAGCATCTGCCCCCATAGCATGCTGGTCTCGGCGTCAGCGAAATGCATGCCGCCACGACGATTGAACTCGGCGGCCTCCGTGAAGTAAGCAGCAGCGTCGTCATATCTCCCGACGACCGTGGAAAGTCCACCGAGGAACATGGCGACAGGTTCCTGGGGGATTAATCCATTGAAGGGCACCTGCGCGTGGTACGGAGCGAGGAGTCCAACTATCTGTTCCGCGACGGATGTGATACGCAGTTCAATCGTCGGTCGCGCATACATGACGATCCCATCCAACCAAGCAGTGTCCATAGGTAGGGCAAACGACTCGACCGAGGCCGCCTCGACCAACTGACGCGAGGACTCTGTATCCCCCGCCTGTAGATATGCTGCAGCCAGCACTCCACGGTACGTTGGAACACCGGGAGTCTGATCGGCCACATCGGCGATGAGCTGCACCAGCTCGGCCATCCTTCCCTGCTGGAGTCGGATCCCCATCAGTTGCGTGCCGTAGAAGATCACTGCGTCGGGTTGACCACTAGCCGTCCCGATCTCCAGGGCGGCGCTGGCGAGCTCCTCTGCCTCGGAGGTTTCACCATGCAACAGCGCCTGAGCAGCGCGCAAGTAAGTCCCGTACCAGAGCCACATCGGTTGCTGAAGCCTGCGAGCGAGGTCCGTCAATTGGGTCATGTGGTCGCTGGCAAGCTCAAATTCAGTTGCCCGGGTTTCTTCAATCACCGCTTGCGCTCTCGCCCATAGCTTCAGAACAGGGTCATCGAGGCGGTCCGCCAGTTGGATGGCTTCGTGTTCCGCTTCGAGTTGGTCTTCGAGCGTGCTGGGGATGCGCAGAGGAGCGCCGCTGTCGAATTGCACTTGGACAGTAGTTGCACCGTCGTCGACGCGGCGGGCCATGGCCCTGCTTTCGCGCGCCAGAGCTAATCGACGGTCGAGCGGACCGAAAGCGAGTTCGCTGCACAGCCGGGCGAGGAGCTTCGCTCGGTTCGAACTATCGGCAGCGGGAAGAGAAGCTAGGGCTGCTTCCAGCATCTCCACCCGATCGGTGTCGATTGTTCCGAGCGCGCTGAAGAAGCCTCGGTTATTGGCCAAAACGGCGGCAACGAGGCGGCCGGTCGCACCGATGTGCTTAGCCATGCGTGCCGCCTCCAGGAGGGTCTCCCGGAACGCGGCGATGCCCGCCTGGCGCTGGCCTGTGCCGAGGCCGATCAACAGGTCGATGCGGGTCAGCGGGTCGACGCTTGCGGTGTGGGCGGCGAGCTCGAGCGCCTGGGAGAAGTACCGGACCGCATCGTCGGGCGCGAGCGCCTCGAGGGCGGCGTCGCCCGCTCGCTTGGCATACGAGATGGCCTTGTCCGAGTCGGTGGGGCGGGTGGCAAGGAGGAAGTGTCTGGCCAGCTCCCCGACAAGGTCTTCCCTGTTCTCCCCGTAGAGGCGCTCGATGGCCTCGCCCACCGACTTGTGGAGCCGAGTGCGCCTCGTGCCGCCGAGGTCTTCGTAGAGGGTGTGTTGGACCAGGGCGTGCGAGAAGGTGTAGCGCCCCGGCGAGTCTGAGAGTTCGTTCACAACGGCGGCACGCTGGGCCTCGTCCAACAGGTCGATGAGCTCGTCCTCGTCGACCGTGGTCGTCTCGGCCAAGAGGTCGAGGTCGAAGTCCCGACCGATCACCGCTGCCGTGGACAATACCTTGGTCGCCCCTTCCCCGAGTCGTGAGACACGGGTGCCGATGACCGTCCGCACGCTGTGGGGAAGGGAGAACGGTCCATCGGTGTCCTTGGCCGTCCAGCGCCCCGTGCTGGCGTCCTGGATGATGTCGCCTGACTCCGACAGGTTTCGCAGCATCTCGGCCACGAAGTACGGATTGCCGTCGGTCTCCCGGTAGAGCTGATGGGCCAGTCCCACCCCGGCGTCGTCGAGCTCGTGCCCGGCGGCCGATTCCATGAAGGCGATGACCCCGGTGTCTTCCAGCCCCAACAGATGGAGCGACGAGACGCCCTGTTCGCGAAGCAGAATGCCGTGGACCTCGGTGAGCGGATGAGCAGCCGAGAGCTCCGCGTCGCGGTAGGTGCCGAGGATGAGGACAGGGGCAGCCGACGTGTTGGCCACCACATGACGGAGCAACTGCAGGGTCGGCTTGTCAGCCCAATGCAGGTCGTCGAGCAGCAGGAGGACCGGACGTTTGCGGCTCGCCTCCTCCAGGAGTCCCACGACGGCTGCATAGAGGAGGTAGCGCTCGGTATCGGGATCAGTGGTCTGGGACGGCGGCAGCTCGCCCAGACGCCGACCGAGGGCGGGCACCATGCGGGCCAGCTCCCCGCCATGGCTGGCCACATGGGTTCGGAGCAGCGCTTCGTCGGCGTGCGCCACCAAGTGAGACAGTGCCTCGTGGAACGGACGATATGGTGCGCCGACCTCCTCGTCGCAGCGCCCCAGAAGTACCGTGGTGCCTGATTGGTGCAGTCGGCAGGCCAGCTCGGAGACGAGGGTGGTCTTCCCCTGGCCTGGCTCACCGGAGATGAGGATGACCTGGCGGCCTTCCCTGGAGGCAACCGACTTGGCGGCGGTCTCCAAGGTGGCCAGTTCGGCCTCGCGGCCGATGACCCCCACAGCAGGGGGATGACCCAGTCGAGCCGGAAGAGGAATACCGTCGGCAACCGCCGCGTCGGCGTCCAAGGGCTCCCAGCCGACCTCCAGCGTTTCGATGGGTTCGGGTAAGCCCTTCAGCTCCAGTTCTCCGAGCGAGGTGAAGGTGTGTGCGCTTCTGCGACCGGCGGTGGCCCGGACCAGGTCGGAGGCCAGGATCTGGCCACCCTCGGCTTGAGCGCAGAGCCGGGCCGCTTCGATGACCGGGTCGCCGAAGAAGTCGTCGGCCTCCCTGCTCGCCTCGCCTGAGCTCAACCCCACCCGGAGCTCGAGAGTCCTCTCCGCACCGGCGTTGTCCCGGTGGACGGCCTGTTGCATGGCCACCGCGCAACTCAGAGCCGCCGATGCGGCTGGGAAGGCCACCATGAGGCCGTCGCCCAGATTCTTCACCTCGGTACCCCCCGAGGTGGCGACGGCCTGCCGGAGAGCCGAGAAGTGCTTGTTGCGCACCTCGTCGCCTGCTTCAAGAGACAGTGACGAGGCGAGCTCAGTCGAACCCACCAGATCCGTGAAGAGCACCGTGATGTTCTCGGTGGTGGCCACCGAACCCCCTGTCGCCGCCAGTAGCCGAAAGACTAGGCGAGATCAGGGGTTTCGTCCCCGGTGTGGCGATCTACGGCCCAGACGAGGGAGACCTGGCTGGCCCGATCATTGAAGCCATCCAGAGGAGTTCTCTCGGCTCACCGCCCCAATAGAGAAGTCCGAAGGGTGTCCCCGATCACACCGGGTCAGGGAGCGATACCAGCTCGTACGCGGGTCCATGTTTTGTGAGTGGTGATAGGCGCTAAGTTCCGATCAGCCTTCTTGGGCTTGAAGCTCGCGCCGACGTGACTCGAAGATGGCTACAGCCGAAAGACGGATTACATCACACCGATCTGGACTGGTCATCTCCAGTTTCGCCGCGTGGAAACCGGCCGCAAGCTTTGGGAGTGACCTTCTGGCCCAGGACTCGAACTTTCCGGGTGGCCGAGCCGCATCGAATGCAGTGAACAGGGCATTGTCCCAAGCGTCAGAGAGCCTCGCTCCCTCTTCAGGAGGCAGGACATGACCATGGGAGCAGGCCGCAGCCAGAGCCGCGACGATGGCTTCCTTGACTTTCGGGTTCTCCGGACGGGCCACACTGTATTGGTCGGCAAGTCGGGAGAGACCCTTTAGATCCCAGGCCACACGAGGTCAGTCGCAGGTGGGTCCTGCCCTCAAATCGGTATCCCAGCCTGTCCCTGACCACCGGCTATACGACGACCCCCCTACCATGACGGCACCGGCTCGACCCGCCCCCAGTTCTCCTTGAGACCGGCAGGCGAACTCGACGGCCACGTCCAGACGCGTGGTGTAACGACGACCACCACACCAATCTGTTGCTGTTGTTCTAACTGACGTCGGCGAGCTCTGCCAGATTCACCTCCTCGCTGCTGCTGTCGATGACTCGAAGGCGGGCCTTGGCCAGCGAGTCGACTCCCATGTAACGACGGGCGACGGCCCACTCGTCGTGCTGTTCGGCGAGCACGGCACCGACCAGGCGGATGACGGCGGAACGGTTGGGGAAGATGCCCACGACATCGGTGCGCCGGCGGATCTCCTTGTTGAGCCGCTCCTGGGGGTTGTTGGACCAGATCTGGCGCCAGTGCTCCTTGGGGAAGGTGGAGAAGGCCAAGATGTCGGCCTGTGCCCCCACCAACATGTCGGCGGCATCGACGAAGCGCTCGGTGAGCTGTTCGACGACTCGACCATGTTGGGCCAGGACCTGTTCGTGATCGGGCTGCTCGAAGATGGAGCGGATGAGGGTGGCCACCATGGATTGGGTGGCCTTGGGCACCCTGGTCAGCACGTTGCGCACGAAATGGACCCGACAGCGCTGCCAGGCCGCTCCAGGCAGCACCGAGGCAATGGCGTCGACCAGGCCTTGATGAGCGTCGGAGACGACCAGGGCGACGCCGGAGAGTCCTCGGGCGACCAAGCCCCGCAAAAAGGCCGTCCAGCCCGCCCCGTCCTCGGTGGTGATGAGGTCGAGGCCGAGGATCTCGCGGTGTCCGTCCGCGTTGACCCCGGTGGCCACGACGACAGCCACGTTGACGATGCGGCCACCCTCCCTGACCTTCTGCGTTAGGGCGTCGACCCAGATGTAGGAGTAGGGGCCGGCGTCGAGGGGCCGGTTGCGAAAGGCGCTCACCATCTCGTCGAGGGACTTGGCCAGCTCTGAGACCTGGGACTTTGAGATCCCGTCGATGCCCATGGAGCGGACCACGTCGTCGACCCGACGGGTCGAGACCCCTTCGACGTAGCACTGGGCCACCACCGCGACCAGGGCCCGCTCAGCTCTCCGCCGGGGCTCGACCAGCCAGTCGGGGAAGTAGCTGCCGGATCTCAGCTTGGGGATGGCCAGCTCGATCGTGCCCGCTCGGGTATCGAAGTCCCTACTCCGATAGCCGTTTCTCGAGTTCAGCCGTTCTGGGGTGATCTCGCCATAGCCGGCGTTGCAGAGGGCACTGGCCTCGGCCGACATCAGCTGATCGGCAAAGGCCTTGACCATCGAGCGCAGCAGGTCTGGGTCGGCTTCGTCGAGGTGCTTGCGCAGCCAGGCCAGAGCATCCATCGTGTTGGGGACTTCCACCGCATCTTCTCCTTCGTGTTCTTTGGACGGAACTTGAAGATTGATGCGGTGGTCGTCGCGAGTGGGGGATCTCGCGAAACTCCTGTTCGTCGTCGGGGCCCACACCCCGGACTCCCCGCTTCAGCGGCTCAGAGCGAACCTCAGCGGGTCAAACCCGTACACCACGCCTGTGGACGTGAACAACTCGACCGGCTGGGGGAAGTCGTCCACCGTTTGGTAGGCGCCGTCCACATCTCCCGAGCACGAATCCACAACTTCAACCTGTATTTCCCCAGGAAGCTGGGCTTCCCTTCCACAGACCCGTTGGACGAGAGTGGACAATGGAGGGGTGCGAGAGTGGTCTAGCGAGGAGTTTGCTCCATGTTCGCAGAACCGGGCAACCGCACCATTGAGCTCCGCCTGGAGAGCTCCATCTGCAGGCACTGCGGCACGGTCATCGAGCGGTTCCTGGCCTGCGAAGCCGACCGCCACTGGCACCACGCACGGACCGGCGAGCTCGGGTGTCCCCACAGGCGGTCGGCCATGCGCTCCCGTGCCGTCGAGCTCGTCCTGCTCCCTCCGCTCGAAGGCGATAACGAGGGTCCGAGGCGGAGTTGACGACCGTCCGATGCTGGAGGCCGGTACCCGTGCTCCAGCACTGCGATCACAATGTGCGGGTAACCGCCCCGTTCTTCGATGCCAAGGGAGACCCAGCGGAGAAGTTCATCGAAGAGGCACCCCGCCATCCGGTGTTCAAGTCACCACCACCTCTCCCTGACTGGTGAAGTAGGGAATTGGTTCGGTGTGGTCGGTACGGCGGATGGGCTCAGTCCCGTCAGTTTCCCTTCGGGTGCGTGTTCCATCTCGCCTGGGTGTCGACCTCCCCAGTCCCCCCTTCCCAAACCGTGCATGCGGTTCTCCCGCACACGGCTTTCCCCCAGGCAGTCGATCGTGCGCATTCCGCCGTGCCACGGGCGTTGGCGGGCGACCCGAGCGTCACTCCCGGTCCGTTGACCTGCCCCGTGGGGCGAGTGGGTGGATAGCCCGTTGGACAATCCCACGGTCGGCACTGGTCGCTTCGCACACCTGGCTAGAGGCCCTTCGCTCGAACCGGGTTATGTTGTCCCGGTCGTCATCACTACTACTGCCTCCTCCGACTTCCGCTCGACACTTCGCCGTTTCCCAGGGCCGCTGGTTATCGACGTCGTGGCTGCCGGGCACCGAAGGCTGGCGACCTGCGGCCTTGTGCTTGCCGGCGTCGAGACGGATCTCTCCAGTTCCGGGGACAACCGTCTGGCCATTCCGAGCCCCCTGCGCCGGGAGGTTCCTGGACACCCGCTCCAAGATCCCTGGTGTCGTCCATGGTCTTCGCCCTTTGGGGAAAGGCTCGACTCCTCCTGCTCCGCCATCACTGACGGACCGGTGTAACGACGCTGCAGGCTTCACGTGATGTTACGGACTGGTCATTTGCTCCACCCCGCTTCGAACCCGGCCTCTCGACCACGCACGGGGGCTTCACTACCGGGGACCTTGGCGTCTCCCCGGACCGGACTCGCACCGGCTGGCTGTCCTCAGCTGATCGCTTGGTTACGTCATCACAACATGTACCTCCTTGTTGTGATGGCGTCCAAGCTGCTAGACGCACTCCCAGAACGCCGGGTGGATGGCATGGTCATCAACTCATGGTGGTTGTGGTCGTAGGTCCCGGAGGCGGCAGAACCAATGGTTCTGTGTTCGGACACGAGACTTCGTCCGGCTGCGCGTCGTAGTCGAACTGATATCGGAAGCAACCGACCGCCGTACTGCCGGAGTCAAGCTGAGATGTGGGCTTGACAGTGACATTGATGCGCAGCACAACCACACCACTCCGTCTGGTACCAGTCGCAGTCAGGACCTGGATGGTGTCGTCCGTGCCGGTCCCTACGACGACGCGGGCCATGTCGACCCCTGACGTTCCTATCGGCGTGTTGCCCATGGCAGTCGCCGCGTCAGCAGCGTGCCGGTGAAGCGACTTCTCCGCGGAACTCTGGAGAACTGAACATGACGATACAACGGGCATGAGAACAACCAATATGGCGACCATCCATATGAGCGGACGGACACGCGAGGACAACTCGTCCCGCCCCGGTCGTGCAACGGATGGTGGCGGGCCCGTCGACATTGTCTTTGAGTTGTCTCCCAGATCTGGCGCCGCTGTCGTTGGACGGAGCCGACATTGGCCGCATCTACGGACGCAGAGCGAATCCCAGTATCCTTGTCTCGTCGTGAGGTTGCAGTCGGTGCACTAACGGCCGTATGTCGCCGTGCTCAACGGTGACGGAAGCGTGATGATCCTCGGGCCGAAGTTCCTGAAGGTCAGAGTGATCTGGGTTACACCCTGTTGGTAGGGCGGTGTCGTCGCCGCCACAGGCGGAACCGCGGCGGAAGTCGTCGAGACCTGTGCCCCACTCGATACGACCTCGCCACCTTTGCCTCCAAGCGGGTACACCTGGGCGTAGTAGGGCTCGGAGGCAGAGGCCCGAACGAGTTGATCCTTTCCGTTGATCCAGAGCTGGACTGGAATCTTGATCGATGAGGCATTGGGAGCCAACGATTCAACCTCTGCAGGTACAAACACAGGGTCATCTCGTTGTAGCAATGCGAGCGTGGTGGTGCCTTGGTATTCGGTTGTGGTCACTCCGTCGACCAATGCAGTGTGACCGCTGATGAGCGGACTGGGCACTGCTGAAAGAAGTGCGCCTGTATCCGGAGTGAGCATGATGCTGCTCACGGAGAACAGTCCGGCCGGAACGCTTGAAGGTGTCTGCAGCCACGGCCTTGACGACGAGGTGGGAATGCTCCGGGCGACGTTGCTTCCGACGTCTTTGTAGGTCGCCGTCAGGGTTTGCATCGTCAGTGGCTCAGAGACAGCGGAACATCCCTGGCTTGTCGTCGAGTACTCCATGACCTGTGTAACGAAGTTGACGGAACCTTGGTTCACGCTCACCTGATCGCTCGTGCCGGGTGAGCCGCACCCAGCCCCCGGCGATCGAATGACCACGGTGAACGCTGCGCCACTGGCAGCCTTGGTTGCCTTCAGGACAGTTCTCGCGAATCCCGGTTGGGTCATGGGGATTGTGGAAGCAGAGTTGCCGCGGCCCCCAACGACCGTGAGGCCAATCAGGATTACCAAGAGAAGACAGATGAAGACGATCGCTGACCCCATCAGCCGCTTGTTCCGTCTATGCCGCTGAGCTTCTTTGAACAGAGCGTCCACGTCAGGTATTGGTGGCGAGGTCGGCGCCAGCAGTGCGGCTTCCGTCGTCACCATGAAGCTACTATCGTTGTTCTTATGGGCTCTGTCAAGCGTGATGACCAGGAACTGGGTGATGCGAAGCTCGATCTTTCGCGAGTCGACAGACAAGAGCCCGTCTTGCTCCACGAGCAGGTGGCCGCCGAAATCAGACGAGCCATCGCTGATGGTGAGGCACTGCCCGGGCAAAAGATCCCCCAAGCCAAGGACTTGGCGGTGGTTCTCGGTGTGAACACGAATACAGTCCTGCGTGCGCTTCGACTCCTTCGAGGTGAAGGCCTACTGGAGATGGGGCGAGGTCGAGCGATCAGGGTGGCGGGAACGCCCGAACAGGGAGCAGTCGTAGCGAAACTCAACGAGGTCTTGGCATTTGCTCGTCAACGTGGCTATCGACGTGACGAGTTGATAGCTCTCATGGAGCGGCTCCCCGGGTAAAAGCGCCACCCTGCTGCGCTTCTTCGAATGTCCCCGATCACCGGCCGGCGCCTGTCAACCTTTGTGAGACAGAAAGTGTGGATAATCACTGTGCCGTCGTTGCATCCTCCTTCGGTTCGTTGATCCAGGCCACTGCCGGTAGTTCCGGAGGCGTCGGGACTTTCCGGACGAACCGCTCGGGATGGGCGGCGTAGGCGGTGGTCAGCACGTGACCACGCTGCTCTCGGATCAGTTCCGCTCTGCCGTAGTGGACGTCAGCCGGGGTGTGGAATCCGATGCCGGAGTGCCGATGATCGTCGTTATACCAACCGAAGAACCGGCCGCAGTGGGCATGGGCATCTTCGAAGGACCCGAAACTCTTGGGGAAGTCCGGCCGGTACTTGAAGGTCCGGAAGTGGCTCTCCGAATAGGGGTTGTCGTTACTCACATGGGGTCGGCTGTGGGACTTGGTGACGCCGAGGTCAGCCAGCAGGTGGGCAAGTGGCTTGGCGATCATCGGTGACCCCCGGTCCGAATGGATGGTGAGCTCGCCGGCTCCGATGCCCTGCTTCTCGATGGTGTCAGCCATGAGAGCCTCGGCCAGGCTGGCCCGCTCCGCTCGAGCCAGCATCCACCCGGGCACGTAGCGGCTGTAGATGTCGATGATCGAGTACAGGTAGTAATAGGTCCACTTGGCTGGGCCGTGGAGTTTGGTGATGTCCCACGAGTAGACCTGGTTCGGCCTGGTGGCCACCAGCTCGGGCTTCACCCGGGCCGGATGGATGGCATGCCTGCGCCGGTCACCAACTTCGCCGTGCTCCCGGAGTACCCGGTACATGGTGGAGACAGATCCCAGGTAGATGCCCTCGTCGAGGAGCTTGGCATAGACGGTGGCCGGAGCCTCGTCCATGTGCTCGGTGCTGTTCAGCACCCTGCGGATCTCCTTCCGCTCCACCTCGGAGAGGGCCCGGGGCTGGGGGGTTGCCACCCGCTCGGGCCTCGGTGGAGTCGGGCTCTTGCGGTGCCGGCGGTAGTGCCGTGCCCGGCTCTCACCGAGGGCTGCACACGCGGCCCGCGCCCCGACCGTCGGGGTCAGCTCGTCGATGGCTTCGTCGATCACCTGGTCTCGCCTCTCTCGTCCGGCTCGCTGTCGGTGGCGAACTGCTCCAACAGCGCCGAGAGTTTTCCCTGGACTTCGATGACCTTCCTCGCCTTGTCCAGCTCGCCGGTGAGCCGCTCCTTGTCCTTCTTCAGTCGGGCGATCTCCTTGTCACGGGGATCGGCGGCCTGGCGGCCGGCGGGTCGGGCCAGGGCCTCCTCGGCTCCCCGATCACGCTGGCGGCGCCACTCGGTGAGGAGGGAGGAGTAGAGGCCTTCCCGGCGGAGCAACGCTCCTTTCTCGGCCTTGCCCAGCGTGTCGTACTCGGCGAGGGTCCTCGCCTTGTAGGTAGCAGGGAACCGGCGTGGCCCCGTGGCCCGTTCGGGGATCTCGGGGTCCGGGTCTGTGGTGTCGTCCATGCCACCAGCATGATGGCGCGTGTCGTCAGAGTGGTTGATTGTCGTGGTCATTTTCGGGGCTCGTTTCCCCGCCCTCAGTTCAATGAATCAGCAGTTCGATCTGCCTCACTGAAGGTTGACACAGAGGGGGCCGAGGTCGCATATCTTCCGCTCAGAAGCGATCGGCGCTCGCGCTCCGCGAACTGCCTTGATCGGCACACGGGGGATACCGCTTCACATACAACGACGCCCGACCGGTAACCGGGGATATGCGCACCCTCAGCTCGGACAGGACGATCGCAGCACCAACAACGGTTCAGTCGAACCCGGGCTGATCGCCTTCGAGACAAGCGAACAGCTCCCAATCGCCCTGCAAGCCCTTGAGCATATGGGTGCCGCGGTTATGGAAGGTGAACCCCAAGTTGCCCGCCAGTGCGCGCGTTGTGGAAGATAACAAGACTTCGTTCGCGGCTGCCTTGCCGAGAATCCGGCGCCGCTTCATGTACCGCGATGCCGCGTACGTCCGTTCCGACAAGCTCCACCTCTCCAACGTGCACACAGGCACGGATCCGAAGGTCCTCGCGAGCGGCCTTCCGGCTGATCGCCACGGCGCAGTGGAGGGCAGCTGCTGGCCCGTCGAATGTGGCAAGCAAGCCGTCTCCGATCGTGTTGACCTCATGACCATGGTGTCGTTCGAGCGCTGCCCTTGTCGCCTCGTAGTGCGTTGAGAGCAGATCCCGCCAGGCGATGTCGCCGAGTCGTTTCGCTGTTACCGTCGAGTCGACGAGGTCGGTGAAGAGCAGTGTAACAAGCGCCCGATTGTACGTACCCGCAAGTCTGAATCCAGCGAAGGCCCGCAAGCCCGACCACTCGATCTGAATGCACGGCTCGTCACCGAGCGTGTAACCGTCGTGACCGGGCGGGATCTCGAATACGTCCTCTGGTCCGAACTCGAGTGTGGTTCCGTCGCGCATCACCATCCCGAACCGACCCGCCAAGACAACTCCTACGTGGCGCGCTTCGCACCAGTCGCCGCCGACATGCGGACGCACGTGCGTGTACCAGCGCCAACCGGGCTCCATCACGATCCGACCAACCGTCACATCGCCGAGATCGATCACCTGGGCTTTGAGCCCGGGGAATTCAGCCGTCTCATCGGGGCTCATGAGGTTCTTGGCTCGAGCCTCCACAATGGATCTATCCTCATGCAGTGCCTTACGCAGAGTCAATGGTTTCTGAAGGCAACCTCGTCCATTTTCACGCAGAACGCCGCGGCGACCCGGGCGTAGAATTCGGGCAGTTCGCGGTCAGGGGAGGTAGCTCATGTTCGACATCGACAACTTCGTAAGTGACTGCATAGTTGCGCTTGACGAGTCCGAGACTCGACGTGCTATTCGTGAGGTACTGGGTCGGGCGATGGCCGAACCGTCTTCGGTCGCAGACACCCTTGATCGTGCGCTTGCAGGGTTGAACATCGTGTACCGCTCGCGTGAACTCACCGTGCTCAACGTGGTCTGGGCGCCGCTCATGTCGTTGCAGCCCCACGACCACCGCATGTGGGCTGCCATCGGCATCTACGCCGGTCAAGAGGACAACTCGTTCTACCGACGTCAGGCCGAGAGGCTGACCAGCTCGGGAGGAAAGGAGCTTCGGACCGGCGATGTCGTCCTCCTCGGTGGCGACACGATCCACGCAGTGACGAACCCCAGTCGGCAGCACACCGGCGCCATCCACGTCTACGGCGGAGACTTCGTGGCCACTCCCAGAAGCCAATGGGATCCAGACACCCTCGAAGAGCAGCCTTACGACATGGACGGCATCCTCAAGCAGTTTGCTGACGCTAATTCCCGTTCCGAGCACAGTAGCTGACCAGTCAATAGACGGCCGATACCGAGCGGGTGCAGGCATCTCAGATCACCGAATACACCGTCCCCGATCAGGCACATTCGGGCGAGTCCTTGCGCTCGGGTGGCGCACGTTCAGGGACACTCCTCGTCGTGCTCGAGTTATCTATCCAATCCGTTCGAGCAGGTCCCGAACATCGCGTTCTACGTAGCCATAGCCGCCCTCGGTGGCGACCGGTAAGGCGGCGTCAATCAAGGTTCGTGCCTGTTGTAGGTCGCCGGGTTGGCCACGGTCGGTGAGGAGTGCAGCCCAAGCGGTCTGAGTGAACGCCACGAAGTACGGCGCCTCCATTCCTTCGTGGCACGCAAGCGCTTCAACGAACCACTGAGCAGCTTCGTCGCGACGGTCGAGCGTGTGTGAGAGCCGCCCGAGGTAGTGCGCCACGCTCCCAGACACGGTGATGTGTGTGGTAGCGAGCTGGGCGTGCCAAGGCAGCAGGCATTGGTAGAGGGCTGTAGCTGCGGGTCGGTGCCCGCAGCGCGCCGCCGTCTCCGCCCAGAGCACATGGGATGTCAACCAATTCGCGTCTTCGGACATCGGAAAATCATTGGCCACCTCGACATCAAGAAGACGGCGGACATCATTGTCGGCGGCATCATGGCTTTTCGCCCACACCAGCGCAGCCCTGAAGGCGGGAAGTCCCGGATTGTTCTCCAGAGCTTGTTCGATGAACGGCACTATCTCGTGGAGCCGGCCCTGTTTATGGCGCACGCTTGTGAGCTGGGCGCCGTAGAAGGCGAAGGCGTCGGGTTGGCCGGCTGCGATGCCGAGCGTCAGGGCCTCAGTAGCGGCCTCCTCGGCGGCGGCGAGGTCGCCCCCGAGCACCGAGACCCACGCCCGGTTGTTGGCGATCTGCCAGCGGTTGAACGGTTGTCCGATCCGTTCGGACTCCGACAGAAAGATCGAGTTTGCCTCCCTCATGGTCACGAGGTCGCCCGCCTCCAGCGCCGACGTGTTCCGGAAGGCATTGGCAAAGAGGCGTGCGGTCGGGTCGCCGAGGTCGTCAGCGATCTCAGACGCCTCGGAGCTCCACCGCCCGCGGAGCTCGAGGGTCCGGGGAAAAGTGATCGACTCGTGACAGATCCAGATGGCATCCACCAGCGCGGCCCTATCGCCCGTGCGTCGGGCCATGTCGACCGCTTGAGTGGCCAGAGCGAGCCGCCTCTCGAGATCCGCGTCGTAGGTGCGCTCAACACACAAGAGCGCGAGCAGGCGGGCCCGGTCGGGGCTGTCGGCGTCTGCCAGGCGTTCAAGCGCCCGGGTCACCACCTCAACCCGTTTGTGGTCGATGGCACCGATCGTGCTGACCAATCCGCGGCTGTTCCGCAGAGTGGCTCGCACCAGGAGGTCGATGGCGTCAATATCGTCGGAAAGATGCGCCGCTGCCAGCAACGTTTCACGATAAGCGGGGTCACCCGTCTGCCGTTGGGCGTCACCGAGTCCAATCAGCAGCGCCGACCTGCGGTACGCGTCATCGGCCGAGGCCCGGTCGAGCAGGTCGAGCGCGTCCCGATACCAGCGCAGTGCCTCATCGGGTGCGAGTTGGGCCAAGGCCCGGTCACCGGCTCGTTGCGCATAATCCGTCGCCTTTTCCGTGTCATGAGGTTGGGTGGCGTGAGCCCAGTGGTAGGCGAGCTCACCGACCCGTTCGCCGGGATCGTCACCGCACAGCTCCTCCAGGGCATCGGCCACCGCCCGGTGGGCCCGAGCCCGACGACCGGTCGAAAGCGTGTCGTAAAGGGTGTGCTCGATGAGCGCGTGGGCGAACGTGTAACGCCCAGCCACCTCAGTGAGCACCGCGGCGGTGACCGCCTGGTCGCAGAAGTCGATCACGGCGTCTTCGTCGAGGTCGGCCACCCGGGCCAGCACGTCGGTGTCGAAGTCGCGGCCGATGACCGCGGCCAACGAGAGGACCCGTTGGGTATCTTCACCGAGCCGGGCAACCCGCCGGCCGACCACCTCCCGGATGCTGACCGGCAGACCCGAGGTCCGGAGGTCGGGACTGGCCACCCACCGCCCCTGGTCGTCCTGGAAGATGGCCTGCGTCTCGGCCAGGTGGCGGAGCATCTCGCCGACGAAGAAGGGGTTTCCCTCCGTCTCGGCCATCAGGGCGTCGCGGAGGGCGACACCATCCTCGGTCATCTCGTGCCCTGCGGTGGTCTCGAGCAGTGCGAGCAGCTCGTCGTCGCCGAGACCCCGCAACGACAACCGCTCGACCCCCGACTCCCGATGCAAGGCTGCCAGGGTCTCGGCCAGCGGATGATCCGTCCCGACATCGGACTCGCGGAACGTCCCGATCACCAGCAGCCGCAGCGGTGCCTCGGCCGACACCACGTGGCGGAGGAGCTGGACCGTCTGACGGTCGGACCAATGCAGATCGTCGAGAAGGAGCACTACCGGTGCGATGGCCGACACCCGGGTCAGCAGATCGACGACTGCCCCGAACATCAGGTAGCGCGCCGACTCCCCGTCGCTGGACGAGGACGGTGGCACCGGCACCCGGCCGACCAGTTCCGGCGCCAGTCGGGCCAGCTCACCAGCTCGAGCACTGACGTGGGCGGCAAGCAGCTCGTCGGGTGCGTAGGCGACCAGATGGGCGATCGCTTCGGCCCAGGGCTGGTAGGGAATCCCGAGGTCCTCGTCGCAGCGCCCGTAGAGCACGACCGCACCGTCTTCGAAGGCGTGGCGCGCGAACCCCGAGGACAACGACGTCTTGCCGATCCCTGGTTCACCGGAGATCAACACAGTCCGCTGCGCTCCGGTGGCGATGGCCTTCAGCGACACATCCAGGGTCTCACGCTCGGCACCTCGGCCCACGAACGTTGCCGAGACCGCTGACACGATTCGACCCGGCAACGGGACTGCAACGTCCTGTGACGCTTCCACGGCCGGCATCCACGCCACCCGGCAGGCCCCAACCGGGTGGTCGAGGCCCTTTAGCTCCAGTTCGCCGATCGACACGAACTGGAAGCCGCCCCGGGAGCCGGCCAGGGCCCGCACCACATCGGTGACCAGGATGTCCCCACCCTCGGCCTTGGCGCACAGGCGGGACGCCTCGACCACTGGAGCCCCGAAGTAGTCGCCGTCCTCGACGTCGGCGTCGCCCAAGGAGACCCCGACCCGTATCAGCATCGGTTCCGACGCCTCTCGGTTGCGCTGCTCGAACGCCTGCTGGATGGCCACTGCACAGGCGACACCGTCCGCGGCACTCGGAATGACGATCATCAGGCCGTCACCGAGGTTCTTCACCTCGCGGCCATCGAATTTCGCCATCGCATTCCGCAGTAAGGCGAAATGCTCACGCCGCAACTCCTCGGAGCGTTCCTCGCCCACCCGCGAAAGCAGGGCAGTCGACCCCACCAGATCGGTGAAGAGCATCGTCACGGTCATTGCCGCCATGGGTACGACCCTTACTCCTGTCTGCCTAACAGCAGAGAAAGAGCATGCCACCTCGTCGGAACCAGCCGCCACTGTTGCCCCCACACTCCCGGCCCTGTCCCATGACCCCGAACGCCAGCTATCTCATATCGCCTCATATCGAATCTCCTATGGATGTCAAGGGGCGGTTTTGGCGTCGAGGTGAAGCAACGAGGCAGGACATGAAAGGGCCACTCACAATGACGAGGGCAAGCTCTTATTAGGCCATCGGGCTGTCACGACGACGAAGTCGATGAAGCTCGGAGTGGCGGACCGGCAAGTCGTTAGCAGGCCAGCGTCGAGACGCGGCAGCCGGTATGTGTGGGCCAGGCCCGCCACTCCGAACAGCTATTCCCGGGGGAGGTAGTGGTAGACCTCCCGGGCAACGTAGCGCTTGAGGATGCGCATGATCTCTTTTTTGGACTTGCCCTCGACGGTGCGACGGGCAACGTAGGTCTTGGTCGGTGGGTGGCACGACATGCGGCTCAGCACGATGCGCCAGAGCGCGTGATTGGCCTGACGGTCGCCCCCTCGGTTCAACCGATGACGGGTCACCTTGCCCGAGGAGGCCTCGAGCGGCGACACCCCGCAGAGCTTGGCCCAGGTGGCCTCGCTGCGGAGTCTCGATGGATTGTCGCCGGCAGCGATGAGAAGCAGGGCGGCCGTGTCGTAGCCAACCCCGACGAGCTGCACGAGCTCGGGTGCCACCTTGTCGACGAGACGAGCAATGAGGGCGTCCAGTCGGCTGCCCTCCTCATCGAGGGCGACCGCTCGGCGTCCGAGGGTGGCCAGTGCCGTCTTGGTTGCCATTCGCACCTGGTCGGCATCGGCGTGCACGCGGAGGACGGCCACACCTTCGGCGAGTCGCCACGGGGGGGTGCCGACGAAGCGTTCCCGCAGCTCATCGGGGGCGGTGTAGATGAGTTGGCGGATCTGGTTCATGGCCTTGGTGCGGGACTCCCGGGCGCTCCGACGGGCGACCATCAGGGCCCGAATGGCCTCCACCGAGCCGTCGCGAGTCTTGGCTGTGCCAAAGGCGCGTCCGGACTGGGCGGCGCGTGCGGCCTCGACCGCGTCCAAGGGATCGGACTTGCCCTGCCGCCGGCGAGCCTGGCGGTTCTGCCGGTCGACTTCGACGACGAGGAGGCCCACGCTCCGGAGATGGCGCGACAGGCCCGCCCCATACGATCCTGTGCCTTCGACGCCGACCATGCCGATGGTGCCGAAGTTGCGCATCCACCTGCTCAGCTCTTTGTAGCCGTCGGGGCTCGCACGAAACGACTCCACCCCCAACAACCCGCCTTGGGGGTCGATGACCGCCGCCACATGGACATCGGCATGGGTGTCGACTCCGCCCACGTGGGCGCGTTCGCTCTCTACGATGGTTGTCACTGCCACTCCTTCTTCGCATTAGCCTGGATCCACCGACCAACGACCTGGCAGGACGCCGAATCTGACGATCGGCATTCGAATGATCTGATCGACGCCGCGCTGAGTTCTTCGGTGCCCTTGGACGCGTGAGACCAAGAGTTTGTGATTCTCATCGAGTTGTCAGTGCCGTCCTTCGATCGTCTGCGGTGCACCGGCCGCGGATGTGGTGACTACACAGGGACCGGCGGAAGGGCCCGGAGGAGTTCGAGAAGCGCGGGAGAACGCCTTCGCCCACGGCCACTCGAGGGGAGCACGCAGCGTCGGTGTTCCTGAGGTGTTGACCAATCGACCAGGCACCGACAAGAACCGGGTGCGCACCGTGCGGGCAACAACGAGCTGACCTTCGGGCGTGATCTTGCCGAGCAGGGAGCTCCAGCGGATGAGGTCGTGGGCCAGGGCCGCACACACCAGCCAGGCCGCATTGGCGTTGAAGCTGCCCGAAGGGACGTGCTCCATGCCCGCACCCTCCTTCAGGTCCTTGATGGCTAACTCCACGGTGGCGTGGGCCCGGTGGAAGAGGTCGACCTCGACGGCGGTTCCTTCCTGATCGGTGAGGAAGGCGAAGTGGCGCCACTCGGGCCACAGCGTTGCCTGGCGGCCGACCAGCCGGGTCCGACGCACGATCATCCGCCGTCCCTTGTAGACGCACTCGGCCACCTCGGCGATGCCGTCCAACGTGTAGTCGATGGGAATCCAGTCACCCTCGTCGATGGCCGAGATCGCCCTGACCACGGACTTCACCATGCGCACCCCCATCGTGTAGCCGATGGCTAGTCGTCCCAACGTGGCGATGGTGGCGTTCGACCAGAACCCCGAGTCGAAGCGCATGACCATTTCACCGGTGGCTCCGGCCCGACGGAGGCGGGCCACCAGTTCTTCGATGAACCGCTTGGTTCCCCGCTGGGTGTTGGCCGAGCCCTTGCGCATCCGGACGTGGAGGAGTTCCCCGGTTCCGGCCCGGGTGGCAATCAGCGGGTGGTAACCGAGCTCTTTGGTATAGCCGTAGCCGGCACCGTGCTTGGCCTTGCCGCACACCGGACAGATGGTGGAGTCGAGATCGACGATCACCCGATCCGAACCGGGTCCTGCACCCAAGGACCAAGCACGACGCAGTGCCTCGGCCAACACCGAATCGAGTTGACGGACATGGCCGAAGGTGAAGGCCCGCAGGAAGGTGCCCAAGGTGGAAGGGGCCATCACCCGATGAGGGAGCACCGACTGGGTGGCACCGGACCTCAGTACATCGGCATGGTCGATGTGGCTGCCGCCGGCCACCATGGCGTGCACCAGGGTCAGCACCTTGCGTCCGGGAAGGGCACCACCGACCCGACCCGACAGGTTGACGATGCCGTTGATGAGGTCTTCGAGATCTAGCCGGACGACCAGGGTGGCCACCAACAACAGTCCCGCGTTGGCCACCAGGTTCGGGTCATCGAAGGTCACCTCGATGCGGTCGATTCCGCGCGATACTGCAGTCACAGAAAGTGCCTCCTTTGTGTTGGTGAAAATGCGACTTCGACATCGTCATTTTCCCAGCCGGGGAGGCTCTTTCCACGGATGCGCGGCTATCGAATCAGGTCATTGGTCGGTGCTTCCAGGATTAGGCCAAGGGGTGGCACGCACTGCCGGAACGGCGGGAACGTGGCGTGTCGACCTGCTTGAACAGGACGACCGATCACACCGCCCGACCGGTCGTGCCGGACGAGCCTGGACATCAGTCGACGAACTGCGATGGGCACGGTAGATGCGCAAGCATGCGTGCCGAGTCAGACCGAGCCCCAGGTGCTGCTGACCGTAGTGTTGGGCCCACAGCGCTCGGTGGATGGTCTGGCTGCAAGGCACTCTCACACTCTTCATGCCGGTTGGATGGGGCACCGAAGTAACCCACAAAGGTGGGTGATTGCTCCGGGAGTCGACGATGCTCGAATCTCAGATCTGCGGTGGGCTGGGCAACCGCCCACGTTTGGTCGTAGATTGACACAGCCGTCTCAGATGGGGCGTCAAATGATCATGAACCCGGGGTTCCAGCGATGAGCGTTACGGTCACCATTCATATTCCCGTGTCGGATGTCGAAACGGCCATCGAGGGCCTTCACAGCAACGCCAAGTTCCTAGAGGAGATCACTGAATCGACGAGGGGCGCCGGCATGCTCCATCATCGGTTCGTCTCCGGAGATGGCGAACTGATGGTCATCGACGAATGGGAGACTGCAGAGCAGTTCCAGAGCTTCTTCGATGGAAACCCCAAGGTCGCCGAGGTCATGGCCTCTGTCGGGATGACGGGAGCACCTGAGATCACCGTGTTCGGATCGATCGACGCAGCTGGAACCGTCTAGGAGATCTCAGAGCCTCAGGCTCCGACCTGTGGCAGTCAGCGACCGAGGTTTCGTCACGCCGGAAACCGACTGCTGTGTGTCCAAACACCGGGTGTGGGTGCATTATCGACCGCTGAGTGCGTGTCACCTGCAAACGCCCCAAACGGGCTGTGGGTCGGGGGATGGCCAACCAGGGGTCGAGCCTGGTCATCTCACTCGTCTTGCTCTTGGAGTGCGAATCTGGCGCCTTGAGTACCATCGACCCCGGCGCTCGGAGAACCGGGGCGAGAACGGAGGCGGGGCATGAAATGGCGCATTGGTTCGTTGGCGGGGATCCTGATGGCCGGAATGGTCGCGCTCGTAGCGGCGTCAGTGCCCGTGGGCGCCGCTACCTCGCCAGCGCCTGCTGCAACTCGGCTGGGAATCAAACAGATCCATGCCCGGCCTCCGACTCCCTTGATCGTCACACCAGTGTCGTTGCACTCCAGCGCCCGCACCGGGGTGGTCCTCCCCAGTCCCAAGGTGTATCTCGTCTTCTGGGGCTCACAGTGGTCCAGTGATCCAGCTCACGCGGCCACGGCGCTCCAAGGGATGTTCAGGCATCTCTACGGTGCGTCTGACACCTGGGGAACCATACTGACCCAGTACTGCGAGGGTTTACCGGTGGGAACCACGGATTGTGGTACCAAGGGAACGCACATCAAACACCCGACCTCGTCCGTCCTCGGCGGGGTTTGGTTCGACAATGCATCCCCTGAACCGACTGATGCCACCTACGCTCAGCTCGGTGCGGAGGCCGTGAATGCAGCCGACCATTTCGGGAACAAGACCCAATCTCCAAATCTCGATGCGCAGTACGTCATCGCCTCACCCACCGGCACCGACCCTGATGGCTGGCTCAACCCCACAACGGGCTACTGCGCCTATCACGCCACCATCGCCAGCACCTACGGCAAGCTTGCCTGGACAAACCTGCCGTATGTACCCGACATCGGAGCAAACGGTGGCTGCACGTCCTTTGCGACGCCTCGCCTTCTCGACGGGTACGAGTCGACGGAGACCCACGAGTATGCGGAGTCGGTGACGGAGCCCTTTTATTCAACAGGGTGGTATTCCGGCGACTTCAACGAGATTGCCGATCTCTGTGACAATCGGGACGCCTACCTGATGCTTGGCGGCGTCAAGTACGACGTGCAGGGACTGTGGAGCAACAGCGCCAAGAGGTGCGTGACTGCCACCTAACCTGCCGTCGGGCTGTCCATGAACAGCACCTTCGGGGTATTGATTACTCGGGAGTTGGCTCTCCTGTAGGGGGAGGGGGCAAGCTCTCGGTATGGAGGTGTTGCTACCAATCGGGGATTTCTCGCGGATGACGTATCTCAGCGTGAAGGCGCTCCGTCATTACTGTCGCCGCTCATCGAAATTCGCGTTATTCGCTCACCGAAACTCGCGTTGAGTCCGTGCTCCGGGTGACAGGCTAGCCCCGCCTCCCCGGGGTCTTCTCGGGAGGACCGGCCAGGTCCGTGATCGGCTTGGTGAGGGCCTCGTGCTCGCGCAGGCGCCACGACGGTCCCTTGATGTTGATGACCGTCGCCCGGTCGAGCAGGCGGTCCAAGATGGCGGCCGCGACGACGGAGTCACCCCCGAACAGCTCGGCCCAGGCCGGCAGGCCCCGGTTGGTCGTGACGATGGTGGCCGAGCGCAACTCGTAGCGCCGGTTGACCACCTGGAAGAAGGCGTTGGCCTCGGTCCGGTCGAAGGGCGTGATGCCCACGTCGTCGATGACGAGGATGCTCGGTGAGGTGTACGTGCGGATCTTCTGGTTGAACGTCCCCTCTGCCCAGGCGCTGACCAGGGCCTTGGTCATGTCGGTCGCTCCGCTGAAGTACCCCCGATAGCCGGCCTCGACCGCCTTGATCCCGAGAGCCACCCCGAGATGGGACTTGCCGCACCCCGGTCGTCCGAGCAGGAGGACCGGATGACCGTCTCGCACGAAGTCCAGTTCGGCCAGGTCAGAGATGACCTTGGGGTCGATGGAGGGCTGGAAGTCGAAGTCGAACTCCTCGAGGGTCTTTCGGAACGGGAAGTGGGCGAAGCGCAGTCGGGCCGACAGACGCCTCTGGCGGGTTGCGTCGACCTCGGCGCTGAGCACGTTGGCCAAGAACTCGAGATGGTCCGCACCGCGGGACTCGGCGTCGTCAGCCAGCTCGGCGAACACCTCGGCCGTGCGGACGAGCTTGAGGTAGTCGAGGTCCCCCTTGATCTGTTCGACGAGGGTGGCTTTGCTCATGACAGCGCTCCGTCGGGGTCGATGGCGCCCGCCACGTTGCCCCCTGCGGCGATATCCACAGGGAGGTCGGTGTCGGGGTGCGGGCCGATGACGCCCATGGCAGCCAGATCCGGGACGGCCACGTCGTAGTCGCCGACCTCGAGATCGAGCGTCATCGCGGTCGCCGCCCCAGCGGGCTCGACGATGCCGAGCCGCTTCCGTCCGAGCACGATGGCCTCGGCCTCACGCTTGTGCTCGGACAGCCACTGGGGTGCTGAGCCCGCCGGCGCCAGGTGGTGGATGGCGACCATCTGGCCCAAGAACCGCAGCTCGATGACCGAATAGCCGATGGGCTGGCGCACCTCGATCACCTTGCCGGCGAGCTGTGGCGGGGCCGAGTAGAAGACCGTGTTCCACTCGACGAGGGGGATGCGCCCCACCCGACGGGTGTCGCGCACTGCAGTGTCGAAGCGCACGGCAGGCAGACGTCCGAGGACGTGACGCTCCGTCTCGAAACGTTTGGCCGGAGGAACACCCGTGGTCCCATGCGGCACCGCGTGGAAGTAGCGCTCGAGCCAGCGGGCCGCCCGGCGGTTGAGCTCGCCGACGTCTTCTGGCGGGTCGAGGTCGGCTTCGGAGAGGAACCCGCGTTTGAGGTCGCGGAAGGGGCGCTCGACCTTGCCCTTGCGCTTGGCGTCCCCGGCATCGCAGGCCGTGAGCGCCAGGTCGTGATGGCGGGCGAAGGTGAGAGCGAGGGGATGGAAGACGAACCCCTTGGACTTGGTCGTGCCCAACTGGCCCATCCGGTCGGTCCGGCCCACGGCAGGCACGCCGCCGATGTGCTCGAAGAAGCGGACCAGGCCCTCGAGGGTGTGGTGCTGGTCGATGGAAGGGGCGAAGAACCAGAACTTGATCCGGCTCCAGCACAAGACGCACCCGAAGCAGTGCAGCTGGTGGTCCCAGCCCCAGCGACGGGCGAAGCTGTTGCAGTCGGACCAGTCGAACTGGAACTCCTCGCCGGGCACGGTCTCGATGGGCATGGTGACCATGACCGCACCTCTCGTCGGGCCCCGCACCGAGTGCAGGTCACACGTGAGGGTCTGATACGAGCCCGCATAGCCCTCAGCCTCGATCACCCGCATGATCGAGGAGCCCTGGAGATCGGCGTTGTGGGCCAACAGGCCGCCGATGCGGGTCCGCCAGCGCTCGTCGATGACCAGCTCGTTTTCGGGAACCATCCGCTTGGGCGGCGGTCCCCCGTTCTTCAGCCACGACGACACCGTGGCGGGGTGGAAGCCGAGGTGCTCGGCGATCTGCTTGATCGTCCAGCCCCCGGCGTGCAGGGCCTTCACATTCATGTACTCCTCCTGGGTCATCATCTCTTTCGGCTTCCTCCAGCTCGTCGGGTGCTTGCCAGCACCGACAAGTTGGAGGGGCCATGACCCCGACCGGTGGATGCCCGGTCAGGCGGAGCGCGGCCTCAGATCAGACCGCGACTTTCAGTGAGCGAGAACCGCGAGGTTCCGTGAGCGCCGCGACAATTACCACGAGGTGGGACTGTTGGATCCCGAGCGAATCGATCCAGCCACCGGATACCGGTTCTATGACCCATCCCAGGTGTCCACCGGACAGGTCATCCGACGGCTCAGGGACCTGGGGATGCCCCTAGAGGACATAAGGGCGGTCCTCGGAGCGCCTGACGCGCCATCCCGCACTGAGGTGCTCGTCGCTCATCTGAGGCGGATGGAGTCTCAGCTCGACAAGACACAGGTGACCGTCTCGTCGCTACGAGCGCTGCTCGAGCGGCCGACGCTGCCGATCTCAGTGCAGCACCGCTCGGTTCCTCGAACGCGGGCGCTGGCGATCGCTGAGCGGGTTGCGATGGATGACCTCGAAGGCTGGTGGACGGACACATTCGAGGAGCTTTACGGCGCGCTCAGCGCGTCGAGCGCCGAGTCGGCCGGTCCCGCGGCCGCCCTGTATTCAAACGAGTTCTTCGAGGTCGAGCTGGGGGAGGTTGTGGCGTTCGTACCTGTCAGCCGAGAGCTCGCTCCCTCGGCGCGAGCGAAGCTGGTCGACATCCCGGCCGCCGAGCTCGCGATCGCGGTACATCAGGGGTCGTTTGGCGAGCTCGACCAGACCTATGGAGCCGTCGGAACGTTCGTCGCTGAGCGCGAGCTCGGAGTCGACGGACCGATCCGTGAGTACTACCTGGTGGGCTCGGCGGACACCGACGACAAGTCCCGGCATCGCACCGAAGTGGGCTGGCCGGTCTTTCACGCCACGCCAGCAGCGAACGAAGAGTCCAACAACAGAGGAGACACCTGGGATGGCTTCCATTGTCAAAGAGGTTGTGATCGATGCTCACCCGGACGATGTGTGGGCGGCGCTCCAAGACTTCGGTGCACTGCATGAACGTCTCGTACCCGGCTTTGTCGTGAACTGCCACCTCGATGGATCTGATGTCCGCACCGTAAACTTCTTCAATGGTGCGGTGGCCCGCGAAGTCCTCATTGGAGTTGATGACGCTGCAAGACGCCTCGCCTACTCCGTGACCGAGAGCCCACTGGGCTTTACCCACAACAACGCGTCGGCCCAGGTGTTCTCAGACGGTGTGGGTCGGTCCCGCTTTGTCTGGATCACCGATCTGCTCCCGGACGAGCTCGCGACTCCCACCGCGGAACTCATGGAGCGCGGGATTGCCGTCATCAAGACCACATTGGAGTCACACGCGGTTCATCGTCAGTAAGGAGTGGAGAAGTCAGCGATTGCGAGAGTGCCGACGCCAAAGGTGCTGACGGAGTCATGCTCTCGCGATCGTCGGATCCCGCAGCGTCCGATGGGTCAGCGTTCGAGGACGGCCCGGAGCCAGGTGCCGATGCGCTCGAAGGCGAGGTCGGCGGCCGGAAAGCCGAAGTTCAAGAAGCCGTGGGGCTGGCCTGCATAGCAGACCTCGTCGATCGCGACGCCGTCCTCGAGGAGCCGGCCCGCAAAGGCGCGGCCCTCGTCCCGCAGCATGTCGCAGCCGCCGAGTACGACCAATGCGGGAGGCAGTCCCCGCAGCGACGGAGCGCTCAACGGAGCAGCGTACGGGTCCTGGTCCAGGTCCCGGCCGGCGCTGTAGGCAGCCCAATAGGCCTTGCTGGCGGCGCGACTGATGACCAGCCCGTCGAACTCGATCGACGAGGGGTGCTCCTGCGACCCTGACACCGCCGGGTAGACGAGCACCTGACCGGCCGGCAGCGGTCTGCCTGCGTCCCGCAGGCGGAGGCACACCGCTGCAGCGAGGTTGCCGCCCGCGCTCTCCCCGGCTACGGCAACCGCTGCGGCCGGCAGGCCCCAGATCGCGCTGGTGGCCATCGCCCACCGGGTCACCGCTTCGCAGTCGTCCAGCCCGTCCGGGTAGGGATGCTCCGGCGCCAGCCGGTAGCCGACCGAGACGACGACCGCGCCGGCCCCGTGGGCGAGCTCTCGGGCGACCCCGTCCATGATGTCGATGCCACCGAGGACGAACCCGCCACCGTGGAAGTACACCACCAGACCGGTCGGCTCACCCTCGCCGCGGTAGATGCGGACCGGCACGTCACCGACCACGTCGTCACGGACCTCGGCCAACTCCCGCGTCGGTGGTGGGCCCCAGGGGCCGCGTGCCAGCTCGAGGATCCGTGGGGACAGGTCCTCCAACGGCGTTGCCATTTCCGGATTGTCAGCCATCCATGTGGCGACCCACGGGTCGAGAACGCCTTCGTCACTACTCATGCCTGCTTCCCCGATCCACGGGACCAGTCTCCCAGGATCCACCGGTTACGACGCGAAACGGGTCCCAGCTGCCGACACCCGCCGTCCCGCTTCACGGCTGCCCCGCTCCCAGACGTGCCACGACCTGGGGAAGATCGACCGTCGTCCTGATGCCCGGCGGGGCCCCGCAGACGACGGGCACCGCGTTGACCGCCCGGTTTGCCGTGTAGCCCGGAGTGGCCTCCGCCATCCGCTCGGGCGGGACCGCCAGCCGGATGTCCAGCTCCAGCGGACAGTCCCCCTCGACCGTCACCCGCCAGCCTCCCTGGCGCAGGTCCCACGCAGTGTCGAGCTCGGTCGAGCAGTACCAGGTGGCGCTGAAGGTGACCAGCTCGGCACCGTCGCGCCGGCCGACCACGGTCAACCGCTGGCCCGCAACCGATCCGGCCGGGACGGTGCCGGCGGCGATCACGGTGTCCCGGACCGCGCAGGCCACCTCACCGCTGGAGTCGACCGAGTCCAGGGGCAGCCCGACGGCGTCGGCCACCTGGCGCAACGACGGCCCGAAGGCGACTGCGCCGTGTGCAAAGCGCCGCGGGTCGAAGGTCGACGGATCCCGTCCGAAGCCCATGACCTCGAAGAGCAGGGCCGGCGAATCCCTGCTCGAGAGATCGGCGAACTCCTCGATCCGCACCCTGTCCAGCCGGCGCTGGATCGAGGTCAGGACGATCGGCAGCGCTTCGGAGATGAACCCCGGACTGATCCCGGTGCTGTAGATCGAGGAGCCACCGCGTTCGCACGCGCCGTCGATCCGCCGCCGTTCGGCCGGGTCCATGCTCCCGGGATGGTGGAACCCGCCGCTGGTGGCCACGACGTTGACCCCCGACTCGAGGAGCGAGCAGAGCACGTCGACGTCGTAGCCCTGCTGCATGTAGAGGACACAGTCGGGCCGCAGGGCGAGGATCGCACCGGTGTCCCGGGTGGCCAGCACGCCGGTCGGCCCGAGCCCGCACAGCTCCCCTGCGTCGCGCCCCTCCTTGTCCGGGTCGTGCACGTGGAGGCCCACCAGGGTGAGCTCGGGATGCTCGATGACCGCCCGGAGGGAGCGGGTACCGATGTTGCCCGTGGCCCACTGGACGACCCGGTAGGAGGTCACTGCCCCGAGTGCTCCGATGCGACGAGCGCCGCCTTGTGGAGCACGTTCGCAGCCAACCGCATGTGTGCGGCATCCACGAGCCTGCCGTCCCGTCCGATCGCGCCCACGCCCTCGGCCTCGGCGGCGCGGTAGGTCTCGATCGACTCCTCGGCCTCGCGGATCTCCGCCTCGGTGGGAGCGAAGACGGCGTTGGCGATTGGGACCTGGCCGGGGTGGATGGCCCACTTCCCGTCGTATCCGAGGAGACTGGCGTGCTCGGCGGAGCGGCGGTAGCCCTCCGGATCCTGGAACGCAGGGTACGGGGCGTCGATGGCGTCGATGCCCGCGGCGCGGGCGGCGCTGAGAATCTGGACCCGGGCGAAGTGCCAGAAGTCCCCTGGGTACGCACCGACCGGATCGAAGTTTCCGTCGACCCTCGCCCGCAACGACGCGGAGAGGTCGCCGGCGCCGAAGATGATGGCCTCCAACCGGTCACTCGACCGGGCGATCTCGGCGGCGTTGGCGAGTCCCTCCGCGTCCTCGATGAGGACCTCGAGTGCGATGCGCTTGCGCAGGCCGAGCTTCGTCTCGAGCTGGGTGAGCAGCACGTCGAACCACCACACGTCACGGGCGGAGCGCGCCTTTGGCACGATGATCACGTCCAGCGCGTCGCGCGCACCGGTGACCACCTCGACCACGTCGCCGTGGCACCACTGGGTTTCGAGGCCGTTGACCCGAACCGCCCGCACGACCCTTCCCCAGTCCTGGTTCACCAGCGCGTTGACCGCGATCGCCCGCGCCGGCTCCTTCATGAGCGGCGCGCAGGCATCTTCGAGGTCCAAGAACACCAGATCGGCTCCCGAGCCCGGTGCCTTCTCGCACATGCGCTCGCTGCTGGCCGGGGTGGCCAGCTCCGATCGTCGGGCCCGCGGTTCATACACGATTGCCTCCGTCCAGGGTCTGGTCAGATGACGCCGGCCGCCCGCAGGGCGACGATACGGGCAGGGTCGATGCCGAGCAGCCCACCGTAGACGGCATCGTTCTCCGCGCCCAGTGGCTGACCGAGGTGCTCGATCCGTCCCGGGGTGTCCGAGAGCTGCGCGACCGGAGCCTGCACCGAGACCTGGCCGAGGTCGGGGTCGGTGATCCGGGGGAAGGTCCCCCGTGACTGCAGGTGCTCGTCGGCGAGGAGCTGCTGCGCGTCGTAGACGGGTGCGGCCGCGACCTCCGCGTCGAGGAAGACCTCCATGGCCTCTTCGAGCGTCCGATCGGCGACCCACTCGGCGACCATCGCATCGATCTCGATCCCCCGGTCCTGGCGCCGGACCGGGTCCACGTAGTCGGGATCCTCCGCCAGGTCGGGCCGGCCGATGGACCGGAAGACCCGCACGACGATGTTGGACGAGGCGCTCGAGATGGCGAGCCACCTGCCGTCGGCGGTCCGGTAGGCGTTGCGCGGCGCACTCGCCGGGAGGTGGTTGCCCACCCGGGTCGGCACGATCCCGAGCTGGTCGAAGGCCAGTGTCGACGACTCGACGAGGCGGGCCAGGGGCTCCACGAGGTTGACATCGACCAGTTGCCCCGCGCCTCCACGCACGTCCCGGTGGTAGAGGGCCATCATCACCGCCCAGGTCGCCGCCTGGGCGGCGACCCCGTCCGCCAGCATGAACGGGGGGAGCGTGGGAGGACCGTCCGGCTGCCCGGTCACCTGTGCGAACCCGCTCATGGCTTCCGCGAGCGTGCCGAACCCCGGTCGGTCGCTCGAGGGACCGCCCCGTCCGTAGCCGCTCACGTGGAGCATCACCAGGCGCGGGTGGCGCTCGTGGACCGATTCGTAGTCGAGACCCCACCGGAGGAGTGCGCTGGGGCGGTTGCCGACGACCAGCACGTCACTCACCGCGAGCAGCTCGTGGAACAGCTCCTGTCCGTCGTGCGTGCGGAGGTCGAGGGTCACGCAGCGCTTGTTGCGGCTCACGCTCTTCCACACGAGGCCGATGCCGTCCTTCCGGTCGCCCCAGGTCCGCAACGGGTCGCCCGCGCCGGGCAGCTCGACCTTGATGACCTCGGCCCCGAACTCCCCGAGCATCGTGGCCACCATCGGCCCGGCGACGAGCGTCGCCGCGTCGATGACCCGGAGCCCCTGGAGGGGACCCACCTGGTCAGGCACGGGGTGAGCACTCGGGCCTCGCCAGCCCGAGATTGTCGCGGAGGGTGGCACCGGTGTAGCGGTCGCGGAACACCCCGCGTCGCTGGAGTTCGGGAACGACCATGCGGACCACCTCCTCGTATGCGCCGGGCGTGTGGGTGGCGGCGATGACGAACCCGTCGCAGGCCTCGCCGTGGAACCACTCCTCCATCTGGTCGGCGACTTCGGGCCCGGTGCCGACGAACCGTGGGCCCTGCAGCAGCGTGGCCCGGTGACCTGCCAGGTCCGCGAGGGTGACCGTCGCCCCGCCGATATGGGTGCGGAGGTTCTGGACCAGCCCCCGGATGCCTGAGACCGACTCGATGAGCTCGTCGGTGATCGGCGCATCGAGGGCGAGGCCGGAGAAGTCGTAGTTCATGAGCTCCGAGAGCAGGGTGAGGGAGGCCATCGGATCGACGAGGTCGTTGAGGAACATCTGCTCACGCTCCTGCGCGTGGGCCGTGGACTCCCCCACCACCGTGTAGGCCATCGGGAGCATCTTGACCGAGTCGGGGTCGCGTCCGACCTGTCCGATGCGCTCCTTCTGATCGGCGTAGTGGGACCGGGCCACCTCGAGATCGGGATCGCCGGTGAAGATGACCTCGGCCCACCGCGATGCGAAGTCCCGTCCGCGCCCCGAGGAGCCGGCCTGGAGCAGCACCGGGCGGCCCTGCGGTGAGCGCGGCACCGTCAACGGACCCCGTACCGCGAACCAGTCGCCCTCGTAGCCGAGCTCGTGGACCTTGTCGGGATCGGCGAACACGCCGCTCACCCGGTCGAGCACCAGGGCGTCGTCCTCCCAGCTGTCCCAGAGCCCGATCGTCGCCTCGAGGAATTCGTCCGCCCGGTCGTAGCGCGCGTCGTGGGCGAGGACCTCGTCGACACCGAAGTTCTGCGCCTCGCTGTCGTTGACCGAGGTGACCACGTTCCAGGCAGCGCGGCCGCCGGTGAGGTGGTCGAGGGTGGCGAAGGTCCGGGCCACGTGGAACGGGGCGTAGTAGGTGGTCGAGTAGGTCGCACCCAGGCCGATCGAACGGGTCGCACCGGCCAGGACGCCGAGCACGATGCTCAGGTCGAGCTTCACCGGCCGGGCACCGTGCCGGACGGCCTCTGCGACCGAGCCGCCGTAGATCCCGGGCATGGCCAGCCGGTCGTCGAAGAACATCATGTCGAAGCACCCCTCTTCGAGGGTGCGGCCGAGCTTCTCGTAGTAGCTCGCGGTGAGGAACCCGTGCTCGGTGGCGGGATGGCGCCACGACCCGGCGTAGACGGTGGCATTCCCGGCCTGCATGAACGCCACCAACGCCATCTGTTTCACCGCGCTCACCTCGACGCTCGTGCGACTGGCCTTCGTTGACTGCACCTGGATTGAAATATAGAATGTGATATGTCAGATTTCAAACCGATCGGAGGGACCGTGCGCTCGCGTGCCGCCCGCGAGCTGCGGGACCGCATCCTGACCGGGCGGCTGCGACCCGGAGATCGCCTCGACCTCGACGAGATCACCCGGGAGTTCGGCACCAGCCGCACCCCGGTACGGGAGGCGCTGCTCGAGCTCTCCTACGAGGGGCTGGTGGCGGTCACCCCGAGGAGCGGGATCACCGTGGTCGGGATCACCCCCGAGGACGCCGTCGACAACTTCGCCGTCCTGGCCGCTCTCGCCGGCAAGGCCGCAGAATGGGCCACCCTCCGGATCACTCTGCCGCAACTGGCCGAGCTGGATCGGCTCGCGGCGGCCGTCGATGATGCACCGGATGTCGTGAGCGCCAACCGGCAGTTCCACCGCGCGGTCAACCTGGCCTCGGGCTCGCCCCGCCTGCTGACCTACCTGCGACAGGCGGTGCGCGTGGTCCCTGGCAGCTTCTTCGAGCTCTTCCCCGAGCAGCAGCGCCGGAGCCGTGCCGAGCATGCCGCGCTCCTCGACGCAATCGGACGGGGGGACGGGACCGCGGCCCGCACGATCGCCGAGGCCCATGTCCTCGATGCCGGCGCTGCGTTGGGGAGCTGGTTGCGCACCAACGCCACCCCGGCCGCTTCCGAGCCGGCCCGGTAGAGGCAGCGCAGCGCAGCGCCCCGACCGCGGCGCCGGGCCGGCCTCCCCGATCGTCCCGGTCAGCGCTGCGCCGCCACCGCTTGGCGTGCCCGCCTGCGGAACCCCTCGAGCTTCTCGTCCGGCGTCCGCACGCGGGTGCTCCGGGACATGACCGAGACGTCGTGGCCCTCGGCTCTCCGACGCAGCGCACCGACCGTCGCCCCCTGCCTCGGGATGTGCACGAAGGGGTCGAACGAGTACCAGCGCATCGCGTTCTCGTGGGTCATCTTCGAGATCTCGGGATCGGGAACTGCATTGTCGGTGAAGACGCGCTGGAGCTCCTCGGGAGCGGTCGGCCACATCGAGTCGCTGTGCGGGTAGTCCGCTTCCCACGCGATGTTGTCGATGCCGATCCGGTGGCGGAGCTCCACCCCCACCGAATCGCTGATGAAGCAGGTGAGGAAGTGCTCGCGGAAGACGTCCGACGGCAGGCGTCCACCGAAATCCTGCAGCGTCCAGGCATGGTGCATCTCGAAGGTCCGGTCGACGCGCTCGAGGAAGTACGGGATCCACCCGGTGCCCCCTTCGGAGAGCGCCACCCGGAGGGTGGGGAACTGCTTGAGGACGCGGGACCACAACAGGTCGGCCGCCGCCGACTGGATGTTCATCGGCTGCAGCGTGATCATCACGTCCGGGGGCGAGTCGACCGCCGGGATCGAGAGGCGGCCCGAGGACCCCAGATGGATCGAGAGCACCGTGCCGGTGTCACAGCATGCACGCCAGACCGGGTCCCAGTACTCGTCGTGGAAGCTCGGGTACCCGAGCGCCGCGGGGTTCTCTGTGAAGCTCAGCGAGTGACACCCCTTGGCTGCCGTGCGCCGGATCTCGTCGGCGGTCTGCTGGGCATCCCAGATGACCGGCACCGCCATCGGGATGAACCTGCCGGGGTGGGAGCCGCACCACTCGTCGATGTGCCAGTCGTTGTATGCCCGCACCAGTGCCAGCGAGAGCTCGGGATCCTCCGAGGCGAACACACGGGCGGTAAAGGTCGGGAACGACGGGAAGTTCATGGATGCGAGGACGCCCCCGGCGTCCATGTCCTTGATCCGCTCGTCGACCTCGTAGCAGCCCGGACGCACCTCGTCGAGGCTCTGTGGCTCGAGCCCGTACTCCTCTTTGGGACGCCCGGCGACCGCGTTGAGGGCTGCCGTCTCCATCACGACCTTCCCGAACGTCCAGACGTCGGAGCCTTCGGCGTTGCGGACGAGCTTGGGAGCCCGGTCGAGGTAGGCGGGGGCGAGATGCCGGACGAACAGGTCCGGGGGCTCGATGATGTGGTCGTCCACACTGATGAGCACGAGGTCGTTGATGTCGACCATGGGTTGGGCCTCCCCGAGAATCCGATTATCTCTGGTGTAGAACCTACCTGCCGGAGCGTTGTGCCGTCAGCGCCCCGCCACCGATCAGGTGGTGAGCCCGCCGTTGACGCCGATCACCTGCCCGGTGACGTAGCCGGCCCCGTCGGACACCAGGTAGGAGCACGCATGCGCGATGTCCTCCGGCGTACCGGCACGCCGTACCGGGCTCCGCTCGGCGGTCTGGTCGACCGTGCCGCCGAGGAGACCCCGCTGTTCCGAGCTGCGCAGCATCGGCGTGTCCACGAAGCCGGGCGGAATCGTGTTGACCGTGATCCCGAGCGGCCCGAGCTCGAGTGCGAGGGCCTTGGTGAAGCCGATGAGCCCGGCCTTCGACGTCACGTAGTGGACCATGTAGGGCTGACCCGACTGCGCGCTCGACGACGAGATGTTCACGATCCGGCCCCAGCCCGCCTCGGTCATGTCCGGGACGACGGCCTGGGAGAAGTAGAACGGCCCGGACAGGTTGACCGCCATGATCCGGTCCCATTTCTCGTCGCTGATCTTGAGGAATTCCTTGAAGCCCGGAATACCCGCGTTGTTGACCAGGACGAGCGGTGGGCCCACCTCTGTACGGACCCGCTCGACCGCGGCGTCGACCTGCGCACGGTCCGACACGTCGACTCCCCCGACCGCCGCAGCGTGCAGGCCGCGCCCGGAGATCTCCCCAGCGACGGTCTCGGCGGTCTGGGTGTCCAGATCGAGGACCACGACGTGGAAACCGTCCTCGGCCAGGCGGACGGCGATGGCACGCCCGATGCCCGAACCGGCGCCGGTCACGATGGCGACGCGCTCGGTCGTCATGCGCTCCGTCGGCACGGGTCCACCTCCGGGTGTGTGACCTTGCTGGGCATTCGAGCTCCGTTCGCCTCGACCGTGACGTTCCCGGGGAAGCGACACGTCCCGCGGGCCGTCGGCCATCCTAAGAAGACCGTCTTCTCCAGTCAAGAGAACCGGATTTTCAGAGCTGTTCGTACTCGACCCGGAACGGCGACCCGGTGGGCAGCGCCTGGCAGGTGAGGATCCACCCCTCGTCGAGCTCCTCCGGGGTGAGTGCATTGTTCACGCGCATGGTGGCCGATCCTTCGCAGAGGAGGGCCATACAGGTCGCACAGCTCCCGGCCTCACAGGAGTACGGGGCAGCGAGGCTCGCCCGTCTGGCGGTCTCGAGCACGGTGTCACCCTGGTGATAGGCGACCTCGTGCCGCTTCCCGCGCAGCTCGAGCACGATCGTCGTCGGGGCCCCTGTTGCGGAGGGCCCGCCGGGTGACACCGGCCCGGGATCGGGGGGTGCGGTGAACCGCTCGACGAGGATCGCATCGGGCTCGACGCCGACCCGGACGAGGGACTCCTCGACCAGCTCCATGAACGCACCGGGTCCGCACACATAGAAGTCCGCAGTCAGGTCGCCGTCGACGAAGCCACGGATGGCGGCGGCGGCCGGCAGGCCGTCGACCGAATCGAGATGCCGGACGACGGTGAGGCGATCGGGGAACCGGGACTCGAGGGTCCGGAGCGTGCGGTCGAAGATGATCGAGTCAGCGTCGCGGTTGGCGTAGAGGAGCCGGACCGGACGCTCGGAGGAGGTCAACGCGCTCTTGGCGATCGAGATGAGCGGCGTGATCCCGCTGCCGCCGCAGAACCCGATGATCGGCCCCGTGCCGCCGCGGATGAGGAAGGCCCCCGACGGCCTGGTCACCTCCACCACGTCACCGTCCGAGACCTCGTCGAGCAACCAGTTGGACACCGCACCACCCGGGACCCGTTTGACCGTGACCGCCAGATCCTCGTCGGTCTCCGGAGCGCTCGACATCGAGTAGCACCGGAAGTGATCGACCGGACCGATCCGCACCCGGAAGGTGCAGAACTGGCCCGGCTGGTACTGGAACGCCTCCGCGAGGTCGTCGGGCACGTCGAGCACGAACGACCGGGTATCGGCGGTCTCCTCCACGACCCGCTTGACCCGGACCTGGTGGTAGCCGTGGCGTTGCACCACGTCCTCGCGGTCGATCATGGCAACCCGGCCGGGACCCGTCGGCATGCCGGACCTCGCCTCACCACCTCGAGTCTACCAGTCAGGTGAGAACTAGATTCTCGCCCCGTTAGGGGTGGAGACCAGGGAGGATGGTGGCAGATGCCGTCAGCCGTCACGATCTCCGACGGCCGTTCTGACACGCGGCTCTTTGCTACGGTAACTGTGGTCGCGTCCGCTGGAAACCTACGTGGCACCTGGCGGACAACGGAGCTACCACCCCTGGAGGAGCTGACATGGCACGTCCGACCACGCCCCGGCCCCCAGTCCACCTGCTCAGTGCCCGGATGCTCGATCCGACCGGGAGCCGGTTGGTCGAGCCCGGCGGACTGCTCGTCGACGGTGAGCGCATCGCTGCCGTCTCCCCCACGTCGGTCCCCTCGGACGCAACGACGATCGACCTCGGGGACGTGACCATGCTCCCGGGGCTCATGGACATGGAGGTCAACCTCGTCATGGGCGGCCCCGACCATGCGAGCCCACTCGTCCCGGTCCAGGAGGACGCTGCCGTCAAGACCCTGCGCGGAGTGGTCAACGCCCGCCGGACCCTGCGGGCCGGCTTCACCACGGTGCGCAACCTCGGGCTCTTCGTACAGACCGGCGGACTGCTGCTCGACGTCGCGCTGATGAAGGCCATCGACCGCGGATGGTTCGAAGGTCCGCGCATCGTCCCGGCCGGGCACGCCATCAGCCCCACCGGGGGGCACCTCGACCCGACCGTGTTCCAGGCCCTCGCGCCCCACGTCCTTCCCCTGACGGTCGAGGAGGGGATCGCCAACGGTGTGGCCGAGGTCCGCAAGGCCGTGCGCTACCAGATCAAGCACGGGGCACGAGTCGTCAAGGTCAGCGCCTCCGGGGGGGTCATGTCGCACACCGGTCCGGCCGGAGCACGCCAGTACTCGACCGAGGAGCTCGACGCCATCGTCGACGAGGCGCACCGCGCCGGTCTGCGGGTCGCCGCCCACTGCCATGGCGACGAGGCCATCCGGGTCGCCATCGAGTGCGGCATCGACTGCATCGAACACGGGTCGCTCATGAGCGAGGAGACGCTGGATCTCATGCTCGAGCGCGAGACGTTCCTCGTGGCAACCACCTATCTCGCCGACGGCATGGACGTGTCCCACGCCGCACCCGAGCTGCAGGCCAAGGCGGCCGAGGTGTTCCCACGTGCGAGGCAGACCATCAGCAGGGCCATCGAGCGTGGCGCTCGGATCGCCTGCGGCAGCGACGCCCCGGCCATTCCGCACGGCCGTAACGCGAAGGAGCTGGTCGCCCTCGTCGACCGGGGCATGACCCCGGCCCAGGCGATCGCCGCGGCGACCACGGTCGCCGCCGATCTCATCGGCGTGGACGACAGGGGGCGCCTCGAGGAGGGGCTGCTCGCGGACATCATCGCCGTCCCGGGCGATCCGCTCAGCGACATCACGGTGACCGAGTCGGTCAGCTTCGTCATGAAGGGCGGCCAGATCTCCCGACAGGAGGACGTCGCCTCCTGACGGTCCGACGGCTCGCGGGTCGGTCAGATCGATCCGGCCAGCGACGCGACGTATTCCCGGGTACGCCGCGCCGAGTCGAGCTTCTCCTCGCGGGTGTCGCCGATCGGCACGACCCGCACCGACACGTCGGTCGCCCCTGCGTCGCCGAATCTCTCCAGCCGCTTGCGGATCGACGCCTCGCCCCCGGCCGCCAGGATGTCGCCGACCGCGCGGGCGTCCCCGCGGTCGAGCAGCTTCTGGTAGTTGGGTGACACCTCGGACTCGGACAGCACCCGGTTGGCCCGGCTCACCGCCACCTCCACCTCGTCGTCCCGGCAGAGGCAGACCGGCACGCCGGCGACGATGCGCGGTACCGGGCGGCCGGCGGCCGCCGCGGCGGCGTTGATGGTCGGGGCGACGTGTGACTCGATCGCCCGCTCGTCGGCCAACCAGAGGATGGTGCCGTCTGCACGCTCGCCCGCGATCTGCAGCATCACCGGACCCAGGGCTGCGACCATCACCGGGGTCGGGGACACGTCGGTGATGTCGATCGGATTGTGGATCCGGAACAGCTCGTTCTCGACGTCGACCATCCCGGGCCCGGCCAGTGCCTGGTCAAGCACGTCCAGGTAGGCGCGCATGGTGGCGGCCGGGTGCTCGTAGGGGAGCCCGAGCATCTCGTCGATCACCCAGTGGTGCGAGACGCCCAGGCCCAGGGTCAGCCGACCCCCACAGACCGCCTGGGTCGAGAGGACCTGGTGGGCGAGCGCGATCGGGTGGCGCGGTTGGATCGGGACCACCGCGGTCCCGATCTCGATCCTGGTGGTCCGGGTACCGATGAGGGTTGCGGCCGTCAACGCGTCGAAGTCGTCGGGGATCTGTGGCACCCAGAGCGACGCGAGCCCCGCTTCCTCGGCCCACCGGGCGTCGGCCAGCATCCGCTCCACCTTGGTGGCGTAGCGGCCCCGCTCGGGGCCGACCATCACGCCGATCTGCACGTCAGAACCCTTCAGACGGCCGGTTCGACGACGGCGTCCATGCTGGCCGCACCACTGTCCGGCACCCGTGCCTGGCGCCACACCTCGACCGGAAAGGAGACGTTCACCAATGAGTAGGTGAGCCAGAGGAGCCTTGCCGCGTCGTCGGGAAGCGAGTCGAGACTCGTCGCGTCGAGGTAGGCCAGCATCGCCTCGAGCCGGGGGAAGGCGGCGTCGTAGAAGGCCTGCATCTCCTCCATCGGGCTGGCCAACCGCGTGGCGTAGCGCTCGGCTTCCGTCGGGAGGCACCAGGCGGAGAACGGTTCGAGGTCGGCGAACTCGGGGGGCAGCACGTTGCTCACCGGTCTCCCCGTTCAGGACGCGGCCGGAGCGTCGGCCCCATGCGCTGACTTGGTGTGGTCGGCGACATACCCCCGTGCAGTCTTGTGAAGGTGGCGGAGCAGGATCTCCTGGTCGTTGAGGGGGAACTCGGTCACCGCGCGCGACTCGATCATCATCTGCGTGGCCTCGAGGGTGTTGCCGTCCTGGAGCGCGTACTCCTTGAAGGTGACCGCCGCGAGCTCCTGGCGAACGCGCTCGGTCGCATTCTTCGGGGGGACGAAGTAGAGGGTGCCCTCGAAGATGTGTGAGTTGTAGGAGGTCGGCCAGTAGTGGTACGTGAGGTACCAACCCGGGGCCCACAGCAGCAGCATGAAATTGGGGAAGAAGACGAACGAGTCGATGCCCCATGCCGGGCTCCGTGCTGGATTGAGCCCCGGGGGGAGGGGATCGAGGCCCTCGATGTCGGGACGGTCCCAGGGACCGAAGAGCCCGCTGCGCAGCACCCGCTCGATCGGCTTGACCATCATCGGGTCCTTCGGAGGTGCCATTCCCCCCCACGAGGACACCATGCCGTGCGGCCCGTCGAGCCCGTACGAGAGGCCTTCGAAGCCGTGGGCGTGTACCTTGGCCGACTCCTCACTGATCGCCTGCTTCGCGTGTAGCACCGGTGCGTGGTAGAACTCCGCGAAGGCATCGACGAAGAGCTTCCAGTTGCTGCCGACCTCCGCGCGGTACTTGTACACCTGGGTCATCTGGTCGAACGGATAGCCTTCGATCCCCGCAGCGAAGCCACCGAGATACTCCTTCACGGACGTCGTGTTGTCCGGATCCAGGTTCACGAAGATGAACCCCTCCCAGACCTCTGTCTGGACGGGGACGAGCCCGAAGTCCGACTTGTCGAGATCGAAGAACTCCGACTCCTGCTGGACGAAGGACAGCGACCCGTCGAGGTCGTACCGCCACCCGTGGTACTTGCAGGTGAACTGGCGGCAGGTCCCGCTCGTCTCCTCCCGGGGGAAGTCGTTCCAGACCAGCTTGTTGCCACGGTGCCGGCAGATGTTGTGGAACCCGCGGACGCCGCCCTCCTTGTCGCGGACGATGACCACCGAGGTGCCGGCAGCCTGGAGCTCCTTCGTGAAGTAGCGACCGGTACGGGGGATCTGCTCCACCCGGCCCACGTTGAGCCACGTCCTGGCGAAGATGGCCGCGCGTTCGAGCTCGTAGAACTCGGGTGAGATCGAGTCCTCGTAGTTGACCGGGCCCGTGCCCAGCTCCGGGTAGTGCTGGGTCCAGCTGCCTTCGGCCGGCTTCGGGAAGTGCGCCATGTGCAGGTTCCTCCTCTCGGGGCCGGTAGGTACGGTACCACCGATCTCTCAAAAAGAGAAGACCGTTATCACCGAAGGTCGTCGTCGAGCGGAACGCCGAAGGTGCGGAACACCATGGCCAGGGCGTCGTAGGCCCCGACCGTGAACACGAGGTCCATGAGCTGCTCGACCTCGAGCTCTGCGCTCAGCGTCTCCCACGTCCCCGGGGCCACCGTGGCATCCCCGAGCAGCTCGTCGACGGCACTCACCATCGCCCGGTCCACCGCGGACCAGCCCGGCGCGTCCGGACCCTCGGCGATCCGATCGACCTCCTCGTCGGTGATGCCCGCATCGGAGGCGAGCACGACGTGCTGCCTCCATTCGTAGGCAGCGTCCCGGACGGCGGCCACCCGAAGGACGAGGAGCTCGCGCTGGCGTGGCGAGAGGGTCGACGCGAACAGGATGTGGCCGTTGAAGGTGTTGAAGGCGCGGGCGAGCTCCGGATGGTGGGCCAGCGTGCCGAGCGCGTTGAGACCCTTGGGCCGCCCGGGTTCGCGTGAGGGGAACGGATGGCGGGGGTTCGGCGGTCTGAGCGCGGCGAGGGCGTCCTGCATCCCCGCCGGCCATTCCGACGGCGCCAGCGGGACGACGCGCGGCCCGTCACCCGGGTCGGTCACCCGAAGGTCTCGTCGGGCGCGGGCGTTCGACGCTCGATGCTCAGTGTCCTCATCTTCTCATTCCTCCGTTCCCGGTCGAACCCATCAGACCCGACGTGACCTGGCTGCCCTCCTACAGGTTTGGCACCGTTCGGGCAGGCTAGTTCTCCCCAGAGTAGAACATCGATCCTCGAGGGCTCGGCAGTACACCGACGAGAATGGCCAACATCCAGTCGAATGTTCCGAATGCATCGGTCACGGTTACCGCGTGCTGCAAGACGACAAGCATCCGTTCGGTGGATCGACCGACGCCGGCGGCAAATGCCGCGGTCAGCTTCTCTGTCGGCGGGCAACGATCGGGTCACCGTGATGGTGACAGTCACTATCGGAGCGGCATCTTGTTCGAAGAGTTTCACGCCCCAGTGAGACCGGCTGTGGCGAGTCGACGGGCAGGAGGGTAAGCGGTCGACCTTTCTTCGCGGACTGCCACCGAGACCAGTTGCGCAGGGCAACACCGAAGCCTGTTCGCAAGATCTGATGCGCAAGGCACCCGATTGGGGCCTCAACGACAAGAGCAGGACGTACCGTTCGGAAGGTCTATTCAAATAGGGACCATGCTCCACAACCAGGCACTTCGAGGCGAGGCACAACGCTCGGATCGGGCGCACATTTGGAGACAGGCCGTTGGCGGGAGCGAGCTACGCAAAGCGCTCGAGCAGCTCCCGGGCGTCTCGTTCGACGTAGCCGTAGCCGCGCTCGGTTGCGACCGGCAGGGCGGCATCGATCAGCGTTCGTGCCCGTTGTCTGTCGCCCGGGTGGTTTCGGTCGCTGAGGAGTGCAGCCCAAGCGGTCTGGGTGAACGCCACAAAATACGGTGCCCGTAGTCCCTCATGGCAGGCCAGCGCCTCACCGAACCATTGATCAGCCTCGTCGAAGCGGTGGAGCCCGTGCGCGAGCCTCCCGAGAAAGTGCGCCACGCTCCCAGTGGTCGCGAGATGTGTGGTGGCGATCTGGGCGTGCCACGGCAGAAGACGCTCAGCGAGAGCGGCCGCTGCGGGCCGATGTCTGCAGCGGACGGCCCCCTCCGCCCAGAACACGTGGGCCGTCAACCACGCAAGATCCTCGGGCATCGGGAAGCTGTTGGCCACTTCGACATCGAGGAGGTGGCTTACCTCGTTGTCGGCGTCGTCACGGCTCTTTGCCAGTACCGGCACGGCTCTGAAGGCCGGGATGCCGGGGTTGTCCTCCACAGCCTCATCGATGAGGGAGTCCAGCTCGTGGAGCCGGCCCTGCATCCACCGCACGTTGATCAGCTGGACTCCGTAGAAGGCGAGGGCGTCGGGCTGGCCGGTCGCCGTCCCGAGCGCGAACGCCGCGTTCGCCGCCTCCTCGGCGGCTACGAGGTCACCTTCGAGCGCACATCGCCATGTTCGGTTATACGCGAGCGTCCAGTCGAAGAGTGGCTGGCCGACCCGGTCGACTTCCGTTGCGTAGATCGAGTAGGCATCGGTCATCGTCGCGAGGTCGCCGGCCTCCAGTGCCGTAAGCATTCGAAAGCTGTTGGCAAAGAGACGTGCGGTCGGGTCGGCGAGCTCGTCCACGATGCCGCAGGCCTCCGAGGTCCATCCCCGGCGGAGATCGAGGGTTCGGGGCATGGCGATGGCCTCGTGGCATGTCTGGATGGCGTCGACCAGTGCCGACCTGTCGCCTGTTCGCCGAGCCATCTCGACCGCGTGGGTGGCCAGTGCCAGTCGCCCGTCCAGATCCGTGACGTGCGTGCGCTCCGCGCACAACAGTGCGAGAAGGCGGGCCCGGTCAGGGCTGTCGGCGTCTCCGAGCCTGGCCAGCGCCGTTGTCACCATCTCGATGCGTCCGTGGTCGATCTCACCAATGGAACTGACAAAGCCACGGCTGTTTCGGAGCGTGGCCCGCACCAGGAGGTCGATGGCATCGATGTCGCCGGCCAGGCCCGCCGCGGCAAGCAGGGTCTCGCGATGTGCGGCGTCACCAATCAGCCGTTGAGCGTCTCCGAGTCCGAGCAGCAGTGCCGCTCGGCGGTGCAGGTCGTCGGTAGGAGCGCGGCCGAGCAGGTCGAGCGCATCGCGATACCAGCGCAGTGCGTCGTCGGGGGCCAGCATGGCCAGGGCTCGGTCCCCGGCCAGTTGAGCATAGACAATCGCCTTGTCGGCGCTCCAGGGTTGGGTGGCATGGGCCCAGTGGTAGGCGAGCTCGCCTACCCGTTCACCCGGGTCCTCCCCGCAGAGATTCTCCAACGCGTCCGCCACTCGATGGTGGGACCGTGCCCGCCGGTTTGGCGAGAGCGTGTCGTAGAGGGTGTGCTCGATGAGGGCATGGGCGAAGCTGTAGCGCCCCGTCACCTCGGCCACGGTGAGCAGAGCGGCGGTGACCGCCTGGTCGCAGAGGTCGATGACCGTGTCCTCGTCCAGCTCGGCCACCCGGGCCAGCACGCCGGTGTCGAAGTCCCGCCCGATGACCGCAGCCAGCGACAGCACCCGCTGGGGTTGTCCCCCGAGCCGAGCCACTCGACGACCAACCACCTCCCGGATACTGACCGGGAGTCCCGAGGTGCGTAGGTCGGGACCGGCCACCCATCGGCCTTCTGTGTCCTGATAGATGGCCCCGGTTTCGACCAGGTGGCGGAGCATCTCGCCGACGAAGAAGGGGTTGCCCTCCGTCTCGGCCATCAGGGCGTCCCGCAGGGCCACCCCGTCCTCGGTCATCTTGTGCCCGGCGGTCGTCTCGAGCAGGTTGAGCAGTTCGTCGTCGCCCAGCCCACGCAGTGCGATCCGCTCGATCCCCGACTCACGGTGCAAGGCGGCCAGGGCATCGGCCAGGGGATGGTCGGTGCCGATATCCGACTCGCGGAAGGTCCCGATCACCAACAGCCGAAGGGGTGCGTCAGCCGACACCACGTGTCTGAGGAGCTGGACGCTCTGGCGGTCGGACCAGTGCAGGTCATCGAGCAGGAGCACCACCGGTGTCGCGGCCGACACCCTGACCAACAGGTCGAGCACCGCACCGAACAGCAGGTAGCGCTCCGACTCTCCGTCGTTCGACGATGACGGCGGCAGCGCCATCCGATTTGTGAGCTCCGGGACCAGCCGGGCCAGCCCGCCGCCTCGGGCCTCCACGTGGGCAGTCAGCAGCGCACGGGGCACCGAGGCGACAAGGTGGGTCATGGCTTCGGCCCAGGGCTGGTAGGGGATGCCCAGGTCCTCGTCGCAGCGCCCATAGAGGACGGCCGTGCCGGTCTCGAACGCCTGGCGGGCGAACCCCGAGGCCAGCGTGGTCTTGCCGATCCCCGGCTCTCCCGAGATCAGCACCGTCCGCTGCGCCCCGGTGGTGACGGCCTTCAACGACGCATCGAGTACCTCGCGCTCGTCAGCCCGGCCGACAAAGGCGGCCGGGACCCCCGAGGCGATACGACCGGGCAGCGGCACCGCCAGGTCATCGGACACCTCGACGAGGGGCACAGCGAGGTCATCGGACACCTCGACGAGGGGCATCCAGGCCACCTCGACTGTCCCGATCGGTTCTGGCAGGCCTTTCAGTGTGAGCTCCCCGATCGACCGGCACTGGTGGCGACTGCGCCGACCAGCTGTGGCCCGCACGATGTCAGTGGCCAGGATCTGGCCCCTGTCGCAGCGGGCACAGAGCCGGGACGCCTCGATGACCGGGTCCCCGAAGTAGTCACCGTCCTCGTTGCTGGTCTCACCCACGCTCAGCCCGACACGCAGACCCACCGGTTCTCTGCCCGCACGGTTTCCCCGCTCCACACCCTGTTGCATAGCCACTGCACACCCGAGGGCCGCAGACGACGAGCTGAATACCACCATCAGTCCGTCGCCCAGGTTCTTCACCTCGGTGCCGCCTGATTCGGTGACGGCCCGGCGCAGGATCGAGAAGTGCTCGCGGCGGATCTCGTCGGCGAGCTCCGCCGAAACCCGCTGGGACAACTCGGTTGAGCCGACGATGTCCGTGAACAGGAGGGCTACGTTCTCGGTGGTCACTGGGGTTTCTCCGCCACCAACACGCCCCTACCGTACGCGACCCGGAGTTACGTTCGCCTGGGGTCGGTCGGAGTCGAGCTCACTGTCCCCAAATGTTCAGCCGGTCCTGCGGCTCTGGTGCCCCTGATCACCGATGTCACTCCGACTTGAGCCAGTGCACGTGGTCCCGGGCGATGGTCTGTGGTTGGCCTCGACCGATATCGTTGGGCCGTGTCGAGTCGTCGGGAGGAACCCAGCCAACGATGGCGCATCCTTTCCTCACTGGCACTGTGTGTCATCGGATTGGCTCTGGCGGGGTACACGCTATGGGTTCACTACCATCCCAGTGCCCTCATATGCGCGAATGCCGGTCCGATCGACTGTGCGGCGGTGCTAACGAGTGCCCAGTCGGTGGTGCTCGGCATACCGGTCCCCATCTATGGGTTTGTCTTCTTCCTGGTTCTGGGCGCGCTGTGCCTGCCACCGGCATGGCGCTCATCAGATGCGAGGATTCACGTTCTGCGTATGGTCGTCGCTACTGTCGGAATCCTCACCGTTCTGTATCTCATCTCCACCGAACTTTTTACCGTCAAGAAGATTTGCTTGTGGTGCACCGGAGTTCACATCGTGACCTTCGTTCTATTCGTCATAGTTGCTACCAGCACGCCATCTTTGTTGGATCGAACCCGATCTTCGGAGCTATCAGACGCACGGTAGGAACCTGACCCCGAACGCCGGATCGGCGGCGAGGTCCGGCTGCTACGGACCCGGCACTGCCTCCGTAGTGTCCAAGGTGAACTCCAGTGCGCCGAGGTCGCCACTGCCAATGTGATCTTCAGTTGACTCGAGTGGCATCCCTGGCTCGTAGCCGATCACCTTTGTTGCGTATTCGTTCTCACGGTGGACGATGGCAGGACGCCACTTGATCCCGGTGAGTCGCCCCGAGATGCCGTGGGTCTCGGTGCCGTCTGGCGGGTGGCGAGACTCGTAGAGCTCACCCTCATACCACTGTGAGGTGATCCAAGAGCAGCCGGAGGTTCATGCCAGGTGAGACCACAGTCGTCGCAGCGGTGCGGAGCCGGATGGCCGGGGGGCAGCGTGCACTCACATTGGTCGATTCTCCGAGCCGTCGCCGCCCCACAGCCGGTCATACCTCCGATTGAACACCCGATCACCCGAAAGTCAACGCGTCACCCGAGGTGTTAATGGGGCGTTCATGCACGACTCCCGACGCCGAGAGGTGTCGAAATCCAGCCGCCGGCCCCCTTGTGACTGCGGGCCCTGAGGTGAATCCGACCGGCCCTTCAGTGCCACACTTCAAGCCAGCTAGAGGAGCTTCGTTCAGGTCGGGGTCCATCTGGTCGCGGGTGAGGCAAGCCAGTTGAGGACTTGGCGGCGCGTAGTCGGACCGTGAGAACTCCAGGCGGATGGAAGTGCACCGTCGCTGCGGAGCTGGGCGGACTCTTGAATATTCGACGTGAGGGGATCTGTCGCCAGTCCGCACCTTGTCGCCGAAGGGTCGAGGTTGAAGAGTGTTGCGGCGTTGAGACCGAACACGGCTGCCTTCACTTGATCGGTTAGTGCAGGGTACTTGTAGAGATCCTGATACTCAGCAGTGATCTGAAAAGCTCGCATCGCCATGATCTGGGGTTGAGGGCTGCCATACCAAATCGCATCTGTTCCCCACATGACCCTGTCTTGGCCCACTCGACTAAGCAGCTTGCCAAGAGCGTGGGCTGCCTGATCGGGTTGGGTGAGCAACTGACGCCACAACGTTGCAAGATCCACCCAAACGTTGTCGTTGGGCGGCACGCTGTGGCGATCAAGGGCGGCGAGCAACGTGTCGATCCCAATCGTGGCATTGGGGTCATAGGGACCCTCGACATGGTTGGGGTCCCACGCTGCGTGATACACGACGAAGTCCATATCGGGGAACTGACGTGAGACGGCGACGATGTCCTCGGGATGATTGAAGGCAGGATCGAAGTTGACCAGTGGCAGTCCTTTATGAGCGACGAACACCTTCACTCCAAGGTCGTGAGCATGTTGAACCGTAGGAAGGCCGATGTTCGGATCTTCCAACGAGAATCCTTGGCCCGACGGGCTCCAAGCCGTGTAGACCTTGAATGCGGCAGGATGGCCGGACTGCACCGCGGCTGACATCTCATCGAGTGTGGTGCCCAGCGGCCCGACGTTTGGGGCGATGACGTTTTCCACAAACACACGGCTGGCGCCTCCGTGAACGAGACCCTCTGTGATCTGCTGAGTACCGAGCGCTTCTGCGAAAGGGATCGGTGCGTTCGAAGGACCGGAGTTGGGGACATCAGTCAACATCGCAACTGTCGTGTCGCTCGCCAGAAACAGATCGTGCAAATAGGTGGCCCGATCAGCGCAATCCAGTCGCGGATTGTCGGTGCAATCGGGCGGGAGCATGCCGAGGACGAGACTGACCGTCTCGGGTGAGTTTTGGACCCACGGACCGCTCGGAATGACGTGGTGGGTGTGGACATCGAAAATGAACTCACCATTGCTTGCCAGAGCTTGCTGACAGGCCTCGGTGTCCTGTGGCGATGGTGCGACAAACGTGCCTCCGTGACCGGCGTTATGAGGAGATGGTGCGGCTCCTCGTGACGTTGCCGTGTTGCTGCACGCTGCGAGTTCAAACACTGCCAGTGAGGCCGCAACGGCACCTGCGCCCTGGAGGAATCGTCGACGGTCCATTCCTGCCTGAGCCGCCGAGTCATCGACTGATGATCTAACCATCTGGTTGACCGCCCGATCATGGGCTGTCTCCGGTGCTGGGACGAACTCGCCGTTGGAGACCGGTCCGGCCCGGAGCGGCAGTGGCAGACCACTGTCCTCTTGGTCCCGTTGCTTCCGAGAGAACTGGCCCACCGCGGTCACAGCGATCAGGATACGCCTCTGACCAGAACCAGGGCGCCCAGCCCCTGGCCCCTGTGACCGGTAGGTGGGGCAGGCCGAGTCGGTAGGGCAGAATCAGGAACGTGACTGTAGAGCGGTGCGGAGAGTGCGGCTTCGACTCTGATGATTGGAGCGATGCCAGTGCGATCGCAGCAATCCAGCACCTGCCGTTGCAATGGAACACGGCCGTCGCCGGACTGACTCCTAGTGATCAGCTCCGTAGACCCATTCACCAGATGTGGTCCATCGCAGAGTACACAGATCACGTCCGGGAGGTGCTCTTCGGGATGAGGTTCCTCCTCGATGCCGCCATCTCACAGCCTGGAACCGACCTTGGACAGTCTCCGCCGTCGCAGTTGGCTTCTCAGCCTCGACAGGTTGACGTTGTAGCCGCACTAGATGGCATTGACCAAGAGGCCCGCTCGTTGGGTCAGCAGCTATCCGAGCTATCTGCCGACGGCTGGTTGCTCACTGTGACGATCGACGGAACCTCGGTCGATCCGCACTGGATCGCCCGTCACATCGTCCATGATGCGACTCATCACCTTCTCGACATTGTCCGATTGCGCTCAGCACTTTGACGATCGGGTGACCGCCCTGATCGCCGGGTAGTGGGCGGTTGTCCGTTAGGCATGAAGGACGGACACCGAGACACTCAATCGGTCAGAATCAAGAGGTGAAGCCCTCATCAGGTCCTGAAAATCCACAGACGGCCACATGGACCGATTCTGACCGAGTCGATCGCTATCTGGCCCGGATTGGCGGACTCGCTCCACGGGTCGCAGGTGAAGAAGTACTGGTGTCCGTGCTGCCTGCGTCTCCTCGATCCGTGCTCGACCTGGGTTGCGGTGACGGCAGGTTGGCTGCTCTGGTACTCGAACATCGGCCCAGCGTCGAGAGCGTCCTAGCCGTGGACACTTCGCCAGCCATGCTCGGGCATGCCCGAGATCGGTTCGACGGCGACCATCGGGTATGCGTTCGAGAGTGGAGCCTGGATGATCCGCTGACGCCGCTCGGATCGTTCGATGTCGTAGTCGCTGGTTTCTCGATCCATCACGTTGAGGATCAGCGAAAGCGGGACCTGTTCAGTGAGGTCGCCGAACAACTCAATGACGACGGAGTGTTTGCCAATCTGGAAGTTGTCGCCTCAGCCACTCCAGAGCTAGATCGCAAGTTCCAGCATCTCATTGGCCGTTCTGATGATGACCCGGAGGATCGACTCGCCCCCGTCGAGGCCCAACTTCTCTGGATGCGAGAGGCCGGACTGTCTCAAGTCGATTGCCTCTGGCGATGGCGAGGGTTTGCGCTACTGGTTGGCCAGGCACACGGAGTCCCAAGCTAGGAAAGGTGCCCCCCACCAAACGGGAGCGGTGCGGCCTGGCAGCGAGTCGGATTGGCGGTTTCTTCCGAACGTAAACTTCGTCCATGGAGGACCCCCTGGGAGTGCGGCGAGATGAGCGTGAGACCCTTGGCGGGTTTCTGGACTGGTACAGAGCCGTGGTCGAGCGAAAAGTGAATGGGCTCTCCTTGGAGGACGCCCAGCGGGTAACGACACCTACCGGCATGTCTGCGCTCGGGATTCTCAAACATCTTGGTTGGGTCGAGCGCGGCTGGTTTCGCGAGACGTTTGCTGGTGAGGACGTGGAAGCGATCGACCGCGATGGTGACAACTCGGCTGAGTTTGCTATCGGCAACGGTGACACTGTCGAGTCAGTGATCGCGTTCTACCAAGCCGAGGTCGGAGAGGCGCGACGCGTTGTCCGTGAATCTCCCTCTCTGGATGCCCTTAGTGTCAGGAAGACGAGCTATCGGGAGCACGTCAGCCTTCGGTGGATCATGGTGCACATGCTGGAGGAGACGGCGCGTCATGCGGGTCATCTTGATCTGATGCGCGAGGACATCGACGGCCAGGTCGGGGATTAGCCCCCTTAGCTCAGCGAAAGTTCATCCCGTCGGCAACGGTGTGCCCGAACGCCGGCTCGGAGGCGTTGGGGAACGGGGTGGGCTTGCCAGGTGCTGGCTCCCACCGACCGGGGACACGAGGTTGTCCCGCTGAGCGTGTGAATTGAGGTGACGGTCCCCCGCCTGATGCCTGCCGGATGGTAGGTCTCGGGCGTCCGTCACAAGACACCAACCAAGAAGGGGACCGTCATGAAGAAGGACTACCAGACAACGACCCGTCGCCGCGCACTGGCCGCACGACGCCGAAGAAGGCCAGGCCCGATGCCGGCCGGGCTGCGCACGAGGCGGCCGTCGCGCTGCCCGACACCGTCACCGTCGCCATCTCCGAGTTGGCCGGCGAGCTCGAGGAGGGACTGCTGGCCTTCGTCGTGGGAACCGGGCTCAAAGTGCTCGACGTGGTGCTCGAGTCCGAGGCCACCGCCCTCGCCGGCGAGCGGGGACGCCACGACCCCGATCGCACCGCGGTGCGCCACGGCACCGACGCCGGCCTGGTGACCCTCGGCGGTCGTCAGATCCCGATCGAGCGTCCTCGGCTGCGCACCGCCGACAAAAGCGGCGAGGTCCAGCTGCCCACCTACCAGCTGGCGTCGTCGACCGAGCTGCTCGGACCGCGAGGCCATGGCCAGGATGCTGGCCGAGCTTCTCCACCCGCCGCTACCACGTCGGCCTCGAGCCGATGGGCGAGGCCATCTCGTCGACGACCCGCTCGGTGTCCAAGTCGGCGGTCTCGCGCCGCTTCGTCGCGGCCACCGAGACGGCACTGGTTGAGCTGATGACGGCCGATCTCTCCGAGCTCGACCTGGTGGCCGTCATGGTCGACGGGGTCCATTTCGCCCAGCATCTGTGCGTGGTCGCCCTCGGGATCGGCATCGACGGGACCAAGCATCCCCTCGCTGTGGTCGAGGGCGACACCGAGAACGCCACGGTGGTCAAGCGCCTCTTGGTCGGGCTGCGTGAGCGGGGCCTCGACGTGACCAAGCCGACGCTGTTCGTCCTCGACGGCGCCACCGCGCTCGCCACCGCGGTCAGGGCGGTCTTCGACCACCCGGTGATCGCTCGCTGCGAAGAGCACAAGGTGAGGAACGTCCGTCGTCATTTGCCCAAGGGCGTGGCCGCCCTCGTCGAGCGCCGCATGCGTCTCGCCTATCGCAACCCCGACCCCCTGGCCGGCCAGGGCGACCTCGAAGCGCTGGCGAAGGAGCTCGATCGCTCCTACCCAGGTGCCGCCGCCTCGCTGCGCGAAGGGCTGGCCGAGACGTTCACCATCAGCCGACTGGGTGTGCCGCCGACGTTGGCCCGGACGCTGCGTTCGACCAATGCGATCGAGTCGATGATCGAGATCTGCCGGGATCACTCCACCAACGTGAAGCGCTGGCGTGACGGGCAGATGGCGCTGCGTTGGTGCGCGGCCGGCATGCTCGAAGCGAAGAAGCAGTTCCGCCGCGTCAACGGCTACCTGCACCTCAAGGCTCTGCGTGCCACGCTCGACGCTCACGCAGCGACCCGTGTCACACCCGATCACTACGCTTCGGAGAAGGAGGTGGCCGCATAGCCGACCAGCCGGTGGCCGTCACCGAAATTCCACGGCGGTCGGGACATCCTCGGGGACACCCCTGCTTTCTATTTCTGGCTCGCTTCTCGAGCCTCCTTGTACTTTCGGTGTTGCTCCAGGATGTGCTCGTGCGAGGCACCCCTTGTGGGCACATCTGGGTGGTGGTGGCGGCACAAAATATATGGCGTGCCCTCTAGCGCATGATGCCCGATTCTCCAACACCCCTTGGTGTGGCAATTGACCTTACGGACACCCGTATATACCCCGATACCGACCGCGCTGATGAGGGTCGCCTCACCAAGGTCGGAACCGAAGCCAGACCAGAAGTTGTAGTACAGATCCGGCCCTCCGTGGATGGTCCCTGTGTGGAGCGCCAGCCAATGTCGTACGGCATCGAAGAAGGCAATGAGCAGGGCAATTCCCACCACGAGCAGGATGAGGAGTAGGCCATGTACCCACTTCGACATTGGGCGAGGGTCGGTCTCGGCTTCGCTGCGTGCCCCGACCCCGTTTTGCGTTAGGGGCGGAGACGTTGAGGTTGAAGGGTCCTGGGTCGTATTGGGGGGGTCGGGCGTCATGTTGCCAGCCTACGGGGAAGGTTATGGGTTGAGGTGGAGTCCGCCGAGTGAGGCGCTTCGCATGGATTTTGGGTAGCGCCCAGTGTCGACCCAAGGTGCTGTGTTCCTCGTCTGATGGCTGAGCAGAGTGCCCCCGTCACCGGGTCATGGGACAGTTTTCTCGTTGACTAATTGGTCAACCGGACGCCAACTCCCAGCAGTATCTGAAGTGACCCCGATAGTGAGGGCTGTATGTTGCCAACTTGCGGATCAAAAGATGTGGATTTCCAAAGCCGACAGATGGGCAGTCAATGCCGAGCGGACCAGCGGTCTCGAAGCCAAATCGACCGTAGTAGCCGGGTAGTCCGAGCAGGACAACCAGTGGCTCTCCGATCTCTTCAGCTTGACGAAGCAGCTCGTTCACGAGGCCGGACCCGATACCCTCGCCCTGGCGGTCAGGGACGACAGACAACGGTGCTACTCCGACGACTCGTCGTTCGTCGAGGCTCCCGTACGCTCCAAGCACATGGCCAACAACCTGCCCATCCTCGATGGCAACTAGGTCCAGCTCGGATACGGCTGCATTGACCAACCATGTGTTGAGGACGATGTCGACCTCTTCCTGACCATCCCGACTCGGGTCGGAAAACGCTTTCCGGACAACGCCAACGATCGCATCCCGATCGACGGAACGGGTCAGCCTGATCGACCAGTTTGTCGTCATAGTTCCTCGACAGGGTGACGGTTATTCGTCAGCGGGTCAACTCCACTCTGAGACGCGTGGTTACGGGGAGCAGTCCCTCAACGCCGATGAATGCGACCGGACCACGCCACGTCAGTTGCGATCCCGCAATAATGGCTGACGTGGACGAGGTAGAGGTAGAAGTCGTCACCGCCCATAACGAGCGCGCGACCCTGCGTGTCGGCGATGTCTACCTGAAGATCGACGCCGATCAAACGCGCACCGAGATCGAGGTCGAGGCGATGGCCATGGCACCGATCCCGACGCCGGAGGTGCTGTGGTGGAAGCCGCCTGTGCTCGCGCTCGGCGCCCTCTCCGGGACGGCGCTCGGCCGGCTTGGCAAGCCGTCGACGGCGTCGTCGGAGGCGTGGGCCGCGGCGGGTGCCGCTGTCCGGATGCTGCACGACGCGCCGCTGCCTCCTTGGCCCGGCAAGAGCCTGGACGAGGTCGCGACGCGCCTCGACGGCGAGTGCGAGTGGCTCGTCATGAATGACGTCCTTCCCGCCGAGGTGGTCAGGCGCAACCGCCGGATTGCCGAGGCTGCGCTCCGGCCGTGGATACCGGTGTTCACGCACGGCGACCTGCAGATCGCCCACGTTTTCGTCGAGGGTGACGAGATCACCGGCGTGATCGACTGGTCCGATGCGGGCCAGGGCGATGCCTTGTTCGACCTCGCCATCCTGACACTCGGGCACGAGGAGCACCTTGGCGACGTCGTCGCTGGTTACGGCACCGACGTCGACCTCGATGTGATTCACGCGTGGTGGTCGTTGCGATGCCTGGTAGCCGTCCGATGGCTGATCGAACACGGCTTCGACCCGTCCTCGCCGGGCTGCGAGATCGCCGTGCTGAGATCCCAATTGTGAGGCTGCACCGAGCCAGTTTCGGGCTCAGAGCGGTGCCACCAAACGCCGGAACAGTGTCATGGGGCCGCTGACCCGCCGGTCCCGGGGCTACCCCAGCCGAGCCGCGGTGATCAGGACGGTCTCGAAGTTCATGACGAACGAGCCGCCGTGATCGTCGATGGCCGCGCCGATGGCTTCGAACAGACGGTCTCGGACTGCTGGTTCGAGGGCGGTGTGATCGCTCCGTGACACGAGTTGGTCCAGCCACTCATCCCGCTGGTAGGCCCACGTCCAGGGGAACCACTTCTCTGTCGGCGCACCGAAGTCGGACACCGCTGAGATGGCGTCGATCTCCGGGTCGAGTCCGGTCTTCACATCGGATGACCGATTGGCCGCGTAGCCCCGGAACAGACGGTGACCGCCGGGCGGCACGACTCTCGCGTACGCCTCCTCGAGAGCATCGGCCAGATCATCGGGCTGACACCCCACGTTCCAGATCAGACAGAGCTTGCCGCCCGGCCGCAGCGCAGAGGCCGCTTTGGCGGTAGTAATAGGGAGGTCGAGCCAGTGCCAGGCCTGCGCCGAGGTCACCCGGTCGAACGTGCGACCAGCAGCGTCCCAGGCTTCGAAGGCCGCGATCTCCACATCGACCCCATAACCGCGGGCGATCTCCGCCATTCGCGGAGCGAGTTCCACCCCCAGCACCTTGGCGCCACGCTGGGCAATCTGCCGCGAAGCAATCCCGGTGCCACAACCCACGTCGAGAACGTCCAGGCCCGCAGGGACCGGACCGAGCAGCTCGTCGATCACTGCATCGGGATAGGTCGGCCGGAACCGGTCGTAGGCCTCGGCTTCCTGGTCGAACAACCTCGAACGTTCCTGGGCCAGAGGTCGCGCTGCCAGACGGTCGCGTTCCTCGCTGGCATCCACACACGGAAGCCTGCCCCAGATTCACCCGGTCGGTGAGCCATCTCCAGATCGGCGGATCAGGGATACACAGGGAGAATGACCTCCGAGTTCCATCCCGTCATTTGTTGATTCTGCGGCCAATCCGTCGACGAGTCTGTCGTCGACCCCGTTGCATTGGTGGTTTGGAATCGGTGGCGACGACCAGAGGCCGAACAGATGTCCCAGCAGTTCTTTACCCATGCCGAATGTCTGAAGTCGAGGATGGACCCCCAAGCCGCGGCAACCCGTCGACGTTCGATCCGACCTGGGCGGTCTGAGGCCCGCTCCAACTGACACCGAGCGTCGGGTCGGTGAACTCGATCGGGCCAATCCCAGGTGCGCTCGGCTCCTAGATATGGGAGTCTCGCAAGCGGCCAATACTGCGAGATCGGCCGATAACGCAGGGAGAGGAGCATCGTGATTGGTGTGAGTGTGGTTTTCGACTATGACGGCGATTTCGATCGCACGCGAGTAATCGAGGTGGCCAAGAATGCGCGGAAGATGTTCGAGGGCTTGCCGGGTCTGCGCTTCAAGTTCTTCACATTGGACGAAAAGCAGCAACGAGCGACGAACATCTACGTGTGGGACTCGAAGGAAGCGGCAGAGGCTTTCTTCACCGACGAGCTCCGTGAGAGGGTGACTGGACTATACGGAGTATCACCCACCATCAGCTACTTGGAGATTGCTGAAATCGTGGATAACTCGTAGTACGAGGTCCCGCCATGGCAGCGCCTGCCGAATCAGCCTGGCACCTGGCTCGCACCAGGTACCGCCCACCCCGAACAGACGTTCCTATCCACACGAGTCGTGCCGTGCGGTTGGTCTTGCTGCGGGAGGGGTAGAGCAGTTGGCGTGGCGCTGTATCGGAAGCAACCGTTCCGTATCCGCATGAGTTGGCATCGTCCACGCCTCGGCCTCTGTGACGGGTGCGGGTGGTACGAAATCACCAGGAGGCATAGCCAACGTTGGTTGTGCTCGGACTGCTGCTCCCTACGGCCAGGGCTGTACTCAGCCACCGTGGACGTGCAGCCGGATGATTGCACGCAGGCGCACCCGTCCAATGCCAACGTCCTGGTGGTGCTGCCGCTATACGACTCGTCCCGTAGCCCCGAGTGGTGTAGAGACGGGGGTGCGGGCGTAGATCGCGCTGCGATGCAGCCACGGTGATTGCCGATCTGGGAGAACTTCGTTATCGTCAGCGCGTGCACCCACCGGTCGCCGATGTCGTCGAACTCGAGCAGCTGCTCGCCCGCTACGCCGTCGGGATGACCATGGACGACATCGACACGGTCATCCAGGTGTTCACCGACGACGGTACCTACAGCGCCTTCGGTGACACCTACCGGCTCACCGATTTCCCGGCGCTGGTCGCGGCTGCGCCGAAGGGTCTCTTCCTCGTCGGACCCCCCGTGCTCGACCTCGACGGGGACACCGGTTCGGGCCGGCAACCGCTCTGCTTCGTCGACCAGACGACCCACGAGATGCGCATCGGGTACTACACCGACTCGTACCGTCGGATCGGCGGCGAGTGGCGCCTCCAGACCCGCGCCATGACCTTCCTGCGCAAGAGCGGGGCCCGCGACTCCGGTCGTGCCCACGACCCGACCCGGCCGCAACCCTCCGCTTCGTGACCGCCGCCGAGGGCGCCACCGGCGGCCTCACCGGGTTCCGGGCGTCGCTGGACGCCTGGCTCGACGACAACAGCGACGCGCTGGCTGCGGGGTTCGGCGGGACCGGGACGCTGGACCAGCAGATGGCACAGCTCTCGAAGGTCAAGCGCCTCGCGTTCGACGCCGGCTGGATGCGGGTCGGGTGGCCGGAACGGGTTGGCGGCCTCGGAGGGACCACGCTGGCCCGCGCCTACCTGGGTGAGGCGCTCACCGCCAGAGACCTTGTCGCACCCGGCCTCTACTCGATGACCGAGGTGCTCGCGCCCACCATGATCGACTACGCGGAACCGGCGCTCGCCGCCGCCATGGTCCCGGCCCTGCTGCGTGGGGACGAGACCTGGTGCCAGGGTTTCTCGGAGCCGGGCACCGGGAGCAACCTCGCCTCGCTCACCTGCCGGGCGACCCCCGTCGACGCGGGCTGGAGGGTCACCGGGCAGAAGCTCTGGACGAGCCTCGCGCAGTACGCGCACCGCTGTGTCCTGCTCACCCGGACCGGAACGACCGAGTCCGCCCACCGCGGGATCACCGCCCTGTTCGTCGACATGGACTCCCCCGGCATCACCGTGCGCCCGATCGGCACCATGCACGGCGGAGAGGAGTTCTGCGAGGTCTTCTTCGACGACGTGACCGTCCCCGGGTCCCGCACCCTCGGGGACGTCGGGGCCGGCTGGTCGGTGGCGATGGACCTGCTGCCCTACGAACGCAGCACGTCGCTCTGGCACCGTGCCGCCTTCCTGCACCGCCGGCTCCAGGAGCTCCTCGAGACCGCCCCGTCCGGGGCCCTCGATCCGGCCAGGCTCGGGCAGGTCACCCAGCTGCTCTACGCCTTCCGCGCACGGTCGCGTCGCACCCAGCACCGGCTCGCGAGCGGCGAGCGCCTGGGTCCGGAGACCTCGATCGACAAGGTCCTGCTCGCGACAGCCGAGCAGGCGGTGTTCGACCTGGTCCTCGATGCCCTGGGTCCGGAGGTGACCGTCGGGGACGACCCGGCCAGCGACCGCTGGCGATCCGAGTACCTCTACTCCCGGGCGGCCTCCATCTACGGCGGCAGCGCCGAGATCCAGCGGAACATCATCGCCCGCCGCCTCCTCGACCTCGGGACCGACCGGTGATCGAGGGCGAGGACCTCGCGCTGTTCGTACGCGGCATCGCCGACGCGACAGGCCACGCCACCGGCCGGGAGCTCGACGCCGCACTCGACGCCCTCGGGTGGGCCGACGCGCTCCCGGCCGACCCACGAACGGCTGTTTCGGTGCTGTTCACGCACCAGGGTGCGGCCAACGCGACCTCGTCGGCCCTCGGCGCGGTCGTCGCACACGCGCTCGGACTGGGCGACGTGCCGAGCTCCCGGATCGTGCTGCCGGAGATCGGTCGAAGTGCACCGCCCGGGACCGTTGCCGGGGACCTCGTGCACATCCGCGGCCTCGCGCCCGGCACGCTCGGCGACCAGCAGGAGGCGCTCCTCGTGACGTCGGAGGGTGCGGGCCTGGGCGTGGTCGCTGTGCCGACGACCTCGCTCGGGATGCGGCCGGTCGCCGGCATCGATCCGTCGCTGACGCTGCTCGAGGTCACCGGCGACGCCGTCCGGACCGGCGACGCGGTGGACGTCGCCGACGTGGACTGGGCCGGTGCCGTGTTGCTCGGCCGGTTGGCACTCGCCCACGAGCTGGTCGGAGCGTCGCGGACGATGCTCGGGCTGGCGTGCGAGCACGCCCGCGATCGCATCCAGTTCGACCGCCCGATCGCATCCTTCCAGGCCGTCCGCCACCGGCTCGCCGAGACACTGGTCGCCGTCGAGATGGCGGAGGCGATGCTCGATGCGGCGTGGCTCGATCGCACCCCGGAGATGGCCGCCATGGCCAAGGCGGTGGCCGGGCACGAGGCGCGCACCGCGGCACGCCACTGCCAACAGGTGCTCGCGGGCATCGGGTTCACCGTCGAACACCCGCTCCACCGCTACGTTCGGCGCACCCTCGTCCTCGACCAGCTGCTCGGCTCGGCAGCCTCGCTCACGACCGCGCTCGGCACCGACCTCATCGACCGCCGGTTGCTTCCGCCGCTCCTGCCCCTCTGAGCCCGGCACCGCCGCCGGCGGCCGGCGACACGTCGATGACCACCTTCCCGATGGCCTTCCCCTCGGCCACCAGCCCGAGAGCGGCGGCGGTCTCGTCGAGCGGGAACGTCGCCCCGATGTGGGGAACCACCTGGCCCGTCGAGAAGAGCTCCCAGAGCTCGTCCTCGTTGCGGACGAGCTCGTCCGGTGCGTGCTCGGCGAAGCCCAGGAACTCGAAGCCGAGCACCTGGCACCCCTTCAGCAGCACCAGGTTGAGGGGGATCTTCGGGATCACGCCCGAGGCGTAGCCGACGGTCACGAAGCGACCGCCCCAGCGGAGCGAGCGCAAAGCCGCCTCGGCGAGGTCACCGCCGACCGGGTCGACCACGGCGTCCGCGCCGGTGGGAAGCAGCTCTTTGAGCGCGCTCCGCAACTCGACGGTCGGGTGCTCGATGAGATTGACGGCACCCTGGGCGGCGGCGGCCTCGAGCTTGGCAGCTGACGAAGCCACCGCGGTCACCGTCGCACCGAAGTGGCGGCCGAGCCGGACCGCGGCCAGGCCGACCCCTCCGCCGGCACCGAGGACCACGAGCTCGTCGCCTGTCTTCAGTCGGGCGACCGAGCGCAGGACGTGATATGCGGTACGCCACGCGACCCCGAAGGCGGCCGCGTGGCGGTCGTCGACACCGGGGGGGACCGGCCGCACCATCCCGGCGGCCACGGTCACCTCCTCGGCGAACGCACCCACCAACCCCGTGCCTGCCACGCGGTCGCCGACGACGACCCCGTGGACGCCGTCGGCCACCTCCTCGACCGTTCCCACGAATTCACTCCCCGGCACGAACGGGGTCGGCACGGAGATCTGGTAGCGGTCGGCCACGACGAGCACGTCGGGAAAATTGACCGCAGCACTGTGGACCCGGACCCGGACCTGCCCGTGTCCGAGCTCCGGTTCGGGGAGCTCATCGACCGTGACGACCGCCGGTGGCCCGTAGGTACGGCACACCGCGGCGCGCACCTCAGCGGCCCCTCCAGACCGGGTCGCGCTTCTCGACGTAGGCCCGGGCTCCCTCCTGGGCATCCTCGCTGGAGAAGACCACAGACGACCACTCCCCGAGTCGGGCCTGCACGGCGGCCGGATCCGTGACCCCCAGGCGCACGAGCTCCTTGGTGGCAGCCAGCCCGAGGGGACCGTTCGCGGCGATCCGTCCGGCCATCTCGACGGCGCGTGCGAGGACCTGCCCGGGCGGCACGACGGCGTTGACCAACCCGATGTCATAGGCGCGGGAGGCATCGATGAGCTCGCCGCTCAAGGTCATCTCGAGGGCGATCGCCAGCGGAATCCTGGTACCGATCTGGGTTCCCCCACCGGCCGCGAAGAGCCCGCGCTTGACCTCCGGCAGACCGAAGCGCGCCTCGCTCGAGGCGATGACCACGTCGCACCCGAGCAGCAGCTCGAGACCACCGGCCACCGCCGACGCGTTGGCAGCTCCGACCACCGGCACGCTGACCTGTCCCCGGAGGAGCCGCATGTATGCGTCCGTCGCCTCGCCGGGTGTCGCTCCGGGCACGTCCCCCCCGGCGAAGGACCGCAGGTCCATGCCCGCGCAGAATGCACGGTCCCCGGTCCCGGTGAGGACGACCGCCCGGATCTCCGGGGTGGACTCGGCCTCGAGGATGGCGGTCCCGAGATCGGCGAGCAGCTCCGAGGTCAGCGCATTGCGCGCCTCGGGGCGGTTGAGCCGGAGGATCTCGACGGCGCCCTGCCGCTCCTGTACGAGCTCGGCGGTCGGCTCGCTCACGAGCGGTAGTCCGAGGTCTCGGCCAACTCGGCCGCACCCGCCATGAGATCGAGGATGATCGGCCCGTAGACCTCGAGCTTCGGGTCGTCGCCCGCCCGCTGGAATCCCTGCTCCAGCACGATGGCCAGCTTCCACTTCGCGAGCACGCAGTAGTAGTCGATGTCGTCGACCTGCCGCTTCGATACCTCGACGTAGCGGTCGAGGAGGGCAGAACGTGGCGGCATGCCGGTCATGTCGACGTAGCTGATCCCGCCGCCCGAGGAATCGGGATCCTCCGGCCACCCGTTGACCACCCACGCCAGATCGAGCTTTGGGTCACCGACCGTCCCCATCTCCCAGTCCACGATCGCGGCCATCCGGGCGGGTGCCCCGTGGCGGAACATCACGTTGGCGAACTGGTAGTCCCCGTGCATGAGGCCCGGGACGAAGTCGATCGGTCGGTGCTCGCGCAGCCAGGCCGTCGCGACGTCGAACCCGGGAAGCTCGCGTCCCTTGATGCGTTCGAGGAACGCCGTCCACCGGTCGACCTGCCGGTCGTGGAAGCCATCGGGACGCCCGAGGCCCTCGAGACCATTCGCCCGCCAGTCGACATTGGCGAGCAGGGCGATGCCGTCGACGAGCTCGAAGGCAAGACCCTTCCTGGCCGGGAGGTCGGTGTCGAAGGGCGGTGGCCAGCCGTCGGTGTTCATCGGCGACCAGCCGTCGACGTAGCCCATGAGGTAGAAGTTGCGCCCGAGGACCGACTTGTCCTCGCACATGGCGATTGCCGCTGTGTGAGGGACGTCGGTTCCGTCGAGCGCCTCGATGATCCGCCACTCGCGGTGGATCCCCTCGTCGCGGGTCTCCGGCGCGGTCGGCGGGGGGATACGCAGGGCACCGTGCAGCTCGCCCCTGCGGATCTCGTAGATCTCGTTCTGGGACCCCCCGGACACGAAGGCGTGCTCGACGGGTTCACCCGTGCCGAGCCCCTGCTCGTCCATCCAGACCGTCAGCGCTGCGATGTCGATCATCAGAGGTTCCCGACTTCGAGCTCGAGAAGGGCGGCGAACTTCTCGCGCGCCGCCTCGCGGCGGGTCGGGAGGTGCTGGGTCGGCCAGGGACTGTCCGTCGCTTCGTAGTCACGGAGCACTTGACGGGCGACGGTTACCTTGTGCACTTCGGTCGGGCCGTCCGCGAGGCCCATCACGCTGGCCGCGATCAGCATCGAGGGGAAGGACAGCTCGTTGCTGACGCCGAGCGCGCCGTGGATCTGGATTGTCCGCCAGGCGATGTCGTGGAGGACACCGGGCATCAGGACCTTGACGGCGGCGATGTCCTTGCGCACCTTCCGGTAGTCGTTGTGCTTGTCGATGAGCCACGCCGTGTAGAGCACGTACAGACGGAACTGCATGAGCTGGGCATAGGAGTCGGCGATGTAGCCCTGGACGAATTGCTTGTCCGACAGCCGTCCGCCCTGTACCTCCCGGCTGAGCGCGCGCTCGCACATGGCGTCGAGCGCGCGCCGGGCCATGCCGATCGTCCGCATGGCGTGGTGGATGCGACCACCACCGAGGCGGGTCTGGGCGATCGCGAAGGCCTGACCCTCACCGCCGAGGAGCGCCTCGGGTGGGAGGCGGACGTCGTCGTAGTGGATGAGGGCGTGCGAGCCCTCGCCCGCGGGCTCACCGGCGAGGCCGACGTTGCGGACGATGTCGATGCCAGGGGTGTCCGAAGGGACGAGGAACATCGACATGCCCTGATACGCGCTGATCTCTGGGTTGGTCACGGCCATCACGATGAGGAACGCGGCGGTCCGGGCATTCGAGGAGAAGAACTTCCACCCGTTGAGGATCCACTGGTCGCCGTCGCGCACGGCACGGGTCTCGAACCTGGTCGGGTCCGAGCCTCCCTGGGGTTCGGTCATCGAGTAGCAGGAGAAGAGCCCCCCCTCGAGGAGGGGACGCAGGTAGCGCTCCTTCTGCTCCTCGGTCCCGTAGTGGGCGATGATCTCGGCATTCCCGGTGTCGGGTGCCTGGCAGCCGAAGATCACCGGTGCCCAGGAGGACCGGCCGAGGATCTCGTTGAGGAGCGAGAGCTTGAGCTGCCCGTGGCCCTGGCCCCCGAGTTCGGGGCCGAGGTGGGTCGCCCAGAGCCCTTCGGCCCGCACCCGGTCCTTGAGCGGGTCCACGATCGCGCGGAGTGTCCCCTCCGGCGGCGTGAACTCGAGCCCACGCCAGAGCATGTCGATCGGCTCGACCTCGGTGCGCACGAACTCGTCGGCCCAGTCGAGCTTCTGCTGGTACTCAGGATCCGTCTCGAAGTCCCAGGTCATCGGGGTCTCCCCTCCTCGTCGAACGGCAGAATATCATTCTGTCAATGGAGAATCTATCTCCGACGGAGGAGAACGACGTGGCGTCGCGGATCGCCCGGGAGACGCTCGTGAAGCGCGGGCCGGACTACACGGGCGAAGTGCGCCGGCTGCTCGACGCCGGGCGCGCGGTCATGCGGCGGTGCGGGACCGGTGCGCGGCCCCGTGTGGCCGACATCGTCACCGAGGCGGGGCTCTCCAACGACGCCTTCTACCGCCACTTCGCCTCGAAGGACGCGCTCGTCGCGGCCATCCTCGACGACGGCACCGAACGGCTGGTGAGCTACCTCGCCCACCAGATGACCAAGGCGGACAGCGCAGAAGGCAGGGTCCGCCGGTGGGTCGAGGGCGTCCTCGCCCAGGCCTCTGACGCGGAGGGTGCGGACACCACGCTCGCCGTCCTCTGGAACGCCGGCAACCTCGGGTCGAGGTCCTCCCCCACCGCCTCGACCGCAGCCCGGCTCGCCACCCTGCTCCCCGAGCACCTCGGCGAGCTCGGGTGTCCGGAACCGGAGGTCGACGCCGTCCTCGTCGCCCACGCGGTGGTCGGGACGCTCACCGACCTCCTCTGGCAGCACCGGCGACCCACCGCTCGGGACGTCGACCGTCTGGTCGGGTTCATCCTGGCGGCCTGCGCCGCGGACGCGTCCCGGCCGGGCACGCGGCGTGCGGCTCCCTCTAGGAGCGATCCCCCGTCCCGACCCCGCGGACGATGAAGTCCCAGAGCTCCTCTGCCGGGTCGAGGTCGCCGGCACTCGCCGGGGTCCCGCTGATCGTGCTCGCGAAGGCGTTGAACATGACCGCCTCGAGCACCATCCCAGCAATCGGGCTCCGGCGCAGCCCGGGCCGCACCCGGCCGGCGGCGTCGGCCTCGTCGAGCAGCTCACCGAACATCGACACCAGCGGGGCGAACGCGAGGGCTGCCTCTGCGGGATGGCTGGTGAGGAGCTGTTGGGCGAAGTCGGTCATGACCGGGACCGTGGACCCCCGTCCGGTCTCCGCCTGTCTGTGCGGCGGCCGGCAGAGCCGGTAGTACTCGACCACGAACTGGTGGATGCGCTCCATCGGGTCCTCGGCACCGGCGATGCGCTCCTCGAGATAGTCGGTCGTCCAGCGGACGGACTCCTCGAACAGGGCCAGCAGGAGCTCGTGCTTGCCGCCGAAGTACTGGTAGAAGAGCCGGAGCGACTGGCCGGAGCGTTCGACGACCTCGTGCACCGTGAAGTCGCTCCCGGGACCCCCCTCGTTCATGAGCTCGAGCGCGGCGTCGAGGAAGCGCTGCAGTCGGGTTTCTGCCCTGGCCCTGGCTGTGAACAGCGACCTGGCGACCGCCAGCTCGCGCCGGCTCACGCCCGGTTCGCCCGCCGGTGGTTCGGTCTCAACGGGTTCGGCCCCGGCGGCCGCTTCGATGTCCGTCATCGGTCGTAGTGTAGTGGAGCGACGGAAATGGCGGTGTCTCCGCTGGTGAAGTGCGTTCTCGGGTTCCCGCCGGCCTCAGCGGTCCTCGCTGCGCGGCGCGAGCAGCCGATCCAGGTTCGTCCGGAGCTCGGAGGAGGTGAAGGATCGGTCTTCTGCAGCCAGTGCGAAGTCGAGCGTGGCGACCACGGCCCGGTCGAGATGCAGATTGAGGATGCGCTTGGTGTCCTCGACCGCCTGGCGGGGAAGTGCGGCGATGCGTTGGGCACAGGCGAGCGCCTCTTCGAGGACCGTGTCGTCGGCGCAGACGTGGTTGGCCAGTCCGATCTGCGCAGCGCGGGCAGCCGGGATGCGGTCGCCGGTGAGGGCGTACTCCTTGGCCAGTTGCAGGCTGCACAGGAGCGGCCAGGTGACCGGGCCCCCATCTGCGGCGACCAGACCGATCATGACGTGGGGATCGGCCAGATGTGCGCTCTCGGCCATGAAGACGATGTCGGAGAGGGCGACAAGGCTGCACCCGAGCCCGACCGCTGGTCCGTTGACCGCGGCCACGATCGGCACGCGGCAGCGCACCATGCCGGTGACGATCTGCTTTCCGTGGACGAGCGTCTCGCGTCCGCAACGGGGCGTCCCGGGCCAGCTCGTCGAGGTAGGCGAAGTCGCCGCCGGCAGAGAACGCCCGCCCGTTGCCGGTCAGCACCACCGCCCGCACCTCGTCGTCCGCATCGATCTGCGGGAACAGCTCGGCGAGCCCGCGGTGGAGTCCGCGGTTGGTCGCGTTGAGCTGTTCCGGCCGGTTCATCCGGATGATGCGGACCGGCCCGTCGTCGTCGACGACGAGCTCGTCGGTGAGGTCGTACGTGCTCACGACGCCGGGAGGTGCAGGATCCGCGCCGCCACCAGGTTGCGCTGGATCTGGGACGTGCCGCCCATCACACTCTGTGCCCTACTGTAGAGGTACACCTTCATCCAGGTGTCGTCGGCCCCGGCGGCACGGACCCCGCCCATCGAGACCGCCGCGTGCCCGACCGACTGCTCGGTCCGGGTCATGAGCAACTTGTCCACCGATCCCTCCGGTCCGTGCGAGATTCCGTCGAGACGGTCGGACAGCCGCCGGCACACATGGCTGTGCAGCATCTCCGATTCGACGATCGCCCAGCCTAGATCACGCACCTGCTCCGCGCCGTACCGCTCGGGAGCGGCGCGCACCTGCGCGACGAGGTCGTGCACCTGTTTGGCGTAGCGACCGGCGAAGCCCAACTCGTGCGGCTCCCGTTCGTGACTCACGATGGTCATGGCCAACGGCCAGCCCTCGCCCGGCTCGCCGATCATGTTGGCCGCCGGGACCCGCGCACCGTCGAAGAGCACCTCCCCGAACTCCTTGGTGATCCCGTTGATCATCTGCAGCGGGCGGCGCTGCACGCCGGGCTGCCCCATGGGCACGGCGAACGCCGAGATGCCCTTGTGCTTGGGGACGTCGTGGTCGGTCCGGGCGAGCGCCAGGCACCACTCGGCGTCGTCGGAGTAGCTGGTCCAGACCTTGTGGCCGCTGATCACGAACTCGTCGCCGTCCCGGTCGGCCAGCGTCCGCAGCGACGCGAGGTCGGAACCTGCATCGGGCTCGCTGAACCCCTGGCACCACCGGTCACGACCGTTGACGATGCCCGGCAGGAAGCGGTCCCTGATGTCGCTGTTGCCGTGTTCGAGGATGCCCTCGACGAGGTAGCCGAGGCTCGGCCTGGCCGGCGCGCCGGCGTCGGCCAGCTCCTCGTCCACGATCACGTCGTAGACGCTCGCCAGGCTCTGCCCGCCGATCTCACTCGGCCAGGTCGCACCGAAGAAGCCGCCGTCGTAGAGCGAACGGTGCCACGCCGCCTGCCCGGCCCAGTACTCGTCGTCGGTGGACGACGCGGGCAGCCCGGGATTGTGCTCCGCGAGCCACGAGCGGAGGCGGAGGCGGAAGGCGGCCTCCTCGGGCGAGTCACCGAAGTCCATCGCGCGCTCCGATCCCGCGGGCGGCGAGGACACGCTCGAGATTGGCCCCGACCCCACCGAGCAGCTCGCCCGAGAGCAGGGCCCGGCGGAGGTGGACGTGGGCCATGCACTCCCAGGTGTTGCCGATGCCTCCGTGGACCTGGATGACGGTCTCGCACACCGTACGTGCGGCACGGGCGCAGTAGGCCTTGGCCACGGCACCGGCGACCATCGCCTCGTCGGGTGCGAGCGCGTCGACTGCCCACGCGGCATGGAGCGCGGCGCTGCGTGACCCCTCCATGAGCACGAAGGAATCCGCCAGCAGGTGCTGGACGGCCTGGAAGGAACCGACGGGGTGGCCGAACTGCCGACGCGACGACGCGTACTCGACCGCGAGGTCGATCGCACCGCGCATGGTCCCGACCAGGTCCGCGCACGCAACGGCCAGCCCGAGCGCGGTCCACGCCGAGAGGTCGTCCGCGGTCATCGGCCGCTCCCCGCCGGGCTCGACCGGGTGCACGACCGACGCGGGGTGGATCGCGGCTCCGGGCCGGGTCAGGTCGGTCCCCACTTCGACCACCCCGACCGGAACCGCGGCCAGGCGGTGGCCGGACCCCTCGGGGACCAGCAGCAGCGCCGAGGTCGCGCCCGTGGCATCGACCGCCACGGTGCCCTGCGGGATCTTCCCGTCGACTACGACGGCCGGCCCGGACAGCGACGCGGTGAAGGCGACCGTTTCGGCAGGGACGGCTGCCGTCGCGCCGGCCAGCCGTCGCAGCTCTGCCGCCATGGTCGGGCCGAGGAACGGGATGTCGGCCGGCCCGCGGCCGAGCTCCTCTGCCACGACCGCTACCTCGACCCCCGAGGCGAGCGGCGCCCTCCCGTCCTCGGGGATGCGGAGCGCGCGCCACCCTGCGGCCGCGACTGCTGCGTCGAACGTCCTGGACCGCCCGGCGTCGGAGAGGTCGGCGACCGTACGGGGACCGAGCCGGTCGACCATCTGCGCGGCCGCGTCTCGGAGGGCCCGCTGCTCCGCAGAGAGCCGGACGTCCATCAGGACGTCCGGGACGAGGCCAGCAGGACGGGGGTCCACTCGTCGCGGAGCGTCCGCCGCAGCACCTTCCCCGAGGGGAGCCTCGGAACGGCGTCGACGAACACGACGTGGTGGAGGCGCTTGTAGGTCGCGAGCGACTCGGCGACGCGTGCCTGGAGCTCGTCCGCAGTCGCGGTCCGATCCGGATCGAGCTGCACCGCGGCGACCGGCACCTCACCCGCCGCGCTCGTCGACGAGCCCGAAGACGGCGCAGTCGAGCACGGCCGGATGTCCACGGAGGACCTCCTCGAGCTCGGCCGGCGCGACCTGGAATCCGTTGACCTTGATCATCTCCTTGGCACGGTCGGTGAGGTGGACCCAACCCTCGGGCTCGAGCCAGCCGACGTCGCCGGTCCGGTACCAGCCGTCGGCGAAGGCAGCTGCCGTCTCCTCCTCGGGCAGGTAGCCGGCCATGACCGAGGGGCTCCGCACCTGGATCTCCCCGACCTCCCCCGGGGCGAGGACCGCACCGCCGTCGAGGTCGACCACACGAAGCTCGACCCCCTCGGGGGGCAGACCGGCGGAGTCGAGCCGCCAGGACCCGGGGTCGTCGACGAGGTTTCCGGCGATGACCGGCAGCTCGCTCGCCCCGTAGGCGGGCAGCCAGCGCACGCCAGACCGTTCGGTGACCAGCCTCGCCACCTGCTCGCTCACGGGGGTCGCCCCCCACATGATGTAGCGCAACGACGACAGATCGAAGTCCTCGAGCGTCGGATGGTTGGCCATCGCCAGCGCAATGGGCGCGACAGCCATCTCGAGGGTCATCCGCTCGGACTCGATGCGGCGTAGGACCTCGTCGAGATCGAACCGCCGGTGCAACCGCACGGTGGCGCCTGCCGAGACGGACGCCAGCAGGTTGAGCAGGCCGAGGATGTGCGAGGGCGGCGTGGCGACCTGGAACCGGTCCTCCGGACCGAGGCCGAGCGTCCGGCACCAGTGCGCGGTGGCCTGCCCGATCGATCGGTGGGTGTGGCGGACCGCCTTGGGCAGTCCCGTCGTTCCCGAACTGAACACGAGCACCGCCTCGTCGTCCTCGCCCACCACCGTGTCCCCGGGTTCCGGCCCGTCGTGCCCCGCGTCGCGGTGGCCCGCCGGGTCGTCCAGATCGGTGACCCGGTCGTCGCCGAGGCATCGGGCAAGCATGGTGGTGGCCGGTCCGTCCGCCACCGCGTGCACGGGTGCGGTGAGCCCGAGCGCGTGACGTGCCTCGGCCTCCTTCCACGCCGGGCTGAGGAGCACGGCGGCCGCACCGATCTTGCTGATGCCGTTGATCGCGACGACGAACTCCGGCCGGTTGGCGGTCATCGTGGCGACGCGGTCACCGGGGCGAACGCCGAGGGCCGCGAGGTACCCCCCGAAAGCGGTCGCGGCGTCGTCGAGCGCGCGGAACGACCAGCCTTGGTCACCGGCGAGCACCGCGTCTCGGTCACCGAACCGTGCCGCGGCCTGCTCGAGCGGGTGATGCATCAGGGCCGCAGTCATCGGAAACATTCTTCTCGCTGATGAGATCGAGGTCAACATAGAGAGGATGTAGTGTTCTCGTTCATGGCAGAGGAGGCCGTGACTCCGACCACGAGCACCCCCACCGATCCCGACGTGCGCGACGCAATCATCGAGACGGTCCGCCGATTCGTCGCCGACGAGGTCGTCCCGGTCGCATCCGCCCTCGAACGGGAGGACCGCTTTCCCGCCGAGATCGTCGCCCAGATGCGCGACCTCGGGCTCTTCGGGGTGACCATCCCCGAGGCCTACGGCGGGCTCGGCCTGGACCTGCTGACCTACATCGGCGTCATCGAGGAGCTCTCGTACGGGTGGATGAGCCTGACCGGCATCGTCAACACCCACGCCATGGTCGCCACTCTGCTCATTGCGCACGGCACCGAGGAGCAGCGGCAACGCTGGCTGCCCGACATGGCCACCGGTGCACGGCGGGGGGCGTTGTCCCTGTCGGAGCCCGACGCGGGTAGCGACACCCGCAACATCTCCTGCCGTGCGGTCCGCGACGGCGACGAGTACGTCATCAACGGCACCAAGGCCTGGGTCACCAACGGTCGAGCGCGCCGGCATCGTGGCGCTCGCCGCGCGCACGGGCGAAGGGATCTCCGCCTTCATCGTGGAGAAGGAGCCGGGTCCCCGCTCCGGGGGGATCACCATGGCCAGGAACATCGGAAAGCTCGGCTACCGGGGCGTCGAGACCGTCGAGATGGCCTACACGGACCACCGTGTCCCCGCAGGCAGCCTGGTCGGTGAGGCCGGTCGCGGGCTGCCGCTCATCCTGAGCGTGCTGGAAGTCGGCCGCATCAACGTCGCGGCGCGTGCCGTGGGTGTGGCGAGGGCCGCCTTCGACGCCGCACTCGACTACGCCCAGCAGCGGGTGACCTTCGGCAAGCCCATCTCCGAGCACCAGGCCATTCAACTCAAGCTCGCCGACATGGCCACCCGACTCGAGGCGGCACGCCTGCTCACGAGGAACGCGGCCGTTCGCAAGGCAGCCGGGCTCCGGTGCGACGTCGAGGCGGGGATGGCCAAGCTGTTCGCGAGTGAGACCGCGCTCGAACTGGCCACCGAGGCCATGCGCATCCATGGCGGCGTCGGCTACACGACCGACCTGCCGGTCGAGCGCTACTACCGGGACGCCCCGCTGATGGTGATCGGGGAGGGGACCAACGAGATCCAGCGGCTGGTCATCGCCCGGGGCCTGTTGGCCCGCGCCCGGGGTTGACCGGGTCGCGGGCAAGCTCCCCGAGCACCTCGTCGGTGCCCGCTCCGAGCTCGGGGACTGCGACGGCGCGCCGCCCGCCGAGCTCGACGACCCGGAGACCGGCGAGCAGCGAACGGCCCGGGTCCCCGCCGCTCATCGAGGTGGTACGGACGGCCTGGCGAGCCCGCGTCCGCGCAGGACGTCCTTTTGGACCTTCCCGGTCGCGTTGAGGGGCAGCTCGTCGACGAGCTCGACCACCCGCGGCACCTTGTAGTTGGCCATCTGGTCACGGCACCACCCGATGACGTCGCTTCCGGTGACCGCTGCTCCGGGCCGCACCACGACGAACGCCATGCCGACTTCGCCCAGACGCTCGTCTGGGATGCCGACGACGGCCGCCTGTCGGATGTCCGGGTGGCGGAGCAGCCCGTTCTCGACCTCCGCGGGGTAGGCGTTGAACCCCCCCACGATGAACATGTCCTTGCTCCGTCCGACGATGCGCAGGCGGCCCTCCTGATCCACGGTGCCAAGGTCACCGGTGCGGAGCCAGCCGTCTGCGGACAACGCCTCGGCGGTCGCCTCCGGGTCGTCGAGGTAGCAGGACATGATGCTGGCGCCGCGGAGCAGGATCTCCCCCGGCGACCCCGGGGGGACGTCGCGGTCAGCGTGGTCCACGATGCGCAGCTCGAAGCCCGGTCGCGGGCGACCGACCGTGGTCGCGACGGTCTCGACATCGTCTCCGGGAGCGGTCGCGGCGGCCGTGCCGCCTTCGGTGAGCCCGTAGCCGGTGATGACCGTGGAGAAGGGGAGCTCGGCGTCGAGGCGCCGGATGAGCTCGACCGGGATGTCGGCCGCGCCGGTCACCGCGATCCGGAGGCTCGACAGGTCGTGGCGACTGCGATCGGGATGGTCGAGCATCGCCTGGTACAGCGTCGGAGGACCGGGGAGCACCGTGACCGAGTGCTCGGCCACCGTCGCGAGCACCCGGTCGATGTCGAAGACCGCCTCGGGAATCATGGCGGCCCCCGCGGTGAGCGCAGCCAGGATGCCGGCCTTCAACCCGAACATGTGGAAGTACGGGTTGACCATCAGGTAGCGGTCCTCCGCGGTCAGCCCGGTCATGGCCACCCAGTCACCGGCGACGCTCAGGGTGCTGCCGTGGGTCTGCACCACGCCCTTCGGCACACCGGTGGTTCCCGAGGTGAACAGGATGTCGCACGGGTCGTCGGTGCCGACGGCGGCGGAGCGCCGCTGCACCTCCGAAAGCGATGCGTCGGTGGCCCCCTCGAGGAAGGCATCCCACGGCTCGGTCCCGTCGGCGGGCGGTCCGTGTGCGACCACCACCGTCTCGAGCTCGGGGAGGTGCACTCCGGACCCCCGAAGCATGGTCACGTAGTCCGTGTCGAGAAAGGCGGTGGCCGTGACCAGGGCCCTGGCCCGGCTCCGTAGCAGGATGTCGGCGGCCTCGGCCCCCTTGAACCGGGTGTTGACCGGGACGAGCACCGCCCCCGCCTGGAGGAGGCCGAGCGCGGCCGCGATCCACTCGGCACTGTTGGGCGCCCAGACGGCGACCCGGTCGCCCGGCTCGACACCGGAGGCGACGAGGGCCGCGCCGAACCGCCGGGATCGCCCGACGATGTCACGGTAGGACAGCTGCGTCCCGCCCTCGATGACCGCGGGCCGGTCTCCGAAGCGCTCGGCCGCCGCCGTGGTCAGCTCCGGAATCGTGGCCCATCCGCCCTTGCGAGCGGGGTGCATCACCGCGCGGCGCCGGCGAGGCTCATGAGTCGGGCGAGGTTGCCACCCGTGATCTGTGGCTGTCCGCATCGAAGACCGGGACGTCCAGTGTCCGCAGCGCCATGGTGCCCTCTCTCTCGCAGGTGAGAACGACCTTACTCGGAAAAGAGAGTACCGTTGCTCCTCGGATGCCGCCAGCGAGCCGGAGGCGGGGGCCCGCCCGGCCCTCACGGCACTGGCGGCCGCAGCGAACGGTGTGAGAACCTACTTCTTGATGATATGGAACGTTCGTCTCGCCCGGCGCGAGCAAGCGGTCCCAGACCAGGGGGTCAGGTGGCACCAGCGGGTCACGTGACAGAGGAACGACGGATGATACGGATCGCCCGCGGCCCTGTCCTGTCGGTCATTCCTCACGTCGACGACGCAGGTGCCGTCCGCATCGCCGGCGACTCCGGGTACGGGCTCTCGGGGTCGGTGCGGACCGCAGAGGTTCGAACGCGGCCCCGGCCGGGAGCCCGGCCGCGAGGGGCTCGACGGCTCGCTCGGTCGCAACACCATCCCGGTGACGGCGGCGGCGTGAACACCCAGTCCCGAGACCGCCTTCCGGGACACGACCGGACCATGCGGTACCGTTCCGCACTGGACCCCGAGGGAGCACCATGACCGCGACCGATGCCGACCTCTACTACGACCCATACGACTTCGAGATCGACACGGATCCGTACCCGATCTGGCGGCGCCTCCGGGACGAACGCCCGCTCTACTACAACGAACGGTACGACTTCTACGCGCTGAGCCGCTTCGACGACGTCGAACGCGGGCTCATCGAATGGAAAACCTACAGCTCGGCCAAGGGCACGCTGCTCGAGCTCATCAAGAGCGACATGGAGATGCCTCCGGGTTCGATCATCTTCGAGGATCCGCCGGACCACAACCTCCACCGTGGACTGCTGTCCCGGGTGTTCACCCCCCGCAAGATGAACGCGATCGAGCCCAAGGTGCGGGAGTTCTGCGCAAGGAGCCTCGATCCGCTGAAGGACAGCGGCGGGTTCGACTTCATCGCCGACCTCGGTGCCCAGATGCCGATGCGCACCATCGGGATGCTGCTCGGCATCCCCGAACAGGACCAGGAGGCGCTCCGGGACTCCATCGACGCGGGCCTCCGCCTCGAGGAGGGCACCATGCCCGACACCTCGTACTTCGATGCGGACCGGCAGGCCAGCAACTTCGACGAGTACATCGAGTGGCGGGCGGAGCATCCGTCGGACGACCTGATGACCGAGCTGCTCCAGGCGGAGTTCGAGGACGAGACGGGCACGACCCGCCGGCTCACACGCGCCGAGGTGGTCAACGTCGTCAACCTCATCGCCGCGGCCGGCAACGAGACCACGACCCGGCTCATCGGGTGGACCGGCAAGGTGCTCGCCGACCACCCTGACCAGCGGCGCAGGATCGTCGAGGACCGGAGCCTCGTGCCCAACGCCATCGAGGAACTCCTTCGCTTCGAGCCGCCTTCGCCCACCCAGGCCCGCTACGTGACCCAGGACGTCGGCCACCACGGGGAGGTGCTGCCGGAGGGGAGTGTGGTGCTGCTGCTCAACGGATCGGGCAACCGCGACGACCGCAGATTCCCGGACGGCGACCGGTTCGACGTCACCCGCCAGATCGACCACCATCTGGCGTTCGGCTACGGCCTGCACTTCTGCCTCGGCGCCGCACTGGCCAGGCTGGAGGGGCGGGTGGCGCTCGACGAGGTGCTGCAGCGCTTCCCCTCGTGGGAGGTCGACTGGGACAATGCCGAGCAGGCCCGGACCTCGACGGTGAGGGGCTGGGAACGCCTCCCGGTCATCGTGACCTGACCCGCGTGCCACCAGATCGGAGGGAGCGGGGGTGACGTCCATGAAGGTCGTCGTAGTCGGCGCGTCGAGCGGCCTCGGTCGCTGTCTCGCGGTCGGGCTCGCCGAGCGCGGGGCGACGGTGGCACTCATGGCACGCAGGCGCGACCGGCTCATCGCTGCGGCGAACGAGGCCGGACCCGGCGCACTCCCCATCACCTGCGACGTGACCGACGAGGCGGGGTGCCGGGCGGCGATCAGCGAGGCGGCCGACGGGTTGGGCGGCATCGACGGGCTCGTCTACGCCACCGGGATCGGAACGCTCGGACGAATCGCCGAACCCGACGTCGAGAGCTGGCGGCGCGTGTTCGACACCAACGTCATCGGGGCGTCGCTGGTCACCGCGGCAGCGCTCCCCCATCTGTCGGCCTCGAGTGGGACCGCCGCCTATCTGTCGTCGATCAGCGCCTCGACCACACCGCCGTGGCCGGGACTGGGTGCCTACGCGGTCAGCAAGGCTGCGTTGGACAAGTTGGTGGAGGCGTGGCGGGCGGAACACCCACAGATCGGGTTCACCCGGGTCACCGTCGGCGACTGCGCAGGCGGCGAGGGCGACTCGATGACCGAGTTCGCCTCCGGATGGGACCAGGAGCTGGCGGTTGAGATGGGCTCGATCTCGATGGCGCGACAGCTCATCGCCGGGGCCCTCCTGGACGTCGACGAGCTGGTCTCGGTCCTCGACACCGTGTTGCGGTGCGGACCGACCGCGAGCATTCCGACCGTCACCATCGTTCCCCGCCCGCCGTCGTGACCGTGTTGCGGCTCGTTTCGGGAACGGTATTCTTTTGAACCACCAACGTCATATCAGCGGCCGGCCTGCACCGAATGCCAGCCCAGGGAGCGCCATGGACGGCAGCACGACACTCGATCCGGAACCCGACATGCTCATCGACGGCAAGCTCGTCGAGGCGTCGTCGGGGGAGCGGTTCGACAACATCAACCCGGCGACCGAGGAGGTCATCGGCCACGTTGCCGACGGGTCCGTGGCTGACATGCAACGGGCCATTACGGCTGCGCGGCGGGCCTTCGACGAGACCGACTGGTCCACCAACCGGACCTTCCGCAAGCGCTGCCTCGAACAGCTCCAGGAGGCCCTCGAGGCCGAGCGCGAGCAGCTCCGTGAACAGCTCATCCTCGAGGTCGGGTGCCCGCGGATGCTCACCCTCGGACCGCAGCTCGATGCGCCCCTCGCCGAGTCCCTGCGCTATCCGATCCGGCTCATCGACGAGTTCGAGTGGGAGACCACCCTGCCCGACGCGACCGACTTCCGCGGCGGCACCAACACCCGCGTGATCGTCAAGGAGCCGGCCGGGGTGGTGGGGGCCATCACCCCGTGGAACTTCCCTTTCGAGGTCACGCTCGCCAAGTTGGGCCAGGCACTCGCGACCGGCAATACGGTGGTGCTCAAGCCCGCGCCCGACACGCCGTGGAACGCCACCCTCATCGGCCGGCTCGTGGCCGAACGGACCGACATCCCGGCCGGTGTGGTCAACGTCGTGACCTCGGCGGACCATCTGATCGGCGAGGAGCTCACCCTCTCACCGCAGGTGGACCTCATCTCCTTCACCGGGTCCACCGCCGTCGGCAAGCGGATCATGGCCAAGGGTGCTGACAGCATGAAGCGCCTGTTCCTCGAACTGGGTGGCAAGTCCGCCACGATCGTGCTGGACGACGCCGACTTCGACTCGGCGCTGATGATCGGCCTCGCGGTGTGCTCGCACGCGGGCCAGGGATGCGCCATCCCGACACGGATGCTGCTCCCCCGTTCACGCTACGACGAGGGCGTCGAGCGGCTCACGGGCTACCTGGCCATGGTGCCCTACGGCGATCCCCGAGCGCGAGGACGTGATCATGGGGCCGCTGATCAGCGCCAAGCAGCGCGACCGGGTCCTCGGGTACATCGCCCGTGGTGTCGAGGAAGGAGCCACGCTCGCGGTCGGCGGTGGCCGGCCCAAGGACCAGCCGAAGGGCTTCTTCGTCGAACCCACGATGTTCACCGGCGTGGACAGCTCGATGACCATCGCCCAGGAGGAGATCTTCGGTCCGGTCCTGGTGGTCATCCCGTTCGAGGACGACGACGATGCGGTGCGCATCGCGAACGACAGCACGTACGGTCTGAGCGGTGCCGTCTACTCCGCTTCGCACGAGCGCTCCCTCGCGGTGGCACGGCGGGTGCGAACCGGCACCATGGGCGTCAACGGCGGCGTGTGGTACGGGGCCGACGTGCCGTTCGGGGGGTACAAGAGCAGTGGGATCGGCCGTCAGAACGGCATCGCCGGATTCGACCAGTACCTCGAGATCAAGTCCCTTGCGTGGCCGAGTGGCTGATCTCCGAACCAGCCTTACCGCCGGCGACATGGGTGCACCGTGCTGCTGAACCTCTCTTCGGACCAGGAGTTCTTCCGTGACACCACGTCGAGGTTCCTGACCGAGCACGCCCCGCCGGCGCAGATCCGCCGCCTGCGTGACGATCCCGTCGGATTCGGTGCCCGCTTCTGGCAGCGCGGTGCCGAGCTCGGCTGGACGTCCCTCCTCGTCGACGAGCAGTACGGCGGTGGGTCGATCAGCGGCGACGGGCTCATCGACCTCGCGCTCGTGGCCCACGAGTTCGGTCGCCACGCCGCACCGGGACCGCTGCTCCCGACCAACCTCGTAGCCGCGGTCCTCAACGACGATCCGGACGGTCGTCATGGCGACCTCCGGGCGGGCCTCCTCGACGGAACGAAGATCGCATCCTGGGGCTACCGCGAACCGCGGCCGGGCGACGGCCTCGGTCAGATCGCGCTCGAGGTCCGGCCGGACGGGTCCGACCTCGTGCTCAACGGTGTCAAGCGCCCGGTCGAGGCCGGTGAACAGGCCAGCCACTTCCTGGTGACCGGTCGCACCGGCACAGGACTCACCCAGGTGCTCGCACCGGCCGGCACCGAGGGCATCACGGTCCGCCCGATGGAGACGATCGACCTCACCCGTCGCTTCTCCGAGGTCACCTTCCGCGACGTGCGATTACCCGCCGACACCGTGGTCGGCGGAATCGGGGAGGCCGCCGGCCCCGTCGAGCGACAGCTGCAGGTGGCGCTGGTCGTGGCCAACTCGGAATCGGTCGGCGCCATGCAGCGCGCGTTGGACATGACCATCGAGTGGGCGTTCGACCGCTACTCGTTCGGGCGGCCGCTCGCCTCCTACCAGGAGCTCAAGCACCGGTTCGCCGACATGAAGACCTGGCTCGAGGCCGCGCACACGATCAACGACGCGTCCGCCGCTGCCGTCGCCTCCGGGTCGGCCGACGCCGGCGAGCTGCTCAGTGCCGCCAAGGCCTTCATCGGCGACTACGGCTCGGAGCTCGTGCAGGACTGCATCCAGATCCACGGAGGGATCGGCCTCACCTTCGACCACGACATCCACTTCTACCTCCGACGCGTGGTCGTCAACCGAGCGTCATACGGCACGCCCGGTGAGCACCGACACCGGATCGCCTCGATCGTCGAGCACCTGCCAGGTGCGGCGTGAGCACCGACGAGGCGCAGGACGTCGCCGCGTTCCGGGAGCGGGCCCGGTCGTGGATCCGCTCTAATCTCGAGCCGGCCAGGGAGCGCGGGGCGGAAGGGGTGCTCCGCAACACCCGGACCGACGAGGAGGAGCTGGCAGAGGTCGCCCATGATCGGGAGTTGCAGCGGCGGCTGTTCGACGCAGGTCTCGCCGGCATCTGCTTCCCGACGGCCTACGGCGGCCGGGGGCTGACCCCGGCACACCAGGCGGCGCTGAACGAGGAGCTGGTCGGGTTCGAATACCCCATGCGGTTCCAGGCTCCGACCATCTCGCCCTGTGCCGCAGTCATCCTCGAGTTCGGGACGGAGGAGCAGAAGCTCCGGCACCTCCCCGCGATCCTGCGAGGCGAGGAGCTCTGGATGCAGTTCCTCTCGGAACCCGGCGGCGGATCGGACGTGGCCGGCGCCCAGACCACCGCCGTACGCGACGGTGACGAGTGGATGCTCAACGGGTCGAAGATCTGGACGACCGGGGCCTGGTGGTCCGACTGGGGGCTCTGCCTCGCCCGCACCAACTGGGACGTGCCGAAGCACCGCGGACTCACCGTCTTCATGCTCCCGATCCGCCAATCCGGCGTCGAGGTCCACCGGATCGAGATGCTGAACGGGACGAAGGAGTTCTGCCAGGAGTTCATGACCGACGTGCAGGTGCCGGACCACGACCGCGTCGGTCAGGTGGACGACGGCTGGACGGTCGGGATCCGGTGGATGTTCCACGAACGCATGCTCCACAACTCCCCCTACGTCACGGTACCGGCAGGCCAGGCCCACGGTGGCGTCGGCGGGTCGTCGGTGCTCCAGATCGCCCGCGGCACCGGACGCCTCGATGATCCGCAGGTCCAGGATCTCGTCGGCGAAGCCCGGGTGCTCCAGCTGACCGCCGAAGCGCTGCAACACCGCCTCGCCGACGGACTGCGGTCCGGTGCCCTCCCGGACCAGGCGGCTGCCATCGGTCGGTTGTTCTCCGGCGTTGTCTCGGCCCGGGTCCACACCATTGCGTTCGAACTGGCGGGTGGCGAGGCCGGAGCCTGGACCGACGACGACGGCGTCATCGGGCACTGCGGGACCGACTTCCTCATGCGCCAGGTGTCCACCATCGGCGGGGGGACGACCGAGATGGCGCGCAACGTGATCAGCGAGCGGGTCCTCGGCATGCCGAGGGAGCGCTCAGCCGACCGGGACGTCCCCTTCCGGGACGTCCCGCGTGGCCCGGGGTGAGGTGACCGTCCACCGATGACTGCAGTGATGGAGGGAGTGCGCGTACTCGAGGTGGCCGAGCACACCTTCGTCCCTGCCGCATCGGCACTGTTGTCGGACTGGGGGGCCGAGGTCATCAAGATCGAGCACATCGAGCGCGGCGACGCCATGCGGGGCCTGGCATCGAGCGGCCTCGCCATCGTGCCCAAGGACGTGCACGTCCTCCTCGAGCACTCCAACCGCGGCAAGAAGAGCCTGGCCCTCGACCTCACCACGCCCGACGGACTCGAGATCCTCTACAAGCTGGTCGCCACCTCGGACGTCTTTCTCACCAACAAGCTCCCGAGTGTCCGTCGGAAGCTGCACGTGGACGTCGAGGACGTCCGGGCCCACAATCCGGACATCATCTATGTACGCGGGACCGGCCAGGGCGAACGCGGTCCCGATGCGGACAAGGGGTCCTACGACTCGTTGGCGTTCTGGGCCCGTGCCGGGGTGGCAGCAGGCACCAGGCGACCCGAGTACGAGCTCGTGCCCGTGCCCCCCGCCCCGGGGTTCGGCGACTCGATCGGGGCGATGACGATCGCCGGGGGCATCATGGGCGCACTGTTCCACCGTGAGCGGACCGGTGAGGCGACCACCGTCGACGTCTCGCTGCTCGGCGTGGGCCTCTGGTCGATGGGTCAGGCGATCGCACTCTCCCTCCTCCTCGACGTTCCCTGGGCACCCCCACCGGCCGATTCCCTCGGGTCGAACCCGCTGTCGCGCACCTACCAGACTGCCGACGGGCGCACCCTCTGGTTCACGTGCCTGCAGGCCGGCAAGTACTGGCCGACCCTCTGTACCGCCATCGGCCGTCCCGAGCTGTCCACCGATCCGCGGTTCGCCGACCACGCATCGCTGCTCGCCCACAGTTCCGAGGCCAGCCGAGAGCTGGATGCCGTGTTCGCCGGCGCAACCCTCGAGGAATGGCGCCGCCGTCTCGAGGGCTTCGATGGCCAGTGGGCCGTGATGCAGGACACGATCGAGGTCGCCGACGACCCGCAGACCGTCGCCAACGGCTACATCCAGGACTGCCGGACCGCCGAGGGCACAGCCTTCCGGCTGTCGGCCGCCCCGGTACAGTTCGACGGGGAGCCCGCCGCCCCCGGCCGCGCCCCGGGCCTCAATGAGCACGGCGACAGCATCCTCGGAGAGCTCGGGTTCGACTGGGACGCCATCATCGACCTCAAAGTACGCGGCATTGTTGCCTGACCCCATCCACATCGACCCCCCGGGAGGACATGACCATGACCCTGTTCGATGCGTTCCGCTACGACGGCAAGAGAGCGCTGGTGGTCGGAGGAGCGACCGGGATGGGTGCAGCGGCCGCCGAACTCCTGCAGTCGGCAGGCGCGGAGGTTGTGGTGATGGACTTCGCGAAGATCACGCTGGCGGGGGCCACCCCCATCCAGATGAACCTCGCCGAACGCGACTCGATCGACGGGGCACTGGCTCAGCTGGGAGGGCCGATCGACGCGCTCCTCTCCTGCGCCGGCGTGGCCGACGGCACGCCGGGCATCGAGAAGATCAACTTCATCGGACACCGGCACATCATCGACAGCCTGATCGCCAAGGACCTGCTCCCGCGCGGCTCTGCCATCGGGTTCATCTCGTCGGCGGCCGGGCTCGGCTGGGAGGCCAACCTTCCCCGGATCAAGGAATACCTGGCCACACCCGACTTCGACAGCGCCGTCGAATGGATCGCGACCAACGGCGGTGCCGACTACCTCTCGACCAAGCAGGCCATCTGCGCATATGTCGCCATCCAGGCATTCCACATGGCGAAGCGCGGCATCCGGATCAATGCGATCTGCCCGGGTCCGACCGACACCCCGCTGGCCCAAGCGAACAAGGAGATGTGGCTCGGCTTCGGCGCCGACTTCCGCGCCGAGACCGGTGTCGAGACGTCGACCCCGCTCGAACAGGCCTACCCGCTCGTGTTCCTCTGCAGCCAGGCTGGCGCTGCGATCAGCGGGATCACCATGGTCACGGATTCGGGGTACTTCGCGGCCGGGGTCACCGAGGAGTTCCCGCCCGCCACGCCTGTCGCCCAATTCCTGCTCGGGCGGCTCGGCTGACCCGCTCGGCCGTGCGCTGACCGGAACGGCCGCCCCACCGGGCGGGGCAATTTAGTAGGACGTCGTAGTAATATGGCGCGATGACGCGCTCCGAGGCGCTCCGCCTCCAGCCTCACCCGGTCTCGGCGTGAGCGATCTCCACCGACTGGTCCATCCGGTCAGGTTCGTGACCGCGGCCAGCCTGTTCGACGGGCACGATGCCGCCATCAGCATCATGCGGCGCCTCCTCCAGGCCCAGGGCGCCGAGGTCGTCCACCTCGGGCACAACCGCTCGGTGGACGAGGTGGTCCGCGCGGCGGTCGAGGAGGACGTGCAGGGGGTCGCGGTGAGCTCCTACCAGGGCGGCCACGTCGAGTACTTCCGGTACCTGGTGGATCGGCTCCGGGCCGAGGGCCGCCCCGACGTGCTGATCTACGGCGGCGGCGGGGGCGTCATCGTCCCGGAGGAGATCGAGGAGCTCGAGGCGTACGGCGTGCGGCGGATCTTCTCCCCCGCCGACGGCCAGCGCCTCGGCCTCGAGCGGATGATCAATCTCCTCATCGCGGAATGCGACCGGGACCTGACCGCCGACAGACCGCCGTCGCTGGATGCGCTGCGCAGTGGCGACCACCGATCCCTGGCCCGATGGGTCAGCTGCCTCGAGGCCGGATCCGTCGACAGTGCCGCCATCGAGTCGCTGTTCGCGCGCCGCGGCGGCCACCCCCGCGCCGGTGCTCGGTGTGACCGGCACCGGGGGTTCGGGCAAGTCGTCACTCACCGACGAGCTCATCCGGCGCTTCCGTCTCGACCACGAGGACAAGCTCTCGATCGCGGTCCTGGCCGTCGACCCCACCCGCCGGCGCGGCGGTGGTGCGCTGCTCGGGGATCGCATCCGCATGAATGCGATCGATGCCGACAACGTCTACTTCCGATCACTGGCCACCCGGAACTCGGGGTCCGAGCTGCCGGAACACTTCCCACTCGTGGTGGCCGCCTGTGCCGCGGCCGGTTTCGACCTTGTCATCGCAGAGACCCCCGGCATCGGTCAGGGCGATGCTGCGGTCACCGAGATCGCCGACGTGGCCCTGTACGTGATGACCCCCGAGTACGGTGCGGCCACCCAGCTCGAGAAGATCGACATGCTCGAGCTCGCCGACGTCGTCGCCATCAACAAGTTCGACCGGCGTGGCGCCGATGATGCATTCCGCCAGGTCTGCCGGCAGTGGACCCGTGACCATCGGGACGCTGTGGGTGGTCCGGGGACGGAGCCGGTGTTCGGCACGATCGCCTCCCGGTTCAACGACGACGGGACCACCGCGCTCTACCACCGGCTCGAGGCGGAGCTGATCGGAACGGGCCTGGTCGTCGGCGAGGGTCTCCTTCCGGTCACCACCGTGCGCACCTCGACCCGCGCCTCGGCCATCGTCCCCTCGGAGCGACACCGCTACCTCGCGGAGATCGCGGCGTCGGTCCGCGGCTACCACGCGACCAGCGCACGCCTTGCCGCCGAGGCCCGCACCGCCCAGCAGATCGACGCGGTGGTTGCCCTGGCGGCCGACCGCCAGGTGGAGGTCGCCGCGCTTGCCGGACTCGCGGCCGAGCTCGATGTGGCCCGCGATCCCGAGGGGCGGCGCCTCTTGGAGGAGTGGGACGCCCTGCGGGTCACCTTGGTCGTCGACGATGACCGGTCCGGGTCCGACGTAGACGAGCGAACTCCCGCGTTGTGGCGTACCTCGCTGTCGGGGACCCGTATCCCCCGGGTGGCGCTTCCCCGGGTCACCGAGCACGGCGAGCTGGTGCGGTGGCTGCGCTCCGAGCAGCTGCCCGGTCGGTTTCCCTTCACGGCCGGGGTCTTCCCCTTCAAGCGGACCGAGGAGGACCCTGCCCGCATGTTCGCCGGGGAGGGAGACGCCTTCCGGACCAACCGCCGCTTCCACCTGCTCGCCGAGGGACAGCCGGCGACCCGCCTCTCCACGGCGTTCGACTCGGTGACGCTGTACGGCTTCGATCCGGACGAACGTCCGGACATCTACGGCAAGATCGGGACCGCCGGGGTCTCGATCGCCACGCTCGACGACATGAAGGCGCTCTTCGACGGGTTCGACCTCTGCGATCCGACCACGTCGGTCTCGATGACCATCAACGGGCCGGCGCCGACCATCCTGGCCATGTTCCTCAACGCCGCCGTCGACCAGCGCCTCGGGCGGTTCGAGGCCGAGCATGGCCGGCCGGCCGACGACGCCGAAGCCGCCGCGGCCGCCGCCGACGTGTTCCGGACGGTGCGGGGCACCGTGCAGGCGGACATCCTGAAGGAGGACCAGGGACAGAACACCTGCATCTTCTCGACCGAGTTCTCCCTCGGGGTGATGGCCGACATGCAGGAGTGGTTCATCGAGCACCGGGTCAGGAATTTCTACTCGGTCTCGATCTCCGGCTACCACATCGCGGAGGCGGGAGCCAACCCCATCACCCAGCTCGCCTTCACCCTCGCCAACGGCTTCACCTACGTGGAGTCCTATCTGGCACGGGGCATGGACGTGGACGACTTCGCCCCGAGCTTCTCGTTCTTCCTGTCGAACGGGATGGACCCCGAGTACACGGTGATCGGCCGGGTGGCCCGCCGGATCTGGGCCATCGCCATGAAGGAGCGCTACGCCGCCAACGAACGGTCGCAGAAGCTCAAGTACCACGTCCAGACCTCCGGACGCTCGTTGCACGCCCAGGAGATGGCCTTCAACGACATCCGCACCACCCTCCAGGCGCTCTGCGCCATCTACGACAACGCCAACAGCCTCCACACCAATGCCTACGACGAGGCGGTCACCACGCCGACGGCCGAGTCGGTCCGGCGCGCCCTGGCCATCCAGATGATCATCACCAAGGAATGGGGGGTGGCCGCCAACGAGAACCCCCTCCAGGGAAGCTTCATCGTCGAAGAGCTCACCGACCTGCTCGAGGAGGCCGTCCTCGCCGAGCTGGAGCTGATCAGCGAACGCGGCGGCGTGCTCGGGGCCATGGAGACCGGGTACCAGCGGGGTCGCATCCAGGACGACTCCATGCTCTACGAGCACAAGAAGCACGACGGTTCGCTGCCCATCGTCGGGGTCAACACCTTCACCGCACCCGGCAGCGACGGCCCCCCGGCGGTCGTCGAGCTCGCCCGTTCCACCGAGCAGGAGAAGCAGGCACAGCTCGCCCGGCTCAGGGACTTCAAGGAGCGCCATGCGCTCGACCGTGACGTCGCCCTGGACGAGCTGCGCCGGGTCGCACTCGGCGGCGGCAACATCTTCGCCGAGCTCATCTCCACCGTGCGACACGCCACACTCGGTGAGATCACACAGACCTTGTTCGAGGTGGGTGGCTCCTACCGCCGGAACGTCTAGGCCGTCCGCTCAGCCGGCCGCGGACGAGTCGAGCACCTCGGAGATCCGGAAGGTCAGGGCCGCCCGTGCGGTGACGAGCGATGGTCCGTACCAGGTGAGCGCACGTCCTTCGACCAGCGCGGTCAGCGTCCCGGGGAACGCCTCGGGCCCATCGGTCGCGGAGAACGGATAGGGCTCGTCCGGCAGCAGCACCAGGCCGGGCCGGAGGTCCCCGAGTGCGGCAAGGTCGCGCTTCGGGTAGCGCTCCGGCCCGTCGGCGAGGACGTTGACCAGCCCGAGTCGGTCCAGCACGTCGCCGGCGAACGTCCGCGCACCGATCGCCATCCAGGGGTCGCGCCAGATGGGGGCCAGGGTCCGCAGCGCGGGCAGGTCGGGGGGCCGCCGCCACTCGCGCTCGGCGTTGGCCAGCCACGCGGGCTCGTCGACCGCCAGCACGTCGCCGAACAGCCGGCGGAGCGACCGGAACGCCTCGTCGACCGAGTCGATGACGGTCACCCACACCCGAATACCGGACGCCTCGAGGCGCTCGACGTCGACGCGGCGGTTCTCCTCCCGGTTGGCGATGACCAGATCCGGTCGGAGCTGTCCGATGGCGGCGTGGTCGGGATTCTTCGTGCCCCGCACTCGGGGCGGATCGAGACCGGCGGTGTGGGTGCACCAGTCCGTCACACCCACCAGCAGCTCGGGCACCGTGACCGCCATGGCCTCGGTCAGCGAGGGAACCAGGGAGACCAGTCTCTGCGGCTGTGCGGCCAGACTGACGGGCCGCCCCATGTCGTCTCGCAGGGTGGGCATCTCGGTCTCCTCGCAATCGGCTCGGCGTCTCCATCCATCGTGCCCGGATGACGGGGCAAGGCAAAATTCGCCGATCAGGTAGTCTCCGGGCGGTGGCCCGCCGTCCTCTTCCGTTCGATCCCATCGAAGAGGCCCGGGTGCGGTGGTCCGAGCACTGGGATGCCGAGGTCGGCGATGCCATGGCCGCCGCGACGTCGATCATGCGGGCCCAGCAGATCGTGCTGGCCGCGGTTGACGGAGCGCTCCGTCCGTTCGGGCTCACCTTCGCCCGCTACGAGGGTCTGGTCCTCCTGCTGTTCAGCCGCCGCGGTGCGCTGCCGCTCGGCATCATGGGCCAGCGTCTCATGATCCACCCCACCAGCGTCACCAACATCATCGACCGGCTCGAGGATCAGGGGCTGGTCCGCCGGCGCCCCCATCCCACGGACGGGCGGACGACCCTTGCGGAGATCACCGACGAGGGCCGGCGGCTCGCCGGCGAGGCGACGACGGCCGTCAATGGCGTCACCTTCGGGCTGGGCGCCCTGAGCCGGACCGACCTCCACGACGTGCAGAAGATCATCGGCACGCTCCGGCGGGCGGTCGGCGACGTCGAGGAGTGAGCTCGCCCTCACCCGGGCGATACCCATCGCCGGCCTGCCGCTGGCGCGGTCCCAGCCATCCCGCCAGAATCGGAGGATGGCCTCCGATGCTCCCGCCGACAGCGCTCCTGCGGTATGGGCACGCGTCGCCGAGTATCGCTGCAAGTTGGCAGATGCCCTCGAGGCACTCACCCCTGAGCAACTCGAGTCGGCGTCCTGGTGCAGCGGCTGGCGGGTCCGAGACGTCCTCGGCCACCTCGTGCACATCGCGGAAGCGTCGCAGCTGTCGATGGCCCGTGATGTGATCCGCCACCCCTTGCGTCCCGACAGCGCATTGGATCTGATCGCTCGCCAGTTGGGCGAGGAGCCCGTGCCAACCCTCGCACAGCGGCTCCGGGATGCTCGGCATGGCAGGTTCCATGTGCTCGGCTTTCCCCCCGCAGTCGAGCTCGGCGATGTCATGGTCCACGGGAACGACACGCTTCGTGCGCTCGACCTCGAGTTTGCCGTCCATCCGTACGAGGCGGTGCTGGTCCTCAAGACCTACCGGCGCGTCGGTGGCTTGGCATTTCACGCACGGCCCCATCGAACGGTCACCTTGGTTGCGACCGACATCCAGTGGTCGTGCGGAACCGGGCCCGTGGTGACCGGCCGGGCAATCGACCTCCTCATGCTCGTCGCCAACCGGCGGCAGGTCATCGAATCGCTGTCAGGGCCGGGCGTGGCGGGTGTGGCTGTTTGACGAGCAGGAGCGTCCGGCGAGCAGTCGAGCAGGCGGAGAGACTTCGCGGTCAAGTGTCCGGCCCAACGGGCCGAGGAACTACGGAGAGGGGCGTTGAGCGCACGGGGAGACGCCATGGACCACGACCGTATGACCTGCAGCATCTGCCTGCGAAACGACCGATTGAAGTTCGATCCCAAGGGCGGGTTCCACTTCATGCCCCATGACTCCGAGGCCGGCTTCCCTCTGTTCAAGCTCTATCCGGTCGGCGCCAAGCGCTAGAGACCCCCGTCAGTCGGGTCGCGTGGGCAGCGGTTGTGGGCCGCCATGGTCAGGCCCCGTCTCGAATCCCGGCGGTTCGGGGTTCTCCTGTACCTGGGACCAGACAAGGCTCCCATCGGCGCCGTGGACCGGGACGGTCAGCGTGACCGTTGTGTCCGGGATGCTGTGATGCAGCCCGTCGGCGCAGTCAGGGGTGCAGTCGTTGTAGACGAGGGTCCCGACCGCCGAGGCACTGGTCGCCGTCCAGCTCGTCCATCGGAGTGCCATCAGCACTTCGCCGTAATCGGCACATGCCAGAACGATCTCCACAGGTTCGACGCTCGTGTTCGTGCAGTTCGCGTACGCGCTGATGGCGGAGTCGACAGGGGGAGCAGCTGTCGTTGGCACCGTCGTCGCCGGCAGTGTTGTCGGGGCCGCGGGTGTCGTCGGTGACGACGAGGGACGTGTCGACGTCGTCGGCGTTGGGTTCGTCCTCGGCGGACTCGTCGTGCTGGTCCCGCTGCATGCCGCCAGAGCAATGCTGCAACAGGCTGCAATGACTGCGAACTTGGTCGCTTGCGCTTTCATACGTCCGCCACGATACAAGCGTGGACCCATCCGGCTGTGCGACGGTGCTACCGTCGCACAGATCCTCTGGCCGGCCAGAGTGGACAATCGAGTGGGGTGTCACTGTTGCTGTTTGGGCGTCATCGCAACACGGAAGCCCCGCAGAGTACGGAAGCGGACGTCGAGGTCCACCTGGAGTGGGACATCGACGCGGTCCAACAGGCTGTCACCGCCTTCCTCCAGAACGCCGGCGATGGGGAACGACAGTCATTGGTGACGGTGCTCGACAGACTCGACGACCAAGTCGACCTCGGCGATGCCTACGCCGCGAGCGTTGTGGGGTCTCCCCTCTTCGGACAGACACCCAAGGGAGACGTCTTGGGCGAGACGAGCAGCACCCCGATGGCGCAGGAGGTTCCCGGAGCGGTATTCCGAGCCCAGGTCGCGTTGGTGCGGGCGTCGAAGGCCGCGATTCAGAACCCCGGCCCGAGCAGCCTCGAGACTCTACGCACCGCCAGTGCGGCTCTTGCGGCAGCGAGCGGCCAGCCAGGCCAATCGTAGGAAGTCTTCCTTCCGGTGGCGATTTCCCGCGTGTAGGGTTCGCACATGATCATCTGGTCCTACAAGTTGGAGCGATTCGACCCGATGCCGAAGGACGGATACACCGCCGTCGAGTCGGCCCTCAACCAGTTGGGAGAGCAGGGCTGGGAGCTCGTCGGGGTCCAGGCCATCGGCGAGCACTCCTACGCCGTCTGCAAGCGCCCGGTCGATATAGGAGAGTCTGCCGAATAGGGCTGACAGTTGAGGTTGGCGGTCAGGTTGGTGCTGCGCCCCTCCCCTCCTGACAGCGGTTTCCCGGCAGACAGCCCTGCGGCCACTCGCCGTCCATCACTCCGGCAACGTATACGTGTGCTCGAACTCGTCCTGGAGGACGGTCGCCACCTTGTGGGTCGTGTCGACCACCAACTCCTCGTCCAGAGTCCGGACGCGGTACGTCCATCCGTGGGGTAAGCTCGAGCCGATCGCCGAGGGTGAGGAGGCTCGCTTCGTCGGTGGTCGGGTCAACGGCCAGGCAGTAGGCCTGCATCACGTAGGCGAGGCCGTCGGGCGACACCAGCTCGTACACCGATTTTCCGGCATCGAAGAAGAAGACGGCGCCCCGCTGCACGTGCTTTTCGGTGTACGGGGAGGTCGACGGGTTGTCACCCAGGTCGATCAGAGCCAACCGACGCATATCCAGCCCGTTGAACTCGCGCAACACCGGTTGCAGGGTGTTGACTTTCTGGCCGATGCCGTCGATGACCCAGTGCCGGGGACCGTTCAGCTTGACCACCAACGCACCGAGATCGGCAGCGACGGTCGAGGGGTCGAGGGTGTCCCACAGTTCCTGCGGACAGTCATTCAGGAACTGGGTACCGAACACCTCGGCCTCGAAGTGCCCGTCGCGTGCGAACACTGCGATGATCTCGCCGTAGCGCACGCCGCGGACATCGTCGATCAGCCGTGGGGTGTCCCGTGCCATCTCATTCGACCATGTCGGCGCCTCTCTAACTTTTCGTCACCCATCGACCAACGATAGGCAGAAGATCTGCCAGAATGCTTGCTCGTCCTCCGAGTCACCTCCGCAATCACTGAAGGCAGGACCGTCCCTCTCCTGTGAGCCATCCCTCCACCGCCATCCCTTCGGGGATGGCCCATGGAGTTACGCGCCATAGGGCGACGTTGCCGCTGCGGGGACGACGAAAGGACCGTACCTCGCCTGGTTTGGAACTATTCAAGTTCTACAGGCACCCTGCCGACAGTAAGAGGAAGGAGAAGTTTCGCTTCTGTGGCCCGTCCAAACGGCCCATGCGAAGCATGGGCCGGTTCCCCGAATGGATAGTGGGGCAACGATGAGGCTGCGCAATGCGATTGCTGCTGCATGTGATCCTGCCGTCGTTATGGAGCGAGTACTAGCAGGGGCGATGGTCCTCGTCCCTTCAGCCGAGGGCGCGATGATCGAGCTATGCATCGAGCCGGCCTCCCTCGTCCTCACCGCGGCGAGTGGGAATGTAGCGGGAGCGGTCGGTTCGGTGTTGTCGGTTACAAACACTCTCGCGGGCCTCGCAGTTCAAAGTGGCGTGACCCAGGGCTGCAACGACGCGACGAGCGACCAGCGGGTGGAACCAACGTTCGCTGCCGAACTCGGAATCATGTCGATGATCTGCGTGCCGCTGCGCAGGGGCGAGGAGCGAATCGGGGTGTTGACCATCACCTCGGGCGAAACCTCTGCCTTCGGCCCAGCAGACGAATCAAGTTTGGCGGGCCTGGCGGGCTTCGTCTCGAACGTGATCGGCGCTGCGGTCGACCTTGCCTCTTGCGCCGCTGAACTGCTCGGACCCCCTCAGGGCGCTGCAGCCGGTTCCCTTGGACAGGGCCACCTCGGCGGTTCGACAACGGGTGCCCGAGCCCGGTCGACGTTTGTCGCGGACGTCGTACACCCTGGCACCGCATTCGAATCGGTCGTTCGGGATCGCGTCGAGCTGGCACTGACCGGCGCCGGGCTCACCATCTTGCTCCAGCCGATCGTCGCGCTTTCGACCGGAACAGTTGTCGGGGTCGAAGCACTCTCACAGTTCTCAGGCCCGCCGGCGCGAGGGCCGGATCGCTGGTTTGCAGAGGCGGCCTCGGTCGGGCTCGATCGCCCGCTTGAGCTTTGTTCAATCGAGCGTGCACTCTCCCTATTGCCTGAACTGCCCGAGCCACTCCGCATCGCAGTGAATGCAGGACCAGACACTTTTTGTTCCCCAGAGCTGCTCGGCCTACTCGAACGCAGCACGCCAAGTCGCGTGGTCGTCGAGCTCACCGAGCACGTCGACATCGAGGACTTCTCGGGGCTGCACCGGGCTTGCAAGGATCTTCGGACGCTCGGTTCCCTGGTGGCGATCGATGATACTGGAACGGGGTTCGCGAGCCTCTCATTGGTGCTCAAGGTTGCCCCGGAAATCATTAAGCTCGATCGGGAGTTGACCATCAACATCGATCTCGACCCGGTCCGGCGTGCCCTCGCCAGGGCGCTTGTGGCGTTTGGCAATGAGACCGGAGCCAAAGTGGTCGCTGAGGGGATCGAGACGGCGGCCGAGCTCGACGTGCTCATCGACCTCGGCCTCGCCTACGGACAGGGCTTCTACCTGGGTCGCCCAGGGAGCCTGGAGGACCTGGCCGCGCTCCTTCGAACCGGAGACCGGCGAGCGGCGACAAGGGATCCTCGTGTGATGCATCGTCGGCCCGCCTGGGCGACCACGCACTGATTCTCTCATCCACTCGGGCGACTGGGCGATCCCAGACACCGGGACGGGGTCGTTTGCGTTGTGTTTGTTCACCAACCGTTGGGAGGTCCCCTGTCGGTATTCTGTCTCGGGTTTGCGCGGCCGACGCACTCCTCATGCTGGCATCCCAGATCGCGGCGACCGAGCCGTCGGCTGTGGCCGGGAGCTCAGTCGGACTCATCCCCGGGGGCCACAACAGAAGGGTCACACGGGGCGGATCCGATCGTGCCCGCGCCGGTCACGACGGCAACTCGCTCGAATGCCGCGGCGTGACTCGCCCGTAAAGCGAAACTCCGCCTGCCAGGGATCGTCCGAATGGACGACCTCCCAGTACCGCTCGGCGATACGCGCCGGGTCGAAGGAGGTACCGGCAACGATCTGTCCGGCGATCGTGAGGGTCGCCACGCGGATGCCATCAGCCGCCAAATCGGCTCCGAGCATCGTCGCGGCCGACCGGCTGGCCGCCTTGCCGAGGGAGACGGTCGCGAGCGCTGGGATGGGATAGTCGGCAAATCCGCCTCCCGTGACGATGATGATGCCGGTACCGGCGGCTCGCATGGCCGGGGCGGCCGCCTGTGCCGTGACGATGGCACCGATGACGTCGACTGCGTAGGCCGCCTGCAGATGGGCGACGCTCGAGCTCAGCAGTTGATCCGGAGCTCCCATGACCGCGCTGTAGACGATGGTGCCCCGGGGCACCTTGGCCGCGGTAGAGGGCGCCGATTCGGGCGCCCAAGGCGTCGGGATCGCTGGCGTCCGCAGAGACCGTGTCGATCTGGGAGCCGGTATCGGCCAAGGCGCCCGCAAGTGCACCGAGACCGTCCGTGCTGCGAGCGACGAGGGTCACCCGGTAGCCGCCCTCGGCGAATCGGCTGGCCACCGCCATACCGAGGCCCGGCCCGGCACCGACCAACAGCAGGTGACGGTCGTCGATCGACCCGGTGCCTGCAGCTTCCTCACCACCGTCGGCCCCCCACTCCGGGCGCCGGAGTCGCTTCCTCCGTTGTCGGGCATGCGTGTCAGTCCTCCTCGACCGAGATGGCCTGTTTCGGACAGATCCGGACTGCCTCGGCGATCTTGTCGCGGAGCGACTCGTCCGGCGTCTCGTCGAGCACGACCAGGAGATCGTCATCGTCGAGCAGGAAGACCTCCGGAGCCACACCCATGCAGAGGCCGTTGCTCTCGCACTGGCTCATGTTCACGACGATCCGCATCGGACCCCTTCCGTGCCGTGCGCGCCTCGGTCCCCGGGGCCCGCTCGGTGGCATCGCTGCATCGCTCCTGGTCCGAGAGCAAGATAGCAACAATCCCTCCCCGCGAGAACACCGCATCGGACCACCCGGTTCAGTCGATGGGCGTGAACTCGAGATAGAGCCGGTCGTGCCCCCGGAGCATCCACGTGGGCGTGTACTCCCAGTGACGGGCTCCCACCGAACCGTGGTGCGACTCCGAGATGCGGATGTCCGCCATCCGGTCGAGGATCCGCTGCAAGGAGACGTTGGACTCGGCTCGGGCCAACGGCGCCCCGGCGCAGGTATGGATCCCGTGACCGAAGGCGATGTGCTGGCGGGCGTTCTCACGGTCGAGGCGCAGCTCGTCGGGATCCTCGAACGCACGCGGGTCGCGGTTGGCCCCGCTGGGCAGGATCATGACCGTGCTGCCCGCTGGGATCTCGGTGTCCCGGACCTTCGTCGGCGTCCGCGACAGGCGAAAGGTGCCGTTGATCGGAGGCTCGAGGCGCAACGTCTCCTCGATGAACGGGGAGACGAGGCTGCGGTCGTCACGGAGCCGCTGCTGGAGTTCGGGCCGCTCGCCGAGGGTCTGGAGGGCGGTGCCGAGGAGGCGGGCCGTTGTCTCCTGACCGGCGGCGAACAGGTTGGATGCGATCTTCATCACGTCCTCGACCGGGGGCAGCGAACCGTCGGGGAAGGTGGCCGTGGCCAGCCCGGTCATCACGTCGTCCCGAGGTTCGCGCCGCCGGTCCTCGATGTAGCGGGTGAACGTGGCGTAGAGGTACTCGAGGGGGCTGTGGGTCATCTCGAGGGCGTCGTGGTGCATGAGCTTCTCGAGGAACTCCGGGTGGTCCTCCTCCGGCACACCCAGCAGGTCGGCGATGACCAACATGGTGTAGGGCTGGGCGTACTCGCCGATGAATTCGCACTCGCCCCGGGCGTGGAAGCGGTCGATCTGGTTGTCGGCCAGACGCTGCAGGGACGCTTCGTTCTCCTTGAGACGCTTCGGAGTGATCAGCCGCATCAACAGCCCGCGCTGTGCGGTGTGCTTGGGCGGATCGAAGGTGGGGAGCTGATCGCCGAAGGGAAGGTCGTCACGATAGGTTTCGATGATCTCGGTCACGTCGTCCCCCTCCAGGGGAACGGGGAACTTGGCGAAGGGCCCGATGGCCGAGTTGCATGCGGAGAAGGTCTGCTGGTCGTGGTAGACCTCGATGGCCTCGTCGTATCCGGTCACCATGTAGACGCCGCGGTGCGGCTCCTTGACCACCCGGCATTGCGCACGCAGATGCTCGAGGAAGGGGTAGGGGTTGTCGATGAGCTCCTTGGTGCGGAAGAAATCGATCGAATCGAACTGTTCGTCGCTCAACGGTTCTCCTCGGTGGTCACGGGCGGCTGCCCTGATCGGATGGGCACGGTGGTCGGTCCCCGGCCGTCCCGAACGGCGTGCTCGACCAGGCCGATGACCCAGGCGATCCCCTCGGTCGCCGCCGTGTGGTCGATCTGCCAGTCGACGACCAGGCGCTCGTACGAGGCCACGCTCCACAGGACGTCGAACACGGCGGCCGTCACCGTCCGTTCCTCTTCGGGCCACTCCACAGCCCTGGCGGCGATGGCGCCGAGGAGCGCCTCCCGCTGGCGCTGATTGGCGTCGACGAGGGTCGGGTCGAGTGGTGGGCGCGGCTCCCTCGGATACTGGGACACGTGGTCGAAGACCTGCGTCGCCACGGTGGCGATGTCCTCGAGCCGCATGCCGGCCAGATCGATGCCGGCCTCCTGCTCGTGCCGGCGCATCACCGCATCTCGCAGACCTCGCTCACTCCCGAAGTTGCGGTACACGGTCCGCTCGTTGACGCCGGCCCGTTCGGCGACGGCCCGGACGGTCAACTTCTTCCAGTCCCGGACCGACGTCCGGTGGAGGAGCTCGGAGCCGGCGACGATGATCCGCTCCCGCGTCGCCGCCGCCCGCTCACGGCGCAGGGTGCCGTCGTAGGGCCGGCCGGCGCGCACCGGTGGATCCGGCGGCATCTCGGCGGTGGTCACGGCGTCCATTCTGTTACGCCAGCTTGGCGGACCATCCACCGTCAACAGGGATGACTGCACCGGTGATGAACGAGGCCCGGTCGGAGGCCAGGAAGGCGCCGACCTCGGCCACCTCGTAGGGCTGCCCGGCGCGGTTGAGGGCGGCCTTGGCGGCGATGTCGGGGATGAAGTCCTCGGCACCTTGGGCCATGATCTCGGTGAGGATGAATCCGGGGCAGATGGTGTTGACCCGGATCCCCTTCGTCCCGTACTCGACGGCCGCCGACTTGCCGGCGCCGATGATCCCGTGCTTGGCCGCCTGGTAGACGCTGGTGAATGCCGAGCCGTTGAGGCCGCCGACCGAGGACCAGTTGACGATCGAGCCACCACCGGTCGGGAGCATGGTGCGGATGCCGTGCTTCATCCCGAGCATCACCCCGCGCAGGTCCACGTCCATCAGTCGGTCGTAGAACTCCATGGTCAGGTCGGCGAGCGCACAGCCGTCGGCGATACCGGCCACATTGAGCACGGCATCGACCCGTCCGAAGGTCTCGACGGCGACTGCCATCATCGCCTCCACATCGGCCTCCTGGGAGACGTCGCAGTGCACGGGAAGCACGTCCCCGCCCACCTCGGTCGCCGTGTCCTGCTCGGCGCCACTGATGTCGGCGGCCACCACCTTGGCGCCCTCCCGGACGAAGACCTTGACCGACGCCTTGGCCATTCCCGAACCGGCACCGGTGATCACGGCCACCTTCCCGTCCAGTTCGCCCATCACGTGACCTCGGCGGGGGTTGTCCGACCGCTCCCGCGGCTCACGGCGTGAAGGCCGGGAGCGTCTCCCAGCCCCTGACCGTCGAGGTGGGGGCCAACCGGGCCCGCTCCAGGTCGATCTCCCAGGTCGGGAACCGCTTGAGGACCTCCTCGAGGGCGACCCGACCCTCGAGACGGGCCAGCGCCGCTCCCAGACACAGGTGGATCCCGTACCCGAAGGTCAGCGGCTTTCCGTCCTTCCGATGGATGTCGAAGGTGTCTCCGTCCGGGAAGCGCCGGTCGTCATGGTTCGCCGACCCGGGGAGGAGCACCATGATGCTTCCCGCCGGGACCGTCCGGCCGTGGAGCTCGACATCCCGGGTGACGTACCGGGCCGCATGGGGTGCGGGCGTCTCGAAGCGCAGGAGCTCCTCGATGGCGCCGGGGATCAGCGACGGGTCCTCGACCAACTGCTTCCGCTGGTCCGGATGGTCGGCCAGCACCTTGCCGGTCCATCCGATGAGCCGGCCGGTCGTCTCGTTGCCGGCACCGGTGATGACGCTGATGTAGGTCAGGAGCTCCTCGCGGGTCAGGTTGCGGACCGTCCCGTTCTCGTCCTCGAACTCGGCCTGGAGGAGCTCGGTCATGATGTCGTCCGACGGATGATCGACCCGCCAGTCGATGTAGTCGGCGAATATGTCGGTGGGGACGATCCTCTCCCCCACCTCCATTGGCTGACCGGCCTCGGTGCGGAGGTTGGCGTCGACCTTGTCCCGCACGGCCTCCTGGTCCTGCTCGGGGATGCCGAGCAGCATGCCGATGACCCGCATCGGCATCTGTGCTCCGAGATCGGTGATGAAGTCGAACTCCTTGGCGCCGATCAGCGGGTCGAGGCAGCTGACGCAGAACGCTCGGATCTGGGGCTCGAGCGCGGCCACCCGGTTCGGCGAGAACACCCGGGACATGAGGCGTCGGTGGATGGTGTGGGCGGGCGGGTCCTCGAAGATCAGCACGCCCGACGGCATCTCGATGTTGGCCCTGATGAGCTCGATGATGCCGCCCCGTCCGGAGATGAAGGTCTTCGGGTCCAGATAGCCCCGCTCGACGTCGGCGAACCGGCTCACGGCGTAGAAGTCGTGGGGCTCGTTGTAATAGAGCGGCGCCTCCTCCCGGAGCCTGCGGAAGACCGGGTAGGGGTCGGCGTCGATCGCCACGTCGTAGGGGTCGTAGTAGACGTCGCTCACACCCTGCACGGCCATGACACACCTCCTGAGTTTCGTGTCTGACTATGACATCAACCGGCCGCTCGATCAAGGGGTCGGCGGCCCGCCGTCCCTCAACCGATCTCGGGTCGGGTCCCCGGACGCGGTCCGTCCGGACCGGCCTGGACGCCGTCGAGCCTGATGGGCACGCCGTTGACCAGCACGTGGCGGAGCCCGGTGGGCTCCTCGGCCGTCAGTCGCTCGCCGTTCGCGGGAAAGTCCCGGAGTCGCTTCATCGGGCCCGGCGACACCGTGGCGGGGTCGAAGACGCAGACGTCGGCCCAGTACCCCTCGCGGAGGTAGCCACGGCGGACGAACCCGAAGATGTCGGCCGGCTCACCGGTCAGCTTCCGAACCGCGCGTTCGACCGGCATGATGCCGCGGTCACGGACCCACGTGCCGAGCAGATCGGTCGGGAGCGGCGCATCGCACAGCTGGCCCACGTGGGCACCTGCGTCGGAGAGCCCGAGGACCATCTGGTCGTGGGTGAGGAGCTTGCCCACGCTGTCCGGGTCGTCGTTGGCGATGTAGATGCGGAACCGGGTGGCGAGGTCCTCCTCGACGGCGAGCTCGCAGATGACGTCGAAGGGATCGTTGCCCCGCTCCGCCGCGATGGTGTCGACGCGTCGACCCTCGAGCTCCGGATGGTGCGTGGACTCGGAGACCTCGCAGGTCTCCCACCGGGGCCGCATCGGCTGCTGCGCGAGATCCGCCGCCGCCCGGGCGCGCCAGGCGGGATCGCTGTAGGCAGCGATCCTGGCGTCGCGGTCCTGGTCGATGAGGTCGGCGACCACCGGGCTCACGTTGAGACTGAACGGGCTGTCCATCGTGAACTGCATGGTCAGGGGCCGGGGTGTGACCTGGGGCCAGACCTGGCAGCCCTCTGCGACGGCCTGCTCGTGCAGGTCGAGTTGTGGCTGGTTGCGGCCGCCGGCCAGCGCGAACATCGGGTAGGTGAACGGCCGTCCGATCCGGGGTTGCAGCTCGTACATGTCCGCGTAGGTGCACTGTTCTCCCGCGGTGGCGAGCACCACACCCTTGCCCGTGCTGCCGGCCGCCATGAACAGCGCCTCGACCTCGGCGCGCTCGGCGAAGCGGCTCGGGACCGGCAGGCCGTTCATCCCCCGGTGGGTGTAGGCGAAGCTCGTCGAGAACCCGGCGGCCCCGGCGTCGATCGCCTCCACCACGAGCCGGCACATCTGGTCGATCTCATCGGGGGTCGCCGCCCGTTCGTACGCGGCGTCACCCATTGCGTAGAGGCGTACAGAGCTGTGGCCGACATAGCAGGTGAAATTGAGGACGGTGCCGCGCGACCGCACGAGCTCCATGTACTCGGGATGGGTCTGGAATTCCCACACGATGCCCTCGGTGAGCGACGCCGGGTCCATGTCCTCGACGTTCTCGAGGGTGTGCACGATCACGTCGTGGTGCTCGGGCCGGGTGGGCGCGATCGTGAAGCCGCAGTTCCCCGCGACCACGGTGGTGACCCCCTGGTAGGAGGATGGCCGGAGTGCCGGGTCCCAGAAGACCTGCGCGTCGTAGTGGGTGTGGATGTCGATGAACCCCGGCGAGACGATGCAGCCGGACGCGTCGATCTCCTGTGCCCCGTGCAGGTCCTGCCCGATCTGCTCGATCACCCCGCCGCTGACCGCCAGGTCGGCCCTGTGGCCGGGACCTCCGGTCCCGTCGACCACCGTCCCGCCTCGAATGACCAGGTCAGCCGGCATCTCCACCTCCATCTTCTCGGGCCTGGGCCAGGACCAGCTGTGTCTGCGCGAACGACGGACCCGCCGCCGTCCCGCCGTCCACGGAAAGGACCGTCCCGGTGATCTGGGCCGAGCGATCGCTCGCCAGGAAGAGCACCGCGTTGGCCACGTCGGCAGATGTCCCCCGGCGCTGGAGAGGCTGACTGGCACGGATCACGGGGCCGAGGTCGTAGTTGGTGATCCCCGTGTCGATGTGCCCGGGCGCCACGGAGTTCACGCGGATGCCGTACTCGGCGAGGTCCGACGCGGCCGAACGGCTGAACTGGATGATGGCAGCCTTCGAGGCCCGGTAGACGATAGGCAGCGACCCGCCGGTCAGGGCGCCCATCGACGTGGTGTTGATGATCGAGCCACCACCCTGCTCGGCCATGTGCAGACCCGCGAACCGACAGCCGTACATGACTCCGAAGAGATTCACTGCCATGACCCGTTGCGCGTCACGGAGGTCGTTCTGCAGGAGGCGGCGGAAGGAGCTCGACACACCGGCGTTGTTGAACATGACGTGGAGCCCGCCGAACCGGCCGACTGCGAACTCGACGAGCGCCTCGACGTCGCTCGGGTCTGCGACATCGGTCCGCCGGAAGGCGACCGACTCGCCCAACTCGGCGCCCAGCGCCTCGCCCCGCTCGGCCTCGATGTCGGCGATGACGACCTGCGCGCCCTGGTCGACGAAGAGCTCCGCGGTGGCACGGCCGATCCCCCCTGCTCCTCCGGTGACGATCGCCACCTTGCCGGCGAGCTCCTGGTCCATGCCTCGTGCCTTCCTCTCGGTCCACCCTGGCACTCAGCCGTGCCCGGGTCGACGATCAGGGTCACCGACCCAGCATCGGAGCCGGCCGCCGGGTTCCCCGTTGGCAACACCTGCAAACACTATTCTCTCCGGCGAGCTATCGGCGACCCGGTGCGGTGGTCCACGAATAGCGAGGTCAGCGGCCTGCAGAGCCGACGACTTCCGGTTCCAGGCCCACCAACCCCTCACGGTAGATCGGTTCGGACGATTGCGCCGGATACGACACTCTCCTACCATGCGAACCGTGTCATCAACCGTATGAGGTCTGCTGGACGAGCTCTCCTCGCGTTCACGCCAATCGGGTGGACGAACCCCCACGGGAAGGGTCAGGCACCCGATCCCGCCCGTCGACACAGGACAGGCATCAGATGAGCACCCCGCTAGCTACACCGAGCTCGGTCGACCCGCTCGACCTCGTCGATCCGAACCGCTTCGCCCAGAACGGCTATCCACACGCCGTGTGGGCGACGTTGCGGGCGAACGCACCGGTGGCGTACCTGGAGCCGGCGGGCTACGTCCCGTTCTGGGCCATCACCAAGCACGCCGACATCGTCGAGGTCGCGGCCCAGCCGGAACGGTTCTCGAACGCGCAGGGCCTCATCCTCGGACGCCCGGGGGCACCGGCCCAACCGTCGGAGATGGTGGTCATGCTCGACCCGCCGCGCCACGGGCCGCTCCGCCGGGTCGCGATGCCCCGGTTCACCCCGCGGGCCATCCGGTCACGCCACGACGAGATCGACCGTATCGCCGTCGAGGTCCTCGACGACCTGGCAACGTCCAACGACGCCGGCGAGTTCGACTTCGTGGAGCGGGTCGCAGCCCCCCTGCCGATCGGTGTGATCTCCTGGATCCTCGGCGTGCCCCGTGACGACTGGGAGCTCCTGTTCCGCTGGACCAACGAGGTGATCGGCAAGGACGACCCGGAGTTCCGGCAACCGGGCGAGACACCCGGCCAGACGATCCGGCGGGCACGCGGGGAGCTGCACGGCTATCTGAGCGCCCTCATCGAGCGGCGCCGGCGCGATCCCGGCAACGACATCGTGAGCCAGCTCATCGCGGCGGAGATCGACGGGGACCCACTCACCGAGGAGCAGCTGCTCGATTACTGCGAGCTCATCGTCGAGGCGGGCAACGAGACCACCCGCAACGCGATCAGCGGCGGTCTCCTCGCCTTCTCCGAACACCCCGACCAGTGGGAGCGCCTGCGCCGCGAGCCCGAGCTCCTCCCGAGCGCGGTGGAGGAGATCCTCCGTTGGGTGAGCCCGATCATCCACTTCATCCGCACGGCGACCGAGGACGGCGAGATCCGGGGCGTGACGATCCCAGCCGGCGACAAGGTCGCGCTCTTCTTCGCGTCGGCGAACCGCGACGAGGAGGTGTTCGAAGATCCGTTCGAGTTCCGGGTGGACCGGCAGCCGAACCACCATCTCGCATTCGGCTCCGGCGCGCATTTCTGCATGGGTGCCAACCTCGCCCGCGTCGAGCTCGAGACACTCTTCCGGCACCTGTGCGCCCGCCTCGACTGGTTCGAGCTGGCCGCGCCACCCGAACGCCTCAACTCGGCGGTCAACGGCGGCATCAAGCACCTCTCGCTGCGCTGCGAACTCAGGTAGTCGCGCCATGCAGTTCGGCATCGCCTTCGCCAACATCGGCCCCAACATCGAGCCGGAGCGGGCGTGTGCGCTCGCCCGGGCCGCCGAAGCAGCCGGATTCGAGTCGATCTGGACGGTCGACCACGTGGTGGTGCCCGCCAGCTACCGGTCGACCTACCCCTACGACCCCTCGGGGCGTCTGCCGTCGGGAGAGGACGCCCCCTTCCCCGACCCGCTCATCTGGCTGTCCTATGTCGCAAGGGAGACGTCGACCATCCGGCTCGCCACCGGCATCCTGATCCTTCCGGAGCGCAACCCGGTGGTCCTGGCCAAGGAGTTGGCCACGCTCGACTACCTCTCGTCCGGCCGTGTCATCCTCGGTGTCGGCATCGGCTGGCTCAAGGAGGAGTTCGAGGTGCTCGGCATCCCGTTCGAGCGCCGTGGGCAGCGCGCGGAGGAGAGCATCGCCGCCATGCGGGCCCTGTGGAGCCAGGAACGCGCCGGCTTCGACGGTGCGACAGTGCAGTTCAATGACGTCTACCTGCGACCTCAGCCCCGGGCGGGGACGATCCCGATCCACATCGGCGGGCACAGCGAGATCGCCGCCCGCCGGGCGGGACGGATCGGTGACGGGTTCTTCCCCTTCGGCGTCGACCGCAGCGAGCTCGCACGCCTCCTCGAGACGATGCGCACGGCCGCCGAGGAGGCAGCCCGCGATCCGTCCGCCGTCGAGGTCACCGTCGCCAGCTACTGCATCGCTCCCGAGGAGGCGGCGGCCGACGTGGCTGCTCTCGGCGACCTGGGCGCGACCCGGGTCATCGTCCCCGCCGCCCTGTTCCAGGGGGATGCCGGCAGCGCACTGCTGCACTACGGTGAGCAGGTGATCGCCCGCTTGTGATTGTTGCGCGCGAACGCACGCTCAGAGACGCGGCTCAGGTGAGCTGCACGAGAGAAGGTCCCCATGTCGCTCAGGAATGCCACGGCCTCGCCGCTCCGCCACGCAGACCGCTTCTACATCGGCGGAGGGTGGGTGGCGCCCAGCTCGGACGCCGCCATCGACGTGATCGACTCGGGCACAGAGGAGCACTTCTTCAGTGTGGCCGAGGCCCAGGCTGCGGACATGGCCCGGGCCGTGTCCGCCGCACGAGAGGCCTTCGACGACGGTCCGTGGCCACGGATGACACATGGTCAGCGGGCGGAGTTCCTGCGTGCGCTCGGAGCCGGCGTGGCAGCGCGCGCGGAGGAGATCGGACAGATCTGGCCAGCGCGAGTCCGGGGTGCTGCACCGGCTGGCCCAGTACGCCGCCCAAGGTGCCGCTGGTACCTTCGACTACTACGCCGGGTTGGCCGACACGTTCGAATGGGAGCACGAAGCGCAGCCCAGCACCGGCGGGTTCGGGCTGCTCGTCCGCGAACCCGTCGGCGTGGTCGGTGCGATCATCCCGTGGAACGGGCCACTGAGCCTCATCAGCTACAAGATCGCCCCTGCCCTCATCGCCGGCTGCACGGTGATCCTCAAGTCGTCGCCGGAAGCGCCCGGCGAGGGCTATCTGGTGGCCGAGGTCGCCGAGGAGATCGGCCTGCCACCGGGCGTCCTCAACGTGCTCACCGCCGATCGGCAGGTCTCCGAGCTCCTCGTCCGCGACCCGGGTGTCGACAAGATCACCTTCACCGGCTCGACTGCTGCCGGGCGGCGGATCGCCTCGCTCTGCGGCGAGCGGATCGCCCGCTGCACCCTCGAGCTCGGAGGGAAGTCGGCCGCGGTGATCCTGGACGACGCGGACCTCGGCCTTGCGGCGACGCGGCTGGCACAGGCCGAATGCATGATGACCGGACAGGTGTGCTCGTCGCTGACCCGGATCGTCGTCTCGCAGGACCGTCATGACGAACTCACCGAGGCGCTCGTCGGCGCGTTCTCCAAGGTCAAAGTCGGCAACCAGTTCGATCCGGAGTCGCAGATGGGGCCCCTCGCGGCGAGCCGCCAGCGCGACCGGGTGCTCGGGTACGTGGCCAAGGGTGTCGCCGAGGGGGCGACGCTCGCCACCGGCGGCGGGCGCCCCGCCCACCTCGACAAGGGCTGGTTCGTCGAACCGACTGTCTTCTCCAACGTCGAGAACTCCTCCACGATCGCCCAGGAGGAGATCTTCGGCCCGGTCCTGAGCGTCATCCCGGCCAAGGACGAGCGCGAGGCCGTGGCCATCGCCAACGACACGATCTACGGACTCAACGCCTCCGTCTTCACCACCGACGTCGACCGTGCCCGCGAGGTGGCCGGTCAGCTGCGCTCGGGGACCGTCGGGCACAACTCGTTCCGCACCGACTTCGCCATCGCATTCGGGGGCTTCAAGCAGTCGGGAATCGGTCGCGAGGGTGGTACCGAGGGCCTCCTCCCGTTCCTCGAGGCGAAGACCGTCATCCTGGAGGAGCGCCCCTCCTCCCACCCCGGCTGACGGCAGAGCCGCCGACGTGGAGGCCGAGCCGGGAACCGGAGAAGCCGTCGCGTTCAACCACGTCGGCATCTGTGTCACCGACCTCGACCGGTCCCGGCGCTTCTACGAGGGCGTCCTCCAGTTCCGCTACTGGTGGGGGCTGGACGTGCCCGACGAGGGGGCGAGCCGCCTGCTGCAACTACCCGAACCGGTGGGATCGAAGGCGGTCTACCTGGTCAACGGCCCGTTCGTCCTGGAGCTGATCTTCTACGCCGACGCCGGGATCCATCCTGCCCCCCAACGGGTCATGAACGACCTGGGCTTCACCCATCTGTCGGTCGCCGTCCCCGACATGGAAGCCGTGCTTGCCGAGGTCGTACCCCACGGGGGGGAGATCGTCCACGACACCGACATGGGCGGCCGGGCCATCATGATCAGGGATCCGGACGGCCAGCTCATCGAGCTCACCACGTTCGGCTTCCGCGCCATGCGTCCCCCGTGGCCAGACCTGCCCTGATCTGCTCAGAGACAGCGCCGTCAGCAGTCCTGCCGAGGGGAGGCCGGGTGTCCAGCCCTCATGCCGGGATCTTCATCCCGAGGAGGTCGTACATGTTGCCGCCCATGATCTTCCGCACCTCCGGCTCGGGGTGGTGGGTCGACAGCTCCTCCACCCATTCGAAGGGCTCGGCCAGTCCCTCCGGGTGCGGATAGTCCGATCCGAACAGGATGTGCTCCGGAGTCATCACGTCGATGAGCGCTTCGAGCGAGTCCTCCCAGAACGGGTTGATGTAGATGTTGCGGAGGAAGACCTCGGTGGGGTGCTCCGCGAAGGCCTTCGGCATCTTTCCGTGGGTCTTCTCCAACGACTTGAGGCAGGGCAGCGCCCAGCTCCCGCCGTTCTCCACGCTCAGCAGCCGGACGGTGGGGAAGCGGCTGAGCATCCCGTGACAGATCGCCGAGGTGACGGTGTCGCTGATCGGCCGTCCCGTGTTGACCGCATCGGTGAACGGCCGCGGAGCGAACGGCTGCATGTCACGCCCATCGCCCTCCCATTCGTTGGCGTGCCGCTGGTACCCGGAGTCCGACGCGTGCATCGCGACCAGCACGCCGCTCTCGGCGATCCTGCTCCAGAAGGGGTCGAACTCGGGCAGGAAGGGTGAGCGTGTGCCCCGCGTCCCTGCGACCGGGCCGGGACGCAACAGCACCACCTTGGCGCCGTGCTCCAGAACCCAGTCGAGCTCTGCGATCCCGCGCTCGGGGATGCACGGATTGACCACCGGCGTGGCGAAGATGCGCTGCTGATAGTCGAACGCCCACTCGTCGAGGAGCCACTGGTTGTAGGCGTGGACGACGGTGCAGGTCATGTCCGGGTCGTCGAGGAGATTGACCTCGATCAGGCTTGCCAGTGTCGGGAACATCAGTGCAGCATCGATCCCTGTCTCGTCGAGCAGCTCGAGACGCGGCGCGGCGGAACGGTACGCATCGATGGCACGTATGGGCGTACCGGCCATTTCGCGGAGCGTCCTGCCCTCGGGGTTCTTGCCCGCGAAGTAGTCGGCGAACGAGCCCGGCGGGGCGACGACCTCGAAGGTGGGATTGGGGATCGATTCGCTGATGTGGTTGTTGATGGCGAGCTTGGTGCGGCCGTTCACCTGCACGTACTTGACGAACCCCTCGTACTGCTTGGGGAGGTAACGCGTGAGTGCATCTTCCGTCTCGTAGAGGTGGTTGTCCGCATCGAATATCGGGCCTTCATAGCTGGACACGAATCCTCGATTCCTACCGTTCTCGGCGTGTCGGACCATGACCCGACGATAGCATCGGGGCCTCGGCGCTTCGTTGGGAGTCGGACGAGGAGGAACGCCGTTTTCGTTGTCCGGCAGGACGATCCCACGGCTCAGCGGCCGGACCTCGGGAGCCCCAGCCCTCGCTCGGCGATGATCGAGCGCTGCATCTCGCTCGTGCCGCCGTAGATGGTGGTCACCGCGGCGTGGCGGAAGAGGTGCTCGATCCATCCCTCTGCGGGTGCGTCGTCCTCACCGCGCTGGAGGACCCCTTCCGCGCCGAGCATGTCGACCAGCTCGGTGGCATCGGCGTTCATGGACTCGGCATAGAACAGCTTGTGCATCGACCCCTCGACCCCGGGGAGTCCGCCGGTTGCCGCGACGAACGAGGTGCGGTACGCGAGGAGTTTGGCGACCTCGTTGTTCGTGCGCATGACGGCGAGCCGCTCACGGACGGACGGGTCGTCGATGACCCGGGACCCGTCGGGGCGCCGGGAGCCCTTGGCCCACTCGACTGCCTGCTCCCACACCCGATCGGCCTCGCTCAGACCGAAGCCGCCGCGCTCGAAGGTGAGCGCGACGGTCATGACGTCCCAGCCCCTGTCGATCTCGCCGATCCGATGGTGGTCGCTCACCCGGACGTCGGTGTAGAAGGTCGCGTTCGTCCGCTCTCCGCCCACGGTGTGGACCGGATGGATCTCGATACCGGGTGCGTCCAGCGGGACGAGGAACATGGTGAGTCCCTTGTGCTTCGGCACGTCGTGGTTGGTGCGTGCCAGGAGGAAGACGTAGTTCGCCATGTGGGCCAGCGTGGTGAACATCTTCTGCCCGTTGATCACCCACTCGTCGCCGTCACGCACGGCGGCGGTCTTGATCGAGGCCACGTCCGAACCCGAGTCGGGCTCGCTGTAGCCGAGCGACATGATGATCTCGCCGGCCAGCGCGCGGGGGATGAAGTCGCGCTTCTGCTCGTCGGTCGCGACACGCCGGATGGTCTGGCACACGATGACGGTGAGGCCCATGCCGTCGGTCGGCGCGCCCGCCAACCGGAGCTCGTCACGGAGGGCGGTCATCTCGAACGGGTCGCGCTCCTGGCCACCGTATTCGGCGGGCCACGACGCGGCGATCCAGCCCTGGTCGCCGATGGCGCGGTGGAACTCCTTGTCGTGGTTGGTCCCGGTCCGGTGTGCGCGCTCGATGATCTCCCCATCGAAGTGCTTCTCGAGAAAGGCGCGGACCTCCGCCCGGAAGGCGTCGCTCTTCGGACCGAGGCGGAAGTCCATCACCGGACCTCGACCGGACCGAAGAGCGCGTCGGCGAGCTCCGCGACCCCCCGTCTCGGGTCACCGATCGCGAGCGGCCACGCCTCGGCCCTGCGGTAGTAGAGCTGGATGTCGTACTCGAGGGTGAATCCGTACCCGCCATGGACGTGCAGCGCCACGTTGCTCGCACGGCGTGCCGCCCGGGTGGTGAAGAGGAACGCCATCGAGGAGAGTGCGCTGAAGTGCTCCTCGTCCTCTGTCTGCGCCCAGGCGGCCTCACGGGCGAGGAGACGTGCGCCGTCGACCAGGGTGGCCGCGTCCGCCAGGTCACGGGCGATCGACTGGAACGATCCGATGGCGACGCCGAACTGGTGGCGGTTCTTGGCGTACTCGACTCCTAGGGCGAGCGCTGCCTCGCCCAGACCGACCAGCGCGCCGCTCATCAGCGACCGCCACTCGTCGAGCGCCTGCCCGTAGACAGACCGCGCGATGTCCCGCTCCGCGAGCACCGAGCGACCGGGGCCCCGGAGCGACCGGTCGGCCACCGGGGACGAGCCGAGATTCTTGCGTGCGGGTCCGGCGGGCTCACCGGTGACGAGGACGAGCTCGTCGGCGTCCATGCCGATGACGACGTCGGCGATCGACCCGGAGGGGACCAGCGTCACGGTCCCGTCAACCGCAGGACGGAGGGCGACCGTGCCGACCGCCGTCGGCTCGGCGATGAGCCCGTTGAGACACTGGCTGCCCGGGCCGCCTGAGGATGCAAGGGTCCGTGCGGCCACTGCGCTGTCGACGAAGGGCACCGGGGCGAGGAAGCTCCCGATCTGCTCGCAGATCAGTTCCAGGTCGAGCAGCGATGCACCGCCTCCACCCAGCTTCTCGGCGACCCCGACGGTCGGGCCTGCCATCTGGCAGAAGGTGGCCCACAGCCCCGGATCGAAGCCGCCCGGCTCGCTGGCGCGTACGACGTCCGGTGGGCAGCGGTCGGTGAGGAAGGCGCGGACGGCCGAGACCAGGTCTTGCTGTTCGTCTGTAAGGTTCAGGTCCATGGTCGAGGTCCACCGGGCACCCGGTCGGTAGGGTGAGAGTACTTGATGGCCTGCGCCGGACGCCCGGCCGATTGGTGTCCCCCGGAAGCCACCGGCTGAGAGTCGGCGGTGGGTGACCGATGAGTGACGGGATCGAGCCGTTCCGCGTGGCGGTGGACGAGACGCAGCTCGAAGACCTCCGGAGTCGCCTCGCCAGGACCCGGTTCCCCGATCAGATCCCTGGAACCGAGTGGGAGGCCGGGATCCCGATCGCCTACCTGCGCGAGCTGGTCGACTACTGGCTCGAGGGGTACGACTGGCGTCGCGAAGAGGCCCGCCTCAACCAATTCGAACAGTGCAGCACCCGGATCGACGGGCAGTCGATCCACTTCATCCACGTGCGGTCTCCCCACGAGAACGCGCTGCCGCTGCTCCTCAGCCACGGCTGGCCCGGATCGGTCGTCGAGTTCCTCGACGTGATCCCGCGGCTCACGGATCCACCGGCGTACGGAGGTCGGGCTGCCGATGCGTTCCATGTGGTGGCACCGTCGCTTCCGGGGTACGGGTTCTCGGAGCCGCCGCGGACACGCGGCTGGGACGTGCGACGCATCGCAGCGGCGTTCATCGTCCTCATGGACCGTCTGGACTACGGGCGGTACGGGGCCCAGGGTGGTGACTGGGGCGCCCACGTCACCACACGCATCGGCGTGCTCGATCCCGCCCACTGTGCCGCCATCCACCTCAACATGCCGATCGGTGTCCGTCCGGCCGAACCAGGTGCGCTCACCGATGAGGAGCAGTCGGACCTCGCCGACATGCGACGCTTCATCAGCCAGGAGTCCGCCTACGCCAACGAGCAGGGGACCAAGCCCCAGACGGTGGGTGTGGGCCTGAACGACTCGCCGGCAGGACTGCTGGCGTGGATCGTGGAGAAGTTCCGGGCCTGGAGCGACTGCGATGGTCACCCCGAGCACTCCTTCACCCGGGAGCAGCTCCTGACCAATGTGATGATCTACTGGTTGACCGAGACCAGCACATCGTCTGCGCGGCTCTACTGGGAGACAAATCAGAGTGGCGTGCTCACCGAGAAGCTGCCCTTCATCGACGTGCCGACAGGAGTGGCGAGGTATCCCAAGGAGGTGCTGCGCTGGCCGCGCTCATGGGTCGAGCAGCAGTACAACGTGACCCACTGGGCCACCATGCCGCATGGCGGCCATTTCGCCGCCATGGAACAGCCCGAGCTGTTCGCCGCGGACCTGCAGGATTTCTTCCGGACGGTTCGCTGAGCGCCCGGGACCTCAACCCCTCGGCTTGCGCAGCCGCTCGAGGTTGGCCCTCGTGGTGTCGCCCTGCCAGTGCTCGAGCACTTCTCGGTCGAGGCGCCGGCACCCGTCATCGTCGATGACCGAGAGTGCGACCCGTCGGGTCGTCGCCTTGGCCAGGGCATACGCCCCGGCATCGAGCTCGGCCAGCTGCCCGGCGAGTGCGATGGCGGCAGCCTGCAGGTCAGCTGCGGAGACGACCTGGTGCACGATTGCGCGGCGACAGGCCTCGTCCGCATCGAGCAGGGCCGCGTCGAAGATCAGCTGCTCCGCCTGCTCGCCGCAGGCGTGATGGAGGAGCTCGACGGCAAAGACAGGAAGCGCCACGCCCACCCGGAGCTCGGTGGCCCCGATCCGCGCACCTTCTGCCATCACCCGCTTGTCACAGGCGCACGCCAGGATGCACCCTCCGGCAATCGCCGGTCCGTTGATGGCGGCCACGCTCGGCTTCGCGAACCGGAACAGGCGGACGAGCGCCGTGTTCAGTGCGTCGAGGAGCACCCCGGTGCGACTCGTGTCGTTGTCCAGGACCTCGCTCACGTTGAGCCCGGCGGAGAAGACCGGTCCCTCCCCGGTCACCACCAGGGCCCGGACCTCGGGATCCTGCTCGCAGCGGTCGACAGTCGCGGCGATCTCTTCGAGCGTCTCCACGTCCAGTGCGTTGACCTTGTCGCTGGCGAGCGTCAGCACCGCGATCCCGCCGTCCGTCCTGCTCGTGATCCTCGCCAACTGTCCGGTGTCCGTCATCGCTGGTTCCTCCCTGATGGGTCCGGTCGTACAGATCCGAGGACGCTCACGGTAGCGTCACCTTGACCAGGGTGCTGTAGCCGAGGTACCCGCGCAGTTCGAACGGGGGCTCGAGCAGATACAGAGATCCGTCGAGAACAGCTGCCTGACCCTGCACCAATCCCTGGCCCTCCTCGGAAAGGTGGACGACGCCCGCCGGCAGCGTCGCCACGACCTTCTCGGCGCCGGTGTCGGGGTCGATCCCCACGATCTCCTGCGGGCTCGGGGTGGAGGAGACACCGGTTGGTGGACGGGTCCATTGCATCGTCCACAAGCCGTCGGACTCGTCCCCGATGACGGTGAGCGGGTCGTACCCCTGATCGGGCACCTCGAACGCGGGCTGGAAGTCGGTCCCGTCGAGACGCCAGATCGTCTCCTGGGTACAGCCGGAATGTGCGTGGCCTATCCCTGCCCAGAGGTGATCCTGGCTCCCGAGGAGCCAGCAGACGACGAGTGTATTGTCCTGGATGGCCACGACAGCACGCGGTGACCCCGGGGCCACGACGTACAGGGCGCTCGGCGGCGCGCATCCGGGACACATGCCGCCTTCGAACGAGTTCCCGATCCAGAGCCCGGCGTCGTCTGCGGCCATGATGGGGCGTGAGAGGTTGGGCACGGAGACGGTGTCGACGACCTCGCCCGACGAGGTCGAGACCTGGAGCAGCTCGGCGGTTCCCGGGTTGGACCCGGTGACCGTCTCGGCGGCGCTGCCGATCGTGGAGTTGTCATAGATCCAGAGCCATCCACCGCCGTAGGTCATCACCGGCCGGGTGTCGGAGTAGCTGGCATAGGTCATCACGACGGGGCCGACCGACGTGTGGCCGGTTCGCGGATCGACCCGTGCGATGCTGATGGTCGCATTGTTCGAGCCCGGGATGTCGTCGTTCACCACGCCGACCGTCTCTCCATCGAGTGTTGGATCATCGCAGCTCGCGTCTCTCGTCGGCGCGAGTTCGACTGTCCGTGGGTCCACCGTCGCCGAGACACAGGTCGGTGTCCTTGCAGAGGCGGTGGACGCGACCTCGCCACCGAGACGCAGCCGTCCTCGTGTCACCGTGATCTGGCTGAACAGGTCGGCCCGAGGCAAGGAGATCGAGGAGAGCGACTTGGCGGCCGTCGTCACCGGCGCGGTGGAGGTCGAGGCGGACACCTGCGTCGGCGTCCCCCCGCCACATGCCGCCAAGGAGCCGAGGCACAGGGCGACCACAGGAACGACGATGCGTCGGCGCACGTCCACGATGTTCTCACCTACGAGGGAGCCACCGGGTCAGTCGTGATGAGCCGGTCGGCGAAGCGCCACCGGCCGTCGACCTTGGCGAAGCGGTCGATGTACCGGCCGGAGAGGGTGACGCTGAGTCGGTCCTCCGTGTCGGATCGCAGGACGGACCAGTCGCACCGCGACGAAGCTGCCGTTGCCCCGGGCTGGACCTCGACGGTGAGGTTGGTGAGGAGGTGCTTCGTCCGGGAGGCGGCCACGGAGGCGGTCAGCTGCTCGTAGACCGGCCGCACCGCTGCGCTGCCGTGCCGGACGACGTCACTGGCGTCCGACCGCCAGGTCGCCTGCTCGAACAGTGCGGCGACGGCGTCCACGTCACCTGCGTCGACGAGGAACGCATACGAGTGCACGAGTGCGGTGATCGCCATCTCGTCCGTCATGTCCGGCCCGACGCGGTCGGGGTAGCGGATGAACTCCAACAGATTGCCGTCCGGGTCGCGGACATACACGCTCGACCCGGTGGTCCGACGACCACCCTCACGCTCGGTCGGACCCTCGATGACGCTCGCGCCGGTGCGTTCGAGCAGGGCGTCGAGTGCCGTCGCCGACCCGTCCCACACGACGCAGAGGTCGCCGCACGGCGGAGTCGCCGCGGGTGCCCGGAGCTCGAAGTCCGGGCGCCAGAGCTCGGGGCGGTGGAAGTTGACCATCTGGGTACCGAACTGCACCCGCACCAGGTAGGGGGTCTCCGTCACCTCGAGCCCGAGAGCGCGGTAGAACCCGATCATGGCCTCGGCGTCCTGCATCGGCAGGGCGACGTGGTCCAACCCCAGGACTGCACCGGCCTCCGGGAGGTCGTTCGGTTCAGCCGGCATGCTCGAATCGGTACAGCCTCTTGCAGTTGAGTGCTGTGATCTTCCGGCGGTCCCCGGCGGGTAACGACCCGAGTGTCTCCTCGATGGCGCGCCGTGACTCGGGGAACGTGCTGTCCGTGTGCGGATAGTCCGATGCCCACATGCACGAGTCGGCGCCAAGGAGCGGGATGAACCGATCCGCCAACTTCTCCTCCTCGAAGGTCGCGATCACCTGGCGGCGGAACAGCTCAGATGGCGGGATGCTCGGTGCGTAGTCGATGACCCCTCGCAGGTTCTCCCATTCGAGGTCCATCCGGGCCAGGAAGTACGGGAGCCAGCCGACACCTGCCTCCGCGAGCACGAGGGTCAGGCCGGGATGGCGTTCGAGTGCGCCGGAGAACACCATGATGGCGAGCATCTCGTCCAGCTGGAGTGGCAGCAACGTTGCGAATGCCGCGGACTTCCACGATCCCATCTGATAGCTGAGCCTCGACGATGATCCACCCTTGATATGGAAGCTGATCGGGAGTCCGGTGGCATCGGCGGCCGCCCAGAGCCGGTCCCAGGGCTGATCACCGGGATCGAAGTCGAAGACGTCGATGAGTGCACCGCGGTGGCCCAACGCCGCACATCGCTCGAGCTCGGCGGCCGCCGCCTCTGGTGAATGGCTGGGGAGGAAGGCAAGGATACACAACCTGTCCGGCGCGGCTGCGTTGAACTCCTCGATCGCCCAGTCGTTCCAGGCCGCGTAGCAGACGTCCTGGAGGTCGGGCTCGGGAATCGACAGGGTGAGCGGTACGGGCCCGTAGATCACCGAGGCCCAGATGCCGTCCCGGTCCATGTCCTCGAGGCGCAGCTTCGTCGTACTGGCCCGGAAGCCGTCGTCCTCGAGACCGGCCCGCCCGATCGCACTTAGGTTGGTGAGCGGCTTGCCGCTGGCTCCCAGCACCCGGTCACCGCTGACCCATGTCGGCTGCCCGTCGCGGGTGACCACCCGCGGAGCCCGGTCAGCCATGTTCTTCGGTACCCGGGACTCCCACAACCCGACCGGCACGGCTCTCAGGTCCAGGTGATCGTCACACGAGAAGACCATCTCGTCCATTCTGTCCCTCCTGTGGTTCGGTGACTCCGATGTGGTGTGTAGAGCGTCACTGACGGATCGGGACGGACGCCGGCTCCGCGCCGGGATGTGTCCCGCGTCGTCCGTGACCGGCGGAGTCCGGGGCACCCGGCAGTCGTCGGGTGGTCTCGGAGACCCTGCCGAGCAGCTTCGTGAGCACTCGGTAGACCATGTTTCCGGACGGCCATTGCGTCACGACCCTGCCGGACCGTGAGGTGAAGTAATTGCGGCTCATCGTCCACGACGTCCCCGTCATCCTGGACTGCAGCCAGCGGTTCCAGAGGTCCTCGGCCCGGGGCGTGACCTCGATTGCGCTGACCCGTGTGCGCCTCATGCGCTTCACGGAGCGGACGGCGTACTCGGCCTGGGCCTCGAGCATCGAGACGAGCTCACCGCCGTTGGTGCCGGGGCCGTACAGCAGGAAGAGATTGGGGAACGCGGGGACCGTGATGCCGAGGTATGCCCGCGGTTCCCCCGCCCAACGGTCGCGGAGGGTCACCCCCTCCCGCCCCACGATCTCGAGACGGGCCAGGTAGTCGGCTGCCCGGAATCCGGTCGCCATCACGATCACGTCCACCGGCCGCTCCACCCCGTCCGAGTCGACGATGCCGGTCGGGGTGATCCGTGTCACTGCCAGCGGAACCAGCTCCACGTTGTGCTCCCGGAGCGCGGGATAGAACGTGGTGGCGAGGACCGGCCGCTTGCCGGGGAAGGGGTAGCCCGGGGTGACCGCGTCGCGCAGATCGGGGCGATCGGCGAACTGGCGGGCGATGTAGGTACGACAGGACTGCTCGCGCTTCCGGTTGAGCCGCGTGCCGGGCCTGAACATCGCCCCGCCCCAGAGGTTCCGCTCCATGACCCAGCGCGAGCGAACACGGTCCAGGGACCGCCACCACGGTCGGGCGAGCGAGATCCGCTCCGCCTCGGTGAGGTCTCGCTCGCCTTTCGGAAGAACCCACCCCGGCTCCCGCTGGAAGACGCAGACCTTCCGCGCGATCGGCTGGATCGCGGGGACGACCTGGGCCGCCGTGGACCCGGTGCCGACCACGGCCACCGTCTTGCCGGACAGCTCCTGGCCATGGTCCCAGCCGGCGGTGTGGAAGCTCTGGCCCCTGAAGTCCTCCAGCCCCGGCCAGTCGGGGTAGCGGGGGACGTTGAGGAACCCGACCGCGCTGATCACGACGTGGCACTCGACGTCGACACCCCGATCGAGATCGACCGTCCAGACGTGGCGGCCCTCGTCCCAACGTGCCGATCGGACGGTGACCCCCAATTGGAGGTGCGGGAACAGGCCGAATTGGGCGGCCGTCTCTTCGAGGTAAGCCTGGAGCTCCGCCTGGCCGGCATGGGTCCGGGTCCAGTCGTGCGGCTTGAACGAGTACCGGTAGAGGTTCGAGTCCACATCGACCTCGGCCCCTGGGTAGGTGTTGTCCCACCAGGTGCCCCCGACCCCGGGCGAGGACTCGTAGATCGTGAACGTCTCGATCCCGGCCTGCTTGAGCTTCACCCCGGCCGCAATGCCGCCGAACCCGGCGCCGATCACCACCACCCGGGGCGTGCCACCAGGACCGAACAGCTCCTCGGCGGTGGTGCGCGGCGCCCCCTCCGTGCGTTTCACCGTACGGGTGGAAGAGCGGCGCAGCTATTCGAAGGTGACGACGCCACGGATGTTCACTCCGTCGAGCATGTCCTGGTAGCCCTCGTTGATCTGGTCCAGCCGATAGGTGCGGGTCACCAGCTCGTCCAGCTTCAGGCGTCCGGCCTGGTAGAGCGCGAGCAGGTTGGGGATGTCGAAGCGCGGGTTCGCCGCCCCGAAGACCACCCCTCGCACCTCCTTCTGCCACATCGCCAGCTCGAAGAGGTTGATGCTGCATTCCGACTGTGCCTGCGGGGCGACCCCCGTGACCACGCACGTCCCGTTCTTGCCGGTGAGTGCGAGGGCGGGGGCCATGAGGTCCCCGTACATCACGCTCGGCACGAGGATGACCGCGTCGGCCATCTGGCCACGGGTCAGGCCGGTGACGATGGGGAGCGCCTCCTCCATCGAGCCCGCCGAATGGGTGGCCCCGAAGTCGAGCGCTGCCTTCTGTTTGAATTCCACGGGATCGACAGCGACGACGTGCTTCGCCCCGACCATGTGGGCGCCCTGGACAGCGTTCATCCCGACACCCCCGACACCGACCACGACGACGGTGTCACCCGGCTCGACCTGGGCCCGGTAGACCGCCGAGCCCCAGCCGGTCGTGACGCCGCACGACACGAGCGCCACCGCGGGCATGGGCAGATCCGGTTCCACCTTGACCAGCGACGCCTCGTGCACCACGCCGTACTCGGCGAAGGTCCCGAGTTTGGACATCACGTTGAGCGGCCGCCCGTCGTAGTGGTACCGGGCCGTCCCGTCAGAGATCTGGCCCGGTGAAAAGGTCTCCGCACCGAGGTCGCAGAGGTTCGTGTGCCCGGTGATGCACATCTTGCACCGGCCACAGATCGGGAAGAAGCTGGCGGCCACGTGATCGCCCACTGCGAGGCCGAGCACGCCCGGGCCGACCGCCTCGACGACGCCGGCTCCCTCATGGCCCCCCACCAGCGGGAAGAGCCTCGGGTCGGGCCCCACCTCGGGGTTGGTGGGAGCGCCGATGTCGTTGGTCCGGAGGTGCTGGTCGGAATGGCACAGCCCCGCGGCCACCCACCGGACCAGCACCTCGTGGTCCGTGGGCGGATCCAGGTCGACCTCCTGGATCTGCCAGTCCTGCTCGCGATCCCAGAGCACTGCCGCTCGCATCTTCATCGTTTCGAACTCCTTGCCGAGGTGGCGTCGGACCGTCGTCGGGCGTTCGTCAGCTCGAACTCGCCGTGGACGTCCCCGGCAGATCCGTCCCGCAGAACGGTGCGGAGGAGGTTGCGACGAATCCCGTGGTCTCCGCCTTCATGATCCAGGCGCAGGTCTGCGGAGGGTTGTGCCCGAAGTTGGTCGAATAGTCGAGGGTCACCGGCAGCAGTCCGTTGGCGTTGTAGGAGGTCACGCCACGGAGGTCGTGGATGACTGCTTCGCGGGTCGGATTCGGGCCGGCCAACAAGAGACCTTTGATCATGAGGTCGGCTCCCGCCCATGACTCGTACTGGCCGAAGGTCGGGAACTGGGTCTTGGTGAAGCCGGCGTACGTCTGCAGCGCCGCCGCCATCTGCTCGGTGCCGGCGTTGGGGAGCGAGAAGGGACGGAACAGGGACAGGAAGTAGTCACCCTGCAGGTCGTTCCAGGCCGGAGAGTTGATGACGTCCGGCTCGTATCCGGTCGCGAAGAGGACAGCCTTGAGCTTGACCCCTGTCTGCTTGAGCGCGGTCGCCAGCGCGTAGTTGGAGTTGTTGTCCATGGCGGGAACCATCGAATCGACGTTCTTCTGCTTGGCGAGCAACGCTTCACTCGTGAAGTCCACACCACCGAAGGGGACCGTGGTGTCGAGGACCCCGACCTTGCCCCCGGCGTGCTCGAAGGACTGCGCCGTGCCGATGGCAGCGCGGCTGGACGACGGCGAGATCGAATAGCCGTAGGACCCGAGAACGGTCGCCCCGTGCTGTTTGAGGAAGTCCCCGATCTGGGTGTTGACCGGGTACTTGGGATCGACACTTCCGTTGTCGGACGCGAACATGTTCGTGTAGGGCTGCGTCCCCCATTCGGGTCCGTCGTCGTACGAACCGGTCACCGGCACGCCCGCTTGCTGCGGGTAGCTGGCCGCGAGGAAGAACAGCGGGCTCTGGGAGACGATCCCGATCGCACCCTTGGAGATCGCACTCTGCACGGCGGTCACGATGGCCGACGGACTCGTCTGGTCATCGATGACGAGTGGCACCAGCTTGTGGCCGTTCACCCCGCCTGCCGCATTCTGCATTGCGAGCCGGGCGTTGAATCCGGCGGGAGACGAAGCATTCTGGGATGCACCCTCGCCGGTGAGGTCGGTGATGTACGCAATGGTGAGCGGGGCCTTCGTCGGCGATGTCCCGCCCAATGTCGTCGTGGTCGCCGATCCCCCGCTCGAGCACCCGGCCGCTACGAGTGGCAAGGCCACCGCTGCAGTCAGCAACGCCTTGTTCATCTTTCCCTTGGCCTGCATCATTCCTCCATGTCGTAGGCGCGGCGACGCGCCCGGTCGGTTACGCGTTGTTGCCATCTGTCCAGCCGGCAGCGACAGAGCGGGTGTCAGGCTCCGCCTCTCCCAGATACCGGTTGAGAACCTCTTCGCCCGCCTCGGATGCGGACCCGCACCACCCGACCCTGCCGCGGTTCAGGATCACGCAACTGTCCGCCATGGACAGCGCCCGGTGCACGAACTGCTCGCTCAGCACGATGGTGATGCCCGACTTCCTGGCCTGCTCGAGACTCTGGAACACCGTCTCGGTGACCGTGGGCGCGAGGCCGAGCGACAGTTCGTCGGCAATGATCAGCTTGGGCGAGATCGAGAACGCCCGGGCGAGCGCCAGCATCTGCTGCTCGCCGCCGGAGAGGCTTCCCGCACGCTGCGACGGACGGTCGCCCAGGACCGGGAACGTCTCGATGGCCCGGCCGATGGCCGCAGCCCGCTCGTTGCGAGGTTCCTGTGCAACTGCCATCCGCAGGTTGTCGGTCACCGACAGGCCAGGAAAGATCCCGCGTCCCTCCGGTACGTAGGTGAGGCCCAGCCGTCGAACACGGTTGGCCGGGAGCCCGGTGATGTCCTTCCCGTCGAAGATCACGCGCCCGGCAACCGGCGCCACGAGACCCGATATGGAGCGGGCGAGCGTGCTCTTGCCGGCGCCGTTCACGCCGAGCACCGCCAGGACGGTTCCGGGCATGACCTCGAGCGACACCCCGAACAGCGCTTGCGAGGCGCCGTACCGGACGTCGAGACCTTCCACGCTCAGGAGGGGTTGGGTCATGCCTCCCCGTCCTCGGGCGGGCTCTTCGGGTCCGTCGTACCCGATGGTGAGCTGACCGTCGATCGTGGCTGCACCTGGCTGTCGCCGAGGTAGGCGGCACGAACGTGGGGATCGTCCCGGATCGCTTCCGGGCTGCCCACGGCGATCCGCTCCCCGAAGTCGAGGACGACGACCGAATCCGACAGCGCCAGGACCGCAGCGACATCGTGCTCGACGATGACGACCGAGAGCTGGTGGTCGCTCTGGGCGACGATCCCTCGGAAGACAGATAGGAGGTTCTCCGACGCACCCATGTCCAATCCGGAGAGCGGCTCGTCGAGCAGCAGGACACGCGGCTCACTGGCCAGGGCACGACCCACTTCGACAAGACGGAGCACACCCAGCGGGAGCGCAGCCACCGGAGCTTTTGCAACCTGGGTGAGCCGGAGACGCTCGAGGAGTCCGTCCACCTTCTCGTTCTCCTCCCGGGAGGCCGGAAGCAGCGAGCGCGGGTCGAACATGTCCCGCCAGAGCCGATGGGGCGCCACGCGTGCACGATGGGCGAGGACCACGTGCTCACGCACGGTCAGCCCCATGAACAGCTCGGGCTGCTGAAAGGTCCGAGCCAGCCCTCTGGCGGCCCACGATCGGACCGAGGTGGTCGTGACGTCCTCGCCCCACAGCCACACCCTTCCCGAGTTGGGCCTGAGGAGGCCGGACAGCACGGCGAGGAGGGTCGACTTTCCGGCCCCGTTGGGCCCGACGAGTCCGATGATGGATCCGCGTTCGACCTCGAGTGTGACCTGGGACAGCGCGGTGAGCCCGCCGAAGCGGACCGTGATCTCGCTCGCAACGAGGGCGGCCGACTGCTCGCCTGGGTTGCGGCCCCCTCCGTCCATCTCGGTCACTACCGACATCACGAGGCGGGCTCCGCGACCATTGCCGGCCCGTCGACCGAGACCGGCTCGCCGGGCCCACTGTCCAGGACATCGGCGAGCTGCGTGTCCTCGAAGCGGTCGGGCGCCAACCGCAGCAACAGTCGCCGCAACTGCCGGGTCTGTTCCGCAAGGGCGCCGTCCGGGTACCTGGCGGCAGTCATGGCCCCCAGACCGAACAGAACCGGAAGCACGTTGCCCGTCCAGCTCGGGAGATACGCCTGAGCGAGAGCCGGGAGCATGACGAACGAGAGACCGGCGATCAGTGCTGCCGCTGTGGATCGGATACCGATCGTGACGAGTGCGGCGAACCAGACGATCCCGGCGAAGGTGGCGAACTCGCTGGGCACGACCGTCGTCTGTGCAACGGCGAGCAACCCACCGCCGACGCCGGCGATGAACGCGGCCAGGGCTCCAGCGATGACCTTCATCTGCACCACGCTGATGCCGGTCGTCCTGGCGCCGGCCTCGCTCCACCGAGCCGCATTGAGGGCGAGCCCGGTGGTGGAGCGCCGGAGATTGACGATGAACAGCGCCACGATGACGAAGACGACCAGGCAGACGTATGCAAAGGAGGCGTCCGACGTCGCAAAGCCGGGTCGGGTGAGGGTCAGCCCGAGTCCCTGGTTCACGAACCTCGGCAGGGTGAACACGAGGTTCTCGACCAACAGCCCGAAGGTGAGCGTCACCAGGGCGACGTACAGGTCGCCGAGGCGGATGCTCAAGAATCCGATGATGACGCCCAACACCAGCGCGACGAGACCGCCCATGACCACGGCGGCCAGGATCGGCCAGCCGAGGTTGTTGGCGAACTGCGCCGTGGTCAGTGCTCCGATCCCCGCGAAGGTGATCTGGCACAACCAGAGCATGCCGCCCTCCCCGGTCACCAGTGTCCATGAGAGGAAGATCACGCCGAAGGCGAAGGCCTGCGCGGTCGAATCCCACCCAGTAGCCGCCGACCACCAGGGGCAGGGCGACCGCGAGCAGGACGAGCACCAGTGGGCCGGCGTACTTGCCGAAGAAGTTGAGAGAGGCGGTCTCGACCACACTGGCCGTCGAACCGATCCGGCTCTCGCCCTGAGGCATGATCGCCCGGTCCAACGCACCTCCCCACGCCTCGGTTTCTCCCACCCGTCCCCGGCGGACGAGGTTGTAGACGAGGACCAACGCGATGACGATGAAGGGGACGGCGTCGATGATCTCGGCGGTCCAGGCACTTGCCGGTGGGAGGTATCGCTGGATGAGCGATGTGGCCACTCCCATCAGCAGCGCGACTCCGACCGCGACCGGCAGGCTCCGGAGCCTTGCTGCGATGACCGCCGCGAACGACGCAGCGATGAGGAGGGTGAAGTTGGTGGCGTCGAGCCCGATGATGGGTGCCGCGAGCACACCGGTGAGGCCGGCGAAGAACGTGCTCACCGCCCAGACGCCGATCGAGATCGTCCTCGGATTGGTCCCCGAGAGATCGGTCATCGCCGTCGAATCGACCATGGCCCTGACCTTGAGGCCGACCTCCGTGTAGTGCAGCACCAGGGCTCCGACCACCACCGTCGCCACGACGCAGATGTAGACGATGATCTGGTCCAGCGTCACCGGGACGCCCAGGAAGTGGAACACCTTGACCGGCTCCGGCGCCAGCCCCGGGGCCTGCTGGATGGCCTGGCTGCCGAAGATCAAGGTCGCACACGAGGGGAGGGCGACCGACAGACCGATGGTCGCGACCACCTTGATCAGGGACGAAGACAGGCGGAGGTAGCGGAACAGGACGGCGTAGAGCAGCACGCCGAGCAGGGGCGCCGCGAGCACGATGGCGACCACGGCTGCGAGCGCGATCGACCAGCCCTCCTGGGTATGGAGGTAGTAGTAGAAGCGGGCGATGAAGAAGGCGAGCGCCCCGAAGGCGAAGTTGAGGATGCCCGACGACGTGTAGGTGATCACGAGTCCGGCGGATGCGATCGCGTAAATTCCCCCGAGCACCAGTCCGGCGATCACGAATTGAATCACCCGCGCTCCCCCTTCTCCGCCGCTCGAAGCCACGCCCGGACAGAGGGGCTCAGCCGTGCCATTCTCTCGGCTCGCTACTGCGAGAACACCGTATACCAGATTATGAGAGCTTGCTTGCTGGCTGTGGGAGGATCCGTTTCCATTTTGGATTGGTGATCGCTGGCCCCGATGAGACGAGTCCTCCTGAGCGATCGGACCCGTTCACTCAGATGGACGGGTCCGATCGGATGGGCAAGGATGTGGCCCGGCCGATACCCGGTCGGTCATTGAATCAACCAAGGCGGGAGGAAGACCATGGCGCTCACGGTCGTCGGAGCGGGTGTCGGTCGGACCGGCACCCATTCGTTGAAGCTTGCGCTCGAACAGCTGTTGGGCGGGCCCTGTCATCACATGGTCGAGATCCTCGGGAATCCCGAGCAGGCGGCGGGGTGGATCGATGCGATCGAGGGGCGCCCGGTCGACTGGACGACCATGCTCGCCGGCTACGTCTCCCTCGTCGACTGGCCGGGGTGTTCGTTCTGGCCCGAGCTGTCGGCCGCCAACCCCGAGGCGCTGGTGGTGCTGTCGGTCCGGGATCCGGAGTCGTGGTACCGCAGCGCGTCGAACACGATCTTCCAGTCGTTCGACAAGGTGCCGCCCGAGTTGCAACCCTGGATGGACGCGGTGCGCAAGCTGCTCCGGGACCGGTTCAGCGACCGCTTGGACGATCCCACCGCGATGATGGACGCGTATCAGCGCCACAACGCGGCCGTACGGCAGGCCATTGCGCCGTCGCGCCTGCTGGAATGGACTCCAGCCGACGGGTGGGACCCCATCTGTGATCGACTCGGCATGGACGTTCCCGCCGACCCGTTCCCGGTAACCAACACGACTGAAGACTTCCGCGCGATGATCGGTTTGGCCCCGCTCCCCTAGGGTCTCGCCGGACCGGCAGTGCACCACACCACTGCAGACGTGTCCGCGATGTTCGGATGGTTAGAGGGACCAGAACCCGGCGAGCTCGGGGGTGCCCTTGTGCCGGGGGTCGACCAGCTTGTCCAGCAACCCGTCCGTCGAGCGGAGCCGTGCCCCCATTTCGGTCAGCAGCTTGAAGGCGACCGAAGGCACGGTCAACTGCAGCGACTTGAACTCGCGCCTCGACAGCACGAGGAGCCCCATGTCGGAATCAGCGACGATGGTGGCGGTCCGGTTCCCCCCATCGAGGAGCGCCAGCTCTCCGAAGAACGAACCGGGCCCGAGGGTGGCGAGCGTGAGACCGTTGCGTGACGCGGTTGCCGTTCCCTCCACGACGACGAAGAACTCCTCGCCCGGGAGCTCCCTGTTCGGTGAGCACCTCGCCGGCCGGCACGTCGACCAGCGTGGTGAGCGACTCGATCCGGGTGAGCTCGCGGTGCGTGCAGCTCGAGAACAGGCTCACCGCGCGCAGCAATGCCAGCCGCTGCGTCTTGTCCACCCGAAATGCCACCATCCGGAACCCGTCCCTTCCGGCGTCCATATGATCATGATCGCACCCTGATTACAAGCGCGACTGCGGCTGGTGACAGCTCCGGGCTGCCTCGTTCCCGAACCGGCGGTCCGTAGCGACTGCGACGCCACTACCCTCACCCGCATGTGCCTCCTCGTGTTCGCGTGGCAGACCGAGGCCGACATGGCACTGCTGGTCGCGGCGAATCGTGACGAGCGGATGGATCGACCGGCCCGCTCGCTCTGCGTGCTCCACGATCGCGATCCCGCGGATCCTCGGTGGACGTGACGAGCTCGCCGGCGGTACGTGGCTGGCGGTCAACGAGCACGGGGTCGTCGCCGGTCTCACCAACCGCCCGTCCCCCGGGGGACGGGATCCGACGAAGCGGACCCGCGGCGAACTCCCGCTCCTGCTCGCCGGCCATCACAGCGCCGACGCAGGCGTCGACGAGCTGCTCTCGGTGGTGCAGCCCGGTACCTACAACCCGGCATGGCTGCTCGTCGGTGATCGCAACTCCCTCCACTTCGTCGAGGTGCCGGGCGATGGATCACCAGCGGTCCGCAGCCTGCAACCCGGCGTCCATGTGCTGGAGAACGTGCCGCTCGATGATCCCTCGCCGAAGGCCGATCGCATCCGCTCGCTCGTGTCGGGCGCCCTCGCGGCGAAGGCGCCGCTCTGGTCGAACCTGGCCTCGGTACTCGTGGACCACACGATTCCGCAGATCGAGGAACAGCTGTCGGAGGAAGGGGATCGTCCGGCACGGCCCACCGCCACGCTCGCCGCGTGCGTCCACACCGAGGACTACGGCACCCGCTCCGCCGCGCTCGTGCGGGTCCTCCCGGATCGATCCGCCCTGCCCGAGATGTTGGTGGCCGACGGGCCGCCGTGCGTCTCGCCGTTCATCGACGTGAGTCACCGGTGGTCGACCTGACGTCACTCCCGGTGACCCTCACGCCCTGCTGAGCCTGCAATCGCGTCCGGACCGGCTGGTCGTCGCAGGGCCCGACCTGGATCCGGATCACCCCCTGGGTAAGTTGACGAGCCGAGACCGTGAACCAGCTCGCGCACCACCCCCCGCCGCCCCGACGGCACCGCGCCCGCTCCCGGCGGCTCGGTAGCGTGCTGGCGGTCGTCATCGTCCTCGCGCTTTCTGCGGTCGTCGTGGGCGCCACTCCTTCCTCGCCGACCCCGTCCGGTGAGACACCCGGCACTCGTTCGGACACCGGGTCCGGAGCCTCCCACCCGGTCCACCGCCCGATCACCCTGACGACCGACGTCACCCGGTGCCCGTGGCTCGAGACCGCCCTCGACCGTCACGAGGCTCCTGCCGCCCTGGCCTCGCTCGTCGTCTCCAGGATGCGCCTGCCGGAGAAGCTCGGCGAGATCGTGCTCCAACAGGTCGGGCCCTACGAGAACGTCAATGCCGGCGTGCCACGGCTGTGCATCCCGTCACTCACCCTGCAGGACGGTCCCCAGGGCCTGGCATTCGGCGCAACCGACGTGACCCAGCTGCCGTCCCCCTTGGGCATCGCCGCGACCTTCGATCCGTCGGTGGCGCGCCGGTACGGCCAGGTGCAGGGTGAGGAGGCGGCCGGGCAGGGGATCGACGTGATCCAGGGCCCGAACCTCAACGTCCTGCCGCGTCCCTCAGAACGGCAGGGCCTACGAGGGGTACGGCGAGGACCCGCTCCTGGTCTCGGCGATGGGTGTCGCCGACATCCGGGGCATCCAGGCCACCGGGGTGATGGCCCAGGCCAAGCACTTCGCCGTGTACTCCCAGGAGACCGACCGGCTGGAGATCGACGATGCACTCTCGACCCGGGTCCTCGACGAGATCTATCTGCCCCCGTTCGAGGCCGCGGTCAAACAGGGGCACGTGGCCTCGCTCATGTGTGCCTACCCCCAGTGGAACGGCACCTACCAGTGCCAGGACCCCGCGCTGTCCGGGGTCCTCGCCCAGTGGGGGTTCACCGGGTTCGTGCGCTCCGACCTCGGGGCAGTCCATGACCCGGTGGCCGCGCTGGCCGCCGGCACCGACCTGATCAAGCCATCGAGCGTCGCCTCCCTCACCAAGCTCTCCCGGGAAGGGCACCTGCCCACCGCCCTGGTCGACGCAGCGGTGAGCCGGGTCCTCACCCAGATGTTCACCTACGGACTGGTGGGCCGCGGAAGCGCCGGCGCGCCGGGCACTCCGGTCGACTCGCAGCAGCACGCGGCCGTCGCGCTGCAGGCGGCCGAGCGGTCGGCGGTGTTGCTCAAGAACGCCGGAGGGATCCTTCCCCTGAGCACGCGGGGGACCCGTTCGATCGCGGTGATCGGGGCCGACGCGGCCAGTTCCCCGGTGACCAGTGGGCACGGCAGCTCCCAGGTCATCGCCCCGTTCGTCTCGTCTCCCCTCCGGGCACTCCGGCATCTCGCCGGGACCTCGGTGTCCATCGCTGCTGCCGACGGCGGGAGCACCACCGCCCCGCTACCGCCGGTCCCGTCCGCATATCTCACGCCTGCGTCGGGTGCCGGCCGCGGCCTCACCCTCACCCTCACCCAGACCGATCCGGACAACGGTCCGCAGTCGGTGTCGACTGTCGAGCCCACCGTCGACACCTCGGTGGTCTCGCCTCCCCCGACCGGGCCCCTCCTGCCCGGAGCGACGACGCCGCTCGCGTCGGACCAACACCGGATGCTGCTCCCGCTCCTCTCGCCGTCCCGGCGGCGGAGGACGAGGACCCCGGCCGACCGCTCCCGCGTCGTGCTGCCCTCCGGCTGGTCGGACGTCACCGGGCAGTGGACGGGAACGCTGACGCCGCCCCGTTCCGGCCTCTACACGCTCGCCCTCCAGGGTTCTGGCGCGGCCAGCCTCACGCTCGACGGACAGCCCGCCGTCTCCGACTTGCTCAGTCACGCCCGTGGCCTCTGGTCACAGACCGTTCCCCTGATCGCCGGCCACCCGTACCGGGTCGATCTGTCCTGGGAACCGGTCGACAAGCTCACCCCTTCCGGTGAGACGGCGTTCGTCCCGAGCGCGCTGACCCTCGGCTGGGCGTTCGTCGGCGACCAGATCGCCCAGGCCGCCGCCCTCGCGCACCGGTCCCAGGTCGCGCTCGTGTTCGTCGGGGACTACTCCTCGGAGGCATTCGACAAGCCGACCCTCGCGCTGCCGGGCGACGAGGACGCGCTCATCGAGGCGGTGGCCGCTGCCAACCCGCGCACCGTGGTCGTCCTCAACACCGGGGGCCCGGTGCTGATGCCGTGGCTCCCCCAGGTCGCCGGCGTGCTCGAGGACTGGTATCCGGGTGAGCAGGACGGCGCGGCGGCAGCCCGCCTGCTCTTCGGGGACGTCGACCCGTCCGGACACCTGCCCGTCACCTTCCCGACCTCGGACGCCACCGCCGCGATCAACACAGAGGCCCAGTGGCCGGGGATCGGGCTCACCGCCACCTACTCGGAGGGGCTCGAGGTGGGCTACCGGTACGACCACGCCACCGGGACCCAACCGTTGTTCCCGTTCGGCTTCGGGCTCTCGTACACCAGCTTCTCCCTCAGCGACCTCACCGTCGCCCGCTCGGGAGACGGGTACTCGGCCGCGGTCCGGGTCACCAACACCGGCTCGCGGCCCGGGGCCACCGTCGCACAGGCGTATCTCACCTTCCCTCCGTCGGCCGGAGAACCACCCGGGCAGCTCGTCGCCTTCCGGTCTGTCACGCTCGACGCCCATCGGAGCACCACGGTCACCCTTCCGATCCCGGCGTCGGCGTTCACCACCGCCGCCAACGGGTCCCCGGCCACCGTGCCCGGGGCCTACACGCTCGCCCTCGGCCAGTCGTCATCGGACCTTCCACTCTCCACCACCATCACCGTGCCCTGACCGGCTGATCCCCGGAGCCAGGTGGGCCCGACAGGGCGTGGAGTAGCATCTCTGGGACCGACCGCCCCGGGGCACCGGCCGACGGATGGGGCTCGGAGGTACACGGACGGGTCGGCCCGGTCCGGTGCCGACCGACACCGGCTTGCGAACGTGGCCGGCACAACGAAGGAGCCGCCATGACCCGCCAGCCCGGCCACGACTTCAAGGTCGCCGACCTCTCCCTGGCCGAGTTCGGCCGCAAGGAGATCCTCCTGGCCGAGCACGAGATGCCGGGGCTCATGGCCATGCGGGCAGAGCACGGCCCCGAGCAACCGCTGCGCGGCGCCCGGATCACCGGCTCGCTGCACATGACCATCCAGACCGCGGTGCTCATCGAGACGCTGACCTGCCTCGGCGCGGACGTGCGCTGGGCCAGCTGCAACATCTTCTCCACCCAGAACCACGCCGCTGCGGCCGTGGCCGTCGGGCCGCACGGCACCGCAGAGGACCCCCAGGGTGTGCCCGTCTTCGCCTGGAAGGGTGAGTCCCTCGAGGAGTACTGGTGGTGCACGCAGCCGCGCGCTGCTCTGGCCGGACGAGGGACCGACGATGATCCTGGACGACGGCGGCGACGCGACCCTTCTCGTCCACAAGGGGGTCGAGTTCGAAAAGCGCGGCGTCGTCCCCGACCCGTCGACGGCGGACTCGGCGGAGTACGGCGTGGTGCTCGAGGTCCTCACCCGCGGCTTTGCCGAGGATCCCCGCCGATGGACCACCGTCGCGAGCAGGATCAAGGGCGTCTCCGAGGAGACGACCACCGGCGTGCACCGCCTCAACGAGATGGAGCAGGCCGGCGAGCTCCTCTTCCCTGCGATCAACGTCAACGACGCGGTCACCAAGTCCAAGTTCGACAACAAGTACGGGTGCCGGCACTCGCTCGTCGACGGCATCAACCGTGCGACCGATGTCCTGCTCGGGGGAAGACCGCGGTCGTCTGCGGGTTCGGCGACGTCGGCAAGGGGTGCGCCGAGTCGCTCCGCGGTCAGGGCGCACGGGTGGTGATCACCGAGATCGACCCGATCTGCGCCCTGCAGGCAGCCATGGAGGGCTTCCAGGTCGCCACGCTCGAGGACGTGGTCGGGACCGCCGACCTCTTCATCAGCGCCACGGGCAACCGGGACGTGATCACCGTGGAGCACATGACCCAGATGAAGCACCAGGCCATCGTCGGCAACATCGGCCACTTCGACAACGAGATCGACATGGCCGGTCTCACGGATCTCCCCGGCATCGAGCGGATCAAGATCAAGCCTCAGGTCGACAAGTGGATCTTCCCCGACGGACACGCTGTCATCGTCTTGTCCGAGGGCCGGCTCCTCAACCTGGGCAACGCCACCGGACACCCGAGCTTCGTGATGTCGAACTCCTTCACCAACCAGACGATGGCCCAGATCGAGCTCTTCACCAACACCGGTGCCTACGGGAACCGTGTCTACGTGCTGCCCAAGCATCTCGACGAAAAGGTGGCCCGACTCCACCTCGACGCCCTCGGCGTGCGATTGACCACCCTGACCAAAGAGCAGGCTTCGTACCTCGGGATCTCCGTCGACGGCCCGTACAAGCCGGACACCTACCGCTACTGACCGCCCGCGCCCGCCCGCACCCACGACCGGCGACGGAAGCCGCCATGACCCCGTCCGATCTCGAGGTGACCCGCTTCGCGGTCGACGGCGCGGTCGCAACCATCACCCTCCATCGGCCGGAGCGGCTCAACGCCTGGACCGCACGAATGAACGCCGAGTACCGGATGCTCCTGCAGGAGGCGGCCGACGACCCCGCCGTGCGGGTGATCGTGGTCACCGGGAGCGGACGGGGGTTCTGCGCCGGCGCCGAGTCGGCGGACCTGGCCGACCACGCCGAACGCGGGGCCTACGACTCGGGTGCCCCGGACGACCTGGCCACGCCGGGCCAGGGGGTGCGCCCAGAATTCGACGCTGAGCTCGCGTACCACTTCGGGATCCCCAAGCCGGTGCTGGCCGCGGTCAACGGACCGGCGGCCGGGATCGGCTTCGCCCTGGCCTGCTACTGCGACCTGCGTTTTGCCGCACGCGGGACCAAGTTCACCACGGCGCACGGCAAGCTCGGCCTGCCCTGCGCCTTCGGGCTCGCCTGGCTGCTGCCCAAGCTCATCGGGCTGCCACGGGCCCTCGACCTCATCCTGTCGAGCCGGACCTTCGACGCCGACGAGGCCGAGGCACTCGGACTGGTGACGGCGGTGGTCGGGCCCGACCAGCTCCTCGACCACGTGCGGGGGTACGCCCAGATGCTCGCGACCACCGTCTCCCCGGCCTCGCTCGCCGCGTCGAAGCTGCAGGTCTACGAGGCGTTCCACCAGACCGCTGCCGAGTCGGTCCGGACCGCCGAAGCCTTGCTCAGCCCCATGATGGCCGGCCCGGACTACCGCGAGGGGGTGGCCGCGCTGCGCGAGAAGCGACCTCCGGTCTTCGGGGACCCGGCCCACGGCATCTGAGCACCACGCACTCTCCGGGCCTCGAGCGGTGCCGTGTCCTCGGGGCCTGCGGGGACGGGTACCGTTTCGGCATGTCCGGCGACGCCCCCCTGTCCGACCGATCCACCGCGGTCGCCCTCCCACCACCACGGCGGTCCGCGTCCAGACGGCCCGACCTGGACGAGGCGACGGTCCGGGCGCGCCTACGGGCGGCCGAGACCGCCCTGCTCGACGAACGCCGCCTGCTCGACGGCCGGGAGCTCTCGGACCTGGCCGTCCTGCCCGACCAGTGGGTCACGTCGATGGCCGCGCTCGCCCATCAGGTCCGCCTGGCCTGGTGCGGTCCGGGTGTCGAGGTCGAGGGCATCCTCTCGGCCAAGACCGGGGGTTGCCCGGAGGACTGCCACTTCTGCGCGCAGTCCTCCCGGTTCTCCACGCCCGTCCAGGCCACCCCCTTCCTCGACCCCGACGAGGTGCTGCGGGCCGCCGAGGAGACGCGCGCTGCCGGCGCATCGGAGTTCTGCATCGTGCTGGCGGTCCGTGGCCCGGACGAGCGCACCATGCAGCGCATCCTCGAACTCGTGCCGCTCGTGCAGGAGCGCACCGGCCTCAACGTCGCGGTCAGCGCCGGGCTCCTGACCGAGGAGCAGGCGCGGCGGTTCGCCGCCTGCGGCGTGCACCGCTACAACCACAATCTCGAGACGTCCCGGTCGTTCTTCCCGAACGTGGTCACCACCCACACCTGGGAGGAGCGCGAGGCCACCTGCCGGCTGGTCCGCGGCACGGGATGGAGCTGTGCTGCGGTGCCCTCGTCGGCATGGGCGAGACCGACGAGCAGCGCGTCGAGCTCATCGTCGAGCTCCAGGAGCTCGATCCGACCGAGGTACCCCTCAACTTCCTCAACCCGCGTCCCGGCACGCCGCTCGGGGACGCACCGCCGGTGGCGGCCTGGGATGCCATCCGCTGGATCGCCCTCTTCCGGCTCGGGCTGCCCGGTGTCATCCTCCGCTATGCGGGCGGCAGGGAGGTCACCCTCGCGCGAGCTGCAGTCGATGGGCATGACCTCCGGGATCAACGCCCTCATCGTGGGCAACTACCTCACCACGCTCGGCCGCTCGCCCGAGGAGGACCTGCAGATGCTCTCCGACCTGCGCATGCCGGTGGGCGCGCTCACCGGCGTCCTCTGAGCCTGACCGGGACCGTGGGCGATCCCTCCCACTGCACGGGGTGCGGTTCGGCGAGCTGCGCGGGTGCGCGAGGCCGCTCGACCCGCCCCGCTTCTGTGCCTCCTGCGGGCGCCGCCTCACCGTCGAGGTCACACCGCGTGCCTACCGGGCGCGCTGCCGCGACCACGGGGAGATCGCCGTCCCCTGACCTGGTGAGCCGATCCGAGTTCGCGGAACGCGTCACAAGAGCCGGCGCGCAGCCGCACGTCGACAGAGAACCTGCAACACTTGCCCCGGACCGGAACGCGGCTCCGGAGAGGGTGAGGGCGCAATGAACATGTCGGGACACCTGGTGGGCCCTGCTCGGGCCGCGGTGGCAGTGATGGTCGTGGCCATCGGGTGGCTCGCGGCAAGCGGACCGTCGGCCGCTGCGACGCAGGTCCCCCCGAGTGCACCCGGGCGCGACCGTTCCGCCGACACTGACCGCAGATGGTTCATCCTTCGCGTCGGTCGCAATACAGCAGTGGGTCGGTCAGGTGTCCACGCTGTTCGGAATCCCCATCGATTGGCAAGTGACCTCATCGGTCATCGGCCTCAACACCTTCGCCACCAATCAGGTGGACTTCGCCGCGTCCGACCTCCCCTACAGCGCCGGCCAGGCGGAAGCCTCCCCAACTCAGCCGTACCAGTACCTGCCTGACGTGGGCGGCGGTCTCAGCTTCATGTTCAATCTCAACGGCACCAACGGACAGCGGATCACCGACCTCAACCTCGATGCCCAGGTGATCGACGACATCTTCCTCGGAAGGATCACTCGGTGGGACAACCCAGCCATCGAGGCGATCAACCCGCAGCTCTCGGGCCTCCTTCCGGCAACCTCCATCATCGCCGTCTACCGGTCGGATGCGTCAGGGGAGAACTACCTCCTCAGCCAGTACCTGCTCAACGAAGATCACGCGACCTTCGTGGCGGCCCAAACCGCCTTCGGGAGCGCCTCCCCCGGGGCGCCCACCGCGGTGTGGCCGACGCCTTCCCAGGGATTCGACTTCTCTACGCACCCCGGCTACCCGGGGTGGAAGAGCGGCACCCCTACCGGCCAGGCCGGTTCCGACAACGCCGCAAACTACGTTGCGGCTTCCTCCAGCATCGGAGCGATCACCTACGTCGAACCCGCATACGCCAAGGTGCACACGTTCCCCGTGGCATCCCTACTCAACGCGAGTGGTGCCGATGTCCAGCCGACGTCGGTCAACATGTCGACCGCCCTCGAATCGGCCACCCGCAACGCGGATGGCACGCAGAACCCGAGCGGGGTGTTCACGAACTCCGAAGCGAATGCCTACCCGCTCTCGAGCTACAGCTATCTCGTCGCCCCCTGTTCGCCCTTGTTGGCAGCAGAGCACGGTGAGGCGTGTCAAGGACCGGATGCGACGTCACCGTTCCCTTCGGCGAAGGGTACGGAGCTGGGTAAGTTCGTCCATTTCCTCGCGTGTGCCGGCCAGGAGACCGTGACATCCCTGGGCTATGCCCCGTTGCCTCCCAATCTGGTCCAAGAGGACTTCGATGCGATCGGGGCGATGAACGGTGGCGTGCAGCCCCCACCCCCGACAGCGTCCAACTGCAAGAACCCGTACATCGACGGCCAGTTCCCTCTCCCGGGCGCGGCCGTCTCCTACGAGGAAGACTGCACGACCGGGTTCCAGACGGGTGTCGCCGCAGCGTTCGTCACAACGCTCAAGGGCAACACGACCACCGGCTCCGCGACGCCGACGGGTGAGGAATTCGGCTTCACCGGCACGGCGACGACCACCCTCAGCGGTGCCTTCATCGCCAACATCTACTCGAATGGCCTCGGAAGCGGCACGTCGACCCTGCAGTGGACCGAGACCATCGGGTCGACCGACGGGCACGCCACCGGCTCCTACAAGCTCAACACGCCGAACATCACTGAGCCGGACGGCGGGGGCACCGCCCCAGGGGCGGTGACCTGGACCAAGGGTTCGACCACCCTCACGACGACCGGCGGGGGCTTCTCCGGCGTCAAGGTCGGCGACGGTCTCGCCTCCTCTGCTGCAGGGATCCCGCAGTCCGCGACCGTCAAGGCCGTCGCCGCGAACGACAACTCGATCACCATCAGCCGGTCGACCACCGCAGCGGCGCCGGCTTCCGAGGCAGCGTCCGTCAGCTGGGGTGCAACCACCGTGTTCGAAACCCCTGTAATCACGGGCAACGCATTCACCACCAACGGGCCGTCCGGCGGAACCGCCGGGATCGGCCTGGTGAGCGCGACCCAGTTCACCGCCGAGGGCCTCGTCACCTTCGGAGGCGCGACCGGGGACGGACCGAGCAACTGCCTGCTCACCGGATGGACCGGGTCGACCCCTCCGGTCGCAGGCCCGCCCCAGACCGGGGGCTCGAGCCCGACGGGCGACACCGTGCCGGTGCTGGCCGCCGGCAGCACCACCCCGCTGATCAGCGTCTCGCCGGTCGAGGTCCAGCCCGCCGCCGAGGTCGATCTCAACGGAGCTCCGTTCTCGATCACTGTGAACGGGGCAGCAACTGCCATCACGAACTTCGGCTCATCGGCGACGTTGGCGGAGGTCGGTCTCCCAACTGCCGCGACAGGGACCATTACCTTCGACGCACCTGGTGACGGGCAGCTGTGCGCGGCCACGCTGCCAGCCACGTCCTGTGGTACCTCGACCACCCTCGCACCGGGCAACTACCCGGGGATCTCCGCGGCAATACTCAGGTGGTGGCAGCTACGGCCCAACGACGTCGACCAACACGGTGGAACTCACCGTCTCCGTCCTCGTTCCCACGGCCACGACCGCCTCAGTCGTTCCCAGCACCACAACCTCAGGATCACTGGTGACCTACAGCGCTTCTGTGGCCTCGGGATCCGTGACTCCCACTGGGTTCGTCACGTTCAGTGCCGGTTCGACGTACCTCTGCACCGCGGAGCTCATGGCTGGCCACGGCTCCTGTCTCGCGGTCGGTGCCCCGCCCGGCGTGGACACCGTGACTGCGACCTATGTGGGCGATGCCACCTTTGCAGGATCATCGGGCACAACCACACTGACGGTGATGCGGAAGCGCTCCAGTGTCGTCTGCGATTCGTTGTCCGGCACTGTGGGCTCGTCCATCACGTTCACAGGATGTGCCCCATCCGATCCTGCCAGGAACAAGACCGCGTCAGCGTCCGCTTCCTGGCTCAGCTCGGGCGGGACACTGACATGGCAACCGAGCGTGAAGTCGACCGTTGCGTCGCTGACATCGGTTTCCGAGGGCCAGGGTGCGTGCCCGGTTGGCTCCACCGAGGACGACGTGACCGGCATTGTGACCGGTGGTTCCTCGCTGTACACCCATGTCGGTGACCCGGTGCAGATCCGGGCCTGTCAGACGAAGCTCAGTGCACTCAGCCTGGTAGAGGGCACAGAAGCACGGCTCTGAGCAGTCCAGGCGTGAACTGCGCCCGGCCTACCGACCGGTCCGACCGTCGACGAGCTCGCGCAGGATGTCGGCGTGGCCCGCGTGGCGGGCCGTCTCCTCGAGCAGATGCATGAGCACCCAGCGAAGGGTGACCGGCGACTCGGTCCCGGTGTCCGCGCAGAACATCTCGAGGTCCGGCGCGGCGTCCACGACGTCGTCGACACGCGCCCACGTCGCCCGGTAGGCGTCGACCGCGTCGGCCAACGGGAGCTCGGACAGATCAGCCGATGGCGGTGCCCCGACCGGCCCGCCGGCGAACCGGTGGAGGACCCAGAGGGACTCGGCCTCGGTCAGGTGACGGACCAGCCACAGCAGGCTGGTGCCGCTCCCCACCAGCTCGGTGCGGGCCGCGGCCTCGTCCACCCCGGTCACCGTTCGCACGATCGACTCGCGTTGGTACTGGAGGAGCGCACGGAGCACGGTGCGCTCGTCCCCGACGGTGCGGGGCGGTTTCCGATCGGGCATCGTGGGCACTCTACGACTGGTGCAGACCGCCCCGTCGGCCCGCGTCGGGTACGGTCGGGATGGTTCACTGTCGGAGGAGCCACGAGATGACGTCCACCGTCGCACCGCCCGCCTACGACCCCGGGGATCCGTCCATGCTCCGGGATCCCTACCCGCTCTACCGGAGACTGCGGGACGAGGACCCGGTCCATGGTGCGCCGCTCGGATTCTGGGTGCTCTCGCGTTTCGAGGATGTGTTCGCGGCCACCAACGACACGGTCCTCTTCTCGTCTGCCCAGGGACTCACCTATGAACGCGACGAGATCATCGCGCTCGGGCTCAAACCCACCCTCGTGATGATGGACCGTCCACAGCACACGGTCTTCCGGCGCCTGATCAGTCGCGGCTTCACCCCCCGCCGGGTGGCCACCCTCGAGCCGGCGCTCCGGATGTTCGTCCGTGAGCGGGTCGCGCTGCTGGCCGAAGCCGGCGAGGGAGACTTCGTCGACCTGCTCGCCGGGCGGCTCCCGGCCGTCGTGGTCGCGACCTACCTGGGCGTGCCCGAGGAAGACCGAGCGGCGTTCGACACCTGGAGCAGCGCCATCGTGCAGGCCAACGCCACCGGCGGGATCGTGGGCGGCGCCGCCGGGGCCGTCGCAGACCTCTACGCCTACTTCACCGAACTCGTCGCGTACAGACGCCGGCACCCGGGTGAGGACATGCTCTCCGACCTGGCCGTGGCCAGGATCGACGACCGTCCACTCCACCTCGATGAGATCCTCGGGTTCTGCTTCGTGCTGATCGCCGGAGGGAACGACACAGCCGCAGGTCTCCTCGGCGGGACGGCCGTGGCGCTCACCGCCTGTCCGGACCAGCGCGCCCGACTGCTCTCGGACCCAGCGCTGCTGCCCGGCGCGGTCGAGGAGCTCTTGCGGTGGACCAGTCCCGTCCAGGGCCTGTCCCGCACCACGACACGTGAGGTCGCACTGCACAGCCGGACCATCGCGGCCGGATCGAAGGTCCACCTGCTCTACGGCGCGGCCAACCGCGACGAGCGCGAGTTCGGGCCGTCCGCCGGCCGGCTCGACGTGACCCGCCGGTTCCACCGGATGCTCACATTCGGCAACGGCCCGCACCACTGCATCGGTGCCGCGGCCGCCCGTCTGCAGGGACGCGTGGTCCTCGAGGAGCTGCTCCGGGTGGTGCCCGACTTCGCCGCCGACGGCGCGCGTGGCCGCTTGGCTCCCGGCCCCTTCGTCCGCCGGTACGAGTCCCTTCCGGTCACCGCCGGCCGGCCGCGCTGAACGGGCTGCGACCGGTCCGAGGTCAGCGGGTCAGCCGGCCGGGATCCGCCAGCCCCGGGCCTCGGCGATCTCCTTGCAGGTCGGGCAGAGCGGGAAGCGCTGGGGATTGCGCCCCGGCACCCAGATCTTGCCGCAGAGGGCCTTGACCGCCGTGCCGTTGACCATCCCTTCGACCACCGACGGGCCGACCGAGACGAAGTCACCCTCCTCGGGGGTGAACCCCTCGAGCACGATATGGGACATGCGCTCGTGGTCGTGGTCGGGCACGGGGTCGGTCTGCTGCGGAGCCAGGGTGGTGCCGGTGTCGGTCATGCCACCAGGATCGCGCATCCCCGCTCCGGAGGACAGCCCCTGCGGGGCTGGACCGGCGCGGTCGGCGTGCGCCGTACGCTTGGCCCATGCCGCCACGCACCCTGGTCCTCGCCTCCGGGTCGACCGCGCGCCTGCGGCTCCTGCGGGCGGCCGGCTTCGACCCGGCGGTGGTGGTCAGCGGCGTCGACGAGGACGACGTCGACCCTGCCGATACGGCCGGGTCGGTCACCCGCATCGCCGTGGCCAAGGCGACCGCTGTGGGCGACCCGGCGGGGAGCTCCCTCGTCATCGGGTGCGACTCGATGCTCGAGTTCGAGGGTCGGCCCTACGGCAAGCCTGTGTCGGTGGGCGAGGCGAGGTCGTGGCTCGAGTCGATGCGCGGCCGCTCGGGAACCCTGCACACCGGTCACTGTCTCATCGACGAGGTGACCGGCACCCAGGTCTCAGCGGTGGCCAGCACGATTGTCCATTTCGGGACCACCACCGACGCCGAGCTCGACGCCTATCTCGCCACCCCCGAGGTGTTGCAGGTGGCCGGGGCCTTCACCCTGGACGGCCGTTCGGCGCCGTTCATCGACGGGATCGAGGGGGACGCGAGCAATGTGATCGGCCTCTCCCTTCCTCTGTTTCGCGACCTGCTCTCCCGGCTCGGCGTCTCGGTCACCGACCTCTGGGCGGAGCGCGCACCGTGACGACCCCCCGCGGATTCGCACCCTCCGCACCGCCGGCCCTCAAGCTCGGACCGATCGTCCTCGACGTTCCGGTGGTGCTCGCCCCGATGGCCGGGGTCACCAACCGTGCCTTCCGCACCCTGTGCCGCGGGTATGGCGCCGCGCTCTACGTGAGCGAGATGATCACCGCCCGGGCACTGGTGGAGGGGAACGCCAAGACGGAGGCGATGGCATCCTTTGCTCCCGACGAGGAGATCCGGAGCGTCCAGCTCTCCGGTGTCGACCCGGTGGTCATGGGCCGGGCCGTCGGCCGCCTCGTCGACGAGATCGGGGTGGACCACGTCGATCTCAACTTCGGGTGCCCGGCGGGCAAGGTGACCCGGCAGGGTGCCGGGGCGGCGCTGCCGCTGCACCGGACCCTCTTCCGGGCCATCGTCCGGGCCGCGGTGACCAAGGCCGGGTCGGTGCCGGTCACGGTCAAACTGCGGATCGGGGTGGATGCCGCCCACACCACCTTCCTCGAGTCGGGACGGATCGCCGAGGACGAGGGGGCGGCTGCGGTCACCCTGCACGCCCGCACCGCAGAGCAGCTCTACTCGGGCGCGGCCGACTGGGGAGCGATCGCCGAGCTCAAGCAGGCCGTGACCTCGGTGCCCGTCCTCGGCAACGGCGACCTCTGGGAGGCGCGCGACGCCCTGGCCATGATGGCCGCGACGGGGTGCGACGGCGTGGTGGTCGGGCGTGGCTGCCTCGGTCGGCCGTGGCTGTTCCGGGACCTCGCCGCCGCGTTCCGTAGCCAGCCGGTACCGCCCCCACCGGACCTCGGGGAGATCCGCTCGATGATGCAGACCCATCTGGCCCTGTTGTGCGACTCGTTCGGCGAGGAGGGGGGCGTGCGCCAGTTCCGCAAGCACGCCGGGTGGTACCTGACCGGGTTCCCGGTGGGCCCGGCCGTCCGGCGCTCGCTGGCACTCGCCTCGTCGACGGCCGAAGTTGCCAGCCTGCTCGACGGGCTCGATCCGGACCTGCGCCTGCCCGCTGAAGCCCTGCGCATCGCACGGGGCCACACTCACGGCCCGAGGCCGGTCCACCTGCCCGACGGGTGGCTGCAGAGCGTCGACGACCCGACCCCCCCGGCCGGCGGTGACCTCCTCGTCTCGGGAGGGTGACCCCGGAGAACGACTAGGTCTTCGGCTGCTTCCCGAGCAGTTTCAGCAAGTAGGAACCGGCCCGCCCGGGCTTCTCTGCGTGGTGACCATCGGAACCATGCCCAGAGCGGCCGAACGATCCCCCGCTGAATCCTTCGGCTTGATTTGGTTCCTCATACTTCGGCACCTTGGCCATTCTGCGCCTTGGCTTGCGAGGTTTGCTTCCTGCAGATCCCATGCATCCAGTATGGCCGATGAGCGCTCCACCGTCCCGATGTGGATTCAGGTTGCGTCCGCATCCACCGTTGGCGCCGTCTGGCCGTTGTCCTCGGTGCCCCAGCGCTCACTGGTCTCCAGCAGGTTCGCACCCGTCCGCGGGGACGCATCGGGCCGGGGTGGCCCCGGCGCGATCCAGGCCGGCAACTCGCCTTCGAACAGGGGCGCAACGATCAACGTGTCGATCTTGAACGCGGCGATTCTGGCCAGGCCGCCCAGGAGACTCGCGAGGTCCTGCGTTCGATAGGGGCTTCCGAGGGGAGCTTCGTCGAGTGCGATCTGCGGCACGAGATGCGGATCGAACACCTCGGGCGCAACGGGCTCATTGAACAGGAACTTCGCAACCACGTCGCCTTCCTGCAGCGCCTTGCCCACGGGGAACCACCAGCTGGGAGCCGTGGCGCCCGCAGGAAGACCCCAGAAGATGTTGTCGACGTTGAGCATCGTCGAGACCGCGATGGGCAGGCGATGCCTGTCGATCCCCGACAACTCGGCGACGACTCCGAGCTGGTCTCCCCATTTGCCGCCCCCGTGATACGGCTGCATGGACTCGACCGCAGCAACGATGTCCGGTCGCTTGATGCCCGGAGCGATGTCCACCTGTACCTTGCGACCGCTCTTGTCCCTGTTCGTGTCCAGCAGTGGGAACTCGGTCGCCCTGGTGGGTTCCTGGCCGTCGAGAAGGACGAGTTGCCAGGCGAGATGGTCGAGGGCCGACCGGATGTTGTAGATGCCCTGTCCGAAGATCGCGCTCCAGGCCGGATCGATCCACGGCACCTTCGTGATCTTGTAGACGACCTCGAACGGATTCTCGCTCGGTGTTCGCTCGATGGACCGCTGGGCCGCTTCGACAAACGGCCGGAGCATGGTTTCGAGTTGTTCGGCGTTGGCGCGAGCCATCGCCAACTTCACACGTACCCCGTCCAGATCAGCCATGTTCGGCCCCAACTCCCACCACTCGCAACGCTCGACCGCCTCTCCCCTCGAAGACGGACACAACGGTAGACCTCGTATTGTCCGCGTGCTCATGTGTCGTGCGTGTGACGGAATCCGCCTCCCCACGAACGCGAACTACCTGGTCGATGGCGGTACGGTCGGGTGGATGCGCCCGTCACTCGAGATCGGGCGCGGCCGTCCCGCCGGCAGCCGCCGGGCGTACCCGCCTCACCGGTGTGGGAGACTGAAAGCGGCCTGACCCGCCGGGATCCCGGCGCCGTGACCGGGAGCCCCCGGATGCGATGCGGTCACGCCGCTCCCCCATGATCGTCGGATCCTCCCTCACCATCGAGATCGGTGACCGCACCCTGCTCTCGGACGCCTCCTTCGTGGTGGGCGCCGGCGAGAAGGTCGGACTGGTGGGGAGGAACGGAACCGGCAAATCGACATTCCTCTCGGTGATCATCGACGAGCCCGGACGCAACGTGCGCTCGACCGGCAACGCGCGGGTCCGGGGCACCTTCGGATACCTTCCCCAGGTCCCCGATCCACGCGGACTCGGCCTCGATCCGAGCGGCTTCTCCCACGTCCTCTCGGGCAGGGGCCTCGACGTTCTCGACGACGCCCTGGGCAAGGCCCGTACCCAGATGTCCAAGGACCCCTCGCAGGAGAACATCGTCCTCTTCTCCGACCTGGAGGAGCAGTTCCGTGAGAACGGCGGGTACGAGGCCGAGTCCACCATGGCCCGGCTCGCCGACGGTCTCGGACTCCGTCAGGAGCTGCTCCTCGACGACATCGAGACCCTCTCGGGAGGCCAGCGGCGAAGAGTCGATCTGATCCGGATCCTTTTCCAGGCACCCGACACCATGATCCTCGACGAGCCCACCAACCACCTCGACCGCCCGGCAAAACGGTGGCTCATGGACGAGCTGGAGCGGTTCCCGGGCTCCATCCTGGTCGTCTCCCACGATCTCAAACTGCTCGACCGGTCGATCCACAAGGTCCTGCACCTGTCCGACGGCCGTCTCCACGAGTTCAAGGGCACCTACTCCTCGTACTTGGTCCAGCTCGAGACCGACCAGTCCCAGCGCGAGCGCTCGGCTCTGCTCGAGGGCCGCGAGATCGCCCGGCTCTCGACGCTTGCCGACTCGATGCGGGGGAGCACGAATCGCCGGGCCCGGATCGCAAAGTCCCTCGACAAGCGGGTCGAGCGCCTCGAATCACAGAAGACCGAAGTGCACCGCCGCGAGCGGAAGAGCTCGTTCACCTTGCCGACCCCTGCCCGGTCGGGCGAGGTCCCGCTACGCGTCCGCAGGCTGTCCGTCCGCTACGGCGAGCTCACCGTGCTCACCGATGTCGACTTCCACTGCCGGCGGGGTGACCGGGTGGTGATCATCGGCCGCAACGGCGCGGGCAAGTCGAGCCTGTTGCGGTGCCTGGCAGGAGTCCAGGAGCCCTCCGAGGGCGCCGTGGAGCTCGGGATCAACGTGACCCCCGGCTACTTCGCCCAGGAGCACGAACAGGTCGATCCGGACAAGACCGTGCTCGGGAACATCGACGACACCGTCCTCGTGAAGGAGACCGAGCGGCGGTCGCTGCTGGGCTCGTTCGGGATCGCCGGCAAGGCGGCCCACCAGATGCCCAGGACACTCTCTGGCGGCGAGCGGGCCAAGCTCGGTCTGGCCATGCTGGCCGCGGGGCGGGCCAACCTGCTGTTGCTGGACGAACCCACCAACAACCTCGATCCGACCTCGATCGAGGCGGTCGGTGCCATGCTCGGCAACTGGCCCGGAACCATCGTGGTGGTGAGCCACGACCGCTCCTTCGTCGAAGCACTCGACCCCACCCACAGCCTGACCCTGCCCGACGAGATCTTCACCCACTGGCGGGACGAGGCGCTCGACCTGGTGGAGCTCAAGTAGGCGCCACCGTCAGGTGCTCAGGAGGGTTGGAGGGCCTTTCCGTTCTCGGTCACCGGCTCACCGGGAACGCCGACATTCTTGATGACCCCCACCAGGGCCTCCGCCGCCCCGACCAGTCCGGCTGCCTCATAGGGCACCACGATCTTCGAGTTGGGCGAGGTCGCGACGGCCTGCAGGGCGCGCAACTGCATGATGGCCAGCGTGTTGGGCTTGACCTCTGCCTTGTCGATCGCTTCGAGGGCGAGCGCCTCTCCCTCGCCACGCAGCTCGGCGGCGCGCTTCTCGCCGTCGGCACGCAGTTCGAGGACCTGCTTCTGGGCTTCGGCGGCGAGGATCGAGGCCTGCTTCTGCCCCTCGGCCTCGAGCACGTTGGCCTGCTTGCGCCCTTGGGCGCTGTTGATGGCCGACTGCTGCTCTCCCTCCGACTTCAGGATCGCGGCCCGCTTGTGCTGCTCGGCCTCCTTCTGCTCGGACATGGCCTGCAGCACATTGTTCGGCGGGGTGATGTCGAGGATCTCGATGCGGTTGAGGCGGACCCCCCACTTGAGGGTGGCCTCGGCCATGTGGTCCTGCATCTTGGTGTTGATCGTCTCGCGTTCAGAGAGCGACTGGTCGAGGGTCAGCTCGCCGAACACCGCGCGGAGCGCGGTGCGCGCCATCTGGTCGATGGCCAACCCGAAGTCGTTGACTTCGAAGAGGGCCAGCTTCACGTCGGTCACCTGACAGAAGATGGTCGCGCTGACCCACAGCGAGACGTTGTCCTTGGTGATCACTGCCTGCTGGTCACCGGTCCGGGGGAACTCCCGGATGTCCACCTTGTCCATGCGGTCCGCCAGCGGCATGAGCACGTGCAGCCCGGGCTGCTTGATCGACCGGAACTCGCCGAAGCGCTTGACCACCCCGACGCACCCCTGCTGGACCACCTTGAGGCAGGACTTCAGGAAGATGACGATGAAGGCGAAGACGAAGAACCCCACCACTGCGATCGCGACCGACGCTGCTGCTGAACCGATGATCATGACGACCACCTCCTCCCCCCACCTTACGCACCGGCGCCCCCGGCGGCGGCGGGGCGGCGGGGAACGATGCGTGCCTACAGGCACGCACGGCGAGGTCAGCCGGCGTCGCCGGTCGGGTACACCACGAGCAGTCCGCGGTCGACGTCGGCCACGACCACGGTGGTGCCGGGCGCGATGGTGGTCCCCGGGAAGAGCGAGACGGCGAACCAGGTCTCCCCACGGGCGAGGACCGAACCGGGCAGATGGCGGTCGGTGACCTCTTTGGTCACCACCGCCGTCTCGCCGATCATGCCCGGCACTCCGTTCAACATCGCCGTCTCCTGTTTCCGGCCCCGACCGACCACGCCCCCGTCCTCCCCTACCCGACGATGCGCGTCTCTCGCTCCAAACTATACGGGGTGACCCGGGCCGGTCCCTCCCCGGGCACCTCCGGACGCGCTGCGCCGGGTTACCGTGGTCCATGGCTGCAGACACCCCGACCACGTCCCTGCCCGGGCTCACCGCCCGCAAGACCTGGCGCACGCTCGAGCCCCTCCACAACATGGTCTACTTCGCCCCCGAGGCGGATGCCTCCTACCGGAGCCTCGGCCTGCGGGGACAGTCGGGGTACTTCGCCTCACGCGCCGCGGCCATGGGTGCGGTCAATGCCGACACCGTGGTGGCCACCTTCTTCAACTTCTCGCCGGCGCTCGTCCACGCGGCGATGGAGGGGGTCTGGCAGACGAGCCCTCCGGCCCGGGTCCTCGAGGCGCGCGCCGCGGCGGCAGGCGAGGCGCTGCACCGGATGCTCGGCGAGGCGATCGACTCGGACGACATGAAGCAGGCGGCGACCCTCGCACGCCGGGCGGCCGAGCGCGCCGCCGAACGGCCGGAGGGACGGCCCCTCTTCGCCGCACACGCCGGGCTTTCCTGGCCCGAGCCACCACACCTCGTCCTCTGGCACGCGCAGACGCTGCTTCGCGAGTTCCGCGGGGACGGCCACCTCGCCCAGCTCGTCGATCACGGGATCGGGCCGGTCGAGGCCCTGGTCCTCCACGAGACCACCGGGGAGGCGCCGGTCGGGTTCCTGCGCGAGACGCGTGGCTGGCCGCCCGACGAGTGGGAAGCCGCCTCCGAGCGCCTCCGGTCGCGCGGCTGGCTCCGGCCTGCCGGCACCGCCGATCGCCTCGCGCTCAGCGAGGAGGGGTCGACGATCCGCGCGCGAGATCGAAGAAGCCACCGACCGCCTCTCGACCCACGGCTACGAGGCCCTCGGCGAGGACGGCTGCGCAGAGCTGCGTGGACTGGCCCGACCGTTCTCACGGGCGATCGTGGCAGCGTCCGGCTTCAGGGCCGAGGCCCGGCGGGCCTGACCAGGAGCAACCGGCGGGAGCCCGGACGCACCGCCGCGTCGCCCGACGAGGAGGACCATGAACCCGCAACGACCCGACGACGCCCCCGGCATCGACGACTGGGCCCGGCTGCTCGAGGGGAAGGTGGCCGTCGTCACCGGTGGCGGCGCCGGCATCGGGGCCGCCATCGCCGTGCTCTTCGCCGCCCATGGCGCTCGGGTCGAGGTGGCCGAGGCGGACCCGGCACGCGCCGCAGCAGTGGTCGCCGCGGTCGGGGACGGCGGCGGGGTGGTTCGGGCCCACTCGGTCGACGTGACCAGCGCGGACGGCGTCGACTCGCTCGCCGCAGCCGTGCTGGACGCCCACGGCCGGGTCGACGTCCTCGTCAACAATGTGGGCGACTACCGCCCACTGGTCCGCTTCGACGTCTCGTCCCCCGAGTCGTGGCAGGCCATGTACGAGATCAACCTGCTCCACGTCTTCGCGGTCACCCGCGCCTTCCTCGGACCCATGGTCGAGAGTGGGGGCGGGTCCATCGTCAACGTGCACTCGGTCGAGGGGATGCGTGGCTACCCGCCCGACCCGGTCTACGCGGCGATGAAGGCGGCCGTCGCCCACTTCACGACCAGCCTTGCCGTGTCGATGGGTCGCTCAGGTGTGCGGGTCAACGGGATCGGACCCGACCTCACCCAGACCCCCCAGGTCGACTATCTCGCCGACGGCTCGGCTGACGACGAGCTGTGGCCCTCGTGGGCCCCGGTCGGGCGGATCGGGCGGCCCGAGGACCAGGCCCGGGTGGCCCTCTTCCTCGCGTCCGACCTCTCGGCGTTCGTGACCGGGCACAACATCCCCGTCGACGGGGGCACGCGGGCGGGAGGCGGGTGGTTCTACTCGCCGGCGGCGCGCCGCTTCGTCAACCGGCCGTCGGGACTCTGACCACCAGATCGGCGAGGGCGCGCTCCTCCCCCGGCAGGGTGATCACCCGGTAGGCGTCGCGCTCGGCGAGCCACTGGCGGTTGCGGCAGTGGATCTCGTGACGGCTGTCGTACCGGTCGAGCACGACCACCGGGGCGGACGGCCCGCCATCGCCGGCGGCCGTCAGGGCGTCCATCGAGAGACGCACGGTGTTGATCGTCCCGAGACCGGCGTCGGCCACGAGGACCACCAGGTCGGGACGGAGCATGGCGGCCACGTCCGTGGCGTCCCCGTCGACCGCCTGGGGAGAGCGCACGCCGCCGGCCATCTCGACCAGCCCGACGCCGACCGGCTGGTCCGGCCAGTCGAGCTCCGACACCAGGTCGTCCACGGTGAACCCTGCGAGCCCGAGTGCCTCGGCGGCCATCGGGGGCGCCATCGCCCGATGGTAGGACCGGAAGGCGTGGCAGACCCGTTCGGGGTGCTCACCGGAGGCGCTCCCCAGCACCTCGGCGTCGGTCGGCCCGCCGAGCGGGGCGCCGTCCACGTCGACGTCGAAGGACTGGGCAGGCTTGCGTGCGGCGACCGTGATCCCACGGGAGCGGAGCTCACGGAGCAGGCTCGCCCCGACCCAGGTCTTGCCGACCTCGGTGCCCGTGCCACACACCAGGACGATCCGTTCCGGGCGTACGCTCATCGCCGCGAGTCTTGCCGACCCGCGCGCTCAGGGTCGAGGCAGCCCGGCCGGCCCGCATCGGCCGGTGGACGGGACCTGCGTGCAGGGGTCCCCGGTAGGATGCGTGCCATGGACCGGATCGGGGTCGTCGACACCATGTTCGCCCGCTTCGACATGGGTTCCGAGGCGGTCGCGGAGCTCGAGACCTGCCCCGGGTTCGGCACCACCTTCGAGGTGGTCAGGCGCACCGTGCCGGGCTTCAAGGACCTCGGCGTGGCGTGCAAGCGCATCATCGAAGGGGAAGGGTGTCGCATCGTGGTCGCGCTCGGGATGCCGGGCAGGGCCGCCATCGACCAGGTCTGCGCCCACGAGGCGTCGCAGGGGATCATGCTGGCCCAGCTCATGACGTCCACCCACATCCTGGAGGTCTTCGTGCACGAAAGTGAAGAGGAGGATCCGGCGGCGCTGGCCGTGGTCTGTGTGAACCGCTCTCGCAAGCACGCCCGCAACGCATACTGGATGATCTACGAACCGGGGCGGCTGGCCGCACTCGCAGGCCGGGGAGTGCGCCAGGGGTACGAGGACGCCGGCCCGCTCGTCCGCTGACTCCGGCTCTTCGAACTGGCCGCTGGGTCAGCCCGATGACTCGTGCGGCAGGCCGAGCGTGCGCTCGGCGATGATGTTGCGCTGCACCTCCGCGGTCCCTCCCCCGATGGTCAGGGCCGGGGCGAACAGGTAGCCGAAGCTCCAGATGGCGTCGGGCCACCCGCCCGGGTCACCCGCCGTGAACGGTCCGCTGCCCGACAGCATCCCGGAGGCGCCGGCCAGATCGCGGGCGACCGCCATCACGTGCTGGCCGTGCTCGTCGGCGAGCGCCTTGCGTACGGATGCCTCCGGTCCGGGTGTCTCACCGGCCACCGCGGCCGAGACGGTGCGAAGGCGGAGCAGGCGCAGGATCTCTCCCTCCGCCCAGACCCGCGCGAGGCGCTGGCGGAGCAGCGGGTCGGCGGCACCACCGGTCCGCCGGACCGCAGCAATGAGGTCGTCGGCTGTCGGGCCCATCCCCCAGATGGACCCCGCTCCCGACAGTGAGACCCGTTCGTTGGCCAGGGTGACCTTGGCAAGCGACCACCCCTGGCCGCGCCGGCCGACCAGGTGGTCGGAGGGCAGGCGCACCTCGTCGAGGAAGACTTCGTTGAAGGTGTGGGTGCCGGTCATGTCGACCAACGGGCGTACGGTCACCCCCGGCGCGTCCATCGGGCAGAGGAAGTACGAGATGCCCTGGTGGATCGCGGCGTCCGGTTCGGTGCGGGCGAGCAGGATGCCGTAGGCCGCGGTGTGCGCGTACGAGGTCCACACCTTGGAGCCCCGGACGATCCACTCGTCGCCGTCGAGGTCCGCCCGGGTCGTCAACGACGCGAGGTCGGAGCCGGCACCCGGCTCGCTGAACAGCTGGCACCAGATCTCCTCACCGGAGAGGATCGGCAGCAAGAAGCGCTCCTTTTGCTCCTCAGTCCCCGCGTGCAGGATGGTCGGTCCCGCCCAGCCGATGCCGATGGCGTTGTCGGGTCGGCGGACACCGGCCCGCCGCAGCTCGTCGTCGACCACCAGCTGGAGGGTCGGATCGGCCCCGAGCCCGTAGGGGACCGGCCAGTGGGGGGCGACCAGGCCCCGCTCGGCGAGCGCGCGCCCGGTCGGTGCGGGGTGTCGCTCGAGCCAGGCACGCACCTCCACCCGGCGCGGGTCGGCGTCGGAGGGCAGCGCGAAGTCCACGACGGCCAGCGTAGGCTGCAGCGGTCGTTCCGGCCGGGGACGAGGGACCGGGGACGGGCCGTGCCGAGACGGCCCGGAAGGGCACGGGGACAGGAGCCGCAGTGACCAGCTGGAACTACGCGGACGTCTGGGAGACGGTGGCAGACGTTCAGTCGGACGCGCCCGCCCTCGCCCATGGCCCCGACGTGCGATCCTGGGGCGCATTCGACCGGCGGGCGAACGGCGTCGCCCGCTGGCTGCTCGGGGCCGATGTCTCCCACCAGGACAAGGTCGCGCGTCTATCTGTACAACTGCCCCGAGTACGTGGAGACGACCTTCGCCTGCTACAAGGCGGGGCTGGTCCCGATCAACACGAACTACCGGTACGCGGACGACGAGCTCGTCTATCTCTGGGACAACGCCGATGCGGTCGCGGTCGTCTTCCACGCGACCTTCGTCGACCGGATCGAACGGATCCGCGCCCGCCTGCCCCAGGTGCGCAGCTGGCTCTGGGTCGATGACGGAACAGCCACCTGCCCCGCGTGGGCGGTGCCCTACGAAGAGGCGGCCGAGACGACCGGGGCGACGATCGCTGGCGACGGTCCCCAACCGGTACGCGGCCCATGGGCGCAGCCCCGACGATCTCCACATCCTCTACACCGGCGGCACCACCGGTATGCCCAAGGGGGTCATGTGGCGCCAGGACGACCTCTTCGCGTGGCTCAACGGGGGTGGATTCCGGCGCTACCCGGCCGAGGGGGACGTCGCCGACGTGCGGGCCGAGCTCGAAGCACATGGACCGGGCATGACGCTGCTCCCCGCGTGCCCGCTCATGCACGGGACCGGCGGGTTCACCGCGATGGAGTGCCTGAGCGAGGGCGGGCGGCTGGTGACCCTCCCCTCCCGCCAACTCGATCCGGTCGAGCTCCTCGACACGGTCGAGCGCGAGCGGGTCAACGGCCTCATCATCGTGGGTGACGCGTTCGCCAAGCCGATCCTCGCCATGCTGGACGCCCACCCCGGGCGCTGGGACCTCTCGAGCCTGGTCGGCATCATCTCCTCGGGCGTCATGTGGAGCGAGCAGACCAAGCGTGGGCTGCTCCGCCACCACGCCGGGATGCTGCTGGTCGACGCCTTCTCCTCCTCGGAGGCCCTCGGGATGGGCAGTTCGGTCTCGTCCGCGGGGGCGGCCGCCGAGACAGCCCGGTTCACCCTCGGCGAAGACGTGCGGGTCATCGATCCCGAGGGACGGGACGTCGAACCGGGCTCCGGCCAGATCGGGGTCCTGGCACTGGGCGGGCGCATCCCGGTCGGCTACTACAAGGACGAGGTCAAGTCGGCAGCCACCTTCCGGACGATCGGGGGCTCGCGTTACTCGGTGCCTGGCGACTACGCCGAGGCCCGGGGTGACGGCTCGATCCACCTGCTCGGCCGCGGATCGGTGTGCATCAACACGGGAGGCGAGAAGGTCTACCCAGAGGAGGTCGAGGAGGTCATCAAGACCGTCGACGGCGTGCAGGACGCCGTCGTCGTGGGCATACCGAGCGAGCGCTTCGGCGAGGAGATCGTGGCCGTCGTGCAGCTCGCGGACGGGATCCAGGAGGGATCCGTCGCTCCCGAGACGATCATCGAGCACGTGAAAGGCCGGCTGGCCAGCTACAAGGCCCCCCGCCAGGTCCGCTTCGTCGCGACCATCGGGCGCTCTCCGTCCGGCAAGGTCGACTACGCACGCCACCGCGCCGAGACCGCCGAGTGGAGGGGCGTCGCCTTCTCGTAGGTCCTGCGGTCAGCCCTTGTTGGCCCCGTGGGTCCGGACGAAGTCGTTCACCGTGTAGTAGGCGTCGATCGACTCTCCGGCATCCCCCCAGAATCCCTCGAGCACGTCGTAGGCCATCGAGCCGAGACCGATGTAGTGGTTGTTGACGTCGGTGATCTCGAGCTCGCCGCGCCCGGAGGGGACCAGGGTCGGGATCACGTCGAACACGTCGGCGTCGTAGCAGTAGATGCCGGTCACCCCGAACTTGGAGGCGGGTTGCTCGGGCTTCTCGGTGATCCCGACGACCCGCTTGTCCCCGTCGAAGGTGGGAACGCCCAGATGGCGCAGGTGCTCGTCCTCCTCGACCGGCGTGAGCAGGATGCGCGCGCCGGACGGATCCGACCGGAACGCCTCGACCATCGGCCGGATCGATCCCTCCACGATGTTGTCGGCGAGCATGACCAGGACCGGGTCGCCGTCCACGAAACGGGTCGCCAGCCCGAGGGCCTCGGCGATGCCGCCGGGACGGTCCTGGTAGCCGTAACTCAGCCGGTCGATGCCGAATTCGTGCCCGTTCCCGAGCAGGCGGAGGAACTCACCGGCATGGGTACCACCGGTGACCAGCATGATCTCGGTGATCCCGGCGTTCACCAGCGCCTCGATGCCCCAGTTGATCATCGGCCGGTCGTAAATCGGGAGCAGGTGCTTGTTGGTGATCCTGGTGAGCGGGTGGAGCCGCGAGCCGGTCCCACCGGCGAGGATGACGCCCTTCATGGCGCGCAGCCTAGACCTCAACTCGCCGGAGCTGCTCCGCCAGCAGGGCGTCGGCGAGGACCGGCCACGCGTTCGCCGCCCAGACGCCGAAGGGGCGGTCGGCGAGTCCGGCGCAGACGAGACCTGCCTCCGGGTCCACCCAGAGGAACGACCCCGTGCGTCCGAAGTGCCCGAAGGTGCGCTCGCCGTTGGTGTGCCCGGTCCAGTGCGGCTGCTTGACCCCGCGCACCTCGACGCCGAGGCCCCACTGGCACGGGTCATAGGGTCCGAACCCGGGGAGGACGCCGGCGAGGGCGGGGAACTGGACCGAGGTGGCCGCACGCCAGGTCTGCGAGCTGATCAGCGTGGGGACCGCCCACTCGCGGCCCAGCGCGAGCAGATCGACGAGCGGTCCCGACAGGCCGGCGGCCGCCCCGCCCGCCGGGGTCTCCACGAGCACCGTGTCGACCATGCCCAGTGGCGCGAGCACCCCCATGGTCAGGTACTCGGCGAAGGGCATCCCGGAGCGGGCTGCGATGAGGTCCGCCAGCACGTCGAATCCGGCGTTCGAATAGACCCGGCGGGCGCCCGGCGCTGCGACCGGAGGACCTGGCTCCGGTCCGAGGCCGGAGGCGTGGGCGAGCAGGTGCCGCACCGTGGCCCCGGCCGGTCCCGCCGGCTCGTCGAGTGCGACGGTGCCCTCCTCGACCGCCACCAGCGCGGCGAGGGCGGTGGCCGGCTTGGTCACCGAGGCCCAGGGGAAGCTCCACTGCTCGTCGCCCGCGGTCTCGACCGGACCGGGCGCACCCCCCGGGCCGTCCGGTCCGGCGATGAAGGGGACCACCCCCACCGCGGCCCTGCCTACCGGCCAGCCGGCCACCAGCTGCAGCGACTCCATCTCCCTCCCAGCGTAGGGGAAGGCGACCCCCGTGCCGCCCTGGTGAGGCGGCATCCGGTCCACCTGGCTACGGTGATCGCCCATGGCGACCGGCCACAGGGGCACCGGGGGGCTTCCCCGGACCACGCGCGGCATCTGGGCCGCGCTGGTCCTCGCATCGCTGACCGCGTGCGGGTCAGCGGCGTCGGCAGCGGGGCAGGGCTCCTCGCCCGGTGTCGGCGACTCCCCGACCGGATCTCCACAGAGCGCGGCGGTCACCGGCTCCCTTGCCGCGTTCTACCGGGCACCCCGACCGCTCGCCGCTGCTCCCGCCGGGACCGTCATCCGCAGCCAGCCACTGCCGGCCGGCGGCGCCCTCCCCGCCGGCACCCGCGCCTATCGCGTGCTCTTCCACTCGACATCGATCGGCGGAGCGGACATCGCCGAGTCGGGCATCGTGGTGATCCCCGGCGGAACCCCTCCGGCGGGGGGCTTCCCGATCCTGAGCTGGGCGCACGGGACGACCGGGGTGGCCGCCGCGTGCGCGCCGTCCGTCCAGGGCACGGCCTCCCTGCCCGACCTGCGTGCACTGCTCCGCGACCGCATCATCGTGGCCGCCACGGACTACGAAGGGCTGGGCGGCCCCGGCCTCCACCCGTATCTGGTCGGCGTCAGCGAGGCGCAGGGCGTCCTCGACGCGGCCCGGGCGGCCCGGGTCCTCGCCGGGGCATCCGCCAGCAACACGGTCATCGCGGCGGGGTACTCGCAGGGCGGGCAGGCCGCGCTCTTTGCGGGCGAGGTGGCCCAGAGCTACGCACCCGAGCTGTTCCTGGCCGGGGTGGCCGCGGTCGCGCCCGTCGCCTCCCTCCTCGAGCTGGCTCCACCCCCGGCCCGCCGGTCGGCGGGGGGCCAGACCTCATTCGTGGTCATGGGTCTCTACGCCTGGTCGCACGTGTACGGCACCTTCGGGCTCGGCTCGGTGCTGACCCCGGCCGGGGTCGCCTCCTCGCCGGTCATCGCCTCCGCATGCGGTGGCGCGGTCTCCCAGACGTTCGACACCCGTCCTCCGGGTCGCACGCTGCGTGTCGGGTGGCAGGACATCCCGGCCGTCGAGGCGGCCATCGCCGCCAACGAACCAGGATCCGCGCCGACCTCGGCCCCCATCCTGGTCCTCCAGGGCACCAGGGACACGCTGGTCCCCTACGCCGCGACCACCGAGCTCGTGCGCCAGCGGCTGTGCCGGAACCAGTACGACACCGTCGACTACGTGCCCGAACGGGGAGCCGACCACGACTCGGTGTTGGCCGCGGGCGCCAGCACGCTCATCCAGTGGACCGTCGACCGGATCGACGGCACGAACGAGACGGACTCGTGCGCCAACGGCGATCTCACCAACGGGGCTGCGTAGCGGGCGCTCCCTCGGGGGACGCCGGATCAGACGTCGAGGAAGCGCCGCACGGCGAAGGCCGATCCGACGACCCCCACCCCCACGCCGACCACCGACACCAGCACACAGGTGCCGAACACCGACCAGCCGCTCAACGACATCTGGGCGATGATGCTGCCCTGGTTGGCCGCGGTGTTGGCCCGATCGAGACCGATCCCCCAGTAGAGCGCGAGCACGACCAGCACCGCGACGGCGGCCCCGAGCAACCCCTGGATCATCCCCTCCGCCATGAACGGCAGGCGGATGAACCAGTTGGTGGCCCCGACCAGCTTCATGACCGAGACCTCCCGTCGCCGGGCGAAGATGGCCATCCGGATGGTGTTGAGGATGAGCACCGACGCGGACAGGAGCAGGACCACCGCCACGGTCAGGAACACCCATTGGAGGATGTGGATCACGCTCTCCATCGTCTTGATCTGCTGGCCCGGGTAGTTGACGCCGTAGATCCCGGGTTTGCCGTAGAACTCCTGGTACACCGCGGTGGCCTGGGACGGGTTGTTGAGCACGCACCGGAAGGACGCCGGGTACTGGTTCTCGCTGGTCACGGCCGACTCGTCCGCCGGGAGCACCGACTTGGCCTCGTGGTAGTCGTAGGCCTGGTCGCGGTAGGTGCACGATTTCACGTACACCGACTGTTTGAGCTCGGTGCGGATGGAATCGGTCAGCGTGGGTCCGGCGTTCGGGTTCACCCAGGCGATGGTCTGCACGCCGTTCTGCCAGAGCTCGGTGGCCTTCGAGGCGCCCTGCTTGAGCACGAGGGCGGAACCCACCAGGGCCAGGGAGACCGCAACGGTCAGGATGGCCGCCGCGGTCATCAGCCGGTTGCGCCACAGGTTGGTGGCGGCCTCCTTCGAGACGTAGCCGGCAGAGACCGGCATCAGGCGCGGGTCACGAAGGGAGCGGGCGCCCCGCGTCCGGCCCCGGCGGGAGCATGCTCGGCGAGGGCCCCGCTGGGTGTGCCGGCACCCGCGGCAGCGGTGGCGCTGTCGATGCCGTAGACCCCGTGGGCCTGGTCGCGGACCACGACCCCGCGGTCGAGCTCGATGACCCGCCGGCGCATCTGGTCGACCATGCCGGCGTCATGGGTGGCGACGATGACCGTCGTCCCGGTCCGGTTGATCCGATCGAGCAGGCGCATGATCCCGAGACTCGTGGTGGGGTCGAGATTGCCGGTGGGCTCGTCGGCCAGGAGGATCAGCGGGCGGTTGACGAAGGCCCGTGCCACCGCGACCCGCTGTTGCTCTCCGCCGGAGAGCTCGTTGGGGAGGTTGTCGCGCTTCTTCGCCAGACCGACCAGGTCCAGCACCTGGGGTACCTGGGCCGCGATCACGTGCTTGGGGCGGCCGATCACCTCGAGCGCGAAGGCGACGTTCTCGAAGACGGTCTTGTTGGGAAGGAGCCGGAAGTCCTGGAACACGCAGCCGATGTTGCGACGCAGGTAGGGGATCCGCCACTTCGCCAGGTGCCCGATCTCCTTGCCCGCCTCCCAGATGCGGCCGGTGTCGGGCATCTCCTCGCGCAACAGCAGGCGGATGCAGGTGGTCTTGCCGGAGCCGGACGGGCCGACCAGGAAGACGAACTCCCCCTTGTCGATCTCGACGTTGCAGTCCTTGAGGGCGACCGTGGAGCCCTTGTAGGTCTTCGTGACGTCCTGAAATTTGATCATGAAGGAAGAGTCATGAGCGAAGGGGGGACAGTGTCCGGGCGCACTGGCACTTCGGACCATCTTACCCGCCGGTACGACCCGGTTGGCGCAGGCCCGACATCAGGCTCTGACCTCGGTCGACGCGATCGGCGGCGACGCAGCGGCGACGACGCCCGCCGTACGTCCGACTCAGGCGTTCCGGCGGCGCTCGGCGTTGCGCCGCAGCTCTGCCTCGATGAACGCGTCGAGATCACCGTCCAGCACCGCCTCCACGTTGCCGGTCTCCTCGTTGGTGCGAAGGTCCTTCACCTGCTGGTAGGGAGCGAGCACGTAGGAGCGGATCTGGTTACCCCATCCACTGTCGTTCCGGTCACCACTCAGCTCGTCGAGTGTGGCCTGGTGCTCGGCCCGCTGCCGCTCGGCGAGCTTGGCCCCGAGCACCTCGAGCGCCTTGGCCTTGTTCTGATGCTGACTGCGCTGGTTCTGGCAGGAGACCACGATGCCGGTCGGGATGTGGGTGATGCGCACCGCCGAGTCGGTCTTGTTGACGTGCTGGCCGCCGGCTCCCGACGAGCGGTAGGTGTCGATGCGGAGGTCCTTCTCGTCGATCTCGATCTGGTCGGCGCCGTCCTCGAGCAACGGCACCACATCCAGGGAGGCGAAGCTGGTCTGCCGCCGGTGCTGCGCGTCGAAGGGCGACATGCGCACGAGGCGGTGGGTGCCGCGCTCGGCTGCCAATAGCCCGTAGGCGTAGCGGCCGCGCACCAGGAAGGTGGCCGACAAGAGGCCGGCCTCCTGTCCGGGCGTGGCCTCCTCGACCTCGATCTCGAACCCGCGCCGCTCCGCCCAACGGGTGTACATCCGGAGCAGCATCTCGGCCCAGTCCTGGGCGTCGGTGCCGCCCGCGCTGGCGTGGATCTCGGCGACCGCGTCGCCGCGGTCGTACTCGCCGGCGAAGAGCGCGCGCAGCTCGATCGTCCGGAATCGCCGGTCGAGCTCGGCGACGGCGTCCTCGATCTCGGGTCGCAGCGAGGCGCCGTCCTCCTCCTCCATGAGCTCGTAGAGGGTCTCGGCGTCCGAGAGCCGTGCGCTCAGCCCGTTGATCTCCTCGAGGTCCTCGGTGACCCGACCGAGCTCGGTGGTCACCGCTCGGGCGTGATCGGCATCGTCCCAGAGCCCCGGCTCGGAGGCTTCCTTCTCGAGCTCGACCCGCCGTTCGGTCAGCCGGTCGACGCCGAGGAACCGCCCGGCCTCGTCCAACCGTTCACTCAGTGCGGCGAGCGCAACCTGGAGATCGACCGGTTCCGGCCCGCCCTCCCCACGGCGGGGGGCGTCGGCTGCCATCTCAGTTGGCGCCGTGACAGAACTTGAACTTCTTGCCGCTCCCGCACCAGCACGGCTCGTTGCGACCCAACTTCTCCCGCTCCGACTTGACGATCGGTGCCTGCGTCTCGTTCTCGTCGAACTGGTTGGTGAGTCCCGCAGACCCGTTGCCGTTGCCGGCGCCCCCGAGCCCGGCGTTCGCGGCCTCGAGCTCCGCCGGGGTGGCGGCGGCGAACGCTGCGGCCAGCGCGGCGTCGCCCTGCACCGGATCGTCGGCAGCGACGTAGTTGGCCTGGGCGAGGTCGGGCTCGCCCTGTTGGTCGGTGAGCACCTGGACGTGGAAGATGTAGCGGAGGTAGTCGTCGCTGATCGAGTCCATCAGCTTGGAGAAGATGGCGAAGCCCTCGCGCTGCCAGGCCACCAACGGATCCTGGTTGCCCATCGCCCGGAGGTTGATCCCCTCGCGCAGATAGTCCATGTCGGCCAGGTGGTCCTGCCACCGCTGGTCCATGATCTGGAGCATGATGTCGCGCTCGAGCTGGCGCGCCGTCTCCTCCCCGCCGGGAATCGTCTCGTCCCGTGCCGCGTAGAGCTCGAGCGCCTCGGTGATGATGCTCTCGGTGACCTGGCCCGCGGTGGACGCTTCGGCGAAGTCCTCGGCGACGAACTTGGTCGGGTAGTACTGGGTGATCTCGGTGATGAGGCGGGGGAGGTCCCATTCCTCGGGGTAGTCCGAGGGGCACGAGGCGGCCACCACCGAGGTCATCGTCATCTCGAGCAGCTCGATCGTGTCGTCGTGGAGGTCCTCGCCCTCGATGATCTGCAGCCGGCGGCCGTAGATGACCTTGCGCTGCTCGTTCATCACGTCGTCGTACTTGAGGACGTCCTTGCGGGACTCGGCGTTGCGGCCCTCGACCGTGTTCTGGGCACGTTCGATGGCCTTCGTGACCATCTTCGCCTCGATGGGCACGTCGTCGGGAAGCGCCCTGCCCATCACCCAGTTCATCGCGCCGGTGGCGAACAGCCGCATGAGGTCGTCCTCGAGCGAGAGGAAGAACCGGCTCTGCCCGGGGTCGCCCTGCCGTCCGGAGCGACCACGCAGCTGGTTGTCGATGCGCCGGCTCTCGTGGCGCTCGGACCCGAGGACGTAGAGGCCGCCCAATGAGCGGACCTCGTCACCCTCCTTCGCACAGACCGCCTCGAACTCCTTTTCGAGGCGGGCCAGCTCGGCGGCGCCTTCGTCGGTGGACAGGTCGACGCCTTTGCCGACCGCCTCCCGGCGGGCCAGTCCCTCCGGATTCCCCCCGAGGATGATGTCGACGCCACGGCCGGCCATGTTGGTGGCGACGGTGACCGCTCCCACCCGACCGGCCTGGGCCACGATCTCCGCCTCGCGGAAGTGCTGCTTCGCGTTGAGGACCTCGTGGGGGACGCCCCGCTTCTCGAGCAACCGGGAGAGGTGCTCGGACTTGGAGACCGAGGCCGTGCCGACCAGCACCGGCTGGCCCTCGGCGACCCGCTCGCAGATGTCGTCGACGACAGCTGCGAACTTGGCTTCCTCCGACTTGTAGATGAGATCGGGTTGATCGGCCCGGACCATCGGCTTGTTGGTCGGGATCGGCACGACCGGCAGCTCGTAGGTGTTGGCGAACTCGGAGGCCTCGGTCTCGGCGGTACCGGTCATCCCCGAGAGCTTTGCGTAGAGGCGGAAGTAGTTCTGGAGGGTCACCGTCGCCCAGGTGTGGTTCTCCTCCTTGATCCGGACCCGCTCCTTGGCCTCGACGGCCTGGTGGAGCCCGTCCGACCAGCGGCGCCCGTCGAGCGTGCGCCCGGTGAACTCGTCGACGATGCGGACCTCGCCTTGGGCGACCAGGTAGTCCTTGTCGCGCTTGTAGAGCTCCTTTGCCAGGAGGGCTTGGGTGAGATGGTGGACGTAGTTGACTGCGACCGCGTCGTAGAGGTTGGACACCCCGAGTTGCCGCTCGACCTTTTCGATGCCGTCCTCGGTCGGGACGACGGTGCGCTTCTCCTCGTCGACCTCGTAGTCGTCCTCTGCCCGGAGGGTGCGGACGATGCCGGCGAACTGGTAGTAGAGCTGGGCCGACTCGGCCGCCGGCCCGGAGATGATGAGCGGGGTGCGGGCCTCGTCGATGAGGATCGAGTCCACCTCGTCGACGATGGCGAAGTGGTGGCCGCGCTGGCACATGGCCTCCTGGGTGCGGGCCATGTTGTCGCGCAGGTAGTCGAAGCCGAACTCGGTGTTGGTGCCGTAGGTGACGTCCGCCAGGTACGCCTCGCGCTTGGCTGCGGCATCCTCGATGTCCGGGCCCACCCTGCCCACGGTGAGACCGAGGAAGCGGTGGAGCTGGCCCATCCACTCCGAGTCGCGGGTGGCGAGGTAGTCGTTGACTGTCACCACGTGGACCCCGTCACCGGCCAGGGCGTTGAGGTAGACCGGGAGCGTCGAGACGAGCGTCTTGCCCTCCCCGGTCTTCATCTCGGCGATCCAACCGAAGTGGAGCGCCATGCCCCCCATCAGCTGGGCGTCGAAGTGGCGCTGCCCGAGCACGCGCCAGGCGGACTCGCGGACCAGGGCGAACGCCTCGACCAGCATGTCCTCGAGGCTCTCCCCGCGTTCGAACCGCTCACGGTAGACGGCGGTGAGCGCCTGGAGCTCCGCGTCGGAGCGCGCCTCCATCTCGGGCTCGAGCGCATTGACCAGGGGCACCAGCTCGGCGAGACGCCGGACCTTCTTGCCCTCACCTGCGCGGAGGACCTTTGAGAACACGCTCATGGGACCAACACTCTACTGTCGGGGGCGCCGCCGCCGCCTCGGCGGTACCTCCGACAGGAGCGCGGGCCGCGGGTTGCTCAGGCGGTGCGCACCCGCTGATAGAGGGTCACCGTGCTGGCCGGCCGGTGACGCGGCTGGGATCGCCCGACGACGCGGCCCTTGGTCTTCTCGAGCTGGTGCTGCAGCTTTTCGACCACCAGGTCGACCGCGACCAGCGGTACCCGTGCGGAGGCATGGGCCCGGACGGTGCGGCCGTGGCCGCTCATGATCACCTCGCAGCACTCGCGGTCCGAGATCCTCGGGTTGTGCTCCTCGGAGAAGTGGACCTCCACACGGTCGAGGCCGGGACAGTGCCTGCCGATCCGGAGCAGCTTCTCCTCGGTCAGGGCCCGTACTTCGTCGGACACGATGTTCCTGCCATGCGTGATGACCACGTCCACTGGTTCGCCTCCTCGGCTGTGCGTTCAGGGTGCTGCGGCTACGGCTGTCCGGACCTCCTCGTCGTGTCGTCGGCTGTCATGCGGTGATGCAGTGATCCCCGCGCGGTGATGCGGCGGGGAGTTCGTGAGCGGCGTGCGGCTGACCTGGTCTTTGACCCCACACTCGCCTGCCGGGAGAGTCACGGCCGGACCCCGGCGGCGGGGCCGTTGCCGGCCGCCACCCTGCGGGACCACTGAGGGCACGCGTCATCCCCTCTCCACCCGCCCCCGACAGCCGGGGGCGCCGCGGGCAGGACTGACTCCTAAGCCGCACCATGCTCAGCAACGAGAAGTTGCCTTACGTGGGTCGTTTCGCCTGCGACTGGCATCGACTTGCAACCACAGACCCGCACGCTGCTCACCGTTCGAGTGTACGCCCGCCCTGTGCGCCACGGCCAGGGTTCCGGGCACGAGTTCACACGGTCGCCACCCGCCTGTCACCGGGCCGAAACAGGCGCCCGGGCGGTGCCGGGGACAGCCCCGGCCAGGTCAGCGACTACCGACGGTCAGATCGCGCTTGACCTCGTCGAGCACCGGTATCGGTCCGGGGTCGATCCCCTCGTTGGCGGCCATGTGCAGCGAAACCACGTCCCCGATGAGGGCCAGGTCCAGCAGCTGGGCGAGGTCCCCCTCCCCCGAGGCCCGGACCTCGATCACGTCGGCCATCACCTCGCGCAGGACCTCCTCGGCCACGTCGAACCGCCTGCTGACCTGGGGGTGCTCGGCATCGTGCCGGAGATTGACCAGGGTCAGGATCTGGCGGGTGGCGTCCCCGTGCTGCCCCCACCCGGCCAGCTCGTTGTGGCAGAGCTCGGGATGGAGGTTCCAGAATGCGGGGCACTTGGCGTTCTCGTTGATCTGCGCCTTCCACCGGAGGGCGGCGGCCTTGCCGAGATCCTGCGAGCTGTGGACGAGGGGAATGGTGCGGCCGATCCGGTGAGCCACCACCTCTGCGGTGCTGCCGGGGCGGGCAAGCTCGTCCCGGCGGCGTCGCAGCTGGTCCACGGCCTGGAGGACCCACTGCACCGCGCCCGGGAAGAGTCCGATGGCCTCGAGCAGCACCAACGGCGGCACGGCCATTGCCCCGAGGGCAGCCCTGGGCTGGGGGATGTCGGTCGGGACCGGAACCACCGGCACGTTCCACTCACCGGCCAGGCGCACCAGCTCGCCGCCTCCGGCCACCACGACGAGCGATGCACCGGCCTCGTAGGCAGCTGCCGCCGCCTCGAGCGTCTCCTCGGTGTTGCCCGAGAAGGAGACCGCGAAGACCAGGGACCCGGTGCCCACGTAGTCGGGGGGCACGTACCCCTTGACGACCGCGACCGGGACCGCCATGAACGGCGCCGCGACCGCTGCCAGGACGTCGCCTGCGATGCCGCTGCCGCCCATGCCGAGGACCACCACGTTTTCGACCTGGTCCTGAGCGGGCAGGTCACCGACGTCCCGGGTGGCGCTCACCGCGTCGGCCACCTGTTCCGGGAGCGCCATGGTGGCGCCCCACATGTCGAGGGTGTCCAGCGGCGGGGTGCGCACACTCATGCCGGGTCGCTCCTGCTCGTCTCGGTGGCTCCGCCGCCCGCCGCCTTTGCGGTCAGCCGGTCGTGCTCGGGCCCGTCGACGGCGGTCGCCTCGTCGACGAGCATCACCGGGATGCCGTCGCGCACCGCGTAGGCGCGCCGCAGACGCGGGTTGTAGAGCGTGTCCTCGTCGGCGAAGTAGAGCAGTGGGCCCTTGTCCTCGGGGCAGGCGAGCACCTCGATCAGCAGTGGGTCGAGCGTCATCGGGCCGTCCTCTCTCGGTGGTGCGCTGTGCGGGATTCGACAGCGGTGGGTGGCGGCCGCTCGCGCGGCGGGTGCGGCACCGTGGTCACGCCCCGAGCACGGCGGCGATCGCCGCCTCGACCTCGGCAACCCCGGCGGCGCAGGAGGCCTCGTCGGGCGCCTCGACGTTGAGGCGCAGCAGTGGCTCGGTGTTCGACGGACGGAGGTTGTACCACCAGTCCCCACGGTCCACCGTGAGCCCGTCCAGGCGATCGGTCGTACCGAGCGCGCCCCCGGCGGCCTCCACTGCGGCGGCCAGCAACTCGACCGTACCGGCCGGGTCGTCGACCACGGTGTTGATCTCCCCCGAGGCGGTGTAGCGCTTGAACGGGGCCAGCAGCTCCGAGAGCGGCTTGCCGGTCACGCTCAGCAGCTCGAGGACCAGCAGGGCCGCGATGATCCCCGAGTCGGCCCGGTAGTTGTCACGGAAGTAGTAGTGACCGGAGTGCTCCCCACCGAAGACCGCGCCGGTGTCGGCCATGACCTGCTTGATGAAGCTGTGCCCGACCTTGGTGCGGATGCCGACACCGCCCTTCTCGGCGATGACCTCGGGCACCACCCGTGAGCAGATGCAGTTGTAGAGGACCGTGGAGCCCGGGTACTTGTCGAGCAGGGACGAGGCCACCAGCGCGGTGGTGAGCGAACCCGACACCGGCTCGGCCCGCTCGTCGACCAGGAAGACCCGATCGGCGTCGCCGTCGAAGGCGAGGCCGATGTCGGCACCGCGCTCGAGCACCAGGCGGCGGAGGTCGACCAGGTTCTCCGGCTGGATCGGATCGGCCGGGTGGTTGGGGAAGTTCCCGTCGAGCTCGGGAAAGAGCAGGTCGACCTCGAAGGGAAGGCCTGCGAAGACCTCGGGAACGACCAGGCCCCCCATCCCGTTCGCCGTGTCGGCGACCACCTTCAGCGGGCGGAGCACGTCGAGATCGACGAAGGAGCGGACGTGCTCGGCGTAGGCGCCGAGGACCGAGCGATGCTCGAGGGCCGCGAGGCTGCGCTGGTCGGGTTCGGGTGGTCCGCCGTGCGCCCAGTCCTCGAGCAGCGACTCCGCCGTGGCCTGGATCTCCTCCAACCCGGTGTCCCGGCCGATCGGGCGGGCACCCGACTGGCAGAGTTTGAGCCCGTTGTACCGGGCCGGGTTGTGGGAGGCGGTGAACATCGCCCCCGGCGCGTCCAGGCTGCCGGCCGCGTAGTAGAGCAGATCGGTCGAGCCCAGTCCGAGATCGACCACCGTCGTGCCCTCGGTGCGCACCCCGAGGGAGAACGCCGCGGACAGTTCCACCCCCGACTCGCGCATGTCCCGGGCCACGAGGAAGGTGTCCGCACCGGTGAACCGGGCCGCCGCGACACCGACGGCGCGGAACTGGAGGGCGTTGAGCTCGTCGGGGACGATGCCGCGGATGTCGTAGGCCTTGAAGACCTGGGAGAGGGAGGGCATGGCCGGGCCATCCTATGGTCTCGGTCAGATCCCCGTCGGCGACCGGACCGGTGGAGCGGACTACTCGCCGCCCGCCTCCGAGAGCAGGCCGATCACGTCGTCCGCCATCGCGTCGCAGAGCGCGGTGAGCAGGTCCATCCTCCGCTTCAGCCCGTCGGTCGACAGCAGTTGCTGCAGGTCGAGGACGGTGAGTGGGGCCATGTCGCAGAGCTGCCAGCCGATCTCCCCGGGGCTGCCGGAGATCCGCAGACCCGGGGGCAGTGCGGGCACGTCCCCGAGCTCGGACAGGAGCGAGCGGAGCCGTCGGAGGGACGCCTCCGCCGATGCGAGCGCGCGACCGACGTCACCGCCCTCCCCTGCTCCCGGTCCCTCGGGAAGGTCCTCGACCACGGCCCGCGGGTAGGGGTCGTCGGGCAGCCACTGCGCGACCCGTATCCGTCTCGTCCCGATGGCGACCACCAGGAGACGCCCGTCGTCGAGCTCGGCCACGTTGGCGATCCGGGCCGCCGTGCCGATACCCACCCGCTCGTCGCCCCCGCCCACCTCCGAGCCGCGCGAGATGAGGACGACGCCGAACTCGCCGTCGCCGTCGAGGCAGCGGGCCATGAGGGCGCGGTAGCGCTGCTCGAAGACGTGGAGCGGCAGGCCGGCGCGTGGGAAGAGCACCGTCGAGAGGGGGAACATCCCGAGGGGATCGGTCACCCGGCGGGCGCCGCCGCCACCGGTGCCGCAGCGGAGGCACGGCGGGCCCGCCGCCTGCGCCGGGCGGACACCGCGAGCACGACCAGGCCGGCCACCGCGGCGAGGGTCAGGAGTTGGCCGACCACGTCGGCGGGAGAGCGGCCGTAGCTGAGGACGACGTCGTGACCGGTCGGGACCACGACCATCAGGTTGGGCGCCACCCGGTACGGACCCTCCGCCCCCGACGCGTGCCAGTTGGGGAAGTAGGAGACCCGGACCTCCACCGGCGTGCCCACCCGGTCGACGTGGAACGAGATGCCGCCGTCGGACTGTTGGACATCCGAGACGACGGTCGCCGGTTCGGGCGTGACGGGCGGGTGGGCGGCCCCGACCGCGACCCGGGTCCAGTCGGAGGGACCGTCCGCCGCCGGGACCACACCCCACCGGCTCGGGTCGTCGTACCAGGCGACCGAGGGTGCCAACCAACTGGACTGGGCGGCCTCGACCCCCTTCCACACCACCGGCCGTGCCGCCAGCGGCTCGACCAGCGCCGAATCGGAGATCCGGTACACCTTCCAGGTGGTGTCCAGCGACGCGCCGTTGTAGGTCGTGCCCCACGGCCCGGTCGACCCGACCAGGGTCGCGTCGGGGTCCGCGGCGGCGGCCTTCTGCACCGTGGTCGACGAGGCCAGGAGGTAACGGACCCCCATCAGCTGCAGGTGCTCGATGCCGAGCGGCACATCGAGCCCGCCGTAGGGCAGGCCGACGACCGCGTCCGACGGATCCGGGGAGAGCTCGTTCTGGTTGAGGAAGTGGAACGGGGTCGAGGAGGCCGACTCGAAGAGCAGGCCCTCCATGGAGTCGATGCAGCCGCCAGTCCAGTAGGGAAGGAGCATCAACGACATGGTGGTACCGAACCGGTTGAGCGAGGGGTCGTACTCCCACATGGCCCGGCCACATCCCTGCTCGGCACCGACCGAGGCCATCATCTTGATGACCGCGTGGTACTCGGGATAGTCGGGCTTGCCCTGGTAGCCGGTGTAGTTCCACTCGGCCCAGGCGCTCGGCTGGTCGGCTCCCACGGTGATCCCGATGTGCTGCAGGGTTGCGGCCGGCAGCACCAGCGGTGGCACGACGGCCAGGCAGGCTGCGGCCAGGGCGATCAGCGGGCCCACCACCGCACCCGCGGGCACCGCCGCGGGGACGGGCCGACGGAAGCGGCTGATCCGCATCCCGGGGGCCCAGTGGAGGGAGTCGGCGGTGACCAGCCGCTCCCGCACGATCACCACCCAGCGCTCGAGGCGCCGCCGCCGGATCATACGGGCGACCGCACCGGTGACTTCGGCCACGGCGTAGCCGGCCAGCAGGTAGAGACAGAGGAACCACAGCGGCAGGAACCGGACGTTGTAGAGCTTCCCGGCCGGGTCGAGGATGACCGCCGCAGCCGAGAGGGCGGCCATCACGACCAGGAACAGAGCCACCCGGTTGCGTCGCATCACCATGGCCACCAGGCCGACGAGGTCGGTGGCCAGCACCCACCGGAAGGAGCCGGGGAAGAGCAGACCGGGGTAGCCGAAGACCTTGGTGTAGCCCATGTTGGTCGTGTAGGGCTGCTCGACCGCGAAGGGGACCAACCACCACGCGGTGAGCCCGGCCCCGATCGCGCCGGCCACCACCGCCCAGACCACCCGCCGCCCCCAGCGACGCCGGGCGGCCCTGGCCCCGGAGCGGAACATCCGGGGGAGGTCGGCGTCGAGCACGAGCCAGACGACGGCCCCGGCGGCGGCGAACAGCGCAGGGATCAGGTGACACAGCAACGTGATCGCGAACAGGACCGCGGCGATCCCGCGGTAGCGGCCGGTGCGCAGCCCCGCGGCCACCACCCCGAGGAACAGCAGGGCGATCGAGAGGGAGAGGGAGTAGGAGAACTCGCCGGCGAGCGTCGAGAGCAGGTTGCCCCCGTAGATCGAGAAGCTGGGCTCGAACAGGAACGGAAGGGTCGCGGCCGCGAGACACCCGGGTCCGGGGTCGCGCAACCCGGCCAGGCGCCCGAACGCCCAGGCGCACACGGGCAGCAGGAGTGTGCCGAGGACCGTGACCAGCTTGAAGGCCACGTTGTAGGGCATCACCGCGTTGAAGAGGACGGTGATCAGACCGGGGAGCGGGAAGTAGAAGGTGTAGAGCGGGAAGCCGTCGTACCAGCTCGGATCCCAGCCGGTCAGCTGGCCGTGGACGAGTAGGTGGTTCTCGAGGAAGGCCGGCAGTGCCACGTGCGCACCGGTGTCGCCGCCGGCCGTCGTCGTGTTGGCCAGGAGCAGCGAGGGGTGGAGCTGGCAGAGCGCCACCACGATCACCCCGATCACGGCGGCCGCGCTGGCGAGGGCCGGGCGCGCCGATGGCCGGGTGAGCCGCGCCAGCCACCGCGGGCGGTCCGGTCGCGGCTCGGCCAGTGTGACCCCGGCGACCTCCGCCCCGGAAGAGACGTCCGGCACGACGGTGAGGTCGGAGGTCACCTCAGATCAGGGACCGCAACCCGACGGTGGCCGGAGTGATCACCGCGACCAGGGCCATCAGGTTGAAGGTGGCGTGGGCGACCATGTTCATGCCGAGACGTCCGGTCCTCCACGAGACCAGTCCGAGGATGACCCCGAAGAGCGCGAGACCGAGCAGCTGGAGCGATTCGGCGTGGGCCAGGCCGAAGAGCACGCCGCTGACCACGATCGCAAGCGCCGGACCCACCCAGCGTCCGACGTCCCCGAACAACCGGGCGAGCGAGCGGAGCAGAACGCCCCGGAAGAAGAGCTCCTCGAAGAAGGGGGCACCGATCACGGTGCAGAGCACGATGACTGCGTACGCGGTTCCGTGCGACCCCCCGGTGAGGCGTTGGCTCGGGGCGTCGAACCGCTGGCTGAAGTCGTGGACGTGGCTGGCGATCGGCACGTAGACGAGGGCCACCAGGAACTGCCCCCCGATCCCGATGGGCACACCGATCAGGTCGATCCACCGGAACCGCAGACCGAGGTCGCGTACCATGCTCCCGGTGCCCCGCACCGAGCTCGCGAGCCACGCCGCCCCGGCGAACCCACCCCAGAGGCCGCACAACGTGGAGACGATGTACCAGGTCGGCGGCTCGTTCAGCGTCGCGATGGTCGAGAGCGAGTGGAGGTCACCACTGAGCGCCGCGGCCACCACGGCGAGCAGCGCCGCAAGCACCTGTCCGCCGAGGAAACCGAGGCCGGCGAACACCAGCCACATCCAGGCCGCCGGTCGCGCGTCGGGAGCGGCGCCCGCCGCGAGCTGGCGTCCGAGCGTGACGTCGCCGTGCTGCGGTGGGTGCGGATCGTCCGCTGCGGCTGGGAAGGGGTCGAGCCGAGCCCGGCCGGGGCCCGGTGGGACGGCAGCCGTGGCGGCCTCCCCTGCCTGTTCGGGCCGCTCGGTCACCCCCACACGATACAGAGCCGATCCGGACCCCAGATGGCAGGTACGCGACCGGACTGGCGATGCCTCATCCGACGTCCCGGGCGCATAGCATGATGGGGTGACCCCGCCATCGCCGAGCATCCCGAACGGCCCACCGGACTCCGGTGGGCCCGGGAAGGACGTGCCGAACAGGAACCGCATGATCATCTACCTGGTGATCATGGTGGCGGTGCTCGCGGTCATCGTCGCCCCGAGCCTGCTGCACAAGACCACGACCAACACGCTCACCTACAGCGCGTTCCAGCAGGACATCTCGTCGAAGACGATCACGACCGCCACGGTCGACCAGACCACCGGCGTGATCACCGGGACCCTGTCCAACGGGTCGAATTACACCGTCAACGGGCCCAACCCGATCACCGACTCGGAGCTCACCGCCCTCAAGCCGCTCGGCTCCAACTACCACCTGGTCACCCCGAGCTCGAACACGCTCCTGGACTTCCTGCTCACCTGGATCCTGCCCTTCGCCATCATCGGGGGGATCTTCTTCTACATCAGCCGCAAGGCGCAGGGGCAGATGGGCAGCATCATGTCGATCGGGCGCTCCAAGGCAAAGCTCTACTCCACCGAACGCCCCTCGACGACCTTCGACGACGTGGCCGGCTACGACGGGGTCAAGCTCGAGATCAGCGAGGTCGTCGAATTCCTCAAGACACCCGGCCGGTTCAAGGAGATCGGGGCCCGCATCCCGAAGGGGATCCTGCTGGTCGGTCCGCCCGGTACCGGCAAGACCCTCCTGGCGAGGGCTGTGGCGGGTGAGGCCGGCGTGCCGTTCATGTCGGTGAGCGGCTCGGATTTCATGGAGATGTTCGTCGGCGTCGGCGCGAGCCGGGTACGCGACCTGTTCGCGACCGCACGCAAGCAGGCACCGGCCATCGTCTTCATCGACGAGATCGACTCGATCGGGCGGAAGCGGGGTGCCGGCCTCGGTGGCGGGCACGACGAACGTGAGCAGACCCTCAACCAGATGCTCTCCGAGATGGACGGCTTCGACCCGACCGAGGGGATCGTGGTCATGGCGGCCACCAACCGGCCGGACATCCTCGACGCGGCCATCCTGCGCCCGGGACGGTTCGACCGCCAGATCGTCGTGCCTCTGCCCGACCTCGACGAGCGCCTCCCGATCCTCCAGGTCCACTGCAAGGACAAGCGGGTCGACCCCACGGTCGACCTCGGCACCGTCGCCCGCGGCACGCCCGGGATGAGCGGTGCGGACCTCGCCAACCTTGTCAACGAGGCCGCCCTGCACGCGGTTCGCCGCGGCTCCAAGGTCATCCAGAACGAGGACTTCGAGGCGTCGCGCGACCGGGTCCTCATGGGGCAGCGCCGCGAGAGCCTGGTCCTCTCCGGTGCCGAGAAGGAACGGGTGGCCTTCCACGAGGGGGGCCACGCGGTGCTCGCCTACGTGCTGCCCGACGCCGACCCGGTCCACAAGGTCACCATCCTCCCCACCGGGATGGCGCTCGGGGTCACCATGCAGCTTCCGATGGAGGAGCGCCACATCCACCCCCGCCAGCACATCGAGGACTCGCTCTGCGTGCGGATGGGCGGGCGCGCCGCCGAACTCCTCGTCTACGGCGATCTCTCGACCGGTGCGAGCAACGACCTCGTCGGCAACACCGAGCTCGCCCGCAAGATGGTCCGCGAATGGGGCATGAGCGACAAGATCGGCCCGATGGCATGGGGCTCCCAGGGACAGGTCTTCCTGGGCGAGGACCTCATGCACACCCGGGACTACTCCGAGCACACCAGTCAGGTCATCGACGACGAGGTGGAGCTCATCCTCCGGGCCCAGGAGCAACGCGCCCTCGAGGTCCTTGCCCGCCACCGCGGCGGGCTCGACGCCCTGGCCCGTGCCCTGCTCGACGAGGAGACCGTCGACGGTGAGACGGTCGGACGGCTGGTCGACACCGCCTACGGGCGCCCCGTGCACGCCGAGGGCGTCAAGAGCGTGCCGCCGATCTTCGTCGCCGACCAGCACGGTCCGACCGGCGCGCAGAACGCCGACGGTCCGCCCGATTGGATGGCCGGCGCGGTGCCGAGTGCCGCCGACACCCGCGAGGAGGGCGCCACGGAGTCCGGCGCCGAGCAGGGCACGGAGACGGTCAGCCACGCAACCGACAATGCCAACGGTGCCACGCCCGCCCCCGGCGCGCCGCAGCCCCCGCGCCGCCGACCGGCCACTGGCCGGCGCCGACGTCCTCACCGTGGCCGGGCAAGCAGGCTCCCTGGCCTCCGCCTCCCCCACCGCCTGCTTCTCGCTGACCGCCTCTCACTGACGGTCGCGACCCGACCGCATCTGGGCGGGACGAGCGCAGACCGGACCGGCAGACCGGACCGGGGCGCCACCCGTCGGATAGGCACGGCGGTGCTCAGGAGGGAAGGGGCACCCCGTCGCCCGCGATCACGCCCGGTGCACCCGACGGTCCGGCGTCCGCCTCGACGACGACGGGGACGGACGACCGGACGGTGTAGGGACCGACCCCACCGATCCGCGACGGGCCGAACACGACCAGCGAGTGCGGCGCGACGGTGGCCCTCGTGCCGCTGCGCCCGCCACCGAGAACGGTGACCACGACGCTGGCCGGCGACCCGCCTGTATCGGCGACAGCCAGGGTGCGCACGGTGGCGCCGGCCACGGCCGGGGCGCCCGGCACACCCGCTCCGATCACCAGCCAGCCGGTCGACGGTGAGGAAGAACCGGAGGACGCACCCCACCCGGGCGGTTGCGCGCCCGGCGGGGCGAGCACGGACCGACCGACCACGATCGGGGCGGGCGCCTCGACGGTCAACGCGTAGGCGGCCCCCTGCGGCCACCCGGCGATCGAGGACGCGTCGAACACGGTGGCCGTCATGGCCGGGATCACGACGAGTCGCGGCACGACGGTGGCCGACGGCAGGCCGACCGAGATCTGGGCGGTGACCGGCGACGTCCCGGGATTGGCCAGGGTGAAGTCGACCGCCCCCTTCGGCGTGGCCGTGGTCTGGGCGAAGTGCCAGGTGGTCTCAGGAGAAGGGGACCCGAGTTCGAGGGAGAGCCCGGTCGACGACCCCACCGTCTGCTGCTGGAGCTCGGTCGCCACGAGCAGCCCCGAGGCGGACGAGACCATGGTCGCGACGGTGGGCTGGTCCTGGACGTAGGTGCCCACCTGCTCGTCGACGAGCTGACCCGGGGCGATGGTCAGCCCCTGGTAGGCCTGCGGAGTCAGTACGGCTCCGGAGACGGTGAGGAAGCTCACGTTGACCATCGCCGGGGCCGCGGTGGGATCGAAGAGGGAGAGGGTGAGCGAGTTCCCCGCGGTCGTCGACCCTCCGGCGAACGCCCACTGGGAGGACACCCGTGAGGCACACGGCGCGCTGTCCCACCCCGCGGCCGAGCCCACCGACTGGGTGGCGGTGACCCCACCGCTGGCGAAGGTGAACGAGGTCGCGGTGGCGGTCGTCGACCCCCCGGCGGGGTCCACGGCCGCAGTGCCCATGGCGGGGACGACCACCTGGCGACGCACGGGTGCGGTCCCGTTGGAGGTCACGGTGGTCATCACGCCCCGGGCGGCGGCACCGGTCGCATTGGCGAGGAGGACGGTGTCGGCGCCCGCTGTGCCCGGCAGACAGAACAGCGATGCGGAGGTCGCGTCGCCAGGTGCGACCGCGACGCCGTCAGCCGAAGGGGGAAGCGGGGCGGCGGTCGGTGGCGGGACGGTCACCGACACCAGGCCGACCCCGACGAGGACTGCGATCACCGCGACCACCGCGGCCGTCCGTCCGGGTACCGGTCGGGCCGCGTGGCGGCGTGCGGCCGACCCGGGTGTCGGAGCGATCGTCGGCGGCTCGGGAGTGCTCACCGCAGCGCACCGACTTCCTCGGTCCACACGTCGTCGAGGTCGGTCTCGCGCCGGCCGTGGGCCACCGGATGGTGACGCGCCCTGCCCACCCGCTCCCACTGCCGCCGCAGCCGGCGGCGGTCGACGAGCGCGGCCACCGCGAGCAGCCAGACCACGACGCTGAAGATTCCCGCCCCGACCGGGAGGAAGCCCCCGTCGAAGTGCAGCGTGCCGGTCGTGGCACGCGTCACCCGGTACTGGGGGACCCACCCGAACGCGCTCGACCGCGGGGCGACCCGCCCCCCTGAGGTCGTGAGCTGCCAGCGCCCGGCCGGAGCCTCCGCGGCCAGCACCGTCCCGGCCGGAATCGGGCCGGCATAGGAGCGGCCGGCAGCCGGACCCGGCAGGACCGGGCGTGCCGACGGCAGCAACGGGGTACCCGGCGCGGAGGCGGTGGACGGCGGCTGGGCAGCGCCCACGGCGACCGTCGGGGCGACCGCTGCCCGCTGCGGAATCCAGGCGGCGTTCTCGTAGACGGTGATCCCGGTCCCGGAGAGCTCGGGGCTGAGGTCGAGCTGGCGACTCAACTCCGGGAGCAGGTCGGCCGGGACGGGGTACTGGGTCGGGTTCTGCTGGCCGGTGATCTCCGGTGCGACCGAGGTCAGGACGGCCACGTACCGCACCCCGGCAGGTGCGAGCAGGAGACCGAGCCGGTCGGTCCGACCCGAGCGGGCCTCGTCCACCGCCTGGCCGAGCCCCCCGGCCGGACCCGGAGAGGCGGCGTTCCACAGCCACCGGGCGTCGGGAGCCCCGTTCTCGGAGGTGGCGTACGCCAGCCCGTCGCCCGCGCTCCACCCGCCCTGGTCGAGCGAGCGGGGATCCCCGAGCCAGAGGACCCGGAAGGCTCCCGCGCCCACCTGGGCGTCCATCCAGCTCACCGACTGGGAGAAGTCGTTGCTCGGGAGGTCCCACCGTCCGGGAAGTGCCGAGACGACCGTCGGGAAGGCGGCGAGCGAGACCGCGATCGCGCCGAACACCGTCGTGAGCTGGCGCCAGCCGAAGTCGGCGGCACGCAGGTCCACCTCGAAGGCCGCGATACCCAGCCCGACCGCAGCCGAGACCGCCACCGCCGCCGGAACGAGGAGGACGAGCGGGTCGACCGCCAGCCGTCCCGTCCACCCGCGGCCCACGACCCAGGCGGCCAGCCACGAGACGAGCGCGACAGACCAGAAGCGCACCGCCCACCGGAAACGCGGGCCACGGGCGAGCACGAGCGGTACCGCTCCGGCGGCAATGAAACCCCAGGCCAGTGGGGATCCCCCGATCGGACCGACCGCGAAGCGCAGCAACGATCCCCACGCGGCAGCACCCGCGGCCGGGGTCTGCGTCCCGAGCACGGCCAGCGCACCCGACCCGGCCGACAGCACGCCGATGACCCACGGCAGGCAGATCACGGCGGCGACCAGGGTCGACGCGAGCGCGAGGCGGACGGCTCGGGCGGCCGGGAGTACGTCCCCGAGCAGGACCGAAGCGACGAGGAGTGAGAGCGCCGCGAGCACCACGACGATGGCGGCGGCGGGCACGAAGGCGACGAGGAGCGCCTCGAGCAGGCCGAGGGCGAGCGCGGCACCGAGCAGACCGTGACGCGACGTCCACGCACCGGTCGTCGGCGGGGTCATGACGGCCGGGGTGGCCACGCCGGCGCGCCGGACCCCCTCGGGCAGGGCATCCGATGCGACCGCCGAACCCTGTTCCTCCGACGGCGACACGCCGGTGGGACCGGTGACCACCTGGGCGAAGGGCTCGAGGCCGGTCGCCCGCAGCAAGGCGCCGAGAACCCAGGGGAACCCGGCGTAGACGACGAGGGCTCCCCATCGGCCGAGGGCCAGCGCGTCGTAGGGAAGGGGCATGGCGAGGTAGGCGAGGCCGGCCACCAGCGAGGCACGCTGGGAGCCGAACGGGCGCAAGAGGCGGACCACGCCCCAGACCCCGACCGGGAGGCATCCGAAGATGAGGACCTTCTGGGTGAGGCCCATCGCCCCGAGGAGGAGTGTCCCGAGGACCCCGGAGACGGCCAGCCCGGGGGCGGCCGGCGCGATCGTCCCCACCCCCGACGGGTGCCAGCCGCCGAAGAACCCCGAGAGGGTCTGCGACCAGTCGGGGAAGGGGGTGAACTGGCCGAGGGCAGGGAGGTGGCCGGTCAGCACGTTCCGAGACCCGATGACCACCACCAGGGCGGCCGCGAGCCAGACGGCCAGCCGCACCCGCCCCGTCACCTGTCCTGGCGCCTCCGACCCGTCATCGGGCTCGGACCCGCTGTCCGGGATCCGATCGAAGCCCTCGGCGGCCGCGGTTGCGGTTGCGGACGCCGCCAGCTCCTCGGCATGTGCGCCCGCGAACCCCTGCTGGACCACGCGGCGGGTGTATGCCGACAGCCTTGCGCTGCCGCCGACCTGGAGCAGCCGTATCTCCTTGTCCCCGAGGCGGCGCTTGGCCCGGAGCTCGGCCCGTTGGACCCGTATCGCCCCGAGGCGGCCCAGGTTCCAGCGCCAGGCCCGCGCGACGGCCCGCGCCCGCACCCGGTTGCCGGCCAGCTCGGCCACCACGACCTCCCCGAGGGCCAGCAGGAACACCTGCGGCACCACCCGGAGCAGTTGCATTCGTCCGTAGCACTTGAACACCGCGAGGAGCTCGTGGCGGCGCTGCAGCTCCTGGAGGGTGGTCGGGTGGCGCGGCCCGTCGCCCTCGTCGGCACCGATCAGCGACGGCTCGATGGCGCGGGTCCCGCTCGCCAGGACCTCGAGGTGCCGCACCCGGGCATCCGGGGCAACGATGATCCGGGCCCCCATCACCTGCGCCCGCCAGCAGAGATCGAGATCCTCACCCATGGCCACGATGGCCGGATCGAACCCGTCGAGCTCCGCGAAGAGGTCGGTGCGGACCAGGGTGCAGCCACCGGGAGCCACGAAGACATCTCGAACGGCGTCGTGCTGGCCGTGGTCGATCTCGTTGGGCTGCACCCGGTCGACCACCGAGCCGCCCTTGTCGACGACCATCCCGACGTGCACGAGCCGCTCGGGGTCGTCCCAGCTCACCACCTTGGGGGAGACCACGCCTGCATTGGACCGGAAGGCCTCCTCGACGAGCAGGTGGACCGCGTCCTCGTAGAGGGCGACGTCGTCGTGGCAGAACAGGTAGTAGTCGGCCCCGTCGACCATGGCCTGCACCTCGTCCGCGGTCGCCCCGAACCCCCGATTGCGCTCGAATCGGCGTACGTAGGCCGACGGCAGGACGGCCGCGACCCGGGCCGCGAGGTCCTCCCCGAGACCGGCGGCGTCGAGGACGAGCACCGACAGCTCGGCATAGTCCTGTGCGGCAAGCGAGGCCAGCGTCTCGTCGAACCACGGGCCGGGATCGTGGGCCACGACGACGGCGACGACCGGCGGGGCCAGGGTGTCCATCAAGGGGGAGAGGCTATCGGGCCGCGACCCCGGCCCCAGGGCTCTTCCTGGTCAGAGGTGGTGTGGACGGGCGCCCGAGCGGTCCGAGGGCCGTGCGCACCTGTCGGCGACACGGCTCGGGGCCGTCCGGGTATGCTTGCAACTGTTTATCAGAACAGATACAGTTGTATTCGCCGCACCACGATCTGAACAAGCACGACCACCCCGAACAAGGAGCAACACCATGCCAGACATCGCTACCGACATCACCAGGGCCGCCAAGGACCTCGCCTCTGTGGCCAAGGACGCCACCTACGTCGTCATCGGCGCCGGTGTCCTCGGCATCCAGCGGCTCCAGGTCGAGCGCCACCAGCTGACCAAGCTGCTCTCGGGCACCAACCCCGGACTCGGTGACCGGGTCACCGCGGTCCGCTCCGACCTCGCCGGCACCCTCCAGGACGTCGACGCCAAGGTCGACCAGCTCATGGACCGGGTCGAGGACATCATCGAGCTGGTCGAGGGCGTGCTCGCCCCCTTCGAGGACCGGTTGCCCACCCAGGCCCGTGACCTCGCCAAGCAGGCGCATGTGCAGGCCAAAGAGGCACGCACCCAACTCCGTACCCTCCGCCCGACCGCGGCCGCCTGACCCTCGGCGGTACCCGATCAGCCACCTCGCCGCGCGTGCTCGAGCACGTCGGCGAGGGTCTGGTCGAGGTCCAGTTCGGGCTTCCACCCGGTCGCCTGCTGGAGACGGGTCGGATCGCCGCGGAGGACGTGAACCTCGACCGGTCGCACGAGCGACGGGTCGGCCTCGAGTTCCACCGTGCTCCCGGCCAGATCGCAGAGGCGATCGGCGATCTCCTGGATCGAGACGTCGCGTCCGGAACAGACGTTGTAGACGCCGCCCGGCTCCCCCGTCTCGACGAGCAGGCGGTACGCACGGACCACGTCACGCACATCGGTGAAGTCACGCCGAGCAGAGAGGTTGCCCACCGGGATCGAGGCAGCACCGGTCCGTGCCGCGTCCACGATGCGCCCGGCGAGGGCCGCGACCGCGAAGGCCGGGGACTGCCCCGGACCGATGTGGTTGAAGGGACGGACGGTGACCACCCGCTGGCCGTGGCCGAGGTGTGCCTGGGTCACCAGCGCCTCGGCGGCCAGCTTGGAGGCCGCGTAGGGGGTGAGCGGTGCGGTGGGTGACTGCTCGGTGAGCGGGAGCCTCGACGGATCGGTCACCGCGCCGTAGACCTCCGCCGAGCTGGTCACCAGGACCCTCGGGTCGGTGCCGCACCGCCGGGCCGCTGCCAGCACGGCACCGGTCCCGAGCACGTTCACCGCGAGCACCTGGAGGGGGTCGTCCCACGACTCACCGACGTGGGTCAGCGCGGCCAGGTGGTAGACGGCGTCGGGTGAGGCGTCGGTGAGTGCGACCAGGACGGCGTCGGGATCGGTGATCTCCACTTCCCGATCGATCTGCACCACGAGATCGCCCTCGGCACGGAGATGCTCTGCCAGCCACGTGCCCACGAAGCCGAGGCCTCCGGTGATCAAGGAGCGCACGACGGGCCACCCTACCGGCTGGGCGTCGAGCGGATCATCTGCGCCGGGTCATCCCCTCCGGCACAGGGCGGAACGGTAGGCCGCGACATGGACCGCGGCGCTCGCCCCCCAGGTGTGGCTTCGGGAGATCTCACGGCCGAGGGTCCGGCGCTCGGCCGCCGCGGCATCGCCGGGCCGGGACAGCGCCACGTCGATGGCGTCGGCGAGTGCGGTGACGTCCCCTGGCGCGACGAGGAGGGCACTGTTGCCGGCGACCTCCTCCATCGCTGTTCCCGATGTCGTGATGAGCGGCGTCTCGCAGGCCAGCGCTTCGAGGGCCGGAAGGCCGAACCCCTCGTAACGCGACGGGTAGACCGCGGCCGTTGCCGTCCGCAGGAGCGCGGCGACGTCCGCATCGGCCACGTACCCGGTCCGCACGATGCGCGGGGCGAGGCCCGAAGCGGTCACCGAGCGGTCGACGGCGTCCGCTCCCCACCCACGTCCGCCGGCGAGCACCAACAGGCTGTCCGGATGGCGCGTGGCCACCCGGCCGAACGCGTCGACGAGCGAGGGCACATCCTTACGCGGCTCCAGGGTGCCGACGAAGACGAGGAAGGGCCGCTCGTCGGTGAGGCGACCGTCGAGCCGGGCGATCGCTGCCGCGTCCGCTCCGGGGGCCGGCTCTCCGGGGTGGAAGCGGTCGGTGTCCACGCCATGGGGGGCCACCACCACCTCGGCGTCCACCCGGCACCACCGGTGCAGCGATTCCGCGGTGATGCGGCTCGGACACACGACCACCTGCGCGTCCCGGGCGGCCGTCCTGATCGCCCTCCGGAAGAGCAGCACCTTCGACCGCTCGTGCCACTCGGGCCATTCGAAGAAGCTGAGGTCGTGGATCGTGACGACGGACGGCACCGGCGGGTGCCGGGGCATCGTGTAGTGCGGCCCGTGCAGCACGGCCGCCCCGGTCCGGCCCACCAGCCGGCCGAGCCGGAACCGCTCCCACACCAGACGGAGGGGCCGCGGGTCCGGCGCCGCGGCGACCAGGTCCCCCGGCGAGCTGAGCCGCTCCCACCGGGTCCGGTCCGAGCGACGGCTGCAGACGACAAGGTCCACGTCGGGCCGTTCGGAGAGGGCCCCGGCCAACGCGAGGACGTACTGGCCGGCGCCGACCGGACGTTCCGGGACCGCGCTCACGTCGAGAGCCACCCGGAGGGTGCCGGCTCCGGTCACGACGCGCCGCCGGGTACGGCGTGGGCGCGCGTCTGCTCCCAGAGCTCCACGTGACGGCGGGCGATGCTCTCCCAGGTCAGCGCGGCCGACCGCTCGGTCCCGCGCCGGACGAGGCCGGCGCGCGTCTCCTCGTCGGTCGCCACCCGGAGCAGTCCCTCCGCAATGGAGGCGACATCCTCGGGGTCGACTTCGAACGCGGCGCCCTCCGTGCTCGGCAGCGGGCTGGACACGACCGGCGTGCCGAGACCCATCGCCTCGACCGGCGGAAGGCCGAAGCCTTCGATGAGCGGCACATAGGCGAGGAGCCGGGCCGAGGCGTACAGGCCGGCGAGCTCGGCCGGGGTCACGATGCCGGCCTCGACCACCCCCGTCTGGGGTTGCACGTGGGTTCCCCATCCGGACGGGCCCACCATCACCAGGGGCCACGGCTCGGGCAGCGCGTCCCGGATCGCGCCGTATGCCTCGACGAGGCGCTGGAGGTTCTTGCGCGGCTCGACGGTGCCGACGCTGAGCAGGAAGGGACCGCTCACACCGAGCGCGGCGAGGTGGGCTGCGGCCGCTCGGTGATCCGGCGGGGGCAGGTGGTCGCAGCCCATCGGGATGACCGTGACCGACCCCGACGGCGCTCCTGCGTCCACCAGGTCGTCGGCGACCGCCCGGGCCGGCACCACGAACCGGTCGGCCCGGCGGAGCGCGCGGCCGAGCGCCGCTTCGTGCCACTGAACCCCGCGGCGCGGGTAGGCCTCGGGGACGCGGCGCCAGAGCAGGTCGTGGACCGTGACGACGAGGGCGGCTCCGGGGGTCTCGAGTGTGGCGAGCGAGGGCGCGTGGACCACGTGCTGCCCGGTCCCTCCGCGTACCAACCCGTGATCCCATGCCCGGGTCAGCAGTGGTCCCGGCAGGCGCGAGACCCTGAGGGGATGGCCGAGCGCGGCGAGCGGATCGTCGCTGCGGCGACCGCCCGGCGGTCGGCTCGCATAGAGGGCGAGGTCGGGGGCGACCCCGGGGCCGAGGGCGGCCAGGCCCTGGAGGAGGCCGAGGACATAGGTGCCGATGCCTCCGGGGGAGATCTGCGCAACTGTTCGGCCAGAAGGAGCAGACGGAGCCGGCTCACCGCTGCCCCCGCGGGTCCGAACCGCCGGCGCGGGCCTCGTGGTACAGGGAGGCCAGGCCATCGGCGCACGCCGCCCAGCTGAACCCGGCACTGCGCGCCCGCCCGCGGGCCACCAGGGCCTCGACCCCGGCCCCTCCGCCGAGGACCTCCTCCAGCGCTCCGGCGAGCGCGTCCACGTCACCGGGCGGCACCAGCACGGCACCGTCGCCGACCACCTCGGGCACGGCACCCGCCGCCGTGGCCACGACGGGCACGCCCGCCTCCATGGCCTGGAGGGGTGGGAACCCGAACCCCTCGTAGGTGGACGGATAGGCGAGCACCGCTGCCCCGCGCAGCGCCGCGGCCAGTGAACGGTCGTCGAGATAGCCGGTGCGCACGATCCGGGAGCGGGCCGGCGAGGCTGCCACCGCGTCGCCGAACCGTTCGGCCCCCCAGCCGTCGCCTCCCACCACCACCAGCGCGACATCCGGCCAGCCGGAGGCCAGGGCCCCGAAGGCCGAGACGAGGAGCGGGTAGTCCTTCCGTGGCTCCACCGTGCCGATCGCGAGCACGTAGCGGCGACATCCCTCCGGGAGCGGCAGGGCCGGGGTCCGCTCGTCAGGGGACGGCAACCGGGGCACGCCGTGGTGGACCGTCCGCACCCGTTCGGGGTCGACCCCGAGCTCGGCCACGACCTCGTCGGCCACGAAGCGGGACGGGGTGTGCACCCAGGCCCCGTCCGCTGCGGCGCGTCTGATGAGTTGCGGAAAGATCAGCGTGGGTGCGTCGCAGAGCTCCGGGTACAGGACCACGGTGAGATCGTGCACGGTCAGCACCCGGGCGGCGCGCCTGGTCGGCGGCACGACGAAGTTGGTCCCGTGGACCACGTCCCTCTCCCCGAGGAACCACTCGATCGGGGGATGCTGCCCGTGCCTCCATGCCCAGTGCAGCGGGCGGGCCGGCATGGGCCGCTGTGCGCACCCGACACCGGGTGGCAACCGACCGTCGACCTCTTCCCGACGGCGCCAGCTCACCGCGTACGCGGACGTAACGAGATCGCAGCGCTCTGCCAGCCCTGCGAGCGCTCCGGCACAGAAGACGCCGACACCGGTTGGGAGACCGAGGAGGGGGGTCGCGTCGAATCCGACCGACAGCCGGTCCGGCGCGGCGGTCGCTGGTCGCTCCGGCGGCACGTCGTGAGCCTTGCACATCCTCCGGGCGATGCCGCGACCCGACGCGGCTCCGAAAGGGCGCAGCTGGCGGGACGGGTAGCCTGCGCCGGTGACCACCGCCCACCCGGACGACCCGAGTGCCCCGCGCCTTCAGAGGCCGTGGTGATCACCGCGCTGGCCGGCGGGGTGGGGGCGGCCCGCCTCCTGCGGGGAATGGTCGAGGTGGTGGCGCCGGGCGAGATCACCGCAGTCGTCAACACCGCCGACGACACCATCCTGCACGGCCTGCACGTCTCCCCCGACCTGGACACGGTGATCTACACGCTGGCCGACGCCGTCAATCCCGAGAGGGGCTGGGGGCTGGCCGGCGAGACCTGGCGGGTGATGGACTCGCTCGAGCGGCTTGGGGGAGTCACCTGGTTCCGTCTCGGCGATCGGGACCTGGCCACCCACTGCTACCGGACCCAGCGATTGGCCGAGGGAGCCGCCCTCGGCACGGTCACCGCCGAGCTGGCCCGCGCCTTCGGGGTCGGCATCCGGGTCGTGCCGGTGACCGATGATCCCCTGCGCACGCGGCTCCAGCTCCTCGACGGTCCCGAAGTCGGCTTCCAGGAGTACTTCGTGCACCGCCATCATGACGTGGCCGTCGCCGCGGTGCGCTTCGAGGGCTCCGACGACGCCCGTCCCGGACCGGGGGTGCTCGAGGCCATCAGCGGTGCGGACACGGTCGTGGTCTGCCCGTCCAACCCGGTCGTGTCCATCGGACCGCTGCTCGCCGTCCCGGGCGTGCTCGAGGCGCTCGAAGCACGGCGCGACCGGATCGTCGGGGTCTCCCCCATCGTGGCCGGTGCCGCCATCAAAGGTCCCGCCGACCGCCTCCTGCGCGAGATGGGCTTCGAGTCGAGCGTGGTCGGGGTCGCGCGCTGGTACGCGGGCTGGATGGGCACGCTGGTCATCGACGAGGCCGATGCCGGACTGGCGCAGGCGGTCGAGGCCGAGGGGGTGCGGTGCGTGGTGGCGCCCACGGTGATGTCCAGCCGCGAGCGCTCGGCCGCCCTGTCCCGGATCGTGCTCGGTGCCAGCGTCTGACGTCGCGTCCCCCGGCGCGCTGACCATCCTCCCGGTGACCGGCATCGGTGAGGTGCGTCCCGGGGACGATCTCGCTGCACTCCTCGCCGACGCCCTGGTCGGCTCCGGTGGCGGCGGCGGTGGCGGCGGCGGTGGCGGTGGCGGTGGCAGTGCGGTTGCCTGGGTCCGCGACGGCGACGTGGTGGTGGTCACCCAGAAGGTGGTCTCCAAGGCCGAAGGCCGGCTCGTGTCCGTCGACCCGGACGATCCAGCGGCCAAGCGTGCGCTGGTCGAGGCCGAATCGGTGCGGATCCTGCGCCGCCGAGACGAGCTGGTCATCAGCGAGACGCGCCACGGATTCGTCTGTGCCAACGCCGGTGTCGACCTCTCCAACGTCGACGAGGGCACCGCGGCCCTGCTGCCCCTCGATCCCGACCGATCGGCCCGGCGGATCCGCGGATCGCTCGGTCGCCTGCTCGGGGTCACCGTGGGCGTCGTGATCTCGGACACCTTCGGGCGCGCCTGGCGCAACGGGGTCACCGACGTGGCCATCGGGATCGCGGGGATCGTGGGTGTGGTCGACCTCCGCGGGACCCTCGATGCCACAGGCCGTGTTCTCGACGCGACCGAGCTGTGCGTGGCCGACGAGGTGGCCGGTGCGGCCGAGCTGGTCATGGGAAAGGACCGGTCGGTGCCCGCCGCCGTGGTGCGGGGTCTCGACCCCACGTGGCTGCGTCGCTCGTCGGTGGCGGCCGAGATCGTCCGGGCACCAGCGGACGATCTCTTCCGCTGATTCAGATCCTGGTGCTGGTCCGCGGCCGACCGTCTGTCAGCGGCTCCGTCGGGCGCGACGGCTGCTGCCGTTGGTGACCCGGGCACCGTCGGACCCACCACGGCGCACAGCGTGCGCACCACCGGCGGTCGCGCTCCGACCCCTGTGACCGGTCGCCGGCGCCCGATGGCCCGGCTTGGCGTGCTTGCCCGGCTTCATGTGCTGGCTCGACTTGCCCGGCTTGGCGTGCTGGCCCGGCTTGGCCGGCTTGCCTGTTTGCGCGTGCCTGCCCTGCTGCACCGGCGCGCTGGGCCGTGCCCGATCGCGGGGCGCAGGCGGGGGACCGAGGACCGCGGTGACCGCAGCCAGATCCGGCTCCGACGTGCCCATCGGGACCCCGAACTCGCGCTGGAGCTTCTTGGCCGCGCCGGCCTTGTCCGGGGTGACCAGGCTGACCACCACGCCGGTCGCACCGGCCCGGGCCGTCCGACCGGACCGGTGCACGTAGTCCTTGGTGTCCGCCGGTAGGTCGAAGTGCACGACTGCGTTGACCCCGTCGACGTGGATGCCACGTGCGGCCACGTCGGTGGCGACCAGCGCGTCGACCGCGCCACGGATGAAGGAGTCGAGCGCCTTCTCGCGCTGCTTCTGGCTGCGGTCGCCGTGGATCGCCGCGGCCCGGACCCCCCGTTGCTCGAGCTGCCGGGTGATCCGGTCGGTCCCGTGCTTGGTCCGTGAGAACACGATGGTCGGGCCCGCCGCGGCCACCGTCTCGGCGGTGCGCGCCAGACGGTCACCCGAGGCGACGCGCCAGAACAGGTGCACCGCAGTGCCCGCATCGTCCTCGTCGAGCTCCAACTCGTGGCGAACCGGGTGGCGCTGGTACCGGCGGACCAGGACGTCGATGTCACCGTCGAGGGTCGCAGAGAACAGCATGGTCTGGCGATCGGACGGCGTGCGGTCGAGGATGCGACGGACGTCGGGCAGGAACCCCATGTCGGCCATCCGGTCGGCTTCGTCGACGACCACGATCTCGATGGCGTCGAGGCGGATGCTGCCGCGCTCGATGAGGTCGCCGAGGCGGCCGGGACAGGCCACCGCCACGTCCACGCCGCGGGAGAGCGCGGTGAGCTGGGGACCGTAGCCGACACCGCCGTAGAAGCAGGCCACCTTCAGGCCGCGCGGGGCGGCCAACACCTGGAGCTCGGATGCCACCTGTGCGGCCAGCTCCCGCGTCGGGGTCAGTACCAGCACCCGCGGACGTCGGGCCCGGGCACCCGGACCGCTCAGCCGCGCCACTGCGCCGATCCCGAAGGCCAGGGTCTTTCCCGACCCGGTCGGCGCCTTGCCGCAGACGTCCCGGCCTGCGAGCGCGTCGGGCAGGGTCAGCTCCTGGATGGGAAACGGAGCGGTGATCGACCGGGCGCGGAGGACCGCGACGATGTCGGAGGGGACGCCGAGATCGGCGAAGGACTGCGGAGAGGGGGGCATGGATGCGCTTTCGTGCGACAGGGGAGGCAACGGAGGGGTGCCTCGGAGGACGGCCTGCCGCCAAGTTCGGCGCACCAGGATCACCAACAGGCTAGTGCCTCCGGGGAAGGAAGCGGACGCACCGACCCGTTCCGCCACCCGCCGTGGCGTTCAGAGGTCGCCCGACTCCTCGAGCCGGTGACGCACGAACCCGATCGTGGCCGCCGTTCCGGCACCGAGCTCGGTCCACGGGCTCCACCCCAGGTGGATCTCGGCGCGAGAGGCATCGAGGCAGCTGCGGACGAGCTCGCCCGCGCGCAGTGGCTTGAACGTGCGCGCGGGCTCCACCCCGGCCTGCACCGCCATCTCCTCCAACAGCCCGTTGACCGACGTCTCCCGTCCGGTCCCGATATTGCAGACCAGGCCGCCGCCCTTGGTGGCGGCCCGGACGAACGCGTCGACGACGTCGTCGACGAAGACGAAGTCGCGTGTCTGCTCGCCGTCGCCGAAGATGGTGACTTCCTGGCCCCGCAGCAGCCGCTCGGCGAAGATGGCGACGACGCCGGCCTCGCCGTGGGGATCCTGACGGGGCCCGTAGACGTTGGCCAGGGCCAGGGCCACGAACTCGAGTGAGTGGAGCTCGCGATAGGCCGTGAGGTAGTCGATCACCGCCTTCTTGGAGACCCCGTAGGGCGAGAGCGGGTGATGCGGCAGGGACTCCTTGAGGGGCAGCTCGGAGACGTCGGGCTCCCCGTACAGGGTGCCCCCGCTCGCAGCGAACACCACACGTGGGGTGCCGGCGGCCCGTGCCCCCTCGAGCACGCGCAGCGTCCCGAGCAGGTTGACGTCCGCGTCGAAGACCGGATCGGCGACCGATACCCGCACATCCGCCTGGGCGGCGAGGTGGAAGACCACGTCCGCAGTACGTCGGCGCATCAGGTCGATCACCTCGGCAGAGCGGATGTCGAGCTTGTGGATGGTCAGATCGTGGTCGGCCGACGACCGCGCCTGGGCGAGGTTGGCGAGCGACCCGGTCGACAGGTCGTCGATGACGTCCACCGTGTGCCCCTCGGCCAGCAGCCGGTCGACCAGGGTCGAGCCGATGAACCCAGCCCCACCGGTGACCATCGCCCGCATGTCACTCCCCTCCCGTGTACCGCTCGCCGTCCAGGGTCGTTCCCGAAGCGATCACCGCACCGGCTCCGATGACCGACACCCCGTGGATCACGCACCGCTGCCCGACGATGGCCCGAGGGCCGACGATGGATCCCTCGACGGTGGCGCTGGACGCCACCCGCGCCCCGGGCAGGAGGACCGAGCCGGTCACCGTGGCCCCGTCCTCCACGACGGCGCCGGCGCCGAGCACCGAGTCGACCACCGAGGCCCTGGGCTCGACAGTGGCACCGTCCCCGATCAGCGAGCCGGCGACCGAGGCACTGGCCACATCCGGCCGGCCGATGCGCCACACGCCTCGCCCGAGCGACTCGTCCTCTTCCGCCCCCGGGGCCGGGGGTCCGTCGCGACGGCCGGACAGCAGGTCACGGTGTGCGCGCAGGTAGGCATCCGGCGTGCCGGTGTCGAGCCAGTAGGCGTCCGACCCCTGCGCGAAGAGCGCCCGGTCGGTCACGAGCCCCGGGAAGGTCTCCCGCTCGATGGAGGCCCGGACCCCGGGGGCGATCCGCCCCAGCACCGAGGGCTCGAGGACGTAGATGCCGGCGTTGATGAGGTTGGTCGGTGCTTCGTCGCGTGGCGGCTTTTCGATGAACGCCCGGACCCGGCCGTCCTCGTCGGTGGGCACGACCCCGAAGACACTCGGGTCGTCGACCGGGGTGAGTGCGATGCTTCCCTCGGCGCCGCGGTCATGGTGGAAGGTGATCAGCGATCCGATGTCGATGTCGGTGAGGACGTCCCCGTTGAGGACGACGAACGTCTCGTCGATCCCGCCGAACTCGGCGGCGAACCGGATCGCACCGGCCGTGTCGAGCGGACTCGGCTCGACCGCGTAGCTCGCACGCACCCCCGCGATACGCCCATCGGGGAAGGCCTCGGTGAATGCGTCGGGGCGGTACCCGAGGGAGAGGACTGCCTCCTCGATCCCGTGGACGGCCAGCTGGCCGAGCACCCGCTCGATCATGGGCTGCTCGCAGACGGGGAGCATCTGCTTCGGCGTGGTCAGTGTGAGTGGTCGGAGGCGCGTCCCTTCGCCGCCCACCAGGACGACAGCCCTCACTTCGGCGAGCTGGTGGGGGTGGTCGGGACGGTGGTTGCAGTCGGCGGGACGGTGACCGCCGTCGATCCGCCGGTGGCGGCGCTGATCAGGGCGGTGATCGCCTTCGCCGGCGGCTTGGGAACGGAGGTGTTGGCGGGCACGAACGCCATGGTGATGAGCTGGCCGTTGGTGAACAGCAGGTCCTGGGGATCGCCGCTCGTCTCCGAACCGTTCTTGGCGGTGAAGTTGGGCCAGCTGTTGACGATCACGACGCCCGGTTTCCCGGCGTCCGGGGTCCCCTTCTTGCAGACGTTCCCGTTGGTCAGCGCCGGCTTGCCGGGATACTGCAGCACGCTGTTGGTGAGCTGCATGCCGGGATATTCGGAGACGAACTTTCCGAGGGTGGCGTTGTTGCCGGACTGGGAGCTGTTCTTCGGTGCGACGGTCAGCACGCCATTGCCGTTCGCGGTGAACCCGTTCTTCGAGGTGGCCGTGGTCGCCGGCAGGTTCGGCTCGATGGTGCCGCACACGTCGACCCCGAGGGCCGCATACCAGGTCTGGCTGGTGGTGGGCGGTCCGGACGAGCTCGTCGTCGGGTGGGTCCGTTCGTACCGGCTGAAGCCGATGAGGAGGAGGCCCACGATGCAGATCACGACCAGGCTGGCGTACCAGTTGACCGGCATCTGACCGCGGTAGGTCCGCCCGCCGCCGGTGGTGGCGGCGCGTTGCACCCATTTGCCGGTCGAGTTGCTCGCCATGATCGGTCGACACCCTACAGCCTCGGATCCCGCCCCCTGGCCGCGAGCGTCAGGTCCCGGCGGCCCGGGCCAGGCAGGCCAGGCCGGCACGCAGGGCGATCCCGACCGCAACCAGGGGGAGCAGCGCCCGCCGTCCGCCAACCGAGGACCTGGAGGCAAAGCGCAGCAGCGATCGGTGGTGCTCGAGGATCATCCGGTAGGGGTGGCGATCGGTCGAGACCCCCTGGGTGTGGGTCACCTCCGCGGATGGCGCATAGGCCACCCGCCAGCCCGCCCGGCCGAGTCGCCAGCAGAGGTCGACGTCCTCTGCGTACATGAAGTAGGTCTCGTCGAACCCGCCCACCGCCTCGAAGGCTGCCCGCCGGACCAGGAAGCAGGCCCCCGACACCCAGTCGACCGTCTGCGCGGCTCCGTGCGCGCCGTCCAGCTCGGCGCGTTGGTAGGCCCGCGTGAAGCGGTTCCCGGGAGCGAACAAGCCGAGGACGGCGTGCCCGGCCGCGTTGACCAAGGAGGGGAACTGCCGCGCCGACGGATACCGACGGCCTTCCGGTGTGCGGATGAGCGGGCCGACCAACGCGCACCCCGGGTCGTCGTCGAGCGCCTTCCGGAGGGCGCCCACCGTGCCCGGTCGGACCTCGAGGTCGGGATTGCAGACCAGGACCGCGGGGGCCACAGACGCCGCCACCCCCCGGTTGACCGCGGCCCCGTAGCCGAGGTTGGCCCCCGGCGCCACCACCGCGAGACCGGGCGCGACCCGCAGCGCGGTGGCCAACGAGCCGTCGCTCGAGCCGTTGTCGACAACCACCACCTCCGACGGTGCCTCCGCCTGCAGATACCCGACACAGCGCGCCAGCGCCGGTCCGGATTCGTAGTTGACGATGACCACGGCGGTCTTCCCGTCGGCGCCGCCGCCGGGTGTCACGGGTCGATCCGGGTGAACCGGTACTTGACGAGCGCCCGGAGTGCGCCGAAGCCGTCGCGCCAGGTGATCTTCTTTCCGTCGACGAGCTCACGGCCGGCATAGGAGATCGGGACCTCGTAGATGCGGTGTCCGCGGCGCAGCACCTTCGCGGTGATCTCCGGCTCGAAGTCGAACCGGTTCGACTGGATGGTGATGCCGTCGAGCACCGACCGGTCGAAGAGCTTGTAGCAGGTCTCCATGTCGGACATGGTCGAGGAGTAGAGCAGGTTGGTCACGAAGGAGAGGAACCGGTTGCCGATCCAATGGAGCGGGAGCATGTTCATCCGCTCACCGGTGAACCGGCTCCCATAGACGACGCGGGCCTTGCCCCGGAGAATCGGATCGAGCAGCTTGGGCCAGTCGTTCGGGTCGTACTCGAGGTCGGCATCCTGGACGAGGAGGAGGTCGCCGCGCGCCACGCCCATCCCGGTCCGGATGGCTGCGCCCTTGCCCCTGTTGGCCGGGTGGGTGAGGACCCGGACGGTCGAGTCGCCGAGCGCCGCGAGCACCTTGTCCGTGCCGTCCGACGAACCGTCGTCGACCACGATGACCTCGACGCCGACCGGCAGTTCCACCGCGCGGATGCGGCGGATGATCTCGGCGACGGTGACCCGCTCGTTGTAGACGGGCACGATCACCGAGAGCAGGGTGAACCGGCGCGGCTCCATCCCCTGGTCGCCGGTTGTGTCTCCACCGGTCGGTCGCGGGTCGGTTCCTTTGGATTCAGACATCGCCGGCTGCTCCTGTCTCTGGCCCGGACATCGCACCGCCATTCTCCCGCACGGGTGTGCCCGACGGTGCGGACGCTCTGCGCCGGCCGGCCACCCCGGCATCCCCGGCGAGGAAGTCCGCCGTCCTCGCCAGGCCTTCCTCCAGGCCGATCGCCGGTTCCCATCCCAGTGCGGCACGGGCCAGGGAGATGTCCGGGCGGCGCCGGGTCGGATCGTCGGTCGGCAGCGGACGGTGCTCGACCGTCGAGGACGACCCGAACAGGGCGATGATCGTGCGGGCCAGCTCCAGCACGGTGGTCTCGTCCGGATTGCCGATGTTGACCGGGCCGGTGAGCTCGGAGTCGAGCAGGGCCAGCAGGCCACGCACCTGGTCCTCGACGTAGCAGAGGCTGCGGGTCTGGCTGCCGTCGCCGTAGACGGTCAGCGGCTCCCCCCGCATCGCCTGGAGGAGGAAGTTCGAGACCACCCGGCCGTCGTCCGGCCGGAGACGCGGGCCGTAGGTGTTGAAGATGCGGGCGATGCCGACGTTCGTGCCACGGGCGCGATGGTGGGCCATGGTCAGCGCCTCGGCGAACCGCTTGGCCTCGTCGTAGACGCTGCGCGGTCCGACCGGGTTGACCCTCCCCCAGTAGTCCTCGCGCTGCGGATGGATCTCCGGATCGCCGTAGACCTCACTCGTGGACGCCAGGAGGTACCGCGCGCCGTACCGGTCGGCCAGCTCGAGGCCGTTGCGGGTCCCCTCGCTGCCCACGGCCAGCGTCTCGAGGGGTCGGGCCAGGTAGTCGGGAGGAGAGGCTGGGCTGGCAAGGTGGCAGACCGCACCGACCGGGCCCTCGACCGGGATCGAGCGCGACACGTCGGCCTCGACCATTCGGAAGCGAGCATGATCGGCCAGGTGGGCCACGTTGGACGGCCGCCCCGTCGAGAAGTCGTCCACGCAGATGACGTCGTCGCCGCGTTCGAGCAGCCGGTCGCAGAGGTGCGAGCCGAGGAACCCGCCTCCGCCCAGCACCACCACCTGCCCGGCCGTCACCGGCCGATCCCCACGTACTCGAAGCCCAGCCGACGGACCTGGGCCGGGTCCAGCAGGTTGCGGGCGTCCACGATGACCGGACGGGCGAGGACGTCCCGGACCCGGGTGAAGTCGAGCCAGCGGAACTCGTCCCATTCGGTCAAGACCACGACCACGGCGGCTCCGCTGCAGGCCGCGTAGGGGTCGGGGTAGGCGAGCAGCGACCCGGGGAGGCTCGCGGTCTCCTCGGGTCCGATCCCCTCCACCTCGACCGACTCCCGACCCACCGGGACCGACACGGTCGGATCGAATGCCCGGACCGTGGCACCGTCGGCGACCAGGCGCCGGGCCACCTCGAGGGCAGGCGAGTTGCGGAGGTCGTCGGTGCCGGCCTTGAAGGTGAGCCCCCACACCGCGATCACCGCGCCGGCGAACTCGGAGGCCGCGCCGGAGGTGCGGGACGACTGCGGGGCCAGGGCGTGGCGCACCTTGTCGACCACCCGGTTGAACTGCTCGTCGTTGGTGGCGATGGCTCCCTTGAGGAAGGAGAAGTCATACCCGGCCTGTTCGGCGATGTGCACGAGTGCGAGGGTGTCCTTCGGGAGGCAGCTCCCTCCCCACCCCGGGCCGGGCCGGAGGTACTCGAAGCCGATGCGCCGGTCGTACCCGAGTCCGAGGATCACGTCTCGGACGTCGGCGCCGACCGCTTCACACAGCCCGGCCACCGCGTTGACGAAGCTGAGCTTGGTTGCAAGGAAGGCGTTCGACGCGTACTTGATGGTCTCGGCGGTCGCCGCGTCGGTGATCAGCAGTGGGGCGCGGGTGCCGGCGAACAGCTCGCCCACCCGGGCGGCGGCGGCCTGGTCGTCGGCCCCGACCACGATGCGCTCGGGGTGGAGGCTGTCGGGAACCGCCGAGCCCTCGCGCAGGAACTCGGGGTTGGACACGACCTGGACGTCATGACGACCCAACACCCGTTCCACCACCAGAGTCGACCCCACCGGGACCGTGGACTTGTTCACGATCACGGTTCCCGCGGCGAGGTGGGGGGCGATCTCGGTGGCCACCGACTCCACGAAGGAGAGATCGGCCGACCCGTCGTCCCGTTGTGGGGTGGGCACGCAGAGAAAGACGAACTCCGCACCGGCCACCGCGGCCGAGGCTCCGACCACGAACGTGAGCCTCCCGGCGGCCTGGCCCTCCTGGACCAGCTCCTCGAGCTGCTCCTCGACGATCGGGACCCGTCCCTGCTCGAGGATGGCCACCCGGGCGGGATCGGCATCACCGCAGGTCACCCGGTGACCGAAGTGGGCAAGGGTGGCGGCCGTGGGCAGCCCGACATAGCCGGCGCCGATCACCGCTATCGACCGTGACTGACCGGCGGGGGGCCGTCCGGCGGGCGCCGCGGCCGTTGCCGCGTCCGGGGTGGCGTCGCTCACTGGCATCTGTCACTTCCCATCGTCTGGTCGGGTGGTACCGCCGGCGGGCCGAGCGTCAGCCTGCGGTAGCGAGGGCGCCGACCAGCCTGCCCAGCGACTCCTGCCATGGTGGGAGCAGCGGGAGTCCCGAGAGACGGAGTCCGGCGTTGTCGAGCCGCGAATTGGCCGGCCGTGGTGCGGGTCGGGGCGGGTCGAGGTCGGTGGTCGCAATGGGCTCGACCACCGAAGGGTCGCGGCCGGCAGCCTGGAGCACCGCGCGGGCGAAACCGAACCAGGTGGTCTCGCCCTGGTTGGTCACGTGGAAGGTGCCCGGACGCCGGTCGAGGCCGAGGCGCACCAGGGCCCGCGCCAGGTCGGCAGTGAAGGTCGGGCACCCGTGCTGGTCGTCGACGAATCGGAGGGTCCCGCCGGGCGTCGTGTCAGCCAGGCGCAGGACCGTCTTGACCATGTTGGCCCCATGGGCGCCGCTCACCCAGGCGGTCCGCACCACGGTTCCGGCGACGCCCGAGAGTGCACGGACCTCGGTCTCACCCCCGAGCTTGCTCCGCCCGTAGACCGAGCGGGGCCCGGGCTGGTCCCACTCTACATAGGGGCGGCCCAACGTCCCGTCGAAGACGTAGTCGGTCGACACGTAGACCAGATGGGCGCCCACCGCGGCCGAGGCCTCGGCGATGTGCCGGGTGCCGAGCGCGTTGACTGCGTAGGCGGTGTCCGGCTCGGACTCGCAGGCGTCGACAGCGGTGAATGCTCCTCCGTGGAGCACCAGCTCGGGACGGAAGTCGGCCACCGTGGCACGGACCGCGTCGCGGTCGCAGAGATCGAGCGTGTCGATGTCGGTCGACAGCACGTCGTGTGCCCCGACCCGGACTGGCGGCAGCACACCAGTGGCGGCCTCCTCGTCGGTCACTCCGCCGACCGGGGTCTTCCCGGCCAGCACGTCGCGGACATCGCGTCCGAGCTGGCCGTTCCCACCGGTCACCAGGACCCGGAGGGGGTCGCTCACGGCGAGGTCGACGAGCCGGTCGCAGTCCAGGCGCCCTCGACGACCGGGGCACGGTCGCGCAACGGCTCCCACCAGCTCCGGTTGTCCGCGTACCAGGCGACGGTGGCGGGCAACCCCTCGTCGAAGGGAACGGTCGGCGCCCATCCGAGGAGGGTCCGGATCTTGGTGGAGTCGAGCAGGTACCGGCGGTCGTGGCTCGGGCGGTCGGGCACGATCTCCTTGAGCGTCTGCGGCTTGCCGGTCGCGGCCAGCACCGCGTCCGCGATCTCGGCGATGCTCGCCTCGACCCCGCTCCCGACGTTGTAGGTCTCCCCGACCACCCCGTCGCGGAGCACGAGCTCGATGGCCCGGCAGTGATCGTCGACATGGAGCCACTCACGCTTGTTCTGGGTCGAGGCGTAGAGCGGCAGGGGCTCGTCGTTGAGGGCCTTGGACGTGAACAACGGGATGACCTTCTCGGGGAACTGGTACGGGCCGTAGTTGTTGCAGCAGTTGGTGATGGTCGCCGGGAGGTCGAAGGTCTCGACGTAGGCCCGAACCGCGTGGTCGGCACCCGCCTTGGACGCGTTGTAGGGGGTCCGGGGGCGGTACGGCGTGTCCTCGGTGAACACCTCGTCCGAATCGAGCGGGAGGTCGCCGTAGACCTCGCAGGTCGAGATGTGGTGGAAGCGGGTCACGCCATGGCGCCGGGCGGCCTCGGCCAGGGTCTGGGTGCCGAGCACGTTGGTCTTGAAGAACCGGGTCGGATCGAGGATGGCGAGGCTGTTGTGGGACTCGGCGGCGAAATTGACGATCACGTCGATCTCGTGCTCGGCCAGGGTCTTGCCGACGCCTTCGAGATCTCCGATGTCCCCCTGGACGAAGGCGATCCGGTCCTCGACGTCGACCAGGTTGGGCCGGTTCCCTGCGTACGTGAGCACGTCGAATGCGACCACGGCGTCCTCGGGGTGACGCTCGACCCAGTAGCGGACGAAGTTCGATCCGATGAACCCGGCGCCGCCGGTCACGAGAAGTCGCATGGGGCGAGATGCTAGCCCCTGGTGGCAGGGTCTCCCGGCGGCCGGGGCGGCCCGGCGGGGCGCAGGTGGACCACGTCGCCGGCCACCACCGTGCGGTCCCCCGCCGGGGTGCGGACCACCAGGTGGCCCGCACCGGTGAGCCCGGTGGCCATCCCCTCGAGGACCTCTCCGGACAGCTCCACCCGCACCGGCGCCCCGAGGGTCACGCATGCAACGCGCAGGTCGGCAGCGAGGCCTGCCCGCCCCTCCGCCGTGCTGAGGGCATCCACCCGCGCGGGGAGTGCATCCAGCAGCGCCGCCATGAGTGCATCGCGATCGACCGGGCCGCCGCCGAGCCGTGCGAGGGAGACAGCCCGTCCCTCGAGCTCCGGAGGACCGTCGTCGTCGCCTTCGGGCCAGTTGGCGTTGATGCCGATCCCCACCACCACCGGAGCAGGAGAGCCGGACGGGCCGCCGGAGAGATCTCCTTCGGCCAGGACCCCGGCGACCTTGCGACCGTCGGCGGCGACCAGGTCGTTCGGCCACTTGATGCCCACCAGCCGATCGTGGTCGGGGGTGGGCAGGAGGGTGTCCACGGCGTCGATCGCGGCGAGCGCGACTGCGGCGGCGGCGAGGTGGCGGTCGCCCGGATCGAGCGGGGGGCGGAGGAGGACGGAGAGCAGGAGGTTCGCTCCGGGCGGCGCCAGCCAGCGGCGCCCGAGACGTCCACGACCGGCGGTCTGGTGATCGGCAACCGCCACGATGCCGGCGGGGGCGCCGGCCCGGGCCTCGTCGAGCAGGTAGCGGTTGGTCGAGTCGATCGAAGGGAACCGTCTGATGTCGGTGAACGCGGTGCCCGACATGGCGGACACCCTACGGCCCGTGACAGGCTGGTGAGGGCGGTCCTGCCACATCGATGCGAAAGGCGCAGCGTGCTCAAGAAGGTCCTCATCGCCAACCGGGGGGAGATCGCCGTCCGGGTCATCCGGACCTGCCTCGAGCTTGGGGTGGCCACTGTCGCCGTCTACTCCGAGCTCGACCGTGACGCCCTGCACGTGCGGCTGGCCGACGAGGCCTACTCCCTCGGGGGACAGACCGCCGCGGAGAGCTACCTCAACACCGACGCCATCCTCGGGGTCATCGAGCGCAGCGGAGCAGACGCGGTCCACCCCGGGTACGGCTTCTTCTCCGAGAACACCGACTTCGCACGGGCCATCACCGAGCGCGGGGTGACCTTCATCGGGCCCCCGCCGGAGGCGATCGAGGTGATGGGCGACAAGATCTCCTCCCGTCACGCAGCCGAGCGGGTCCGGGTGTCCGGGGTGCCCGGCAGATCCGAGGTGCTCCAGTCGGCAGGGGAGGTCGTCGCCTTCGGCGAGGAGTTCGGATGGCCGGTCGCGATCAAGGCGGCGTACGGCGGCGGCGGCCGAGGCATGAAAGTGGTCGAACGGGCCGAGGACGCGGCCGAGGCGCTCGAGTCGGCACAGCGCGAGTCCAAGGCGTACTTCGGGCGGGACGAGTGCTACGTCGAGCGGTACCTGGACTGGCCCCGGCACGTCGAGATGCAGATCATCGCCGACACCCACGGCACCACCCTCTGGCTCGGCGAACGGGACTGCTCCTCCCAGCGGCGCCATCAGAAGTTGATCGAGGAGAGCCCGGCGCCCGAGTTCCCCGATTCGGTGCGCCAGGCGATGGGAGCGGCGGCGGTGAAGGTGGCCGAGGCATGCGGGTACGTCAACGCCGGCACCGTCGAGTTCCTCTACCAGGACGGCGAGTTCTTCTTCCTCGAGATGAACACCCGGCTCCAGGTGGAGCACCCGGTCACCGAGATGGTGACCGGCCTCGACCTCGTCGAGTGGCAGCTGCGGGTGGCCTCTGGCGAACGGCTCGGCTTCACCCAGGACGATGTCCGGCGGGACGGGCACGCCATCGAGATCCGGATCAACGCGGAAGATCCGGCCGGAGGAGCCTTCACCCCTTCGCCGGGAACCATCACCCGGCTGGTGCCCCCCGGGGGGCCCGGGGTCCGACTCGACGCCGGCTACGGCTCGGGCGACACGGTCAGCCAGTTCTACGACAACCTGGTGGCCAAGCTCGTGGTGTGGGGGCACGATCGCGAAGCGGCCCGGCGACGGATGCTCCGGGCAATCGGCGAGACGGTGGTCGAGGGCGTGGCGACCACCCTGCCGGCCGACGTGGCCATCCTCTCCCATCCGGACTTCATCTCCGCCACCCACTCGACCAACTGGGTGGAGCAGACCCTCGACCTGAGCGCGATCAGCGCCCACGCCGCGCACCCGGCCCCCGAAGCCGTCGGGGAGGGGCAGGAAGCCGTGGCCCGCGTGCTCCGGGATGTGACTGCCGAGGTCGACGGTCGGCGTTACGAGGTCAAGCTCTGGGTGCCCGATACGGGCGACACGGTTGCCGCTTCGCCCGCCCACGCGTCGAGCGGGGCAGTCGGGGCAGGCCCGAGGCGGACCAAGGCCGCTGCGGCCGGCGCCGGCTCGGGCACCGTGACCGTGCCCATGCAGGGGACCATCGTGAAGGTGCTCGTGGCCGAGGGGGACACCGTCGAGGTGGGTCAGACCGTGTGCGTGCTCGAGGCCATGAAGATGGAGAACAACGTCAACGCCGAGAAGGCGGGGACCGTCCTGGAGGTCCGGGTGTCGGCGGGCGGGTCGGTGGGCCCCGGAGACGTGATCGCGGTCATCGGCTAGCGGACGGACGGATCCGCTGATGCCCGAGAGCAAACAGGTCGCCCAGGACGCGGTGGAGGCAGCCCTCGTCGACCTGGTCAGGCTCAGCCATGAGATCCACGACCGCCCCGAGACCGCCTTCGAGGAGGTCCGCTCGGCGGCCCTGGCGTGCGAGGCGCTCGCCGAAGCCGGGTTCTCGGTGACCACCGGTACCGCCGGCATGCCCACCGCGTTCAGCGCCGAGGTCGGCGAGGGGTCCCTGGTGCTCGCCATCTGCGCCGAGTACGACGCGCTCCCGAAGATCGGCCACGCCTGCGGCCACAACATCATCGCCGCGTCTGCGGTCGGGGCGGGCCTCGGGCTCGCACCGCTCGCCGATGCACTCGACCTGACCGTCCGGGTGCTCGGGACCCCGGCCGAGGAGGGGGGCGGCGGCAAGGTGGTCATGCTCGACGCGGGGGTGTTCGAGGACGTCCACGCGGCCATGATGGTCCACCCCTGGCCCGAGGACCGGCTCGAGGCCACCTGTCTCGCCGTCTCCCACTTCGACGTGATCTTCACCGGCCGCACCGCGCACGCGTCGGCGGCGCCCTGGCACGGGATCAACGCAGGGGACGCAATGGTCATCGCGCAGGTGGCCCTCGGCCTCCTGCGCCAGCAGCTCCCTCCCGGTGACCAGATCCACGGCGTGGTCACGACCGGCGGCGAGGCTGCGAACATCATCCCCGCCCATGTCGTCGGCCGGTTCATGGCCCGCTCGCGCACACTCGAAGGGCTCAGGCAGCTCGAGCCACGGGTCCGTGCTTGCTTCGAGGCCGGGGCGCGGGCGACGGGGGCCGACGTCCGCTTCGAGGCCCTGGCTCCCGACTACTCGCATATGGTCAGCGATCCCGACCTGCTCGCGTCCTTCCGGGCCAACGCAGAGCGCCTCGGGCGCAGCTTCGAGGCCGATGACAACGGGGCGGACCGGCCGACCATCTCCACCGACATGGCGAACGTGTCGTTGTCCGTGCCGACCATCCACCCGCTGCTCGGCATCGACTCCGGGGGTGCGGTGAACCACCAGCCCGAGTTCGCTGCGGCGTGCGTGACCGCGTCAGCCGACCGGGCGCTGCGGGACGGAGCGGTCGCCATGGCCTGGACGGCCATCGATGCCGCCACTGGTCCCCTCCGGGACCGGCTGCTCGCCGGCTGAGCACGGGTGGTCCGCGGCGCGGATCGATCGCTGTCCGGATTGTGTCGGGGCTGTGCGCTTGACAGGCTAACGGCGTTAGCTATGATGGCGAACACCGTTAGCCAAGGAGGCCGAGATGCCCACGAGTGAACCGATACGCCACTACCGGGAACCCGGGTGGTTCACGAAGCACGTGTTCAACAATGCCGTGGCGGGGGCCACCCGACTGGGCATCAGCGTCTGGGGCAGCAGGGTGTTGGAGGTGAAGGGCCGCAAGACCGGTGAGCCTCGCCGGACGCCGGTCAACCTGCTCACCGTCGGGAGACGCGACATACCTGGTGGCGCCACGGGGGGAGGCCCAGTGGGTCCGCAACGTGCGTGCCGCCGGCGGCCGGCTCGACCTCCTGCTCGGCCGGAAGCGGACGCACTACGTGGCGACCGAGCTGCTCGACGAGGACAAGGTCCCGGTCTTGCGCGCCTACCTCAGCGCGCTGGAAGGCCGAGGTCGGTGTCTTCTTCGACGGGGTCGGCCCGAAGTCGACCGACGAGGAGGTCGCGGCGATCGCCTCGAAGCACCCGGTGTTCGCGATCGCCGAGCAGTGACGGCAACGCCTGAGCTCACCGCTCGCTCGGAGCGGGCGGCGGACATCGTGGCCGCGGCGCGGCAGCATCCTGGAGGAAGAGGGCGCCGACGCGCTCACCATGCGCCGGCTGGCGGCCGCGGTCGGCATGCAGGCGCCCTCCCTCTACAAGCACTTCCCGACGAAGCGCGCCGTCGAGGCGGCGCTCATCGAACAGGGCATGCTCGAGTTCGGCAAAGCGCTACACGCCGCGCGTGCCCGCGCCCGGCCGCGGGGGGCCGGTACGGAGTCTCCTCGACGCCTACCGCAAGGCGGCCCTTGCCAGCCCTGCCCTGTACCGTCTCGCCACCGCCGGGCCCCTCCCCCGCGAGGACCTTTCCCCGGGCCTCGAGGAGTGGGCGGGCGAACCGTTCTTTCTCGCTACCGGGGATCCCTGGCGAGCCCAGGCCCTGTTCTCGTTCGCTCACGGAATGGTGATTCTCGAGCTCGACGACCGCTTTCCACAGGGAAGCGACCTCGACCGAACCTGGAACGCTGGTGCCGCAGCCTTCACTGGATAGGTCGATTCGGAGGATGACACACGATGCCGCCTCGCGAATCATCAGGAGCGAGTGTCCCAGAACACGCGGCGAGACGTTCACACGGCGATCGCCACCATTTCTTGCGAGCGCAAGGATGGCTCTGCGACCGTAGCCGGAAGAGCCGAAGTGCCCGTATTCCAGGGCAACACCGAACGGCTCGGGCCGGCAGCGCCGGTGAAGTGAGCCGGGTAGCTTGTGGCCATCCGACTAGGGAAGGTGGATCCCATGGTGCGCAAAGCTGCACTCATTGCCGTTGCTCTCTTCATCCAAGCGGGCATCATCGCCGGAGTCTCCAGTGCGGCGTGGGCGGTACCCCCTCGGCTCGAGGGCACGACCACCTGCTCGGTGTTCAAGGGGACGGGCAACTTTGGTCCGAAGCTCACCGTGGCCGGAACGAGCCCCGCCGTGAAGATCTCGTTCACAGGAACCCTCAGCGGCTGCGCCGGCGTGAACAGGCGTAACGGGATCGGTGCGCCTGTCACGATCACAGGCGGGACGGTGACGGGCTCGGGTTACTTCACAGGCGTCAATGCTTCCAAATGCGCAAACTTTGAAGGACCCCCTCCTGCAGCGGGGCCGATCGACACAGTCGGCAGGATCACGATGACGGTGAATTGGGCAGTTGTCGGGCCCGCCGTACAGGCCTCGAATGTCACATACGGTGCCGGCGTCTATCACGACCCGACGTTCCCGGCGGCTATGTGGCTCGAGTTGGGTCGGCCGCTGGAGCCTGCGCCGGTCGTGGGGTCCTTTTTCACCAGTGTGATCCAGCGCACGATCATGAAAATCACAACGAACGTTGCGCATTGCGCCGTGGGCTCGGCGTTCGCCTTCCCTGCCGGCACCATGAGGTTCTGACTCCGACCGTTTTTTGACTGCACCCATTGGATTCGGGACGACGCTTCTTGGCGGGCACAACCGTGTCCGTCAGAGCGCCGGTCCCGAACCGAGATCAGGTCTGCCTGCCTTGGACAGGTCGCTGATGGCAAGCGAACGCCGCTCGACAACGCCTCCGAGCCGGCTCGGGGGCACCTCCCAACGGCAACCGTGTCTCAGATCGAGCGGATGGCACCTCCGTCCACTGGGATCATTGCTCCCGTGACGTAGGACGCGGCGGGAGAGAACAAGAAGGCGGCAACTCGGCCGAATTCTTCCGGTTGGTTCCCTCTCTGATCAGCGCCTGGGCTGCGGCGAATCCGAGGCCACGACTGCCTCCGGTAACGAGATAGACCCTGTCGCGCAACCCGAGATCCATCGAGGCAGTTTGCCTCATCACACCCAGGTCATCCAAGGCCTCGGGGGTATCTGACCGACCCGGCATTCGGGGACAGGCGGTCTACCTACCAGACCGCCCGAAAGGCCGGTTCTTCAACACGTTCAGGCGGCGCACCTACGTAGTCATGATCTTCTCGAGCCTCTCCAGGCTGGCCGTCATGGACTCAAGCATCGAATTGTTCCCGTTGATCCACGCCCCGCCATCGCTCATCAGGGACTGGCGGATTTGCTCCGTCACCGTGCCAAAGTCAAATACCTCCGTGACGACAGTGGCATCGTCACCGTCCGGAAGGAGGATGTAGCCCCAGCGGTAGCCCGCAGGAATACCGACTTTGGATGGATCATCACCGTCAGTCCGAGACGGGTCTCCGGGGGCCGGTTTCCAAAAGATACGCCGATCTGGCTCGAACTCCACTACATAGTTGAGCATGAGGTAGTCGTCTCCGAATCGATGCATCTTCATGGCGAAGGTGTCGCCCACTTCAGAGATGGGCCGGTCGAGGACGGCCCCCCGGAGCATGCCAGACCCGTCGAAATCCATGTGACGTTGCGGATTCGCCAGGACTTCAAAGATGGGGGCCGCCGGTGCTTCAATTCTGCGTGAGACTTCGATCGGCTTGATTTCCTCCGACATCTTCCGGTCCTCTCTGTCGCTCTACGCCTGCACTGGTGAGCACTCCTCAGTCGCGATTACGAAGACGCCCCAGCCACGCTGCCGTCCGGTTGTGCAGGTCTCAACCGTAGGTGCATGAAGAACGGCCCGGTCGTCAGTTCCTGGAATGCGCTCGGGTCTCGCTTCTCGAGCTCCGGACTCGGTCTGGCTTCGACGAGGCGTTCAATGAGGAATCCCGCCTCACTGAAGGCGGCGGTGGCAGCGGTCAGGGGGCGACGCCAGAAGGTCACCGGATGTGGCTTGACCCACACCTCGGACACCTGAGAGAACGCAAAGTAGTCATCAGGAGCAATGGTTCCTCCAGTCCCACGCCGGGTGATGTATCGACATCACCACCGAGCCGCTGGGTCGTAGCACCCGGTGAAGCTCACGAAGCGGCGCTACCCAGTCGCGCAGGTAATGGAACACCAGCGAAGCAACTACCAAGTCCACGCTCGCGTCTTCGAGGAACGTCAGTGGCTCAGTCAAATCGTGGTGGTGCAGTTCCGCGCTATCGCCGACCCGTGAGCGGGCAATCTCGAGCATGGCGGCACTCACATCGCATGCCACAACTTCCGCTCCATGGCCAACGAGCCATTGCAGTTAGCGGTCCGCTCCCACATCCGACCTCCAGGACCCGCTTCTCGTGGACGTCACCGAGCAACGCAATCGTTGCAGGGCGTTCGTAGTAGCTGGTGGCGGCACCACTGGCATTGTGTTGGTCGTACTCGACTGCCATCGCGTCGTATTCCGACGCAGTACGCGCTGAGTCCTGGTTCGCCACTCCCGAGAGGGTACCCATCAGAACCGGGTGGCGACGCGCCGTCGAAGACCCTGCCGACCGGTGCCCCACTCACGCCACTCGGAGGCGGGCCATAACCGCGCTGATCCGGCACCCCCCGTCTGTGCGCGAACTCAGCCTCGTACCGGCTACCCCGCCATCCAGAGCATTCGGGTCGAGTGTGGGTTAGCCTTCGCACCGGAAACGCTCGGGTTGGGACAGGGCCCGTAACACGCCGAATCGGGTGTCAGGACGGGGGGGGAAGACCATGACTGACCTAATCGAGCAGGCCGACAGCCACTCTGCCGACCCAGCGAACGAGGGGTCGTCACGAGGGCCCGTCCCGCCGAAGCGGCGCCGGCTGTCAGGCGCCATGGGAACGCCGCGGGCCTTGATCGTGGCTATCAGCGTTGTGCTTGTAGCCGGCACACTCGGCGCGGTGGCGTTGGCGACCACCTCGGGGTCGGCCAAGGCGAACCCGAGGTCGCAAACACCTGTCTCCACCGTGTCGGTGGCGTCACCGAGGTACAAGCCCGAGGCGGCCGTGGGAGCGACCGACGACTACCACTGCAGCTTGGTCAACCCGCACATCACCCGGAACTCATACGTGATCTCGAGCCAGTTCAAACCGGGCAGTCCCGAGGTCCACCATGCCGTGCTTGCCTTGGTGCCCCCGACCATGACGGCTCAAGCCCTCGCCGCCAATGCAGCCACCGGCGGTAGGGGATGGACGTGCTTCGGCGCGCCAGCGCTGCCAGGTGCGTCGCTCGCCGCTTTCATGAGCACCCCCTTCCTGAGCGTGTGGGCGCCTGGGCATGGCGAAGACGTGCTACCCAAAGGCACGGGGATCTCCCTGCCCATGGGGAGCCTGGTGATCGAGCAAGTGCACTACAACCTGCTGGTGGGCGACAAGCCGGTCACGAACGGGCTGATGCTCCACACGGTTCCGGTGTCCACGCCACTTTTGCCGATGCAATCCCAATACCTGATTGCCCCGCCGAACATTCCATGTCCGGCCGGTGTGACTGGGTCACTGTGCAACTATCAGGCATCCCTCAGCTACCTGAATCAGCGCTTCGGCTCCGGCGGCGTTGAGATGGCCATGGGCATCGACCAGGTATGTGGTGAAAACCCGGCCGATCCGCCTGTCGGTGACACGGCCACGTGCACGTGGCAGGTCGGATCGAACGGCTACATCGACAGGATCCAACCACACATGCACCTGTTGGGGGTCAAGTTCACGATGGTGCTCAATCCGGGGACGCCGCAGGCCAAGACGATCCTGAACGTCCCGAACTACAACTTCGACTACCAAAAGGCGTACAACGTGGCGCCCATCCCGGTGACTCGCGGCGAGCAGATACAGATCAACTGCAGCTACAACCCCGAGCTGGGGCAGGAGTTACCAATCCTCCGCAAGGCGCCGCCACATTTCGTCACGTTCGGCGACGGATCATCCGACGAGATGTGCGTGGGGGTCACGTGGCAGACGTCGTCGCTGCCCAACTCCAACGAATCGCTCTGAGCGACCGACGCTGTCGCTGGGAAGTGGGTTGCACCCCCCAACGATCGTGCGATAGCAGTCCCATGATGACCGACTGCTCGGGACGAAGACGAAGCGCGCTCACCCGCCGGGGTGGAACTCTCCGAACACACCCCGCAGCACGTCGGACACCTCGCCGAGGGTGGCCAGGCGGGACAGCGCCACCTTCATCGGAACCAGAAGGTTCTGGGTCCCCGCGGCCGCGGCCTCGACGTCGGCGAGCGCCGCGTCGACCGCGGCCTGGTCGCGCTCGGCCCGCATCCGGCCGAGCCGGGCCACCTGGGAGCGCTGGAGCTCGGCATCGATCGGGAACACCTCGGTCGGGGCGTCCTCCTCGTCGACGAACCGGTTGACCCCGACCAGAACCTTGTCGCCACTGTCGATGGCCTTGGCGTAGGCGTAGGCGGCCTGTTCGATCTCCTGCTGCATGTACTGAGCCTCGATGGCGTCGACCGCTCCGCCCATGGCGTCGATCCGCTCGATGTACTCCCAGGCGGCCGCCTCGACCTCGTCGGTCAGCGCCTCGACGAACCAGGAGCCTCCCAGCGGGTCGACCGTGTCGGCGATGCCCGCCTCGTTGGCCACGATCTGCTGGGTCCGCAGTGCGATCTTGGCCGCCCGTTCGGTGGGCAGCCCGAGTGCCTCGTCGAAGCCGTTGGTGTGGAGGCTCTGGGTTCCACCGAGCGCGGCTGCCAGTGCCTGCAGCGTCACCCGCACGATGTTGTTCTCCGGCTGCTGGGCGGTGAGGGTCGACCCCCCGGTCTGGGTGTGGAACCGGAGCAACAGCGACCGCTCATCGGTCGCTCCGAACCGCTCCGTCATGATCCGGGCCCACATCCGTCGGGCAGCCCGGTACTTGGCCACCTCCTCGAAGAGGTTGTTGTGGGCGTTCCAGAAGAAGCTGAGCCGGGGACCGAAGTCGTCCACACGGAGGCCGGCCGCCAGGGCCGCCTCGACATAGGCGATGCCGTTGGCGAGGGTGAAGGCGATCTCCTGCACTGCCGTGGAGCCGGCTTCGCGGATGTGGTAGCCGGAGATGGAGATGGTGTTCCAGGAAGGGAGGTGCGCCTCGCAGTACGAAAACGTGTCGGTGACCAGACGCATCGACGGTCGCGGCGGGTAGATGTAGGTGCCGCGGGCCACGTACTCCTTGAGGATGTCGTTCTGGATGGTCCCCCCGAGCTGGGCCGGATCGACGTCGTTCTCCTCGCCGACCAGTTGGTAGAGGAGCAGCAGGATCGCGGCGGTGGCATTGATGGTCATCGAGGTGGTGACCTTGTCCAGCGGCAGGTCGGCGAGCAGCAGGCGCATGTCCTCGAGGGAGTCGATGGCCACGCCGACCTTTCCGACCTCGCCCTCGGAGCGCGAATGGTCGGAGTCGTACCCCATCTGGGTGGGCAGGTCGAAGGCGCAGGACAGACCGGTCTGGCCGGCCCCGAGCAGGAACTTGAACCGGGCGTTGGTGGCCTCGGCCGTGCCGAACCCGGCGTACTGCCGCATCGTCCAGAGGCGGCCGCGATACATGTCGGGGCGGATGCCGCGGGTGAAGGGATAGGTGCCAGGCTCGCCCAACCGGGTGGACGGATCCCAGCCCGCGAGGTCATCGGGGCCGTAGACCCGACGGACCTCGATGCCCGAGTCGGTGGCCCGGTCGTGGGACGGCGTGGGGATCGGGCGCTCGGACGGCATCGACACAGGTTACGGTCTCCGCCCACCGGGGTCCGACGGAGGGCCCTGGAAGACGCCTGGCTACAGCACGACCGGGCGCAAGAGGCTCAACCGGGAGGCGCCTCGATCACGTGGGGCATGCAGAGGTCGTCGTACTCGGCGATCACGATCTCACCCGCGTCCGGCCCGCAGGCGGGGCAGTTCGGATCACGGCGGACCCGGAACGTGCGGAAGCTCTGCTCGAGGGCGTCGTAGGCCAGCAGGCGCCCCTCGAGGGTGTCGCCGATGCCGAGGATGATCTTGATGGCCTCGACGGCCTGGATCGACCCGACGATGCCTGGCAGGACGCCGAGGACGCCGGCCTCCGAGCAGCTCGGCGCCAGCTCGGCAGGGGGCGGTTCGGGCAGCAGGCAGCGATAGCAGGGGCCTACGTAGGGATGGAAGACGGTGGCCTGGCCCTCGAACCGGAAGATCGAGCCGTGCACGACCGGGATCCGCTTGAGCAGCGATGCGTCGTTTACCAGATAGCGGGTCGGGAAGTTGTCGGTCCCGTCCACGATCACGTCGTAGCCGTCGATGATCTCGAGGATGTTGTCGGCCCCGAGGCGCACGTCGTAGGTGACCACGTTCACGTCGGGGTTCATCAGGGTGAGGGTCTTCTTGGCCGAGTCGACCTTGCGCTCGCCGATCCGGTCGGTGTTGTGCAGGATCTGGCGCTGGAGGTTGGAGGCATCGACCACGTCCATGTCGATGATGCCGAGCGTGCCGACACCGGCCGCAGCCAGATAGAGCGCGGCCGGCGAACCGAGGCCACCGGCTCCGAGTAGGAGCACCTTCGCGTCGAGCAGTTTGAGCTGGCCGTCGACCCCGACCTCGGGCAGGAGGAGGTGGCGCTGGTACCGGTTGCGCTGATCGGGAGTGAGCGAGGACGGAGCGGACCACTGCCTGCCTTCGTCCTTCCACCGGTTGAAGCCGCCGATCATCGAGGCGACGTCGGTGTAGCCGAGCTCCTGCATCGTCTCGGCGGCGAACGCCGACCGGGTCCCGCCGGCGCAGTAGACGACCACGTGGGCGGACTTGTCCGGGATGCGTCCCTCGATCGAGGTCTCCAGCGTGCCCCGCGGGATGTGGAGCGCCCCGGGGATCGCCCCCTGCTCGTACTCGTCGGGCTCCCGCACGTCGAGGACGACCGCGTCGTCACGGGTCATCTCCGACTCTGCCTCCGCCGGCTCGATCTCGCGCACCGCGGCCTTGGCAGCCGCCAACATTTCTCTGAAGGTGGGCACGGCGATCCGACTCCTTCTTCTCCGTCTCCGGCGTCCTTCCCTCTCGGGCGACTGCCGCTCCCGCGGCGGGAGCGGTCGACCGGCCAAGACACCCACCGATCGACCCTCTGCGTGTTCAAACACTACCAGCGGGGTCAACATTCCCCGGGCCCTGGCCCTGTCGGCGCCGGACGGTAGCGTGCTCTTCCGATGGAGCTGACCGAGGCCGTGCGGCGGCGGCACATGACCAGGAACTTCACGGGCGCCCCCCTCGACCGCGCCGTGCTCGACGCCCTGCTCTCGGACGCACTCTGCGCGCCCTCGGCGGGCAACACCCAGGGCCGGGATCTCGTCGTCCTGGAAGGGCCGGCCGAGACCGTGCGCTATTGGAGCGCGACCACGGACGAGGCATGGCGGAAGCGGTCCCGACGCTTCGAAGGCCTGTCGCGGGCCCCGGTGGTGGTGCTCCCGTTCTCCGACCCCGACGTGTACGCCGAGCGCTACCGGGAGCCGGACAAGGCCGACCAGAAGGGCACGATCGACTGGGTCGTCCCCTACTGGCACGTCGACGCCGCCTTCCTCGTGATGACCCTCCTCCTCGGAGCGTCCGAACGCGGGATCGGGGCCGCATTCCTCGGGAATTTCCGCGGCGAGGACTCGCTCCGCGACGTCCTCGGCGTTCCCCCGGGGATGCGGTGGCTCGGCGCGGTCCTCCTCGGCGAGCCGGCCCGTCCCGACCCCCCGTCGACGTCGGCGACCCGGCCCAGACGCACGCTCACCGACAGCGTGCACCGGGGCTCCTGGTAGCGCACCTGCGGGGTCCGCATCCCGGTGGGTGACCCGCATCCCCGTGGTAACCCGCATCCCGGCCGTCTACCCGAATACGATGCTCCGTCAGGCCGGGCGAGATCCCGGGCCGCTGCCACCCGGCCGGGCCCGGCGCTCCCAGACTGGAGACGTGATGACGGACATGGCGCTCGACGAGGTACTCGAGCGGGGCGCGGGACCGCCCCAGGCAGGACAGGGTCCGCCACCGGTCCCCGCGTTCTCGATCGTGCCGGTGCGGGGACTGCCCATCGTCGCCGCCATCCTCATCGGACTGATCGTGGCCATCGCCTCGAACAACCTCTGGGCGCTCACGTTCTTCCACGTCGCGGGCGGCGGCCTGTGGACCAGTCTCGACCTCTTCCTGGGCCTGGTGCTCGGACCGATCATCGGTGGGATGACCGTCCCGGCCCGGGTCGAGTTCAGTGCCAGGTTCATGCCCAAGATGCTCCTGATCATGCCGACCCTGGTGGCCATGACCCTCGGCGCCGGATTCCAGCTGGCCCGCCATCTCGGCAATCTCGACCAGTCGTACCCGCATCACGGCTGGCTGGTCGCCTCCTACATCATCGTGGGGGTCATGGCCGTCATCGCGCTCGGGCTCCTCGAGCCGGCCAACCTGGCGGTGCTGTTCGAGCTCAAGAAGGCCCGACCAAACGGTGAGCGGATCGGGCGGCTGATGAAGGTCTTCATCGTCACCGCAGGGATCACCGGCGTGATGCAGATCGCGACCATCGTCATCATGACCTTCCTCGCCAGCCGATGAGCACCGCCACCGAATCCGTACCGCCCGGAGCCGGGCCCGATGCCGAGGACCTGCGCCAGGCCGACCTCCCTCCGGTGCACCAGATTGCCGTGGGCGCACTCGTGCTGACCGTCGCGGGCGGGATCCTCATGGCCGCGCAGTACGGGCAGTCCTCGTCGACGACCATCCCGATCGTGCTCGCTTCCGCGGCAGGCGTCCTCCTGCTGGTCAACATCGCCCTGCTCTCCCGGATCGCAGAGTTCGCCTGGACGGTCTTCTTCCGGGTCTTCGGCTGGGCCCTCCTGGCCTACCTGGTGATCGCCGGCATCCTCGAGTTCGTCTTCGTCTTCGACCACACGCCGGGCCAGCGACTGGGGATCCTCACCTCACTACTCTTCCTGTTCGCGGTCAACGTGCCGCTTCTGCTGGCCTACTCGGTCGCGCGCTGGCAGCCCGTCGCCGACTGAGCGGCACGGGAAGCGCACCGGGGCCCACCGGGAGGCATCGTTCAAGGGCCGGCGCCCGCCTGCCGATGCAGTGAGGGTGACGACGCAGCCGGATCCGGCCGAGGTTCATTGGATCGACGGAGCCGAGAACCTGGCTGGGCGCGAGCCCCGACCGGTCCCGCACGGCCGGTCATGCCGCGATTGCGGCCGCCCGGTCGAGCTGGACGGCGAGGGCAATCCGTTCCGAGTCTGCCGCTCCTGCTACGACGTCTACGTCGAGAACGCAGGTCGCTAGTCGGGCAGCTCCCCGGCAAGGTGACGGGCAAGCACGGCCGCACAGAGTTCGGGAGTCCGATCGACTCCGGTCCGTGACCGGGTCCCTGCCCCGAGGAGTGTGCCGTGTCCACCTCACCTGTCGTCTCGCTGCCGTCACGTCCGGTCCCTGACCGTCGCCGTCCGTCGATCAGCCTCGGCAGCGCCGAGCGACTGCGGATCGTCAGCTGGGTCGACCCGGTCGCCGACCCCCACGGGGTCCATCCCTGCAGCCGCTACGTCGAGCTCTACTGGCTTCCGCTGATCGGGCCGTCGACCACGTGGTTGCTCCGCCGCCTCTTCTACGGTCTCGAGGTTCACGGCGACGGGTTCGACCTCCATCTCGCCGAAACCGCCCGGGCACTCGGGCTCGGCGACCGCACCGGCAGGAACGCACCGTTCCGCCGCGCGCTGAGCCGTCTGTGCATCTTCGAGCTGGCGCGGGCCCAGGGTCCGGCCGAGCTGGCGGTCCGGACCTCGATCCCTCCCCTCGCACTCCGCCACGCGAGCAGGCTGCCCGACCCGTTGCAGCAGAGCCACCGCCGGTGGCTCGCCGAGCAGCGGCTGTCCGAGCCCGAGCAGATGCGCCGGCGGGCGCTCCGGCTGGCCGAGGGGCTCGCCGCGGCCGGCCACGACCGCAGCACCATCGAACGGACGCTCTTCTCCTGGCGGTTCCATCCGGCAGTCGCCCACCGGGCAGCGGGGGACGCGGTCGGAACGGTCCGGGATCCCGGCGACCCGGCTCAGCCCGGCTCTGCCTCGTGGCCGGCCGGGGTGAGGCCCCAGTAGGCACCGATCGGTTCGATCTCACCCGTGACCACCTTGTCGATCATCCGGCAGATCGGGAGCTCCAGCCCGTACCGCTCGGCCAGCTCGAGGGCGACCGTGGCGGTGCGGACTCCCTCGGCCACCATCTGCATCTCCGCGAGGATGTCGTCGAGCCGCCGGCCCCGGCCCAGCTGCTCACCGACCGCCCGGTTACGGCTGTGCGGGCTCATGCAGGTCGCGATGAGGTCGCCCATCCCCGCCAACCCCGCAAAGGTGGCCGGCCTCGCCCCCATGGCCTCGCCCAACCGGGTCAGCTCGGCCAGGCCGCGGGACATCACGGCAGCCCGGGTGTTGTCCCCGACGCCGAGACCCTGACCGATGCCCGCGGCGATGGCGATCACGTTCTTGAGCGCACCGCCCATCTCGCAGCCGATCACGTCGTCGTTGACGTAGACCCGGAACACCCCCCGGGTGAACACCTTCTGGATGGCGCCGGCAACCTCGAGGTCCTCGGTCGCGACGACTGCGGCGGCGGCTTTGCCGTCGAGGATCTCGACGGCGATATTGGGTCCGCTGAGGGCAGCGACCGGGTGCCCGGGCACCACTTCTCTCACCACCTCGGTCATCCGCAACATCGAGCCCTGTTCGAGTCCCTTCGAGAGGCTCACCACCGGGATCCAGGGGCGCATGCAGCCGGCGGCGTCCTCCAGCACCTTGCGGAATCCCGAGACCGGGACGCCGACCACCATCAGGTCGGCCTCGCAGACCGCCTCCTCGAGATCGGCGGTGGCGGTGAGCTCGTGGGCCAGGTCGAACCCGGGCAGATACTTCGGATTGCGGTGCTCCTCGCGCACGCCACGCGCCACGTCGGGATCGCGGGCCCAGAGCACGGTGTCGTGCCTCGGTGCGACGAGCGAGGCCACCGTCGTCCCCCACGACCCTCCCCCGAGGACGGCGATCTTCACCCGACGAAAGGTAGTGCACCGGACCGGCGGGGCGCGCGGGCCATCCGCTCGTCCGTCCGGGTCAGGTGGACGCCCGCGCGGCGAGGGAGCGGGCGAACGCCTCGGAGGTCACCAGCGCCACCAGGGTGCGGGCTCCGAACCCGGTCGCGCCCTTGGTCACGTATCCACGGGCCTCCTCGGCCCGCGACGGGCCGGCGATGTCGAGGTGGGCCCAGGGCACGTCGCCCACGAACTCGCGTAGCAGCAGGGCGGCAGCGATCGTCCCGGCCTGGCCGGAGCGCCCGACGTTGCGCATGTCGGCGACCTCGGACTCGATGTGTACCCGGTAGTCGTCCGGCAGCGGCAGCGGCCACGAGGGCTCGCCGGCTCGGTCCCCCGCCCGCTGTACCTCGGCGCGCAGCTCGTCGTCGTTGCCGAGGAGGCCGGCGATCTCCTTGCCCAACGCCACCACCGCTGCGCCGGTCAGGGTCGCCAGGTCGACGATGGCGTCGGGTCCGGCTTCGGCGGCCAACGAGAGTGCGTCAGCGAGCACCAGACGGCCCTCGGCGTCGGTGTTGAGCACCTCGATGGTCTTGCCGTTGCGGGCGGTCAGCACGTCACCGGGTCTCGTGGCCGACCCGCTGGGCATGTTCTCGGTGAGCGGAGTCCAGGCGGAGAGCGCGATCCGGCCACCGAGGGCGGCGGCTGCGTCGACCGCGGCAACCACCGCCGCGGCACCGGCCATGTCGGTCTTCATGGTCTCCATGCCCCCGGCGGTCTTGAGCGAGAGACCTCCGGAGTCGAAGGTGATCCCTTTGCCGACGAGCGCGAGATGGGGCACGTGGCCGTCGAACTCCCACGGATCGGCCGGGCGGTACTCGATGTGCACGAGACGGGGGGGCCGGACCGAACCGGCTGCCACCCCGAGGAGACCGCCGAGACGCTCCTCGGCGATGCGGTCCTCGTCCCACACCTCGACGGTGACCGCGGGAGCCGAGGCGAACCGCTCGACGACGACTTCGGCGAACTGCTGGGGGCCGAGGGAACCGGCCGGCTCGTTGACCAGATCGCGGGCAAGCGCCACCGACTCGGCAACGCGGGCTCCACGCGCTGCACCGTCGGACAGCGCTCCCAGGTCCGCCCGCGGGCCCCCGGTCAGGGCGAGTTCGGCCAGGCCGGACGGGGTCTCCCCGCTCCGGAACCGGTCGTAGCGATAGGCGGCCAGCGCTCCCCCCTCCGCCGCCGCGGCCGCGGCGTCGTCGAGCCCGCGTCCGGCCGGCGGGGTCACGTCCAGACGGGCGACCGGACCCCGGCCGACGGCCCGGACGAAGGCGGCCGATGCGCGGCGCAGCGACTCGAGGCCTCGGTCGCCCGCGTACATGTCGGCGTCGCCGATCCCGACCAGGACCAGATCAGGATCTGTATCTCCGCCTGTCCGGGCAGCGGCCACGGAGCGGAGCACCAGTACCTGCCCGACCTTCGCGGTGAACCCCTGGCGTTCGCACCAGGCCGGGTCGAGCGACTCGGGAAACGCAACGCCCGAGACGGTGCTGGGATCGACGGCCGCGACCGGTCCGTCCGCGGTGGCATGGATGGGCACGCCGACCGCCGACAGGCCGGCGGGGATGTCGGCAGCCGACGGGACGGTGACTCGGATCACGGGGTCGCTCCTCTTCGGTCAGTGGTGGGGTGGCTCGTCGTCGGTTCCGTCGACTACGGCTGGGACCCAGCCGACCCGGTGCGGCGTGATCTTCGGGGCGTGCCGCGGGCGAGTGTGTGCTCGGAGCCCTCCGCCCACCGGGCAAGGGCCCAGAGGAGGTCCGAGAGCCGATTGAGGTACCGACCGACCAGCGAGCCCTCGATCGGTGTCGACACCAGGAGGCGTTCTGCCCGCCGCACGACCGTCCGGGCAACGTCGAGGGCGGCAGATGTCCGGTTGGCCCCCGGGATCACGAAGTCGGGGGGCATCTCGACCCGACCGATGAGGTCGTCGATCCTCGACTCGAGCGCCTCGACCATCTCTTCGGTGACCAGCGTCTTCCCTGCGACGAGCTTCGTGCGATGAGCGGCAGCGGTGGTCGCCTCGGCCATGAGCACGTAGAGCTCCCGCTCGATGAGGGTCAGCAGCTCGTCGAGCTCGGAACCCGGAGCCGCTTCGGCCCGGGCGAGGCCGAGGGCCGCCTGTGCTTCGTCCACCGTGCCGGTCAGCTGCATGACGGGGTCGTCCTTGCGGACCCTCCCCCCGTAGAACAGCCCGGTGGTCCCGTCGTCCCCCGTCTTCGTGTAGATCTTCACCACGGTGCGCTCACGGACACGATGCTAAACGAACCGAATCCTGCCACCGGCTCCTCACGCCCGGTTGCCCCGTCCCAGCGCCACTCCCCCGCCGGTAGCCTTGAGGGACTATGGCCGTCTCCCCCGCTGAATCGAGCTACCTCCAGGCAGTCGCCGAACGCGTCGTGATCTTCGACGGCGCCATGGGGACCAACCTGCAGCTGGCCGGGCTGACCGCCGATGACTTCGGTGGCCCCGACCTCGAAGGCTGCAACGAGCTGTTGGTGGTGACCCGCCCCGACATCGTTTCGGGCGTCCACCGTTCGTTCCTCGAGGTGGGTTGTGACGTCGTCGAGACGGACGCCTTCGGCGCATTCGCACCGGTCCTCGCCGAGTACGGCCAGGAGCACCGTGTCCACGAGCTCAACCTGGCCGCGGCCCGCCTCGCCCGCCAGGCAGCCGACGACTACGCGACGGCAGACCGCCCGCGCTGGGTGGCCGGCAACCTCGGGCCCGGGACCAAGTTCCCGACCCTCGGCCAGATCCGCTACGCCGACCTCAGGGATGCCTACCGGGACCAGGCCGCGGCCCTCCTCGAGGGGGGCGTCGACCTGTTCGTCATCGAGACCGTGTTCGACCTGCTGCAGGCAAAGGCAGCCGTCAACGGTGTCCGTCGTGCCATGGCTGCCGCGGGCCAGCGGGTGCCCGTCCAGGTTCAGGTCACCATCGAGCTCACCGGCACCATGCTCCCGGGAACCGAGATCGGAGCCGCCCTGATCGCCATTTCGGCAATGGACGTCGACGTGATCGGCCTCAACTGCGCGACCGGGCCCGCCGAGATGTTCGAGCCCCTGCGCCATCTGTCGGCCCAGGCCGCGGTCCCGATCAGCTGCCAGCCCAACGCCGGACTGCCCTCTGTGGTCGACGGGGCCATGCACTACGACCTCACCCCCGATCAGCTGGCCGACTTCCATCGCCAGTTCGTGGGCGAGCTGGGCGTGTCGGTGATCGGGGGCTGTTGCGGTACCACCCCGGCCCACCTGGCAGCCGTGGTGGCTGCCTGTCGCGACCTCACCCCTGCCGCCCGCCAGCCGCGCCCCGAGCCCGGAGCCGCCTCCATCTACACGGCCGTTCCCTTCCATCAGGACACCTCGTTCCTGGTGATCGGCGAACGCACCAATGCCAACGGTTCGAAGCGGTTCCGCGAGGCGATGCTCGAGGAGGACTGGGACACGTGCGTGGCCATGGCACGTGACCAGGTCAAAGAAGGCGCGCACCTGATCGACGTGTGCGTCGACTACACAGGCGCCGACGGTGTCGCCGACATGGAGGCGATTGCCTCGAGGTTCGCCACCCAGTCGACCGCTCCGCTGGTGGTCGACTCGACCGAGGCGCCGGTGATCGAGACCGCGCTGTCCTGGATCGGCGGCCGGGCGGTGATCAATTCGGTCAACCTCGAAGAGGGGGACGACGAGGGCACCCGGCTCGACTCATTCCTCACCCTGGCCAAGGAGTTCGGCGCGGCGGTGGTGTGCACGTGCATCGACACCGAGGGACAGGCGCGCACCGCCGAATGGAAGGTGCGCGCGGCCCGGGCCATTCACGACATCGCTGTCGGGCGCTACGGCCTGCGGCCCGAGGACCTCATCTTCGACCCCCTCGCGCTCCCCCTTTCCACCGGAATGGAGGAGAGCCGCAAGGACGGCATCGAGACCATCGAGGGCATCCGGCGCATCAAGGCCGAGCTGCCCGGCGTCTACACCGTCCTCGGGCTCTCCAACGTCTCCTTCGGCCTCAACCCGGCGGCCCGCCAGGTGCTCAACTCGGTCTTCCTGCACGAGTGCGTGCAGGCGGGACTCGACGCGGCCATCGTGCACGCGTCCAAGATCCTGCCCCTGGCCAAGATCGACGAGCGGGCCCGCGAGGTCTGCCTCGACCTCGTCTACGACCGCCGCCGCGAGGGGTACGACCCGCTCACCGAGCTGCTGGCCCTCTTCGAGGGGGTCGCGGCCGCGACCGCCGCGGCGGGAGAGGACCGCTCCGGATGGACCGTCGAGCGACGCCTCGAGCACCGGATCATCGACGGCGACCGCAACGGCATCGAAGCCGACCTGGACGAGGCCATGGCCGACGGGCACACCCCGCTGGTGATCATCAACGACTTCCTGCTGGCCGGCATGAAGACCGTCGGCGAGCGCTTCGCCTCCGGTGAGATGCAGCTCCCCTTCGTGCTGGGCTCAGCGGAGACCATGAAGACTGCGGTCGCCTACCTCGAGCCCTACATGGAGAAGGCCGACCAGGGTGGCAAGGGCGTGATGGTCCTCGCCACCGTGAAGGGTGACGTCCACGACATCGGGAAGAACCTGGTCGACATCATCCTCACCAACAACGGCTACACGGTCAAGAACCTGGGCATCAAGATCGGGATCAACGAGCTGGTGGACGCAGCGGAAACGTCCGGCGCCGACGCCATCGGGATGAGCGGCCTGCTGGTCAAGTCCACCCTGATCATGCGCGACAACCTGGAGGAGCTCAACCGGCGGGGCCTGGCCCACATCCCGGTCATCCTGGGTGGGGCCGCGCTCACCCGCACCTACGTCGAGCGCGACCTTCGGCAGGTGTACCAGGGACGCCTCTTCTACGGAAAGGACGCGTTCGAAGGGCTGCGCACGATGGACCGGTTGGTCGAACTCGCCCGCAGCGGCGAGGACGATCCCGAATTCGGGACCACCATCGGCGGACGGGACCTCGGACCGCGCAAGAGCGAACTGCGCAAGCAGGCAGCGGAAGAGGCACTGGCACGAGGAGAGACCCTGCCCACCCGGTCACCCGAGGTGGCCACGGACAACCCCACCTTCAAGCCACCGTTCCTGGGGAGCAGGGTGGCCAAGGGGATTCCCGTCGACGACATTGCGACCTACCTCAACGAGACCGCCCTGTTCCGCAACCAGTGGGGCTTCCGACCCGAGGGGGGCGAGGACGACTCCGCCTTCAAGGACCGGGTCCGGGCACTCTTGCGCGAGCAGCTGGCCAAGGCCAAGGCCGGGCAGTTCCTCATCCCACAAGTGGCCTGGGGCCACTTCGCGGCCAACGCTGACGGTGACGACCTCGTGCTCTTCGAGGACGAGGGCCGGCGCGAGGAACTCATGCGATACACGTTTCCCCGCCAGACCGAGTCGCCCTGGCTGTGCATCAGCGACTTCTTCCGCTCCATCGACTCCGAGGAACCGGACTGGGCCAGCTTCATGGTGGTGACCATGGGACCTCGCCTCAGCGAGGAGGCGGCGCGCCTGAAGGAGACGAACGAGTACCGGAACTACCTCTACCTCCACGGGCTCGGCGTCGAGATGGCCGAGGCCCTGGCCGAGTACTGGCACCACCGGATCCGCGAGGAGCTCGGGTTCGCCGGCGAGGACGGCCCGACCCTGACCGGCCTGTTCCGCCAGAAGTACCGCGGCGGCCGCTACTCCTGGGGCTACCCGGCGTGCCCCGATCTCGAGGACAACGCCAAGGTGGTCGAGCTGCTGTCCGCCGAACGGATCGGCGTGGAGGTCAGCGAGGGGTTCCAGCTGCACCCCGAACAGACGACGACCGCCATCATCTGCCACCACCCCCAGGCCAAGTACTTCGTCGCCTGACGGGGACCCAGCCGGGCGACCGCGCCATCCCACCGGCGCGGGTCCGGATCGGCCACGCTCTCCGGTGTGATCACCGGCCCACGTCGACGGCATTGGCTGCCGCTCGGAGCGGTTCTCGGGCTCACGCTGGGCGGTCTGTCGGCGTCGCCCTGGGCGGTGGACGTGCCGGCCGCAGCCGCGCCGGCTCCCGCCGGATCCACACCGACGACCTTCCGAGCCCCTGCCCCGTCGACGAGCTCGACCACCCCGCCCGGTTCGGAACTCGGCGCCCTCATCGTCGATCCCGGCCTCCCCGGGTTCACCGCGGCCGCCCCGGGAGCAACCAACGGTCCGCTCACCGCGGAGACGTTTGCTGCCCAGTCCTCGGATCCGACCCAGGCCGAAGCAGCGTTCGGCGCCCTGGCAGCGCGTCCCGGCTTCGGTGCCGCAATCCGCCTCTGGAGCGACACCGGCGGGCCCGGGCAGGGCGAGAACGATCTCGTGGTGCTGCTCTTCCGGATCGGGGACCCGGCCGCGGCACAGAACTTCGCGGCCGGACTGGTCGCCCCGTACCGAACGCCGGGAACAGCCGTCCCCTTCGACGTGCCGAGCATCGCCGGAGCCACCGGTTACACGGTGACGGTCACCCAACCGGTCGCCGCGCTCGAGCAGGTGGTCGTCTTCGCCACCGGACCCTACGTGGCGGCGGTCCAGGCCGCCTCGTCCGCCGCCCCGTCCAACACCGCCCGGCTCAGCCCGACCCAGGTCATCGATGTCGCCTTCCTCGAGTCGGTCTCGCTCCAGCACGCGACGCCGCCGACCCCTGCGCCCCTCCCGCTGACCCACCGGAAGCCACGACGAGCCACCCCGACAACGGAGCGCAGCCGCGCAGACAATTCGACGACGGTCCTGGTCGGCATCGTCATCGCACTGGTGCTCGTGGCCGGCGTGGCCGGGTGGGTCATCAGTCGACGACGCCGCGGTTCATGGCGGACCACGGTGTCGCCCGACCCATGGGGTCCTTCCGGTGTCCTCCACGTCTTCGGATCGCCGGCCGGCGACCCCACCGGGGCCCGCGTGCAGGGCATCGGTACCCTCGTGACGCCGCGCAGCACGCCGCGTTCGGTTCCCGAGCTCGTCTTGACCCCCGTCGACAGCGACGCGCACACAACGCTGTCCGAGCTCGATCTGCCTCCGCCCCCCTCGTCGCTCCGCCCCAGCCGGCACCCGGTCCGGTGACAACCCGTGCGTTAGTGCACCCTCATCGGTACGATGGATTGGGATGCAGGTGATCGCCCTTCTCGTGGGCGGGACTCCGGGCGCCTCGGGCAGTGGGGGGCAATTGGAGATCCTCGTCCTGGCCGTTGCCGCCGTCCTCGCCGCCATATTGCTGGTGCTCAGGCGGTTCCGCAATGCGGACCGCAAGAAGCGCCGGGCGTCGGCATTTGGGTACTTCGACAGGGAGGCGGCCCACCACGGGACCGGCGCGCTGCTCGAGCCGACCGTGGATGATGAGCCCCTGACGATGGCCCCGAGCTTCGTCGCACCGACGCACGCCGGACGGAAGGGGTCGCGTTCGGCACCCCGGGTGTCGACGGTTCCGCACTCCGGTGCCGGATCAAACGGAAGCGTGCGTCCGTTCGACCCAGTCGAGGCCGAGCGGCTGCGACCCCCGACAGTGGACACGGACAACGACCCCACGCCGTCACCCGTTCCGGAGCTCCCGCCGCCGCCAGCTCCGGGGGCGCGGATCCCGCTGTTGGAGGTGCCCCCGCCACCGAAGGTTCCTCCGCCGCCCCGCTGAGTACGCGTCAGCCCGACAGCTGCCCGGCGAGGACCTCCAGGTCACCCAGCGCCCGAAGGGTGTCGTTGAGATGGGTGCAGGTGGTGCCGCCGGTGAATTCCCGTCGCACCCGGGTCCGGAGCTCCGCGATGGACATGCCGGACAACCGTCCGGCGCTGGCCACCGCCCCTGGGCACTCCATCCACGGGAGCACGCGGGCTTCGGCCCCGATGTCGAGGACACTGCCCCCGACCATGTCGAACGTGCCGGTCGCGGAGTACTCGTGTACGACCCACTCGGCTCCGTCCTGGTCCATGTGGCTGTCACGGAAGTGGGCGTCGAAGCGGTGCACCTCGCCCGAGCGACCGGGTCCCACGACGTCGAGACGGCGGCGGCGGCGCATCGCGTGGGGAGGGAGCGGGGACATCGGGTGCCAGGCCAGCGGGTCGTCCTCCCGTTCGAGCGACGGGGCCGGCGGTCCTGTCGACACCGGGACCTCCCCGGTGGACCGGATGGTCACCATCAGGGTGGCGTCGTGGGCCCATCCGGCGCAGAGGTCGTCCTGGGTTTCCAACAACCGGGTCATGCCCGACGTGCCTTCGACAGCGCCCTCGGGCCGCTGTCGAATCTGATCGAGCGCGCCGGCCCGCTGCGGCGAGTACCCCGAGACCAATGCAGCGCCCGGGAGGTCGTCCAACAACAGATGGAGCAGGGTGCCTGCCTCGCGCTCGCCGGGGCAGGCAGCGTTGACCCGCCACCGGAATCCTGGACCGACCGCGCACCCGACCAGCTGATCCAAGCCCGGTAGAGCCGGAGAGGAGACGATCGAGAGAACCTGCCGGTTCGCGCTGTCGACCCGCAGCGAAAGGTCGACCTGGTCGGTCACCACCGGCGTGGCATCGGGAGCCGTCCGGAGGTCGCGGGCCCGGGCGGTCATGACCAGAGCACCCTGGAATCCGTCCGGTCGCGCGGTGTCGATCGTGGACGTCCTGCGGACCGAGCCTGGCCCACGGTCGATGGTGGCAGGCACGGGGTCGCTCGGACCGACAGCTTCGGGGAGGAACAACATCGGTGACCCGACGATAGCTGTGTCGCACGGATCTCGATCAGAAGCCGACGTTCCGCACCGGGAACCCGACCTGGAGCCAACCCGGCCGCATCAACCCCAGGGACTAGAGGGCCAGGGTCGAGCCCCCGTCCACCACGATGGCCGAACCGTTGACGAATGCGGCCTGCATCGAGCAGAGAAAAGCGGTCACGGCGCCGAAGTCGGCGGGATCGCCCATCGCCCCGGATCCCCCGAGCTGCTTCATCCGGTCGGTCGCGTGCGGGCCCGGACAGAGCAGATTGAGCGTGATCCCACTCTCCTCGGCCGCGAGGTCTTGCGCTGCGGTCTTGGCCCACCCCCACAACCCGACCCGGGCCGCGTTGGAGAGGGCGAGGACCGGTACCGGCTGCACGACGGTGTAGGAGGTGATGCAACAGATCCGCCCCCATCCGGCAGCCCGCATCGGGGGGAGGGCCTCGCGGACCAGGCGGACCGAGGCCATCAGATTGGCGTTAATGGCCGACCACAGTGCGTCGTCTCCGACATCGAGCGCGCGTCCGGGCGGCGGACCGCCGGCGTTGGCCACGAGGATGTCGAGCCCACCGAAACGCGAGAGCGCTGCCTCCACAAGACGGGCCGGCTCGTCCGGATCGGTCACGTCACCCGAGAGGGTGGCCACCTCGCCGCCGAGCTCGAGCACCGCTCGCTGAGCGAGCTCGAGCGCGTCCTCGTTGCGCCCCGAGATGAGGACCCGCACCCCTTCGGCGGCCAGAGCCATCGCCGACGCCTGACCCAGTCCCTTCGATCCCGCGGTGACCAGAGCCACCTTCCCCTCGATGCCGAGATCCACAGAGCCTCCTCAGACGTCGACGACCATCAGGCCGTGATCCACGGTGTTGAGTGGCTCGGGCGAGCCGTCCGGCGCGATCACGACGATGTCCTCGAGGCGCATCCCGAAGCGGCCCGGCTGGTAGATGCCGGGCTCGATCGAGAATGCGTGCCCGGGCCGGAGCTCCTCCTGGTTGCCCGTCACCAGGTAGGGATCCTCGTGCTCCTCGATGCCGATGCCGTGACCGGTGCGGTGGATGAACAGGTCACCGAATCCCGCCGCCCCGATGAGCCGCCTGGCCACGCCGTCGACGTATTCGGCTGTCGCCCCGGCCCGTGCCGCGAGAACCGCCGCCCGCTGCGCCTCCTCGAGGACTTCGTAGCACTCACGGACCTCGTCGGACGGCGGGCCGGTCACCACCGTCCGGGTGATGTCGGAGCAGTACCCGACGCCACCGTCGAGTGAGAGCGCTCCACCGAAATCGCACACGACGGTCTCGTCCCGACCGATGACCCGACTGCCGGGCTCGTGGTGAGGACTGGCGGCATTGGGTCCACTCCCCACGATGGCGAAGTTGACACGGCTGTGGCCCTCTGCGACCAGGAGCGAGGCGATCTCACCCGAGACGTCGGCCTCGCTTCGGCCGATGAGCGGGATGCCCCCGGCCTGGAGGACCGCGGCCACCCGGTCGGCCGCCACCGCCGCAGCGCGCAGCACCTCGAGCTCTCCTTCGTCCTTCACCGCACGGACCGGTGCAGTCACACGCGACGCCTCCACCCACTCGGCGCCGGACAGGCGGCGTTGGAGTGCGAGGACCGTCGTGGACCAGGCCCGGTCAGAGATACCGAGGCGCACCGGGCCCGATCGGGGCAGCATGCGCTCGACGAGATCGATGGGATCCTCGGCATCCGACCACGGCTCGAGTGCGAACAGGCCCTCGGAGTCGGGCACCCTCGGTGCCTCGAGCGCCGGCACCACCAGCACCGGCTCGCCGTCCAGAGGTAGCACCAGCAGGGTCAGCCGCTCGAGTGGCATGGCCCGGTATCCGGTCAACCACGGCAGGTCCGCCCCGTGGGAGAGGAGCAGGGCGTCCACTGCGAGCTCGTCCATCCGGGCCCGCACCCGGTCGAGCCGCGTGCGACGGGCGTCGGGAGCCGATCGGGTCCCGGTGGTCACGACCGGGTCATCCGGCCGGGACTGCCACTGCACCCGCTGCCGTGTCGTCATGCGACCGGGTGTGGAGCGCGCTCCCGGCAGCCTCCCGGGCGTGGTAGCTGGAGCGGGTGAGGGGCGAAGCCTGGACGTGGACGAACCCGAGCGCCATGCCCGCTGCCCGCAGCGCGTCGAACTCTTCGGGTGTCCACCACCGGGCCACCGGCAGATGCCTGCGACTGGGGCGCAGGTACTGCCCGAGTGTCACGATCTCCACACCGACCGCGCGTAGGTCGGCCAACGTGGCCAACACCTCGTCCTCCTGCTCGCCCATGCCGAGGATCATGCCCGACTTGGTGGTGAGCCCGGCATCCCGGGCCCGGGCCAGCACGGTGAGGCTGCGGGCGTACCCTGCCGACGGGCGCACCGCGCGTTGCAGGCGGGCGACCGTCTCGATGTTGTGGTTGAGCACGTCCGGGCGAGCGTCGAGGATCAGCGCGAGCGAAGTGGCGCTGCCCTTGACGTCGGGAATGAGCACCTCGATCGACGTACCGGGGCTGCGCCGCCGGACAGCGGCGATGGTCTCGGCGAAGGCGCCGGCACCACCATCGGCGAGGTCGTCGCGGGCGACTGCAGTGATCACCGCGTGGGCGAGGCCCATCCGGACCACGGCGTCGGCGACGTGCTCCGGTTCGGCGACGTCCAGTGGGAGCGGCCGCCCGGTGTCGACCTGGCAGAAGCCACAGGCACGGGTGCAACGCGACCCGTTGATCATGAAGGTGGCCGTGCCGTCGGACCAGCACTCGTAGATGTTGGGACAGCCGGCCTCCTCGCACACGGTGACCAGATCCAGATCGCGCAACCGGTGCTGAAGGTCTAAGTAGTCCCCGTTCATCCGCGCGGTCACCCGCAGCCAGTCCGGCTTGCGGGCGGACAAGGCCAGTCCGCGTGCCGGGTCCACACCCGAACGCACCAGGCGGCGCTCGAGCGAAGTGCTGCCTCCACCCGTCCCTCCGAAGGCAACCGGCACCGGCCGGACCGCGGACTCCTGGATTCCGCCGGTCACCCGTTGGCTGTCGTCGACCGGTCCCCACATGGCGCGTGCGACCTCGATCACGGCGTCGACCACCGCGGTCATCGGGACGTCGTAGCCCTCCGCCGCGAGCGAGGTGACCGGTCGGTCGGGGATACCGCAGGGAACGATGCGGCCGAACATCGAGAGGTCGGTCGAGACGTTGAGGGCGAATCCATGGGTGGTCCGGCCCCGGGACGTCCGCACGCCGATGGCCGCTATCTTGCGAGGTCCAGCCGACCCGGGTGCATCCCCGAGACCGACCCAGACGCCGGGATACCCCGGCAGTCGGCCGACCGCGCTGGCCGGGAGGCCGAGCGCCACGAGGCTGTCGATGACCACTTGTTCGACTTCGCGGACGTGCTTCGGCCCGCGGTGGGGTCCACCCCCCACGGTGCGGACCGGGTAGCCGATCAACTGCCCTGGACCGTGATAGGTGACGTCCCCACCGCGGTCGACGCGGACGAGATCCGCTCCGACCGACGCGGGATCGGCCAGGACGTGCGCCGGATCGGCGTGAGACCCCATCGTGTACACGTGGGGATGTTCGAGGAGGAGCAGGTAGTCGTCCTCCGAGCACCGTGCGATGGTGCGCTGGAGATCCCATGCTTCGGCATAGGGCACCAGTCCGAGCCAACGCACCCTCATGCGCGGACGTTCCCGTCGTCCCGATGGTTGGGGCAGGTCATCGCGGCCGGCGCCTAGAGCTCGCCGGCCCAGTCGCGGTCGTCCAGGATCTCGGACAGGCGGGAGAGGAACCGAGCCACGTACGCGCCGTCGATGGCGCGGTGGTCGAAGTTCATGGCGACCAGCCCGACCGAGTGGATGCCGATCGACTCGGTCCCGTCCGAGAGCTCGACGACCACCGGCTTCCGGGACACGCCGTCAGTGGAGAGGATGGCCACCTGAGGTTGATTGATGATCGCCCCGGTGAGCAACGTGCCGAACGGCCCTGCGTTGGTGATGGAGAACGTTCCATTGCTGATGTCGTCGAGGCTCAGGCGCTTGTTCCGGGCGCGATCGGCCAGGTCGTGGATCCTGCGCGCGATGCCCCGGAGGTTGAGCTCCTCGGCGTTGTGGATCACAGGGACGATCAACCCCTGGTTGTCGAGGTCCACCGCGATGCCCAAATTGATGTCACGGTGGACGACCAGGGAGTCGTCTCCCACCGATGCGTTGAGTCTCGGGTAGTCGGCGAGGGCCTCGACGGCGGCCAGGGCAGCGAAGGGGAGATAGGACAGGCCGAAGCCCTCCTCATCCCGGAACCGGTCGCCATGGGCACGCCGGACCTGCTCGACTCGCTCGTAGTCGATCTCCCTGACCATCAAGGTGTGGGGCGAGACCGCCTTCGAGCGGACCATGTGCTCAGCCGTGCGACGCCGGATGTTGGTGAACGGCACCACCTCGTCCCGTGCGCCGACACGGACGGCATCGGCATCCTGCGAGCTCGGAGCCGGAGTGGGGCGCGCGGGGGGAGCAGGAGCAGGTGGTGCCGGTGCTGGTGTTGCCGCTGGCGCGACAATCGGCCGGGCAGGGGGAGGTGGCGCGGGGGCGGGCTCGGATGGTGCTGGCGCGGGCGGCGCGGCAGCGGGTGCCTGCGGCGTGGCGGGAGGCGCTGGTGGCGCGGCAACCGGCCGGGCAGGGGGAGGTCGCGCTGGCGGAGCAGGAGCGGGGGGTGCGGAGCGTGCCTGCGGCGCAGACGCCGACTCGCTGCGATCCACGATGCTCGGGACCGGCGACGGGTCCGCGGCTCCGCCCTGCCTGGCGATGACGGCCTCGACGTCGCTACGGGTGATCCTTCCCTCGAGACCGGTGCCGCGGACGGTGGACGGATCGATCTTGTGATCAGAGAGGAGCCTGCGTACCACGGGCGACAGCACGAGTCCCGACGAGCCGTCGGACGAGGACGCTCCGCGCGGTGCCCGGGACGAATACGTCGGCGTGGAAGATGCGGGCGGGGGCCTCTCAGTCACGACCGGTTCGTCAGGCAGCTCGGTCTTGACGCTGGCACCGGCGGCGGGTCGGACGGCGGCGGAGGATCGAGTGGGAGCCGGGGTGGGTGCGGGCGCCGCCGGGGCGGGGGCGGCTGCGGCTGGAGCCGGGGTGGGTGCTGGTGCCGCCGGGGCGGGCGCGGCTGCGGCTGGAGCCGGAGGGGTCGGCGCGGGAACTGCTGCGACCGGAGGAGATGGAGCCGGGGCGGCGGGCGGCGGGGTGGGTGCGGGTGCCGCCGGAGCGGCAGGGGCAGGAGCGGCAGGGGCAGGAGATGACGCGGCCGGGGTGCCCGCCGGGTCGATGACCGCGAGGGTCGCGCCGACGTCGACGGTGTCACCTTCCTCCACCAGGATCGAGGTCACCACACCCTCGGCTGGGGAAGGCACCTCGGAGTCGACCTTGTCAGTGGAAACCTCGAAGAGCGGTTCGTCACGCGCCACGGTGTCGCCGACCGCCTTGAACCACCGGGTGATGGTTCCTTCGGTCACTGTCTCGCCGAGCTGCGGCATGATCACGTCAGGCAACGTGTAGTCCCCTTCCGGTCAAGGCCAACACGGTCTCGCCGAACGTCTCCGACAGCGAGGGGTGCGGCTGCATGAACTGGGCCACTTCGTCTGCGGTGGCCTCCCAGTTGACCGCCAGGTACCCCGCTCCGAGCAACTCGGTGACCCAGGGACCGACCATGTGGACACCCAGGATCCTTCCGGATGTGCCATCTGGCCGGCGCTCGGCCACGAGTTTGACCATCCCCTGGGTGTCGCCGATGATCCGCGCCCGGCTGTTCCCGCCGAATGGATCCTTCTTGACCACCACATCGAGACCGGCCGCCCTCGCAGCCGCCTCGCTCAGACCGGCGAACGCGACCTCGGGGTGGCAGTAGATGGCCCACGGAACGCGTGTGTAGTCGACCGGGAGGACCGCCTCGCCCAGGATGGACTTGACCACCACGATCGCCTCGGCGAAGCCCACGTGTGCGAGCTGCGGGGTCGCGGCCACCACGTCGCCCACTGCCCACACCCCGTCTGCCGCAGTGCGCATGAACCGGTCGGTGACGACGAATCCCCCCTTGTCGATCACCACGCCGGTACCGTCTGCGACCAACCCTTCTGTACGCGGTCGACGGCCGACCGATACGACCACCGCCTCCACTTCGAGCTGCTCGCCGGAACCGAAGGAGACGACGGTACTCCGGCCCGCGGGTCCGGGAGTGTGCCCGTGCAGCGTCACGCCCGCCTTCACGTCGATGCCGCGCTTGCGGAACGACTGGGCGACGACCCGCGCCATGTCCTCGTCGCAGGCGCTCAGGATGGAGGGGAGCGCCTCGAAGACGGTGACCGACGAGCCGAGATCGGCGAACATCGAGGCGAACTCGCAGCCGATGGCTCCGCCTCCGATGACCGCCACCGAGGCAGGGAGCCGGTCGAGGGCGAGGACCTCGTCCGACGTCATCACCACGGTTCCGTCGATGTCGAAGCCGGGGACGGTGCGGGGAACCGACCCCGCCGCGAGGACGACGTCGGTTCCGCTGATCTCGATCGTGGCGCCGTCGTTGCCGGCGATGCGCACCCGGCGGCCGGGAAGCAGCGTCCCGCTCCCGCCGAACGTCGTGACCCCCCTGCCCCTGAGCAGACCTTCGAGACCCCTGAACAGCACCTCGACCACCGCTTGCTTGCGCTTCTGGCTCACCGAGAAGTCGAGTGTCGGCTCGGAGGGCTGGGCGCCCGCGGAGATCCCGAAGTCGGACGCAGAGCTCACCGTTCGGTAGACCGAGGCGGTCTCGAGGAACTCCTTGGCAGGGACACACCCGCGGTGGAGGCAGGTGCCGCCGACCTTGTCGAGCTCGACGATGGCAACCGACAGCCCGGCCGCGGCCGCATAGAGCGCGGTGGCGTACCCTCCGGGACCACCTCCGATGATCACGATATCGAAGTGCTCCTGTGACCCCGCCCCTGCGTCGACTCCCCCCGGTGTTGTCTGTTGCCCTGCCACCTCGGGTGTCGTGGGTACCACCTCCATCGGACGCATCCGTCGCTGCCGGGTCGCGGGCCAGCCTATCGGCCGCGACCGGTGGGCCAATTCGGTCCGCGGTCCCCTCAGGCCACGATCGTCCCGGCGGGCTTGCGGCCCCACGCCGAGATCAGGGGTGCGGTCGCCAGGTCCAAGCGACCGGCGGAGATCGCCGCGAGCAACCGGTCGATCTCCTCGTCCGTGGCCAGTCCGGCAGTGATGAGACCGTCCCGGATCTGCTCGATCGTGGCCCGCTCGAGGACCGCGCTCTCAGGAGCAGCAATCGGGAAGTAGGCGTCCGCTCCGACCTGCTCGAGGCCGAGCGCTCGGAGGGCGCGGGGAAGGGTCCGACCGAAGGAGAGGTCGACCCCGCGGCGGGCGAGCAGCACACGGAATCCGGCGCGCACCTTGTTGGCCAGCGCCTGATCGGGGCCCGACTCGTCGATGCAGGCCAGTGGTTGGAGCGCGGGATCGGCGTCCTCGACGACCAGCCAGCCTCCGGGGCGCAGCGCACCATCCAGGGAGGCGAGCACCCCGTCCCTTCCGGGCAGGTGGACGAGCACCAGTCGGGCGTGGATGAGGTCGAACGGCCCGGGGGGTGGGTCGTCGGCCGCGACGTCGTGGCGGAGCACGGCGAAGGGACGCCCCTCTGACGGGCCGAGCCACGAGAGATCGATGTCGGTGGCCAGGACCGAGCCGTTTGGACCGACCCGGTCGGCCATCCAGGCCGCGATCTGCGGGCCTCCGGCACCGACCTCCCAACACCGCCAGCCCGGGCCGATGCCGGTGCGGTCGAGGGCACGGCAGGTCGTGTCGTCGAACAGCTCGGACAGTGCGGCGAGCCTGGCGCCTGCCTCCGGCTGCCGGTTGTCGAGCAGGTAGTCGCCGTTCAGGAGAGCACCCGCCGCCGGAAGTTGCGGAGTCCGAGACCGAGGAACAGCGCCACGAACGCCAGTACCACCGGGTACACGACGAAGAGATGCATGTGGGGCGCGTCGGTGAAGGCCGCCCGCATGCCCTCGTTGACGTAGAGCAGCGGATTGATCAGCACGATCGTCTGGAGCCAGTGCCACCCTCCGACCTGGACCGGGGCCAACCGGGTCCACTGGTAGTAGGTGCCGCCGAGGAACGTGACCGGGAGGATGATGAACCCGAACATGAGGCCGATGTTGCGAGGCTCGAAGCTGGTTCCGAGGAGGAGTCCGAGTGAGGCCATCATCACGCATGCAATCGGGACGATGGTCACGATGATCCACCAGTGCAGCGTGAGATGGGCCTCGACCCCCTTGGCGTGGACCACCGACGCGATGGGCAGTACCAGGATGGCCGAGATCAGTCCCTGGACCGCGCCGGACAGCACTTTTGAGATCGCCACCAACCAGATCGGGCATGGGGCCTGAACCCGGTCCTCGATCTCCCGGGTGAAGCCGAACTCCTGCGACATGATCAGCGCCACCGACTGGACGCCCTGGAACAGGATCGAGATACCGACCACGCCGGGGACGAGCACCGTGGCGAACGCGGACTCGGCCACCGGTCCACCTCCGCCCCCGATCCCCTGGCCGATCTTGGGGAACACGTAGAGGAACACGAAACACAGCAGGAACGGCTGGATCAGGGTGCGCGCGACGAACTCGAAGAGGTGCTTTCGGAGGACGACGAGGTCACGCAGGATGAGCGCCCACAGGACGATCCGGCCCGCGCCCAGCGCCGAGCGCGACGGCGTGGTGCGCACCGGCCGGCCGTTGGTATCCGGGGTCGCGGCGTCGATGGCGGTCATTCTTCGCGCAGCTCCTTCCCGGTGAGATTGATGAACACGGTTTCGAGGGTCGGCTCGGTGACCGAGAGGTCGAGCACCGGGAAACCGGCCTCTTCGGCCGAAGTGACCACCAGGGGCAGGAGGCGCTCCTTGCCCTTCACGTGTATCTCCACACCGCCCTCGACCGGCCGGGTGTGGGTGACCCCGGGTACCGCCGCGGTGAGCACGCGGGCCAGCTCGGACTGGTCACCGGTTGCGGTCACGGTGACGATCGTGTCGGCGTCGATCTGGCTCTTGAGGGCGGCCGGCGCGTCCAGGGCCAGGATCCGGCCGTGGTCCATGATGGCAACCCGACCGCAGAGTTGGTCGGCCTCCTCCATGTAGTGGGTGGTGAGCAGGATGGTCTGCCCCTCGGCATTGAGCACCTTCATGGTCTCCCAGAGAGCCAGCCGGCTCTGTGGATCGAGTCCCGCAGTCGGTTCGTCGAGGAAGAGGACGGCCGGGCGGTGGAAGATGGCCCGGGCGACCATCAGCCGTTGCGCCATGCCGCCGGAGAGCGCGTAGACCGAAGCGCCCGCCCATCGCTCGAGCTGGAACTGCTCGAGGAGCTCGTCCGCGGTCCGCCTCGACTCCCTGGCCGAAATCCCGAACAGTCGGCCGTGGAAGTAGAGGTTCTCCCGGACCGTGAGCTGGCGGTCCAGGGTGTTCGTCTGGCTGACGGTGCCGATGATCTGCTTGGCCAGCGCGGGGTGGGCCACGACGTCGATGCCACCGACCCACGCTTCGCCCGAGGTCGGGATCACCCGCGTGGTCAGCATGCCCGCTGTCGTCGTCTTGCCCGCGCCGTTGGGACCGAGCAGGCCGAAGATCTCGCCGGTTCCGACCTCGAGGTCGAGGCCGTCGACGGCCCGTACGTTCGACCCTGTGTAGACCTTGGTCAGGCCGAGCGTCCGGATGATCGGGTCGGCCGTGACGATCGGCCCGGCGGTGGCGGCTGCAGAGGTGGCGGACATGACGACCACCGAACCTAATCCGTCGTGACCCACCCGCCGGTCGCAGGAGACGGAGGCCGCCCCGTGCAGTACCGCAGCTACTTGGGGGGCATCCTGATACCACCGTCGAGGCGGATGACCTCGGCGTTGAGATAGCTGTTGGCCACGATCTGGGCTACGAGCTCGCCGTACTCAGCCGGATTGCCCAGACGCTTGGGGAAGTTGACCGACTCGGCGAGCGTGCTGCGGGCCTCTTCCGGGAGCATGGCGAGCAGCGGCGTGTCGAAGAGGCCCGGGGCGATGGCCATCACGCGGATCCCGACCACCGCCAGGTCGCGCGCTGCCGGCAGGGTCATCCCGACCACGGCGCCCTTGGATGCCGAGTAGGCCAGCTGTCCGATCTGGCCATCGAAGGCGGCCACCGAGGCGGTGTTGACGATCACACCCCGTTCGCCGTTTGCCTGGGGCTCGACTGTCGACATGACCGACGCTGCCTTGGTCATGATGTTGAACGTCCCGGTCACGTTCAGGTTCTGGATGAACTGGAACGGCGCGAGGTCGTGAGGTGAGCCGTCCCGGTTGATCACCCGGCCGACCCACCCGGTCCCGGCGCAGTTGACTGCGATCCGCAGGTTGCCGCCCTCGGCCGCCTGATCGACCGCCTTCTGGCAGTCGGCCGGGTCGGTCACGTCGCCGGCCACGCACGTCGCCGATCCACCGATCTCGGCGACGACCTCCTTGGCCCCCGCCTCGTTCCGGTCGAACACGGTGACCCGGGCTCCCAGGGACGCGAGCTTGCGCGCCGTGGCCTCGCCGAGGCCGGAGGCCCCACCGGTGATGATTGCCGAACAGCCGTTGATCTCCATGACGGCAGGTTACGAGAGCCGCGGCCCCGTGCCAACACGGCTGTCCCGACGCACGGTGCTGACCGACCGACGTCACGGCGATCGGGCCGGACCGGCCGGTGGGCTACTGCCGGGCCGCCGCCTGGGTGGCCAGCAGATCGACCACGTCGTTCATCCGGTCGCCGGAGTGGCCCTTGACCCACCCGAAGGTGACCGGTCTGTCGGCCTCGAGGGCCAGGGGGAGGAGGATCTCCCACAGGTCCCGGTTCGCAACCGGCTTGCCCTGTGAATTCCGCCAGCCGCGCCGCAGCCACCCGGCCCACCAGCGCTGCCCGAAGCAGTTGACCACATAGGTCGAGTCGCTCATCACGTGCAGCGGCCCGGGGAGAGACTCGAGCGCCCGGATGACAGCGGTGACCTCCATCCGCTGGTTGGTGGTGTGGGGCTCCCCCCCCGAGTCGCACGGCCCACCGTCCACCGCCCACGCCCACCCGCCGCGGCCGGGGTTCCCGAGGCAGGACCCGTCCGTGTAGACGACGGTCTGCGATCCGTCGTCGGTGGGGACACTCACCGGGACAGCATGCCCGACCGGGCCGGCTGCCCGGCGCACCCGCGCCCGGCGCTTGACTTTGTCCCGGGGGTGAGCGGTGGGAGCATGGACAGGATGCTGTTCGACGGTGTTGCCCACCAACTGCCCGACAACGACCCCGAGGAGACCGCGGAGTGGCTCGCCGCGTTCGACGACATCGTCGGCGCCCGCGGACGGAACCGCGCCCGCTACCTCCTCATGCGCCTCCTCGAACGGGCCGGCCAGACCCACGTCGACTTTCCCGCCACGGTCTCGACCCCCTACGTCAACACCATTCCCTCCGATGTCGAGCCGGAGTTCCCCGGCGACGAGCACCTCGAGCGGCGCATCCGCGCCTTCATCCGGTGGAACGCCGCGGTCATGGTGGTCCGGGCCAACATCCGTTCGGAGTCGATCGGCGGTCACCTCTCCACCTACGCCAGCTCCGCCGCTCTCTACGAGGTCGGCTTCAACCATTTCTTCCGGGGCAAGGACGACGGCGCACCGGGTGACCAGGTCTACTTCCAGGGCCATGCTTCACCGGGCATCTACGCGCGCGCCTTCGTCGAGGGTCGCCTGACCGAGGAACAGCTGGACAACTTCCGGTTCGAGGTGGGCGGGAACGGGCTCTCCTCGTATCCCCACCCGCGCCTGATGCCCGACTTCTGGGAGTACCCGACGGTCTCGATGGGGCTCGGTCCGATCAACGCCATGGCCCAGGCCCACCTGAGCAGGTACCTCGAGGCCCGGGGCCTTGCCGAGACCGCCGGCAGCCGGGTCTGGGGCTTCGTCGGGGACGGCGAGTTCGACGAGCCCGAGACCATCGGCCTGCTGGGCATGGCCGGTCGGGAGCACCTCGACAACCTGACCCTGGTGGTCAACTGCAACCTGCAGCGACTCGACGGTCCGGTCCGGGGCAACGGCAAGGTCATCCAGGAGTTCGAGGCGCTCTTCCGTGGGTCCGGGTGGAACGTGATCAAGGTGATCTGGGGACGCACCTGGGACGAGCTGCTGGCCCGGGACGTCGACGGCGTCCTCGTGGCCAAGATGAACTCCACCGTCGACGGCGAATTCCAGAAGTACGCCACCGAGTCGGGCGCCTACATCCGGGAGCACTTCTTCGGTCCGGACCCCCGTCTGCGGGCCCTCGTCGAGCAAATGAGCGACGAGGAGCTGCAGAGCCTCCCTCGCGGGGGCCACGACTACCGGAAGCTCTACGCGGCCTATCAGGCGGCAGTCGAGCATGTGGGGGCACCCACCGCCATCCTGGCCAAGACGGTCAAGGGGTGGACACTCGGACCCGAGATCGAGGCGCGCAACTCGACCCATCAGATCAAGAAGATGACCAAGTCCCAGCTGCGTGCCCTGCGCGATCGCCTCTTCCTCCACGACGAGATCGCAGAGGAGGACCTCGACGCCGAGCTGCCCCCCTACTACCGGCCGCCTGCCGATTCTCCGGCGAGCCGGTACCTCGCCGAGCGACGGCAGATCCTCGGAGGTCCGCTCCCCCGGCGGTTGGTGCGGGCAGCGGCCCTGCCTGCGCCCGACCCGGCCGCATTCACCGACCTCCTCGCCGGCTCCGGCCGCCAGGAGGTCTCGACCACCATGGCATTCGCCCGGCTGCTGCGCACCCTCACCCGCGACCCGGCGATCGGTCGGCGGGTGGTACCGATCATTCCCGACGAGGCCCGCACGTTCGGTCTCGAGTCGCTGATCAGCGAGGTCCAGATCTACGCCCCGGACGGGCAGCGGTACACCCCGGTCGACGCGGGCCTCCCACTCCACTATGCGGAGAGCGCCACGGGCCAGATCCTCGAGGAGGGGATCACCGAGGCAGGTGCGACGGCCACCTTCACCGCCGCGGCCACCGCTTATGCGACCTGGGGGGAGTCCCTGATCCCCTGCTACCTCTTCTATTCGATGTTCGGCTTCCAGCGGGTCGGTGATCTGCTCTGGGCGCTCGGGGACAGCCGGGGCCGCGGGTTCCTGCTCGGGTGCACGGCCGGCCGGACCACGCTCAACGGCGAGGGGCTCCAGCACCAGGACGGCCACTCGTTGCTCCTCGCCTCGGTGGTCCCGACCGTTGCCGCCTACGACCCCGCGTTCGCCTACGAGGTCGCGATCATCATGGAAGACGGGATCAGGCGGTTCACCGGTCCCGACCCCGAGGACCGCTACTGGTACCTCACGCTCTACAACGAGAACTATCCGATGCCCGCGCTCCCGACGGACCCCGACGAAGCAGCACGGGTCCGCCTCGGAACGATCCGGGGCCTCTACCGGTTCGCAGAGGTCGCGCCCGACGTCGCCGGTCGCCCCGAGACGGCGACCGCGGCCCGGGCCACACTGCTCTTCTCTGGCACCGCCTGGCAGGCCGCTGCAGAGGCCCGCCGGCTCCTGGCCGACGACTGGGGGGTGGCTGCGGAGACCTGGTCGGTGACCTCCTACAAGTCGCTGCGCGAAGAAGCCCTCGCCGTCGAGCGCTGGAACCGCCTCCATCCGGGCTCCCCCCCGAGGATCCCCCACGTGACCGAATGCCTGGCCGGATCGGACGGACCGATCGTGGCCGTCACCGATTTCCTCAGGGCCGTCCCAGACCAGGTCGCACGCTGGATGCCGCGTCGGTACCGCTCGCTCGGCACCGACGGGTTCGGCCGTTCCGACACCCGCGCCGTGCTGCGCCGCCACTTCGAGACCGACGCCGCCCATCTGGTGGTGGCCGTGCTCGACGGGCTCGCCGACGCCGGCACGATCCCATCGGGCATCGTGGCCGATGCGATCGCCAAGTACGGCATCGACGCCGACGCCGGCGACCCCTGGTCGGGCTGAGCCCGGGGACGGCGTTCGGGGCTCCGACTAGCCTGCGGGGGTGCTCTCGCCCACGGGCAACCCCGAAGCCGACGGGCTGCTCTCGTCCGACCCGCTGGCCCTGCTCATCGGGATGATCCTCGATCAGCAGGTCCCCTTCGAGCGTGCGTTCAGCGCGCCGAGCGACCTCCGGGACCGGCTCGGAGGCCAGCTCGACCCGGCGGCGATCGCCGCCATGCCGCCCGACGAGCTGGCCGAGGTGTTCGCGGCCAGGCCGGCGCTCCACCGGTTCCCGCGGTCCATGGCCGGGCGGGTCCAGCAGGTCTGCGCAGTCATCGCGTCGACGTACGGCGGCGATACGGCCGCCATCTGGACCTCGGCGGCCGACGGGAAGGAGCTCCTGGCCAACCTCCGCTCCCTCCCCGGCTTCGGCGACCAGAAGGCCAAGATCTTCGTCGCACTGCTCGGGAAGCAGTTCGGCGTGCGCCCCCCGGGTTGGGAGGCCGTCGCCGGTCCCTACGGCGAGCCCGGCACGTTCCGTTCGGTGGCGGACATCGACTCACCCGAGGCGATGCAGAAGGTCCGCCAGTTCAAGAGACAGGCGAAGGCCGAGGCACGGGCCAAGGCCTCCCCGCCTGGGTGAGTCCGCGGCCCGGTCGGACGCCGCGCTGGGGACTCGACACCCGCCGGCTCTACCTCTGCACCCCCGACCGGCCCGATCTCGATCGGTTCGTCGGTCGCTGCGTCGAGGGGGGTGTCGACATCGTGCAGCTTGCGCGAGAAGCACCTGCCCGACGCCGGGATCGTGGCGAGGGCCACCCTGCTCCAGCGGGTCTGTGCCGGCCTCGGGGTCCCCTTCGTCCTCAACGACCGGCCCGACCTGGCCGCTGCGGTCGGTGCCGACGGCGTCCATGTCGGCCAGGACGACCTCGCTCCCGCGCAGGCCCGTGCCGTGGTCGGCGAGGACGCGCTCATCGGGCTCTCGACCCACGGACCTGACGACCTCGAACGGGCGGTCGGCACCGGGCCGGCGGATGCTCCGGCGCCGGTCGACTACCTCTCGGCGGGGCCGGTCGTGCCCACCCCGACCAAACCGGGACGGCCCGGGACGGGGCTCGGGTACGTGGGAACGGCAGCTGCCCGGTCGCCCTGGCCGGTGTGGGTCACCGGTGGCGTCACCCCGGACCGGGTTGAGGACCTGGTGACCTCCGGGGCCCGCCACTTCGTCGTGGTGCGCTGGTTGACGACGGCCGACGATCCCCGATCGGCCGCCCGCTCACTCAGGGACCGGATCGACCGGGCCCTCGCCTCTGCCTCCTCTGCGGACGCAGAGGAGGCCGGACCCGGAGGCCCGTCGGGCGCTCGGTGACCGTGGCGAGGAGTCGGTGCGCCTCGCTCAGGGACTCGCGGATGCCGGAGCGGCGACGATCTTGGATTTGGCCGGCAGGACGACCGGCGGGGAGGTCCCGACGTCCGAGATGGCGAGGGAGAGGTTGCCGGTCGGGGTCACCGCTTCGAAGTCGGAGACGTAGCTCCCGTCCACGACGAAGGTGAGCTTGTCCGACTGCCCACCCTGGGAGAGGGTCATGGTCGTGGTCGATCCGGACTTCTGCAGATTGGTGCCCTTGCTGTAGAAGGGGAGGTAGGTGTGCGCGGGGTCGACCGCTATGGCGCCCTGACTCGGCTGGCTGTAGATGGTCAGGTGCGAGGGACCGTGTGACGCGCTCACGGTCACGCTCTGGTACTCGTTGGTGCCGATGACCGCGATGTAGGTCCGACGCGAGCCGCTCTGCACGTAGCCGCCGAGCCTGTCGGGCGCCTGGAAGACGAGATGGGCGACCTGGTTGCCCTGCGGGGTCTTCTCGGAGAGGACCTCGGTGTAGTTGGCGGCCGCCAGCGTGTTGGTGACCGCCTGGGACAGGGGGGCACCGCTCGAGGCCTGGGTGGCCCCGACGGCAGCACCGGCACCGGCCGCGACGAGAACGAGGGCCAGGAGGAGGAAGCTGATTGCTCGCCGCATCGCCCTAGATGCCGATGCGCTGGGCCAGGAGCTCCCGGTGGTAGGAGGGGTCGCCGAGCATGAGCTCCGAGGACTTGGCCCGCTTGAAGTAGAGGTGGGCAGGGTGCTCCCAGGTGAACCCGATGCCGCCGTGGATCTGGATCGTCTCGGCCGCGGCGTGGAAGTAAGCCTCGGAGCAGTAGGACTTGGCCAGACTCGCCACGACCGGGAGCTCGTCGGAGTCCTCCGACGCCGCCCAGCCGGCGTAGTAGGCGGCGGACTTGGCGGACTCGACCTCGAGCAGCATGTCCGCGCACTTGTGCTTGATGGCCTGGAAGCTGCCGATCGGGCGCCCGAACTGGATCCGCGTCTTGGCGTAGTCGACCGACCGGTCGAGGCAGCTCTGGGCACCGCCCACCTGTTCCGCCGCCAGGGCGACCGCGGCCAGGTCGAGCGTCTTGGTCAGGCCGGCGCCGGCACCGCCGTCGGTGCCGATGAGCCATGCGGGTGTGCCGGCGAACTCGAGCCGGGCCTGCTTGCGGGTCTGGTCCATGGTGGCGAGGGGCGTCCGGGTCAGTCCCTCGGCATCGCCCTCGACCCCGAAGAGGGAGAGGCCGGCCGGACGTGCGGCCGACCACCAGCACGAGACCCGCGAAATGGCCGTCGAGCACGAACGACTTGTGGCCGTCGAGCGTCCACCCGTCGTCGAGCGCGCGTCCCGACGAGGGTGATCCCGTCGGCGTCCCATCGGCCCGAGTCCTCGGTGAAGGCCAGCGTGGCGATGGTCCCTCCGGCCGCGATGCCCGGCAGCAGTGACTCCTGGGCCTTCTGGTCGCCGGATGTCAGCAGGGCGTTGGTGGCCAGCGCGACGGTGGAGAAGAAAGGGGCGCAGAGCAGCGAGGCACCCATCTCCTCGAGCACCACGATGAGCTCGACGTAGGAGAAGCCGGAGCCGCCGAACTCCTCTGGGATGATCAGGGACTGGAGGCCGAGCTGCTCGGCCATCAGCGTCCAGACCGCCGGGTCGTAGCCCTCGATGGTCTCCATCAGGCGCCGGACCTCGGTCTCGGGGGATTTGTCGTCGAGGAATCGGCGCACCGACCTGCGGAGCTCGTCCTGCTCCTCACTGAAGGCGAAATTCATCCGGTTCTCCATCCCGATACGCCCCGACCGGGGCGGCGCGCCCGTCTCGCAGGCCCGCATCTGTCTACCAGACCCGCATCGGTGGGGACCACCGGGGGCCACACTACGCTCGGCCCGAGGAGGTGCTCATGCCCGAGACCATCATCGACTACCAGGACGCAGCCGTCGAGGTCCACCGGGTCGTGGTCGGCCCGGTGGACAACAACGTCTACATCGTGCGGTGCAGGGAGACCGGCGAGGCCGCCCTCATCGACGCCGCCAACGAGCACGACCTCCTCCTCGAGCTCTGCCGGTCGCTCGGGGTCCGCCAGGTGGTGGAGACCCACGGCCACTGGGACCACATCCAGGCCGTGGAGGCCGTCCGGAACGCCGGATTCGACGTGGCGGTGACCCGGGCCGACGCCGACATGCTGCCCGCCTACGACCAGATCCTCGAGGACGAGTCGGTGCTCGAGGTCGGCCGCCTGCGGGTCGCCACCATCGCGACCCCCGGCCACACCCCGGGTTCGATGTGCTTCGCTGTGGAGGGGACCCCCCTGCTCTTCAGCGGGGACACCCTCTTCCCTGGAGGGCCGGGCAACACCTCGTTCGACCACTCCGACTTCGGGACCATCATCACCTCCATCGAGGGCCGGCTGTTCGGCGCGTTCGATCCGGACACCATCGTCCTACCCGGCCACGGGGTGGGGACGACGATCGGTGCCGAGTCACCCCACCTGGCCGAGTGGATCGACCGCGGGTGGTGACCCCGATCGCCTGCACTGCGTCCGGGGTGCCTCTCCCGGTCAGAGCGCAGTGGAGGGACGGCGGGGCTCGCGGATGACCTCGATCTCGGAGGGGAGCCCGCTGATCGACACACCACCGCTGACCTCACTGCCCACCTCGACGGTCACCCGCGAGCCGGCCAGCGGGATGCCCTCGACCTTGAGGTAGCCGATGGTCTCGGGCAGGTTGGGCGAGAGCCAGATCTTGCCGTAGGGGATCCAGGGGTCGAGGCGGAGCAGCGTGCGCAGGCAGAGCAACGGGGACGCCGCCGCCCACGCCTGGGGCGAGCACGAGGTCGGGTAGCCGACCGGGACGGTGAGCTCGTCGCGGTCGAGGCCGCTGAAGAGCTCCGGCAGGCGGCCGCCCTGGACGGACGCCGCGTCGAGCAGCCCGAAGATGAGCTGCTGGGCCGCGCCGTCGAAGCCGTACCTCGCAAGGCCGGCGGCGACGATCGTCGTGTCGTGCGGCCAGACCGACCCGCAGTGGTAGCTGATCGGGTTGTAGCCGCCGCTGTCCCGCGAGAGCGTGCGCAGCCCCCACCCGGTGAACATCGAGGGGGACACCAGCGCCTCGGCCACCCGGCGGGCCTTGTCCTCGTCGACGATCCCGGTCCACAGGCAGTGGCCGATGTTGGAGGTGAGCGAGTCGATCGGTCGCTTGTCCGCGTCGAGCCCCACCGCGTACCACCCCTTGTCCTCGAGCCAGAAGTCGCGGTTGAAGGCCGCCTTCAATTGGGCCGCCTTCAACCGGAACCGGTCGTAGGTGGCGGTGTCCCCGGCCTCGAAGGCGAAGTGGGCGCTCGCCAGGTACGCCCCGTAGGTGTAGGCCTGCACCTCGCAGAGGGCGATCGGTGCCTCGGCCACCCGGCCGTCGCCGTAGCGGATCCCGTCCCAGCTGTCCTTCCACCCCTGGTTGGCGAGCCCGCGGTCGGTCGCCCGCCGGTACTCGACGTAGCCGTCGCCGTCGGCATCGCCGAACTGCTCGATCCACTCGATGGCCCGCACCGCGTTGGGGCGCAGCTCGTCGACCAGCTCGCGGGCGACACCCCAGCGCCGCAGCTCGCCGAGCAGCATCACGAACAGCGGCGTGGCGTCCGCTGTCCCGTAGTAGATGCTGCCCCCGCCGAGAGACAGCGAGGCCGCGTCGCCGAAGCGCATTTCGTGGAGGATGCGCCCCGGCTCCTCGTCGTGTCTCGGGTCGACGTCCGTACCCTGGAACCGGGCCAGTGTCTGGAGCACCCCGCGGGCGAGGTCGGGATCGACGAGCAGGGCCATCCACGCGGTGAGCAGGGAGTCGCGGCCGAAGACGGTCATGAACCACGGGGCCCCCGCTGCCACCACCACCCGCTCGGGATAGTCGGGGTCGAAGATCCTGCAGGGCGCCGAGGTCCTCGGCACTGCGGGCCACGACCTCCTTGAGGACGGGGTGGTCGGTCTCGACCTGGGGGACCTGGCGCCGCCATTCGGCGAGGCGCTCGGAGGGGATCGCCCGTTCCACCGGCTCCCCGCACCGGTACTTCGGCGAGAAGACGGCGCCCTCGATGACCGGGCCGATCTCCAGGCAGGTCGACCACTCGCCGCGGGCCGGGACCACGATCTCGTAGGTGGCGAGTCCCGGCGCCACCGCGACCACGCCGTGGGTCCGGATCTCGACGCCCCGGGTCACCCCGCCCCTCCGGTAGGTGTACGTGAGGGTGGCCGCCGACTCGGAGAGCCCCGGATCGGCCGGACTGTCCACCGACGTGGTCAGCTCGCCGTTGAGCGGGGCGCTCGCCGCCCGCCCCTCCTTGACCGCGAACAGGTCGGCGAAGTCGACGTCGACCAGGATCTCGAGGGTGCAGGCGGTTGCCTCGTCGGAGAAGTTGCGCAGGGTCAACACCTCCCGCATGCCCCGTCCCACGTGGCGGCTGCGGAAGACCATCAGCGTCGAGTCGGCGCGGCCGGGTGCGGGCAGGTTGCGCGAGACGAACGTCGCCGAGAAGGGATCGTCGTTCAACCCGGCGAGCGGCTCGGTGCGCATCCCGTTGATGAGGACCTCGAAGCGGGAGAGGATCCGGGTGTCCCGCACGAAGAGGCCCTGTGCCGCCCCAGGGGTGATGTCACCGGCGCTGCCACTGATGGCGAAGGTCGACTCATCGACGAGGGTGACCTGCCCCGATCCAGAGAGCAGGGTGACCGGACCGGCGTAGTTCCAGGGGTCGGTCATGAGGGTACCGTACCGGTTGACCTGGGGATCGACCCGATTCGCCCACGTCGTTGCGCCTCTCGGTATTCTCACTACCGCCGTAGGAGAAATCCCGCCGACGGGCTACAATCGGCATGGTGCGCCCCGACTCCCCGACCCCCTCACCGCCGCTCCTCGAGGTCGTCGGGCTCTGCGCTTCCGTCGAGGGGGAGCCCATCCTGCGCGGGGTGGACCTCATCGTCGAGGCCGGCGAGGTCCATGCCCTCATGGGCCCGAACGGCTCGGGCAAGTCGACCCTGGCCAACGTCGCTGCTCGGCAACCCGGCCTACCAGGTCACCGCCGGCTCGATCCGGTTCCGCGGGCGAGGACATCACGTCGTGGCCGACCGACGTCCGCGGCAAGGCCGGGATCTTCCTGGCGTTCCAGTACCCCGAGGAGATCGCCGGGCGTGCCGGTCATCCAGTTCCTCCGTCAGGCGCTCTCCGCCCGCCGCGGCGTCGACCTCTCGGTCCTCGAGGTCCGGCTCATCGATGATCGAGTGGATGGACAAGCTGGGCATGGACCCGGCCTTCGGCGAGCGCCACCTCAACGAGGGCTTCTCGGGCGGCGAGAAGAAGCGCAACGAGATCCTGCAGATGGCCATGCTCGAGCCCGAACTGGCAGTGCTCGACGAGACCGACTCGGGGCTCGACATCGACGCCCTGCGGACCGTGGCCCGCGGCGTGCGCACCGGTCCGTGAGACCCGTCCCGAGACTCGGGGTGCTGGTGATCACGCCACTACCAGCGCATCCTCGAGGAGCTCTCGGCCGACCGGGTCCACCTGCTCGTCGACGGGCGTCATCGTCGCAGAGGGCGGGCCCGAGCTCGCCGGACGGCTCGAGGTGGAGGGATACGACGCGTGGCGGAGCTGACCCGACCCCGTCTCGACGCCGCCTCGGTGGCCAAGGACTTCCCCCTGCTCGCGCGCGAGGTCCACGGCCGGCCGATCGCCTACCTCGACTCGGCCGCGTCCTCCCAGCGGCCGACCGTCGGTGCTCGACGCCATGCGCGAGCTACGACGAGACGACGCACGCCAACGTGCACCGCGGCGTCTACAGCATCGCCGAGGAGGCCACCCGGCGCTTCGAGGCGGCCCGGGTCAACGCGGGCCGGTTCATCGGCGCCCCCGACCCGGCACACGAGATCGTCTTCACCAAGAACGCGACCGAGGCCATCAACCTGGTCGCCCACGCCTGGGGCCGCACCCACCTGCAGCGCGGCGACGTGGTGGTCCTGACCGAGATGGAGCACCACGCCAACATCGTGCCGTGGCTACATGCTGGCCGCCGAGCGGGGGATCGAGCTGCGATGGGTGCCCGTCGACGACGACGGCTTCCTCGACCTCGACGATCTCGACCGGATCCTCGAGGGCTCGAAGCTCTTGGCGGTCACCTGCATGTCCAACGTGCTCGGCACCATCACTCCGATGCGCCATCCTGGCCGACGGCCGCGCACGCCGCCGGCGCGATCGTGGTGGCCGACGCCTGCTCAGTCGGTGCCCCATCTGCCGACGGACGTGGTCGCCCTCGGAGTCGACTTCCTCGGCCTTCAGCGGCCACAAGATGCTCGGGCCCGACCGGGATCGGCGTGCTCTGGGGCCACGCCGAGCTGCTGGACGGCCATGCCGCCGTTCCTCGGTGGTGGGGAGATGATCCTCGACGTGCGCAAGGACGGCTTCACCCCCAACGACATCCCCTGGCGAGTTCGAGGCCGGGACCCCGCCGATCGCCGAGGCCATCGGTCTCGGTGCGGCCGTCGACTACCTGCGGGCCGTCGGCATGGACGCCGTGCGCGAGCACGAGATGGCCCTGACCGGCTACGCCCTCGGCGCGCTCGCGCGAGCGCTTCGGGAGCGGCATCCGGATCTTCGGCCCACCGGCGAGCGCCGACCGGGGCGGCGTCGTGTCCTTCGCCTTCGGGGACCTCCACCCCCATGACATCTCCCAGATCCTCGACGAGTACGGGGTCTGCGTGCGCGCCGGCCATCACTGCGCCAAGCCGCTCATGCGGCGTCTCGGGGTGGCCGCAACCGCCCGGGCCTCGTTCGCCATCTACAACGACGAGACCGACGTGGACACGCTGGTCGAGGCGCTCGACGCAGCCGCGAAGTTCTTCGGATGAGCGGCTCCCGGTAGGCTGACTCTCTGATGCCCGGTCTCGAAGACCTCTACCGCGAAATCATCCTCGACCACTACCGCTCGCCCCGGAACCGGGGCGAGCTGGAGGCGCCGCCGGCCACCCGGCGGAAGGGTTCAACCCGCTCTGCGGGGACGAGATCGTGGTCACCGTCCTCGTCGATGACGGGGCGGTCACGGACATCAAGATCGCCGGGACCGGGCTGCTCGATCAGCCAGTCCTCAGCGTCACTGATGTCGGCCGCGGTCAAGGGACGGCCGGTCCCCGAGGTGCGCGACCTGATCAAGACCTTCAAGGGCATGATGTCGATCCACGAGTCGACCCTCCCCTCGACCGACGGTGCCGGCAGCAACGGGCTCGCCGAGCCGGCCGAACCGGAGGCCATCGACGTCGACGCGCTCGGCGAGCTCGCCGCGCTCCAGGGCGTGGTCAAGTTCCCGGTGCGCATCAAGTGCGCGACCCTCAGCTGGAACACGCTGGCCGACGGGCTCGACGCCTCCGAGTCGCCCTCCTGACGAATCCGGCGGGTCCCCCTTCCGGAGGGCTCGGCCGGCTCAGCCGTAGGCCGCGTACCCGGACCGGTCGACCGTCTCGGCCAGATCGCTCCCCCCGGTCGCCACGACCCGCCCATCGGACAGCACGTGGACCACGTCGGGGTGGAGGACGTCGAGGAGGCGCCGGAAGTGGGTGATGGCCAGCACGCCGAGTCCCCACTCGGTGGTGGCGGCCTCGACCCGGCGGCCCACGTCGGCCAGCGCGTCGACGTCGAGACCGGAGTCGATCTCGTCGAGCACCGCAAACCGGGGGCGGAGCACACCCATCTGGAGCGTCTCGTTTCGCTTGCGCTCGCCGCCGGAGAGGTCCACGTTGAGCGGCCGGTCGAGGAAGCGTTCCTCGAACCCGATCCGGCGCGCCTCGGTGTGCAGCCGCTCGGCGATGCCGGGGTCGGGCTCGCCGGACGGCTCCCCGGCCACGGGCGCCCGGGCACAGGTCAACGACTCGAGCAGCGACACCCCGGGCACCTCGATCGGGTGCTGCATGGCGAGGAAGAGACCGGCACGCGCCCGCTGCCAGGTCGGGAGGGCCAGCACGTCGATGCCGTCGAGGGTCACCGAGCCCTCGATCACCTCGTAGCCCGGGCGGCCCATGAGGACGTGGGCCAGGGTGCTCTTGCCGGAACCGTTCGGACCCATGACCGCATGGACCTCGCCGCTGCGCACGGTGAGGGTGACCCCACGGAGGATCTCGCGTCCAGGGACGCCCGCCCGAAGGCCCTCGATGCGAAGCCCGTCACCGCTCACGGGAGGACCACCGAGACGTCGTCCCCCTCGACCACGACCGAATAGACCGGTACCGCCCGGGTGGCCGGCAGCGAGCAGGGCTCGCCCGTCCGCAGGTCGAAGGTCGAGCCGTGCTTGGCGCACTCGATCTCGCACTCGTCCGACAGCACCTCGCCGTCGGCAAGGGAGAAGTCCTCGTGGCTGCAACGGTCACCCACCGCGTAGAAGTCCTGCCCGATGCGGACCAGGGCCACCCGACTCCCGGCCACGTCGAACCGCCGGGCCTCGCCGTCGGCCAGGTCGTCGCGCGCACAGAGCCGGACCGTGACCGCTGCGGCGCCGTCGGTGACCGATCCGGTCCCGGGATCATCCACGGGCCACCCCGGAGCGCTCGGCCAGGGAACGACCCACGAGGGCGCGGGCACCGGGCACCGGGACCAGGTCGGCGATGCTGTCGAAGTAGCCCGCAACGATGAGCTGTTCGGCACGGCCCGGCTCGATGCCCCGCGACTCGAGGTAGTAGCGCTGGTCCTCGTCGACCGGTCCGACCGTGGACGCGTGGCTGCACCGGACGTCGTTCTCCTCGATGTCCAGGTTGGGCACCGAGTCCGCGTGGGCACCCTCGTCGAGCACCAGGTTGTGGTTTGTCTGCATGGCGTCCGAACGCACCGCTCCGCGCGCAACCCGGATGAGCCCGCTGTAGACCGAGTGCGAGGTGTCGGCCACCGCCCCCATGAACAACAGGTCACTGGTGGTCCGCGGGGCACGGTGGTCCTGCAGCGTCCGGAAGTCGAGCATCTGCTCGTCCCGGCCGATGAAGGCCGCACGCAACCGGCTGGTCCCCGACTCGCCCTCGAGGGTCGAGTCGGTGCGGAGCCGGGCGTAGTCGCCGCCGAGCGCCACCGCGTAGCTGGACAAGAAGGCCCGGGCCCCGATGGCGCTGGTCTGGTGCGCGATCTGCCAGGTGGCCGCGCCCAGGGACTGAAGCGAGAAGAATGCGAGTGTCGCGTCGTCCGCCACTCGGAGCTCGGTCAAGGGCACCACCAGGTGCTCGACGGGTGGCTCGGTCACCCGCACCCCGTCGGCCGTCGGATGGCCGAGGACACCGGCGTTGGCGTCGACCAGGATCTCGACCACGGCGGCGGTCGAACCAACCCCTGCCCGCACGAACGTGCGAGGGAAGACGGCGCCGCCGGCCGGTCCGGTCACCACGTGGACGATGACCAACGGATCGGTCACCGTCGCGCCCGCCTGCACGTCGATCACGACCGGGTCGATGGCGAACGCGTCGTTGAGCAACGGGAAGTCGTGCGGGTTCGTGGCGACCGACCCGATGAGATCGCGACCCTCTGGGTGGTCGGTGGCCCGTCCCACGGTGAGCACCCGGTCGTCGAGTGCGGTCGACAGGGTGGCCAGCGCACCGTTGACGGTCACGACGAGGCCCGAACGCGGCCCCAGCCCGTCCACGAGCACGTGGACCCGCTCGGAGGGTGAGGGTCCCGGTTCGTCGGTCGGGGCGATCGGGGCGGTGCCAGTCGGGTGGAACCGGTCGAGGTCGAGCTGGTCGATCCGGCTGTACCGCCAGACTTCGTCTTTCGGCGAGGGGAGAGGGGAGGAGGAGAAGGCCTCGGCGGCGGCGGTGCGCCGGTCGCGGAGCCAGGGGGCACCGGGCAGTCCGGCCGCGATGTCGGGGGTGAAGGTGGACAGAACAGGAGCCTCTCGCGCAAGGAGGCCCGGTCGACGAGCCTCGCAGCACATCCTATCGGGCTGTCACCTGCCGGCGACCGGCTCCTGCGGGGCTCCCCTGAGCCCGCCTACGCTCGGTGCCGTGAGCGCCACCGCGCAGTCCTTCACCTCCGACGTCCTGGATGTCGAGGTGCACGGCCACGTGGCGACGCTCTGGCTCGACCGGCCGGAGAAGCGCAATGCCATGGGCCCGGTCTTCTGGGACGACCTCCCGCGGGCGATGCACGCCATCGGCGCCGACCGGGATATCCGGGCGCTGGTCATCGCGGCGCGCGGCCCCCACTTCTCGGTCGGTCTGGACCTGGTGGCCATGGCCGACATCGGCCGCCCTCCCGATCCCGGAGACGGTGCGAGGCCCTCTCCGGCCGCCACAGCCGCCCGCGCCCGTGCGAACATCCTGCGCCTCCAGGCCTCGGTCACCTCGGTCGCCGAGTGCGCGGTGCCGACCATCGCCGCCGTCCACGGGTACTGCATCGGGGGCGGCGTGGATCTCATCGCGGCCTGCGACATCCGGCTGGCCAGTGCCGACGCGCTGTTCTCGGTGCGCGAAGCCAAGGTGGCCATCGTGGCCGACCTCGGGAGCCTCCAGCGGCTCCCCGCGATCATCGGCAGCGGCCACGTGGCGGAGCTGGCCTACACCGGCAAGGACATCACCGCCGCGCGGGCCGAGGCCATCGGGCTGGTCAACACGGTGAGCCCCGACCCCGAGTCGGTCGTGGCCGACGCCCGGGAGCTGGCCGCGGAGATCGCGTCGAACTCCCCCCTCGCGGTGCAGGGGACCAAGGCGGTGCTTGTCGCCGGGGACGGGCGCACCGTGGCGGAGGGACTCGACTACGTGGCCACCTGGAACGCTGCGTTCCTCGGCTCGGACGACCTGGCCGAGGCCATGGCCGCCTTCACGGAGAAGCGGCCGGGCAACTTCACCGGCCGGTAGGCGCGGCCCACTGAGGAGGTCCTCAGCGCTTCCGACGCCACCACTTGCGGCCGCGCGCCGCGTCGTCCTTGCGTACCTCGGCCAGGACGCCGGGAGCCACCGTGTTCACGATCTCCTCGGCCTGGTTGAGCAGCGTCGCTGCCTCCTCGTCGGGGACGTCCGGCATGGGTTCGAGCGCTGGCTCGATGAGCGAGCCGTGGTCCCACCCCACGTCGGCATACCGGGGAGAGTAGGAGGGGCAGTCGTCGGGGCACTTCCAGGGCGCGTCGGGGGCGAGATCGAGCACGCAGAAGCGGGCCACCTCACCCGAGTCGTAGGTCCTCGACTGGAAGTGCTTGCACTCTTCCCTCATCGGCATGGGAACTCCCTCGTCGCCTGGGTCACATTCTGGCCGAGTCGGGCCCGCCCGGGGGCGTCAGCCGACGGAGCCCTCCATCTGCAACTCGATCAGGCGGCTCCACTCCACCGCGTACTCCATCGGGAGGGTGCGGGTGATCGGCTCGATGAACCCGTTGACGATCATCCCCATCGCCTGGGTCTCCGACAGTCCACGGCTCATCAGGTAGAAGAGCTGGTCGTCTCCGACCTTGGACACCGTGGCCTCGTGGCCGATTCGGGCGTCGCGCTCCCCCACCTCCATGTAGGGCTTCGTTTCCGACACCGACGTGTCGTCGAGGAGGAGGGCGTCGCAACGGACGAAGCTCTTGGCGTGCTTGGCGCCCTCTTCGACGTGGACGAGGCCGCGGTAGGTGGTGATCCCGGCGTCCTTGGAGATCGACTTGGAGACGATCGTGGAGGTGGTCTCCGGGGCAGCGTGGATCATCTTGGCGCCGGCGTCCTGGTGCTGCCCGGCACCCGCGTAGGCCACCGAGAGCACCTCGCCCGAAGCCTTGGGTCCCATCAGGTAGACGGAGGGGTACTTCATGGTCAGGCGCGAGCCGATGTTGCCGTCGATCCACTCGATGTGGGCCTCCGCCTCGGCCCTGCCCCGCTTGGTGACGAGGTTGTATACGTTGTTCGACCAGTTCTGGATCGTGGTGTAGGTGATCCGGGATCCTTCGAGGGCCACCAGCTCGACGACGGCCGAGTGCAGTGAGTCGGTCGTGTACACCGGGGCGGAACAGCCCTCGATGTAGTGCACCTGGGCGCCCACGTCGGCGATGATCAGGGTCCGCTCGAACTGTCCCATGTTCTCGGCGTTGATCCGGAAGTAGGCCTGCAGCGGCTGGTCGACGACCACCCCGGGGGGCACGTAGATGAACGAGCCGCCGGACCAGACCGCCGAGTTGAGGGCGGCGAACTTGTTGTCGTTCGGCGGGATGATCGTGCCGAAGTACTTGCGAACGAGCTCGGGGTACTCGCGCACCGCGGTGTCCATGTCGCAGAACAGCACGCCCAGCGCCTCGAGGTCCTCACGGTTGCGGTGGAAGACAACCTCGGACTCGTACTGGGCGGTCACCCCGGCGAGGTACTTGCGCTCGGCCTCGGGGATGCCCAACTTCTCGTAGGTGTTCTTGATGGCGTCGGGGAGGTCGTTCCAGTCCTCCACCTGCCCCGAGGTGGGCTTGATGTAGTAGTAGATGTCATCGAAGTCGAGGTCCGGCATGTTGACCGCGAACCACTCGGCCATCGGCCGCTTCTCGAATCGCTGGAGGGCGCGGAGCCGGAAGTCCCGCATCCACTCCGGCTCCTTCTTCATGGCGGACATCTCGCGGACGATCGCCTCGGAGAGGCCCTTCTTGGGCTTGAAGACGTAGTCTTCCTCGTCGGACCACCCGAGCTTGTACTTGCCGAGGTCGAGGTCGGTCGTGGTCATGGGGTCTCCTGGATCGGGGCGGTACCGCACATCGGGCTATTTCCCCTATCCAGATAGTAACAACTCGGGGGCCCGGAGCGTACCGACGCCTGGTGGGCCGGTGTGGCCGACGTGCCATCCTGTGCGGATGCCCGAGACGCCCCGCCCCGGTCCCGTCGCCGCCCACCTCAGGGCACCGCAACCGGAGCGCCGCCCGGTGCGCCTCGAGGCCCACGGCGACGTGCGGATCGACGACTGGTTCTGGCTCCGGGACAAGGAGGACCCCGAGGTCATCGCCCACCTCGAGGCGGAGAACGCCTACACGGGGGCCGCCATGGCCGGCACCGCCCCGCTCCAGGAGGCCCTGTACGACGAGATGGTGGCGCGGATCGAGGAGACCGACCTCTCGGTCCCGGCGCGGAAGGGCCCCTGGCTCTACTACGGCCGGACGGTCGAAGGGAGCAGTTACGCGATCCACTGCCGCCGTCCGGCGAATGGCCCCGAGGACGAGGAGGAGGTCCTCCTCGACGAGAACCTCCTCGCCGAGGGACACGACTACTTCGCGCTCGGTGCCCTCTCGGTGAGCCCGGACCACCGGTGGCTGGCCTATTCGACCGACACCACCGGGGGGGAGCGCCACACGATGCGCTTCCTCGAGCTCACCACGAGGACCACCTCGCCCGAGGCGATCGAGGACACCTCCTACGGGGTGGCCTGGGCGAACGACAATGCCACCGTCTTCTACGTCCGGGTGGACGAGGCGATGCGCCCGTTCCAGCTCTGGCGCCACCGGGTGGGCACCGACCCCTCGGAGGACGCCGTGGTGCTCGAGGAACCCGACGACCGCTTCTACCTCGGGATCGGGCGCACCAAGGACGACCGGTTCCTCCTCTGCGGGCTCGACTCGAAGACGACCTCGGAGGTCAGGTTCCTCGACGCCGACGACCCGCTCGGCGCGTTCGCCATCATCGAGCCCCGCCGTCAGGGCATCGAGTACGGCGTCGACCACGACCGCGGCGATCCCGCCGCGGGTCGCAGCGCTCGCTTCCTCATCCTCACCAACGACGAGGCCGAGGACTTCCGGCTCATGGAGGCCCCCGAGGCGACTCCTGGGCGGGACCACTGGAAGGAGGTCATCCCACTCCGGACCGGGGTGCGCCTGGACGGCATCGACCCGTTCGCCGACCACCTGGTCGTCTACGAGCGCGCGGGTGGCGACACCCGGATGCGGGTGGTCGACGCCGCGACCGGCACCTCGACCCCGGTCGATCAGCCCGAGATGCCCTCGACGGTCTGGGGCGGGGCCAACCCCGAGTACGACTCGACCGTGCTGCGCTACGAGTACACCTCGCTCGTCACCCCCCGCTCGGTCTTCGACCTGGACCTGGCGACCGGTGAGCTCGACCTGCGCAAGCGCCAGCCGGTCCTCGGCGACTTCGACCCCCGGCGCTACCGCACCGAGCGCCGCTGGGCGCTGTCCGACGACGGGACCGAGGTCCCGCTCTCCCTGGTGTACCGACCCGACCTGGTCAGGGCTCCCGACGGCGGAGCAGCCGACGGCGCCGGCGGATCACCGTGCCTGCTCTACGGCTACGGGTCGTACGAGATCTCGACCGACCCGGCATTCTCCTCGCTGCGGCTGAGCCTCCTCGACCGCGGGTTCGTCTTCGCCATCGCCCACGTGCGGGGTGGCGGCGAGCTCGGCCGCCACTGGTACGAGGACGGGAAGCTCGCGGCCAAGCCCAACACGTTCACCGACTTCGTGGCCTGTGCCCGCACCCTCATCGGCGAGGGGTGGACCGCTCCTGATCGCCTGGTGGCGCGGGGCGGGAGCGCGGGTGGCCTGCTGATGGGCGCTGTGGCCAACCTCGCGCCTGACCTGTTCCGGGCCATCGTGGCCGAGGTGCCCTTCGTGGACTGCCTGACCACCATCCTCGACGAGAGCCTCCCCTTGACCGTGACCGAATGGGAGGAGTGGGGGAACCCCGTCGAGGATCCGGTGATCTACGCGGTGATGAAGGGGTACTCCCCCTACGACAACGTGCGCCCGACCGACCCGGCCGGGAAGCCGCTCCGCTATCCCGACATCCTGGCGACCGCCGGGTTGACCGACCCGCGGGTTGGCTTCTGGGAGCCCGCCAAGTGGGTGGCCCGGCTGCGTGCGGCCAACCCCGAGAACCGGGTGTTGCTCAAGACCGAGATGGGGGCGGGCCACGCCGGCCCGTCCGGGCGCTACGACGCCTGGCGGGACGAAGCCTTCGTCTACGCCTTCATCCTCGACGCAGTAGGGCTCGCCGAGGGGAAGCCGATCCCCTACCCCACGACCGGGTCCGGCTGAGCCGTCGCACGCGAACCGCTCCGGGCAACGGAGCGGTCGCTGTCGTCCGCACTACAGCAGTGTCGGATGCAGTGGCGATGGACGGCACGGTGGTGAACGCCGCAGTGGTCGACGCAGTGGTGCCGGAGGGCACCGTCTTGGAGGGCGCGGTGGTCGACGGCACGGTGGTGGACGGAGAAGACCCGGTCGGGGGCGGCGCGGCGAAGGTGGCGATGAACGGGGTGTGCAGCGGTGCGGGCAGCACCACAGGGATCCCGTTGACCGAGAGTGTGACCGGCGGGGCCCCGAGCTCGAGGGCGGTCGCCCCGGTGGCGGGTATGTTCTGGACCGCGCCCACGGTGAGCTCTCCCGACCACAGCGTCGCCTGGGTGGCCACGGTCGAGGCCTGCGCCCAGCAGAGCCCCGAGGCGTTGATGGTGATCGTGTACGAGGCGAAGGGCACCGTGTAGGTGGCCGCCGTGCCGGTGGCCGACGTGGTCGTGGCGACGAGTCGGGCGGGCACGGTGGTCGCGGGGGGCCGGGTCGTGTGGGTCCCAGAACGCCGACCGGCGGTGCGGGTGGAGTGCCCGGTGCCGGACCGGGATGTCGAGCGGACCGTGACGGTGGTCGTCGTGGCGTGGTCGGCCGAGGCCTTGGACCGATGGCTGCCGACATAGGCGAGCACCCCGAAGAGAAGCAGTAGGGCCGCGACCATCAGGACGACCGAGCCCGGCCGGCGGCGGTGGTTCATCGAGTCGAGCGCGATCCGCTGGGCGCGGTCGGCACGGGAGCCGGAGGCTCCCTCACCGGAGAGATGGCGTGTGGACAGCGAAGCGTCGTCGAAGACGACCTGCGCGCCCGGATCGGGGAAGTGCTCGCTCCCACGCACCGGAATCGGCGGGACGACTCCCTCGGCGCCGGGGCGGTCGGGTCGGGTCGTCGGCCGGACCGCCGGTGACCCGACCCGCTCGGAAAGGTGCTCGAGCGTGCCGAGCGCCGAGTGGTACTTGCGCACCGAGTGGAGGTCCTCGCTGCTCGGACGGCGCAGCAGGACGACCACGAGACCACCCACCACCAGCACGATCACGACGAAGACGGCGACGAACATCGGCACCATTCAACCCCGAATCCGCCGCCCGCCGACGGGCGGCGGGCGGTCGACGCACCGTCGCGCTGATGCGGCGGGCGACATCCTCCCTGCTGAGGGGCTCAGATCGCGGTCACCGCGGTCATGCCCCCGTCCACGGTGAGGTGGGTGCCGGTGACGAAGGAGGCCTCGTCGGAGAGCAGGAACCGGATCGGGCGGGCGATCTCGTCCGGGGTGGACAGCCTCCTGAGCGGCGTCCCCTCCTCGAGCCGGTCACGGGCGCCGGGCAGCTCGAGGAGGGGAGCCAGCATGGGGGTCACCACCGCACCCGGGCAGACCGCGTTGACCCGGAAGCCGTCTGTGGCGAAGTGCTGAGCGAGCGAGCGCATGACGCCGAGCACGCCGCCCTTCGAGGCGCAGTAGGCGGTCAGGAACGAGCTCCCGAAGAGCCCTTCGATGGAGGAGATCAGCACAACCGCCGACCCCGGGCCGGCTTCGCGGAAGGGTGCGAGCAGGTGTCGGCAGATCATGACCGCGGCCCGGAGGTTGATGTTCAGCGTCGCGTCCCAGAGCGGGTCGTCGATGCCGTCCACGGACATCGCCCCGGACACGCCGGCGGCGTGCACGAATCCGCCGATCGACCCGAGCGCGCCGGCCGCCTCGGCGAGCGCCGGTCCGAGGGCCGGGGAGTCCGCCACGTCCACCGTCGCGGCGTGGGTTGCCACCCCGAGCTCCGCGCAGAGCGCCGCCGTCTCGCGGCAACCCGCTGCGTCGACATCCCAGAGCGCAACCGGTCGTCCGACCTCGGCGAGGGCGAGAGCGGTGGCCCGGCCGATGCCGGAGGCACCCCCGGTGACCAGGACCCCGCTGCTCGGGCTGCCGAGTCGTCCGGGTGTGGGCGCAGCAGGGTCGGGAGTCATCGGCGCAGTCTTCCAGACCGCGTGCGGCCCCGGGTCAGGTGCGCAGTCCGGCCCGGGGTTGGACCCCTGCGGGGATCTCCGAGCGCCGCGGGTTCTCCCGGTCCCGCGCCGAGAGGACGGGATCGGTGAGTCCCCAGTCGCCGCCGACCGCGGGGTCGTCCCACGCCACCCCGAGCTCGTCGCCGGGGTTGTAGTAGTTGTCCACCAGGTACCAGAGGGTCAGGTCTGTGAGCGATGCGAAGCCGTGGGCGACCCCCGGGGGGATGAAGAGGCCACGGTCGTGGTCCCCGGAGAGGTCGAGGGAGAGGGTGGCGCCGTCGGTCGGCGAGCCCTCGCGGAGGTCGTGGAGGACGACTCTGGCGGTGCCGGCCAGCACGTACCAGTAGTCAGCCTGGTGCAGGTGGTAGTGGAGGCCGACGATCGCCCCGGCCTGCTTGGTCGACCGGTTGCACTGGACCATCTCGCGGCCCAGGGGGAACCAGCTCCGGCGATAGGTCTCGACGAACCTGCCCCGCTCGTCGCCATGGGCCTCCGGCTCCACCACGATCACGTCGGCGATCACGTCGGACTCGATGATCTTCGGCACTGCTACCCCCCGTCTCGGCGCCCTTCCGGCACCGCCACCGTAGCCAACTCCCGCCGGAAGAACAGCAGTGGGCTCCCCTCCCCGACTCCGAGGTCGAGCACCCGTCCGATGATGAGCTCGTGGTCTCCGGCGTCATGGACGAGCTCGACCGTGCAGTCCACCCACGCCAGGCAGCCTTCGATCACCGGGGACCCGCTCGACGGGGCGGGGTGCCAGGCCACCCCGTCGAACTTGGGTCCACCCGATACCGCGAACCCCTGGCAGAGTTCTTTCTGGCGGTCGCTCAGCACGTTCACGCAGAACGTGCCGGCGCGGGCGATCCGCGGCCAGCTGGTCGACGTCCGGGCGGGGGCCACGGCCACATAGGGGGGGTCCATCGAGAGCGAGACGAAGCTCTGGCAGGTGAAGCCCACCGGTTCGTCTCCGTCGATGCCGGCCACCACGGTCACCCCGGTGGTGAACCGGCTCATCGCGTCCTTGAACCCGTCCACCCCGAAGGGCAGGTCCTCAGGCGGCACCGTCAGCTCCCGCCCACCTCGACCGTGACCCCCTCCATCGCCGCGTCGACCTCCACCTTGCCGGTGGACGAGGCGATGCGGCGGGCCGCGCGGAGCATCCGGTCGAGGTCCCGGTCGGTGTGGCCCGGGTCGTGGTGGAACATGGTCAGCCGGCGCGCTCCGGCCTCGTTCGCGACCTGAACCGCGTAGGCCGGCGTCGAGTGGCCCCAGTCGGAGAGCTCGACGAACTCGTCCTCGGTGTACTGCGCGTCGTGGATGAGCAGGTCCACTCCCTCACAGAGCGCGAGGACCGCGTCGTCCACCGTGGCACGGTCGAGCGGGGCCTGGTGGTCGGGGACGTACGCGACCGCAACACCCTCGGCCTCGATACGGAACCCGAGGGTGTTGCCGATGTGGGGGACGGTGCGCACCTTGATGCCCACACCCCCGAGGGAGAACTCGTCGCAGCCGACCAGATCGCGGTAGCGGAGCACGCCGCGGAAGTCGGCCATGTTGACCGGGAAGAACGGCGGCTTGACCATCCCGGCCATGGTGTCCTGGAGCGACTCGTCCCCCTGGGAGGGGCCGTAGATCTCGAGGAGCGCACCCGGGTCACGCATCGGCGGGAAGAACGGGGTCCCGAGCACGTGGTCGTAGTGCAGGTGGGTGAGGAGCGCGTCCGCCCGGAGCGGGCGCCCTGCGGCGTGCAGCGGACCGTTGAGATGGTGGCCGAGTGCGCGCAACCCGGTCCCCATGTCGAGGATCAGGGGTCGCTCGCCGGCCACCTCCACCAGGACGCAGGAGGTGTTGCCCCCGTACCGGCGTTGCTGAGCGGACGAGCACGGGCAGGAGCCCCGGACTCCGAAGTAGGTGATGTGCACGTCGCAGGCAGGCTAGTCGGAGGGGGCGGGTCCCGAGCTACCGTTCCGGTCATGGACCACGGCACCGTTACGGCCAACGGGCTCGACTTCGCCTATCTGAGCTGCGGTCCGGCGGACGGTCCTCTGGCCCTGTGCCTGCACGGCTTCCCCGACACCGCCTACAGCTGGCGCCACCTGCTCCCCCGCCTCGCGGACAGCGGTTACCACGCGGTCGCTGCCTTCATGCGCGGCTACGCACCGACCGGGGTGCCCACGGACGGGCGGTACGACACCGGCACCCTCGCACTCGATGCCTGTGCCCTCCACGAAGCACTCGGCGGGACCGCAGACGCGGTCATCATCGGCCACGACTGGGGAGCACTGACCACCTACTGTGCCGCGGCCCACCAGCCCGACCGCTGGCGGCGGGTGGTCACCGCCGGGGTGCCGCCGACGCGGTCGATCGGGGACGGCCTGTTCGAGGTGGACCAGCTCAAGCGCAGCTGGTACATGTTCCTCTTCCAGACGGCACTGGCCGAGCACGCCCTGTCCCGCGACGACCACGCGATGATCGAGCGCCTCTGGGCCGACTGGTCGCCCGGCTTCGACGGCTCGTGGTACGCGGCGAGAGTCAAGGAGGCCGTCGCCACTCCGGCGAACCTCACCGCGGCGATCTCCTACTACCGTCAGATGTTCGCCGGGCCCCCGGAGGACGCGACCGCTGCGGCGGCCCAGGCGGCCGGATGGACCACTGCACCGCAGCCCACCCTCTACCTGCACGGCGACCGGTGCGGCTGCATCGGGCTCGAGGTGATCGGCCCGGTCACCGAGTTCCTCGCCCCCGGGTCGGAGATGGTGGTCGTCGGGGAGGCCGGGCACTTCCTGCACGTCGAGAAACCCGACGAGGTCAACGGGCACATCCTCCGGTTCCTGACCGTCTGAGCACCGCGCGTCGCCGCGCGGCACGCCGGTCGCTCAGGGGAGGCGCACCGACCCGGCAAGGTCGCGCACGACCATCCCCTCGGCCACCAGCGCATCGAGCGCACGCCGTGCCCGGCCCGGGTCTCCGGCCCACCCCGCGGCAGCGGCGACCTGGCCGTCGTCGAGCGGACCGGTGCGCAATGCGGCCACCAAGCGCCCCCGGCCCTCACGGTCGGAGCCGGCGAACCGTTCCTGCCGTGTCGGGGCGCCCGCCGACCGGGCTGCAGGGTCCGGGTCGGACCGCCCACCGGCCGCCCACCGGCAGCGCCGACGGATCGGGCAGGAGTGACACGACGGAGCCCGGGTCGTGCACACCATGGCCCCGAGGTCGAGTAGGGACTGCCCGAACGACCAGCCCCGGCCCGGCGGCACCATGTGGTCGACCAGCTCCTGGGCCTCGATGAGCCGGAGCGGACGCCCGGCGACGGCCCGGGCGAGGACGCGTCCGGCGTTGGTGTCCACGACTCCCACGTCGTGTCCGAAGGCGAAGGCGAGGACGGCCCGGGCGGTGTAGGGACCGACGCCCGGCAGCGACAGCAGCGCCCCGAGCGAGTCCGGGACCGCGCCGCCGTGTTCGGCGACCACCGAGGCAGCGGCGCGTTGCAGGTCACGTGCGCGCCGGTTGTAGCCCATCCCCTCCCAGGCCCGCAGCACGTCCCCGAGTGGGGCGGCGGCGCAGGCGGCGGGGGTCGGGAAGGCGATCAGGAAGCGTCGATAGGCGGGGACCACCCTCGAGACCTGGGTCTGCTGGGCCATGACCTCGCTCACCAGCACGGCCCACGGGTCCCGGGTCGACCGCCAGGGCAGTCCGGGACGCCGGCACGTCGCCCCACCATCGGATCCCCAGGCCTCGACGGCGGCCCCGAGTGCCCGCGCCTGGTCGGCCGGGCGCGGCCGCGGGAACCCCCCGGTCACCCCCAGACGTCGTCCGCGTAGGGGCGGCGGCGCGGCGGGGCGGCGGCTTCCTTCCACACCATGACCTTGCGCCGGAAGAAGCAGACCTCCTCGCCGCGCTGGTTGAAGGCCTTGGTCTCGACGGTGACGATGCCACGGTCGTCACGCGAGGACGACGCGACCGCCTCGACGACCTTGGTCTCGGCGTAGATGGTGTCGCCGTGGAAGGTGGGAGCGCGGTGGACGAGCGACTCGACCTCGAGGTTGGCGATGGACGAGCCGCTCACGTCGGGGACGCTCATCCCGAGGGCGAGCGAGTAGACCAGGTTGCCGACCACCACGTTCCTGCCCTGCACCGTCTCGTGCTCGGCGAACCAGCTGTCGATGTGCAGCGGGTGGTGGTTCATGGTGATCATGCAGAAGAGGTGGTCGTCGGACTCGGTGATGGTCTTGCCCGGCCAGTGCCGGTAGACGTCCCCGGGCTCGAAGTCCTCGAAGGTGCGGCCGAAGGGTCGCTCGTGGACGGTCATGCCCGTTGGTGTAGTACGCAAGCGGTCCGGTCGTCCAACGGCCCGCGGGACCCCACGACGCCGCGCCCTCAGCCCGCAGGTGGAGCGGGCCGGGTGGTGAAGGCGAGGACCCAGTCCGCGTGGGTGTCGCCGTCGATGGCCAGCCGCCAGGTGTAGCGGTTGCCCGGCACGAGGGGCAACGGGCCGAGGTTGACCGCCAGCGCCACGTCGATGGGCGTGCCCTCGGGGATACCCGGGGGTCGGCCGACGGTGAACTCGCCCCGGACCTCGACGGGATGGTCGCCGTCGGGTGTGTCGACCAGGACCGGGCGCCCGTCGGCGTCCTCGAGGTAGAGCTCCCAGTGGTGCGGGGCCTCGGCCTCGTGCCACCCGACGTCGATCTTGAGCGCGATGGCCGAGGGCATCGGATCGGGGCCGGTCATGCTCCAGCCGCCGCCGAGGACGTAGAGCTTGCCGTCGGCGACCTGTGCGGAGTCGCACAGCAGCATGGTCACTTTCACGGCCGGGGAGGCTACCGGGTCGGGCGGGAGCGGCCGGTAACGTGGCGCGATGGAGCTCCGGGTCTGCGGGACGACGTCTACCGGCGACCGCTGGCCACCGCCCTCGAGCGGCTGGGCATCGGCCCGGGTGGCGCTGCGTCGACGTCGGCGCCGGCGGCGGCGACGTGTCCGTGGCGCTGGCCGAGATCGTGGGCCGCGACGGACGGGTCTACGCCGTCGACAGCGACCCCGCGCCCGGGACGAGGTGGCCGACGGCCGCGGCCGCCCACAGCCAGGTGCTGGCCATCACCCAGGCCGGCGAGGACCTCCGCCTGCCCGAACCGGTCGATCTGGCCTTCTGCCGCTTCCTGCTCCTGCACGTGGTCGATCCGGCCGTCGTCCTCGCACGCATGGCAGGTGCGGTGCGGCCCGGCGGGTGGGTCGTGGCCCAGGAGCCGATCACCTCGGCCGGCCGGGTCGGCGGCGTGCCGTTGTCGATGCCCGATGCCCGCCATCCCGACGTCGGGGCGCTGCTCCCGGCTCTCGTCCGCGACGCCGGCCTCGACATCGTCGACGCCTGGGCCGAGGCGCCGGCCGGCGTCGGGCCCGGCCCGGTGGCCGACTACCTCGACGCTGCTCACCGAAGTCGACCCCGGCGACGACCCGGTCGTGCTGCCGCCCCTGGTGACCGTGGTGGCCCAGCGCCCGGTGGGCTGAGCCGGCCCGGCCGCGTCGGGCACCGCGGGCCGCGGTCCGGGCGGTCGGTAACCTTGTGCCCGTGAGCACCGACGCGCCCCCCGGGCCGACCTGCCGGGAGCCGTCGAGGCGGTGGCGGTCGCCGGTCCGTCGTGGCCGCCGGGATCGCGGCCATGGCTGCCGGCGGCGGTCCCGACCGGGCCCAGGTCCTCGCCTACGACCTCGCCCATGTCGCCGCTGCCGTGCGCACGGCCGAGGCCGCGCTCGCCTACGGCGCGCACGGCGACGACGAGGCCGCGCATCGCCTGCGCCTTCGTCGCCGACGCCCTCGCCGACCTCGCCGCCCGCACGGTCGGCCGGAGCGCCGAGTGGGGGGCGACCGCCGACTGGCTCGACGCCGGCCGAGGCGTTCGTGGCCAGCGTACCGCGACCCGGCATTCCTCGCCTCCCTGGCCGAGACCGAGGGCGCTCGGCACCTCGACGCCGACTTCGAGCTGGTGCGCGACACCTTCCACCGGTTCGCCGAGGAGCAGATCCGGCCCCGGGCCGAGCACATCCACCGGGCCAACACCGACATCCCCGAGGAGATCATCGCCGGCCTGGCCGAGATGGGCGCGTTCGGGATGTCCATTCCCGAGGAGTACGGCGGCTTCGCCACCGGCGGCGAGACCGACTACATGGGCATGGTGGTGGCCACCGAGGAGCTGTCGTGGGGATCGCTCGGGCGCCGGCGGCTCGCTGATCACCCGTCCCGAGATCCTCACCCGGGCCCTCGTGCACGGCGGCACCGAGGAGCAGAAGCAGTACTGGCTGCCCCGGCTGGCGTCCGGCGAGGTCATGGACGCGGTGGCCGTGACCGAGCCCGACTTCGGCTCCGACGTGGCCGGCGTCGTCACCGCCGCGGCCGCCGTCCGCGGGGGCTGGCTGATCAACGGCGTCAAGACCTGGTGCACGTTCGCCGCCCGGGCCGACGTGCTCATGCTGCTGGCCCGCACCGATCCGGACCGGTCCAAGGCCCACCGCGGCCTGTCCCTGTTCCTCGTGGAGAAGCCGCGCGGCGACGGCCACGGTTTCGTCTTCACCCAGGAGGCCGGAGCCGACGGTCGCCCGCCGGACTCGCCGGGCGGATGGAGGGCCGGCCCATCGACACCCTCGGCTACCGGGGCATGCACTCCTACGAGATCGCCTTCGAGAACTGGTTCGTCCCCGACGCCAACCTGATCGGCGGCGACGACGGTCTGGGCCAGGGCTTCTACCTCCAGATGGCGGGCTTCGAGAACGGCCGGCTGCAGACCGCGGCCCGGGCCCTCGGGGTCATGCAGGCCGCCTACGAGGCCGCGCTCGACTACGCGGCGAACCGGGTCGTCTTCGGGCGCCCGATCCTCGACTACCAGCTGACCCGGGCCAAGCTGGCCCGGATGGCCGTGCTCATCCAGGCCACCCGGCAGTTCTCCTACGAGGTGGCCCGGCTGATGGCCAAGGGCGAGGGCACCCTCGAGGCGTCGATGCTCAAGGCCTACGTGTGCCGGGCCGCCGAGTGGGTCACGCGCGAGGCCATGCAGATCCACGGGGGCATGGGCTACGCCGAGGAGTTCGCGGTGAGCCGCTACTTCGTCGACGCCCGGGTGCTGTCGATCTTCGAGGGTGCCGACGAGACCCTGGCCCTCAAGGTGATCGCCCGCCGTCTGGTGGCGACCGCCGGCTCCTGACGCCTCCCGGCCCGACCCGCTCGGCGGTCACACCCGGGATCAGTCCGGCGAGCGGACCAGCCCGGCCCGCTCGCCGCGGGTGACGAACTTGATGGCCATCTTGCGGCTGGCCTCGTCGATCATCTCGTCGCCGAACATCACCGCGCCCTTGCGGTCGTCCTCGGTGGCCTTCCGATAGGCGTCGAGGATGTCCCAGGCCCGGTCGAACTGCTCCTGGGTCGGCGAGTAGAGCTCGTTGAGCACGCCGACCTGGTCGGGGGTGAGCGCCCACTTGCCGTCGTAGCCGAGCACCCGGGTGCGCTGGGAGAAGTCGCGGAGCCCGTCGAGCTCCCGGACCTTCAGGTACGGGCCGTCGATGACCTGGAGGCCGTTGGCCCGGCCGGCCATCAGGATCTTCGAGAAGACGTAGTTGAAGTGGTCGCCGGGGTACTCGGGGATGGCCACGCCGCCGGTGAGCACCGGCATCTCCATCGAGGCGGCGAAGTCGGCCGGACCGAAGATGATCGTCTCGAGGCGCGGCGAGGCGGCGCAGATCTCCTCGACGTTGATGAGCCCGCGGGTCGTCTCGATCTGGGCCTCGATGCCGATGTGGCCGACGGCAGACCGCTGCGCTTCTCGACCTGGTGAGAGCAGGAGGTCGAGGGCGACGACCTCGGCCGCCGACTGCACCTTCGGGAGCATGACCTCGTCGAGACGCTCGCCGGCGTTCGCCGACCACCTCGATGACGTCGCCGTAGGTCCACTCGGTGTCCCAGGCGTTGATCCGGACGCAGAGGACCCGGTCGTCCCAGGGCTGGTTCTTGATGGCCTCGACCACCTTGGCCCGGGCCGCCTCCTTCTCGAGCGGGGCGACCGAGTCCTCGAGGTCGAGGAAGGACATGTCGGCCGGGACGGTCGGCGCCTTGTCCAGGAAGCGCTCGTTCGAGCCCGGGGACGAGAAGCACGAGCGGCGGGGCAGGGTACGGGTGCGTTCGGACATGCCCGAAATGGTACGGCCCCGGTCGCGGCCGGCCAAACCGGTCTGTCGCCGGCCGGCGAGAGGACCGGCTCAGCCCGGGGTCGGGGCGGACCGCCCGTCCCGGGCGATCTGGTCGAGGAGGTCCTCCGGGGTGAGCTGTTCGGCGAGCAGGCGGTCGAAGCGTCCGGGATCGCCGTCCACGAAGGCCCGACAGAGCGGCAGCCCCTCGACGTAGCAGGTGATGTACGCCCGCCAGGTCGGGTGGAGGAGGAACTCGACCGCCTTGGCGGCCCGGTCCCGTGGCAGCAGGCCCCACCGGGCGACCTCGTCGATGACCGTGTCCGGATCCGCGCCGTCTTCGTGGAGGCGGAAGGCCGCGTTCTGGCGCACCGCCCCGAGCGCCTCTCCCGCCTCGGCCACCGCGGCCACGACCTCGGCGTCGTACCGGATCCCGAGCGGCGCGAGATGGGCGGCGACCACCTGTTCCGGGCGGCGGCCCAGCACGACTTCGAGCCCGAGGTCGGCCAGACCCTCGGCCAGCAGGCACTGGGGCGTGCCGACCAGGAAGATCGACTCCTCCCACCAGCGTCGCCGGCGGACGAGGCCCACCTCCTTGCGGGTGTGCTCGGTGTGGTGGCCCGGATAGGCCTCGTGGGCCACGAGATGTGCGAGCGCGATCGACAGCACCGGGAGGTCGGTGTTGATGGCCACCCGGCTCTGGAGCTCCCCGAGGTAGTAGTTGAACCCGGCCCACGGCTTGTTCGTGACGAGCTCGAACTCGACGTGCTCGCCGTCGGGCAGCCCGAAGAGGCGTCGGGTGCGCTCGCGCAGGTCCTCGGCCAGCGAGTCGATGGCGGCGGAGCAACCGGTCGACGGGGACGGCGTGGGACTCACGCCAGGCGATCAGGCGCTCCGCGAGCGGCCCGCTGCCGGGAAGCGCCTCGTCCAGGCGGCGGTGGGCGGCGGCGAGCACCTCCTCGTCGACCCGGGAGGGTCGCACCCCGTAGCAGGCCTCGACCTCGTCGGCGTACCCGATGGGCTCACCGGCCAGCTTGCGGGCCGTCGTCAGCAGGCCGACCACCTGGGCGGACAACCAGTGACGGCGGGCCGGCGCCGCCGAGTCCGCCGGACCGTCCGGCGGCAGAGCCGGCATCGAGGGGGTCCCCGGCGGTCGATGGCCGCCAACAGGGACCGAGCGTCGGCCACCAGCCGGGCCGGGCGGGAGGACCGGCTCGGACCCGACCACGGCAGCCGGCTCGGGTGGCCCGTAGTAGGCGTCGACCAACCCGTCGATGTGGCGGCCGAGGCGCAGCCCGAGGGTCAGATAGTCATCGACCAGCGCGGTCCCGCCCACCGCGGGTCAGCGCCAGGTGCTCGCGGAGGAAGGCCATGGTGCGCTCCCAGAGCAGGTCGGCCGATGCTCGGGTCGTAGACCTCGGGACGGTCGTCGTTGAAGAAGGCGTGGTCGACGCCCGGGTAGACGTGGAACGACACCGTCCTTGCCCAATCCGGTCAGCTCCGCCTCGAGCGCGCGCGCGGCGTCGGGCGAGAACATGGTGTCGAGCGCGGCCGCGTGGAGGAGCACCGCGGCGTCGAGCGCGCCGTAGTCGGGCCGCGCGTCGGGCCACGGGATGAGCCCGTACGCGGGACCACTGCCCGGACCGCGTCGGGACGCTGGCAGGCGAGCACCAACGCGAGGCCGCCCCCCATGCAGAACCCGACGACCCCGATCCCGGGTCGACCGGTCCGGCGTGCCAGCTCGTCGACGGCACCGCTCAGGTCGCGCCCGGCGCCCTCCATCGAAAGGGCCATCATCTGCGTGGCCGCCTCGTCGGGCTCGGTGAGCGGTACCGCGGTCCCGTGATAGAGGTCCGGAGCGAGGGCGGTGAACCCGGCTCGCGCGAACCGGTCACAGGTGTGGCGGATCTGGTCGACGAGTCCCCACCACTCCTGGATGACCAGGACGCCGGGGCTCCCATCCGAACCGCTCTCGGGCGCGGCCATATAGCCATGACCGGTGCTTCCATTTTCCGGAAATCCGATCAGTTCACCCATGCCCGTCGACCCTACCCCGTGGGGGTCCGGCGGGCCTCCCGCGGGGTCGCACCCGGCGCGCGCACCGCCCGCCTCGGCGCGGTTCCGGACCGTCCATCCCTGATGAATGCCCAGCTCAACATGGGCATTGCCGGTCCAGTGCTTGTGGGCCCGGACCGGGTGGGCTAGAAAGGGGCTCCATATGACTCACGCCGAGCTGTCCTCGACGTCCGAGCCAGGTGCCTGCCCAACCGTACGCAATACGCCCCGCAGACGGGTATTTGCGGTACTCGCACTGGCCACCTCATTGGGGAGTGGTGTCGCCGTGATTTCGACCACGGCGCCGGCCACTGCGGACCAGATTTCTGACGCCCGGGCCCAAGCCGCGGCCATCACGGCCAAGATCCAGGCGACCGAGGGCCAGATCCAGGCGCTCACCGCTCAGGTCAACGCGGCCGACTACCGGCTCTCGCAGCTGCAGGGCCAGATCTCGGCCACGCGGGTGCAGATGGTCAAGGACCAGCAGACCGTCGCGAAGGACACCTCGCAACTGCAGGCCGAGGCGATCAGCGACTACACGAGCAGTGGCACCAGCAGCACCACGACCCAGTTGTTCACCTCCAACATGAACGCCAACAGCATCCGCTCCGAGTACTCGTCCATCGCCACCGGCGACGTGACCACGACCATCGATCGACTGCACACCGCGCAGACACAGCTGCAGTCGACGCAGTCCTCACTCGAGCAGCAGCAGACACAAGCCACCAACACCCGGGACGCACTCTCCGGTTCGGAGAACCAGGCGAGCGCGTTGGCCACCCAGGATCGCCAGACGCTCGCAAGCGTCGATGCCAACATCCGGCAGCTGGTCGCGCAGCAACAGGCAGCTGCGGCGGCAGCCGCGCAGGCCGCCGCGACTGCAGCGTTCAACCAGAAGGTGCAGGCCGCACAGGCCGCACAGGCCGCACGGCCGCCGCGGCAGCCCAGGCCGCACAGAGTCCCTCCGGCGGATCCAGCTCGGCCTCCTCGGGTTCGGGCTCGGGAGGAGGTGCTCCGACCGTCTCCGATGCGCCGCTGCCTCCGCTCGCGCCGGGCGCGGCCGGGGCCGTGCAGGCCGCCGAGCGTGAGATCGGGGTCCCCTACGTCTGGGGCGGGGACACCCCGGCCGGATTCGACTGCTCCGGCCTCGTCCAGTGGGCCTATGCACAGGTCGGGATCAGCCTTCCGCACTACTCGGGAGCCCAGTACGACGACACCACGCACATCCCGCTGGCCGACATCGAGCCCGGCGACCTCCTCTTCTACGGTCCCGGCGGGTCGGAGCACGTGGCCATGTACGTCGGTGGTGGGTCGATGATCGAGGCGCCCTACACCGGGGCGTCGGTCTGGATCACCGGCGTGCGCACGGGAGACGGGTTCGCCGGCGTCGGCCGGGTGGGCTGAGCCGCTCTCACTTCATCGTTCGCCCCGCTCCTGATCGTGCGCGGCGAATCCGGCCGGGGGCATCTGCCCGGCGGTCCCACCGGCACGCGGACCGGGCGGGCGGGCGAAGCGAAACGGGATGGGTTCCCTCCCCGCCTGGATGACCATCGCCTCGCCGGTCTCCTCACCGGCCAGCCGCTCGACCACCGCCTCGGACACCGCCTGCACGTCGATGAGCGGGAACCCGCTTCCCTCGAGCACCTCGCGCATGTCGTCGATGAGCGGGGTGTCCACGATCCCCGGGCACACCGCGTTGAAGGTGATCCCACGATCGGCGAGCTGTGGCCCGAGTGACCGCACGAGACCGATCACCGCGTGCTTGGTGAGGCAGTAGACCGGGTCGGGCGAGAACCCGATCAGACCGGCGAGCGACGCGGTGGCCACGATGGCGCCCCCGCCCCGCTCGGAGAGGGCGGGCACCAGGGCACGGAGCCCGAAGAAGACGCCGTCGAGATTGACGCCGACGGCGCGCCGGTAGAGCTCGTCGGTCACCAGGGTGATGTCGCCCTCACCAGTCGTCACCCCGGCGTTGAGATGGGCCAGGTCGACGCCGCCGAACCGCCGCAGGACAGCCTCCACGATGCCCGGCCACTCGTCGGACCGGCCGACATCGGCCTGCAGGGCGAGCCCGTCGAGATCGGCTGCCGCCCGCTCGGCCGAGGCCCCGTCGAGGTCGACGACCGCCACCGAGACGCCGGCCCCGGCCAGCCGGCTCGCCGTGGCGAGCCCGATACCCGACCCCCCGCCGGTCACCACCGCCACCTTGCCCGCCAGAGGTTTCATCGTGTCCCCGTTCCCGTGACCGCCTGGCACGCCTCCGAATCGGTCCCGATCGGTCCCGGGAGCTGCCCCGGGGCAACGCCCAGGCGTGCCGAAGCCACCCTACCGGGGCCCTGGGGCATACTGAGGGGCGTCGCCTGTCCCTGCGGGACGCCGGATCCCGCCACGGCGAACCTCCTCCATGAGACCGATCCCCGTCGCCTTCCACATCTGGTTCCTCGAGGTGCACACCTACGGCATCGGCCTGGCCCTGACCTTCTGGTTCGGGTTGCGCTACACCGAGCGCCGGCTGCGGCAGGCCGGCTACCCCTGGCAGTGGGTCACCGGCATGTTCCTGTGGGTGGTCGTCGCGGCGATCGTGGGCGCACGGGCGCTCCACGTCGTCTCCAACTACTCGTTCTACGCGGCCCACCCCGGTCAGGTCTTCTCCATCTGGCAGGGCGGACTCTCCTCGTTCGGCGGGCTGCTCTTCGCGGTGCCGGTCGCGATCGTGAGCGCACGGAGGAGATGTCCGGAGCTGCCGACCCTGCGCTTCGCCGACCTCATGGCCCCGGTGCTCATGGCCTGCTGGGGAATGGGACGACTGCTCGGTCCCCAGTTGATGGTCGCCGGGGGCGGACATCCGACCAGCCAATGGTTCGGCATGTACTACGCCGGCCAGACCGGGCGGCGACTGCCCGTTCCGATCTTCCAGGCCATCGAGGACTTCACCATCTTCGGGATCCTGCTGCTCGTCGAACGGTGGTTGCGGTCCCAGACCCCGCACGGAGCGCGGGCCGGCAGTGCCCTGCCACCGGCGGGCATCGTCCTCGGGGTGGGCATGGTCCTCTGGGGTATCGAGCGGTTCGTCGACGAACACCTCTGGCTCGGCGAGGACGGCCACCTCGGCTCGCTCCTGGTCCAGTTCGCCGGCGTCGCGCTGGCGATCGCCGGGGTGGTCCTGCTCGCGTCGCGCCTCGGACCCCTCCGACGGTGGCGCAGCGGGCAGGACGGTGGCGAGGGTGAGCTCCCCGACGTCGACGCCGTGGAGGCGACGCGCCCGGACGATGAGGGGTTCGACGACCTGGCCGCGCCGGCCGTCTCCGGCGGGGCTGTGCCCGGCGGGCCGACGTCCGGACTAGCCGGGGGCGACTGACCGGTCAGCGGGCACGCCCCCCGTGCCGGCCCGATTCCGGCCGGCACGGCCGAAGCGCCCGGTGGCAGCCTCGATGGCGAGCGCCGCGGCCGCGATCCCGACCGGGACACCGACCGACCACGGCGACCACGTGGCGACCACCAGGGCGAGGACGGTGCCGGCCATCGTCATCCGGACCAGGCGGTCGGCGCGGGGCGCAGCGAGCGCGAACCGCCGGTGGAACTCGAGCAGGGCCGCCGGCGATGACACTCCCCTGGTCAGGGTCACCGCAAGCCCGCGGACCAGACCGAAGGCACCCCCCACAGCCAGCGCGGCCGCTGGCTTGCCGGCGAGGGCGCCGAGCACGACGACCAGATAGACCGCGGCCGTGGTCACGTAGGTGGCCAGTCCGCTCCCGATCTGCCACCCGAAGCCGGCTCCGTAGACCCAGGGGCGGTAGGCGTCGAGCCAGCGCTCGTTGACCTGACGATGGTGCACCGGGAGACGGACCCCGGCCACGCCGGTGTCGGAGCAGAGCGCGATGAGGGTGGCACCGAGGGCGCAGAGCCCGGCCACCGCACCCGACGGGACGATGGTGCTCGTCACCGCCGCCAGCACCGCGGCGCAGAGGCCCATCGTGAGGCCGCCGAGCACCGCGCCGGCGACGAACCAGGTGGCCGTGGCCGCATAGCGGTGCGACTTGGCCCGCTCGCCGAACGGCGTGATCGTCGAGAGCATGGAGAGGCCGCAGGGCGACCAGGTCGAGCGGACGGCCGCAGCGATGGCCACGGCGAACGCGGCGACGAGCAGGACCGCGGTGATCATCTCAGGCCGGCGATCCGTAGAAGCCGGCATCGAATGCGAAGATGCCGCCGTCTGCGGCCACCAGCCAGTAGCCCTTGCCGGTCGGGGTGCAGGCCATCCCGACGATGGGCTGGTCGAGCGGATGCCCGCCCATCGACCCCTGGAAGGCGGCGTCGCCGAAGGCGAAGATGCCGCCGTCTGCGGCCACCAGCCAGTAGCCCTTGCCGGTCGGGGGGCAGGCCATCCCGACGATGGGTTGGTTGAGCTGATGCCCTCCCATCGACCCCTGGAAGGCGGCGTCGCCGAAGGCGAAGATGCCGCCGTCTGCAGCCACCAGCCAGTAGCCCTTCCCGGTCGAGGAGCAGGCCATCCCCACGATGGGTTGGTTGAGCGGATGCCCGCCCATCGACCCCTGGAAGGCGGCGTCGCCGAAGGCGAAGATGCCGCCGTCGGAGGCGACCAGCCAGTAGCCCTTGCCGGTCGGGGTGGCGGCCATCCCGACGATAGGCCGGTTGAGCGGATGCCCGCCCATCGATCCCTGGAAGGGCGCGTCGCCGAAGGCGAAGATGCCGCCGTCCGCGGCCACCAGCCAGTAGCCCTTGCCGGTCGGGGTGGCGGCCATCCCCACGATGGGCCGGTTGAGGGTCATCGCAGAGAGGTCCCCGTCGGGGGTGAAGTCCCCGAATGCCAGGAGGCGCCCGAACGAGGTCACCATTGCGTACCCCGACCCGCCGCTGCCCGCCACCATGGCGCAGACCTGGCAGTTGGTGAGGACCGAGGTGCAGGGAGGCGGGGGCGGGGCGGGCGGGGCAGGAGTCCAGCAGGGCTCGTTCTGCTCGGCAGTGCTGTCGTCGACTGCGAGCGCCGTCGTGCAGGTCGGGTCGATCGTCCAGGGTGGGACACAGGCCACGACCCGGCAGACGATCCGGCCCATGCAGTCCAGCTGTTGGTTGCACTGTCCGTAGCGGAACTGGAAGCAACCGGTCGCGAACGAGTCACACCCGTCGGGGCCGCATCCGCAGTTGGTCCCGTCGCAGCCGGGATCGCAGAAGGCCCACCCGTTCCCGCAACCGGTGTCACAGGAACAGGTCGCGTTGCAGTCCATGTAGTAGCGGGGACCGTCGCAGTACGAGGAGTTGTCCGCCTTCCACCACCCACCCATCACCGTGCCGGTCGGGCAGTAGTTGTAGCCGCCGTTGACCGAGCAGCAGAACTCGGAGAACCCCGAACAGCAGGTCGAGCCGCATCCGCAGGAACCGTTGCCACAGGTGCAGACGTACCCGTAGGCGGTGCCCGGCCTGAGCACCAGGTCGAGGCCCGATCCGATCGCCACCGCGCTGCCGACCACGGCCGAACGGTTGATGAAGCTGCGCCGGGACAGATGTGACTCGAGGAAGCTCGAGGCCCGGTCCACGAGGCTGGTCGTCACGCCGTCGCTCCCCTGGTGATCCCGAGCCGCCTCCTCGCGCCCTCCACCCGGGCGAGCGAGGCGAGGCTCAGCATGAGCAGCCAGGCGCAGAGCAGGCTCAGAAGGGCGAGGGGGACCCCATGCCAGGGCTGGCCCGCGAGCAGGCCGGTCAACGTGCCGGGCCCGACGGTCGCAGCCACCAGCGCCGCGGATCCGGCCAGGAACAGGTCCGCCACGACATGGATGGGCATGGCCGGGGTGTCAGGGGTGCCGAAGCAGCCGCAACTGGCCAGGGGGCCACCGCGGACAGAGACCGCCGCGACGTAGATGGCGAACGCGAGGTACGAGGCGGCGACGAGCGCTGCGGTCGTCGGACCGGGCGCGAGGAGCGCGATCGCCCCGAGGACGACCTCGGCCAGCGCACCGCCACGGACCGCGTGCCGCATCAGCGGCAGGGTCACCGGCAGCGGCGCCGAGTCCGCGAGCGCTCGTGCGGTGTCGTCGGGCCGGAGCACCTTGGCAGCTCCGGCGGAGACGAGCAGCACGCATGCTGCCAGGTAGGGGCCGATCAGTTCCACGGAGTCACCGGTGCGGCGGTGAGCAGCGTCGGGTCGACCGAGAGCCGGGCGAGCAACTCGTTGACGCGTGGTACGAGCTGGGAGCGCAGGGGGTGACTGCCGAGCACCACGTAGAGGGTGAAGGGCCGACCAGCTTCGGTGAAGAACCACTGCGTCCCCGACTGGCCGACCAGGCCCCTGCGCAGGACGTACGGAAGGAAGTCCGCCGCGATCAGCTCCCGGGGCATGCCGACTCGTGCGAAGAGGCTCGTCCCGAGGCTCTCCGGTCCGTACTCGAAGAGGACCACCAGGATGTCGTCGGCTCCCATCAGCATGGTCGCTCCACCGCCGAAGTCACCCGTTCCGGGCGGGAGGGCGAAGGTCGCGAACTGGGCCACCGTGTGCGCCCGCTCCGCACCGGTGGTTCCCCGCACGAAGATCCGGCCCTCGAACCCGGTCGGGAGCGGAGCGGCGATCCCGTGAGCGCTCAGGGTGGCCATCCTCAGCTCACCCGGCCGAAGCGGTCGGGGCCGGACCGCGGTGCCGGTCCCTGTGGCATGAAGATCTCGTCCAGGGACGTCGGGTACAGACTCGGATCACCGGGCAGGATCCCGGCGTCGGTGAGCTCGCGGTCGTTGGCCGACTCGCGCCGGGGCCCGTCCAACCCGACGGTGCGATCCCCGGCACCGACTGTGCCGCCCCCGGCGTCGGCCGCCGCCCGCCGCACCAGTTCGGCCACCTGGGAGGCCTGGTTGGCCACCCCTTCGCCGATCCGTCGTCCGGCCCTCCCGTCGATGAGGACGAAGAAGGGCGAACCGGGCACCTCGTAGTCGCTCCAGGCGTCGGAGGACATCACGACCGACAGACCCGGGGGCGCGATGGCCCGCACCTCGGCCGGGAGCTCGCGATCGGGTCCCTTGGTCACCGCCACGAGCCTGGTGCCGGCCGGCAGTCCGAGGCCCCCCGGCGTCGCCGAGGTCCCTCCAGAACCCCGCACACGACCGGCATCCGGACGAGAGGAACGCGAGCAGGGTGAGCCGGTCGGAGCCGGCGGGCGCGACAGCGAGCGCGTCGCCGGCCGGGGTGACTCCCGCGATGGTCGGCACCGAGGACGAGTCCCGCGCCGGTGGCAGGGGTGGGCCCATGGTGACCGGGACCGGTCCTCCGGCCCCACGCCCGGCGCGTCCCACGTCCGATCGACGCTCGTGGTCCTGCTCGTCCGTCGGCTCGCCCACCCCCACACCGAGGTCGTGCAGGGCCTTGAGGATGTCCGCGTGACTGCGGAGCAGCCCGGCGACGAGCACCGCCAGGAGAAAGACGACCACGCCCAGAACGATGGCAAGTGCGATCATCTGTGACCTCCGCGTCGTCGGGCCGGCAGTGCCACTGGGCGCCGCACACCGCGGTCGCCAGGTCCACTGTTCCCCGGTGCCACTGTAGGGACGGGCGGGCCGGCGGTGGTGTCACCCCCGACGACACGACCGGGACCGACGCGGGTCCCCGCTCCGCGGTGCGAACGCGGTTCCAAGGACACCGACGGACGATCCCGCTTAGAGTCTCCGCACCGGTCGACGACCGGAGACGATTCCCGGGAGGTGTCCGTGGGACTGCGCATCGAGACCGTGAGCATCGACGCTGTGGACCCGCTCGCACTGGCCGGGTTCTGGTCCCAGGCCCTCGGATGGGAGCACCGGGTCGACGAGGACGGTGACATCTGGGTCGAGCCGTCCGAGGACCACCCCGACTACGGATCGGCGCGTCCGCTGCTGTTCCTCGGGGTTCCCGAAACCAAGTCGGCCAAGAACCGCATCCACCTGGACCTGGTCCCCGACGACCAGGAACGGGAGGTCGAGCGGCTCGAGATGCTGGGGGCGACCCGGGCCTCGATCGGCCAGACCGGCAACGAGAGCTGGGTCGTGCTGGCCGATCCGGAGGGCAACGAGTTCTGCGTGCTCGAAGAGAATTAGGCGCAGGCGGACCGGGTCAGGTCCCGCCGGCCTCGGCCTTGGCCTCGGCGGCCTTGCGATAGGCCTCGAGCTGGTCGAGCAGGGGCATCCGCTCCTGACCGACGGTCGAGTCCAGGCGTTCAGCGATCTGCTCCACCGTCCAGCGCCCCTCCGCGTAGGCGGCCCGTACCTCGCGCTGGCTGGTTCCACACCGCGATCTTCGGGCCGACCGAGGTGTACACCTGGCCGGTCACGTGCCTGGCCAGGTCGGAGAGCAGGTAGACCACCAGTGGCGCCACGTCCTCGGGATCGCCCATCTCGGCGAGGTCCATCGGGACGTTTTCCGACATCCTGGTCCTGGCGACCGGGGCGATGGCGTTGGCGGTGACGCCGTACCGCTGGAGGCCGGCAGCGGCCGAACGGACGAGGGACACGATGCCGCCCTTGGCCGCCGCGTAGTTGGCCTGGGCCACGCTGCCGACGAACGCGCCCGAGGTGAAGGCCACGAGCGCGCCGCCGCCCTCCTGCTTGCGCATGACGGCCGAGGCTGCACGGAAGACGGTGAAGTGACCCTTCAGATGGGTCTCGATGACTGCGTCCCACTCGTCCTCGGACATGTTGAAGAGCATCCGCTCCCGCAGGATGCCCGCGACCGCGACGACCCCGTCGATCCGACCCCAGCGCTCGACGCCGGTGCCCACGATCCGCTCACCACCGGCCAGGGTGGTCACGCTCTCGGCGACGGCGACCGCCTCGCCCCCTGCGCCCTCGATCTCGGCGACGACCGCGTCGGCCACCTCGCTCTTCGGGTCCTCGCCGGCCATCGACACGCCGATGTCGGCGACGACGACCCTGGCACCCTCGCCCGCCGCGAGCAGCGCGACGGCCCGTCCGATGCCCCCGCCGGCACCGGTGATGGCGATGACCTTGCCGTCCAGGAATCCACTCATCGGGCGCTGCTCCCCTTGCTCGTCCCGCTCGACCGGCCGGCGCACGCGGGGCGCGCACCGCCACGGGGCGGTTGACCTCTACTGCAACCTGTTCTAGCGTGCCGACCGGGTCCGCGCCACCCGCTCCGCGGTCCTGCGTCCGCACGGCGCACTCGACGACAGGGGGAGGGGACACCATGGGAGATCTCGGCTTCTGGGCGCTCGCACACGAGGATCCCGGGTACCTGGCGCTGGTCGCGCCCGACGGGACCGAATACAGCTCGGGCGAGCTGCTCGGTCGCGCCAACCAGGTCGTGCACGGGTTGCGGGCCCTCGACTTCCAGGTCGGGGACGTCGTGGCCACCCTCCTGCCCAACGGCGTCGAGATGTTCGAGCTCTACGCCGCGGCGCTGCAGGCCGGCTGGTATCTGGTGCCCATCAACCACCACCTGGTCGCTCCCGAGGTCGCCTACATCCTGCGGGACTCTGGGGCCAAGGCCTTCGTCGCCCACGAGCGCTTCGCCCAGGTCGCCATCGACGCCGCCGAGGAGGCCGAGCTCCCGTCGTCGATCTGCTTCGCGGTCGGCGAGATCGCCGGGTTCGGCTCCTACACCCGCATGCGCGACCACCAGTCCACCGATGATCCCGAGGACCGCACCATCGGGGACGTAATGAACTACACCTCGGGCACCACCGGGAACCCGAAGGGGGTCTTCCGCCGCCTCTCCGGCCTCACGCCCGAGGAGTCCGCGCTCGGCCAGTCGGGGATCCTCTTCCTCTTCAACATCCAGCCACAGGACGACAACGTCCACATCGTCGGGTCCCCGCTCTACCACACCGCGGTCATGCGCTTCTCCGGGGCCTCGCTCCATCTCGGCCACACCCTCGTACTCATGGACAAATGGGTGCCGGAGGAGATGCTCGAGCTCATCGGGCGCTACCGGGTCACCACCTCCCACATGGTGCCGACCCAGTTCCACCGCCTCCTCGCCCTTCCCGAGGAGGTGCGGTCCGGCTACGACGTGTCCTCCCTGCGGCACATGATCCACGCTGCGGCCCCCTGCCCGATCGACGTCAAGCACCGGATGATCGAATGGTGGGGCGATGCCATCGACGAGTACTACGCCGCCTCCGAGGGGGGCGGCACCCTGGTCACCGCCCAGGAATGGTTGACCAAGCCGGGCACCGTCGGGAAGGCGTGGCCGATCTCGGAGATCGCCATCTTCGACGACGAGGGCAACAAGATCGAGGAGCCGAACGTCATCGGCACCGTGTACATGTCCATGCAGACCGGTGACTTCTCGTACCACAAGGACGAAGAGAAGACCCGGTCCAACCGCATCGGCAAGTTCTTCACCGTGGGCGACGTCGGACTCATCGACGAGGACGGCTACCTCTTCCTCCGGGACCGCAAGATCGACATGATCATCTCCGGCGGCGCCAACATCTATCCGGCCGAGATCGAGAACGTGCTCCTCAGCTTCCCCAAGGTCGGCGATGCGGCGGTCTTCGGCATCCCCCACGACGACTGGGGCGAGGAGATCAAGGCGGTCATCGAACCCGCCGAAGGTGTCGAGCCGAGCGACGAGCTCGCGGCCGAGATCCTCGAGTACTGCTCGACACGGCTGGCCAAGTTCAAGACGCCGAAGTCGATCGACTTCACCACGGAGATGCCCCGCGACCCCAACGGCAAGCTCTACAAGCGCCGGCTCCGCGACCCCTACTGGGAGGGTCGCCAGAAGATCTGAGGGTCAGCCCGGTCAGTCGGGCTGGGAGTCGACCGGCACCACTGGCTGTACGTCGGACGCCGCGCCCTCCCGCGATGCCTCGGCCCGGATCTGTTCGAGCATGGCCGGGTCGGCGCTCTCGACGTTGGACTCGGCGATGTCCAACATCTGGCGCGGCCGGACCGCGATGAAGATCCCGTCGGCCTCGGCGGTGAGCTGGCCGTCGTGGTAGATCCCGCCCCAGGCAAAGACCTTGCGTCCCTCTTGCCGAACGGTCCGGGCCTCGAGCCGGAGATCGGCGTTGAGCGGGGTGGGCTTGTGGTACCGGACGGTCAGGGTCCCGGTCATCGCGCCGACGCCGGCCACGATGTTGGCTGCGCCGAGCGCCTCGTCGAGGAGCTCGGCGATCACCCCCCCGTGGACGCACGTCGGCGGACCCTCGTAGGCGAAGCTGAAGTTGGCCGACCCGCGGATCTCGCGCCGGCCGTCCGGCCCCTCGACGATGTCCACGCGGACGGGCGGCGCGATCGGATTGGCCAGCCCGATGATCGGGCTGGTGGGGAAGAAGTCCTGGGCGGCCAGGGCAAGGTCGGGCTGGTTGCGGGTGCGGCGCGGCCCGGCCTCGGTGGCCAGCGCCCTCGCCACCGCCTCGACCGCCTCGGCCGCCTCGGTGAGCGACCGGTCGTCGAGCTCGGCGGCCACGGTCATGGTGATGAGCGGCCGGAGCGCCTCGGCCAGGCGGCGGCGCGGGTCGGTCGCCGTGGGTGCAGCGGCGAAGGGATCGATCACCGGCGTTTGAACTCGGCGGGGCGCTTCTCGGCGAATGCCCGCTGGCCCTCCTTGGCGTCCTCGGTGGCGAAGATCGGCCAGCCGAGCTCGAGCTCGATCGCCAGCGCCTGCTCCTCGGGGATGCCCTCGGTCGCCTTCACCGATGCCTTGATCGCCTCGACGGCGAGCGGGCCGTTGGCCCCGATGACCTCGGCGATCCCGAGTGCGGTCTCGAGGGCGGTGCCGTCGGGTACGACCCGGCCGATGAGGCCGACCTCCTTGGCCTCCTGGGCGGACATCTCGCGGGCGGTCAGCAGCAGGTCCATGGCCACGGTGAAGGGGATCTGGCGCCGCAGGCGTACGGTGGACCCCCCGAGCGGGAAGAGGCCGCGCCTGGCCTCGAACACCCCGAACTTGGCGGTCTCCCCGGCCACCCGGATGTCGGTGGCCTGGAGGATCTCGGTGCCACCGGCGACGGCCCACCCCTCGACGGCGGCAATGAGCGGCTTCTTGAGCGAGTAGTGGCGGAGCAGGGCCCTCCAGTGGAGGTCCGGATCCTCGGCCATCCGGCGTTGGGTCTCGTCGCTGGCCGGCCCGGACATCGACTTCAAGTCCATGCCGGCGCAGAAGGTGCCCCCCGCTCCGGTCAGGATCGCACACCGGATGGCGTCGTCACCGTCGATCTCGACCCAGGCGTCGGCCATCCCTACCAGCATCGGTCCGGAGAGGGCGTTCTTCGCCTCCGGGCGGTTCATGGTCACGACCGCGGTCGAGCCGATCCGCTCGAACGTCAGGTGCTCGGTGCCGGTCATGGTGGACCTCCCTCCGGGGTGGGCGGCTCGCGCCCGGGCCCCTGCTCGCGCTGCTGCGCGACGACGGTGACGGTCGCGCCTCCGGTCGGCCGAGGGCACGGTGAACTAGAACCTATTCTAGTTTCTACGGCGGCAGCAGGCCTGCGCTGCCCGGCGGAACTGAGCGGTCCGTCAGGCCACGAACGGACCGGCGGCCATGCCCACGATGGGAGCGTTGAGGGCGATCCCGCCGGTCGAACCCTCGAACAGGGCGTCGCCGAAGGCGAAGATGCCACCGTCCGAGGCCACCAGCCAGTAGCCGGAACCGGTGGGCGTCGCGGCCATGCCGACCACCGGACGGTTGAGGGGGAACCCGCCGGTCGAGCCGTGAAACCCGGCCCGTCCGAAGGCGAAGACCCCACCGTCGGCTGCGACCAACCAGTAGCCCGGGGTGCCGGGCGAGGGTTCGGCGGCCATGCCCACGATGGGCTGGTTGAGGCGGATGTTCCCGGTCGAGCCGGCGAACGCGGTGTCCCCGAAGGCGAAGATGCCACCGTCGGCGGCCACCATGAGATACCCGCGGTCGTCGGGGCCCGGGGCGATGCCCACGACCGGCTGGTTGAGGTGCTGACCTCCCATCGATCCCTCGAAGTGGGCGTCCCCGAAGGCGAAGACCCCACCGTCGGCGGCGACGAGCCAGTAGCCGCCCCCGTCGGGGGTCGCAGCCATGCCCACGATGGGGGCGTTGAGGTGGAACGCGCCGGTCGAGCCGTGGAACCCGGCGTCGCCGAAGGCGAAGATGCCACCGTCGGCGGCCACCAGCCAGTAGCCCTGGTGATCGGGAGTGGCGGCCATCCCCACCACCCGCTGGGCCAGCGGAATGTTCCCGGCGGAGCCGAAGAAGCCGGCGCCGCCGAGCGCGAACACCCCGCCGTCAGAGCCGGCGAACCAGTAGCCCGGTCGAGGCGGCGCGGGTGCCGGAGGTCCGGGCAGCCCGTCGGGGCCGGTGAAGGCGTGGAGCTGTTTGTCCGACGGGGCGACGATGAGCCCGTCGGCGGCGGCCAGTGAGGGGAAGTCGGAGCTCGTTCCACCGATGGAGAAGTGCTGCAGGGTGGCGCCGGTTGCGGCATCGAGGGCATAGAGGGTCCCGCCGCCGATCGACCAGACCTCACCTCCCGCCACGATGGTGGATCCATGGGCCCCGCTGTTCGTGTGCCAGATCGCGGCCGGGGGTGAGGAGGCGGTCGGGGCGACCGCCCGCACCCCGTCGCCGCAGGGCACGAACAGGGTGCCGTTGAGATCGGCGGATCCGCCGTCGGGGTCGGAGCCGCACAGGTTGGCCGCCGACTGCACCTGCCCGCCGATGTGGCCGAGGTGGGACTTGTCGAGCACGTACGCGGTGAGCAGCTTCCCGACCTGGAAGACGAGTCCGTTGGGGAGAAGGGCCGGTGCCATCGACCCGAGGTCGAGGTCGGATGAGTTGTCCGAGTGCCAGGTGGTCGGTGCGAAGTAGTCGACCACCTGCATGGTCGGGCTCAATTCGATGACGCCGTCGCTGTAGTCGTACGAGGTCGCCGGGGCACTGCTGTTGCCGGTGGCCACCCAGACGTTCCCCTGGGCGTCGATGGTCGGAGCCGCGCCGCCCATCCAGACCGCGCCCTGATTGAAGCCGTCGGCGACCACGAAGGTCGAGGGTGTGCCTCCGGTCTCCGGAGCCGAGACCACCAGGCCGTGGTAGGTCCCACAGTCACCGTCGTTCCCGCCGAACCCGGCGATGACCCGCCCGTCGTCCAAGGCCAGAGACGCCCGCTGGAGCTCGTAGGCAAGATTGGGGACGAGGTCCGGCGGGTCGATGACCTCGTTGAGGACGACCGCCCCGGTGTACATGTCGAGGCCGATGAGGTGATGGGCGGCTGCGTGGGCGCCTGCCTGCTCCGCGGCCACCACGAAGATCTCGCTGCGTGACGGATCGATGACCGGGGTCGAGGTGATCCCGACCGTCGGGTTGATGTTTCCGCAGAGCCCCGGGACGGTGGACGGGGAGAAGGGCGTGCCCAGATGGGTGGCCCAGAGCACCGCGCCGCTGTCGGCGGCCAGGGCGTAGACCGTGTCGTTCTCGGTGGCCGTGTAGACCCGCCCGGCGTCGATCAGCGGCTGGGCGTAGATGCTGCCGTCGAGGGCGGTCGAGGTCCAGGCGGCGGTGGCAGGGGAGAACGGTGCCCCTGACGCGTCGATCCCGGTGCGGAGCCCGTTCTGGTCGAAGGTGGTCCAGCTCGAGGATGGCGCCACCCGCGGCGCGGGAGTCGTGGAGGCCCCGGTGGGTACCGTGCCGAGGGCGAGGACGCCTGCCGTTCCGGCCAACAGGATCGCCGCCCGGCGCAGATGGGTGCGGGTCGCGCGTATGGTCCTACTTCAGCACGGATCGCGTGCCGGCGCACCCGGACGGTGTACGCCGAGCGGGCGGGTCAGATCCGCTCGAGGATCGTCCCGGTGGCCAGGGCCCCACCGCAGCACATGGTCACGAGGGCCAGGCTCTTGTCGGACCGCTCGAGCTCGTGGAGGGCGGTGGTGATGAGACGGGCGCCGGTCGAGCCGACCGGGTGACCGAGAGCGATCGCCCCGCCGTTCACGTTGACCTTGTCCCAGTCGGCTTCGTGGACCTTGCCCCACGACATCGCGACCGAGGCGAAGGCTTCGTTGATCTCGACGATGTCGATGTCGGCCAGGGTCATCCCGGCCTTCTTGAGCACGTCGGTCGTCGCGGCGATGGGCCCGTCGAGGTGGTAGTAGGGATCGGAGCCGACAAGGGTCTGCGCGACGATCCGGGCCCGGGGGCGCAGGCCGAGCTCACCAGCCCGGGCCTGTGACATCCAGAGGACCGCGGCCGCACCGTCGGAGATCTGCGAGCTGTTCCCGGCGGTGTGCATGCCATCGGGCAGCACCGGCTTGAGGCCGGCCAGTCCTTCGCGGGTGGTCTCGCGTGGACCCTGGTCCCTGGTCACGATGGTCCGCTCGCCGGTCGGGCCGTCCGCTCCGACCACCGGCGCCTCGATCGGGGCGATCTCGCGATCGAACCGACCCTCGGCCACCGCCACGGCCGCCTTGCGCTGCGACTCGAATCCGAGCCAGTCCACGTCGTCCCGGGTGATGCCGTACTTCTGTGCGATCCGCTCGGCAGCGTTGAACTGGTCGGGCATGTCCCAGGGGAAGTTCTCGGGACGTGACTTGCCAGGGCCGTTGAAGGCGTTCGCCCCGAGCCCGACCCGGCTCATGGCTTCGACCCCACAGGCGATGCCGGCGTGGATGGCGTCGGCGCTGATCAGGTTGGCCACGAAGTTGTTGGCCTGCTGCGCAGAGCCGCACTGGCAGTCGATGGTGGTGGCCGCGACCTCGTAGGGGAGCCCCTGGCTCAACCAGGCGGTGCGGGTCACGTTGGACGCCTGCTCGCCGGCCTGGGTCACGCATCCCCCGACGATCTGCTCCACATCCCCGGGATCGATGCCGGCGCGCTTGACGAGCTCGACCTGTGCGGCACCCAGGAGCTCTGCGGCGTGGAAGCCGGAGAGCCAGCCGTTGCGCTTCCCGATCGGGGTACGGACTGCTTCGACGATCACCGGCTGGGCCATTGCGGGTCCCCCTTGGAGGTTCTGGTTTGGCAAAAGTATAGAACCTGTTCCAGTGGCCGGGTCCGGTGCGGTACTCTCCGATCGGGCGAGCGGGGACCGGGACCGCCGTCCAGGGGGAGGACGGCGATGGTGTCTCCGAAGGTCGTGGCCGCGGTCGCGGCCTGCTGTCTCGCACTCTGTGCAGGATGCTCGTCGTCCGGCACTGGATCGGCCGCTCCCCCGCCGCCCTACCAGCACGAGGGACCGGACCCCGTCGGGGTCACGACGCTCGACCTCGGCTCGGCCGGCCCGGTGTTCGGCGAACGGCTGGCGACCGTCTACTACCCGGCCGACCCGGCACATCTCGCCGGGCACGCCCCGTTCAGCTACGCCGAGGCGTCGACCTTGCCCGCCTCCTACCAGGCGATCCTGCCGGCCAAGTACAACCAGGTGACCACGATCCACGCGTTCACCGATCCACCGGCATCGAGGAAGGGTCCGTACCCGATCGTCCTGTTCAGCCACGGGGACGGCGGTGAGCGACTGCTCTATTCGTCGCTGCTGGCCGGTATCGCCTCGTGGGGGTACGTCGTGGTCAGCGCCGACTACCTCGAACGCGGCCTGGCGGCCTACGTCCTCCAGACCGGGGACCATTCGACCCCGGCCCACGATTCGGCCGTCATGGCATCCTCGCTGGCAGCTGTGGAGCAGGCGTCGGAGGATCCCGCCTCGGTGCTCTACCGCTCGTCGGATCCCTCGCAGGTCGCCGCGGTCGGCCACTCGTCGGGTGGCGGCACTGCGTTCGACGCCCTCGACAGCGCTGGGGTGGCCACCGCGGTCGGCTGGGCCCCGGTCTCACCGGTCGGCACGCCGTCGACCAAGCCGGTCATGCTCATCGGTGCCGAGGGGGACACCGTGGTGCCGAAGGCTCAGGTGCGGAAGACCTTCGACGTGTTCAAGGGCCCGAAGACCCTGGTCGAGATCTCCGGCGAGGGCCACAACACCTACACCGACATCTGCACGGGCATCAGGTCCGGCATCGGACTGATCCCCTATGCCCTGAGCCAGCACTTCGTCTCGGCTGCGAACGCCGCGTTCGCCCTCAACGGGTGCGGTTCGTCGGACCTCCCTCCCACCCGGTTCTGGCCCGTCGTACAGTTCTATACGGTGCTCCAGCTCCACAACGTGTTCCAGCACGACCCGACGGCCACGGTCCCCACCCCGGCCGCCGGGCAGTTCCCCGGGTTCACCGTCACCGTGACCCAGGCCTCGTGATGCGCAGGGCTGCCCGACGTCCCCGGACCAGCCCCCCCGACCTCACCGTGGTGGCGGTGCCCGCCTACTTCGCCGCGATGGGTGCCGAGCACCTCCTGCAGCGCCGCCGCCTGTCCCGGGGTGGTGCACCGACGGCAGGCGACTACGAGCGCCGTGACACCGTGGCCAGCCTCACGATGGGTACGGCGAGCCTCATCGTCCCGCTGCTCGTGCCCCCGCTCCTGCGCCCGTTCGCCCCGGGGCGCGGGCGCCTCGGCAAGGTCCTCGTCGGCACCGCGCTCGGCGCGGTGGCCGTCACCACCGTGGCCGACGCGATCGCCCGGCGGTCCGCTCGCCGTCCCGGCGAGGCAGCTCCCCTCGAGGGTCCCGAACCAGTGCCGGCCGCCAGACGGGTGGCTTCGATCGGTGGGGTGACGGCGGTCGTCGCCGGCGGAGTGGCGGTGACCACCGCCTTGGCGGCGCACCTCACCCCGGACCGGTTCTGGCGGAGGCGGGTCCTCCCCTCCCTCGGCTCCGGGCCGGTCGCCCTCGGCCTCGCCGTTCTCGGGTGGGACTTCATCTACTACTGGAACCACCGCTTCATGCACGAGAGCCGCTACATGTGGGCGATCCACGTGGTCCACCACTCGAGCGAGCGCTACAACCTGGCGACCGCGCTCCGCCAACCGGTGGCCGACGCGCTCGGCACAACGCTCCCCTACGGCCTCCTCTGCCTGGCGGGGATCTCGCCCGAGCTGGTGTCGACGGCCCGGGGCGTGAACCTGCTCTACCAGTTCTGGATCCACACGGAGGCCGTGGGACGGATCGGTCCGGCCGAGGAGCTGCTCAACACGCCTTCACACCACCGGGTGCACCACGGCTCCAACCGGCAGTACCTCGACCGGAACCACGGCAGCATCCTCATCGTCTGGGACCGACTGTTCGGCACCTTCGAGCCCGAGGGGGAACGGGTCGTCTATGGGCTCACCAAGAACCTGAACTCCTTCGACCCGGTGCGGATCGCCACCCACGAGCACGCCGACATCCTCCGGGACGTCGCCCGATCCACCGGCTGGGGGGAGCGGCTCTCCTTTCTCCTTCGAGGACCCGGATGGGCGGTCGATCACAGGAGGGCGGCCGCCGCCTGAGCCCGCCCGGTGACCTCGGCTAGGCGCCGTGGCCGACGCAGGTCCCTCCATCGCTCGAACTGCTGGAGCTGTCGGGGCACGTCGTGTTCTTCCAGATCACCCCGATCACGATGGCATGGGCCATGACCGCACCCGTCAGATTGGCGTTCGTGAGGTTGGCGCCGGTCAGGTTGGCACCGGTCATGGTCGCGTCCCGCAGGTTTGCACCGGTGAGATTTGCATGGGACAGGACCGCATCGAGCAGGTCGGCCGAGGGGCCCACCAGATAGCCGTCGACCAGCCTCCACCCCGCGGGGAGCGCAGCCGGCACACCGGTGATTCCGCCGGACACCACCCCGGAAAGGATGGCCTCGCTCAGGTTGACGCCGCCGAGCGCCGCTCCGCTGAGGACCGCATCGGTCAGGTCGGCCGAGGGGCCGACCAGATATCCGTCGACGACACTCCACCCCGACGGGAGGGCAGCCGCGGTCCCGGTGATCCCGCCGGACTGGACGTCCCCGAGGTTCGCGCCGGTGAGGGTCGCGCCGGTCAGCGTCACCTTGGAGAGATCTGCATTGAGGAGATCCGCCGAGGTGAGCACGGCGTTAGTGAGGTTGGCCGCGTTGAGGCTGGCGTCGGTCAGCGTGGCGTCGCTCAGGGTGGCTCCGGTCAGGTTGGCCCCCGTCACTAGGGCATTGGAGACGGTGGCGTGGGTCAGGTTCGCCCCTGTGAGGTTGGTGCCACTGAGGTCGGCCCCGGTCAGGTTCGCACCGGTCAGGTTCGCACCGGTCAAGGCGTCCCCCGCGAGATCGGCGCTGGCGAGCTGGGCGTCGGTCAGATTGGCCCCCGCGCCCACCAGGTAGCCGTCGACGACGAACCAGCCCGGGAGGAGTGCGAGCGGCGTTCCGGTAACCCCGCCGGACGCCACCCCGGTGAGGGTCGCCCCCGTGAACGTGGCGCCCCCGAGCGCGGCATCGGTGAAGGTGGCATGGGTGAGATTCGCTCCGGTGAAGTTGACACCCGTGAGATCGGCACCGGTGAAGTTGACCTTGGCGAGGTCAATGCCGCTCAGGTCCGCTCCGTTGAGATCGGCGCCGGCCAGGTTGGCTCCGGGGTAGACCAGATACCCGTCGACGATCAACCGCGGGATGACCGAGACGCTCGGCTTCGAGGACGGGCCGGTTCCGATCTTGTTCGTGGCTGCAACGGTGAAGCTGTAGTGGCTGTTGTTGGTGAGCCCGGTGACCGTACAACTGTCCACCTCGGGCTTGGCGACCACATACATGCAGGTCTGCCCCCCGGGCGAGGCGGTGATCAGATAGCTGGTGATGGGGCTGCCGCCGTCGGAGGCCGGAGGGGTCCAGGTGACGACTGCGCTCGCATTGCCCGGGGTGGCGGTGCCGATGGTCGGCGCCCCTGGGACCGTCGCGGTCGGGGTCACAGCATTGGACATTCCAGATGCCGGACCGGTCTTGATGGCGTTGATTGCCGCAACCGTGAACGTATACGTGATGCCATTGGTGAGGCCGGTCACGTCGTAGCTGAGGACGTCGCCGACGGTGACGAGAGCCTGGGCCACCCCCGCTTTGTAGGGAGTGATCGAGTATCCGGTGATCGAACTCCCACCGTCGGATGCCGGTGCGCTCCAGGTCACCGTCGCACTGGTGTTGCCAGCGGTGGCAGAGCCGATCGTCGGTGCTCCGGGGGCGGAGGCGGCCGGGGTCACGGCATTGGACATTCCAGATGCCGGACCGGTCTTGATGGCGTTGATTGCCGCAACCGTGAACGTATACGTGATGCCATTGGTGAGGCCGGTCACGTCGTAGCTGAGGACGTCGCCGACGGTGACGCCCGCCTGCTCAGTGGTACCGATGTAGGGGGTGATCAGATAGCCGGTGATCGAACTCCCACCATTGGAGGCCGGAGCGGTCCAGGTCACCGTTGCGCTGGTGTTACCAGCGGTGGCGGTGCCGATCGTCGGCGCTCTGGGAGCGGAGGCTGGGGTGACCGGATTCGAGTTCGCCGACACCGGACCGGTCTTGATGGCGTTGATCGCCGCAACCGTGAATGTATACGTGACGCCATCGGTGAGGCCGGTCACGTCGTAGCTGAGGACGTCGCCGACGGTGATCCCGGTCTGCTCCGTGGTACCGATGTAGGGGGTGATCAGATAGCCGGTGATCGAACTCCCACCGTCGGATATCGGAGCGGTCCAGGTCACCGTCGCGCTGGAATCGCCTGGCGTTGCTGTACCGATTGTCGGTGCTCCGGGGGCGACGCCGATCGGAGTCACCGGGTTGGACATCCCAGACGACGGACCGGTGTTGATGGCGTTGATCGCCGCAACCGTGAATGTATACGTGATGCCGTTGGTGAGGCCGGTCACGTCGTAGCTGAGAAGGTCGCCGACGGTGATCGCGGTCTGCTCAGTGGTACCGATGTAGGGGGTGATCAGATAGCCGGTGATCGAACTCCCACCATTGGAGGCCGGAGCGGTCCAGGTCACCGTCGCGCTCCCGTGTCCCGCAGTCGCCGTGCCGATGGTCGGTGCTCCGGGAGCGGTTGCAGGGGTCACAGCATTGGACATTCCAGATGCCGGACCGGTCTTGATGGCGTTGATCGCCGCAACAGTGAACGTATAGGTAGTGCCATTGGTGAGCCCGGTCACGTCGTAGCTGAGGACGTCGTCGACGGTGATCCCGGTCTGCTCCGTGGTACCGATGTAGGGGGTGATCAGATAGCCGGTGATCGAACTCCCACCGTCGGATGCCGGTGGGGTCCAGGTCACTGTCGCGCTCGTCGTTACCAGCAGTGGAGGTGCCGATCGCCGGTGCTCCGGGAGCGGTTGCAGGGGTCACGGCATTGGACATTCCAGATGCCGGACCGGTCTTGATGGCGTTGATTGCCGCAACCGTGAACGTATACGTGATGCCATTGGTGAGGCCGGTCACGTCGTAGCTGAGGACGTCGCCGACGGTGACGCCCGCCTGCTCCGTAGTGCCGATGTAGGGGGTGATCAGATAGCCGGTGATCGAACTCCCACCATTGGAGGCCGGAGCGGTCCAGGTCACCGTTGCGCTTGTATCGCCTGGCGTCGCCGTGCCGATGGTCGGCGCGCCGGGGGCGGTGACCTCGGGGGTCACCGGATTGGATTTGCCCGATGCCGGACCGGTGCCGGCCGAGTTGGTCGCCGCCACGGTGAATACGTACGTGGTGGCGTTCGTGAGGCCGGCTACGATGTCGCTCTGGACGTTGCCGACGGTGACGGTCGCCAGTTGCGTGTCGGTCGCCAAGACGTACGGAGTGATCACGTACCCGGTGATCATGCCGCCGCCGTTCGACGTCGGACGGCGACCAGGTCACGGTCGCGCTGGCTGGACCCGCGGTTGCGGTGCCGATCGTCGGCGCTCCGGGCTTGACGATCGGAATTGCATCGGACGGTGCACTGATGACCAGTGCGAGCACTGTCGAAGCGGTCACTCCCAGTACCACGAGCTGCATCGATTTGCCTGTTGCCGCGCGGGACCTGATGCCCAAATGTTCGACCCGACATGCCCATTGCGCCCTGCCCTTCCGTCACCTTGCTCCTGCCCGCTAATCCCCAGGTAGCATCGCACATTGCGGGCAGGTCCGCACAGGGGAATGCACCGCGCGTCGGAGCCGGTGAGACCGTCGAAATCTGGTCCGCTCCCTCATACTCGAGTGAACCTTTCGACGGCATGTGGAAGCGCAGGATCGCCGAAGCGCGATACGGAGCGTGATCGCCGAAACACCGTGAGCGTTGCGATGAGCACCGTGCGCGTTGCGTCGTGCACCGTGCGCGTGCGTCGCGCGCCGTCCGCTTCATTGCCCCGAGAGTTCTTTGTGCAGTGATGGCCGCGCCGGATACCCGGACCGTGGAAACAGGTGCCCGTCTCGTGCCCTCGGCAAGGACCCGACCTCGTAGAGGACGGAAGGGGCCTTAGGAGATTCCCTTTTTGTAGGCGTGAACAACAACCAGCGTGGTGGCCTTCGAGGCGCTGGCGCATGAGGGGACGTAGTCCGTCCCGGGAGGTCCGTCGAAGGGAGCGATCAGCCCGGCTGTGCTCCCGATTGGCGTGATGCGAATCTGCAGCGGCCCCGGATTGGCTCCGCACCAATTCGTCCAATTCACAACAAGGGTTGCCGTGGCATGAGGCGAGACGAGGAGCGCTGGTAGTGCAGGATTGACGGCCTCCTTCAACTCCACACCCAGGAGGGCCCCATCCGCTCGGAGGAGTGCGACCGTGGGGTTCCCCGAAAGGAAACAGGATGCGCTCGAAGTGTTGGTCAAGACCACTATCCCTTGAGCCAACCCGGACGAGGTCCGTCGACGCCCACCCTGAGCAGTCATCATCGCGGGAGAACACGGTGGGGTGTTGGCGGTGATCGCAGGAGTTGCGGAACCCTTCGATCCTTTGCCAGCGGGCTGGGTCGATGAGGTCGAGGAGCCGGACTCTGAGCTGGGAAGTGACGTCGAAGTAGACGCGTCAGACGATGGTGCGGTTTTGTGGTCGGTCGTCCCAGTGTGGCCCCCAGCTGCGGTGCCGGAGCCGGGGCGTCCCGGTCGTCGTCGAGGAATCGTTAGACGAGGGGCTCGCCGTGCCGCTCGGGGACGAACATCCGGCAAGCAACAGCCCGACCAAAACCAAGACAACGGACCAATTGCGACGCGTGTCGAGTGCGGAGAGATGCCCCTGTCGTCATCGCTCAGCGATCCCTTTTACGTTGACATCCCGACGATCGGCTTGTTGAGGGTGATGTTGCCGGTCGAGCCCTCGAAGACCGCGTCGCCGTAGGAGAAGATGCCGCCGTCGGAGGCCACCAGCCAGTAGCCCTTGCCGTCGGGGGTCGCCGCCATCCCGACGATCGGCTTGTTGAGGGTGACGTCACCGGTCGAGCCGTGGAAGACCGCGTCGCCGAAGGCGAAGATGCCGCCGTCGGAGGCCACCAGCCAGTAGCCCTTGCCGTCGGTGGTCGCCGCCATCCCGACGATCGGCTTGTTGAGGGTGACGTCACCGGTCGAGCCGTGGAAGACCGCGTCGCCGAAGGCGAAGATGCCGCCGTCGGAGGCCACCAGCCAGTAGCCCTTGCCGTCGGTGGTCGCCGCCATCCCGACGATCGGCTTGTTGAGGGTGACGTCACCGGTCGAGCCGTGGAAGACCGCGTCGCCGAAGGCGAAGATGCCGCCGTCGGAGGCCACCAGCCAGTAGCCCTTGCCGTCGGGGGTCGCCGCCATCCCGACGATCGGCTTGTTGAGGGTGATGTCACCGGTCGAGCCGTGGAAGACCGCGTCGCCGAAGGCGAAGATGCCGCCGTCGGAGGCCACCAGCCAGTAGCCCTTGCCGTCGGGGGTCGCCGCCATCCCGACGATCGGCTTGTTGAGGGTGATGTTGCCGGTCGAGCCGTGGAAGACCGCGTCGCCGAAGGAGAAGATGCCGCCGTCGGAGGCCACCAGCCAGTAGCCACCGCTGGGCCCAGGAACAGGGTTCACCGTGAGGGCGTAGGACCAGATTCCAGTGTCCCCCAAGGGATCGGTGTCGGTTCCAGAGACGATGTAGGTGTTCACGGCGAGGGTGGCCGGGACCGAGATCGCCCCACTCGATGAGACGGTGAACGCCGGGTTGGACGAGGTCACGGTGAAGGTGACCGCACCATGGCTGCCGGTCGTCGCCAGCTGGTCGGTGAGGGTATGGCCGGCGACCACGGTGTTCCCGGTCGGTGCACTCTGGGTGATGGTCCCCGGGTTCACCGTGAGGGCGTACAACCAGATTCCGACGTCCCCCAAGGGGTCGGTGTCGGTTCCAGAGACGATGTAGGTGTTCGGCGCCGCGAGGGTGGCCGGGACCGAGACCGCCCCACTCGATGAGACGGTGAACGACGGGTTGGACGAGGTCACGGTGAAGGTGACCGCACCGTGGTTACCGGTCGTCGCCAGCTGGTCGGTGAGGGTATGGCCGGCGGCCACGATGTTCCCGGTCGGCGGACTCTGAGAGATGAGCCCCGAGCCCACCGTAAGGGTGTACGACCAGATTCCAAGGTCCCCCAAGGGGTCGGTGTCGGTTCCAGAGACGATGTAGGTGTTCTTGGCGAGGGTGGCCGGGACCGAGACCGCCCCACTCGATGAGACGGTGAACGCCGGGTTGGACGAGGTCACGGTGAAGGTGACCGCACCATGGTTGCCGGTCGTCGCCAGCTGGTCGGTGAGGGTGTTGCCGGCGGCCACGGCGCCGTCAGTCGGTGCACTCTGGGTGATGGTCCCCGGGTTCACCATGAGGGTGTAGGACCAGATTCCGACGTCCCCCAAGGGATCGGTGTCGGTTCCAGAGACGATGTAGGAGTTCGGCGCCGCGAGGGTGGCCGGGACCGAGACCGCCCCACTCGATGAGACGGTGAACGACGGGTTGGACGAGGTCACGGTGAAGGTGACCGCACCGTGGTTACCGGTCGTCGCCAACTGGTCGGTGAGGGTATGGCCGGCGACCACGGTGTTCCCGGTCGGTGCACTCTGGGTGATGAGCCCCGAGCCCACCATGAGGGTGTAGGACCAGATTCCAGTGTCCCCCAAGGGGTCGGTGTCGGTTCCAGAGACGATGTAGGTGTTCGGCGCGGCGAGGGTGGCCGGGACCGAGACCGCCCCACTCGATGAGACGGTGAACGACGGGTTGGACGAGGTCACGGTGAAGGTGACCGCACCGTGGTTACCGGTCGTCGCCAGCTGGTCGGTCAACGTGTTGCCGGCGACCACGGTGTTCCCGGTCGGTGCACTCTGGGTGATGGTCCCCGGGTTCACCATGAGGGTGTAGGACCAGATCCCAGTGTCCCCCAAGGGGTCGGAGTCGGTTCCAGAGACGATGTAGGTGTTCGGCGCGGCGAGGGTGGCCGGGACCGAGACCGCCCCACTCGATGAGACGGTGAACGCCGGGTTGGACGAGGTCACGGTGAAGGTGACCGCACCATGGTTGCCGGTCGTCGCCAGCTGGTCGGTGAGGGTATGGCCGGCGACCACGGTGTTGCCGGTCGGCGAACTCTGGGTGATGGTCCCCGGGTTCACCATGAGGGTGTAGGACCAGATTCCGACGTCCCCCAAGGGATCGGTGTCGGTTCCAGAGACGATGTAGGTGTTCTTGGCGAGGGTGGCCGGGACCGAGACCGCCCCACTCGATGAGACGGTGAACGCCGGGTTGGACGAGGTCACGGTGAAGGTGACCGCACCATGGTTGCCGGTCGTCGCCAGCTGGTCGGTGAGGGTATGGCCGGCGACCACGGTGTTCCCGGTCGGTGCACTCTGGGTGATGGTCCCCGGGTTCACCATGAGGGTGTAGGACCAGATTCCAGTGTCCCCCAAGGGATCGGTGTCGGTTCCAGAGACGATGTAGATGTTCGGCGCGGCGAGGGTGGCCGGGACCGAGACCGCCCCACTCGATGAGACGGTGAACGACGGGTTGGACGAGGTCACGGTGAAGGTGACCGCACCGTGGTTACCGGTCGTCGCCAGCTGGTCGGTCAACGTGTTGCCGGCGACCACGGTGTTCCCGGTCGGCGAACTCTGAGTGATAGTCCCCGGGATCACCGTGAGGGCATAGGACCAGGTCCCAGTGTTGCCACAAGAATCAGAGTCCGTCCCCGAAACGGTGTAGGTGTTCGGCGCGGCGAGGGTGTCCGGTGCGGAGATCGCCCCGCTCGAGCTCACGCTGAACGCCGGCGAGGAGGTGGTCACGCTGAATGTGACCGGACTCACACCGTTCGTATTGAGCTGATCGGTAAAGGAGCTGCCCGCAGCCACGTTGCCCGAGAACGGAGCCTCCTGGGTCACCCCATTGCCCGTACCCGTGACGGTGAAGTTGAAGAGCCAGGTACCGACATTGCCGAAGCCGTCTGAATCGGTCCCGAAGAGAGAGTATGAGCCAGGCGGGACAGTGTCTGAAGCATTAACCAGGCCAGTCGAAGAAACCGTAATTGGCTCGCAGACGGCCGAGTCGGTGAAGAACGTCACTGGCCCAACCCCACCGGTCGTGTTCAACTGGAGATTCACGACCGCAGTGCCTGCAGTGACCAGGTCCGAGAACGGCGAAATCTGAGTGATCGTGCCGGACGCCGCTGCGGGCCCAGCCGTGAGCACTGCGGCTGAGCCTCCGAGAAGAGCTGCGAGCAGCGCCACTGCTCCGCCCAGTGATGCGATACGCCTCGCCAGTGATGCCTTCATCTGCGCGTCTCCTCGAGCCTCATGCGGGGTCCGAGCCACTCGAACTCCCCTGCCCATCCCTCATGACGATCGGGTGACGCAGCACGGGTTTCCCGTTTACAACACCCCCCAACCAGGGCAGAAATCTAGGGGATGGCATATCCAATTACAAGGGGAATTGCACTCTCCGGCACGCTGCGTCCTCTCCCTACTACCCAAAGTGACGGTCAGAGGTCCGGCGCCTGCTGACGCGTGACTCCTGTGTATGGAGCGAATGTCCACAGACGCGGCGAAGGGACCCCGAAGGGGTCCCTTCGCATCACCCCCGGGGCAGGGGGCTCCCTTTCGGGAATCCCCTGCCTCCGGGTCTATCGAGGACACCCACTAGGCATCCTCTTATTTCGTTCGCCTTAGGGGGTGCGCCCCTGAGTGAACGTTGCCACGTTCATGCCAGCTCCATTGCTGAAGGTCAGCGTGGCCGGGAACGTCGTCGTCGGCACAGTCGGGCTGCTGATGACGTTTCCATTGCCCTGGTACTGAACATTGGTCAGCTCCACGGAAGGCGTGCTGGGCTGCTGCTCGCTGACCGAGATTGTGACCATGGACCCGTTGGCGTTCACCAGCGGAATGTTGCCGCTGACAGCCGAGCAGGTGGCTCCGCTGAGCGGGTTGGTCAGCGTGACCGACCCCGTCGTGGTGGTGCCATTGACCGTGTACGAGTAGTCGAACACGAACGGCTCACCATTGTTGAGGTTGGCATCCGGTGACGTCTGCTGCGTGCAGATCTTGAACTGACCCTGCACAACCGCGTCGGTGAAGGTCACCAGCGTCTCGTTTCCAACGCCACCGTACACAACCTGGACGGTCGCGGGGTCGCAGTTGGAGCAAGACAACAGACGGTTACCACCGGGCGCACCAGCCTCAACGGCCGTGACGTTCGCCAGGTAGAAATTGGGATTCGCCTGGATCTCGTTGACCTGCGCCGTTCCAGCCGGCACCTGGTAGGGCTGCGAGCACTGTCCGGCAGCCACGTTGAAGCTGTACAGAAGCGTGCCGTACTCGCTGGTGATGGTGAAGGGGAAGATCTGGTTCCCCGTCGATGGGTCAGCAGCGTTCTTGCACACCTCGACCCAACCGAGGGCCTCGTTGGTGAACGTTGCCGAAACAACACTGGTGTCACTCACCGTGAGCGTTGCCGAAGAGCCAGACACCGTACCGGCGCCCGACGGATAGACACTGACTCCGGTGACTGCCACGTTGGGCTGTCCCACCTCGGTAACCGTGGCGGTGGACCCGACCGGAAGGGCCGTGAGGTCCAGGGAGCAAGCCGTGGAGCCGACCGCGGGGGTGATCACAGACTCGGTCTGCGTACCAGCAGCGTCGCTCACGTTGAAGGTGAACGGCGTACCCACGAGGGCCGAGCTGTTCCCGTCCTGGAGGGTCTTGCAGACCTTCACATAGCCGAGATCAGTGCTGTTGGTGAAGATCGCCGTGGTCGCTGCGCCGTCAGAAACGCTGAACGTTGCGGTCTGATTGGCGAGGTTCTCGCTCACCAGATCACCCTGTGGGATGGCCGCAACCGAGCTGACGTAGTACGGAGGAGCGGACTCCTCGGTCACCGTGACCTGTCCTGCTGGCACGGGGATGTCTCCAGTGCAGAAGACCCCACCGCCACTTGGCAGGTAGACCGACGTCCAGGTGCTCCACTCTCCAGAGCTCAGCTCGAAGTTGAAGGTACCGCTGACATAGCTATCTCCGGCCTGCTTGCAGACCTCGATTGCGCCGTTCAGCACGATCGGCGTGATGCCGTTGGTGTAGTTGACCACGGTCGTCACGTTCGACGGACCAACGATGGCTGTCGCATTCTGCCCGCTCCAAGAACTGAGCGAGCCGCCAGTGACGCCGACGTTGGTCACCTGAGTGCCAGCCGTCGCAGCCTCCGAGATGTTCACCCGGGTTCCGACCTGATACCTCTGCAAGCCTCCGCAGCTGGTGTCGGGCTTGCTCGCCGCGCTCACACTGAAGGGACCGACAACGCTGTTGGCGGTCCGCTCGGTGAAGCTGAAGGACTGCCCGATGAGGCTCGGCGAGTTGGCCGCAGCCACCTTGCACACCTTCAGCTGTCCGTAAGACGGGACGTTGGTGAAGGTCGCAGTCGTGCTGCTACCTGACGCAACCTTCACGGTTGCCGACTGGTTCGCGACCGACACGGTACCGGTGTTCGGAACGAGGACAATCGACGAGACATGCGTCGTCGTCGATGCCGCTTCGACCACCGTGTTGGATGCAAGGGCGGTGAGCGTCTTGCATCCACCGCTCACCAGCGAGAAAGTCGTCTCGCCGTTCAACGTGAAGTTGAACGAGCCAGGGACATTACCCAGCTTGCAGACTTCGATACTGCGTGCTGCGGCGCCGGCAACGCTGGCAGAAGCAACGCTAACGGCCATGCCCCCTAAGAGCGCAACCGCTACGACCCCTGTCAGCAACGTTCGCCGACCCCTCTTCGTCGCGGCTTTCGGCCGCTCTCGTGTCAACATGCTTGTCTTCCTCCTGAGCTATCGGGAGATACCTATGGGTACCCGGTACTAACGATCACCGAAAACCGCCTCCAAGTCATCGTCCGAACCGAACGAAGATTCCCCTCGCTGGTTGTTCAATCCGCCCACCCGTGAGCCGGTCACTCACCGTCCGGCCCAGTCGTGGACCCCGGGAAACCTCGCCGATTCCGCACATCCACCGGCACTTCGCCGCGCTCCGTGGTACTCGATTCCGCTCAGAGTGGCGAAGTGCTGAACGCCAACCGTTGCGAGGCCCATCGCGTTGGACACCTCCAGCCAACCGGACTACACAGTTGCAGGGCGGGCCCAGCGGGGGAATCGCCAGCAACACATTCGAAAGATCGAAACTAGGGCGGGACGGCGATGGCGATCCTACGGAGTTGGGACCAGGAGACACTAGGCGAGGAAGCTCCCCCCGAGAGGGAGGGCATCCGGCTCAGTACGGTGCTTCCACGATCAGCAGTCGACGAATACCTGGAGACCAGCCCGGACGCCATGATCGTCACGGACCACGCTGGGAGCATCCTGGCCTGCAACCCCGCGGCCGAGCAGCTCTTCGACCTCGACCATGGCGCGCTCGCGTCGCTGAATCTCTCAAGCCTCTTCGCTCCTGAGCTCAACGGGCATCTGGCGATCGAGTCGTTCGAGCGGGTGCAGGGGCCTGACGCCTCCGAGGGCTCCTACCTACCCCGGCGTCTCGAGATCGAAGGAAGGGTACGCGGGGGCACACTGCTTCCTCTCTGTCTCACTGTGACGCCGCTGAGTCGATCGGCCGAGCCGTTGCTGCTTGCCGTCGTCCGGGAATCGGCCTACTCCCCCTCCACCGCGAAGCAGGTCGCGTCGGCGGCCTACCGGGCCGCCACACAGGAGATGATGGCGCTCCAACGAGAGCTCCTCGCCGAGATCGCCCAGGACAACGGGGTCGACGGCATCGCCCGGGTCCTCCATGACCGGACCGGGCGCAAGGTGCTGATCATGGACGGGGCTGGGCAGCTGCTTGGCGGGGCCGGGTACGCAGGGCACGACATCCCCCAGGATCGGCTCGTCGCAGGGTGCTCGGCGGCCGACCGCCTGCGGCCCCTCCACGGCGTCCGCGAGCGTCATGCCGACAGCTGGACTGCGGCGGCATGTCCCGATGAGACGCTTCTCGGCAGGATCAGCATCCACGACCCGGCCGGTGACCTGCCCGAGGTGGACCTGATGTCCCTCGAGCAGGCGGCCTCGATCCTCACCGTCGAGCTGCTCCGGGCGCGGACGGCTGAGGGCACCGGAACCGCGTCGTTGGCTGGGTTCGCGGCCGAGCTCCTCGAAGGTCGTGACCTCGACCAGCTGCGGTCGCAAGCGGCGACGTTCGGCTATGACCTGGATCGGCCCCACCAGACCGTCGCCATGGATACTCCCTCGGCGGACACGGCGGCGATCGAGGTCGTCGAACAGGTGGCGCGGAACCTCGGCGTCATGAGCCCGCTGGTCACCGCACGGTCGAGCCGACTCATCCTCCTCTCGTCGAACGAACTCGACTGGGAACTCCTGGCAGCGGCCGTGAGCGGCGCATTCAGCACGGACGTGCGCATCGGCGTCGGAGGTCAGTACCCGATCACCGAGCTCAACCGATCCCTGACCGAGGCGGTGTTCGCGCTCGAGCTCGGGACGACCGTCCGGAGCGAGGCTCCGGTTACGGAATTCGCCGATCTCGGGGTCTGGAAGATGCTGGTCGATTCGACCGAGCCACGGAAGTTGCGCGAGATCGTCGACGAGTGGATCGGGCCGTTGGCAGAGCACGACTCGCTGCACGGCAGTGAGCTCGTGAAGACCCTCACCGTCTACCTCAAGGCGTCCTGCGCTGCGGAGACCGCGGCTGCTGCGCTCCACGTCCACCGCAACACGCTCAGGTATCGACTCTCGAAGATCTACCAGGTCAGCGGCCGCGACCTCACCGACCCGGACCAGCGCTTCCAGCTCGAGCTCGCCTGCCGTGCCAGGATCGTCCTCCAGGCGCTCGAAACGGCCTGAGCTCGCAGATCGCCCTGGTGGGCGCCGATCTCTGGCCTATGCGGTCGCGGTGAAGATGCACACCTGGGTGGCGTAGGCGACCAGCCGTCCGCCGCCGGTCCCCTCGGGCCCGTAGTCCCACAGTGCCATGTCCACCGACGCGTAGCCGTCCTCGGCGTGGCGGGCCCGGTTGTGGGCGAGCACCCACTCCGACCGGCACGTATCGAGCAGGTGGAAGGTGAGATCGACGCTCGGGCTGAACCAGTGGTTCCCGAGCGTGGGACCGACCTTCTCGCGTACCGCACCGGGCATGGTGTCCGCGAAGACGATGAGGGCCAGCGGGTCGAGCGATCCGTCCTCGAGCATGGGCGGCTCGTCGAGGTGGTACCAGGTGCCGTGTTCCGCCCGATCAGGCACGTAGGCGTCCCACGGCGTATGGCCGAGGGCTCCGCGGCCTTCGAGGCGCCGGTCCCAGAAGGGGGACGGGGCGAACGGCTCGACACCCGGCGGTGGCGGATCACGGAAGGACGGGGCTTCTGCCAGCGGGATGAACCCGAGGGGTGGCTCGAGGTCGGTGAACTCGAATCCCCCTCGGCCCGACCCGAATACTGCCGTGGTCACGTGCCCGTGGGACGACGACGGATTCCGTACTTCCGCCCGCAGGTGGGACACCGACCGGCCGCGGCGCAGGACCTCCACCTGGATCTCGACCGGGCCGTGCGCGACCGGCGCCACGTACGTGGTGTGCAGGGTCCGGAGCCGTTGCTCGGCGTGACCGAGCTCGGAGGCCATCGCCCGGACGGCGGCCGCGGTCACGACACCCCCTTGGGGCATCGGGCGGAGGCACCACGACTCGTCGATCTCGCCGAGGTAACGGCCGGGCTCGTCGCCCGGAGACGCCGTGGTCACGTCCTGGAATGGGTTGCCCACGCCGGCACCTTGGTGGCTCCAGGGCTCGGATGTCAACGTGGCTGCGGCCCTGGGCGTCCGGCGGATCGGTCGCGGTCGGGCGCAGCTCAGTGGCCTCACTGCAGTTCCGGCCTCCCACCTGCCAGTTTGCTGTCTTTTCGCAGTGGCGGACCATGGGCAGGACCCCGGGCTCAAGTCGCCGACTCACCCAGCCGATCCAAATTGACACCTGGCACTGCGCCTTTGAGGAGGGTAGTGTTCGGGTATTGATTTCTCACTGAGAGTAGTGGAGGCAGCGTTATGAGTGACAACCCGGAGGGCCCAGGCTGGTGGATCGCCAGCGACGGCAAGTGGTATCCGCCCGAACTGCACCCCTCCGTCCGCACAGACGACCCGGCACCCGAGAGGGCAACGGTGCCCGAGACGGTGACCGCTGACTCCTCGCCGGCTCCCCATCGCTGGCGCAGCCAGGGCGATGCGCCGAGTCAGGACGGGGATGCGCCGCGAGTGGGGCCCCAGTTCCCCGATCTCTTCCAGAAAGCGCTCCAGGGTTCTCACCTGGCCGACAACGTCACGTACGCCGGTGACAACGCGTGGAGCTCGTTCGACACGGACTCCAAGGCCCGGTCGTCTTACCCTTCCGGCTCGACCGGTACAGCGGGTTCGAGCTCCGGGGCGGTGGGCAGCTTCAGCGGCGCCACCGCAACCAAACGTCGGTGGCGCCGGGGTCACTGAAGCCCGTCTACACCCGCCCTCACCAACCGGCTTCCGTCACTCCTGCTCTGGGAGCTCGATCAGTTCACGCCACGCACCCAACCGGTCGGCGACCGCCTCCGGGGTGAGGCGAAGGGTGTGTTCCGGCACGCTGTCGGCAATGGTCCGTTGCACCTGGTAGTCGTGGGCAGCGCTCCGGAACAACGGACCCCGCGCTGCGACCAGGTCGTCCGGGGCCCCGCCCAGGAATCCCCAGAGCGTGAATGCCAGGGTCAGATCATGGATCAACGGCGCCCGGCCGAAGCGCGCCGCACGGCGCATGGCCACCGCGGTGCACCCGGCGCTGACGTCCTCGGCATGCTCGCCCGGTGCGAGGACGAGGCGGTCTTCGAAGCGGCGTGCGAGCTTGAGGGCGAACCCCTGGTCAGGGCCCGGAGAGCCCAGCGAGACCCCCGACGGCTGGTGGGTACCGCGCACCTCGGAGGGCCGGGACGTCGTCCAGGCCGCCGGCACCTCCAATTCGATAGGAGCGCCGGACCTGGTCGGCCTCGACGATGGGGACGAAACTGGGCTGGGTCACCTGGCGCTCCTCCGGGGCTGTCTCGCGGTGGTCACGAGGGATCGGCCGGACCGACCCCGCTCTGCCCAGCGTTGAGCAGACCGTAGACGATGGAGTCGGAGAGGGCCTGCCAGGAGGCCGCGATGATGTTCTCCGAGACGCCGATGGTGGTCCAGGTGCGATCGCCGTCCGTCGAGTCGATGAGCACCCGGGTCACCGATCCGGTGCCCTTGGCCGAGTCGAGGACCCGCACCCGGTAGTCGACCAGGTGGACGCCGGCAAGGGCCGGGAAGCGACTGCCGATGGCGGCCCGTACCGCGGCGTCGAGGGCGTTCACCGGACCGTTGCCCTCGGCGGTGGCCACGATCCGGTCGTCACCCACCCGCACCTTGACCGTCGCCTCGGTGGAGTGGTCGATGACCTGGTCGGCGATGACCCGATAGGACTCGAGCTCGAAGAAGGACTGCTCCCACCCGGTGGCGTTCCGGAGCAGCAGCTCGAGAGAGCCGTCGGCCACCTCGAAGTGGTATCCCTCGTACTCGAGCTGCTTGAGCGAGTCGAGCACCGAGGTCATGGCCTGCGAGTCGAGCTCGAGACCGAGCTCGGCGGCCTTCATCACCAGCGTGGACCGGCCGGCCAGCTCCGAGACGACGAACCGCGTGCCGTTGCCGACCAGATCGGGTTGGATGTGCTCGTAGGCGTCGGACCGCCGGGCGATGGCCGAGGTATGGAGCCCGGCCTTGTGCGCGAAGACCGACGAGCCGACGAATGGCTGCTGTGGGTCGGGAGCGATGTTGACGAGCTCGGCGATGTGGTGGGCCACCGGGGTGAGCAGCGGGAGGCGCTCGTTCGGAATGGTGGAGACCCGCAGCTTGAGGGAGAGGTCGGGGACCACGGCCGAGAGGTCGGCGTTGCCGGCCCGCTCCCCGTAGCCGTTGACGCACCCCTGGACATGGGTGGCGCCCATCGCCACGCCGGCCAGGGAGTTGGCCACCGCACAGCCGCTGTCGTTGTGGAAGTGGACCCCGACCTGGGTCTCGAAGCGGCCGAGCACCGTTTCCACGATGCGCTCGACTTCGTAGGGCAGGGTCCCCCCGTTGGTGTCGCACAGGACGAGGGTCTCGGCGCCCGCCTCCTCGGCTGCCTGGAGGATCCGGAGGGTGAACTCTGGATTCGCCTTGTACCCGTCGAAGAAGTGCTCGGCGTCGAGGAAGACCCGCAGGTCGTTGGCCCGGAGGAAGGCGACCGAATCGGCCACCATGGCCACCGCTTCGTCCAGCGTGGTCCGCAGGGCATCCACCACGTGCATCTCCGAGGACTTGGCCACGATGCAGACCGCCTCGGTCTGCGCGTTGACCAGGTGCCGGAGGGTCTCGTCGTCCTCGGCCCGTACGTCGGCCCGCCGGGTCGACCCGAACGCGACCAGGGTGGCGTGCCCGAGCGCGAGCTCCTTCGGGGCCCGGGCGAAGAACTCGACATCCTTCGGGTTGGCACCGGGCCACCCGCCCTCGATGAAGGTCACCCCGAGATGGTCGAGCTGCTCGGCCACCCGGAGCTTGTCGTCCACGGTCAGCGAGAGGCCCTCCTGCTGGGAGCCGTCACGCAGGGTCGTGTCGAAGATATCGACGGCTGCCGGCAGATCGGGAAGGTCGAAGTCGTGACCCGCTCCGGCCGGGGTGCCCTGGTCGGCATCGGCCTCACCCATGCCCCGAGGGCGTCGCCCGAGGGCATGGGCCTCCTGGCCCGGGGTCAGCGGGTGGTGGTGGGGGTGGGTGTGGGCATGGCCGCCGTGGGCGTCGCCGCTGAGGGTCGGGCCGTCACTCGACATAGTCCAACCAGTCCTTGTACCGGTCCACCTCGCCCCGCACGGTCGAGAAGTAGAGCGCCTGGATCTGCTGGGTGATCGGCCCCGGCTTGCCCGCGCCGACCGGGCGGTCGTCGACAGCCCGGATCGGGACCACCTCGGCCGCGGTCCCGGTCAGGAATGCCTCGTCGGCGGTGTACAGGTCGGTGCGGATGAGTGGCTCGTGCGAGACCTCGTAGCCCAGGTCTCCTGCGATCGTCTCGACCGACTGCTGGGTGATGCCGTCGAGGGCCCCGGCATCGGAGGTCGGCGGGGTGATCAGGCGCCCGTTGCGGACCACGAAGATGTTCTCTCCGGTGCACTCGCTGACATGGCCGTCGGGCGCGAGCAGGATCGCTTCGTCGTAGCCGGCATTGAGGGCCTCCATCTTGGCCAGTGACGAGTTGACGTACATGCCGGTGCCCTTGGCGGCGGTCGGGACCGCATTGGGATCGTGGCGGCGCCACGAGCTGATCTTGGTCGACACCCCGTTGGCCACTCCCTCGTCGCCCAGGTAGGTGCCCCACGGCCAGGCCGCGATGGAGACGTTGACCGGGCATGGCATCGGGTTGAGGCCCATCTCGCCGTAGCCCAGGTAGACCAGTGGCCGGATGTAGCAGCCGTCGGACAGGCCGTTGACCCGGACCACCTCCCGGGAGGCCTCGATGATCTCGTCGACGGTGAAGGGGACGTCGATGAGGAACACCCGGGCCGAGGTGAAGAGCCGCTCGATGTGGTCGCGCAGCCGAAAGACAGCGACGCCCCGGTCGGTCGGGTAGGCGCGGATCCCCTCGAACACGCCCGAGCCGTAGTGCATGGTGTGGCTGAGCACGTGGACCGTGGCGTCGTTCCAGTCGACGAACCTTCCGTCCATCCAGATCCTGGCGGTTGGGGTCAGGGGCATGGCTCAGAGCCTTTCTGCGATGGCGTCGCCGATCTCGGTTGTCGAGAGGGACGGATTGGGGTGCGAGACGATGAACTCCTCGACCGCACCGGTCACCTTGGCCGCAGCCGAGTGCTCCCCGAGGAAGTCGAGCATGAGGGCGGCCGACCGGATGGCAGCCGCAGGGTTGGCCTTGCCGGTCCCCTGGATGTCGTGGGCCGCGCCGTGGACCGGCTCGAAGAGCGACGGGCCGGTCCGGTCCGGATTGAGGTTGGCCGAGGCCGCATAGCCGATGCCTCCGGCGACCGCTCCGGCCAGATCGGTGATGATGTCCCCGAACAGGTTGTCGGTCACGATCACGTCATAGCGTTCGGGGCGCTCGACCAGGTAGATGCAGGCGGCGTCCACGTGGTTGTAGTCGGTGGTGACCCCCGGATACTCGGCTGCGACCTCGTCGAGCGTGCGCTGCCAGAGGTCCCCGGAGAAGGTCAGCACGTTGGTCTTGTGGACCAGGGTGAGCTGGGTGCGCGGCCTGCTGGCAGCGAGCTCGAAGGCGAAGCGCACGCAGCGCTCCACGCCATGACGGGTGTTGACCGAGCCCTGGGTGGCCACCTCGTACGGCGTCCCCTTCCGCAGGAACCCGCCTTCGCCCGCGTAGGTGCCCTCGGTGTTCTCACGGATGACCACGAAGTCACAGGTCGGGGCCAGGGCCCCGGGCACACCGGTGAAGGGGCGCAGGTTGATGTAGAGGTCGAGGGAGAAGCGCAAGCGGAGGAGCAGCCCACGCTCGAGGGTACCGGCGGGGACCGCCGTCGAGCCGACCGGGGGCCCGACCGCCCCGAGGAGGATGGCCTGCTGACCGCGGAGCTCCTCGAGGACGCCGTCGGGCAGGACCTCACCCGTGCGGACGTACCGGTCGGCCCCGAGGTCGTAGTCGGTGGTGTCGAGGTGCACGCCGGTCGCGGCGACCACCTTGAGGGCCTCGGCCACCACCTCGGGGCCGATGCCGTCACCGCCGATCACGCCAACCTGGTAGGTGCTCACTCGTTCCTGTCCTTGTCTGTCTCAGTCTGTCCGGTCTGCGTGGTGCCGGGGAGTGCGCTGCGGATCTCCAATTGAAAAACCGCCCACCGGAAGTGGACGGTCAGAAGGCACACACCGGCGAGGGTCTGTGCCTAGTCGATAATGCCTACGGTGCGGAAGCGGGACTCGGTGCGCATGACACCTCCAGTGTCGCCTGCCGGGAGGCCGCATCGTCAACCCGGCGGCGGGTCACGGCTGGAAGGGCGTCCTGGTCGGCGGAGGTTGCGCCGGAGAGCACGCTCCAGGGCAGCCCGCCCTCCCGGAGGCAGACCACGGCCCCGTCCCCTGCACTCGACCACCGAGGACGGGACGCCGTCACAGGTCCCCCCGTCGAGGATGACCGCCGGCTGGTCCGCCGCGGCCCATGCGGCCGCGACCGCCCCGGCTGTCGTCGCGGGCAGCTCCCCGTGCAGATTGGCGCTGGTGACCGCGAGGGGGCCGAGCATCCCGCAGAGGGCGACGACCACCGGGTGGTCGGGCCGCCGGACCCCCACCGTCCGCCGAGCCGGGGCTGGGCCGCCGAGGTCTGCGGTGAACGACGGTCGGCGGTCGACCACGAGTGTCAGGGGGCCGGGCCAGAATCGCTCGGCGAGCGCCTCCGCGGCCGCGCTCCATGCGCCCGGCGACCAGGTCCACCTGTTCGGGGCCGGCCACGAGGATCGCGACCGGGACGTCGGCGGGTCGGCCCTTCAACCGGAACAGCAGGTCGACCGCGTCCGGCTGCGTCGGATCGACCGCCAGCCCGTAGACGGTGTCGGTCGGGACGGCCACCACCGCTCCCCCGGCCAGGGCCTCTGCGGCCCGGTGCAGCAGCGCCACCGTCGGCCGCGAGGGTGACCGGCACGGTCAGCGCTCCGCCACGAGCATCCGCAGCCGACCCGCCAGGTCGCGCCGGGTGGCCGCCCGGGTGAACCCGGCCCGACGTGCAGCATCCGACGCGGCGTCGGCCTGGGACGGCGCGAGCTCGACGACCAGGCCCCCGGAGCGCCGCAGCCACCGCGCCGACCCGACCACGACCGCCTCGACGTCGGCCATCCCGGGCAGACCGCACGCGCCGGGGCCGGCCACGAGAGCACCCCGCGGGCTCGTAGTCGCGCACGTCCTCCTCGAGCCCTGAGTACTCCTCCTCGGAGACGTAGGGCGGGTTCGAGACCACCAGGTCGACGGCGCCGGCCAACCCGCTCGGGAGCGCGCCGAACAGAATCGCCTGCGGCCAGGGTGACCCGGCCCGCCGCAGCCGGGTCGCGCCGGGCGAGCCGCTCCCGGTTGGCGCGGGCCACCGCGAGGGCGTCGTCCGAGACGTCGGTCGCCCAGATCTCGAGCGCTCTGCCGCTGCCCCCTTCTGACTGCGAGCGAGAGGGCGATCGCACCCGAGCCCGTTCCGAGGTCGACACAGACCAGCGGTTCATCCGGGTTCCGGCCGAGGGCGATGCGGTCGAGCTCGAGGAGTGCGGCGTCGACCAGCTGCTCGGTCTCCGGTCGCGGGATCGAGCACCCGGCGGTCGACCTCCAGCTCGAGGCCACGGAACGGCCAGGTGCCGAGGACGTACTGGAGCGGCTCGCCGCGTGCCCGCCGGTCGGCCAGGACGAGGGCTCTCGCCGCCGACGCCGGCCGGCGCGTCCCCCGCGGGTGCTGCCGCCTCGGCGTGGTCCACGATCCAGACCGCCTCCCGGTGTGACCCGACCCGGACCGCGACCTCCCCGATCAGATCGGCGCGGCTGCCCGGTCCGGACATCGCGAGCACGCCGTGCTCAGCCTTCGTCCAACTGGTGGGCGCGCTTGTCCGCGATAAGGGCGTCGGTGAGCTCGTCGAGATCGCCCAGCAGGATCCGGTCGAGCTTGTGCAGGGTCAGCTTGATCCGGTGGTCGGTGACCCGGTTCTCCTTGAAGTTGTAGGTCCGGATCTTCTCCGACCGGCCGCCCGCCACCCACCTGGCTGCGCCGCTGCTCGGACAGCTCGGCCGCCTGGCGGTCCTGCTCCGCCTTGAGCAGGCGCGACCGCAGGACCAGCATCGCCTTGGCCCGGTTCTGGATCTGGCTCTTCTCGTCCTGCATGGCCACCACGATCCCGGTCGGGAGGTGGGTGATGCGGACGGCCGAGTCGGTCGTGTTGACCGACTGCCCCCCGGGGCCGGTCGACCGGTAGACGTCGATCTTGAGGTCGCTCGGATCGATGTCGACGTCGACCTCCTCCGCCTCGGGCAGCACGGCCACGGCCGCCGAGGAGGTGTGGATCCGGCCCTGTGACTCGGTGACCGGCACCCGCTGCACCCGGTGGGGCCCGCCCTCGTGCTCGAGGCGGAGCCAGGCGTCCTCGCCCTTGACCAGGAAGGTGACCTCGTTGAGCCCGTCACGCTCGGAGGGGCTGGAGGAGAGGACCTCGACCTTCCAGCCCTTGGCCGCCGCGTACCGGGTGTACATCTCGAAGAGATCCTTGGCGAAGAGGTTGGCCTCCTCGCCACCCTCGGCACCCCGGATCTCCACGATCACGTTGCGTCCGGCGTTGGGGTCGCGGGGGACGAGCAGGGCGCGCAGCTCCTCCTCGAGGCGGGCGACGTCCTCCTCGGCCTCGGACACTTCGGCCTGCGCCAGCTCGCGCTCGGAACCGGAGGCGTCGGCGACCATCTCGCGGGCCGTCTCCAGATCCGACCCCGCCGCCTGCAGGCGGCGCCAGCAGCTCGACCACCTCCCCGAGCTCGCGGTGGCGTCTCGAGACGTCGCGCAGGCGGGACGGTTGCGACGAGAGGGACGGGTCGTTGAGCTCGGTCAGCACGGCGTCGTACTCCCGCTCGAGCCCGACGAGTCGGTCCTTCAGGCGGTCGTTGGGCACGGGAAGAGGGTAGCGTCACCCATCCGGCGAACCGCCGGCCGCTCGGCGCCCACCGAGCAGGAACCGGCCGGTACAGACCGGCCGGTCGTCGGGTCGATCAGGCCCCGGGGTTGGCCGCGGGACGCTTCTTGCGGCCGGTCGTGGCGTACCGGCGCTGGAACCGCTCGACCCGCCCGCCGGAGTCCACCAGCTTCTGCTTTCCGGTGAAGAACGGGTGGCACTCGTTGCAGAGCTCGAGATGGATCTCTGATCTGGTGGACCTGGTGGTGAAGGTGTTCCCGCACGAGCAGCGCACCGAGGCCTCGGTGTAGTCGGGGTGGATGTCGGTCTTCATTGGGATCTCCCGTGGTGGCGGCGCACGGATCGTGGGCGGCCGTTCGAGTGCAGGCCAGCGATTCTACCGGACCGGGTGAGCAGCCCGACCGTCGTGCCGGACAGTCCGTGTGCCGGTGGCCCCTGGGTCAGGTGGCCGGGCCCTTGGCGATCTCGGCGAGGAACTCGTCGTTGCTCTTGGTCGTGCGGATCTTGTCCATGAGCAGTTCGAGGCCGGCGGCCGCGCTTCCCTCGTTGGCCAGCGCGTTGAGCACCCGGCGCAACTTCCAGACCTGCTGGAGCTGGGAGCGGTCGAAGAGCAGCTCCTCGTGGCGGGTGGAGCTCGCGTTGACGTCGATCGAGGGGTAGAGCCGCCGCTCGGCGAGGCGCCGGTCGAGCCGGAGCTCCATGTTTCCGGTCCCCTTGAACTCCTCGAAGATGACCTCGTCCATCTTGGAGCCGGTCTCCACCAGCGCGGTGGCCAGGATGGTGAGCGATCCGCCCTCCTCGATGTTGCGTGCCGCCCCGAAGAACCGCTTGGGCGGGTAGAGGGCCCCCGAGTCGACGCCACCGGACATGATCCGACCGGTGGCCGGCTGGGCCAGGTTGTAGGCGCGGGCCAGGCGGGTGATCCCGTCGAGGATGATGACGACGTCCCGGCCACCCTCGACCAGTCGCTTGGCCCGCTCGATGGCCAGTTCGGCCACCGCGGTGTGCTCCTCGGAGGGACGGTCGAACGTCGATGCGACGACCTCGCCCTTGACCGAGCGCCGCATGTCGGTGACTTCCTCCGGGCGCTCGTCGACCAGCAGCACCATGAGGTGGACATCGGGGTTGTTGGCCTCGATGGAGTGGGCGATGTGCTTCATGACCGTGGTCTTGCCCGCTTTGGGAGGCGAGACGATGAGGCCTCGCTGACCCTTGCCGATCGGCGAGAGCAGGTCGACGATGCGGGCGGTCATGTTCTCTTTGTCGCTCGGCATCTCGAGGTGCAGCTTCTCGTCGGGGAAGAGCGGGGTCAGGTCCTCGAAGCGGGGGCGGTTGCGGGCCGCTTCGGGATCGAGCTCGGAGACCGTGTCGATCTGGAGCAGGGCCGGGAACTTCTCGGTCGAGCCTGCGGGCCGGCAGTACCCCTCGATGCTGTCCCCCTTGCGCAGCGCGAACCTCCGGGCCTGACTGATCGAGACGTAGACGTCCTTGGTGGACGGCAGGTAGCCCTCGCACCGGAGGAATCCGTAGCCCTCGTCACGGAGATCGAGGAGCCCGCGCACCGGAATGAGCTCGCCCTGGTACTGCTGGTCCTGGTTGGCGCCGCCCTGCAGATCGCCCTCGGGACCCCCGCCCTGACGATCGCGCCCGCGACGGCGGCGGTTGGAGCGCCGGTTGCCCACGTCGTCGTTGCCGCCCTGGTTGCCGGGACGGTTCCCCTGGGAATTCTGGTTGCCGGGACGGTTCCCCTGGTTGCCGGGACGGTTCCCCTGGTTGTTCCGGTTGTTGCGCGTCCCCTGGGAGTGCTGGCCGCTCTGATTGCCCTGGGAGGAGCCACCGTGGCCCCCCTGTGGGTTGGCGGGGTTCGAAGCGCTCGGAGCGCCCTGGTGTCGACTCCCGTCGGCCGGGGCCGTCACGGGTTCGCGAGTAGCCGCCTCGGTCGGGGTGGCCCCCGACGGCAGGTCGTCGAAGTCGTAGTCGAGCTCGGCGACCACGTCGGTGGTGGCAGCATCGTCCGCCGGACCGAAGGAGCGGCCCGCTGAGCCCCCTCGGGCCGGTGTGGTCGGCGACCGGGCTGGGGCGGGATCGGCATGGGCGCCATTTGCGGACCCGCCGCCGTTGCCAGCGGTGGGCCGGCTCCGTGGCGTGCGCCGTGCGCCGCCCTCGGACGGTCCCGGGGCGTGCCCGTTGGCCGTCTCGCCTTCCACGGCCACACCCGTGGCCTTCAGGATGCCGTCGATGATGTCGGCTTTCTTGGTCCTGGTGTTGGTCTTCACAGAAAGAGCCTGTGCGATGGCGTGGAGCTCATCGCGCTCCTTGCTCTCCAACACCGAGCGCTCGAGCTGCTGTTCGGCAGTCATCGGCCTCCTCGTTTCAACGTGTCCTCATCGGCAGGTGGGTTGGATCCCACTGCCAGGGATTCAGGGGTGGGGAGGTGCGGGAAATCGAGATGGACTCTCGCCAGCCACTCCCCCCGACGCCGGGCACGGGCTGGTCGAGAGAATCGATCCAGAAGGTCCCGCCCACAGGCCCGAACGGGCGAACTGTGGAGGCGAAGGTGAATCCAGCATACAGGCGCCGCCCGGCACCGGCAACAACCCCCCTTCCGGCAGGGCCCGGACACGACGGGAAGTCAGAGCGAGAGTTCGTCGAGGACGGCGGCCAGATCGGCGTCGACCACGGTGGGAACGGAGATCTGACTGATCGCGATGTCGGGGTCCTTGAGCCCGTGGCCGGTCAGCACGCACGCCACGGTGGCTGTCGCACCGAGCCCCTCGGGGATCCCGAACTTGAGCAGGCCGGCGACCGACGCGGCCGACGCCGGCTCGCAGAAGACCGACTCCTCGGTCGCCAGGTAGCGGTACGCCTCGAGGATCTCCTCATCGGTCACCGCGGCGATGCCGCCTCCCGACTCGGAGGCGGCCGACGTCGCCCCGTACCAGCTGGCCGGGTTGCCGATCCGGATGGCCGTGGCCACCGTGTCCGGGTGCTCGATGGGGTGGCCGGCCACGATCGGCGCGGCCCCGGCGGCCTGGAAGCCGAGCATGCGCGGCAGCAACGTGGACCGGCCCGCCTCCTTGAACTCGAGGTAGCCCTTCCAGTAGGCGGTGATGTTGCCCGCGTTCCCGACCGGGATGCAGTGGACGTCGGGGGCATTCCCGAGCTGGTCCACGATCTCGAAGGCACCACTCTTCTGCCCCTCGATGCGGAAGGGGTTGACCGAGTTGACCACCGTGACCGGCGCCCGCTCCCCGAGGTCGCGCACGATCGCCAGCGCCTGGTCGAAGTTGCCCCGCACCTGGAGCACCCGCGCCCCGTGGACGAGGGCTTGGGCCAACTTGCCGAGGGCGATGTGTCCCTCCGGGATCAGGACCGCGCAGGTCAACCCGGCCCGGGCGGCGAATGCGGCAGCCGATGCCGAGGTGTTCCCGGTCGAGGCGCAGACGACCGCCTTGGCTCCCTGCTCTGCGGCCTTGGAGATGGCCACGGTCATACCGCGGTCCTTGAACGAGCCGGTGGGATTGGCACCCTCGACCTTGAGCAGCACGCGGGCGCCGACCCGGGCCGACAGCCGGGGCGCCTCGAGCAGGGGCGTCCCGCCTTCGAGCAGGGTGATCACCGGGGTCGACGAGGTGACCGGCAGGAACTCCCGGTACTCCTCGATGACCCCCCGCCAGGGCGCGGTCCGCGCTCCGGGCGTCACCGGCCGCCCACGATCCGCATCGCCCCGCCGATCCGTTCGACGGCGTCCAACCCACCCAGATCGGCGAGCGTCGCCCGCACGTTCCCCTCGCGTGCCACGTGGGTGATGAAGAGCAGCCGGGCCTCGCCGGCGGCACCTTCCTGCTCCATCGAACGGATGGAGACACCCCGGTCGCCGAAGACGCGGGTCACCGCGGCGAGCACGCCGGGGCGGTCCACTACGTCGATGCTGAGGTAGTAGGCGGTCTCGAGATCGTCCTCGGGCACCAGACGTGCGGGCTGCCGGTCGGGCGCGGGTGCGGTCGTGCCGGCGAGCAGGTTCCTGGTTGCGTCGATGAGATCGCCCACCACGGCGCTCGCCGTGGGCAGCCCACCGGCGCCCTGGCCGTAGAGCATCAACTCACCCGCGGCCTCCCCCTCGATGAACACCGCGTTGTACGCGTCGCGCACGCCGGCAAGTGGATGGGAGCGCGGCACCATCGCCGGATGGACCCGCACCGAGAGGCCGTCGTCGCCCGAACGCTCCACGATGGCCAGCAGCTTGACCACGTACCCGAAGCTCTCTGCGAACGCGACATCGGCGCTGCGGACCCCCGAGATCCCCTCCCGGGGCACGTCGTCGACGGCCACGTCGTACCCGAAGGCCACGCCCGCCAGGATGGCGGCCTTTGCGGCGGCGTCGTACCCCTCCACGTCCGCCGTCGGGTCGCGTTCGGCGAACCCGAGCGCCTGGGCTTCGGCGAGCGCGTCGGCGTAGTCCGCCCCCTGCTCACCCATCTTGGTGAGGACGAAGTTGGTGGTCCCGTTCACGATCCCCATCACCCGGTGGATGCGTTCGCCGGTGAGCGACTCGCGCAGCGCCCGGACCAGGGGGATCGCACCGGCGACCGCTGCCTCGTAGAGCAGGTCGACGCCGCGGTCCCTGGCCAGGGTCCGCAGGGCCACCCCCTCGGGAGAGGCCAGCAGCGCCTTGTTGGCGGTCACCACCGGGCGGCCCGAGTCGAGAGCGGCCCTGACCAGGTCGCCGGCCGGCTGGGTTCCCCCGACAAGCTCGACCACCATGTCGACCGATGGATCGGCCACCAGCGCTGCGGCATCGGTGGTCAGGAGATGGCGGGGGACATGTGCGGGCCGTGGGGTGTCCGCGTCGCGCACCGCGATGCCGGCGAGCTCGTAGCGGGCACCGGACTGCACGGCGAGCGCGTCGGCCCGGTCCGAGAGGATCCCGACCAGCGCGGCGCCGACGTTGCCGCAGCCGAGCAGCGCGATGCGCACGACGCGATCGGGGGGGGCCGGGGTCACGCGGTCACGCTATCGCCTCCCGCTCGGCGCGACGGCCGGCGCGGAGCGGTCAGTGATCGAGACGGACCAGGTCGTCGAGGGTCTCGCGGCGGACCACCACCCGCGCCGCACCGTCAGCCACGAAGAGCACCGCCGGCCGGGGGACCTTGTTGTAATTGGAGGCCATCGAGTGCCCGTACGCACCGGTGACCGGGGTGCACAGCACGTCCCCTACGGCCAGATCGGACGGGACGAATCCTTCGGCCACCACCACGTCTCCGGTCTCGCAATGCTTGCCGACCACCCGCACCGGCATCGGGCGCGGAGCGCGGGTCTCGCGCGGCAGGAACGCCTCGTATCCGCTGCCATAGAGCACGGGCCGGGGATTGTCGCTCATGCCCCCGTCGACCGCGACGTAGGTGCGGTGCCCCGAGACGTCCTTGACCGTCCCCACCCGGTAGAGGGTGACCCCTGCGGCGGCCACGATCGACCGGCCCGGCTCGGCGGTCACCCGGACCGTCTCGGGAATGCCCGCCGCCCGGCAGGCCTCCCGCACCGATGCGGCCCACTGTGCCATCGGCGGCGCCTCCTCGCCGTTGACGTAGGCGACCCCGAGTCCCCCGCCGACGACCAGCTCCGGCAGTCCGAGGGGGGCGAAGAACCCGGCGAGGACCTCGACGGCAGCAGCAAAGGGTGCCAGCGCGAAGACCTGGCTCCCGATGTGGGCATGGATCCCCGTGAACTCGACGATCCCGCGGGCATCCAGCTCGACGAGCCGGGCGACCGCACGACCGGCGGCTCCGGAGGACAGCCCGAAGCCGAACTTGGAGTCCTCCTGGCCGGTCCGGACGAACTCGTGGGTGTGCACCTCGACCCCGGGGGTGATCCGGGCCAGCACCTTGGGCGGCCGGACGGATGCGGTTCCCCCGCCGACCGCCGCGCCGGGGAGGGTCGGATCGGCGACCAGTTGTTCGATGCGGTCGATCTCGTCGAAGGAATCGACGACGATCCGGCCGACCCCGACCGCGAGAGCCGCAGCGAGCTCCTCTGTCGACTTGTTGTTGCCGTGCAGGACCAGCCGGTCGGCCGGGACGCCCGCGGTGAGCGCGACGTGCAGCTCCCCGCCGGTCGAGACGTCGAGGCACATGCCCTCCTCGTAGGCCAGGCGGGCCATGGCCACGCAGAGGAAAGCCTTGGTCGCGTACGCGACTCCGTCCCCCCAGGCCTCGACGGCCTCGCGGCACATCGAGCGCAGGTGGACCTCGTCGTACACGAACAGGGGCGTGCCGTGCGTCTCGGCGAGGGCCAGGAGGTCGCAACCCCCGATCGAGAGCCGACCCGCCGGGTCGGTCGTCGCCGTCATCGGAAGCAGCTGCGGAGCCACCGGGTCGGTCGGCGTGCCCGGCACGACAGGAATCGCCGGAGCGGGCCCGCCGACCCCTTCCGCGCTCACATCGCCTCGGGCGCGGCCACGCCGAGCAGCCCGAGCCCGATGGCGAGCCCGATGCGGGACCCCTCGACGAGCCAGAGCCGGGCCTGGGTGAGCCTGGGGTCGACGTCGTCGGACAGGATCGGGCAGTCGTGGTAGAAGCCGTGGAACGTCCGCGGCCAGGCGCCGGACCCAGGTGGTGATCTTGGTCGGTGCCCGGGTGACGGCCGCGTCGGCAACCACCTCGGGGAGCTCCTCGAGGCAACGCATCAACTCGAGCTCCCGCGGATGGGTGAGCAGGGAACGGTCGACGTCGGCGAGGGGCGCCCGGACGATGCCACGTTCGGCTGCTTTCCGACCGACGCCCCCGATGCGGGCACTGGCCATCTGCACATAGAAGACCGGGTTCTCGACGGACTGCTCGCGCACGGTGGCGAGGTCGAAGGTGGCCGCCTGGTCGAGCGTGCTCATGAGACTCAGGATCCGGGTGGCATCGGGCCCGATGTCGGCGATGACCGTGTCGAGGTCGATGGCGGTGCCGGCGCGCTTCCCCATCTTGACCGCTTCGGCACCGTCGACCAACGAGACCATCTGGCCGAGCTTGACCTCGAGACGGCTCGGATCGACCCCGAGGGCGGCGACCCCGGCCATCAGACTGGCCACCTGCCCGTGGTGGTCGGCGCCGAAGACGTCGATGACGCGGTCGAAGCCGCGGACGAGGAACTTGTCGCGGTGATAGGCGATGTCACCGGCGAGGTAGGTGGCGTCCCCGTCCGACTTGCGCAGCACCCGATCGCGGACATCACCCAGTTCGGTGGCCAGGAACCAGGTGGCGCCGTCCTTTTCGTAGACGAGTCCCTTCTCCGCCAGGAGGGAGATGGTCTCGTCCACCGCGCCGCTCTCCTCGATCGATGCCTGCGAGTACCACTCGTCGAAGACGATGCCGATGGAGGCCAGAGTCGAGCGGATGTGCTCGAGGATCCGCTCGGCCGCCCACCGGCCGGCAGCGGTGACGTCGTCGGGCCCGTCATAGGAACGGGCCAGCCCGGCGAGGTACTCGCCCTGGTAGCCGCCCTCGGGGACCGGGATCCCCTGGCGGCGGGCCAGCAGGCTCTCGCCGAGCGCGCGGATCTGCCCGCCGGTGTCGTTGACGTAGTACTCGCGGCTCACCCGGTGCCCGGTGCGGGCGAGCACCCGTGCCAGGGCGTCGCCGTAACTGCCCCACCAGCCGTTGCCCACGTGGATCGGACCGGTCGGATTGGCCGAGATGAACTCGACCTGGACCGTCTCGCCGTGGCCGACGTCGGGGCGGGCGTAGCCCTCCTCCCCCTCGAGGAGGAGCCCGCCAAGAGCGTCGTGGAGCCAGCCGTCATCGAGCCGGAAGTTGATGAACCCGGGTCCAGCCAGCTCCACCGAGGTGACGTGGGCCGGGAGGTCGGAACGGAACACCTCGACCAGCGCGGAGGCGAGGGACCGGGGATCGGTGCCGGCCCGTTTGGCGGTCACCAGGGCCACATTGGTCGACCAGTCACCGTGCTCACGCCGGGCCGGGCGCTCGAGGTGGACCGAGGACTCGTCGAGGGCGAGGTCGAGGCCGTCCGAGCGTGCCACCACCCCGACGGCGGCACACACGGCCTCAGCCAGTTGGTCTCTCATCGACATTGTGCAGCGAGGATACGCGGTCGGTGGAGGACCACGGCGAAGGGCGGCCCTCGGCTCGGGGCGCCGGCACTAGTGTTGGCACCTCGGTGGCGCACCCCTCCTGCCCAAGGGGACGCTGACGCGTCCCGCCGATCGCCCCCGTAGCTCAGCGGATAGAGCGCCGGCCTCCGGAGCCGGAAGCGCAGGTTCGAGTCCTGCCGGGGGCGCAAAAAAAATCGGCGCTTCCGGGAAGTCAGTGGGTTTGAGGGTAGAGGTCAAGGCCGCCGCAGTGGAAGTAGATGGCGGTCTTGAAGTTGTCTCGGTTGCGGTAGCCGCGTGCGGAGACGCGGATGGCTTGGATGCGTGAGTTGAGCCCCTCGGCACCCGCACTGGTGATCCGGTGGTCGAAGAAGGCGAGCAGGCCCGGAAGGTGACGCTTGAGGGTGCGGGCGACCTCGATAATCGGTTCGAGCCGTGAGTGCGTCGCCCAGAAGTACCAGCTCTTCCAGTGCTTCTCGGCCCAGCCTCGGCGCTGGTAGTCCCAGAAGAACCGGAGGTTCTCCTTGATCGCCCAGGCCCGGCCCGTCTTGAGGTCGCCGCTGCGAAGCTCATCGAAGCGGCTCTGATGGCGTTCGGGGAGGTTCTCCGCCGAGTAGAGCCACAGATACTTGGACCCGGTGAGGGACTTGTCGCCCGAGGCCACAAGGGCTCGGTTCTCCTGCTTGCGCACGGTGTCGACCGCACCGACCACGGTCTTCATGATGTGGTACCTGTCGAAGACGATCTTGTCGTCGGCGTTGTCGAGGTGGGACCGCACCGAGTTGGCGTAGGGCTCCCACATGTCCATGCCCACCGCCTCGATCCCGGCCAACTGTTCGGTGCTGAATCGCTCGAAATAGCCGTCCAGGCTGGACTCCCGGCGCTCGTCGGCCAGGTACTCGACCGTGCCCCGGGCGAGGTCGCTCACCACGGTGATGTAGTCATGGCCCCGTCCGGCCGCCTTCTCATCCACGCCCACCACCGCGGGAACGGCCAACTCCTTGACCGTCTGGCCTCTGGCCACGGCCCGCTCCATCAGGTGCCACGTCTCGTCCCAGCTGGTGCGAAGCAGCCGGCTGGCACCGAGGACATCACACTCCTTCAGCACATCGACCGCCATGCGCTCGAACAGGTTGGTGAATCGTGACATCGGCTCGGCCCATGGCAGGCGAACCTGGCGTACCCCATGGTCAGGACAGCTCACCCGCGGCGGTCGGGCGTGGAGGTAGGTCAGGAACTGGAGGCTGTCGAGGTGTCGCCACGCCCGCTCCTCGGCGTGGTCATAGGTCGGCAACTCCCGGTCGCACTCCGGACAGCTCCAGCGAGCACCCCTCGGATGGCCGGTCCACACATCGACCCGACCCTCCTTGACGGACAGCTCGACACGGCTCACATCCCACGGCGACTCGAGCCCCAGCAGTTGGCGGTACAGCTCGGTATCTCGCATGGCCGCATCATGCCGCCAACCGTCTCGTGAGGCACGCGGCTACCCACGGAGAACCCGGAAGCGCCAAAAAATCAGCTGTGCTCCCAGTTGACGCTGAACGTCCTGCCGCCGGAGATCGGAGACGCCAGCGCTTTCACCGTGCCGTTCTTGTCGGCCATGGTGAGCTGCTCCGGGTGGCTGGCGGCCAGGGACGACCCGTCGATCGTCGCTCCGGTGAAGGTGACCTTGCCGAAATTCGCGAGCGGCAGGATCGTGATCGTCCCACCCGATTCGGTGGCCGGGGCCTCGGCGATCACCTCGGCCGTCGCGTCATTGTCTGAAGAGGTCTTGACCGTCTTCTTCGTCCAGCCTCTCGTCGCATCGGAGATGGTCAGCGTGTAGGTCGATCCGCTCACGGTCACCGACGCGCTCATGTGATCTCCCGGGTCGACCGTATTGGAGTAGAGCGACTGGGCCGCCGGATACATCTCGGACCAGGCCGCGTAGATCTTGAGGAGGCCGTAGAAGCAGATCGCCTCGGTCCCGGTCTGCTCCACCGAGTTGTCTCCGCTCTTGCCCCCATCGAGGCCGACCCAGAACGCCGCGACATACTCGTTCGCGCCGGTGCACTTGATCGCGGGCTGGACCCAGGACGCCGACACGCTCGTGTAGTGACCACTGGTGGCGTCGTATCCGGCCCAGTTGAGGGTGTCGGTGGCGTCGACGCTCTGCAAGGGGTTGCTGTTCTGGCCAGGGTTGATGCTCTGGAGGGGAGGGTGGGCGATCTGCGCAGGAGGATGGGTGACGACTCCCGGTGCACCTGGCGCAGCGCCGGCGCCCAACGGCAACGCCAGCATCGCCACTACCGGAGCCGCGGCGATTACGGCCAACCCTCTGAGCAAGCGTCTGTACGACATGCTGATCACCTCCGGCCCGGTGCCACCTCGTCGAACGTACGCTCGAGGCTACCTCTGAGGAACCGATCCGTGCTCCGAGCATGCGCTCCGCGCTGGGACCGGGATCACTCCCCGGGGCCCGGCGGTGCGTCGGTGAGCTTCGTGCCGTCCCACCACTGGACGGGCTTGTCCGGATTGCTCGGATTCCCGTACCACCCGGGTGGCAGGGCGATGGGGGCGACCGTCGGCTCGGCCGCGGGGATCGGGGCGATCGCCGGCTCGGCCGCGGGCGGTGGGGCAACTGCCGGCTCCACGGCGGGAGGCTGGGCATCCACCGGCTCGACCGCGAACGGCCGAACGGCAGGTGCGTCTGCCGGCTGCCCCGCCCTCGGGCGGACGGCCACGATGATGAAGTACCCGACGAGCAGCACCCCTCCGAGCACCATGAGCCCGATCCCGAGATGGGCAGCCACCGAGTAGGCCGCGCAGCTCCGGGTGGTCACCGCCGCGTTGGTGAGGACGACCAGATTTGTCGTGCAGCCTGTGGAGGCCGGGCTGCAGAGCGCGAAGGCGACCGTCCCCGCTCCGAACGAGCACGCGCCCGCGAGCGCCCACCGACTCGACCCCCGGCCCCTTCCCATACCCGTTCACGCTATCGGAAGGGCTCGCGTTGCCGGAAGGAGACTGTCAGGGGTCCCTGCTCAGGGGCCGAGACCGGTCACCCGCACGGTCACGTTGAACCGACCCCCGTCTGGGCCGACCGCGGGATCGCCCGTTCCCGCCAGCACCTTCGGAACCCCGTGGTAGGCAAGCCGCGACGGTCCGCCGAACACGACGAGGTCACCGGATTCGAGGGTGACATCGGTCCACGGCCTGCCCCGCCCCGACGGGTTCCCGAACCGGAAGACGCAGGCGTCGCCGACGCTCAGCGACACGACCGGGTCCGCGGTCCGTTCGTCGCGGTCCGCGTGCATCCCCATCCGCGCGCCGGGCCCGTAGAAGTTGATGAGGGCGACATCGGGATCGAAGCTCCCCTCGCCTGAGGTGACGGAGGGCTCGCCGGCGCGGCGTCGCCGACCGCGGCCCTGCTCAACGAGGCCAGCCACTCCGGAAACGGCGCGACCGGCCGGCCGTCGCCGTCCTCCACCGTCCGGGCATACCGGTAGGGGTACCAGTGCCAGCCGAGACAGGTGATCCCGACCGACATCACGCCTCCGCGGGGCATCCGGGGTGTGCGGAACCCGCCCGCGTCGACGCCCCACCGTCGGCATGCGCCCGCCAACTCGCGCCGCGACTCCGGGGCGAGCCAGCCCGGAAGGTGCACGGCCCCGGGGGCCAGCAGGGTCGACTGTCTGGGGATCAGTCTCACTAGCGCGACCCCTCTCGCTGCCGCGGGTCGAGTCGATGGCGGGCCGGTCGTCGGTCCACGTCACAACCCTCGCACAGCAGGTGACGGGTGCCGGCAGCTCGGGTCAGCCGGTGGCCGCCGGCTCACGATTGGCCAGCCAGCGCAGGCGCGCGGCCCGGGCGTCCCAGGAGTAGACCACCACGGTTCCCGCGAGCCGGTCGTGCAGGGCGTGCCGGTCCCGGTTGAGGAGGATGCCGAGGAAACCGAGGCCGAGAATGAGGAAACTGAGCGGGAGGGCCAGGGTCCGGATCACGGCCTGGCGCGGACCCACCGGAGTCCCATCCGTGCGGACCACCCGGATCCCGAGGAGCGCCATGCCGATGGTCTTCCCCCCGAGCGACCACTGGTAGGCGAAGTAGACGAACTCCCAGACCACCAGGGCCACCAACCCGAAGATCTGGTGCTTGTTGAGGGTGAATTGATGGCCGGTCACCAGCTGGATCGCGAAGTCGATCCCGGCGATCCCGATGGTGAACAGGCCCCAAGAGACGCCGGCGTCCGCGGCAAAGGCGACCAGGCGGGTCACCGCACCTGCGTAGTTGCCCTGCCGGCCGGCGATGGGCTCGGCCGGACCGCTGCCTCCCACGCTTGTGCTCATGGTCCCTCCTCGGGCGCGGCCGTCGGTCCGGACGCCGAGTCCGGCGACCCGACCAGCGCCGGAGGACCGGCCGGCCAGTCGGCGGAAGACCTGCGCAGGATCCGGTTCACGAACCGGGCGACGAAGTCATCGAGTCCGACGCCCTGGGCACGGACCGAGTCGAGCACCTCGGAGGCCACTCCGCTGGTCGATCGGGCGATGATCGTGCCGAGCTCGGTCTGCTCGACCAGGGCGTCGATGTCCACCCGCTGGATGATCTTCTCGACATCGATCCGCTCGATGAGCTTCTCGACGTCGACCCGGTCGATGAGGCCGTCGACATCGACCTGGCTCACGATCCCATCGACGTCGACCCGGGAGAGCAGTGCGTTCATGTCCACCCGTGCGAGCAGCGCGTCGATGTCGATGGCATCGACCACCATGCTCACGACCCGTTCCGCAATCGCCTGGGCCAGCTGGTCCATCCGGCCGGAACCGGGGAGCGGGCTCATCGCACCGGGTCGGTCGTCACCAGATCCACCCCCTCAGCTTCGCATCGGTACCCCTGCCCGGGCGGGGACTCCCTCCCGGACGGTCGGCCGAGCGGGCGCCGGTCAGGAAGCGGCTGCGCGCGCCTCGAGCACCTCGAGGGCACGATCGGCGTGCACGTTCATCCTGACCTCGCTCTGGATGGCCTCGATAACCCGCAGATCAGGCCCGATCACGAAGGTGGCCCGCTTGGTCGGTGACAGCTTGGTGAACCGACGCCGCACCCCGAACTGGGTGGCCACCGCACCGTCCGGGTCCGACAGGAGGGGGTAGTCGAAGGAGTGCTTGTCCGAGAACTGCTTCTGCTTGGCGACGTCGTCGGCGCTGATGCCGACCCGCTGCGCACCGACCGCCTCGAACTCGGCCTTCATGTCACGGAAATGGCAGCTCTCCTTCGTGCAACCCGGAGTCATCGCAGCCGGGTAGAAGAAGAGGACCACCGGTCCCCCCGCGACCAGGTCGCTCAGCTTGCGCGGGGTGCCGTCCTCGTCGGGCAGCTCGAAGTCCGGTGCCAGATCGCCTTTCTCCACGTGGAGGAGGCTAGCCAACCGTTGCCGGTCCCGCCCGGAGAACGCGGTCGGGGCGCGTACGGAGCTCCCGTAAGATGGCCGACCAGTAGCCACCTCTGCCTCCGGCGCGCCGGGATCCCGCGCGTGCCCCCGGCCCGGGTGCGGTCGGAACGGCGCCTCGGCCCGAGACACGCGAGAGACAAGACGGGAGTTCGCCCACATGCCGATCGCGATCGAAGTCGACAGCCTGGAGAAGACGTTCACCGGAAAGCGATCGGTGCGCGCCCTCGACGGGGTCAGCTTCGCCGTCGAGGAGGGGACGGTCTTCGGGCTGCTCGGACCCAACGGCTCGGGCAAGACCACAGCGGTCCGCATCCTGACCACCATCCTCCAGCCGGACGGCGGCACCGCACGGGTGCTCGGGCACGACGTGCGCAAGGAGGCGGCGCTCGTCCGCAGCCTCATCGGCCTGGCCGGTCAGTACGCCGCGGTCGACGAGAACCTGACCGGCCGCGAGAACCTCCAGATGGTCGGCAACCTCAACCACCTGGAGCGTGCCGTCGTGGCCGAGCGGGCACGGGAGCTGCTCGCCCAGTTCGACCTCACCGATGCCGGCGACCGCCCGCTCAAGACCTACTCGGGAGGGATGCGTCGACGGCTGGACCTGGCCGCCGCCCTCGTCGCCCGCCCGACCGTGCTCTTCCTCGACGAGCCGACCACCGGGCTCGACCCCCAGAGCCGCAACGACCTCTGGGGGGTCATCGAGGCGCTCGTCGGAGGGGGCACCTCCGTGCTCCTCACCACCCAGTACCTCGAAGAGGCCGACCGGCTGGCCAGCTCCCTGGCCGTCCTCGACCACGGGCGGGTCATCGCCGAGGGGACCCCCGCCTCGATGAAGTCGGAGCTCGGCGCCACCGTGCTCGAGGTCGGCCTCTCCCGTATCGACGAAGCCCAGCGGGCCGGTGCCCTCCTCGAGGCCCTCGGCCCCCATCCCGCCCAGATCACCGGCACCGTGGTCGAGGTCACGGTGGACAACGGCCCCGAAGCGGCCATGACCGGGCTCCGGTCCCTGGACAGCGCGGGGATCGTCCCGACCATGTTCAACCTCCGCCAGCCGAGCCTCGACGACGTCTTCCTCTCACTCACCGGCCACCGGACCGCAGAGGACGGGAGCGAGGACGGGGACGGGACCCCGACCGCGCGGGGTCGCCGACGCCGGATGCGCCTGGCTGAGGAGGCCATGCCGGTGGTCACGGGGGAGCTCGGATGACGACCACCATCGCCCCACCGACCGTGTCGCGGGCACCGCTCCCGGTCGGACCTGCCGCCAAGCTCCGCTGGGGAATCTCGGACACCCTGACCCTCACCCGCCGCAACCTGCTGGCCATCACCCGCATCCCCGAGGCGCTCTTCTTCTCGACGGTCCAGCCGATCATGTTCGTGCTGCTCTTCCGCTACGTGTTCGGCGGCGCGATCAGCACCCCGAACGGGAGCTACGTGAACTACCTGATGCCGGGAGTCTTCGTGCAGACGGTGGCATTCGGTGCGGTGAGCACGAGCATCGGCCTGGCCGAGGACCTCCAGAAGGGCCTCATCGAGCGCTTCCGCGCCCTGCCCATGTCCCGCGGCGCGGTGCTCACCGGACGCACCACGGCCGACGTGGTGCGGAACGTCTTCGTGGTGATCATCATCACCGTGGTGGGCTTCCTTGTCGGCTTCCGGCCGACCACCGGGGTGCTGGCCTACCTGGCCGGGATCGGCCTCATCCTGCTGTTCGCCTATGCCCTCTCCTGGGGGTTCGCGGTCATCGGTCTCTCGGCGCCCAACAGCGAGACCGCACAGGTGATGTCGTTCCCCATCCTCTTCCCGCTCATCTTCGTCTCGTCGGCCTTCGTGCCGGTCGAAAAGATGCCGAGCTGGTTGCAGGGGTTCGCCACCTACCAACCGGTGAGCGTGGTCATCACCGCCTGCCGGGCGCTCATGATCGGGGGACCGACCGAGAAGTGGGTGGTCCAGTCCCTCGTCTGGACGGCGCTGCTCCTGGCCGTCCTCATTCCCCTGGCCGTGCACCGGTACCGCACCCGCACCTGATCCCCCGGGACCGGCTGGAGCCGGCTCCCGCCGACACAGGCAGAATAGGGACATGGCACACTCCTCCCCCTCCCCCGACACCTTCGGCGCCCGCGGCAGCCTGCAGGTCGGTGACACCACCTACGAGATCTTCCGTCTCCGGGCACTGGCCGATCGATTCGACATCGCCCGCCTCCCGTACTCGATCAAGGTCATCCTCGAGAACCTGCTGCGACACGAGGACGGGATCGCCGTCCGGCCGGCCGACATCGAGGCGGCGGCCGGCTGGGGTGACCGTCCCGAACGCCACGGGCTCGCCGGCGGCGACGCAGCCGAGATCGCCCTCACGCCCGAGCGCGTCCTCATGCAGGACTTCACCGGCGTCCCCGGCGTGGTCGACCTGGCCGCCATGCGGGCCGCCCTCGCCGAGCTGGGCGGCGACCCGGCCAGGGTCAACCCCCTGGTTCCGGTCGAGCTGGTGATCGACCACTCGGTCATCGCCGAGGCGTCGGGCACACCGACGGCGTACGACGAGAACGTCGACATCGAGTACGGGCGCAACATCGAGCGCTACCAGCTCCTGCGCTGGGCCCAGCAGGCCTTCGACGACTTCCGGGTCGTCCCGCCGGGGATGGGCATCTGCCACCAGGTCAACCTCGAGTACCTGTCCCGGGTGGTGTTCGCGACCGACGACGGCCGGGCCTACTGCGACACCCTGGTCGGTACCGACTCCCACACCACCATGGTCAACGGGCTCGGGGTACTCGGGTGGGGCGTCGGCGGCATCGAGGCCGAGGCCGCCGTGCTCGGCCAGCCCCTCTCGATGCTCCTCCCCCCGGTCATCGGATTCCGCCTGAGCGGTCAGCAGCCGGCGGGGACCACCGCGACCGATCTGGTCCTGACCATCACCCACCTGCTCCGCCAGCACGGAGTGGTCGGCGCGTTCGTCGAGTTCTTCGGCCCCGGTGTGGCCTCGGTGCCGCTCGCAAACCGGGCCACCATCGGCAACATGTCCCCCGAGTACGGCGCGACCTGCGCCATCTTCCCCATCGACGAGGTCACCCTCGACTACCTCCGCTTCACCGGGCGGGACGACCACCACGTCGCCCTCGTCGAGGCGTACGCGAGGGAGCAGGGGCTCTTCCTCGCCCCGGGCGACCCCGAGCCGGTGTTCACCGAGGTCATCGAGCTCGACCTGTCCACTGTCGTGCCCAGCATCGCCGGCCCCTCGCGGCCCCAGGACCTCGTACCGCTGGACCGTGCCGCCACCGGGTTCCGCACCGCCCTCGGCCGCGACCCGCACTCGCGACGGGCCACCCTCGCCGATGGCACGTCGGCTGACATCGCGGACGGCCACGTGGTCATCGCGGCCATCACCAGCTGCACCAACACGTCCAACCCGCAGGTGATGGTGGCGGCAGGCCTCCTCGCCCGCAACGCGGTCGCCCGCGGGCTGACCGCCAAACCGTGGGTCAAGACCTCGCTCGCCCCCGGCTCCCGGGTGGTCATGGACTACCTCGAGCGGGCCGGGCTCACCGAGCCCCTGACCCGGATCGGCTTCGACCTGGTGGGCTACGGCTGCACCACCTGCATCGGCAACTCGGGACCGCTCCTCGAAGGGGTGTCGGACGCCGTCAACGACGGGGGCCTCTCGGTCGCCGCGGTGCTCTCGGGCAACCGCAACTTCGAAGGACGCATCCACCCCGAGGTGCGGATGAACTACCTCGCCTCACCGCCCCTGGTGGTCGCGTACGCCCTGGCCGGCACCATGGACCTCGATCTCACCAGCGATCCGCTCGGGGTCGACCCGTCGGGTGCACCGGTCACCCTCTCCGACCTCTGGCCGACCCCCGAGGAGGTGACCGAGGCGATCCGTACCTCGCTCACCTCGGAGATGTTCCGAGAGCGCTACGCCTCCGTGTTCGACGGCGACGAGCGCTGGCGGGCCGTAGAGACCGCCACGGGTCACACCTTCTCGTGGGACCCCTCGTCGACCTACGTGCTCCGCCCGAGCTTCCTCGAGGGGCTCCCGCCCACGCCGGCCCCGATCACCGACGTGTCCGGCGCGCGGGTGCTCGCCAAGCTCGGGGACAGCGTCACGACCGACCACATCTCGCCGGCCGGCAACATCGGCCCGACGACCCCGGCGGGCCGTTACCTGGCCGAGCACGGGGTCGCGCGTTCCGAGTTCAACTCGTACGGCGCCCGGCGGGGCAACCACGAGATCATGGTCCGCGGGACCTTCGCCAATGTGCGCCTGCGCAACCAGTTGGCCCCGGGGACCGAGGGCGGGATCACCCTCCACCTGCCGGACGGCGAGCAGACCGAGATCTTCGACGCCGCCCAGCGGTACGCGGCCGAGGGCGTCCCCCTGGTCGTGCTGGCCGGCAAGGAGTACGGGTCGGGCTCCTCACGGGACTGGGCGGCAAAGGGGACGCTGCTGCTCGGGGTCCGAGCGGTCATCGCCGAGAGCTACGAGCGCATCCACCGGTCGAACCTGATCGGGATGGGAGTGCTGCCCCTGCAGTACGCGGACGGCCAGAGCGCCGGGTCGCTCGGGCTCACCGGACACGAGGTCTTCTCGATCGCCGGGCTCGGGCCCCTCAACGAGGGCACCAGCCCGAAGACCGTGGCGGTGACGGCGGTCGACGGGGACCGCACCGTCGAGTTCGAGGTCCGGCTGCGGATCGACACGCCGATGGAGGCCCAGTACTACCGCAACGGGGGGATCCTGCCCTACATGCTGCGCCAGATGGCGGGCTGAGCGCGCCCGCGTCGGCACGCACCGTCAGCTGCCGGCGCTCTCCCGCATCCTGCGGATGACCTCGTCGACCACCTCGCTGGTGGATGCGGCACCGCCGAGATCGAAGGTCCGGATGCCGTCGGCCGCCGCCCCGAGGGTCGCCTCGCGGATGGATCGGGCCGCGGCTGCGACTGGTCGGCCGGGATCGGTGGCGGCACGGTCGAGCACCGCGGCACAGGCGAGCAGCATGGCCATCGGGTTGGCCACGTTCTTGCCCAGGAGGGACGGGGCGGTCCCGTGCGGCGCCTCGGCCATGGCCACCGTCGGATGCAGGTCGTCGTCGAGGGCGAGCAGGACCGATTCGGCTCCCGCGATCGAACCGAAGAGGGCGAGCACCAGGTCGGAGAGGCAGTCCCCGTCGCGGTTGAGCGCAGGGACCACGAGGGACTGGTCGTCGGACTCGGTGAGCAGCCCCGCGTAGGCGGCGTCGATGAGCGTCGGCCGGTAGACGATCCCCGGGTGGCGCACAGCTGCGGCATCCATCTCCTCCTTCAGCATTGCCTCGTAGACGGTCGAGACCGTCCACTTCGGACCCCCGTAGACGCAGGCACCGAGATCCGACGCCGTCCGGAACGAGAAATTCGGCGACCGCCCTGCAGACCGACCGCTCGATGCGCTCGGTACGCCACGCCTCCTCGCCTCGGCCCCCGGGTGGACCCGACCGGCCCTCCTCGGCGCCGTAGGCGTCACCGACTGCCATCCGGACGACCACGATGGGGTGCACCACCGGCGCCAGTGGGACCACCCCCGGGATGCGACGCCCGGTCCGCACGATGACCGATCCCCCGACCCCTTCGCGCAGGATCCGGTTCGGCGACCCGACGTCGCCGGTGGTCGGCGGGGTGACCGTGGCCGCCTTCAGACCGAGGCCGGTCACGCACATCGCCTCCGCGGCCTCGGAGACCACCCGGTTGCGGGTGCGGCGGCGGTTCTCGAGGGAGAGGTCGATGCGGTGCAGGTCGACCGGGACGCCGAGCACCGCCGGGTCGAGCACCCGGAGCGCTTCTTCGAGCAGCTCCTGGCCCGTCTCGTCGCCCTCGCAGACGACCAGCTGCGTGCGATCGGTCGGCGCGGCCACTAGGCGGTGTTCACCACCTGGAACGACTCGGCGAGCCGCCCCTCGGGCAGCCCGGCTGCGAGGGCCGTTCCCGACATCCAGGTCCGCAGCAGGTCCTCGAGATGGTCTCCGTCACCGACCTGGCTGCGGTGGGAACGCAGCGCGGCCAGCTTCCGATCGAAGACGCCGGTGGCGTCGACGACGCGGTCGGCCCGCTCGGTCGCCATGATCCACAGCTCGGGGACGGTGTGGGGCTCGAGGCCCTCCTCGAGCAGGTCGGGGAACGCGAACGGATTGCGTGCGTCCGGGTAGACCGCGCACGCCGCCGCCTCGCCCGCGGCCAGGTGGTCCGGGTGGCTGGCATAGATGCGGGACCAGTTGCGCTCCGGCGACTGGGCAACCACGCGGTCCGGCCGAATCCGGCGGATGACCGCGGCGATCGCACGGCGCAGCTCGAGGCTGGGCGTCACCATCCCGTCGGGGAACCCGAGGAAGGTGACGTCGGTCACGCCCACCGACCGGGCGGCCACCAACTGCTCCTCGCGACGGACGGCGGCCATCTCGTCACGGCTGATCGAGCGGTCCGATCCTCCCGCGTCGCCGTCGGTGACGATGCAGTAGGAGACCTCTACCCCGCGCCCGGTCCACACGGCGACCGATCCGGCAGCGCCGAAATCGACGTCGTCGGGGTGGGCGGTGACCACCAGGATGCGCGCGACCGGCTCGGTGCCGTCGTCGACGGTCAGCGGCGGTGCGGGTCTGTCGGCCACGGGGGTCTCCTCATGCGTCGCGACCTGTGGGGCGCCCGTCTGCAGCGGCGGATGCCGCCGGAGGGGCTCAGGACTGCTCGGGCACCCATCCGGCCAGGTCGGCCAGGCGTGGGTCGTTGGAGAACATCTCGACGATGGGCATTCTGAGCCCGATCCGGGTCTGGATCCGCTCGACCTCGAGCACCTGGTTCCACTGGACCAGGGTCACCACCATGCCGGTCGAGCCCGCGCGGGCGGTGCGACCCGAACGGTGGAGGTAGGCCTTGTGGTCCTCCGGAGGGTCGAAGTGGATGACCACGTCGACGGCGTCGATGTCGAGGCCACGGGCGGCCACGTCGGTGGCAACCAGGGTGTGCAGCCGACCGTCCGTGAAGTCCTTCAGGGTGCGCTCACGGTTGGCCTGCCTGAGGTCGCCGTGGATGGCGCCGGCCCGGACCCGCTCCTTGGCCAGCTGCTCGACGAGGCGGTCCGCCCCGTGCTTCGTGCGCACGAAGACCAGGGCCTTCTCGGAGTTGCGGCAGATGGCCGCACACACCTTGACCCGGTCCATCTGGTGCACCTCGAGGAACCGGTGCTCCATGGCCTCGACGGTCGTGGAGGGCGAGGCCACCTCGTGACGGACCGGATCGGTCAGGTACCGGCTGACCAGGCGGTCGATGGCTCCGTCGAGGGTGGCGGAGAACAGCAGCGTCTGGTGCTCGCGCTCGAGGCGCCGGAGCACCCACTCGACCTGGGGCATGAACCCCATGTCCGCCATCCGGTCGGCCTCGTCGAGCACGAGGGTCTCGATGTCGGCGACGGAGAGCTCGCCACGGTCCCCGAGGTCGATGAGACGTCCCGGTGTGGCGATGACCACGTCGACGCCGCGGCGCAGGCGCTTGATCTGTCGCTCGATGTCAGCCCCGCCGTAGACGGCAACGGTGCGGAGGCCGGTCGCCTCGGCCAGCGGCTCGAGGACCTCGCTCACCTGCACGGCCAGCTCGCGGGTGGGGACGAGGACCAAGGCCCGGGGGCGCCCCGGCTCGGTGGACGGGGCAGCCATGGTCCGCTGGAGCAACGGGACGCCGAAGGCGAGGGTCTTTCCCGAGCCGGTCTTGGCCTTGCCGCAGACGTCGCGGCCGGCCAACGCGTCGACGACGGTCATGGCCTGGATGGCAAACGGGGAGTGGATGCCCTGCTTCTCGAGCTCCTGCACGATTGCGGGGGCGACGCCGAGGTCTGCGAAGGACGGCGCGGAGTCGGTGAGGCCGTCGACGTCCGACGGCGGACCCGGCGGATCGAGGACGCGATCCGGCGGATCGGTAAGGGTGGTCATGGGATTCGGGTGCTCTCTCTCATCGTTCGGTGACGGCCGGAGCCGGCCGTCGACGCCGTGCGAGTCACGGGCGCCTGCGGGCCCGCCTCGGGCCATCGTCCGGGCCGGCGTCACCGGCCAGAAGAACAGGATGAGGAAGACCCCGGTGGCGGGCACTCACCCGACCACGAGTGCCAGTGTACCCGGCAACCACCCATGACCAGGTCGATCGTCTCCGCCGGGGCCCGGGCGGGGCCGGCGGCTCAGGTGCTCGACGGCTCGCGGTAGACCTCGGTGCCGGCGTCGCGGAACTCGCCCGCCTTCTCCTTGAGGCCGATCTCGACGGCGGTGGCCAGGTCCATGCCCTTCTGCTCTGCGTAGTCGCGCACGTCCTGGCTGATCCGCATCGAGCAGAACTTGGGGCCGCACATCGAGCAGAAGTGAGCCGTCTTGGCCGGTGCGGCCGGCAGGGTCTGGTCGTGGAACGAGCGGGCCGTCCCGGGATCGATGGCCAGGTTGAACTGGTCCTCCCACCGGAACTCGAACCGGGCGTTGGACAGGGCGTCGTCCCAGGCCTGGGCCCCGGGGTGGCCCTTGGCCAGGTCGGCGGCGTGGGCCGCGATCTTGTAGGCGATCATCCCCTGCTTCACGTCCTCCAGGTCGGGCAGGCCGAGATGCTCCTTCGGGGTCACGTAGCAGAGCATCGCCGTGCCGTGCATGCCGATCACCGCCGCGCCGATAGCCGAGGTGATGTGGTCGTACCCGGGAGCGACGTCGACGGTGAGCGGGCCGAGCGTGTAGAAGGGCGCCTCGTGGCAGACCTCCCGTTGGAGGGTCACGTTCTCGGCGATCTTGTGGAGGGGCACGTGCCCGGGGCCCTCGATCATGACCTGCACGTCGTGGCGCCAGGCGACCTCGGTGAGCTCGCCCAGTGTGGTCAGCTCGGCGAACTGGGCCTCGTCGTTTGCATCGGCGATCGAGCCGGGGCGCAGCCCGTCACCGAGCGAGAACGCCACGTCGTAGGCGGCCATGATCTCGCAGATCTCCTCGAAGCGCGTGTAGAGGAAGTTCTCCGTGTGGTGCGCCAGGCACCACGCGGCCATGATCGACCCGCCACGGCTCACGATCCCGGTCGTCCGGACGGCAGTCAGCGGCACGTAGCGGAGCAGCACCCCGGCATGGATCGTGAAGTAGTCGACCCCCTGCTCGGCCTGCTCGACGAGCGTGTCCCGGTAGAGGTCCCAGGTCAGCTCCGCGGGGACACCGTCGACCTTCTCGAGGGCCTGGTAGATCGGAACCGTCCCGATCGGCACGGGTGAGTTCCGGAGGATCCACTCGCGGGTGGTGTGGATGTCCGGGCCGGTCGAGAGGTCCATGACCGTGTCCGCGCCCCACCGGGTGGCCCAGGTGAGCTTCTCGACCTCCTCCTCGATCGAGGAGGTGACCGCCGAATTGCCGATGTTGGCGTTGACCTTGACCAGGAACCGGCTCCCGATCACCATCGGCTCCGACTCGGGATGGTTCACGTTGGCGGGGAGGATCGCCCGGCCGGCGGCGATCTCGTCGCGGACCAGCTCGGCGGGCATTCCCTCACGGGCGGCCACGAAGGCCATCTCCGTGGTGATCTCGCCCCGGCGGGCGTAGTGGAGCTGGGTCACGGCTCCCCGGGTGGACCGCACGGGGCGACGTCCGAGTGGTGGGAGGGACTGCGGAGCGCCACCGGTGCGCCGGGCCGCGGCACGGCCGTCGTCGCGGACCGCGACCGGCCGGCCGTCGTACTCGCCGACATCCCCCCGGGCGGTGATCCAGGGGCGGCGCAGTCCGGGGAGGCCCTCGGTGGGCTCCGACCCCGGACCCGAGGTGTCGTAGAGGCGGATCGCGTCGTTGGGTGTGGACCCGTCCCGGGCCGGCGAGTCGGAGAGCGAGACCTCGATGAACGGCACCCGGACGCCTGCGGGTCCGTCCACGTAGACCTTGGATCGCGGATCGACCGGCGCCGGCGCAGCAGCGCCCGCTGCGGTGGTGGTGTCGCTGACACGGCCTGTCGTCGAGTCGCTCATGATGGTCGTCCCTTCCAACCGGGGTGCAGGGTGAGTCTCCCACGGGGGCCGGCCCCGCGTGCCCCGAGTGTGCCATCGTGTGCGTCGAACCCGTACCGGCGAAAGGAAGACCATGGGAACGCTCGCCCCCGGAGACAAGGCCCCCGACTTCACCCTTCCCGACCAGGACGGCAAACTGGTGTCCCTTGGGGACTTCGCCGGCAAGCCCGTCGTCGTCTACTTCTACCCGAAGGACGACACCCCGGGATGCACCAAGGAGGCCTGCCAGTTCAACGACAACCTGCAGGCCTTCAAGAAGGCCAAGGTTCCGGTGCTCGGCATCTCGGCCGACACGGCGGCCAAGCACAAGGCGTTCCGTGCCAAGTACGGGCTCAAGTTCCCGCTGCTCACGGATGCCGACCACACGGTCGGCACCGCGTACGGGGCCTGGGGCGAGAAAACCCTCTACGGCAAGAAGACCATCGGCGTGATCCGGTCGACCTTCCTCGTCGCCGCTGACGGGACCATCGCCCGGGCGTGGTACCACGTCCGGGCCGACGGCCACGCGGCCAAGGTGCTGGAGGAAGTGACCGGCTGAACAGCGCGATCGGGCTCCCGAGGGCACGCCGTCATCGACTGACCCAGGGAAACCAGGCCCGGGACCGACACTAGGGTGGCCCCATGCCGCCCGAGAAGCCGCACTGGACCGAGCTCCTCACCGAGGTGGTGACGTCCGGGTTGTGCACCGGGTGTGCCGCCTGCATCGTGGCCTGCCCCTACGACGTGCTCTCCTACGACGACACGGGAGGGCGCTACAAGCCCTTCCACATCGACGCGGAGGGCGGGCCCGACAGCTGCACCCACGGTGTCAAGGGGTGCACCATGTGCACGCGCGCCTGTCCGAGGTTCCGGCTGTGGGAGCCGGAGATCGACACCCATCTGTTCGGCCGGGAGCGCACCGACGAGGAGGTGGCCGGCATCTCCTCGGACGTCCTGCTGGTACGCGCGACCGATCCCGACGTGCTCGCCTGCGGTCAGGACGGGGGGCTGGTCTCGGCCCTGCTCATCTGGGCCCTCGAGCACGACGTGATCGACGCCGCCCTCGTGTCGTACCTCGAAGGCGACGGGTCGACCTGGAAGGCCGTCCCGGGGGTCGCCACCAACCGAGCGGAGGTCCTGGCCGCTGCGGGGTCCCGCTACACGTACTCGGCCAACCCGCTGGCCTACCCGCAGGCCATCGCCGCCGGCGCCGAGCGGATCGCCCTCGTCGGCATGGGGTGCCAGGCCTCGGCTCCCCCGGTCATGTCCGCCCGCAAGGCCGGCAAGGTCGCACGCCGGCTCTCACTCAGCATCGGGCTGCTCTGCTCGAAGACCTTCGACGACGCGATCTTCCCCGAGCTCTTCGAAGCGCGGTACGGGATCGCCCGGGCCGACATCGAGAAGATGAACATCAAGGGCGTCTTCCAGGTCTGGACCCGCGACGGCGCGTTCCACGAGATCCCCCTCAAGGAGGCCCACGCCTGGACCCGTGAGGGATGCAAGACCTGCCCGGACTTCGCGGCCGAGCACGCCGACATCTCGACCGGGGGGATCGGCGCGTTCAACGACTGGACGCTCACCATGGTGCGGACCGACAAGGGCCGGGACGTCCTCAACGGCATGATCGACGACGGCGCGGTCGAGACCCGCCCCGGTGACGACGATCCGGGGGCCATCGAGTTGCTGCACAAGTTGTCCCGGGTGAGCCGGAGGCGCTGGCCGGAGACAGCGGTGCCCATGCCCCGCCGGCTGCCCGTCCGCACCTGAGCCAGTCCTGAGCGCCGGGCGGCGGGCGGGCCCGGCCCGGCGGCGGGTCCCGGCACGGCGGTCAGCCTGCCACAACGGGTGAGAATGGCTTAAGAATCCGCCGAAATGGCCCGGTTGCCCGGTCGGGACGGGTCCCGGGGCGTACAGTGAGCGGGGCGACCGCAGACCCGGCCGTCACGGCATCCGGTGGCGTCACCGCTCGTGACGCCACGCCGCAGATCGCCCGTCCGTCGTCGGCGGCTCAGCCGCCCCTGGGGCCACAGCACGTTTCCTGGAGGACCCATTGTTCGCCGGCCTCGGACGGTTCACAGTACGTTTCCGCTGGTTGGTGGTCGCGGCTTGGGTGCTCGCCGCGATCGGACTGGCCACCGGCCTCCCGAACCTCTCGAGCGTCGAGAAGAGCAGCAACTCCGACTTCCTGCCGGCCAGCTCTGCGAGCGTCCGGGCCGCCGGCCTCGCCGGCGCCTTCACGCCAGAGCACGTCTCGGAGGCCACCTTCGTCGCCGCCTCCACGACCGGACCGCTCACCGATGCCGACAACACCGCCATCGACCGCGCCGAGCAGTCGGTGCGCGGCGTCCCGCGGGTGACCGCGGTGACCGACCAGGGCGTGTCGGCCAACGGACGGGCACGCAAGGCGACGGTCGATCTCGACCTGCCGTCACGGAACAGTTCGGCAGCGGCCACACGGGCGGTCGACCAGATCCGGTCCACCTTCACCACCTCCAGGGCACCCCCGGGCTTGGTCATGCACCTGACCGGGTCGGTGGCCCAGGGCGTCGACCAGCAGAAGCAGACCTCCAAGATCCAGACGCTCACCGAGCTGCTCTCGGTCCTCTTCATCATCCTGCTCCTGTTCCTGACCTTCCGGGCCGTGCTCGCCCCGGTGATCGCGCTGCTGCCGTCCGTCGTCGCCCTGCTGGCCGCCGGTCCCCTCATCGCCGCCTCGACCCACCTCGGCGTCCAGGTCTCGGACCTCACCCCGATCCTCCTCGTCGTGGTCATGCTCGGCGCGGGGACCGACTACGGACTGTTCCTCATCTTCCGGGTCCGCGAGGAGATCCGGCGCGGACGCGCCACCGACGATGCCGTCGCGTTCTCGCTGTGCAAGGTCGGTGAGTCGATCACCTTCTCGGGTCTGACCGTCATCGCTGCGCTGGCCGCTGTGGTGTTCGCAACCTTCGGCCTCTACCAGGGCCTCGGCCCCGCGCTCGCCATCGGCATCGCCGTCGCCCTGCTGGCCAATCTCACCCTGCTGCCCGCCCTGCTCGCCATCCTCGGCCGCGCAGTCTTCTGGCCGCGCATCCCGCGCGTCGGCCCGGTCAGGCACGGCACGTGGGGACGCATCGCCGGCAAGGTGGTCAGCCGGCCGGTCGCAACCCTGCTCGCCGGTCTCGTCTTCTTCGGCGGCCTGGCCCTGTTGATGCTGGCCTACTCACCCGCCGGCTTCGGAGATCAGCCGGCGCCCGCCTCGTCCGACTCGGGCAAGGGACAGGTGCTGCTCACGGCCGACTATCCGACGGCCGAATCCGACCCGACGAGCGTCGTGTTCCGGTTGCCCACCGCGGTGTGGAACGAACCGGCAGTCCTCGACACCGCGGCGAGCGGCCTCGCGGCCTCGGGCGCCTTCTCCGGCGTCACCGGGGCGCTCGATCCCAACGGCGCGATGGTTACTCCCGACGAGCTCGCATCGGCACACACGCTGCTCGCCACGTACGGCACGGCGGCCGACCTGCCGCTCACCCCGCCCAGCGGGATCGACCTCCCGATGGACGTCTATGACGCGTACCGGGCCTCGGCGCAGTACATCAGCCCCGACAGCCGCTCGGTCCTGTTCCAGACCGCGCTCGTGGCCGGCCCGTCGACGAGTACCGCAGCTGCGCACGCGATGCCGGCGGTCCGCGCCGCGGTCGCCGGAGTCGGTCGCTCGATCGGGGCGACCGACTCCGGCGTGGCCGGCGAGGCGGCATCCGCCGCGGACGTGGGAGCCATCTCCGGCAGCGATCTCATGCGGATCATCCCCATCGTGCTGCTGGTGCTCGGGCTGCTGCTTGCCATCGTCCTGCGCAGTCTGGTCGCGCCGCTCTACCTGGTGGCCAGTGTGGGCCTCTCCTACCTCGCCTCGCTGGGCTTCGCCGTCCTGGTGTTCGTCATCATCGGCGGGCAGAACGGCATCAACTTCGTCCTGCCGTTCTTCATGTTCATCTTCATCATGGCCCTCGGGCAGGACTACAACATCCTGGTCATGACCCGGATCCGCGAGGAGGCCCACCATGCGCCGGTCCGGGTGGCCGTCCGACGCGCCGTTGAGGCGACGGGCACCACGGTGACCTCGGCCGGTCTCATCCTGGCCGGGACCTTCGGCGTGCTGACCGCCACCGGCACCACCCAGGTCAAGGAGATCGGCCTCGGGCTCGCCGCCGGCATCCTGCTCGACACCTTCTTCGTGCGGACGCTGCTCGTCCCGTCGGTGGCGGTGCTCCTCGGCCGGTGGAACTGGTGGCCGTCCCGACTCTCTCGCGAGGACCACGACCACGACCCGGTCCTGCCCGACGATGGCGGTCCCGACTGCGTTCCCCCCGCCGGCGACTGCCTGCTGCCGGACGTGGTCGCCGAGGCAACGGCGCCGACCGGCGCGGGCGTGGACCGCACCCCGGTCGGCGCCGAGGTCGGCGCCTGACCGAGCGCTCGCGGACGGCCGGGCCCCGCGACCGACCGAGTACCGTGATCGGGTGCCAAGCAGACGGACCTCCCCACGACGACCCACGGTGATCCTCCTGGTGCGCCACGGCAGCACGCCGACCACCGGGAAAGTCCTGCCCGGCAGGGCCGCCGGCCTCCATCTGTCCGAGGAGGGACTGGCCCAGGCCGAAGGCGTCGCCCGGCGGATCGGCGACCTCGCCGAGAGCGGGGGACGGCGCCGGTCGCGGTGTACGCCTCGCCGCTCGAGCGGACCACCGAGACGGCCCGTCCCATCGCCAGACGGCTCGGCCTCCGGGTCCGCACCGAGCGCGGGCTGCTCGAGTGCGACTTCGGGCAGTGGACCGGGGCCCGGCTCTCTACCCTGTCCCGCAAGCCGGAGTGGGGCACCGTGCAGCGCTGGCCGAGCGGGTTCCGCTTCCCGGGGGGCGAGTCGTTCGTCGAGATGCAGTCGCGGATCGCCTCGACGCTCGGTGATCTTGTCGTGCGCCACCCGGGCGAGACGGTGGTCGCCGTCTCCCACGCGGACCCGATCAAGGCGGCCGTCGCCCTGGCCGCCGGCACCCCGCTCGACCAGTTCCAGCGACTGACCGTGGCTCCGTGCTCGGTCTCCGCTATCGCCTACACGTGGTCCGGCCCGTTCGTCCTGACCGTCAACTCGACCCTCTCGCTCCAGGACCTGGCGATCGCATGAGCGAGGGCTACGACCTCACCCCGGACCGGCTCACCGTGGGCACGGTCGGCGAAGTCGGGAGCCGGCTGTTCCTCATCCAGTGCCGCCAGGGGCGGACCCTGCTCACCCTCAAGATGGAGAAGCAACAGGTGGCGGCCATGGCCGAGTACCTCGCCCGGGTGGTCAAGGACCGGGAAGGGCTCGCGGCAGCTGCCCGAGGAAGAACCACTCGAGGAGCCCGCGGAGCCCGCCTGGGCGATCGGGACGATCGGGGTCTCCTTCGACGAATCCGAGGACCGGGTGGTCCTGGTCATCGAGGAGCTGGTCGGAGAGGACGAGGCCGGCGCCATCGCCCGGCTGACCATCACCCGCGAGCAGGCAGCCGCCTTCACCGTCCAGGCCACCAAGCTGGTCGAGGCCGGGCGGCCACCCTGCCCACTCTGCGGATCCCCCCTCGACCCGTCGGGGCACGAGTGTCCACGCACCAACGGCCACCATCCCCCGGCCGTGTGACCGGCTGGCGGCCGGACACGGGTCCCGAGCTCACCGAAGCGGGTCGGCTCCTCGGCACCTGTGAGCTTACCGTCGAGGGGCGCCTGCCGTGGAGTTCGAACCTGACCTACCTGGTCAGCCTCGAGGGGACCGGTCCGGGGGCCGGCGACGAGGAGGATGCACCGACCGGCGAGGGTGCGGCGGCCGGCCCCTGTCCACTGCTGGCGGTCTACAAGCCGCATCGCGGCGAGCGCTCGCTCTGGGACTTCCCCGACGGCCTCTACCGGCGCGAGGTCGCGGCCCACGCGGCTCTCGGAGGCCCTCGGCTGGGGTCTCGTGCCACCGACCGTGCTGCGGCACGACGGCCCGTTCGGGGTCGGCTCGGTCCAGCTCTTCGTCGAAGCCGACTACGAGCAGCACTACTTCACCCTGCTCGAGGAAGGTGACCGTACGGACGAGCTCGAGGTCTTCTGCGCCTTCGACGTCGTCGCCAACAACGCGGACCGCAAGAGCGGGCACGTCCTGCACGCCTCCGACGGCCGCCTCTGGGGTATCGACCACGGGCTCTGCTTCCACGCCGAGCGCAAGCTGCGCACGGTGATCTGGGACTTCGCCGGTGAGGCGGTGCCGGGGAACGTCCTCGCCGACCTCGAGCGGCTCCTCTCGGAGGGGCTGCCCGACAACCTCGCCGCACTGCTCCACCGTGCCGAGTGCGCTTCGCTGCTCGACCGGGCGGCGCGCCTGGTCCGGGACGGGGTCTTCCCCGAGCCCGACGGCGACTGGCACCCGTACCCCTGGCCGCTGGTCTGACCGCCCGACCGCCGCGGGGGCGCCCGACCTCAGGGACCGAGTCGGATGTGGAAGTCCGCCCGCGCGGCGGCGATGACCGCTGCGGCCAGGCGTGCGCCGCCACCGGGGGTCAGGTGAATCCCGTCGGGATCGCGCACGGCGATCTCGGCCCCGGACGGATCGGGCAGGTACGTGGTGAAGCCGCCCTGCCGCGTTCCCGAGCACCTTGACCGACGAGAGGTAGGCGGCGAGGCGCGAGCGGTCATGGACCTGGGCCTCGTCCACCGCGTTGAGATCCTGCGCCTGCGCGTTGAGCTGGGGAGAGGCCATCGGGGGCATCCCCACCCACAGGACATGGGCGCCCCCTGCGTTGGCCTCGTCGATGAAGGCACCGACCCGACGGCCGTATGCGGCGTTCCAGGCCGGTGTGCCGAACCGGGTGACCGTGCTGCCGTCGACGAGGCCCTGGGCGTCGTTCGCCCCCATCATGACGACCACCAGCTGCGGCTGTTGGTTGGCCAGGTCGATCCGGAGCTCGGCCGGCCAGTCGAAGTAGTCGGGGCGCGCGAGCCCGGTGTCGACCCGGGCGTCGAGGGTGGTCACTGCCTCGCCGGTCGTGCCCAGGGCGTCGACGAGGGGCTGGCCCAGATCGAGACCGATCGAGTCACCCACCATGAGGACGCGCAACGGGTCCGCCGCACTCGGCCGCAGGTTGAGCACGGGCAGCGTGGTGGTGACCGCGCCGGCGGGCGGGGTGACCACCGGCCCGGAGGGGCGAGGCGGTCGGCGGCCGGGATCGGCAGGCGAGAGCGAGGGCCCCCCGCCGGGCGTCCGGCCGAGGATCTCGTCGGCCCGGCCCACCACGTGGGAGAGGCCGAGCGTGCGGCTCAGGGCGGCAACCGGGCCGACCACGTCCAGCGACACCGTCCGGCGGGCGCCCACCGGCGAGATCGAGGCCGAGCGCTGGAGGCTCGGGGCGTCGAGGAGGAACCAGAGCCCGAAGCACACCACCCCGATGAAGAGCATCCGGGTCCAGGGGATCCCCGGGAACTGCCGCAGCCCACGCGGCGTGCGCTTGCGTCGGGGGGTGCCTCCGCTCCCGCCCGCCCGGACCGCCCCGGTCGGTTCTGTCGCTGTCCGCAGACGGGGGTCGCGTTCGTCCCAGTCGTAGGCGATGCCGGGGTGCGCGGTCTGAGGCGTGGTCGAACGTGGCACGATCAGAACCGGTAGTAGATGAAGGGAGCCACGCCCGCTGGCCCGAGGGTGGTGATGGCGAGGAGCACCAGACCGAGGAGACCGCCCTGGACGGCCGCGCGGCGGTTGGCGAAGGTCTGCCCGATCCGGCCGAGCACGCCGTCGGGCAGGTACTGGCTGGCGATGCCGGAGGCGATCGCGAGTGCGGCGAGCGGCGTGACCAGCGGCGAGGGTCCCCACCCGACCACCAGCCGACCGAGCATGGTGAACGCGGTGCCGAGGGTGTCCGCCCGGAAGAACAGCCACCCGAGGCAGACCACCTGGAAGGTCACGAACCGCGCCCACGCCCGCCGCCACGGGTCGACCGGTTCGGCGGGCAGTCCGCGGGCTGTCCGCGCCGCACGGCGGCGGCGCCCGATGATCTGGCCGACACCGTGGTAGGCGCCCCAGAACACGAACGTCCACGAGGCGCCGTGCCAGAGGCCGCCGAGGAGCATGGTGACGAGGATGTTGACCGAGACCCGCCACTCGCTCCCCCGGTTGCCACCGAGCGGAATGTAGAGATAGTCACGCAGCCAGAACGAGAGCGTGATGTGCCAGCGCCGCCAGAAGTCCTGGAGGTCGAGTGCCGTGTACGGCCGCCGGAAGTTGACCGGGAACCGGAAGCCGAGCAGCAGGGCGATGCCGATGGCGATGTCGGTGTAGCCGCTGAAATCCGCGTAGATCTGGACGGCGTAGCCCCAGATGGCGAAGAGGACCTCGAGCGCGGAGTGCTGGTGCGGGTCGGCGAAGACAGGGTCGACCACATAGGTCGACAGGTAGGACGAGAGCACCACCTTCTTTGCCAGCCCCGCAACGATCAACCAACAGGCCTCGACGTGGCGGACGTCGGCGGGATCGCGCATGGCGCGGATCTGGGGAAGCAGCTCGGTTCCCCGGACGATCGGCCCGGCCACGAGGTGGGGAAAGAACGAGAGGTAGACCGTGACGTCGATGCCGCGGGCGGGCCGCAGCACGCCCCGGTGGATGTCGATCACATAGCTGAGGGCCATGAAGGTGAAGAACGAGATCCCGACCGGCAGGGTGATGCTCCAGAGGGGGATCGGACGCCCGAGCCCGAGTGCATGGGTCAGGTTGTCGAGGTTGACCGCGACGAACCCGTAATACTTGAACCAGACCAGCAGGCCGAGGAGCAGGGCGACGGTGACCCAGAGGGCCACCAACCGCCGCCGGCCGGTGGCCGGATGGATGAGCCGCCCGCCGAGGAAGGCGATCGCGGTGGACGCGGCGAGCAGGAAGACGAATCGCCAGTCCCACCACGCGTAGAACACATAGCTCGCCAGCACCATGAAGGCCTTCCACGGTCCGGCGTAGGGGTTGAGCATCCACTGCACCGTGTAGACCACGGCGAAAAAGATGGCGAAGTCAATGGTGGGAAAGAGCACGTGACCGTCGTCGGGGCAGGGGATGGACGCCAGGTGCTGCGCCGCGCGGCACCGCTTCGGACACTACCTGTTCGCTTCTGCGGCCCCGGTGACCGCCGACGGCGCCCGACCGGTCCTCTCGCCCGCCGCCGGGCGGTTCAGTGACGGGCCGGGATCAGCTGCGGGCCTTGATGGCCTCGATGAGCTTGGGGAGCACCTTGTGCACGTCGCCCACGATGCCGAGGTCGGCGATCGGGAAGATCGGCGCGTCCTGGTCCTTGTTGATGGCCACGATGTTCTTCGAGTTCTTCATGCCCACCATGTGCTGGGTCGCCCCCGAGATGCCGCAGGCCATGTAGACGGTCGGCTTCACCGTCTTGCCGGTCTGGCCGACCTGGTGGGAGTAGGGCACCCAGCCGGCATCGACGATGGCCCGGCTCGCGCCGGCTGCCCCGTGGAGCAGCGTGGCCAGCTCCTCGATCAGGGTGTACTGCTCCTTCTCACCGAGGCCGCGCCCGCCGGAGACGACGACGTCGGCCTCGTCGAGCTTCGGCCCGATCCGCTCCTCGACGTGGCGGGCCACGATCTTGGCGGCGTCGGTGGCGCCGGCGGCGGGGACGGCGGCGGGGGTCACGACCGCCGGGGCGCCACCCGACGACTCGGCCGGGAACGACTTGGCGCGGATCACGAAGATCCCCGGACCCTCGCCGGTGAACCGGGCGTTGAGGATCTCGGTTCCCCCGAAGATGGCGTGCTCGGAGACCAGGCCGCCGTCGACCTCCGAGAGAGCCACCACGTTGGTCAGCACCGGCCGGTCGAGCCGCACCGAGAGCCGTCCGGCGACGTCACGCCCGTCGTAGGTGGCCGGCAGCAGGAGGGCGTCGGGCCCGGTACCTGCAGCCACCGCTGCCGCGATGGCGGCTGCGACCGGCACCCCGGGCAGCGAGCCGCCGATCTCCCCCACGTCGTGGACGGTGGTCACCCCGTAGTCGCCGAGGACGCCGGCGACAGCGGCGGTGTCGGCGCCCCAGGCGACCGCCTCGACGGTCCCGGCGAGGGAACGGGCGTGGCTGATGAGCTCGAGTGAGGTGCTGATGACGGCTCCGTCCGCCACTTCGGCGAGGACCCAGATCTTGTCGACGGCCATGTGCTGTGTTCTCCTGCCCGGTCCCTAGAGGACCTTGAGCTGCTCGAGGAAGTCCATGACCCGCTCGTACCCCTCGCCCTCGTCGACGACGATCTCGCCGGCGGCCGCGGGCCTCGGCCGGCTGCGACGTCGTGACCTGCTGACGGGCACCGGCTGCGCCGACCTGCGCCGGCATCGAGGCCGAGGTCGGCCACGGTCAGCTGGTCTCGACCGGCTTGGACTTGGCCGCCATGATCCCCTTGAAGGAGGGATAGCGGGGCTCGACCACGCCCGCCGTCACGGTCACCACGGCCGGGAGCGGGCACTCGACCTCGTCGTAGCCGGCCTCGGTCTGACGCTCGACCTTGACCGTGCCGCCGGTGACCTCGACCTTCTTGGCGAAGGTGACCGACGGGAAGCCGAGGAGCTCGGCGATCTGCACCGGGGTGGTCCCGGTGTAGCCGTCGGTCGACTCGGTCGCGGCGAGCACCAGGTCGGGCTCCGCCCGCCGGATGGCCGCGGCCAGCACCTTGGCCGTGCCCGAGGGCGTCGATCCCGGCGAGCGCCGTCGTCGCTGACCAGGATGGCCTTGGCGGCACCCATCGCCAGTGCCGTGCGCAGGCCGGAGGTCTCGCCGTTGGGGGCCATCGAGACCAGGGTCACCTCACCGCCGCCGGCGGCATCGGCCAGCTGCAGCGCCATCTCGACGCCGTAGGAGTCGGAATCGTCGAGGATGAGCTTTCCTGCCCGGACCAGGTTCTTCGTCCCCGGATCGAGGGCGGGAGGTGCGGCGGGATCGGGGATCTGCTTGACACAGACGACGACGTTCATGGCCGTGCATTGTTGACGAAAATTGCCCACTCCGCCCAATCGGGCCGCGATCCCAGGTCAGGGCCGGGGAATGCCGTCTTCCGCCTCTCCCCCGCCGAGGACGGCGCGGCAGAGTGGCACGTCGTCGGTGATGACCGTGTCCACCCCGGCCGACCGGACCAGCTCGAGACCCTCCCGGTCGCTGACCGTCCAGGCGGCCACGGCCAGTCCCGCGTCGTGGGCGGCGCCGACCGTCGCGGTCCCGACCAGGCCGAGTGGGAGATGGAGGGCGGCACAGCCGAGCCGGATCGCGTCAGCGAGGCTGCGTCCGGGATCGAAGCCGGGGGCCACGAGGAGCCCGGTCGCGACGTCCGTGCTCCGCTGCCTGACCGCCTCGAGCGCTCCCGACCAGAACGACGAGACGATGACCGACGGGGCGCGGCCGGAGGACTCGACGACGTCGACAACCGCCCGTGCGACGTGCTCGCCGGGGTCGAAGGCCGCCTCGGTCGGCAGATTCTTGACCTCGATGTTGACCACCATGCCGGCACAGGCCTCCAGCGCCTCGGCCAGCAGGGGGACCCCCGGGGGCAGGTCGCGGGAACGCACGTCGTGCACCGGCCCGATCCCGTCGATCTCCGGGTCGTGGTGGACGGCCAGCTCACGGTCGGCGGTCAGGCGCACGTCCAACTCGACACCGTCGGCGCCCAAGCGTCGGGAGCGGGCGAAGGCCGCGAGCGAGTTCTCCACAACCCGTTCGGCGGGATCGGGGCTGCCGCGGTGGGCCTGGATGGAGATCGGATTGGTCACGCTCCGTACCCTTTCCGACACAGGCCGCCACCAGGACCCTGCCCCGGCGCTGGCAGCGTACGGAACGCCTGAAACTGCTTGCAACCGTGGGTACTGCTGATTACTCTAGTGAACGAACCCTGAACGGCCGGTGACATGTTTGGCGCCGAGCTATGTGAACGAAATCACAAACAGGCTCATCCGGAGTGAGTGGAGGAATCAGCGTGGCTCTCATGTGGAACCGCACCGTCGACTGGGACGAGGGGGACTGGCGGCAGCTCGCCGCATGCCGGAGCACCGAGCCCGACCTCTTCTTTCCCGTCGGGACGACCGGACCGGCGGTGGACCAGATCGAGGCGGCCAAGCGGGTCTGCCGCGGCTGCGAGGTCCAGGAGCCCTGCCTCGACTTCGCTCTCGCGACCAACCAGGAATCGGGCGTGTGGGGCGCCACCTCCGAAGAGGAACGCCGGAAGCTCCGAAAGGCCTGGCTCGCCGCGCGCGCCGACGCGGCCTCCTGAGCTGACGTCCCGCAACCTCCTGACCGCCCCCGGGGCGGTCAGTCCGCGTCGGGGGGCTCGACCTACTGCCCGATCGGCTGCGGATCACGCACCGGCAGGGTGATCGCCACGATGGTCCCCGTTGCACCCGGCTCGTCGGCCGAGCGGTTGCTCATGGTGATCGACCCGCCGAGCTGGCTCCGGATGAGGTCGCGGACGATCGAGAGACCGAGGCTCTGGGTCTCGTCGAAGTCGAAGTCGTCGGGCAGGCCCAACCCGTCGTCGATGACCTCGAGCCGCAGCTGCGCCCCGTCGTTGTGCAGGTCGACCCGGATGCTGCCGGCCGATCCCGGCTCGGCCCGCCCGGACGCGGCACCGTTCTGCTCCCCGTCGTCCTCGGTGTCGCCGTCGACGAAGGCGTGCTCGATGGCGTTCTGCACGATCTCGGCGAGGACCACCGCGAGCGGAGTGGCCACGTCGGCCGGGACCTCGCCCAATCCGCCGGTGACCGAGATGGCGAGATGACGGGAGACCAGCGAGTCCTGGGCCATCCGGACGAGAGAGGTCACGATCTCGTCGAAGGGCACCTGGTCGCTCGGCTCGCGGGAGAGGATCTCGTGGACGATCGCGATCGACCGCACCCGGCGCTCGGCCTCGAACAGCGCGATCCGCCCACCGCCGGGCGGGAGGCGCCGAGCCTGCAGCCGGAGCAGGGCCGAGATGGTCTGGAGGTTGTTCTTGACCCGGTGGTGGACCTCCCTGATGGCAGCGTCCTTCGAGAGCAGCAGCCGGTCGAGGCGCCGCAGATCGGTCACGTCGCGCAGCAGCACGAGGCATCCGGTCACGTACTCGGCCTGGATCAGGGGGATGCAGTGCAGCAGGACCGTCACGTCGGGGCGGCGCTCGACCTCCTCGACGACGGGGAACGCCGACGCGAGGGCCCACTCGATCGCAGACTCCTCGATGCCGAGGTCGGTGAGGCGGTGGCCCTCGATCTGTGAGTACATGCCCATCCGGTGGAGGGCGTTGGTGGCGTTCGGCGACGCGTAGCAGACCCTCCCCTCCTCGTCGACGAGGACCACGCCGTCACCCACACGTGGGGCCTCTTCGGTGGCGACCTCCTCGCTCGGGAAGGGGAAGGTGGACTCCGAGAGCATCACCGCGAAGCGGTTGAACACGTCCCGGTAGGTCCGCTCGAGGTGTCCGGGCCGGCGGCCCGCGCCGGCGGAGAGGCGGGCCAGCACGGCCACCGTGGTGCCCTCGCACCGGACCGGGATGCAGTGGAGGCGGACCGGCTCGCCGCCGGCCTCGAGCACCATCTCACCGCGGAGGACTCCCCGGACTCGAAGGTGAGCACCGCCAACGGCCACGCGTCGGCGGCGACCGTCTGGCCCACCAGGTCGTGCTCGACCACGGTGGCGCTGTTCGACGGTCGCATCTGCCCGAGGATCACGAGCGCGAGACCCCCCGTGCGATCGTCGTCGACCTCGGTGGGATGCATCGGTGCCATGAGCACGAGGTCCGAGAAGGAGAGGTCCGCCAGGATGCCCCAGGTCCCGAGCAACCGCTGGAGATGCCCGAGCTGGGTCTCGTCGAGGTCGGTGCGTTCGAAGGCCAGCTCTGCGGGGGTCGGCATCTCAGCCCCCCGGGGCGATCGGGACGACCCGTGGCCGGCGATCGCGGTAGGCCTGCAACCGGTCGACCCCGGCGGCGAGGAGGAGCGCGCGCGTACCTCGTCCGCCCGGTCGGCGACATCGGGCAGGCGATGGGCGTCGGAGGCCGTGGTGAGCGGCACCCCCTGCTCCACGAACCGTTTGAGCAGGGGCTGTGCCGGGTACTGCTCGCCGACCGGTTTCCGCCACCCGGCCGAGGAGACCTCGGCGGCCATGCCCGACCGCGCCGCCGCCTCGGTCATCCGGTCGTAGAACTCGTCGGGCACATCGGGGACCCGGCCGGCGATCTTGACCAGGTCGGGGTGGGCGAAGACGTCGCACACGCCGGACGCCCCGAGCTCCTCCATGGCGCGCGTGTACTCGTCCCAGACGGCGTCGACGGCTCGGGTGTCCCACTCGGCCAGGACGAGCGGGTCGCTCAGGACGTCGAACCGCCAGTTCCCGAGCCAGTGGATCGATCCGAGCAGCACGTCGAACGGGTAGCCCGCCAGCAGGTCGGCGACGTCGTCCATCCGGTCCTGGTAGTAGTCGACCTCGAGGCCGAGCACCACCGGGAGCCCTCGGCCTTGGCGGCCTCGACCACCTCGACGTAGGTGTCGAGATCGACCCGGGCGTGGTGGTCCCAGTACTCGGCCATGCCCGGACGGAGCGCCTCAGGCGGACAGTCGTCCCAGAACCCGTCGAGCCGGTCCCGTGCCTGGGTGAACCGGAAGAGATGCTCGGTGACCGCGATCTCGGCGACCCCCGCAGCGGTGGCACGTTCGCAGTACGCCGCGACCTGTTCGATGGTCGTCTCGGCGTCGCTCTGCTCGTGGGGCCAGAGGTGGAGGTGGTAGTCCAGCACGCTCGGTGTCGATCCTTTCGTGAGCCCTGTGCACGCACGGGCGGACCCGCCGGAGCGGTCACCCGCCCGGGTCGGCCCTCCGGATGAGGGTCACCCCGTCCCGGACGGTTGTCTGGACGACCACTACCCGGAGGTCGGTGGCCAGCGCGTCGTTGAACCGGCGGAGGGCGACGGTGTCCTCGGTGGTGTCGGCCGGATCGAGGACCCGGCCGCTCCAGAGGGTGTTGTCGGCGACGATGAGCCCGCGGGGAGAGAGCTTGGGGAGCACCGCCTCGAAGTAGGCGGGGTATCCGGCCTTGTCCGCGTCGAGGAAGACCAGGTCGAAGGGTCCCGGCAACCCGGCGATCGTCTCGATTGCCGGTCCCACCACGACCTCGATGCGGTCCGCATAGGGGCTGGCCGCGATGTGACGGCGGGCGAACTCGGCATGGACGGGCGAGATCTCGCAGGTGGTGATGGTGCCTCCGGCCGGCAGCCCTGCAGCCATCGCGAGGGCGGAGTACCCGCCGAAGGTCCCGACCTCGAGGACCGACCGGGCCCCCACCGCGAAGGTAAGCAGCTCGAGGAACCGTCCCTCGAGGCGACCGACCATCATCCCGGGTGCGTCGAGGGTGACCCGCAGCTCCGCCGCCAACGCCTCGAGATGGGGCGGTGGGGCGGTCGTGTGCTCGGACGCGTAGGCCTCGAGCGCGGGATCGACGATGTCGGCCATCCCCGCATCGTAAGGCAGTCCGGCGTGGCGTCCGGCTGCTGCTGGTCCCGCGCCCGGCACCTCGGGTTCTCGAGCCGGCCTCGATCGAGCAGGACCCGCCTATTCCGCCTTCTTCCAGACCGACACGTGCTGTCTGCTCTCGCTGCTGAAGGGGTCACGGATCCAGTTCGACCATCGTTCTTGCAGGGTCAATCCGGCGATCCGCGCCATGAGGTCGAGTTCGGACGGCCACACGTAGCGAAACGGAGCCGAGAACGTGTCCCACCGGCCGTCCAGCTGCCAGTAGTGGTGTGAATAGGCGATCTGCGTCGCGACGTCGTACTCCTCGAACCCCAGATGGTTCGGCGTCACGGCGAAGGGGACGATGGTCTGTCCCGGCGGCAGACGCTGAAGGGCCGGGATGTACAACTCGACGACGAAGAACCCGCCGTCTTCCAGGTGTTCGGCCGCGTTCTCGAAGCACGCCACCTGGGCCTCTTGGGTCGTGAGGTTGGCGAGCGAGTTGGCGACGAGATAGACGAGCGTGAAGGTCTTGCCCACCTTGGTGATCGACATGTCGCCCGTCGTGACGTCGACCGTCTCCGCACCGGGCTTCTTCCGCATCTCGACGACCATGGCCGATGACAGTTCGACCCCGTGCACCGGCACGCCCCGCCGACTCAGTGGGAGTGCGATGCGCCGGTTCCGACGGCCAGCTCCAAGGCGGACCCTGCACCCGCAAGTCGAGCGAGGAAGTCCACGATCGGTTCGACGACAGTGGAGTCGACGACCTCGGGCCACCTCGCGTCGTAGCTCGCAGCGATGCGCTCATCGAAGTAGTTCCGAACCACATCCGGACTATGCCACGGGCCACACGGCCACGCCCGGCCGAGCGGAGCAGGCAATCGGTTCCTTGTGCGGCACTTCTAGTCCCAGATCTGCTCGCCGAGCCGGAGCAGCCCGCCGAGGTCGTAGATGTCGGTGTCGAAGAACGGCACGGTGGCGAGCACGTCGGGGTGGACGGCGAGCGTTGCGCGCTCCTCCTTCTCGCGCAGCGCGACCACCTGGAAGTTGAGATAGCTCTTTGCGACCTCGGTGAGCACCCGTGCGACCTGGTCCGACTCGTCGAGTGCCGCGTCGGACGCCGCCAGGTCCGGGGCGAGCGCGGTCGCGAGCTCCGCGGCGCGATCCTTCACCGCCTCGGCGACCCGGGTCGCCCGCGGAACCGAGCAGGTAGTCCGGGAGGACCTTGTTGAGCACGATGGCCCCGGTGGAGCTGCCGGGCGGTCAGCTGCTCGGCGAAGAATTCCGCCTCGCGCAGGGGCACCGCTTCGAGGGTGGAGACCACCACGAAGGTGGTCCGCCGATCGGAGAGCAGGCGGCCGACGGCCTCCGAACGGGCCACGAACCCGTCGTACATCGATTGGAAGAGGATGAAGAACTCGGAGATGTCGGCGAGGAACTCGGTCCCGAGGATCCGATCGGCGACCTGGTAGAAGGGCTTCGTGGCCACGTTGACCAGCCGCGAGCGGTAGGGCACGATCAGCCACCGGAGCAGCCGTGACGAGAAGAAATCGGCCATCCGCTGCGGCACGTCGAGGAAGTCGAGGGCGTTGCGGGTGGGAGGGGTGTCGACCACGATGAGGTCGTAGTCGGAGGCCGAGTGGATCTCGTAGAGGCGCTCCATGGCGATGTAGTCGTGGCTCTGGACGAACCGGCCGGAGATGTTCTGGTAGAGCGGGTTGGCCAGGATCTCGTCCCGTCTGCGCATCGGCGCGTGATGGCGGATGAGTGCGTCCCAGGACTCCTTGGTGTCGAGCATCGCCGCCCAGGAGCTGACCCCGTGGACGCACGCCGGCCGCACGGAAGGCCTCTTCCGGTACCCGGTGCTCGGCGTTGCCGATCCCGTCGAGCCCGAGCGCGTTGGCCAGCCGCTTGGCCGGATCGACGGTGAGCACGAGCACCTTGGACCCGTGGCGCGCCGCGGCCATGACCGCCGCGGCGGCTGCCGTGGTGGTCTTGCCCACACCCCCGGCCCGCAGGCGACCACGATCTCCTTGGTGGCGAGCAGGCCGTCGAGGGTGCCGCTCGACGCCGGTGCTCCGGCCCCGCCGCTTCCCGCTCCGCCATCAGTCGCCGAGCTCCTCACCGAGCGAGTCGGCCACCTGGCGGGTCGTGCGAAGGCCATGGGACCGGGTGAACAGATACGGCAGGTAGAGCATCGGCACGCTCGGGTCGATGCCCCGCCGGAGCCGGTCGAGGTGGGTCGAGCGGGTCCGGCGCATGGTCACGGCGAGGCGGGCCGCGTCGAGGACCGGTCCAGCGTCACCGCCCACCAGGCTGTCGAGGTGGGCCAGCGGGCCGGTCGCGCCGAGGGCATCGAAGACCGCCTCCTCCTGGCGGCCGAACAGCTCGGGGAGCACCCGGTTGACCACCACGCCCGACAGCTGCACGGTCGTCTCGTCGCGGATCCGGGCCGCGAGGTCGATCGTCTCGTTGACCGGCATCTCCTCGGGGGTGCAGACGGCCAGCAGGCCCGTGACCGACGGTCGGAGAGGATCTCGAGCATCCAGTCGGTCTGGGAGCGGATGAGGCCGACCTTGACCAGATCGTTGATCGCCTGGGGCGCGGCCAGCTGCCCGACGATGTGACCGGTCGCCGCGCGCGTCGACCACCACCAGGTCGTAGTTGCGCTCGCGCACCTCGTAGCAGAGCTTGCCCACGGTCAGGATCTCGCGGACTCCGGGTGCGGCGGTGGCGACGAAGTCGAACGCCTTGGCCAGCGGCCCGATCCGGCCAACGACCGGGATCCGCAGCTGGAGCTTGAGGTACTCGCGCAAGGACGCCTCGGTGTCCATCGTCATGGCGAACAGCCCCGGCAGGATCTCCGACTCGCGGAAGGCGGTCGGCGGCGCCTCGAAGAAGCCGGCGACGTCCCCTTGGCATCGACCTCGCAGATGAGGACCCGCCGGCCCTGAGACGACGCGAGGAGGGCCAGGGCGGAGGCGACGGTCGTCTTGCCGCACACCGCCCTTGCCGGTGACGAAGACCAGCTTGAGGTCGAGCAGCGCTGTCACCGGTCAGGGGCCGCTTCGCCCACGGGCGCAGGTGGACCCGGCACGGCGGCCGGCACGACAGGGTCCGATCAGGAGATCCCGAAGCCGACCCGGCGGTCGGAGCTCGGCGGGTCGACCTCCACGTAGGCGACCTTGCCGACCGGGACCCCGACCTGGCGTCCCTTGCGATCGGTCAGCCAGAGGATGGTCCCCTCCTCGGCCAGTGCCGTCTCGATGTCGGACAGCACGGTGTCGCGGTCCGCGTCCTCGGGGAGCTCGATGTCGAGCTCCTTCATCGACTGCACGATGCCGATCCGCACGTCCACCTGCACGCTCCTTACGCTGTCGCAGCCCTCGGGCCGCCTGGTGTGCCTCGACCATACAAGCTCGCCGGAGCGCCGCCGCCCCCGGGTCACACCGATGGGGCACACTGACGGCATGGGAGGCGAGGCACCGGGTCGTGGGCCGACCGAGCCGTCCGTGGAGAGTGACCGCGGCCGGCGTTGGGCGGCGACGATGGCCGGCCACGATGCCGACGGGACGTCACCGTCGCCCACTTCGACAGCCACACCGGCACCGGCACGGTGGCCGACGGCACCGGGACTGGACCGTCCCGGGCGCGAGGAGCTCGAGCAGCTCCACCTCGCCCCGGGAGCCACCCGTGCAGCCGGATCGGGCACCCGCGCCCGACCCGAGGAGCCGGACCCGTGGCGGACCTGCTTCGAACGGGACCGCGACCGGATCCTGCACGCCACCGCCTTCCGCCGCCTCGCCGGCAAGACCCAGGTCTTCGTCTTCCCCGACGACCACCAGCGCACCCGTCTGACCCACGCCCTCGAGGTCGCCCAGGTGGCCACCGGCATCGCCCGGGCCTGCCGGCTCAACGTCGCCCTGACCGAGGCCATCGCCCTCGGCCACGACTGCGGCCACGGGCCGGGCGGCCACGCGAGCGAGGACGCCCTCTCCCCCTACGTCGACGGCGGGTTCGACCACGCGCCCTGGGGGGCGGACGTCTCGCTCACCTCGCTCAACCTCTGCGCCGAGACGCTCGACGGCGTCCGCAACCACTCGTGGTCCCGGCCGGCGCCGGGCACCCCGGAGGGCGAAGTGGTCAGCTGGGCCGACCGCATCGCCTACGTCTGCCACGACTTCGAGGACGCAGTGCGCAGCGGCATCGTGACGGCGGCCGCCCTGCCCGTCGCTGGTGCGAGAACGGTGTGGCGACCGGCGCGGCCAGCAGCTCGGCACGTTCATCGACGCGGTGGTCGGCACCGTCCTGCGCACCGGCCGGATCGGCATGGCCGAGGCGGAGGCGGAGGCACTGGCCGCGTTCCGGGCGAGCAACTACGAGCACATCTACCTGCGGCCGAGCTCGGTGGCGCAGGGTCGGGCCGTGGTCTCGGTCCTCCGGGCACTCGTCGAGCACTTCGGTGACCGGCCCCACCTCATGCCGTCACGAGGGGAGGACCGCGACGGCCTCACCGGCGGTGAGCCCGGCGCGGTGCGGGCCGCGGTTGCCTACGTGGCCGGCATGACCGACCGGTTCGCCTTCAGCCAAGCAGTCGCCCTCCTCGGGTGGGACCCGGACAAGTTGCCGGTGGCGGCAGGGTGACCCGCCCGGTCGGTGCCGCTCAGGTGCGGTAGAAGGCCCTGGGATCGTCGGTCGGGACGATGTCCTTGCCCAGGGCGCGATGGCCACGGCCGCCAGCTTGAAGTCGGCGATCCCGAGCGGGATGCCGATGATCGTGAGGCAGAGGAGGACGCCGGTCACGACGTGGGCGATGGCCATCCAGAGCCCGGCGAGCAGGAACCAGAGCACGTTGCCCACCAGCGAGCCGGCACCGGCGTCGGGCTTGGGCACCAGGGTCCGCCCGAACGGCCAGAGGGTGAACGCTGCCAACCGGAAGCTCGCGATGCCGAATGGGATGGTGATGATCAGGATGCACATGATCACGCCGGCCACCACGTAGCCGACCGCGAGCCAGAACCCGCAGAGCACCAGCCAGATGATGTTGAGGATCGCGTGCACCGTCCCAGCATGGCACCGGCCCTCGCGCCGGGGCCGGTGATCAGTCTGGTTGTGCCAGGTGTCAAAGCTATTCTGCTCGAGCAATCCAAGTACATAAGCCTATGACTACTATTCTGAAGTGCTAGATCATGTATATGACTGGTAATGACACGTCTGTAAGTAAAGTGATTGGCATCTAGACTATCATTCGTGGACGCAGATCTTCTCAACCAGAGCCCAGTTGGCCGTCTCGTGCCGATCGAGGGGACCGACGCCAGGTATGGGCCCTACGCGTGTTTTGCCTTCATGCCCTCTCAGCTGCCAGAGCAGGTGGACGGCCTGACCATGGAATCAGTCGGGGCTGTGGCTGATGCCTCCGCCGCGCTTTCCCGATTGGATCAGGCGTGCACCCAGTTGAGCGATCCTGGCCTGCTGATCTGGCCCGCCCTCTATCGAGAGGCGTTGGATACCTCCGCCCTTGAAGGGACATACGGGCATTTGACGGACGTACTCGAAGCTCAGTTGCCGGGATTTCAGCAAAGATCTGCGGAAACTCGCGAGATCTTTGGATACCTGTCCGCGGCGTGGCGATCGTTCGGTGAGATTCGCGACCGGCCGATCACGGTCGGCCTCCTCAACGATGCTCACGGCGAGATGTTCAGCGACGTCGAACATCCCCCCAGTGATCTCGGGCGGCTCCGTCGCCAACAGGTCTGGATCGGGCAACGGGAGGCACCGATCAATGACGCTCGCTTTGTTCCGCTCCCAGCAGATGACCGTCTTCAAGCAGCCTTGGATAGTTGGGCCGCCTGGGTCGAGGCGGAGAACTCTTGGCCGGTCGTACTGCGGGCCGCTCTAGCGCATTACCAATTCGAGACGTTGCATCCCTTTCGTGATGGCAACGGCCGGATCGGGCGCTTGGCCATCGTTCTCCAGTTTCTCCGCTCTGGCATCATTCGACACCCGGCAATCACCATCTCCCCCTGGTTCTTCAAGCACAGAGACCAGTACCAAGACGAACTGCTCGCAGTCAGTTGCACCGGGGACTGGAATCCATGGGTGCAGTTCTTCTGTCGTGCGATCGTGCAGCAGTGCGCCGCACTGCTCCTTGGTGTGGAGAGATTGAACGACTGGATCGAAATGGCACGCACACAGATCAATCAGCGGCGTTGGGCCGGGGCGATCTACGACGTACTGGACAACCTTTCCCAAACTCCGCTCACGACGATCGCGAAGATCACAACTCAGCACGATCTGACCCCGACCGCCGCAACAAACATCGTCAACCACCTTGTTGAGATCGGAGTACTCGAAGAGACGACGGGGCGTGCCTACGACCGCGTTTTCGGCGCTAGGGCCGTCATGTCGATCATTGATGGGATCTAGCAGGAAAACCAGCGGACCCTCGCTGTACGCCTTGCCGCTTCTGAGTGCTCGTTAGATCGCCACAGCTTCGCCAGTGTACGGGTCGCAGTCAGCGGATCACGGGCGAACCCGATTCACACTGACCCACGGCCCCGCGCCGGGGCCGTGACGGGCCCTTCGTACCCGGGAGGTCCGCGGCCGCTCGCCGGTAAGATGCGCTCGTTCGGTATCAGGTACACCGATCGAGGAGGTCGCCATGGTCACCCAGGTCTCGCAACGGACCCGCCGACCGGCCCCTGGCAGGGTCGCCACCCCCACTCCCCCGCACCCGGTCGTCGTGGATCGGGACGCGGATCGGGCGGCTTCCGTGTCGTCGGCCCCGCCCCTCGGCAGTGCGGCCGAGGCCGTCGCACCGATGTTGGCCGTGCTGTTCGGCGAGAGACCCCCGGTCCGGTTCTCCTTCTGGGACGGCAGCTCCCTCGGCCCCGGCGACGGAGGGACCATCCAGGTGCACTCGCCGGACGCGATCCGGCGGATCCTCTGGGCACCCGGCGAGCTCGGCGTCTCCCGCGCCTTCGTCTGGGGCGACGTGACCGTCGAGGGCGATGTCTTCGCGGTACTCCGCGCGCTGCGCGACGGCTCGAGCCGCGATCTGCGCACGATGGGCTGGCGGTCGCTGGCGAGTGCCGCCGGCGCGGCGCGGCGGATCGGCGCGCTCGGATCCCCCCTCCCCCCTCCTCCCGAGGAGTGCCGGCCGGCCGGGCGACGGCACTCGCCGGCCCGCGACGCGCGGGCGGTCAGCCACCACTATGACGTCGGCAACGACTTCTACGGCTTGGTGCTCGGGCCCTCCATGACCTACTCCTGTGCGCGTTTCGTGACACCGACGACGACACTGGAGGAGGCCCAGGCGGCAAAGCACGAGCTGGTCTGCCGAAAGCTCGGGCTCGACCGGCGACCGGGAGCCCGGCTCCTCGACGTCGGCTGTGGGTGGGGCTCGATGGCCCTCCACGCGGCGCGCCACCACGGAGCCGAGGTCGTCGGCGTGACCCTCAGCCGCGAACAGATGGATCTCGCCCGGGCGCGGGTGCGCGAGGCCGGCCTCGAGGACCGGGTCGAGATCCGACTCCAGGACTATCGGGCACTCCACGGGGAGCAGTTCGACGCCATCTCCTCGATCGGCATGTTCGAGCACGTCGGATCGGCCCGCACCGCCCAGTACTTCGACACCCTCCGCGGGCTGCTCACGCCGACCGGGCGTCTCCTCAACCACGCCATCTCCAAGCCGGGCGGTTCGACGCTCGGGCCGCACACCTTCGTCGGGCGCTACGTGTTCCCCGACGGCGAGCTCATCGATGTCGGCAAGGTCGTGCTGGCCATGCAGCAGTCCGGCTTCGAGGTGCGCGACGTCGAGTCGCTGCGTGAGCACTACTCGCGCACCCTGCACGCGTGGGTGGAGAACCTCGAGGCACAGTGGGACGAGTGCGTCGCCCTGGTCGGCCTGCGCCGGGCCAACGTCTGGCGGCTCTACATGGCGGCCTCGGCCATCGGGTTCGACGACGGGGGCCTGGCCATCCACCAGGTGCTCGGCGTCGTCCCCGGAGCGGACGGAACGAGCGGCATGCCGCCGACCCGGATCGGGTGGGGCTGAGGGGACTGCCTCAGCGGACGGTGAGCTCGCGCCGGTACACGCGGGCCGGTCCGAGGCCGGCGATACTCTCGGCCAGGGCGGCGAAGACCGCCGCGATCTCGGAGTCCGGCTCGGCCACGATCACCGGGACGCCCGTGTCGCCCCCCTCCCGGATGGCCGACGCGAGCGGGACCTGCGCCAGCAGGGGCACCCCGAGGTCAGCAGCGAGGAGCTGCCCCCCACCCGCGCCGAAGAGCTCGTACCGGGTGCCGTCGTCCCCGGTGAACCAGCTCATGTTCTCGATGACCCCGCGCACAGCGAGCTTGAGCTTGCGTGCGGCGTAGGCCGAGCGCTGGGCCACCCGCTGGGCTGCCGGCTGGGGCGTGGTGACCACGAACACCTCGGTCTTGGTGAGGTACTGCCCGAGCGAGAGGGTCACGTCGCCGGTGCCGGGCGGCATGTCGATGAGCAGGAAGTCGGGCTCACCCCAGTACGCGTCGACCAGGAACTGCTCGAGCGCCTTGTGCAGCATCGGGCCGCGCCAGATGACCGGCGTGTCGTCGGCGACGAAGAACCCCATGGACAGGCAGCGCACCCCGTTGGCTGTCGGTGGCACGACGAGGTCCCCGATGATCAGCGGATCGCTCCGCACCCCGAGCATCCCGGGCACCGAGAAGCCGTAGACATCGGCGTCGAGGATGCCGACGTCGAACCCGGCGCGCTCGAGCGCCACGGCCAGGTTGACGGTGACCGAGGACTTGCCGACCCCGCCCTTGCCCGACGAGATGCCGATGATCCGGGTCTTCGAGCGGGGGTCCATGAACCGGTTGGGCCGGCCCGTCTCGTGGCCGAGCGGGGCCGCATGCCCGTGGCCCGACTCGTCGGCCGCGTGCATGGTCCCCCCGTCGACCGCGTCGCCCCTGAGCAGCATCCGGAGCCGGGCGCGTGGCTCGTCGCCCATGACGGCGGTCTCGACGATCACCTCGTCCACACCGGCGAGGGGACCGACCGCCCGCCGGATCCGGGCGATCAGCTCGTCCACCTGTGGATAGTGGGCCACCGGCAGCGCGAGCTCGACGGTCACCTTCCGCCGCTTGACCTGGACCCCGCCGACCATGCCCAGCTCACCGATCGGCCGGCGCAGCTCGGGGTCCGACACCGCAGCCACTGCGGCGTTGACCTGGGGCTGGTCGATGGACATGGAGGAGCTCCTGAGGGAATTTCGGCGTCACCGGTAGACTAGGGGACGTGCAGCACGACCCGGACAGCCCTGCGGCGACCGCCCAGCCGGGCGAGACGAGCGACTCGGACAGCCAGTTCGCCGCCGCGGTGACCGCGGTCACCTCGGCGTTCGGCGATCCGACCCGGCGGGAGATCTACCTGTTCGTGCGCGCCAACCCGGGGGCAACCGCCTCGGAAGTCGCCGCGCAGTTCTCGCTCCACCCCAACGTCGCCCGCCACCACCTCGAGCGGTTGGCCGCCGGGGGGTACGTCGAGGTCTCGATGGAACGGTCGAGCGGCCGCGGCGCCGGCAGACCCTCCAAGCGGTTCCGGGTGGTCGGCGACGACCCCACCCTCGACCTGCTGACCCGCCGCGACGACCTGCTCGTCCTGCTCCTCCAGGAGGCACTCCACCTCCTCGGCCCGCTCGCCGCCGAGGAGATGGCCGAGCGGGTGGGTGAGGAGTACGGGCGCACCCTCGCGGGTCAGATGTCGCCGGGCGACAACCCACGGTCGCTGCGCACGGCCATGCACGCGATCGCCGACACCCTTACCGCGCACGGCTTCGCGGCACATGCCGAGGACGACGGCGCCACCACCACCGTGGTGGCCGACAACTGTCCCTTCGGCGACGCCGCCTCGCGGTACCCGGTGCTCTGCGCGGTCGACCGGGGCATGGTCAAGGGACTGCTGGCCGGCCTGTGCGGGGACGACCCCGCCACGGTCCCGGTGGTGCTCTCGTCGTCGCGGGCCCGCGGCGACGACGCCTGCGCCGCGGCGGTCTGACCGGCCTCCGTTGGCCCGCCACTACCTCGACCACGCCTCGACCACTCCGCTGCGGCCAGAGGCACGGGCCGCGGTCGCCGACTGGGAGGCCCTCGGGGTCACCGCCGACCCGGGGCGGGTCCACACCGAGGGGCGGATGGCCCGGGCGGCGCTCGAAGAGGCACGCGAGCGGATCGCGTTCCTGGTCGGCGTCCGGCCGCGCCAGGTCGTCCTGACCTCGGGGGGAACCGAGTCGGTCAACGCCGCTGTCTGGGGTGTCCTCTCCGAGGATCGCGGGCCGGTCGCGCTGGCCGCGGTCGAGCACTCGTCGGTGCGGGATGCCTCGGTCCGTCTCGGCCCGGACGTCGCGATCGCCGTCGACGGCGCCGGACGCATCGAGCCGGCCGCGGTCGACGAGGCCCTCTCCCGCTGCCAGAACGACCACGGCAGGCTCCCGGCGCTCGTGCACTGCCAGTGGGCCAACCACGAGGTGGGCACCGTCCAGCCGGTGGCCGCGGTTGTCGCACGCTGTCGCGAGCTCGGCGTCCCGGTCCACGTGGACGCGGTGGTGGCCGCCGGCCACCTCGCGGTCGACCTGGACGCCCTCGGGGCCGACCTCGTGTCGATCTCCGCCCACAAGCTGGGCGGTCCCCCGGGCATCGGGGCGCTCGTCCTCCGCCGCGGGCTCCGCATCAGCCCTCTGCTCCTCGGCGGCGAACAGGAGCGGGCGCGGCGGGCGGGTCTCGAGAACCTCACGGCTGCGATCGCGTTCGGGGCTGCGACCGCGGCCCTCGCCGTGCCCGGCCGGCTGGAGGCCGAAGCCGCCACGGCCCGGCGTCAGACCGAACAGCTGGCCGAGGCGGCCCTGGCCGTCGGCGGGGTGGCGCGCATCGGAGCGACCGACGACCGGGTCGGCCACATCCTCTGCCTCGGTGTCGCGGGTGTCGAGGCGGAGCCGGTGCTGCTCGGCCTCGACCAGGCCGGGGTCGCCGTCCACTCCGGATCGTCGTGCTCGTCGGAGTCGCTCGAGCCCTCACCGGTGCTCGAGGCCATGGGGGTCGACGGCGAGCGGTCACTGCGGCTCTCGGTCGGCTGGTCGACCACAGACGACGACGTGGAGGCGTTCGCGACCGCCTTCCCCGGCGTCGTGGGTCGGCTCCGGGCCCTGCAGGGGTGAGCCGGTCGACGGTGCCGCGGGCCGGACAGCCGGCTCAGGCGGCGGGCACCTGGGGCGGGAGCGCGACACCCGCCCGCCCGTAGGCCACCCGCAGCTCTGCTGCGGCCTCGGCCACCACGGTGTGCGGGGGATCGTCGGCCAGGAAGTCACGGTACTGGTCGACAGCGCCCGCTGCGTTGCCGTCCTCGTCGAGCAGGACGGTCCCGAGGTAGAGGTGGGCGGCGTAGTCGCCCGGACCGAGCGCGACCGCCCGTTCGAGCAGGGACCGGGCATCCGCGAGGAGCGACGCGCTGGCCCCCTGGGTCCCGGTCTGGTATTCGAGCCACCCCATCTGCGCCAGGGCCACCACGTTCTTCGGGTGGGCGGTCAGTACCGACTGGTAGAGCTGGGCAGCTTCGCCGACCTGCCCCTCGTTCTCGAGGGTCGCCGCCTGGTCGAGGGTGCGCTCGGTCTGCTGGGCCGAGTTCAGGGCGATGCTGCCGGTCGCGGTCTGCCCGGGGAGGCGGGAGGACGAGAAGAGGACCACGGCCACGGCGAGGGCCCCGGCGAAGCAGGCCACCGCGCCAGCAAGGAACCACCAGCTCCGGCGGCTCCGGGTCCGGGGTGGCGTGACGGGCGGCTCCTCGGGGGCGTTCGCCGGCTCCGGACGCTCCGCGACGGCGACCGCTGCCCCGGACGGTGCCGACGACGCGACGACACCCGCAGCTGACCCAACCGCGGTGGTCGGGGCGGCACCGTCAAGCGCGGCGAGACGCCGCATGTCGCGCCGCCGTAGCAAGAGGTAGTCGCGGTCGGAGAGATCGCCGGCCAGGAACTCGGCGTCGGCATCGGCCAGCGACCGGGCGATGAAGGCGCGACGTTCCTCCACGAGACCCGGGTCGAGGTCCACGGCGACCGGGTCGTCCCCGTCGCCGATCCGGCGCCGTCGCACGAGGACGACCGTCAACGCGACCGCGGCGAGGAGGCCGCAGGCCACCGGCAGCACCCAGACCAGGAGGGACCACCCGCTCGCGGGCGGGTCGAGCACGATGGTCGACCCGTAGCGGGCCTCGAGGTACTGCTCGACCTGTGCATCGGTGCGGCCGTCACCGACGAGCTGTCGGACGGTCGCCCGCACAGCCACCGCGGTCGGCGCGCTGGAGGTGGCCACCGACAGGTCTTCACAGCTCGGGCACCGGATCACCGACTCGATGGACGCGGAACGCTCGGCGGCGGTCGGCGGGGTCGACGAGAGCACGCCGCTTCCGGCGATCAGCGCGACGACCAGCACCACCCCGATGAGCGTCCAGACCGGGAACCGCCGCCCGCTCATGCGCCGGACCGCTGTGCACGGGCGATGACGGCGTCGAGGTCCGCCGCGGTCACCGGGGCGACGATGTAGGCCACCACCCTGCCGTCGGGCGCGATCACGAAGGTCGACGGTGGTGCGCGCACCCCGAAGCTGAGGGCGAGCCCTCCCCCGTTGTCCGCCAACGTCGGCCAGGTGGCGCCGAGGGTTGCCTGGTACGAGCGGGCGGCCGTTTGAGTGTCGTCGAAGACGACGCTGACCATGGACGCGTCCCCCGAACGGTGGTGCTCGAAGGCGAACCTGACCAGCTCCGGTCCTTCCTGCTGACACGGTTCACACCAGCTGGCGAAGAAGTTGACCACCACGAACGAACCGGGGTGGCGGGCCAGGGTATACGGCGTGCCCTCGACGGTGAGCCCCCGTACCGGGGGGGCCTGGGCGCCGACCAGCGGGCTCTGCACCTCGTTGACCGCCGCGGGCGGACGGGTGGCCAGCACGGCGACCACTCCGGCGGCCACCACCAGCACCCCGACCCCCACCCAGCGGGCGGTGTGGGTGCCGCCGCGTGCGGGCACCGGAGACGACGGGAGAAGCTCCCGCGGCTCGGTCATGGCGATTCGCCGGCGCCCACCGGGAGTCGGTCGAGCGCAACACCGGCCGGCGTGCGGTCGTCGTCGGCGGGCTCCTGGTGACCCGACGCCTCACGGCCACGCGGGAACGCGGGTTGCAGGGGGGCCGAGACCGGGTCGGTGGGACGACGCCTGCGGCCGGGAACCGCCGACAGGACCGATCCGACCGCCATCAGCCCACCCCCGATCCAGAGCCACACGACCATCGGCTGGACCACGACCCCGAACGTCCAGGATCCACCGGCGGCGGGGATCGAGTCGATGGTCAGGTAGACGTCGGAGGTCCAACTCGAGTCGATGGCCGGCGTGCCCACGGCCTGGGTCCCGGCACCGAACTGGCTGATGGCCGGGGTGAACTCGCCCCCGTCGTCGACCCGCAGGACCGCTTCGGACGACACGCGCGCCGGGGTGCGCACGATCCTCGTGCCGACGAACTCGACGGTGTGTCCGTCGAACCGGGTCGCCTCCCCCCTGGCCAGCACCACCGATGCGCGCTGGCCGAACGCGGTGGCCGCGGCCAGGCCGACCGCGAGGACCACCACGCCGATGTGCACGATCATCCCCCCGTTCGCCCGCCCGACCAGGCCGCGCCACCCGGCAAGGGCGGCCCGGAGCGGGGCGGCGCCCGAGGCCCGTGCGCTCCGCCACGAGCCGCGCACCGACAGCACGAGGGCGCGTCCGGCCGACGCGGCGGCAAAGGCGCCGAGGCCGAAGGCGAGCAGGGGTTCGACGCCGCGTATCCCCGCGGCCACGCAGCTCACGACGACCAGGACCCCGATGGCGGCCGGCACTGCGAGGCGCCCCCGGAGCACCTCCGCCGTCGTCTTCCGCCACGGCAGCGCCGGTGCCACCGCCATGAGGAAGAGCAGACCCAGGCCGATCGGGATGACCAGCCGGTTGAAGTAGGGGGCCCCGACCCCGACCTGGGACCCGCCGCTCAACGCCTCGTAGAGAAGAGGGAAGACCGTGCCGAGGAGGACCACGAATGCGAACGCCACGAAGAGGAGGTTGTTGGCGAGGAAGGCCCCCTCGCGGCTGAGCGGTGCATCGATGCCGCCGGGCGAGCGCAACCGGTCACCCCGCCAGGCGATGAGGCCGACGCCGACCGCCAGCACCAGACCGAAGAAGCCGAGCAGCAGGGGCCCGATGGTCGAGGTCGAGAAGGAGTGCACCGACTGGAGGACCCCCGAACGGGTGAGGAAGGTCCCGAGGATGGTGAGGCTGAAGGTCGCCACCACGAGGGAGAGGTTCCAGATGCGCAGCAGGCCCCTGCGCTGCTCGACCATCACCGAGTGGAGGTAGGCGGTGCCCACGAGCCACGGCAGCAGCGATGCGTTCTCGACCGGGTCCCAGGCCCAGAACCCGCCCCAGCCGAGGACCTGGTAGGACCACCAGGCACCGAGCACGATGCCGACGGTGAGGCAGGTCCAGGCGAAGAGCGTCCAGCGGCGGGTCTCGCGCTGCCAGGCGTCGTCCAGCCTCCCGGTGATCAAGGAGGCCACCGCGAAGGCGAAGGGGAGGGTGAATCCGACCAGCCCCAGGTAGAGCATCGGGGGGTGGAAGAGGACCAGCGGGTTGTCCTGGAGCAGCACGTTGGGCCCGAGGCCGTTCGCCGGGACGGCCCCACTCACGTGGGTGAAGGGGTCCGCCGGCCCGAGCATGAGACCGAAGAAGAAGGCGGCCACCACGTAGACGGTCAGGGTGGCCCAGGCCACCAGTTCCTCCGCGGCACGCTTGCGGAACCTCCAGACCATCGCCGTGGCGTACCCGCCGAGGATGAGCGCCCAGAGGAGGATCGAGCCCGCCAGTGCCGACCACATGCCGGTGATCGAGTAGAGCAGCGGGGTCGACCGGCTGTTGTTGTCGGCGACGTAGGCGAGGGTGAAGTCGTGGGTGATGAGGGCGCGCTCCATGGCGGCCGCCGCCACCAGCCCCCCGAGGAGGATGAGCGGCGCGTAGACCTGCGCGCCGCTGAGCGAGCCCCGTCGCCCGCGGACCAGGCCGACCACGAGCACCACCCCGCCGACCACCGCCGCGGCGAAGCCGAGCAGGACGCCGGTGTGGCCGAGTGCCCCGTTCACCGGAGGCCGGTGCCGGGACGGCGGACCCGCCCGGCCGTCACCGCTTGGTCCCGTTGGGCGCGGTCACCCGGTTCGGGTGCTGCGCGATGTAGGTGGCGGTGTGCTTGACCAGGATCTGGTTCGACTCGAAGATCCCGCCTGCGAAGTGGCCGACGGCGATGACCGGGATGTTGGGCTGGAAGAGCTCCGGCGGGCTGCCAGCGTTGTCGACCTGGAGGTGGGTCGCACCCGACGTCACCACGAAATCCACCCCGGCCCGGGTCGCGTGGATCGAGCCGGGCTCGACCACACCCTCCAGGTTGATCGTCTTCGTCCCGAGGGAGGCCTCCTGGGCCACCGCCTGGTTGGCGGTCAGGTAGAAGTCGAGGGCGGAGCCGATGCCCTTCGCGATGAGGAAGGAGAAGGCCCCGACGAGCACCAGGCCGACCACGACGTAGCGCGGCCGGACCTTCGAACGCGTCGTCGGCGGTCCGCCGGGTCCGCGCACGGGCGCCCGGGCGCCCTCGGGGCTGTCGGTCGTCGGTTCCGGGGCGGTGGTGGTCACCGCTCGATCCCGCCCGACGTCAACCCCTCCCCGGGGATCAGCGGCCGTTGCCGGCCGGCGTGGTCGGCGGTGTCGTAGGGGTCCTCGGCCTGAGCGAGCACGCGGGCCACCGTCCGGGTCAGGCGACGCCGGCGCCAGACGAGTTGCACCCCGTAGCAGAAGAGCGTGGTGAGCACGATCACGTAGCCCGCGACGACGTAGTCCATCAGGCGACACCCACCGGGTCGTCGAGCGTCCCGTCGCCGGGTTCGGCGGCGACCGTGCCCTCGGCCCGGCGCTCGCGCAACGCGAGGCCGAGCTCGCGGGCGCCCAACCAGTCCTCGAGGGCTCCGATCCGGTAGCGGACGAGCAGCATCCAGACGAAGACGAGGGTCAGCGAGACGAAGCCGAGCAGCAGGGTCCAGGCCATCGACCCGTGGATGGTGGGCGAGAGATTGGCGTTGAGCACGGTGGCGCCCTGGTGGAGCGTGTGCCACCAGAGCACCGAGAAGTGGACGATGGGGATGTCGGCCGCGGCGAACAGGGCGATGAAGGCGCTCCGCCGGGCGCGCACGTCGGGCTCGGCAGGCACCCTGCGCATGGCCATGTACCCGAGGAAGAGGACGAGGAGCAGCGCGGTACTGGTCAGCCGTGCATCCCAGGCCCACCAGACGCCCCAGGTCGGCCTCCCCCAGATCGATCCGGAGATCAGGGTGAGGACGTTGAAGACCACCCCGACCTCGACGGCGGCCGCGGCCAGCCGGTCCCAGGCGAGCGAGCGGGTCCGCGGCCAGAGATAGAGGACGCTGGCGAGAGCGGCGAGGCCGAAGGCGAGGTAGAGCGCGACCCAGGCCACACCCGGGTGGATGTAGACGAGCCGGACCAGGTTGCCCTGGCTCTGGTCGGGCGGGGTCACCCAGAGTCCGAGCCACACGGTCGCCGCCGTGCCGAGCACCGCCACCGCACCGATGAGGCGCTCCACCCGGCGGGCGCGCTCCGAGGTGAGCGGGGGCCGGCTCGCAAGGACCGGGGCCGGAGCCGCAACCGCCCGCCCGTCCGGGTCGGGGGCGAGCCCGAGACCGCTCGCGACGTCCTGGCTCATGCCGTCTCCTGGATCGGGCCGAAGACCACCACGCCGAAGGCGAGGTAGATGGCGTCGAAGACCACCAGCAGGCGCAGCCACTGGGTGCCGGCCGAGGGCACACCGCCCTGCATGGCCGCCTGCCAGATGCGGGTACCGGCCAGCAGGACCGGGGCGGTGATGGGAAGCAGGAGGAAGGGAAGCAGGGTCTCGCGGACGCGCAGCCCCGCCGAGAGGGCGCCGTAGAGGGTGCCGGTCGCCGCGAGCCCGATGGTCCCGAGGACACAGGAGCTCACGACGAGCCAGGGGACGGCGATCCGCGCCCCGTAGAGCAGGACCACTCCGATGCCGAGCAGCACCTCGAGCAGGAAGAGCTGGGCGGCCACGGCCGCCGACTTGCCGAGGAAGAGGCCGGCTGGGTCGATCCCCGAGAGCCGGAGGCCGTCCCGGGCCCCGTCCGAGGACTCGACCGAGACGCTGCGCTGGATGGCCAGCACGGTGCAGAAGAGCACCGCCACCCAGAAGAGACCCGGTGCCCCCTCGGCCATGAGGGTCCGGTCGGGGCCGAGGGCGAAGGCGAAGAGGACGAGGGCCACCACGCCGAAGGGGGCGACCTGCGAGAGGCCGACCCGGGAGCGCGCCTCGATCCGGAGATCCTTGCCGGCGACCAGCAGCGTGTCACGCCACATGCGCGACCGCTCCCCTGGCCCCGGTCGACCGGTCGGCGGCGCCGGCAGGCGGTGCGAGCGTCCGCTCCCCGGTCACCTGGCCGCCGCTCATGGTCACGGCACGGGTGGCGAGCGCCTCGGCGGTCGCCGTCTCGTGGCTCGCGATGATTACGGTGACCCCCGACCGGGACGCCTCGTCGACGAGCGCGTCGACCAGTGACCTCGCCGCGGCGTCGAGCCCGGCGTGGGGCTCGTCGAGCAGCCACAGCTCCGGCCAGCGGGCGGTGAGGACGGCCAGGGCCACCCGGCGGCGCTGCCCGGCCGAGAGCTTGGACGCAGGGGTCCGCGCGAGGCGCCCGGTGAGCCCCCAGCGCGCACAGGACGGCTCGATGCGGTCCACGTCACCGCCCGAGGCTCGGACCGCGAAGCGGACGTTCTCCCGGACGGTGAGGTCGTCGTAGAGGTGGGAGGCGTGCGAGAGCAGGCCGATCCGGCGCCGGAACCGGGTCCGGTCGCGGAGCGGGTCGAGCCCGAGCACGTCGATCCGTCCCGACGCGAGCGGCACAAGGCCCGCGCAGACCCGCAGCAGGCTGGTCTTTCCGGCCCCGTTGGCGCCTTCGACCAGCAGCGTCTCCCCCGCCGGTACCTCGAGGTCGACACCCGCCAGGAGGGGGAATCGACCCGAGAGCGCGACCGCGTCGCGGAGTGAGACTGCAGGGGTACGAGGGGCAACAGGGGCCATGGGCGCCACAATGCTACGGGGGCTCGGGTCCGGGAGCCAGACGGGGGGATGCCGTGGTCGGCGGGCGTCGGTGGGTCGGGCGCCCGAGGTGGATCAGCTCGTCGAGAGCCGGTCGAGGTGCAGGTCACGGAGCCAACCGCTGATGTGGGCCGAGAGGACGTCGACCCTGCCGGTCACCAGCAGCACCCCGAAGGCGATCAGGACCAACCCGCCCGCCAGGTCCACCAGCCGGAGCCTCCCCCGCACCCTGGCCAACACATCGGTCAGCCGGCCGAAGGCGAGACCGGCGACCAGGAAGGGAACACCCAGGCCGAGGGAGTAGGCCAGCAGGAGCGCGATGCCCCCGGTGGCCGATCCTCCCGTTCCGGCCGCCAGCGCGAGCACGCTCCCGAGGACCGGGCCGATGCACGGCGTCCAGGCGAAGGCGAACGCCATGCCCATGACCGGAGGGGCCCACGCGCCGAGCGCGGACGGTCGCACGATGAACCGGCGCTCCCCGACCAGCGCCCCCGGCAGGTCGACCCCGGCCGCGAAGGCCACCAGCACCGCGCCGAACAGCACGATGAGCGCGCCGGAGACCACCTCCAGCGGACGCTGGTGGGTGAGGAAGAGCCGACCGATGGCCGAGGCCGAGGCCCCGAGGATCGTGAAGATCACGGTGAAGCCGGCGATGAAGGCGAGGATGCCCCGCAGCAACCGGGCGCGCTCCGCCCGCAGCGCTTCGGGTGCGGGCGCTTCGGGGTCCGGCGCGTCCGGGGTCCCGCGGGCCGCGCCGCCGACTCCCACGGGCTGCAGGGCCGGGGCGGAAGCGGGCGCCGGGGACAGCGCCTGCAGCTCGGCGGCCGACAGGCCCGAGACCATCGAGAGATAGGCCGGCACCAGCGGGAGCACGCAGGGAGAGACGAACGAGAGCATGCCCGCACCGAACGCCACGAGGAGGCCGAGGGGGTCGGCGTGGATCGCCGCCAGGCCGGCCATGACCAACCGCTACACCAACTCGCGCAACACCTGCGCCAGGTCGGCCTCGACCATCATCTGGACGAGGGCCGGGAACTCGACGTCGCGGTGCCACCCGAGTGTCTTCTCGGCCTTGGTCGGGTCGCCGACCAGGAGGTCGACCTCGGCGGGCCGGAGAAAGCGCTCGTCGATGACCACACGGTCCTCGACGGCCAGGTCCGCGGCGGCAAACGCGAGCTCGACCAGCTCGCGCACCGAGTGGGTCTCGCCGGTCGCGACCACGTAGTCGTCGGGACGGTCCTGCTGGAGCATCAGCCACATGGCCCGCACGTAGTCGGCCGCGTAGCCCCAATCGCGCTGGGCGTCCATGTTGCCGAGCGCGAGGGTCTTGTCGATGCCGGCCTTGATCCGTGCCACCCCGTGGGTCACCTTGCGGGTCACGAACTCGAGCCCGCGGCGCGGAGACTCGTGGTTGAAGAGGATGCCCGACGAGGCGTGGAGGTCGTAGCTCTCGCGGTAGTTGACCGTGATCCAGTGGCCGTAGACCTTGGCGACCCCGTAGGGACTGCGCGGGTAGAAGGGCGTGGTCTCGACCTGGGGAACCTCGAGCACCTTCCCGAACATCTCCGAGGAGCTCGCCTGGTAGAAGCGGATCTCGGGATCGACCGTCCGGATGGCGTCGAGCACCCGGGTGACCCCGAGTGCGGTCGTCTCGCCGGTCAGGACCGGCTGGCTCCACGATGTCTGGACGAAGGACTGCGCGGCGAGGTTGTAGACCTCGGTGGGCCGGTGCTCCCTGAGGATGTTGATCATCGAGACCTCGTCGAGCAGGTCGCCGGCGACCAGTGTGATCCGGTCCTGGATGCGGGCGATCCGTTCGAAGTTGAGCGTGCTCGAGCGGCGGACCATGCCGCACACCTCGTATCCCTCACCGAGCAGGAACTCGGCCAGGTAGGAGCCGTCCTGACCGGTGACGCCGGTGATCAGTGCTCGTTTGGGCATGCGCTGGGCTCCTCGGGATCGGTTGGGCGTCTGTCAGCACTCACATGACCGGGGCACCCGGAGTGCCCGGACCACCCACCTGCCACGCCGGCGGACGCTTCTCGGCGAACGCCGCGATCCCCTCTGCGGCCTCGGCCGTCTGGCTGGTGACGGTGAGCATCGCGTGGAGGTAGGGCAGGGCCTCGGTGGCCGCCGAGTCCAGGACAGCGTAGAACGATTCGCGGCCCAGCCCGGTCACCCCCGGAGGTTTCGAAGCCAGCACAGCGGCGAGCTCGGCCACCGCGTCGTCGAGCCCGTCGTGGGGGACCAGACGGGTGAGGAACCCGATGCGGTCTGCCTCTTCTGCGCTGAGCACCCGGCAGGTCAGCATGAGCTCGAGCGCCCGTTTCGGGGGCATCGAGCGGAGCATGGGGACGGTGACCATGTACGGCCAGAGCCCCACGTCGAGCTCGGGCGTGCCGAACCGGGCCCGCTCAGAGGCGACGAGCAGGTCACAGGCCAGTGCGAGCCCGAACCCGCCGGCCATGGCCCACCCCTGCACCCGGGCGACGGTGGGCTTGCCGAGGTGCCACATCTCCTCGAAGAGCTCGGCCATCCACCCCCGGGCCTGGTGGTGGGCCGCGAACGCATCCGGAGCCCCGTCCGGGTCCCCGGGAACCATGCCGGAGAGGTCGGCCCCGGCGCAGAACGCCTTGTCGCCGCTTCCGGTCAGGACGACGACCCGCACCGCAGGGTCGGTCTTGGCGCTGGACAGGTGGTCGCGGAGGCCGGCGATGACCTCCCAGGTCATCGCGTTGCGCCGCTCCGGGCGGTTGATGGTCAGGGTGAGCACCGGGCCGTCGCGCGCAGCCAGCAGGTCGCCCCCGGCGACAGCGTCGGGAGCGGCGTCACCGGAAGCGCGGTCGGGCACGTCCCGACGGTACTCGGCGGGTACCGGCCGGGTCGCATCGGCGGGACCACCGCTACGGTGACCCCATCCCGGTCGCCGCCCTCCTCTCCTTCCGTCTCGGCGGGCCCGACGGTGTGGCCATCGAGGCGGCCAAGTGGCAGCGGGCCCTCGGCGCCCTCGGCTTCACCACCCGTACCGTGGCGGGGGCAGGCCCGGTCGACGCGCTGCTCCCCGGCCTCGCCATCGGGGCACCCGTTCCGCCGACGCCGGCCGAGGTCGAAGACGCCCTGGCCGCGGCAGACCTGGTGGTGGTCGAGAACCTCTGCTCACTGCCCCTCAACCCGGGGGCGTGGACCGTCGTGGCCGACGTCCTCGCCGGCAGGCCCGCGCTGCTCCACCATCACGACCTCCCCTGGCAGCGGCCGCAGTTCCGTACCCACCCGCCGCCGCCGGACGATCCGCGGTGGCGCCACGTCACGATCAACCGGCTGAGCCGGCTGGACCTGGCCGACCGCGGTATCCGGGCGACCACGGTGTACAACTCGTTCGCGGTGCCCGCACCCGACCGCGATCCCGACGGTCCGCTGCCCGCACGCAGCGACCGCGGCGCCGAGCTGCGGCGGGCGCTCGGCCTCGATCCCGACCGCCTCCTCGTCCTGCAGCCCACGCGCGCCCTGCCGCGCAAGAACGTGGCCGGTGGGATCGGGGTGGCCGCCGCGCTCGGTGCCACCTACTGGTTGCTCGGGCCGGCCGAGGACGAGTACGGTCCCGAGCTCGAACGGCTCGTCGAGGGCGCGTCGTGTCCGGTGCTGCGGGGCGCCCCCGAGATCGCGGGCGCGACGACCATCGACGACGCCTATCAGGCCTGCGACGTGGTCACGCTGCCGTCGACCTGGGAGGGGTTCGGCAATCCGAGCATCGAATCGGTCGTCCACCGGCGCCCCCTGGCCATCGGCCCCTACCCTGTCGCGGACGAGCTCGCCGCCTTCGGATTCCGCTGGTTCCCCCTGGACCGGGTCTCCGACCTCGCGGGCTGGCTCGGGGCACCCGACCGTCGGCTCCTCGAGGACAACCTGACCGTGGCGGCGACCCACTTCTCCATCGCCGACCTGCCCGACCGGATCGCGTCGGTCCTTCCCGACCACTGAGGGCGGGTCCTGGCCGGAGGGCCGGTCATGACCGGGGGCTACCATGGCCTCCATGCCCGTGACCACGGCACGAACCACGGGGGGACGTCGCCTGACCGCGGATGCGCGGCGTCGCCAGCTGTTCGAGGTGGCGCTCACCCTCTTCGCCGAACACGGCTACGCGGCGACCACCATGGACGACATCGCCGAGGTGGCGGGGGTCACCAAACCGCTCGTCTACCAGCACTTCGAATCCAAGCGTGCCCTCTACCTCGAGCTCATGGACGTCTTCTCGCGCGAACTGGTCGACCGCATCGTGACCGCGACCGCTGCAGCGGAGGGACCGCGCCAGCAGGTCGAGGTCGGCTTCGCCGCCTACTTCGAGCTGATGGTCCACAACGAACCGGCGTTCCGGCTCCTCTACGGACGCGACGCCCCCGACGACCCCGAGCTCGGAGCTGCCCTTCGCCGGGTCGAGGCGACCATCGCGGAGGCCATCGACCCCCTCATCGACGCCGGGCTCGACCCGGATCACCGCCTCCTGCTGGCCCATGCCGTGGTGGGCATGGCCGAGGGTGCGAGTCGGCACTGGCTCGACGCCCGCAGGGAGCAGGTGGAGGACCCCGCCGGGCAGTCCGGCGTGGCCTCTGCCGCCGGGTCCGAGGAGGCGGCCGCCCTGGCAACCCGTCTGGCCGACTTCGCCTGGGCCGGTCTGCGACAGGTCCACCGCATCTGAGTCCCTCCCGAGAACCGGACCCGTCGTGGCGGATCTACGCGGTGACCGCGCCCGCCGCCACCGGACGGCCGCTCGGTTGCACGGCGCCGCCCGCGTGCTCCGATGAGACGGCGAACGCACTCGGCTCTGCGCCTCCCGCCACGCTGAACGGCACGATGCCCGGGCGCGACCCGAGCAGCCCGAGCGACACGGTGTGGCTCCCGATCACACCCCACAGCTGGTAGGTGCGGTCGGCGGGCAGGGCCGGGAGGTCGTGGTTGACCACGAACCCGGTGCCCGACGCGGTGAGCACGACCGTCGCCGGTGCGCCCGAACCGACGGCGTGCACCAGGGGGATCCGGCGGGTGGTCGGGGACGCCTCCGCCGCCCGCTCCGCAGCGGACAGCTGCGGCGAGCTCTCCAACGCGCGCACCTGGGTGTGGAGGTGCCGGACCTGGAGCCCGAGCCCGAGGGCCACGATGACGGCGGCCGCGGCCAGCGCGGCGGTTGCGATCGTCACCCGCCGCCTCCGGCCGGCGCCGACCGACTCGGCACCTGAGTGGTCGGGGATGGCCGGGATCCGATCAGGGAGACGGTCCGGATCCGGCTCCGGCTCGGGTGCCTCGAGGCGGGCCGCCAACCGGCCCCACGACTGCCCCGAGGTGCCCCCGAGGCGCTCGGCGATGCCGTTCCAGAGGCGTGCCGGTGGTCTCCCTCCGGAGTTGGCGAGCATCCCCGCCACCTCGTGGTGCTGGGCCACCTCGATCGAACAGCGGACACAGCGCTCCAGATGCGCCTCGACGAGCGCGGCTGTCTCAGGATCGACGGCGTCGAGCGCGTGGGCGCCGAGGAGCTCCTCGATCTCGCGGTGGGAGAGCTCGGGCGTGCTCACTGGTCCGCTCCGGCCGGCCGGACGCCGCGTTCGATGAGGGACAGACGGAGCCGGCTCAGGCCGGATCGGATGCGGCTCTTGACGGTTCCCTCGGGTGCGTCGAGCAGCGCGGCGACCTCGCGGTAGGTGAGCCCGCCGAAGTAGGCGAGCTCGATGGGCTGGCGGAGGTCGTCGGGGAGGCTCTCGAGCGCGTCCTTGATCTGTTCGGCGACGGCCATGTCCCAGACCTCGTGATCGAGGTCGTAGTCGGAGGCCGCGGTCCGGCGGGCGTCGCTCTCCTCGCGCCGTTTGCGTGACTCCTCGGACCGCACCACGTCGACCGACTTGCCGTGCGCGCGGGCGAGCAAGAAGGAGCGCAGCGTGCCGCGCTGCGCGTCGAACTTCTCGGGATGCTTCCAGAGGTCGAGGAAGACCTCCTGGGTGATCTCCTCGGCGGGCTGCTCGCTCCGGAGGATCCGGCGTGACAGAGAATGGACAGCACCACCGTGACGGCGGTAGATCTCGGCGAGAGCGGGCTCGTGCCACCGACCCACCGCGACGACCAGGCTGGCATCGCTGGCCTGCTCGAGCTCCACCATCCCGGCACTGTATTCGGAGCTGCAGGCGCACACGGACGGCCGCTGCCCGCACCTGTGGCCCATCCGGCGGCCGTCGTCGCCACGAATATCCAGCATGACATTCGACATGGAGACCTACGAGCGCCTGTCTGCGCGGCTGGCCTGCGACGACATCGACTTCACGGACTTCCGGCGGCGGCCGCTCGACCCCGGTGCGCTGCGCTGCCTGCGCTACATGCACGACGTCGAGCAGCACACCGTGTGCTATCTGCGCGACGTCCTTGTGACCCGGGCCCACCGCGATCCCGAGGTGACCTCCTTCCTCACCATGTGGAACTACGAGGAGTACTGGCACGGCGAGGCCATCGGGCGGATCCTCACCGCCCACGACGAGACCGCCGGCACCGGGCGGGTCGCCGCCGTCCGCCAACGGCTCCCCCGGAGAGACGCCCTCCGGCCGCTCGCCTTCCAGGCGGCCTCCGCGCTCACCCCCCACCTGACCGCGGTGCACATGACCTGGGGCGCGGTCAACGAATGGACCACCCAGGCGGCCTACTCACTGCTCGCCGTGCGGGCGGACCATCCGACCCTCGGCGAGCTGCTCCGCCGGATCATGCGCCAGGAGGGACGGCACATCGACTTCTACGCGACCGAGGCCCGGCGCCGCCTCTCGGAGAGCCGGTCCGCGCAACGGCTGACCCGGTGGGCGCTCCGGCGCTTCTGGGCACCGGTGGGAAGCGGCGTCGTCGGTCCCGGCGAGGTCGCCCACCTGCGCGCCTATCTGTTCGGTGACGACCGCGGGATCGCCGTGGCCGATCGCATCGACCGGCGGGTCGACCGACTCCCCGGGCTCTCGGGGCTCCACCTCGTGCGGGATGCGGTCGTCCCGGCGGCCTGAGCGACGGGACTCAGACCAGACGCGGACCGAGCTCGGCGCAGAGCGCGAGGAGCTCGCGAGCGCACGCCTCGTACACCTCGTCGTCGCCGCCAGCGGGGTCCTCCACGTCCTCCCAGGGTTCGACCGGGACCGCTGCAAGGTCGAGGCGGGCGAGGCGCGCCGGCAACGCCGGCGGGCCGGGCGGCAGGTCGCGTACCAGCCGCTTGATCGAGGCGGTGCGGGTGGCCGCCTGCGGGTGCTTCCGCCGGATGTAGTCGACGTGCTCGCCCGCCATGGCCAGGACGAGGACGGCCGCCGAGACGTCCGCGTCGGTCAGCTGGTGGCTGCGGTGGCCGTCGGCATCGAACCCGAGCGACGCGAGTGCCGAGCGGGTACGGCGGCTCATCGGCTGGCCTTCGATCACGTGGCTCCCGGCGGTCACGATCTCGAGTGGCGCGGCCTGCAGCATGGCCCCGGCCATCACCGAGCGGGCGGCGTTGCCGGTGCAGAGGACGAGCAGTGTGCCGGTCACCGGGAACCGACGCCCGGTGGACCGTCGACGGTCGGGTGGTCGTCGACGATCAGTTGATGTGGACGCCGGAGATGGCCCGGGCGATGATGAGCCGCTGGATCTCCGAGGTGCCCTCGAAGATGGTGAAGATCTTCGAGTCACGGTGCCACCGCTCGACCGGGTAGTCGCGGACGTAGCCGTAGCCACCGAGGATCTGGATCGCCTCCTCGGTCACGTAGACCGCGGTCTCCCCCGCGTAGAGCTTGGACATCGAGCCCTCTCCGGCGGTGAAGTCCTTGCCGTTGCGGCCCATCCAGGACGCCCGCCACACGAGCAGGCGGGAGGCGTCGATCCTCGTCTTCATGTCGGCGAGCTTGAAAGCGATGCCCTGGTTCTCGATGATGGCCCGGCCGAAGGCCCGCCGCTCCTTGGCGTAGTCGAGGGAGTACTCGTAGGCGGCACGGGCGATCCCGAGCGCCTGGGCCCCGACCGCCGGGCGCGAGGCCTCGAAGGTCTTCATGGCCGCCTGGCTGGACGAGCGCTTGCCCTCGCGGGCACGGGCCAGCCTCTCGTCGAGCTTGTCCTTCCCGCCGAGGAGGCAGCGTCCGGGGACGCGGCAGTCCTCGAGGATGACCTCGGCCGTGTGCGAAGCCCGGATTCCCATCTTCTTGAACTTCTGTCCCTGGGAGAGGCCGGGGGTGTGGGGCGGCACGATGAAGCTGGCCTGGCCCCGCGACCCGAGACCGGAGTCGACCGAGGCCACCACGACGTGGAGGTCGGCGATCCCGCCGTTGGTGATCCAGGTCTTGGTGCCGTTGAGGACCCACTCGTCCTTGGCCTCGTCATAGATGGCGCGGGTCCGCAGCGACGACACGTCCGACCCGGCGTCGGCCTCGGAGACGGCGAAGGCGGCCATCTGGATCTTGTCCGGGGTCCCGAAGCACTGCGGGCCCCACTCGATCAGCTGCTCGGGGGTGCCGTTGCCCGCGATGCCGGCAAGGCCCAGGGTGCTGCCCAGGATGGAGAGGGCGATGCCCGCGTCACCCCATGCCAGCTCCTCCGCGGCGATCGGGAGCAGCAGGCCGCTCTCGTCGAAGAAGGCCTGGCTGATGAAGTCGAACGAGTAGAGCCCGATCCGTGCGGCCTCCTCGATGATCGGCCAGGGGGTCTCCTCGCGCTCGTCCCACTCGTGTCCCGCGGGACGGATGACGGTCTCGGCGAAGTCGTGGACCCACTTCTGCAGCTGGAGCTGGTCTTCGTTGAGATCGAGGGAGAATTCGGCCATTGCGCCCTGCTCCGTTCTGGCCCCGTGGGGCCGCACGCACTCCGCTGACCGGTGCCGGCACGGTGGCCGCACGCGCACCGCTCCCGCGGTGGGTCTCACTGGTTACTCTATAGTAACAAGGAACCGGCGCGACCGGCAACCACCAGGGGCCGGGCGGCGCGGGGCATCGGGTGCCCGGCAGGGCACGTCCGGGGGACGCGGGGGAGCGGAGGGGACTAGGCCGGTTGGACGGGCCGCACGTCGACCGCCTGGAGGCCCTTCGGGCCCTCCTGCAGGTCGAACTCGACCGCCTGGCCCTCCTCGAGGGAGCGGAATCCGTTCATCTGGATGGCGGTGTGGTGCACGAAGACATCCGCACCGCCGTCCGGCTGTGAGATGAAGCCGAAGCCCTTCTCGGCGTTGAACCACTTGACTGTTCCGGAGGCCACGGTGGCGTTCCCCTTTCCTTCACCTGCAGGGTGCCGGGGATCCCACAGGCGACCGGTCCGACCTCCCGCCTCGGGCGGGGCGTCGACCAGCCTCCGGGGGGCTCGCTCCGACCCGAAAAACGCTAGCAGTCCCTTCCCCGGATCCGGGCTGCGGAACGACCGGATCCGGGGGTGTTCACGCGGTGTTCATCGGCGGCGGACCCGGGTGCCCCCGGCGGCGTCCTCGACGAGCCAGCCGTCCGACTCGAGCTCGGCGCGCACCGCATCGGCCTCAGCCCAGTCGCGCCGCTCCCGGGCCCGATCGCGCCGGAGGACCAGGTCGGCGGTCACCGGGTCGACCTCCGTGCTCTCCCCCCGGCGCAGCGGGAGGCCGAGCGCCCCGGCCAGCGTCGCCACGGTCCGGGCGGCACGCCGAGCCGCGACTTCGTCGCCCGCGTCGGCCGCGGCGTTGGCCAGCCTGGCGAGGTCGAAGATGGTGGCCAGGGCCCCGGGGGTGTCCAGATCGTCGTCCATGATCGAGCGGAACGCTGCCACCGCCGACGCGTCCAATGCCTCCTCCGGCAGTGCCGCGTCGTCCCCGGCCGGCCCGAACACCAACGGCCCGTCGGCGAGCGGGTCGTCCAGCCCGAACCTCCGGGCCAGCTCGTCCAGCCGGGCGAGCCCTGCCTCGGCCTGGGCGACGGTGTCGGGTGTGACCTCGATCGGCGAGCGGTAGTGCGATCGCAGCACCAGGAGGCGGTAGGCGCGTGCGTCGCTGCGCTCGAGGAGATCGGCGAGGGAGGTGAAGTTGCCCAGGGACTTGGACATCTTCTCCCCGCCCATGGTGACCCAGCCGTTGTGCATCCAGTGGCGGGCGAACTCCTTCCCGTCGGCCACCGCCTGTGCACGTTCGTTCTCGTGGTGGGGGAACATGAGGTCCTGGCCGCCGCCGTGCAGCTCGAAGCCCTCCCCGAGGAGGCCGAGGGACATCACCACGCATTCGGTGTGCCATCCAGGCCGCCCGGCCCCCCAGGGCGCGTCCCAACTCGGCTCGCCCGGCTTGGCCTTCTTCCAGAGCACGAAGTCGAGCGGGGACCGCTTGTCCTCGTCGGCTTCGATCCGTGCCCCCGCGCGCAGCGACTCGAGGGGCTGGCGGGCGAGCAGCCCGTAGCCGGGCACGTCGAGCACCGACAGGTACACACCGGTCGGCGTCTCGTAGGCGACCCCGCGTGCGACCAGGTCCCGCACCAGCGCGATCATCCGGTCGACATAGGCGGTGGCGTGGGGGATCTCGTCGGGGACGAGGACCCCGAGGGCGTCGACGATCTCCCACCAGCGCGCCTCGTTGGCGGCGGTGAACTCGTCGATGGGCAGCCCTGCGGCCGCCGCGCCGTCGATGATCTTGTCGTCGATGTCGGTGATGTTCGACACGTAGGTCGACGTCCAGGCCGGCGAAGATGAGATAGCGGCGGAGCACGTCGAAGACGAGTGCCATCCGGCCGTGGCCGAGATGGGGCTCGCCGTCGACCGTCAGGCCGCAGACGTAGACGCCGACCTTCCCGGGCTCCCGCGGCCGGAGCGGGACCACGTCGCCGGTTGCGGTGTCGTGGAGCCGGAGCACGCAGGGTACGGTAACCCGATCATGCCGGAGCAGACGAACGGACGGAGCCCGGTGACCGCTCGACCGCAGGGTGTCCCCGAGAAGCCCGGCCTCGAGGGCCTCGAGGAGCTCTGGTCGGTCCGGTGGGATGCCGCCGGCACCTACGCGTTCGACCGGACGCGCCCCGCGACGCGCGTGTTCTCCATCGACACCCCGCCGCCCGACGGTCTCCGGCTCGCTCCACATCGGGCACGTCTTCTCGTACACCCACACCGACATGGTGGCCCGCTTCCACCGGATGCGGGGCAAGGCCGTCTTCTACCCCATGGGGTGGGACGACAACGGCCTGCCCACCGAGCGCCGGGTCCAGAACTACTTCGGCGTCCGCTGCGACCCGAGCCTCCCCTACGACCCCGACTTCGTGCCGCCGGACGCAGCCGCGGCAAGCACCCGATCGCGATCTCGCGACCCAACTTCGTCGCGCTCTGCGAGCAGCTCACCGCGGAGGACGAGCAGGTCTTCGAGCAGCTGTGGCGCACGCTCGGGCTCTCCGTCGACTGGTCGCACACCTACGCGACCATCTCCGAGCGCGCCCGGCGGGTCTCCCAGCGCGGCGTTCCTGCGGCTCGCCCGACGCGGCCAGGTCGTACAGCGGACGCCCCGACCCTCTGGGACGTCGACTTCCGGACCGCGGTCAGCCAGGCCGAGCTCGAGGACCGCGAGCGCCCCGGCGCCTACCATCGGCTGCGCTTCCCGCGTGCCGGCGCGGCGGGGGACGTGGAGATCGAGACCACCCGGCCCGAGCTGCTGCCCGCCTGCGTGGCCCTGGTCGCCCACCCCGACGACGACCGCTTCCGCGCCCTGTTCGGCACCGACGTCACCACCCCCCTGTTCGGGGTCCGGGTGCCGGTGCTGGCCCACGAGCTGGCAGACCCGGAGAAGGGCTCGGGGATCGCCATGGTCTGCACCTTCGGCGACACGACCGACGTGCTCTGGTGGCGCGAGCTCTCCCTCCCCACCCGGACGATCATCGGTCGTGACGGAACCCTGCTCCCGGTGGAGTGGGGCACCGAGGGCTGGGCGTCCGAGGACCCGGCGGCGGCCGCCGCCCACTACGGCGAGCTGGTCGGGCGCTCGGTCACCCAGGCCCGGACCCGGATCGTCGAGCAGCTGGTCGCCTCGGGAGCGATCATCGGCGAGGCCCGGCCCATCACCCATCCGGTCAAGTTCTACGAGAAGGGCGAGCGTCCCCTCGAGATCGTCTCCTCGAGACAGTGGTTCATCGAGACCCTCCCACTACGCGACCGGTTGCTCGCCCGAGGGGAGGAGCTCCGCTGGCACCCGCCGTACATGGCCCACCGCTACCGGGCCTGGGTGGAGGGGCTCAACGCGGACTGGAACATCAGCCGCCAGCGGTTCTACGGGGTCCCGTTCCCGGTCTGGTACCCGGTGGGCGCGGACGGCGAGGTCGACTTCGACGCCCCGATCATGGCCGACGAGCGCCACCTCCCCGTCGACGCCTCGACGGACGTGCCCGACGGGTTCACCGCCGACCAGTCGGGGCATGCCCGGCGGGTTCGTCGGCGACCCGGACGTGATGGACACCTGGGCCACCTCGTCGCTCACCCCGCAGATCGCGGGCGGCTGGGAGGACGACCCCGACCTGTTCGCCAGGGTCTTCCCGATGGACCTCCGCCCGCAGGCCCACGAGATCATCCGGACCTGGCTCTTCTCGACCGTGGTCCGGTCCGAGCTCGAGTTCGGGGTGCTCCCCTGGTCCGACGCGGCCATCTCCGGCTGGGTGCTCGACCCCGACCGCAAGAAGATGTCGAAGTCGAAGGGCGCGGTGGTGACCCCACTCCCGCTCATCGAGCAGCACGGCGCCGACGCGGTGCGCTACTGGGCCGCCGGGGGCCGTCCGGGCACCGACACCGCATTCGACGAGGGGCAGATGAAGGTCGGCCGTCGGTTGGCCATGAAGGTCCTCAACGCCTCGCGCTTCGCGCTCGGCCGGCTGACCGACGGAGAGGGCCTCCTGGTCGTGCCCGGCATCGAGGCGGTGACCGCCCCCCTCGACCGGGCCGTCCTCGGGCGTCTGTCCGTCGTCGTCGAGGAGGCCACGGTCGCCTTCGAGTCCTACGACTACGCACGGGCCCTCGAGCGCACCGAGGCCTTCTTCTGGTCGTTCTGCGACGACTACCTCGAGCTGGTCAAGTCCCGTGCGTACGGGGAGGCCGACCGACCCGGGCACGGCCTCGGCCAGAGCCGCGCTCGCCGCCGCACTCTCGGCGCTGCTCCGCCTCCTCGCTCCGATCCTCCCCTTCGTGACCGAGGAGGTCTGGTCCTGGTGGCAGGAGGGCTCGATCCACACGGCCGCCTGGCCGACGGCCGCCGAGCTCGGGGTCACCCCGGCCGGCGGCATCGATCCCGGGACCGACGCGGTGCTCGACGTGGCGGCCGAGGTGCTCGGCCTGATCCGTCGCGAGAAGACCGCGGCGAAGCGCTCGATGCGCGCAGCGGTTGCCCGCCTCGTCGTGACCGACACGCCGTCCAGGATCGACGCCCTGCGCTCGGCCGAACACGACCTCCGCCAGGCCGGCGGGGTCGTCGACCTGGTCACCCGCGAGGGCGACGAGCTCTCGGTCGAGGTCGAGCTCGCCGAGGAGTGACCGTCCCTGTGCCCCGCTCCGGGACTCAGGCCAGATAGACGCTCAGGGCCGCCTCGCTCATCTCGGCGGGAGTGCCCTCCTGCTCGACGCGACCGTGCACCATGATGGCGGCGCGGTCGGCCACGGCGAGCGCAGTGGTCACGAACTGCTCGACGAGCAGGATGGTGATGCCCTGCCGGGCGAGCTGGCCCACCAGCTCGTAGAGCTCGGCGACGATGAGCGGCGCGAGCCCCATCGAGAGCTCGTCGAGCAGGAGCACCCGCGGACTCGTCACGAGGGAGCGCGAGATGGCCAGCATCTGCTGCTCACCGCCCGAGAGGGTGCCGGCCATCTGCCGCCGCCGCTCGCGGAGCCTCGGGAAGGTCGCGAAGGTCTGCTCCTCGACGTCCTTCGCGCTCGAGATCGCCGCCGTACGTCCAGATGCGGAGGTTCTCACGGACGGTCAGGTTGGGGAAGATCCCCCGCCCCTCGGGCACTGCGCAGATGCCTCGGCGGACGAGCTTCTCGGTCGGGGTCTTCCCGGTGGGCTCCCCGCCGATCAAGACTTCGCCGCCGGTGGGTCGCATGAGCCCGCTGATGACCCGCAGCAGGGTCGACTTGCCGGCCCCGTTTGGACCGAGCAGCGCGAAGACGCCGCCTGCCGGGACCTCGAGGTCGACGCCGTGGAGGACCTCGATGCGGCCGTAGGCGGCGCGCACCCCGCGGATCGTGATGCTCGCCGGGAGCGTGGTCGTGCTCGCACCGCCGTCGGTGCTCGTCACCGGGCCCGCCATCACTCGGCCACCCCGGCCGCACCCTCGTCGACCGGTCGGCCCGGGCGCTCGACCCCGAGCACCGTGCCCGGGGTGGCGGCCCCGGCGCGCTCGACCACCGCGCCCAGATAGGCGGCCTGGACCCTCGGGTCGTTGCGGATCTCCTCCGGACGTGCCCGCCGCGATGATGTCCCCGAAGTCGAGCACGTAGATGTAGTCGCAGATCCGCATGACCAGCTCCATGTCGTGCTCGACGAGGAGCACGCCCATCCCGCCGCGGGCGAGGGTGGTGAGCAGCTCGCCGAGGGTCTGGCACTCGGCCTCGTCGAGGCCGGATCCCGGCTCGTCGAGGAGGAGGAGCTTGGGACCGAGGGCGAGGGCCCGGGCCAGCTCGACCATACGGGCCAGCCCGGTGGGCATGGCGCTGGCCTGCCGGGACCCGAGACCGCCGAGACCCACACCGCTGAGGAGCCGGTCCGAGGTGCGCACGGCCAGCGACCCGGGACCGGTGGGTTCGTCCTCGGCCCGGGCGTCCCCGGCGCCGCCCCGCCGCACCCAGGGGACGGCCCGCTTGATATGGCCCCACTGCCACCACTTGACCGATGACTCGAGACCGACCTGGACGTTCTCCCCCGCCGAGAGGGACCCGAAGAGCTCGAGCCGCTGGAACGTGCGGGCGAGGCCGAGTCGGGCACGGCGGTGCGGCCTCATGCGGGTCACGTCGGTGTCGAAGAGCCGGACCGTTCCGCGGTCGGGAGCCTGGAGCCCGCTGATGACGTTGAACAGGGTGGTCTTCCCCGCCCCGTTGGGTCCGATCAGACCGGTCACGCTGCCGGGCTCGACGGTCAGGCTCGCGTCGCTGAGCGCGGCGACGCCGCCGAAGTGCACCGCGACCTCGGAGACGGTCAGCACCGGGGTGCCGGAAGCGTGGACGCGCTCAGCCGGTGGCACTGGACCCCCCGGCGATCGCCGGGCCGCCGACCGGCGTCCGGGACGGAGGGGCGTCGAGCTCGGCGTCCGCCGGCGCCTTGACCCACGGCAGCCGGAAGTGCAGCGCCTCGATGCCCAGCAGTCCGCCTGCGGCCCGGCCGATGAGGATGATGCCGACCCCGGCGAACAGCCCGACGCCGTTCTGCCAGACCTGGTTCAGCACCACATAGGTGACGGCGGCGAGGAAGGCCCCCGACACGGTGCGGATGCTCCAGATGGTCACGAACAGCACGAAGATGATGCCCGGGAAGATGTCGAAGTCGCTCGTGCCGACGACGCCCTGGACGGTTCCGTAGAGCGCTCCGGCCAGTCCGGCCATGGCCGCCGCGATGGCGAACACCGCCACCTTGGTGAACCCGATGTTGAGCCCGACGGTGGCGTAGGCCGCCGGCGAGTCGTTGACCGCCACCAGGCGCCGGCCGAAGAGACTGCGCCGTATGGCGAGGACCATCCAGGCAGCCAGGACGAAGAGGATGGTCACCAGCAGGAACTCCGCCCGGTCGCCGCCGAAGTTGAGCCCGGGCAGGATGATGCGGCCGATGATGACCCCTCCCGAGCCGTAGATGTCCGCGTCGGTGAAGAACCCGTTGGCCACCGCGTCGGCAAAGGCGAACGTTGCGAGCGCGAGGTAGAGGTCGCTCAGCCGGACCGTGGGCAGGGCGATGAGCGCCCCGACCCCGGCACAGATTGCGGCGGCCGTCAGCAGTCCGAGGACAGAGCCTCCGCCGGCGATCTTGCCCATGACGAAGGCCCCGATCCCCATGAAGGAGAACTGGCAGAGCGAGACCTGGCCCGAGTAGCCGGTCAGGAGGACGAGGGAGAGGCCCACGATCCCGAGGGCCATGATCTCCCCGCCGAGGTCGAGCACGGTGGTGCCCTTGAAGGCGGTATTGCCGAAGACGAGGGCAGTCCCGACGGCGAGCACGAAGAAGACGACCCCTCCCAGCAGCGACTCGCGGCCGCCGGCCACCCGTGGGACCCGCATGGTGGTGAGACGGCCCACCGCCCTGAGCCGGACCGAGGGGAGGGTGACCAGGGCGATGAACAGGAACACCATGGGAAGGGCGTAGGTGATGTCCGGGACCAGGTTCTGCGGGACGTGGGGCAGGATGTAGTTGATGACGTAGTTCTCGCCGAGGCCGATCCCGATGGCTGCGGCGAAGGTCACCGGGATGCTCTTGAGCCGACCCACGATCGCCGCGGCGTACCCGTTGACCACCAGCAGGGTCATCGCCTCGATGCTGATGCCGGTGGTCTGGGTCGGAGCCAACAGGACCCCGGCGAGGGCCGCCATCATGAAGCCCAGGATCCAGCCGTACTGGCTCATCCGGTTGGGCGAAACCCCGGACATGGCCAGCAGATCGGGATCGTCGACCACCGCGCGCAGGGCATACCCGGTGCGGGTGTTGTAGAAGAGCACCCGCAGCAGGGCGGCCACGACCAGGGCCACCCCGATGATCAGCACCTCCTGGTACTGGATGTTGATCCCGACCAGCCGGAACTGGCCCCCGACCATGTTGTTGACCGCCCGCTGGGTGGTCGGGCTCCAGATGATCGTGGCGAGGCCGGTCAGGATGACCAGCAGCCCGAGGGTGACCATGACCGGCCGTTCGGCGGAGGCCCCGTGCAGCCGCCGCATGAGGACGCGCTCGACCAGCGCGCCGGCCACGGCGGCGCCGAGGACCAGGATGATCACGAGTGCGACCAGCACCGGCACGTGGTGGGCCGAGACCAGCTCCCAGTAGCAGAAGGCGGCGATCATCCCGACCGCGCCCTGGGCGAAGTTGAAGACGCCGGAGGTGGTGTAGGTGACCACCAGCCCTGTGGCCGCGATCGCGTACCCGGCACCCAGCATGACCCCGAAGACGGTGTACTGCAGGAACTCGTTCACCGAATCGTCGTCCCCCGTTGCATCAGGTCAGGTGGTCACGACCGGCCTCGACCACCTCAGGATCCGGGCGGCGTGACGTAGGAGTAGTCGCAACGGTACCCGTTCGTGGGGCCGTCGATCGGAGGATCGGCCATCCGCTCGTACTTGCCGTTCTGGACCTGTCCGAGCAGGTAGCAGTTGCCCACGGTCTTGGCCGCAGGGTTGTTGGCCGCGATGATGTTGTCGCCGCTGAAGCTGGTGATCTTGGACAGGGCCTGGAGCAGGGAGCCACGGCTCGGGTCGGAGCCCGCGTTGCGCAGGGCCTGGGAGAAGAGCTCGGCGGACAGCCATCCGTAGAGGGTGAAGAGGTCGATCTTGAAGCCGGGGTCCGTCAGCTGCACCCACTTGTTGAAGGTACCCACCGCGGGGATGGCTGGATAGTCCTCGCCCAGGAAGAACGAGGTGTTCTGGTCGACCTGCGCGCCGTCTACGGCCTGGGGACCACCCGAGTCGGACACGAGGTCCTTCGAGTAGCTGGCCGACCCGATGATCACCTGTGGGTGGAAGTTCTGCTGCTGGAGATCCTTGAACATGGCCGAGGCGTAGTTCTCGGGGAGCTGATCGAGGAAGAGGATCTTGACGCCGGCGTTCTTCATGGCGATGACGTTCTGGGTGTAGTCGGTCTGGGTCACCGGGACGCTCGGGTCGTAGACGACCTTGAAGCCCACCTTGTTCATGACGTACTTCTCGCCGGCCCAGTCGACCTGGGCGGAGGACTGGTCGGAGACGACCGTGCCGACTGCGTCGACGTCGTTCGGGAACTTCTGCTTGAAGTACTGGAGCGGGCCCTCCTCCCATCCGCCGAGCAGCGGCACCGCGCTGTAGACGTTGGGGAGCTTGGTGGTCGGGATGTCGAGGACGACGGACACGTCCGGCATCCCCGGGTCGGCGGCGAGCAGGGCGCCGCCGTAGCTGTCCTGGAGGGAGAACCCGCCGACGAGGGAGAAGTCGTTGGTGATGGCGTTCTGGGTGGCCTGGTGGTTGCCCGCCCCGCTGAACCCGTCGTCGGCGGAGTCCACCACGATCTTCCGGCCGTTGATCCCGCCGGTCGAGTTCACGTAGGCGGCGTAGGCCTCGGTGCCCACCAGGGCCCCCTTGAAGAGGCCGCCGATGGCCAGGGTCGACACGTTGCCGACACGGACCTGGGTCGCCGTGATGCCCGTGTGGTCGCTGAAGGCGCTCGCAGGGATCTTGGAGGAGGAGCCACCGGATCCGCCCGCGGCCGTCGTGGTCGTCGACGAATTGGTCGAACTGCAGGCAGCAGCGACCAGCGCGACCACCAACACGATCCCCAGCGCGCTGGTACGGCGCTTCCACGGTGCTGAACGCAAGGCTCCCCTTTGATCATGGCTCGACGGCTGCCCACCCTGGCGGAGCGCAACGCGGCCGGCCGGGCCGAAGATGTGACTCTACGTCAGAAACTCGGCGGTGTGTCCAGCAATCGGCCGGAATTTGCGCGAACGGGCCCCGGGTCGGGCGGCCCGCCGGGAGGCCGTACGGGCACGGGCGGCCGGGATCCTCAGCGGGAGACCCGGCTCCGGATCCCCTCGAGGAACCGCACTGCGCCGAGGGTCGTGTGGCGGGAGCGGATGGTCACCATGAGATCGAAGGCGTGCTGGGCCCGGGGCAGCTCGAGGTAGGCCACCGGTGCGGCCGAGAGGTCCCGGAGCCGGCCGACGAACCGGCGGGCCATCCGGGGAGACGTGAGCGTGTCGTTCGTGCCGTGGACGACGAACATCGGCGGGGCCTCCGGCGTGATCCGGCGGTCGGGTGAGGCCTCCTCGAAGAGGGTGGGGTCGTCGTCCATGGAGACCTTCATCACCTTGCGGGCGAGCAACCTGGCCAGTCCGGGTCCGTACGCGCCACCGGCGTCCGGTTCGACGGTCAGGTCGTAGACGCCGTAGAACGGGATGCAGGCATCCACCGAGGTGTCGATGTCCTCGAATCCCGGCTGCCACTCGGGCCGGTTCGGGGTGAGTGCGGCCAGTGCTGCGAGGTGGCCCCCGGCCGAACCTCCCGCGAGGGCGATGAAGGTGGGGTCACCCCCGTGCTCGGCGATGTGCTCGCGTACCCAGGCCAGCGCCCGCTTGCAGTCCACGATGTGCGCGGGCCAGGTCGCCGTGGGGCTCAGTCGGTAGTTGACGGTGACACACACCCAGCCCCGCCCGGCGAGCTCGTGCTGCAACGGGAGCCCCTGCTCCCGCTTGTCCCCCATGACCCAGCCCCCGCCGTGGATGTAGACGAGGACCGGGGCCCCTTCCGGCGGCGCGTCCCGCCGGCTCAGGATGTCGAGTCGGTGATGGTCGTCTCCGTCGCCCCAGTAGTCGATGCCCCGGATCTTGCGGATCCCCCGGAAGCGGAAGGGCAGGGCGAGGACCAGCCGCCACCAGTGGGACCATGTCGGCCGGAGATCGGCCCCGGGGGCGACGACCGGTCCGCCGGTTGCCCCATCGAGCGCCGAGTCCACCAGCGCCCCCGCCCGGTGGGCGACGACCGCCAGCCCGGCGAACCCGACCGCGCTGGCGACGGTCAGTGCGAGCCCGGCGAGAGCCTGCCAGGAGGACAGCCCGGTCGCGATCGAGAGGGCCGCCGCGACCGCCGCCTCGACGACGACCAGGTGGAGCGGCAGCTCCGCCGGGACGAACCCCAACACGAAGCTGAGCGCGGTGAGCGGCTCGCGCCGGGCGGGCACCCAGGCGTTGGCGGCGAGCACGGCAACGGCCGCCCCGACGACGAAGAAGGTCCAGGCCATCCACACATCAAACACCGCCGGCGGTGCCGAGGTGAAACACCCGGCCAGGTAGGGCATCATCAGGTGCGGGGAAAGGCGGGGCAGAGCGGGAGGATCGGTATGGAACGACTGAGCGGCCTCGACGCCAGTTTCCTCTATCTCGAGACCCCCACCCTGCACATGCACGTGGCGATGGCCACGATCTTCGACCCGTCGACCATCCCCGGCGGCTACAGCTTCACCCGGATGCAGGCCCGCATCGCTGCCCGCACCCATCAGGCCCCGGTCTTCCGCCGCCGGCTGGTCGAGGTGCCACTGCGGCTCGGCCACCCGGTGTGGGTCGAAGACCCCGGGTTCGACATCGACTACCACGTCCGCCGGGCGGCGGTTCCCCACCCGGGGGGACTGCGCGAGCTCTCCGATCTCATCGGGGAGATCACCGGGCACCAGCTCGACCGGTCGAAGCCGCTCTGGGAGATCTGGATCGTCGAAGGCCTTGCACAGGGACGGATCGCGGTGGTGGCCAAGATGCACCACTCGACGGTCGACGGGATGTCCGGGGCCGCGCTGCTGTCGGTCCTCTTCGACCTCGAGGTCGACCCGGGTCCGGAACCGCCTCCCCCCGAGCCGAACGGCGAGGCCCGGATCCCCTCCGGCCTCGAGCTGCTCAGCGAGGCCATCGCCGCCCGTGCCATGCGGCCCCTCGAGCTGACCCGCGACATCCTGCGAACCGGTCAGCGCCTCGTAGACGTCCGCCGGGTCCGCCATCGACCCGAACACCGGAGCCCCGAGACCCGGGCCGCCCTCCCGCTGTCCGCGCCGCGGACTTCGTTCAACGCGGCGCTGACCCGGCGGCGGCAGGTGGCGCTCTCGGCCATCGGCCTCGACGACGTGAAGCGGCTCAAGAACGCGACCGGGACCACCGTCAACGACGTGGTCCTGACCGTGTGCACGGGTGCACTCCGCCAACTCCTGCTCGACGGAGACGAACTGCCCGACAAGCCCCTCGTCGCAGTCGTGCCGGTCTCGGTGCAGCCCGAGGCCGGGTCGCCCCACGGCTCGAACCAGGTCTCCTCGATGTTCGTCCAGCTCCCCGCCCACCTCCACGACCCGCTCGACCGGCTGTGCGCCATCCGGGAGGGAACGAAGGGGGCAAAGGAGGAGCACAACGCGTTGGGCGCTGACATGCTGGTCAACTGGGCGGAGCACGCAACCCCCAACACCTTCGCCACCGCGGCCCGGCTCTACAGCAGGATGCGACTGGCGGACCGCCACCCACCGATCGCCAACCTGGTCATCTCCAACGTCCCCGGACCGGACATCCCGCTCTATCTCGGGGGGGCCGAGATGGTCGCCGGGTTCCCGCTCGGTCCGGTCATGGACGGCATGGGCGTCAACATCACCATCATGAGCTACCGCGGCACCCTCTACTGGGGGATGATCTCGTGCCCCGAGACGATGCCCAATATCTGGCACCTGGCCGCTGCGATCCCCGCGGCCCTCGACGAGCTGCTTGCCGCGGCGGGGCTGGCCCCGGCCTGCTTCCGTTCCGAGGAAGCCGCCCAGGCGGTCATCGCCTCGGGCGCCGGCTGCCCGCCGGAACCGGGCGCCCCGACCGTGCGACGCACGGGAGCCGGGGCGGTCCGCTCCTGAGCCCACCGCCGTCGGCGGTGCACGCTCGGCGGCGGCCGCTCACGAGGTGCCGGCGACCGCCATCGACGAAGCACCCGAGCACACGGGGATCGGCCGGCCGAACCCCTGCGAGACCGGATCGAACGGGAGGACCGTGTCGAAGCCGTCCACGATGAACGCACCGGTGGTCCCCGGGCCGACCACGATGTCGGTCGGGTGGTCGGTCCCGGTACCCGCGGCGCCGCCCGGGCGCTGTGGGATGGCGATAGGCGGCCCGGGCGCCGAGAAGCTGGCGACGGAGATCGGCATGACCCAGTTGTTCGCCGAATCCACCACCATCACCCGGGTCCCGTCGGCGGTCACCGCCACCGCGGCAGGATCCGAGATGCCGAACCGGTCGAACCCGGTGGCCGGGTGAACGGCCCCGCTCGAGGCGACGATCGGGAGCACCCGCCCGCCGTAGTCGGCTCCCCCCTGGCCGGCCACGTAGACGGTGCCGCCGCCCGCGCTCACGACGACCCCGTGGGGCGAGTAGACCGACGAGACCGCCAGCCCGGTCGGGATAACCGGCCCTGCGGTGGCATTCGCGGTGTCCACCGGGACGATTCCGCCGGCGAAGAGGACGTAGAGGGTGGGGCCGGTCGGGCTGAGCGCCATCCCGAAGATCGTCCGGCCCGCCCCGATGTCGAGCGGGGTACCGAGCGCCCCGGTGACCGTGTTGACCGGGACGACCGTCGACCCGCTCGCCGCCAGGACGATCCCGTTGGGCAGTACCGCCACCGCGTGGGTGCCGCCGTCCCCGGGGATCGGGATCGGACGACCCGCCTGCTGGGTGGAGAGGTCGATGGGGATGACGAGGTTCTCGGTGGCGCTTCCCCCGGCGGCGGCTCTGGTCACCACATATGCCCACTTCCCGTCCGGGGAGGTGGCGATGGCGTCGTCCCCGAGGGCGGGGGTCCCGACCACCGGAAGGGTGATCGGGTCCTCGGCGGTGCGCGTGGCGAGCTCCACCGGGGTGACCGCTGTCGGGCAGACCACGTAGCCGATCGGACCGCGGGGCGCGGACGTGCTGTGGACCGGCGCAGGGACGGGGTCGGCGAGCACCGAACAGCCGGCCAGGACGCCGCAGCTACCGAGCACCGCGGCGACGCGGGCCGGCCGGCCGGACCGGCGCGGTCTGCCCCGACCGGTGATGCAGCGGACGTCCATAGGTGGTGCCGACCCTAGTAATAGGGAAGGGGACCGGGTCCTCGCGTGCACCGTCCGCCTTGGCGACGGGGGTTCAGCTCGCTCTGGCCAGTGTGTTCGCAGCGGCGTGGGTGGCCACGGCCGAGAGCGCCTCATCGAGGGGTGTGGCCTCGAGGCCGAAGGTCTCGGTACAGGACGTCGAGTCGAGGATGAACGGCCGGTCGAACTGGTACCGGGTCTCCTTGAGCTCGCGCAGCTGTGCCGAGACCAGCCCGGCTGCCGAGACGGCGACGGGGGGAAGGACCCCGATCCTCGGGGCCGGTGCACCGGCCACCTCGCAGAAGCGGGTGGCGAGCTCGCGCTGGGTCCGGGCGGGATCGCTCGGGACGTGCCAGGGGCGTCCCCATGCCCGCTCGTCAGTGCCCAGGAGCGCGAGGGTCCGACCCACGTCCGGCACGTAGGTCCAGGTGTGCGGCGCGTCCGGGTCGCCGAGCAAGGTGACCTTCCGCCCGGCGAGCAGGCGGTCGACGTTGCGCCCGAAGAAGCTGTTCTCGACCACTCCCGGACCGAAGAAGTCGGACCCGCGGGCCTCGGTCACGCGTACCCGACCGGCCCGGTGGGCGGCGAGAGCGTCCGTCCACATCGCGGTCCGGATCCTCCCTTTGGTTCCGGTCGACGCCAACGGGTCCTGCTCGGTCATCGGATGGTCGAGCGGGCCGTAGCCGTAGAGGTTGCCCATGATCACGAGGACGGCGCCGAGCTCGGAGGCGACCGAGAGCATCGAGGCGGCCATCGGTGGCCAGAGCTCCGGCCACCGGTGGTAGGGCGGGCTGGCGGAGTTGTAGAGGACATCGCACGTCCCCACTGCCGCGGCAAGTGCGGACGGATCCGAAGCGTCGGCCGAGACCCGGCGGATGCCGGGGTGGTCGGGACCCGATCCGGATCGCGTGACCATGGTGACATCGTGGCCCTGGTCCACGAGGCTCAGTGCGGTGGCCGTGCCGACTGCTCCTGCACCGACGATGGCGTGTCTTCCCATTCCTGATCCTCCTTGTTGTGAGCACTGCACTCGTCATGGACCAGTATTCGCGTAGCAGACCCCAAAGTCAAGAGCAGTGCTCATGTCTTGATCTAGTGCTCTGGATCTGGGAGGATCGCGGGGTGCCCCCATCCACCGGGCTCCGGGCCCGCGTCCGGGCCGAGCTCACCGCAGAGATCAAGGACGAGGCCCGTCGCCAGCTGGCCGCCGACGGGGCGTCGGGCCTTTCGCTTCGGGCGGTCACCCGCGCACTCGGCATGGCCTCGTCGGCCATCTACCGGTACTACCCGAGCCGGGACGAGCTCCTCACGGCGCTCATCGTCGATGCCTACGACTCTGTCGGCGCGGTCGCCGAGGCTGCCGACGGGGCGTGCCGTCGGGACGATTTCGGTGGCCGCTGGCGCTCAGCCGGGCTGGCCATCCGGAGCTGGGCGCTGTCCGATCCACACGAGTATGCGCTCGTCTACGGATCGCCGGTCCCGGGCTACCGCGCGCCCGAGGACACCGTCGGGTCGGCCAGCCGAGTCACCCTCGTGCTCGCCCGGCTGGTGGACGAGGCCGCGTGGTCGGGCGCCCTGGCCGCTCTCCCCGGCGCGCCGGACCTCCCGGCATTGGGACCGGAGGTGACCGCCGAGACGCGCCGACTGGCCGAGGTGGCCTTCCCGGACACCTCGGACGAGGCCATCGTCCGGGCGTTGGCCGCGTGGACTCAGCTGTTCGGATTGATCTCGTTCGAGCTGTTCGGCCATCTGCACGGCGTCGTCGAGCGCGTGCCGCCACTGTTCGAGCGCATCCTCCTCGAGATGGGCGCCTTCATGGGCCTGCCGGCTCCGTTGTAGGAACCGGGAGCGCGGCCGGTTCCGGCCGTTGATCGTCGACGACGAAGACGACGCGGCACCGTCGATGAAATTTCTTGCCGCGCGCCCTGTACGACGGTGCTCGGCCGCGTCATGATGGGGACAGCGTTGATGCACGAGGGATGTCGGCCCGGTGTGACGCCGCCGGGTCGGGTCCGGTTGCGGCCGGACCGAGTCGGAAGGGGGTCGCCATGGCCCAGCAGAGTGCAGGACTGACGGTGACCAGTCAGGGCCGGAAGCCACAGACGGAGGAGCGCGCCGTCAGCGGGGAGGAGCTGCGACGGCTGGATCGGCTGGCCCCACTGCTCCACGAGCTACTCGACTGGGGTCTCGTCCACCCGACCGCCACCGGTGCATTCGAACTGCGCGAGGACGTCCAGGAGCGCCTCCGGCAGCTCACCGCGTCGCGTCCGCTGCTCGAGGCGCAGGTCTACGTGGGCCGGCCGTGCCGGCGCTGCGGGCAGGTGGCCGTGACCCGGTTGGTGGACGGTGTCCGGATGTGCACGCCGTGCCGCGAGCGGGCGAGCGCCGTCCCCGATCCCGTCGACGACGCGGCGGTCACGAGCCCGAGCGCGGAACGGGGCCACAGGAGCAGACGGGCCCGCAAGGCCGGCTGAACTCCTACGGAGTCCTGGCCGGGCCGAGGTACGCCTCGATGGCCCGGGCCAGACCCTCTGCGATGACGGTGTGCCCCGCGTCGCTGGCGGCGATCGATCCCTCGAAGGGGTCGGTGAGGAAGAGCGGTTCGATGAGGGCGCCGGGCATCTGGCTCGGCGTGGAGAAATACCCCGGTGCCGCCGGCCCGAGCAGAAGGACGTGCCCGTACTGGGCGGCACCCTCGGCGAGCGCCCCGCCAGAGGACGTCGGGACGAGCGAGCCCTCTGCGTTGTCGGCGACGACGCCGGCATCGGGGATGCCCCACCCGCGCGCGTTCATGGCCGCCAGGACGTCGTTCTGGACCAGCGAGGCCAGACGGAGGTTGTCCGCGGCGAAGGGCCTGGCCGGGTCCCAGGTGGTCAGGCTGCCGGCGTTCGACGACGAGCCGCCGCTGTCGAAGTAGATCCCGACCAGGACGGCGGCCCCGGCAAGGTTGGCGCAGACGTCCCGGGCTGCCACATCGTCATGGGCGCCCTGCAGGCTCAGGATGGTCCCCGAGACATCGGCAGGCGAGAGGCGGACCACCGACGAGTCCGAGGTCCGGGAGACCACCACCCGGAAGCCGGCCGCACGGAGGAGCGTGGCCGTCTCGAGCTCGACCGGCAGTGTCTCGGTCGCCTCGTCGACCGTGGCCCCGGTGCTGGTCGTCCCGATCGCCCCGGGATCCACCCCGCCGTGCCCGGCGTCGAGGAACACCGTCTCGTGGCGGTCCCCGGCCGTCGGCGGAAAGGCGACGCAGGCACCGGGCGAGAATGCCGAAGGGTCGAGGGCGCTGCCCCCGTCGTCGACCCCTGCCGAGGTGCCCGTGTGCGAGCCCGGGAATCCGGTCAGCACGAGTGCAACGACCACCCCGACGAGGGCGATCAGGGCGCATGCCACGAGCGTCGGGAGGCCCCGCCGGCGCCGGGGCCGGCGGTTCGCCGTTGGGGGCCGTTCGGGTGTCCGGTCCCTCCCGCTGGCGCGTGCGGTCACCGGGTCATTGAATCAAGCCGGAGCGCGCTCTGGGAGGTCGGGCACCGGTCGCACCCAAACCCGGCCGGGTGAACGGTGGGACCCGGCGAACCGGGCCCCACCCCTCCCCGGTCACGAGACGGTGATCGAGAGCACCTTCCATCCGACGTTGTCGGTCATCGGAGCCGTGGTCACCTCGGTGTCGCGGACCTCGATGGTGAAGCTCGAGGTCCCGGCGTGGGTCGGCGTGCCGGAGATGGCCCCGGTCGACCCGTCGAGCGAAAGGCCGGCCGGCAGTGACCCGGAGCCCGGGCGCACCTGCCAGGTATACGGAGTATTCCCCCCGCTCGCCGAGAGCCGGGCCGAGTAGTGGTGTCCGAGATGGCCGCCCGGGAGCGACGCCGTCGTGATGTGCAGGTCGAAGGGGACCTTGACGTCTGCCATCACCGGGACCGCCTGATAGGTCGCGATCAGGTTGGGGGTACTGCTGCCCGGAAAGAAGAAGGCTCCGCTGCCCCCACCCGAGGTGAGCTGGAAGGAGCGCAGCGCGGTGACCGGATTCGCCGAACCCTTGACCAGCGCCGCGGTGGAGGGGGACCGACCGAGGGCAAGGACCGCCTGGACGACGAGCGACGTCGAGTCGGGGTCGGTCGTGCCCGGAGTGCTGGCCGTGTTGGGGTCGTATCCCCACCCGCCGTCCGCATCCTGGCCGTTGACGATGAAGTGCCAGGCTGCCGTCGCACGGGTCGTCCCGAGCACGCCGATCGCGGACAGGCCCTCGACCGCCAGTGCGGTCGAGTTGGTGTCGGGACCCTCGAAGTCCGCCGGGTTGCCGTCGCACGGGTTGCTCGTGGTGATCAGGCTCGTCCATCCTCCGTCCGGACACTGCTGGCTCTCGAGCCAATGCTCGGCGGACGTGACCTGGCTGCCGGAGGTGACTCCGGCCCCCGCCAGGGCGGCCAGCGAGAGACCCTGGCGGTAGGCGCCGTCGTAGGTCGCGCTCTGCACACCGAAGAGACCCGCGGTGGCGCCGGACCTGCGTTGGGTGGCGAGCAGCCTGGACACGAGGTCGGTGCCACCGAACGATCGGGGGTTGCCGCCGGTCGCGTGGGCGTCCAGGATCAGCAGCGCGAGCTGTCCCGGGCCGTCCGTTCCGTCGACCGTCACGTACGCGTCGACGTGGGATGCGAGATAGCCGAGGGCGGCATGCACGCCGCTCGGATCGACGCCGGCGCTCACCAGGGCGAGGATGGCGTTCGCGGTGGCCGACAGATCCGGCTGGCTCGGATTCGTCGACGGGATGTATCCGGAGGGGGTCAACTGGCTCGCCAACCAACGGGCCCCCTGCTGGGCAGACGACACTTGGGGAAGCGAGGGGAGCGCCCCTGATGGGGTGACGGTTGCGGAGGCCGATGCCGGTGCCGCGGCAACGGTGCACGACAATGCCGCGGCAAGCGCAGCGGTCGCGATCAGTCGGTGACGGAACATGGGTGGTCACTCTTTCCGGGCAACGACCCGGGAACCCACTGATCACGCGGACCGGTGGCCGACCGAGTCCCGGCCGCATTTCTCGACGGGTATGGACTCAAACGAGCAGTGCGGCGGTATCCCGACTCGTGACGAGCAACCTGCTCGTCACCCACGGTTGCGGACCAGTGCCGGACTTCGACCGGCTTCCCCGACGCACAGCTTGGGTTGCAACGCTGACCGTAACAGATCGGTCCGTGCGAGGGAAGCGCCGTTCATCACCGCTGCACGAGACGGACGACGCATCGAGGGACGACGCCGCCCGGGATCCCAGAGCGCAATTCGCCGGTCGTTCGGCACCGACCGGTGCGAACTCCGTCGCCGGGAGACAGGGCGGGAGTGGCCCTTGCATCCTCGGAAGAGGTCGTCCATAGTGCACACGGAGAGCCGGATTCCACAAAGGAGGGATCATGCCCGAGATGACGCGCTATGAGCACGGAGTCCCGTCGTGGGTGGACATCGGGATGGCCGATCCGAGGGCGGGTCTCGCCTTCTACGGCGAGCTGTTCGGGTGGGAAGGCCAGGACATGGGCGAGGAGGCGGGCCACTACACCATCGCCTCCAAGGGCGGAAAGCAGGTGGCGGCGATCAGCCCGGTCCAAGAGGATCCGGGGCCGCCGCGGTGGACGACCTATGTCAACGTCGACGACATCGATGCCGTCGCCCATAAGGCCAAGTCCGCCGGGGGGAGTGTCATCGTCGAGCCGATGGACGTCATGACCGCCGGTCGCATGGCCATCTTCCAGGACACGACCGGTGCATTCATCGCCGCCTGGCAGCCCGGTGACCACCTCGGGGCGCAACTCGTCAACGAGGCCGGCGCCTTCGTCTGGGGGGAGCTGGCGACCTCGGATCTGGCCAAGTCGAAGACGTTCTACACCGACGTGTTCGGTTGGGGATGGGGCGGGGCCGACGAGTACGCGGAGGCACAGGTGGGCGGCCGGACCATCGGCGGGGCGATGCCCCGTCCCGAGGGCATGCCGTCCGAGGTTCCCGACCACTGGCTCGTCTACTTCGGGGCGACCGATGTCGACGGCGATGCGAAGAAGGCCACCGCCCTCGGGGCGACGATCCTGGTCGACCCAACGGACATCCCCGGCACCGGACGCTTCGCGGTGCTGGCGGATCCCCAGGGAGCGGCGTTCGGCCTCTACAAGGCGTGATGATCGCTAGGACCGCTTGAGCCGCCGCACCGCCAGCGGGGCGAACACCGCAATGATCCCGGCGCACCAGAGCAACGAGGGCACCAGATAGTACGACAGCGAGTGGCCCAGTAGCGCCTGTGCGTCAGGGCCCCCGGTCAAGAGGCGCACCGTGTTGCACATGGCGGTCATCGGCTGGTGGCTGGCGAAGCCCTGCATCCATCCGGGCATGGTGGACACCGGGACATAGGCCGATGACACGAAGCTGAGCGGGAACACGAGGAACGAGAGGCTCTGCGCCGCCTGTGGGCTGCCGGCCATGAATCCCAACGTGATGAACAGCCACACGAAGGCGAAGCCATAGAGCACCGTCAGGCCCAGCGCCGCAAACGCGTCGGCCGGACTGCCGGAGATCCGGAACCCGACCAGGAAACCGGCCGCCGTCATGACGATCACGCCCCAGGCGACCAGCGCAGAGTCGGCGCCCACCCGGCCGGTCACGATCGAGAGGAGCCGGATCGGCAGGCTGCGCAGGCGATCGAACAACCCGCCCTCGAGGTCGTCGGCCACGCCGCTCGCCGCGCCCATGCCCTGGAACAGGACGCCAGTGACCACGAACCCCGGCACCAGGAAGTCGGCGTAGGACAAGCTGCCGGTGTGGGACACCGCGCCGCCGAAGACATAGCGGAAGATGAGGAGGAAGAGGACCCCCTGGGCGGTGCCCGCGATGATGAGTGCCGGGGTGCGGACGAACTTCTTGAGCGTCCGGGCTGCGACCTCACGTGAGGCCACGAGATACGACGCGCCCGCGTTCTCCGACGGGGGTACCGGGGTGCCAAAGGCGTGTCCGGTGGTTTCGAGTGTGATGTCCATGCTCATGCTGCGTCCTCCTTCCGATCGGTGGTCGTCCCGGTCTTTCCGGTCAGCGACAGGAACACCTCGTCGAGCGTCGGCCGACGCAGGGTGATGTCCTCGACCGGAACACCGGCGTCGTCAAGCGCCCGGACGATGACGGGCAGCAGCCGGGCGCCAGCGGGAGCCGCGATCGAACAACGCCGGGTCGACGGATCGGTCGAGGGCTCGGCATCTCCGAGCGAGCCCAGAACTTCCGCTGCACGGCGAAGGGTCACGACATCGGGGGTGTGGAGCTCGACCATGTCCGTCCCCGCCCTGGTCTTGAGATCGTCGGGCGTGCCCTCCGCGATCACCCGGCCCTCGTCGATGATGACGATGTGTGCTGCGAGCCGGTCGGCCTCGTCGAGATACTGGGTCGTCAACAACAGGTCCGTCCCCGCCCTGCCCATCTGCCGGATGCCGTCCCACACCTCGTTGCGGCTGGCCGGGTCGAGTCCCGTCGTCGGCTCGTCGAGCAGCAGCAGGCGGGGCGACCCGACCAGGCTCGCTCCGAGATCGAGTCGCCGGCGCATGCCACCCGAGTAGGTCTTCACCAGACGGTCGGCGGCATCGGTCAGCCGCAATTGCTCGAGGATCCGGTCCGCGCTGACCCTGGACGCTGCCGCTCGCTGCCCGTAGAGACGGGCCACCATCATCAGGTTCTCCCGGCCGGTCATCATCTCCTCGACCGCTGCGGACTGGCCGGCCAGGCCGATCATCCGACGGACCGTCATCGGGTCGCGCACCACATCGTGGCCGTCGACCAGCAACCTCCCGGAGTCGGGCTCGATCAATGTGGCCACCATCCGGATGAACGTGGTCTTGCCCGCCCCGTTGGGGCCGAGGATCGCAACCGCCGTTCCGGCCGGCAGGGTGAGGTCCAGATCGCTCAGTGCGCGGACCTTCCCGAACTTCTTGCTGAGGCCCGTGGCCTCGATGAGAGCGTCCATGGGCGCGCTCCTTCCGTGTGCTCGTACAGGGAGCCCGCTCGACGGAGGTCGCCTACGCTCTGGGTGCTGCCTCGTGCGTCGGTCCTCTGTGATCGGGCTCGTGGTCGTATGGACCGAGACCGCGTGCACACACGTGGTCTCGGGTCATCCAGCTAGCTGGTCATCCGGGGGCGCGGTGCGAACGTGACATCACCCCCTCAACCGGATCGGGCCGGCCGTCGTGGAAGTGCTTCCACATCTCGAGGCCATCGAGGGTGCCCGACTCGATGTCCGCGATCAAGCCGTGACGAACTGCAGTTCCGCCGGAGGAGCTGCAGTTCGTACTCGACCTCGAGCTCGAAGAGCCGGGGCAGTCCGGCCTGTTCGGCTGCCTCCATCGCGCCCCTGAGGCCGGCCAGCTTGACGGTGAGCACGTCCGCCCGGATCGTGCAGCGCCGCACAGCGCCTCGTCGGGCTCGAGCGCGGCGCAGGAAGGAGAGACCGGCCATGAAGGCGGGGTACTCCTTGGTGGGCGCACCGATGAGCTCGGTCATCCAGTCGACCATCTCGCGCGCCCCGTCGTCGGTGATCTCGTAGATCGTGCGCTCGGGACGCTTGCCGTCCCGGACCGTCTCCTTGGCCCTGATGAGGCCCCGTTTCTCCGAGCGACTCGACCACGGCGTACAGCGATCCGTAGTTGAGTCGGACGCTCTCCTGCTTGGCCCGCTGCCGCAGGGTCTGGCCGACCTCGTAGGGGTGCATCGGCCGCTCGTACAGCGTGACCAGCACCGCCAGGGCCAGGGGATTCGATCGGGCCGGCCGGGGCATGCGGCCAGAATACTCTAGTTAGAGTGATTGGTCAAGAGTTATCCAACACCGAATAAGATCACTTGTCCAGATGGCTCTCCAGTGCCTTCACCAGCAACCGGCGGAACGTCACCCGCTCTGATTCGCTGAGTCCCCCGAGGATCTCGTCCTCGATGCTCCCCTGCGCGACCTCCGCCCGCTCCAGCGCGTCGAGGCCGACGTCGGTGATGTCGACGATGTGGCGCCGGCGGTCGGCCGGATCGCGCCGGCGTTCCACGAACTCGAGGTCCTCGAGGTCGTTGAGCACGAGCACGCCGGTGTTCGAGTCCATGGAGAGGTCCTCGGTCATGACCTGCTGCGACACGCCCGGGTGGTCGTGCAGGTAGGCCAGCACGACCATGTTCTTCAGGTTCATGCCCACCAGCTCGATCGAGCTGCGCAGGAAGACGGCGCGGGCCAACCGGGTCAGGAGCACGATCGTCCCCGTCGTGGGCGGAGCGGTTCCCCGGGCGTTCACGGTCCCCATCCTACGCTGGGACGGCCGCATCGATCACCCCTGTAGGATAGTCCCGAAATCATGACTATCCCAGCTGATCGTGACCATTCCCCCGGCCATCGGCGACCGACGGCGATGGATCGCCCTGGTCGTCGTCTGCCTTGCGATGCTCATGAACGCGCTCGACGGCTCGATCGTGAACGTGGCGCTCCCGGCCATCCAGCGCAGCCTGCACTTCAGCCAGTCCGGCCTGACCTGGGTCGTCGACGCCTACCTGATCTCCTTCGGGAGCTTCCTCCTCATGGCCGGCCGTCTGGGCGACCTCGTCGGGCGCAAGAAGGTGTTCCTCGCCGGAGTGGCACTCTTCACCCTCGCGTCCATCGCCTGCGGGTCGGCCGGGAGCCAGACCATGCTCGTGGCCGCGCGCTTCGTCCAGGGCATCGGCGGCGCACTCTCCGCCTCGGTGATCGTCGCCATCATCGTCACGGAGTTCCCCAGCCCGGCCGAACGTACCAAGGCCATGAGCGCCTACGTCTTCGTCGCCGTTGGCGGCGGTTCCATCGGCCTCCTCGCCGGTGGGGTCCTGACCCAGGCGCTCAACTGGCACTGGATCTTCTTCGTGAACGTGCCCATCGGCATCGCCACCCTGATCCTCGGCCGTAGTCCTGGTGGTGGAGAACATCGGCATCGGCATCAGACAGGGCGTCGACGTCGTCGGTTCGTTGCTGGTGACCTTGTCCCTGATGATCGGCATCTACGGGATCGTCACCGCGTCGAGCGACGGCTGGGGCTGCACCCCAGACCCTGGCGTCGCTCGGTATCGCAGTCGGGCTGTTCGCCGCTTTCCTCGTCTTGGAGTCGCGCCTGACCAACCCGATCATGCCCCTGCGTATCCTCAAGCTGCGCACCCTCACCGGCTCGAGCGTCATCCGGGGCTGCGTGATCACCGGCATGTTCTCGACCTTCTTCATCGGCGCTCTCTACCTGGAGCACGTGCTGGGCTACAGCCCGGTCCGTACCGGGTTGGCATTCCTCCCCCAGGCCGTCCTCATGGCGATCATGTCGGCCGGCATCACCGCCCGGCTGGTCAATCGCTTCGGCCCCAAACCGGTGATGTACCCGGCACTGCTCCTCGCCGCCACGGCGGCCTGATCCTGCTCGCCTCGGCCGGCGCAACACGCGAGCTACTTCCCCCAGCTCTTCTTTGCCTTCGTCCTCCTGGGGGTCGGTGCCGGCGCGTCGTTCATGCCGCTGCTGCAGATCGGCATGTCGGAGATCCCCAACGCCGATGCCGGGTTGGGTTCGGGTGTCGTCAACGTCTCCCAGCAGCTGGCCGGCGCCATCGGTCTGGCCGTACTGAGCACGATCGCCGCCGATCGTGCCCGATCGCTCCTCGCGAGCGGGCACGGCGCAGTGCACTCGTTCACGGTCGGCTATCAGCTGGCGCTGTACATCGCGGCCGGCTTCGTGCTGTTGGGTCTTGCCCTCGCACCGGTCCTACTCCGAACGAACGAGTCACCCGAGCAAGAGCGGGCACACATCGCAGAGAACATGCAGAACCCGGAGACCTACGAGCATCTGGTGCTCTAGTCCCCAGCGCGGGGGCTCCCCGACACCAACAGGGACCTGGCAAGCGCTCGTCACTCGGCGGCGATGGCAGACAGCACGTCGAGCCGGGCCGCACGACGGGCCGGCCAGCTGGCGGCGATCAATCCGAGCACGGCCGACAGGATGAGGAAGACCACCAGGCTGCCGATCGGCACCGACGTGTTGGTGATCCCTTGCGACCGCAGCGACGACACGAGGGCGAGGCCGAGTCCCGTTCCGATGACGATGCCGATGATCGCACCGAAGATCGCGAGGATCACCGATTCGGACCGGATCATGGTCCGGATCTGGCGTCGTTTCATCCCGACCGCCCGGAGCAGGCCGATCTCGTGGGTGCGCTCGAACACCGACAGCATGAGCGTGTTGACGATCCCGATCAACGCGATGATCACCGCAAGGCCCAGCAAGGCGTAGACGATGCCGAGCAGCTGGTTGACCTGCTTTGTCTGCGTCGCGTCGAACTGCGCCCGGGATTGGACCTGGACGTTCGGGAACGGAGCCAGGGCGCGCCCGACCGCCTGCTCGACCGAGGCGCTCCCGTCCGTCCTCAGCAGGACGGCGACCGGGAGGGGGTTCTGGAAGTGGGCAGTGAAGAAGTCTGCGCTGACCAGGTAGCTCGTGACGAGGGCGTTCGGCTGGTAGATGCCCCCGAGACGCATGGTGGTGGGTCCGGTGAGTGCGAACTTCACCGGCACCCTGTCGCCGACCGCCAGATGGTCGGCGTTCGCCGTCGTCGTGTCGATGAGCAGGTCTCCGGCCGCAAGGGAACTCGTGGTCCCGGACTTCATGTCGAGGATCACGGTCTGGGACAGTGCCTGGGTCGAGAGTGCTCTGAGGGTCTCGAGTGACTGGCGAACCTCGAACTGGTCACCGTAGACCACGGTCGTCGCGTGGACACCGGGGACCGCCGAGGCCGTCGTGGGTACGGTCGTGCTGAAGTTGCCAGGTCCGCCGTTGTTGGTGTTGGTGATGATGAGGTCGGCGCTGATTGCGTTGTCGACAGCGCTGGTCGCCGATCTCGATGCCGACGCGCCGAAGACCGCGATCGCGGAGACGAGGGCGAGACCGACCATCAGCGCCGATGCCGTCTGGGCTGTGCGACGGGGACTGCGCATGGAGTTCTCCCGGCCGAGCCGGCCCGCGACGCCCCGGGTCCGGGCGAGCGGGCGCCCGATGGCGCTCGAGAGCGGACGAGCCACTGCGGGGGCCAGCATGGCCACACCGACGAACAGGGCCACGGCACCGAGACCCACCAGCCCGATGGCGGGCTTGGTGAGCCCGACGCCGAGCAGGAGGGCTCCCAGCAGGACGAGCGAGATGCCCCAGGCGAACCGTCGCCGGAACGAGACGTCCTCTTGCCCCTCGTGGTCGCTGAGCGCGGCGACCGGCGAGATCCGCACGGCCCGGCGGGCCGGGCTGATGGCCGCGACGACCGTCACGCCCACACCGACCACCAGCGCGACGACCACCGTCCGCGTCTCGAAGACCGGCGCTCCCGTCGGCAGGGTGATGCCGAACCCCCGCAGGAGCGCCTCGATGCCGATGGCGGCGAGCACGCCGAGCCCGATGCCGATGGCGGACGACACGAGACCCACGATCGCCGCCTCGCCGAGCACCGAGCGGAAGACCTGACGCCGGCTGGCACCCACGATGCGCAGCAGCGCCAGCTCCTTGGTCCGCTGACCCACGATGATGGAGAACGTGTTCAAGATGGTGAAAGCACCGACGAACAGTGCGATGAAGGCGAAGATGAGGAGCGCCGTCGAGAAGAACGAAAGCGCCTGGTCGATCGCGCTCGTCTGCTCGTTGACCACGGTCTGACCGGTGACGACCTCGACACCCCGAGGGAGGGTCCGGGCGATGTCCCGCTGGACGGCGGCCTTGTCGGCGCCCGGTGCCGTGACGACGTCGATCGAGTCGAACTGCCCCACCTCCCCGAACAGTGCCTGCGCCGTCGGGAGGTCGAACGCGGCGAGGGTGGCGCCGGCGAGATTGTCGGCGGTGCCGAATCGCACCAGTCCGGAGATGGTGAACGTGCGGGTCGGCCCCTGGAGCAGGATCCGAACCCGTTGCCCGACGCTGAAGTCGTACTTCTGCGCGGTCCCGACATCCATGACGACTTCGTCGGAGGTCGTGGGCGTGTGCCCCTCTGTCAACCGGAGCTGGGAGATCTGTTGATCCGGATCGAACGAGAGACCGATGGTCGGCGCACCGCCGGTCGAGATCGCCTTGCCGTCGTGGGAGACGAACTGGGCCTCGTCCTGGACCGATCCTGCGGCGGCCTCCACCCCGGGAACGTGCTGGATCCGGGGCAGGATCGACTCGGAGATCGGATTGCGCTGCGCACCCGCCCCACTGGTCGTGAGCTGGGCGACACCACGCACCTGGAAGTCGATGTTCTGGTAGATGTTGCTGAACAGCGTCGTGAAGGTGTTGTGCAACGTGTCGGTCAGAATGAACGTCCCCGAGATGAAGGTGACGCCGAGCACGATGGCGATCGCCGTCAGTGCAAGGCGGAGCTTGTGGGCGAGCAGTCCCTTGAGGGTGACCTTCCACATCTCAGGCGCCCAGGGTCCGCACCCGCTCGAGGACCGAGTCGGCAGTCGGCCCGATGAGCTCATCGACGACGTTGCCGTCGGCGAGGAAGACGACCCGATCGGCATAGGTGGCCCCGTGGGGATCGTGGGTCACCATGACGATGGACTGACCGAACTCGGTGACCGACCGGCGCAGGAAGCTCAGCATCTCCTCCGAGGAGTTCGAGTCGAGATTGCCGGTGGGCTCGTCGGCGAAGATCAGATCGGGACGGTTGATGAGCGCCCGGGCACACGCACACCGCTGCTGCTGCCCTCCCGACAGCTCGCTGGGCCGGTGGGTGAGGCGGTCACCGATCCCGAGTTGGGTGACCAGGAAGTCGTACCACTCCTTGTCGACACTCCTGCCGGCGAGATCGGCCGGCAGTGAGATGTTCTCGCCGGCGGTGAGGGTCGGGACGAGGTTGAAGGATTGGAACACGAACCCGATCCGGTCCCGCCTGAGCTGGGTCAGCCCGGCGTCGTCGAGGCCGCCGATATCGAGGTTGCCGACATAGGTCTGCCCGGATGTCGGGCGGTCGAGGCCGGCCATGCAGTGCATGAGGGTCGACTTTCCGGACCCGGACGGACCCATGACCGCGGTGAAGCGGCCACGCTCGAAGGCGACGGTGACGCCGGACAGGGCGTGGACCGTCGCCTGGCCCGTTCCGTATGTCTTGCGCAGCTCGACGGCGTGCGCCGCCGGGGGGGCCGGCTCAGTGCCGGCAGTTGTCTCGGCCATCACGGTCCTCGGGGAGCTCGAACATCAGACGGCGACCCGGCAATCGTTCGGTACCCGCCCACGCACGGCACCGCGGTCATCCCTGCGACAAGGTTGCCCAGCCTAGCTGCACCCCGGGATGGACGACAGGGAGCTCCGGCTCAGGGCCCGGGGAATCGAGCGGCCGGAGCCGGGCGCTTCCCGCACCGGGGATACGCTCCTCACCGAACAGGGTCCCCCGCCCTCGAGAGGAGCGTTCATGGTGCAGCGGACTGAGGTGAACGTGCCCACACCGGACGGCATCTGCCCCTCGGTCGTGGTCACACCGGATGGCGAGGGCACCTGGCCGGCTGTGATCATGTTCATGGATGCAGGGGGTGTGCGCCCGGCGATGGTCCAGATGGCCGAGCAGCTGGCGGGCATGGGCTACGTCGCCTTCCTGCCCGAGATGTACTACCGGCACGGTCCATACGAGCCGTTCCGGATGGAGACGGCGTTCAGCGACGCCGGCGAACGGGGCCGGGTCATTGCGATGGCCCGCAGTGTCACCAAGGCGATGGCGGCCAGCGACACGGGTGGCTTCCTCGACTTCCTCTCGGATCACCCGACAGTGGCCGGAGCGAAGGTCGGGACGACCGGCTACTGCATGGGCGGCGGGCTATCACTCACGGCCGCCGCCCACCATCCCGACCGTATCGTCGCGGCAGCCTCGTTCCACGGTGGCCAGCTCGCCAGCGATGCGCCGGACAGTCCCCACCTCGTGGTCGGGAGGATCACGGGACGTGTGTACGTGGCCGCGGCCGAGCAGGACGACTCGTTCCCGCCGGAGCAGGCGAAGCTCCTCGAGGACGCCCTGACCGCTGGTCACGTCGACCACACCATCGAGACCTATCACGCACGCCACGGCTTCGCCGTGCCCGACAACCCGAACTACGACCCCGAGGCGGCGGCCCGCCACTGGCGCGCGCTCGGGGACCTCTACGGCTCGTTCCACTGAGGACGCTCGAGTCCTGCCGCGCCCGGTGGCTCTTGGTCAGGCCCGGGCCGGGTCGAATTCGAGCACCTGGGTCAAGCGGATGTTGTTGCCCGACGGATCCCGGAACGAGGTGTCGATCCCGTAGGGCTGCGGGGTCGGGGGATCGTTGAAGACGACGCCGCGTGCAGAGAGCTCCAGATAGGTCGCCTGGCAGTCGTCCGTCTCGAGGAACAGGGTCCCGCCTGCACCCTTGGCCACCACATCCGCCAGGGCTGCGCTTGCCACCGCGTCGAGCATGGGCGGTCCGGGCACCGGCATCAACACGAGGCCCATGTCGTCCTGCCCTGCAGGCCCCACGACCAGCCACCGGAAGTGCCATGCCTCCATCGTGACGTCGCTCCGGACCTCCCAGCCCAGGGTCTTCGTGTAGAAGTCGAGCGACTCGTCCTGATCGTGGACCCAGAACTGGGAATTCGCGATTCTCATCACCGTTGGCCTCCTCTTGGCTCCACTGCTACGAGGAAGCTTACGAAGCCGCCCTGCGATCGTCTTCTCGAAATGTGCGGTTCTTGGGCCGGCTGTAGCCCTGAGCGATGCACAGGGGGATCCGGACGAACCTGGCGGCGGGTGGCCACGACGCACGGTAGGCGGTCGGGGCCTGTCCGAACATCCGCCCGAAGCTCGTGGTGAACGATCCGACGCTGCCCAGCCCCACCGCGAAACAGATCCTTGCCACCGACCAGTCCGTGGTACGAAGCAGCGCCGCGGCGCGCTCGAGGCGCCGCGTCAGGAGGTACTGGTACGGGCTCTCGCCGAAGGCTCTGGTGAACTCGCGGCTGAAGTGGGCACGGGACAGTCCGGCGGCACGCGCCATGTCTGCGACGGACAGCTCTTCGACGTAGCGCGCATCGGCGAGGTCCTTCGCCCGCAAGAGGTGTCGAGCGCCAGGTACGGTCGCCATCTTCGCAACGCTACGCCCGCAACGGCTCCGAGAGGAACGGTTCGTCCGCCGACATTCCTTGACCTCCCCGTGGGGCGAGGCGCTGGCTGGTCCCGCGGACAGCTGCTGCCTAGCCTCGAAATTTGTCCCACCCCTGATCCGACGGTGTCCGCGTCCGCGGAAAAGCCCCCCTGTCCTGGGAGAATGTGAGTCTCCACACAACACATCTCGCAGAACCAGGAGGGCTCCTTGAAGGTGCACGATAGTCGCGCCACCCAGGCGATGAGGGTGACCATCGACGGTAAGAATCTGGTGTCCCATGCCGGCACTGCACTGCTGTCCGAACTGGCCGATCGCAGCGGCCTGACCGAATCGATGTCGGTGGCCATGTCGGCGTGTGGAATCAACTGGCACACCCACGATCCTGGTGTGGTCCTCACTCACCTGGCTGTGGCCATCGCCGACGGTGCCGACTGCTTGGCCGATATGGCCTCCCTTCGTGAACAGTCCGAGCTGTTCGGGCCGGTGGCCTCGATCGCCACCGCCTGGCGGGCCGTCGAGGCCACGACGGCCTTCGAGCTGCGGGCCATCCCCCAGGCCATCGCGGCCGCCCGGGCCAAGGTGTGGGCCGCTTGTCCCCCCGGGGACTCGCTGGTGCTGGACTTCGACGCCACCCTGGTCAACTCCTACTCGGAGAAGCAGGACGCCACCCCCACCTACAAGAAGGGGTTCGGGTTCTTCCCGTTGGGAGTGTGGTGCGACACGACCAATGAGCCCCTGGCCGCCATGCTCCGGGCGGGGAACACCGGAGCCAACGACGCCGACGACCACATCGAACTCCTCGACCGGGCACTGTCGGGACTGCCCGAGGAGTACCAGACCGGCCACTTCGCTGACGACCATCCCGCCCTCGTCGGGCACCCCATCCTGGTGCGGGCCGACTCGGCCGGTGCCACGCACCGGTTCGTGGACGCCATCATCGCTGCCAACTGCGACTTCTCCATCGGATTCCCCATCGACCAGGGAGTTCGTGACGCCATGGCCCTGGTTCAAGAAGAGGACTGGATCCCGGCGATCGAGACCGATGGTTCGTTTCGCGACGGCGCCTGGGTAGTCGAACTGACCGACCTGATCCCGCTTTCTGCCTGGCCGGAGGAGACCCGGTTGCTCATGCGTCGGGAGCGTCCCCACCCCGGGGCCCAGCTCACCCTCTTTGACACGATCGAGGGATTCCGCCACACCTGCTTCATCACCAACACGGAAGGAAGCGACATTGCCGCCCTCGAGCTCCGTCACCGGGGACACGCCCGGGTAGAGGACCGGATCCGGAACTGGAAGGACTGCGGTCTCGCCAACCTGCCCTTCGACTCCTTTGTCCGCAACGAGGCCTGGGTGGCCACCTCCCTCATCGCCGGCGCCCTGCTGGCCTGGAGCCAGATGCTCTGCTTCGACGGTGCATTGGCCAAGGCCGAACCGAAGACCATGCGCTACCGGGTCCTGCACGTGGCCGCATACCTCGCCCACAAGTCTCGGGGACTCACCCTGCGGCTGGACGAGACCTGGCCATGGGCCACCGATCTCTGCGAAGCCTTCGCCAGGCTGCGGGCCGCCATCCCGTGACGAGACGGGTCAATACGCCCGACCCGAAAGCAGACCTGCAGGGCGTGACATCCGAACCTAAATGACAACACCACAGCGCTTCACGTCCACGATGCAGTCCGGACGACCGCAGCGGTCATACCCACCGCCTCGGTGACGATTCCGCAGTCCGGCGGGAGTCGGACGAATGATCGAGGCTAGGTACTCGGAGGGGTGACGGTGCAGCCCAGGCAGGGCCCCATGCCATTGAAGTAGGCGGGTATCGACGGCGAGTCCGTCGGCGGGTTCGTGGGCAGCAGCACCGGCGGGCGCGGCTTCTGGTCGAAGTCGAAGTCGTTGACCATGTTGCCGAGAATCGGCTCGTCCTCACGCACGTCGGGACGGGGGTCGGGTCGCCCGTCGGTCTTGGGGTTCAAGCGAGACCCACCGAGGAAGTCGTCTTCGATGAACTTAAGGTAGGCGTCGCTCGAGAGGGTCTGGTGATCGACGTACCCTTGCTTCGCGTAGGGGGAGATGACCATGGCGGGCACACGCAGGCCGTACCCGTTGTGGTCGACTGGCGGTGGGACAACGTTGTCGTAGAAGCCACCCCAGTCGTCCCACTGCAAGAAGATGGCCGTCGAGTTCCAATCGGGGCTCTCCATGGCGGCGTTGATGACCGCGGTGACATACGCCTGACCCTGGTGGACGCTGCCGGGCGGGTGCTCGCTGTCGGCCTGTGAGGGGGTGACCCACGACACCGCGGGCAGGGTCCCGGCCTTGGCCGCGGCGAAGTACCCGTTCAGCGGCTGGATGTTGCGGAGCTGATGGTCCGCCTGGACGTCCTCGAAAACGGGCAGCGGGTTCCAGATGCCCGGGGTCAGGTAGTTCTGCGCCACCGGTGGACAGGTCACCGCCGAGTCGTTCTCGCAATCGGGCTGATTCCCGGTTTGCACGTAGTAGGCCCACGAAACGTGCGCGTTGTAGAGGAGCCAGGTGATGTCCGTCCAGGAGTCGGTGATGTCAGCTGTACCGGTGTCGATGGCCTGGTCCACGTATTTCTGCATCTGTGCCGGGGTGTACGGACCCTGGATGGCGTTCTTGCAGCTCTCCGGATTCGGACTCGAGCACCTGGCCGACCACCCCGACACCAGGTAGAGGTGGTCAGGCAGTGACCACGAGGCGACCGGTTCGAACATGTGGTCGTCGAGGGCGAACTCTTTGGCATAGGTCCAGTAATTCGGGATCTCCGCTGCCGTGTGGTACCCCATCACGTCGGGCGTCGTGAGGGGGGAACATGCCGGATTGTTCACGTTGGCTCCGCACCCCTTCTTGGCTTTTGAAGCCTGCCTGACGAACCCGTTCATCTTCCCCCCGGCGACGTCCCTGCGTGCGTTGACCGCGCCGTGCGGTCCGCCCCCGTTGACGTCCGCGGGGTCGTGGTACGGCGCGGTGCACCCACCGGCCGGGGTCGGCACGCACACCGTCGGCACACCGTTTTTCATCGGGATGCCGTCCGCTCCCGGGAAGGTCCCGAAGTAGCTGTCGAAGGAGCGGTTCTCCTGCTCGATGATGATGACGTGCTGGATCTTGTGGATCCCGGGTTCGACCACGTAATGGCCCTTCGGCCCGCCGGGGACCCGCTCGCCGCTGGCGGCCGAGGTCGGGGGGGAGTTGTGCTGGCCGGACGAGCTCGAGCTGCTACAGGCGCTCAGGAGCAGGGCCGACGCGACGAGGCCGGTCCCGATCAGGCGGCGACCCCTCGGCATTCTCTCCGTCGCATCGGATGTCAGACGGTGTCCCCTACGGAGCATGGCTCTTCCTTGTCGTCCGGGCCGTTCCGTCGACGACGGCATGGCTTTCCTCGAGCGACGCGCCGCTCAGGCGGGCGTCGACGATCGACCAGAAGCGTGGGCAGCGCGACGGGTCGGTCGCCGGGCAGTCACGCGCGTGCTCCAATGCTGTTCGGGCGACCAGGAGGCGGCGTTGCTGCTCGGCCAAGGCGGAGAGCTTGCGGTCCACGAGGGCCGACCACCGAGCCTTCCCATTGTGGGCGCCGATCAGCTCGGCGACCTCGGCCAGCGAGAACCCGACTTCGCGCAGGAACCGCACGATGCCGACGGCCCGGACGGCCGACTCCGAGTAGCGGCGCTGACCGGAAGCCCGGACTTTGGGTCGGACCAGACCGAGCTCGTCGTAGTAGCGCAGGGCAGTGACCGCGACACCGGTGCGCGTCGAGAGCTCGCCGATCGGAAGGAGATGGTCGGACACTTGACCTCTAGTGTACTGGAGGTTGTCTACTGGACGGATGACAACTTCTGACCGTGCGCGGCGCAGCGTCGTGCGCCAATTCCACAACCCCGCCGGCCCAGGCGGCCACGTCGTCGGTTGGATCATGGGTCACCGGGGGTCGAGCGTCACTCGCAGTCGATGGGCCGTCGGGTTGCTCGCCGTCGAGCCGAACGCACGGGTACTGGAGCTGGGGTGCGGCCCCGGCGTCGCCATGGCCGCACTCGCTGAACGGGCGGTCGATGGGCTCGTCGTCGGCGTCGACCACTCACCGATCATGATCCGCCAAGCTCGCCGACGCAACGCGGCAGCGGTCGCCGCCGGCCGAGTCCGCCTGGTCTGCGCGCCGGTCGAGGACGTGGTGCCGGTCGCGCGACCCGGACGAGGCCTCGAGGAGCTACCCGAACCCTTCCGAACTCCCTTCGACGTCGCGCTGGCCGTCAACAGCGTCGGCTTCTGGCCTCAGCCTGAGGTCCGCCTCGCCGGCGTCCGGCGCCTCCTCCGCCGTGGTGCCCAGATCGCGCTCGTCACCCAGCCGCGCTGCCCCGGAGCGACAGCGGCGACTTCCCACACCGCGGCACGCGAACTGACCGATCTCCTCGGTCGCGCCGGGTTCATCGGCATCGAAATGACGATGCTCGACCTTGATCCACCGGTCGCCTGCGTGCGAGCGACCAACCCCGACGATGCCTCGATCGCTCCGGGTGCCGCGACGTAGAGTGGATGCGGCGCGTGAGGAGTCAGGCCTGCGCGATGCGGACGAGGTTGCCCGAGGGGTCGCGAAAGGCGCAGTCGCGCGCTCCCCAGGGCTGGGAGGTCGGCTCCTGGAGCACCTCGGCGCCCGACGCCCGCACCTTCTCGAACGTCGTGTCGAGGTCGTCGGATTGGAAGATCGCAGCCTGGAGCGAGCCCTGCGTCATGAGTGCCAGGAGGGCGTCCCCTTCGGCCTGCGAACGGCCGCCGTGCGGCTGGGAGAGGACGATGCCGATGTCCTGCCCTGGGGCACCGACGGTGACCCAGCGGAAGCCATCGGACGCGACGTCCATGCGAACTTCCAGGCCCAGCGCATCGCGATAGAAGCCGAGCGCGGCATCGGGATCGTGGACGGGGATGAACATCGAGGAGACGGTGACTGTCATGCCACAAGAATAGGAGTACCGACCCGATGCGTGCTTCTCCGATCCTGCTCGGTGCGGGGGCGGGTCGTGAACCCACTGCCCGGCAGCACTGCGCTCGGTGCCGATCGGCCAGGGCCGCAGGGCTCAGACGGTGACCGGGGTACGCCGCGGTCGTGTTCCGAACATACTCACGCATGCCGGAAGGACGTCGAGGTCGCGGTGGTCGCGTGTGCGGTACTGCGACGGTGTCATGCCGACTATCTCGCTGAAGCGCGAACTGAACGAGCCGAGCGACGTACAGCCGACGGCGACGCAGGTGTCGGTGACAGAGGTTCCCTGACGAAGGAGCGCCTTCGCCCGCTCGATGCGTCGGGTCATGAGATAGGCGTAGGGAGTCTCGCCGTAGGCCGAACGGAACTTGCGAGAGAAGTGCGCCGGCGACATGAGCGCGGTACGGGCCATGGCCGGGACATCGAGTGGTTGCGCGTACTGGCGGTCTATGAAATCGCGTGCCCGGCGGAGGTGCACGAGGTCGGACATCTCTTCCGGCATCATGCCGGGGACATTACCCGGCAGAGACGACGCCACTCCCGCCCTCGGCCGTTACGTCGACAAGCTTCCCGGGATCTATCCCTCGCGGTAGTAGTAGTCCTGCTCGAGGTCCTCGAGGAGGCCGGGTCCGGTCGGATTCCATCCGAGCAGCTCACGGGTGATGGTGGCGGTGACGGGGCTGTCCAGGCCAACGAAGTGGGCCAAGTGGCCGAATTGTTCGACCGCGTCGGCGGGCGTCACCGACGCTGTCGGAACACCGAGATGGCGTCCCATCCCCTCGGCGATCTCTCGGAAAGGGACGCCCTCTTCGCCGACGGCGTGCAGGACCGAGCCGGCGGGAGCGGATTCGACGGCCAGGCGTGCCAGGCGGGCGGCGTCGGAGCGGTGCACCGCGGGCCACCGGTTGGTGCCGTCTCCCACATAACCGGCCACGCCCCGCTGGCGAGCGATGCCGACGAGGGTGGCCACGAACCCGTTGTCGCCGTCGCCGTGCACGGTCGGCGCGAAACGCAGCACCGACGAGCGGACGCCAATGCCCCTCAGGGAGAGAGCGAGCAGGGCTGTGGCCGCCCGCAGGCCAGCGGGGTTGGCCCGAACTTCGGGGCTCGCGACGAGCCCGTCCTCCTCGATGGCCACCCTCCCGGCTGTCAGGCCGATCATGCCCGAGGCGAGCACAAAGGGTCGGTCGGAGTCGGCCAGAGCCGCGCCCATCGCCTCCACCGCCAGCCGGTCTGCAGCTCCGGCCGCGGCGAAGTTGCCCCCGAAGGCCACCTCATGCTGGAACGCCAGGTGGATCACTCCGTCGGAGTCGGCGGCCGCCTTGGCCAGGCTGTCGGGGTCGTCGAGGTCGCCCCGCTGGACCAGGGCGCCGGCCACCTCGAGCTGCTGCGCCGATGCCTCGGAACGGGCGAGGCCGACCACCTCGTGGCCGGCATCCAGCAGCTCGGGCACGACCGCAGAGCCGATCCAACCCGATGCGCCGGTGACAAAGATCCTCATGATGCTCCCTCCGGGGTAGTGATGTCAGTTACTGCTATCACCATAGATCCGATGACAGTGACTGTCAACGGTAGGATGGGTGCATGGGTCGATGGGAGCCGGACAGTCGAGGTCGGCTTCAGGAAGCTGCCCTCGCGCTCTACTCGGAGCGCGGATTCGACCAGACCACAGCTGCCCAGATCGCCGTCCGAGCAGGAGTGACCGAGCGCACCTTCTTCCGGCACTTCCCGGACAAGCGAGAGGTGCTGTTCGGTGGATCCGCCCTTCTCAAGGAGCGGATCGTGGCCGGGGTGGCCGGCGCACCCGCGACTGACGGCCCACTCGATGCCGTTTCCGGGGGCCTCGACGCCGCCGCAGCCATGCTCGGCGAGTTCCGCCAGGACCTGTCCCGCCAGCGCCAGGCTGTCATCGCCGCCAACCCCGAACTGCGCGAGCGGGAACTCGCCAAGCTGGCTGATTACGCCGCAGCGGTTGCCGACGCTCTGCGTCAGCGCGGCGTGGGCGAACCGCAGGCGACATTCGCCGCCGAGGCCGGCATGACGGTGCTACGCGTGGCCGTTGAGCGTTGGGCCACTGGGGACCACGGCCGCGATCTCGCCACCATCATGCGCGACTCCGTTGCCGAATTACGAGCGGTCGCGGCCAGCGGCTGAATCCACCTCACCAGGAAGCCGTGCAACCCGACCGTCGCGCAGCGCGCACGGATGGCGGACAGGCCGGGTCTAGTAGGAGCGGCCGACCACGGCCACGAGGTCGGCGTCGCTGTCGGCGGGCTCGGCCAGTCCTCCGTCGGGCCGCTGCAGGCAGCGGATCGTCAGAGCGTCGGCGGCGAGCCGGTCCTCACCGTCGTCCCCCAGCGCCGCCATGGGCACCCTGGCGAAGCCGGTGGCGCCGGCCTCGATGGCCGCATCGAGCGAGTCGACCTCGACCGTGCGCTCGTCACGGATCGCCACAGCCTCCGCCAACAGGTCCGGGCCCACCTGGGCCAGGATCGCCGACACCTCGCCCGCCACTGCGCCGAGCGCCACATTCCGCTTCTCCCTGATGTGGCGGATGACGACGGTGACGTTTCCTTCGGCGAGGTCGCGGGGTCCGACCTCGACCCGGACCGGCACCCCTTTGAGCTCCCAGTCCACGCTCCGACGACCGAAGCTGGTGTCGGTTCGGTCGTCGATCCGCACCCGCCAGCCACCGGCACCCAGCTCGGCTGCCAGAGCCCGGGCCGCCGCTCCCACCGCCTCGTCCTGCTTGACCACCATGACCACCACCTGGGCCGGGGCCAAGGCCGGGGGTAGCCGCAGCCCGAAGTCGTCGCCGTGTCCCATGACCAGCGCCCCCACCAGCCGGGTCGAGACCCCCCACGATGTCTGCCAGACGTGTTCCAGGGTGCCGGCGGCGTTGGTGTATGTGGTGTCGAATGCCCGGGAGAAGTTCTGCCCGAGCTCGTGGCTTGTGCCCATCTGCAGCGCCTTGCCGTCTCCCATCATCCCCTCGCAGGTCCAGCTCTGGATGGCGCCGGCGAAGCGCTCGCGAGCCGTCTTGTGCCCGGTGAACACCGGGATGCCCAGCACGTCGACCATGGTGGTCCGGTACACCTCGTCGAGCACGCGCAGGGCGTAGGAGCGGGCGTCGGCCTCGCTCGCGTGCGCGGTGTGGCCCTCCTGCCAGAGGAACTCCGTCGTCCGCAGGAAGAGACGGGGCCGCAGCTCCCAGCGCACCACGTTGGCCCACTGGTTGAGCAGCATCGGCAGGTCGCGGTGACTCTGGATCCACTTGGAGAAGAAGCTGTTGATCACCGTCTCGCTGGTCGGACGGACGACCAGTGGCTCCTCCAGCTCTTTGCCCCCGCCATGGGTCACCACGGCCAGCTCGGGAGCGAACCCCTCGACGTGCTCCGCCTCGCGCCGCAGGAACGACTCGGGGATGAAGAGCGGGAAGTAGGCGTTCTCGGCGCCGGTCTCCTTGATGCGCCGGTCGAGCTCGGCCTGCATGAGCTCCCAGATCCCGTAGCCCCAGGGCCGAATGACCATGGTGCCCCGCGCCGGGCCGTTCTCCGCCATCTCGGCTCCGGCGATCACTTCCTGGTACCAGCGGGGGAAGTCCTCGGCCCGGCTCACAACGGCGCCCTTGGTCATGGCTGAGCAGGTTACCTGTCGCCGTGGTTGCGACCCGTCGTGGTGATCGCAGACGAGTTCGATCCGTACCTCCTCGGTTCTGACGGCTCGAACGGGTCGACCCGGCAGCCGCGTCGGGACCGCGTGCGGTGCCACCTGCAGCGGCCGGCTTGTCGCACGGCAGTTGTGACACTCGTTCCATGTGCAACAAATGGTTGCGCTTTAGCCGAAGACGTGCTACCTTTGGTTGCAGATCGAGAAAGGCAGGAGAGAGATGGGCGATTTGCGGATCGAGCAAGACATCGTGATCGAGGCTCCGGTAGACGTGGTGTGGCACACCATCACCGAGCCCGATCAGATCATCAAGTGGTTCGCCGACGAGGTCGAGTTGGCGCTCGAGCCGGGCGGCCAGGGCTATATGGGTTTCGGCGAGCACCAGGGCGGGCCCGTGGTGGTCGAGACGGTCGATCCGCCCAACCGGTTCTCGTTCCGCTGGAACCATCCCGCCGGGGAGGAGCCGGCACCGGCCAACTCCGTGCTGGTCGAGTTCAGTCTGACCCCCCGCGGCGCGGAGCGCACCCATCTGCGGGTCGTCGAGAGCGGCGACGAGCTGCTCCCGTGGCCCGATGCCGAGAAGGCCCGCTATGCGGACGAGCACGACGGCGGTTGGGCAGACTTCCTGAACCGCCTCGCCGGGTTGTTCGCCGGACACCGGACGGGATGAGGAACCCGCCCGACGATCAGCTCTGGTCGGCCATCGCCGAGCCGTCTCGTCGTCGGGTCCTCGACCTGCTCGTCGGCGGTGGCGAAGCGAGCGCCAGCGAGTTGGCCGAACAGGTTCCCTTCTCCCGGCAGGCGGTGTCGAAACACCTGGTCGTGCTCGAGGAGGCCGGCCTGGTGAGCCGTCGAAAGCAGGGCCGCGAAGTCCTCTACCGGGTCGAGACGGCCCGCCTCGACCAGGCCACCCGGGTCATGGGCGACCTCGCCAGGAAGTGGGACCAACGGCTCGAGAGCATCAAACGGGTGGCCGAAGCCGCTCACGCAGACACCAGAGACAAGAGCCGGAAACCGGAGAGATAGGACAGCCACAATGGAGACGGCATCGGTATCGACACCGGCGATCACAGACGCCGGACCTCGGGTGACCACGACTGCTGTGACCACCACGGCGTTGGCGGCCACCGTCGGCATCGGAACGGCGTGCTGGTTCCTCACCATCCAACGCATGAGCGGCATGGACATGGGCGTGGCCACCCGCCTGGGTTCGTTCCCCTACTTCTTGTCCGTGTGGGTTCCGATGATGGCCGCGATGATGCTGCCGGGAGCGGCTCCGACGGTGCTGCGGCTCGCGCAGACCCGGCTCCGGACGCTAGAGGTACCACGGTACGTGGGGTCGTACCTCGCCGTGTGGGCCCTCTTCGGCGTCGCCGTGTACGCGCTCTACAGACCACACGGGACGGTCGTCGCCGGCGCCTTCACCGTGGTGGCTGCCCTCTACGAACGCACGCCGACAAAGCGGCGGTTCCGCGGGATGTGCCGGGAGATGGTGCCGTCCGGACTGGGTCTCGGGCTGTGCTGTGTCGGCTCGAGCATCGGGCTCATGCTGATGGTGGTGGCGCTCGGCGCGATGAGCCTGACCTGGATGGCCGTGATCACCGGGGTGATCCTCGCCCAGAAGCTCATGGCTCCACGAGCGGTCATCGACGTGCCCGTTGCACTGGCGATCGCCACTCTTGGAATCGTCATCTTCGTGGACCCGTCGTCGGTCCCCGGCCTCGTTCCCGCCATGCACTCCATGTATCCCATGCCATCCATGTGAACCCGCTCCGCCGATGTGACCGACGCCGCCCAGTTCAAGAGCGAAGGAGAGAGAAGAGATGACTGATCACGAGATCGTGACCCAAGAAGAATGGACCGTGGCCCGGAACGAGCTGCTCGACCTCGAGAAAGAGCACACCCGGCGCGGCGACGAAGTCACCCGCATGCGACGGCGAATTGCCGTGGGTGCGGCTGGAGACGGACTACACCCTGCAGACCGCCGAGGGTCCCCGCACCCTGGCGCAGCTCTTCGACGGGCGATCCCAGCTCGCCATCTACAACTTCATGTTCGGCCCGGACTATGAGGCCGGGTGCCCCGTCTGCTCTTCCATCGCCGACAGCTTCAACGGCGTACTGGAGCACCTCAAGGCCCGGGACGTCACCATGATCTGCGTCTCACGCGCCCCATTGGACAGGCTTCTCCCCTACCGCAATCGGATGGGGTGGAACTTCACCTGGGCGTCCAGTTACGAGAGCGACTTCAATTTCGATTTCGGGCGCTCGGTGGCAGAGGAGACGGTTGCCAGCTGGTTCGAGGACGAGCCGCCCCAGGTCCCCGCCAGGCTCGCTGCCGACTGCGGGACCGACGCGGTCAACTACATGTCGGAAGGCCCCGGGTTCCTCGTGTTCACCAGGTCGGGCGGAGACCTCTACCTCACGTACTCGGCCACGGCTAGGGGGCTGGAGCCCGTGATGGTCTACTACGGCATCCTCGACCGGGTCCCCGCGGCCGCGACGAAGGCGAGCCCGCCGATCCCACCTGGGTACGCCGGCACGACGAGTTCGCGCTGTCACCCCGAGCCTGAAGAGGAGATCGTCATGATCCCCATTCGCATCGTCACGGTCGAGCCGTGAGTGCCGCGAGGGCTTCCACCGCCCCGGCGGTAGGTGCGATTGCGACAAGCCCTTGATAGAGCTGGACGATGGTTGCGCGATCGAGGGTTCCGGTATGGGCCCGGTCGCAATGGGCAGACTGGATGGCTGCCTCGATCTGGAACCTTCCGAGTGGCGCGCCGAGCGCGTGCGCTCGACGCAGCAGCGCTTCGCCTTCGGTGATGAGCGCACGGTCCCACAGTGAGCTGTCCTGCTCGTCCAGGGGAGGCCATGGTGTACCCGCGCGCGCCGGCGCCCGCGCCTGGGCGAGCGTGAGCAGCGCGGCAAGCCCCCATGCTTCCGGTTCCGTGTCGAGCAGGCTTGCGGTGAGCACGGCGAGCCACCGCGCCTCGTCGGCGATCGTTTCGCGTATGTGTTCGTGCTGGTCCAGCCAGTCGATGGCGTAGGCGCCGTAGATCGCCTCGAGCACGGCGGGCAGTCTCGCGGGCATCTCCCTCCGGGTCGGTATGCGGAACGGGATGCCGGCGTCGCGGATCCGCCGCTTCGCCCGGACCAGTCGCTGCGCCATTGCGGCAGGTTGCGCCGCGAACACGGTGGCGATGCGGGTTGCGTCGAAGCCGAGCACGACCTGGAGCATGAGCGGAGTGCGTACCGGGGGATCGATCGCGGGGTGTGCGCACGCGAACAGCAGCTCGAGCCGCTTGTCGGGAATCCTCTCGGGGTCCGGCTCGTCAAAGACCCCGCCGAGATCATCGTCGAGCGGTGCATACCGGCGCGCTGCTGCCGAACCGAGCAGGTCACGGATCCTGTTGCGAGCCACTGTGAGGAGCCACCCCTCCGGATTGTGGGGAATGCCACCCGCGGGCCAGGTGCGCATTGCCCGCTCGAAGGCATCGCCGAGGGCGTCCTCGGCGAGTGCCAGATCATGGGTCCATGCCGCGAGCAGCGCCACCAGCCGACCGTATGAGGCCCGTGCTGTGCGCTCGGCGACCGTGAACGCATCGCGCTCGGTCATGTCACCGGCTGTGCACCCTGCCACGCGCCATTCACATAGCGGGTCGCCGAGGGTCGGATCTCGACGTGACCCCACGACGCCGACGGCGCCTTGGCAGCCCACGCCATCGCGGCATCGAGGTCAGGGACGTCGATCACGAAGGTCCCGCCGAGCTGCTCCTTCGTGTCGGCGAACGGGCCGTCCTGAACGATCAGCTCGCCGCCCGCCAGCGTCACCGTGGTCGTTGCCTCCGACTGCTGCAGGACTTCGGCGCTTTCGAGCACGCCGGCGTCGTCCAGCGCTTTCGCATAGGCCTGGAACGCACGCATCCCCTCGGCGAGCGCCTCGGGGCCGAGCTCTTCGGCGGTCTGCTCGGGGTAATGGAGCAGGAGGGTGTAGCGCATGGTCGTCATCCTTCCGAGTAGTGGAATCTTGTCACTGATGTGACGAATGACGTGCGGCAAAATCGACATCCAACTCCTCGCGGGCTCCGAGTGGGGCTGTGGACCACACGAACTCGGTCAGTTCGCCACGAGAAGAGCGTCGATCTTCTGGTTCAATGCCTCTTGGTCGGCGACGTGGACGTAGAGATCGTGAGGACGGCTGGGATCGGTCCGCCACGACAGCCCGCCTTGAGTGTTGACATAGGCCGCACCGCCTTGGCCCAGCTCCGAGAAGATGCCCTGCGTGCCCCCGATCGCATAGAGGAGGGTCGGGCCATCCCAGTCTCCGTCGCCAGGCGGGCCACACCCGAACTCCCACTGATACACGATTCGCATGGGATTGTCGGGCCGCACCGATGTACAAAGCCCTCCCCCGACCTTTGTCTGGGTCCCGGCGAAGCCGTCGACCCATGCGATCGGGGTGGGCCACTCGGTACCGCTCACGACGTAACTCGCCGAAGCTGTGTCCAGTTTCTGGTTGGTGACGGCTGGGGCACCATTGGGAAACAGGCCATCCTCGATCACCAGACGCTTTACCTTCGCTTGGACCAGTGCGCGTCCTTCGAGCGAGCTGCCCTGTCCGGGCTGCGAACGGAGCAACCCGGCAAGGTTCGTATAGGCACCAATTGCGACAATGGTGACGCTCTGGTCCGGTTGGCTCGCCAGAAGGCGGCGATACAGGTCCACCGCTCCCGGGACACCGCTACTCGAACGGACGGAGTGGGGAAGCTTGTCGACGAGGTCATTGCTGTAGCCATGCGGTGCTGTGTCGGCGCCACTGTCGGCGACTGCACCCAGTGGGATGTCCGGATGCCCGTAGGCGGTGTCAATCGCATCCATGGCGGCCACCGCCACTGGGTTCCGAATGTCCGACATGACTCCAAGTATCCGTATTGTGCCTCGCTGCTCCAGGATGTTCGCCATGCCGATGGCGGTGACGTCATCCCACCAGAGGGACAGGTCGGAGTCGATGATGATTCGTGGAACCGCAGCTGAATTCTCCCCGTTCGTCGATGACGGCGACGGTGCGGAGGTACCCGAGAGGAGGACCGCACCGATGGCAACCGCAACTGCAACGAGTACCAGCGACAGCGTCAGCACCCAACGTCTTCTCATCGGCATCGCCTTTTCCATGAATGAACCCGCAAGGGAATGGTAGGACAGAGTTCACGAGAGGGTCTCGTTGGCTGTGCCCTGCGTGATGGCCCGATTCGAGCACGCCTCGCTTTCCGCAGTTTGGACCCGTGACCACGGATCGGAGGCGCGGTCGGGTGCTCGCTGAACGCGGGTTTCGGTGGACAGCGCTCCCATGCACTCTCCCCCGAGCTGGCGGGAGTAATTTTGCGACCATGGAACCAGCCTTCTGTGCGTCGTCCGGTTGAAGATGGATCCGCAATATCAAACTGCTGTTGACGCTGTTGACGCTGCATTGGCCGCAGCAAAGCGCTTACGTGAAGCGCTGCGAGCGAACGAAGCCGCATACCGCGGCGCACGACGCAGTCTCGAGCACGGAGTCGACGTGGTTCCGGCTGTCACGGCAGCAAAGGTCGGAGATGCCCGAGGCGAGCTCAACGAGGCTCTCGACGACTTCGAGCACGCCCGCCATCGATCGCGTATCGCCCTCATCCGAGTCGGACTCGATCAGGGCATGACGATCGGTGACGTGGGCAGAGCCTGGGGATTCTCTCGTCAGATGGCGGCCCGCTACGCCAAAGAGGCCCGCGGCAAGAACTAGTCCCTCCCTGGTCATCGATGCTGACCACGGCGCCGGGGTGCCGGAGGGCCCCACCGTCGCCATGCCACCTGGAGTTGGCGAGACGCAAGGAGATTAACGTCGCAACTACAGGACGCTCGAGAGGAGTCGACAATGGCCAAATCGCTGTACACGGCCCGGGCCCATGTGGTGGGTGGCCGGGTCCAGGGTCACGGTGTGACGAGCGACGGGGCATTGGATGTCCAGCTGCGGACTCCCACAGAGATGGGTGGTGAGGGGGGAGGTACGAACCCTGAGCAGCTCTTCGCCGTCGGCTACGCCGCCTGTTTCGAGGGGGCGCTCGGCGTTGTCGGGCGTCGGGAGCACGTTGAACTCGGGGACGTTGCCATCGATTCGGAGGTGAGCCTGATCACCACCGAGGACCGCGGATTCACTGTGGCTGTCGGGCTGGACGTCTCGCTACCTGGAATAAGCGACCCCGAGCGCGCCATGTCGATCGTCGCCGCAGCACATGAGGTGTGCCCCTACTCCAACGCAACCCGCGGCAACGTGGACGTGACCCTCACGGCCAACGGCCACTCGGTCCCGACGGCGGCGGCTGGAGAGGGCTGACTCTTCCGGCCCCGATGACGTGGAGAGAACAATGAACCCGACTGATCCAATAGCCACGCCCTCCGGCCATACCCCCGAGGGCGGCGTCGTCGTCGGCGACACCACCGCGGGCGCGGGCATGGTGATCTTCGAGGATCCACAGTGCCCGTACTGTCGACAGTTCGAAGAGCTCAACGGACCGCTCATCACGGCTGCCGTGGATGCCGGAAAGCTCGCCGTCGAATACCGCATGCGCTGCTTCCTGGGGCCGGAGTCGGTCCGGGCAGCCAACGCGCTCGCACTCGCCGCAGAGGCCGGAAGCTTCGACGAACTCCGCCGCACGCTGTTTGCAGAACAACCCCCTGAGGGAACCGGAGGTTTCACGATCGAGGATCTCCTACGACTCGGTGCGCAGGTAGGACTCGCCGCTGCGGACTTCGTCTCGGGTGTTCGAACGGCCCGATATGAGAAGTGGGTGCTCGGGCGTGAAGCTGTCTACCAAGCGCAGGATCCACAGGGGACCCCCGCTGCCTGGCTGAACGGCGCTCCGCTCGATTCCAGGGTGCTGTTCGACAGGACCGAGCTCGAGAGCCGACTTCGCGTCTAGCGGCATAGCTGCAACAGGTGGGGACCGGTTCCGTTCGGCTGTGCGTGAGCCCGAGCACATCGTGGCCCTAGATCTGGTCGTCTCCAGCGGGAGGCGCAGCAAGCAGGGCCACCGCGGCGCGTCTGGCATTCGCAAGGTGACTCGCCTGTCCGCTGACCCGGGCGAGGAGCAACGCGCCCTCGATGAGGGCAAGCGCCGCCGAGGCTGTCCCGGCGACCGAATCCTCTGGCCATCCGTCGGCCCGGAGCCGAGCCGCGATGAGACCTTCCCATTCGTCGAAGCACCGTGCCGCGGCCACGCGTAGGCGTGGGCTGATGATGGGTGATTCGAGTGCGGTCGGCGCGACCGGGCAGCCCGGGCAGGCTTCCCCGGCAACCGGCCCCCCGGCGATGTCGAGAAACCGGATGAGGCCGCGTGCTGCGTCGGGTGCCCCATCCAATGCCTCGCTGAGCGCAGCAGAGACGGCTTGACCGGACGCCTCCAGCGCGGTCTCGGCGAGTTCTTCCATGCCCCCGGGGAAGTGGTGGTACAGCGATCCGTTGGACACGCCGCTCTCCGCCAGCAGCTGTGCCCGCCCCGTTGCCGTGTACCCCTGATCGCGCATCAGCCGCGCCATCGTCTGCACGAGATCAGCCCGGGTGTCACGGTCGCGGGCCACCTCTTGACTCTACTGGAGCGAATGGTCTAGAACTAGCAGAGCGATCGCTCTAGTGCGCGAGTCGCTGCTCGGGGAGTCGACGGATCGGAGGCAGATGATGAGCACAGGGCCGACTGCTGTGCTGGTACACGGTGCATTCGCGGACGCGGTCCGGGTATGCCGACGTGATCCGGCACTTGGAGGCACAAGGAGTGCCCGTGAGGGCCCCGATGAACCCGCTCCGCGGTCTGGCGTCGGATGCCGATGCCATTGTGCGCTACGCCACCACGATCGACGGGCCCATCGTCCTCGTCGGTCACTCGTACGGCGGCGCGGTCATCTCTCAGGCAGCCCCGAGCGTGAAGGACCTCCGCGCCTTGGTGTTCCTGTCCGCGTTCGCGCTGGACGAAGGTGAGAGTTGCGCCAGCGTGATGGAGCCGTTCCCACCCTCGATGCTCGCGTCCACGAACGTGCCCAGTCCGTACGACGCGCCCGGAGCCGCAGGTGGTCCGGACCTGTTCATCGAGATCGAGCAGTTCCACGAGACCTTCTGTGCTGACTTGACCGACGACGTCGCCGGCCCGATGGCGGTCAGCCAGCGCCCCCTCGCAGCTGCTGCGTTCACGGAGTCGCCATCAGCGGTCGGCTGGCGGGACGTTCCGAATTGGTACCTGGTGTCCGAGCGCGACAACGCGATCCCGCCCGACTGCAAGCGCTTCATGGCTCAGCGCATGAACGCGGTGACCGAATCTGTGGACTCCTCCCACATCGCCTTCATCGCCCGGCCCGACGTAGCATCCGGTTTGATCCTCAAAGCGCTCGCAGCCATATGACCCATGCGCGGAGGGTGCAGTCCGTCGGGGGCTCGAGCGTCACAACGGTGACACGGATGGAGAGGAGACAGCTGTGCCGATGATTGACGTGTATGCGACGGCGGGCACCTTCACCGAGCCGCACCGGCTCGCAGCCGACCTCGCGCGGACGCTGATGACCATCGAGGGGGTTCCCGATATCCCGATGTTCAGGCAGAACACTGCGGCGTTCGTCCATGCATTGCCCGATGGAGCCATCTCCAACGTCGATGGCGACACCACCTACGTCAGGGTCCAGGTATTGACCAACGCCGGCGCGCTCGACCGGGACAAGCAGCTCGCGGTGGTGAGCCAGTTCACCGAGCTGATCATGGCTGCAGCCGGAGACACCTCCCTGTCGAAGAGGACGTGGGTCCTACTCACCGAAGCGGTCGATGGAGGCTGGGGGCTGGCAGGTCACGCACACACCAATGCCGAGCTGGTCGAAGCAGCTCGGGCGGAGATCGCTGAGTTGAGCTCCAAGCAGACACAGCAAGGGTGAGCGCTGTGCCGCATTCGGACAGGTCCGCCGGTCCCTGATCGGCGCCGGGATGCCGGCCACTGGACACATGTCCCAGATGGAGAGTCCGGATCTCGTGCTCAACGCGATCTGAACCTCGGGGAAGGCTTCATACCCACAACGCGAAAGCGGGCGGACACTGCAAAGGATCAGAATCCAAGTGGTTCATTCACCAAGATTGCAGTGATCCGGCCGGGTGCGACCACCTTGTTGATGACAAGGACGTTGTTGACCCCGCTGGGAACCCCGTAGGCCAACTTGGCCCGCCGATCTTCGAGGGGAAAACAGTACTCGTTGATGCGTCGTAGTCCCGTGGTGAGATCGGGAACAATCTTCTGCGCACCGACAACGAGTACAACATGACCCGCTCCGGAAGCGATCGGACCGAGCTGGCTCCCGCTCGCGGACGCTATGAGAATTGAGCCCTCCTCCGTCAGGGCGTGGACGCTCCCGACGATCCAGTCCGGCGACGCGGACAGCTGGCGCATCTCTCGACCTTGCATCTCGCGATCCATCTGGTAGAGACGAGGGCGCAGTGGCTGGAACTGCCCGGATCGTTCGATGTCCTCTGCGACCCCGATGACTTCGAGCGTTCGGGACGTGTTGTTGTAGACCTCGGCTCCAACCGGGATGATCGACTGCACAGCCGTTCTCGCCTCTTCGGCGGATTCGACCACGATGGGAGTGATTCCGTTGCGGTCGAGGCCGCTGGCTACAGTGCCGAGTTGCTCCTTCGGAGCCACTCGAGAGAACTCGGCGACTGCCTCCTTGCTGGGACCCGCCGCCGTGGTGTCCCCCGGAAGACCTGTGGTCGATGAGGTGTCCAGATCACTCACCGCCGGCTTCAGCGAGGCGCTGGTGAACCAATGCAACCACCATGGACCCCTCGCCGATGGCAGCCGCGCAGCGCTTGATCGACCCACTCCTGACATCGCCGGCGGCGAACAGCCCTGGCAGGTTCGTTTCGAGAGGCAGGGGTTCACGAGACAACGGCCACCCGTCGAGTGCGCCCGAAGACGAGGTGAGCTCGGCCCCAGTACGCACATATCCGGCAGCGTCGAGAGCCAGCCCCACGTTGGCCGCTCCTTGGGTGCGCGGCTCCCCGCCGATGCAAACGAACAGTGCATCGGCGGCCAATCGAGTGACGCTGCCTTCTGACGAGACCATCAGTGCTCGGAGGCGAGAATCCGATTCGAGACTGACCACTTCCGTGTTCACCCGAACCTCGACGTTTTCGAGCTCCTTCAACTGGTTGATCAGATACGTGGACATCGATGTCTCGAGCGATCGACCCCGGACAAGCAACGTCACCTGGCCGGCGTAGCGCGAGAAGCGGATCACCGCCTGGCCAGCCGAGTTCCCTCCGCCGACAATGGCCACTTGGCACCCGCTGCAGGTGACCGCCTCGCTCGGGCCAGCTCCGTAGTACACACCGGAGCCGAGCAGTTCATCGATGCCAGGAACCTCGAGACGACGCCAGTCGACCCCGCTCGCAATCAGCATGGCCCGTGACCGCACGGCCGTGCCGTCTGAGAGGTGGGCGACATAGCCCAGGTCGTGGGTGGAAATGTCAGCGAGACGCCGCGCCAGAAGCACTTCGGCCCCGAACCGCTTCGCCTGTGCAGTCGCGCGCATCGCCAGCTCGCTTCCGCTGATCCCCTGGGGGAACCCGAGATAGTTCTCGATCCTGGAAGTCGTGCCGGCCTGACCTCCAGGCGCGAGCGCTTCGATGGCTACGGCACGCAAACCTTCAGATGCCGCGTACACGCCCGCTGCAAGCCCGGCTGGACCGGCGCCGACGATCGTCAGGTCGTACTCCGACAGCAACGGGGCGGAGACCATCCCCAGCCCTGCCGCCACACCTTCCAACGTGGCCGGAGCCAGCCGCAGGCCGTCGGGGAGGACGCAGACGGGTAGCCGGTCTACTCCCCTCTCCTCTGCGGAGAGCAACGTTCCGACGCGCTCCTCGTCGTCCATGTCAACCCACTCATAGGGGACTCCATTGCGACTGAGAAAGTCACGGAGGCTGTAACCGACAGAGGATGACCGCTCCCCGACCAAGAGGACTTGAGGAGTGACGGGCCTCGCGTCGTAGTCGATCATCGACATGGCGGTTCTCCCACCTTCATGACGTCAGGATCGCACATCCACGGGACACACGTGGCGGTGGCCACGCGGCGGTTCCCGTCGAGTTGCCATACCGTCTTCAGACCGGCCACGGCCCATGCAGTCCATTTGTCTGATCACTGTTCCATCAAGAGGTTCTGCCAGTTGGCCGGAACGCGCTCGCTTGGTCCTGGCACGGTTTGGTCGAGTGGATGGTGCTGCGGGGGTGCGAGACGAGGACCTTCGACGTACTCCCTGGTCCGGTAGTCCCAGAACCAATCCTCGCCCGGCTCGAAGCTGCAGATAACAGGATGACCTGATGAGCCCGCATGCGCGGTTGCATGTTTGCTCAGGGACTCATCACAGCACCCAATGTGGCCGCACTCCGTACAACGGCGTAGATGGAGCCACCATCCGCCAGACTCGGAACACTCGACGCAACCTGTGCCGCTCGGTGGAACCTCCGGATCTATGGAATCGGTCATGGGTGCCTCCTGATGCGTTTCGGTCAACGATACGGGAACGTGCCGGTCACGCGGTCAGCCTACGCAGCCGTCTCGGTATCCGCCCTTCTCGCTGTCTCCGGACCGACGCCCGGTCCCGACCACGACCGAGCTCTCTCCCACTGGTGCTAGCGCGATCCGGCTGCCCGAAGACGCTGTCGGGAAGCGGGTACTTCGGCGTCCACCTCGTCAGCCAGGTCGCACGGACTGTCGGGCGGGTCAAGCGCATCGAGCTGGGTGGCGAGCAACCGCACCGGAGCACGGAACCCATCGCGCGTTTCCTCGGCAAGCGGGGCAAGCAGGTGCGCCTCTGCAGCCCGCAGGCGTTCGTTAAGGGTGGTGAGGAGTTCATTGCCGCTCTGACATGATGGACTCCGCCGGGCATGTGATCTTGGCTGCGATTGCCGGCCGAACCGAGCGCATACGGCTAGGCACAGCAGTGACCGTATTGAGTACGCAAGATCCGGTTCGGGTGTTTACCGAATTCTCCACCCTCGACGCTGTCTCCAATGGTCGGGCTCAACTCATCGTCGGACGCGGGTCGCTGACGGAGTCCTTTCCCTTGTTCGGATACGACCTCCCCGACTACGAGGACATCTTCGAGGAAAAGCTCGAATTGCTCAGGAGATTGCTGCGAGATCAGCCCGTCACCTGGTCGGGGAAGTTCCGGTCTCCGCTTACCAATCAGTCACTCAGTCCTCCCCTTACAGAGGGACATCTGCCGACATGGGTCGGCGTGGGAGGTAGTCCTCAGTCGGTCATCCGTGCCGCCCGCTACGGACTACCCCTGATGCTGGCCGTCATTGGCGGGCCTCCTGCCCGATTCTCACCGTTGGTCGATCTCTACGAACGAGCGCTCGGGAAGTACGGGCATTCGCGATGCTGGTAAAGAGCCCGGACCACATGATGAGGATGAGCTCCCTCGGGGTGGTCACCAACGCGTCGCTGTCCCGTCTGTCGCGGGTCGTCAAACGACTCGAGAATCGAGGGTTGGTCCGGCGCGAGCCTGATCCTTCCGACGGTCGGTTCACCAACGCGATCCTCACCGAGAGCGGCGTCCGAGCTCTCGAAGACGCCGCTCCGGCACACGTTGCATACGTCCGCTCCCTCGTCATTGACGTCCTGTCGCCCGAGCAGTTGCGCCGCTTCAGGCAAGTCGCGGAGCGGATCGTGTCGCGCATCGATTCGTCCTCGATCCCCTGAGAGCTCAGTGGCGGTATCGGGTCCCGAGGGCTCGGTGAGTGATCCGACCGATGTGGTCGAATGCCCAATCCCCGCCACGAAGGCCGGATTCCGTGCCCGCTCAGCGATCTACGATCGACAGCTACCGATACTAGGGTGAACAGCCAAAACCCTATGATCCAGTGCCCTCGTGAAGCAGTTGATCAGTAACAACGACCCACGCCGCGCGTCTCGATCAGTGTCGATCCCCTACCGGGGAATGCGGCCTTCCCCGGGCAGAGACGTCGGAATGGATGAGTAATGGTCACTGACCGCGCCAACGCCATGGATCACGTCGTCCTGGTGCTGTTCGAAAATCGGTCTTTTGACAATCTCCTCGGGTATCTCTACGAACCGGGCGAGGTTCCCTCCTATGAGGGTGTCATCGGGAAGCATCTGTCCAACCCGATTCCCGACTGGGCCGAACACGGGGCCGAGCGGCGAGTCGTCCCCTTCGAAGCGGCAAGCAGTATGGACGCTCCCAACCCGGACCCGGGCGAGGAATTCCAGCATACGAATACGCAGCTGTTCAACGTGCTGGACAAGCCCAATCGATTCAAAGACGCCACCGAAATGGTGGCGCCCTTCAACGCTCCCGCGCCCGGACAAGAGCCGACCATGGACGGCTTCGTCACCGACTACATCAGCTTCTTCACCGTCGAAATGGGCCGCCAGCCCACCTATGACGAGTACCGACAGATCATGACTGGCTACACGCCCGAGCAGGTTCCCGTCATCAGCTCGATCGCACGTGGGTTCGGCGTCTTCGACCATTGGTTCTCCGAGGTCCCGTCTCAGACAATGACCAACAGGTCCTTTTGGACCGCTGGGACGGCATCGGGGCTCGTCGTCAATCGGCCGATGAGCCACTTCATGCACCACAACAACGCCGAGACCATCTTCAACCGGCTGGAATCAACAGGCAAGACCTGGAAGATCTATGTCCTCGAGCCGGATCCGATCTCATTCACAGGGATCATCCACATGTCCCGACTTCGAGATCGCTTCGCCACCCACTTCGTTCCCTTCTCCGAGTTCGAACGCGATTGTGCCGAAGGGACCCTGCCAAGTTTCTCGCTCATCGAGCCCAATCTGTTGGCTGGTCATGGCGATTATCACCCCGCCTTTGGCAGGGCATTACTCCCAGGACTGGACGTGGAAATCGATCCCCCATCGTCGATCCTGGCCGGCGAGGCGTTTCTGGCCCGCATCTACAACGCGGTGACGTCGGCACCGACGTCTGGCGAATCGAACGTCTACAACACGACCTTGTTCGTCGGTTGGGACGAGCCGGGCGGCACCTACGATCACGTGCCACCGGGCCTCGTTACGCCACCAGATGCAGCAATGCCGAAGGGAATGCCGACCTTCGAGTTCGATCGGTCGGGTTACCGGGTTCCAGCCATAGTCGTGTCGCCGTGGGTTCCGGAGAACTCCGTGTTCATCGACGAGTACCGACACACATCGATGATCGCCACCTTGCGCAAAGTGTGGGGACTCGGAGAGCCGTTCTCGAAGCGCGAGGCTGAAGCCCGGACCTTCGATCACGTCTTCAGTCTTGACCAACCGCGCCCGGTTGCAACCTGGCCCGCTGTAGCCCCGATCGCCGTTCCGGCGTATCAAGAGCAACGGGTGGCCGACCGAGGCGCCATCAGCACCTTGGGTCGACACGTCTGCCACGGCTTGCTCCTCCACGCAGAGGGACTTGCAAAGGGGATTCCTTCGGTTCCCTCAAACCCCGAGGCCGAGATATCACCCGATGCCGCACTCGACATCGTCCACCGGATATGCGCCCGGCTGTTCCCGAAACTGGGGTCGGCCAAGGTCGCTGACTAGGGTCGGCGGGCGCAGCCAGCTTCGGCCGGCTGGTCCCGAATCCCGTGTACCGAGGCGGTTGACTCCCGAATGGGCCCGGACGAATGATGTGCGCGACGAAGGAGAAGGCCCATGGAACCTTGCGCCGACTTTTTACGCTCAAGCGCCCGCCCGCGGTCCGGGCCATCTGGTGAGAGACCTCGAGTCCTATCCCCGTTGATGCGTCATTGGTCCTGACCTGCCGCGTTGACCAGGCACGACCTTGGGTCAACAGAGGACGAGGGTTGATCGAAAAGTGACCGCGCAGCGAGCCGGAACGAAGCCTCCAGCCAAGCCCTGCTTCGACTGCCTCGATGAGGCAATAGCCGCAGAGCGCCCGATCCTTCGAGCATCCAACGAGACGGCGTTCTGGTTGATTGCCTACGTCTTCGCTGCCGTCATGCTGGGGACGACGCTTCCCACCCCCTTATACGTGATCTACCAGATGCAGTGGCACTTTTCGTCCGCTGTCATCACCCTCATCTACGCGGTCTACGCCGCCGGTGTGCTCGTCGCTCTGGTATTCGCGGGCCGCGTCTCGGATCAGGTCGGGCGGAGGCCGGTGTTGGCAGCTGTGCTCGCTCTCAGCACGCTGAGCACCGTCGTGTTCATCATCGCGTCGTCCGTCGGGTGGCTCTTCGTAGGCCGCGTGCTCTCAGGTTTCTCTGCCGGCCTCATGACCGGGACTGGAACCGCGGCACTCACCGAGATGCTGGTTCGGCAAAGCCGCGCCGGGCATCGATCGTCGCCACGGTCGTCAATACGGGCGGTCTCGGCCTCGGTCCGCTCATTGCCGGCCTGTTCGCACAGTTCGCGCCGAACCCGACAGTTCTCGTCTTCGAAATGTACTTGGTCTTGCTGGCGGTCGGAGCGGTTGCCGTGGCTTCGGTACCCGAGACGGTTTCTCAACGTCAGCGGCTGTCCCTTCGCTTCGTCGGCTTCGGCCTGCCGGCCGCGGGGAGACGCGAGTTCCTCGCAGCTGGGATCGCCGGATTCGCTGCATTCGGTCTGCTCGGGATCTTCAGCGCGTTGGCACCAACGTTTCTCCGCGACGTCCTACATGAAGACAGCTATGCCGTCGCGGGCGCAGTGGTATTCATGGTGTTCGGTATCTCGGTGGTGACCCAGATCTGCGTTGGTCATTTGGATTACCGCAAGGTTGTCTCATTCGGCCTCGCGCTTCTTCCTCTTGGTCCCTGCGCTGATCGTGGCGGGGTTGTCGCAGGCATCATTGGGTCTCTTCCTGGCCGGTGCCGCCGTCGGCGGGATCGCAGTGGGCTGCGTCTTCCTGGGCAGTCTCTCGACCGCCAATCGGCTGGCCCCGCCCGAGCGAAGGGGACAGGTCGTCTCTTCGTACTTCGTGCTGTGCTACTTGGGACTGACGATCCCCGTCATCGGAGTCGGAATCTCCTCTGAGTCCTTCGGTATCTTCCGGTCTGTGCTCGTCTGTTCGATCGGCCTCGCAATTCTCACGGTCATTTCGTTCGTCGCCCTGCAAACGCATCGGCTGGAGACAAGCGAGGGGACGTGAGTCGAACCTGGTGGCGGGCATCGCCCAGGACGGCCACTTGACCGCAGACGGACGTGAGTCGTCGGCGACCGGAGACCGGAGACCGGAGACCGGCGACCGGCGACCGGCGACCGGCGACCGGCGACCGGCGACCGGCGACCGGCGACCGTGATAGGTATCTCAGACAGAGGGATCACGAGATCCCTCTCGTGAAAGGAGACGAGCCAATGGCGAGCGAAGGACTACACGAACCAACGTCACTCCTCGATGAGGCGACGATCGATTACCACCGAGCCATGACGTCATTGTGCGAGGAGTTGGAGGCTATTGATTGGTACGACCAGCGGGTCTCAGCAACGTCTGACACCAGCCTCGCGTCCGTCCTCGCCTACAACCGAGATGACGAGAAGGAACACGCGGCGATGCTCCTCGAATGGCTCCGACGTCGCGACTCCGCCCTTGACGCGAACCTCCGTCGATACCTGTTCACCGATCAGCCGATTACCGAAGTCGGTCCGGTAAGCGGCATTACCGGGCCGATGACGGCAGCGGAAGGTGCGTCCGATTCACTCGCTATCGGCAGCTTGAAGGGAGACGCGCAATAAGCCGCGGTCATCACACGACTGACCTGCTACCACCGGTAGAAGCCATGGCGACCTGCACGCTCGCCTCGGCCAAACGCCAGGCCGACGAGCCAGAGCACCAAGAGAACCACGGCCACGATCCAGAGGAAATGGAGAGCAAACCCGAGGCCGGCAAAGAGTGCGACGAGTAGGAAGGCAAGCAGAATCACCATGAGCAACGGTCCCAAGAAGCTGCTCGTCCCCCTGAGCCAGGCACTCGAAGCCATCTACGACCACATCGTCGAACAAGGAACGCTTCCTTCGGCGGCTTCCGAACAGTAGCGAACGACGTAGCGAGGCTGGACGGCCGTCGGACGCTCACCATGGGAGCCACCGGTAGTCTGCCGCCATGTCCAAATCCGATTGGGTGGAGCGCGCCCGCCAGGTCGAGAAGCCTTGGGGTTACGAACTCCATTTCGCGCTCGTCGATGGAAAGTACTGCGGCAAGGTGCTCCACATAAACCAGGGACACGCTCTATCGCTGCAGTATCACGAGCACAAGGAAGAAACGATCTGCGTGCAGGCGGGCCGCCTGTTGCTCGAGGTAGGCGCCGGCGACGACGATCTCGAGTCGTTCGAGCTGCTCCCTGAGGAGTCGGTACACATCCGTCCCGGAGTTCGACACCGGATGATCGCGATCGTCGATACCGATGTACTGGAAGCGAGCACTACCGAGCTCGACGACGTTGTCCGCCTACAGGACCGGTACGGCCGGTAACCGCTCAACGCCGCCGCGATCAGCTGGGATGGTGCCGGTCGGGCGGAACGGCCGCAGCGGGAAAGTCAATCGATGAACCATCGGGTTTGCGGCGCGACGCATACCCAGACCTACACTCGGACACATGCCCCGGTTCTTCGACGAACGTCAGTATGCAGTCGTGCAGGCGGCGTGCGCCCGCTTGATCCCGACCGATGAGGATCCCGGCGCGACCGAAGCGGGCGTCGTCGACTACATCGACGGGTTCCTCGGCGCCTTTGCCAGCGATCCCCCTCTGATCTGGGCGGGAGGGCCGTTCTCGGGACGGTTCGGCGGCGCTCCCGGCTTCGCCACCTTCCACCGGCTGGCACCGCGCGACGAGCTCGCGTGGCGGACGCGCATCGAAGGGTCGTTGGGCATCCCCGAGCGCGAGCGGCTCGGACCGGTGCGCGGCCTCCAGGAGCGCTACCAGCAGGGCATCGTCGCTCTTGGCGAGGACTTCATCGAGCTGCCCGGTGAGGAGCAGGACCTGCGCCTGCGTGAGAACCGCGAGTTCACCATTCTCCTCTACGGCCACGCCTGCGAGGGGATGTACGGCGCGCCAGAGTACCTGGGCAATCGCGGCCTGGTCGGTTGGCACAACATCGGATGGGACGGCGACGTCCAACCGAGGGGATACACCGACGAGGAGGTCACCCAGCCGTGAGCCGCGACTTCGACGTAATCATCGTGGGTTCCGGACCAGGCGGTTCGACCGCGGCCGACGTGCTCACGGCTGCGGGCCGTTCCGTCGTGATCTTCGAGCGAGGGCGGAACCACCTGATCGACCTCGAGGACCCGAATGAGCTCCTCTACGAGTACTCCAACGACGAGATCAAGTTCTGGAGCCGCCACTTCCTCGGGCCCGACCCCTGGCTCGAGCCGAGAACCTTCCGCCTCCGAGAGGAGGATGGCGACCGCCTGCACACTGGTGAGGTCAACAATCTTCCGGCCACAGTTGGCGGAGGTGGGGTCCACGCGGACGGCAAGCTGCCGCGCTTTCGTGAAGACGACTTTCGAGTCCTCTCTGAGCTCGGGCCGGTGGAGAGAGCCACCGTCGCCGACTGGCCCATCGGCTACGACGATCTCGAGCCGTACTACGCCGAGGCTGAGCGCGCCGTCGGGGTGGCAGGTGACGCCGACGCCAACCCGTTCGCCCCGTGGCGATCGGGTCCCTACCCGATGCCTCCTGGCGCCCCCATGTACTGCGCCGTCGTGACCTCCGCAGCAGCCGAGCGCCTCGGCTACCACCCGTACCCAGCTCCTACGGGCTGCAACTCTGTCCCCTACGACGGCCGACCTGCCTGCAACAACTGCGGCTTCTGCGCCTTTTTTGGCTGCCCCATCCACGCCAAGGGCGACCCGGTGGCGCTCCTCCGTCGGGCGCTCCTCTCGGGTCGGGCCGAACTCCGTCCCGACTCGTTCGTGAAGAGGATCATCGTGGCCAATGGCCGGGCCACCGGCGTCGAGTGGATCGACGCCGCGGGCAACACCCACACCGAGACGGCCGCGCATGTGATCGTCGCCGCTGGGGCCATGGAGACCCCGCGGCTCCTGCTCCTGTCTGGCCTCGACCACCCGATGATCGGGCGCAACCTCATGTTCCACTTCCAGACCCTCACGTTCGGCCAACTGCCGATGCGGGTCCACGCCCACAAGGGGCGCTCTGTGACCCACACCCACGACGACCACATCGTCGTCGACAAAGCGGCACGAGCCGCGGCCGCTGAAGCCGGTCTGCCCTGGATCAAAGGCGGCCTGGTCGAGCACGGCGGGGCGGCCCATCCCGTGCTCGAGGCCAAGATCTATCCGTGGGGACCCACGCACAAACACGGGATGCGCGAATCGCCGATGCGCGACCATCTTGTCGGCTTCACCATGCAAGGAGAGGACCTCCCTCAGGCCACAAATCGCGTCGACCTCGACCCCACGATCCGCGACATCCACGGCCTTCCGGTGGCCCGCACCACGTACCACCCACACCGCCACGAGTTGGCAGCTTCGGCCTACTACGCCCCCAAGCTCGAGGCCATCCTCAAAGAGGCGGGGGCGCTCTGGTCCCAGAGCACGACCTCGCCTCGTGTGGGCACCGACTTCCTCGAGGGTCTGGACAGCGATCTCCTCGAGCGACTCGGCACCGACTTCATGGAGGAATTGCAGGGGATGCCGAGCATCCCGACATCGCGCCACGTCGTGGGCACGGTGCGCATGGGGACCGACCCGGCGACCTCGGTCTGTGACGAATGGGGGCGGCTCCACGACGTCCCCAACGTTGTCATCGCCGACTCCTCGCCCTTCCCGACCGCGACCGGCTACGGCCCAACGCTGACCCTGGTCGCCCTGTCGATCCGCAATGCGCGCGCGCTCACCACCTGACTGCATCCATCGCCTCGCTCAGTTCGCCCCCGCGTTCGCGTCCCTGCTCATCGCATAGCTGATCGACTAGCGGGTACCGGTAGCCACCAGCAGCTTCAGGTATTCTTCGCAGATTGTCCCGCACCGACAGACGGGCTGACTGGAAGCGAGCTAGTCATGGCGATTCGTGGATCGGGCCGGCGGCGTACGGATGTCGACGGTGGTCCCGATCGCCGGGGGCGCAGAGGCCGGGCCCGGCGCCCCCTGTTGGGTGCCATGGTGGCGATTTGCTTCGGGCTGACGGTGGTGGCGTGTGGCGGCACGAGCACCCCTGCAGCAACGCAGTCGGGCATCAATCCCAACGGGGTCCTCAAGTACGGGATCGACCTCAACGACGAGTTCGACAACACCTTCAATCCTGAACAGTCCCTCAATCCCTGCGGATTCTCGATCCTGTCGAATATCTATGCCTCGGGCCTGGGCATCACGAACAACGCCTTCCTCCCCAACATCGTGGAGAGCTGGTCGTCGACGTCCAACACGGTCACCCTCCACCTTCGGCCGGGTGTCGTGTTCTCGAACGGTGATCCGGTCGACGCCAACGCGATCAAGACGAGCCTGCTCTATATGAGGATGAGTCCCCTGCTGACGACGCTCAGTGCCATTTCGACGATCGACGTCGTCGATCCGCTCACCCTCGTACTCAACCTCTCCAACCCGATCCCGGGAGACGTGATCCAGGCCCTGTACCACACAGACGGCACCATCGTTGACCCCAGCACGATCAGCACTGATGCGACCAAACCCATCGGCGCCGGTCCCTTCGTGCTCAGCAGCTACCAGCAAGGTTCCTCGATCAACCTCGTCGCCAACCCCAAATATTGGAACAAGGGGCAGTACAAGCTCGGGGGCATCGATTTCGTCCAGGTCGGGCTCGGCCCGCAGACTATCGGGGCGCTCGAATCCGGCGCGGTCGACATGGCGACACTCGAGCCCAACGAGGTTGCCCAAGTCGAAGCCCAACCCAACCTCGCGGTGGCGGTGGGCCAGTCCTACGACTACTTCGACCTGCAGATGCGGCAGAACACCGGACCGTTTACCAACGAGAAGGTACGCGCCGCGCTCGAATACGCGGTGGATCGGAATGCTCTCAACCACACGGTGAACGCCGGCCTCGGTGAGGCGGCATACCAGCCCTTCCCGTCCTGGTCGCCCGGGTACAACACGTCGGTGGGCAACATGTACACCTACCAGCCTGCGAAGGCCAAGGCGATGCTCAAGGCCGCCGGCTACCCCAATGGGATCTCCTTCACCCTGGTCGTGCCCTCCGGAGACGCCTCGTTGGGTCAAATCTCCCTGATCATCCAGCAGCAGGCCCAGGCTGCGGGGATCACGGTCAACCTGCAGCAGGTCGACCCGGCAGACCTCTTGACCGATGTGTACATCAAGGGCCAGGGCGACGCCGTGCTGACCGATCAGCTCTCGAATGGGCCCGACCTGGCCAACAACTTCGAAGACGAGTTCCTCCCGATCGGCTTCCTCACCCAACACTTCGGGACCGCCAATCCACAGCTTGCTCCGTACATCAAGCAGGCCCTCTACTACGTCACGGCCCAGCAGCAGGCGCCATACATGCAAAAGGCCGGTGCTCTCGCGATGGCGATCGGTGCCGAGGTTCCGCTCGTGTTCCAGCCTTCGCTCGTTGGCTACAACAAGGACGTCGTCGGTGGGACGGTCCAGGCCCCGATCGGCCAGTGTCACACCGATCTTGCGGGCATCTACATCAAGAAGTAGGGCTGACCTCCCACGATGGCGAACTCTTCGCTGGTCTCGTTCATAGCGAGACGGCTGCTGATCACCATCCCCCTGCTGCTGCTCATCTGCCTCGGGGTCTTCAGCCTGATCTTCCTGATCCCGGGGGACCCCGCGCTGACCCTGGCCGGCGGGGCCCACGCCACCCCCGCAGAGGTGGCCAAGATCACCGCCCAGCTCCATCTCAACGAGCCGTTCTTCCAGCAGTTCTGGAATTGGCTCTCGGCCGTGCTCCACGGCCACCTCGGGAACTCGCTGTTCCAGAACCAGAGCGTGGCCTCGGGCATCGCCCTGCGGTTCCCCGTCACCTTCAGCGTGGCGCTCGGCGGGATGTTCGTCGCCATCGTGATCGGGGTTCCCACCGGCATCGCCGCCGGGGTGAAACCTCGTTCCGCCACCGACCGGGTGGTGACGGTCGGGAGCAGCCTCGGGGTAGCCATCCCCGACTTCTGGCTGGCAATGATCCTGGTCGTGGTCTTGGCGATCAATCTCCACTGGCTGTCGCCCATCGGGTACGTGAGGTTCACAACCTCACCGTGGGGGTGGTTCCAGCACCTGATCATGCCGTGGCTGGCGCTCGGGATCGGCGGGTCGGCGACCATCGCTCGGCAGATCCGGGGCTCGATGATCGACACGCTCCAGCAGGACTACATGCGTACGGCCGTGGCCAAGGGTCTCCCTCAGCGCATGGTGATCGGCAAACACGCCATGAAGAACGCCCTCAGCCCGGTGGTCACGGTCGTCGGCATCCAGTTCGCGTACCTGCTGGGAGGCACCTTCATCATCGAGCAGATCTTCTCGCTGCCGGGACTCGGGACCTACATGCTCCAGGCGATCAGCGAAAAGGACCTGCCGGTCATCCAAGGCGTCGTCCTGGTCACCGCCCTGTTCTTCGTTCTGGTCAACCTCATCGTCGACATCATCTACGGGATGCTCAATCCCAAGGTGCGCCTCGGTTGACCTCGCTGCTGCCTCCGGGTGACACCGACCCCCTCGTCCTCGGGGACCAGATCCATGAGCAGCGGGTCGAGGAGAGCTCCCCGGACATCGAGACCGACCGCCCGGAGCGGCTGTGGCGCCGGTTTGTCCGAGACCGCTTCGCCGTCATCGCGCTCGTGTATCTGATCTTGCTGACCGCGGCGGCGATCGCCGCGCCGTTGATCGCGCCGTACAAGCCGAACTTCGCGGACCTCAACGCCATCAACGCCGGACCGTCGGGAGCGCACTGGCTCGGCACGGACGACCTGGGGCGGGACATCTTGAGCCGCCTCATCTGGGGCGCCCGGGTCTCGTTACGGGCGACCTTCGAGATCGTCGGCATGGCCATCGTGGTGGCCCTCCCGATCGGGTTGATCGCCGGGTACTTCCGAGGTTGGTTCGACACGACCGTGATGCGGCTGATGGATGCACTCTTCTCGTTCCCACCTCTGGTCCTGGCGCTGACCGTGGCGGCGCTCCTGGGTGCCAACTTGAACGACGCCGCCATCGCCATCGCCGTGGTGTTCGTCCCGAGCTTCGTCCGGTTGATCAGGGGTGAGGTCATCTCGGTGCGCGAGGAAACCTACATAGAGTCGTCCCAGTCCCTGGGCGCCCGCCCGTCCCGGTTGATCCGGTCGCACATCTTTCCCAATGTCTCCTCACCTGTCGTCATCCAGGTGGCCCTGGCGCTGGGCTTCGCGCTCCTGGCGGAGGCCGGCCTGTCCTTCCTCGGCCTCGGAGCCCAGCCGCCGACGGCCAGCTGGGGAAACATGCTCAGCGAGGCCTACCAGTTCATCTTCACCAACCCCACCGCGCTCATCTGGCCGGGGTTGGCCATCACGATCACGGTCCTGGCATTCAACCTTGCTGCCGACGGCCTGCGCGATGCCCTGGGTCGTGAGCGGGCCATCTCGGCCAAGCGCGCCCGACAGCTCGCTCGCTGGCTGCGAGGCCGGCTGGTGCATGCGGGAACTCCGCAGGAGGAGGCGACCGTCTCTGCCGCGGGTATCCGAGAGACGGCGATAGCGGCATCGGCGACCGATCCGGTCAGCCCTGCGCCGGCGTCGGTCGGAGGGTCTGCACCGCTCCTCGCGGTGGAGCACATTCGGGTCGAGTTCAACGTCAGGGGCGAGTGGCTCCCGGTGGTCGAGGACGTGTCCTTCGACGTCAAGCCGGGCCAGACGATCGGTCTCGTCGGAGAGAGCGGCTCGGGCAAGACCGTCTCGGCGCTGGCAGTCATGGGACTCCTCCCGCCCGGCGGCCGACTCGCCGCCGGCACCGTGGGCTTCGGGGGACGCGAGCTGAGCGCGATGGGACCGAAGGAGTTGCGCAAGCTCAGGGGTGCGGAGATCTCCATGATCTTCCAGGAACCGATGACCAGCCTGAACCCTGCGTACTCGGTCGGCAACCAGATCGCCGAGCAGGTCCGGGTCCACACGGCGCTCAGCCGCAAGGAGTCTTGGAGGGTGGCGGTCGAGATGCTCGACAAAGTCGAGATCCCGAATGCCGCCAAGCGGGCGCGCGAGTACCCTCACCTGTTCTCGGGAGGCATGCGGCAACGGGTGATGATCGCCATGGCCCTGTCGTGCCAGCCCAAGCTGTTGATCGCCGACGAACCGACGACGGCGCTCGACGTGACCACCCAGGCACAGATCATCGACCTCCTGCGGTCGCTGCTCGAAGAGCAGTCGATGTCGATGATCTTCGTCACGCACGACCTCGGGGTGATCGCCGACGTGGCGGACGAAGTCGTGGTCATGTACGCAGGCCAGATCGTCGAGGAGGCCCCGGTGCGCGCCCTCTACGGCCGGCCCCGGCACCCCTATACGGAGGCGCTCTTGGCGTCGATGCCCCAGATGACCCCGGCGGGCATGCCGCTTCATGCCATTCCGGGGAGAGTGCCGCGCCCCGACGAGATCACCGAGTCCTGCCGCTTCCGACTTCGATGCGACTATGCCGAGGAGCGCTGCGCCCAGACGTCGATCGCCCTGGGTCCGGTAGAGGCCGGTGGCTCCTCGGACCCGCACCAGCTCGCCCGCTGCCTCCGCCAGGACGAGCTCCACCTCTGGCGCGGTGGCGAGGCCGTCAATGCGGGAGCCGTCGCACTCGGCCCAACGACCCCGACCAGACCCTCGATACCAGCCCTCGAGGCGCTCGTGCCCGCAGGCGGCGTCACCGACTCCGGCACCAACGCCCCCGACAACGCGGCACCCCACCCCGAGGAGGTCAGCCCCTCCCGATCGGCCCTCGAGGTGTCGGGGTTGTCGAAGCTGTTCCCGATCCGTTCGGGAGTCCTCCGCCGGGCCACGGGCAGCGTGAACGCCGTCGACCAGGTCACCCTGACGATCTCGACGGGGTCCACGCTCGGCCTGGTCGGCGAGAGTGGTTCGGGGAAGTCCACCCTGGCCCGCCTGGTCATGCGGCTCATCGACCCGACCGCTGGCATCGTCCGCATCGACGGTATCGACGTAACGTCCTTGAAAGGAAGTGACCTTCGAAACCGCAGGGACCTCATGCAGATGGTCTTCCAGGACCCCTACTCGTCTCTGGACCCACGTCACACCGTTGCCGACACCGTCGGTGAGCCACTTGTCGTGCACGCCGACATGAGCTCGGCGGAGCGTACCGACCGGGTGGTCGAGCTCCTCGAACAGGTGGGGATGGGGCGGTCCGCGCTCGAGCGGTACCCGCACCAGTTCTCCGGCGGTCAGCGGCAGCGGATCGCCATCGCCCGTGCCCTGGCGGTGCACCCGAGGCTGTTGGTTTGCGACGAGGCGGTCAGCTCCCTCGACGTCTCGACCCAGGCACAAGTGATCAACCTGCTCCGGGATCTCCAAGCCCAGCTCGGGACCGCCTACCTCTTCATCGCGCACGACCTCTCCGTGGTTCACCACATCAGCGACCGGATCGCCGTCATGTACCTGGGCCAGGTCGTCGAGGAAGGTCCAGCCGAAGAGGTCTACTCCCGTCCGGCCCATCCCTACACCGCCGCACTGCTGTCAGCCATCCCGATCCCAGATCCCACCGGGCGCGAGGATCGCCGCCGGGTGGTGCTCCGGGGCGAGGTCGGCGACGCCACGACCGAGTCCATCGGATGCCGCTTCCGTGCCCGATGCGCCTTCGCCATGGACGTGTGTCGCTCTGTCGAACCCGAGCCGTACCGGACACCCACAGGGGTGTCGGTTCGCTGCCACCTCCACACGGAGGGTCCGATCCTGGCCGGGGAGACCGTACTGTCGCTGTCCGAGGAGGCGGTGGTGGCGAGCCCGGACGCCGCGCACTAGCTGAAACACCCCCGAAGTCCAGGCGCCTGATTCAAGAACCTATTGACGCCAGGGAAGAGGCCGCTGAGTCGTATGGTTACCTTTTACGGGCCATCTCCCGTTCCGGCGTGCTCGGTCCTGATCGCACCCTCCGACTCCAAGCGGGCGATCCGAGGCTCGTCGTAGCCCAGGCTTTCGAGCACTTCCCGCGTGTGCTCTCCGAGTCGCGGGCGCGGAATCGGGGTTTGGCCGATTCAACCTCGAAGTCGGCGGGAGTGGCGATCATCATCTGGATCCCGTGCTCGTCGGGCACCTGCACCAGCCCGCCGGCCGCCAAGAACTGCTCGTCGGACAGGAGGTCCTCGACGGTCTGTACCGGGGACCAGAAGAAGTCCGGCTCGGCGTCAAAGATCTCGCCCCACTCCGAGAGTGGCCGTGTGGCGAAGATCTCGTCGAGCAGGCGCACCAGCTCAACTCCGTTCTTGTATCGGGCCACCGTCGTGTCGAACCGCTCGTCGATGAGCCATTCAACGCGATCGACGGCCCGGGCCAGGGGCGACCAGTGCCGCTCTCCTTCCAGGCCCACGATCCAGAAGCGCTTTCCGTCGCCGGCGGTGTAATTGTTGACGGTCGGATTCGTCATCGTCGACCGGCTCCCGAGCCGGATCGGCCTTCCCCACATCAGCGCCACGTTCACGTCGAATCCGATGGTGTAGGCGCCCTGGCGAAGGAGGGATGCCGAGACGAGGTCGCCCACGCCCGTGCGTTCCCGTGCGACGAGCGCGGCACAGACCATGGCGGCTCCCGTCATCGCGACCGAGTGGTCGCCCATGCCTGCCCGCGCTGGAAGGGGAGCTCGCCACCGGGAGGCGTCAGGGAGGCCGCCACTCCGGACCGCGCCCAAAAAGCCCCGATGTCATATGCCGGCCGATCCGCTTCGGGACCTGTCAGGCCGTACCCGCTGATGATGGCATAGACCAGCGCGGGGTTGCGATCCCTGAGGGACGTGGGATCGAGGCCGACACGTTCCAGTGCCGACAGCCGGATGTTGGTGAGGAAGACGTCCGCCCCGTCGATCAGCGTGTTGGCAATCTCGTGCCCCTCGGACGAGGACAGGTCCAGAACGACGCTTCGCTTGGAGCGGTTGTCGAGCTCGAAGACAGGGTTGCTGGCAAGGTCTCCTCCGAGCATCTTCTGGAAACTGCGTGCGGGGTCACCGCTCGGCGGTTCGATCTTGACCACGTCGGCACCCCAATCGCTGAGGATGCCCCCGGCGGCCGGACCGGCGACCCACACGCCAATCTCGACCACTTTCACGCCACGTAGTGGTCCTGTGGGTTCACCTCGATTCTCCACGACTCTCCCGGCTAACCCGATGGTCCATCGGACGTTCCTGACTGAGACGTTGCGTCCGTTTCGACGCTAGCTGAGGACGTGTGCAGCCGTCGGGGCCGACGCAGAGTGGACCGCTCAGATCTCCCGTCCATCGGGCGGCAGCGGCGCTGGATATGGCTCGGCGTAGTCGGCCGAACGACTCACCTGTTCCCATGCTTCGGCTTGTTCGAGCTGTCGATGGGAGTACTCGAGTCCCATCTCGACGGCGTTCACGCCGAGGAGCAAATGGGAGGCTACGCTCTCTCGCTTCACGACCTGCACGATGATCTCTGCTGCCCGTACCGGGTCGCCCGCCGGGCCTGCTGGGTTCGCGCGGACACGTCGTTGCATGGTGCCGACGGTCTCGTCGTACTCCTCTGGGATGTCGTGAATTGTCATCGATGAGCCAGCCCAATCCGTCGCGAACCCACTTGGTTCGACGACCAGGGTGCGGATGCCGAACGGAGCCGTCTCCGCTGCCAGGACCCTGGTGAAGCCGTCAACGGCGAATTTGGCGGCCTGATAGCTGGCGATACCGGGCGATCCGCCGACCCGGCCGCCGATGGACGAGAACTGCACTATGAGTCCTCCACCCTGGCGACGCAGTGGTCCGATCGCCGCCTTCGTCACGTTGTAGACGCCCCAGAAATTGGTCTCGAACTGAGCTCGGAAGTCCTCGTCCTCGCCAGTCTCGATCGGTGCGACGTCCGCGTAGCCAGCATTGTTGACCACGACGTCCAATCGGCCGAACTGATCGACTGCTGCTTGGAGAGCCTGCTGTGCCGCGCTCGAGTCGGTGACATCGAGCGGGACAGCGAGCAGGTCAGCGCTGTGGAGTTGCACCAGATCGTCGAGCACTTCTGGTCTCCGGGCCGTTGCCACAACCCGATCCCCCGCCGCCAGAGCTGCGTCGGTGAGCGCGCGGCCGAACCCGCGGGACGAGCCCGTTATGAACCAAGTCTGCGCCATACCGTCAGTCCATCATCATCTGTCGGGAGCAAAGAAGCGTAGTCACAGGCACTCCTTCCGACGCATCCACACAACGAGGAACTGAATGATCGATTGTTACACCGCAGCGTCGAGGCCGCGTGCACGGTGCGGCCCTGCAGTGGACCAGCGTATGGAGAGGGTGAGTAGGTCCCGAGAATATGCCCCGAGAAATCCCTGCTTTGGACGTCGGCCCAGACGCGAAACCGCCGGCCAGCCGCCCGGTGCGCGGACTCCTTGCTCACCGACCTTCCAGGCTCGCCGACAGGCCGAGCCCAGCGAGCCCAGGAAGTCGGTGCCGACATCGAGCTCGGCATGGGCCGGCACCTCGACCTGGGCGCTTAGGCAGAACAACCAGCCGCCGACGGGACCACCACGCGCCGTGCGCGTGATTGCCCTGGTCAGCCGCTTGAGCACCGATCGACCACATCGGCGCCAGGCTCGCTTGCGGAGCGGGCGGAATACGCCGCTGCAGACGGTCGTTGAACCGTCACCGAAACTGAAGGGGAAGAAGTGACAGTCGCAACACCACAGAGTCCAGAGGTCGAGTCTTCTGCGCTGGACGCCTATTCGCAGATGGTGACCTCGGTTGCCGCTGACCTGACGCCACGCGTCGCCGCGCTCGAGGTCCTACACCGCCGGCGGAACGGCCACCTCAGGGGCGGTGCCGGCTCAGCGGTGGCCTTCACTGACGACGGATTTCTCCTCACCAATGCCCATGTGGTGGGAAACGCCGAGGCCGGCAAGCTCTCCTTTTCCGACGGGAGCGTCGTCAGTTTCCACGTGGTCGGCGCCGATCCTCTGTCTGACCTCGCCGTCATCCGAGCAGACGGGGCGACGCCTCCTCCCGTCAGACTGGGCGAGGCCTCCAATCTCCGGGTGGGTCAGCTGGTCGTCGCGGTCGGCAATCCACTGGGCTTGGCCGGAAGCGTGACCGCCGGTGTCGTCAGCGGCCTCGGTAGATCCCTTCCCACCCGGGCCGGCGAGACCGTCAGGGTCATCGATGACGTCATCCAGACCGACGCCGCGTTGAACCCGGGCAACTCCGGAGGGGCGCTGGCGATCTCAACCGGTGAGGTCGTTGGCATCAACACCGCCGTCGCGGGTAACGGTCTCGGGTTGGCCATCCCGATCAACCCGACGACGCATCAGATCGTGGCGGCCCTGATGGCCGACGGCCGAGTGCGGCGCGCCTACTTGGGGTTGGCTGGAACTCCCGTGCCACTGCCACCGGCTCTGGCCAAGTCACGGGGTCAGCGCACGGGACTTCGAGTCGCCGAAGTGGTCCCGGGAGGGCCGGCAGCCGTAGCTGGTGTGCTCGCAGGAGACCTGCTCCTCAGCGCGGGCGAATCTCCGGTAACAAGCGCACAGAGCGTCCAGCGGTTGATGTTGGCCGACGCCATCGGACATCCGCTGGCGCTCACGGCCTTGCGCAACGAGGCGCTGATCGACCTTGTGGTCGTGCCGACCGAGTTGCCTTCACGGAGCTGAGCGGACGACGGACGACGGACGACGGACGACGGACGACGGACGACGGACGCGAGGCCTTACGCGCAAAGGCGACGGGTCTCGCGGCCGGCCAACGCTGCGATCAGCACTGAGGCTTGACATCTCCCATCCGTTAGAGTCAACTAACGGTTAGTGGCTACTGTCAAAGAGGACTTGGTCTGGGACGCGCTCGGGGACAGGACAAGGCGAGCGATCGTGTTGCGCCTGAGCGAAGCGCCGATGCCCGTAGGCGAACTGGCCACCCTTCTGCCGGTCAGCCGCTCTGCGGTGTCCCAGCACCTCAAGGTGCTGAAGGACGCGGGACTGGTCGCCGAGCGCGCGGCCGGCACCCGCCGGATCTACCACCTCAACGAGACCGGCGTCCTCGCCCTGCGCGACCAGCTCGACACCTTCTGGAATCGAGCACTGAGCGGCTACCAGGACATCGTCGAACAATCACCGAGCGAGAAGAATTGACCGTGCCCGATGACGCCCCAGTTCGCCGCCAGATCGTCGTGGACGCATCGATTGATGCTGCCTTTGCCGCGTTCGTCGAGCGCTTCGGTGACTTCAAGCCGCCCGAACACAACCTTCTCGGCGCAGAGATCACCGAGACCCGATTCGAGCCGACGGTCGGCGGACACATCTACGACCGCGCCGCCGACGGAAGCGAGTGCCGATGGGCCCGTGTTCTGGCGTACGAACCGCCGGATCGGGTGGTCTTCAGCTGGGACATCAGCCCCCGGTGGCAACTCGAGGCAGACGAGAAGAACGCCAGCGAGGTCGAGGTTCGCTTTGTCGCGGAGACCCCCGACAGGACACGCATCGAACTCGAACACCGCCATCTCGAGCGTCATGGCCCGGGTTGGGAATCGCTCCGCGACGGTGTGGACAGCGATGGCGGCTGGCCACTCTACCTCGCGCGCTACGCGGACCTTGTCGCTGGCAACCGTTAGATGCCGCCGATCAAAGTCAGCGTCGAGGTCGCTCGGCCAGCGGAGGAGGTGTTCGCCTACACGACGGACCCGAGCCGCTTCTCGGAATGGCAGAAAGGTGTGGTCAGCGGTCACATGGACAGCGACGGCGCTCCCAAGGTAGGGGACCGCTGCCGCACCACCCGACGCATCGGCTTCTCCGACCGGCCCGACACCTCCGAACTCGTGCGCTTTGACCCGCCGCATCAGTGGGGTGTTCGAGGGGTCGACGGGCCCATCCGAGCCATCGTCGACGTTACGGTGGAGCCGCGCTCGGACACGAGCGCTCAGTTGACAATTGCCCTGGAGTTCGAGGGCCGCGGCATCGGCCGGCTCCTCGTGCCCCTCATCGTGCAACGACAGGCACAACGTGAGATGCCGGTCGATCTGGCAACGCTGAAACAACGCCTGGAGTGCACGGCGTAGGCGCCACCGGGTACATCCACCAGCGTTCGCTTTCACCGTCATCCACGAGAAGAATGGCCGGCGAATCCACGCGGTGGCGCTACCGCCTCGGTGCGCTGGAGATTGGCCAGTAGAGCCCTAACCTCGTTAGCCTCGATCATTCGTCCGACACCCGGCTGACGGCGAAAGTTGTAGACGACTCGCTGGTTGCGATCGATCTCGTCGGCCGAACCCCGTCGTGGGCGTGAAGCGCCGCGGTGTTGTCATTCGAACTTGGATGTCACGCCCTGCATGAGTGCTTTCGGGTCGGGCGTCGTGGCCCATGTGGTCAGGGGATTGCCGCCCGGAGTTTGACGAAGGCGTTGGCGAGGTCGTCCACCCACGGCCAGGTCTTGTCCAGCCGCAAGACGAGCCCTCGGGACTTGTGCACGAGGAGCGCGGCCACGTGGAGGACCCGATAGCGCACGGTCTTCGGCTCGGCCTTGGCCAGTGCGCCCTCGAAGCAGAGCATCTGGCTCCAGGCGAGGAGTGCCCCGGCGATGAGGGAGGTGGCCACCCAGGCCTCGTTGCGGACGAAGGAGTCGAAGGGCAGGTTGGAAAGCCCACAGTCCTTCCAGTTCCTGATCCGGTCCTCCACCCGGGCGTGTCCCCGGTGGCGGAGCTCGAGGTCGGCGATGTCGCTTCCTTCGGTGTTGGTGATGAAGCAGGTGTGGCGGAAGCCCTCGGCACTGTCGAAGAGCGTGAGTTGGGCCCCGGGGTGGGGACGCTCCCGTCGCATGAGCACCCGGGCGTCTTCCGGCCAGGCCGACAGCGGGATGAGCTCGGTCAGCTCGACCACCCAGGCCCCGTCCCGGACCGAGCCGTCGGGTTCTCTGGCCTGGATCCAGTCCTCTTCTTGGACGAGCACCAGGGCGTCACGGACTCCCTGGTCGATGGCGAATCCGATGGAGAAGTCGCAGTTGGCCTCGACGATGGCGTCCACGAACCCGTGGGTGGCGCCGGCCGAGTCGGCACGGACCAGGATGGGGTGGGTGACCAAGGCTGGATGGTCGCCCGTGAAGTGGCCCGTCTGGTACTCCTCGGGCAGTCCCGACAGCGACTGGTGAAGCAACTCGATGTGGTCGTCGGCATCGTTGGCACCCGCGTTCCCCCGACGGAGCATGGCCGCCAGCGGTTCGTTGGTCGTGTCGCACCACACCCCGAGGGGGAAGAACCCGAAGCCACGCTTGTAGGTGGGGGTGGCGTCTTGCTTCTCCGAGTACGAGTTGACGAGCGTGGCATCGAAGTCGAGCACCAGCGAGTCCCCGGGAGGAGCGGCCGCCCACACCTTGGCCCGGGCAGCGGCGATGGCGTCGGGGATCGACCGGAGCTCGAAGGCTGTCGTCGCCTCGACCGCACGCCAGGCGGTGGCGATGGAGGCCACCGGACCGAAGAGTTCCGCCTGTTCGCGCAGGGACGCCAGGTCGGCCAGACAGTCCGCACCGTCGGCGATGGCCACGGCCAGATGGGTGAGGACGATGCCGGGATCGTGGGTGTGCCAGTTGATCCCGCACCGCGACATCGCCACCGACATCGCTTCGGTCAGGCCACTGCGATCGGCCAGTTCGGACAACAACGCGGTGCCGGCATGGGACACCAGGTTCTCTCCGTCGGTGGTCACCCTCATCGACCGGGTGGCGCGACTATCGTGCACCTTCAAGGAGCCCTCCTGGTTCTGGCGAATGTGTTGTTCAGCGACTCACATTTTCCCAGAACAGGGAGGGTTTTCCGCGGACGCGGACATCGTCGGATCAGGACCGGGACGAATTTTCGAGGTTAGGCGTGACTCTGGCTGACCACTGGGACAATCGCTACCGGGAGATCGGGGCCGAGTCCGTGTCGTGGTTCCAAATGCAGCCAACCGACTCTCTTGCGCTCTTCGCCGCGATGGGTGTCACCCCGACCGCCTCGGTCCTCGACGTCGGGGGCGGCGCATCGCGCCTGGTCGATCATCTCGTAGCCGCCGGGTACGCGGACCTCACCGTTCTTGACTTATCCGAGGCCGCCCTCGACGTCGATCGAGCCCGTCTCCCGGACGCTCCGGTGACCTGGGTCCGCGCCGACGTCACCTCGTGGGAACCCGACAGGGCCTGGGGCGTGTGGCACGACCGCGCAGTCCTGCACTTCCCTGGTCGACGAGGAGTCGCGTGCTGCCTACCTGCGCACCATGCGCAGCGCCCTCGCCCCCGGCGGTGCAGTCGTGATTGGCACCTTCGCCGAGGACGGCCCGACCCGGTGCTCGAACCTTGAAGTCCGGCGCTACGGCCAGGACGAGCTTCGTGGACTGCTCGGTGAGACCTTCGAGGTGCTCCAGCTCGAGCGCATCGTCCATCAAACGCCGGGCGGTGCGGCGCAGCCGTTCAATTGGGTTGCTGGCCGTCGGCGCGCCTGAGCGTAAGCCCGGGCACTGCAGGGGTCAGGCCACTATCGGCGGCTACTCCCGGCGGTCCCGGCGATCCGGTTGTCCGCATGGTTCAATCGCGTCCATCCGATTGGTATTAGGAGGTGCTGTCGTGGCTTCCTACCCGAAGGTCATGGCCACGGATGATGTACGCGGCCCTCGCCTGCTGGGGCCGTCTCGGTGGTCGTCACGGCCAGCTTGGTCAAGAAGCTGCGGTAGTCGGTCTGCACCCATTCCTGGGCCAGCCGGCCCTCCTCGTCGTACCTGAAGGTACCGATCACTACCCACTCGAGGGGTTGCCCAGTGGGCTCGACTGGACCGATGGGCGAGTAGGTAAAGGCCCCGGTGAATTCCCCGGAGAACGTGGTGCGCGCCGCCAGGAAATTCCCGTCTACGATGATCTACTCACGGACGATTTGCAGATCGCTGAAAGCGGCGCGTAAGGACGCGAAGTATGCGCGCAATTGATCGAAGCTCAGGACGCCACCGGGTCCGTGGAAGACATAGTCGGCCGCGAAGTACGCCCGGAGCTTGGCGTCGTCCTCAGCGGCGATCGCCTCGTCGCCGATGCGGATCAACTCGCGGGCCAGGAGGCCGAGATGAAGCCTGGCATCCTTCCCCCTTGTTGCTCAGGAATGGATAGTAATTGCGTATCCATCGGGGTCAGAGAACACGAAGGTCCGGCCAAATGGACCATCGAAGGGCTCGGTGACGATTCGGACCCCGGCATTCACAAGCCGATCGTGCAGGGCTTGGGGGTCATCGGCCTTGAGCCACAATGCGACGCCCCAGCCCAGGCGGTCGACCGCCTCCAAGTCAATGGCGGGCTCACGCACGGCAAAGGGAATGGGAGTGGTGGCAAAGACGACCGCTCCTGGTGGGCTCTGGGCTGCCCGCTCGAGGCCAAGCTGCTCCGTATAGAACGCGGCAGCCACTTCGAGGTCGCTGACCTGTAGTGCGATGAAGTCGGGTCCGATGGCTCTCACGTGCGCTCCTCTATAGTTATCAGGTTGCCTGATAACTATATCAGGTAGCCTGATAAATGCAAGGGGCCCGATGGGGAAGGCAGAGAAGCGAGTGCCAAAAGCCGAGGAGATGTCGGGCTACCTGCTCAAGCGCGCTCAATCGGTCATCCATCTCGCCCTGGAAGAGATCGTCTCCAGGCAAGGACTCGGGATCCCCCATTACGTCGTGCTCACATTGCTGGCCGAGTCGCCGGGGTTGCCAAACGCCGAGCTTGCCCGGAAGGCCTTCGTAACGCCCCAATCAATGAACGAGGTTCTCAAGCAGCTCGAAGCATCCGGGTTAGTGGAGCGTGAGCAGAGTCAGTCAAATGCACGGATCCTCAACGCTCACTTGACCCAGGCGGGCAAGAAACAATGGCAATCGGTCGACGACGGCGTTCAGGAATTGGAAGAGCGTCTGCTCCGGGGTCTCACGCAGGACGAAGTCCGTGTCCTGAACCGATCGCTCGAGACGATCATCCGAAACATGACCCCGACGCCGTGAAGCTCATCAGACGCACACGCGCTCGTGAGCTGGCGCGCTGGTGTATCTCCCAACACGAGTCATAGCTGGCATGCATCGCATTGGGGTTCTCAAACTTTTTGAGAACTACCGGAGCCGATCCCAGCTCTGCGCCGACAGGCCGAATTGGCGCATCTTCCGGTCGATCGTCCAATGGCACTCATTTTTGGCCCCATCGGCGCGAGGTCCCGAGCAACTCTCGACTCTGCCGAGTTTCGGGTTTGACTCCCGGAGGTCATTGACTGAGAGTATACGCTCAGTGTATGCTCGCAGTTATGAGCGTCCCCCTCACCCTCCTCGGCTTGCTCGATCGAGAGCCCAGCCACGGCTACGACCTCAAGCGCGATTACGACAGCTACTTCGGCAGGGGCAGACCGCTCCCCTTCGGCCAGGTCTACGCCACGCTCGGTCGTTTGGCGCGCGACGGGAAGGTGCTCCCCGGCGAGGTGGAGCCCGGTGCCGGGCCTGAGCGCAAGCGCTACGCCATCACCGACGTAGGCAAGCACGAGGTCGAATCGTGGCTGAGCCAACCGATCGAGCCCGAACCGCATCTCCAGACTGACCTGTTCGCCAAGGTCGTGCTCTCATTGATGCTCGGGCGCTCGGCCGAGCTGTACCTCGACACTCAGCGCAGCGCCCACCTCCAGCGCATGCGGGAGTTGACCGAGCTCAAACGAAACGGCGCCGTGGTCGACGCTCTCCTGGCCGATCATGGCTTGTTTCACCTCGAGGCCGATCTTCGCTGGATCGACCTCACGGCTGCCCGGCTGAGCGTGCTCGCCGAGGAGGTGGCGTCGTGAGTGCCGAACACCTCCCACAATCGATGTCGGGGCTCTCGCCCATCCTCGAGGCGAAAGAGGCAGTACTGTCCTTCGGAGAGACGCCAGCCCTGCGCGGCGCCAACGTCGCGGTTGCACGCGGAGAGATCCTCGCAGTCATGGGACCGAGCGGCTCGGGTAAATCGACCTTGCTCCATTGCCTTGCGGGCATCCTCGTTCCGGACTCCGGCGAGATCTGTTTCGCCGGCTCGCGCGTCGACACCTTGCGAGAGCAAGAGCGCAGCGCGCTCCGTCGGGATCGCTTCGGCTTCGTCTTCCAGTTCGGCCAGCTTGTCCCCGAGCTGAGCGCCGAAGAGAACGTTGCGCTCCCGCTGCTGTTGGGCGGGACGCGCCGCGCACAGGCTCTCGACGAGGCCCGGTCCTGGTTCGAGCGCCTCGGGCTCACCGGCATAGAGCGCCACCGCTCCGGAGAGATGTCCGGCGGACAGTCCCAGCGCGTGGCGCTCGCCCGTGGCCTCGTCGCCAATCCCGAGGTGCTCTTCGCGGACGAGCCCACGGGGTCCCTTGACTCGCTCACCGGTGAACTCGTCATGGAGCTTCTGACCTCGGCGGCGCGCCAACAGGGCACCACCGTCGTCCTGGTCACCCACGAACCGCGGGTGGCTGCCTACGCCGATCGCGAGATCGTCGTCCGGGACGGGATCGTCGGCTCGCTCGATCGCGCCTTGCGATGATTCGCCTCGGATTGCGCCTCACTCTCGGCGGCGGGCGCGAAGCGGCGCTGCGCACCCTTGTCACGGCCGCTGCGGTTGCCCTCGGGGTCGGCTTGCTCCTCATGGCGCTCGCTGGCGTCAACGGGCTTCACAGCCAAACCCAGCGCGGTTCCTGGCTGGACACCTCGGCGACAAGTCCACGCACGACGAGCACCTCGGCGTCGGATCCGTTGTGGTGGCTGCTCACCGTCGACCAGTTCGGCGACCAGGCAATCGACCGCGTCGATGTCGCTGCCACGGGGCCAACCTCGCCGGTTCCGCCGGGGCTCGCTCACCTGCCGGGAGCCGGACAGTATTACGCCTCGCCGGCGCTCGAACGCCTGGTGGCGTCGACCCCGACAGACCAGTTGGCCGAGCGGTTTGCCGGACACCAGACCGGAACCATCGGCACAGCCGGCCTCCCGTCTCCCAACTCCCTGATCATCGTCATCGGCCACGACCCACAGCAACTCGCGCATGTTCCGGGGGCGGTCGAAGTCCAAGGAATCCAGCAGACGCCGGCCAGTTGCAATGCCTGTAAGAGCGGCGCCGGCAGCGCATTCGCCCTGCAGTGGATCCTGGCCATTGGAGCGGTCGCCTTGTTGCTGCGGTTGCTCATCTTGATATCCACCGCCAGTCGGTTGTCCGCCGCCAGGCGAGAGGAGCGCTTCGCCGCCATGCGGCTGGTGGGTGCCACGCCGCGGCAGATCTCGGTGATCTCGGCCGTGGAGGCGACGGCAGCGGCCTTCGCCGGATTGGCGCTCGGGTTCGTCCTGTTCTTCCTCCTGCGACCGCTGCTTTACCACGTCCCTTTCACGGGCGCGCCGTTGGCCGCAGGAGACCTCTCGCTTCGGGCGATCGACATCGCGATCGTCGTGATCAGCGTCCCAATCGCGGCAATCGTGTCCGCACGCTTGGCGCTGCAGCGTGTTCGGATCTCGCCGCTCGCTGTGAGTCGACGAACGACCTCCGCCTCGCCGCGAGTGTTCCGGGTCATCCCTCTTCTCGCCGGGATCGCCTTGCTCGCCTACTTTGACGCCGCCGGCAAGCCGGGCAGCAACAGCGGCCAGCAGCTCGAGTTTTTCCTGGGCTTCGGGCTTCTTGTCGTCGGGCTGGTGTTGGCCGGGCCGTGGTTCACCACGGCGGGAGCTCGGATCATGGCCCATCGCGCGAGCCGCCCCGCCACCCTGATCGCCGGCCGCCGCCTCCTCGACAACCCTAAGACGGCCTTCCGGTTCGTCAGTGGGCTCGTCATCGCTCTCTTCATCACGAGTGCGGCCATCGGGGCATTGAGCTCGATCGCTGCGGCCAGCAGTACAGGGCGAGGAAGCATCGGGAACGACACGCTTGCCGTCCCGTTCTGCGGTTTCTCGACAGATTGTCCTGCTTCCGCGCAAGTTCCTTCGGTCACGAGCCAGACGCTTGCTGCGCTCCGCGCGACACCCGGAGTCAGCGGTGTGACCGTGGTCCACGACAGCCCGCAAGCTCCGCTGAGGAACTCGTTCGGACAGTCCCAAGGTCCGCTGGCGGATTCGTTCGGAGTCGTCCCGTGCGACCAACTGGCGGAGACGCCCGCCATCGGGAAGTGCTCCCCAGGAACGGTGGCCGCAAGTGTCGGATATTTTCTCTCGAACGTCCTTGGGCACAGCTCTCACGCCTCCACGGCGGTGTGGCCGAGCGCGCATCTGTCTGCAGCGCAGCTCGCGAGTCTCCCGGTGAACGCCGTGGTCGTCGCCACCGACGGGTCATCGGGCTCGATCGAACGGGCACGAACGTCACTCGAGCGAGCCTTTCCCTTCGAGGGGATTCCCGTGGCGGTCGTGGCGCTCAATCCCTCTACGGCGCGGCTACTCGCGGCGATTCAGGACATGACGGCTGTGATTACGTTGCGAGTCTGATCATTGCTGCCTGCAGCCTCGCCGTAAACGTTACGGCCGGGTTGGTTGAGCGCAAGCGCCCATTCAGTTTGCTCCGTCTCACCGGTGTCCCGCTCAGCATCCTGCGTCGTGTGATCACGTTGGAAAGCGCATTACCACTTTTCATCGTTGCAGGGGTTTCGCTGGTCGTTGGTCTGGTTGCTGCAGCCCTCTACCTCAGCTCCCAGGTCGGCATATCGTTCGAAGTTCCGGGGACCACCTATTGGGTGGCGGTGCTCGGTGGACTGGCGGCTTCACTCGCCATCATCGCCGCGACGTTCCCGCTCCTCAATCGGATCACTGGACCCGAGGTTGCCCGCAACGATTGACCACGAAGGAGTTCGTTCATCGATCGGTGATGGGAATGCTCTCGTGGGTCCGGGCCAAACGATCGGGATTGCTTCCTCCGACGGGATCAGTGGGCGATGCCCACGATAATTCGATGGTGGAGGCCTTCTGGGGACGGATGCAAGTCAAGTCGAGCTCCTGAACCGCCGACGCTGCCCCACCAGGGCACGCGCCCGTTCAATGTCGGCCGCCGAGCGAGAGCGCCCCGAGAACCGGCGCTCATTCTGTCAACCTCGACGCATTTTCGGGCCTCCGGTGCCCTCCCTGGCGTGCTCATCGCAGAATGCTCCGGGCGCTACGAACGCTGGCCGTCCGCCAGTCACCCCGTCACCACATGCGCACTCATCGTCCCTTGGGCTCGGGATGAATCACGTGGCCCTGAGCGAGCATGTCGACCAGCCGCTCGATTCGCCGCGCGCGGGTATCGGGACGCCGGGCGGTTGTGACCCGGTAGAGGACGGAGTAGCGGTTCGCCTTGTCGAGCCGTGCAAAGGCTTTCGAGGCCCGGGGGTTGGCGGAGAGCGCACTTTTCAGGTCGTCGGGGACCTCGATCCTAGCGGCACCGCCATAGGCGGCGTCCCAGGTCCCATCGGCCTTTGCGCGCTCCACCGCACGAAGCCCGGGTGGACGCATCCGACCTTCAGCGGTCAGTCGTTCGATGATCGCGATGTTGCGCTTTGACCAGGCGCTGCCTGCACGACGAGGGGTGAATCGTCGCCGGAAGGTGCCATCATCGCGGCGGGCGAGCTGCCCGTCGACCCAGCCGCAGCAGAGGGCTTCCTCGAGGGCCTGGTCGTAGGTGAGCGAGGTTGGGCGCGTTGTGCCCTTCTTGGCGAGAACCAGCCAGACACCCTCTGAGTCCGAAGGGCGCTTTGCCAACCATCGCCGCCAGGCAGCGACGTTCGAGACGATCAGCTCCGCTGAATCGAGTGTCATGAGAGAGATGCCGACTGTGTCATGCCTTAGCCGATCGATTGCATGTCTGCGTCTTGGCGGTCTTGGACCCTTCAAGTTGACGCTCCACAGCCAACTCGCTGAGGTTAGCGACCGGACAGGCGCCCTCGTCGCGACCGCATGCGGAGAAGTCGCAGAGCCTGCAGAGCCATCCGCCCGGAGGAGTCTTGGAGCTTGCCCGTTCGCCGAGTCGTGCTGCGGTTAATGCGTGGAGGAGGCGTTCCAGTAGTGGTGTGAGTCTGTCGCGCTCGTTGGTGCTCAACCCTGCCAAGAGTGATTCGGTCACTGCTCGGCGGGCTGCCAAGACCCGCCGTGCTGCGTCGCTGCCACGACGGGTGAGCGTCACTGCGCGAGATCGCCCGTCGGGTCCCGGGCCACGCTTGACGAGACCAGATTCGCTGAGCTTGTCGATCAGACGTACCGCACCTGATGGGGTGAGCCCGACGACTTGTCGGAGCTGGTCGATCGAAGCGCCACCCAGGAACTCGTGCAGCGCCACCAACGCCGCCGGGGCGGCTGATCCGTGACCGGCCGCCGTCTCCTCGGCGTCGCGGATGCGGTCGTTGAGCCCCACCGCCAGAGTGGCGAGCAGATTCGCCTGTCGCGCCCCGGTTGACTCGTCCATAGAGGGCAGTCTAGATTAATATGTGTGACTCACTCAATAATTAGACCACGAGGGAAGATGTGGGCCTCGGGAGGTGCGCGATGAGCTCCGAGCGGTTAGCGAGCCTGTACATGGTCAATCTGGACTGCGCTGATCCCCGGGCGATGGCCGGCTTCTACTCGGCGCTCCTGGGCTGGGAGATGCCCTACCGCGAGGACGAATACTCGATGGTCTCGGATGGAACGACCTCCATCGGGTTCGGCCGGATCGACGGCTACACCCCGCCGAGATGGCCCGACGACGAGCACGCCAAGCAGTACCACCTCGATTTGCGAGTGACCGATGTCGCAATGGCGGAGGTCGCGTCTATGAAGCTGGGAGCAAAGGTGCCCGAGTTCCAGCCCGGAGGTGACCGCTGGCGCGTGATGCTGGATCCCGAAGGCCGCCCCTTCTGCCTGATGCCCGATGCTGCTGGGTCTTGAGCAGCATTTGGGAACGTGACCGAGAGGACGCAGCCGTCGCGAATGGGTCGCCGGCGCGCGCCGGACCCTACGCGTGTCTGCCCGGAGGTCGGTGCGACCTGGGTGTTCGCTACCGCGTTCGGCTGGCCCGGGTCGTGTCGTCGGGGTTCGTAGGCGTGCCCTGTGCAGCCCGATGCATCGCAATCTCGACCGAGGACTCGACGGCGAAAGCGCAGCGTACGGGCCGCGTGCGCTGCGCCACCCTGGATAGGGCTCCCTAGGGCACGGCTGGGTAGGTCCCCATAAAAAGCCCCGAGAAACGGCATCTCCGCACACTCGCCTGGACGCGAAAACGCTGGCCAGGCGCCTGTGTCCTGTGCACGAGACGCGCCGACCAGCGGTTCGATGGTGGCGGGGGCGGGATTTGAACCCGCGACCTTCGGGTTATGAGCCCGACGAGCTACCAGACTGCTCCACCCCGCGTCGCGAGAATAGAGAGTAGCACCCGCCCACCGATGCTCGTCCAGCGACTCCTGCCCGGGTCGCGAACCCCTCGTTCAACCGCCGTCGCCGAGAGACCCAGTGTTCGGGAGGGTGGTCGTGGTCGTGGTGGTGCTGGCCTCGGTCCCCCCGGTAAGCGCCTGGACCGCCTGGAGATTGGACTCGAGGGTGTTGATGTCGTTCTGGTAGGCGCCGAGATTTCCGGCCTTGAGGTCGGCCTGCGACTGGGCATAGGCCGTCTGCGCCTCGTTCAGGAGAGCCCGGACCTGGGGCGTGAGGCTTCCCCCCACAGAACTCCCGGGTGTGGTGGACACCGGTGCCTGGAACAGCGAGGTCAACGCATCCCCGAGGGTGTTCCCGATAGCGGCCGGTTGGTTCCCGTACACAGCGATGACCCGTTGGAGCTCGGGGAAGGCGTTGCGGGACGACTCGACGTACAGCGGCTGGATGTAGAGCAGCGCCTTGGCGACCGGGATCATGAGGACCTGGCCCAACAGCACGGACGAGCCGTTCTGATTGAGCAGGGAGATCGCGCTGGAGACGGTCGGCGTGGCCGAGATCTTGGCCGCGACGATGGCGGGGCCGTTGACCGGGTTTGCGCGCGGCGTCACGAACATCTTGAGCTGGCCGTAGTGACCGGGATCCGACCCTGCCATCATGAACCCGGAGAGCGTCTGGATCTGGTTGCCCCCTGACGAGGGGACCAAGGCGTCGATCAGATTGAACGACTGGGCGGATTCCCCGGGGATCTTGAGGACCTGGTAGATGGGCGCCATTCGTACCTGCTGCCCCGTGGACACCACCTGGCCCACCGCGTTGACGGTCTGGGTGGTGGCAAGGGCTGCGGATGGCGAACCCGAGCCGGGGGACGGCGAGATCGTCCAGGCGTCGGCCGCGCTGTAGAAGTTGGCCGCCTGCTTGATGTGGTACTTGCCGAACATGGTTGCCTGTACCGCGAAGATGTCCTCGGGGTAGCGCAGGTGGGCCACGAGCTGACTGCTCATCTTCGATGCCGGTGTGAACATCCCGGGGAACGCCTTCTCGTAGGTCTGGATGATCGGATCGCTCGGGTCCGTCACATAGAAGGTCATCTTGCCGGTGTAGGCGTTGATGAGCACCTTGACCGAGTTCCGGACATAGTTGAAGTTGCTGGTAAGCAAGCCGCTGGACGGGTTGACGGCGATGGTGTTGGCATTCTGTGCGTACGGATAATTGGAGCTCGTCGTATAGGCGTCCTGAACCCAGTCGATCTGCCCGTTGAGCAGCACCGGATACGGGTCCGCATCCAGGCTGAGGAACGGCGCCGCCTTGGTCACCCGCTGCGACACGCCACGAGCGAACATGATTCGTGAGTTCGAAGTGATCTGATTGGAGATGAGCAGGTTGACGTCGTTGAACCGGACGGCGAACATCGCCCGGTCGAAGAAGTTGGAGAGCTGCACGCCTCCGTCGCCCGAGTAGTGGGTCTCGACGTTGCCCCCGGTCGGGAGCTGGTAGTCGATCTCCGGCTGCTTGGTGTTGGCGACCACGTAGGGTGCACTGGCCAAGCCGAAGTAGACCGCCGGCTGGGTGATCTGGGGAAGACCGTTGGAGACCGGCGGGACACCACCCACCGAGAACTGGGGATCGCCATTGCCAGTCGCTTGAGTGGCCGCCGAGATGATCATGCCGTAGCCGTGGGTGTACTGCAGGGTGGTGTTCACCCATGAGGTCGACGGCAGGTCGTTCTGGTTGATCTCGCGGACCCCGACGACGACAGGGGTCTCGGCCCCGTTGATGTCGTACCGGTCGAGGGTCAGCGCCTGGAACTGGTAGTAGGAGCGGATGTCCTGGAGCTTCTGATACGTCGGTTGGGTCTGGGTGGGATCCCAGAGACGGACGTTGGCCAGCGTGTCGCTGCTCGCGGTCAGCTGATCGGCAGTGAGCGTGGACAATGCCGGATAGGCGTTGGTCTGGACGTTGTTGATCCCCATCGCCGTTCGCGTGGCGTCGATGTTCCGTTGGATGTAGGGGCGTTCGAGGGTGTTCTGGGACGGATTGACTTTGAGCGCCTGGACGAGCGCGGGGTAGATCGTGCCGGCGGTCAGTGCCACCAGGAACCACAACCCGACCCCCAGGATGGGGAGAGCCCACCCCTGGCGGCGAATGTTGTAGATGAGGAGCGCCGCCGCAGCGAACGACACCAGGATCAGCAGGTCGAGGGCGGGGAGCCGGGCGTGCACATCGGTGTACCCGGCACCCTGCACAAAGCCGTTGGAGGAGAGGTCCAGGTTGAAGCGGGCCAGGTAGTAGCCCACTGCCTTCACCAGGGCAAGGAGACCCAGGATGACCGACAGATGCGCCTTGACCGCAGGGCGGACCCGCGGGCGTTGTCCCTGGAGCCGGATACCGCCGTTGAGGTAGTGGCTGACCAGGGTGGCCAGGAGCACCACCACCAGGGCCACCAGGGCCCAGTGGACGAGGAACTGCTCGAAGGGCAGGGTGAACACGAAGAAGGCCACGTTGCGGTGGAACTCCGGGTCGGTCGTCGGGAAGGGTGTGCTGTTCCGGAAGAGGAGCCAGTTCTGCCACTGACCGATTGCCTGTGACCCGACGATCAGGGACAGCACCACCACGACGACCGCCCGCAGCCAGCGGGCGTACGGCCCGACCACCTCGCGGTACCGCTTGACGAATTCGTCCTCGGCGTCGAGTGTCGGGCCCTTCGGGGCGAGCCGCTCCGCCACCAACAGACTTGCCAGGAGCAGCGCCGCGAAGATGAGCGAGAAGACGATCATCAGCCCGGCCTTGATCTCGAACATCTTGAGCCAGACCGAGTGCAGGTTGACCGACGAGAACCAGAGGGCGTCGGTGTAGAACGTGGCAAACGTGCGCAGTGAGGCGAAGATGATCACCAGGACGACGATGACTGCGATGATCCACCGCCGGCGTCGGCGGCGAGGAGAGCGCTCGGTCTGGGCGGTCGTGGGCATGTCGCTGGCTGGAGGCATCCGGAGCAGCCTAGATGGAAGCGGGGACCAGCAGACATCGACACCCGGGATGGGCCGGCGGGTGCGGATTTCCGGTGGGGAACGGCTCCCCGGCCTGCTGTGGGCCGTTGAGACCGTTGTCCTCGCAGTCAGGGCAGGGCGTCTCCCCGGGCGGCGGGACGGCGACCCACTCGATTGTGGCCCCTGACTCTCCTGTGGCGGCGATCGTCCCCAGCGAAAACGCTGCCACCACGTGGTCAGCGGCGAGTCCCTCGACCCGCTCACCCTTCCACTCCCGGAACGCCGATCCGATGTGCTCGACAGAGACGGACTCCTCCGCCCCGTCGAGGCCGTCGTCCTCGAGCAGACGGCGGCGCAACGGCCCGGCCAACGATTCGGCCAGCTGATCGGCGATTCCCACCAGGGCATCGGCGCTGGGTCGGTCCTCCGATCCGGTCGCAGCGAACGCAGCGCCGGCCTCCGCGGCCTGTTCGAGCGCTGGGATCGCCGCGGTGGCGAGTCGGTCGCGGTGCTCGACCTCGGGAGGCAGTAGGTCGTTCGACCAGGTCGATCCCCTGGATCGCAGCCCGTCGAGCAGGTCGTTCTGGTAGTCCTGGAGCGTGCGCTTGAGTCGGCGCCCGAGTGCCGTGACGATCGGGCGGAGCAGCTCGTCTCGGCGCACCGCCATCGGATGTCGGTCCGCCGGAGGCCCGTCGTCCGCATCACCGTCAGGGGTCGGCTCTGCGGGGACCTCCCCCGTCTCCGCTGGATCTGTGTCCGGGTTGGGTTCGGCGACGGCAGGCTCCGAGGGCACCGGCTGTGCATGGGCGCCCCGGATCTTGGCGAACAGGGCGTCGACCTCCTCGACCGGCGGAGCCCCCTCTGCTGTCGCGGCCGGCTCCAGCGCAGGTTCGTCTGCGCCCTCCGCGTCATCCGCGCCGGACTGTCCGGTCCCTTCGTCGGTGGCCGGAGCGACGGCAGGGGGACCGTCCCCGTGCTCGGCGGCATCGGGTACCGCGCCCAGCACGGCGGCCGCCTCCGCCTCCTCGGCCACCAGGATGGCCGCCAACTCCTCGGGTGTTCCCTCGTCGGGACGACCCGCCGCTTCGCGGCCCGCGGCTTCCGCGGCAAGACGGGCGTCGTTCTCCGCATTGAACAGATCGTCGGCGATGCTCTCGACGGAACTGCGGACGTCCTGGACGGTCTGCGCGAGCCGCTCGCGCCCGGCGCGCAATTGCTCGATCTGGGCGTGGAGCACCCGACGGCGACGCGAGAGATCAGCCAGCACCCGCGCGCGCAGCTGCTGTGCCTCCTCCACCATTGCCCTGCACTCTTCACGAGCCCGTTCCGCCATCAGCTCGGCTTCGTCGCGTGCTTTGTCGAGCGCCGTGGCAACCTGCTGCTCGGTGCGCTCCCGAAGCCCCCGGACGGCCTCCTCGACCTCCGCGGACCGATCGGCCACCAGCGTGTCGGCGCGGGACCGGGCATGTTCGGCGGTGTCGGCCGCCTCGCCCAACAGACGCTGGGCTTCGGCCTGCGCGTTGGCCAGCACCTCGGCGGCAACCTCGTGCGCGCTGTGCAGGACCCGGGCGGTCTCCTTCCCGAGCGCTTCGGTCAGGGTCGGCTCGTCGAGCACCGGATTGGCCGCCCGGACCTCGGTCTCGGCCAGTTCCTGGAGGATCTCGCGCTCGCGCTCGGCCAGGCCGCGGAGGCCGGCCGCGAGCGATTCGAGGTAGTCCCTCACCTCACCGGGGTCGAACCCGCGGCGAACCGAGGCGAAGGTGTGCCGGGCCACCTCGTCCGGTGCCAGGTGGGGCGACGAGGTGATGGTCATCCGGCGTTCCTCGGGCATGGCCCAGAGCCTACGACCGCGGATCGGGCGATCGGCTCATCCTGCCGACGCGCCGGACGCGACCGCGCCGTGCTGCGCGGGCACCTTCCCGCCGTTGGCCGCCAGCACCTTGAGCGCCTGCTCCAGGGTCGAGACCTCGTAGACCTTGAGGCCGGGGCGGTCCTTGGAGAGGGCCGCTTTGTACTCCTGGCGTGGTACCAGGAAGATGGTGGCACCGGCATTCTCGACGGCGACGGTCTTCTGGGGGACGCCTCCGACGTCGCCCACGTTGCCCTGGTCGTCCATCGTCCCTGTGGCCGCGATGGTGTGCCCGCCGGTCAGCGATCCGGCCGTGAGCGCGTCGATCACCCCGAGAGTCATGGCCAGCCCGGCCGACGGCCCACCGATGTTGGTGACGTCGATCTCGACCGGGAAGGGGTAGGTGTAGTCGACCTGGTCCTCCGGTTCGATCCCGACGTCGAGGGATACTGTCTTCCCGTCGACCTCGACCTTGGTCTCGCGGAGGGTGATCGGGACCGGTCCCGGGGGGTGGGTCCCTCCTCGGCGCACGGTGAAGACGACCGTCTGGCCCGAGTGGTACCGCTGGAGCACCGTGGTCAGGTCTTCAGCCGTCGGGGTGGCCACCCCGTCGACAGCGGTGATCACGTCGCCGACGTCGAGCACCCCGGAGGCCGGGGTCCCGGGGAACGTCCCGAAGACGACCGCCCCGGCAGCCGTGGCCGGTACCGGGTAGCCGAGGTAGCGGAGAGCCGACGTCTTGGCGTACTCCTCGGCCTGTGACATCTCGAGCGCACCCTGGGCGTCGAGCTCCGACGCAGCAGTCCCGCCGGTGACAGCGGTGAGCGGGTAGAGGCTGGTGTTCCCATGGAAGTAGTTGTTCTGGAGCTTGTAGAAGTAGTAGCTGAGTGCGGAGACCCGGGCCTCCTCGACGTCGGTCAGGAGGATCGGATCGGTCACCGGGTGGGAACGGTCCGGGGGAACGGTGATGTACTGCTGGACGGACTGGGCCTGGCCGGGCTGGATGGCGTAGTAGTTGAGATCCACCCGTGAGGAGACAGCCACCGCGAGCGCGACGATGAAGAAGAGCACCCACGGCCACCGTCGCCGGCGGCGGGGCGGCGGAGCAGGCACCGTCGGGACCGTGTGCGGGGAGGCTCCCTCAGGAGGAGCGTCTTGCGGTGTCCCCAGTCCCGGAGGAGGGGCGATGCCGAAGGGGACCGGGGTGGGGTCCTGCGTCGCGGTGCTGGGCTCGTCGTCGGTCATAGTGGTGCGATGCAGCCTGTCACGGAACCGGACCGCGGCGACGTCATCGCACGCCGTCGGGAGGTCGCTCGAGCGGGGCATCAGGGCGACGGCTCCGCTGCTCGCGCCGGCCTCTCCGACGGGGCCGGAACGGTGCGGGCCACCGCGCTCGGCGCGCTCGACCGGCTCGGTGCGCTGACCGACGCCGATCTCGAGGGTGCGCTCGGCGATGACGATCCGACCGTGCGCCGACGAGCGTGCGAGCTGGCCGCGTCGCATCCAGCGGTCGACGTGCGCGGCGCGCTCGGCGATCGGGATTCCACGGTGGCCGAGATGGCCGCGTGGGCGGCCGGCGAGCGCGGGGAACGCGCGGCGGTGCCGGCACTGGCCCAGATGGCCGCTCCCGCCGGGCACGCGGATCCGCTCTGCCGCGAGGCCGCGGTCGCCGCGCTGGGAGCGATCGGCGACCCGGACGGTCTGCCGGCGGTGTTGGCCGCCCTCGCGGACAAGCCCGCCATCCGCCGCAGAGCCGCGGGTCGCGTTGGCCGCCTTCGAAGGACCCGAGGTGGAGGCCGCCCTGCGCCGTTGCCTCGAGGACCGGGACTGGCAGGTGCGTCAGGTGGCTGAGGACCTGCTCGCCGTCGAATGACGGACCGGAGTCAGGTCACCCCGGCCGAACGACGGCTCAGGACTCGGCCGCTGCGAAGATCGGACGGAGCTCGTCGAACGTGTCAAGACAGAGCCCTGCACCGAGCACCACACATTCGAGCGGCGTCGCGACCAGATGCACCGCGACCTCGGTCTCGTCGGCCAGCCGGTTGGCGAGTCCCCGGAGCATGGCTCCCCCCCCGACCAGATGGATGCCCTCGTAGATGATGTCCTGCGCCAACTCGGGCGGGGCGTCTGCCAGGCAGGCGAGCACCGTGGCGACGATGAGGTCGACCTGGTCGCGGAGCGCGTAGCGCACCTCCTCGGGCGAGAGGATCACGAATTTGGGCTGCCCGGTGGTGACCTCGCGGCCGCGCACCTCGGCCTTGACCTCGTCGGTGTACGGCAACGCCGACCCGATGGCCAGCTTGAGCTCCTCGCCGGTGCGTTCCCCGATCGCGATGCCGTGCTCCTGACGGACGTAGGCCTGGATGGCGGCGTCCATGTCGAACCCGCCGCACCGGACCGCCCGCGAGGCGACGACCCCGCCCAGCGAGATGACCGCCGTCTCGGTGGTCCCCCCACCCACGTCCACCACCATGTTGCCGACCGGTTCGTGGATGGCGAGGCCGGCACCGATGGCTGCGGCCATCGGCTGCTCGATGAGGTGGGCGGCCGAGGCCCCCGCCCGCCTGGCGGCCTCCTTGACCGCACGTCGCTCGACCGAGGTGATGGCGGAGGGTACGCAGATGAGGACACGGGGGCGGTTGAACTTGGTCACCCCTGCACGACGCAACAGCAGCCGGATCATCCGCTCTGTGATGTCGAAGTCGGTGATCGCGCCTTCTCGCAGGGGCCGGACGGCGACGATGTACCCGGGCGTGCGTCCGATCATCTGCCACGCCTCGTTGCCCACCGCGAGCACGTCGTGGGTCCGCGAGTTGAGCGCGATGACCGTCGGTTGGTTGAGGATGATCCCGCGACCTCTTGCGAACACCAGCGTGTTGGCCGTGCCGAGGTCGATCGCGAGGTCCCGGGCCACCCCGTCATCGTAGGGCCATGCCGGCCAGGGCCTGGTGTGGGCCCGCGCCGTGCACGCTGCGGTGCACGTGGCAGTGGCGACGCCCCTCGCGGGAGTGCACTCGGTAACCTTCGGTCCGTGCACGGTGATGACCAGGGCGGCATCGGTGGTCGTCCCGACGATGACTGGGGGGACGAGGAGGAGCCGATGCGCGGGTGGGTGGCGCCCGACGACCGGCTCTGGCGCCACCCTTCCGAGGCGGCCCACGTGTCGGTCGAGACCCTGGTGGGACGCACCCACCCAGGTGTCCCGGGCCGCTGGCTGCTCGGTGGCGCCGTCCTCTGCCTCCTGACCGTCGTGGTCGCCACCGGGGTCACCATGACCACCACCGTGTCGCCCGAACCGGGGGCGCAGCCATCGCTCACCAACGTCCCGACCACCGAACCCGGGACCGTCGCCGTCGTCGTGGATCGGCGGCACCTGGCCGGCATCGAATCCAACATGCGGCGCTCGACCGTCCTCCTCGTGGTGTCGGCGCAGGGCAGAACCGTGATCGGCACCGGCGTCGTCGCCCAACCCGGGGGCATCATCGTGACCCCTTCCTCGGTGCTCGACGGTGCCCGGACCATCACCGCCGTGGAGTCGGACGGCACCCGCGAACCGGCTTCCGTGGTCGGAACCGACGCGACGTCGGGGATCGCGGTCCTGCACATCGACGACGACCTGCCGGTCGCCACATTCAGCGACAACGACCCGCCGGCGGGGAGCACCCTCATGGCCATCTCCGAATGGCCCCGGATCAGAGGGACCGGAGCACCCGACACCCACCTCTACGCCGGCACGGTGCTCTCGGCCGGCCAGCCCGGCGGGAACGGGCTGCTCTCCGGGTTCGCCACGACCATGGTGGCCACCCCGCTCACCTTGCGTGATCTCGGCTGTCCGCTGATCGACGAGTCCGGCCAGGTGTGGGGGATCCTCTTCGAGCTCTCCGGTCCGACCGCCGTCCGGAGGTCGGTCTTCCTCCCCGGGGATCTCGTCCAGGACGTCACCTGGCAGCTGCTGACAAACGGCGCCGTCGTCCAGGGCTGGCTCGGGATCACGCTCGCACCGTCGGCGTTCGTGACCGGGTCGCTGGACTCGCCGACGACGACGGTCGACGTCGCACCGGCCACCGGCGCGGTGGTCGGCGGGGTCTGGCCCGGGAGCCCCGCGTACGAAGCCGGCATCGAGCCCGGGGACGTCGTCGTCGACATCGACGGGCACGCCGTCCGCTCCGATGCCGATCTGCGGACCCGCCTCTATGCGGACCCTCCGGGCACCACGCTGCAGCTCACCCTGGACCGGGACGGCACCACCATGGTCACCACCGCAGTCCTGGGCACCGCCGACGCCGATGTACCGGAGGAAGCCTCGTCGTCATAGCATGAGCTGATGGCACCGAGCGACCAGGGGGACTCGGGGAACCCGTTCCAATCGCTGCTCGGCGACCTCATGAACATGCTGGGGACCAACGCACCGGACCAGTGGGAGATGACTCGATCGTTCGCCCTCAACGTTGCCACCGGCGGCGTCTCGCAGCCCAACGTCGAACCTATCGAGCGGATCCAGGTCGAGCAGCTGTCGCGGGTGGCCGAGCTCAACGTGATCGAGTCCACCGGCATGCCGGTGGCCCCGGACGGGCGCCGCCTCACCTGCGTCCCGGTCGGTCGTGGCGATTGGACCCTGCGGGCCCTCGAGTCGTGGCGACCCCTGCTCGCCGCCATGGCCGTGCCGGTACAACCCCCGCCCGGATCGACCGACGAGATCACGCCCGCGCCGGGCGACGCCATCGACCCCTTCGGTGCCGACCAGTCCGCGGGCCTCGCGGGGCTCCTCGGGCAGTGGGCCACCGCGATCGGGCCGATGTTCTTCGGGCTCCAGGTCGGTTCCGTGGTCGGGCACCTCTCACAGCGCACGCTCGGCCAGTACCCCCTGGCGCTGCCTTGGACACCATCGGACGAGCTGCTCCTGGTAACCGCCAACATCACCGCCTTCGCCGAGGACTGGAGCCTGCCCGGCGAGGAGGCCCTGCTCTGGATCTGTGCCCGGGAACTGGCCACCCACAGTGTGCTCAGCAGACCGTCGGTGCGGGCGCGGTTCGAGGAGCTGCTGCTGGCCATGGCCGAGTCGTCGGCCGCCGCGCAGCAGGGCCTCGCCGGCCGGCTCCGCGGGCTCGTCGACCCAGCAGACCCCGGCGCTGCGGCCGGCATGGACCTCGAGTCGCTCCAGGGGATGTTCGGCGACCCCGAGGAGCTGCTCGGCGAGCTGCTCACCCCTGAGTCCCGCCGCACGTCGGAGCAGCTCACCTCTCTTGCGGTCGTGGTCGACGCCTACGCCGACCACATCGCGGCCGTGGTGGGCGAGAAGCTGGTCGGTACGCACGCGCAGCTCGCGGAGGCCTGGTACCGGCGGCGCACCGAACGTGGAAAGGGCGAGGAGGCGGCGGGCGCGCTCTTCGGCCTCGATCTCGACCAGGCCCAGGTGGACCGCGGGCGTTCGTTCGTGGCCGGGGTGGTCGAGCGTGCCGGGCACGACGCCCTCGCCCAGCTCTGGTCGCCCGCCCGGAACCTGCCCACGCCATCCGAAGTGGACGCCCCCGGGCTCTGGCTGGAGCGGATCAGTCTGCCCGGACTGGACGACCCGGCACGGTCCTGACCCTCGGCCTTGGGGTCGGGCCGGAGGCCGGCGAATCAGGTGGGGACGTCAGATGCCGCCTCGGCCGGGGCGGCCGGGAGCACGTCCTCCTCGGGAACACCGAGGTCCCACTCGAGCAGGATGTTCTCGCGCTCGGCATCACGGATGACCCGCTCCCGGTTGCGGCGGTACTGCGGGTCGTGCGGGGGGAGCAGGACCAGCCGGGCGTTGGTGCGACGACGGAACTCCTCGATGAGTGCGGGATCACCGAAGTCGGACCGCACCTCCCAGTGGGGGGCGACCGGGCCGAGGTAGACGACCCTCACGTGGCCGACCGGGGGCTGGGGCTCCTGCTCCTCGTCCGGGAGGTTCGGATCGTCGGTGGCCGACATCATGACAATTGTTCCTCCTGGGGCGGGTGCGAGCACACGATCCTACGCCCCTCGATGCGCAGATAAGAACGCCCTGGTGCCCGATAAGAATATTGTGAGGAATCCGTCAATACCGGCCGATTTCCGCCTGCTCGGGGCCATCGGATGCGACACTGGCAGTGGAACGGATGACGGCGGCGAACGGGGACACCTCCGAAGTCGGGCCCCCCCGCACCATCCCCGATATCGACGGAGGCACCATGGACACCGATTGGATGAGCGAAGGGAAGTGCAAGGACCTCTCTCCGACCATCTTCTTCCCCAGTGACGGGGTCGGGGTGCAGGAAGCCCAGCGCATCTGCGCCGAGTGTCCGGTTGCCGATGCCTGCCTCGAGTATGCACTCCAGGAACGGGTCGACCACGGTGTGTGGGGCGGGAAGTCCGAGCGTGAGCGCCGGCGCATCCTGCGGCGGCGACGGATCGCACGCACCGTCTCGGTCTGACGCCGTCCTCCACCGGGCCGCGATCCCTCCGGTCGGATGTGTCCGGCGCCGAACCGCTCGCCGAGTGCGTCGCCAACATCAGCGAGGGGCGTGACCGCGCCGTCATCGATGCGGTGTGCCGGGCGGGCGGGGACCGGGTCCTCGACGTGCACACCGATGCGGAGCACAACCGAACCGTCCTGACCCTCGGTGGACCGCTCGCCGACGTGGAGGACGCGGCACGCGCGATCGCCACCGAAGCAGTCGCCCGCATCGATCTCTCCTGTCACCGGGGAGTCCATCCCCGTCTCGGTGCTGTCGACGTCGTCCCTTTCGTCCCGCTCCCCGGACCCGCGGCGACCCAGCCTCCTGGCCTCTGGGAGTCCGTCGTGTCCACGCGCGGACGCGTTCGCCCGCTGGGCCGGTGACGCGCTCGGGGTGCCCTGTTTCCTCTACGGGCCCGAGCGGTCACTGCCCGAGGTCCGGCGCGACGCGTTCGGCGCCCTGCCTCCCGACTTCGGTCCTCCGGCACCGCACCCGACCGCGGGCGCCACCGCGGTCGGCGCCCGCCCCGTGTTGGTGGCCTACAACGTCTGGATCGCCGAGCTCCCCGGACGGGCGGACCCGGCGTCGGTCGTCGACGTCGCCCGCGAGCTCGCCGTCTCACTGCGTGGGCCCGGTGTGCGCGCCCTCGGACTGGAAGTCGCCGCCGGCGCACAGGTGAGCTGCAACCTGACCGACCCCGCCCGGGTCACACCCGCCGCGGTCTTCGACGCGGTGGCGGAGGGAGCCGCCCGCCACGGGTGCACGATCCTCCGGGCCGAGCTGGTCGGTCTGGTCCCCTCGGCCGTACTCGACGCCGTGCCGCGGCACCGCTGGGCCAAGCTCGACCTGGCGCCCGAGGACACGATCGAATCCCGCCTGGCCCTGCGCGGGGCCTGACGCCCCGCCACCCGGTCCTGCTAGGAGGCGCTGGCAGCTCTCCGCTGGAGCGCACGCTGACGGCGCAACCGCCGCCGCTCACGCTCGGACAGCCCGCCCCAGATGCCGAACTTCTCGCCGTTGGCCAGCGCGTACTCGAGGCAGTCCTCCCGCACCACGCACCCCCGGCACACTTCCTTCGCCTCGCGGGTGGACGCCCCCCGCTCGGGGAAGAAGAGATCCGGGTCCACCCCCATGCAATTCGCCTTCGTCTGCCATGTCCGTTCCCGGGGCCCGTACATCAATGACACCATGTCCATCGACAGACCTCCCTCCCACTCATCCACACGATCCGGCACCACTCGTACGCTTGCGCATGGCACGGCTGTAACTACAGATATGTCATCCTTCACTATCACGGGCGGAAACGCAAGAAAAATCCGCTTGTGAACGAAAGCGCAAGGGCGCCGGTAACCGGCCGCCGGTACGTCCGGGGGGGCTCAGCCGGCCCGCCGGCCCCGCGAACGGACGGTCGTCTTGTGGTTGAGGAAGTCGATCAGCACGTAGTCGCCGAGCTCGTCCGGCGAGGTCGCGAAGGTGCGGCCGCGGTTGATCCGTGACAGCTGGTCGATGAACCCCCAGAGGCCCCGGTCGGGATCGAGCAGGAAGGTGTTGATGGTGATCCCCGCCTTGGTGCAGCGCAGCACCTCGGCGAGGGTGAGCTCGAGCGTCTCGGGGACGGGCGGGTAATTGAACGACACGTCGTAGCCGAGACCGCCGTCGTAGGGGACGATGTGCGCGGTGGGTTCTCCATCGGTGACGAGGATGATCTGCTTGGTCCCCTGCTGATGGGCGAGCAGCTTGCGGGCGAGCATCAGTCCGTGCTGGAGGTTGGTGCCATAGACGTAGTCCCAGCTGACCGTCGGCAGGTCCTCGGGCTCGATCTCGCGTGCGACCTCCGAGAAGCCGACCAGGCCCAGGTAGTCGCGCGGGAACCGCGAAGTGATGAGTGTGTGGAGGGCCATCGCCATCTTCTTGGCCGGGACGAAGTTGTCCCGCATCGGCATCGACAGCGAGAGGTCGAGCAGCAGCACGGTCGCCGACCGGGTCAGGGCTTCGGTCTCGACCAGCTCGAAGTCGTCCGGATGCAGGCGCACCGGCAGCCCACTCCCCGCCCGCCGCACGGCGTTGTGCACGGTCCGGGAGAGATCGAGGTTGAACGGGTCCCCGAACTCGTAGGGCTTGGTGGTCTCCTCACGGTCGTGACCGGTCCCGGTCCAGGTCGTGGCGTGGGTGCCCACCCGGTCCTTGGTCAATTGCGAGAACAGGTCGGAGAGTGCCTGTTGGCCCATGCGGCGGATTCCCTTCGCCGTGAGCTCGAACCGGCCCTCGCGCTGGTCGATGAGACCCGCCTCCTCGAGCTGCTTGGCCAGCGTCGCCAGCCGGTCGAGCGAGCGGGCGGCGTCGTCCCCCAGGTGCCGTGCGACCTTGTCGAGATCGACCTCGGAGAGGGCCGCGGGTGAGTTGGCAGAGCGCAGGAACGACTCGAGCTCGTCGAGGTCGCGTAGCCGCCCGGCTGCATCGGTGGCCTCGCCCATCCCCATCGGGTCGTCGCCCCGGAACCGGTACCGCTGCTCCCATCCCGCATCCGGGAAGGCCCGCTGGAGGTTGCCGGCGAGCCGGTCGACCTGCCAGCGGAGGTCCATGTCCTCGAGGAGCGACTCTGCGAGGCCCTGGAGCTGCGAGCGCTGCTCGGGCGTCATCGAGTTCCACATGGCCTGCGCCGCCGCCATCCGTGCGGCCAGCTGTTCGAGCAACTCGTCGAGGGTCTTCGGATCCCCGGGGAAGAGGTCACCGAACTGCTCCATGAACGACTCGAACGACGGGTCGAGCGGCTGACCGTCCTCGCGCTGCTCGATCATCCGGTTGAGCGCGTCGAAGGCCTGCCGCATGTGCTCGAGCTGGGCCGGGTCGGGGTTGGAGAGGGCATCGGACATCTGGTCGAAGTAGGTCTTGGCCACCTCCTGGCGCAGGCGCTCCATGAGCTCTTCGAAGTGCTCGCGGGCCTCGGAGGAGACGAACTCGTAGCTCTGCAGACCCCGCACGGTGCCGGCCAGGTCGTTGGGCAGGAGATCGAGCTGCATCCGGCGCTCGGTCGCCACCTGGTCGGTGACCTCCTGGCGGCGCTGGTCACCCGATGCGCGGGCCTCGGATTCGAGGCGTTCGATGCCGAGCCGCTCCTCCGCCAGTACCTCCTGGAGCTCCTCGGCGACCTCGCTGTAGGCACCGCCCAGGTCACCGCTGTCGAGCTGCTCCTCGCGCTCGAGCCGCAGCTGGTCGAGGAGGTCGCGCAGTCCCTGGACCCGCTCGCCGTCCGGGGTCTGCCAGCCCCGGTTGAGCATGCGTTGGAGCGCCTCGTGCAGATCCCCGTTGGCCAGGAGATCGTCGGTCAGTTGTGAGAGGACGGCGTCGGCATCGTCGGCCAGCGACTCCTGGGAGCCGTCCCACCGCCGGTAGTCGAACCGCCAGGTCATCCCCGGCCCCGATAGGTCGCCCGGGATCCGGCGGCCTCCTTGTTGAGGCGCTTGGTGAGATGGAGTCCCTCGAGCAGGAACTCGACCGCGCTCGCCACCAGGGCGGGATCCTCCGACCCTCCGGTGAGGGCCAGCACCGGCGCCGAGAGCGCCGGCATCTGGGCGAGGGTGCCGGCGTAGGCGTCGGACGGGAGGTCGTCGCCGGCGTGCACGACGGTGTCCTCGGTGAAGGCACCGACCACCGCCTGGGGCTCGGCCAGATGGACCCGGCGGCGGAAGACCAGCAGCACCGCGGCGGACACCAGCTGGGAGAGGATCAACCCGTCGCGCCCCTCTTCCAGGGACTCGATCTCGATCTTGCCCTGGGTCGACGAGACGAGGGCCTGGAGGTCGGAGATCCGGGGGACGGCTTCCCCCTCACCGTTGCGCAGGGCCCGGCGGGTGGCGTTTGCCGCCAGTGTCTCGTAGTTGGCGATGGTCAGGCGCACCGACACCCCGGAGCGTTGGTTGAGGTGGGGGCTCTGTCGGGCCAGCTGGCTGAGCTCGGCCACCACCTCGGCCATGAACGCCGGGATCTCGACCCGGGGTCCGGCGGGCCGCTGTCCGCTCCCGTCCCGACCGGGCAGGTCGGCCTCGAGCTCGGCGATGCGCAACTCGGTCGCCGCGTCCGGCGGGTAGTGGGTACGGATCTGTGCGCCGAACCGGTCCTTGAGCGGGGTGATGATCCGCCCACGGTTGGTGTAGTCCTCCGGGTTGGCGGTGGCCACCAGCAGAATGTCGAGCGGGAGGCGCACCCGGTGGCCGCGGATCTGGACGTCGCGCTCCTCGAGCACGTTGAGCAGGCCGACCTGGATCCGCTCGGCGAGGTCGGGGAGCTCGTTGATCGCGAAGATGCCCCGGTTGACGCGCGGAACCAGGCCGTAGTGGATGGTCAGCTCGTCCGAGAGGTACCGACCCTCGGCCACCCGGATCGGATCGACCTCGCCGATGAGGTCGGCGACCGAGGTGTCGGGCGTGGCCAGTTTCTCGCCGTATCGCTCGCTGCGATGGACCCATGCCACCGGCAGATCGTCTCCCGACTCGGCGGCCAGGTCCCTCGCGAACCGCGAGACGGGGTGGAACGGATCGTCGTTGATCTCGGAGTGCGCGACGATCGGGAGCCATTCGTCGAGCAGACCCACCAGCGCACGGATGATGCGGGTCTTGGCCTGGCCCCGCTCGCCGAGCAGGATGAGGTCGTGCCCGGCCAGCACGGCATTCTCGAGCTGGGGGAGGACAGTGTCCTCGAAGCCCAGTACGCCGGTGACCAGGGGCTCTCCGGCCGCGATCCTCGCCGAGGCGTTGCGCCGGATCTCGTCGGCAACCGAGAGCGGGGTCCAGCCGGCCTGGCGTAGTCCACCCAGGCTGGTGACGTCCGGGGGCGGGGTCCGCCGGATGGTGGGGTCGAGGGGTGCTGCGTGCTCCGTGCTGGTCATGGTCCGAGCCTATGCGTGGAGGGCGGACCATGATGGTCGTCGGCCGACCCGGGAGCCGTACCTGCGCTTTTTTCCGCACGGGGTCCCGAGTGATGGAAAGATGATGCTCCGTCTGCGCTCGTGCCCTGGGCTACGCGCGCGGTGGAGGAGCGTTTCGGACGGGCCGTGGGCCGGCATGGGCTGCGTGCGGTGGCCAGGCCGGACCTGATCAGGGAGAGATGCATTGACGGTGTTGGAGGAGGCGACAGCTACCCCGGTCGTTCTGGGAGGCGCCCGGGGGGGTCCCGATGTACCCACCCTGCGCACCGACCGCTACTGGGTACAGCCGGTGGTCACCGTCGTGGTGCTCACCGCGTTCGTCGCCTACGCCAGTTGGGCCGCCTTCGTGAACAAGAACTACTACGCGGGGGCCTCACTCAACCGCGACCTGATCTCTCCCTTCTACTCGCCCTGTCTCACCGAGAGCTGCGTGCCCGGCAGCCATCCCTCGACCGTGATCACCTGGTGGGCCATCTCGCCGGCACTGCTCATCCTCATCTTCCCGTTGGGATTCCGGATGACCTGCTACTACTACCGCAAGGCCTACTACCGCTCCTTCTGGCTCGCCCCGCCGGCCTGCGCGGTCTCCGACCCGCATGGCTCCTACTCCGGCGAGTCCCGGTTCCCCCTCCTGCTCCAGAACGTCCACCGCTACTTCTTCTACTTCGGTCTCGTCTTCAACGTCATCCTCACCATCGACGCGGTCGTCGCCTTCCGCCAGCCCGGAGTCGGACTCGGGTTCAGTATCGGCACCGCGGTTCTCATCGTGAACGCCGCGCTGCTGTGGCTCTACTCGCTGAGCTGCCACGCCTGCCGACACCTCTGCGGAGGCGGGCTCAAGCAGTTCTCCAGCGCGCCGATCCGCCACCGGGTCTGGAAGGCGCTCACCCCGCTCAACGGGAAGCACATGGTCTTCGCGTGGATGAGCCTGGTGTTCGTCGCCTTCACCGACCTCTACGTGCGGCTGGTGGCGAGCGGGACGATCCACGACTACGGCTTCCACTTCTAGGAGGAGAGGAATCCATGAGCGAGTACGAGAGCCACGACTTCGACGTCATCGTGATCGGTGCGGGCGGGGCGGGCCTACGGGCGGCCATCGAGGCCAAGTCGAGCGGTCTCCGCACAGCATTGGTCTGCAAGTCGCTGCTGGGCAAGGCCCACACGGTCATGGCCGAGGGCGGGGTGGCCGCAGCGCTCGGCAACGTGTACGGCGAGGACGACTGGCAGGTCCACTTCCGCGACACCATGCGCGGGGGAAAGATGCTCAACAACTGGCGCATGGCCCAGCTCCACGCACAGGAGTCGCCCGACCGGGTCCGTGAGCTCGAGGACTGGGGCGCACTCTTCGACCGGACCGAGGACGGCCTCATCCTCCAGCGCGACTTCGGCGGGCACCGCTACGCGCGGCTCGCCCACGTCGGGGACCGCACCGGTCTCGAGCTCATCCGCACCCTCCAGCAGAAAGCAGTGAGCGAGGGGATCGAGGTCTTCATGGAGCTCAAGGTCCTCCGACTCATCCACGACGCCGACGGGACGGTCTCCGGGTTGGTCGGCTACTGGCGGCCGAGCGGCGAATTCGTCGTCTTCCGGGCCAAGGCCGTGGTCATGGCCACCGGTGGCGTGGGGAAGAGCTGGCTGGTCACCTCCAACTCGTGGGAGTCCACCGGAGACGGTCATGCGATGTCGCTGTGGGCCGGAGCCGATCTCATCGACATGGAGGCCGTGCAGTTCCACCCGACCGGCATGGTCTGGCCGCTGTCGGTACGCGGCATCCTGGTCACCGAAGGGGTGCGCGGCGACGGTGGCGTCCTGCGCAACTCGGAGGGTCGCCGGTTCATGTTCGACTACATCCCCCCGATGTTCGCGGCCGAGACTGCCGACTCGGAGGACGAGGCGGACAAGTGGTACGACGACCACTCGGCCGGACGCAGGCCGCCGGAGCTGCTCCCCCGCGACGAGGTCGCCCGCTCGATCAACAGCGAGGTGAAGGCCGGCCGCGGCAGCCCGCACGGCGGTGTCTTCCTCGACATCGCCTCCCGCCGTACAGCCGAGGACATCCGCAGGCGGCTCCCCTCGATGTACCACCAGTTCAAGGAGCTCGCCGGCGTGGACATCACCGCCGAGGCCATGGAGGTGGGCCCGACCTGCCACTACATCATGGGGGGCGTCCGGGTCGACGCCGACTCGGCTGCGACGACCACGCCAGGGCTCTTCGCCGCGGGCGAGGTGGCCGGCGGGATGCACGGCTCCAACCGGCTCGGCGGCAACTCCCTCTCCGACCTCCTCGTGTTCGGCCGGCGCGCCGGGATCGGGGCCTCCGAGTTCGCCTCGGGCCGCAGCGACGACTTCGCGCTCGACGAGGGCCTGATCGACGCGACCATCGCGGCCGCGCTCGCCCCCTTCGAGCAGGAGTCCGGGGAGAACCCCTACGACATCCACAACGACCTGCAGGAGACCATGCAGAGCCTGGTGGGGATCATCCGCACCGGCACCGAGCTCGAGGAGGCCATGGGCGCGATCGAGGAGCTCGAGGACCGGGCGACCAGGGTGTCCCTCTCCGGGGGCCTCAAGTACAACCCGGGGTGGAACCTGACCACCGACCTCCCCTCGATGCTCGCCGTCTCCCGCTGCACGACCCAGGGCGCCATCAACCGCAAGGAGAGCCGGGGGGGCCACAGCCGCGACGACTTCCCCACGCCGGTCGCCGAGATGGGCCAGGTCAACTTCGTCGAGCGGATCGCCGACGTGGGCGCCGCACCGCCCGGCGTGGGCGGCACGCCCTCCATCCGGTCCATCACCACCACCCCGGAGCCGATCCCGACGATGCCCGACGATCTCAAAGCCCTGTTGGAGGAGGTGGTCTGATGGCCGAGGAGATCATCCACGGCACCGTGAGCGGTGAGGTCACCATGCGCCTCTGGCGAGGCGACGAGACCGGCGGACAATTCGAGGAGTACGTGATGCCCGCCCAGGAGGGCGAGGTCGTGCTCGACGTCATCCACCGGGTACAGGCGACCGCGGCGCCGGACCTGGCCTGCCGTTGGAATTGCAAGGCCGGCAAGTGCGGCTCGTGCTCGGCCGAGATCAACGGGCGCCCCGCCCTCCTGTGCATGACCCGCATGGACTCGTTGCCCCCCGGGGAGTCGGTCACCGTCGCGCCGATGCGCACCTTCCCCATCCTGCGGGACCTGGTGACCGACGTCTCCTACAACTACGAGGTGGCCAAGCGGATCCCTCCGTTCAGCCCCCGCGCCAAGACGGCGGACGAGGTGGAGGCGGGTGGCTACCGCATGCAGCAGATCGACGTGGAGCGCTCGCAGGAGTTCCGCAAGTGCATCGAGTGCTACCTGTGCCAGAACGTCTGTCACGTGGTCCGCGACCACGAGGAGAACAAGACCGCCTTCGCCGGACCGCGTTTCTTCGCCCGCTCCGCCGAGCTCGAGATGCACCCCCTCGACACCAACGACCGCCGGGAGCTCCTCCAGGAGGAGCAGGGCCTTGGCAAGTGCAACATCACCAAGTGCTGCACCGAGGTCTGCCCCGAGCACATCAAGATCACCGACAACGCGATCATCCCGCTCAAGGAGCGGGTGGTCGACGCTCGCTACGACCCGGTCGCATGGCTCGGGCGCAAGATCAGGAACCACACGAGGCGCTCGGCCGAGGAGGCCGCGGCGGAGTCGCCGGCGAGCGGTCCTGCGGCGGTCCTGCCGTCCGGAGGGCTCCAGGGGATCGCAGCGGCCGATCCCGCCCCGGACCCGCTCGGTGAGATGGCCGAGGTCGGGGCCGCTGCCGAGTCGCACGCCGACGAGGCGCCACCCGGATGACCCGGTCCGGGAGGGGCCGGCCGTGGCCCGCTTCCTGACCGAGGAGTGGGTTGCCGCACTCAACGGCGCCCTCGACGGGGTGACCCTGCCGGGACCGGGCCCCGAGGCCGGACTGGCCGCCACCGACGGCCGCTTCCGGGTTGCGCAGGAGGTCCGGGGCGCTCTCGGCGGCGACGTGCGGCTGGTCCTGCAGGCGGCCGACGGCGCCCTCACCTTCTCTCTCGACCCACTGGGCGGGTCGGTTGCGGCCGACGAGGTCGAGGTCACCATCGCGCTCGGGTACGCCGACGCGGTTGCGCTCTCGCGCGGCGAGCTCTCCCCGGCCGAGGCGCTCACCGGCGGGCGCATCCGGGTACGCGGGGACCTCTCGGTGCTGGTAGCCGGCCAGGAGCTCCTCACGGCGGCCAGGGAACACACCCGGGCCGTCGACGCCGAGACGACCTACTGAGCACGCCCGGTCGGAGCGGTGGGACCCGCGGGAGGCCGGAGTAGACAGGTGCGCACCGTCCGAGCGGAAGGGGACCAATGGACATCCTGAGCAGCCGAACGATCCTCCACCCGGCGGATCTCGAGCGCACGCTCGCCTTCTACCGGGACGGCCTCGGCCTGGCCGTCGCCCGCGAGTTCGGCGAGGGCGCAGGACGGGGCGTGGTGTTCTTTGCCGGAGGCGGGTTCCTCGAGGTGGTGGGCGACGGCCCGGCGCCCGAGCGTCCCGGGGTGGCTCTCTGGCTGCAGGTCCGCTCGATGGAGGACACCGTCACCGAGCTCGGCGCCCGCGGCACGGTCCTGGCCCGCCCGCCTCGCCTCGAACCGTGGGGACTCATCGAGGCATGGATCGACGACCCGGACGGCCTGCGCATCCATCTGGTCGAGGTGCCCGCGGACCATCCGCTGCGACGGGACCTGCGCCAAGCACCTGCGCAGTAACCTGAGCGCGTGGGTGCGACCTTCCGCGTGGAGTCGCTGGATCATGTCCAGCTGGCCATGCCCGCAGGTGCCGAGGAACGGGCCGCCGCCTTCTACGAAGGCATCCTGGGCATCCCCCGCGTCCCCAAACCCCCCGAACTCGCTGCCCGGGGTGGCTGCTGGTTCGAGCGCGGCGCGCTGCGGGTGCACCTCGGGGTCGAAGACGACTTCCGCCCGGCCCGCAAGGCCCATCCGGCCCTGGCCGTGTCCGGCATCGCGGAGGCGTGTGCGCTCCTCGATGCCGCCGGCTACCCGACCCGGCACGTCGAGGAGGTGCCGGGCAGGCCGCACTGGTACGTGGACGACCCGTTCGGCAACCGGATCGAACTCGTCCCGGCCGGAGGCGGCGACCACGCCGAGCCCTGACTGGGCCGCCTTCCGAGCCGGCGGAGCCGCTCCAGATCACGACCGTCAGGCGGTCGCTGTTAAAGGGCTTTCACGGCTCCTCTTCGGAAATGACCGGGGCCCAGCGCTCGCGGGAACAAGCAAGCGGCACCCGCACGGGTTCGGAGAGTGCCCCACCCAACCGGTGATATGGGATATGGAGTTGACCGATCATCGGCACATCCAGGGCGTGAGCTCAGGTGATGGCGACCCCGTCTGGCCCGCTGCCGACTGTCACCGTCTTCACCACCGTGTTGGTGGCGGTGTTGATGACGCTCACGGTGTTGGAACTGAAGTTGGCCACGTAGGCATCGTTCCCGTTGGGGGTGATGGCGACCGCGATTGGGCTGTTACCGACCGTCACCGTGTCTACAACGGCGTTAGAGGAGGTGTTGATGACGCTCACGCTGTTGGAGTTGGAGGATCCCTCGTTGGTCACGTAGGCGTCGCTCCCGTTGGGGGTGATGGCGATCCCGCTTGGAGAAATACCGACGCCCACCGTCTTTGTCACCGTGTTGGTGGAGGTGGGAACGACCCAGACAGAACCGGGGCTGGTACCACCGAAGCCGGAGTCGACCACATAGGCGTCGCTCCCGTTGGGGGTGATGCCAACCCCGGCCGCGAAGCCACTTGCGCCGAATACAGCCTGCGTCACCGTGTTGGTGGAGGTGTCGATGACGTGCACGCAGCAGGCGGAGTCGCTCACATAGGCGTCGCTCCCGTTGGGGGTGATGGCAACCGCGTCTGGTTCGGTGCCGACCCCCACCGTCTTCACCACCGCGTTGGTGGCTGTGTTGATGACGCTCACGGTGTTGCCGTTGAAGTTGGCCACGTAGGCGTCGGCCCCGTTGGGGGTGATGGCGACCGCGAGTGGCCCGCCACCGACCCCCACGGTCTGCACCACCACGTTGGTGGCGGTGTTGATGACGCTCACGGTGTGGGAGCCATAGTTGGTCACATAGGCGTCGGCCCCGTTGGGGGTGATGGCAACCCCGAACGGCGTTTTGCCGACCGTTACCGTCTTCACCACCGTGTTGGTTGCGGTGTTGATGACGTTCACGGTGCCGGAGGCTTGGTTGGCCACGTAGGCAAGGGGCGGTGGGGGCGTTCCTATGGCGACCCCGATTGGCTGGCTCCCGACTGTCACCGTCTGCACCACGGCGTTGGTGGCGGTGTTGATGACGCTCACGGTGCCGGAGCCAAAGTTGGCCACGTAAGCGTCATTTCCGTTGGGAGTGATGGCGACCCCGTCTGGCTCGATGCCGACTGTCACCGTCTTTATCACCGTGTTGGTGGAGGTCTTGATCACGCTCACGGTGTTGGATCCCTCGTGGGTCACATAGGCATCGCTCCCGTTGGGGGTGATGGCGACCCCGTCTGGCTCGTGGCCGACCGTCACCGTCTTTGTCACCGTGTTGGTGGCGGTGTTGATGACGCTCACGGTGTTGGAGGACAAGTTGGCCACATAGGCATCGCTCCCGTTGGGGGTGATGGCGACCCCGTCTGGCTCGTGGCCGACCGTCACCGTCTTGACCACCGTGTTGGTGGAGGTCTTGATGACGCTCACGGTGTTGGAACTGAAGTTGGCCACATAGGCATAGCTCCCGTTGGGGGTGATGGCGACCCAGTCTGGCGAGACGCCGACTGTCACCGTCTTCACCACCGAGTTGGTGGAGGTGTTGATGACGCTCACGGTGTTGGATCCCTCGTTGCCCACATAGGCATCGTTCCCGTTGGGGGTGATGGCGACTCCGTACGGGTCGGGGCCGACCGTCACCGTCTTCACCACCGAGTTGGTGGCGGTGTTGATGACGCTCACGGTCCCAGAGCTGTTGTTGGCGACGTAGGCGTCGCTCCCGTTGGGGGTGATGGCGACCCCGACTGGCGCGCTGCCGACTGTCACCGTCTGCACCACCGCGTTGGTGGAGGTGTCGACGACGCTCACGGTGCCGGAGCCCTCGTTGGCCACATAGGCATAGGAGATCCCCGCCGCGGCACCCGCCTGTGGTGCCCCGACGGGGGCCAGTGCGAGGAGAACGGCCGCCAGCCCCCCGACACCGACGGCAGTCCCCACCCGCATCATCAACCGAGACAACCGAGACCCAACGACCTCCGCCATGTCAATACCGCCTTTGTTGATCACCTGTGCCGAGCCGACGAGGATGTAGGACGGCGGACCAGGGAAATTAGCCGATGGAGCGCTTCGGTGCCCGTGGCAACCAGGCCTAGCCCGAAAGTGCCGTTCCGGACGCATGCAACTTCCGCGAACGCTGCGTTGGCCAAACTGGCCCACCGACTCATGTCCGAAGAGCTGCCTTCACGCACTCGGTCAGCGACCGCAACCTCGGCCAGAATCGATCAGAACTGCACCTGCTGGGCACTGTTCAGCAACTCCGCCCGGTCCGCCGGGAGGATGAATCCGCCGGCGATTGCCTTGTCCAGGCTGGCCGTATACGCCGTCACGTAGTTGGCCGGGGATCCGTAGAGGCTGATCAGCTTGCTCGAATCGAACGGCATCGTCGATCCGAACAAGGAACAGATGAGGCTTGCGCTTGCGGGCGCTGCGCCACTGAGCGTGGAGATCGCGACGTCGACCGCCGGTGTCCTCACCCCGCCGATCACGTTGCCGTTGTCGTCCAGCGCCAGAGTCGGTGGGTTCTGGCTTGACAGACGGAAGGGTGGTGGACGTGCAGGCTGTGTCCCGTCGACAACCCAGTTCTCCAGTGCGGCGAAGGCTGCCTGGACCACCTCGTGCTGTGGACCCGTGTTGATCGGGGTGGTGCAGCCAAGGTCACTCACAGCCGAACCCACGAGGTACGCGTCCGCGTGCGATGTCCCCGCGACCTCCCAGGTCCGGATCCTGTCGGTGTTCGGCTGTTGGGCGACGGCGTACCCCAAGCCGATCAGATCGGTCTGGGTCTCGAACAGCAAGACCGGGATCGTGAGATCGGTTCGGATGCGCAGGTTCTTGGGAACCTGATTCGCAGACGTGATCGATGTGCCGTTGAGCGACGCTGCCCCCGACCCCCGACTGTGGATGAAGAGCCCACTGAAGATGCCTGTGTGGGGCTGCAGGGCGTCGGCGAATGTCGTCATGTAGAACGCCGACTGCGATTCGCCGATGGCGATGAGGCGCTTCGGCTTCAGTGGTCCGAGTGCCGTGTCCGGAGCACGGAGCGCTTCGCCGACCTGGGCGAAGATGTCCAACGCATACTGGTCCCCAGGCTGGTGGAGGGACCCGTAGCGGTCCGGGTCCTGGGTGACGAGCCCGGCGATGTGCGATGAAGAGGCGGCTGTGCTCAGAATCGAGGTCCCTCCGTTGACGCCCAGCGATTGCGCCGCCACCGCCACATAGGCATAGCCGTCGCTCTTGAGCAGCGGATTGAGCAGGTCCCAGTCGGGGGCAGACTCCCCCGCCGACTCGTTCATCCATTCGACGACGACGGTCCCATTGAAGTGCGCCGGATCCGCCGGTCGGCGGACGATGATCCTGGTCTTGTACGAGGCGGTCGTGGTGGGTGTGATGGTCCACCTGCCGTTGCTCGGCATGGTGTCTGCCTTGAAGGCCATCGCGGTACCGGACGCGAAGTACTCCTGCTCCACATAGTTGTAGGCCGCCAGGTCGGTGGGGAGCGCACTGAGTGGTTCACTGATCTGCCCAGTGGTCACCGGGCCTGTCAACGTCGCTGCCGCCTGGTAGCTCACGGGCTGCGGCGGAGAAGTAGCGGTCGGCGAAGCGGAACCACAGCTGGAAAGGATCACCATCGAGATGACGACGAGCACTCCGCCGACTACCGGTGCCGTCCGATCGTGTCGTTCACAGCGCAAGATGGTGTCTCTCCTTCTGAGGGCGTCAGGACCAGAACCGTCAGGCTGCGCCACCGGCGCCCCGCTCGACCGTCCGGGCCAGGATCCCGAGGGTCGCGCGGAGCGCCGACTCGGAGATCACCGGGAAGATCCCCGCGTCGCGGTACACCGGGTCGATCTGCGACCAGTCGTAGTAGGAGGTGACCAGGGTGCCGCCGTCGGCCGGCGTGAGGGTGTACCCGTACACGTGGCCGATCTGCGGGCGGATCTGCCCGAGGATGGTCCAGGCGATTTCGCGGTCGGGCTCGAACGTGGAGATGGTCACCGTCACGTCGTAGCGGCCCATGGGATAGTCGTTGAGCGCCTCGCGATCCATGTGCACGACGAAGGTGTCACCGACCGCTGTCACCGAGCCGCCGGTGGCGTCCATGAGCATCCCGGAGCTGTCGATCGTCACGTGTCCCTGCGGATCACGGAGGACGGCGAAGATGCTCGCCGGGTCCGCGGCGATCGTGCGCTCGACCTCGATCCGTTCAGTTGTCACGTTCGCATCCTCCCATCTGCCATCCACTCCATCGCCGACCCCTATCGGGCGACATCTTCCACCTCTGCCTTGATCCGCTCGAGCGTTGTGCGCATCCCGTTGCGGTTGGTCTTCCCACGCGCCCAGCCGAGGAGGGCCCAGTAGAGGCGCAGCCCGACCGTCGGGGCGAGCTGGAACGACTCGGTCACGTCCGATCCGTCACCTGACGGTTCCATTCGGTAGCTCCAGACGTTGAGCGGTCGCTCCTCCTTTCCGACCCCGAAGGCGAACTCACGCCCCGGCTCGCACGCGCTGACCGTGCAGGTCGTCCAGTAGATCGGCCCCTTGCCGTTGCGCTTCACGTGGCCGCGGAACTTCGCCCCGACCGCTGGACCGGTGGCACCGTCCAGCCACTCCGCCTCGAAGGTCTCCGGGCTGTAGCGCCCGATGCGGGTCACGTCGCTCACCAGGTCCCAGACCGCCCTCGGCGGTGCATCCATGTGCAGGGTCACCGAGTCGTGCATCTCGACACCCTACGGCGCCGGGGCACCCTGCGCCGGGGCCAATCCGGTCAGGGCAGCAGGTCGGCCACGTCGCCGCGCTCGGACTCGAGCTCCTCGGTGGTGATCCGGATCCGCTCCGAGGCGAACTCGTCGTGGTGCAGCCCCTCGACCACCGTCCACCCGCCGGCGCCGTTGGCCCGCACCGGGAACCCGAACTGGAGGCCGACAGGCACCCCGTACTCGCCGTTGGAGACGACGGCCAGCGAGGTCCAGTCGTCACCCTCGGTCGCAGTCCGGATGCTCCGCACCGAGTCGATCGCCGCGTTGGCCGCCGACGCCGCCGACGAGAGCCCACGGGCCTCGATGATGGCGGCCCCCCGTTTCTGCACCGTCGTGAGGAAGTCGCCCTGCAACCAGGCGGTGTCATCGACGACCTCGGCGGCCGGCTTCCCGCCGATCCGGGCATTGGCGTAGTCCGGGAACTGGGTGGCTGAGTGGTTGCCCCAGATCGCGAGGTTGGAGACTGACGCGACCTGGACCCCGGCCTTGGCCGCGAGCTGGCTCTTGGCCCGGTTCTCATCGAGGCGGGTCATGGCGAACCAGCGGTCGCTCGGCACCTCGGGGGCGTTCGAGCGGGCGATGAGGCAGTTGGTGTTGCACGGGTTCCCGACCACCACCACCCGGATGTCGGTGGCAGCGTTGTTGGCGATTGCCCGACCCTGCGGGCCGAAGATGCCTCCGTTGACGGTCAGCAGATCGCCGCGCTCCATACCCGCCTTGCGGGGGATCGAACCGACCAGGAGGGCCCACGACGCCCCGGCGAATGCCGTGTCCAGATCGGTCGTCGTCTCGATATCACTGACCAGGGGAAAGGCGCAGTCGTCGATCTCCATGACCACTCCCTCGAGCGCCTTCATGCCCGCCTCGATCTCGAGCAGCCGCAGTACGACCGGCTGGTCAGGGCCGAAGAGCTGGCCCGAGGCGATCCGGAACAGGAGGGCATAGCCGATCTGCCCGGCGGCACCGGTGATCGTGACCTGGATGGGAGGGGTTGCGGCCATGGGGCGCAGGCTAATCCGCCTCCCCAAAGCGGGCGAACCGGCCGGGCCTCGACCGTCCGTCGGTGCGGCCCGCCCGTCGGTGCCAGGGTGAACTCGCCGTCACGGGATGCTTTCACCGCGGTGAATTGTTGGTCACGAGTGCCCCTGATGGACCCACCGGGACGCGCACCTCGGCATACTTGGTCGATGACGTTCCTCGCTGAGGCCATTGCAGTCCTGCCGGGACAGTGCTTCCGTCTGGTCGACGGGGACGCCGACGGCGCCGCGCAGCAGTGCCCGCGACCGGTCCGGGTGCGGGGCCGGGTGATCACGGGGAAGGACCAGCGGTGCACGGTGGAGGCGTGCGTCGAGCACGGTGCGAGCCTGCTCGACTGGCACCCCATCCCCGCGCCCTCCTAGTGGCGGACCGCCCCGGGGCGCTGACCGAGATGGACACTCCCGCGGACAGTGCAGGCGCCGGCACCGTCGGGACGGCACCGTGGACCCGGGGGGTCGAGGAACCCCGGGAGATCGCAGAGTCGATCGCGCTCGTCGACCGGGCGTTCGCCTTCGTCGATCTCTGCGGCTTCACAGCGTTCATCGCGACCCAGGGCGAGCACGCGGCGATCGACACCCTCGCCCAGTTCCGGTCCCTCGCCCGCGACATCTCGGTGCGCCGCGGGGTGATGGTGGCCAAGTGGCTCGGGGACGGAGCCATGATCGTCGGGGTCGAGGTCGGGCCGACCATGGCCACGGCTGCCGAGCTCATCGGGCGGTATGACGGTTCGACGCTCGCCCTGCGCGGCGGGTTCGCGCACGGTCAGGCCCTGATCATGGAGGGCGAGGACTACATCGGGAGACCGGTCAACCTCGCGGCGAGGCTGTGCCAGGCAGCCCGACCCGAGGAACTCCTCGCGTTCGGCTACCGCGCGTCCTTCCTCCCTCCGTGGGTGCAGGTGCTCGGGGTCCGCGGCGTGACCCTCCCGGGCCTCGGCCGGATCCGCCGAGCGCAGCGTCTCGGGCTGGTCCCCGGGCTCGAGCTGCCCGACCTTTCCAACCACAACGGCGGGACCGGTCCGCCGGCGTAGAGCAGCGCGCGACGCGCAACCGGATCGCCCCGCCGAGGACGGTCGGGAAGAGCTCAGAGCCGGTCGACGATGGCCCCGGCGAATTCCGAACACTTGACCTCAGTCGCGCCGTCCATCAGGCGGGCGAAGTCGTACGTCACCACCTTGTCTGCAATGGTCGCCTCGAGCGCCCGCACGATGTCGGCGGCCACGTCGGTCCAGCCCAGGTGCTCGTACATCATGACCCCGGAGAGCAGGAGCGAGCCGGGGTTGACCTTGTCCTGTCCGGCGTACTTGGGAGCCGTCCCGTGGGTCGCCTCGAAGACGCCGTGGCCGCTCACGTAGTTGATGTTCCCACCCGGGGCGATGCCGATGCCCCCGACCTGGGCGGCCAACGCGTCGGACAGGTAGTCGCCGTTCAGGTTGGTGGTGGCGATGACGTCGAAGTCCTCGGGCCTGGTCAGCACCTGCTGCAGGGTGATGTCGGCGATGGCGTCCTTGACCAGCAGACGGTCGCCGGGCTTGCCGTCGCAGTCGTCCCAGCCCACCGCCGCGTCCGAGAACTCCTCGCGGACGAGCTCGTATCCCCAGTTGCGGAACGCCCCCTCGGTGAACTTCTGGATGTTGCCCTTGTGGACGAGGGTCACGCTCTTGCGGCCGTGGGCGAGGGCGTACTCGATTGCGGCGCGGATGAGGCGCTTCGACCCCATCTCGGAGATGGGCTTGATCCCGATGCCGGAACCCGGACGAACGTCCCAGCCCATCTCGTCGTGCAGGAAGGCGGAGAGCTTGGCGGCCTCCGGGGAGTAGGCCTCCGCCTCGAGGCCGGCGTAGATGTCCTCGGTGTTCTCGCGAAAGATCACCATGTCCACCTTCTCGGGGTGGCGCACCGGCGAGGGCACTCCGGTGAACCAGCGCACCGGGCGGAGGCAGACGTAGAGGTCCAGGATCTGGCGGAGGGCCACGTTGAGCGAACGGATGCCTCCGCCCACCGGCGTGGTGAGGGGCCCCTTGATGCCGATCAGGTAGGTACGGAACGCCTCCACCGTCTCGTCGGGTAGCCAGTTCCCCGTCTCGTCGAAGGCCTTCTGGCCGGCCAGGACCTCCATCCACGCGACGGACTTCCCATGGCGGGCAGCCCCTGCGTCGAGCACCAGCTTGGCCGCCGGCCAGATGTCGACGCCGGTGCCGTCGCCCTCGATGAAGGGGATGATCGGCTCGTCCGATACCTGGAGCGTGCCGTCGGGACCCGTTGTGATCGGTTCAGCCATTAACGCAGCCTACCGGCACCCTCCACCCCGGCCGCCAACCGGGAACGACCCACCGTGCCCGGATCAGGGCGTCGCGAGACCGAGGGCGGAGTAGATCTCCCGGGTAGCGCTCGATCGGTTCAACGTGTAGAAGTGGAGCCCGGGCACGCCGGATTCGAGCAGCTGTTCGCAGAGCTCGGTGGCACCGCGACCCCTTCGCGACGCACGGCCTCTGCACCGCCGCGCGCATCGGCCGCGCCCAGGCGATCGACCATCCATCCAGGCACGGCCGCGCCCATGGTGGCCATGCGGGGCACCGAGCGCAGGCTGGTGACCGGCATGATGCCCGGCAGCACAGGCTTGTCCACCCCCCGTGCGGTGAGGTCGGCCACCAGCGCGGTGTACTCGCGGGCCTCGAAGAAGAACTGGGTCACCGCGAAGTCCGCACTGGACAGCTTGGCGGCCAGCAGGTCGCGATCGGTGGCCAAGTCAGTGGAGAGGGGGTGCCCGGCCGGTTGGGCGGCCACGCCGATCGAGAAGCCGCCGATGGCCCTGGCGAGCTCGACCAGCTCGCAGGCGTAGCGGAGCTCACCGGGTCCTCCCCCCGGCTCGTCGGGCGGGTCGCCTCCGAGGGCCATCAGGTTCTCGACCCCGGCCGCGCGGTAGGCCACCAGGATCTCGGCGAGCTCGAGGCGGCTGTGGGCGACGCAGATGAGGTGGGCCATCGGCACCAGGGTGGTGGTGCGCAGCATGCCGGTCACCAGATCGAAGGTGCGCTTGCGGGATTCCGCACCGCCGCGGTAGGTCACCGAGACGAAGGAGGGACCGAGAGGCTCGAGGTCGCGCAGGGTCCTGACCAGCGTGGCCTGCTCGGCGTCGGTCTTCGGTGGGAAGAACTCGAACGAGTAGGTCCGGCCCTTGCCCAAGAGGTCGGCGATACGGGTCATAACCAGACCAGCCTACTGTCGAGTGCTGCGGCCGCCCAGGGGACCGATCAGAGCGGGTCGACCGTCCCTATCCGTCGTCGGTGTGCACGACGGGGTCCGTCGGGTGCCACGATCACCTCGCCCGCTCCGCGGCGCGCACGGCGTTGCGCAGCAACATGGCCCGGGTCATCGGCCCCACGCCACCGATCCGCGGGGTGATCCACCCGGCGACCTCGGCCACCGACTCGTCGACGTCCGAGAGGAGCCGCCTCCCCTCCCAGGAGGTGCCGGCGCCGACCACCGCCGCTCCCGGCTTGATCATGTCCGCGGTCACCAGCCCGGCCCGGCCGGCCGCTGCCACCACCACGTCCGCGGTGCGGACGAGGGCGGCCATGTGCTCGACCCCGGTGTGCACGACGGTCACCGCCGCGTTGCATCTGGGGCGCTTGAGCGCCATGAGCAGTGCGAGCGGTCGGCCGATGGTCAGGCCACGGCCGATGATGACCACGTGCTTCCCCTCGACGGGCACGTCGTTCTCGTACAGCAATTCGACGATGCCGGCGGGGGTACACGGCAGCGGCCCCGGCGCCCCCATCACCAGCCGGCCCAGGTTGACCGGGTGCAGGCCGTCCACGTCCTTCTCCGGGTCGACCGCGAGCAGGGTCGCCTCCTCGTCGAGACCGGGCGGCAGCGGCAGTTGGACCAGGTATGCGTGGATCTCGTCATCGGCGTTGAACCGGGCGACGACCTCCTCGAGCTCTGCCTGGGAGACGTCGGCCGGCAGGTGCTCGTGGAACGAACGGATCCCGACCTCCTCGCAGTCTGCGTGCTTCATGGCCACGTAGCGCGCGCTCGGCTGGTCGTCGCCCACCAGCACGGTCCCGAGCCCGACGGTCCCGCCGGCAGCACGGAGCTGGGCCACCCGGTCGGCGACCTCGGCACGGACCTTGGCCGCGAGCGCCTCGCCGTCGAGCAGGGCTGCCGTCATCGCCGTCTCGCTCTCTCTCGTCACCGGCGTCTCAGTGCCGGAAGTGGCGTTCGCCACCTGCCATGACCATCGCGATCCCCACCTCGTCCGCGTTGGCGACGATCTCGTCGTCTCGGATCGATCCCCCCGGCTGCACCACGGCCGAGACCCCGGCGCCGGCCAGGACCAGCAGCCCGTCGGGGAACGGGAAGAAGGCGTCGCTCGCCGCCGACCCGCCACGGGCCCGGGCGCCGGCCTTTCCGGCTGCGATCTCGGCCGCCACCACCCGCGACTGCTGGCCGGCCCCGACCCCGACGGCCTGGGCGTCCGACACGATGGCGATGGCGTTGGAGGTGGTGCGCGCGCAGACCTTCCAGGCCATCGCCAGGTCCCGCCACTGGGCGTCGGTGGGACGGACCCGGGTCACCACCTCCCAGTCGGCGGGGTCGACCAGGAACCGGTCGGCATCCTGGACGAGCATGCTCGACCCGAGCCCCCGGAACTGGCGGACCAGCGCCTCGGGAGCCGGGGCGGACAACAACCGGGTCGCCTTCCGCTTCGACGCCAGCTGCGCGAGCGCGTTCTCGTCGTAGGAGGGGGCGATGATCACGTCTGCCTGCGGGCCGGCGGCGATGGCCCCGGCGACGGCCACGGTCACCGGGCCGCCGACGGCGACGACCCCCCCGAACGCAGACTGGGGATCGCACTCGAGGGCCCGCTCGTAGGCCCGGACCAGATCGCTGTCGAGGGCTGCCCCGCAGGGATTGGCGTGCTTGATGATGGCCACCGCGCGCTCGGTCGGCGCCGAGGGCAGTTCGTGCACGAGCCGCCACGCGGCGTCGGCGTCGAAGATGTTGAGGTAGGAGAGCTCCTTGCCGCCGTGCTGGACGACTGCGTCCCACCAGGTCTGCTGACCCACCACCCGGTACCGGGCCCCGTGCTGGTGGGGATTCTCGCCGTAGCGGAGGGTGCCGGTGCGCTCGAGGGTCAGGTGGATGGTGGCGGGCAGCAGGGCAGCGGTCTCGAGGTCGCCGATCGCTGTCTCGCCGGCGTTGGCCAGGGCGGCGTGCTCCCGCTCGTCGAGCCACTCGACGATGGCCGCGTCGTACCCGGCCGTATGGGCGAAGGCCTGGCGGGCGAGGCGGCGCCGGGTGTCGATCGAAAGTGAGCCCGACGACTGCAGCTCCTCGAGGACCCCCACGTAGTCGGCGGGGTCGACCACGACGGCGACGTGGTCGTGGTTCTTGGCCGCGGCGCGGACCATCGTCGGGCCGCCGACGTCGATGAGCTCGATCGAGGGGTCGGAGGAGAACGGGTAGAGGTTGCAGACGACGAGGTCGATGAGGCCGATGCCCAGCTTGTCGAGGGCGTCGAGGTGCTCGGGCTCGGACCGGTCGGCCAGGATGCCACCGTGGATGACCGGGTGCAGGGTCTTGACCCGGCCCCCGAGCATCTCGGGGGCACCGGTCAGGTCGGCCACCTCGACGTGGTCGATGCCCGCCGCGGTGAGCGCGGCCGAAGTGCCGCCGCTCGAGACGATCTCCCACCCGAGGGCGGAGAGCCCGCGCGCCAGCTCGTCGATCCCTGACTTGTCGTAGACGGACAGCAACGCCTTCATTCGGCGACCTCCTGTGGTGATCCTCGCCCATCGCCGACCCCCGCCGCCAGATCGTCGAGGAAGCTGCGGATGGTGGCCGGGTACAGCGTCCGCTCGACGGCCTTGATGCGCTCGTGCAGGCTCGCCTCGGTGTCGTCGGGACGGATGGACACCGTGGCCTGGGCCAGGACCGGACCGGTGTCCATCTCGAGCGTAGCGACGTGCACCGTCGTCCCGGTCTCGGGCACACCTGCGGCGAGCGCGTCGCGCACCGCGTGCCAGCCGGGAAAGGCCGGCAGCAGGGCAGGGTGGGTGTTGAGGATGCGCCCGGGGAACGCATCGTGGACCGGTTGCCCGAGGACGGTCCCGAACCCGGCCATCACCAGCACGTCCGCCCCGCCCTCGACGAGCGCCGCGGCGACCGCCCGGGTGTAGCCGTCGCGGTCGAAGGAGGGTCCGAACCCCCCGAAGCGGACCCGGTCGACCAGGAGGGCGGGAACCGACGCCCGCACCGCCACCTCGAGGGCGCGGCACTCGCGGTCGGCCACGACCAGCCGCACCGGCAGGTCGGTCTCGAGGATGGCCTCGAGGATGGTGCCGCTGCCCGAGACCAGGACGCCGACCCGCAGGGGTGGGGTCTCGGTGCCGGCTGTCGCTGCGGGGGCCACTCCCGCGCACGCTACCAGCGCGCGCGTCCCCGGACGCGAGGCCACCGGCCGTCGATCGACAGCCGGTGGTGCCGTCCTCGCGTGCGAAACGCACGAGAGACCCGAGCGACGTGGCCCGCCCGGCCTGCCACCGGTACGGGCGCAACGTCGCTCGGCCCCCTGCCCAGGGAATGCCCCTCGTGCACGTAGGTATCGGCACCGAGCAGCGGTTTCCGAAGCAGAAATCTCAGGCTGACGCCGCCTCGAGCGTGCGCAGCGCCGCCTCGTCGAAGCCGGTGAGCGAGTCGAGCACCAGGTCGCAGAAGCCCCAGACGGGCGAGTCGAGCATCCCCGGCTCGGGCACCACCACCACCCGCATACGGGCCGCCCGGGCGGAGACGGCCCCGTTGAGGGAGTCCTCGACCGCCACGCAGGCGGTGGGGTCGACCCCCAGCTTGGCCGCGGTGGTGAGGTAGGCACCCGGGTGCGGCTTGCCGAGGGGCTCCCACTCGGCCGAGTGCCACACTGCGACGGACGACCCGATGCCGAGCCTGGCCAGCGCGGCCTCGATGACCACTGCGTAGGACCCCGAGCAGACGCCCACCGGCAGCGAGAGGCGCTCGCAGAGCTCCACCGCGGCGCGTGTCCCGGGCATCGGCGTCCCGACGGTCGAGATGAGCTCGGCGACCCGGGCGGTCACCGCGCGCTCGACCTCGACCGGCGAGGAGCCCGACCACGGGCGACGCACCCACCAGTGGCGGACCGCGTCGTCGATCCGCAAACCCATGGTCTGGCGCACATCGACCTCGGTGAGGTCGAGCCCCAAGCCGGCGAAGATCTCGATCTCGGCCTGGCGCCAGAGCGGCTCCGAGTCGATGAGCAGCCCGTCCAGGTCGAAGACCACGGCATCGATCGGCCGACCGGTGCGGGCACCGGCGGAGCGCGGGGTGGAGGGCGTCGGGCTCAGCCCAGCTTCCGCACGATGTCCACCATGGCCTCGCCCGCCTCGGTCGGATTCTTGGCCACCGTCGCTCCGGCCGCCGAGAGGGCGTCCATCTTGGCCTGGGCCGTGCCCTGGGACCCGGAGATGATGGCACCGGCGTGGCCCATCTTGCGTCCGGGGGGTGCGGTGACCCCGGCCACGTAGGTGACCACCGGCTTGCTCACCGAGGAGGCGATGAACGCCGCGGCTTCCTCCTCCGCCGACCCCCCGATCTCGCCGATCATCATGATCGCCCGGGTGTCCGGGTCGGCCTCGAAGGCGGCCAGGCAGTCGATGAAGCTGGTGCCGGGCACCGGGTCCCCGCCGATGCCGACGCAGGTGGTCTGACCCACGCCCTGCTGGCTGAGCTCGTGCAGCGCCTGGTAGGTGAGGGTGCCGGATCGGCTGACGATGCCGACCGGGCCACCCGGCATGGCGATGTCCCCCGCGGTGATGCCGATGTTGCACTTGCCGGGGGAGATGATCCCCGGACAGTTGGGCCCGAGCAGGCGGGTGCCGGGGAAGTCGCGCACCAGCTGGTTGTAGACCAGCGCCTCGTCCTGGGCCGGGATCCCCTCGGTGATGCAGACCACGAAGGGGAGTCCGGCCGTTGCGGCCTCGATGATGGCGTCGGCCGCGAATTTCGGCGGCACCGAGATGAACGAGGCATTCGCCCCGGTGGCCTCGACCGCCTCGGCCACGGTGGCGAAGACGGGGATCCCCTCGATCTCCTCACCGCCGCGCTTCGGATTGGTCCCTGCCACGACCCGGGTGCCGTAGGCACGGTTGCGCAGGCCGTGGAAGAGGCCCTGACTGGTCGGGCTGATGCCCTGGATCACGACCGTGGTGCGCTCGTCGACGAAGATGCTCACGACCGGCCTCCCGCAAGGGTCACCGCACGGCGTGCGGCGTCGATCATGGTCGGCTCGGCGACCAGTCGATCGGAGAGATGGCCGGCCAGGATCTCGCGGCCGGCCGGGGCGTTGGTCCCGTCGAGCCGGAGCACGATCGGCGAGCCGATGTCGACCCGGTCGAGGGCTTCGAGGATGCCGTTGGCCACTTCGTCCACGCGGGTGATCCCACCGAAGATGTTGACGAGGATCGACCGGACCGCCGGGTCGGAGTTGATGACCTCGAGGGCGGCTGCCATCACGTCGGCGTTCGCCCCGCCGCCGATGTCGAGGAAGTTGGCGGCCTGGCCGCCGCACTGGTTGACCACGTCGAGGGTGCTCATGGCCAGTCCGGCCCCGTTTGCGATGATCCCGACCGAGCCGGACAGGCCGATGTAGTTGAGGCCCCGCTCCTTGGCCCGCGCCTCCCGGTCGTCGATGTCTTCGCCCCCGGTGAACTCCTCCCACTCAGGATGGCGGAAGGTCGCGTTGTCGTCCAGGGTGACCTTGGCGTCGAGGGCGTGCACCCGACCCTCCGGGGTGAGGATGAGCGGGTTGATCTCGGCCAGGTCGCAGTCGCCCTGGGTGAAACAGGTGTAGAGGTCGACCAGCAACTGGGCCGCCTGGGCACGGGCCGGTTCGTCGAGCCCGGCCCGGTCCACCCATTCGCGCGCCACCCCGAGGGAAAGCCCGTCGACGGGGTCGACGTGGAGCAACGCGATGGCGCCCGGGTTCGTCGCGGCCACCTCCTCGATCTCGACCCCGCCCTCGGCCGAGAGCATCCCGAGGTGGTTCTTGGCACTCCGGTCGAGGGTGAAGCTCGCGTAGTACTCCGTCTCGATGTCCGAGGCGTGCTCGACCCACAACCGCCGGACCACGTGGCCCTTGATGTCGAGTCCGAGGATGTTGCCGGCGTGGGTCCGGACCTCCTCGGCGTCCTTCGCCAGCTTGACCCCTCCGGCCTTGCCGCGACCGCCGACCTTGACCTGGGCCTTGACCACCACCGGGTAGCCGGCCTCCTCCGCCCGGGCGAGGGCCTGGTCGACGGTGTCGGCCACCCCGCCCTTGGAGATGGGTATGCCGAACCGGGCGAAGTACTGCTTACCCTGGTACTCGAAGAGATCCACTGGATCTGTTCCTCTCTGTCATCTCTGTCATCGTCGTGGTGCTTCTGTCATCGCTGCCGTGCTGCGGGTGTGGGGGTGGCGACATCCGGGGATGGCCGGGTCCTGGGGTCAGGCGACGTCTCCGGTCTCGCGCCGGTCCAGCGCGTCCCCGAGCCATTCGCCGATCGCGGGAAGGGGTGCTCCGGGGGTGAACACCTCGGCGACCCCCATCTCCTTCAAGACGGGAATGTCGGCCTCCGGGATGATCCCGCCCACGAGCACGAGCACGTCGTCCCGCCCCTGCTCCCTGAGGCCCTCGATCACCCGAGGGACGAGGGTCAGATGGGCTCCCGAGAGCAGGGAGAGCCCGACCGCGTCGGCGTCCTCCTGGATCACCGCCTGGACCACCTGCTCGGCGGTCTGGTGGAGACCCGTGTAGATGACCTCGAACCCCGCGTCACGCAGCGCCCGTGCGATGACCTTGGCCCCACGATCGTGCCCGTCGAGGCCGGGCTTGGCCACAACCACTCGATAGGGGCGCACCACGGCGGCAGATCCTAGGCGGTGGCGGCCCGATGGGCCCATCCGGGATCGGCGGCAGACTGACCCGCATCATCGACCTCCGAGCAGCCCAGGACCTACCCTGGGGATGCCCACGGGCGGCGTCACCAGCGCCCGGAGCCACACCCGACCACCTGAGGACGTAGTGACCACATCGACAGAGCCCGTGGACAGACCTGACGAGCACGCCGTCCCGTCGGGCGGGGGTGGGATCCGACAACCGCTCCTCGCCGGGCTCATCCTGCTCGCCCGCCCACGCCAATGGATCAAGAACCTTCTGGTATTCGTCGCTCCCGGCGCGGCGGGCGTCCTCTTCCACGCCACCATCCTGGGTCACGCCGCGGCCGCGTTCGGCATCTTCTGTCTGGCCGCCTCCGGCACCTACTACCTCAACGACGCGATCGACGCGGACGCCGACCGCCGGCACCCCGCCAAGTGCACCCGGCCGGTGGCCGCCGGCGTGGTGCCCGTACCTCTGGCCATCGCCGCCGGGATCGGCATGCTGGCCGTGGCCATCGCCCTCGCGTTCCCCGTCGGCGGCTGGCACCTGGCCCTGGTCATGGGTGCCTATGCCGCGGTGCAGCTCGGCTACTCCCTGGGCCTCAAACACGAGCCCATCCTGGACCTGGCCTGTGTGAGCGCCGGGTTCATCCTGCGTGCCGTGGCCGGAGGCGTCGCCACGTCGGTCCCCCTCTCGAACTGGTTCCTCATCGTGGTCTCCTTCGGTTCCCTCCTCGTCGTGACCGGCAAGCGCTCGGGTGAGAAGGAGCTGCTGGCCCGCGAGCAGGTCGACGACGGCGTCCGCCAGACGCTCGGTCTCTACACGGTCTCCTTCCTCCGCACCGTGCGGACCCTCTCTGCGTCGGTCACCGTCGCCGCCTACTGCCTCTGGGCCTTCGAGCGGGCCAGCCAGGTCCACCCGGGCCATGACCCGATCTGGTTCCAGCTCTCGATCTTCCCGTTCGTCATCGCCCTCCTCCACGTGATGCGGCTCCTCGATTCGGGAGAGGGCGCGGCCCCCGAGGAGCTGGCCCTGCACGACCACCGGCTCCAGATCTACGGGGTGTGCTGGGTGCTCCTGTTCGCGATCGGCGTCGTACGCGGGATGAGCGGCCCGGACGGGCAGCGGACCCTCCTCGCCGGATGGGGGCGGACAGCTCCGACCGCGGCCGATCTCGTCCACGCGCTCGACTCCCACGCGGTCGACGAGGCCGTGGCCCGCTCGGTCGCCGACGCCGCCGACCACGGCCGGGGGCTGCTCGCCCGTGGGCTCGGGCGCAGCTACGGGGACGCCGGGCAGAACGCGGGCGGCACCGTGCTGGACGCCACCTGGCTCGACGCGGTGCACGAGGTCGACCTCGAGAGCGGCGTGGTGAGGGTCGGTGCGGGAGTGAGCCTCGAGACCCTCATGGAACGCCTCGTCCCACTCGGGTGGTTCGTGCCGGTCACCCCCGGGACCCGGCTGGTGACCGTGGGCGGCGCCATCGCCGCCGACATCCACGGCAAGAACCACCACGTCGACGGCGGGTTCTGCTCCCACGTGCGCTCCCTGACCCTGGTCACCCCGACCGGCACGATGGAGGTGACCCCGCAGTCCGATCCCGACCTGTTCTGGGCCACGGCCGGGGGCATGGGCCTGACCGGCGTGATCACCGAGGCCACGATCGAGATGCTCCCGGTCGAGACCAGCTACATGCTGGTGGACACCGAGCGGGCCGCCGACCTCGACGACGTGATGGGGAGGATGCGGACCGGCGACGCCGCCTACCGGTACTCGGTGGCCTGGATCGACTGCGGGTCGGCCGGTGGACGCCTCGGCCGGTCGGTCCTCACCCGCGGCGACCATGCCCGGCTCGGGGACCTGCCCGCCGAGCTCCGCCGGGCCCCGGACCGTGCCCGGTCCTTCGTGCCCCGCACCCTGGCCCGGGTGCCGATCACCCCGCCGGCCAGCCTCCTCAACAGGCTGACCGTTGCGGCCTTCAACGAGTTCTGGTTCCGGAAGGCGCCCCGTCTCGAGGTCGGGAAGCCGGTGCCCATGGCCGCCTTCTTCCACCCCCTCGACGGGCTCGGCGAATGGAACCGGCTCTACGGCCCGAAGGGCTTCCTGCAGTACCAGTTCGTGGTCGGCGACGCCGAGGGCGAGACGGTGCGCCGGGTCATCCAGCGACTCGGTGAGGTCCGGGCGGCATCCTTCCTGACCGTGCTCAAGCGGTTCGGACCCGGCGACCCGGGTCCGATCTCCTTTCCGATGCCCGGGTGGACGCTCGCGCTCGACCTGCCGGTCGGTCTCCGCGGGCTCGACCGGATCCTCGACGAGCTCGACGGTGAGGTGGCGGCAGCCGGTGGCCAGGTCTACCTGGCCAAGGACTCGCGACTGGCACCGGACACCTTCCGCACCATGTACCCCCGGATCGACGAGTGGCTCGCGGTCCGGCACCGCGTCGACCCCGACGGGGTGCTCCGCTCCGATCTCGGGCGCCGGCTCGGGCTGTGCTCGGACGTTCTCCGCACGGCTCCGGCCAAGCGGGCGGCACCGCGGAAGCGCGCGGCACCGAAGAAGGCAGCCACGAAGCGGGCGGCACCGAAGAAGGCCGCCGCCACCAAGCAGGCGGTCAACGGGAGGGCGGCGCCCGGCCCGACCACCCCGACCCGAACGGGACGAACAGAACGGACCGGATCATGATCGACGCCGTCGGGCGCCCCCAATCGGTGCTCGTGCTCGGGGGCTCCTCGGAGATCGCCCAGGCCATCGTCGACGGCCTCGTCCCCGCGCGCTGCCGCACGGTGATCCTCGCCGGTCGACCCGGCGAGCGGTTGGACGCAGCAGCCGTCCGGGCCCGGTCGGCCGGCGCCGAGACCGTGGAGACCGTGACCTTCGAGAGCACGGAACCGGCCAGCCACGCTGTCCTCATCGACGATGTCTTCGACCGTCTCGGCGACATCGATCTGGTCGTCGCAGCCGCGGGCGCCCTCGGCGATCAGGCGGTCCTCGAGCACGACCCGCAGGGCACGGCCGAGCTCATCACGACCAACTTCACCGGGCTCGCGTCGGCGCTGCTCGCCGCGGCGGATCGCATGCGGCGACAGGGCCACGGCCGGATCGTGGTGCTGTCCTCGGTGGCCGGCGCACGGGTCCGCCGGGCCAACTTCATCTACGGGTCGTCGAAGGCCGGGCTCGACGCGTTCGCCCAGGGCCTCGGGGACGCCTTGGTCGGATCCGGGGTCGGGGTGACCATCGTGCGGCCCGGATTCGTGGTCGGGCGGATGACCGAGGGCATGGACCCGGCTCCCTTCGCCACCACCCCCGAGGCGGTGGGCGCCGCGGTGGTGCGGGCCATCGAGACCGGGTCGGAGGTCGTCTACGTACCGCCGGTGCTGCGCTGGGTGTTCGCCGTCATGCGCCAGCTGCCACGTGCAGCCTGGCGCCGCATGCCCGGCTGAGCCGGCAGTTCGATCGGGCCCACCGACCGGCCGGGGCGGGCATGAAGCCGGGCGAGAAGAACGGTACGGTCGCGCCATGACTGTGATCGTGAACGAAGCGGAAGGCCGACTCGAAGCGCTCGACGGACAGCGGGTTGCGGTCGTCGGGTACGGGAACCAGGGCCGGTCGTGGGCGCTCAATCTGCGTGATTCCGGCATCGACGTCGTCGTCTGCGTGCGGGCCGATGCCAGCAGGGACACCGCCGAGGCCGACGGGTTCGCAACGAGCGATCTCGACGGGGCGAACGGTGCCGACGTGGTGTGCCTGCTGATTCCCGACGATGTCATCCCGACCGTGCCCCTCACGCCTCGTCCGGACGCGCTGGTCATCGTCGCCAGCGGGTACACGCTCGCCTTCGGGCGCCTCGATCCACCCTGTGACGTCGGAATGGTGGCGCCGAGAATGCTCGGCCCCGAAGTTCGCAGGTGCTATCTCGAAGGCACCGGGTTCATCACGGCCGTCGGCGTCCACCAGGACGTCACGGGCACGGCCCGCTTCAGAGTTCTGGCCGTGACCAAAGCCATCGGTGGGTTGCGCCAGGGCGCCATCGAACTCACTCCCGAACAGGAGGCGATCCTCGATCTCGCCGTCGAGCAGGCACTCGCCCCTGCCCTGAAGCGCGTGAGCGAGTCGTTCGTCCGGGTGATGCTCGAGCGGGGCATTCCCATCGAGGCGATCGTCACCGAGCTGGTGCTCTCCGGGGAGGTGGAACGCACCTACCGTCTGGTGCGACTCGAGGGAGGCGCCGCGCAGATGGCCTACCACTCTCCCACGAGTCAGTACGGTCAGATGTCGCGCGCCGATCGCTACAGCCATCTCGACATCGCCACCACGATGCGAGAGGCAGTCGACGAGATCTCCTCGGGCCGCTTTGCCGACGAATGGGATGCCGAACGGGACGCCGGCTACCCACACCTGGAAGCGCTTCGAGCACAGGCGATGGCGCCCGAGATCCTCGCCTTCGAGGCGGATCTCCGCTCCAAGCTCGGCGAGTGCGCCACAGCTCCCTGACGTGTGTCTCCGGGCCGACTGACGCTGCGTCCTTGGTTCTCAGATCGCCTTCGAGATGGTCAGGAGACCTGTGGCCATGAGGAGGAGGTCGACTGCCCAGGCGAAATGAGAGGGCTCCATCCGTCCGCTTATCGCCGACCCCACGACGATGCCCGCCACGCACGGCACGAGCGACGTGGCAGCGAGGGCAACGTCGGGCGCCGTGATCAGTCCGGCCAGGGCCAGAAGGGGCAGACCGATGAGGTTCGACAGGACGAAGACAGCCGAGATGGTGCCTCGGAACCTGTCGTCATGGAACCCTGTCCGGCGGAGCTCGTAGACGAGCGGCGGCCCGTTGGTGGCCAGCGATGTATTGAGGACGCCGCTCACGAAGCCCATGGCCAACGTCGTCGACCTGTGCGGTGCCACCGGTTCGGGATTCGACCGGCGCGACGAGATCACGATCCAGAGTGCGGCAATACACGTCGTCACTCCGAGCGTGAGCCGCAGCGTTGTCGGTGAGACCACGCTCAGGATGATCACCCCGATCGGCGCGCCGACGACGGCACCGAGGCCCAATCGGCGGGCAGTCGGCCATTCGATGTGCCGACGGAGGCGCAGGGCAAGCCAGACGCAGGTGACGGTGCCGTTCAGGAAAACGATGACCACGGCGCTCTTGGTCGGTACCACGAAGGCCATGAGCGGCACCGCGAGCAATGCGAACCCGAACCCGACGGCCCGCTGCAGCACAGCAGCGGCAAAGACGATGCCGGCGATGGCTGCAACGGTACCGATCGAAATCACCCCGCGAACCTAGGGCATTCGCCACGCAGATCCCCGACCGAGGATCTGCCGGTTACAGGGAGATGCCGGCAGGCCAGGTATAGGCTCGTTGCATCGAGACGGGAGGGACAGCCGTGACCGGTCTCATCTTTGGCAGCGGGGGGTTGCTCGTTCTCGTCATCGCCCTCGCATCACTCGTGGTCCCCATCTGGGCGCTGATCGATTCCATTTCACGCCCGAGCGGTGCATTCGCCGCCGCCGGGTCGTCGAAGGGAATGTGGATCGCGCTGATCGTGGTGTCCTGGCTCCTCACCGGAATCATCGGAGTCGTACTGGCCGTCGTGTACCTGGCTTCGATCCGTCCTCGGGTGCGGGCCGTGATGACCCGGTAGCAGCGGCTGCGTTGGAGCAGACGTCCAACTGAGTGCGCGGTCCGCACCGTTGGAGAAGACTGTCGCCATGGAAGGCCGGCTCCACCACGTCTCGATCCACGGTCACGACATGGCGTACCGGATGGAGGGACAGGGGCCCGCCCTCCTGCTCCTCCACGGCATCGCCGGCAGCTCGCGGACCTGGAGGGACGTGATCCCAGGGTTGGCAGATCGCTTCACGGTCGTCGCACCGGATCTCATGGGTCACGGTCAGTCCGAGAAGCCCGTCGGGGACTACTCACTCGGGGCATTCGCCGGCGGGATCCGTGATCTGCTCGACGTCCTCGACATCGACCGGGCTTCCGTCGTCGGGCAGTCCTTCGGTGGCGGCGTGGCCATGCAGTTCGCCTACCAGCATCCTGAGCGATGCGAACGTCTCGTCCTCGTCGACAGTGGCGGCCTCGGACGAGAGGTGAACTGGATGCTCCGGTTCATGACGTTGCCGGGGAGCGAGTACGTGATGCCGGTCGTCTTCCCGGGATTCGTCCGCGACTGGGGTGACAGCCTCTTTCGGGCGATCAACGACCGCGGGATCCGCCTGGGTCGAATCGCCGAGATGTGGAGCGCGTACGCGTCACTGGCCGAGGCGGAGAACCGCTTGGCGTTCGCCCGCACGATCAAGTCCGTCATCGACCCCGGCGGTCAGACGGTGAGCGCGATGGACCGGCTCTACCTGGCGGCCCCCATGCCGACCCTCATCGTCTGGGGGGACCGGGACGGCATCATCCCGGTGAGCCACGCGCAGGCCGCGCACGACGCCATGCCCGGGAGCAGGCTGGTGATCATCGAGGGTGTGGGCCACTTCCCACAGATCGAGGCTCCGGAGCAGTTCGTCGAGGCGCTCGTCACCTTCATCGACTCGACGGTTCCCGCCCGTCTCGGCACCGAGGACCGCCAGCGGATGCTCCGCGAACGGTCCGAGCCGCTCGAGCCGTAGCATTTCGGGTCGAACCGGGAGCCCCTTCCCCTTACCCGGTCGTCGATGGTGAGCGGTCAGGCAAGCGCAATTCGCCGGCTCGAGCGTGCCCATGGTCAATCGGATATAACTGCAGCAGAAGCGAGAGGAGGCTGCGATGACCCTGGCCAATCCGTATCTCCTGGGCAACTACGCCCCGGTCACCAGCGAAGAGACGGTGACCGACCTGCCGGTGACCGGAACCCTTCCGAGCACCCTGAGCGGCCGGTATCTCCGCAACGGCCCCAACCCGATCACGCCGCCGGATCCCGCCACGTACCATTGGTTCGCGGGCGACGGGATGGTCCACGGAATCCGAATCGACGACGGCGAAGCCCGCTGGTACCGGAATCGATGGGTCCGCTCGGCGGACGTGGCGACTGCGCTGGGCGAGGACCCGCGCCCCGGACCAGTCGTGGACGGGATGGACTTCTCGTCGAACACCAACGTCATCGCGCACGCGGGCAGGACGTACGCGATCGTCGAAGCGGGTGCCCGACCCTACGAGATGACCTACGAGCTGGACACCGTCGGGGCATCGGATTTCCAGGGCACCCTGCCCGGTGGCTACACCGCACACCCGAAGCGCGATCCGCAGACCGGTGAGCTGCACGCGATCTCTTACTACTGGGCCTGGGGAAACCAGGTGCAGTACAGCGTCGTCGGCGTAGACGGGCGGGTTCGGAGGACCGTGGACATCCCCGTCGGCGGACCTGTCTCGATCCATGACATGTCGCTCACGACCACCTTTGCCGTGATCTACGACCTTCCGGTCCTCTTCAGTCCAGAGGCCGTGGCCGAGGGCTTTGCCTTTCCCTACCGTTGGTCTGATGACTACGAGAGCAGGGTCGGGCTTCTTCCGCTGGACGGCGGCGCGGACGACGTGGTCTGGTGCGATGTCGACCCCTGTTACGTCTTTCACCCGATGAACGCCTACGACGAGGACGGCGCGGTCATCGTCGACCTGGTGCGGCACCCGAAGATGTTTGCCACGCACCTGACCGGTCCCGACGAGGGTGCGCCTGTGCTGGAGCGGTGGCGCATCGACCCAGGGGGCGGCAAGGTGGTCACCCAACTGCTCGACGACCGCCCCCAGGAGTTCCCGCGCGTGGACGAGCGTGTCGTCGGGCGCCGAAACCGCTATGGGTACAGCGCCGCACTCGACCACGAGGAGAAGGACGAGGCCGGACTCGCCATGGGCGGGGCGCTCATCAAGCATGACCTGGCGACCGGAGCGACCGAGGCCAGAGCCTTACGAGGCGGAGCCGGTGAGGCGGTCTTCGTGCCGGAGAGCCCTACATCGGGAGAAGACGAGGGGTTCGTTCTCAGCATCGTCTATGACGCCGTGCGAGAGGCCAGCGATCTCCTGGTGCTGCACGCGCAGGACTTCACCGGCGACCCGGTGGCGGTCGTACATCTGCCCGTGCGCGTGCCATACGGCTTTCACGGCAACTGGGCTCCAGACATGTAGATAACACCGAGAAGGAAGGTCACGCGTGGTCCTTTGCTAGTCCGATAGCACCCGCATGGAGGCAAACGAGACGTTGCCCCGTTCGTTGTTGAAGTTCAGCGGTGGCCACAGCTCATTCAGGCTGCTGCCTGATCGTAGTCGGGTGTAACGACGACGGATGTGACTTGGCGGCCAAGGGCGGTGACCAGTTTGGCCATGTCCTTGTGGCCTCGTACTCGCCGGAACGAGCGCTCTGCTTCGAGCATGCCGGCGGCGACCCAGCGCTTCTTCATGGAGCCGTCCTTCCATTTCGTGACTCGTCGCGTCGTCCGCTTGGCGATTGAGATCATCGACTCGATGCAATTGGTGGTGGTCAGCGTCGCGGCCAATGTGCCGCCGACGCCGAGACGCCGCACGGTGAACATGTCGTCGAGCCCTTCGCGCAGCGACGCAGCGGCGTCGGGATGGTCGGCCTCGAGCTCTTTGGCGAGTCCCTTGGCGGCGGCCAGGCCCTTGGCCGCGTCGGGCTGGGCGAAGATGAGAGCCAATCGCTTGTCGGTGACCCCGGCCAGCTCCTTGGGCAGGTGACCCTCTACATTCCGACGCTTGTGCAGCACGCATCGCTGCACCAAGGCGGCGTCGCCGAACACCTTCTTGATGCCCGCGGCGAGCGCCTTGGCGCCGTCGATGACGCAGAGCACGCCCGACTCGACGTCGAGGCCCCGGGCCACCAGATCGGCCAACAGGGCGGTGACGACGGTCTTGTTCTCGGTGTCGCCGAGCCAGAGCCCGACGGGGACCTTGGTGCCGTCGGCTGTGATGACCAGGGCGACCACGGCACACGAGCCGGCCACGTCGAGCCCGTCGATCATGAGCACGGCCACGTCGAGGTCGGAGAGGTTCCGGGCCATCAGCTCGTCCATGGCCTTGCTAATGGCCCTCTGTGTCAACCTTCAGTGAGGCAGATCGAACTGCTGATTCATTGAACTGAGGGCGGGGAAGACGAGCCCCGAAAATGACCACGACAATCAACCACTCTGACGACACGCGCCATCATGCTGGTGGCATGGACGACACCACAGACCCGGACCCCGAGATCCCCGAACGGGCCACGGGGCCACGCCGGTTCCCTGCCACCTACAAGGCGAGGACCCTCGCCGAGTACGACACGCTGGGCAAGGCCGAGAAAGGAGCGTTGCTCCGCCGGGAAGGCCTCTACTCCTCCCTCCTCACCGAGTGGCGCCGCCAGCGTGATCGGGGAGCAGAGGAGGCCCTGGCCCGACCGGCCGGCCGCCAGGCCGCCGATCCCCGTGACAAGGAGATCGCCCGACTGAAGAAGGACAAGGAGCGGCTCACCGGCGAGCTGGACAAGGCGAGGAAGGTCATCGAAGTCCAGGGAAAACTCTCGGCGCTGTTGGAGCAGTTCGCCACCGACAGCGAGCCGGACGAGAGAGGCGAGACCAGGTGATCGACGAAGCCATCGACGAGCTGACCCCGATGGTCGGGGCGCGGGCCGCGTGTGCAGCCCTCGGTGAGAGCCGGGCACGGCACTACCGCCGGCACCGCAAGAGCCCGGCTCCACCGAAGTCCGAGCGGGTGGCAACCCCCCAGCCCCGGGCCCTCTCCGAGGTCGAGCGGAAGGAGATCCGCAGGGTGCTGAACAGCACCGAGCACATCGACGAGGCTCCGGCCACCGTCTATGCCAAGCTCCTCGACGAGGGCATCTACCTGGGGTCTGTCTCCACCATGTACCGGGTACTCCGGGAGCACGGCGAAGTTGGTGACCGGCGCAGGCATGCCATCCATCCGGCCCGGGTGAAGCCCGAGCTGGTGGCCACCAGGCCGAACCAGGTCTACTCGTGGGACATCACCAAACTCCACGGTCCAGCCAAGTGGACCTATTACTACCTGTACTCGATCATCGACATCTACAGCCGCTACGTGCCCGGGTGGATGCTGGCTCGAGCGGAACGGGCCAGCCTGGCCGAGGCTCTCATGGCTGACACCATCGAGAAGCAGGGCATCGGAGCCGGCGAGCTCACCATCCACTCGGACCGGGGGTCACCGATGATCGCCAAGCCACTTGCCCACCTGCTGGCTGACCTCGGCGTCACCAAGTCCCACAGCCGACCCCACGTGAGTCAAACGACAACCCCTACTCGGAGAGCCACTTCCGGACCTTCAAGTACCGGCCGGACTTCCCCAAGAGTTTCGGGTCCTTCGAAGATGCCCATGCCCACTGCGGCCGGTTCTTCGGTTGGTATAACGACGATCATCGGCACTCCGGCATCGGATTCCACACCCCGGCTGACGTCCACTACGGCAGAGCGGAACTGATCCGAGAGCAGCGTGGTCACGTGCTGACCACCGCCTACGCCGCCCATCCCGAGCGGTTCGTCCGGAAAGTCCCGACGCCTCCGGAACTACCGGCAGTGGCCTGGATCAACGAACCGAAGGAGGATGCAACGACGGCACAGTGATTATCCACACTTTCTGTCTCACAAAGGTTGACAGGCGCCGCAGCGATGCCGTCCTCGAACTCGTGGGCAGTGAGCCATCCCCGCTCTTCCACGCAGAGCCTGCGGAAAAGTGCGATGTGGGCGGGGGGGCCGCCAAACCCGATGGCACCGATGCGTCCCCACTCGCGGATGACAGTCCTCAGAGGGATGGTTTGGGGGGAGGGTTCGGGCATGGTCTGGGCAAGCGTATGGCTCGTGCCATGAGCCGCCGAGAATGGCTACCCCTCGCCCCGCCCGTGCCGGTGCCGGGACTCGCAACATTCGCGAGATCTGGAGATGGGGAACTACCCTGGCCAAGCCCGCCCGTTGGCGAGGAGATCCGCGATGCCGGGGTGCAGGGCCCTTGACATGGCCATTGGCTGGACCCTTCGAGGTTGGCGGTCATTCGCCCTGCAGGTCCCGTCGCCTGAACGCGAATCCTCCGACGACTGCCGCCGCTATGCCGACGGCCGTCATGATCCCATTCGCCTCCCAATGCGGTGATACGGCAGGGGCCGAAGCCATCTGGTGAAAGACCGAGGTGTCGAGTACCCAATGACTCATGGCACCGATACCACCGACGATCACGACGAGTAGTGACCAGCCCAAGAGCGTGTAGACGACGACCGACGTGATCCGAGGGCGCATCCCGAATGCCAACACCCCGATCCCCAAGATCGTGACGGCTGGCGGGACCAAGTTCACGCCCGCCTCGAGCAATGTCGGCAAACTCACCCGTGCGTGCTGGCTGACTGCGCCCAGCCATGCGGAGAACCCCGCACCCACTCCGCTCACCAGGAGCACGGCCAGCGCCACGAGCAGGCGGCCGGTGAGCCACGATATACGGGAGACCGGGCGGACCAGCAAGAGGTCGAGCCTGCGGCCGGCCTCTTCCGAGCGCGCGGCAGTGAGCTGGCCAGCGCCGACAAAGGCCACGAGGACTGCCAGGATGAGGAAACACACACCGAGCACGGCTTCGGCGCCTGTGCCCGCCGCGCCAAGCTTTGACAAGACCTTCTGCACCGAAGACCCCGAGATCGTGGCGCCCGCAGATTTGGCGATAAGGCCGTAGAGGAGTCCCGAGACAGCGATCGCAACCCACCAACCGATGACCGTCGGTCTCAGCATCCGGACTGCCAGACCCGTGGGTCCAGAGAGAAGCCGCAGCCGCGGCTGACTGGTCGCTCGGTCCGCCACGATGCTCGCCCCGACGTCGCGCGACCCGGCAAGATGCACAGCCAAGACGGACAACATGCCCGTAAAGGCGATGATGGGCACAAGGGCTAAGGGTTGGGGCGCGGTCAGTGGTTGGAGTTCCTCCACCCAGCCAAGTGGCGAGGCCCAAATCAGCTCATGGAGGCCCACTCCCGCGTCGGCGATCATCCGGACCGCGTACGAGACACCGAGAGCAACTGCTGCGTAGGAGGCCGCCTGGCGTCGGGTCGGGCCGAACTGGCTGGTCAACGCACCCACCGCCAGGAACATGACCGCCGTTGCGACCATGGCCAGGGCGAAGAACAGGGCTCGACCGGCGTCGATACCCACCTTCGAGTCGAGGCCGGTGAGCACCGTAATGAGAGCGGTGAGCGCCCACAGCGTGCCGACGCCGACCCCCAGACCACCGAGCGCCTGAGCTGCGGCCCCTTTTCGGGTGGTCTGGCCGGAGAGGAACACTTCCCATCGCCCGCTGTCCTCCTCGCCCCGCATCAGGCGGGTGCTGGTGAGCAGGCCCCACACGGCACCGAGGATCATCAGGGTCATCGAGATCTTGAAGACGGTGAACCCGGCGACGGTCTGGAGGTCCGGTGCCGGTCCGAACAGGGCGCTGGTCGCCTTGTTCGACCCATAGGCGGTGGCCAGCGCATGGCGTTGGGCCTGAGTTCTGTAGATCGTCGTATAGCTGATCGCCGACGAGGCGATTGCGATACCAAAGATATAGCCCCAGACGGTGCCGGACCGGACGGCCTTCCGAGCGGTGAGGCCCGCCACGACGGTTCCAGGCGAGCGTCCGACCGACAAGAAAGGGAGTCGATGGATGGCGAGCTCAGCCGACAACTCTGTCCGCCTCCTCGAATCGACCGTCCCCTCCGTATTGAGCGAGGAACAGTTCCTCCAACGACGGCTCGCGGCTCACGAGGCGAGTGACGTCCGCGGCCGCAAGGACCTCAAGCAACGGCCCGACAGGTCCCTGGACTTGGCAACGGACCACTGGGCCATCGACCTCGACCGAGGTGACTCCGGACAACTGGGACAGCTCGGGGATCGGACCGTCGATGGTCGCTTCGACGGTCAGCGCGCTGAGATGTCGCATCTCGGCCAAGGTGCCCATCTCGATGAGCTTCCCCTCGCGGAGGATACCAACTCGATCACAGAGGGATTCCACCTCGCTCATGATGTGGGAGGAGAGGAAGACGGTCTGGCCGCGGTCGCGGGCCTCGTGAATGCAACGGCGAAATGCTTGCTCCATGAGAGGATCGAGCCCACTGGTTGGCTCGTCGAGCACGAGCAGGTCGGGACGAACCATCAACGCGCCGATCAAGATGACCTTCTGGCGGTTGCCCTTGGAGTATGCGCGGACCTTCTTGGTGGGATCAAGGTCAAAGCGGTCGATCAGTTCATCTCGGTACGCCTGGTCCACCCGCCCTTGGACTCGCCCGAGCAGATGGAGGCTCTCAGCTCCGGTGAGTGAGGGCCACAGGTTCGCCTCCCCGGCAACGAAAGCCAGACGGCGGTGGGCCTCGACGGGCTCGCGCTGGCAGTCGAGGCCGAAGATCTCGCCATGCCCCTCCGTCGGGCTGATCAGTCCCAGCAGCAGCCGGATAGTCGTTGTCTTGCCGGCTCCGTTGGGACCCAGGAAACCGAGGACCTCGCCCGGCGCGACCTCGAGGTCGAGGTGCTCGAGGGCGGCGACGTGGCCGTATCGCTTGGTCAGGCCCTCCGTGCGTATGGCCGTGGCTACCACTGGCAACCTCCTCCCTACTGTTGTTCCGATTGAACGATCGAACCGGCGGTACTGCCGAACAATATTGGGACCAATGGCTCTGTTTGAAGCACATTCGAGATGTCACACTGGACGAAGAGCAGCGGAGTCGCCGCCTGGCAAGGCACGAGACACCCCGCCAGCGTCAATACAGCCAGAGGAGTAGAGCGATGTTAGAGGCCTGCAGCGATACCCCGGTCGACGGCTCGTTGGCGCCTCCGCTCGGCGCCAGCCAGTGGGAGCTTAGATTGTTCGATCACCTCACGACACATATCGTCCAGGAGCGCGAACTACTCGAGGAGTACGTGAGGGCCGCGGCGGATACCGAGTCGACAGCGCTTGCATATGTCATTAATTGGCTCATCGATGATGAGCGTCGCCATCACCTCCTGTTCAGGCAGCTTGCATCGTCGCTGAAGGCCAGTGCGGAACTACGAGCCGACAGTCCGGAAGTTCCGAGAATGGACTTCGACAAGGAGAACAGGGAAGAGGTTCTGGAGGTCACCCGGCGTCTCTTGCACCATGAGGAGCAAGACTTACGGGAGTTGACGACGCTCCGCCGGGACCTGAGTGAAGTCAAGGACACGACACTCTGGGATTTACTCATCGAGCTCATGCAAAGAGACACGGACAAGCACATCGCTATCCTGCGGTTCGCCCATAACCACGCTGTCTGAGTCGATCATGGCCACCGGGTTACCAGCGGGTCTCCAGCGGTGCCATCATTCCGAGGCAGACGCCTCCGAGCATCCCATTCAGTTTCCGGTGGTCCATCCAACACTGCCGCTGGCGGCCCCACTGTCGCCAACGCCTCACCACTCGATGCCGCTGCTGATGCAGAACTCATTCTGCTCGGGGTCCGACATTCTCACCCATTGGGTCCCACCAAAGCTCTGCACACCGGGGTCGATGCGATCCGCGCCGAGTACCTCCAGTCGATGGATCTCGGCTTCGATGTCGTCGGCCACGATGTCGAGGTGCATACGATTCTTACCGGCTTTGGGCTCAGGTACGCCCTGAAGGATGAGCGGCGACACCATCCCTTCCTTGGGAACCAGCACTGCCATCTTCGTGTCCGTGTAGTAGTCGCGATAGTCGAGCGCAGCGCACCAGAACTCGGCGAGCCTCCTGGGCTGTGCGCAGTCAAGCACGAGCTCCACTCTTGCCTTCTGTCCCATCGCCTTACCTCCGGTTCGGAGTACCGCCGGGGCACCGATGGCAAGGATACGGCGTGATCGGGGACCGGGATGTTCGGCCCTCGATAGCTATCGCGGACCCTGCGGGTGGACGGTCTCGCCCCGAGCCAGCATCTCGACGAACTGCTCGATCCGCTTGGTCCGGATCTCGATCTACTTCGCACTTCCGATCCGATAGAGGATGGAGTACCGGTTCGCACTCGGTGAGCGTCTGGAACATTGCCTGAACACGAGGATTAGCAGTCAGGGCGAGAGCCAGGTCCTCCGGTTCGTCGACGCTGGCCTGCCCGGCGTACGCGGCATCCCATCGACCATCTTCTTTTGCCTGTTGAAACGCCGCCTCCCCTGATCGATGCATTCGGCCGGAGGCAGCGAGCCCCTCGGCGATGACGACGTTCCGTTGAGACCTAGGGCTCCGAGTGGTTCGGGGCGTGAACCGTCGCCAGAACGTCGTCAAGTCACGACGCCCGAGCTGCCCGTCGATCTAACCAAAGCAGATTGCTTCGTCAAGTGCCTCGCCATATGAGAGCGACGTCGGATGAGTCGTGCCCTTCTTGACAAGGACGAGCCAGACGCCTTCTGACTTGGCGTGCTGGCGATCCAACCAGGTGCGCCATTCGGGAGCTCCGGCGACCAATAACTCCGCAAGATCCACGGCTCAGGCCCGCTTGATCGGCGCCATCCGCAACAGCAGCTTCTTGCGCCCGACCGAGGGGAAGACGACCACTGCCTCGGCGTCCTCGCCGGTGCCGCCGGTCTCGAGCACCGTCCCCTCGCCCCACTTGCCGTGGACCACCGGGTCACCGACGGTGAGTCCGAGCAGCTCGGCCCCGGTCGTGGCCGGCTCGCGCCGGCGCGAGCGGTTGGGGTCGGCGGCGCGCTCCCGCGGAGAGACCCCGCTGCCGAACACCGAACGACCGGGAGTGCCGTCGACCGCCACCTCGCGGATCAGCTCGGAGGGGATCTCCTTGAGGAAACGGCTCGGGATGTTGGCGCCGGACGAACCGAAGAGCATGCGGCTCCAGGCGTGCGAGAGGAAGAGGTGGCGCTCGGCCCGGGTGATGCCGACATAGCAGAGCCGCCGCTCCTCCTCGAGCTCGACGGGATCGCCGAGCGAACGGAGGTGGGGGAACACCCCGTCTTCCATCCCGACCAGGAAGACCGCGGGGAACTCGAGTCCCTTGGCGATGTGCAGGGTCATGAGGGAGACCGTGGTGCCGTCCCCGTCGAGCTCGTCCGAATCCGACACCAGGGAGGCGGCCTCGAGGAACTCGGTGAGGGTCGGGTACTCGCCCGCCACTCCGACCAGCTCGTCCACGTTCTCGACCCGGCCGAGCGCCTCGATCGTCCCCTCGGCGAGGAGCTCGCTGCGGTAGCCGGTCCGCTCGAGCACCGCGACGACCAGTTCGCCCGGGCCGAGCAGGGCCGGATCCTCGGAGGGGTCGGCGTTCTCCCCCGCGGGCGGGACCGGAGAGTCGGGCGGATCCCCGTCGTCGTCCACCGGGTCCGGGAGTGCCATCCGGCGCCGGAGCTCCCCGAGGAGGTCCGAGAGGTCGCTCAGGGCCCGCTCCGCCTTGCCACCCAGCCCGGCCTCCCCCGCGTGGGCGACCGCCTCGCCCAGCGACACGCCGCGCTGGCCGGCCCACCCGGCGAGCTTGGCGACCGACGTCTCACCCACGCCACGCTTGGGAACGTTCACGATGCGCCGCCAGCTGACCTCGTCGTCGGGGTTGGCCAGGACCCGCAGGTAGGCGATGACGTCCTTGACCTCGCGACGCTCGTAGAACTTGGTCCCGCCGACGACCTTGTAGGGGATCTCGGCCCGGACGAGCGCCTCCTCGAGGGCCCGGCTCTGGGCGTTGGTGCGGTAGAAGACTGCCACGTCGCCCCAGCGCAGTGACTCGTCGCTGCGCAGGCGCACGATCTCGTGGGTCACCCATTCGGCCTCGTCGTGCTCGTCCTCCGCCCGGTAGCGGACGAGCGGGCCCCCACCGCCCCGGTCCGTCCAGAGCGTCTTGGGCTTCCGCGAGACGTTGTTGGTGATCACCGCGTTGGCCGCGTCGAGGATGGTCTGGGTCGAGCGGAAATTCTGGTCGAGGGTGATGGTCGTGGCGTCGGGGAACGCCTCTTCGAAGTCGAGGATGTTGGAGATGTCGGCCCCCCGGAACCGGTAGACCGACTGGTCGCTGTCCCCGACCACGACGATGTTCCGGTGCCCGCCGGCCAGCTGGACCGCCAGCGCGTTCTGCACGGGGTTGGTGTCCTGGTACTCGTCGATGAGGATGTGGGTGAAGCGGGCGCGGTAGTGTTCGAGCACGTCGGGGTGGTCCCGGAAGAGCCGGACCGTGTTGAGCAGCAGGTCGTCGAAGTCCATCGCGTTGGCCGCCAGCATCCGCTGCTGGTAGAGATCGAAGACGTCGGCAATCCGGCGGTCGAAGATCGTTGCTGCGTCATCCCGGTACTCGACCGGACCCTGCTGGCGGCTCTTGGCATGGCTGATCTGGCCGAGGATGGCGCGCGGCGACAGCTTCTTCGTATCGATGTCGAGCTCGCGGCAGAGGATCTCGACCAGGCGGCGCGAGTCTGCGTCGTCGTAGATGGTGAAGGACCCCTTGTACCCCAACCGGTCGCCGGCCGAGCGGAGGATCCGCACGCAGGCGGAGTGGAACGTCGAGACCCACATGCGCTCGGCGCGCGGGCCGACCAGCTCGGCGACCCGCTTGCGCATCTCGTCGGCGGCCTTGTTGGTGAAGGTGATCGCCAGGATCTGCCTCGGGGCGGCGTCCCCGGAGGCGATGAGGTGGGCGATACGCCGGGTGAGCACGCGGGTCTTGCCCGAGCCGGCCCCGGCCACGATGAGCAACGGCCCACCACGGTGGACGACCGCGGCCTCCTGGGAGGGCGTCAGCCCGACGAGCAGCTCTGCGGCCGCCTCGGGGCCGACCGGCGGGCGTCCCCGGGCTGGGACGGTGGCGTCTGCGGAATGGGAGCCGTGCTGGTCGCGGTCAGGGTCGCCGGGGTCCCCGCTCCACGAGGTCATTCCCACTCGATGGTGCCCGGGGGCTTGGAGGTGATGTCCAGAGCCACCCGGTTGACGCCGTCCACCTCGTTGATGATCCGAGAGGAGAGGCGCTCGAGCAAGTCGTAGGGAAGGCGTGCCCAGTCGGCGGTCATGGCGTCCTCGCTGGTGACCGCCCGGATCACGATCGGGTACGCGTAAGTGCGACCGTCCCCCATGACCCCGACGGTCCGCACGGCGGGAAGGACCGCGAAGCTCTGCCAGAGCTCGCGGTAGAGACCGGCCCGCCGGATCTCCTCGACCACGATCTCGTCGGCCGCCCGCAGGATGCCTGCCCGTTCGGGGGTGACCTCACCCACGATCCGGACGGCCAACCCGGGCCCCGGGAATGGCTGTCGCCAGACGATCTCATGGGGCAGGCCGAGCTCCTCGCCGACGGCCCGGACCTCGTCCTTGAACAGGAGGCGGAGGGGCTCGACCAGGTCGAACGCGAGGTCGTCGGGCAGACCGCCCACGTTGTGGTGCGATTTGATGGTGGCCGCCGAGGACGAGCCCGACTCGATGACATCCGGGTAGAGGGTGCCCTGCACGAGGAAGCCGGTGGTCGCACCGCCCGCGCCGCTCCCACCAACGGCTGCGTCCTCGGTCAGATCGCCCTTCTCCACCACCAGGTCGCGGGCCACCTCCTCGAAGATACGGATGAACAGGCCACCGATGATCTTGCGCTTCGCCTCGGGATCGGTGACCCCGGCGAGTGCTTCGAAGAACCGGTCGGCGGCTTTCACATGGACCAGGTCGATGTGGAACTGCCGCCGGAACGTCTCCTCGACCTGCTCGCTCTCCTGGGCACGCATCAGGCCGGTGTCGACGTAGACACAGGTGAGCTGGTCGCCGACCGCCTTGTGCACGAGCGCGGCGGCCACCGCAGAATCGACTCCGCCGGAGAGCGCGCACAGCACGGGTGCCGATCCGACCTGGGCCCGGACTGCCGCGACCTGGGACTCGATGATCGAGGTGTGGGTCCAGAGCGGCGGGCAGTGGCAGACGTCGTAGAGGAAGCGCTCGAGCAGGTCGCGACCGCGTTCGGTGTGGACAACCTCGGGGTGGAACTGCACGCCGTAGACGTTCCGTTCCGGGTGATGGAAGGCGGCCACCGGAGCCTCCGGGCTGGTGGCGGTCGCAACGAACCCTTCGGGCACGCCGGTGATCGCGTCGGCGTGGCTCATCCACACCTCGACGTCCTCGGGCCAGTCGACGAACAGGGGCGACCTGCCGGTCACCGTGAGCGACGTGCGGCCGTACTCGCCGCGGCCGGTGCGGGCCACCTCCCCCCCGAGCTGCTGCGAGAGGAGCTGCGCCCCGTAGCAGATGCCGAGAACGGGTACCCCGAGGTCGTAGACGGCCGGGTCGATGAGCGGAGCCGGCGTCTCGTTGACCGACTTGGGCCCGCCGGAGAGGATGATGCCCGAGGGGTTGCGGGCTGCGATCTCGGCGGCGTCGGACGAGTGCGGGACGATCTCGGAGTAGACGTGCGCCTCGCGGACCCGCCGGGCGATGAGCTGCGCGTACTGGGCGCCGAAGTCGACGACCAGGACCGGCCCGTGGCGGGGGTCGTCGGTGCCCGGCGGGGGGCTCAATGGCCCATGCCGACACCCTGCGACCGCTGGAGGTCCTTGCCCTCGGTCTGCAGGGCCGGGGCCACCATGACCTCGGCCTTCTGGAACTCCTTCACCGTCTGGTAGCCGCAGGTGGCCATGGCGGTGCGGAGTGCCCCGAAGAGGTTCATCCGCCCGTCGTTCTCGTGGGCGGGGCCGAGCAGGATCTCCCGGAGCGTGCCCCTGGTCGTGGTCTGCACCCGCGCGCCGCGGGGCAGGGTGGGATGGAAGGTGGCCATGCCCCAGTGGTAGCCCCGCGCCGGGGCCTCGACCGCCGAGGAGAGTGGCGACCCGAGCATGACCGCGTCTGCGCCACAGGCCACGGCCTTGGCGATGTCCCCGCCCTTGGACATGCCCCCGTCGGCGATCACATGGCAGTAGACGCCGGTCTCGTCCAGGTGGCGCATGCGGGCCCCGGCCACGTCCGCGATGGCGGTGGCCTGCGGGACGCCGATGCCGAGGACGCCGCGGGTGGTGCAGGCGTTGCCCGGGCCGACACCGACCAGCACGCCCACGGCGCCGGTCCGCATCAGGTGGAGCCCGGCCTGATAGGAGGCACAGCCGCCCACGATGACCGGGATCTCGAACTCGCGGATGAACCGCTTGAGGTTGAGCGGCTCGACGGTCTTGGACACGTGCTCGGCGGAGACGACGGTGCCCTGGATGACCAGGATGTCGAGCTCGGCGGCGAGCAGGGCGGGAGCGAGCGACTCGGTCCGCTGCGGGGTGACCGAAGCGGCCGTCGTGATACCGGCGGCCTTCATCTCCTTGATCCGCCGGGTCACCAGTTCGATCTGTACCGGCTCGGCGTACATCTGCTGCATGCGGGCGGTGGCCTTCTCGGCCGGGAGCTCGCGGATCTCGTCGAAGAGCGGGGTCGGGTCGTCGTACCGGGTCCAGAGACCTTCGAGGTTGAGCACACCCAGGCCGCCGATGCGACCGACCTCGATGGCGGTGGCCGGGCTCACCACCCCGTCCATGGCCGATGCCATGAGGGGGAGCTCGAAGCGGTAGGCGTCGATCTCCCAGCTGATGTCGACATCCTCGGGATCGCGGGTGCGCCGGCTCGGGACGATCGCGATGTCGTCTAGTCCGTAGGCCCTCCGACCCGACTTGAAGATGCCGATCTCTAGCTCAGCCACGTGTGCGTCCTCCGGATCAGGTTGTCGTGTGTCGAACCCCCCAGACCGCCGGCGGATTGGTGAGCGCGTCGGCCGATCATGCACCACGATACCGCCTGCACACCCGGGGGCGGGCCCTGCCCCGGGCCCGCCGACCCACTCATCGACCGATGCGGGAGACAGGCGCGGGCACGCCGACAACCAGGCAGAGCAGCTCGGTCAGGACACGGGCGGTCGCCCCCCAGATCGTCTCGCCGCCCGCGGCGAAGAACCACACCGGGAATTCACCGCCGGGTACGTCGTCGATCCCGCGCCGACCGGGGACCGCCCACCACTCCTCGACGAAGGCGCCGTCGGCCAGGAGGTCGGAGAGTGCCACGTCGAAGATGCGGGCAACCTCGCCAGGGGAGGCGATCGTGCTCGGACGGCCCTCGAGGCTCGCCACGACCGGCGTCATCAGCGTGTCCGAGGAGATCGTGGGCAGCGGGGTGAGGTGACCGACGATGGTCACCAGCGCGGGGTCGAGGCCGACCTCCTCCCAGGCCTCCCGCAGGGCTCCCTCCTCCGCCGTCTCGCCCGATTCGAGCCGTCCGCCGGGGAATGCCACCTCCCCCTGGTGGGAACGCAGGTGGCTCGAACGGACGGTGAGCAGGACCCGCGCCTGCCCGGCCTCCTCGAAGAGGGCCACCAACACGGCGGCCGGGTGGGTGTCCGGCTGGGTCTCGAAGGTCCGGACGAACTCGGCCACCTCGCGGGCCGTGGTCGCGGCGTCGGACGAGCCGTCGCGGGAGGTGACCGCGTCGAGGACCGCGGCCAGGCGTACGGGATCGCGCCGCTCGGGTTCGAGGTCGGCCCAGGGAGCCGGTCGGCCGGGACGGTGATGGGGTGGACGACGGATGACCTGGGGTCCGACAGGGGGTCGAGGGGTCGGGTCGGCCATCGCCCCCGAGACTAGGGCCATGACGCCGGGCACCGGCCCGTCAGGCCCGACCCGGGCACCGAGCGGATGGTGCGGGTCGACCGGGGTGGCGACCGTCACTACGTGCCCGAACGGCCGCACTGAGATCGCCACCCCCGGCGACTGACTACATCATCCCGCCCATGCCACCCATGCCACCCATGCCGCCGCCCATGGCTGCGGCCGCGGCTGCGGCTGCGGCCGGATCGGCCTTCTCGGGCTTGTCGGCGACGAGCGCCTCGGTGGTCAGCAGCAGACCGGCGATCGATGCCGCGTTCTGCAGCGCGGAGCGGGTCACCTTGGCCGGGTCGATGACCCCTGCCTTGACCAGGTCCTCGAGTTCGCCGGTCATCGCGTTGAGCCCGACGTGGCCCTTCTTCGACTCGACCTCACGGACGAACACCGTCCCCTCGAGCCCGGCGTTGTTGGCGATGGCCTCGAGCGGTGCGGACAGCGCCTTGAGCACGATGGCAGCACCCGTGGCCTCGTCCCCTGTGAGGGAGTCGACGACGGTCTGCACCGCGGGACGGGCACGGACCAGCGAGGTCCCGCCACCGGCCACGATGCCCTCCTCGACTGCGGCCCGGGTCGCGGAGAGCGCGTCCTCGATGCGGTGCTTCTTCTCCTTGAGCTCGACCTCGGTCGCGGCGCCGACCTTGACCACGGCGACACCGCCGGCCAGCTTGGCGAGCCGCTCCTGCAGCTTCTCGCGGTCCCAGTCCGAGTCCGTGTCGTCGATCTCGCGTTTGATCTGCGCGATCCGTCCTTTGACCTCGTCCTTGGAGCCACCACCTTCGATGATGGTGGTGTCGTCCTTGGTCACGATGATCCGGCGCGCCTTGCCCAGCAGGTCGACCGTGGTGGTGTCGAGCTTGAGGCCGATCTCCTCGGAGATCACCTGGGCGCCGGTCAGGATGGCCATGTCCTGGAGCATCGCCTTGCGACGCTCGCCGAAGCCGGGGGCCTTCACGGCAACCGAGGTGAACGTGCCGCGGATCTTGTTGACCACCAGGGTGGCCAGGGCCTCCCCGTCCACGTCCTCGGCCACGATCAGCAGCGGCTTGCCGGTCTGCATGACCTTCTCGAGCACCGGGACGAGGTCGTGGACCGCGCTCACCTTGGAGTTCACGAAGAGGACAACCGGATCGTCGAGTACGGCTTCCTGACGCTCGGCGTCGGTGACGAAGTACGGGGAGAGGTAGCCCTTGTCGAACTGCATCCCCTCGGTGAACTCGAGGTCGATGCCGAACGTGTTGGACTCCTCGACGGTCACCGTCCCGTCCTTGCCGACCCGGTCGATGGCGTCCGCGAGGACCTCGCCGATGGCGCCGTCGGCCGCGGAGATGGAGGCCACCTGCGCGATCTCGGTCTTCGAGTCGATCTCCTTGGCCTGCTTCTTGATCGACTCGACCGCGGCGGCGACCGCCTTGTCGATGCCCTTGCGCAGCCCGAGCGGATTGGCTCCGGCTGCCACGTTGCGGAGACCCTGGCGGATGAGGGCCTGCGCGAGCACGGTTGCGGTCGTGGTGCCGTCACCGGCCACGTCGTTGGTCTTGGTGGCGACCTCCTTGACCAGCTGTGCGCCCATGTTCTCGAAGACGTCGTCGAGCTCCACCTCACGGGCGATGGAGACGCCGTCGTTGGTGATGGTCGGGGCACCGAACTTCTTCTCGATGACCACGTTGCGGCCCTTCGGCCCGAGGGTCACCTTGACCACCTCGGCCAGCTTGTTGACGCCGGCCTCGAGGCCGCGTCTGGCCGACTCGTCGAACTTGAGGATCTTGGGCATTACTTGCTCACCTTGGCCAGGACGTCGCGGCTGGAGAGGATGAGGAGGTCCTCGCCGTCGGTGGTGATCTCGGTGCCGCCGTACTTGGAGTACACGACGGTGTCACCGACCTTGATGTCGAGGGGGACCAGGTCACCGGTGGACTCGGCGCGGCGGCCGGGACCGACGGCCAGGACTTCGCCCTGCTGGGGCTTCTCCTTGGCGGTGTCCGGGATGACGAGACCGGAAGCGGTGGTCTCCTCGGATTCGCCTGGGCGGACGACGATGCGGTCGTCGAGGGGATGCAGACTCATGTGTTCGGGCCTCCTGTGGCAGCGCGTTAGCAGTCGAGGGTTGAGAGTGCCAACATACCCGGCCCGACCGGGTTTGGCAACCGGGCGGGTCGAGTGCCAGCGGTCACCCGGGTCCGGCTCAGGCGGTCGAGGCCAGGCGCAGGTTCGGGTCCGCCCCGAGGGTCAGTGGGCTCGCCCCGCCGTGACCCAGCCGCCACCACCCGGCGGCGGCCACCATCGCCGCATTGTCGGTGCAGAGCTCGCGGCTGGGCAGGAACGCCCCGATGCCGTCCTCCGCACAGACCCGCTCGACCTCGCGCCGCAGCAGCGAGTTGGCGGCCACCCCCCCGGCCAGGCAGATGGCACGCGCCCCGACCTCGGCGGCGGCCCGGCGGGCCCGGGCCACCAGCACGTCGACGACTGCCTGCTGGAAGGACGCCGCCACGTCCGCGGTGGCTGCGCCGGGCTCCTTGCGCACCCGGTTGACCACCGCTGTCTTGAGCCCGCTGAACGAGAAGTCGTAGCCGTCACCGGGCAGCGACCGGGGGAAGGCGTAGGCGGTCGGGTCACCCTCCCCGGCGATCCGGTCGATGGCCGGTCCCCCCGGGTACCCGAGACCGATGAACCGGGCCACCTTGTCGAAGGCCTCGCCGGCCGCGTCGTCGATCGTGCCGCCCATGAGGCGGTACCGGCCCGGGCCGGTCACCTCGAGGAGCAGGGTGTGCCCGCCCGAGACCAGGAGGACGACCAGGGGCCAGCCGAGGTCGGGCTGCTCGAGCAGCGAGGCGAACAGGTGGGCCTCCAGGTGGTTGACCCCCACCAGGGGGACGCCCCAGGCCATGGACAGCGCCTTGGCCTCGGCCAGCCCGACCAGGAGGGAGCCGATGAGCCCCGGGCCGTGGGTGACCGCCACCGCCTCGATGCCGGCACCCGAGGTGCCCGACCCGGCGAGCGAGAGCGCGTCGGCCAGCACCGGGGTCAGGAGCTCGACGTGGGCGCGGCCGGCGATCTCGGGGACCACCCCGCCGTACCGCGCGTGCAGGTCGATCTGGCTGCTCACCACCGAGGAGACGATCGTCGTACCGCCGTCGACCACCGCGGCCGCCGTCTCGTCGCACGAGGTCTCGATGCCGAGGACACGGGTGGCCGTGCCGGCGCCGGTCACCGCCGCCGCTCCATCTCGAGCCCGGCGGGCAGCGAGGACGCGATCGCCGCCAGCCGCCCCGCGTACTCCTCCGAGCCGATCTCCCGGACCCACATGATGAGGGCGTCGCCGCCCTCGGGGTAGTAGTCGGGGCGCACCCCGACCGGTGCCAGGCCGAAGCGACGGTAGAGGGCGAGGGCAGGCTCGTTCCCGACCCGGACCTCGAGGGTGAGGTGCCGCGCACCGCGCTCGAGCGCGGTGCGAACCAGGTCGAGGAGGAGCACCGTGCCGAGTCGTCTCCCCTGCCAGGCGGGGGCGACCGCCACGTTGTTCACGTGCGCCTCGTCGTCGATGAACATCTGGCCGGCGTAGCCGACCAGATGGCGGCCGATCCACGCCGCGCAGTAGGCGCGCGAGGTGCGCTGGGCGAGCTCCTCCTCGAACAACCGGCGCGACCACGGCTCCGGGAAGACCTCCTGCTCGATGCGCAGGGTCGCCCGGAGGTCCCTCGCCCGCAAGGGGGCGAGGACGACCCGGCCGGCTGCGGGCGAGCGCTCGGGGCCGTCTGCGCTGCCGGATGATCCGGGAGCCACTGTCAGCACGGGTCGCCAGCGGCGCGGACGGTGTCCCGCCGTGGCGCCCGCACCTCCCAGTTGATCCGCGCGTCGGCATGACGCCTGTACTCGGGCATCACGTCGGCGGGAGCCAGCGGCTGCTCCCCCTCGGACAGCCGCCGGGAGGCCAAGCGGGCCAGGCAGGACGGGGGAGGGGCTGCGATCCGGGCGGCAAAGCCGAGGTCGAGGCCGGCGCAGGTGCCCAACACCGCGGCGTACCGCACGGCGCCGTCACCGACCGCGACCACCGGCCCCTCGGTGGCCAGGGGGCCGAGCAGCTCGGCGAGCGCCTCCGGCCTGAGGGGCTCACCCGGGTCGATACGCGCCGGTGCCGGATCGGCGGCGTCGCCGTCGCCGAGCGTGTAGGCCGCCGCGAACACCTCTCCGCGCCGGGCATCGACGACCGCCACCACCCAGCGCGCCCGGTCCGGACCGGTCAGCCCGACCGCGGCCGCGGCCAGGATGTCGAGGCTGGTCACCCCGATCACGCCGAGACCGAGCGCCTGGCCGAGTGCCTTGGCCGTGGCCACCCCCACCCGCAGACCGGTGAACAGGCCGGGTCCGACGTCGACCGCGAGCGCGTCCAGATCGGTGAGTGCGCACCCCGAGACGGCGCAGACCTCCTCGATGGACGGGGCCAGGAGCTCCGCGTGGGCGCGGCCGCCCTCGTGGCTGCGCTCGGCCAGCCCACCGTCGTCCCGGAGCAGCGCGGCACCGACCAGGTCGGTGGCCGTCTCGATGGCGAGGAGAGTCACCTCGCCTCCCGCCACGGGGCGAGCGCGTCGGTGAGTACCTCCCAGCGGCCCGCCCAGGCTCCCCCTTCGTCGGAGACGGTGACCGTGCGGCGGTCGTCGTCACCACCTGGTGCGAGCCGGACCGCGAGGGCGCCCTCCCCGAGAGCCGGACCTGCGACGTCCCCCCACTCGACCAGGGCCACACCGGCATCCTCGAGCAGCTCGGAGAGTCCGATGTCCTCGATCTCGCGGAGCCCGTCGAGGCGGTAGACGTCGGCGTGGAGCATCGTCCGCACCCCCGCCGTGCCGGCCTCGACCGGGTACTGCCGGAGGAGCGTGAAGGTCGGACTGGTGATCGGATCGGTGACGCCGAGGGCACGCCCGAACCCCTGGGCGAAGGTGGTCTTGCCCGCACCGAGGTCGCCGGCCAGCAGGACGAGGTCGCCGGCCCGGCAGTGCCCGGCGACGGCCCCGGCCAGGGCCCTCGTCTGGTCGGCCGACGCCGTGGTGAGGGTCAGCGGACGGGTCTCCGGCGTGGTCCGGATCACGCCTCCGCCCCGAGCAACTGTTTGGCCCGGATGAGATCGGCGCGCATCTGGGCCACGACCACCCCGCCCGAACGCAGCGCTGCGGCCGGGTGGAACGTGGGTACGAGCTGCAGCGACCCGAGCGGGTAGGAGGCGCCCCGCAGGGTCGTGATGCCCTTGTCGGTGCCGAGCAGGAGCTTGGTCGCGAAGTTCCCGAGGGTCACCACCACCTTCGGGGCGATGTGCTCGATCTGCGCCTCGAGCCACGGCCGGCACGCGGTGATCTCGCCAGGCCGCGGATCGCGGTTGTCCGGAGGCCTGCACTTGATCACGTTGGCGATGTAGACCTGGCTCCGGTCGATGCCGAGCTCCTCGGCGAGCAGCCGGTCGAGCAGGCGACCGGAGCGTCCGACGAACGGCTCCCCCTGCAGGTCCTCGTCCCGGCCGGGGGCCTCGCCCACGAACATGAGGTCGGCGGAAGGGTCACCGACCCCGAACACGACCTGCGTGCGCGTCCCGGACAGCGGGCAGCGGGTGCACCCCGAGGCCTCCGCGGCGAGCTCGTCGAGTTCGGTGCCCGGAGCCACCCGCGCATCGTACCGCCCGCCCTGTGCGTCCCACCCCGGCGGGGCCGAGCGGCGGGCCGGGGCCTCGGCCGACTTGCCGGTGCTCAGCCGCCGGGACCGCCGTGCGGGAGCCGTGGCACCCGGGGGCCGATCGCGCAGAACACTTCGTAGCTGATGGTCCCGAGCAGTCCGGCCCACTCGTCCGCGATGACTTCCTGGTCACCCTGGGGGCCGAGCAGCACCACCTCGTCGCCGACCTCGACCGGGAGCGCGCCCACCGGGCCGCAGTCGATCATGATCTGGTCCATGGTGACCGTGCCGGCCAGCGGGCGTCGCACCCCACGCACCAGCACCTCGACCCCCGCCTCGAACAGCCGGCGGGGCACGCCATCCGCGTAGCCGATGGGTGCGGTCGCGACCGTCGAGCGCTCGGCGAGCGCCCGGCGGCGGCCGTAGGAGGGGCGCTCCCCGGCAGCGAGGTCGAACAAGTGGGTGATCCTCGTGCGGAGGGAGAGGACAGGGCGCAGCCGTCTGCCCCGGCTGGACCGGCTCAGCTCGTCGTCGAGTGCGGGGGTCGGGGCCGCACCGTAGAGCGCGATGCCGCACCGCACGAGGTCCCGGCGGGCGGCCGGCCACCCGATGGCACCGGCGGAGTTGGCCACGTGGGTGAGGGGTGGGTGGTGGCCGGACGCGGCCAGCGCGGCGAGCGCCTCCTCGAACCGGTCGAGCTGTAGATCGGTGAAGGCACGGTCGTCGGCGCCCGCGCCGTCGGCCACCGCGAGGTGGGTCCAGGCCGCGCCCAATCGGAGGGCCGGGTCCGTCGCGATGCGATCGGCGAGCGCGACCAGACCCGCGCAGTCGGTGCCGACCCGGTGCATCCCGGTGTCGACCTTGAGGTGGACGTCGACCGGTCCGACCCCGGTGTCGGCTGCGGTCCGGCTCAGGCCGGCGAGCCCCCCGGAGGTGTAGACGGTCGGGATGAGCCGACGTGCGACGGCCTCCGCCATCGCCTCGGCCGGCGGTTCGGAGAGCAGCAGGATCGGCGCGTCGATGCCGGCCTCACGCAGCACCACCCCCTCCTCGACCAATGCCACCGCCAGCCAGGTCGCGCCTCCGGCAAGTGCCGCCCGGGCGACCGGAACGGCCCCGTGACCGTAGGCGTCGGCCTTGACCACCGCGCAGAGGGCCGCTGGGCCGGCCACCTCGGCCAGCAGGGACGCGTTGGCGGTCACCGCGTCCAGGTCGATGTCCGCCCAGGCCGGGCGCCACCGCTCACCCACCGCGGACGCCCCATTCGCGGTCGGTGGCCGGGTCGCGGCCGCCGAGCACCCTGGCCACCAGCTCGGGGAGATCGGACGCGAGCAGGCCGCTTCCCCGGCCGAGGGCCCCGGCCCGCCCGTGGACGTGTGCACCGAGGGCGGCGGCCTCGAGGGGCGGCACGCCACGGGCCACGAGCGCGCCGATGACCCCGCTCAGCACGTCCCCCGTCCCGGCCGTCGCCAGGGCCGAGGTGCCCGACCGACCGAGCAGGACCCGGCCCGACGGGTCGGCCACCGCGGTAGTCGCACCCTTCAGGAGGGCGACCGCGCCGCTCGCCGAGGCCAGGCGACGGGCCGCGGCGATGCGGTCGGCTCCGGGTCGCTCACCGGTCAGCTGCCCGTACTCACCGTCGTGTGGTGTGAGGATGACCGGGGAACCTGCGGCGAGCTGCGAGTCGATCGGACCGAGCGCTGCCAACCCGTCGGCGTCGACCAGGACAGGCACCGGCGACTCGGCCACCAGCCGGCGGACCTCCGCAGCGGTGTCCGGTGCACGGCCGATGCCCGGGCCGACCACCACCGACCGGCAGCGCGAGGCCTCCTCCAACGCTGCGGTGGCCCACCCCGCTGCCGGCAGCGCCACTCCGACCGCCTCGGCGGCGGGGGTGCACGTGAGGTCGAGACCGGGGACCCCCAGCCGGACCATCCCGGCTCCCGCCCGGTAGGCGCCGCGGGCACAGAGGGCGGCGGCTCCGGTCATGCCCGGCGAGCCGGCCACCACCAGGACGGCGGCGGACCACTTGTTGCCGTGGACGTCGCGGGGCGGCACCAGCGCGGCGATGTCGCCGTCCTCGAGCTCGGCGATCGAGGCGTCCCCGGTCGGCAGGCCGATGTCGACCACGGTGACCGCTCCGGCCAGTCGCTCGCCGTCGCCCTGGACCAGACCGGGCTTGAGCGCCACGAAGGTCACTGTGCATGTGGCCGCCAGTGGCCGGCCCTGCGCCGCGCCGGTGTCGCCGTCCACCCCCGAGGGGATGTCGACCGCCAGCACAGGGGTGGCCCCGGGCACCTCGGGTGCCTCGTAGCTGCCCCCGAAGCCGGTCCCGAAGGCGGCGTCCACCACCAGGTCCACCCTGGGGCCGACCGTGCCGATGCGGTCCACCTCACCAGGTGCGACCAGGAGGACCCGGGCCCCACGGGCGGCGAGGAGCCGGGCCGCGACCCGGCCGTCGGCCCCGTTGTTGCCCTTCCCGGCGATGACCACCACCCGGCGGCCGTAGGCGCCACCGAGCAGGTCGAGCGCGGCCCCGGCCACCGCGGTCCCCGCGCGCGCCACGAGCTCGTCGAGCGGGGTCGCGGCCAGGGCGCCGGCGTCCACCGCCTGCATCTCGGCGATGGTGAGCACCGGTTGCATCTACGTGGACGCTACGGCGTGACGCGGACCGAGGACCGCGACCACCACGGCAACCGCCACCAGGTCGGTGTGGGTGAGGGACAGGTGCCAGCCCGAGACGCCCGCCCGTCCTGCACGGGCCGCCGCCGAGCCGTGGAGGACGAGGAAGGGTGCGTCGAGTCCCCGGCGGACCACTTCGACCTCGGCGAACCGGAATGCGCCGAGTCCGACGCCGAGTGCCTTGAGCACCGCCTCCTTGGCGGCGAACCGGGTGGCAAGGCGGGGCACCGGGTCGGCCGCGGCGCTCGCGTACGAGCGCTCCGCGTCGGTGAAGAGGCGGCCCGCCAGAGCCGGCCGCCGGCCGAGCACCGCACGGAACCGACCGACGTCCACCGCGTCGATGCCGATCCCGGACACCCCCCCGGGCGCCCGGCATGCGGTGCCGAGGGCCGTCCCCCCGGCCACGGCGTCGAGCGCGGCGGCGAGGTCGTGGCTGCTCACTCGACGGTGACCACCTTTGCCAGGTTGCGCGGGCGGTCGACGTCGAGACCGTGGAGTCGTGCCAGCGAGTAGGCGAAGAGCTGGAGCGGGACGACGTCCACGATCGGAGCGAACAGATACTCGGTCTCCGGAACCCAGAGCACCGCGTCGGCGTGGCGGGCGGTCTCCTCGTCACCGTCGTTGGCCACCAGGATCACGGTCGCGCCTCGGCTGGCGACCTCGGCCACGTTGCCCATCATCTTCTCCCACACCGGTGTGCGGGTCGCGACCCCGACCACCACGGTGCGGGGTTCGACGAGGGCGATCGGGCCGTGCTTGAGCTCGCCGCCCGGGAACCCCTCGGCCCGCAGGTAGGAGAGCTCCTTGAGCTTGAGTGCTCCTTCGAGGGCCACCGGGTACCCGACATGGCGACCGAGGAAGAGGAAGGAGGGTGAGTCCCGGTAGGCCCGGGCCACCGCGTCCACGTCGGCGGCGCGCCCGAGCGCGGTGGCCACCTTGGCGGGCAGAGACCCCATGCTGGTGAGCAGGCCCCGCGCCGTGTCCGGCGAGAGGGTCTCACGTGCCTGGGCCAGGTAGAGGGCGAGGATCTCGAGGGCGGTGATCTGGGCCAGGTGGGTCTTGGTGGCGGCCACGCCGATCTCGGGTCCGGCCCGCGTGTAGAGCACCGCGTCGCTGTCGCGCGCCATCGAGGAGTCGACGACGTTGGTGATGACCAGCACCTTGGCTCCGAGCCGTCCGGCCTCCCGGATGGCCTGGAAGGTGTCGACCGTCTCGCCCGACTGGCTGACCCCGATCACCAGTGTCCGCTCGTCGAGGACTGGCTGTCGGTAGCGGAACTCGCTCGCGATGTCGATCTCCACCGGGAGCCGCGCCCAGTGCTCGATGGCGTACTTGGCCATCAGGCCGGCGTGGTAGCTGCTGCCGCAGGCGACCACGAAGATCTTGTTGATCGAGCGGAACTCCTCGGTGGTGATGCGGACCTCGTCGAGCACGAGCGAGCCGTCGGGCAGGAGCCGGTCGAGGAGGGTGTCGGCAACCGCTCGCGGCTGCTCGTGCATCTCCTTGCTCATGAAGTCGTCGTAGCCGTCCTTCCGGGCCGCGTCGAGGTCCCAGTCGACGTGCCGGGGGACCGGATCGAGCAGCGTGCCGTCGGCGGCGGTGACCCGGATCGAGCCCGGACGAAGCTCGGCGACCTGGTCGTCGTCCAGGACGAAGAAATCGTGGCTCAGCCCGAGGATGGCCGGGATGTCCGACGCGAGAAAGGCGCTCCCGTCGGCGAGCCCCATGACCAGCGGTGAGACCCGGCGTGCCGCCACCAGCAGCTCGGGGTCGTCGGCGTGGACCACCGCCAGGGCGAATGCCCCGCGCACCCGCCCGAGCGCGCCCCGCACCGCCCCTGCAAGTCCGACGCCCGGCCTGGCTGCCAGCTCCGACTCGATGAGATGGGCCAGCACCTCGGTGTCCGTGTCGGACTCGAGGCGGTGGCCGCCGGCGATGAGCTCGTCGGAGAGCTCGACGTGGTTCTCGATGATGCCGTTGTGGACGAGGGCGAGCCGACCGGTGCAGTCGACGTGGGGGTGCGCGTTCTGCTCGGTCGGTCGCCCATGGGTGGCCCAGCGGGTGTGGCCGATGCCCGCGGTCGGGTGTCCCGGAGCGTCCTCGCAGCGTTTGACCAGGTCGTCGAGGGAGCGGGTCCCGGTGGCCGCCCGGACCCGCCAGAGCCCGTCGGCCACGGTCGGGCCGACCAGTGCCAGGCCTGCGGAGTCGTAGCCGCGGTACTCGAGGCGGGCGATGCCCTCGACCAGCACGTCGAGGACCGACGTGCCGTCCGGCTCGCTGCCGATGCCCCTCGTGACCCCGATGATGCCGCACATGCGCCGTAACGCTACTGGGATGGGGCCCGGCAGGACACCACCTCGGTGGGGTGGCGGTCAGCCGTGGGTGGCCGCCGCAGATCGCAGCTCGTGCTCGACGAGGGTGCTGAGCCGGGCGGCGACGGCCTCGGCTACCCCGTCGCCGGTCGCCTCGACCATGACCCGGACCAGCGGCTCGGTCCCGCTCGGACGCAGCACCACCCTGCCGGACTCTCCGAGTCCCGCCCGCTCCTCCTCGACGGCAGACCAGACCGCGCCGGCCTCCTCGAGCAGCTCGGTGTTGGGGACCGGCACATTGACCAGTACCTGAGGGACCCTGGTGACCAGGCCGTCGAGGAGCGAGACCAGTGAGCTCCCGCTCCGGGCCAGCAGGTCGGCCAGCACGATGCCGGTCAGCAGGCCGTCACCGGTCGTGGCGAGCCGTCGGAAGATGATGTGGCCGGACTGTTCTCCCCCGAGGGAGAAGCCGTCCTTGTCGAGGGCGGCGAGTACGTGGCGGTCGCCGACCGGGGTCTCCTTCACCACGATCCCCCGCTCCTCCATCGCCAGGCGGAAGCCGAGGTTGGTCATGACCGTGACCACCACCGTGTTGCCCGCCAGCTGCCCGCGTTCTGCGAGGTCGAGAGCGAAGAGGGCCAGGAGCTCGTCGCCGTTGACCAGCGCACCGGTCCCGTCGACCGCGAGCAGCCGGTCCGCATCGCCGTCCAGGGCCAGGCCGAGGTGGGCGCGGTGCTCGACGACCGCAGCCGAAAGGGTCTCGGTGGCGGTCGACCCGCAGCCGGCGTTGATGTTGGTCCCGTCCGGCTCGCACCCGATCGCGACGACCTCGGCGCCGAGGCGCTCGAAGACCTCGGCTGCAAGTCCCGACGCGGCCCCGTGGGCGCTGTCCACCACGAGGCGCAGGCCGTCGAGGGTCCGGCCGTCGAGCGCCGAGGCGAGGTGCGCGACGTAGGCGGTCTCGAGATCGGGCTCGCTGCGTACGGTGCCCACCCCGTGACCCTCGAGGCGGCGTGGTCCCCTGGTGGTCGGGTCGAGCACCCGCTCGAGCTCGGCCTCGATGGCGGACTCCGTGTCCGCCCCGAGCTTGGTCCCGCCGGCGTCGAAGAGTTTGATCCCGTTGTCGGAGAAGGGGTTGTGCGACGCCGAGACGACCGCGGCCGGAAGGTCACGCTGGGCGGACAGCCAGGCCAGGGCCGGAGTGGGTAGGACGCCCACGTCGACCACATCGGCACCCTCGCTGGCCATGCCCGCCCCGAGGGCCGCCTGCAGCATGGGACCCGACTTCCGGGTGTCCCGGCCGGTCAGGAAGGTGGTGGCGGTGATCGTCCGGGCGATCGCACGGCCGAGGGCCAGCACCAACTCCGGGGTCAGGTCGACGTTGGCGATGCCACGGACACCGTCGGTGCCGAACCGGGTCCGGGCCACCGACCTACCGCTTGGAGTACTGCGGAGCCTTGCGGGCCTTCTTCAGACCGTACTTCTTGGACTCCTTCTCCCGGGCGTCACGGGTCAGGAATCCGGCCTTCTTGAGCGCCGGGCGCAGCTCCGGGTCGAGCTGGCAGAGGGCCCGGGCGATCCCCAGGCGGAATGCACCGGCCTGCCCCGAGACGCCGCCGCCGTCGATGGACACGTCGATGTCCCACGACTCGACCGTCTCGGTGAGCCGCAACGGCTCGGTCACGATCATCCGGTGGGTGGCCGAGGTGAAGTACTCCTCGAGCCGGTGCCCGTTGACGGTGATCGCGCCCGCTCCCGGGCGGATCCGCACGCGGGCGACCGCCTGCTTGCGTCGTCCAGTGGTCTGGCAGATGGGGGCGGCGGTGGCCACGTTGTGATCCTCGGTTTCGTCTGGGTGGGAGCCTGGCGGGTGCAGCGGCTAGGCGCCGCTCCGGGCCGACGCGGTGCGACGGGCCCCGGCGATCTCCAGGGGTTCGGGGGACTGGGCGGCGTGCGGGTGCTCGGCGCCGCGGTAGACCTTGAGCTTGGTGAGCATCTGCCGGCCAAGCCGGGTCTTCGGGAGCATCCCCCGGACCGCGTTGCGGACGACGTCATCGGACCGGTCGGTCATCAGCTCGGTGTAGCTGGTCGCGGTCAGACCGCCCGGGTAGCCGCTGTGCCGGTAGGCCATCTTGGTGTCACCCTTGCCCGAGGTGAGGACCACCTTGTCGGTGTTGACCACGATCACGTGGTCGCCGCCGTCGACATGGGGGGCGAAGGTGGGCTTGTGCTTGCCGCGCAGGATCGTCGCCACCTCGGTGGCCAGGCGACCGAGCACCAGCCCGTCGGCGTCGACGATGTGCCAGGCGCGGGTGATGTCGGCTGGCTTCGGGGAGTAGGTGCGCAACGGTGTGGTCCTTGTTCGGTGGTGCCGGACGTCGGGGCGCCGTCGGATGCGGGCACCGGCCATCGACGCACGGGCGGTACGCAGGGGGAACGGGTGCAGCCGAGTGCCTGCGCCATCCCTCCCCGGCCCGACCGACGACCCATCACTCTAGGTCGGACGGCTCCTGCGGGGCAAGCCGGTCCTCCCCGTAGCGGACCGCGACCAGGGAGAGGCCGTGCGGCGGCGCCGGCTGGGCGGCCTGGTTCCGGTCTGCCGAGCGGAGGATCTCGAGGATCTCCGGCGGGCGCCTCCGCCCGCGCCCGATCTCGACCAGGGTGCCCACCAGAGACCGCACCATCTGGTGGCAGAAGGCGTTCGCCTCGATCTCGAAGGCCAGCAGGTCCCCGACCGCAGGCAGGAGGCCAGGGCCGCGCTCGCCCTCACTGGAGACCCCTCGCGGCCGGCGGCCGGCGGTGCCGTCGGTCCGGGAGCGGGGCAGGTCGTCGTCGAGGAGGGTCCACCGGGCGTCGCGGACCCGGCGCGGCATGGGGTCGTCCGGCGAGGTTCCCGGCGCCCGGCGGCAGAATGCCCGGAAATCGTGCTCACCGAGCAGGGCGTCGGCAGCCGCGGTCATCGCCTGCAGGTCGAGGGGGTCGGCCACGTGCCAGCTCAGGCCCGCGAGGAGCGGGTCGGCCACCGGGGCGTTGACCACCAGGTACCGGTAGCGGCGCCCGGTGGCCGAGCGACGCGCGTCGAACCCGTCCGGGGCGATCTCCGCCACCCGCACCGCTATGGCGGGGCCCACCTGGCGGTTGACGGACTTGACCAGGGCGGCCGGGTCCATGGCGGCCGAGCGCTCGGCCGGCAGGTCGAAGTGGACCACCTGGTCGAGTGCGTGCACCCCGGCATCGGTCCGCCCGGCACAGGTGAGGGTGACCGGGGACCGTGCATACCGGGACAGTGCCTCGGCGAGGGCGCCGGCAACCGTGATCTGACCCTCCTGGGCCGCGAAGCCGCGGAAACCCGATCCGTCGTAGGCCACCCGCAGGCGCCACCGGACGGAACCGTCGCGCTGCCCCCCGGTCTCGGGGGGCCCGCTCACACCAGTTCGATGCGGGCCATCGGGGCGTTGTCGCCCTGCCGGTTGCCGAGCTTGAGGATGCGGGTGTACCCGCCCGGGCGCTCGGCGTAGCGGGGCCCGATCTCGTCGAACAGCTTCTTCGACATGTCCTTGTCCCGGATGAACGCCACCACGTTGCGCTGACGGGCCAGCCCGCCCTTGGCCGCCGCGGTGATGACCTTCTCGGCCACCGGGCGCACGGCCTTGGCCTTGGCCTCGGTGGTCACCAGGTACTCGGCGGCGATGAGGGAGGCCACCAGGTTGCCCAGCATCGCCTTCTGGTGCGCCGAGCTGCCGCCCAAGCGGCGGCCCTTCTTGGGGGTACCGAGCATCCGGGTCTCAGTCCTTGACCCGCAGGGAGAGGCCCCGCTCGTCGAGCTTCTGGAGCACCTCGTCGAGGGACTTCTGCCCGAAGTTGGTGATGTTGAGGAGATCGTCGAGGGTCCGGTCGACGAGCTCGCCGATGGTGTTGATCTGGGCCCGCTTGAGGCAGTTGCGGGGGCGCTCGGTGAGGTCGAGGTCCTCGATCCGCAGGTCCAGGTCCGGAGAGCCGGTGCCCACCGTGCCGACCTCCCCGAGCTCGAGACCCATGGGCTCGTCCTCGAGATCGGCCACCAGGCTGACCAGTGTGCGCAGGGTGTCGCCGGCCGAGGCCAGCGCCTCGCGGGGGGTCAGGGACCCGTCGGTCTCGATGTCGAGCACCAGGCGGTCGAAGTCGGTGGACTGCTCCACCCGGACCGGCTCCACGGTGAAGGCCACCCGCCGGACCGGGGAGAAGATGGCGTCCACCGGGATGACCCCGATGGCCCCGGAGCGCTTGTTCTTGTCGGCCGAGAGGTAGCCCCGTCCCCGCTCCACGGTGAGGTCGACGGCCAGGCGGCCCTTGGCATTGAGGGTGGCGATCTGCTGGTCGGGGTTCAGGATCTCGACGTCGGCGGTGACCTGCAGGTCGCCGGCCGTGGCCGCACCCGGGCCGCGCTTGTCGAGGCGCACGATGAGCGGCTCGTCGACGTGCACCCTGAGCAGGATGTCCTTCAGGTTCAGGATGATGTCGGTGACGTCCTCCTTCACCCCGGGCAGGACGGTGAACTCGTGGAGCGCCTCGTCGAAACGCACCTGGGTGACCGAGGCGCCGGGGATCGAGGACAGGAGGGTCCGACGCAGTGAGTTGCCGAGTGTGTGGCCGAAGCCCGGGTCGAGCGGGCCGACGGCGAACCGCTGGCGGTTGTCCTCTTCTTCGCCGATCGACTCGACGGTGGGGCGCTGGATGATGAGCATGCTGATCGTGGCTCCTCGGCAGTGTGCAGCTTCAGGTTCGGTGGGACTCAGGTGGTCGGGCGGGTGTGGGTCGGGCGACGCCTCGGGACGGCTACTTGGAGTAGAGCTCGACGATGAGCTGTTCCTGGACGGGCTCGTCGATGTGCTCTCGCAGGGGAAGGGAGAACACCCGGACCTCGAAGCGGTCACCGACCGTCTCCAACCACGGCGGCAGCTGCCGGTCGAGCGTGTCCATGTTACGGCGCACGTGGAAGAGCTCGCGCGACGACTGCTTGAGGGCGACGGTGTCACCCTGGCGGACCCGGTAACTGGGGATCGTCACCCGCTTGCCGTTGACCAGGACGTGACCGTGGCGGACGAACTGCCGGGCCTGGGAGCGGCTTGCTCCCCAGCCCGCCCGGAAGGCGACGTTGTCGAGACGGAGCTCGAGCATGCGCAGCAGGTTCTCGCCGGTGATGCCGGGGGCCCGGCTGGCCTCCACGTAGAGGTTGTGGAACTGGCGCTCGAGCAGGCCGTAGATGCGCCGGGCCTTCTGCTTCTCGCGCAGCTGGCCGAGGTATTCCGAGCCCTGGCGCATCCGGTCACGGCCGTGCTCCCCGGGCGGGTAGGCGCGGCTGTGGCGGTCGGTGACCGCCTCTGAGACGGGGCACTTCATCGAGTAGCAGCGCTCCCCTTTCAAGAAGAGCTTGGTCCGCTCCCTGCGGCAGAGCCGGCAGACCGGTCCGGTGTATCGAGCCATGGTGTTCCCTGGTTCCCTTCGTCCCGGTCCTAGACCCGGCGCCGCTTCTTGGGGCGGCAGCCGTTGTGCGGAATCGGGGTCACGTCCTTGATCCCCGCCACCTCGATGCCGGCGGCGGCGAGCGAGCGGATGGCGGTCTCGCGTCCGGAGCCGGGGCCCCGCACCAGCACGTCGACGCGGCGCACCCCGTGCTCCATGGCCCGCTTGGCGCACTGCTCGGCGGCCAGCTGGGCGGCGAAGGGGGTCGACTTGCGCGAGCCCTTGAAGCCGACATTTCCAGCCGAGGCCCACGCCAGCACGTTGCCCTCGGGATCGGCGATCGAGACGATGGTGTTGTTGAACGAGCTCTTGATGTGGGCGACCCCGAAGGTGACGTTCTTCCGCTCGCGCTTGCGCGGCCGGCGTGCAGCCCCCGGCTTGGTGGTCTTGGCCATTACTTGCGCACCTTCTTCTTTCCGGCGACGGTCTTCTTCGGTCCCTTGCGGGTACGGGCGTTGGTGTGGGTGCGCTGGCCGTGGACCGGCAGGCCCTTGCGGTGGCGGATCCCCTGGTAGCAGCCGATCTCCATCTTCCGCTTGATGTCCTGGGAGACGTCACGGCGCAGATCGCCCTCGACCTGCAGGTTGCTGTCGATGAAGTTGCGGAGCCTGGTGACCTCCTCGTCGGTCAGGTCGCGCACCCGGGTGTCCGGGCTGGTCTCGGTGGACGCGCAGATCCGCTGCGCGGTGGTCCGGCCGATGCCGAAGATGTAGGTGAGGGAGATCTCCAACCGCTTCTCGCGGGGGATGTCCACGCCGGAAATGCGGGCCACGGGTGTCTACCTTCCTTCTGATGCGTGCCGGAGCCGGGTCAACCCTGCCGCTGCTTGTGTCGGGGGTTTTCGCAGATGACGACGACCCGCCGGTGCCGGCGGATCACTTTGCACTTCTCGCAGATCGGCTTCACGCTTGGTCGAACTTTCACGTTTCTTCCTTGTCTCTCCTGCACACCCGGTCCCGCCCCGGCCCACCCGCGGGCGCCGCTCACTTGTAGCGGTAGGTGATCCTGCCCCTGGCCAGGTCGTAGGGTGTGATCTCCACCTGCACCTTGTCTCCCGGGAGGATGCGGATGCGGTGCATCCTCATCTTTCCGGAGCTGTGGGCCAGCACGTTGTGGCCGTTCTCGAGCTCCACCCGGAACATCGCGTTGGGCAGGGGCTCGACGACCGTCCCCTCCAGAACGATCGCATCTTCCTTGGGCTTGGGCAGGTGAATCTCCTCGGTACTCTGTCGTTCTCGGTCGTATTCGCTCGTCGACCCTGGGGCCGGCCTGCGTCCGGGCAGACAACGTCGTCGTCCGGATGTTCCACAGGCGGGGGCACGCCAGAGGAGCGCCACCGGAAGCGGGGTCGGCATGCCACGAAACCGCCGTGGCCAGCCGGACTACAAGTGTATCCGGTTGGGGCCGAATTGCCAGTCCGGCAGGTCGGAAGCCCGTTTCCGGGCAGCCGGGAGCCGCCCCGGGACCAGCCCGGTCAGGCCCGGGTGAACACCTCCGGGCCGTTGTCGGTGACCGCGATGGTGTGCTCGAAGTGGGCGGACAGCAGGCCGTCCGCGGTGACCACGCTCCAGCCGTCCTCCAGCAGGACCGTCTCCGCCGCACCGGCGTTGACCATCGGCTCGATGGCGAACACCATGCCCGTCTTGAGGGTCGGCCCCGGCGTACCCGGCCAGTAGTTGGGGACCTGGGGCTCCTCGTGCATGGCGGTCCCGATTGCGTGGCCGACGTACTCCCTGACCACCGAGAATCCGTCCGCCTCGGCGACCTCCTGGACGGCCCGCCCGACCTCGTGGAGACGGTTGCCGTCCCGCAGCTGCTCGATCCCCGCGTAGAGGCTCCGCTCGGTGACCTCCATCAGCCGTGTGGCCTCGGCGGTCACCGCGCCCACCCCGGCGGTATAGGCGGCATCCCCGTGGTATCCCTCGACGATGGCCCCGCAGTCCACCGAGATGATGTCGCCCTCCTCCAGCACCACCGTCTCGGACGGGATGCCGTGGACGATCATGGAGTTGGGGGAGGTGCAGACCACCGCTGGGAACCCGTGGTAGTTGAGGAAGTTGGAGGTCGCGCCCCGCTTGTCCAGCACCTCGCGGGCGACCCGGTCGATGTCGGCCGTGGTGACCCCGGGACGCAGCACGGCCCGGGTGGCCTCGTGCATCTCGGCGACCACACGACCGGCCTTGCGCATCTTCGCCAGCTCGTCGGGGTTACGCCTCATGTCCGTTCCCGGCGATCCGATCCCACCGTCCCATCGTACGGCACGCCTCAGGTGAACTGACCGCGTCTGCGGTTGCGGCGGTCCTCGATGACCTTGACCATCCGCCGGGTCACCGCGTCCGGCGTCCCGGTGCCCGGGACCGCCGCCAGCTGGTTGCGCGCCCGGTACCACTCGATGAGCGGCGCGGTCTGGACCTCGTAGAGCTCGAGCCGCCGGGAGATGGCCTCCTCGGTGTCGTCCTCGCGCTGCACGACCTCGCCACCGCAGACGTCGCAGCTCCAGTTGATCAATGGCGGTGCCGAGAGCGAGTAGTTGGCGCCGCAGTCCACGCACACCCGGCGCGAGGCCAGCCGGCGGAGCACCTGGCCGGTGGCGATCTCGATGTCGATCGCCAGGTCGAGGTCGATCGGCGAGAGGATCTCGGCCAGCACCTCGGCCTGGCCGACCGTCCGCGGGCAGCCGTCGAGGACGAACCCCCGATCGTGCACGTCGCTCTCGGCGAGCCGCTCCGCCACCATCTCCATGATCAGATCGTCGCCGAGCAGCTCGCCACGGTCCATCTGGTCCTTGGCCCGCAGGCCGACCGCGGTGCCCTGCTTGACGGCAGCGCGCAGCATGTCCCCGGTCGAGATGTGGGGGACCACATAATGGTGGGAGAGGCGCACGCACTGTGTCCCCTTCCCCGCCCCCTGTTTGCCGAGGACGACGAGCCTGGCACCGGGTACCACCTACTTGAGGAAGCCCTCGTAGTTTCGCATCATGAGCTGGCTGTCGATCTGCTTCATCGTCTCGAGTGCCACGCCAGTCGCGATGAGGAGCGTCGTACCGTAGAAGGGATAGCTGGTGATGTTCCAGGCTGCCATCAGCAGGGACGGCGTGACGGCGACCGCGCCGAGGAAGAGGGCCCCTGGCCAGGTGATCCGGTTGAGGATATGGGCCAGGTACCGCTCTGTCGGCTGCCCGGGCCGGATGCCCGGGATGTACCCGCCCTGCTTGCGGATGATGTCCGCCTGCTGGTGGGGGTCGAAGGCCACGTAGACGTAGAAGAAGGTGAAGAGGAGGATGAAGAGGAAGTAGGTGAAGATGTAGAAGATGCTGGTCGGCGTCACGTTGCTGTTGACCCAGTCCCGGAATGCGGCCGAGGGGATGATGTTGGAGAGCAGCACGGGGATGTAGAGCACCGAGCTCGCGAAGATGATCGGGATCACGCCGGCCTGGTTGACCTTGAGCGGGATGTAGGTGTTGGAGCCCCCGTACATCTTGCGCCCGACCACCCGCTTGGCGAAGGTGACCGGGATGCGTCGCTGCCCCTGGTCGACGAACACGATGAGCACCAGCAGGGCGAGGGACACCAGGATGATTGCGGAGAACTTGACCCTGCCCCCCTCCTGGAGGACGGTGTTGAGCCCGGAGGGGATGCCGGCCACCACGTTGGCGAAGATCAGGATGGACATCCCCTGGCCGATGCCGCGCTGGGTGATGAGCTCCGCCAGCCACATCACGAATGCCGTGCCCGCGGTCAGGGTCAGCACGATGAAGCCGGCCCGCCAGATCGAGTAGTTGAGGATCAGGTCGATCGTCTGGGAGGTGCCGAAGAGCCCGCCCCCGCCCTTGTGGAAGAGGTAGACGAGCCCGGTCGACTGCATCAGTGCCAGGGCGACCGTCAGGTAGCGGGTGGTCTGGGTCAGCTTCTTCTGCCCCACCGCACCCTGGTCGCGCCACTGCTCGAGCTTGGGGATCACGGTGGCGAGCAGCTGGATGATGATGCTCGAGGTGATGTAGGGCATGATCCCGAGCCCGAACACGGCCATCCGGGTCAGCGCCCCGCCGCTGAACAGGTTGAGGAAGCCGAGCACGCCCGAGGACTTGGACGCCGCCTCCAGCTGGGCCACCTTCGAGAAGTTGACGAACGGCACCGGCACGTTCGCCCCGAACTGGTAGAGGGCGATGACGGTCAGCGTGAAGAGGACCTTCTTGCGAAGGTCGGGAATGCGGAAGATGTTGGCCAGACTGGCGAGCATTGGGCTCCTCGACGCCGGGGTGGGCCGATGCTACCGGTTGGTGAGGGCGTTGCCCTTTGCGGGCGGGCGGTCGTTTCCGAACGGCAGCGGGACCACGGTGACCGAGCCCCCGGCCGCGGTGATCGCACGCTCGGCCGACTTCGAGAAGCCATGGGCCTCGACCCGGACGGCCCGTGTCAGCTCGCCTCCGCCGAGCACCTTGACCAGGTCTCCCTTGTGGGCGAGCCCCGCAGCGACCATGCCGGCGATGTCGATCGCGTCGGTGTCGACGCCGGCGAGGGCACCCACGTTGACCGGCGTGTACTCGACCCGGAAGGGGTTGGTGAAGCCGCGCAGCTTGGGGATCCGCTGCATCAGCGGCAGCTGACCCCCCTCGAACCCGAGCGGGATGGTGTCGCGCGCGCCCTGACCCTTGGTGCCGCGTCCGGCGGTCTTGCCACCCTTTCCGGCGATGCCGCGACCCACCCGCCGACGGGCACGGGTGGACCCGGCTGGAGGGCGGAGCTCATGGACTTTCATGATCGACCTCTCTCGTCTTCACCGGCGGCACGGACGTCCACCAGGTGCGGCACTCGTGCCAGCATCCCACGGATCTCCGGGCGATCAGGGAGCACGTTGGTGCGCCCGATGCCACGCAGGCCGAGCGCCCGGAGGGTGCCGCGGTGCTTGGGCTTGGTCCCGATGGCGGAGCGGACCTGGGTGATCCGCAGCCATCCGGCAGCCGGTGCGGCGTCGGGGCCGCCAGCCATCTCAGCTCACCTCCGTGAACAGATCTGCCTCGCGCCGACGCTCGCGGTAGGCGCGCAGGAGGGCGGCCGGGACCACCTCGTCGACCGGCTTGCCCCGCAGGGCGGCGATCTCGTCCGGACGCTTGAGGTCCTTGAGGCCGGCGATGGTGGCGTGGGCGACGTTGATCCGGTTGGACGACCCGAGCGACTTGGCCAGGATGTCGCGGATGCCGGCCATCTCGAGGATGGCCCGGGCCGCACCGCCGGCGATGACCCCGGTGCCGGGGGCGGCAGGCTTCAGCATGATCCGGCCGGCGCCGCTCTCCCCCACCACCGGGTGGGTGATGGTCGACCCGGCCAGCGGCACGTCGAACATGTTCTTGCGCGCCTCCTCGATGCCCTTCTGCACGGCGAGGCCTGCCTCCTTCGCCTTGCCGTAGCCGAGCCCGACCCGCCCGTTCCCGTCACCCACCACCATGAGGGCGGCAAAGGAGAACCGGCGGCCACCCTTGACCACCTTGGACACCCGGTTGACCCGGATCGTCTGCTCCTCGTATTGCAGTTCGTTAGCGGCCATGTCTCAGAACTCCAGTCCTTCGGCACGGGCGGCGTCAGCCAGGGCTGCCACCCGTCCGTGATAGGCGAATCCGCCGCGGTCGAACACCACTGCGGTGATTCCGGCTTCCTTCGCCCGCGAGGCCGCAAGGGCCCCGACGGCGCGGGCGGCTTCGACGTTCCCGCCCCCGACGTCACGGAGGACGCCTTCGGTCGACGACGCCGCGGCGAGCGTGCGGCCGGCATCGTCATCGATGAGCTGGGCGGAGATGTGCTTGTTCGACCGGAACACGGCCAGGCGGGGACGCGCGGCGGTGCCCTGGACCCGGCGGCGGACACGGGCGTGCCGGCGCAGACGGAGCTGTCGCTTGTGATCGGTGTGTGGCATTACTTGGCTGCCTTCCCGGCCTTGCGCACGACCCGTTCGCCCGCATAACGGATGCCCTTGCCCTTGTAGGGTTCGGGCTTGCGCAGTTTGCGGATGTCGGCGGCCACCTGGCCGACCGCTTCCTTGTCGATTCCCCTGACGATGATCCGGGTGGGGCTCGGCACCTCGAAGGTCACCCCGGCTGGGGCCTGCACGTTGACCGGGTGCGAGAACCCGAGGGCCAGCTCCAGGGCGTTCGGACCCTTGGGGACCGCGCGGTAGCCGACGCCGACGATCTCGAGCTCCTTGCTGAACCCCGCGGTCACCCCGGCCACCATGTTGGCCACGAGGGACCGGGTGAGGCCGTGCAGCGCGCGGTTCTGGCGCTGGTCGTCGGGGCGTTCGACGACCAGGACGTCGCCCTCCTGGCGGATGCTGATGGCTGCCGGAACGGTGCGGGCGAGCTCTCCCTGCGGTCCCTTGACCGTGACCCTGTGGTCGTTGTCGAGGGCCACGGTCACCCCGGTGGGCACGGCGATCGGTGAGCGTCCGACGCGGGACATCAGCGGGCACCCCCCGCGGGGGTCCCGTGTCCGCATGGTGTGCGGCCACGGGCAACGGTCAGGTCACCAGACATAGCAGAGCACCTCTCCACCCATCCGGCGCTTCCGCGCCTCGCGATCGGTCATGAGGCCCTTGGAGGTCGAGACCACCGCGACGCCCAACCCCCCGAGCACACGGGGGATCTTGTCGGCCCGGGCGTAGATGCGCAGGCCGGGCTTGGACACCCGCTTGATTCCGGAGATCGTCCGGGCGCGGTCGGGTGCGTACTTCATGGTGATCTCGAGGGTCTTGCCCGGCCTACCCGGCGTGTCGTTCACCTGGAAGCCGCCGATGTATCCCTCGTCCACCAGGATGGCCGCCAACGACTCCTTGAGCTTCGACCCCGGCATCGACACCGTGTCGAAGTGGGCCGTGTTGGCGTTCCGGATGCGCGTCAGCATGTCGGCGATCGGGTCGGTCATCGTCATGGTGTGTCGCCCCCTCTCACCAGCTGGCCTTCGTCACGCCGGGGATCTCACCGGCGTGGACCATCACCCGCAGGCAGATCCGGCACAGGCCGAACTTGCGGTACACCGACTTGGGCCGGCCGCACCGGCGGCACCGGGTGTACCCGCGCACCTTGAACTTGGGGGTGCGCCGCTGCTTCTCGATCAAAGCGGTCTTCGCCATGGGGTTATTGGTTCTCCTGTCGGAAGGGAAAGCCGAATGCGGCCAGCAGAGCCCGGCCCTCTTCGTCGGTTCGTGCGGTGGTGGCGATGGTGATGTCCATGCCTCTGGTGGTGTCGATCCGGTCGTAGTCGATCTCGGGGAAGATGAGCTGCTCGGTCACGCCGAAGGTGTAGTTCCCGTGACCGTCGAACGAGCGGGGTGAGAGACCGCGGAAGTCGCGGATGCGGGGGATGGCCATCGAGACGAGCCGGTCGAAGAACTCCCAGGCCCGGTCGCCCCGGAGGGTCACCTTGGCGCCGATCTCCTGGCCCTCGCGGAGCTTGAACTGGGCGATCGACTTCTTGGCCCGGGTCACCACCGGCTTCTGGCCCGCGATGACCTCGAGATCGCGCATGGCGCCCTCGATGAGGGACTTCTGCTGGGTCGCCCGGCCGACCCCCATGTTGATCACGATCTTGGTGAGCCGGGGGACCTCCATGGGGTTGGACAGGCCAAGCGTCTCCTGGAGCTCGGCCCGTACCGTCTGGTCGTAGCGCTGCTTGAGGCGCGGCCGGACGGCCGCAGCGGTGGTCGCCATCACAGATCCGTCCCGCACTTGCGGCAGACCCGGATCTTGCGGCCCTGCTCGTCGATCCGGACGCCGATTCGGGTGGGACCACACTCGTTGCACACGATGGCCACCGAGGAGACCGAGATCGGCATGAACTTGTCGATGACCCCGCCCTGCATGGTGGCGCGGGTCGGCTTGGCATGGCGCTTGGCGACGTGGACGCCCTCCACGATCACCCGGTGCTCGGCCGGGATGGCCCGGACCACGTTGGCCTGCTTGCCGCGGTCCTTGCCGGACAGGACCTGGACCTTGTCACCCTTCTTGATGCGCATCTACAACACCTCCGGTGCCAGCGAGATGATCCGCATGAACCGCTTGTCGCGCAGTTCACGGCCCACCGGGCCGAAGATGCGGGTCCCCCGCGGCTGCTGCTGGTCGTTGATGAGGACGGCCGCGTTCTCGTCGAATCGGATGTAGCTGCCGTCGGGCCGCCGCTTCTCCTTTTTGGTGCGGACGACGACGCACTTCACGACGTCACCCTTCTTGACGGCCGCACCCGGGATGGCGTCCTTCACCGTCGCCACGAAGATGTCGCCGATCGAGGCGTACCGGCGACGTGAGCCACCCAGCACCTTGATGCAGAGCACTTCCTTGGCCCCCGAGTTGTCGGCCACGCGCAGCCGCGATTCCTGCTGGATCATCGGGCACGCTCCAGGACCTCGGACAGCCGCCACCGCTTGAGCTTCGAGAGCGGGCGGGTCTCCACGACCCGCACCCGGTCGCCGACCTTGGCGCTGTTCTCGCCGTCGTGGACGTAGAGGCGCTTGGTCCGCTGCACGGTCTTGCCGTAGCGGGGGTGGCGGACCCGCTCGACCACCGCGACGATCACGGTCGCCTCCATGGCGTCGGACACCACCAGGCCCTCGCGGACCTTCCGAGCGTTCTTCCGCTCGGTGGTCGTGCCGTCGGCACGCTCGTCGGCTGCCATCACTCCGTCTCCTCTGGGTCTTCGTCCTCGTCGTCGGCGCCTGCGCCCTCGTCGACAGCTGTGACTTCGTCTTCGTCCTCGTCGTCCGACCGCTCCTCGGCGGTGGCCTCCGGCTCCTCGGCCTCGGCCTCGGCCCGGGCGGCGGCCCGGCGCTCCGACGCGGTGGTCCGGTCCCGGCCCAGGGCTTCGTCCTCGCTCCGCCGCCTGGCAGCGGCCTGGTGCGCCGGCAGCTGGTCGAGGGCCAGGCCCTCGGCCTCGGCGATCTCACGGTTGCGCAGCTCGGTGAGCATGCGGGCCACGTCCTTGCGGACGCTGGTGAGCCGCGTGAAGTTGTCGAGCTGCCCGGTGGCCAGCTGGAAGCGGAGATTGAACAGCTCGCGCCGCGTCTCGGTCAGCTGACGCTCGAGCTCCTCGGTGTCGTACTCGGAGATCTGGGCGGCCGTCACCATCAGACCTGTACCTCCGGCGTGCCGTGGGTCCCCGGGCGGATGACGAAGCGGGCCTTGAACGGGAGCTTCTGGATGGCGCGGTCCATCGCCTCGCGGGCCAGGTTCTGATCCACCCCGGCGAGCTCGAAGAGGATCCGGCCCGGCTTGACCACAGCCACCCAGTGCTCGGGGTTCCCCTTGCCCGAGCCCATCCGGGTCTCGGCGGGCTTCTGGGTCACCGGCCGGTCCGGGAAGACCCGGATCCAGACCTTGCCGCCTCGCTTCACGTGCCTGGTCATCGCGATACGGGCGGCCTCGATCTGCCGTGCGGTCATCCAGGCCGGCTCGAGCGCCTGGATCCCGAAGTCGCCGAAGGTGACCTCACTGCCCCCCTTGGCCTGCCCGGACATGCGGCCGCGCTGCTGCTTGCGGTGCTTGACCTTGCGGGGCATCAACACCTCAGTCCACCTCCTTGCGGAAGTGGGGTGTCTCGTGGTGCTCGCGGGTACGGCGCTCGATCTCCTCGTCCTCGCTCAGGATGCGCTCGAGCTCGTCGGGCACGGCCGGCGGGGCGGCGATGTCGGCGGCCGACCGGTCGACCAGGCCGTCGGGGACGTCGGTCTCCGTGGCGTCCGGGTCGAGGGTCACCACGCTTCCCGGTGCACCCTGCTCGGCACGGCGGCGGCCGCCACCGGCGGTGATCAGGCGACGCGGCGCGCCGTCGCCGGACTGGCCGGACGTCTCGCCCACGGCCATGGCCGCCTCACGGTTGATCTTGTCCTCGGTCGAGATCTTGTAGGGGAGGATGTCGCCCTTGTAGATCCAGACCTTCACACCGATCCGCCCGTAGGTCGTCTTGGCCTCGCGGAACCCGTAGTCGATGTCGGCCCGGAGCGTGTGCAGCGGCACCCGGCCCTCGCGGTAGGACTCCTTGCGGGACATCTCCGATCCGCCCAGGCGGCCCGCGCACTGGACCCGGACCCCGACCGCGCCCGCCTTCTGCACGGTCTGGATCGACCGCTTCATCGCCCGGCGGAAGGCCACCCGGCGGGCCAGCTGGTCGCAGATCCCCTGGGCGATCAGTGCGGCGTCGAGCTCGGGCTGCTTGATCTCCTGGATGTTGAGCTGGATCCGGTTGTTGAGGCCGGTGATCTCCTCGATCCGCTTCTTCAGACGGTCGGCCTCGGCGCCGCGGCGACCGATGACGATGCCGGGGCGTGCGGTGTGGATGTCGACCCGCAGCCGGTCCCGGGTGCGCTCGATCTCGATGCGGCTGACCGCGGCGGATTCGAGCTGGGACATCAGGTAGTCACGGATCTCCCAGTCCTCGATGACGCAGTTCTGATAGTTGCGCTCCTCGAACCACCGCGACTTCCAGTCCGTGGTCACCCCGAGTCGGAACCCGTACGGGTTCACTTTCTGGCCCATCTAGTTGCCCTTCTCCTCGGTGCTCTCGTCCACGGTCTCCTCGGTGCTGTCGTCCACGGTGTCCTCGGTCTCAGCGTCTTCGACCGCCTCGGCGGCGGCGTCTTCGACGGTCTCGTCGCCTGCCTCGTCGATCGCCTCTTCGACGGTCTCCCCGTCGGTCCCGGTCGCCTGGTCGACGGCCTCGTCGATCGGTTCTGCGAACTCCTCGTCGGACACCACCGGCTCGGGGGTCGTCACCGCCTGCTGGCGCCGGCGCGATCCGGCCACCCGGCGCGAGCGCTGCGAACCGCCGGCCGACTGCTTGGCCCGTTGGCGGGCGATGCGCTCGTCGGGCATCCGACTCACGATCACGGTGATGTGCGAGGTGCGCTTGCGGATGCGGGTGGCCCTGCCCCGGGCCCGGGGGCGCCAGCGCTTGAGGGTGGTGCCCTCGTCGGCATAGCACGCCGAGATGTAGAGCTCCTCGGCGGCGAGCCCGTCGTTGTGGACCGCGTTGGCCACAGCTGACGCAAGCACCTTGCCGACGACGACGGCGGCGTCGCGGTCGCCGTTGGCCAGGATCTCGCTGGCCAGCGCAACGTCGCGGCCGCGGATGAGGTCGAGAACCTGGCGCACCTTGTTGGCCGGCGTGTGGCTGTGACGGAGCACCGCGCGGGTGCCCTCACGCTCGTGAACGCTCAGTCCGGGCACGTCAGCGCCGTCCTGCCCGCTCTTGACCGGCATGGAACTTGAAGGTCCGGGTCGGGGCGAATTCACCGAGCTTGTGGCCGACCATCGACTCGGTCACGTAGACCGGGATGTGCTTGCGTCCGTCGTGGACGGCGATCGTGTGGCCGACCATGTCGGGGATGATGGTCGAGCGCCGGGACCAGGTCTTGATGACCTTCTTGTCGCCGGCCGCGTTGAGGACATCGACCTTCTTGAGCAGATGGTCGTCGACGAACGGGCCTTTCTTGAGGCTGCGGGGCATGGCGTCTCGTTCCTCTGTCTTCCCTAGCGGCGTGCGCCGCGCGTACGGCGCCTGCGAACGATCATCTTGTCGGACTCCTTGCCCTTGGTCCGGGTACGGCCCTCCGGCTGACCCCAGGGGGAGACGGGATGGCGGCCGCCGGAGGTCTTCCCCTCGCCACCACCCAGCGGGTGGTCGACCGGGTTCATGGCCACACCGCGGGTCTGGGGACGGACGCCCTTCCAGCGGTTCCGGCCCGCCTTGCCGATCTTGACCAGCTCTGCCTCCGAGTTACCCACCACGCCGAGAGTGGCCCGGCAGTCGATCGGGACCCGGCGCATCTCGGTCGAGGGGAGCCGGAGGGTGGCGAACGCGCCCTCCTTCGCGACCAGCTGGACGCTCATGCCCGCCCCGCGGGCCATCTTTCCGCCGGCCCCGGCGCGGAGCTCCACGTTGTGCACGACGGACCCGACCGGGATGTAGCGCAGTGGCAGGGCGTTGCCCGGACGGATCTCGGCGCCCTGGCCGGACTGGATCCGGTCGCCCACCGAAACCTGGGCCGGGGCGAGGATGTAGCGCTTCTCCCCGTCGAGGTAGTGGAGCAGGGCGATCCGGGCGTTCCGGTTCGGGTCGTACTCGATCGAGGCGACCTTCGCCGGGATCCCGTCCTTGTCCCGCTTGAAGTCGATGATCCGGTACTGCTGCTTGTGGCCGCCGCCGCGATGGCGGGCCGTCTTGCGCCCGTGGTTGTTCCTGCCGCCGGTGGACGGCTTCGGGGACAGCAGCGACTTCTCGGGCCGGTCGCGGGTGATCTCCGCGAAGTCGGAGACGGTCTGGAAGCGCCGGCCGGCGCTGGTGGGTTTGCGTGAACGCAGTGCCATGGTCGGTCCCGGTCCCTCAGTTCTCGAACAGGTCGATCGAGTCACCCGGTGCGAGGGTGACGATGGCCCGCTTGGTGTCCGGGCGGTGGCCGAGGCCGCCACCCTTCCGGTTGCGCTTGGTCTTGCCCTTGCGATTGAGGGTGTTGACGTTGACCACCCGCACGCTGAAGGCCTGTTCGACGGCGTGCCGCACGTCGATCTTCGTGGCCGACTTGTCGACCACGAAGACGTAGACGTTGTCGTCCATCAGGGTGTAGGACTTCTCGGACACGACCGGACGGATGAGGACGTTGTGGGGATCCCTCACGACGGGTCCTCCTCCGGCTCGCTCACGGCGTCGTCGGTGTCGTCGCTCCCGGTCGCGACGGCATCGGTCTCGCCCTCGGCATCGGCGGCGGTCGGCGCATCCCCGTCGGCGTCGGTCCCGGCCACATCCGCCTGGCTGCCGGTCCGGCCGGTCGGGAGGGTCTCGTCGGTGAAGACGATCCAGTCGTTGACCAGGATGTCGTAGGCGTTGAGCTCGCTGCTCGCGATGGACTGGATCTCGGGGAGGTTTCCGAAGGAGCGGTCGGCGATGCCGTCCTCCTCGCCGAGCACCACCAGCACCCTGCCCTCGAGCTCGAGTGCGGCCAGAGCGGCCAGAGCGGCCTTGGTGCTGGGCTCGTCGAAGCCCCAGGTGTCGACCAGAGCGACCCGGCCCTGGGAGGCGCGGTCCGACAGCGCTGAGCGCAGGGCGAGCTGGACCATCTTCTTCGGGGTCCGCTGGGCATACGAGCGGGGCTTCGGGCCGAGGGCCACGCCACCGCCCACCCAAATCGGTGACCGGGTCGAGCCGGCGCGGGCCCGACCGGTGCCCTTCTGCCGGAAGGGCTTGGTCCCGCCGCCACGGACCTCGGCCCTGGTCTTGGTCGACTGGGTGCCGGAGCGGGCGGCAGCCAACTGGGCGGTCACCACCTGGTGGAGCACGGCCAGATTGGGTTCGATGCCGAAGGTCTCCGGGTCGAGGGCCACCTCGCCCAGGTCGGCGCCCTCGCTCGACCGGCGGGTCACCGTCCGGTGCTCCGGCTCGGGGCGCAGGAACCGCCGGATCTCGGCAGGCCCGGCCGTCTCGAGGTCGATAGTGCCGGGTGTCATCGTGACGCCCCCTTGACCATCGGTGCCTTCACCGCGTCCCGCAGCACGACCATCCCGCCCCGTGGGCCGGGGACCGCACCCTTGACCAGCACCAGCTCCCGTTCCGGGTCGGCCTGGACGATCTCCAGATTGAGGGTGGTGACCTGCTGGCCACCCATCCGACCGGCCATCCGGGTTCCCTTGAAGACCCTGGATGGCGTCGCGCAGGCGCCGACCGAACCCGGAGAGCGGTGCTTCTTGTGATTGCCGTGGCTCGCGCCCTGGCCCTTGAAGTTGTGACGCTTCATCGCGCCGGCGAATCCCTTGCCCTTGGAGACGGCGATGGCGTCCACCATCTCGCCGGCTTCGAGCAGGTCGGCGGTCAACTGTTGGCCCACCTCGTACTCGGAGGTGTCGTCCACCCGCAGCTCGACCAGGCGTCTTCCCGGGTCCACCCCGGCCCGGTCGTAGTGGCCGCGCTCGGGCTTGGTCAGCGAACCGTTGCGGCGGTGACCCCAGGTCACCTGCAGGGCGGAGTAGCCCTCCTGTTCGGGGGTCTTGATCTGGACGATGCGGACCGGCGAGACGCGCAGCACCGTCACCGGGATGGCCCGGTGCCGGTCGTCCCAGATCTGGGTCATCCCGACTTTCTCACCCACGATCGCCTTGCTCGCCACTGGAGCTTCTTCCTTCTCGACTCTCGATCCACGCCGGCCGGCCTGGATCCACAACTCGTCCTGCGCCGCCTGGCCGACCGGCCGGAGGGCGGTCTCCTCACGGCACGATCACCCGCGGGTGTCTCTCACTCGGTACTCCCTCTGGTCAGACCAGGAGCCTGTCCACCGACATCGGTCGGCTCGCACGCAGACGCTCCGCTCGGTTGGACCCGAGCGGAGCGCTCGCCTGATTTGGCCCGAGGTCCCCGCCGGTACGGCAGGCGCTCGAACACGTCCCATTCACATGGTGAGCCCGGATTCGGGCCGACCGGACACTCTATACCATCCTGACCGGCCCTTCCAGGCCGACCCGGGCGGCGATCCGGCCCCTCAGACGGTCTGGATCTTGATCTCGATGTCCACCCCGGCCGGGAGGTCGAGCCGCTGGAGCGAGTCGACGGTCTTCGGGGTGTGCTCGACGATGTCCACCAGGCGCTTGTGCACCCGCATCTCGAAGTGCTCGCGGCTGTCCTTGTACTTGTGGGGCGACCGGATCACCGTGTAGCGGTGCTTCTCGGTGGGCAGGGGCACCGGTCCGAGGACCTTGGCCTGGGTGCGGAGCACCGTCTGGACGATCTTCTCGGTCGACTGGTCGAGGATCTCGTGGTCGTACGCCTTGAGGCGGATCCGGATCTTCTGGCGTGGGCCTTCTGCGGCCATGGTGGCTGGGTCCTCTCGTGGGTGGGGCGGGCGACGGTGCGGCTATTCGAGGATCTTGGTGACCCGACCGGACGCAACGGTGCGGCCACCCTCGCGGATGGCGAACCGAAGCCCCTCGTCCATGGCGATCGGCTTGCCCAGCTCCACCGTCATGTCGGTGTTGTCGCCGGGCATGACCATCTCGGTTCCCTCTGGCAGGGAGATGGTGCCGGTCACGTCGGTCGTCCGGAAGTAGAACTGCGGCCGGTAGTTGGTGAAGAACGGCTTGTGACGGCCGCCCTCGTCCTTGTTGAGCACATAGACGGTCGCCTCGAACTTGGTGTGCGGGGTGATGGAGCCGGGCTTGCACAGGACCTGCCCGCGCTCGACCTCCTCCTTCTTGGTGCCGCGGAGCAGGGCCCCGACGTTGTCGCCGGCACGCCCCTCGTCGAGCAGCTTCCGGAACATCTCGATGCCGGTCACCACCGTCTTCTGGGTCTCCCGCAGGCCGACGATCTCGACCTCCTCGCCCACCTTGACGATCCCCTGCTCGATCTTGCCGGTGACCACGGTGCCCCGCCCGGTGATCGACATGACGTCCTCGATCGACATCAGGAACGGCTTCTCGACGTCACGGATCGGCTCGGGGATGTACGAGTCGACCGCCTCCATCAACTCGGTGATCTTGGGTGCCCACTCGGCATCGCCCTCCAGGGCCTTCAGCGCGCTCACCCGGATGATCGGGGTGTCGTCGCCGGGGAACTCGTACTCGTTGAGCAGCTCCCGCACCTCGAGCTCGACCAGGTCGAGCAGCTCCTCGTCGTCGACCGTGTCGGCCTTGTTGAGGGCGACCACGATGTAGGGCACGCCGACCTGACGGGCGAGCAGCACGTGCTCACGGGTCTGGGGCATCGGGCCGTCGGCGGCCGACACGACCAGGATGGCCCCGTCCACCTGGGCAGCACCGGTGATCATGTTCTTGATGTAGTCGGCGTGGCCGGGCATGTCCACGTGTGCGTAGTGCCGGTTCGGCGTCTCGTACTCGACGTGGGCGATGGAGATGGTGATGCCGCGCTGCTTCTCCTCCGGCGCCTTGTCGATCTGGTCGAAGGGGGTGAACGACGTGGTCGGGTCGTTGTCGTGGAGGACCTTGGTGATGGCCGCGGTGAGCGTGGTCTTCCCGTGGTCGATGTGTCCCATCGTCCCGACGTTGACGTGGGGCTTGTTGCGCTCGAACTTCTGCTTGGCCATGGCTGGGGCAGTGCTCCCTGATCTCGGGCGGTGCCCCCTCGGGCCCGCCGCGACGGAGGCGGTTGCCTCCATCCTTCCTCGTGTTTCTGTCTCTGCTGTCCGATGCTGTTGCTTCTGGTACTGCGGTACTGCCTTGTGTTGGTGTGGAACGTCTTGGTGAGGCGCTTGGCCGGTTCACGGTTCCGGGACCCGGTTCCGTGCGACCTGCGCTGTGCCGCCTACTCTCCGCGCGCCTTGGCGATGATCTCCTTGGCGATCGACTCGGGGACCTGGTTGTACGCGTGGAACTGCATCGAGTACGTAGCCCGCCCCTGCGTACGCGAGCGCAGGTCGGTAGCGTAGCCGAACATGTCGCTCAGCGGTACCTGCGCCCGCACGATGTGACTGCTGCCCCGCTGCTCCATGCCCTCGACCTTGCCCCGGCGTGCGGACAGGTCGCCGATCACGTCGCCCATGTACTCCTCGGGGGTGGTGACCTCGACCGCCATCACCGGCTCCAACAGGACCGGGTCCGCAAGCTGAGCGGCCTTCTTGATCGCCATCGATCCGGCGATCTTGAAGGCCATCTCCGACGAGTCGACGTCGTGGTAGGACCCGTAGGTGAGGGTCACCTTGATGTCGACGGTGGGATATCCCGCGAGCACACCCGAGGTGATCGACTCCTGGATCCCCTGGTTCACCGACGGGATGTACTCCTTCGGGATCACACCGCCGGTGATCTTGTCCTCGAACTCGTACCCGCCGCCCGGGCCGGTCGGCTCGAGCGAGATCACGACGTGGCCGTACTGGCCCCTGCCGCCGGTCTGGCGGATGTACTTGGTCTCGACCTTCTCGACCTTCTTGCGGACGGTCTCGCGGTAGGCCACCTGGGGTTTCCCGACGTTGGCGTCCACATTGAACTCGCGGAGCATGCGGTCGACCAGCACCTCGAGATGGAGCTCGCCCATCCCCGAGATCACCGTCTGGCCGGTCTCCTCGTCCGACTGGACCCGGAAGGTCGGGTCCTCCTCGGACAGCGAGAACAGGGCCTTGGACAGCTTGTCCTGGTCGGCCTTGGTCTTGGGCTCCACGGCGACGTGGATGACCGGCTCGGGGAAGGTCAGCGACTCGAGGACGACCTGGTCGTCGGGATCGCAGAGGGTGTCCCCGGTGGTGGTCTGCTTGAGGCCGACCACGGCCACGATGTCACCGGCGAAGACCGCGTCGAGGTCCTCGCGGGTGTTGGCGTGCATCTGGAGCAGCCGGCCGACCCGCTCCTTGCGGTCCTTGGTCGAGTTGACCACCCCGGAACCCTTGGTCAGGGTGCCCGAGTAGACGCGGAGGTAGGTCAGCTTGCCCACGAAGGGATCGGTCATGACCTTGAAGGCCAGCGCCGAGAAGGGTGCCGAGTCATCGGCGGGACGCTCCACGGTCACCCCCTCCTTGCGGGGGACGGTGCCCATGGTCGGGGGAATGTCGAGCGGGCTCGGCAGGTAGTCGACCACCGCGTCGAGCATGGGCTGGACGCCCTTGTTCTTGAAGGCGGAGCCGCACAGCACGGGAACCGCATGGTTGCCCAGTGTCACCGTGCGCAGGGCCCGGGTGATGTCCTCGGCGGTGATCTCCTCCTCGCCGAGGTACTTCTCCATGATGGTGTCGTCGTGGTTGGAGACCACGTCGATGAGGGCCGCGTGGGCCGCGGTGGCGGCCTGCTCGAGGTCGGCCGGGATGGCCTCCTCGCTCCACTCCTCGCCCATGCCCTCGTCCCAGACCAGGGCCCGCATCCGCACCACGTCCACCACGCCCCGGAACTCGCCCTCGGCGCCGATGGGCAGCTGGACGACCGCCACCGTGGCGTCGAGGCGGTCCTTGATCATCTCGACGCACTGGTCGAAGTCGGCCCCGGTCCGGTCCATCTTGTTGACGAAGCAGATCCTCGGGACCCCGTACTTGTTGGCCTGGCGCCAGACCGTCTCGGTCTGGGGCTCCACGCCGGCCACCGCGTCGAACACCGCGACGGCGCCGTCGAGCACCCGCAGCGAACGCTCGACCTCGACGGTGAAGTCGACGTGGCCGGGGGTGTCGATGATGTTGATCAGGGTGTCGTTCCACAGGGTGGTCGTGGCCGCCGAGGTGATGGTGATGCCGCGCTCCTGCTCCTGGACCATCCAGTCCATGGTGGCCGCGCCTTCGTGGACCTCACCGATCTTGTAGTTCTTGCCGGTGTAGTAGAGGATCCGCTCGGTGGTGGTGGTCTTGCCCGCGTCGATGTGGGCCATGATCCCGATGTTGCGGGTCTTGGCAAGCGGGTGGTTGCGGGTTGGGTGTTCAGCCATGATTGTTCAGCTCTCGGGTAGTACTCGTCGCGAAGGGTTCGGGTCCGGGTGGGGCGGAGCGGACCCTCCTACCAGCGGTAGTGGGCGAAGGCCTTGTTGGACTCGGCCATCTTGTGCAGGTCCTCGCGCCGCTTGGCAGCCGCCCCGATGCCGTTGGCCGCGTCCCGGACCTCGTTGGAGAGCCGCTCGGCCATGGTCTTCTCACGGCGCTGCTGGGAGTATCCGACCAGCCACCGGATGGACAGGGTGGTCGCCCGGCGCGGGCGCACCTCGACGGGGACCTGGTAGGTGGCGCCGCCGACCCGGCGGCTGCGGACCTCGAGCTCGGGCCGGGTGTTCTCGACGGCCTTCTTGAGGACCGAGACCGGATCGTTGCCGCTCTTCTCGGCGATGTCGGCGAGGGCGTCGTAGACGATGCGCTCGGCCAGGGTCCGCTTCCCCCGGCTCAGCACCCGGTTGACCACCTGGGTGACCAGTACCGAGTGGTACACCGGATCGGGCATCAGCTCACGTCGGACTGCTGGACCTTTGCGGGGCACGTCAGGACTCCTTCTTGGCGCCGTAGCGGCTCCGGGCCTGGTTGCGCTCCCGGACACCCGATGCGTCGAGGGTGCCCCGGATCACCTTGTACCGGACGCCCGGGAGGTCCTTGACCCGCCCGCCGCGGACCAGGACGATCGAGTGCTCCTGCAGGTTGTGGCCCTCGCCGGGGATGTACGCGGTGACCTCGAGGCCGCTGGTCAACCGGACCCGGGCGACCTTCCGGAGCGCCGAGTTCGGCTTCTTCGGGGTGTGGGTATAGACGCGCGTGCACACGCCCCGGCGCTGCGGGGCGCCCCGAAGGGCGGGGGTCTTCGACTTCGTCGGCTTGGTTGCCCGGCCGTAACGGACGAGCTGGGAAATCGTGGGCACGCGTGACCTCTAGGTTTTGGACTGCAGGGAGACTTCAGGACTCGGCTCTCCGGCAGGACGGATTGCACAGTGGCACTGCACGGACCACCTGCAAAAGCGACCTGCACGCAGGCACGGCGCACCATCGGCGCGCAGCCGTAGGAACACCATGGTACGGCATCCCCTGCGACCGGGCAAGCGCGCCCGGGGCAGGAGATCCCTCTGGAGCCGACGTTCGTCCCGGTCAGAGCGTATGCGGGCTCGCGCCGCACATCACGCCCCGCCGTTCAGGACGCCCCGGTGTCAGGCCCCGGCCTCCAGTGTACCGTCGGCCACAGTCTGGCCGTCCGGGCTCCCGAAGTCGGCGGCCGCGCCGGGCAGCTCGTCCGCCGAGGGGACCGCGCCCAGCCAGCTCGCGTCGATGTCCGAGGTGAACGCCCCGGTGGTGCCGTCGCCACCGGTGTCCCGGAGCCAGGCGGCGAGGTCCTCGGTGCCGGCGTCGCCCTGCGAGCCGAGCGCCCAGAACGGCATGGCCTCGGCTCCCGGCATCTCGAGCTTGATGTCCCGGTACCGGTCCATGCCGGTGCCGGCCGGGATCAGCTTGCCGATGATGATGTTCTCCTTGAGCCCGAAGAGCTGGTCCGACTTCCCCTCGATGGCCGCCTCGGTGAGCACCCGGGTCGTCTCCTGGAAGGAGGCGGCCGAGAGCCAGCTCTCGGTGGCGAGCGAGGCCTTGGTGATCCCCATCAGCTCGGGACGGCCCTCCGCCGGACGCTGGCCGTCCTGGACCAGCTGGCGGTTGACCTCGGCGTAGGCACGGCTGTCCACCCGCTCGCCGGGCAGGAACGTGGCGTCCCCCGGCTCGGCGACCAGGACCCGGCGGAGCATCTGACGCACGATGAGCTCGATGTGCTTGTCGTGGATCGAGACGCCCTGGTCCCGGTAGACCTTCTGGACCTCCTCGACCAGGTACTGCTGGGTCTCGCGGATGCCCTTGACCTCGAGCAGCTCCTTCGGGTCCTTCGGACCCTCGACGAGCGCGTCCCCGGCCGCGACCTCCTGGCCCTCGGCGACCTCGAGATGGGCGCGCGGGGCCAGCAGCACGGTGTGCTCCTCGCCGTCGTCGCCCACAACGGTCACGTGCCGGCCCGACTCGTCCTCCTCCACCCGGACCACACCGGAGTGGCGGGCGAGGACGGCGGCTCCCTTCGGCGTGCGGGCCTCGAAGAGCTCGACGACGCGGGGGAGTCCGTGGGTGATGTCCTCACCGACGATGCCGCCGGTGTGGAAGGTTCGCATGGTCAGCTGGGTCCCCGGCTCACCGATCGACTGGGCGGCGATGACCCCGACCGCCTCACCGAGCTCGATCATCTCGCCGGTCGCCAGGGAGAGGCCGTAGCACGCGGCGCAGATCCCCTGCTCGGCCTCGCAGGTCAGCACCGACCGGGTGCGGATCCGGTCGACAGCCGGGTCGTCCCGCAGTCGGACCACGATCTCGTCGGTGAGCACGCTGCCCGCCTCGAGCTTCGTGCCGTCCGTGAGGGTGACCGGCTCGGAGGTGAACCGCCCGGTGAGCCGGGTCTCGAGGTAGGAGCGGCTTCCCGCCCCGTCGGGCACCACGCCCTCGATCCAGATGCCGCGGGTCGAGCCGCAGTCCTCCTCGCGCACGATGAGCTCCTGGGCCACGTCGACCAGGCGACGGGTCAGGTACCCCGAGTCGGCGGTACGGAGCGCTGTGTCGGCCAGGCCCTTGCGCGCGCCGTGGGTGGAGATGAAGTACTCGAGGACCGAGAGGCCCTCGCGGAACGAGGACTTGATCGGCCGTGGGATCATTTCGCCACGCGGGTTGGACACCAGGCCCTTCATGCCGGCGATCTGGCGGATCTGCTGGCTGTTCCCCCGGGCGCCCGAGTCGACCATCATGTCGATCGGGTTGAAGGTGATCTCGGAGAGCGACTTCTCCATGGCCTTGCCGACCTCGGAGTTGGCCGACGTCCAGATCTCGATCTCCTTCTGGCGCCGTTCGTCGTCGGTGATGATGCCGCGCTTGAACTGCGCCTCAGCCTTCTCGGCCTCCTTCTCGTAGCGGTCGAGGATGAGCTGCTTGTCCGGCGGGGTCACCACGTCGTTGATCGAGATGGTGAGGCCGGACTGGGCGCCGTAGCGGAACCCGAGGTCCTTGATCCGGTCGAGGCTGGCCGCGACCTCGCGCTTGGGGTACCCGGCCGCGACCTCCTCCACGATGGTGCCGATGGCGGTGTTGCGCTTGCCGACGATGTCATTGATGTAGCGGTAGCCATCGGGCAGCGCGGTGTTGAAGAACAGCCGTCCGGCCGTGGTCTCGATCTCGATCCGCTCGTCGTCCTCGCCGATGATCGGGTTGCCCTCGTCGTCGAGCGCGCGCCCGCTCGCCACGGCGATCGACCGGGCCATGTGGGAGCCGGCCTCAGGGCGGAGCATGATCTTGGCCTGGAGGTCGATGTCATGGGAGTCGAAGGCCCGCTCCACCTCATAGGCGTGCCGGAAGACCCGGCCTTCGCCCTTTGCCCCGTCGACCACCAGGGTCAGGTAGTAGATGCCGAAGACCATGTCCTGGGTGGGCACGGTGATCGGGCGTCCGGTGGCCGGCGAGAGGATGTTGTTCGAGGACAGCATCAGGACCCGGGCTTCGGCCTGGGCCTCTGCGGAGAGCGGCAGGTGGACCGCCATCTGGTCGCCGTCGAAGTCGGCGTTGAAGGCGGTGCAGACCAGCGGGTGGACCTGGATGGCCTTGCCCTCGACCAGGACCGGCTCGAAGGCCTGGATGCCCAGCCGGTGGAGGGTCGGCGCTCGGTTCAACAGCACCGGGTGCTCCTTGATGACCCCCTCCAGCACGTCCCAGACCTGAGGGCGGCGGCGCTCGACCATCCGCTTGGCGGACTTGATGTTCTGGGCGTACTCGGCGTCGACCAGGCGCTTCATCACGAAGGGCTTGAACAGCTCGAGGGCCATCAGCTTCGGCAAGCCGCACTGGTGCAGCTGGAGGGTCGGGCCGATCACGATGACCGAACGACCCGAGTAGTCGACGCGCTTGCCGAGCAGGTTCTGACGGAACCTGCCCTGCTTGCCCTTCAACATGTCGGAGAGGCTCTTGAGGGGACGGTTGCCCGGACCGGTCACCGGTCGCCCGCGACGGCCGTTGTCGAACAGGGCGTCGACGGCCTCCTGGAGCATGCGCTTCTCGTTGTTGATGATGATCTCGGGCGCGCCGAGGTCGAGCAGCCGCTTGAGCCGGTTGTTCCGGTTGATCACCCGGCGATAGAGGTCGTTGAGGTCGGACGTGGCGAACCGGCCGCCGTCCAGCTGGACCATCGGGCGGAGGTCCGGGGGGATGACCGGCACCGAGTCGAGGATCATCGCCCGCGGGTCGTTGATCCGGCGTCCGTTCTCGTCGCGCCGGTTGAAGGCGGTGACGATCTTGAGGCGCTTGATGACCTTCTGGCGGCGCTGGGCCGAGAGGGGCTTGCGCCCGTCGGCGGCGTCGATCATCTCGCGCAGCTTGATCTCCTCAGCGTCGAGGTCGATGCGCTCGATGAGCCGGGAGATGGTCTCGGCCCCCATGCCACCCTCGAAGTAGTCCTCGTAACGGATCCGCAGCTCGCGCCAGAGCAGCTCGTCCTCGAGGATCTTGCGGGAGTGCAGGGACTTGAACTCGTCGAAGGCGCGCTGGGCCAGCTCGATCTCACCCTGGTAGCGCTCACGCACCGAGGAGATCTCCTTGTCCACCAGCCGCTGGCGTGCCTTGATCTCGGCGTCCTTGGCCCCGGACTTCTCCAGGTCGGCGAGCTCGGCCTCGAGCGCCTTGAAGCGCCGGTCGATGTCCAGATCGCGCTTCTTCTCGATGTCGGCGATCTCCACCCGCAGCTCGGCTTCGAGGTCCGGCAGGTCCTCGTGGCGCTTGGCCTCGTCGACCCAGGTGACCAGGTTGGCGGCGAAGTAGATGACCTTCTCCAGCTGCTTGGCCTTGAGCTCCTCGCGGGCCTCCGTGCCCATGAGCAGGTAGGCCAGCCAGCTGCGCGTGCCGCGCAAGTACCAGATGTGGACCACAGGCGCGGCCAGCTCGATGTGGCCCATGCGCTCGCGCCGGACCTTGGAACGGGTGACCTCCACGCCGCAGCGCTCGCAGATGATGCCCCGGAAGCGGACCCGCTTGTACTTGCCGCAGTAGCACTCCCAGTCCTTGGTGGGACCGAAGATCTTCTCGCAGAACAGGCCGTCCTTCTCCGGGCGGAGGGTGCGGTAGTTGATGGTCTCCGGCTTCTTCACTTCACCGTTCGACCATCCCCTGATCGAGTCGGCGGTGGCCAGTCCGATCCTCAGCTGGTCGAAATCGTTGACATCCAACATCAGAAACCCCTTTCCGCGGCGCGTCGGGCATCTTCCTCGTCAGAACCACGTTCCGGCCGGCTGATGTCGATCCCGAGCTCTTCGGCCGTGCGGAACACGTCCTCGTCCAACTCGCGCATCTCGATCTCCTCGCCGCCGGGCGCCAGGACCTCGACGTCCAGACACAACGACTGCATCTCCTTGATGAGTACCTTGAAGCTCTCCGGGATCCCCGGCTCTGGGATGTTCTCCCCCTTCACGATCGCCTCGTAGACCTTCACCCTGCCGAGCACGTCGTCGGACTTGATGGTCAGCAGCTCCTGGAGGGCGTAGGCGGCGCCGAACGCCTCGAGTGCCCACACCTCCATCTCGCCGAACCGCTGCCCGCCGAACTGGGCCTTGCCGCCGAGCGGCTGCTGGGTGATCATCGAGTAGGGACCGGTGGACCGGGCGTGGATCTTGTCGTCCACCAGGTGGTGGAGCTTCAGGATGTACACGTAGCCGACCGAGACCGGGTTGTCGTAGGGCTCGCCGGTGCGGCCGTTGAACAGCTGCGCCTTCCCGTCATCGCTGACCTGGACGGCGCCGTCGACCCCGTCCGGGTTGAGCCGGCGGAAGATCTGCTGGATGGTCGGGTGCCGCCCGGCGTCGTCCTCCTCGTCCCAGTGGGCGCCGTCGAAGACCGGCGTCGATACCCACACGGCCGGATCGGTCCTCGGACGGGTCTTGTTCTCGGTGCCCCGCAACGGGGTGCGGGCGAGTTCCCCTGCACCCTCCCAACCCCAGCGGGCGGCGTAGCCCAGATGGGACTCGAGCACCTGGCCGACGTTCATCCGGCTCGGCACGCCGAGCGGGTTGAGGATGATGTCGACCGGGGTGCCGTCGGCTTGGAAGGGCATGTCCTCGATGGGGAGGATCTTCGAGATGACCCCCTTGTTGCCATGGCGGCCGGCGAGCTTGTCACCCTCGGAGATCTTCCGCTTCTGGGCCACGTAGACCCGGACCAACTGCTCGACCCCGGGTGGCAGCTCATGGGCGTCGTCGCGGGAGAAGACCCGGACGTCGATGACCGTGCCCTGCTCCCCGTGGGGGACCTTGAGGGACGTGTCGCGGACCTCGCGGGCCTTTTCGCCGAAGATGGCACGCAGCAGCCGCTCCTCGGGGGTCTGCTCGGTCTCCCCCTTGGGAGTCACCTTGCCGACCAGCACATCGCCAGGGCCGACCTCGGCCCCGATCCGGATGATGCCCCGCTCGTCGAGGTCGGCCAGGATCTCCTCGGAGAGGTTGGGGATGTCCCGGGTGATCTCCTCGGCACCCAACTTCGTGTCGCGGGCGTCGACCTCGTGCTCCTCGATGTGGATCGAGGTGAGGACGTCGTCCTTCACCAGGCGCTCGGAGAGGATGATGGCGTCCTCGTAGTTGTAGCCCTCCCACGGCATGAAGGCGACCAGCAGGTTCTTGCCCAGCGCGAGCTCGCCGTTGTGGGTGGCGGGCCCGTCGGCCAGCACGTAGCCGAGCGAGACGCTCTGGCCTTCGTCGACGATGACCTTCTGGTTGATGGCCGTGTTCTGGTTGGAGCGGCGGAACTTGGCCAGGCGGTAGACCTTCCGGCCGAGCACGTGGCCGGCGCGGTCCTTGACTCCGGCCTTGTACTCGACGGTGATCTGGTCACCCGACACGTCGACGACCGTGCCGTCTCCCTCCGCCATGATCACGTCCCCGGCGTCGCGCGCGGCGCGGGCCTCGACACCGGTGCCGATGTAGGGGGCCTCGGGCACCACCAGCGGGACGGCCTGCTTCTGCATGTTGGCGCCCATCAGGGCCCGGTTCGCGTCGTCGTGCTCGACGAAGGGGATGAGGGCGGTCGAGACCGAGACGATCTGCTTGGGGGAGACGTCCATGAGGTCGACCTCGGCCGGGGGTACGAAGTCGACCTCCGAGGTCGTGCCGAACGAGGTGGTGGCGGCACCGACCCGCACGCCGGTCCCCTGCGGGCCACGTCGCACGAGCACCTTCTCCTCGGTGAAGCGGCCGTGGTCGTCGAGCGCGGCGGAGGCCTGGGCGATGACGTGCTCCTCCTCCTCGTCGGCTGCCAGGTAGGTGACCTCCTCGGTCACCTTGCCGTTGACGACCTTGCGGTAGGGGGTTTCGATGAAGCCGTACTCGTTGACCCGGGCGTAGGTCGCCAGGGACCCGATGAGGCCGATGTTCGGCCCCTCGGGCGTCTCGATCGGGCACATCCGGCCGTAGTGGGAGGTGTGCACGTCGCGGACCTCGAAGCCGGCCCGCTCACGGGAGAGGCCGCCCGGGCCGAGCGCGGAGAGCCGCCGCTTGTGGGCGAGGCCGGAGAGCGGGTTGTTCTGGTCCATGAACTGGCTGAGCTGGCTGGTGCCGAAGAACTCCTTGACCGCGGCGACCACCGGGCGGATGTTGATCAACGTCTGTGGCGTGATCGCCTCGACGTCCTGGGTGGTCATCCGCTCGCGGACGACCCGCTCCATCCGGGACAGCCCGACCCGAACCTGGTTCTGGATGAGCTCCCCGACCGAGCGGATCCGCCGGTTGGCGAAGTGGTCCTGGTCGTCGATGCGGTAGGTCGACTCGCCGTCGGCCATGTGCTTGGCCAGGTGGAGCATGTAGGTCGCGGAGGCCAGGATCTCCGAGGGGCTCAGCACGCCCTGGGTGGGCGAGGGCCGCTCGAGATCGATCTGCAGGAGGTCCGAGATCCGCTCGATCTCCGGACCCAGCTTGCGGTTGAGCTTGTACCGGCCGACCCGGGTCAGGTCGTAGCGCTTCGGGTTGAAGAAGGCGTTCTCGAAGTACTGCCGGGCCGCCTCCACCGAGAGCGGCTCACCGGGACGGGCGCGCTTGTAGATCTCGAGCAGCGCGTCCTCGCGGGTGGGCGCGATGTGCTGCTCCTTCTCCCACTGTCCTTCGAGGAAGTCGAAGTGGCGGACGAACCGCTCGAGGAAGGACTGGTCCTCGTAGCCGAGGGCGCGCAGCAGGACGAACAGCGAGATCCGGCGCTTGCGGGCGACCCGGCAGCCGGCCGTGACGTCCTTGCCCGGCTTGGCCTCGACGTCGAACTCGATCCACTCGCCGCGGTAGGGATGGATGGTGCCGGTGAAGACGGTCTTGGCATCTCGGCCGGGCTGGAAGATGACCCCCGGGGAGCGCACCAGCTGGCTGACCACGACACGCTCGGTGCCGTTGACGATGAAGGTGCCCTTGTCGGTCATGACGGGGAAGTCCCCCATGAAGACCGTCTGTTCCTTGATCTCGCCTGTACTCGCATTCATGAACCGGGCGCGCACGAAGACGGGCGCGGCGTAGGTCATGTCCTTTTCCTTGCACTCCTCCACCGAGAACTTCGGCGGCGGTCGCAGGTCGGGGTCGGTCGGGTCGAACTCGAGCTCGAGGCTCAGCTGACCGGTGAAGTCCTCGATCGGGCTGATGTCGTCGAACGTCTCGGCGAGGCCCCGGTCCAGGAACCACTGGAACGAGTCCCGCTGGATGGCCACCAGATCCGGGAGTGGTAGGGCCTCGTCGATGTTGGCAAACGAAAATCGTTCCGGGCTGTTTGACCGTGTAGGCAACGGCCTACTCCTCCCAGTTGCAGGGTGAATGGGGCAGGGGCGGGGTACTGCGGTGATGCACGCTGCGGAACAGCACGTCTCGGGGGTCGACAACTGCCGCCGGTGCAGTCGTTGGGGGCGCCAGGGCGCGCGTCAATCAGCCAAAACACGGAAGAAGGCGTCAGGAGCAGGCACGGCAACCAGTAAGCATAACCGGAAGCGCACGCGATCACAACCCATGGACGCTCGTCGCCGAGCGGGCCCGGCCAGGGTAGGAGAACCGGACCCCGCAGTCAAGGATCCGGGGGTCGCCCTGAACCCGGTCACCCGGTCCTGGCCAGAGCCCGAATCGGGACCCGGAGCCCCAGGGGGCCTACTTGAGCTCGACAGAGGCCCCGGCGCCCTCGAGCTGCGCCTTCGCCTTGTCGGCGTCCTCCTTGTTGACCTTCTCGAGCACGGGCTTGGGGGCACCGTCCACGAGGTCCTTGGCCTCCTTCAGCCCGAGGCTGGTCAGCGCACGAACCTCCTTGATGACCTGGATCTTCTTGTCCCCGGCGCCGGTCAGGATGACGTCGAACTCGCTCTGCTCCTCCTCGGCGGCGCCATCGCCCCCGGCGGCGCCGGGGGCAGGGGCGGCAGCTACGGCCACCGGAGCAGCCGCGGTCACGCCGAAGCGCTCCTCGAACTCCTTCAGCAGTTCGCTGAGCTCGAGCACGGACAGCTCGGCGATGCCGTCCAGAATCTGGTCCTTGGTCAGGGTTGCAGCCATCGTTGTGACTCCTCGTTCGTGGTCTGTTGTCGGTCTTGTCGGTCGTGTCTGTCGGTGGGTCGGGTCGTCCGGGACGGACTAGCCGGCCGGAGCGTCCTCTGGTGGGTCGGCGCTGTCCCCGGCGGCATCCTCCGCAGCGTCGGCTGCTGCCTCGACTGTCTCCGCGGGGGTCTCTTCGGCTGTCTCGGCGGCGGCGTCCCCGCCGGTGTCGGCAGCGGTGGCAGCCTCCGCGGTGTCCTCACTGGCGGCTGTCTCAGTGGCAGCCTCTGCGGCGCTGTCTGCTGAGCCGCCCTCGGCAGCCCGGCGCTCGTCGAGCAGGGCGGCGATGCCGTAGGCCAGGTTGCGGGGCAGGGCCTGGACCAGGCCGGCGAACTGCTGGAGCGGGGCCGAGAGGGCGCCGGCGAACTGCGCGAGCAGGGTGTCCCGCGGCGGGAGATCGGCCAGCCGGGTGATCTCAGCTGCGGAGAGCAGGCCAGTCCCGACGATGCCGCCCTTGACCACCAGATCGGGGTTGCCCCGGGCGAAGTCCCGGAGGGCCTTGGCCACCGCACTCACGTCACCCTGGACGAAGGCGATGGCCGTCGGGCCCGTGAGCAGGTCCTGGATCCCGGCCCGCGGTCCGTCTGCGACGGCGAGACGGACCAGGGTGTTCTTGTAGACCTTGTAGTCGCCACCGGCGGCGGCCAGCTCACGGCGGAGCTCGGCGAGCTGGGCCACGGTCAGGCCGCGGTACTCGGTCAGCAGGGCGCCGTCGGCTGCTTCCAGCCGGTCGCGTACCTCGTTCACGACGGCGACCTTGTCGGCCCTCGGATTGTCCATGGTCCCTCCACCGAGCATCACGCTCGGGTCCGGGCCGTAGACGCCAGCGAGTGGCAACGCGCGAGCACCGGGTGCTCGGAGCGGAACGCCTGGTCAGGCGGACCCATTCGGGCCCCTTCGGTACCGGGTGACCGGTACACCGGACGTCTACGGCAAGTTCTGTCGATTTGGAAGCAACGAGACTCTAGTCCAGCGGACCGGCGAGCGGCCAGCTGGCGCCGGAGTCAGGCGGTTGCCGACAACTCCTCGTCGGCGAGGCGGGCCAGCAACGGGTCGATGTGGACCCCCGGGCCCATGGTCGAGGACAGCGTGACCGCCCGCACGTACCGCCCCTTCGCCGAGGCCGGCTTGACCCGGTGGAGCTCCTCGATGACTGCGTGGATGTTCTCGAGCAGCGGGGCACGTTCGAACGAGGCCTTGCCCACCCGGATGTGGATGTTACCCACCTTGTCGGTGCGGTACTCGACCCGGCCTCCCTTGAACTCGAGGACCGCGCGCTCCACGTCGTCGGTGACGGTGCCCGTCTTGGGGTTGGGCATCAACCCGCGCGGGCCGAGCACCCGACCGAGGGTCCCGACCTGCCCCATGAGGTCCGGGGTCGCGATCGCGACGTCGAACTCGAGGAACCCGTCGTTGGCGACCCGGGCCACCAGATCGTCGGCTCCGACGACATCGGCCCCCGCGGCCCGGGCCTCGGTTGCCTTTTCGCCGGCGGCGAAGACCGCCACGCGGGCGGTCCGACCGGTGCCGGCCGGCAGCGACAGGGTGCCCCGGACGATCTGGTCGGCCTTGCGGGGGTCGACTCCGAGGCGGACCGCCAGCTCGACGGTCTCGTCGAAGGAGGCCTTGGCCATGGACTTCACCAGGTCGACCGCCTCGATCGGCGTGTAGAGATGCTGGCGGTCGAACAGGGCGACGCTCGACGTGTACTTCTTTCCCCTGGACATGTGTCTCTCTCCGTGCTCGCGGCCTTCGGTGTCCGGCTCAGCCGGCGACGGCGATCCCCATGGACCGGGCCGTGCCGGCCACCTGGCGCTTGGCCGCCTCGATGTCGGACGTGTTGAGGTCGGGCATCTTGATGACCGCGATCTCCTCGATCTGGGCGCTGGTGACGGTGGCCACCTGCTCGCGGCCGGCGGTCGCCGCACCCTTGTCGATCCCGGCGGCCTGGCGCAGCAGGGCGGCAGCCGGCGGGGTCTTGAGGATGAACGAGAAGGTCCGGTCCTCGTAGATCGTGATCTCGACCGGCACGATGGAGCCTGCCTGCTTCTCGGTGGCGGCGTTGTACTGCTTCACGAAGTCCATGGTCTGGACGCCGTGCGGCCCGAGGGCCGTGCCGACCGGGGGCGCGGGCGTCGCTCCGCCGGCGGGCAGCTGGATCTTCACGATCGCGAGGGTCTTCTTCTTGGGGGGCATGCGTCTGGTACTCCTTAACCTGGTCCGGCCGGCCTAGAGCTTCGCGACCTGGCTGAATTCGAGCTCGACCGGGGTCTCCCGGCCGAAGATGTTGACCAGCACCTTGAGCTTGAGCTGGTCCTCGTTGATCTCGGCGACCTGGCCGGAGAAGTCGGCGAACGGCCCTTCCTTCACCCGCACCGTCTCCCCCACCTCGTGCTCGAGGCGCGGACGGCTGCGCTTGGAGGGCGCCTCGACGCCTTCGACCTTGACCTGGAGGATGCCCTCGACCTCGCGGCGGGAGAGCGGCGTGGGCTTGGTGCCCGGGCCGACGAACCCCGTGACGCCCGGCGTGTTGCGGATGACCGACCAGCTGTCGTCGTCGAGCTCGCAGCGGCAGAGGAGGTACCCCGGGAAGACCTTCTTCTGGACGACCACCTTCTTGCCGTTCTTGAACTCGACGACGTCCTCCATCGGGATGACCACCTCGTAGATGCGGTCCTCCATGCTCATCGAGGCGGTACGGCTGTGCAGGTTCGACTTGACCTTGTTCTCGTAGCCGGCGTAGGTGTGCACCACGTACCAGCGCCCGGGCTGGTCGTAGGGGCTGATCACGAACGGCTCGTCGTCCTCCTCGTCCCCGTCGTCGAGCTCGAGGTCGAGATCGAGGGCGGGGTCCTCCACGGAGGGCGGTCGTCGGTGAGCGCGGCGACGGTCGCGGGCTCGGCGTCCACCGCCGGCTCGGCGTCGACGGCGGCGTGGTCCCGGTCGCGGCGTCCTCCGCCTCGTCGAGGCCCGGGTCGTCGCCCGGCGGGTCGATGGTTCCGTTGGTGTGGGTCACAGTCATACCGATCAGGTGTTGAAGAGCCAGAGGACGCCCTTGGCGAAGGCGTAGTTGAGCACGAAGATGAGGATCATCAGCGAGATGAGGGTGACCAGGGTCACCGTCGTGTAGTTGATGACCTCCGACCTGTTGGGCCAGGCCACTTGTCGCAGCTCCGAGCGTACCTCGCGGAGGAACTGTCCGATTCGGAACGGCTCGCGCTTGGCCGGCCGGCGGGGAGCGGGCGCGGTGCGCTTGGGCGCGGCCTCACCGTCGGGGTCCTGGCCCTGACGCTGCATCAGTCGCTTCTGTTCTCGGTTCACGTGCTGGTTCCTTCGGCCGAAGTCACGGGTGCAGAGCAGGGCAGGAGGGACTTGAACCCCCAACCTTCGGTTTTGGAGACCGGTGCTCTACCAGTTGAGCTACTGCCCTCTGACGACCGCCGTGCCGCGATGTGGACAGCCGTTCGCAGGGACGGTCCTTCAGGGTACCACCGGGGCGGTGCCCGGCCCAAGCGGCCGGCAGCCCCGCGGCGGGTGCCCGTGCCGCCTAGCGGGTCTCCTTGTGCAGGGTGTGCCGGCGGTCCCAGCTGCAGTACTTCTTCATCTCGATCCGCTCGCGGTCGTTCATCTTGTTCTTGGTCGTGATGTAGTTGCGCCGCTTGCACGACTCGCAGGCCAGGGTGACCTGGACCCGCTTCTCGTTCTTTGCCACGATGCCTCCTTGTCCTGCCGGCCTCGTCGCCGGCAGGTCTCCTGCTCCACTGTGCCCTGGATCCCCGAACTGGTAGCGGCGGCCGGACTCGAACCGGCGACCCCACGATTATGAGCCGTGTGCTCTGACCAACTGAGCTACGCCGCCATGGGCGAGCCCCCGGTGGGGATTGAACCCACGACCCCCGCCTTACCATGGCGGTGCTCTACCACTGAGCTACAGGGGCAGTGCGGCTCAATCGAGCTGCAGCCAGGAGATCATAGCCACCGACGCGGCCCCCGAAAAGGCCTCCACGCCTGACTACCATCCACGGATGCACGTGCGCATGGCGGGTCCCACCGACGCCGAGCCCGTCCGAATGATCTACAACGCCGAGGTCACGGCGTCGACCGCCACCTTCGACCTCCGGGCACGGACGCCCGAGGAACAGGACGCCTGGATGGCCGAGCACCGGGGGACCTATCCGGTGGTGGTGGCCGTCGACGACGAGGACCGGGTCCTCGGGTTCGGCTCCCTGTCGGCCTACCGTGACCGGCCGGCCTACGCGACGACCGTGGAGAACTCGGTCTACGTGGACGGGGCCCACCGGGGCACGGGGGTGGGCCGGGCGCTCCTCGAGGAGCTGGTCCGCCTCGGCGATCCGTCACGGGTTCCACACGATGATCGCCCGGGTCGGGGGCGACAACGTGGCCTCGATCGCACTCCACCGGTCCTGCGGGTTCGAGCCGGTCGGCGTCGAACGGGAGGTCGGGCGCAAGTTCAACCGATGGCTGGACGTCACGGTCCTCCAGAGGATGCTCCGAGAGTAGGGGCCCTCGCGGACGGCTGGACGCGGTCGGTCCGGCCGGGCGCCGTCAGGCCGGGCTCACCGCCGGCTCGGACCGTGGGGTCACCCGCACCAGGGCCTGGGACGGGCGGCGCTCCCAGGCGGTGACCGGGACGGTGAGGATGAACAGCAACCAGAGCAGGGTCAGCACGATCTGCAGGGGATCCCCGTGGAGCAACGGCCCGAGGAGCGCGGTCGCACCGGGCAGCTCGATGAAGGCGGTCACCATCGAGAGACCGATGATGAACGACCGGAGCCGGCCGAGGGCCACCGGGGCCAGAAGGATGAGGCCCCACGACAGGTACCACGGCTGGACCACCGGACCGAGGAGCACGAAGACCAACAAGGTGATCCCGAGTGCCTTGAGGGTGCCGATCCGGTCGCTGTTGAACAGCAACCAGAGCCCGGCTGCCGCGGCGGTTAGCAGCCCGAGGGCGCGGGTGGCCGTGAGCACGCCGCCGAGCCCGACGCCGAGATGGGCCACGTGGGCCACGCCGGTCACCAACAGCGCGAGCGACGTCGTGGGTGCCGTCCAGGAGCGCACCGCGCCGGGGTGCCGAGGATGCTGACCCACCCCCAGCCGAGTCCGCTCACGAAGGAGAAGAAGCCGAGGACCCCGACCCCGATCAGTCCCGCGGTCACGACCGGCCGGATCCGGTCGCGCGTCGGCACACCACCGCCCAGCCAGCTCCAGCCGATGTAGAGGACGCCGATGGCCGCCGGCGCCTTGACGGCCGTGGCCAGCGCGCAGAGCACCACCCCGACGATCGGGTGCTTCTCCTTGGCCGCCGTGAGCCCGGCCACCAGCAGGCCCAGCATCAGGGCGTCGTTGTGGGCGCCCCCGACGAGATGGAAGATCGTGACCGGGTTGAGGATCATGAGGGTGAAGAGCTCGCCCCCGTCCCGGTGGTAGAGGCGGGCCAGTCGGGGCACGCAGAACGCGATGAGCAGGACTCCGGCGAATGCGAGCAGCCGGAGCAGCACGATGGTGGCCAGCTCGTTGTGGAAGGTGATCCGGGCGAAGAAGCCGTCCAGCTGGAGGAAGAGTGGGCCGTAGGGAGCGGGCGCGTTGCCCCAGAGCTGGTCGACCGGCGCCGTGTAGGAGTTGTTCCCGAGCTCGAAGGGCCCGTAGAGGTAGGGGTTCATGTGCCGGCTGACCATCTCGCCCTGCGCCGCGTACGAGTAGGCATCCCGGCTGAAGAGCGGAGCGATGACCAGGACCGGTAGGGACCACAGTCCGAAGACCCACATCAACTTGTTGACCGAGACGCCCGGGCACCGCCGGTAGAGACGGATCATCGCCCACCAGACCCGCATGAAGAGCAGGAGGCCGCCGTAGACCGCGGCGAGCGAGAAGTAGAACCCCCAACGGCTCGGTGTGGTCGTGGACGGCTCGCCGAAGAACCACACGCCCGGCATCTCGAGCTTGAAGGGCGAGCTCGGCAACGAGGCGCCGATGCTCACCCCCAGCATCGCCACGAACCCGAGGAGCGCGGGACGGAGGACGAGGCCCCGTGGCTCCGATCCGTCGCCGGGCGGCGGGGTGGTCCCGCTTTCGGAGGTGGCACTGGCGAGGAGATCGCGCACGTAGCCGAAGAGCGTCAGCGCGGCCCGGAACACGGCCGGTAGTCCGGAGGCTCCTGCCGAGCCGGCCGGCTGGGTCGTGTCGCCGAGGTCAGGGTCGTCTTGCTGCACTGCCGCCCCTGTGCGTTCGGATGACATGGGGTTGGGGGGTCTCCTCGGTCGTGCTGCGATCTGACCCGGGCGAGCGGGAATCCCGTGTCACCCGGAGTGTCTGCGGTCCCCCCGACAGTGGCGCCCCGTGCTCGGGCAACCCGTGAACGCAATCATTCCGTAACGTCATTGTAACCAGCGGCGGATCCTCCGCAAGTGTCGACCCGACGCTCCCACCCGCCGCTGTGACGGAGCCCCGGGAGGAGGGCGCGCGCCGCTCCCACCGGGGCTCCCTGGGGTGGGCCGGGAAGGATTCGAACCTTCGAAGGCAGAACCGGCAGATTTACAGTCTGCTCCCTTTGGCCGCTCGGGCACCGACCCGCAGGCGGGAAGGTTATCGCCTGGTGCAGCGGTACTGTTTCGCCATGCCCACCTTCGACGTCGTCTCCGAAGTCGACATGCAGGAAGTACGCAACGCAGTAGACCAGGCCAACCGCGAGGCCACCACCCGCTTCGACTTCAAGGGCACCGACTCGACAATCGAGTTCTCGGAGAAGGAGCTCCTCCTGACGTCGTCGACCGACGACAGGCTGCGGGCTCTCTACCAAGTGCTCCAGGAGAAGATGGTCCGGCGCGAGGTCTCGCTCAAGTCGTTCGAGGTGGGCAAGATCGAAGAGGCGACCAAGGGCACGGCTCGCCAGCGTCTCGGGATCCGTGCCGGCATCTCCTCGGACCACGCCAAGAAGATCAACCGGTACATCAAGGACCTCGGCCTCAAGGGCATCAGCTCTCAGACCCAGGGTGAGCGGCTACGGGTGACCGGTAAGAAGCGGGACGATCTCCAATCGGTGATCGCCAAGCTCAAGGGAGAGGACTTCGGGATCCCGCTGCAGTTCGACAACTTCCGCGACTGACGGACGTCGTCGCAGCGGGTCCGCACCCGCTCAGGAGATCCGCCGGGAGGCCCTCCAGACCGAGAGGCCCACCACCAGGGCCACCAGCACCGGCATCAGGTACGCGGCGGCGGTGCGCGCGCCGGGGTGGACACAGATGAGCGCCGTCACCCCGATGACGGCCGCGGCACCGACGAACAACCCGGGAGTGTCACCGATCAGGAACTCCCACCAGAAGCGTCCGAATGCGACCACCCACCGGAGCGGCAGCGGCCGGCTCTGGGGGCCGCGGTCGTCACCCATGGGCCGTCCCACCGGCCGGTGCGAGCCCGGCGGCCCTGCGGTCTGCTCCCGACCCCGCGGTCCGGCGGCGCCGCGGCCACCAGGCCCCAGGCGACGAGTCCGTACCACCCGACCAGCACCGGGATCGCCAGGTCGGAACCGGGCCAGTCGACGTGGACGCCCTCACCGGCCCAGAACGTCCCGAAGCTCACCAGCATGAGGCCGACGCCCATCTTCATGGCGTTTTCGGGGACCCCTGAGAGCTGCCGGTGTACGAGGAGTCCGACGGCGCTGACCACGACGACGGCCGCCCCCGCCGCGACCGCGGCCAGTCCGAGGCGGTGGGAGGTCGTGCCCAGGGTGAGGACGATGACCACGACCTCGAGTCCCTCGAGGAAGACCCCTTTGAAGGCGACGACGAACCCGGTGGTGTCGCGGCCCGACGTCCGTGTCGCCCCGGAGAGCTCGGCCACGTTCTCGGCGAAGATGGCGTCCTCGTCGTGCTTGGCCTTGAGCCCGGCCGCCCGGAGCACCGCCTTGCGCAGCCACTGCAGGCCGAAGACGAGCAACAGTCCGCCCACCACCAGCCGGAGCACCGAGAGCGGGACGTAGTGCACCAGTGCCGGGCCGAGTGCGGCCACCAGGGCACCGAGGACGACGAGTGCGACCACCACCCCCTCGAGAGCGGACCGCCACCCGCGGGTGACCCCGACCGCGACAACGATGGTGAGCGCCTCGACCATCTCGACCGTGCAGGCCAGGAAGACGGCGGTCACCAGGACCACCGATCCGCTCGACGCGGTGGTGGCGATCAGCACGGCGGGCCGCCCGGTCGGATCAGGCCGCCTCGACGAGCTCGTCAAGCTCCTCGAGGGTGTGCACGTGGAACAGACGGTTGAACACGAGGAATTTGAGCACCCAGAAGATGCCGAAGGAGAGCAGGTTGGCAGCCAGGACCACCAGGGTCTGGGTGAAGTGGCTCAGGTGGTGCTCGATCCCGATGTGGCGGGCCAGTGCGGCGCCGCCGATCGAGACCACGATGCCGAGCGCCGACATCGCCCAGAAGGGGACGATCTCCGTGGTCAGGGCCGACCGCCCACCCTTGCCCCAGACCCACTGGCGGTTGAGGTAGTACGAGGGCACGGTGGCCACCACGTTGGCAAAGACGGTGCTGACGATCTCCCCCCACAGGTGCAGGACGCCGAACACGATCGCGAGGACACCGAAGGAGACAGCGGTCGAGACCACCGACACCATCGTGTACTTGAACAGCCTCCTGGCCTCGGGAGTGTCCCGCTTCTCCCAGAGGTGTTCGACGCGCACGGCGAGGCTCGGCATCCGGCCCACCCTAGTCGTCGCCCCTCGCGGGCAGCAGTTCAGCGCGTGACCGGGTGCCCGCGCCGTGCGGGACCACCCGACCGCCCTAGGGCGGGCTGACCAGGCCGTTCAGGCGCTGACCGCGTTGGCCCGGGCCACCGCGCCGAACCAGTCGGCGCTGGGCTTGGGCGTGCGCACGAACGTCTCCCGGTCGACCGCGACCAGACCGAACGTGGGGCGGTACCCGAGGACCCACTCGAAGTTGTCCATGAGGCTCCAGTAGAAGTAGCCGCGGACGTCGATGCCGTCGTCGAGGCACCTGCGCACACCGGCGAGGGCCCGTCCGACGTACTCGATCCGGTCCGCGTCCTTCTCGGTCCCGATCCCGTTCTCGGTCACGTAGACCGGGAGGCCACCGGTGACCTCGTGCGCGCGGCGGATCGTGCCTTCGAGGGCCTCGGGCCAGAACTCGTATCCCATCTGGGTGGTCCGCACGCCGTCCTCGGTGCCGACCGTGCCCTCCGGCCCGACCCGCATCCGGGTGTAGGTCTGGACTCCGACGAAGTCGTCACCGCCGGTTGCCTCGAGGAACACGTCCTCGTTCGGACGCCGCAGGCGCTCGAGCCACTCCTCGCCACCCGGCTGCAGCTGGAAGTCGGTCATCGAGAGCGTGAGCCCGACCGGGAACTCCCCCGGACCGGAGCGGATCGCCTCGATGGCTTTGCGGTGGGCCGAGACCATGGCGGCGTTGACCACGTCCCTCCGGGTGCGGTCCCGCACCCGGGGTGGGAAGAGCCCGTGGCGCCACCCCATGGTGGCGACCACGTTGGGCTCGTTGAGCGTGCAGGCCATCCCGATGAGATCCCCCATGTGGGCGGTGACCCGCTCGCAGAGCCGGGCGAAGCGGTCGGCTGCATGCAGGGCCTCCCAGGTACCCGCTGCAGCCAGCCAACGTGGGTGGGTGAAGTGGTGGAAGGTCACGACCGGAAGCACCCCGCGCTCACGACAGGTGGCGGCCATCCGGCGGTAGTGGTCGAGGGCGACCGTGGAGAATTCGCCCTCCTCCGGTTCGATGCGGCTCCACTCGATGGAGAACCGGTAGGCCGCGAGCCCGAGGTCGGCGACCAGGGCGATGTCCTCGGGGTAGCGGTTGAACGAGTCGCAGGCGTCGCCGCTCACGTCCGCGCACCCCGAGGTCGGATCGTGCTCCATGGCCCACCAGTCGTTGTTGACGTTGCCACCCTCGATCTGGTGCGCCGCGGTCGCGGTCCCCCAGACGAAGCCGGCGGGAAAGGTGATTTCGGACACGGGCCAAACCGTAGCGGGCGCTCCGCGCCCGAGCTGGCAGGATGGAGAGGTGAGCGACGCACTCGAGTTCCTCGTCGACCTCCTCGATCTCGAGCCGATCGAGGTCAACATCTTCCGTGGGATGAGCCCACACGAGGACCGCCAGCGGGTCTTCGGGGGTCAGGTGGCCGCCCAGTCCCTGATGGCCGCCGGGCGAACGGTCGAACGCGGCCGCCCCCACTCGCTGCACGCCTACTTCCTCCGTCCGGGCGACCCGGAGGTCCCCATCCTCTACGAGGTCGACCGCATCCGCGACGGTCGGTCCTTCACCACCCGCAGGGTGGTCGCCATCCAGCACGGGCGCGCCATCTTCAACATGTCGACCTCGTTCCACGTCGACGAGGTCGGCCTCTCCCACCAATTCCCGATGCCCGAGGTCCCCGATCCCGAGACGCTGGAGACGCTGGCCGTCCGCCTCGAGCCGTACCGGGACAATCTGGGTGACTGGTTCGCACGGCCCCACCCGATCGACCAGCGTCACATCGGGCCGCTGCCCTTTCTGCACGGTGCCGGCAAGGAGCCCACCCAGCGGCTGTGGATCCGGGCGGACGGGACCCTTCCCGACGACCCCCTGCTGCACGCCTGCATCGCCACCTACGCGTCGGACATGTCGCTGTTCGACACCATGCTCGCTCCCCACGAGGTGAGCTGGGACGACGTCACGTTCATGGGAGCCAGCCTCGACCACTGCATGTGGTTCCTCCGACCCTTCCGGGCCGACGAATGGCTGCTCTACGACATGGACAGCCCGTCGGCCTTCGGCGCGCGGGGCCTTGCGAGGGGCCTCATGTTCGCCCGCACCGGCGAACTGGTCGTGTCGATGGCCCAGGAAGGGCTGATGCGGGTGACCGGCGGGTCGGGGGGCGGCTGAGCCGGCAACCGCCGGCGAGCAACCCGATCAGCGCTCGGCGATGGGCAGGTAGTTGCGCTCGGCGTCGCCGATGTAGAGCTGGCGGGGCCGCACGATCTTCGAGTCCTGGTCGAGCATCTCCTGCCAGTGTGCCAACCAGCCGGCCGTGCGGGGGATGGCGAACAGCACGGGGAACATCTCGAGCGGAAAGCCCATCGCCTGGTAGATGAGGCCCGAGTAGAAGTCCACGTTCGGATACAGCTTGCGCGACGTGAAGTACTCGTCGGAGAGGGCGATCTCCTCGAGCTTGAGCGCGATGTCGAGGAGCGGGTTCTTGCCGGTGACCCCGAACACCTCGTCTGCGGTCCGCTTGATGATCGTGGCCCTCGGGTCGTAGCTCTTGTAGACCCGATGACCGAACCCCTGTAGCCGGCCACCCGATCCCTCCTTGACCGAGGCGATGAACGGCACCACGTTGTCGATCGAGCCGATGTCGGTCAGCATGCGGATGACCGCCTCGTTCGCTCCGCCGTGCCGCGGGCCGTAGAGGGCGGCCGCTGCGGCGGCCGTCGCCGAGTAGGGATCCGCGTGCGACGAGCCCACCACCCGCATGGCCGTGGTCGAACAGTTCTGCTCGTGGTCGGCGTGGAGGATGAACAGCACGTCGAGGGCACGGGCCAGTATCGGATCGGCTTCGAAGCGGGGCTCGGCGATCTTCCACATCATGGAGAGGAAGTTCGACGTGAACGGCAGCGAGTTGTCGGGGTAGACGAAGGGCATCCCCACGCTGAACCGGTGGGCGGCTGCCGCCAGAGTCGGCATCTTGGCGATGAGCCGGATGATCTGCTTGTTACGGGACTCGATGTCGAAGATGTCCTTGGCGTCGAGGTAGAAGGTGGAGAGCGCCGCAACCGCCGAGACCAGCATCCCCATCGGGTGTGCGTCGTAGTGGAACCCTTCGAGGAAGCGCTTCCGCACGTTCTCGTGGATGAAGGTGTGCAGGGTGATCTCGCGCTTCCAGACCTCGTACTGCTCGGCGTCGGGCAGATCGCCGTTGAGCAGGAGGTAGGCCACCTCGAGATAGGTCGAGCTCTCGGCGAGCTGCTCGATCGGGTAGCCGCGGTACCGGAGGATGCCGGCGTCACCGTCGAGGTAGGTGATGGCGCTCTCGCAGGCGGCCGTCGATACCAGTCCGGGATCGTAGAACCAGATCCCGGGAAGGAGCTTGGACCACTGCGCCGCCGAGACGCCACCGTTCTCCACCGGTATCTCGAGGGACTCACCGGTGCGATTGTCGGTGATCGTGATGCTCTCGGCCACTGTCAAAACCTTCCGTCCCGCCGTCCACTGGTGATGACCCAATCCTAGAGCCTCCCCCGGTCTCGCTGACCAACCGACCGTCGCTCCGCCGGGAGGTCAGCCGGTCACCTGGAGGAGGAACCGTTGGATGGTCCCGGTCGGATCGACCTGACCGGCCGGCAGGCTCACCGAAACGGTCAGCGCATAGCGGTGTCCGTTCGCGACCCGCAACGCGGAGAGGTTGGGAGCGCTCGAGGATCCGGACGCCAGGGAGATCCTGGCGCGCGAGGTCCCCCCGGCCGCGCCGGGCGGCAGTGCGGGAGCCCCGGCGGGATCGGCAGGGGCGAGGTCCACGGTGACGGACACGCTCGTCTCCGGCACCGTCCCGCAGTTGGTCACGGTGACCGCGACGGCGACGCTGTTCGTCGGGGGAAGGACGGTCGGCGATGCCCCGGGCACGGTCGACTCGGGTGCCACGCAGGTGGTCCCGACCACCCCGACCCCGCCGCCCGGCACGGCTGGGGGCGTCAGGCCGACCGCGGTGATCACCAGATGGTGGAACGGGACGAGCGCCGCAGAGCCGGACAGCGCCGCGGCTGCGGCGCCGAGCCGGGCGGCCCCGAGGGGCGCTCCGGCCACCGGGTCGTGCACCCACACCGACGACGGGAGGCGCACCGGCGGACGCAGTGCGCGGGCCGTGGCGGCGAGCTGCCGGTAGTCGGCATCGGCCTGTTCGAGCAGGGTTCCGACGGCGGTGAGGTCCGCCGTGGCCTGGCCGACCGAGATGAGGGTCGCCGGCGAGGCGGGGGCGCTCGTGGATGGTGCGGCGGCGACCGGGAGCGGGGTCATGCCCAACAGCTGGTCGACGGTCGACCGCAACCGTGCGGTCGCTGCGGCCCGGTCGGCCATCACCGCGGAGAACTGTGTGGCCAGGTCGGCGGACGGCGGTGGGGAGGCGATCTGGGCGGCCTGGGCGGCCTGGTCTGAGGTCTCCTGCACGGCGGAGTCGAGGCCCTGTTGGAGGATCCCGCGGGCGGTGTGGGGGAATTTGGCGTTGGTCAGCCCGGACGCCCCGTTCATGAGGGCGGCGAGCTGGCTCCCGGTCTGGGTGGAGTCCATCGCGGTCCGGGCGGCCAGCGCTCCGTATCCGGTGGTGGTGGCTGAGCGGTAGTCCTGCGACTGGGTGTGGATGGCGACCAGTGAGCCGACGATGAGGACCGCGGTGAGCGCGGCTGCGATGCCGACCAGGACCGCCGGTCCGGCAGCCCACCCGCGGGCGCGGCGGCGTCGGCGACTTGCTCTCGGCACCCGCAGGACGATAGTGCCGGGGGCGTCGGGTGACCCCTGCGCGTCCCCCTGCCCCGGAGGAGGGGTGCCGGCGTCGTCAGGTCACGTCGTCCACGGCGTAGCCGTCGACGGACGGCTCGGTGGACTGTGTCCCCCCGGAGGTGGCCAGATGGCTCGAGGTGCTGCGCCACTCGACGGTCGGCAGGATCGCGGTCAGGTCGACGGTGTCCTTGTGCTTGTCCGCCACGGCCAGGATCGACCGGATGACCGACGAGGTCAGCAGGTGGGGAACGAGCCCGAGATCCAGCAGCTTGGTGTGGGCCGCCCGGTAGTAGTGGTCCTCCCGCTCGACCCTCGGGTCCGGGGAATGCTCGACGGTCACGGCGCCGGAGTAATTGGCGGCGACCATCTCGGCCATCTGCGCGACCGAGAACGACTCGGTGAACTGGTTGAACACCCGGAACTCCCCGCGCTCTGCAGGGTGGTCGATCGCCAGCGCCACACAGGCCAGTGTGTCGAGGATGTTGAGCACGCCCCGGGTCTGCCCACCGCTGCCGTAGACGGTGAGCGGGTGACCGGTTACCGCCTGGACGCAGAAGCGGTTGAGGACGGTGCCGAAGACACCGTCGTAGTCGAACCGCGTGGCCAGTTCCGGATGGAGGGACGTCTCGTCGGTCTCGTGGCCGTAGACGATCCCCTGGTTGAGATCGGTCGCCCGGATCCCCCAGATGCGGCAGGCGAACATGATGTTGTGGCTGTCGTGCACCTTGGAGAGGTGGTAGAAGGAGCCTGGCTGCTTCGGGTAGGGGAGGACATCGGTGCGGCCCCTGTGGGTGACCTCGAGGAAGCCCTCTTCGATGTCGATGTTGGGGGTGCCGTACTCCCCCATCGTGCCCAACTTGACCAGGTGGATGTCCCGGTCCTGCTCGGCGATGGCGTAGAGCAGGTTGAGCGTGCCCACCACGTTGTTGACCTGGGTGTAGACGGCGTGCTTGCGGTCGATCATCGAATACGGAGCCGAACGCTGCTCGGCGAAGTGGACCACGGCGCCGGGCTCGAACGAGGCCAGGGTCTCGTTGACGAAGGCCGCGTCGGTGAGATCGCCCACGTAGACGTCCATTGCATTGTCGGAGACTTCGTGCCAGCGGCGGACCCGCTGCTGCAGGCTCACAGTGGGCACCAGGGAGTTCACGCCCATCTCGAGGTCGTAGCCCCGACGGGCGAAATTGTCGACGATGCCCACCTGGTGGCCTCGGCGGGACAGGTGCAGTGCCGTCGGCCAGCCCAGATAACCGTCTCCTCCGAGTACAAGGATCTTCACGCGGTGCCTTCCTCCCTCGTCGCGCGGGTGCGGCAACGAACGTGTGGCGCCCTCATGGGCGGGACCCCCCAATTGGTACTGCTCTCCCCTTGGAACAAACCCGGTTCTCCCTTCGGATCAGCTGAGAGAATTTGAGACGGGATCCTAGAACTGAAACGGGATCGTAATGTACCGATGGACACTTGGGCGAGCGAATGACCTGGTCAATGGGTTACGACACGGGGCCGTGCCGCCGGGAGGGTCGACGAGGACGCTGGTGCGTCGCCGATCCCGGCCTCCTCGAGCACCGATCCGATGCCGAGACCGGGGAGATCGAGGGTGGCCGGAGCGAGCTCGGGGGCCTGGAGGGCCCGGGTTGCGGATTCGACCGGGCTCGGTGGGGTCAGCTCCCCGGCTCCGGGCACGCCCATCTCGGCGAACCGTCGGGCGGTGACCAGCACCCGGCTCTCGAGTGAGCCGACCGCCGCGGTTGTAGGCGGTCACCGCGCTGGTGAGCCCCTTGCCAACCCCGGCAACGTGTTCGCCGAGCACGGAGATCCGCTCGTAGAGCTCGGTGCCGAGCACCTGGACCTGGCGTGCGTTCTCCGCGAGGGCGTCCTGCTGCCATCCGTACGCCACGGCGCGGAGCAGGGCGATGAGGGAGGTGGGCGTCGCCAGGAGGACGTGGTTGGCGACCGCATACTCCATGAGGCCCGGTTCGTGCTCGAGCGCGGCGGTGAGGAGCGGGTCGCCGGGGATGAACGCCACCACGAACTCGGGGGAGGGGTCGACGCGCTTCCAGTACTCCTTCTTCGAGAGGGCATCGACATGCGCCTTCATCTGGCGGCCGTGGCTGACCAGATGGAGCCGTCGCACCGACTCGTCGTCCGCCTCGTTGGCGTCGAGGAACGCCTGCATGGGCACCTTGGCGTCGACGACCACGTTCTTGCCACCGGGCAGGTGGACCACCATGTCGGGCCGCATGCGACCGGCGTCCCCGTCCGAGCTGACCTGCTCGGAGAAGTCGCACTGCTCGAGCATGCCGGCCATCTCGACCACCCGCCGCAGCTGGAGCTCGCCCCACCGGCCGCGTGCCTGGGGGGAACGCAGCGCGGTGACCAGGTTCCGGGTCTCCTTCTGCAGCTGGTCGTGGGAGGTGGAGAGGTGCTTCATCTGTTCGGTGAGGGTCGTGTAGGCCCGCTGCCGCTCCACCTCGAGGCGGTGCATCCCCTCCTCGTACTTGCCCAGCTGTTCGCCGATGGGCTTGAGCAGCTGCTCGATGGCCTCCTGGCGCTTGGCGAGCTCGCCATCGGCCGCCTGGCGGGTCTCGCCCAGTTTGGCCTCGGCCAGCTGGAGGAACTGCTCGTTGTTCTGGCGGAGGGCCATGGTCGAGAGCCGGGCGAACTCGCCGGTCAACTGCTGACGGACCTCTTCGAGGGTGCCGGCCCGCTCCTCGCTGGTCGATCGGGCGTGGGCGAGCTCCGCACCGAGGCGGGCGGCCTCGGCACGCACCCCGACCAGCGAGGTCTGCTGGTCGGCCAACGCGGCAGCGCCGCGGCCTCCAGCTCGGCATCCCGGGCCGAGACCCGTGCCTCGGCATCGGCGTGGCGGGCCTCGGCGGTGCGGGCCGCGGTCACCTGCCCTGCCCTGACCAGTAGCCCGACGACCAGGCCCAGGGCGGCACCGGCGACCAGGCCGAGAACGAGTCCGGTGATCATGTCGAATTCCTCTCCTGAGCCACGGCGGGGTGTCACCACCCCGGCGGGACGCCAGCGGGCCCACACGGTCCGCGTCGCCAGGCTACCGATGGGGTGTGCCAGCTTCGCGGAGGGGGGACGGCACCGAGAGGCCGACCTGCCCGTTGTGCCACGATGGCCCGATGCACCGCGTCGTCGTGGTGGGGGCCGGGTTCGCGGGCCTGTCCGCGGCCCGCCACCTCGTCGGCGCACCGGTCGAGGTCACCATCGTCGACCAGCGCAACTTCCACACCTTCCAGCCCCTGCTCTACGAGGTCGCGACCGCCGGGCTCGAATCCGGTGACGTCGCCTATCCGATCCGGGTGATCTTCGGGAAGGCCGACAACGTGACCTTCCGCCTCGCGACGGTGACCGGCATCGACTGGGACCGCCGTGAGGTGCTCCTCCGGGGAGGCCACCAGCTGCCCTTCGACTCGGTGATCGTGGCCAGCGGCGCGACGACCCGCTTCTTCGGCATTCCCGGTGCTGCCGAGCACAGCTTCCCGCTCTACACGCTGACCGACGCCCGGAGGTTCGCGCGACCACATCCTGCGCGTGCTCGAGGACGTCGACGCGGACACCGGGGTGACAGCCGAGGGAGCGCTGACCTTCGTGGTGGTCGGGGGCGGCCCGACGGGTGTCGAGGTGGCCGGCGCCCTCGCCGAGCTGCTCGACGTCGCGGTACGCCACGACGGCTTCCGGTTCGAACGGTCGGCCGCACGGATCGTCCTCGTCGACGCGCTCGATCGGCTGCTGACCCCGTTCCGTGCGTCCGCTGCCGAGTACGCGGCCGCGACCCTCGCGGGGAGGGGGGTCGAGCTCATGCTCGGCCACAAGGTCCGAGCGGTCACCGGTGAAGGTGTCGAGTTCGAGGGCGGGGCGGTGATCCCGAGCCGCACGGTGGTCTGGGCGGGCGGGGTCACGGTGGAGCACACGGTCGCCGCCGCCATCGCAGCCCCGACCGGCGCCGCCGGCCGGTTGGTGGTGCGCCCCGACCTCTCGATCGAGGGTCACGACGGGGCCTACGCGGTCGGGGACGCGGCCGCCGTGCTGTGGGGACCGGGGCCGGACAGCGAGCGGATCTGCCCCCAGGTCGCCCAGGTGGCCATCCAGTCCGGCGCCCACGCCGCGGCCCAGATCGTGCGGCGGCTCGAGGGAGCTGCGGCCGAGCCCTTCCGCTACCGGGACAAGGGAATTATGGCGACCATCGGGCGCCGGGCCGCGGTCACCCAGTTCCCCGGCGGCCGGGTGATCCGGGGCACCCTCGGCTGGCTGGCCTGGCTCGGCCTCCATCTCGTGTACCTGGTCGGGTTCCGCAACAAGATCGTGGTCTTCGTCAACTGGTCGTGGCGGTACCTGTCGTGGGGATCGGGCCCCCGGATCATCGTGAGTGACGATGTCGAGGCGGGTCCCGACGGCTGAGGTCGGCGCCATGGGTGGGGCCGGGTGGAAGTACGGTGGGCCGGTGGACACACCGCTCGAGCAGATCGACCGCAAGGTGCTGCAACTCTTCGCGCTGGTGGGTGAGTCGGTGTCCGGTGCGACCCACGCGCTGCTCTCCGGGGACCGCGAGGCGGCCAAGGCGCTCGCCGACCGCGACGCGGTTGTCGACAAGCTCTACCGCGACATCGAGGAGCTCACCCTCCAACAGCTCACCGTCGCCGGGATCACCTCGCAGAGCGACCTCCGCTTCCTGGTCACCGTCATCCGCATGCTCCCCGATCTCGAGCGCAACGGCGACCTCGCCGAGCACGTCGCCCGGCGGGCAGCAAGGGGTCTCGGAACAGAGCTCTCGCCACGGAGTCGGGGGCTGGTCGAGCGCATGGGCGAGGTTGCCGTCCACATGTGGCGGACCACCACCGACGCCTACGCCGAGCGCGCGCCTTCAGCGGCGTCGGCGGTCGACATCCTCGACGACGAGATGGACGACCTCCATGTGAGCCTCACCGTCGAGGTCGTGGCGGGAACCATGCCGCTCCCGGTGGCCGTCGAGCTCGCCCTGCTCGCCCGCTTCTACGAGCGGTTCGGCGACCACGCGGTGAACCTGGCAAGGCGGGTGGCCATCCTGGCCGCCACCACCGGGCCGGTCCCCCTCACCGGCGTCCACGCCCTGCACGCTGATTGACCCCGGCGGCGCGGGGCTGCGGCCGGGATCAGGCGACGATGCCGAGCCGCACCAGCGACTCGGCGATCTGCACGGCGTTGAGGGCCGCGCCCTTGCGCAGGTTGTCCCCGCTCACGAAGAGGGCGAGGCCGTGGGTCGCTCCCTCGGCCACCCGGATCCGTCCGACCAGCGAGGGGTCGGTCCCAGCCGCCCGTAAGCGGCGTCGGCACGTCGGAGAGCTCGACCCCCGGTGCCCGGGCCAGGAGCTCGGTGGCCCGTCGACGGGCTCAGCGGACGGGAGAACTCGGCCACGATGGCGCGGCGAGTGCCCGGTGAACACCGGCACCCGGACGCAGGTGCACGTCACCGGCAGGTCGGGGATCCCGAGGATCTTGCGACTCTCGTCGCGGAACTTCTGCTCCTCGTTGGTCTCGCCCGAGCCGTCGTCCACCAGGTGGCCGGCGAGCGGCAGCACGTTGTGGGCGATGGGTCCGGGAACACCGCGGCCGGTGGGCCGTCGACGGCCCGGCCGTCGAAGGTGAGGGCGGCCGCCCGGTCCACCGTCTTGAGCAGCTGCTCCTCGAGCTCGCGCCACCCCGGCCAGCCCGGCACCCGACACCGCCTGGTAGGTCGACACGACGAGCCGGCGTCGAGGCCGGCCTCGTCGTGCAGCGGCTTGAGCACCGGCATCGCCACCATGGTCGTGCAGTTGGGGTTGGCCACGATGCCCTTGGGGATCGAGTCGAGGGCGGACTCGTTGACCTCGGGGACGACCAGAGGCACGTCGGGGTCCATCCGCCAGGCCGAGGAGTTGTCGATCACGATCGCCCCGCCCGCGGCGAAGCGGGGGGCCAGCTCCCGCGAGGCGTGGCCCGCCGCTCGAGAAGAGGGCGATGTCGAGACCGCGACAGATCGGCGGTCGCCGCGTCCTCGACGTCGATCTCCTCGCCCCGGAAGCCGAGCGTCCGCCCGGCCGAGCGGGCGGAGGCGAAGAGGCGGAGCCGGTCGAGAGGGAAGGCGCGCTCCGCGAGCACGTCGACGCATGACCGTCCCCACCTGGCCGGTCGCGCCGACGACTCCGATTCGCACGCACCCAGTCTACGAGCGGCCGCCGGTCACGGTCGGCACGCCCCGGCGCGGGCCGCGGGATCAGTCCAGCTCGAAGGCCGCGTGCAGGGCCCGCACGGCCGTCTCCGCCTCGCTCGGCCCGGACCACGCAGGAGATCCGGATCGACGAGGTCGAGATCATCTCGATGTTGATGCCCTCGGCGGCCAGCGTCTCGAACGGTCGGCGCGGTCACCCCGGGATGGGTCTTCATGCCCGCGCCGATGAGCGACACCCGGGCGATGTCGTCGTCGGAGGTGACCCCCGTGGCACCCGAGCTCTGGCACCAGGGCCTCGCACACCTCCGTGCCGACCGCCAGGTCGACGCCGGGGACGGTGAAGGAGATGTCGGTCGTCCCGTGCAGCGAGGTGTTCTGCACGATCATGTCGACGTTGATCGACGGTCGGCCAGGCCGCGGAACAGCCGGGCGGCGATGCCCGGGCGGTCGGGCACGCCGGTGACGGTCACCTTGGCCTCGGAGGTGTCGTGGGTCACCGCGGTGACGATGGCCTGCTCCATGGCGGGATCCTCCTCGACGACCCAGGTGCCCGGCTCCCAGGTGAAGCTCGAGCGGACGTGCAGCGGGACGTGGTGGTTGCGGGCGAACTCGACCGAGCGCAGCGCGAGCACCCGACCGCCGGTGGCGGCGATCTCGAGCATCTCCTCGAAGCTGACCCGGGCGAGGCGGCGCGGCCTCGGGCACGACCCGGGGATCGGCGCTGAACACGCCGGTGACGTCGGTGTAGATCTCGCAGACGTCGGCGCCCAGGGCGGCGGCGAGCGCCACCGCCGTCGTGTCCGAGCCGCCGCGCCCGAGCGTGGTCACGTCGCGGTCGGTCGAGACCCCCTGGAACCCGGCGACGACCGGGACGCCGCCCGGCGGCCAGCGCCTCGCGGAGCCGGTCGGCCCGGATCTCGAGGATCTTGGCCCGGGTGTGGTCGGTGTCGGTGATGATCCCGGCCTGGCTGCCGGTGAAGGAGGTCGCCTCCACCCCGAGCTCGGCCAGCGCCATGCAGAGCAGGGCCATGGAGATCCGCTCGCCGGAGCTCACGAGCATGTCGATCTCCCGGGTCGGCCGGACCGAGCTCACGTCGCCGGCCAGGCGGATCAGGTCGTCGGTGGTCTTGCCCATCGCGCTGACCACGACCACCACCTCGTCGCCCTGTCGGCGGGTGCGGGCCACGTGGTCGGCCACGGCGCGGATCGCGGTCGGCGTCGCCGACCGACGTGCCGCCGAACTTCTGGACCACGAGAGACATGGCCGCAAGGCTACAACGCGGCATCCGGAGGCCCAGCCGTGGCAACGCGGGGCGACAGCGGCGGCCCGCCGGGGACCGGCTACCCTGAACGCCCGTGCCCACCGACAAACGTCAACGTCAGAAGGCCGGCCGGCAGGCGCGGCGCGAGGCCGAGCAGAAGGCAGTCAAGCGGCGACAGAACCTCCGGCGGTTGGTCACCCTGGTGATCGTGGCCGCCGTGGTGGTCGGGGTCTCCTTCCTCATCTTCAAGCCCGGCTCGAAGACGGCCAGCACCACCACGACCGCCTCGTCGACGACCTCCACGACCAAGCCGGCTCCGGCCGGGGGATCAGGCAACAAGTCGCCGAGCGCCGTCACCACAGCCGCCGACTGTCCGGCCAATTTCAGCGCCACCCTCAACAAGCCGTCCTACTCCTCGTACCCGCCGATGACGATCGACCCGTCCAAGACGTACACGGCGGAGATCACGACCGACGTCGGCGTGATCACCGTGGTGCTCGATCCGAAGACCGCTCCCAAGACGGTCAACAACTTCGTCTTCCTCGCCGACCACAGCTTCTACGACTGCGTCATCTTCCACCGGGTGATCCCCGAGTTCGTCGACCAGACCGGAGATCCGACCGGCACCGGCACCGGAGGCCCCGGGTACCAGTTCGCTGACGAGCTGCCGGCCAAGGCATCGCCGCAATACCCCCTCGGGTCGCTGGCCATGGCCAACTCCGGGCCGAACACCAACGGGAGCCAGTTCTTCATCGTCGCCGGGCCCCAGGGCGAGAGCCTGCCCCCGAGCTACAGCCTGTTCGGCCAGGTCACCTCTGGGATGTCGGTCGTCGACAAGATCAACGCCGACGGGCAGCGTCCTCGGGAACACCGACGACCCTCCACCGGATGGTGTCGGTGACGATCAGCGAGTCCTGATCGGAGCCGAGCCCGGCCCACAGCATCCCCGACCACAGCGAGACACGAGGAGTACGACCATGGCACAGCAGATTCCGGCCACAGACGGATCGAGCCCGAAGACCCAGCGCTTCGACAGTCCGCCGCCGATGATCATCGACCCGGCGAAGCGCTACACGGCAGAGGTGACCACCAACAAGGGAACCCTGACCGTCGCGCTCGACCCGGTCGCCGCGCCCAAGACCGTCAACAACTTCGTCTTCCTCGCCCGGTATCACTACTACGACGGCATCGTCTTCCACCGGATCATCCCGGGCTTCGTGTGCCAGGGAGGCGACCCCGAGGGCACCGGCCGCGGCGGGCCCGGCTACCGCTTCGACGACGAGCTCCCCACGCCCGGCCGCTACGAGATCGGGTCGCTGGCCATGGCCAACGCCGGACCGAACACCAACGGCAGCCAGTTCTTCATCATGAGCGGGCGGGACGGGGTGTCGCTGCCCCCGAGCTACTCGCTGTTCGGCAAGGTGGTCAAGGGTCTCGACGTCGTCACCGCGATCGAGGCGGTGGGCAGCCGGTCGGGGACGCCGTCGGAGGACGTCGTCATCGAGTCGGTGACGATCACCGAGTCCGAGTAGAGCGCCGCACCGCACGGAGGCCGGCAGCGCGGGGTCGCCCCAGCGCGACGTCCGGCTCAGACCGGGAGTGCCCCGAGACCGGCCTCGGCCACCGACCCGTCGAGGAAGACGGCCACCGGGACCGCGCCGGCCGACCGCCAGCTGCCCGCGGGGTCCCGGATGAGGGCGGTGCGCTCGGGGATGCCGACCAGCGGGGTGCCGACCGGAGCCAGCTGCACCGAGCGGTGCAGCTTCTCGCCGTGCCCGTCCTCGTGGGTGTCGCCGAAGTGGGGCACGACGGCCACCCCGGACACCAGACCCAGACCGACGGTGAGCCCCCCACCGCGGGCGTCGACCATCGGGTCGGTGAGCACCATCGCCGCACCGGACGACCCCGCTACGACCGCCCCATCGCGCCAGGCCGCGACCAGCGCGTCCCACACCCTGGAGTGCTTGAGCACGGTCCGGACGTGCATCGGCGAGCTGCCGGCGAGGTAGACGAACCGGGCCCGGCGCACCACCGCCGCGGCCCCCTCGTCCTCGGCATCGGCCCTGGCGAGGACCATCAGACCCTCGACCCGGCCGCCCAACGCCTCGAACCACGCACCGGCCTCCACCACCAGGCGCTCCGGGTGCTCGTAGGCGCCGGCGGTCGGGAGGACGAGCACCTCGTCGGAGCCCGAGGCGGCCAGCAGCTCCGCGTCGAAGGTGCAGCCCTCCCGCCATTCTCCGCCGCCGACCAACGCCAGGATCCCAGGGGTCGCGTCCACCGACGCAACTGTAGAGCGCGCCAGGGCAGGCGACGCCGGAGCCCGGCCCCCTGACTCCCCAGTAACATCCCCACCATGTCAATCGCACGCGTGGGTATCGTCGGTTCGGGGATCATGGGGTCGGGCATCGCCGAGGTGGCCGCCGTCAACGGCTTCGAGGTGGTCCTGCGCTCGAGGAGCCAGTCCACCGCGGACGCCACGCTGGCCGCGCTCGAGAAGTCGCTCGACCGCCAGATCGAAAAGGGCAAGCGGACCGAGGAGGAGCGGGACCAGGCCCTGGGCCGGGTCACCGGCACCTCGGACCTGGCAGCCCTCGGACGTCGACCTGGTCATCGAGTCGGTCGTCGAGGACCTGGCCGTCAAGAAGGAGCTCTTCGACGAGCTCGACCGGATCTCCGACGACCACGCCATCCTGGCCACCAACACCTCGACCCTCCCGGTCGTCGAGCTGGCCATGGAGACCGGCCGCCCCGAGCAGGTCTGCGGCATCCACTTCTTCAACCCGGCGCCGGTCATGTCCCTGGTCGAGGTGGTCCGGCCGATCACCGCCTCCGACGCAGACCATCGCCGCGGCCCGCGCCTTCGCCGAGGCCTGCGGGAAGACGCCGGTCGAGGTCAAGGACCAGGCCGGGTTCGTCGTGAACGCGCTCCTCTTCCCCTACCTCAACAACGCGGTGCGCCTGCTCGAGCAGGGGGTGGCCACGATCGAGGACATCGACGCCGCCATGATGGGCGGCTGCGGCTTCCCGATGGGCCCGTTCGCCCTGCTCGACCTGGTCGGGCTGGACACCTCGCCTCGCCATCCTCGACGCCCTCTACGACGAGTTCCGCGATCCGAACTACGCGGCCGTGCCGCTGCTGCGGCGGATGGTGGCGGCCGAGCAGCTCGGGCGGAAGTCGGGCCAGGGCTTCTACGACTACCGCGAGCTGATGCCGGCGTCGGCTCAGCCCCGCCGGGGATGTCGGCCCCCGGTCCGGGCGCGGCCACAATGGAGGGGTGAGCGTGACGGGTACGACAGGCTCCGACGGCGAGGCCCGGTGCGGGACGAGCCGTGGGTGATGCGGACCTACTCGGGGCACTCGACGGCCGCGCGCCTCCAACGAGCTGTACCGGACCAACCTGGCCAAGGGCCAGACCGGCCTCTCGATCGCCTTCGACCTGCCCACCCAGACCGGCTACGACCCCGACGCCCCGGCAGGCGGCCGGCGAGGTCGGCAAGGTCGGCGTGCCCGTCGCCCACCTCGGCCACATGGCGCAGCTCCTCGACGGCATCCCGGTCGAGTAGATGAACACGTCGATGACCATCAACGCCACCGCGGCCGTGGCTGCTCGGCCTCTACATCGCCAACGCCGAGGACCACGGCGTCGACCCCCGCGTGCTGCAGGGCACCACCCAGAACGACATCGTGAAGGAGTACCTCTCGCGGGGGACCTACATCTTCCCGCCGGTCCCGAGCCGGCGGCTCACCGTCGACACGATCGCCTACACGGTCCGCAACGTCCCCAAGTGGAACCCGATCAACGTCTGCAGCTACCACCTCCAGGAGGCCGGGGCCACCCCGGTCCAGGAGGTCGCCTACGCGCTGGCCACCGCCATCGACGTCCTCGACGCGGTGCGCGACTCGGGCCAGATCGCGGCCGACGCAGCTTCCCCGACGTGGTCGGGCGGATCAGCTTCTTCGTCAACGCCGGGGTCCGCTTCGTCGAGGAGACCTGCAAGATGCGCGCCTTCACCGCGCTGTGGGACCGGATCTGCGCTGAGCGCTACGGCGTGACCGACCCGAAGCTCCGGCGCTTCCGCTACGGCGTCCAGGTCAACTCGCTCGGGCTCACCGAGGCGCAGCCGGAGAACAACGTGCCCCGGATCGTGCTCGAGACGCTCGGCGTCACCCTGTCCCGGAACGCCCGGGCCCGCGCCATCCAGCTCCCGGCCTGGAACGAGGCGCTCGGGCTCCCCCGGCCCTGGGACCAGCAGTGGTCGCTGCGGATCCAGCAGATCCTCGCCTTCGAGTCCGACCTGCTCGAGTACGACGACATCTTCGACGGCTCGATGGTCATGGAGGAGAAGACGGCCGAAGCTGGTCGAGGCCGCCTCGGCCGAGCTCGACGACGTGCTCGCGCTGGGCGGCGCGTTCGAGGCCATCGACGAGCTGAAGACCCGGCTCGTCGCAAGCCAGGCCGAGCGGGTCGCGGCGCATCGAGACCGGCGAGCAGCAGGTGGTCGGGGTCAACTGCTTCACCGAGACCGCCGACTCGCCGCTCGCGCCGGCCAGCGGGGCGAGGTCGATCCTCGAAGGTCGACCCGGCCGTCGAGGCCGAGCTGCGCGCCGACGTGGCGGCCTGGCGGGCGCAGCGCGACGGCGCCGCGGTCGCCCGGGCGCTCGACGACGCTGCGCCGCGGCGGCGAGGACGACCCGAGCCAACGTCATGGCCGCCACCATCGCCCTGGCCCACGCCGGCGGGCACCACCGGCGAGTGGGCGGGCGGCGCTGCGCGAGGTCTTCGGTGAGTACCGGGCGCCGACCGGGGTCGGCGGGGGCGTCGGTCACCGCGGGGCGAGCCTTCCGGCGGGTGCTCGGCCCGGGCCCGGGCGCTCGGCCGACGGGACGGGGGCCCGCCCCGCCTGCTCGTCGCCAAGCCCGGGCTCGACGGGCACTCCAACGGGGCCGAGCAGATCGCCGTCGCCGCCCGCGACGCCGGCTTCGAGGTCGTCTACCAGGGGATCCGGCTCACGCCCGGCCGAGATCGTCGCGGCCGCCCGCGACGAGGACGTCGACGTGGTCGGGCTCTCGATCCTCTCGGGCTCCCACCTCGAGCTGGTCCCCGAGGTCCTCGACCGCCTGCGTGCGGAAGGGGTCGACGCCCCGGTGGTGGTCGGCGGGATCATCCCGCCCGAGGACGCCGAGGTGCTCCTCGGGCAAGGGCGTGGCGCCGTCTACACGCCCAAGGACTTCGAGTTCGGCCGCGATCATGGAGCGACCTGCTCGACGCTGGTCGAGCAGTCGCCGCGGCCAGCCGCTGATCGGCCCCCGGACCACGGCCGGTCAGCCGGCCGGGCTCTGCGCGCGGGACGGGCTGGACCACCACCGGCCGCTGAACCGCCACGCCGGCGTCCTGGTCGCGCGCGCCGGCTGGCCGGCCACGACCGCTGCGGCCGCGGCCAGACCTGGATCGACCGCGCGGCCAGCACGGGCCAGCACCGCGGGGTCGATCGGGCGGCGAGCCCGCGTCACAGCGGCACGTTCCCGTGCTTGCGCTTCGGCAGCTCCTCGCGCTTGGAGGCCAGCAGGGCGAGGCTCGCGGACGAGGACCCGGCGGGTCTCGGCGGGGTCGATGACGTCGTCGACGTAGCCGCGCTCGGCCGCGATGTACGGGTTGGCGTAGCGCTCGGTGTACTCCTCGACCAGCTCGCCCGCGGCGGCGCCACCGGGTCGGTCGGCCTCGGCCAGCTCGCGGCGGTAGACGATCTCGACCGCGCCCTGCGGGCCCATCACGGCGAGCTCGGCCGACGGCCAGGCGAAGGCCAGGTCGGCGCCGATCGACTTCGAGTTCATGACCACGTAGGCGCCGCCGTAGGCCTTGCGGGTGATGATCTGGATCCGCGGCACCGTCGACTCGCAGTAGGCGTAGAGGAGCTTGGCGCCGTGGCGGATGATCCCGCCGTACTCCTGGTCGGTGCCGGGCATGAAGCCGGGCACGTCGACGAAGGTGACGAGCGGGATGTTGAAGGCGTCGCAGGTGCGCACGAAGCGGGCCGCCTTCTCCGAGGAGTCGATGTCGAGCACGCCGGCCAGGATCGGCGGGCTGGTTGCCGACGATGCCGACCACGCGGCCGTCGATGCGGGCGAAGCCGCAGGTGATGGATCATCGCCCAGTGGGGGTGGACCTCGAAGTACTCGCCGTCGTCGACGACCGCCGCGATGACCTTCTTCATGTCGTAGGGCTGGTTGGGCGAGGCCGGCATCAGGTCGACGCAGCTCGGGGGTCAGCCGCTCGGGGTCGTCGCCCGAGACCACGAGCGGCGGCTCCTCGAGGTTGTTGGAGGGCAGGAAGCAGAGCAGGTAGCGGACGTCGTCGAGGCAGGCCTTCTCGTCGGGCGGCGACGAAGGTGGCCACCCCCGACTTGGTGGCGTGGCTCATGGCCCCGCCGAGCTCCTCGAGGGTCACGTCCTCGCCGGTGACCGTCTTCACCACGTCGGGTCCGGTGATGAACATGTGGCGAGGTGCCCTGGACCATGAAGATGAAGTCGGTCATGGCCGGGCGAGTAGACCGCACCGCCGGCGCACGGGCCGAGGATCACGCTGATCTGGGGGATCACGCCCGGAGGCCTGGACGTTGCGGAGGAAGATGCCCGCCGTAGGAGTGCAGCGAGACCACGCCCTCCTGGATGCGGGCCCCGGCGCCGTCGTTGAGGCCGATCATCGGCACGCCGATCGAGGTGGCCAGGTCCATGACCTTGTGGATCTTCTCGGCGAACACCTCGCCGAGCGCGCCGCCGAAGACGGTGAAGTCCTGGCGAGAAGACGCAGACCCGGCGGCCGTCGATGGTGCCGAACCCGGTGACGACCCCGTCGGTGTAGGGGCGGTTGTCCTCGAGGCCCATGCCGTGGGCCCGGTGGCGGGCCAGCATGTCGAGCTCCTGGAACGAGCCGTCGTCGAGGAGGTAGTCGATCCGCTCGCGGGCGGTCATCTTGCCCTTGGCGTGCTGGCGCTCGACCGCCGCTGGCGAGCCCGGCGTGCAGGGCCTCCTCCCGGCGCTCGGTCGAGCTCCTCCAGCCGCTGCGGTCATCGAGTGCTCCATGCGACCGAGGCTACCGAGCGCTCACCGGGGCGTCGGACCCTACTCCTGGACGAGCTCGATCAGCGTGCCGAACGACGCCTTCGGGTGGACGAAGGCGACCGTCGTCCCCCGCGACCCGGGCCGGGGCGCCTCGTCGATGACCTGGCCCCCGCGGTCCTTGACCGCCTGCGAGGGCCGCCGCGCAGTCGTCCACCCGGTAGCCGACGTGGTGGAGGCCCTCGCCCGCGCTGCTCGAGGAACTTGGCCACCGGCGAGTCGTCGCGGGTCGGGGTGAGCAGCTGGACGTAGGAGTCGGCCACCTTGAGGAGCGCCTCCTCGACCCCGTCGGGCTCGACCGCCTCGCGGTGGGCGACCGTCGGCCCCGAAGGTCTCGCGCGTACCAGGCGACGGCGGCGTCGAGGTCGTCGCACGGCGATGGCCACGTGGTCGATCTCGGTCAGCAGGCGGCTCGGCGTCATGCCCCGTGCCGCCGGAAGAGGGTGATCCGGTCCTCGCCGACCTCGGCCCGCAGCTCGGGGTCGTCGATGCCGAGACCCTCCTCGGGGGCGAGGCACAGCACGCCGATCTTGCCCTCGTGCAGGTTCCGGTGGACCTGGTAGCGCCGCCTCGCCCACCTCGCTCGAGGGGGTAGACGGCCGACAGCGGCGGCAGGATCCTTGCCCTCGCAGACCAGCTGGTTGGCGTCCCAGGCCTCCCGGTAGTTGGCGAAGTGCGAGCCCTTGATGGTCTTGAGCTTCATCCAGAGGTGGCGGTTGTCGTACTCGATCATGTAGCCCGAGGTCGCCGCGCAGGTCACGATCGGTGCCGCCCCGCTTGGCCGACGAAGACCGACGCGCCCATGGTCTGGCGGCCGGGGTGCTCGAAGACGATGTCGGGGTCGTCGCCGACGAGGGCGCGGATGTCCTTGCCGAGGCGTCGCCACTCGGACTCGTCCTGGGTGTGCTCGTCCTTCCAGAACCGGTAGCCGGCCGCCTTGCGGTCGATGACCGCCTCGACGCCGAGGTCGTGGAGCAGCTCCACCTTGTCCGGCGAGGAGACCACGCCGACCGGGATGCCGCCGCCGTTCAGCACGTACTGGACGGCGAAGCTGCCCGAGCCCGCCCGTGGCCCCCCACACGAGCACCCGGTCGCCCTGGTGCATCGGGGCGCCGTTGTGCGAGACGAGCATGCGGTAGGCGGTCGAGTTGCACAGGGCGTTGACCGCCGCCTCCTCCCAGGTCAGGTGGGTCGGCTTGGGCATGAGCTGGTTGGCCTTCACGACGGCCAGGTCGGCCAGGCCGCCGAAGTTGGTCTCGAAGCCCCAGATCCGCTGGTTGGCGGCCAGCATCGAGTCGTCGTGGGCGGTCGGGTCCTGGTCGTCGACGTAGTTGCAGTGCACCGTGACCTTGTCGCCCGGCCGCCAGTTGCGCACAGCCGAGCCGACCCGCAGCACGACGCCCGAGGCGTCCGAGCCGACCACGTGGTAGTCGAGCGCGTGGCGGGCCCCCCAGACGCTCTCCCGGCCCAGCCGGTCGAGGAAGCCGAAGGTGGGCAGCGGCTCGAAGATCGAGGTCCACACGGTGTTGAAGTTGATCGACGAGGCCATCACCGCCACGTAGGCCTCGTCGGGGGCGAGCTCGGGCACGGCCACCTCGCCGACGTGGAGGGACTTCCGCGGGTCCTTGTCCTCGGAGGCCAGGCCCGTCGAACATCCCGACCTCGTCGCGCGCGCACGAAGGCGGCCCGGTACGACTCGGGGAGGGGCAGCGCGGCCGAGCTCGTCGCCGGGCGCGCCGGCCAGGATCGCTGTCAGGATGCTCCTGCATGGGAGGCGAGGATAGCCCGCCGGTCCGGAGGGGCCACCCGGGCGGCGCCGTGTGGTCCACCCGAGCGGGGACGCCGTATCATGGCTGCCTGTCGTCGTGGCGGGCCCAGGGGGAACGCCGCCTGAACCGGCCACCAGGCCGTGGAGGTTGCATGCCCGGATCGGTCATCGTCGCTGGTGCCCGCACCCCGATCGGCAAGCTCTCGGGCGCGCTCGGCGGCTTCACCGCCATCGAGCTCGGCGGCTTCGCCATCGCCGGCGCGCTCGAGCGGGCCGGGCGTCGCCCCCGAGCAGGTCGACTACGTCTTCATGGGCCAGGTCCTCCTGGCCGGCACCGGCCAGATCACCGCCCGCCAGGCGGCCGTCAACGCCGGCATCCCGATGACGGTCCCCGCCACGACGGTCAACAAGGTCTGCCTGTCGGGGCTCAACACCATCTACCTGGCCGACCTGCATGATCGACGCCGGCGACGCCGAGATCGTGGTCGCCGGCGGCATGGAGTCGATGACCCAGGCCCCGTACCTGCTGCCCGGCGCCCGCGCCGGCTACCGGCTGGGCGACGCCACCCTGGTCGACTCGATGATGTACGACGGCCTCACCTGCGCCTTCGACCAGTGCGCGATGGGCCTCGCCACCGAGCGCTACAACGGCGCGGACGGCGTCTCCCGCGAGCGCCAGGACGCCTTCAGCGCCCTCTCCCACGAGCGGGCCGCGGCGGCCATCAAGGACGGCCGCTTCGCCGACGAGATCGTCCCGGTCGAGGTGCCCCAGCGCAAGGGCGACCCGCTCGTCGTCGACACCGACGAGGGCGTCCGCCCGGAGACGACGGCCGAGTCGCTCGGCGCGCTGCGGCCGGCGTTCGACACGGACGGGACCATCACCGCCGGCAACGCCTCGCAGATCTCCGACGGCGGCGCCGCCGTCATCGTGATGTCGCGGGCCAAGGCCGACGAGCTCGGCGTGACCCCCCTCGGCGAGCTCGTCAGCTACGGCCAGGTGGCCGGGCCCGAACCCCTCGCTGCTCAACCAGCCGTCGCACGCCACCTCGGTGGCGCTCGGGCAAGGCCGGCCTCACCGATCGGCGACATCGACCTGTTCGAGATCAACGAGGCCTTCGCCGCCGTCGGCCTCGCCTCGGCGGACGACCTCGGCATCGACGAGCGACATCGCTCAACGTCAACGGCGGCGCGATCGCCCTCGGTCACCCGGTCGGGATGTCGGGCACCCGCCTCGCGCTCACCGCGCTCCTCGAGCTCAAGCGCCGGGGCGGCGGTACCGCGGCGGTCGGCCTCTGCGGCGGCGGCGGCCAGGGCGACGCGGCGGTGCTCCGCACGATCTGACCCGAACGAGGGTCAGTAGGGCGGCGCGAAGAGGCCGACGAGCGTGCCGCAGCCGCTGTCGACGTCCTCCCAAGAGTCCACGTCGAGCGCCAGTACTCCCAGCGCACAGGTCGGGAACCCGGCTTTCTCGAGGTGGTCGCGGCCCGATCGCCCATCGGCCGTCGCCGACCGGTGGTCCCCGTCCGGACGCTGGAGCTCCCAGGTCAGCCGGTACATCGTCGGGTTGTGGCCGACGATCATGGCCGACCGCACCTCGTCGTCGAACTCGCGCACGTAGCCGAGCACGGTCTCGGTGTCCGCGTCGTAGAGGGAGCGGAAGGAGTCGAGGGGGACCCGGCTGCCCAGCTCGCCGAGGACCAGGTCGGCGGTCTGACGGGTCCGCACCGCGGACGAGCAGACAGCGAGGTCGGGCCGGCGGCCCCCGGGGATGCCGAGGGGAGGGTCCTCGCTCGCCAGACGCTTTCCGAGCGCGGTCGGCGTCGCGGCGGCCGCGAGCAGTCAGCGGACGCTCGTGGTCGCCACCACCCCGCGGTGCGTCGGACGCCGCCTTCGCGTGTCGCAGGAGCCACAGGAGCCGGACGTGCTCTTCCGGGTGGCTCGCCATCCCCCCATCGTGCCCCACCCGTCCGGTCCGGTGCCCATCCGGCCGAGGGTTCGGACCGTCAGGCGTCCACCTCGCGACGTCCCTCGAGCGCCCGCCCGAGTGTCAGCTCGTCGGCGTACTCGAGGTCGCCCCCGACCGGCAGGCCGCTGGCGATGCGGGTCACCGACAGACCCAGCGGCTTGAGCAGCCGGGCCAGGTACATGGCCGTGGCCTCGCCTTCGAGGTTCGGATTGGTGCAGAGGATGACCTCGGTGATGCCCTCGGTCTCGACGCGCGCCCAGCAGCTCGCGCACCCGGAGCTGGTCGGGGCCGATGCCCTCGATCGGGTTGAGCGCACCCTGGAGGACGTGGTAGCGTCCCCGAGAACTCGCCGGTCTTCTCGACCGAGACGATGTCCCGCGGGTCCTCGACCACACAGACCGAGGAGCCGTCGCGTCGGTCGTCGAGGCAGATGGCGCAGAGCCCGCCCTCGGCGACGTTGAAGCAGCGGGTGCACAGGGTGATCCGCTCCTTGACCGCGATGATGGCCTCCGCCAGGCGCAGTGCGTCCTCGGGGGCCACCTTGAGCAGGTGGAAGGTGATCCGCTGGGCGGACTTGGGGCCGACGCCGGGCAGGCGGCCCAACTCGTCGATGAGGGCCTGCAGCGGTCCGGTGAAGATGGCCACCTACTCCACCTCCTCGGCACCGGGGAACGCCTGGAGCACCCGCGCCTCGGCCGAGTTGTCGAACTCGGCCACCTCGGTGCCGGCCTCGTCGAATGCGGAGAGATCGTGTTCGTCGTCGGGCTCCGGGGCCGGCGCGGCAACGACGGCAGGGGTCCGTGCCGCCGATCTGGCCGCAGGGCGCGCTGATGTGTCGACCGGTGCGCCGGAATCCGGACCCGCGGGTCTGTCGGCGGCGCCGTCGGGCTCACCCGCCCCGGCGTCCACGACCAGCTCCAAGCCGACCGGCCGGCCGAAGCACTCGCCCAGGGCTGCCTCGACCTCGTCCTGCATCTCCGCGCACCGGCTGCAATGCGTCTCGTTGGGCAGACCGAACCGGGCCCGTTCTCCGTCGACCCCGACGAACCGACCGGCCTGGTAGAGGGCCTTGGCCTTCGGACGGAGCCGGCCGATCACCTGATCACCCCAGGCCTGAACGAGCTGGTCGCGCGTCGGGAACGCCGCGGCCACAGCCTGGGCCCTGCGGTCGAGGGGCACGGCCGGGACCGGCTCCTCTGTCGGCGGTTCTTCGGTAGCTGGCTGTGCGGGCACCGCCTGCTGCGGCGGCCCGACCGGAGGCGGCGTCTGCCTCCGCACCGCACCGAGGGTCTTCCTGGGCCCGACCGGCCCCGCCTCGACCGGCTCGGGCTCGACCGACACCGCCGAACGCGCGTCGGAGTCCGCCGGACGCGCGGGGGACGGTTGCGGCGTGGACCGCGCCTCGCCGACCGGCGCCGCCCGGTCGGACTCGAGACGCTCGATGCGGGCCAACAAGGCTGCGGGCGAGTCGTCCGCTTCCGGGTGGGCGAGTCTGACCAGTGCCACCTCGAGGGTGACCCTCGGATCGGGTGCCTCCCGCATGGCCACCTGGGCAAGCCCGAGCAGCTCCATGGCCTGGACGAGGGCGGCAAGGCCCACCCGGGATGCCTGGGACGCCAGCGCATCCCGCTCCGCGCCTGACACGGTGACCAGCTCCGGAGCCACGATGGCCAGGAACCCCTGACGCAAGTGGTCGACCAGGTCGACCGTGAGCTGCTGGGGGCTGAAGCCGACCCCGGTCAGGCGGGCCACGGCAACCAGGGCCCGACCCACGTCCCGTTCGGCGAGGGCCTCGACCACCTCGTCCAGTTCGGGCAGGTCGTCGTCGACGGCGTCGGACGCCACCACCTGGTCGAGCACCGAGAGGGCGTCCCGGGCCGAGCCGCGACCACGACGGACCGCCAGGTCGAGCGCGTCGTCGCCGACCTCGAGGTGCGCGTCGCGCCGGACCTGGGAGAGGAGCTCGGTCAAGGTGTCCGGACCGAGGAGGTGGAACTCGTAGTGCTGGGTGCGGCTGCGGATGGTGGGCAGGACCTTCTGCTGATCGGTCGTGGCCAGCACGAAGACCACGTGGGGCGGCGGCTCCTCCAGGGTCTTCAACAGCGCATTGGATGCGGCGTTGGAGAGCATGTGGACCTCGTCGACGATGTAGACCTTCTGCCGGCCGGGAGAGCCGAGTGCGGCCCGCGAGACGAGGTCCCGCATGGCATCGACCCCGTTGTTGGAGGCGGCATCGAGCTCATGGACATCGAGCGAGGTCCCGCGGGCGATCTCGACGCACGACGCGCACACCCCGCACGGCTCGCCGTCGTGGAGGTCGGTGCAGTTGAGCGCCTTTGCCAGGATGCGGGCGGTGGAGGTCTTGCCGGTTCCCCGGGGGCCACTGAACAGGTAGGCGTGGGCCACCCGGCCGTCGCGCACCGCGTTGCGCAGGGCCAGGACGACATGATCCTGACCACGGACCTCGGCGAAGGTCGACGGGCGGAACCGTCGGTAGAGGGACTGGTACGGAAGGTCCTCGGATCCGTCGGCCACGTCGTGGGAGCCTATCGGCCGTCGGACCGGGTGCTCCCCGCGGAAGCCGGGACGACGCTCCACGCGGGAGTCCCCCGTCCTCCCCGGCGGTCGGTGCGACGGCCAGGTTGACTGCGGCACACGACCGAACCCGCTGAGAGCTGCTGCCTTCCGACCCTGACTCGATTCACAGGAGGACGTTGCGCAGGACCCAGCCGTCGCACCCACTTCCGGGAAGACCGCAATCGTATCGCCCTTTCTGCGGTGCTCCGGGGCCGGCCGGCCCGGGCAGGGTGGCGGAGTAGCCTTGCGGGACCGTGGACGCCCGGGGTACTCCGGAAGGTCCCGATTCCGGAGGCGTGCGAGAGCGGCCGAATCGGCACGATTGGAAATCGTGTGTGGGGAAACTCACCGTGGGTTCAAATCCCACCGCCTCCGCCATGAGAGCAGACGGCATCTCGCCGATCCCCGCGGGAGCGCCGGTCGGCGCGGGCTCGGTTCCCGACGAGGTCGCCATGGCGCTCGCCATCGACGAGGCCGCCTCGGCGATCGCCCACGGAGACGTGCCGGTCGGGGCGATCACCCTCCTCGGGGAGCGGGTGATCGCGATGCGCCACAACGAACGCGAGCTGCGCCGCGATCCGACGGCCCACGCCGAGGTCCTGGTCCTCGCTGACACGGCGGCCACGCTCGGCACCTGGCGCCTCTCCGGCGTGACCCTGGTGGTCACGCTCGAACCCTGCGCGATGTGTGCAGGTGCCCTGGTCGCAGCCAGGGTCGCTCGATTGGTCTTCGGTGCCGCCGACCCGAAGGCCGGGGCGTGCGGCTCCCTCTACAACCTCTGCGCCGACCCACGTCTCAATCACGAGGTCCCGGTCACCGCCGGGGTCCGGGCCGACGAGGCAGCTCTCCTGCTCTCGGGGTTCTTCGCCGCACGACGCGACACCTGACGCTGCGCCCACAGATACGGAGGTGAGCCGTGCTCACGAGATGGACGAGACAGCGGGTTGCTCACGATCCGGTAGAGAGGCGACAAGGGCGTGCAGCGGTTCCCCGACCGCGTCGCGGGCGCCGCACCAGGCTCGGCGGGGCCGTCCTCCCCCTGGCGGTGCTCTGTGTTGTCGTAGCGTCGTGCGGTGCGTCGCCGTCCGCGAGCAGCCCGTCAGACGGCCAAGGCTTCGCGGACCTCCCATTCCTCCATGTAGTGACCCCGCCGGCGGGCGCCGTCGACGCGACGCCGTATCTCGCGGATCCGGCAGGACGGCAAGTCCTCCTCTACGGTGCCGCCGCGGTGGGCATGCAGGATGTCGCCTACCCGGATGCGAACGGAGGCCCCGCGCTCTTCCCCGTTGACCCGAGCGCGTACGACGGCACGTGCCCGCCAGCCGCCGCCCGTATCCCCCAACCGCCCCTCTGCGAGGTGCAGGCGACGAAGCCCGCGTACGAGCAGTCGACTGCGCCCCGGGAGCGGCGACGACTTCGCGCAGATGCGCGCGCTCGGGTTCGACGTGGTGCGGCTCGTGCTCAACTGGAGCCAGCTCGAACCGGCGCCGGGGCACTACAGCACGACCTACCTCGCCAGGGTGGAGCAGGTGGTCGGATGGGCCCGCCAGCAGGGCATCTATGTCATCCTCGACATGCACCAGGATCAGTACTCCCGCTACATCCTCCCGGGAAACCCGGCCGACCTGCCGGCAGGATGCACCTCCTCGGGTGGCGGCGACGGGGCACCGGCGTGGGCGGTGCTCACCGACGGGAAGCCCACGTGCGCCCTCTTCGGTGAGAGCGATCTGAATCCCGCCGAATCGGCGGCCTTCTACAACTTCTGGCACAACCATCCCGTCGACGCACCACAGGGCGAGTCCCCGGGGACCGGTCTCGAGGACCACTACATCGGCGCCCTCGTGACCCTCGCCCGCGCCTTCGAGCACAACTCGACGGTCCTCGGATACGAGGTGATGAATGAGCCACAACCGGGATCACTCGCCTCGACTCCGCTCGAGGACCTCTACCAGGCCACCACACAGGACCTCTTCCCGTTCTACCAACGGGTCATCGAAGCCCTCACCGGGGTACGGGACGGCCTTGCGACCTGCCCGACGTCGGCACCGACATCGTTGACCAACGCGTGCGCCTATCCCGCGAGGCGAACGTGAGCGACCAACAGGTCTTCGTCGAACCGTTGGCCTACCGGAACCTGATTGACTTCTCGCCACAGGTCAGCAAGCCGATCACCCAGTACCCGAACCTGGTATGGGTGCCGCACATCTATACCCACGCCTTCACCCTGGATCAGTTCCTGGGCTATCCCGTACGCACGAGCCCGTTCCCTCCCAGCTACACCTTCGGCTACCAGACGGCCGAGTCCGAGGCGCAGATCATGCATGCTGCCGTGTTCACCACCGAGTTCGGCGACTCCTCGAGCACCGACGGTTCGGTCCTCGCCGGAGAGACCGCGGCGCAAGCGCTGACCCTGACCGGGGGCACCGTGTGGGCATGGAAGGGACTGAGTGCGACCGCGGGAACCTGCTGGTGTGTCCGGTGGCAGCACAGCACGTACCAGACGACTGCCAACGGACAGGCCGGCAAGGGGGACCCGAACGCGACCCCGTCGGCCCAGGATCGGTTGATCCCGTCTCGGCAGCTCTACCTGGCTCGGGTTTGGCCACGTGCCACCGCCGGCACCCTGCTCGCCGAACAGACCGACCCCTCGTCGCAGGCATTCGCCATGCTGGCGACCGACTCGAGCCGTGCCCGACGGGGGAACCGCTCGGCCGAGACGGTCGTCTACATCCCGAGCACGGTGCACGGTCGGGTCGCTGTGTCCGGATCGTCCACGCTGGACGCGATGGTGCAGAACCCGGACGGAAGCCGGCTCGCCTATGTGGCTCCGGTCGGCCACGGTGGGTACGGGGTCACCGTCGGCGGGCCCGATGCGATGTTGCAGCAGGCGGTGGCGGCCGCAGCGACCGCGCCACCTGCTCCGATCAGCGAGTCGCAGGCACGTCAGATCACCGAGGAGGCCCTGTCACAAGCCGCGAGCTCCTCGAACCCGACGATCAAGGGGAACGCCGCGCTGGCCTCCGCGCTGGCCGACACACTCCTTGGCGCGTCGGACCCGGCCGGGTGAACCGGCTCAGCTGACCGGCGGGCAGCGCACCTCCGGGTACCGATCGCAGAGCGGAACGCACGACGGCCGGGCGCTCCGATTCGGTCTATTTGACCAGGTTGGCGACCTGACCGATGAGGGCGGCGTTGAGCTTGGTGAGAGACCGGCCGAGATTGAGCTTCTCGGTTTCGCTCGACTCATCGAACATCTCGAGCGGCGTGGTGGTCGACGACTGACAGGCCGCTACGTGGTTCGCAGGAGATCTCGTGTCCTGGAGCGGACCGCGACGAGTGCAGGGACCACCGCGATCAGGTTGGCCGCGGCGAGCACCCCCGCCACGAGGAGACAGATGATCCAGAGCGGAACGATGGAGACAGGCACAGCACCCAGATCGTTGGCGAACGCCTGCCAGATGCTCCGGCCGGCCAACAACCCCAGCGGGACGCCGATCACAATGCCCACGACCGCCACTGTCGTGGCCTGCCAGGCCATGGTCGAGGCAACCTGGCCGTTCACGAATCCCACCACCTTCAGCAGGCCGACCTCTCGCCGGCGTTGCGTCACGCTCACCACCAACAGGTGGAACAGCGTGGCTGCCCCGAACACCGCCAACATCGCGCCGAACACGAGGGGGAAGTTGACCGCCTCGCCGAAGTTGATGAGCGAGGTCGGGGTGATCGCGAGGGTAGTGATCGTCTGGTACCTGCTGAAGTAGTGGGCGACTGCGGCCTGTCCCCGTGGACCCGGTACGACACTGACCAGCACGCCGCCGTTGGTCGATGCCGCGACCACCTGCCGGCAGCCGGCACGATCGGGACCCGGAGGGCACGCCGCGTTCTCGTACCCGGTCAGCGTGAGCACGGCGCCGTTACCAAGGCTTACCGAGTTGCCGAGCACCGGGAGCGACATCTGACCGACCACCCGGAACGGCACTGTTCGCTTGGCACCTGAGGCCGACGTCACCGTGACATGGACAACCGAGCCGATACGGGCGCCCACCTGACGCATCGTCGTCGCACCGAGGCCAATCTGTCCGCTGGCATCGGGGGCATGTCCGTCCACCGTCGAGAGAAGGAGCGGACCTCGTACGGCGGTCCCGGCGATGGCACCGACGACCGCCTTGTCGATAGAGATGGCTGGGAGAGCGATTCCCTCCGTGATGCCGGTGACGGCCCGGTCGTGTTCGAGGCTCTTCAACAGCGCCGGATCCGGGATCCCTCCACTGTTGGGGTCCGAGATGTTCAGCTGGAAGGCGTCTCCGTACAGTCTGGGTGTGGCCGTCAGATGCGACAAGCTGGCACCGAAGACCGCCGTTCCACACAGCGCCACCACCGCCAGCACGGTCCCGAACAGGGCGCTCCCCACAGGCACGCTGGTCCCCCGGGTCTTTCGCTCGAGCGCGTTGCGGACACCGATCACCGCGCTGACCGGTGCTCCGATCGTCCACAGACCACCCGCCACGGCTGAAGGCCTGATCGCGACGGTCCGCTCGTCGGGCCGGGACCCACGTGCCGCTCTGATGGCCGGCCAGAGACCGAGCCCGATCACCCCGAGGACCGTGGCCAGGGCGCCGATCAACAGCGCGACGCTGTCGAATCTGATCCCCGTCCAGCTCTCAGCCACGCGCGCCTCGCCCAGAGGCGCAATCGGGGAAAGCAGGGTCGCTATCGCGACGGCTCCCAGTGCACCCACCAGTCCCACCATCAGGTTCCGCGCGCAGCCCAGCACGATTAGCTGTCGGCGTTCGAGTCCCAACGCCACAATGGCGGGAAACTCCTCGCTCTCGGTGATGCTCTGGCGGCCCAGTGCCTGACCGATGACGGCGAGACCGACCAATGCGGCCAACCCTGCAAGGAGCCACCATCCGATGGCCTGCGGATGGATCGATGCTTCGACGGACGCGACCTGGGAATCCTCGCTCTGCGTGTAGGCCGTTCCCCCCGCGGCAGTGACTGCAGCGTCGAATCGGGGGAGGTCAGCCGGACCGTGGCGGAGGCGGACGAAGTACACGTAGCCGGTCGCGATGCGTGGGAGCACCGTACGGGCGAATGCCTGGGAGGCAAACAGGCTGTACGAGGGGGTCGCACCGGAGGGGAAATCGAACTCGCTGGCTTCGAACCCGACCACCCGCAGAGCGACTGTCGGACCCGTGGGCTTGGGCGGAGTAACCGCGGCGCTGGCCGACGATTGTGACGGGGCATAGAAGGGAACACGGATGACGGATCCCAGGTGTACCCCTTCGTCTTGTTGGAGGGTGTACGAAGCCAGCACTTCATCGGGATTCGATGGATTCGGCAAGCGGCCCGAGACGAGATTGAAGACCTGTGTTCCCGTGCTGGGTAGAACCAAGACGCCGAAGTACGACGGGTTGAGCGGGTGCGTACACGTGCACGTCGGTTGACCGTTGTCGGGGCCGAAGGCCACTGTCGTCGCGCTGATGTCGGGGAGCCGGGGGACCTTGGGTGCAGGTTGCAGGGCGTACACTTCTGCGTCGAAGCCGTGGGTTCCCACGAAGGTCGGGAAGGCCGATTCCGTACGCCGGCCAGCGGCCACGGCGGCCATGACCGCCCCGCCGACCAGACTGATCAGAATCGCCACGGCCAGCCACGACCGCCATCGGTGGCGCAGCTGAGCCCAAAACACCATCCCGACAGCCCGCAACCCGCCCTCCTCGTCTCAGCTGTCCCTCATTGTGGCGCCGAAACGTCAGATCGCCAAGGTGGTTAGCTCCAGAGGACGATTCGTACTAGCACCACTCGAGGCGATCACCCGATTCGTGATCACGAATGCGGGGAGGGCTGAAGCAACGACTCGGGCTCCGGCGGTGCCATGGTCTGGTCGACCACGCGTCCGTCCCGGAGAAAGACCACCCGGTCAGCCCACGAGGCGAGCTGTGCATCGTGGGTCACGACGACCGCGGCGACACCTCGCTTGCAGGCACCGAGGATCATGCGCATGACTGCTTCACCGTTGGTCGAGTCGAGGGCGCCAGACGGTTCATCGGCCAGGAGGAGATGGCGATCGCCGACGACGGCCCGGGCGATGGAGACCCGTTGGCGCTCACCGCCGGAGAGCTCGTCGGGGTAGTGCGACGCCCGATCGGCGAGACCCAGTTGTTCGAGGACGGACATCCCGGCGGTGCGGGCTTTCCTGGCCGAGACGCCATCGAGCTCGAGTGGGAGCGAGACGTTCTCGACGGCGCTCAGCCCCGCCAACAGGTTGTAGTCCTGGAACACGTAGCCGATCGAGCGGCGCCGCATCCGCGCCTGATCGTTGCGGGACATCTTCGAGAGCACCGCCCCACCGATGAGTACCTCGCCGCTGGTCGGCGCCTCGAGACTCCCGGCGATGGTCAGCAGTGTGCTCTTGCCCGAACCACTGGCCCCCATGACCGCCACCAGCGAGCCGGGATCGACCCACAGGTCGACATTCTCTAGGGCCTGGACCTGGGCCGCTCCCTCGCCGTAGACCTTGGACACCTTGCGCAATTCGAGCATGCTCATGGGCGCACCCCCACTCTTCTCCGTAGCTTCGGCATGGGAAAGGACTCGGCTCGAGGGGGCTCGGAAGCCGCCCGCTTGATCCGACCGTCCGCGGCGTCCACCCACCGCACGAGCGCGTCGAGGCGGTACAACTCGGCGTCGACGACGAGGGCGAACCCGAGATCGAACTCGGCTTCGTCCTCTTTGAGACGGGTCCATTGCTGCATGAGCTCGACCAGGTAGCGCCGATGCACCTGGATCACCTCGTGCACGTCGGCATCGGGCATCCGGAGCGCCACCATGATCTTGATCACCAGTTCGTCGCGGGGTGGTGAGCTGAGGTCGGGTGGCGTGCGGAGCCATTCGGCGAGCTCGGCACCGCCTTCCGGGGTGAGGCGGAACCCCTTCTGGGGCCCATCCTCGGCGTCACCGTCGGATTCGACCAGCCCGTCCCGCTCGAGGCGTTGCAGCGTGGTGTACACCTGTCCGACGTTGAGGGGCCAGACCTCGCCGGTTCTGGCCTCGAACTCCTGTCGCAGCTGGAGGCCGTATTTCGGGCCTTCGCTGAGGAGCGCCAAGAGGGCGTGTCGGACGCTCACGAGGATCTCGAATCCGCTATCATACTGGGTATCTTACTGTATTGCCCTACGAGTGTCCAGCCAACGGTGTGGGACAAGAGATGACCGTGGGTCGGTGGAGCAGATCCGCTCGCGGGGGCTGGTTCCGGTGGCGCCTGCTATGCCTGCGAGGGGGCTATCCCCACCCAAGGAATCCGGCTGACCACATTCCCGTGACCTCCGATCTTCTCTATGTTTGACCTGTGAGGATGGGCGAGGTGCGAAACCCGGAGTTGTGCGACGCACCCGATAGCCGGGATGTTCCCGACGGCCCGGACGCAGACTTCAGTCCCGGATGGTGATCACCTGGGGATCGGAGCCCAACTCCCGGCTCGAGGAGATCGCCCGAACGATCGTCGAGACGCCATTCACCCGGCGTACCTGGTCAGAGTTGCTCTTCCTGATGGTGGGCATCCCGATCGCATTCGTCGGGATGGCCTTCGTCGGTATCACCATGGTGGCCGGCGTGGTGCTGGCCATCACCTTCGTCGGGATCGCCCTCATCGGCGTGGCGGTGCGAGGAGCGCGGGGCATCGGCGGGATGCAGCGGAAGCTGGCCGCAGCGCTGCTCGACGAGACGATCGCCGAGCCGGCGCCGTTCTCGCCACGACCGGGCTACCTCGGATGGCTCCAGTCTGCGCTTCGGGACCGGACGGGCTGGAAAGCGATGGCCTATCTGGCGATCAAGGTGCCATTGGCCCTCGTGGCCTTCCTGACCGCGTTCAGTCTGTGGTGGGATGCGTTCAGGTGCCTCACCTATCCGATCTGGGGGCTGGGGCATCGCGATGGACTGGTCGAATGGGGCGCCGTCCGGGTCGTCTTCCAGCCCGCCTATCTCTCCCCCGGGAGCGGCGGCGCGTTCGTCGGTCTCGCCACCGTCATCACCGGCGCGATCTTCTTCTTCATCGCCCCGTGGCCGGTGCGGTTCTTCGACTATCTCGACCGTCTGCTCATGCGGACTCTTCTCGCTCCGGATGCCATGACCGTCAGGGTTCGCACCCTCGAGCAGGCCAGGGCACAGACGGTCGACGCTGTCCGTGGCCACCCTCCGGAGGATCGAACGGGATCTCCATGACGGCACCCAGGCACAGCTCGTCGCACTCGCCATGCGGCTCGGGATGGCCAAGGAGAAGCTCTCCGATCCGGAGCACCTCGACATCGAGCAGGTCAGGGATCTCGTCAGCTCTGCCCACAAAGGAGCCAAGGAGGCGATCGTCGAGTTGCGGGATCTCGCCCGGGGCATCCACCCACCGGCCCTCGACGTCGGTCTCGAGGGTGCTCTGGCCACACTCGCCGCACGGAGCACGGTCCCGACCGAGCTCACCGTCGCAATCGACGAACGACCGAGCCCCGCCATCGAAGCCATCGCCTATTTCTGCGTGGCGGAGCTCATGGCCAACGTCGCCCAGCACGCCTTCGCCTCGCGGGCAAGCGTCTCCTGTGCCCAGCAGGGTCGCTGGCTACGCCTGGTGGTTCGCGATGATGGCGTCGGAGGAGCCCAGACCGTCACCACCGGTTCCTCCTCGAGTGGGCTGAGCGGGCTGGCCGACCGGGTACGGACCGTGGACGGAAATCTCGACGTCACCAGCCCGCAACGGGGTCCCACAGTCGTGACGATCGATCTCCCCTTCCGGGCTTAGCCGACCGTGCCCCTCCGAGTTGCCATTGCGGAGGATTCGGTCATCCTGCGCGACGGACTCGTCCAGCTGCTCCTGGACCGCGGCTTCGAGATCACCGCCGCGGTCGCCGACGCCGACGCGCTCCGGGCTGCGATCGAGCACGAACGACCGGATGTGGCAGTGGTCGACATCCGGATGCCACCGTCGTTCACTGACGAAGGGCTCCGGGCGGCGATCGAACTCCGCAGTCAGCATCAGGGTCTGGCCATCCTGATGTTCTCGCAGTACATCGAGACCCGGTATGCCGAAGAGCTCCTGGGCAACGATGCAGCAGGCATCGGCTACCTCCTGAAGGACCGCGTGGCCGAGGTGAGCCAGTTCGTCGAGGCCCTGGAACGTGTGGCCTCTGGGGGAACGGCCCTGGACCCGGAAGTCGTCACCCAGCTCATGGGCGCCTCGCGACAGCGGGACTCGATCTCCGTGCTGACGGCTCGCGAGCGGGACGTGCTCTCCCTGATGGCGGAAGGACGGACCAATACGGCAATCGCCGACTCCCTCTGCGTGTCGGAGGGGGCGGTCGAGAAGCACGTGACCAACATCTTCTCCAAGCTGGATCTGCCCGTCTCGCAGTCGGACCACCGACGGGTCCTCGCGGTGCTCCGCTACCTCGAGGCATGACCACTCAGGTGTGGACGGTTCGGATAGCGGGGGTTTCTCCACTACCGTCGGTCAGCGGTGCATCCCCGGATCGGGGGATTACCCCACCTCGAATCACCCGCTAGCCGCATTCCATCTGCGAATTGGCTGTCGTACCCTTTGACGCATGCTCCCAACCGGATGTCCCCGATGACCCTCACCATGTCCAGACCGACCGAGGGCCGCAGCGACTCTGACAGCGAGTGGGCCGTCGAGACCCATGGGCTCACCAAGCGGTTCGGCGAGAACATCGCGGTCAACGGTGTCGAGCTCCTCGTCCCCCGAGGGTGCGCCTTCGGCTATCTCGGGCCCAACGGCGCGGGCAAGACAACGCTCATCCGAGTCCTGCTCGGGCTGACCCGTGCCGACAGCGGCTCGATGCAACTGCTCGGACACTCCGTTCCCCGGTACCGTGCGGCCGCGCTCGCCCGGGTCGGAGCGATCGTCGACGAGCCCCGGTTCCACGGACATCTCACCGGCAGACAGAACCTCCAGATCCTGGCCGCAGCACGGGAGCCGGAAGCAAAGGAGCGGATCGCGCCGGCCCTCGAGCGGGTCGGGATCCTGCACCGGGCCGACGACAAGGTCTCGAAGTACTCGATGGGCATGCGGCAACGGCTCGGCGTCGCTGCATGCCTGCTCGGAGACCCACAGCTCCTCATCCTGGACGAACCGATGAACGGGCTGGACCCGGCCGGGATGCAGGACATGCGCGACATGATCCTCTCGCTGGTGGCCGAGGGCCGTACCGTCGTGCTCTCCTCCCACCTGCTGGACGAGGTCGAGCGGACCTGTAACGCGGTGGCCATCGTGGACCGGGGCAAGGTCATCCGCCAGGGAGCGATCACCGACCTGCTGGCCGGATCGTCCTTCGTCGTGGAAGTCGAATGCTCCGAACCGTCGAGAGCCGGTGAACTGCTCAAGGGAACCGGCATCGGTGGGCGCGTCGAGATCGGGCCCCTCAATCTGGGGATCACCCTGCCGGCCGGAACGGACCGCGACGTCATCGCCGAGATCAACCGTGTCCTCGTGGGAGGCGGAATCTCGGTCTACAGGCTCCAGGAGGTACAGACCTCTCTCGAGTCGTGGTTCCTACAGGTCACCAGCCGATTGGGAGCGTCCGAATGACTACCACCACTGACGTGATGACCTCGGCGCCGGCGCCGATCCCGTCCGGTCACTCTGCCGACCGGCGGGGCTCGTGGATCCCGACCGGTGGGATGATCGCTACGCGGTTCATGGAGTTGCGGAAGCGCCGGGGTCTCATGGCGGCCCTGATCTTCGTCACCATCGTCCTCCCCACAGTCTTTCTCGTCATCCGCCTCCTGGCGCACGCCATCGCACCGAAGTCCTTCGGGCCAGCCGGCGGGTCGGACATCTTCAACGCCCTTGTGGCCGGTGTGCTCTATGTCTTCGGCTTCATCGTGGCCGCCACCTTGGGCTGCACGGCCGGATCGGTCGACCTCACCGAGGGGATGTTCCGCCATCTGGTGGTCACCGGCCGTTCGCGGTTGGCGCTCTACCTCGCACGGATACCGGCCGGTCTGTCCATCGTTGTCTCGATGGTCGCCATCGGGTTCACCATCGTCTGTGCTGTCTGCGTGTTCGCCGCACCCACCCAGGTCAGCTATCAGGGCGTCAACGTGCCTGCCGGACTTTCCGAAGTCGGGTTTCAGCACTGGGCCGCTGACCACGCCAACGAGGTGGCGTGTGACTTCCCGCTCCGCCTCGGGCCAAACGGTCCCGGGCCCAACAGCAGCCTTCTCAACGTCGTCAACAACTTGCCCTGCAACAGCCCCGGGGGTGGGGGTGGCGGTGGAGGCAAGTTCGTCCAAAACGGCCCGGGCGGATCCAGCGTGTCGACGACGCCGACGCCGGCGATGGTCAGGGCGGCGGCGGTACAGATCGCCCAACTCGACTATTCGGCCTACTCGAAGATCTTCCTGTCACCCTCGATCGGGCTCATGGTCCGTACCGGCCTCTGGATCGAACTCGAGGTGGTCGTCGGCTTCATCGTCGGGCTCGGACTCGGATCACTGCTCGGACAGCGGACCGTCGCCGTGATCCTGATGATCGTGCTCGAGATCGTCCTCACCCCGATCCTGTCGCGGGCAAACATCCCCCACATGATCAATCTCCAGCGATCGGTCGTCGGGCTGGCCGTCGCCCACCTCGAACCGTCGACTCTCGGATTCGTCTTCGGAGGAGGTGGCGGACCCGACGGCGGCCAGGGCACCTCCCTCCTGGTGCCCGAGTCGAGGACGGCGGCCGTCTGCGTCATCATCGCCTGGCTGGTCGGCTGGACGGCCCTCGGTGCCTGGCGAATGGTGAAGCGGGACGCCTGAGCGGGCTCCCGCACAACCGGAACGGCGGCCCCGATTCAGTACCGGCTCCAGGGACGTCCTCCCTCGGACGCCCGACCCACCGGCGCTCAGACCCGGTCAGGTGTCGCGCGCCGTGCCTGTACCATTGGAATTTCGTGTTGCCAGGGCCCTACGGTTGCCGAACTGGGCCAAACACGTAAGGGCCAGCAGGACCGGGAACAAGAGTTATGTGTTGGAGGGATGCGAGAGTGGACTAATCGGACGGTCTCGAAAACCGTTGTGTCGCAAGGCACCGTGGGTTCGAATCCCACTCCCTCCGCTCGCGATCCGTAGTAGGACATCACCCAAGGGAAGCAGCTCAAGGAAGCGAGGCAACAATATGACCGTTCGCGACTGGTCGATCACTGTTTCCGCACGCACTTGGGCAGTTACTGCACTCGCAACCCTGACTCTGGCCATCCTCGTGACCGGCGCCGGGTTGTCGAGTACTCCCGCGACAGCAGCACCGGCTTCCGTCCCACCGTCGAATGGACATGAGTTCGATGCGCCGAGCGGCATCGCGTACGCCGCCGGACACATTTGGGTCACGAACCGAGCTGGAAACTCGGTGACCGAAATCGATCCCACAAATGGAGCCTGGCTTCACACCTTCCACGGCACGCCATACAGCTTTGACGCACCCGACGCGATCATCGCCGATGGAGCCGTCCTTTTTGTCGCCAACGCGACCGGATCAATCACGGAGCTCAGTGCGGGAAGCGGGAATGCGATCACCGTCCTGACCGGCAGCCAGTATGGCTTTTCCGATCCCGTGGCTCTCGCCAGATCGGGTGGAACAATCCTCGTGGTGAACGCCGGGAACGCGACCTCGAAGGGTTCGGTCACCGAGATCGATGCCGCGACGGGTGCGGTGGAGCGGGTGGCCAGCGGCCCGACGTACGGATTCGACAGTCCCGATGCAGTCGCTGCCGACGGTGGGGACGCTTTCGTTTCTGACAGAGGGAGCAACGGAGTCACCGAGATCAACTTGGCGACTGGTCATTTGGTGGCCCATGTCGCTGGGTCGGGTCTCGACCGGCCCGACGGGATCGGGATCAGCAGCGGGCACGTGTGGGTCGCCGATTCGGCAAGCAACGCCGTGACCGAGCTGGACGAATCTCCGCTCTCCGTCACGCGTTCGTTCAACGACTCAGATGGTTCCTATGGCTTCGGACAGCCGTCGGTCACCGTCACATACGCGGGCTATGCGTTTGTCATTACTCCGTACGGCTCGAGCCCGATGGTCACGAAGCTCTCGGCGACGACTGGAGTGCCGAGCTGGTACATGTGCAACACCAACGGTCCGTACTACTTCTCGAACCTCAGTGCGATGGCGGTGGCTGGTACCAACATGTGGGTGGTCAGTCGCAACGGAGCCAACAACCCCAATTCTACTGCTGCATCTGGATCGCTCACCGAGCTGGAGACCGGATCCGGCGCCCTCGTCCGGACCATCCCGACCTGACCGGATTGGCCCAGGGTGTGCCCGGCTCATCTCAGATACGGGGTGTCGTCCCGGGCCGACCACGAGGAAGCCGCCGGGGACTCTGCTTCACCACGGCTGGCAGCAATATTCCCCTAGGTGTCACATTCGTTGCGTGACCGGTGTCTCTGTGCCGAGAGCAATTGATCGGAGGAGACATCAGGTCAGGCAGCAGGATCCCCAAGGCAGAGCTAACCGGACTTTACGGCGCGATGGTCAAGCGGATGTCCCCGCAAGATGTTCGGCGAGGTGCCCGAGCCGGTCGGCGTGGCATGGCACAACCGGAAGGTGCTGAAGTCGAGCTTCAGCATTGGCCGTAAGGCCCAGAAATGGGACCGGTGCGACGAGAACCTGAAGTCGTTCGCCCACATGGCGACGGCCAGCCTGATCGGCTGCAGTTTTTGTCTCGATTTCGGGTACTTCAACGCCCACAACCAAGGACTCGACGTACACAAGGCGCGTGAGGTGCCCCGCTGGCGCGTATCAGACGTATTCACGCCGCTCGAGCGAGACGTGATGGAGTACGCCGAAGCCATGACGCAGACGCCACCGACTGTCACCGACGAACTGTCTGCCAGGTTGCTGAAGGCGCTTGGCCCGGCCGCCCTCGTGGAGCTGACCATGTTCGTTGGGCTGGCCAACCTCATGGCCCGCTCCAACGTCGCGATGGGCATCGAGTCGCAGGAGTTCTCGGCCGCCTGTGAGCTCAAGCCGCTCGCCTCAGCCTCGTCGGCATGACCGACGACCCGTTCGTCACCCATCGCGGCCTGCTCTTCACCGTCGCCTACGAAATGCTCGGCTCTGCGGTCGACGCCGAGGACGTCCTCCAGGAGACCTGGCTGCGGTGGGCCAATGTGGACCAGACGGAAGTGCGCCACCCGCGGGCGTATCTGATCCGCATGGTGACCCGGCAGGCGCTGAACCGGCTCAGAACGGTGTCCCGCCAGCGTGAGGACTACGTCGGGGAATGGCTGCCCGAGCCGTTGCTGACCAGTCCGGATGTGGCCGAGGACGCCGAGCTAGCGGTGAACGTCTCCATTGCCATGCTCACGGTGCTGGAGACCCTCGGTCCGGCCGAGCGGGCAGTGTTCGTACTGCACGAGGTGTTCGAGACTCCATATGACGAGATCGCCGAGATCGTGGGCAAGACCCCGACCGCGGTCCGACAGATCGCGCACCGTGCCCGCCAGCACGTGGCAGCGCGACGGCCTCGGATGCAGGTGGACCGAGCCGAGCAGGAGGCAACCCTCCAGAAGTTCTTGGCGGCCGTTATCTCCGGCGACGTTCAGGGACTTATGGAGGTGCTTGCCCCGGATGTGGTGTTGATCGCCGATGGTGGCGGTCTGGTGCCGGCTGCTCGGAAGCCGCTCATCGGGGCCGAGAAGGTGCTGGCGTTCCTCGCCCGCGTGGCGGACCTCTCAGACCTGGTAGCGACGACCGCCTCGCTCAATGGCATGCCCGGTGCCATGTTCACTGTCTCTGGCGACCATACCGCTGTGAGTCTGGTCATCGAGAGTGCCCTGATCACCCGGATCTACGCCATCCGCAATCCGAACAAGCTGGGACGACTGGAAGAGGTGGCGGAACTGCGGCGGTGACTGCGACCTACCCGCTCGATGAGGCCCGAGAGGCGAGCCGTCTCACTGCTTCGTGTCAGAGATGCTCGAATCAGGCGAATTTGCCCGCTCATCAGGAGTGCTGAAGTGCTCGATCGACCGGTTCGGCAATACTCCCGACAGGGCAAGCCGATGCTCGTGTGGGGCATGATCGATGACGTGGACGATCCACCGGTCGCTCTGCAAGTGGTCAATGCCGTGGCTCCGATCCGCATCTGCGACAACGGTGGGTGGACCGATACGTGGTTTGCCGGGCATGGCAAGGTCTTCAACATCGGCGTGTCCCCGTACGTCGAGGTGCAGGTCAAGACGCACCCGATCGGAGCACTTCCCCACCGGATCGTGCTGGATGCCGAAAACTACAGCGAGCGGTACGGATTCGATCCTTCTGCTCTTCCTGACCGTCATCCTCTCCTCGAAGCGGCCATCGACCAGGTTGGGCTACCCGACGACGTGTCGTTGGAACTCGGTATCTTTTCGGAGGTGCCGGCCGGATGTTCGACAGGGACGTCGGCCTCGGCGACCGTTGCGCTGATCGGCGCGCTCGACTCGCTCACCCCGGGCCGGATGAGCATTCACGAAGTCGCCTCCACTGCCCATCGGATCGAGGTCGACCGGTTGGGGATCCAGTCAGGTGTCCAAGATCAGCTGTGCGCGGCCTATGGAGGCATCAACTACATCGAAATCTCCTCCTACCCACGTGCTTCGGTGACCCAGCTCGAGCTGCCGAATACCGTGTGGTGGGAGCTGGAACGACGGCTGCTCCTGGTGTTCCTCGGGCGCACCCACCTCTCATCCGAAGTTCATGACCAGGTGATCGCCGGCCTCGCCACGGAAGGCGAGCACTCCTCTCACCTTGAAGAGTTACGCCAAGCCGCCGGGCTGGCGCGAGACGCCGTGTGCGCCGCCGACTTCCGGGCGCTCGGACGATCGATGACGGAGAACACTGACGCTCAGCGTCGCTTGCACAACGGCTTGGTCAGCGAGGAAGCAGACGCCGCCATCGAGGTTGCCGCCGCTCACGGCGCGATGGGATGGAAGGTGAACGGAGCCGGAGGCGAAGGCGGAAGCATCACCGTGCTGTGCGGACCGGACATGCGTGCGAAACGTGAGCTGTTGCGCGCACTGCGCCAGACCGACCCGCTCTTCCAGATCATTCCGATCCGTCTGAGCCGCAGCGGCCTCCGTGTATGGAAAGCGTGATTGCGAACGCTGCGCGACCCCAGGCTCCTGCTCATGGCGTGGATAACACATATTTGTGTGATTTCTGTCTTTTCTGTATAGTGAGTTTGTGGCTACGGACGCTGAGATCACCTTCGCCGATCACATGGGTCGGTTCTACGCACGCCGGTACGGGTATCCACCCATGGTCGGGCGCCTGGCCGGCTATTTGACCGTCTGCGATCCGCCGGAGCAGAGCGTCGGCGAGCTGGCCGAGGCGCTGCTGGCGAGCCGGAGTGCCATCGCCAGTGCGGTCAAGGTCCTCGAGACCTCGAAGACGGTGCGCCGGACACGCGTAGCGGGCGAGCGGATGGATCGGGTGCGGATCGATCTGAGCACGCAAGAGTCGTTAGGCATGGACGTCTCTGAGTACGAGGAGTTGGCCGCGCTGACGCGAGAGGGGCTCGAGGTCCTTCGGGGTGCGCCAGAGGAGCGGCGCGCCGTACTGGTGGAACTCGCTGCCTTTGCTGAGTTCCTCATCGAGCAGATGCCCCGCTTGCAGCAGGAATGGGAGGTGCGCCGGGCGGCGCTCGCACGCTCTGAGCAGGATCCCACAAAGACGGCCCGTCGGGATCGGCCGTGAGCGCCACGCGTCACTCTGCGATTGTTGCGAAGGAACTCTGCAAGTCGTTCGGTGAGGTGCGCGTCCTCGAGCGAGTCGATCTCTCCGTCCCCGAGGGTACGATCTTCGCTCTCTTAGGGCCAAACGGAGCCGGCAAGACGACCATCGTCCGCATTCTGTCAACCTTGATCACTGCCGATGCCGGCGAATCGCGGGTGGCAGGACACGACGTCATGCGTGATGCCGATGCAGTGCGAGCGGTGATCGGGGTCACCGGTCAGTTCTCGGCGCTGGACGAACTGTTCACTGGCGAAGAGAACCTGCGACTGATGGCCGATCTGAATCACCTTCGTCCTGCACGGGGGCGCGGCCGCATCACCGAGCTGCTCGATCGGTTCGAGCTGGCCGACGCGGCCAGCCGGGCAGTATCGAGTTACTCAGGCGGGATGAAACGCAGACTCGACCTGGCCATGACCTTGATGGGCTCCCCGAGTGTCATCTTTCTCGACGAGCCCACAACCGGCCTCGACCCGCGGAGCCGGCGCACCATGTGGGCGATCATCAGAGAGCTGGTCGGCACCGGAGTCACGATCTTCCTGACGACCCAGTATCTCGACGAGGCCGACCATCTCGCGGACCGCGTGGCCATTCTCGACCAGGGTCGCATCGTTGCCGAAGGTACTCCTGACGAATTGAAGCGGCGGATTCCCGGAAGCTACCTACAACTCCAGTTCACAGATCCCCGTGCTCTGGCCACAGCGTTCGGTCTCCTCGGGATGGGAGCGCATGACGGCGACAAACTGACCCTTCAAGTGCCAACAGAGGGCGACGCCGCTTCGCTTCGTCGCCTGCTGGATCAGATCGACGACGCCCGTATCGAGGTGGACCAGATCTCGATCCACACACCTGATTTGGATGACGTGTTCTTCGCCGTCACAGACCATCCGGCGACCGAGGAGCGTGCGATCTCATGACCACAGTCGGCTACACGGTAAGCGATTCGGCCACGCTTCTGCGGCGAAATCTGGTGCGACTGCGGCGCTACCCCTCGATGACGATTCAGCTCGTCGGCCTACCCATCCTGTTCCTTCTGCTGTTCGTCTATGTATTCGGAGACCAGCTCAGCCATGGCCTGAGTGCGCCTCTCACCGGTGGTCATGCTGCCCGGTCGGGGTATCTCAACTACATCGCTCCCGGCATCCTCCTGCTGACGGTGGCTGCCGCGGTGCAAGCTACCGCCATCGTCGTCGCAATGGACATGACGGGAGGCATCATCGACCGGTTGCGAACGATGCCGATCGCTCGATCCGCCTTCTTGACGGGCCATGTGCTGGCGAGCCTCGCGCAAGCCTTGATCAGCGTCGTCGTCCTTCTCGGTGTCTCCCTCGCGGTGGGCTTCCGACCCACCGGCAGCCCGGTCGACTGGTTGGGTGCCCTCGGAATCGTCATGCTCTTCGCCTTCGGATTGATATGGCTCGCCACTGCGCTGGGATTGGCCGCAAAGAGCGTCGAGACGGCCAGCAACACCCCGATCTTCATCGTGCTGTTGGTGTTCCTCGGAAGCGGCTTCGTCCCGGCTGCGACGATGCCCGACGGTCTACGCCAGTTTGCCAGCTGGCAGCCGTTCACCCCGGTCACCGAGACCGTGCGCGGGCTCCTCACCGGAACACAGATCGGAGCGAATGCGATCGCCGCAGTTGCCTGGAGCGTCGGCATCGCCGGCGCGTCCTATCTGTGGGCGACCCACCTGTACAGAACGCGCCGACCCCGCTGACGCCCACTTCCGAGCCTGATCACCCGCGGGGTCGACGGTCCACTCAAGGCACGTGCGGGGAATGCCGATGCCTCCTTCATGGTGGCCGAACCGACTCGCGGGTGGCCGACACCCACTCCCGAGGAGCTGGCGTTGCGCTCCAGGTACCGCTGCATGCTCTGCCACAAGCACTGTCCGATACCGTGCCGGTTTACGGCGTCCGAGTATCGACAGCTGGTCGAGGCGACCCTCCAGACCGGTCACGAGCCGAGCGACTGAGCGACCCGTCCGGACGAGCGGGCGCTCAGATCACCGGGTCCACCGTTGTCGACGAAGACCCCCTACCAGCCATACGTGGTCCGGTGCTGCACAAATTGGACCCCCTCGCGACGGAAGCGGACGGAAGCGGACGGCTGTCGCCGCTGTGTTCCATCTCGGACCTCCGCGTCGAGGGGGTAGCACCGGTCTAGACCTCCGAGGTATCGGCGGGGTATCCAGAAGGTGAACGCTCTGTTGCCGGATTTACTGCTCCGGATTTGGCATCGGACGAGGCGCGGCGGCACAAGGTTGGTGAGTGACCGCAGTGCGGGGCTCAGCGGTCGTCCGATCGAGCCGACCCGGCGATCGGGACTCGTGGACGGAGGGTGCCGTCCCCAGGTTCCCTCGAGAGCAACGCCTCGATCTCGGCGGCTTCCACCGGCCGTGAGAAGATGAACCCCTGGCCGCTGTCACAGCTCTCACTCCGGAGGCCCTCCAGCTGTGACTGCTTCTCGATGCCCTCTGCCAGGGTCACCAGCCCGAGCGTGCGTCCCAACTCGACCAGCGTGTGGATCAGCGCGGCCCCGTCAGCGGAGCCGTCCATCTCGGAGACGAACGACCGGTCGATCTTGAGCACGTCCACCGGGAACTGGCGCAGGTAGGCAAGGGACGAGTAGCCGGTGCCGAAGTCGTCGATGGCAATCATCACGCCGAGCCCCTTGAGCCGATTGAGGCGTGACACCGTCGCGTTGGCGTCCTTCATGAGTGTCGACTCGGTCACCTCGATGATGAGAGAGCCAGGATCGATGTCGTGTGCTTCGAGCGCACTCCGCACATCGTCCACCAGTCCATCGGTCTCGAGCTGCCGCATCGAGACGTTGACCGACATGGTCGTCCGGAAGCCCTGTTCGCGCCATCTGGCCGCCTGGCGGCAGGCTTCGTCGAGCACCCAACGGCCGACCTCGACGATCAATCCGCTGTCCTCGAGGACCGGGATGAACTTGTCGGGGGTGACGGTGCCCTTGGTGGGATGGTGCCACCGGAGCAGCGCCTCGACACCGCTGACCTTGACGCACTCGAGGTCGAAGATCGGCTGGTAGAGGAGGAAGAACTCGCCATTGGCCCATGCCGTTGCAAGGTCGGACTTGAGCGCGAGTCGGTCGTGTGCGGCTGACTGCATGGCGGGCTCGAAGACCACCCAGCGATTGCGGCCGGCCGCCTTCGACCGGTAGAGGGCGATGTCCGCATCGCGCAGGAGCTCCCGCGCGGACGATCGATCCCCCGTTGCGATGCCGATGCTGGCGGTGATGTTGATCGGAATCTCCTCGAATCCCTCGACCAGGAATGGCGCCTCGAGCACCTGGTGGATGCGATCGGCGACCAGCTCCGGTCCTGCTGCCAACGAGAGGCCCTCGGCCAGCACCACGAACTCGTCACCGCCGAGCCGCCCGACCGTATCGCTCGCCCGGAGCAGGCCGAGCAGCCGGCCCGCGACCGTCTGGAGGACCCTGTCCCCTGCCTCGTGACCCAACGAGTCGTTGGCGTCCTTGAAGTTGTCGAGATCGACAAAGAACGCAGCGACCGGTTCGCGGGACCGGCGCGCCCGGACCAACATCTGGTCGGCACGGTCCAGGATCAGCCTGCGATTGGCCAAGCCCGTCAAGGGATCGTGGAGCGCACGATGCGCGAGAAGGGCTTCGAATTCCTTGCGCTCGGTGATGTTTCGGATGTTCGCGACATAGCCGGAGACCGAGGGTCGATCCATCTGGTTGGAGACGACTGCTTCGACGTCGCACCAGGTCCCATCGTGTCGTTCCATCCGGAACTGGACCAGCGCAGCGTCCGGCTGCACCTCGAGCTGCGAACCGAGGTGATCCGTTACCCGTTGGCGGTCATCGGGATGAACGGTGTCTGTGGCAGTGGTGCCGACGAGCTCCTCGGGCTCGAAGCCCAGCAGGTCGACGATCGCCGGGGAGACGTAGGAGATCTGCCCCGATCCCGCGATGACCAGCGTGACGTCGGACGAATTGTGGATGAGTGACCGGAAACGATCCTCGCTCAGGCGTACCGCGGCCTCCGCCTTCTCCTTCTCTCCCATGGTCGCACCGGTCATCCGGATCACGAAGACGAGCACGAACGCTCCGACCAGGGTGATGCCGAGGGACTGGTCCAGCGAGAGTTCCGACGGGAACCATCCGCGCCAGAGGCCGATCTGCGCACCGAGGATGCAGAGCAGGCTCCAGAAGGCGGACGTGCGCCAGGTCCGTGAGCCACCGAACCCGACGTTCTCGAGTGCAAGGAATGCGAATGCACCCCAGAGGACCGGGCCCCATCCGGTGAGGTATATGACCACGGTCACCGCCAGCATCTGACTTCCCACCCGTAGGGAGAGCATCCGCTCGGACGGTCTCCGCGGATAGATCCGGTCGATCCCGACGCACAGGACGATTGCGCCCGAGAACACCGCGGCCCACAGCCAGACTGATTCGTGCGCCACGACCCCGAAGTGCACGAGGAGCACGATCGATCCGATGGCCAGGGGGGCGAAGAGATAGGCCACGTAGGTCGAATCGGGCTTTCGCTCGCGGGACTGGCCCGCCGCCTCATCGGGTTCGTCGGGGGGCGAGGCGTGGCCATCCATCGCTGTCGTGTCCGCCATCGGGTCTCCCGTCCCACGTCGTGCGCAGAGTCGTTCTTGGGTATGTCGACACGATCGGCCGCTTCCTTGAGGTTCGGCACCCCCGGACTGGCCGTGCCCAGGCCCCCGATCCCTCAAAGGGATCGACCCCTAGCCGATGCGTAGCAGGAGCAGTCCCCCGACGGTGACGGCGAGGCCGCCCACCACACCCAGGGCGACTTGCTCGGCCTCCGATGGGCGCCCTTCGTGGGCGTTCAGCCACCGATCCGCAATGAACCGACAGCACACGGGCTTGCCGCGCGGGATCGACGAGGTCCCGGCGCGACGGGCGAATCGCCCGCCAGCGCCCGCGCTCAGGTCGCCGTCGTCGGTGGCTGCACGTCCACTTCGACACCCAGCCGGGGCACCACCCGGTCGAGCCACCGCGGCATCCACCAGTTGGCGTCGCCCACCACCTCCATGATCGACGGCACGAGCACCATGCGCACCAGTGTCGCGTCGATGAGGATGGCCGAGGCCAGGCCCAGCCCGAAGACCTTGAGGACGTGCAGCGGATCGCCGAACACGAACGACCCGAAGACGCAGATCATGATGGCGGCAGCAGCGGTGATCACCCGGGCGGTCTTGGCGAGGCCGTCGGCCACCGCGGTCGAATTCTCACCGGTCAGCCGCCACTCCTCGCGGATGCGCGACAGGAGGAAGACCTCGTAGTCCATGGAGAGGCCGAAGAGGATCGTGAACATCATGAGGGGGATCCACGGGTCGATGGGCCCGGTCGCCCCGATCCCGAAGAACCCGCCCAGCCAGCCCCACTGGAAGACCGCCACGATGACCCCGTAGGCCGCGCCGACCGAGAGCAGGTTGACGACGACCGCCTTGAGCGGGATGGCAAGCGACCGGAACACCGCCATGAGCAGGAGGAACGAGAGCAGGAGGACCACTCCGATGACCAAGGGGAGTCGAGCGGACAGATAGGAGGACGCGTCGATGGATCCGGCCGTCTCGCCGCCGACGTAGGCCGCCACCCCGGTGCCGGAGGTCGCCGTTGGGATCACCTGGTTGCGGAGGTGGGTGACCAGCGCCTCGGTCTGTGCCGCCTGCGGAGCGGTCGTCGGGTAGGCGATGACCACGGCCGCTGTGCCCGACGGGTTGTAGACGGCCCGGGAGACGAACGCGACCCCCGGGGTGGTCCGGATCGCCGAAGCCAGATGGTCGGTTGCGGCGTGGTCGCCGGGTGGCACCGTCGCGGCAACCACCAGCGGACCGTTGAACCCGGGACCGAACCCTGTGGCGAGCGCGTCGTAGGCCTGTCTCGTGGTGCTCGTGGCCGGATCGTTCCCCGCGTCGGTGAAGGCCAGTCGCATCGACAAGAAGGGCAGGGCGAGGAAGACCAGGATCACCACAGCCGACAGACCGGCAACGACCGGGTGACGCTGGATGGTGCGGCTCCACCGGTACCAGAACCCCCGCGTCGTCGACCCGGCCCCGCTCTGGATGAGCCCCGGGATCCGCAGGTTGTCGATGGCGCGACCCGAGAAGCCGAGCATGGCGGGCAGCAGCGTGACCGCGGCCAGCATCACCAGCAGGACCGCGGAAATGGCCCCGACGGCCAGACCCCGCATGAACGGCAGCTGCAGGAGGAAGAGGCCGAGCAGCGAGATGATGACCGTGGTGCCGGCGAAGAGCACGGCCCGACCGGAGGTCGCCAATGAGATCGCGACCGCGTCCCGGGGGTCGCGCTTCTCGCTCAGGCCGGCCCTGTAGCGGGTCACGACGAACAGGGCGTAGTCGATCCCGACGCCGAGCCCGATCATGGCCATGATCTCGGGCGCGAAGGTCGGCGTTGTCACGACGTGGGAGAGCAGATCGAGAACGGCGAACGCGACCGCGATCCCGAAGATGGCCGTGATGATGGGCAGGCCCATCGCCACCACCGACCCGAAGGCCAGGAGCATGATGATGATGGCGGCCAGGATGCCGAAGCCCTCGCTCGAACCCGGCTTCGCCCCCGCGACGAGTCCGATCGCCTCGCCGCCGAGCGCGACCTGGTACCCGGGGACCTGGAAGTGCTGGGCGGTATTCACCACGGTCTGGACGGCTGAGGTCGGCAGGTTGCCCGCCAACTCGTCGAAATCGACCCGTATGTAGGCGATGTGCCCGTTGCGCGAGACCTGACCCGCGCCGGCGGGAGTGAGCGGGCTGGTCACCGCGGAGACGTGGGCCAGGGGCTCGAGGGCCGCGGCCAGGGCGCGGGTCTTCGCCTGGTTGGCCGGGTCGGCGAAGGGCGCCGACGTCGTGATGACCACCTGGGCCGGGCTCCCGGCGAACGCGGGGAAATCGCTGTTCAGGATCTGCTGGGCTTGTTGGGTGCCGCCCGAGAGGTTGTTGGTGAACGAGCTTCCCGCCGCCTGTGCGAGGACGTTGACCGCCACCAGTCCGACTATCCAGGCGAGCAGCACCCACCACCGATGGTCGTGGCACCACCCGGCCAGCCGGGCCAGCGTGCTCTGCTCGGCCGGACGCGACGGCGGTGCGGTCGCGCGGGTCGGTGCTCCTGGTGCCTCTTGCGTGGTGGTCATGGTGTGCTCTCCGGTCGTAGCAAGGGAAAGAGGATCACGTCGCGGATGGCGTCGACCCCGGCCAACAGCATGGTCAGCCGGTCGATGCCGATGCCGATGCCGGCGGTCGGGGGGAGGCCGTACTCGAGCGCCCGGATGAAGGCCTGGTCGGCGGGATGGGCCTCGAGGTCGCCCTTGGCCACAGCGTCCGCCTCGCGCCGGAACCGATCCTCCTGCTCCTCGGGCACGTTGAGCTCGCTGTAGCCGTTGGCGAGCTCCCTGCCGTCGACACAGAGCTGGAACCGGTCGGCCATGGACGGATCACTGTCGGTGTGCCGTGCGAGCGGCGAGACCTCGACCGGGAACCCGACGACGAAGACCGGATCGCCGACGGTCGGCAGCAGCACCGCGTCGTAGAGCTCGAAGATGAGCTTCCCCGATCCCCACTCGGGCAGGTAGTCCACCTGATGTGCGTCACAGACCGCGCGCACCTCCTCGACCGGATCGGTCGGGTGCAGGCGTCGCCCCACGACCTCCGCGAGCCAGTCCAGCAGCTGGCGCTTGGGCCATGGCGGCGTGAGGTCGATCGACCGCTCTCCCACCGAGAAGTGGAGACGCCCGGTCGCCTGCTCGGCGGCGTCCACGATGAGCCGCTCGGTGAGGACCATCGCGTCGCTGACATCGCCGAAGGCGCGGTACGCCTCGAGCGCGGTGAACTCCGGGCTGTGCCGGGTGTCGATCCCCTCGTTGCGGAAGTTGCGGGCGATCTCGAACACCCGCTCGAAGCCGCCCACCACGAGTCGCTTGAGGTAGAGCTCGGGCGCGATCCGGAGGGTGAGGTCGACGTCGAGGGCGTTCGAGTGGGTGAGGAAGGGACGCGCCAGTGCGCCACCGGCCTGCGGCTGGAGGATCGGCGTCTCGACCTCGACGAACTGCTCGGCGGTGAGGAGGGCGCGCATCGCGGCCACGATGCGGAACCGGATCTCGAAGACCCGGCGGCTCTCGGGGTTGGCCAGGAGATCGATCTCGCGCTGGCGGTAGCGAGTGTCGGTCTCGGCCAGTCCGTGCCACTTGTCCGGGAGCGGGCGGAGGGCCTTCGCCAGCAGGGTGAGCCCGGTCACGTCCAGGGAGAGCTCGCCACGGCGGCTCGTGATGACCTCCCCCTCGGCCCCGATCCAGTCCCCGAGATCGATCTGGTCCAGGACGAGACCTGCCTCATCGGACAGGGCCGACTCCTGCATGAGCAGCTGCAGGGTTCCGGTCACGTCCTGGAGGGTGGCGAACGAGAGCCGGCCGTGACCCCGGAGCGCGGTCACCCGCCCGGCCATGCGTACGGTCTCACCGGTCCGGACGTCGGGTTCGAGCGCGTCGTGGCGCCCGTGCAGCTCGGCGGCGGTGGCCGTGCGGTCGAACCGGCACGGATAGGGATCGATACCCTGCGTGGCCAATGCATCGCGCTTCTTTCGCCGCTCGGCGCTCAGCAGATCGGCGGTGCGCGCGGGGGACTCCTCTGCTGGCCCGCCGGACGCGGTCTTGGGATCGGTCGTCACAGTCGCAGCTTCTCCCTCAGCGCACGCGGCAGGCCCGGGGCACAGGGACCGCACCGTCATCTTAGGCAGGCGCCCGTCGGACCGGCCGAAAGCCGGGGGACGGCCACCACCGTATGCTGCCTCTGCGCCCCTAGCTCAACGGTAGAGCAGCAGATCCTTAATCTGCAGGTTGGGTGGTTCGAGTCCCCCGGGGCGCACGCGCGACCGGGATGTGGATCTCCTCGGTCGGGGGAGCCCAGATCGAGAGCAGGACGACGCCTGCGAACATGGCGACCAGCGCCACCACCTCGAACGCGATGGCCGCAGTGGAGTTGGAGAGTCGCTCGCCGAAGAGCTCGATCCCGATGACGATGCTGGCCAGCGGGTCGACGATGAGCAACGCCGATTGGGATGCCGAGAGCGGCCCCGCCGTGAAGGCCGCCTCCAGCAGGAACGTCCCTCCCAACCCGGTCACCACCACCGCGTAGACCGGCCAATGGAGGAAGAGGCCTCCCCACCCGTCGCGGGCGAGCGTGACGGTGGCCGCCTTCACGAAGGCGGCGTCGATCGCCCACACCAGGCCGGCGGACGCGCCGAGCAACGTGGCCCGGCGGGTAGGAGAACCCCAGCGGCTGAGCAGGACCAGGAGCGCGATGACCGCGCCGCGTGTGGACAAAGCGACGATCCATGCCTGCGCGGTCGGGGTTCCGTGCCCCTCCTGTGGCCGGGCGATGACCAGGAACCCGACGAGGCCGGCGCTCATCAGGGCGGCCGCTCCCCAGGTGCGGGCCGCGATCTCGTCGTGCAGGAAGACTGAGCGCAGGGCGAGGGTGAAGATCAACTCGGTGACCAGGATCGGCTGCACCGAAGCCAGCTGCCCGAAGTAGAGGGCAAGCGCGGTGAAGGCGAAGGTCGCTCCCATCGATGCCGTACCGAGGAGCCACATGGGTCTCCGGATCAGGTACCGGATCGACTGGACCACCGATCGGTCGCCGTCCCTGGCCGAGACGTTGGTCTGCCGGTGGAGCACAGACGCCACGGCCTGGCTCAGGGCGCCGAGCAGCGCGAACCCAACGGCGATCACGTCGACCTCTCCTCGCTCATCGGCCCGTCCTCCCCCCGGGGCCGCTCTGCCCGATCAGTGCTCGGGTGTTTCCGGGCTGCCCGCGGACTGACCCGCAAGCCAGCGCTGGAGTCCGGCCGCATTCGAGTGGACCCCGTTCATGACCTCGAGCTTCTCCCGGTGCTCCTCGGGCACGCCGTCGAGGTCGGAGGCGAAGGCGGTGGACAGCGCGGCGGCGATGTCCTCTCCGTTGTGGAAGGCCGACTCGGCCACCGCGGCCCACCGCCGCAAGGTGCCGTCGGCCTCGTCGAGGACATCCAGCGGATCGGCCAGCAGCCCGTAGTGGGCGAGGGCCAGCCCGGTCGGTCGCCGCTCGGCGAATCGCCGCAACGAGTCCAGCGCCTGGGTCAGGTCGAAGTCGGGGGGCGGGGTCGAGGGACGGAGGACCCCGGCGTCGGGCAGCTTGACCCCGACCGCGTCCCCTGCGAACAGGATGCCGCTCGAGCTGTCGTGCAGGGCGAGATGGTGCTTGGCGTGACCCGGTGAGTCCACGGTGGTGAGGGTGCGGGTCGGGCCGACACGGATCTCCTCCCTGTCCTCGAGCACATGGATCCGCTCCGTCGGGGTGGGGTCGAGGCGGCCGTAGAGGGAGTCGAGCAGGGAGCCGTAGACGAGGGCTGCGGAGTTGATCAGACGGGTCGGGTCGGCCAGGTGCCGGGCGCCCTTCGGATGGACGTAGACGGTGGCCCGGGGAAAGGCGCGGGCGACGTCACCCACCCCACCGGCGTGGTCGAGGTGGATGTGGGTCACCACCACGCCGGCCAGATCGTCGGGGCCGAGGCCCAACCGGTCGAGGTGGGCGAGCAGTGCGGGCACCGAGCTCTGGCTGCCGGTCTCGATGAGCACCGGCTCGTCCCCCTCGATGAGGTAGCCGGCGGTCACCCGGTCCCAGCCGCCGAGGAGGGTGTCGAGCTCGAGCACGCCCTCGGCGATCACGGTCCCCGTCGGCGGTGGGGAAGGATCGGTCCCATCGACCCGGGGGCGATGGCCGCCACCTGGACCGTGCGGGTGAAGACCGCTCACGGGATGGTCACCGCTTTGCCGCGCGCACCGCTGCGGCCGCCTTCTTGACCGGTGTGGTCTTCCTCGCCCGGACGGCGGTCCGCTTCCTCGGCGTCGCTTTCTTGGCGGACGCGGCCTTCTTGGTCGGCGCGGCCTTCTTGGTCGACGTCGCCGTGCCAGCCGGCCTCGCCTTCTTGGGGGGAGCGGCCTTCCTGGTCGGCGCGGCCTTCGTCCGCGCCCTCGTCGGTCGCTGGAGGGCGGGCGCCTGCCGTTTGGGGGCGCTCTTCGTACTCAGCACCTTCGTCGGGGCGGTCGCGGTCACGACGGCCGAGAGCGCGGCGGCGCCGCGCATGTGGCGGGTGGCCATTCCTGCCGGACCACCACCGAGTGCCTGGCGTGCCAGGCCGAGGAAGACGTGGTCGGCGGCGGGCTTCGCGTGCCCGCTGATGTTGGCCGCCGAGTTGACGAGCGACACGTGGGAGAAGGCCTGGGGGAAGTTCCCGACCAGCCGCCCCGCGACCGGGTCGTACTCCTCGGAGAGCAGGCCGAGATCGTTGCGGAGGTCGAGCAGCCGCTGGAAGAGCTGGCGGGCGTCGTTCTCGCGCCCGAGCAGCATCAGGCAGTCGACCAACCAGAACGAGCAGGCGAGGAAGGCGCCCTCCCGACCACTCAGTCCGTCGACCTCACCGGTGTCCTGGGTCCGGTACCGAAGGACGAAGTCGCCTTCCACCAGATCCCGCTCGATGGCCTCGATGGTCCCCCGAACCCGCGGATCGGTGGCCGGCAGGAAGTCCACCATCGGAATCATCAGCAGGCTGGCGTCGAGATTGTCCGACCCGTAGTACTGGGTGAAGGATCCTTTGTCCGGGTTGAAGCCCTTGTCACAGACCTCGTCGTGGATTTCGGTGCGGATGGACTTCCAACGTTCGACCGGGCCCTCGACGTGGTACTGCTCGACCGTCTTGATGGCGCGGTCGATGGCCACCCAGGCCATGACCTTGGAGTGGGTGAACTGCCGCTGGGGTCCGCGAACCTCCCAGATCCCGTCGTCGGGCCCACGCCACCCGGTTTCGAGGAAGTCCATCAGGGCCAGCTGCAGATCCCAGGCCGGTCCCTCGGTGAGTTCGTCCCTCTGGGCCGATTCGTAGAGGGCGGACATGACCTCGCCGTAGACGTCGAGCTGGAATTGGCCGGCGGCTGCGTTTCCGATCCGCACCGGGCGGGAATCCTCGTACCCGGGCAGCCAGTCCACCTCCCACTCGTCGAGGCGCCGCTCGCCTCCCGCCCCGTACATGATCTGCATCTGGGACGGGTCGCCGGCCGTGGCGCGGAGCAGCCAGGACCGCCACGCCATCGCCTCCTGGTAGAACCCGCCGCGCATCAGCGACTCGAGCGTCAGGGTGGCGTCACGCAGCCAGCAGAACCGGTAGTCCCAGTTGCGCGCGCCGCCCAGGGTCTCGGGCAACGACGTGGTCGCCGCGGCCACGATCCCCCCGGTCGGCTCGTAGGTCAGCGCCTTCAGGGTGATCAGCGAGCGCACGACCGCGTCGCGGTACTCCCCTTGGTAGGTGCACTGTGCGGCCCACTCCTGCCACCACTGCTCGGTGTCAGCGATCGCGTAGGACGCAGCCACCGGACGTGGTGGTGTGTCGCACGCGTTGTACCACGAGAGCGAGAACGGCACGTTCTGACCCTCCGACACGGTGAACTCCGAGACGGTCGAGAGATCGTGTCCCCGGGTGGGCACGGTCGTCCACAGCGACAGGCCGTCCGGACCGGCCACTGCGTTGAGGGTGCCGTCATTGTTCCGCACCCAGGGCACGATCTGGCCGTACCCGAAACGCACGGTGAACTCCATTTCCATCTCGACCTGGCCTCGTACCCCCTCGACCAGCCGGACCACCTCCGGGTGGTCCTGGCGGATGGGCATGCAGTCGACGACCCGGACGGTCCCGGTGTCGGTGATGTATTCCGACTCGAGCACCAAGGTGTCGCCCCGGTAGTGCCGGTGGGTAGCCCCCTTCGACCCCTTCGGAGCGATCCTCCAGCAGCCGTGGTCCTCGGTCCCGAGGAGCTTGGCGAAACAGGCCCCCGAGTCGAAGCGCGGGAGGCAGAGCCAGTCGATCGAGCCGTCACGGCCGACCAGGGCGACCGTGTGGAGATCGCCGATGATCCCGTAGTCCTCGATGGGAAGTGCCATGGCTCATGTCTAGTCTGGGCGACGCGGAAACGTGGGTCCGCGCCGGGCACCGCTCAGCCCGGAGTACAGCCCCCGGTGCCGACCGTGCGGGTGGCCGACTCCGCACGGTCGACCCGCGACAGCACACCCGGCGAGGTCAGGGCGTAGCCGATGTCCCCGTCGGTCGTCGAGCGTGAGAACACGACTCCGATCACTTCGCCGTCGGGTTGGACCAGGGGGCCACCCGAGTTGCCGGGACGCACCACCGCCTGGATCTCGTAGACGTCGCGCAGGGTCAGTCCCTGGCCGTAGATGTCCCGGCCCTCGGCCGTGAACTCGGCCATCACCCCGGCGGCCACCGCGGTGAACGGCCCGCCCTCGGGATAGCCGAGGACCGCTGCCTGGGCCCCGCGCCCGACGGTGCCCGCGTCGAGGGGGAGGGCCGGCTCGGTCAGCCCGGCGACCCGCATGACCGCGAGGTCGTAGGACGGGTCGAAGAGCACGACCGCGGTGCCGTGGGTGCCGGCGGTGTCCTCCACGGTCGGGTGGGCGATGCCGGCCACCACGTGCGCATTGGTTACGACCAACCCCGGGGAGACCACGAACCCGGAGCCCTCCTGGATCTGGCCGCAGCCGTCACCCACGATCTTGACCGTCGACGCGCTGGCCAGCTGGACGGCCCGGCGCAGCTCGGCATCCCCCGGAAGGGCCACCGGGGCGGCCGACACCGGGGCAATACCGGCGAAGACGGGTGGGAACCCCTCCGCCGACAGGAATCCCTGCACCCGGGAGAACACCGCCGGCGGCGCCGGGAGCACATCGTCGAGCGAGCGGAGGATGCGCGACCCCGAGATCGCTGCGTTGAGACCGAGCGAGGAGGTGCTGTTGACCAGCGTGCCCGCCAGCAGCCAGACCACCAGAAGGGCGGTCACCACGGCCACCACCAGCCCCACGCCGGAGTCAACCGAACCCGCAAGTCCGTGGTGGAACTGCCTGAAGGTCAGCGCCCCCACCACCCGGCCGAGGCTGCCGCAGGCGGTGGCCACACCCAACATCGTGACGAGCGCCACCACCGCACGCGCGTTCGGGTCCTTCACCCAGTGGACCGTCACCGACGCCAGCATCGCTCCGAGGAAGAGCCCGGCCACGAAGCCCACCAATGAGAGCACCTGGACAACCGCCCCGAGCCGGAACCCCCGGATCGCGGCGGCGGCCACCAGGACGAGGACCACCAGGTCGACGATGTTCACCGCGTGCCCTCCCCGGCCGTCACCAGCCGGGCTCCGGTGGAAGGGGTAGGCACGGCACCGTCCGCCACGGTAGACCGCGCCTGTGCGGCGGTGTTCGTCATGACACCGACTGTTGCGCACCACGTGGCAAGATCACTCCGGTCCGGGCGGCCGGCCAGGGGCGAGCCGGGCCTCCCGTTCGGGGACCGAGGACCTGAGCGGCAGGAGAGCGAGGTGCGGTGCAAGATGGGCGACTCCCTCCTGAGAGGGCACGCCGGCGGGTGGTGCCGACGGTCACCGTCGGAGCCCTTCTCGTCCTCACCGCGTCCGTCCTGACCGCCTGCACGCCGGACCAACCCTCCGGCACCACGTCCTCGACGATCGCCAGCGGGACGCCCTGGCAGGGGGGACTCGCAACCGGGACACTCCCCTCGCCCGTCCACGCCCTCCAGGCCGTGTCGTGTCCGACCCGGCATCGGTGCTGGGCGGTCGGGTCCACCGTCGGCGTCGACGGGGGGCCGAACGGAGCCGCTGTCGTGGCCACCACCGACGCTGGAGCCGTCTGGACGCTCGAGGCCATCCCGACCTCGGTCGGCTTCCTCTCCGACATCTCGTGCGGTGACGTCCACCACTGCGCCGCGGTGGGCCAATCCGGGCAGACGGGGGATGGACCGGGCGTGGTCATCGTCACCGACGACGGCGGGGCGACCTGGACCATCCAGCCCATCCCCAACGGGACCACCGAGGTCGACACGGTCGCCTGCGGCACCGACCTGCACTGTGTCGCCGTGGCGGCCTCGGGAGGTCCGCTCGAGGCCCTGCTCTCGAGCGGCATCGGCGTGCCGTGGATGACCGGCGGGACACTCCCGAGCGCCGCGACGACGGCCACCGCGCTCGACTGCACCGCCGACAGCGCTTGCTGGGCCACCGTGGACGCCACGGCCGGCGCCCAGTCGATCGGCTCGGTGGTGCGCACCACGGACGGAGGCACCACGTGGAACCCGCTCCAGATCCCCGCGGGCATCGGGGAGCTCAACGGCATCTCCTGTGTGCTGCCGGCGGTCGCCCTCCCCTCGCTCCGCCAAGGCACCGCCGTCCCGGGGGAGCGCGCCTCCCCCGCCCCACCGGAGGGGACGACCGTCGCCACCGCGCCGGGAACCGCCGGTCTCAACGGGATCGGGTGCGTGGCCGTCGGGACCACCTCCACCGCCGTCGACGGCACCCGCTCGGGCCAGGGGGTCGTCCTCACCACGTCCGACGGCGGCGCCACCTGGGCGCGGCCGCCGGTCTCCGCCGTACCGGCAGACCTGGTCTCGGTGTCCTGTGCCCCTGGCCCGTGCGTTGCCGTCGGGAGCACCGCGGCGTCGAGCCCCCTCGCGGGCGTCGTCCTGCTGACCGCAACCCAGGGCACGACCGCTGCCGCGTGGCACCGGGCCGCGGCCGTCCGCGTCGCCCTCCCGCTCTCAGGGGTCAGCTGCGTCTCCCTCTCGGCTTGTGTGACCGTCGGTGTGTCGATGACGGCCCACCTCGCCGGAGGGTGATCGCCGCGCACCACGGTGCCCCTCCGCCGGCCGGTCACAACGTGTCCCTATGATCGGCGTCGTGCCCGGGCGTCCAGACCAGCAGCCTTCCCGTCCGTCTCGCCCGGGGCGGACCCCCCCGGCATGACCAACGTCGAACGCGTCGAGCCCGTCTCCCGCCGGCGCCCCACGACGACCTCCGCCTTCGGGGTGGGTCGCCGCGAAGCCCACGACGCGTCGTCGTTCTACGCACGCTTCACCCCACCCCGCCTGTCGGAGGACAGCCACATAGCTGCGCACTCGGTGCGGGACACCATCTGGGTGGGGGACGCCCGGGAGATGGACCGCTACGGCTCGGTGGCCGACGACTCCGTGGCGCTCGTGGTCACCTCGCCGCCCTACTTCGCCGGCAAGGAGTACGAGCGGGCACTCGGCGTCGACCACGTGCCCGCAGACTTCGCCGCCTACCTCGACATGCTCCACGACGTGTTCTCCCAGTGCTTCGACAAGCTCGAGCCCGGTGGCCGCATCGCGGTCAACGTGGCCAACCTCGGTCGCAAGCCCTACCGCTCCCTGGCCCGGGACGTGATCGATCTGCTCGAGGGACTCGGGTACCTGCTGCCGCGGCGAGATCATCTGGCAGAAGAGCCAGGCCGCCGGGGGATCGTGTGCCTGGGGCACCTACCAGCGACCCGGGAACCCTGTGCTCCGCGACATCTCCGAGCGGATCGTCATCGCATCGAAGGGCCGCTTCGACCGCGCCCTCTCCCCGGACCAACGCGCGCGTGACGGCCTGCCCAGCGAGGGGACGATGGCCATGGACGAATTCGTCGACGCAACCACCGACCTCTGGGACATCCCCACCGAGTCGGCCACGCGGGTCGGCCATCCGGCACCGTTCCCGGTCGAGATCCCCCGCCGGCTCATCGATCTGTACACCTACCGCGGCGACCTCGTCCTCGACCCGTTCATGGGCTCGGGATCGACCGCCGTGGCCGCGGTCCGCACCGAGCGCTACTTCGTGGGCTTCGACACCGACGCCTCGTACGTCGCGCTGGCCGAGCGCCGCGTCGCCGAGGAACGGGCCTCCGGGCCGGTGGGCCGGCGGGTCACCGTGGCCCCGGGCCGGGCGGCAGCCGTGACCGGACCGGCGGACGAGGACCGGGCCGTCGCCAGCGGACAAAAGGCCCGTGACATCGCTGAAGGAGCGCTGGAGGCCGCGGGGTTCACCGACGTCGAACGCGGGGTGGCCTACGGGGACCTCGGCGTCGGCGTCGACTTCCGTGCCCGGGATGCGGCAGGGGGGCTCTGGCTGTTCGAGCTCAGCGGCGCCTACTCGGCCACCCGCCCCGGCCTGCGACGGCCCGACGTGCTCTGGAGGGCCCTCGGCAAGTCGGCCGTCCTCCACCAGGCCCGCCTGGCCGATCCCACCCGGACCGATCTCGGCCCGCTGATCCTGCTCTCGACCGACCGCCCGGCTGCGCGCAGCGCCGGCGCCAAGGCGCTCACCGTTGCCCGGTCACCCGATGGAGCCGGTCCCGTCCACGACGTCGTCGAGCTTCTCGATGCCGCGTCGACGGCGCGGCTCGCCACCTACGGGAGCGGCAGGGACGGCCGTGCCGGATGACCGGACCACGGTCACCGAGCTCGGTACCGCACTCGGCACCCTCCCGTTCGACGAGCCGCTCGGCGCGCTCTGCGCCAGACCGCATGAGCTGCGCATCGGGCCCGAGGTCTGGGAGCACCTCGACAGGGTCGTAGCCTCCGGACGGTTCGCCACCGAGCTGAGCGGGGCCTTCGCCAACGGCCGGGCTTTCCTCGAGGCAGCCGAGGGCCTGCGCCACCGGCCGCCCATGAGCGTCGAGTGGACCGGGGGGCGCAGGGCTCCCGGAGACGAGGTCGCCCCCATCGATCTCCGCATCGACCACGTCTATCTGGTCAGCTGCAAGTACGAGTCCGACATCGTGGCCAACAGCTCCCCCGCCCGTCTGTTCGAAGGGCTGCTGGCCACCACCGGCACCTGGGAGCGCGGCGACTGGTACGCGGCGGTGGCGCCCGGCGAGTATCTCGCCCTCTACCGCACCTGTGCCCGTGCGGTCGGGCTCGACGGGTTCCCGGACACCCCGGGCGCCTGCACCCGTGAGCAGCTCGCGGCCCTCCGCGCCGAGCTCTCCGCTCGTTCCTATCCCGACGCCGCGTCGCGCACGGCCTACATCGACCTGTGCCGGGCGGTGAGCACCGCATCCGCTGCACGGTGGGCCGAGCGCCTCACCGCGGCGCCGGCGCGCGAGACCATGCTCTGGCGGCTGCTCCGCATCGGCAGTGCTCCCTACTTCGTGCTCGGGAACGACCGCTCGACCGGCGCACCGGTCCGCTACCGGGTGGTCGACCCCTGGGACTGGCGGAACCAGTTCGATCTCCGATCGTTCTCGGTGACCCCGGCCGAGGCCGGTCAACCGCGGGTCGACTGGTCGTGCACCTACCGCGCCCGCGACGAGGGCACCGACCGGACCGCCTCGGGGCACGTCGAGATCCGGTGGAGCCACGGCCGGTTCGCCGGACCGCCCGAGGCCAAGGTCTACCTCGACACGCCGATGGCGGGGCTGCCCGGATACCATCCGCTGGTGGCCGCCGAGGAGCCCCAACTCACCCTCTTCCCCGCCTTGCCGTGAGCGGGCCGGCCCCCTGGGACGGCGACACCTACCAGCGGCGCTTCGACGACCTGGCCGCCTCCGGGGTCGACGTGCACGGCGAAGCTGCATTCGTCGCCGCGCTCGACCCGTCCTCGGTGCTCGACGCAGGGTGCGGCAGCGGCAGGGTCGCCATCGAGCTGACGCGGCGGGGGATCCCCGTTGTCGGCGTCGACCGCGACCCGTCGATGATCGCCACCGCCCGCCAGCGCGGGCCGGGCGTCGAATTCGAGGTCGGAGACATCGCCGACCTCGACCTCGGACGCCCCTTCGGCCTCGTGGTCATGGCGGGCAATGTCCCGTTGTTCACGCCCCCGGGAACCCAGGCTGCGCTGGTGGCGGGGTGCGCTCGGCACCTCGGGGTCGGGGGGCTCCTGGTCGCCGGGTTCCAACTGGACGAGCGTTACCCGGTGAGCGCGTACGACGCTGACTGCCGGGCGTCGGGACTCGTGCCGGAGGGCCGATGGGCAACATGGTCGGCAGAACCGTTCACCCCGGATGCGGCGTACGCGGTCTCCCTCCACCGGCGGGAGTCCTGAGCGCCGAGTCGAGAAGGGACCCCATGCGCAATCCGATGTTCGTCTACGACGAGGCGCTGACCGACCTCATCCTCGAGTACTGCCGCTGGCGTCTCGCACTCCACCCTGTGCCGCTCGACTACGGAGGGTCGGGCGCCGAGTCGCTGGCCTCGAGCCTGGACGGGCTTATCTCGCGCACCGGCACCGACCCCGAGCACATCATGGACGTCTTCGAGAACAAGCTGGCCACCGCGGTGATCTCCTGCGACAGCCCGCGGTTCCTCTCGTTCATCCCGGCGGCACCGACCAAGGCGTCCCTGCTCTTCGACATGGTCGTGGCCTGCTCGTCTCTCCAGGGGACCTCCTGGATGGAGGCGGCGGGCGCGGTCGCCGCCGAGAACCAGGCGCTCGGTGTGCTCGCCGGTCTGGCCGGCCTGCCCAGAGGAGCCGGCGGGTGCTTCGTGTCCGGGGGGTCTGCCGGCAACCTGTCCGCCCTGATGGTCGCACGCGACACGGCCGCTCACCGGATGGGCGGGCGGGCGCCGGCCCGGCCGGTGGTCGCGATCAGCGAGGATGCCCACTCCTCTGTCGGCAAAGCGCTCCAGGTCCTGGGCGTCGAGGCCCTGGTGGTGCCCTGCGACGACCACCGGCTGACCGGCGAGGGCCTGGCGACGGCGCTGGACGCTGACCCGCGCGGCGACCATGCGATCGCGGTGGTCGCGACCGGCGGCACCACCAACGGCGGGATCATCGACGACCTGGCCGGAGTGGCCGCGGTATCCGCCGAGCGTGCGCTCTGGTTCCACGTGGACGGGGCCTACGGCTGCGCCGCCCTCTTCGCCCCGTCGGTGCGGGACCGGTTCGACGGCATCGAGCGCGCGGACTCCTTCGTGGTCGACCCCCACAAGTGGTTGTTCGCACCCTTCGACTGCGCCGCCCTGCTCTACCGCGAGCCGAACCTGGCCAAGGCGGTACACACCCAGGACGCCTCCTATCTCGAGGTGCTCCACAGCGATGCTCCCCAGGAGTGGAACCCGAGCGACTACGCCTATCACCTGACCCGCCGGGCGCGGGGCCTGCCCCTCTGGTTCTCGCTGGCCGTCTACGGGACCGATGCGTACCGCGACGCGATCGAGACGGTGCTCGACGTGGCCCAGCAGACGGCCGATCTCATCGAGGGGACTCCCTACCTGGAGCTGGTCCGGCGGCCCGAGCTCTCGGTGGTCCTCTTCCGACGGGTCGGGTGGGACCGGGCCACGTACGAGGCCTGGTCGACCGAGCTGCTCACCGACCAGATCGGATTGGTCACCCCCACCACGTGGGAGGGGGAGCCGGTCGGACGCCTGGCCCTCCTCCATCCGGACACGTCGATCGCCATCATCGAGGAGATCCTGGCCACCCTCGCCTGATGGTGTGCCGATCCGGCGGCGCATGCCACACTGTGCCCGACCGGGACACGGACGAGGAGGTGTCATGCCGTCTGAGGTGCGGGGCGTGGTGGCGACTGCCAAGGGCGCACCGGTCCAGGTGACCACCGTCGTGGTCCCCGACCCGGGACCGGGCGAAGCGCTGGTCCGGGTGCAGGCGTGTGGCGTGTGCCATACCGACCTGCACTACCGCGAAGGCGGGATCAACGACGAGTTCCCCTTCCTTCTCGGCCATGAGGCGGCCGGTGTGGTCGAGGCGGTGGGTCCGGACGTCACCTCGGTGGCACCGTCCGACTTCGTGGTCCTCAACTGGAGGGCCGTCTGCGGTGAGTGCCGCTCGTGCCGGCGTGGCCGGCCCTGGTACTGCTTCGCCACCCACAACGCCACCCAGCGGATGACCCTGGGCGACGGGACGCCCCTCTCTCCTGCGCTCGGCATCGGGGCATTCGCCGAGAAGACGCTGGTGGCAGCCGGTCAGTGCACCAAGGTCGATCCCGCTGCCCGGCCCGAGGCCGTCGGCCTGCTCGGGTGCGGGGTGATGGCCGGCCTCGGGGCGTCGCTGCTCACCGGGGAGGTCGGTCCGGGCGACTCGGTCGCCGTGTTCGGGTGCGGCGGTGTGGGCTGTGCAGCCGTGGCCGGCGCGCGCCTGGCCGGAGCCGCCACGATCGTGGCCATCGACCTCGACGCGGGCAAGCTCGCGCTCGCCCGCGAGTTCGGCGCAACCCACGTCGTCGACGCATCGGTTGAGGACGCTGTCTCGGCCGTGCAGGCCGTCACCGGGGGCAACGGCGCCGACGTGTGCATCGAGGCCGTCGGCCACCCGAAGGTCCTCGAACAGGCCTTCTACGCGCGGGATCTGGCCGGCACCCTCGTGCAGGTCGGGGTGCCGACGCCCGAGATGCGCATCGATCTACCCATGATCGACTTCTTCGGGCGCGGCGGACGGCTCAAGCCGAGCTGGTACGGGGACTGCCTGCCGTCCCGAGACTTTCCGATGCTCGTGGACCTCTACCTGCAGGGACGCCTCGACCTCGACCGGTTCGTGAGCGAGACCATCGCGCTCGACGAGGTGGAGGAGGCCTTCCACCGGATGGAACGCGGCGAGGTGCTCCGCTCGGTAGTGGTGCTCTGAGTCACGTCGTCGGCGGCGCCGCCGGCCCCGCCGGAGTGGTCAGGTGTACCCGGCGGCGATGTGCTCGATCCACCAGTCGGGTGCGGCGTTCATGAGGGTCTGCAGGTCCCAGTAGTCCCACCAGCGCAGGATCGACCCGTCGCGCAGCTCCTGGACCGAGACGAAGGGCAGGGTCACCTGCTCCCCGGTGTGCCAGTGCCAGGTCTCGGCGTGCTCGGTCACCACGGTCCCGCCCTCGGCCACCATCAACCGGAGCTCGTGCTCGTAGCCGGAGATGCGCTCGAGACCGAGGCGCAAACGGGCTACCACCTGTGCCGGGCCGTGGGCAACGTCTTCCGCGGGGGACGGCACGTCGGTGTACTCGCTCTCTGCAGTGAAGAACGAGGCGATGGCGTCCCAGTCTCGGGCGTACAGGGCGGCCCAGAACCGACGGACCACCTCCTTGTTGGCGGATCCCTCGTCGGTGACGGCTGGGTCGGTCATGGTGTTCTCCTCGCTCAGTGCTCGGGCGGGTGGGTAGGGACCCAGAGAAACTCCCAGCGGTTCCCGTCGGGATCGGCCACCACACTCGCCCGGCCGCCCCATGACTGGTCGGTCGGGGGACTCACGGCCTCGGCTCCCGCATCGAGCGCGGTGCGGTGTGCCTCATCGAGCAGCTCCCGGGACGGCAGAGCCACGACCAAGGTGACGTGCGAGTGCGACGGCCCGTGGGGTTGCTGCTCGTCGACAGGGCGTTCGTCCGGGTACAGCGTCAGCACCACCTGCCCCAGCTCGAAACGGCACAACTCGTCGGTGGCCCCCGCCTGCTCAGACCAGCCGAGCGCCCGGTAGAAGCGGCGGAGCTCGGGCACGTCACGTGACGTGAGCACCACCATCGAGAGCTCGGCCGGAATGGACGACGCTGCACTGGTCATGAGTCCCTCCCCTCCGAAGCGCTCTTCCATGGGTGGTCACGCCCTCCGTTGCCGCCGGGGGTCGTCACGATAGCTAACTCCGGATGAGCCGATGGAGTTCGACCTGACCGGGAATACCGTTCAGGTGGTGCGTCCCCAACGAGACATGCGGCAGCCCGGCGGCAGTTGCAACATCTGAGGTCGTGACGACTTCGCCGGGCTGGCCGAGCTTGCCGGCACGGCTGGCCAGGTTGACGATCGGTCCGAACACATCGCCATCCCGGAGCAGGACCTCGCCGCTCGCCAGCCCGACCCGCACCTGCGGGATGGTGATGTGACCATCGAAGGCATCTGCCAGGTCGAGCGCAATGGAGGCAGCCGACACGGCATCCGGAGCGGTGTACATGATCTCGTCGCCGATGAGTTTGACGACACGGCCGCCGCCCTCGGTGATGGTCTCCGTGGTGGTGCGCTCGAACTCGCTCAATGCTCTTCCGAGCTCGTTGAGATCGAGTTTCTCGCCGAGCTCCGTCGAGCCCACCAGGTCGACGAACCCGACGACGAGCGAGCGGCGTTCGATGCCCACGAGCTCCTCGTCCAAGTTGGTCAACCGCCGTGCGATGAGCAGGTGCTGACGAAAGAGTGCGTCCAGCGCCGGTCCGAAGATACGAAGCAGCGAGGCAGCTTCGACATTGGCGCGGGCGACACCCAGACCGACGGGGTCTTCGCGTTGAGCAGCGGGTGCGACGTTGACCAGGAACGAGGAGATCACGGCGTCAGCGATTCGCGACATCGCCAGCCCGAACACCCGCAACAACTGAATGCTGGCATCCTCGCCGAAGACATCGGCGAACGCATTCATGTTCGACATGAATTCCACGAACCCCTCGGTGAACTCGGGGACTTCGGGTTCGGGGTCGGGGATGCCGACCGCTTGTGCGAGCCCCCGCACTTCGAGCGTACTCAGACCCGATCGTTCGGCTGCCTCCTCGAGGGTCAGAGCCGGTCCACCCCGGACAGAGAGCACGCCTGCCAGTGCCGGAAGCGTGTCCCTGAAGGTCACCAACTCGTCAGTTGTCGCGCCGAGACCCGTCACGTACTGCAGAAGCTCCAGTCGAAGCTCGGCATTCGGGTCCCGAGGGTCGTACACGCCGAGAGCTGTGAATTCTTCGGGTTCCATTGGTGCACAAGTACACACGACGCATCCCGTCAGATCCACCATCCCGACACTCCGGTGACCGAACGGCACAGCGGGGGCAACCCCACCGTGCTACCAATGTGGCGTCGGAGGCGAAGTCCGCCGGGTACGTTGCTCGAAGCCAGGAGGTCAGCCGTGAAGCGCCGTGTCCCGCTCCTCATCGTCATCACCTTCGTCGTGACCATGCTCGGCGTCGAGCCGGTAGGAGCGGTGGCGAATCCCCGAACCCCGCCGGCGACGCCTTCTCCCGGGTACTGGCTCGTGACAGCGAGCGGAGCCACGTACGCATACAACGCCCCCTACCTGGCCGGCATTGGGAAGAACAGGGCCGGAGACCCGCTGGACGACATCGACAGGACGGACTGCGGGAACGGTCCCGGGACCCCGATTCCGTCGGTGACACAGTGTGACGGCATCTCGGCGAACGCCGACGGTCAAGGCTACTGGGTTGGGCAGTCTTCGTACTTCGTTCAAGGGATCTCGCAGTATGCCGACGCGGGAATACCGCAGGGCTATGTCGACGGCGAATGCAACGGGCCCGAATCGGCGGGGTCGTATCAATCAACTCCACTGGTCGGTATCGCCACGGCTCCATTCGGTGCGTGGCTCTCCACATCGAACGGCGGGGTGTTCGCAATTTGTGGCGCCAGGTTCTTCGGCTCGATGGGCGATACTCGGCTCACCGCTCCGGTTGTCGGGATCGCAGCAACGCCAGACGGCAGCGGATACTGGGAGGTCGCAGCGGACGGCGGCGTCTTCGCCTTCGGCGCTGCGGGTTTCTTCGGCTCGATGGGCGCCAAGCCCTTGAACGAGCCGATCGTCGGGATGGCGTCCACCTCTGACGGCAAGGGCTACTGGCTGGTCGCCTCCGACGGCGGGGTCTTCGCCTTCGGCGATGCCCGGTACTCAGGCTCGATGGGTGGGAGGACCATCAACGCACCGATGGTCGGTATCGCAGCCGATCCTGATGGGACCGGATACTGGACCGTGGCCGCAGACGGTGGTGTCTTCGCGTTCGGCGACGCCCCGTTCTTCGGGTCGGCGAGAGATCAGCTGACCGGGACATCGGTGGTGGGGATCACGTCCAAGGGCTGACCGTGACCCGCACGACAAGGTGACCGGGGTGCGTCGGGGGCCGGGCCGACTCACGGAACAGCCACTGATACTCACTGCTGCGCAGCACCTCGTTCGACGATCCGCTCCCGGCGCGACAAGAACGACCCCTCGTCGAACCGCTCGCGCATCCACTGTGCCGACCAGCGTTCCTCCTCGCGGTATGCCTCCTCGTCGGACCGGAACGCGAGGGCGTCGTACATCCGCCGCAGCTCGGTGACCGTCTCCCGGTCCGACTCCGCGATCGCCCGTCCCACCTCGGTCGCCCGCCGGAGCAGGTCGGCGTGGGGGACCACTTCGTTGACCAATCCCCAGGCGCACGCGGTGGCTGCGTCCACGAAATCGCCGGTCAACGACATCTGGCGGGCGCGGTTGATGCCGATCAGCTGCGGCAGGCGGATGGTCATGCCGCCGGCCGGCATCACGCCGACGCGGGCGTGGGTGTCGGCGAACGTGGCACGCTCGGATGCGATCAGGAAGTCGCACCCGAGCGCGAGCTCCAGCCCACCGGTGACCGCCGCTCCGTTGATTGCGCCGATCCGGGGGATCGTGGACCGTGGGACGAGGCCACGGGGGGCGGTCTCGTCCTGGGATTGCTGCGAGCCGATGTCGCGGTAGGTGCGAGCGAGGTCCTTGAAGTCCAGACCGGCACAGAAGGCGGGGTCGCGGCCGGTCAGCACCACGACCCGCACCGACGGGTCGGCGTCGGCCTCGGCCAGGACGGTCCGCAGGTCCGACATCATGGCGGCCGTCAGGGCGTTGCGGGCCTCGGGCCGGTCCAGGATGACGATGGCGACGGGTCCGTCGAGCTCGCGGGTGATCACGGCCCCTTCTCTACCATTTGGTTCGCCTCGCGTCACCATCCGGTTCGTCCCGGCGTCGCAGGCCCGGCCCACTGGCATGATGAGCGGGGATCCGGCACCGACGAGAGCGGAGGAGTGGAGTGGGCGAGCACGCCGACCGAGGACCGGCCCGGGACGCAGCGCCGCCGGCCACCGACTATCTGGACCCGGATCGCTACGAGGCCGAGCGACGCGCCGTGTTCGCCCGCGAATGGACGGCACTGGGCGATGCGGCCGGCCTCGAACGACCCGGGCAGTACCGCGCCGTCTGGCTGGCCGGATTCCCGCTGGTCGTCGTCAACGACCGGGGCGTCCTCCGCGGATTCCACAACATCTGCCGCCACCGCGCCGGGTCCCTGGTCGGTGAGGGTTGTGGTTCCGTCCGCTCGTTCGTCTGCGGCTACCACGGCTGGGCATACGGACTCGACGGCACCCTCCGATCGGCCCGTGACTTCGGCGAGGAGGTGGCCGCGTCGGACTTCTCGCTGGTGCCGGTGTCGGTGGCGACCTGGCGGGGGCTGCTGTTCGTGAACCCCGATCCGTCCGCCCCCGATCTTGCCTCCTGGCTCGGCGCGTTCACCGAGCACGCGGCGCCGTTCGCCATGGAGACCTACGACGTGACCCACCGTTCGAGCCACGAGATCGGGTGCAACTGGAAGGTCTACGCGGAGAACTACCAGGAGGGCTACCACATCCCCCTGGTCCACCGGAGCCTCAACCGGAGCATCGACGCCTCCCGGTACCGGGTGGAGGTGGACGGCGCGGTCGCGGTCCACTCGGCGCCCACCCGGGACGGGGCGGTGACCGACGGTGCCTGGCTCTGGCGCTTCCCGGGGCTCGCCCTCAATCTCTACCCGTCGGGGCTCTGTCTCGAGAGCTTCTGGCCCACCGGGCCGACGACCACCCGGGTCGAGTACACCTTCAGCTTCGCCCCGGGCACGTCGGCGCGTGCGGCGCAGGCAGCGGTGGACGGCTCCCTGGCGATCCTCGAGGAGGACCGGATCATCTGCGAGGCGGTGCAGCGCAACCTGGCTTCGGGCCTCGCACTGCCGGGCATCCTCAGTCCCCGCTACGAGCAGGGTGTGGCACTGGTCCGGGATCTGGTGAGCGGTGCACTCGCCAGGCCCTGACCCGGCCGAGGAGCCCTACCGGCCGCTGCCGAGCGCGCCCACGTGGTTCCGGCGCGCCCTGGCGGTGCCGCTCACCCATCTCGAGCTGCCGGTCGACGGTTGCACGATCCATGCCCTGGCCTGTGGACCGGACGGAGCCCGCGGCCTGGTCTTCGTCCACGGTGGCGGGGCCCATGCCCACTGGTGGACCCATGTCGCGGCGGCGTTCAGCGACCGGTTCCGGGTGGTGTGCATCGACCTCTCGGGTCACGGTGACAGCGGGCACCGGTCGGCCTACTCACTCGACCAGTGGACCGAGGAGGTCATGGCGGTGGCCGGGGTCGGCGGGATCGCCGGGCCACCGGTGGTGGTCGGTCACAGCATGGGTGGGTTCGTGACCATCGCCACCGCAGCCCGGCACGGCGACCGGGTCAGCGGTGCCATCGTCTGCGACTCGCCGGTCACCGAGCCCGACCCCGAGATCGGCGCCTACCGGCTGCGGCAGGCGTTCGGCGAGCCCCGCCTCTACCCGAACCCCGACGAAGCCGTCAGCCACTTCCGCACGGTGCCGCCCCAGGACCACTACCTCGACTACGTCATCGACCACGTGGCCCGCCGCTCGCTCCGCCCGGTACCCGGTGGCTGGCGGTGGAAATTCGACCGCAACATCTTCGCCCAATTCAGCGGCGGCATACGGGGGGTTGCGCTCCCGTACCTCGCGGCGGTGCACTGCCGATTCGCGCTCCTGAGATCCGAGCACGGTCTGGTGACCGCCGACATCGGGCAGTTCATGTACGAACAGCTGGGACGGGTCACGCCGGTCGTCGAGCTCCCCGAGGCCGGTCACCACGCCATGCTCGACCAACCGCTGATCCTGTTGACCGCGCTGCGCACGCTGCTCGCCGACTGGGACCACTCCGAACCGCTGCGCCGGAGCTGAAGCCCGGAGGCTTTGGCTGCTCCGCGTGCGGATGGGGCAGGATGGTGCGATGGCACACGATCGCAAGTTCCGTTTCGCCGCCCAACTGAGCAATGCGCCGGGGGGAACCGCCGGCTCGTGGGCAGACCAGGCACGCCGCGCCGAGTCGCTCGGCTACTCCGCACTGCTGATGCCCGACCACTTCGGCGACCAGCTGGCCCCGATCCCAGCGCTGGCCGCTGTCGCGTCCGCCACCAGCACGCTGCGCATGGGATCCCTCGTCTTCGGCAACGACTACCGGCACCCGGTGGTCCTCGCCCACGAGGCCTCGACACTCGACGTCCTGAGCGAGGGCCGCTTCGAGCTCAGCCTGGGTGCGGGGTGGATGCGCACCGACTACGAGGAGGCGGGCATCGCCTACGACTCACCCAGGGTGCGGGTTGACCGGTTCGAGGAGGCGGTGCAGGTCATCCAGGGACTCCTGCGCACCGACGGACCGTTCTCCTTCAAGGGCGACCACTACGAGGTGAGCGAGCACCGGCTCCTGCCGAGGCCCGTCCAGCAGCCGGGACCCCCGCTCATCATCGGCGGGGGCGGCCGGCGGGTGCTCTCCATCGCCGCAACGTACGCCGACATCGTGAGCATCAACGTCAACCTCCGCTCGGGCACGGCCGGAGTGGAGGTCGCACCCAACGCCTCCCCGGCGAGCACCCGCGAGAAGGTGGCCTGGGTCAAGGAGGCCGCCGGCGACCGCTTCGAGGACCTCGAGCTCAACGCACTCATCGGGTTCGTCGTGATGACCGACGACGCCGACGGGCTCATCGAGTCGATGGCGCCCTCGTTCGGCATCGACCCCGCCGACGCCCGGCACATCCCGCTCGCGCTCATCGGCACGGTCGAGGAGATGGCCGAGGAGCTGCGCTGGCGGCGCGAGGAGTACGGCATCTCCTACTGGTCGATCGAGTCCGACGCCTGGGAGGCCCTCGCACCGGTGGTCTCGGCGCTCGCCGGGACCTGAGGACGCCGGTGACCTACTCGGCCGCCGGGGAGAGCATCGCGGTGATCTGGCCGAGGTCGAAGTAGTCCCGCCACGCGCTGACCTTCCCGTCACGCACCTCGAAGGTCCCCATCACGGGAAGCGGGGCGATCGTCCCCCCGAGGGTCAGGGTGTCGATGCGCTCGGTGAGCACGACGTTGCCCCGCACCGCCAGATGGAGGATCTCGACCTCCGCACTCTCGAACATGCCGAGGAACCCGTCGAGGAACGCAATCGACGCATCGATCCCGACCGAAGGCTCCATCGGGATGTTGTGGTAGACGACGTCGTCGGTGAGGAACGGCCGCATGGCCGCGGAGTCATGCTTGGCGAGCGCCTCGAGAAGGTCCCGCACCACACGTTCTGAATCCTCTTCGATGCCCATGCTGGACCTCCTCTGCTCGGCGATTCGATCACGTTATCGGCACGGGAGACCGCCGGCCTGCTCGACCACGACGGCCCGGGCCTAGAGTCTGACCCCACGGACCGAGGAAGGGAACGGACCATGGGACTGCTGGACGGGCGGAGAGCAGTGGTGACCGGTGGTGCATCCGGGATCGGGCGTGCGACAGCCCGCCGGATGGTCGAGGAGGGCGCAACCGTCGCGGTCATCGACGTCGACGGCGACGGGGCACAGACGATGGCCAAAGAGCCCTGCATCTTCGGGTTCGAGGCGGATGTGACCGATCCGGACGGGTTGCGCGCAGCGGTCGACTCGGCCGCCGAGGCGATGGGTGGGATCACCACACTGTTCAACAACGCAGGGATCGGCAACCTCTCCCCCCTCCACGAGTGGGACCCCGTCGAGTGGAACCGATTGATCGCGGTCAACCTCACCGGGGTCTATCTCGGATTCCGGGCGGCGGTCCCCCACATCCTGGCCTCGGGTGGGGGGAGCGTCGTCTCGACGGCATCGATCAGCGGCACACGCCCGGCGGCCGGCGAGGCCCCCTACTCGGCGGCCAAGGCCGGCGTGACCGCCATCACCGCGTCGGCCGCCCTCGAGTACGGGCCCTCGATCCGGGTCAACGCGGTGGCGCCAGGGATGATCCGGACCGCGCTGACCGCGCCGCTGCTGTCGCTCCTCCCCCACGAACAGGAGCGCTACGAGCGGACCACGCCGGTCGGCCGGGTCGGCGAACCGGAGGACATCGCCGACGTGGTCGTCTTCCTGTGCTCGGAGCTGGCCCGCTTCATCACCGGGCAGACCGTGGTCGTCGACGGCGGGATGACCCTCCACGGCTCGGGCATCGACGGCATCCACCGCCAGATCTTTCCGGCACCCTGACCCCGGCCGCCGCTCCTATCCGCCGGGGCCGTCTTCAGGGCGCGGGGCGGGACGACTCGCTCTCGGCCTGCGCCCGCCGCCCGCGTGGCGCGATGACCACCTGCGGTCGCTCGTAGCCCGCCAACGGCGAGCCGGCGGGCCGGCGCTGCGGGGGCCGGTGCGGTGGGACCACACCCGTGCGGAGATGGCGGCGGGTTCCCGACCAGGGTGCCGGCGGTGCGGTTCCCCGATCGCACAGCCGGTAGGTCAGCTCCTCGTAGTTGACCCGCCACCCGCGGAAGTCGGGCCATGCCTCCTCGGCGCTGCGCTCCATGGGGAACCCGACGGCCGCGAGCATGGCGACTGCATCGGCGAACTCCTCGTACGTGAGGTCGATCGGGCCCTCGGGGCTCGGGTCGAGGTCCACCGGCCAGCCGAGGGACGCGGCGATGCGGTGCATGAGGGTGAACCCCATCCGCAGGCAGAGGCGGGCCTGCGAGGGAGCCGAGCTCGGGGAGAGGGCGAGGTGCATGGCCCCGGCGTCGAGCACCGCCAGCAGCCCGACGCTCCAGGAGAGCCACGGCTCGGGAGACCGGAACAGGAGCAGGACCGGATAGGTGGTGTGGCTCTCGGCCACGTCGGCGGACCATTCTTCCCACGCGTCGTAGAGATCGGGCAGGGTGTCGGTGATCCCCACGAGTTGGTGCCGGGCGAGCAGCTCCGGTCCCCAGGCCGGCTCGCCTGCGCGGCTCTCGAGGAGCGCCACGAGACCCTCCCGCCGGTTGTAGGAGCTGTAGAGGGCCGGGAGGTAGGCGATCTGGAGGGCGACGATGACCACCCAGATGGCGCCCACGGCGATGTCGATCCCGGTGTCCGCCCGACCCCCGATGTGCACCGCCCCGACCGTGAAGAGTGCGGTGAGCGACTGCAGGAGCCCGTCGGGCAGCGAGTGCACGGTGCCCAGCAGCATCAGTCCGAACCCGACCACCAGGCAGACTGCCCAGAAGAGGAGCTGCGCCAGCAACGCGACCGGTGCCGTCGGGGCGAGGATGGCGTCCTTGCCCTCGTAGCTGTCGGCCAGTCGCGAGAGCGCCACGAAGGCGAGTCGCACGCTGCGGTTGACCACGAGGGTCATCCGCTCGAGCCCCTTGGGCTGGCGGGGCAGGACCAGGGTGAACAGCACGCTGGTCACGGTGACCAGGACGATGACGAGACCGAGCGCGAAGAGGAGCTGGTTCACCGTCCGGTCGAGAGCCGCCGCTCGACCGATTCCACCTTGGCGCTCATCCGGTCGCTCGGCGCGTCGGGCCGGTAGTCCATCTTGATCACGACCGAGACCCGTCGGCCACCACCGGACACCGCCTCGACGCACTCGCGGATGACGCCCATGACCTCGTCCCACTCACCTTCGATGTTGGTGAACATGGCATTCGTCTCGTTGCGGAGGCCACTGGCACGCACGATACGCACCGCCTCCGCGACCAGGTCGCCGATCGACTGCTCACCGCCGACCGGGGTGATCGAGAAGGCAGCGAGCACGGGCCCATTGTGCCACGGGTCGGGCGGTCCCCAACGCCCTAAGCTGGCGCCATGTGCAGGAACATCACCACACTGCGAGGGCTCGAGCCGCCGGTGACCGCCGACGAGATCGAGGCCGCCGCGCGTCAGTACGTCCGGAAGGTCAGCGGCATCCAGTCCGCTTCGGAACGGACCGAGGATGCCTTGGAGGAGGCGGTCCGGCAGGTGACAGCGGCAACCCGAGGGTTGATCGCCGCACTACCGCCGCGCCGGCAGCCGCCGCCGACCCTGCCACCGCTGCGACGCAGGGCAGCCGTCTGACCCGCACGGCCACCGGGTAGCGGCGTCGGGCCCGCACCGGCTCGTGGAGGGTCGGGAGCTCAGCCTCCCGCTCGTCGCGCCTTCGACTCTGCCGCGAGCACCTTGGCTTTCTCGGCATTGGCGCGGGCGGCTTCCCGGGGTCGGAGCCCGGCCCCGTGGATGGTGCGGATGTACTCCTGTACGTCCCTCGCGGTGCAGGCGATGGTCAGCAGGTCGTTCGATCCCTGGAGGTGGGTTCGGATCCCCATGAGATCCCACGCCCGTCGGATGTTGGCCTTGGCCGCCATCAGGGTGGTGAGGGGCGCCTGGGCAACATGGAAGGCGAGCTCGGCGACCTCGTCGTCGAGCCGCTCGCGCGGGACGACCCGGTTGACCAGTCCCATCTCCTTCGCCTGCGCGGCGCTGAGCTCCTGTCCGGTGTACATGAACTCGGATGCCTGCTTCCAGTTCATGAAGATCCACGGCTCGATGCCGGTCTCCATGGTCGGCATCCCCATCCCCTGGAGGACGGGGAACTGGAAGTAGGCGTCCTCGGAGGCGACCGTCATGTCGGTCAGCAGTCCCCAGATGGTGCCGCCACCGAGGCAGTACCCGTGCACCTGGGCGATGGTCACCTTCGGGAAGTCCCACAGCTTGAGCACCGGGGTCCCGTAGATGTCCCACTGGCCCTTCCAGGTGCTGCCCAGGCGCTCGGTGCTCTCGTTGATCTCGCGCATCTCGGTGCCCGGCGAACCGATCACCACGTGGCCGGCACTGAACCCCGGACCGTTGGCCTTGAAGACGACCACCTTGATGTCGTAGTCGTGGTCGGCGTCGTCGAGGCAGGCGTCGACATCGAAGACCAGGTCGGACGATTGGATGTTCGCCTTCTCCTGGTAGTCGAGCGTGATCCAGGCGACCGGCCCGTCCTTTTCGTAGACAACCGTGCTCAACTCGCGCTTCTCCATCGAAACTCTCCAGTCAGGACGTGGGTGCCGTCACTCTATGCCGTGTCGGCCGCGTGGGACTCCCGCAGCAGGCGCTTGCGCACCTTGCCGTTGTTGTCGCGTGGGATCTCGCCGACAACCTGCCAGTCGCGGGGCACCTTGTACTTGGCTAGCCGGGCGGCCAGGTGTTCCTCGAGCTCTTCGGTGGGCACCGGGTGGCGCAGCTGCACCATCGCCCTCAGCCGCTCGCCGTCTCGGTCGTGCGGGACGCCGTAGACCGCACAGTCCACGACGGCTTCGTGTTCGAAGAGCGCTTCCTCGATCTCACGCGGGGCGATGTTGACCCCACCCCAGAGGACCATGTCCGAGAGCCGGTCGGTGATGGTCAGGTACCCGTCCTCGTCGAGGAACCCGATGTCCCCCACGGTGAACGCGTCGTCGCGCCAGGCCCGCTCGGTGGCATCCTCGTCGTTCCGGTAGCTGAACCGTTGCGGGCCGGCCGGCCGGATGTAGACCACACCGGGTGTTCCGACCGGCACCGGGCCACCCTCCTCGTCGAGGATCCGGATCTCGACACCCGGCCACGGACGCCCGACGCTCCCCGGCCGGGCCCGCCACTCATCGGGCGAGATCTTCGTCGCGCCACCCTCGCTCGCGCCGTAGAGCTCGTGGATCTCGGTCTGCGGGAACGCCTCCATCATCCGGAGCTTGACCGGAACCGGGCACGGTGCGGCACCGTGCACGATGAGCGAGAGGCTCGAGACGTCGAGCTCGGCGCGGTCCGGCTCGGGGATCTCGAGGATCCGGATGAAATGGGCCGGGACCATGAAGGAGCGCGTCCGCGGTGCCGGCTCACCTCGGTCAGCCAGCCCTTCGCCTCGAACTGCTCGGTGATCACCGTGAGCGCACCTACGTAGAGCGCGGTGAGCGACCACCCGAGGTGCGAGGCGTGGTACGCCGGGCCGCTCATCACGTAGACGTCCTCGGCGGTCCACCCCCAGAGGGTCACCTGCCCCTCCATGGCCCGGAACCGGGCACCGGGGTCGGCGAGCGCACCGTGCACCACGCCCTTCGGCCGTGCCGTGGTGCCCGACGTGTAGAACATGAGCTCGGGGCCGCCGCCGGCGTCGGCCGAGGCGAGTGGCGTGGCCGACTCGATGCGCTGCTCGTAGTCGCCACCGACCCAGAGCGAGCCGGCCGGATGCTGCTCGAGCGCCTGGCCGAGCTCGCCGTCGGGTCCGAGAGCGCCCACGGCAACCGCCACGTCGGCATCAGCCAGGATATAGGCGAGCTCCCCGGCCCGGAGATGCCAGTTGACCGGCAGGAAGGGCGCGCCGAGCATGCCGGCGGCAACCGCCACCTCCAGGATTTCGATGCTGTTGGGCACCACACACGCGACCGGACGTCCCGGACCGGCGCCGCACTCGCCAAGGACCGTCGCCAACCGCGCTGCCCGCGCGTCGAGCTCACCGTAGGTACGGACCCGCTCGCCGAGGATGACCGCAGGTCGGTCGGGTCCCGATCGGGCGTGCGCCGTCACTCCTCGAACCGGGTCAGGCGCTGGCATCGGCTGCGAGGCTATCGCCCCACAACCCCCCGCACCGCCGCTGCCAGCCGGTCGGCCGAGGGCAACACGAACCCCTCGAGAGCGGCGGCTGAACCGATCGGAGCGAAGCGCGCCCCGACCCGGCGCACCGGCGCCTCGAGCTCACCGAAGAGCTCCTCGTTGATGACGGCTGCCACCTCGGCGCCGAACCCGCCGAACTGCGTCGCGTGATGGGCGACGACGGCACGCCGGGTGCGGCTGACCGAGCTGAGGACCGCGTCGGCATCGAAGGGGACCAGGCTGCGCAGGTCCACGACCTCGACGTCGATCTGCTCGGCGGCCAGCTGCTCGGCCGCGGCGAGCGCGTCGCGGACCGTGCGTCCATAGGTCACGATGGTCACGTCGCTGCCGGTCCGCTTGACGTCGGCGACGCCGAGCGGGACCCGGTGGTCCCCCTCGGGGACGGGTCCCTTCGTGCCGTAGAGCGCCACGTTCTCGATGAACACACACGGATCGTCGTCGAAGATGCAGGTGGTCAACAGTCCCTGCGCATCGGCCGGCGTGGCGGGCACCACCACCTTCAGTCCCGGGATGTGGGCGAGCCAGGCCTCGAGGGTCTGCGAGTGGGTCGCACCCGACCCGATCCCCCCGAAGACCGCCGTGCGCAGGGTGAGGGGGACGGAGAGCAGCCCGCCCGACATGAAGCGTGCCTTGGCCGCGTGGTTGACCAGTTGGTCCATGGCGATGCTGATGAAGTCCATGATCATGAGCTCCGCCACCGGCCGCATGCCTGCAGTCGCCGCGCCGAGCGCGGCACCGACGATGGCCGCCTCGGAGATCGGCGTGTCGCGGACCCGGTCAGTGCCGTGGCGGGTCGAGAGGCCCTTGGTGATCTGTGAGATGCCGCCGGCGGGGTCGGCCAGGTCCTCGCCGAGGAGCAGCACGGCCGGATCGGCGGCAAGCGCGCGGTCGAGCGCCTCGTTGAGTGCCTCACGCATGCTGCGGACAACGGTCGGCCCTCCCCCGTTGACGGCCCCATCGGTCATTGCGGTATCCCGCGCGGGTCCGCGTAGACGTCGACGAGGGCCTCAGCACCGTCCGGGGAGCCGGCCGCGAGGGCCTCGGTGAACGCCCCGTCGACCGCACTCCGCGCCTGCTCCTCGATGCCGGCGACGCCATCGGCGTCGAGGACCCCGTCGGCGAGCAGTGCCGCCCGGTAGCGTGCGACGGGCTCGGCCTGCCGGGCTGCCTCGAGCTCCTCGGGTGGGATGTACGCCATCGGGTCGCCGAAGTAGTGGCCGAAGAGCCGGAAGGTCGTGCACTCGAGCAGCGTCGGCCCTACGCCCGCCCTGGCCCTCGCGACCGCCTCGTCGAGGACCCGGTACACCGCGTCCGGATCGTTGCCGTCGACGTGGAGCCCCGGGATCCCGTAGGCCGCTGCCCGGTCGGAGACATGGCCGACCGGCTGGGCCTCGGCGGTCGGGGTCATCTCGGCGTACCGGTTGTCCTGGCACACGAGGACGACGGGCAGGTCCCAGAGCGCGGCGAGGTTCACCGCCTCGTGGAAGGACCCGGTCCCGGTGGCGCCGTCGCCGAAGCTGGCCACGGTCACCCGGTCCGTGCCCTGCAGGCGCGCCGCCGAGCGCGACACCGACCGCGATCGGGATCCCGGACCCGACGATCCCGGTCGAGAGCACGAGGCCGGAGGGCGGGTGCGAGATGTGCATGGCGCCGCCCTTCCCCCCGTTGACCCCGGTCGAGCGGGTGAGCATCTCGGCGACCAGCGGACCGATCGGGACCCCCTTTGCCAGCTGGTCGTGGAGTCCGCGGTAGGTGCTCACGAGCTGGTCGTCCTGTCGCAGGACCGTGCCCAGAGCGGCGGCGATGGCCTCCTGGCCGGTCGCCGGCCAGTAGGTGCAGGCGAACTCGCCCCCGGAGAGGCCGCGCCGCACCCGCTCGTCGCAGGTGCGGATGAGCACCATGAGCTCGAACATGCGCAGCCGCTCGGCGGTCGACGGCCCGGCCGGACCCGCGGCGCTCACGACGGTCCGGTTCCGGCGACGGCCGGGACCCCGCCCGCGGCATGGACCGCGGCATGCGCTCCGGCCAGGTGGCCCCAGACCACCGCCATGCCGATCGAGGTGCCTCCCCCGAAGTAGGCGGGCCCGGCAGGGGAGGCGATCGCGTTGCCGGCACCGTAAAGGCCGGGGATGGGGCGGTCGTGGACGTGCAGGATCCGACCGTCGCCGTCGACCCTCGGGCCGCCCTTGGTACCGACCGTGCCGACATGGACCGGCAGCGCGTAGAAGGGTCCGCGCTCGATGGTCCCGAGGTTGGGATGGGGTGCGGAGGGATCACCGTGGAAGCGGTCGTAGGCGCTCTGCCCGCGTCCGAAGTCGCGATCCCGTCCGTCCGCCACGAACCGGTTCCACCGCTCGACCGTGGCGGCGAGCCCGACCGGGTCGATCCCGACCCTGCCCGCGAGGCCGTCGAGGCTGTCGTGCACCGGCAGCCAGTCGGGATCGGGGTCCGACGGCCGTACGGTCGTCACCGAGTACCGGGCGCGGTACTGGCTGTCGAACACCGCCCAGCAGGGGAGGTGCCGGGGGAGGTACTCGTTGGCGTCGAACGAGAAGAACGCCTTCTGCATGTCGTTGTAGTTGGCCGCCTCGTTGACGAACCTGGCACCGAACCGGTCGACGATGATCGAGTGCGGGGCGGTCCGCTCGACGCCGACGAAGCGGGCGAGCGGCCGCTGCTCGTACTGTTCCCCGGGCACCGACGCCGCCGGGTACCACCAGGCCTCGTTCATGTTGGCGAGGTCGGCGCCGACCTCCATGGCCATGAGCAGCCCGTCGCCCTCGTTGGCCGGCGGGGTGTGGGGATGGGTCAACGGACCGGGGAGGAAGCGGGTGCGCAGCTCGCTGTTCCACTCGTAGCCGCCGCTCGCGAGCACGACCGCTCCGGCCGGCATCACCGAGCGCCGGCCACCACCGTCCAGGACCAGCCCGGCGACCCGTTCTCCGCTCATCGCGAGCTCGCACGCCCGGGTCTCGAGCGCGGGCCGGATGCCGCGGGACAGGCACGCCTCGAGGAGGCCCGCGATCAGCGCCCGGCCGCATGCCACCATGTGGTCGGCGACGCGCTGTTGCACAGCGGCAGCGTCGAACCGCTCCGGGAAGTAGGCCGGCCGCCACTCGACCGTGGACTCCTCGAGGGTGATCGGGAACCCGAGCACCGGTGCCGGCCGGAGCCGCTCCGCCCACTCGCCGAGCCCGGCGGTGCCGAAGAGGACGGGCTCGAGCATGCGGCCGGAGGCCTTCGCCCCGTCCATCTCGGGGTGGTAGTCCGGCCAGGACATAGACCGCAGCCGCAGCGGTGTCCGCTCCTCGAGGCCGGCCACGATGCCCGGGCCCCGGTCGACGTAGCGCTCGAGCAGCTCGAGCGGCGTCCGCCCCGCGGTCATCCGGCCCATGTAGGCGAGTGCCTCCTCCCTCGAGTCGACCACCCCCCGTTCGGAGAGCCGGTGGTTGCAGGGCATCCAGATCCCACCGCCCGAGACCGCGGTCGTCCCACCGATCCAGCCGGTGCGCTCGACGATCGCGACACGCGCTCCGTTGTCGGCGGCGGCGATGGCGGACGACAGGGCCGCAGCCCCCGAGCCCACCACGATCACGTCGGCTGCTGCCACGTCCGTCGTCACCGGGTCACCCGACGACCGGACCGGCGAGATACCGGTCGAGCTCGCGGTGCATGTTGACGATGCCGCCCTCGTAGGTATGGGAGAGCCGCATCCCGGTGATGCTGCTGCTGTGGAGACCGCGCTGCTGCCGGCCGATGTTGGAGAAGTCCTGTAACGGGATGCGGGGCCAATTGCTCGCGGTCATCCGGGGCGAACGGTCCCCCGCGCACCGGTCGCGGCACCGCATCACCCTCGGCCGGGATGGTGATCGACCAGACCTCGAAGAGGCACGACTCGGGATCGTCGCCGTTGGGCCGCGAGCGGTAGACGAGCGCATTGCCGTACTGGGGGAGCACGAAGTAATTGGGGAAGGCGAAGAACATCCCGCCCCAGCGGGCGAGGGTGGACGGCTCGGGCGGCGGGAGCGGGATGGCGGCGTCGGCCGCGTACGCGTAGAGCGACGCGACCAGCTCCTCGCGGAAGGTGCTGCCCTCGGGGATGGGGCGGTGCCGCATCCCCTCGATCACGTGCAGGTCGCGCTCGAGGGTCATCGCGTCGAGTCCGCTGCAGAGCTGCCGGGCCGACTCGATGATGGCGTCGACCTCGGTCACCCCGACCTCTGCACCCTTGCGGGCCTGTGCATCGGCCCGGAGCTCGAAGCTCGAGTGTCCGCGTGGGTAGACCGCGTAGTCGAGGCTGTCCGGGTCGTAGCGCTCGGGGTGGCCGAGCGTGAGCTGGGGGTGGGTCTGGGGGACGTGGTATCCCTCGAGGAACGCCTCCTGGGCGAGCTTCCAGTTGGCGGGGAGGACGACCGCCTTCCACCAGTGGACCCGCATGTCGGCGACGCCGAGCGGGTCCAGCAACGACGGCAGCGGATCCAGGGCGTCGACGAGGGACGGCGCGTCCGGGTCCAGGTTGATCCAGGCGCAGCCGCCCCAGAGCTCCACCCGCACCTGCCGGAGGCAGATCTCCTCCGGGGCGAGCAGCGCGGGGTCGAAGGCGTGCGGGGCGTAGACGAAGGAGTTGGTCCCGTCGAGCCCCCAGCGCCAGCCGTGGAACGGGCAGACGATCCCGGCGCCACCGAAGGTGCCGCTGCCCATCACCAGCTGGGTGGCACGGTGACGGCAGGCGTTGTGGTAGCAGCGCACGGTGTCGGCGTCGAGACGTACCAGGAGGACCGACTGGTCGCAGATCGTGTACTCGACGAAGTCCCCGGGATCGGGGAGCTCCTCGAGCCGGCAGGCCATCTGCCAGGCGTGCGGCCAGAGGCGCTCGCGCTCGAGGTCGGCGAAGCCCCGGTCGAAGTACCGCTCCGCGGCGACGGCGTCCGGCCGATCGATCGCCCAGGGAGACGACCGGAGGTCGAGCTCAGGCATCGCCGCCCCGGTCGGGGTCGAGCATCGAGATCGCACGGACCGAGAAGCGCCACCGGTCGGGGTTCCGCACGAGCTGGTCGTGGTACCGGCCGGCGGCGACGATCCCGGGACCGTCGGGTCCTTGCCGCACGAAGAGGTAGCCGGTGACCGCGCCGGCGGTATTCCCCTGGACCTCGACCAGCACGTTGGTGGTCACGTGCAGCCCGCGTCCCGCGTCCCCCACCAACTTCATGTAGTCGCGGATGGCCCCGCGCCCCTCGTTGACGATTCCCATCACGAGGAGCCGGGCGTCCTCGGTGAACAGATCGGCGAATTCGTCGAGCAGCCCGTCGTCCCAGCGGTGGCTGTACTCGGCGATGGTGCGCCTGATCTGGTCCTCGTCGTCCACCCCGGTCCTCCCTCTGCGCCCGCCGGCCGATGCTAGTGCGGGGTCGACCGACCGCACCGGGCTCGTGGCGGAGCGCCTCAGCGCCGGAGCCGGGCGTCGACCCTTCGGTAGACGAGTTCGAAGTCGGGCCTGTACCCGGTGCCGCCGTCGGCGATCTCCCACCGTCCGGTGATCGTGTTTCCGCCGTCCCCGAACGACGCGGTGAACCGTTGGGAGAACGGTTCGCCGTCGCGCCGGAGTGTCCACTCGCCGTCGCCGATGGTCATCTCGTAGACACGGCAGACCCCGCGGTCGTCCGAATAGAGCTGGACGTACGTGCCGTTGGCCCGTCACAGCCGATGACGGAAACGCTATCGGGTGATCTCGCCTGCAGGGTCCACTCCTCGACCAGAGGCTCGAGCTCGTGCAACCCCCGCTCGGCGGTCGGTTGGTCCATGGCCTGCTCCTCTCTCCGGTCGCGCAGCGCGCTCAGATCGCGTCGAGCGTGCCGATGGGCTCCCCGACCGGGTAGGTCTCGCCCTCCAGCCCGATCCGGTGGAGGATCCCGCCGGCCGGTGCGCCGATCTCGCTGGAGACCTTGTCGGTATCGAGCACGTAGATGGGCTGGTCCTGGGAGACCACGGCACCGTCCTCGACGAGCCATTCGGCGAGCGTGGCCTCGGTCATCTCCATGCCGAGCTTCGGGATGCGGAGCTCGGCGCTCACGCGTACCGGAGCGATCCGGGAGTGGTGAGCAGCTCGCCACTCTCGAGCCAGGTCTTGAGTCCGGAGAGGATCATCGGCCAGCCACCGTAGATCTCGGAGTTGGCTCCCTCACGCATCTGGTCGTGGGTCACCAGCAGACGGCAGGAGTCCCCGACCGGCTCGATCTCCCAGGTCACCCGCGAGGTCCTCTCGCGCTCCACCTCGGGGCTCCAGAGGGCCACCATCGTGTGGACGAGTCGCCTCGGTGGGTCGGCCTCGAGCACCTCCCCGTCTGCGAGCAGTGTGTCCGGCCCGCCGGATTCGAGGTGGATGCGCGCCCCGGGGGTCCACTCCGACGTCACGGCGGCTCCGAAGTTGTACTTGCTCCTGATCTCGGGATCGGTGATCGCCTCCCAGAGGCGTTCCGGCGTGGTCTTGATGTAGATCTCGAACAGCTTCTCCATGGGTCGCTCCAATTCCTCTCTGAGGCCGGCCAGCCCGGCTGCCCAGGGTTCTGCGTACTTGCTCACCCACCGGTCGTGGACGAGCCTGATCGGGACCGGGTTCAGGAAATGCAGCTTCTCGCGGCCGCGCCGTGCGGTGACCACCAGTCCGGCCTCCTCGAGCAGCTTGAGGTGCTTCATGACCCCGAACCGAGTCATCGGGAAGCGCTCCTCGAGCCGCACCAGCGACTGGCCGTCCCTGACGAACAGCTCGTCGAGCAGGCTGCGCCGGGTCGGGTCTGCGAGCGCCTTGAACACCAGGTCCACGGATCAATGATATGTGACCTTTTGGTCACCTGTCAAACCGGCACACTCAAGCCAGCGAATAGGAGCCGCCTTGGACGGGCCGGCGGATCAGGTCTCGGGGATCAGCGTGGTGATGCAGAAGGGATGGCCCGCAGGGTCGAGCAGCACGCGCCACCGGTCGGGGGCCGGCTGCTCGTCCGCCTTTCGGGCGCCGAGGGAGAGTGCCCGAGCCTCCGCCGCCTCGAGATCGTCGACCGCCAGCTCCAGGTGCATCTGCTTGGGGGTTCCGCTGTCGGGCCAGTCCGGTGCCCGATGGTCCGGGACGCGCTGGGTCGTGAGCAGCACGCCCGCACCCTCGAGGGCGACGAACTCCTCCGACTCGAACATCACGGTCACTCCGAGCAGGTCGCGGTAGAAGCCCGCCAGGCCGCTCGGATCGGTGGTGTCCAGCGATATCGCTGCCAGCCGGATCGCAGCCATGGCTCGTCCTCCGATCGTCCCGCGGGTCGTTCCTCGCAGCGATGCTAAACCCGGGCCGTCGCACGGGAATTCGAGGTGCGCAATGCCTGCGCACGGGCATAGGGTGGCAGAGCGACATTACGAACGTCGGAGGGGAGCGGCCGCCGGGTGCGGCCGGAGGGGAACGAGAGGCGAGCAGGACTCCGAGGTCGGCCGGGGAAGAAGGGGGTGGTCATCGTCGTGCAGCGATCACCGAGTGGTGGCGTCCGCAACGTCGCCCTGATCGGTCACAGCGGGGCGGGCAAGACGTCGTTGGCGGAGGCGCTGCTCTTCGCCACCGGTGCCACCACCCGGCAGGGACAGCGTCGAAGACGGCTCGACGGTGACCGACTTCGAGCCCGAGGAGATCAAGCACCACATGTCGATGTCGCTCGCGCTGGCACCGACCGTCGCGAGCGGAGTCAAGCTCAACATCATCGACACCCCCGGCTATGCAGACTTCTTCGGCGAGGTCCGGGCGGCCTGCTCGGTCGTCGACTCGGTGGTCATCGTCGTGAGCGCGGTCGAGGGGATCGAGGCGCAGACCGAAGCCGCCTGGACCCTCGCCTCCGAACTCGGTCTTCCGCGGTTCGTCTTCGTCAACAAGCTCGACCGCGAGCAGGCCAGGTTCGATCGAACCCTTGCGGCGCTCGTGGAACGGTTCGGCGCAGGCATCGCCCCGTTGGAGCTTCCCATCGTCGATGACTCGGGTCTCCTCGGCATCGCCGACCTCCTCACCGACTCAGCGCTCTTCTACGACGGTGGGACGTCACGGCCCGGGCCGATCCCCGAGGACCTCGCGCCGACCGAGCACAAGGTCCGCGAGCAGCTGGTCGAGGGGATCGTGGTCGGCGACGACGATCTCATGGAGCGGTACCTCGACGGCGACACCCCCTCCACCGCCGAACTCGAGGCCACGCTCGCCGGTGGGGTCACCCAGGGCGTGGTGTTCCCGGTCATCTGCGGTTCGGCCGCCACCGGTGTGGGCATCGACCGCCTGGCCAGCCTCCTGGTCGAGATCGCCCCGCCTCCGGATGCCCGGCCCCCGATCGAGGTCCGCGCCGGCGACGCCATGCTCCCGGTGACCTGCGATCCCGCCGGTCTGCCACTCACCCGGGTGTTCAAGACCCTGTCCGACCCCTACGTCGGCAAGGTGTCGCTCATGCGGGTGCTCTCCGGGACGATCAAGCCGGACAGCGTGCTCACCAATTCGCGCACCCACCGCGAGGAGCGGCTCCACGTCCTCGAGCTGCTCCGCGGCAAGCAGGCCGAACCGGTCGACGAGGCACAGGCGGGGGACATCGTGGCCGTGCCGAAGCTCGCCGAGGTCAACACCGGTGACACCCTCGCGCCCAAGGGCACGCCGGTCGTCCTCCCGGCTCCCCCCACCGAGCCGGCGGTCCTCTCGATCAGCCTGAGGCCCAAATCCAAGAGCGACGAGGACAAGCTCATGATCGGCCTCCACCGGCTCCAGGAGGAGGACTCGGTCCTGGTGGTCGAGCGGAACGACGAAACGCATCAGACCATCCTGCGGGGAACGGGTGAGACCCACCTCGCGGTCGCCCGGGAGCGGCTCGAGCGCAAGTTCGGCGTCGAGGTGGTGAGCGAGGACGTGCTCATCGCCTACCGCGAGACCATCACCGCACCCGCCCAGGCCGAGGGGAAGTACAAGAAGCAGAGCGGAGGGCACGGGCAGTTCGGCGTGGCGTCGATCCAGATCGAGCCGCTCGAGCGCGGTGGCGGATTCCGGTTCATCGACAAGGTGGTCGGTGGTGCCATCCCGCGGCAGTACATCCCGGCGGTGGAGAAAGGGGTCATCGAGGCCATGGAGAGCGGCATCCACGGCTTCCCGGTGGACGACGTCCAGGTGACCTGCACCGATGGAAAGCACCACCCCGTCGACTCGTCGGAGATGAGCTTCAAGATGGCCGGGCTGCTCGCCTTCCGTGAGGCGCTCGCCAAGGCCGGTCCGGTGCTGCTCGAACCCATCTCGCTGCTCGAGGTGACCGTGCCCGCCAGCCTGCAGGGGAACGTACTCGGGGACCTCAACTCGCGCCGGGCACGCGTGCAGGGGACCGACACCATGGACGGCGGGGTCCAGGTCATCTCCGCGCTCGTGCCGACATCGGAGATCCCGAGATATGCGATCGACCTACGGTCCCTCACCGCGGGCCGGGGCCGCTTCCGGGCCGAACACCACAACTACGACGTGCTGCCGTCCAACGTGGCCGATCGGCTGGTCAAGGCCAAGGCGGGCTGAGCGCCTCCGGGCAGGGCCGGCGGCTACCGGGCTCCCCCGGGTGTCGAGACGTCGCTCTGCTCCCAGACGGCCGGGGCGGGACCCGGCATCTCGAGCGTCTCGTCCCACATCACCCCCAGGCCGGTGCCCGACCGCTTCGCCGAGTACATCGCGACATCGGCCCTCGCAAGCGCCTCTGCGGCATCGATGATCCGGTCCACGTGGACCGCCCCGACCGCCGCGGAAACCGGGAAGGTCATCGACCCGGAGCGGAAGTTCCAGGACATGGCCTCGGCGATCCGCGAGACGACCATCTGTGCGGCCGCCCGGTCCGGGATACCTCGGCAGATGGCGACGAACTCGTCGCCACCGATCCGTCCGACGCCGTCTCCGGGCCGGACCGCGCCCCGGAGCCGGGCCGCGGTGTCCACCAGCAGTGAGTCTCCGCCGGCGTGGCCGAGGAGGTCGTTCTGGATCTTCATCCGGTCGACGTCGACGAACACCACGGCCAGACCCGGAACGGCGCGGAGCTCGCTCTGGAGCAAGTCGAGGATCGCCGCCCGGTTGAGGCACCCGGTCAGCGGGTCCGTGGACGCCCGCCGCTCGAGCTCGGCCGCGAGCTGCGCCCGGTCGGTGACGTCATCGACGGAGAGGACGATGCCGGCCGGCCCTTCGCTGTCCTGTGCGAGGCCCCGGAGGACGATCTCGAGCGTCCGGACGACCGGGGCAGACCGTACGGTCGACGCGGTGAAGACCGCCTCGCGGTCGGTCCCCATGACCAGCTGGAACTGCTCGCGGGCGCGCTCGGCGTCCTCCTCGTCGAGGTGCGGGACGATGTCATCGAGTCTGGTGCCGCTGCGTGCGCCGAGCAGGAGGGTGCACTGCGAGTTGGCGTAGCTCACGACGCGGTCGGAGGAGACGTAGGCGATCCCGGTCGACAGTCCCTCGGCCAGGCGGCGCAGGAGCCGCTCGCCCGACCGGACGGAGCGGATGGCCTTGAGCTCGGAGACGCGCGGGGCGACGACCGCGATCTCGCCCTCCACCTTGCCGAGCGCGATCAGCGAGCACTCGACATATCCCTCGTCTTCGAGGAGATTCCGGTTCGTGACCTCGACGCGGAACCAGGATCCGTCTGCGTGACTGTGGCGGTAGGCGAGCACCTGGACGGTGCCCGGCTGCTCGAGCATCGCCATCCACATGGCGACTGCTGCATCGTGGTCGTCGGCGTGGATGAAGTCGAGCGATCGGGCGCCGACGAGGTCGCCCACCTGCCACCCGAGCACCTCGGTGACCGTCTCGCTGCACGTGAGGATGCCGCCGAATCCGTCCTTGTGCATCACGACCGGCACAGGCTCCGGATGAAGGTCCTCCATCCCTCCTGTATCGACAGCCCGGCGGCGTTCCTGAACGCCGGGTGCCCGTGGATGGGAACCTAGATAGTTGCGGGCGCAACAATAGGCCTGCGCACCAGCCTCATCGGGCGGTCACCCGGTCAGCGGCCCACCAGCCGGGCGGCGATCATCCAGGCTCGCCGCCCACCCAGTCGAACCACTGCTCCCGGGCGAGCAGCTCGAGCCTGGCGGCCTCGGCCTCGAGCTCCCGGGCCTGGACCCTGAGGTCGAGGGCAACCGCCCGGAGCTTGTCCACTCGTGCGGCCATGTCATCCTGACGCTCGAAGATGCGCTCGATCGACCATTCGTGCATCCGTACCTCACTCCCAGCAATCCCTCATCGGATGACGCTCCGAGGACGGTCCCCACAATGCACCGTCGAAAACCTGATCGCAAGATAGTCGGCTGCGGCCGCTTACTGGTGGAACGCCACTCCGCGTGGTCACCGTTGCACCAAATGGGAGGCGACGGGAAGGAGAAATGCGCGGGAAATGCGGACCCCGTGCTCCGTCCTATGGCCCGGTGCCCATTGGGTCTATGCCCGGCCTGCGGGGGAGCAGCCTCCGCCCGCCTCAGCTGCGGCTGTGCTGACCCCGTTTGGTCATGGAGCGCCAGTAGGCGAGCGCTCCGGACTTCCGGCGAGCCGGGGCCGGCCGCTCAGTGGGCGGGCGTCTGGCCGGCGCATCCGGCGGGGACTCCCATCGCGGGTCGTTGAACAGGTCCACCCGCTGGGTGTCGGAGAACACCTGGGACGGATCCGGCCACAGAGAGGCCTGCTTGAGAGTGGTGCGCCTCGCCACGCCGGGAATGGTACCGCTGCCACCTGGTCGATCCGCGGATCCGCCCCGGCCGATCGGTCAGGGAGTCCGTACCCTGCTGCACCAGGCCCGGTGGGCGGTCATGTGAAGACGACCGTCTTGCCGCCGTGCACGAGGACCCGGTCGGTGAGGTGCAGGCGGACGGCCCGGGCCAGCACGACGGTCTCGAGGTCGCGCCCGAGGCGGACCAGATCGGCCACGTCGTCGCGGTGGGAGACCGGGGTCACCGCCTGATCGATGATCGGGCCCGTGTCCAGATCGGCGGTGGCGTAGTGGGCGGTGACCCCGATGACCTTGACGCCACGCTCGTGCGCCTGGTGGTAGGGGCGGCCACCCACGAACGCCGGGAGGAACGAATGGTGGATGTTGATGATCCTGGACGGGAAGCGCTCGACGAACTTCGGAGTGAGCACCTGCATGTAGCGGGCGAGGATCACGAGCTCCACGCCCGCCGCGTCCGCGAGGTCCTCGATCGCCCGCTCCTGCTGGGTGCGGGTCTCGTCGGAGACCGGAAGATGGTGGAACTCGGTCCCGAATCGCTCGGCCGCGACCGCGCAGTCGGGATGGTTGCCCGCGACGAAGGCGATCTCCATCGGCAGATCCCCGGTGGCCACCCGGACCAGCAGGTCGTAGAGGCAGTGGTCCAGGCGGGAGACGAGCACCGCGACGCGACGCACCTCGTCGGAGTAGCGCAGCCGCCAACTCATGCCCAGCGACTCGGTGACCGGCAGCAGTGCATCCAGCAGCTGGCGGCGGTCCATGTCGAACCCGTCCAGGCTGAACTCGATGCGCTGGAAGAACACGTCCGATTCGCGGTCGGTGTGCTGGTCGGCATCGACGATGCTCCCCTCGTGCTCGGCCACGAACCCGGTGATCGCCGCAACGAGACCGGGCCGGTCGGGTGCGGCGATCAACAGCCGGGCGGTGGCGGCATCAGGCATGCTCGAACCCTTCCACCCGGAGCACGGGATGCCCGGGCACGTTCGAGATCCGAGCCGTCAGGCGGGGCGTCGGTAGAGGAACTGCCGGCAGCCTTCTGGGCTCTTCCGGTTGGACAGCAGCTCCCACCCGTCGAGCGCCGGCGGGACCTCCTCCTGCGTTCGCAGGTCGTCGTCCTCGCTGTCCAGCGGCACCAGTCGGAGCTTGTAGCGGAACGGTGAGAGTCCGTCGCTCATCGGTCGGAAAGCTACTTCGGGCATCCGCCACGGTCCACTCCTCCGAGGAGACCCTGGTAAGCCTGGACCGGGGGCTTCTGTCACGAACTCGGACACGTAGGCACACGAGCGGCCGAGAACCTGCGGTCCCCGTCCTCATGTCCCCGTCAGCTCGGCGGTGCGCCTCCGGTGGCGCCGCACGAACAGTGCCACGACGAGCGCTCCGACCGCGAGTCCGAAGACGAGGATCGCGATGTCGCGGTGCGAATGGTGGCCGGTGGCGACCCTCCCGAGCCCGTAGGCGGCCGGCGCCACGGACAGTGTGAACCCGACCGAGGCGATGAGGTTCCAGATGACGAACTGGCCGTACTGCATCTTGGCAGTTCCCGAGATGATCGCCGGCGTCACGAACACGGCGAGCCGGCCCCATTTCGCATAGGCCTGTTCGCCCCGCTCGACGAGCTTCTGTCGTCCGGCCTGGCGCTTGCCGGGCCGGTCGAGCAACTGCCGGCCCCACCGGTCGCCGATCGCATAGCCGATCAGCCCTCCGAGCTCGCCGGCGACCGTGGCGACGATCACGACGGCCGCGATGTTGAGGTGTCCCTGGCTGGCGGCGACAGCGGCGGCACCCAGCACGGTGGCACCGATGAACGGGACGCCGGCCCACGATGCCGTGACGGCGAGGAAGAGCAGCAGATACTGCCACCAATCGCTCGCGACAGCCGCGGTCGCCATAACCCTGAGCACGATGTCGGACCTACTCGGCGTCGGACACTGGCGGCCGTGCCATCGGGCCCATGTCCAATCTGGGCATCGGAGTGGACGACTGCGGAGGCTCGGACCCGGCGAGCAGGACGATGCCCACCACGGCGACCGCGAGGCCGAGGACAGCCGGGACCAGCCGGCCATCTCCGCGCGAGAGCTTCTCGCCGAACACCGTGATGCCGAGGAGCACGCTCACGAACAAGGTCACCGCGTTGCTCGACGCCATGGCCGGTGCCAGCACGCCCGTCTTGAGCGCGCTCTGCTGGAGCACGAACCCGACCGCGGCCGACCCGATGAGGACGTAGATGGTCCAACTGGTCAGGATGGTGCCGATGCCCTGTCCGATGAGGGACACGAAGACCTTGGTGACTGCTGCCTGCAGTCCGAAGCCCACACCGGCCGCCGAGCCGTAGAGGAGTGCCCGTGGCGCACCCGAGCGGTGCCTCCCGAGATCAGCGAGCAGGCCCACGACGATCACGGACACGATGCCCGCCGACCACCATTCGGCCGCGTCGGGATGCGACGTGCCGCCGGTCGGCGACCCGACGGCCAGGAACAGGACGATCCCGGCGACCATGGCCACGGCCCCGAGCATCACCCGCCGGCTGATCTGCTGATCGGTGATGCGGGCACCGAGCGGCAGCGCGATCACCAGGCTCATCGCGGTGAGCGCCTGCACCTGCACGAGCGAGCCGCGATCGAGGGCGGCGGCCTGGAGGGCCCACCCACCCGCCTGGGCCACCATGCCCGCCAACCACACCGGACGCTTCAGGATCTGGACGAAGAACCGGGGGTCGTCCGCCTCGGCAGGGGCCTCGAGGGCCCCCTTCTGCTGGAGGACGTTGCCGAGCGCAAACGCGCATGCCGCCAGGAGTGCCAGGAGAACGGCCATCGCAGCTCCAGTAAAGCCGAGATCCGGTCCGACGGACCGCCTTCACGGTGGGGTCAGAGGAGCCCGTTCAGATCGGCGAACAGTCGCTCGAAGCGGTCGAGGACCGGCCCGGTGCCCTTCCCGAGCGCCGTCGGGTGCTCGATGAGATACCGGGCGGCGCCGAAGCGGTCGTCCTCCGGTTCGGCGCGGCCGGCCGACAGGCTGTCGGACAGGCGGAGCAGCTCTCCGTGGGCATCGGCACCGAGGATGCCTTCGAAACCGGCGTCTCCCGAGCCGTCCTCCGCGTAGGACGCCAGCGTGATGGTGTCACAGCGCTGGAGGCACTCGGACTTGTCCAATCCGTTCGCGCTCTCCTTTCCGCCGCCGCTGCTGCCCACCAGGATGGCCATCTGGAGGTCGTCCCGTCCGAACAGTGCCAGGAAGCTCGGGACCCTGGAGAGCCCGCCGCAGGGCGTCCCCGTCCACCGCGGATCGAGCCCCTTGCGGCCCTCGGTACGGAGCCGATCGGACGCCCACTGCAAATAGAGCAGGTCCGAGGGCCCCTCGACCAGCAGGGGGTGCTCGCCGATGAACAACGACCGGGTCAGGTCGTAACCGAGGGCTGCCTGCAGGGGAAAGAGGGTGTCACGATCCGCGCTGAACATCCGATCGCCGACCGTGGTGCCGAGGACGACACCTTCCGGTGACGTCGCATCCTCCACGGTGCGACACGAGGACACATCCCTCGGGTCGATCATGAACGGCGAGTGGGTCGTGTAGACGACCTGGTACTTGGCGAGCAGCTCCGCCCGGATGTAGGCGAGGAGATCCGCCTGTGCACGGGCGTGCAGGGTGAGCCCGGGTTCGTCGAGGAGCACCACGAGGTTCTCCCCGAACTCGCGCTGGACCTCCGAGAACCAGACCAGGAACGAGAAGAACCAGATGAAGCCGGTGCTCCGTTCATCGAGCCCGATCGTCGCCTCGTGTCTCGTGTTCTCGATGCGGGTCTGGAAGATCTTGCCGGTGTTGAACGGCGGAGCGTCGTCGGGACTGGCCTGGTCGAAGCGGAACCGGACCTTGAGGTGCTGGTTCTGGGACCAGTAGCGGAAGATCTTCTTGGAGAGGCGGTTCTCGACGGCCTCGAGCTTGCTGATCAAGCCCTCCGAGGTGCCGATCTCCGCGATCTGGGTCGGGCTGGTCCCGACCATCGAGAGCAGGGCGAGGAAGACCCGGGAACCCGGAACCCGATCGAAGTCGTGCGCACTCTGCGCGGCGATCAGTTCGTCGAGGGCCATGCGTCCGGGCAGCCGGTCATAGTGGGAGTAGTAGACGAACCTCGGGAGCCGCTCGGTCAGGTACTCCGAGACGGCACGCTGCAGACCACCGTCGGACCACTTCTCGCGGAGCTTCGTGCGGAACGCTTTCTGCGCGTGTGTCGGATCGGGGAGCTCGGCGAGAGCTTTGAGCAGGGCGCTCGTGGTCCTTGCGCCGCTGAGTGGTTCGAGCTCTGCGTCGGACAGCTCCGAGGTCGCCAGGGCCCGGTTGACCGCCTCGTTGAAGTCGAGGGGGATCGACCAGGCGAGGGTGTTGTCGTAGTCCTTGCTGACCGCCACCGGTCCCGGTTCGAGCTCGAGACCCTCTCCGGCCAACCCGCGGATGTGGTCCCGCTCCTCTTGGCTGAGCTCCCACTCGGAGAACACCGCCACGTCCACATCCGACGATTCCTCGTACTCGGACCAGTTCATCCGGGGATACTCGGTCTCCCGGAACTGCCCGCGCTCCGGCCGGACCGAATTGAGCCGCTCGAGCGCCTCGAGAAGGGCGGTCTTGCCGCTCTCGTTCTTCCCCACCAGACAGGTGAGGTCCCCGACGGTGAACCAATCCGAGTCGAGCACCGACTTGAAGTTGGTGACGCGGACACGCTTGAGCTTCATGAGCGGACCGCCATTGTCGCGGGCGCGGGGCAGACTTCGGTCGAGCGGACGGCCATGGGACACGTATCGGCCCGAGCGAAGGGGTCCTTGAGTCCGGCAGGTCAGGGTGGTCAGCCGGACAGCGTGTGGCGGACCACGTCCAGGAACCCGACCAGGACCAGGATCCGGAACGCCCAATGCAGGAGGGGGCCGTACCGCGACGGGGACCGCCGCTTCCACCACACGACGGTGATCGAGGCGACCGCGAGCGCGGCGCAATAGTCGACGAGGAGATAGCGGGTCCGCACGATGAGGATCGAGGCGATGAGGTAGGCGATGACCGTCGGGACGGCGAGCGCTGCGAGCCCACGGCGAGCGGCCGGTTCCATCTTCACCGCGGTGACGATCGTCACCGGGATGAACACGGCGAGGACGAGACTGGACCGCCCGCCGTAAGGCTGCTGCTGTCCGATGATGGCGGTCGCGATGGGCAGGAACGGGACGGCCAGCGCCTCGGCGAGGGTCGGCAGGCGCAGCGTCGCGAGACCGTTCGTCGGGTCGTGTCCGAACCGTGCGAGGACGAGGCCGCCGCTCTGGAAGAGCCGGTGGACGTAGTGGAGGCTGTAGGCGAACCAGCCGACAGCTGCGATCACCACGGGGACCACGACGGGCACGAGCCGCCGGGCGTACCCGGGAACGGTGACCGGTCCCGCGTTCGTGCGCTCTGCAGCCAGGGCAAGGATGACCGGCAGCGGAAACAGCAGGATCATGATCGGTTTGACCGAGATCGCGCCGGCCAGCAGGATGCCGCACGTCCAGCGCGCACGGGGCCCGGTGCGGTCGGCGACCACCACGCACCCGGCGAGCACCAGGCACGCGGCAAAGATGTCGTTGTAGGCGACGTGGGCCTCGACCGTGCCCGCCGGGATGGCGATCGCCGCGGCGGCGGACAGCGCCCCCAGACCCTTGAATCGCTGGGCGAGCGCGGCCGTGCCGCTCGCCAGTACCACCAGGGTCATGGTGTCCGTCCAGTGCGCGGCGGTGGACGACCGGAACACCGCCGCGGGCGTGTAGACGGTCTCGGCCAGATTGAATCCGTTGGTGAACCGGTAGGGGCTGGTGACCCAGTGTCCGTGGCTCGCCCAGAAGAGGGGCGCCGCCCAGTGGTAGGCGACCTCGTCCGAGGCGAACGGGGGGCGGAACCCGGCGAGGAATTCGACGGCGACCAGGAGGAGCGCCGGCCCCACGACGATCCATTCGGCCCGGAGGGAGCGCCGCATCGAGCCGGCCAGCTCCCGGGCCAGGCGGACCCCGTCCGGCCACAGCCAGAACCACGCTGTCGCGCTCGATCAGGCTCACGACGGCCAACGGCACCTCGTGGAGCACGGGGAAGAACCCGATGGCGACCAGGAGCGCGCCGTACCCGGTGATACCCAGCCCGAGGCTCACGGTGAGCTCGGCCCACGGCTCCATCGATCCGACCGCGATGAGCCGGTACGCGAGTGCCCCGATGGAGACGATCGCCACCCAGATGACCAGGAATCCGGCCAGATCGTGCGCGAGACCGCTCACGGTCAGGTGCCGCAACGCGGGCCCCAGCGCGTTGTTGCCTGCGCCACTCACGATGGTCACCGCCGGCCGCCGTCCCATCGGGCTCTTCGTTCGTGCATCCCGATACGGTCAGTGGTCATGCAGGGCCGAACAGCTCGTTCAGCTCGGAGAACGGTGTTGCCCGCCCGATGCCGGTGAAGGCGCCCTCGACGGCGATGGTCCGGGCGGCGTCGAGGAACGCTGACCAGGCGGTGCGGGCGAGCGCGGAGCCGACACTGATGCGGCGGACACCGAGCCCGGCGAGATCGGTGACCCGAACCCCGCTATCGGCGCTCATCAGGACGTTGAGCGGCTGGGGCCGGACCGCCTCGACGAGCGCCCGGATGTCCTCGGGGTCTCGGACGCCGGGGGCGAACAGCACGTCGGCGCCGGCCGCCGCATAGGCCTGGAGCCTCCAGATCGACTCCGAGAGCGGGTCGGGATGGCCGACGAGGAACACCTCCGCGAGCGGTGAGGAGCACGTCTGCACCCGAGTCGTCGATGGCCGCCCGCGTGGCCCCGATGCGTTCGACCGCTCCGGTCCGATCGAACAGGGATCGGCCGGCCGAGCCGGTCGTGTCCTCGATCGAGAACCCGGCCACGCCGGTCTCGATGCACCGCCGGCAGTGTGCAGCGAGCAGCCCGGGGTCTGCCGCGTACCCCGCCTGGAAGTCGGCGTTGACCGGGAGATCCGTTGCGGCGACGATGGCTGCGATGTGCTCGAGGACGTCGTCCAGCGCGAGCGCGTCCGGCGAGTCGGGAAGGCCGCGCGAAAAGGCGAACCCAGCGCTGGTGGTGGCGAGGGCCCGGAACCCGAGCGTTGCGAGGGCGCGGGCCGTGCCGACATCCCAGGGATTCGGGATCACGAAGCAGCCCGTGCGGTGCAGCTCACGAAAGGTCGCTCGCGCGCGGGCGGTGTCGGGCGCCGCTCCGTCGGTCTGCAGCGCTCTGGATGGCATCGTCGCCTCCCACGGGACGGTCGCGAGACCCGCCTCTGCCGGGCACCCCGTGCGTCTGGCAGAGTAGTGGAACGGATCGGGCGACAGCAGCCCGATCGACGGACACCAGAGGTGAGTGCCGGGTCCCGTGGAGACATCGCCCAATCCGATCCAGTTCGCCGACCTGCCCTCCGTACGCACCTGCTACGGGCTGGGGACCGCTGTGTGGTCCGCGCACCACAGGCACCACGTCGAACCGGACTGGTGGATCGCACTCAGCGGCACCCGCTACGTCGACTACAACCTTGCGCTCATCCATGGGGAACAGCCGGGCGAAGCGACGGAACAGGTGCTGGACGAGATCCGTACGGCAAAGGTCCCGGCCGTGATCATGCTGGCGGGACCCGGCCTCAGAGCGGTCGAACAGCTCAAGGATGCCGGGTGGGTGTGCACCGGGGCGATGCCCTTCATGAGCAAGCACGGGGGCATCGACGCGAACGACCCGAGTTTCCGCCAGCTCGAGCAGCACGAGCTGGCAGCCGCCCGCGCGTTGACAGCGGCCGCATTCGACGTGCCAGACGAGGTCGGTGCCATCATCTACGCAGACGATCGGCTGCATCGAGCGGACTGCCGGATATGGGGCCTCTTCGAGGACGGCACGCTGCTGTCGTGCGCAGCCAGCGCCTACGTCGAATACAAGTACTCCGTCGGGTGGGCGCTCGCGACCGCACCGGAGAACCAGCGGGCAGGGTACGGGCGCCGGATGATACGGGCCCTCGCCTATCAGCGGCGGATCGCGGGTCCCCCGACCAGCCTGGTCATGGCGACCGACGCCAGCAAGCACCTCTACGACCAGGAGGGCTACCTCACCCTCGAGTACTGGCAGATCTGGTCCCGTCCACGCTGGGTCCTCCCGTAGGCGCCCGGACCCGGTCGGTGTCCGGCGGTCCGGTCCCTCATCGAGGGGTTACGATTGTCCGAGACCGTGAGGAGGTCAGATGAGCCACCTTCGTCGACTCAAGAAAGAGACCGTGGGAGTCCTCGCCGGGCTCGGTCAGACGTCGGACGATGTGGCGACATCCCTCCAGGTGGCGAACGTCCGCGGGGTGCCGAAGGACAACCGCTCCTGTGCGCTGGCCGTCTACCTGACCTCGGTCATGGGATCCGAGTCCCTCGTCCGCTCGGTGACCGTCGGACACTGCTCGTTGCTCGTCGACCTGGTCGGGCAGGACCAGCGACCGGCGGGCCATCTGCTGGTCCAGCTCCCCAAGCCGGTACGCCAGTTCGTCGCCGCCTTCGACGCCTTCCGCTATCCCGACGTCACGAGACCTCCCGCGGTGGTCCGACCCGACTGCGCGGTCCCCGAGGAAACAGCCGCCCTCACCCCCTGAGGTCACCCAGCGGTGACCGGCACGCTTGGCCGTTCGCCGCTGTCAAAGTAGTAGCCGATGTTTCGCATTGTCATGACATGGCGGGGGTGGCTCTTGTCTGTCTCCACCTTTGCCCTGATCCTCCGAATATGCGTATTGAGTGTGCGCGTGTCCGACGTTCGGTTGTCCCATACCTTGCAAAGGATCTCTCCTCGAGTGCGAACACGGCCGGGGTCGCGAACAAGCATGAACAAGAGGTCGTACTCGAGTCTCGGTAGGTGAACTTCGCTCCCTCGAATGAATACGGTTCGCCTGAACGGATAGATCAACACTGGGCCGACCTTGACTGCTTCAAGATCCTGCAATTCTCGATACGGCGTGCTGGGCGGGTTCATAAGGGCCGCATCGATCCTCATGATCACCGACTGAAGGTCAATCGGACGAATCATGAAATCCTGAACTCCAGATTGAAGCGCGCTGAGCACAAGATCCTCCTCTCCGGCCTCTGCCAGCAGAATGGTCGGGAGTCCGAGCTCGTTCTGGACGTATTCGCACGCAGGAGCATTCAGTCGTTCGTACGTCGAGAGGTCCAGAAGAAGCAGATCCGGTTTCCACCTGGTTATCAGGTCGAAAATTTGTGCTTCGCTGTGGGCGCATTGAATGGCGAAGCACCTGGACCGCAGCGCGGCAGCAAGAGCGTCGCGGAGGGGGCGGGGTCTCTCGATCAGCAAGATCCGCGGAAGACCCGGGTCGGGCAGACCGGAGACGGTCACCACAGGATGACTTCCTGAGCGCAGGTAGACGTGCGTTCCCTCACGTTCTTCACCATCTCCGAGACTCAGCCGAAGCGACCGTTTACGTAATCAAGGGTCCGAGAATCGGACGGCTCGCTGAACAGCTTGGCGGTCGCACCGAATTCGATCAGTTCCCCGGCCTTGTCCTCACCCATGAGGAGGAATGCGCAGCGATCCGAAATCCGCAGGGCCTGCTGCATGTTGTGGGTGACGATGATGATGGTCACTCGATGCTTGAGCTCGCCGACCAATTCCTCGATCCGCTTCGTGGCGATCGGATCGAGTGCAGAGGTGGGTTCGTCCATCAACAGCACCTCTGGTTCCACGGCGAGGGCCCGCGCGATACACAGCCGTTGCTGTTCACCTCCGGACAGGGTCGAGGCATGGGCCTTCAGGCGGTCCCGTACGCTGTCCCAGAGGGCTGCGGCGATGAGTGCGGATTCCGCCGCTTCCTCGAGCAGTGCTTTCTTTCGGACCCCGTTGAACCGCAGCCCGGCAACCGTATTCTCGTAGATGCTCATGGTGGGGAAGGGGTTTGGCCGCTGGAAGACCATGCCCACGCGACTCCGGAGCAGCGTCGCGTCAGTGGATTTGGCATTGACGTCGGTTTTACCCAGCATGATGGTGCCCGTGACAGCCGCCGATCGCACCGTGTCGTGCATGCGGTTCAAGGCACGAATCAGTGTGGTCTTTCCCGATCCAGAGGGTCCGATAAGGGCAGTGATTTCACCCTCGTGCACATCGAAGCTGACGTCGCGAACCGCCTTTCGGCCTGCGAACGCCACGGTGACCTGCTCGAGGCGCATTACCGGACTGCCGGCAGGTGACTCCGCCAGTACCTGGCCAGTGTCGACGGAGATGCCATCGTCTAGCGGAGCAGTTGGATCGATCATCGTCTCTCCTTCTGCAGAATGGCTGCAAGGACGCGGCTGCCGACACTGAGCGCAAGCACCACCACCATCAACAGCAGAGCCGCCCCCCAGGCGATCTGCACGAGATCGGCGTAGGGTTGACTGCTGTCGTTGAAGATTGTCAACGGCAGTGCATTCATTGGCTTGCTCGGATTCCATTGCATGTACTGGTTGCCGAAGATCGTGAGGAGCAGCGGTGCCGTTTCGCCCAAGCCGCGGGCCACGGCAAGCAGGACGCCTGTGATGACGCCAGGCATGGCGGCGGGTACCACCACACGGCGGGCGATGGTGGCCTTGCGGGCCCCGAGGGCCGTGGCGGCTTCGTTCAGCTGGCTCGGCACGCCCCGAAACGCAGTCTCGCCTGCTCGGATGATCACCGGCAGCATGATGATCCCGATCGAGAAGGCCCCGGCCAGACCGCTGTAGCCGAAGTTCCTGACGATGGCGAGGTAGCCGAAGATGCCGATCGTGATGGACGGCACGCCAGTCATGACGTCGGCGGTGAAGCGCACGCTGGAGGCGATCCTCCCGTCCGATTCGGCCAGGAACAGGCCGCAGAGGAGGCCAAGCGGGACAGTCACCGCTGTGGCGATGAGCCCGATCACTGCGGTTCCCACGATGGCGTTGAATACCCCTCCGCCCGGTATTCCCTCGGGGTAGGTGGGTTTGGTGAAGAAGTCGACATTCCAGGCGGGGAGACCCTTGATCACGACGTACAGGACCACACCCACGAGGGGCACGATGGCGATGGCCAAGAAGGCCCAGCAAATACCCACGGCGATCTTCGAGTAGATCTTCCGCCGACCGAGGGTCGCAGCCGCCACTGCTTGAATCTGCTCCCGACGCACGAGGATGGGGTCGGACGTCGCGTCCAAGGTGAGCGCGGTCATCAGGCCACCGCCACCGAGGTGGCGCCACTGGCGCGAGCCGTGCCGTGGACAAGGGTCCGGGCGATGGCGTTCACTCCGATCCCGATGATCAGCAGAACCAGGCCGGCCCCGAGCAGCGCGCTCAGCTCGGTGCCGGTGGATTCACCGAAGTTGTTGACGATGAGAGAGGCGAGCGTGGCCGCCGGCGCCTTGACGGAGTGCGCGATGAACGGCGAATTCCCGATGACGAGAGCAACCGCTACCGTCTCGCCGAGAGCGCGACCCATGGCCAGGGTGAACCCACCCAAGATCCCGGTGCGGGCGCCGGGCAGCACCACCTTGCGGAGTACCTGCCATCGGGTCGCACCCAGGGCCATGGCCCCCTCCACTTGTTCCTTCGGCACTACGGCGAGCACATCGCGCGAGATGGCCACCATCGTGGGCAGGACCATGACAAAGAGGATTACTCCTGCCAAGAGCAGGCCGACTCCGTAGTTCTGTCCATTGAACAGGCCGGTCCATCCAAACACGGAGGTGAGGAAGGGTTCGATGTGCTCGCGAAACAGGGGGGCCAGGACAATCAGCCCCCACAGGCCGTAGACAACACTCGGTACTGCAGCGAGTAGCTCGACCGCGGTCGAGAGAGCGGGGCGAATTCGTGCAGGAACCAGGTGGGCCAAGGCGATGGCCGTCCCCAGTCCGATCGGGACCGCCAGCACCAAGGCGATGGCGGTCGTTTCGATGGTCCCGAGGATGAATGGGAGCAGACCGTACTTGTTGTGGCTCGGGTTCCAGACCTTCTGGAAGATCCACGAGAAGCCAAGGGTAGAGAATGCCGGCTTCGACTGGACCACGATCGAAATCACGTACCACGCCACCAACGCGACGAAGATCGCCACCATGAGCATCAGAATGCCTCGGTACGCACCGTCGGAGAGCGCGATGCGACCGGTCGGCTTGCCGCTCCTCCGTGTTGGTGTCTCTGTGGTGCTCACAGCGTGAGGTCAGCCCCCTCTACCTCGTTCGGTCGGTGACGACCGACTTCACTTGGTGAGCAGTGCAGCCCCGGTGGGACCCGTGACCGTCAGCAGTGACGCGCGATCGGAATTCTGGATCGCCGGTGGGAGCACGACATAGTCCAAGCTGGCGGCCAGGTTCTGGCCCCCTCCGGTGTGCGTGTTCCAGTCAAGGACCTTGACCACCTGGGCGCCGGCAGTGGCACTGGTCTGCTTCTGCAGCAGGATGGCCCAGCTGTAGCCGGAAATCGGGTAGCTGGTGGCGCCCGGCTCGTTGACAATGGAGAAATTGGTTGGCGTGATGCCCGTCTTCTGGTTGGCGTCGGCGGCCACCGTGGCAGCCGAAGGCACCACGTAAACCCCGGAGGCGTTCTTGATCGCAGCGTCGGTGAAGTGGTTCTGGATTGCGTAGGCCAACTCGACGTAGCCGACGGAGTAGGGCGTTGACTGAATGCTCGAAGCCACGCCGGAGTTGTGTGGGGTCTGAATGGCAGCCGACGGCCACGAGATGGTCTTGTTCGCCCCCAGAGTCCAAACAGAGGGGGCAGCAGAACTCAGGAAGTCACTGAAGATGTACGTCGTTCCCGAGCTGTCCGCACGCACTTCGGGGACGATGGGTTTGGAAGGCAAGGCCACACCGGGATTGAGAGCGCTGATCTGGGGTGAGTTCCACGTCTTGATGGTGCCGTTGAACATGCCGGCAACCGTGGTTGCGTCCAACTTGAGTCGTTTGGTCACCCCCGGCAGGTTGTATGAGACCGCCACCCCACCCAGAGTGTCGGGGATCTGGATGACCGGTCCGGACGACGCGGGCACCTTGGCCAGGTCGGACGCGGACATTGGCACGTCAGAAGCGGCGAAATTGACCGACCCGGCCTGGAAGTCGGTGATACCGGCGCCGCTCCCGACGCTGGAGTAGTTGACCTGCAGACCTGAATTCATCGAGGTGTACGTGAAGAACGCTTTGGTGAAGAAGGGCTGCACGAATGTCGATCCTGCCGCTTGGAGGGTCCCGGCCGGCGCAGTCAGGTCGGCATTCAGGTATGCGGAGTTGCTCGAGGACAGCGTGCCTCCTGGAGACACCGTCGTGGTGGTGGCCGGTGCGGACGACGAGCTGCAGGCGGCCAGAAGACAGCCTCCGGCCACGAGTCCGATGATGAGCATGCGCCTTGTCTTGCGTTGCAATCCCGTCGCCGACTGTGGCGATGTTCTTGAGTCCACTTGTGCTCCCGACCTCTCTCGTGTGCCAAAGCTGATCTGCCGCACGGGCGGGCGAATCCGCCCGTGCCGAGGACGCATCCGACGACCCGCCGCGACCGTACAGATCCGAAGTGAACACAAAGCGAACTTCTTGTGATCTGTGTGCAAACATCAGGTAATCGCTTGCCTCTGCCTTTCTTCGGTCCTGGGCTCGTTCGTGTCCCGACCGTGGCCGAGGGATACATGTCACGGGCGGCCAAACGCGACCATCGAGCCGAACACTGTCTCCTCCCTCGTCAGGGTGTTCGCGGATCTCTGGCGGGTCCAACGTGTCCTGAAGATGACGAACGGGTTATCGCCACGCGAACAAATGACCTTCTCCGGGGTAGGGTCTGGAGGTCTATGGAGGCACCCCCTGAGCCTGATCTCATCGACCGCAAGGTGGCCCAGTTATTCGCTCTCGTGTCCCAGGCGTTGGCCCAGGCGACGCACGCTCTTCTGGCAGGTGAGATCGACGTCGCTCGGGAGGTGGTCGACGGTGATCAGGCGGTCGACGAACTCACGTCCGAAGTCGAACTCCTGGTCTGGCGACAAATCGACTTGGCCCCTGACCGCTTCGAACTTCGCCGATTTGTCGGCCTCCTGTTGATCCTTCCCGAACTCGAACGCAGCGCCGATCTCGCCGAGCATGTTGCCCAGCGTGCCGTCGACAACCTTGGGGTGGAGATGAGCCCCGTGAGTCGGGGCATCGTCCAACGTATGACTGAGCTCGCACTCGAGATGTGGCAAACCGCAGCCCTTGCCTATGTGGACAGGACGAGCAGGTCCAAGGATCTCGCCGAGGACGACGTCGAGATGGACATCCTCCACGCACGCTTGATGCAAGAGATCGACGCGGAGGCCATGCCCACCCCTGTTGCTTCGCAGGTGACCCTGCTCGCCCGCTTCTACGAGCGCTTGGGCGACCATGCAGTGAATCTGGCGCGACGCATCGAACTGCTGTACACGCATCCTGCACCGAGCTGACCAGCGCCGCCTGGACTCACCGCCACCGACCGAAATCGTCGGCCGCTCCTTCCCGGCGTCTCCTGCCGGCTCCTGTACGGATCGAGCGGCCGTTGTCACCCACCGTCGACGGCGAACAGGAGCGTGACCAGTTCGAACGGCCGGAGCTCGAGCTCGACGGTGCCACCGCGGCTGGTGAGAGGGGAGAGCTCCCGTTCGAGGAGGTCCGTGCGGCTCACCGACCCGAACGGGTGGTGCAGCGTCACCCGACACGGACCCCGTGACCCCCAGACCTCGCAGAGGCGCACCACGACCGCATCCGCGCGGTCGGCCCACTTGACCGCCTCGACACTCACCCCCGGGCGATCTACCGAGACCACCCTGCCCTCACCCCGCCCGGGCACGAACGACAGGGGGAGGTTGAACCACTCCGCCTGCGAGACGACCCCGTCGATCGCCCGCAGGTCGCCGGAGTGGGGGAACAAGGCGTAGGCGAACCGGTGCTCCCCCTGGTCCGCTTCCGGATCGGGAAAGCCCGGGCCGCGGAGCAGCGACAGCCGCATGGTGTGGCCGCGAACGTCGTACCCGTACTTGCAGTCGTTGAGCAGCGCGACCCCGTAGCCGGGTTCGCTCAGGTCCGCCCACCGGTGGCCGCAGACCTCGAACCGGGCCTGGTCCCAGCTCGTGTTGGCGACAGTCGGCCGTTCGATGTGGCCGTGCTGGATCTCGTAGGTCGCCCGCGTCGAGCGGACCGAGACGGGAAAGGCCACCTTCAAGAAGCGGTGCCGTTCGTGCCAGTCCACCGTCGGTGTGGAACTCCAGCCGTCGGCTCCCGGCGGCGAGGCGCATGGTCTGGGTGATCGTGGACGCGCCGAACCGCCGCACGACGCGCACGCCGGCCCGCAAGGGCGCGCGCTCGACGATCTCGATCGAGTCCACGGCCACCAGGTCGGTGACGTGGTCGAGATACGAGCCGTCGACATCCCACGCGTCGAATGCCCGGGGGTGGTCCTCGTGGATCTGGAAGAGGTTGCCCCGCTCGCCGGTCGCCAGCACCTCGCGGCCCGTCGAGAGGTCGCGCACCGACTCGAGCAACCCGTCCGTGTCCCAGCGCACCCTCAGGAGACCGTTGTCCAGCCAGCCGTCGCCGAGTGCCACCGGGTCGAGCTCCCAGGCGCGGTCCGGCCGGATGGTCGACCACCCGCACGCCGGCGCGGAGACGACCGCCAGGGTGCCGTCGGGCAGTTCGATGACCTCGGTCCGGTCGGAGGAGGACGGATTGAACGCGACCAGCCGGTCACCGTCGCCGGTTCCCTCCCCACCGGCGAGCGCACCCTGGGCTTCGGCGATGACCGGGCCCGTGATGGCGAGGACCTCGGCGTAGTCGCGCCGAGCGTCCTCGTAGACCCAGGGGATGCCCGAGCCGGGGAGGATGTCGTGGAACTGCTGGAACAGCAGCAGCTTCCAGGCCCGCTCGAGCGCCGAGCGCCGATCGAGGGACGCGGCCACCGACCAGAGCTCGGCGGACCGGAGCGCCTCTTCGCCGCGGCGGTTGGCCAGCTTGACGTCGGCGTGGGTGGTGAGGGTCCCCCGGTGGGCCTCGAGATAGAGCTCACCGACCCAGGTGGCCAGGTCACCGGCCTCCTCGCGGAGCCGATCCAGGAAGCCGGCCACGGAGCCGATCTCGACCCGGGGCAGCCCGTCGATGTCCGCCAGACGGCCGAGGCGCTCGACCATGGTCGCGGTCGGGCCGCCGCCGCCGTCGCCGTACCCGTACGGGTACAGGCTGCGGGCGGCGCCATCGGCCCCGAGGCCGCGGTCCTGCCCCATGGCCAGCTCGCCGGGGGAGAAGTCACCGTTGTAGGTGTTGGCCGGCGGGAAATGGGCGAGCAGCCGGCTGCCGTCGTGGCCCTCCCACCAGAACGTCGAGTGCGGGAAGGCGTTGGTGTCGTTCCAGCTCATCTTCTGGGTGACGAAGGAGGTGACCCCGGCCCGAGCGGCGATCTGGGGCAGCGCGGCGGAGTAGCCGAAGACGTCCGGGATCCACAGCTCGTGGGTCTCGACGCCGAACTCCTCGGCGAAGAAGCGCTTGCCGAACACCAGCTGGCGGACAAGCGACTCGCCCGACGGGACGTTGGTATCGGGCTCGACCCACATGCCGCCGACCGGTTCCCACCTGCCGCTCCGGACCTGCTCGACGATGCCGCGGTAGATCTCCGGATAGTCGTCCTTCATCCACTGGTACTGGACCGCCTGGCTGCACACGAAGTGGTGTCCGGGGTACTGCTCGAGCAGGCGCAGCTGGTTGGAGAAGGTCCGGGCGCACTTCCGTCTCGTCTCGCGGACAGGCCAGAGCCAGGCGCAGTCGATGTGGGCGTGGCCGACCGCGACCACCGAGTTGGCCGAGGAGGTGGGCACGTCGAGGACCGGGCTCAGTGCGGCCCGGGCGGCGGCCACCGACCCGGAGACGTCCTCGCGGGAGACGGTCTCGGCTGCTTCGGTCAGCGCCCCGAGGATCGCCTCCGAGCGGTCCGGGAGCAGGGCGGCGAGCTCGAGCAGGATGCGCATGTCGAGGTAGAGCCCCTCGACGGACCGGTCCACGACCGCGAGCTCAGCCGTCTGGAGCCTGTAGAGGGGTTCGCCCCGGTAGTCCGGCGCGAGGAGGGGCCAATCGGCGAGGTGCCAGGGCGGGATGGGATTGGCCGCAGCCTCGACGAAGAACTCGACCGGATCGCCTCCGAGCGCCTTGGTGGCGAGGACGAACTCACGGTGCCGGTGGTGCAGGCCCTGTACGGGGCGGCCCGCGGCGTCCCAGATCTGACCCTCGGCGGTGAAACCGACCATCTGGTCGCCCCCGAGGTGGACGAGGGCGGTCACCTCGGACCCGGTCCACTCCTGCGGGATCGATCCCCGGAACCGGAACCAGGTGGTGTCCCACATCCCACCCCAGGCGTCCCCGAGGGCGAACGGCGTGAAGGTGCGTCCCAGCGCCTCTGCCGCCGGGACCGGCTCGCCGCCGAGGCTGTGGGCCGCGATCTCGAGCGCCGAGCGCGGGCCGTAGATGGCCGCGCGGACCACGTTCGTGACGAACCGCCGCAGCGAGACGGGGTCGTCAGCCATCACCGGCTCCCTTCCTCGTCGAACTGCCCCGCCGGGGATTGTAGGGATCCCCCGTCGGGCTGTCGACCAGGCCCCACCCCGATTCGAGGACCACCACCGACGGGGCCGACCGCCCCGTCTGCTGCGCTACACGCCCGAGATCAGCCGGTACCCGTTGTCCCCTGCCACGCACAGCCCGCTCGAGGGGCAAGCGGTCGACAAGACCCAGCGACCGGGGTCCACGGCCTGCGCCGTCCAGGATCCCGCGCCGCTCAGGGGCGCAGCCGAGGTGAGGATCCGGCCGTGGTCGTCGGTGGCGGCGCAGAACCCCCCGGGCGAACAAGAGACTGCGAAGAGGTGGTCGGTCCCGTCGATGTCCGCGACCTGCCAGGCGCTCGCTCCGTGCCGCGGGTGGTCCGAGGTGACCACGCCCCCCCGGTCGTCGACCGCCACACAGGTCGCCGGCTTGATGCAGGACACCGAATCCAGCCCGTTGCCGTCGATCCCGGTGGTGACCGTCCAGGTCGATGCGCCGCCTGCAGGGTCGGTGCTCGTGAGCACCTCGCCGCGGTAGTCGACCGCAACGCAGAGCGTCGCGCTCGCGCACGAGACCGACGAGATGACCCCGGCCGGATCGACGAACTGGTCGAACGACCACGCCGAGGCTGGGCCGGTCGGATCGGTCGAGGTCGCGATGTCCCCGTCCCCGTCGATCGCCACGCACAGGGTCGTCGTCGGACAGGAGATGCCGGTGAAGGTCCGACCCCCGGTGACGTCGACCGACGTCCATGCCGCGGTCTGGCTCGTCGGGTGTGTCGAAGACAAGACGTTCCCACTCCCGTCCACCGCGACACACAACGTGCTCGAGGGGCACGAGATGCCCTGGAGCGAGAGCAGCTCGCCGCCGGGCGCATCGACCTGATGCACCTTCCAGGCGGGCGAGGTCCCTCCGGGGTCGTTCGAGGTCAGGACGTCGCCGACAGAATCACCGGCGACGCAGAGGGTGGTCGAGGGGCAGGAAACCGTGTTGATCGGGTGGGTGAGATCGAGCTCGTGGGCGATGACCCACTTCGCGGACCCACCGGTCGGATCGACCGAGGAGACGACGGTGCCGGCCGCATCGCCGCCGGCGCAGAACACGCCCGAGGGGCAGCTGAGGGCGGTGACCGGTGCCACGCCGAGCGCGGTCGTGGTCCAGGCCCCCGCACCACCGCCGGCGTCGCTCGAGGTGAGCACGTCGCCGAAGACGTCCCCGACCACGCACAGCGCCCGAGCGGTGCAGCTGACCGACTCGAGCGCGACGCCCGAGCCAGCCGAGGTGTCCACCTGGGTGACCGACCAGCTGCTGGGGGGACCGGTCGGATCGGTGGCGGTGAGCACGTCTCCATTGAGATCGGTTCCCACACAGAGGGCACTGGACGGGCACGCCATCGAGGTGACCGGGTCGGTCGCGTCGATGTGGTCGGTCGCCCAGGACCCGCCGGTCGGATCGGCCGAGACGAACACGTTGCCGTTCTCGTCACCCGCGACGCAGAGGCTCTCCGAGGGACAGGACAGCGAGATGAGCGCGCGGTTGTCGATGTTCACCCCGCTCCACGCGGACGGACCGCCACCGGGGTCGCTCGTCGTGCGGGCGTCACCTTGCTCGTCACCCGCGACGCAGAACGTCGTCTTGACCACACAGGTGATCGAGGCGCCGATCCAGCCGACGTCGGTTGTACGCCAGGTCGGGCTCGCCGAGCCGACATTCGATGACGTGAGCACGTCGCCCTGTTGGTCCACCGCCACGCACAGACTCGCGGACGGGCAGGACACACCGTCGAAGCCCACGTCGCCGTCGACGTTGGAGACCTTCCAGCCGGACGCACCGGCGTCTGGGGTGGTCGAGGTCAGGATGTCGCCGCCGAAGCTGACCGCCACGCAGAGCTTCGACGAGGGACAGGAGATCCCCGAGATCTGGCTGTCGACGCCGTACTGGGGGACCGGCGAGACGCCGTGCACGGTCCATGTCAGGCCGGCGGCTCCGGCGACCGTCGGCATCGCCAGCGGGAGCAACGCTTCGGTCGCGATGAGCACCGCGAAGGCCGACCGTCGAATCGTCCGGCGCAGGAGCATGTTCCGACAGTACCCCTCGTGCCATCGGGAGGGAATGGCCCGTGATCTCCGTTGGAAGCAAGATGACCCGGTGCTCACCTCGGGTCCCGCCGGTCTGCTGCTGACTCCCGGCGCGGGCGCCGGTCGGGACCAGGCGGGGCTGGTGGCAATCGATCGCGCCGTCTCCGAACAGGGCGTCCCCGTCGAGCGCATCGAGTTTCCCGGGCGGACGGCCGGGAGCCGGCGGCCCGACCCGGCGGCGGTCTGCATCGAAACGGTGCGCACCGCCGCGTCGGCGCTGGCGGAGCGTCTCGGCGTCCCGACGACACGCCTCGCGATGGGTGGTCGCTCGATGGGTGGGCGGATGTGCTCGATGGCCGTTGCCGAGGGACTCGAGGCAGCTGCCCTGGTCCTCATCAGCTACCCCCTGCACCCTGCCAAGCACCCCGAGCGGCTCCGGACCGCCCACTTTCCCGACCTCCACCTGCCCTGCCTCTTCGTCTCCGGTCGGAGGGACGCCCTGGCTGCCCCGGCCGAGCTCGAGCAGGCCACGGCGGCTGTCCCCGGTCCGGTCACGCTCGCCTTCGTGAACGGGGACCACGGGCTCCGGTCACGCGAGGGCGAGGTCGCGGGCATCGTCGCCTCGTGGATCATGGACCTCCGGTGACCGGACAGACGCGTCCCACCCTGGTCCTCGTGACCGGAGTGCAGGGGACGGGCAAGTCCACCGTTGCCGATGCCGCTGCGCGACTGCTCGGTGCACCCGTGCTCGCGCACGACTGGGCCATGAGCGGGCTCCGCCCCTACGGAGCGATCCAGCAGGCGCTCGATGACATGGCGCCTCCGGGCCATGGAGCCGTGGGGTGGTCGATCCTGACTGCTCTTGCCCGGTCCCAGTTGCGACGCGACGCAGCAGTGGTCCTCGACGGCATGGCCAGGGCTCCTGACGTCGAGCGGTGTCGCGCGGTGGCCGAGGAGGAGCGCGCGAGATTCGTCGTGATCCTGACCGTCCTGTCGGATGCGGCGGTGCACCGCTCGAGGATCGAGGAACGGGACCGCGGCATCCCGTACTGGTACGAACTCGAGTGGAGTCACGTCCAACGATCCATGGCGACCTGGAACCCTCCGGACCACGTCGACCTGACCCTGGACGGGGTCGACCCACGCGAGACCAACGCGGGCCGCCTGGCAGCGCTGCTGCTCGGTCCTGAAGGGACAGAAGGTGCGCCGTCGCCCCGAGGGTGACTCCCGGTCGACACCGTTCAGATCATTCCCGGTCAGGGTGGAATGGGCCGGAAATGTCCCGCTCCCGATCGGGGTTGCACGGAGCATGCCCTCGACCGCCATTCCCGCGACCCACCGTGACCTGCTCGACGCCGACGTCGCGATCCTTGCGACCGTGGGTGCCGACGGGCGCCCCCAGCTCAGTGCCGTCTGGTTCCTGGCCGACGAGAAGGGGGTCAGAGTCTCCCTCAACACGTCGCGACAGAAGGTGAGGAACCTCCGCGCCAATCCCGCTGTGACCCTGTTCATCCTGGACCGGGCTGCGCCGACCCGATACCTGGAGGTTCGGGGTGACGCCGAGCTGGCCGACGATCCGGGGTACGCGTTCGCCGACGAGGTCGGAAAGAAGTACGGCGCGGACCTCCGAACCTTCGACGGGCCGGACCAGCAGCGCGTGGTCGTGACGATCCGTCCCGATCGGGTCAACGCCGTGGACATGACGGCGGGCGACGCCTGACCGGAGCTCGGCGCCGATCCGGTCGGTGCCATACATTCGAGATGTGCCGGAGTCCCCTGGTGTCCCGCTCGCACGCAAGCTGGGAGTCGGCGAGAAGAGCCGGCTCGCTCTTCTCTGGGCACCTGACGATGTGGCCTGCGAGATGCCGCCCGGGGTGGAGGTCGTGCGGCGACTCGTGCGGACGGCTGACGTGGTCGTCGCCTTCTTCACGAAGGGCGTCGCACTCGAGCGGAGGCTGGACCGGCTCGGAGCAATGGTGTTTCCGGCGGGCGGCCTCTGGATCGCCTGGCCCAAGCGCACCTCGGGGCTCGCGACCGATCTGACCGACCACGCCGTGCGTGCCCTGGCGCTGCCACGTGGCCTGGTCGACAACAAGGTCTGTGCCATCGACGGGACCTGGACGGGATTGCGATTGGTCTGGAGACGCGAGCTGCGCGGTGCCCCGGACCCACCGGAGACTCCAGTCGAAACCACCTGAGCAACCCGGTATGGTGACGCGTCCGACCCGACCAGTCGCCCGGAGGTCCCGATGACGCTCGGCCGAACCGTCGTTGTGCAGGGCATGCTCAGTGAGTACGCCGACTTCGCCGCTCTGCTCCGCAGCCTCACCACAGCGCAATGGGAGACGACGAGCCGCTGTGAAAGGTGGACGGTTGCCGACGTCGCGGGCCACGTCGTGGGTCAGCTGAGCGATGTGACCCAGTTCCGCCTCGAGGGTCTCGGAACGCCCGAGGTGACCGACCGGCAGGTCCAGGAGCGGCGTGGCCGCAGTCCGGGTGCGGTGGCCGACGAGCTCGACGCCTCGTCCGCAACCGCCTCAGGGCTCGCCGCCGCGTTCGACGATGACGCGTGGTCGGCCCCGGGGCCTCCCGGAACGCAGGGCACACTCGGGCAGGGGCTCGAATCCCTGTGGTTCGACGCCTTCCTCCACGGCGACGACATCCGTGCTGCGATCGACGAGCCGAGCGTGCCGGGCGACGGTGTACTCGCCTCCGTGTCGCACATCGCCCAGGTCCTCAGCGACCAGGGTTGGGGTCCCGCAACCCTCCGTCTCGGCGACTTGGACGACTACCCGGTCTCGGGCGGGGGCCCGGTCCTCACAGCCGACCCGATGACCTTCATCCTCGTCTCGACCGGCCGCGTGAGCCCGGACCGCATCGGCCTCGACGACACGGTCAACATCTACCTCTGACAGGCCGAGCCGGCCGCGCCGTCCGACCCTTCGGGTTCGCTCAGAACCCCGGAAAGGCGCGCCGGAGTCCGTCGAGGTCGGCGGAGCCCCGGTGACGGGGCGTGTGCTCGGGGTCGAGCCGCCCGTAGACGAGACGAACGAGCGCCTCGGCCGGGATCTCCAGATCTGGCGACTCGACAGGCTCGCTCGGCGCCAACGACAGCGAGTCGGGGTCGACGCTGATCTCGAAGCCTCGCCGCGGGCCGTCCGTGCGCACGGTGACCGACTGCTCGGCACCCGTGGGTTTCCCGGCGAAGCGGGCGATCATCTCGAGGTTGTCGACGACACTCTCGACCGCTTCTGGCGCGAGGGTCGCTCGCGGATCGAAGGTCACTTCGATGTCCCAGAGGTGGAGGGCGACCTCGTTCAATCGCAGGCCGACGGCGCCGTCGAGATCGAGGACCATCGGTCCCATGGAGAACTGGACCCTCGCCCGTTCCTCGTCGGTGAGCGAGTCGATGCGCTCGACCAGGGCCCGGTTGGCAGTCAGGCCGTCGGCGGCCTTGGCTTCGGGGTCCTTGGCGTTCCAGGCGTCCCAGACCGGCTGGGCGAAGTCGTCAGGCGTGCTCGCGGCCCGCAAGGCCGTCGTCGAGCCTGCGCTGGAAGAGCACTGCACCCGATCCGAGGTGGGAGAGCACGTCTGCAACCGACCACTCGGTCGGATACGCGGAGCGCTCGATCTGAACGGGATCGAGCCCCCCGACCACCCGGTCCAGTCGGTCGGAGGTCGCCCGTAGGGCACCGAAGCGATCTGCCATTGGCCATCCTTTCGAAGAAGGGAACACCCATCTGGAAGTCCGGGACCACGGTTCCGGGTCTACACGGGGGGCTGCTCCCACTGAGTTCTCACGGTAGTTGCGTTGGCAATCACATCGAACGCGTTAACCGAGCCGCCCAGCCGGTCCGCCGCCGCGCCTGCCCCATCTCCTCAGGGTTCAGCGAGCAGCCACTGGGGACCGGAACCCAGGGATGCGGCGACGTCGTCCGGGTTGGACAACTGGCAGGTCCGCAAGGACAGGCAGCCACAGCCGATGCAGGAGTCGAGCCGGTCCCGGAGTCGCTCGAGTTCGCCGATCCGGGTGTCGAGGCGGTGCCTCCACGATTGCGAGAGGCGCTTCCAGTCCGCCGCCGTCGGTGTTCTCGCGCTCGGCAGCGATGCGAGGGCCTCCCGGATCTCGTCGAGGGTCAGTCCGACGTGCTGGGCGGCCCGGATGAAGGCGACCCGGCGGAGGACCTCCCGCTGGTAGCGGCGCTGGCCGCCTGCCGATCTGGACGACGCGATGAGGTCCTCCCGTTCGTAGTACCGCAGGGTCGACTGCGCGACCCCTGACCGCTCGGACACCTCTCCGATGGTGAGGAGAACCGGCATCTCGATCAACTCCTTGACTTAAAGTTAACTTTAAAGAATAGGATACCAGCATGAGCACAGCGATCATCACTGGAGGATCCCGGGGGTTCGGCCTGGCGTTGGCCGGCGCGCTCCTGGCCGAGGACTGGCAGGTCGTCATCGACGGGCGAGATCGACCCTCGCTGGCCGAGGCCGCTGAGCGGCTCGGACCCCGCTGCCACGTCGTGCCCGGGGACGTCACCGACGACCGGCACCGCGAGGACCTCGTCTCGACAGCGGGCCGGCTCGGAGCATTGCGTCTCCTGGTCAACAACGCCGGCACGCTCGGGCCGTCACCCCTCCCCGAGCTGCGGTCCGTCCCCCCGGAGACCCTGCTCGACGTGCTGGCCGTCAATGTGGTCGCTCCCCTGGCGCTGACCCAACTGGCGCTCCCCCAGCTCGAAGCGAACAGCGGAGCGGTCGTCAACGTCACCTCCGACGCCGCCGTCGAGGCCTACGAGGGTTGGGGCGTCTACGGAGCGAGCAAGGCGGCCCTCGAGCAGCTGAGCAATGTGCTGGCCGTCGAGTCGCCGGCCGTCCGGGTCTGGTGGTTCGATCCCGGGGACATGCGGACCGAGATGCACCAGGCCGCATTCCCCGGCGAGGACATCTCGGACAGGGCACGACCCGACGAGGTCGCCCCGGCCATGCTGCGGCTCCTGGCGTCGCGGCCGCCGAGCGGGCGCATCCGGGCGAGCGATCTGATGGCAGGGTCGGCGGGATGAGCGCGAACCGACTCTCGTTCGAGCTCTCGCCGAGTCGCGAGGCGACCGCACCGCCAGAGGCTCGGGGGCTCACCCGCGACGCCGTGCGGATGATGGTCAGCTACCGCTCGACCGGGGAGCTCGTCCACAGTGCCTTTTCGCTGCTGTCCACCTTCCTCGACCCCGGTGATCTCGTCGTCGTGAACACCTCGGCCACGATCCCGGCAGCGGTGGACGCGGTCGCGAGCGATCGGACGCCGGTCGTCGTGCACCTCTCCACCTGGATCGACGGCGACGTCTGGGTCGTCGAGCCCCGACGTCCCATGGGCAAGAGCTCGGAACGCTGGGGGGACGGGGAGGTGCCCCGCAGCATGCACCTCGGTGAGGGCGCCTCGGTCGAGCTGCTCGAGCCACTCCGCGACAGCGACCGCCTCTGGATCGCCCGCCTGGAGCTCCCACAGCCACCGTTGACCTGGTTGGCAGTCAACGGCCGGCCGATCTCCTACGGCTACGTGGAGCGGACCTGGCCGATCAGCTACTACCAGAACGTCTACGCCAACGAACCCGGGAGCGCCGAGATGCCGAGCGCCGGCCGTCCCTTCACCCCGGAGGTGATCACCCGACTCGTGGCGAAGGGGATCAGTGTCACCCCGGTCGTGCTGCACACCGGTGTCGCCTCGCTCGGGTCCGACGAGTTGCCGTACGCGGAGCGGGTCAAGGTGCCGACCTGGACCGCCGACCGGGTCAACGGGACCCATCGTCGAGGGGGCAGGGTGATCGCCATCGGGACGACGGTGGTCCGGGCCCTCGAGTCTGCGGTCGATCCGGACGGTCACGTCGGCCCGATGGACGGCTGGACCGAACTCGTGATCACCCCCGAACGGGGCGTGCTGGCCATCGACGGCGTGCTGACCGGGTGGCACGAGCCGGAGGCGTCCCATCTGCTGATGCTCGAGGCCATCGCGAGCCGTGCGCTCCTCGAGGCCTCCTACAGTGCCGCTCTCGAATCCGAGTACCTCTGGCACGAATTCGGCGACACCCACCTCATCCTTCCGTGAGCTGACCGGGAGAGGTGAGGGATCAGCGCCCTTCCCACCGCGGGGCGCGGCCCTCCAGCACAGCCCGGTGTGCCTCTGTCGCGTCCTCGGTGGCCGCCACCACGAGGCGCATCGTCTCGGCGAAGCGGATCGCTTCGACAGGGGGAAGGGTCCGCGCGCGCACGGCCATCTCCTTGCTCGCCCGGGCGGCGAGGGGAGCGGCGGCGAGCAGTCGGTCGGCCAGTACCCGGGCCGCGTCCATCAGCTCCTCGTGGGGCACGACCCACCCCGCCAGACCGATCTCCTTGGCCCGTTCCGCACCGATCCGGTCGCCGGTCAGCAGCATCTCCATCGCGTACTGCCAGTTGATCTTCTGGGGCAGTCGGATCGCACCGACCATGGCGGGAACCCCGAGGAGGGCCTCGGGATACCCGAATTCGGCCCGGTCGCTCGCGATCACGAAGTCGCACCAGGTCACCAGGGTGAGCCCATACCCGAGGCAGTAGCCGTTGACCGCTGCGATGACCGGCTTGTAGATCTCCCACCCGCTCTCGAACGAGTTGACGGTGGGCTTCTCCCAGAACGTCCCGGCGAACGCACCCGTCGATCCGGCACCGGCGTAGAGGTCCGCTCCCGCACAGAACGCTCGCCCCGCCCCTGTCACGATGGCCACCCAGGCATCCTCGTCGTCGCGGAAGCGGGCAAACGCCTCGTTGAGGTCGCGGCGCATCTCCGCATTGACGGCGTTGAGCGAGTCGGGCCGGTTGTAGGTGATCGTCGCGAGATGACCGTCGAGCTCATAGGTGGCGAACGTGCTCATCGGACCAGCATGCCTCAGCGCGCTGCCAGGGGTGGCGGGGCCGGTGCCCGTGAGGATCCGAAACGGCTTGCTACCGTAGGCCCCGATGCCCCCATACGGCGCGACCCTGCAGCCGAGCGTGTGTGGCTGACCATGGACTCCCCCGCGGAACAAGCCGACACCCTGAGTCGCAAGGAGAGACGCCAGCTCACAAAGCGCAGCAAGCGCCGGAAGCGGGCGCTGCGGATCACGGTGGTCGTGCTCTCCCTCCTGGTGGTCCTGGCCGCGGGCGCGGTCGGCTACGGCTACTTCCTCTATTCCAAGATCCACCGGATCCACGTGCGGGGTCTGACCGTGGCGGCCCAGACCGGTGCCGATGCGGGCACCGAGAACATCCTCATGGTCGGATCGACCGACCGCTGCGCGCTCAAGGTCCAGTACACCGCCTACGGCCTCTGCTCTCAGGGCGTGAACGGCGTGAACAGCGACGTGGTCATGATCCTCCACCTCAACTCGGCCACCCACGCACTCTCCATCCTCTCGATCCCGCGGGATCTCTTCGTCCCGAACGCGCGCAAGGAGGGGCCCAACAAGATCGATGCCGCCCTCTACGAGGGTCCGGAGCAGGTGGTGGCCGCGGTCCAGGAGGACTTCGGCATCCCCATCCAGGACTATGTGGAGCTCAACTTCAACACCTTCGCCAACGTGGTGAACGCCCTCGGCGGGGTCAACATGTACTTTCCCGAACCGGTCTACGACTCCTATTCGGACCTCGACCAGCAGACCACGGGATGCGTCCATCTCGACGGCTACCACGCACTCCAGGTCGTGCGCGCCCGCCATCTCCAGTACAAGGCGCCCGGGGTCACCTCGAACGATCCTGCCGACTGGCCCCAGGAGGCCCAGAGCGATCTGGCCCGGATCCGCCGCGACCACGAGTTCATCCGTGTCCTGGCCTCGGCTGTCGCCAAGAACGGGCTCCTGAACCCGATCACGGATACACAGATGGTCGACGGGGTAGCTCCCCAGCTCGAGACCACGCTGTCGATCTCCGAGATGATCAACCTGGTCCTCAACTTCCACTCCGTGAACCCGGATACCGCACCCCAGTACACGATTCCGGTCCAGGTCGACAACTTCGGCAACTACTACTACGAGGGCGCGAGCTACGGGGACATCGAATTCCCGGCGGCCACCCAGGATCAGCAGGTCATCGACCAGTTCCTCGGGGTCAGCGCCACGACGAACACCATGACCGGAACCCCATTGCCGGCCCCGAGCACGGTCACCGTGTCCGTCCTCAACGGGACCGGTGCCTACAACCAGGGCGCCGACACCGCCTTTGCGCTGCACGCGCTCGGCTTCCAGATCACCGGCGTCGGGGACGCGCCCTCGGTGGGCGCCGAGGCGGAGACCGTGGTCAGCTACAGCTCCCTCTCCCCGAGCATCGTGGCTGCGGCGCAGGCGGTCGCCAGATCGCTGTCCGGCGCGGTCGTCATGGCCTACCAGCCGAGCACGACGACGTCGCCCACCACGACGACGTCGCCGACCTCGACCCCGGCGGAGGTCACCGTGACGACCGGTACGGAGTTCGCCGTCGACACCCCCGCTCCACCTCCTCCACCCGCAACCACACACCGGTCGGGCGTGACCTCGACCACGGTGGCTCCCGCGACAACCACCACGACCACGCCGACGTCCGGTGCGTTCGCCCCCCCGACACCGGCGGTCGAGGCGCTGCAACCCTGGGATCCGCGCTCGTGCACCGCGACCGGGGGCGAGGGCCCCTGACCGCGATCTGCTGACGAACCGTGCGGCCGGTGCGCCCCGATTGCAGAACGTCCTCACAGCTTCGCCCGTAGAGTGACCCGATGGCCGACCGCCCGACGCCTCGTCCGGGGTTCCTCTCGTCGACCTGGCATGTCCTGATCGGACGGCCGCTCAGGGCGCAGGAGACCGGGAGGCAGCGCCTCAGCCCGATCGAAGGACTGCCGGCGCTCTCCCTGGATGCGCTCACCTCGGTCGCCTACGGCCCCGAGGCGATCATCGTGGTCCTCGCGGTGGCCGGCGCCGGCGCGCTGCACTTGGTCCTTCCCATCACCGTGGCCATCGTGGTCCTCCTGGCCATCCTCGTGATCTCGTACCGGCAGGTGATCACCGCCTACCCCATGGGTGGCGGCGCCTACGCGGTCTCGAGGGCCAACCTGGGCCCGATGGTCAGCCTGGTGGCGGCGGCCGCGCTCATCGTCGACTACACCCTGACGGTCGCAGTCTCCATCGCCGCGGGGGTCGGGACATTCGTCTCGGCCTACCCCTCTCTCAAGTCGGCCACGGTGCCACTCTGTCTCGGCATCCTCGCCCTGGTGACCATCCTCAACCTCCGGGGTCTGGGAGAGACCGCTCGCGCCTTCCTCCTCCCGACCCTGATCTTCATCGTCGGCCTGCTCGGGATCATCGCCGTGGGGCTCCTCCACCCGCTCGCAGTCGGAGTGCCCCAACCAGGGGAGTCCCTGCTCCCCACCCACACACTCCAAGCGGTGACGGTTCTGCTGGTGCTCAAGGCCTTCTCGGCCGGGTGCAGCGCACTGACCGGTGTCGAGGCGATCGCCAACGGCGTCCCCCTCTTCAAGGAGCCCCGAGCCGCGCGCGCCAAGCGCACAGAGATGCTGCTCGGCGTCATCCTCGGTCTGCTGCTGCTCGGTCTCGCGGTGCTGGCCAAGCGTTGGCACATCGGTCCCCGGACCAACCAGACCGTCCTCAGCCAGATCATGGCCGAGGCGGTCGGTCGCCATTGGGCCTTCTACACCGTCTCACTCACGATCACGCTCGTGCTCGCCCTGGCCGCGAACACCTCCTTCGGCGGGCTGCCCGTGCTCTCCAGCCTGTTGGCACGGGACAACTACCTCCCCCACTTCTTCGCCCTACGCGGAGACCGGCAGGTGTTCGCGAACGGCATCTGGGTGTTGACCATCCTCTCCGGGCTGCTCCTGGTCGTCGTGCGGGGCAACACGAACGCGATGATCCCCCTCTTCGCCATCGGGGTGTTCGTCGGGTTCACCCTCGCCCAGGCCGGCCTCGTCGTGCACTGGTGGCGCACCCGCTCGCCGGGGTGGCGGCGACGAGCACTGGTCAACGGGATCGGTGCGGTGGTGACCGGCGCCTCGACACTCATCTTCCTGGTCTCCAAGTTCGTCGAGGGCGCGTGGGTCGTCGTGCTCGCGATCCCGGCATTCGTCTACCTCTTCAGCCGGATCCACCACTACTACGCACAGCTCGGAGCCGATCTGGGGTTCGGTCAGCTGCCCCTCAAACCGCTCGCCAAGCGCACCATCGTGGTCGTCCCGGTGACCGGGGTGTCCAAGCTCACCCAGCACGCGCTGTCCGAAGCCCTCTCGCTCGGCGAGCAAGTCATCGCGATCTCTGTGCTCCTCGTGCAGGGAAACCAGAGCACTGAACACCAGGACACGCTCCGTCAGCAGTGGGACGAGTGGGATCCCGGCATCGAGCTGCACATCCTGCGCAACGACTACGCGTCCATCGTCGATCCGGTCGCCGACTTTATCGATGGACTGCGCGAGCACACGGACGACCAGATCGTGGTCCTCATACCGGTGGTGATCCCTGATCAGTTGCGGTACCGATTCCTCCACAACCACTTCGATCTGGCCTTGTCCGCATCATTGCGGGCCCGGACCGACGTCGTGGTCGCCCGGGTCACGATGCCACTGAGCGTTGTCGAGGCAGACCAGCTCGCCGTGGAGGCGGATGCCGAAGAGCAAGGAAAGGTCTGACTCGATCAGCGTGCCGTGATCACTCCGTCGTGCGACGCTTGAAGAAGTGCGAGGCCAACGGCCCGGCCACTGCCAGGATCACCACCGACCAGATCAGGGCGGCCTCCACCGGATGTTGCATCGGCCACGCCTGAATGGTGTGTGACGGGTTCGGGTTGCCCCACAGCTCGCGGGCCCCTGCGGTCGCCGCACTGACCGGGTTCCAGTCGGCGATGTCCTGGAGCCATTGGGGCATGTGCTGGGTGGGCACCAGGGCGTTGGAGACGAAGGCGAGGGGGAACAGCACGATGAACCCGAACGAGGCGGCCGACTCCGGACTCTTGCTGTTGAGCCCCACGCAGGCGGCGATCCACGACAGCGAGTAGGCGAAGAGGAGGAGCAGTGCGAACCCGCCGATGATCGAGAAGAAGCCGGTGTCCGCCCGCCACCCGACTGCGAGTCCGGTCACTGCCACGATCAGTGCACACAGGCACGACGTCATCAGGTCTGCGATCGAGCGTCCCACGAGGACCGAGGCGCGCCAGATGGGCAATGCCCGGAAGCGGTCGATCATGCCCTCGTGCAGGTCGGTGCTGAGCCCGACCGCTGTGCCCATGGTCGAGGTGACCAGGTTGAGGGCGAGCAGTCCGGCCAGCACGAAGTCCTTGTAGCTGCCGCCGCCGGGGATCGGGATACCGCCGCCGAAGATGAAGATGAACAGCACCGTGAACAGGACGGGCTGGATCGTGACGTCCGAGAGCTGGGTCGGCTCCCGCGAGATGTGCACGAGGTTTCGCCGGGTCATCGCCCAGGTGTTGCGGATCCGGCCCCAGATGGCCGCGACCGTCCCTCTCGGTGCGTTCACCACCCTCTGGCGCGGTGCGATGGTCGCGGTTGTCACCGTTGTGCTCCCTCGAGCTCGTGCCTGGTCCCGTCGGGTCCCCCGTCACCGTCGGCGGGTTCCTCGTCCTCGTCATCGGTCTCGATGTGCCCCCCGGTCAGGGTGAAGAACACGTCGTCGAGCGACGGCTGGCGCACCTCGATGTCGTCCACGAGCACCCCGGCCCGGTCGAGTGCCCGGACCACGGACGTCGCCAGCCCGGGGGCGTTGTCGACTCCAGCACTCAGGTGCCGCCCACCCTCGGTCACGTGCACCTTCCCTTCGACCAGCGGGGCGATGGCGGACACCGCGTCGGGGTGCGGGTCGGCCAGGGTCACCTCGAGGCGCGCACTCCGGCTCGCCTCCTTCAGCTCGAGCGGGGTGCCGTCCGCGATGACCTGTCCGTGGTCGACCACGACGATGCGGTTGGCGAGGGCGTCGGCCTCCTCGAGATATTGCGTGGTGAGCAGCACGGTGACCCCTTCGCCGAGGAGCTCGCGGATGGCGTCCCACACCCGCTGGCGGCTGGTCGGATCCAGACCGGTCGTCGGCTCGTCCAGGAACAGGACAGGCGGACGGGTCATCAGGCTCGCCGCGAGGTCGAGCCTCCGCCGCATGCCACCGGAGTACCCCTTGAGGACCCGGTCGGCGGCGTCGGTCAACTCGAACTGGGCGAGCAGCTCGGTCGCGCGTGCACGTGACGCGGCACGCCCCATGTCGCTGAGCTCGCCGACCAGGATCAGGTTCTGGCGCCCGGTGAGCAGCCCGTCCAGGGTGGCGTCCTGTGCGGCGACCCCGATGTGGCGCCGTACCTCGGCTGGGTGGGCCACCACGTCGATCCCGGCGACGGTTCCGCGTCCCGCGTCCGGTACGGCCAGGGTGGTCAGGATCCGGACGGCGGTCGTCTTGCCCGCGCCGTTGGGCCCGAGCAGTCCGAGGATCGTCCCGGCCGCCACCGAGAAGTCGACCCCCGCCAGGGCCTGGGTCTCGCCGTAGCGCTTGACCAGCCCCTCGGCCTCGATCATCACGTCGGTCGGCATCGGTGGTTGCTTCCTTACCTGTCGATCAGTAGGCTCCTTACCGGCCGCATGGTAAGTTGGGTACTTACCTGTTGTCAAGTAGGTAGCGCCGAAGAAAGGTGGGATCCATCCCGGTGGGAGACGCAGTCGCCACTCAGGTCGAAGCACTCGACGGGCCCGATCCCGGGGGGTCGGCGACCGGCGATCCACCCGTTGCCGCCTCCACCCGTGAGCGGATCCTCGACGAGGCGCTCGATCTCTTCATCGAGAAGGGCTTCGACCGCACCTCGCTCCGGGAGATCGCCGAGCGACTGGGCGTGACCAAGGCGGCGCTGTACTACCACTTCGCCTCGAAGGACGACATCCTCATGGCGCTGCACATGCGTCTCCACGAGATCGGCAAGAACGCCCTCATGCGGATGACCGGGGAACCGGTGAGTCTCGAGCTCTGGGGGTCCCTGCTCGACGAGGTGCTGGACCAGGTGCTGCCGCAGCGCAAGATCTTCCTCATGCACGAACGCAATCAGGCCGCGCTCGAGAAGCTCCACGACGAGAAGCACGACGCCGAGCACGATGACATCCAGGAGAAGTTCCGGATGGTCCTGGCGGATCCGTCGATCTCCCTGCACGACCGGGTCAGGATGGCCTGCTCCTTCGGCGCGGTCTTCGGCGGGCTCTTCATGGCCGGGGACGCCTTCCTCGGGACGGCAGACCAGGAGTTGGGTGCCATGGTCCGCGATGTCGTCCACGACATCCTGAAGGGCTGACCCCGGCGACCCGGGCCGGGTTGCTATTCGGCTGCGGGTGGCGTCGAGGGTGCGTAGTTGAACATCCAGCGGACACCGAACCGGTCAAGGCACGTACCCCACGTAGCACCCCAGAACATGTCCGCCAACGGTACACAGTCGGAGGAGCCTTCCGAGAGCGCGTCGAAGAGTCGCTGGGTCTGCTCGCGGGAATCTGGTTCGAGGTTGATCGTCGTGTTGTTCCCGATCTTGAGCTCGTGACCCATTGAGTCGAGCATGTCGGTTGCCATGATCAGGTGCCCGGCGAGGATCGGCAGCTCGACGTGCATGACCAGCTGCTTCTCCGCATCGGTGAGGGTCGGCCCGTCGGGATCCTGCGGGACGTCGCCCATGCGCTGGATCGGCCCTGAGTAGTCGGTGCCGAACACTGTGCGGTAGAACTCGAACGCCTCTTCGGTGTTGCCTTTGAAGTTCAGGTACGTGCTCACCCGTGCCATGGTGTCCGCTCCTCGGATCGGTCGGTCGGGACAGTCCACCCGACGGAACCGGCGGACAGCAACCGCCGGCCCCGACGAAGCCTATTCGTGAGGCTCGACGGGGCGATGCTGTCATGCTGGGTGTCATGAAGCTCGTCATCCTCGGCAGCGGGAGCCCACTTCCCGACCCCCAGCGGGCAGGACCCTCCACGCTCGTCCGGACAGCTGCCGGGGATCTGCTCTTCGACTGCGGCCGGGGCGTCCTGATGCGGGCAGCCGCCGCGGGAAGTGGTGCGTCGGCGTTTCGCGCGCTGTTCCTGACCCATCTCCACAGCGACCACATCACCGACCTCAACGACATCTACACGATGCGATGGGCCACGTCCTTCGTCCCCAACCCGCTCACTGTGTTCGGTCCGGGCGGCACGGCTGCGCTGCTACGCGCCACCGAAGCGATGCTCGAGCCGGACATCGGCTTCCGTCTCGCCCACCACGACGATCTCTCCTGGAGACCCGCAGCCGAGGTCACCGAGGTCGAGCGCGGCGTCCTGTTCGACGAGGCCGGGGTCCAGGTCACCGCCGCTCCGACCGATCATGCCCCGGTCCGGCCGACGGCGGGCTACCGCGTCGACGAAGGGGGACGGTCGGTGGTCATCGCCGGGGACACCGTGCCGTGCACTGGACTCGACGAACTCTGCCGGGGAGCCGATGTCCTCGTGCACACCGTCGTCAAGCGCGACCTCATCGAGCAGTTCGGAGTCCCACGGCTCCTCGACATCCTCGACTACCACTCGAGCATCGAAGACGTAGCGCAGACCGCGGAACGGGCCGGCGTCAGGACGCTCCTCCTCACCCACATGGTTCCGGCACCCGCCCCTGGCACCGAGCAGGAGTGGATCGACCTCGCGTCCGCCCACTTCGGCGGCCGGGTCCTGCTCGCCGAGGACCTCATGACGATCGAGGTAGGCGCGGAGACTCCGTCGACGGAGCCGGCGTGACCCAGTTCCCGGCCGGGATTCTGTACGGAAACCATAGGATCTGTAGATTGACAATAGTAGGTATATACGTACAATAGTTACCATGGAGCTCAGTCACCCCCTGCGTGTCGTGACTCCGACTCTCGATGGCGACATCCTGCGTATCCTCGCCCAGGCCGAAACTGAATTCACCCCTCCCGAGATCCACCGCCTCGTCGGAGAGCACTCGGTGGCCGGGATTCGAAAGGGCCTGGGGCGACTCGTCCTGCAAGGCATTGTCCTGGAGAGAGGCGCGGGCAGGGTGTCGCTGTACCGGCTGAACCGCTCGCATCTGGCGGCAGGGGCTGTGATCGAGCTTGCCCGACTGAAAGAGGAGTTCATCATCCGCTTGCGCCGCGAGCTGACTGATTGGTCGATTCGCTGCTCCTACGCGGCGCTCTTTGGTTCGGCTGCTCGAATCGATATGCACGCCGACAGTGACATCGACCTTCTCGTGATTCGACCCAAGGGCGTAGAGGTTGACGACAACGTCTGGGCCGAGCAGCTCTATCGGCTGAGCGAGCAGGTACATCACTGGACCGGAAACAGCACGAACGTCCTGGAGCTCAGCGAAGACGAGATCGCGCAAGGTGTAAAGGACGAGGATCCGGTATTGGGGGCCATCAACAAAGAAGGCGTACGGATCCACGGACCATCCAGCTACCTCCGCCGGCGATTCGCGGGTGTCGCAGCGTGATGCCGAAAGCTGTCGGTAGAACGAAGCGCTGCGATCAGAAGACGCGCGACGGCCGACTTGCGAAGGCGAAGCAGTTTTCCGAGGCTGCTCACATGATCGCGACCCAGACCGACGGAGCCAAAGACATCGAAGACGCCTACATCACGCTCTGTGTCCATGCGGGATCGCCACAGGGGTCGCCATCTGCTGTGCGAGGTTAGGTGAGCACGCTCAGGGTAACGATCACAACGACGGCGTCAGACTGGTCGAACAGATCGACAAGAAGATGGCTCGGCACTTGGGCACCTTGGTGAAGATAAAGACCCGATCGGGCTACTCAGCCGTCCCATCTTCGGGTGCCGAGCGCAAGCAAGCTGGCCGCGCCGCGGAGGCATTGGTGGAGTACGCATCCGGCCTCCCCTGATTCGGGCCCAGCGCTACCCCATGCGGAACCGCTCCGCAGGGTGCCCTACTCCGGCGCCTCGTCCAGAACGAGGGCCGCGGCACCGGCGGTGATCGCCCCGTAGATCGCACGGAGCTCCTCGGTGATCCGATCCCCGTCAGCGCCGAGGGGTACCGGGTCGAGTTGGCGCAGGACCAGATCGGGGGCGACAGCCAGGCGTGGTCGGGTCCCGATGGCGGCGATATCGGCGTCATCCCCCCACAGTGATATCGAGTCCGCCGCCGGCTTTTCTCCGATCCGATCGGTGTCGGCGAGCGGCCAACCGAACGGTCCGGTCTCGGCCGGGCTCGCCGTTCCATCTGATCCCGGATCGTCGCTCGATTCTGATCCACGCCGTCGGGCTCGCAAGCCGGTGAGCAGCTCCTCCTTTGGTCCGCCCACGCCAGGCGAAGATGAGGAATGGGTCGGCGTCGAACGATTCCGCCAGGAGGTAGTAGACCGCGGCGATGTGCTTGCACGGGTTTTCCCAGTCCGGGCACGAGCAGGCCGAGTCGAGTTCGTCTGCCGAAGTCGGGAACAGCGAGACGGACGAGTCGGTGAACGCCTCTTCGATCTCTTCGGGCATCTCGTTCGCCAGGAGCCTGGCCGCGAAGATCGCGCTCGAAGCCATGACCGACTCGACCACCTCCCACTCGGGCGCAGTCAGCACGCCCGTTTCGATGAACACTCGATACGGCTTGGCCCGCGACCCCTGCACCGAGGCCTTTACCTGGCCGGCAGTGACGTCCATTGCGAGCACCTGACCGGTGCGGGCATACCGCTTGCCGCGCTGCAGACGGCTGCCGATACCAAGGGTCTCGAGCACGGTGATGAAGCGCTGCGACCACCAGGTGTCACCGATCCGGCCTCGTTGGCTGCGAGCCTGAAGGCCGCCTTCGACGGCGATCGGCTTGGAAGGGGGCGGCCACCACCCGTCGGAAGGTGATCCGGAACGGCCCTTGGGGTGGCGAGAGCTCGGGCGGCGCGGTGCCATCAGTCCTCCCCGACCGCGTCGGCCGACAGTGAAACGACCTCGCGGAGTTGGTCGGTGGACAGTTCAGTGATCCAGCCTTCGCCGGAACCCACGATGCGGTCGGCCAGGGCGCGCTTCGCCTCGATCATGGTGTCGATCCGCTCCTCGAGCGTCCCGCCGCACACGAACTTCCGCACCTGCACATTGCGATTTCTGGCCGATCCGGAAGGCTCGATCCGTCGCCTGGTCCTCCACCGCCGGGTTCCACCACCGGTCGAAGTGCACGACGTTGGTCGCCGCCGTGAGGTTCAGGCCGGTGCCGCCGGCCTTCAGCGACAGCAGGAACACCGGTGCTCCCTGCGCTCCTTGGAACTGCTCGACCATCGCGTCCCGTGCCTTCTTCGACACGCCGCCGTGGAGCCACAGGACGTCGCAGTCGAGCCGGTTCCCCAGGTGGCGCTCCAGCATGTCCCCCATCTGTGTGAACTGCGTGAAGACGAGGGTACGGTCACCTTCGGCCACTGCCTCTTCGAGCACCTCGACCAGCCGTGACACCTTGCCCGACCGACCCGCGATCGAGGATCCGTCGGCCGAGGAACTGCGCCGGATGATTGCACACCTGTTTGAGCTTCATCATCGTGGCGAGGACCAGTCCACGGCGTTCGATTCCCTCGGCCTCATCGATGCGGGCGAGCATGTCGTCGACGACCGCCTGATAGAGCGTGGCCTGCTCGCGGGTCAGGTTGCAGAACTCCTTCATCTCGAGCTTGTCGGGTAGATCGGCGATGATCGACCGGTCGGTCTTGAGGCGGCGGAGCACGAACGGGCCGGTGATCTGCCGGAGGCGGGCTGCGGCCTCGTCATCACCGTCGCGCTCGATGGGGATGGCGAACCGCTCGCGGAAGGCCTTCTCTGAGCCGAGCATGCCCGGGTTGAGGAAGTGCATGATCGACCAGAGCTCGGACAGGCGGTTCTCCACCGGCGTGCCGGTCATGGCGATCCGCCGCTGCCGCCGGGATCGCCCGGACGCTCTGGGTCGTACGGGCTGCGCTGTTCTTGATCTGCTGCGCCTCGTCGAGGACCACCCGCCGCCACGGCACCTGCGCCAGTAGCGGCTGGTCACGGGCGGCCAACCCGTAGGTGGACAGCACCAGATCCGTCGCTCCGGCGTGGCGGATGAAGGCTCTCACCGTCGAGTCGGTCCGACCCGTGATGGACGTAGACCGACAGCTTCGGAGCGAAACGGGCGGCCTCGCGTTGCCAGTTGCCGACCAGGGACATCGGGCACAGGACCAACGTCGGTCCCAGTGGAGGCACGCGAGCCCGCCTCTTCGCACTGGCAGTGGTCCCACGCCGCGTCGGTGCCTCGACGCCACCGCCGCGCTCGTCGACCAACAGTGCGAGGAGCTGGGCCGTCTTCCCGAGCCCCATGTCGTCGGCGAGGCACGCCCCGAGGCCGAGGTCACCCAGAAAGGCCAGCCAGCCGAGTCCGCGCTCCTGGTAGGGGCGCAACTCCCCGGCGAAGCCATCCGGCGTCGGAATCGACCGCAGATGCCGGTCGTCGGCGCCTGCGAGAAGGTCGCCGAGCCAGCCGTCCGCCTCGACCGCAACCACCGGCAGGCCACCCGTCGCTTGCTCGAGTCCGAGTGCCGTGCGCAGCACCTGGCCGGCCGACATCTGTTCCGCAGCTCGCGCCCTTTCTTCCGACTGCGGTGATGGCAGCAGCGAGATCGTCTTCGTGCAATTCCACCCACTGACCGCGCAGCCGCACGAGAGGTTGCTTGAGGCGCGCCAGTTGACGAAGCTCGGCGAGCCCGAGCTTGTCGTCCCCGAGCACCGCCTCCCACCGGATGTCACAGAGACCTTCGAGTCCGATGGTGCCCGTCGAAGCGGCGATCTTCGAGCCGGTCCTGGCCCTGAGCCGAAGGGCAAGGCGTGCCTTCGAGGAGCGCCACCAGGGCGGCGCCATGACGCCGAATCCTGCCTCCTCCAGAACCGGGGCACCGTCACGGAGGAAGGCGAGGATGCCGGTGGCGTCGGTCGTCTGGCCGGAAGGTGCCATGTCGGCCAGCGCTGGGCCGAGCGAGGGCACGAGCCGGGCGGCCCGGCCGAGTCCACGGAGGAGCTGTTCGTCGGGGTGCGCCACGATGGCGCTCCAGGGCAGTGAGCTCGGGACCATCGGCCCAGACGGTCGCAGCGGACACGAGCAGGCTCGGGTCGTCCACCGCCTGGAGCGCGAACTCGATCCGCCATTCGTCGATGCGTTCGGGCCGGCCCTTCGGACGACGGCCGTCCGCTTCTGCTCGACATCCTCGTCCGCTTCTCCCTGGAGGTCCTCGTCATCGCCGACCGGAGGGACGATCCGGAAGCAGGTCCGCACCGGCTCGGCGAGCGTGGTCGCCGTTGCCTGCCAGGCGTCGAGATTTCCGGCGAGCACCGCGAGCTCGTCGTCATCAGCCTCCACGGTTCCGTCGGGCGAGACCAGAGCGGCCAGCCACGCGTCGACCGGGGCCTTGGTCCTCGCTCGACGCCGTCGGTCGGTCGGTTGGCGGTCGAGAGGCGAACCGGCGGGCCAGTGCATCCGTGAAGCCCCACATGAGAGAGCGGAGTGCATCGCCAGGTGCCTCCGGCTCCCGAACGTCGCGAGCGAGATCCTGGCCCCCGACGGGCGTGCCCGCGGCCAGGAACGCTGCGGGAAGCGACCAAACGAGTCGCTCGATCCGACCTCGGTCGGCACTGTCGATCAGCGGACGCCACCGGGCCCGCCATCCGTCGGCTGTGCGTTCGAGCGACGGGAGGACTCGCCCCCGCGTGGTCAGTTCCATGACCATCTCCGCCGCCCGGGCGGCGAACCGGAAGTCGGCGGCAAGCGCGATACCGGTCACGTCAGTGGTCGACAGCCCGACGGTGTCGCCAGCGACGGCCATCAACCTGGAGAGTACGTCCGAGGCTTCCGTCCACTCGACGACCAGAGCCCGGGACCGTCCACACGGGTGGCTCGGGTGAGGCCGAGGGTTCGAACGATGGGTCGGTGGGTTGGTCCTCGAGCCACGGAGAGCCGACCGGCCCTCCTCCCGCGTCGGGCAACCGGAGCATGACCTCCATCTCGCCCGATCCCTCCGGCTCTCCGAGTGACAACCCTCCGAGCTCGGCGACAGCCAGTCGGATGCCATCGGCGTCGAGGGCGAAGGGATGGGGCCTCGGAGGAGGTCGCCGGGATGGGCGCCCGCGACGGGCCGGCGCCGTTCGGGGCCGACGACCGTCCTCCGCCCACAAGGCGAGGCGCCCAGCCGGCGTCACCCATACGGCGTGCAGAACGATCACGCACGAATGGTGCATCACGACTGTGACGCTGTCCAGATCCCACCCGGGGTGGCCAGGGAACGCAGGCAGCCGGGCCACCAGTGCCGGCCAAGCTGCTGGCCGTGTCAGAGGAATAGCATCTCGACATGGCTCGTCTCGAAGTTCCACCAGGAAGGGGTGGCGACGCGGTTCAGATCTGGTCGCTCCAACCTGAGTTGGGGGCTGCAGCGATGAACTTGGTCGATGCCGCCTACAACAAGAGCATCCTGCCCGTCCGGGTTCGTGAGGCGGCCCGCATGCGGATCGCGCAGTTGAACGAGTGCACGGTGTGCCTCGCATTCCGCGCCGACAAGGTCAAGACCCAGGGCTTGAGTGAAGATTTCTACAGTCAGGTCGGTGCCTCGGGCGACGATCCTGATTTCAGTTCACAGGAGCGCTTGGCAATGGAGTACGCCGAGCGCTTCGCCACTGATCACCTCAGTATCGATGACGCATTCTTCGATCGTCTCAGGCAATCGTTCTCTGATCCAGAGATCCTCGATCTCACCATCTGCCTCAGCGCGTTTCTGGGCCTGGGACGAACCCTCCGTGCGCTCGGGATCACGGAAACCTCGGTCACTGACGTTTAGAGACTTGCGAGCCAGAGCACACTTGTCTCTCCTCTGCCTTGGACCCGGAACACGTAGTTCTACGGAAGATCGACCGTCTCGACCGTGATCTCCTCGACAGGAAGCACCTCTTCGAGCTGCCCGCTGGCGGTCGAAGAACTCACGACCATCGTTGCCCCCAACCAGAGGGCACTAGCGGTGGCCTCGGTATTCAAGACGCTGAGGTTCGGATGGCGACGATGTACATCGACCATCACCGGGACGACGTATCTCGGCTCGGGTATGCCGACGTCGTCGGGAAGTACAAGCATCTGCTCGAGGGCGAGTCCTCGCCTAGCCGGATCGACCCGTTCGAACGGTCCCGACAGATGCCCTCCGACACCTGCGACAACAGCTCGGCAAGCTCGGTAGTAGAAGTGCGTCGTTGTGAAGTGCTCCACGCGTCTGGGGAACGGGAGCCTCTCGCCTACCAAGAGCGCAACGAGGACCCGATCATCGAGAAGGAGCGGTCTAGTGGGCAAGGTCGGGATCGTCGATAGACGCGAGACCCTCCGAGTAGGCGCCTGCCGCCAGCACCCGTCGAACCTCGGCCCTTGCCGTCCCGATGCCACCCGGCAGGACCAACGCGGCGTCCCCTAGATCGATGAATGCCACTGCGCCGCCTTCCTCGATCCCCCAACGGTGTCGCAGTTCAGCAGGAACGCTCGTTTGTCCCCGCCGAGAGACCTTCGCCGTCATGATGTGAGCCACGGATGCATTGTACAGATCTATTCACTACAAGGCGCCCGGATCGTATGGGCGCGGGTCGCACTGGTGATGAGCTGGGAGGGCACTCAGGCCCCGATAGCGCTTGGCCCTGAGCGAGCCTGACCGGATGGAAGCGCTTGCTACGGGCGCACGAGTCGGAGGATCGTGGCTCCAGCTGGATGTGGGCTGCTGGGCTCCATGTCCGCACGCAGCTCCTGGATGACCCTTTCGACGACCTCGCCGGTTCGGGTCCCGGTCGAGACAGCCACCCGCTCGAGCAGTCCGCCGAGATACGAGGCCAGGCTGAGCACGTCTCGGCGGACCGAGACTCCGACGAACGGCAGCGGCTCGCCGGCCCGATCGAGGTTTGCGACCGTCAGGAGCGCTTGCCGCAGCTGGATCAGGGTGGTTCGAACGGAGCCCAGATCTGCGCCCGCCCGCCGCATCCAGATCGAAAGGCCCAGTTCAAGGGCGGTTTCGGAGTCTGCGGCATCGTACAGGCCGAACTCCACGATCCCCCGCAGGATCTCGGGTACGAGCTGCGGGCGCTCGGTTCGACAATCTTCTATTGAGTCCGGGGCTCGCACGGTCCTATTGTTTCGGGGGGGTGTGACGGGGTGGCGGACCCTCTCTGAACAGGACAAAGGATCCCTCATGGCACGCACGATCTGGAAGGGCTCACTCAGCTTCGGGTTGGTCAATGTCCCGGTGGGCCTCTATCCGGCCACCCAGGACAAGGCCATCCACTTCAACCAGCTCGAGGCGGGGACCTCCGACCGGATCCGCTACAAGAAGGTCAACGAGCGGACCGGCAAGGAAGTCGCCTCCGATCAGATCGTGAAGGGATTCGACCTCGGCGGCGGCGAGTACGTGATCCTCAGCGACGAGGAGCTCTCTGCGGCCGAGCCCGAGAAGTCGAGGCTCGTCGAGATCACCGACTTCGTGGACCTCGACGACATCGACCCGATCTACTTCCGCTCCACGTACTACCTGGCTCCGGAAGGCGAGGCAGGGGCCAAGGCCTACGCGCTCCTGCGCCAGGCCATGCTGGATGCGCGCAAGGTGGCCATCGGCACACTGGTCATGCGCAACAAGGAGTACCCGGTCGCGATCCGACCCGATGACGAGGTGCTCAAGCTGGAGACGATGTACTTCACGGACGAGATCCGCGATCCGAGCAAGGAGTTGCCGGAGCTTCCGGATACGAGTGAGCTCCAGGAACGCGAGATGTCGATGGCGAAGCTCCTCGTCGAATCGATGGAGTCGGCGTGGGACCCGAACCGCTATCACGACACCCATCGTGCAAAGGTCGAGGAGCTCGTGGAGTCGAAGCAACTCGGCAACGAGATCGTGGTGGGCACCGTCGAACGACCGCCCACGAAGGTCGTCGACCTGATGGAGGTGCTCAGCGCGAGCATCGACTCGGTCAAGGCCGGATCCAAGGCGCCGAAGGCGACCGGCAAGACCGGCACGGGCGCGGCCTCGTCGCCGACCGGACGCACGGCCAGGGCAAAGAGCACCGGGGGCAAGTCCGCCGCTGCGGCCCCCCGCAAGATCGGCGGCAAGCCGGCCGCGAAGCAGACCGCCAAGTCGGCCGGCCGCCGCAAGGCTTCGTAACTCGCTCGTCGGAGGACCGGCTCGCGCTCAGCCGTCCGACGCCTGGGCGATCTCCTCCCGGACGGCGTGTAGCTCGCGGATGCGCTCGTCGCCAGGACCGAGGTACTCGCTCAGGACTCCGGTGACATAGGGGACGTCCAGCCGCCCGGCCCGGAGCATCTGCTCGATGTCCGCCCAGTCCTTTCGGCGGTTGAAGAACGCCTTGAACACGGCGAGGTCGTTGCAGCCGAGGAAGGGGAGGCGCCGTCCCGCGAGCTCGTGCTCGACGGCGTGCAGTCGCAGATCGCCGTGGAAGGGCCTCGTGTCGAGGAAGAGGTCGACGGGGATCCCGTCGAACTGAAGCCGGCACTGGCCCTCGGTGGTGAGCTTCGAGAGGTCGTCCTCGGTGGCTACCAGCTCGTCCGGCAACGCCTCGAGGACCCGTTGCGTCTCGGTCGGAGGGGTGAAGACGTTGAGGTCGATGTCGATCGTCGTGCGCGGCTCGCCAGTGCACCAGAGCAGCGCGAACGCCCCCCCGAAGGCGTGCGGGATCCCGGCGGCGTCGAGCCCGTCGTGCAGCTCGATGATCGCATCGAGAATCGGCTTCATCGGACGGTCGTCTCCTACGCTCCGAAGACGGGGAACCGGAGCGGCCCGGGCCGACGGCGCGGAAGGACGTCGACGAACTCGAACAGCGCCTCGATCTTCCGGGCGAGCTCCTGCTCGTCAGCCGGCGGGGCCGGCCGGAGGCTGATCTCGGGCTCGAACCCTGCCGCCCGGAGCAATCGGGTCAGGGTGGCGACGGAGGGGACCGACGATCCCGATTCGTAGGCGGACAGTGTCGAGGGGGACGTCCCGCCGCGTTGGGCGAGCCGCCGCCGCAAAGGTGGTTCCGCCGCCGGGCTTCACGGAGCAGGGCTGCAGCGTCCATGCCTCGATGATATCAGATCTGGTACTACTACGGATCCGCCGGGGTACTCCTCCCCACCCGTTTGGTCGTAGTTCAAAATCGGTATACGACGTATATTTTGAGTATACGGTGTATACCGATTCTGGACTTTTCGACAGACCGCCCTCTCTTGGGCGACCTCCCTACACGCCGGATCACGAAACGGCCTCGAACAGGTCGCCGAGCGCCTCGACCCGTTCGAGCACGGCACCAGCGGTGAACGAGAGCGTCCCGTGGTCGCCGCCCTCTGCGCACCCGGTGACCTCGGCCCAGGTCACCGGCGTCGACACAGTCGGTTCCGGTCGCGCCCGCAGCGAGTAGACGGCGACGGTCGTCTTCGCCGGGTGGTTCTGGCTCCAGTCGACGAGCACCTTGCCTTCGCGGAGCCCCTTGCGCATGTTGGACACAACGAGCTCGGGATGCTCGCGTTCGAGCCGGATCGCGATGTCCTGTGCGTCCTTGCGCACCTTGTCCCACGTCGGACGTCCACCGAGGGGTGCATAGAGCTGGAGCCCTTTGGACCCGCTCGTCTTCGGGTATGCCTCCTGGCCCCGATCCTCGAGGATGTCCGCGATCAGGAGACCTACCACGCAGCACTCGACGATCGACGCCCCGGGACCCGGGTCGAGGTCGAACACCATGTGATCGGGAGGCCCGGGCAGGTTGCGCCGTCTGCCGGCGTGCCAGAGCGGCACGTGGAACTCGACGCTTCCCAGATTGGCCACCCAGATGAGGCTCGGCAGGTCGCAGACGACCGCGTAGTCGGACCCCGCGCCTGCCTCGCCCGTCGGCACGCTCACCCGGCGCAACCAGTCCGGCGCGTGGCGAGGCGGGTGCTTCTCGAAGAAGGACTCGCCGTCCACGCCGTCCGGGAAGCGCTTCATGGTCAGCGGCCGGTCGCAGACGTGACCGAGCATGACCGGGGCGATCCGCGCGTAGTAGTCGAGCATCTGCCCCTTGGTGAAGCCGCTGCCCGGGTAGAAGACCTTTTCGAGGTTGGAGACCGTGAGCTCGCGGCCGTCGACGGTCGTCTTGACGGACGCGCTAACTCACGGCGCACCTCCTTCACAGACTTGTCCGTTCTGACGCCGTGCCAGACCGGGTGTCGCAGGCGCCCATCGGGTGTCCACTCGCTGAACCGGACCTCACCGACCACCGTCGGGCGGACCCAGTGGAGGTCCTTCCCCACCACGGCGGGAAGAGGTTCCGAGAACGGGCTCGTGCGCCGGACGCCTGCCTCGAGCTTCTTCAGGAGCTCCTCCCGGGCCGAGCGTCGAGAACCCGGTGCCCACCTTCCCGACGTAGGTGAGCGTGGCCGGCGAGCCCTCGGCTGGGATCCCGAGCAGCAGGGCACCGAAGGTGTCCGCCCGGTCCCCCTGGCCGATGGTCCACCCACCGATGACCACTTCCTGGGTGCGTTGGTCCTTGACCTTGATCCAATCCGGGCTGCGGACCCCGGGCTGGTAGGTGCTGGAACGCCGCTTGGCGACGACCCCCTCCATCCCGAGTGACACCGCCGTACGGAGCACCGCGTCCGCCGGTTCCTCGGTGAACGACGGTGCGATCCCCCAGCTCGGACCTGCGATCTCGAGCTGCTCGAGTTGCGCCCGGCGGTCGTCGTAGGGCAGTCCGAGGAGCGATCTCCCGTTGAGGTGGAGCAGGTCGAACACCACGAAGCTGGCCGGATCACGGGCCGCGGCACGGGTGACATCTTTGGACTTCTGCACGTGGATCCGGTGCTGGAGGCGCGAGAACGTCGGGCGGCCGTCTGCTCCGAGGACCACGAGCTCTCCGTCGAGCACCAGCTGATCCGAACCCACTGCCTCTGCCAGATCCCTGAGCTCCGGGAAGGCCCCGGTGACGTCCTTTCCGTTCCGGCTCACCGCGCGGGGGCGGCCGCCGTCGACCCAGAGCAGGACCCGGATGCCGTCCCACTTGAACTCGAACGCCCACCCGCGTCCGCTCGGGAGGTCTCCAGGTGTCGCCAGCATCGGCGACAGTGTGGCGGGAAGCGGCTCGAACCCCTCGGGAGCGGGGTCCATCCGGTGGATCATCCAGCTCTTGCCGTGGGTCTGGAACAGGACGTAGCGCCCCTCGACCCGCTCACCGTGGAGGACCACGATGACTTCGTCGTCGCGCCACTTCTCGCACTCGTAGGTGCCCCGGTCCCAGATCGAGACCGCTCCAGCTCCGTACTCCCCCGACGGAATCTTTCCGCTGAAGGATCCGTACTCCAGGGGGTGGTCCTCGACGTGCACCGCCAGGTGGTTCTCGGCCGGTGTCAGCGGCACACCCTTCGGGAGCGCCCACGATGCGAGGACGCCGTCCCGTTCGAGGCGGAAGTCCCAGTGCAGACTCGAGGCATGGTGTTCCTGGACGACGAAGGTGGGCGCCTTCGGCTTGCGGGCCGTCCGAGCACGGGGGGCCTTCGTTGCCCGCGGCATCGGTTCCGGCGTACGGGTCCCATCCCGTTTCCGGCGGTACTCGGCCAGGGGACGCTCGGGCACACCGAGAGCTTTACCCAGATCGCCGCTATGTGCTGACCAGGACGGATGTGGCGGGTGTCACGTTTCAGGCCCGCGTGGTGCCTAATTGTGTCAATGGGCACCGTGGAATCCGAGGCACACCAGGGCTCGGCCGGCAGCGAGGGATTCGACGCCTTCTTCCGGCAGATGTATCCGCTGCTCGTGCGCATTGCGTACCGGGTACTGGGGGAGCGGGAGGGGGCGAGAGACGTGGCCCAGGACGTCATGCTCGCCGCCTACGCCCGCTACCCCGATGACCTCACCAACCCGTCCGCCTGGGTCCGGTCCGCCGCCGTGCACATGGCCCTCAACCATGCGCGTGGCGGTCGGCGGCGCAGTCGCCGTGAAGCCAGCGAAACAGCACAGGGGAGCGGTCCCCAGCCGGAGGAGAGCGCCCTCGAGGCCGACGAGCGCCGCCGTGTCCGCCAGGCGCTCGCGAAGCTCCCCAAGGAGAAGGCGACCATTCTCGTCCTCCGCCACAGTGGCCTCTCCTACGTCGAGGTCGCAGAGGCAATGGGGATGAGTCCCTCGAGCGTGGGCACGACCCTGCGACGGGCAGAAGCGCAATTCCGGAAGGAGGTCGAGCCATGACCCATGCCACGACCGCAGAGCTCCGCCGACTCGTGGACGATCCGTGGGGGGTACGGGAGTCAGCGCGCGCCCACACCCGCAGCTGTGACCGCTGCACCCGCCGCCGGCGGCGGATGGAGTCCGACGCCGCCACGGTCGCCGGGTTGCTGCCCGACCTCTCAGAACACGAGATCGGCACGGACCTGGCATGGGCGCGGTTCAAGCGGGACCTCGACTCGGGCCGACCGGCGCCCGCCGCACCGGCCAGACGGCGACGTCCGAGCCGCCGGGCACTGACCATCGGAGCGGTCGGGATCGTGGCCCTCGGCGCGACCTCGGCGGCGGCTGCAGGGGTGGTCACCGTGCTCACGCCCACCCAGGTGGCCCCGATCCAACTCGGTGAGGCCGACGTGTCTGCGCTGCTGCAAGCCCTGCCCACCGCGACGCTGACCCAGACCAGCACCGGCCCGAGCTACCAGGTGGGCAGCCTCGCCCAGGCGGAGGCGGAGACCGGGCTCACCTTCACCCTGCCCAGCCAGCTCCCGAGCGGCGTCTCGGGATCCCCATCGATCTCGGTCGAGCCGGCGGCCGACCTCACGCTGACCTTCGGACAGGGTGCGACGAAGCGGAGCGTGGGCCACGGCAGCGTGCCTGCCTGGCTGGTCGGGACCACCCTCAGGATCAACGCGGGTCCTGCAGTGCTGGTGACCTACACCGGCGGGCCGAGCTCGGCAGACATTCCGGCGCTGGCCGTCGGAGCTGCCAAGGCGCCGGTACTGACCGCCAACGGTGCGACCCCGCAGAGCATCGAGGACTACGTCCTGTCCCAGCCGGGCGTGTCCCCGGCGCTGGCTGCCGAGGTCCGGGTGCTCGGCGCGCCGGGCGCTGTCCTGCCGGTCCCGATCCCCTCGGATGCAAACGTCTCCGACGCCACGGTCGGTGGCAGACCTGCCGTGGTCATGGCGGATCCGTCGGGGTTCGCGTCGGGCGTGATCTGGGAGCACGGCGGAACCGTGCGGGTCGTGGGCGGACTCGTCTCGACCGCGCAAGCGCTGCAGGTGGCCGATGAGCTCGGTTGAGGTGGCTCCGGCGGTGGTCGCCCCCGTCGAGGACACCGCACCGGCGATCTACGCGCGGGGACTGACCAAGGTCTACGCCGGCGGCACGACCGCGCTGGCCGGACTCGATCTCGAGGTCGGTCGTGGGGAGGTCTTCGGCTTCCTCGGGCCCAACGGCGCAGGCAAGACCACCTCTGTCAAGTTGCTCCTCGGCCTCGTGCGGCCGACCTCTGGCGAGGCGCTGGTGCTCGGTGTGCCGATCGGCGAGGTCGAGGTGCGCCGTCGCATCGGCTACCTTCCCGAGACCTTCCGCTACCAGCCGTGGCTCAGCGCGACCGAGGTGCTCGCCTATCACTGCGACCTGCTCCGGCTCCCGCGTGGCGACCGGGACGCTCGACTGGCGCTGCTGCTCGGGCGGGTCGGCCTCGCCGACCGGGCGGGTGACCGGGTCGGGCGGTTCTCCAAGGGGATGCAGCAACGACTGGGGCTCGCCGTCGCGATGGTGGGCGATCCCGAGCTCGTCTTCCTGGACGAGCCGACCTCCGCTCTCGACCCGGTCGGCCGGCACGAGGTCCGCGAGCTCATCCGCGAGCTGCGGACCGAAGGGGTCACCGTCTTCCTCAACACCCACCTGCTCGACGAGGCCCAGCAGGTCTGTGAGCGGGTCGCGGTCATCGACCACGGCAAAACCCTTGCGATCGGCACCCTGACCGAGCTCCTGCAGGTCCAGCACAAGGTCAGGATCTCGGTGAGCGGCCTCGGCCCCACCGGCTGGTCTGCGGTCGAGCGCTTCGGCCCGTGGACGCAGTCAGAGGACGGCTGGGTCGAGACGACGGGGGTCGGGCCGGAGGAGGTCCCCGAGCTCGTGGCAACCCTCGTGGCCAACGGCGGTCAGGTCCACGGCGTCGTTCCCACCAGGCTCAACCTCGAGGAGCGCTTCCTCCAGATCCTGGAGGCCTCGAAATGAGGGTGATCTCCGTCGTCGCCCGCATCACGATCAAGGAAGCATCCCGTCGCCGTCTCCTGCTCGCCCTCGCCGGCATCTCGCTCGCGATGGTCGGCCTGAGCGCCTGGGGTTTCTACCGGTTGAGCCACAGCCGAACCGTCCTTCCGACCGGCGAGGGCCGGTTCGCGACCGCCACGGCGCTCATCCTCTTCATGTTCATGTTCAGCTTCGTGATCAGTCTGAGCGCGGTCGTGATCGCGTCGCCCGCGATCTCCGGCGAGATCGACTCGGGCGTCGCGCAGGCCATCCTGGTCCGGCCGGTGTCGCGATGGCAGATCCTCTGCGGCAAGTGGCTGGGCATGGCGGCGGTCGTCGCCGCCTACGCGATCATGGTCGGCTCGCTCGAGGTCCTCGTGGTCTGGGGGGTGAGCGGCTACGCCCCGCCGGGGCCGGTCGCAGCCATCGCATACCTGGTGTTCGAGGGCATCCTCGTCCTGACCCTCACCCTCGCGCTGAGCACCGTGCTCGCGCCGATGACCGCCGGGGCGGTCGCGGTGGCGCTGTTCGGCGCCTCGTGGCTGGCGGGCGTGGTCGGCACCCTCGGGGCCGCCCTCAACATCCAGTCCCTGCAGACGGCCGGGCGGATCTCGAAGGTCGTGCTGCCCACCGACGGCCTCTGGCACGCGGCGATCTGGTATCTAGAACCGGCGAGTGTGCTGGCGCGGGCCCTGGGCGAGGAGGGCGGCCGGGCGGTCAACCCGTTCGAGGCGAGCAGCGGGCCGCCCATCGTCTACATCGTCTGGGCGGCGGTGTGGACCCTGCTCGTGCTCGGCCTTGCCGTGCGGATCTTCTCGCGGACCGAGCCCTAGCGACGACGGCCCGAGCGCCGGGTCGTCATGCCCGGCGACCGAGGAAGTAGAGGAACTGGGTCTGGGTGTCGGCGCCTGCCGGAGGGTCGAGCTTCGGGCCGAACACCCCGGGCTGGCGAATCTGGTCGTCCATCGGCTTCATCACCTCGTAGGCCATCGCAACGCTGGCCTCGTCGAGGCGCTCGTCAGCGCCGACAGCGCGGGCCAGATCCCAGGTGTGGACGAGCAGGTCCATGCACACGAAGTTGCCGAGCATCTGCTCGAGGGGCATCTCGCCGGTCGGACCCTCCACAACCGTGGCCAGCGCAGCCGGCTCACCGGTGATCTGCAGCACAGTCCCCCAGGCATGACGCCATGCCTCCGCGGGATCCTCGTCCTTGGCCATCGGCTCGGGCTCGCCCCCGCGGATCTTGGTCGCGAGCCAACGGTGGTTGCCGACGACATGACCCACGACCCCCCGGGCGCTCCATTCGGCGCACGGCGACGCAGCATCCCAGGCGTCTGCGGGGGTCGCCTTGATCCTGGCGTCGAAGCCGTTGGCGATCAGACGGTAGCGGTCGATTGTTTCGCTCATGGACGCCAACTGTAGAGACCGGGTGCGCGAGCGGCAATGCCGGGAGCGTCAGGCGGGTTTCCGCCCGCCGGGCGGGGGGATGTCGAGCAGTCCGGCGATGGCGGGCGCCCACCATGTGGACTCCCGCGGGCTAGCGGTCAGCTCAGCTGCCAGCTCCCGGGATGCCGGATGCCCACCGGCGACGACGGCCACCTGGGGGGCGGTCCGCGGACTCCCGTGTATCCCGCGGAGGGGGAACTCGACTGACGAGAACCACCGCCCAGGCGTGGCCCAGGCCACGACCGTGTCGTCGTCGATGCGCTGGACGCCTTCGACTCCTGGAACCTCGGACAGCCAGGCATCGTGCCGTGCGAGCTCTCCGCCCACCGCCGCCGCGGCCGCGTCGTCGACCACCACTCCGTCGAACCCGGACCGGGCCGCTGCGGCGTGCAGATCGATGGGTATCGGTTCGGTCACCGCCTCCTGACCGTGGTCGCTGACCACGATGACGACCCACGCCTCCCACTGGTCCCTCAGGCGGACGATGAGCGAGGCGAGGTACCCGTCGGTCCGCCCGTAGCGGTGCAGGGCCTCGACACTGTCCGGTCCGAAGATGTGCGCGGCCGTGTCCGGCTCGTTGAGCTGGGCCACGACCAACTCGGCGCCGGCCTCGATGGCACCCTGGACCCGGGCAACCGTCTCGCGGTCCTTCGCGTACCCGAAGACGTCGCAGGCGACGTCCTCACCGAACCTGCCCTCCTCGGGCCAGACGTAGTCGGCAACCGCAGCTCCCATGGCACCGACGAGGTGCTGGTCCCCGAACACCGCCGCGCTCTGCCGCCCTGCAGCCCGCATGGAATCGAACAGGGTGGTCACTGCCGGTCCGCGCTTCCACGACGGGACCGGACCGGTGGGCAGGGGGATGTGTGCCGCCACGATGCCGTGCCGAGCGGGGGTCACGCCGGTCACCAGGGTCGCGTGGTTGGGGTAGGTCGTCGAGGGCATGACCCCGGTCACGCCGTCCCGGCACCACCCTCCGGAGCGGGCCATAGCGGTCAGGCTCGGCATGATCGCGCTGTCCACATGCCGCGGCGAGACGCCGTCGAGGATCACGAGCAGCACTCGTGGCAATCTGGAATTTCTTTCGGCGGTCACTGCGCGACGAGGTTCAGGATCGGAAACCAGGAGCTCAGCGGCGAGACCGGCACGCCCGGATCCTTGGCCTGCTCGTCGGCCCGACGGAGCCGCACCGCGCCGTCGAAGTGGGGAGTCCGTGAGAATGCCGCCGCCTCGGCAGCGGTCATGGTCTCCCCCTGCAACTCGAGGGTCCGCAGGCTGCCGGCGGAGAGACCGCTGCGATAGGCCGGGTCCACGGTCACCAGGTAGCGCTTTGCGGGGACGTGCCCCTCAATGAGCGCGGCCACGCGCTCACCCAGGACGGGCCGGACCGCATCGGCTCCGACCCTCCCGTGCATGTCCTCGTGGCGGGGGGCGAGGACATGACCCACGTCGTGGAGCAGACCCGCCACCTGCAGTTCCGGGTCGTCCGGGTCCGAAGCGGCGAGCAGGTCTGCGCACTGGAGCCCGTGGTGGAGGATCGAGAGCCCATCGATCTCCTCGTTGGGCTCCTCCACCGATGCGGCCGACTCGAGCAGCGTCATGAGGGTCTCCATGGCTGGCCGGTCCGAGCCGTTCGTGCTCACCGTTGCGAGCTTAGGTTGCACACCGCGCCCTTACCCCCGTCGGCTGCGCCGAAACCGCCTCGCTCGGGTGCGGGACCGTCGAGATCACCTCGCGCTTGCATCCATCCCGGGACGATTCGGAGCAGCGCCACCCGGGAGGTCTCAAATCACGGCCAGGACCGATGGCGGCATCCCGGCAGACCCCGCCCCTTGCAAGGGGCCGATTTACTTATATAATCGTCATTGTTATGCTTCTACAAGCGTCTAACCCGACGGGTGTCGCTCCGAGCGAGCTGAGCCGCCCGCGACGGGTCGGGATCCTGCTCATCTGCTCGATGAGCCTCCTCATCGTCGGACTCGATGTGACCATCGTGAACGTGGCCCTTCCCTCGATCGGCCGGGAGTTCCACGCTTCGGTGTCGGGTCTCCAGTGGACGATCGATGCCTACACCCTCGTGTTGGCCAGTCTCCTCATGCTCTCGGGCTCGACGGCCGACCGATTCGGGCGAAAACGAACCTTCGTGGTCGGTCTGCTGGTCTTCTCCGGAGGCTCGCTCCTCTGCAGCCTGGCTCCGAGCCTCACCCTGCTCGTCCTGTTCCGGATGGTGCAGGCGGTCGGCGGGTCGATGCTCAACCCGGTCGCGATGTCCATCATCACCAACACCTTCACGGATCCGAAAGAGCGGGCTCAAGCGGTGGGCGTCTGGGCGGCGGTGGTCGGGATCAGCATGGCGCTCGGTCCCCTCATCGGCGGCCTCCTGGTCGGCTCGGTCGGGTGGCGTTCGATCTTCTGGATCAATCTGCCGGTCGGGTTGGCTGCCATCATCCTCACCCTTCGGTTCGTTCCGGAGTCGCGGGCTCCGAAGGCTCGGCGTGTCGATGTCGTCGGGCAGGTTCTGGTAATTGCGTTCCTGGCCTCATTGACCTACGGGATCATCGAGGCACCGGGCCGGGGATGGGGGGCGCCGGTCATCGTCGCTGCGTTCGCACTGGCGATCGGCTCGCTCGTCGGTCTCATCATCTGGGAAGGTCGGCGCGAGGAGCCGCTCATCGATCTGCGCTTCTTCCGATCGGTGCCATTCTCGGGTGCAGCCGTGATCGCAGTGGCTGCCTTTGCCACGCTGGGTGGCTTCCTCTTTCTCAATACGCTGTATCTACAGGAGGTCCGGGGCTTCTCCCCGCTGCGTGCCGGCGTCTACACGCTTCCCATGGCAGCCATGACAATGCTCCTCCCGCCGATCTCGGGACGGATCGTCGGTGTTCGTGGGCCACGAATCCCTCTGCTCATCGCCGGAACTGCGCTCACTGTGAGCTGCATCATGCTCGCCCAACTCGGGCCCAACACGTCGACCGCTTGGCTGTTTGCGTGCTACGTCGTCTTCGGGATCGGCTTCGGCTTCGTCAATGCCCCGATCACGAACGCTGCCGTCTCCGGTATGCCCCGAGCACAAGCCGGCGTGGCATCCGCCATCGCCTCGACCTCCCGTCAGGTCGGAGCCACGCTCGGGGTCGCTGTCGTCGGTGCGCTGGTCACATCGTCGCTCGGCGTGACCACCCATGTCGGCTCGGCTTCTGCCATCCACGCCGGCTGGTGGGTCCTGGCCGGCTGCGGCCTGGTCGTGCTCGTACTCGGTGAGGTCGTGTCGACCGGTTGGGCGAAGCGGACAGCCGTGCAGACGGCCCGAGACTTGAACCCCGAGTTCCTCGAGGGGCGGGTCTGATGGGAAAATCGAAGGCTGAACGGGTGGCGATGGGCCCGGCATCGAGTCCGGACGGCGACCCCGCCCGCCGGGCCTGGTCCGCTATGTGCGACCTCGTGCTCGACAACGAACGGCGTCGAGAGGTCAGTGAGGCCGTCGACCTCAGCTTCGGGCGAATCAAGGCAATTCGTCGGATCGCCCGTGCGCCGATGACGATGGGAGAGCTCGCCGCCAATCTCGGGATCGATGCTCCCTACGCCACGCTGGTCGTCGACGAGCTGGAGCGCCAGGGCCTCGTCGAACGCCGCCCGCATCCCACGGACCGCAGAGCCAAGCTGGTGGCGACGACTGCACAGGGTGCCAAAGTGGCTCGTGAGGCTGAGGAGATCATGAGCCGGCCGCCGGTCGGCCTGACCAACCTTTCCACTCATGAGCAGGAGTCACTGGCGACGATCCTCGAGCACGCGCGTGCTGAGGCACACATTGATCCACGCACCTGACGAGGTCCGCCGCTCCCGATTTGACCCAGCGCACCACCCTCAACCGGGCATCGAATTCGGCCGCATCTGACGCGCACTCAGTGGTCACCTTCAGACCAAGACATTCGCCCAACGAGTCCATAACGTAGCTATCGGCGGGGATCGAGTCTGGTGGGGATCGCAACGTCGTTCGTCCAGGACACGTCAGCTTGACGGAGCCGCTCCCCCAACCGCGATGAGCATCGCTTTCGTAACCGGCGAGATGAAGAAGTGAGGGGCCCTCATCGGTCGGTGAGCACGCGTCCCAGCTCTTTGACAGACATCGGGGGCTGTTCCGGTGTCTTCTGTCCGGGCCGCAAGCCGTCGAGGGCGAACTCGAGGAACCGCCGGGAAGTGCCCGGGCCGTCGTCGTCGCAAAGGTCCCCAATGGCCCGGACCGACATCAGGGTCACCACTAAATCGGTGGGGACGATATCGGGCCTGACCGTCCCCGCCCGTTGGCTGGTCTCGAGGATCCGCCCGATGCGCGGCACCAAGGCGGCCAAGGCCCGGTCGGCCCCTCCCCCGCTCCAGGGTCGCCGCGAGGTGGCGGCTCGCCAACTGCTCGGCGCGTCCACGCAGCGCCGGATGAACTCGAAGACTGCGTCGCCCGGAGCCACCTCAAGGAGGACCTCGTCAGCGATCTGACGGGTTCGATCCGTCGCAGCCTCGACCACTGCGGCACAAAGGTCGGCCTTGTTCGGGAAGCGTCGGTAGAGTGTCCCGATCCCGACCTCGGCCCGGGCGGCGATCTGTTCCATCGACGCCTCGTAGCCGTGCTCGGCGAAAACGTCACGGGCGGCCACGAGGATCCGGGCCAGGTTGAGCTCGGCGTCCCGGCGCAGCGGCTTGGCCTCGGCCATCTCACGCGTCACTTTTGCGCTCGCTCGACCCACGTCAGTCCTCGGCGACATAGCCGATCGCCCCGACGACCACCTCGGCTTCGCCAGTCAGAGCAGGGTGCGACTCGCCGACGACGATCGAGGGACTGCTGCGGGTCGGGATCTTGAGTGCGGCGATCGCTGCAACCACCAGCGCCCCGCCGCAGACGGCGAAGGCCAGCACGTAGCCGTGCTCCCTCGGGTAGCCGTGGACCAGCAGGCCGCTCACGATCAGGCTGGTAGCCACCCCGCTGCCGATAGCGGCGCCGATATTCCGGACGTTGGTATTCATGCCCGTGGCGACACCGGTCTGGCTCGCCGGCACGGCCTCGACGATCAGGTTCGACATCGAGGCGAAGCCGAAGGCCACACCGATACCGAGCAGCCCGGCGGCCGAGTACATGTTCCAGGGCTTACTGTGGGCCACGACCAGCAATCCATAGCTCGAAGCAGCAAAGAGCGCCCCGATGATCAAGAGGGGCTTCGAGCCGATGGCGACGGTCAGGCGACCGGTGAGCGGGGCGATGACCAGCATGGCCACGGCGAAGGGCAGGAGGTAGAGGCCCGACTGCGTCACCGAGGCGCCAAAGCCGTATCCGACGCGAGCCGGTGTCTGGGCGAACTGGGGCAGGACGATGAACATGGCGAACATCCCAAACCCGAACAACAGTGCGGCCAGGTTTGTGCTCCACACAGCTGGGATCCTCATCATCTTCATGTCGACCATCGGCGTGTCCGAACGCGTCTCCGAACGGATCCAGCACGGGATCAATACGGCGGTGGCAGCAAAGAGGCCGAGCACCGAAGCGCTCTTCCATCCCCATATCGGCCCATAGGAGACGGCCAGCAGCCCGGTGACCAGCCAGGCCGACATGATCGAGGCGCCGACCCAGTTCACCCGACCAGGTGACCGGACCGGTGACTCGGGCACGAAGATGAACGTGGTCACCGTTGCTCCGATGGACAGGACCAGGGGGATCCAGAACAGCCAGTGGTACGAGAGGTGCTCGATGATCGGGCCGGCAAGGACAATCCCGGTGCCCACACCGACGCCCAGGATCGCCGAGAGCATCCCGATAGCCCCGGCCACCTTCTCGGGGGGGAACTCGTCGCGGATGATCCCGAAAGCAAGCGGGAACACCGCCCCGCCCGCGCCCTGGACGATCCGGCCGGCCAGCATGACCGGGAAGGTGGTGGCCAGGGCGCTGACCAGGGTGCCCACCGACAGTGTGACGAGCACGACGACGATCATCTTCTCCTTGCCGACCATGTCGCCGATCCGCCCGAGGATTGGCGTGGCGATCGCCGCACTGAGCAGGTAGCCCGTCAACAGCCACGTTGCCCCGGTCGTCGTGGTGTGCAGTGTGTGCTCGAGCAGCGGGATGGCCGGGATGATGAGCGACTGCAAAAGACTGAAGGCCAGGGCCGCTGTCGCCAGCACTGCGAACGTGGCCCCGTAGTGGATGCGCTTCTCCACGGTCTCTCTCGGTTCTGGTGAGCGGAATAGTTGCTTCCGGTTATGGCAAACATAGCAGAACCGGAATTAGGTGTTCCACTTAGGGCAACGGCGGCTGTCCCCGCGGCGCGGCAGCTCTACCCCAGTCGCGTCAGGACGTTCCGAGTGACCTGCTCAATCTGCGCGTCTCGCCCTGCCAGCCCGTGAGCCCAGTCGGTCGATCCCGACGTCATCACTGTCGCCCCCGCCTCGTTCGTGTACGCACCCAATACCGCGTGGCCGTGACGAATGCGTTCCATCGCCTCGGGCTCACGCGTTCCGAACACGCGTGACGCGATGTACTCCAACTCGCTCGGCTCGCCCGGCTTGGGCGGACGAGGCGCGGTCTCGCGCGTGAAGTGCTGCGTCGGGCACGTGCCGAGGATCTCGAAGTTCGTCGGCGTGCCGTCTTTACCGGTGGGGTACGGTAGCCCGTCGCGGTAAGTAAACACGCACCCGTCGCACTCGTAGCCGACGACAGTCGAGCTGGCACCGAGCACGTCGCCGTAGACGAGCCCGGTGCCGTCGAAGACCCAGTGACCGGCGCGGTGCACGGTATAGCCACCGAGGCCGGCAGTCACGTTGCGACCTATGCGGTGATAGCCCCCGCGTGTGAATGAGACGCCCGTCATGTAATTCTCGGGACGACCGACGACCACGTCGGACCAGAAGGTCGTCACCTCGGCTTCGCTGTCGGTTCCCATCAGCGGGTCATTCTTGAAGAAGCCCTTGTACCCGACCATCACGTCGCGATCGTCACCCTCGATGCGAACTTGCCACAACGACGTATTGCCCGAGAAGAACGCCGCATTGCCGCCGCTCGCGATGAATCCTTCGACCGTGTCGCGCATCCCGCGAGACCAGTATTCGTCGTGGCCGACGGATAGATACAGACTCGCGCCGTCCAACACCTCGGGGTGTTCCTCGAGATCAGCATTTGTGCACACACCGATCTCGAACCCCTCGCGTTCGGCCCACTCGATGAACGGCAGCTCCCAGTCGGGCCAACCCGCCGAACCGGCATAGCCCGACAGATGATTGATCTGGATGTAGCCGACGTGCGCGGCGTTCTGCGGATCGGGCGCGCCTGTGCTCGTCACGCGACGGCCCTTGCCCGGGGGCTTGTACAGGTAACCCGCTGACATCGGCCGCTGCATGGCAACGTGGGTGCCGCCGGTGTACAGGTTCTGTCCGCCAAAGTCGTTGTATGCGTGCCACGTGTTGGTCGCCAGCGCGATCACGATGCGTGCGCCTGACGGCGGACGCACGACGAAGAACGCGTAGTCACGCCGCACCTTGTCGCCAACGTCAATCTCCATGACGACCTCGTAGTAGCCGGACCGCCACGTCATATCGACGTCCAGCGTGAGAGCGATAGGCCAACCGCACCCCTTCGAGGAAGCGTCCTTTGGCGTCTCGTGTTCATCTGCCCCGACCGCATCAGAACTGAACACGACCTCCCGTCGCGCACCGACTCGTGCCACCTCGACGCGCACCGGCCGCCCACCGGACGATGACATGTGCAGATCGACCCGCCCGCCCGGGCACGCTGATTGCGGCCAGCAGTACCCCGTGACCACGTCGCGATTCATCTCCCGACTCTAACTGGGCCAACCTCACTCGCTGGTCCGAAGAAGGTCATGCGGAGCCATCTTCGCTGAGCCTGAATGATCCGACTGTCACGGGCATGTCCGTGCGGCAAGGGTCTGTCCAGTCGGCGTCTCTGTGCCAGGCGTTGTAGAGCTGGGACAGCTGACCTCCTTCCGATCGGGCCCTGATCCCAAGGTCGCAATACCGCCGCCGAATCTTGGGGCACCATTTCAACGCAACCAGGCTCGGCACTGGGCATTGGAACGAAGGTGGCCTCCGCTGTCGCTGATCGCGAGATTGCCTACACCTACGCTTCGTTCATGAGTCGAGATACTCCTGGACCCAAGCGCTGGCGAGATCCACGGGCCGGGGTGCGTGTCGCTGTCGCAGCGTCGCTTGGAATTGTCGCCGGTGGCGTGGCCTCCCTGTTGACGTTCTGGCAAGCAGCGACGCTCATCGGTTGGGACGTTGGTGTGCTTTTCCTCGGAACGTGGATTTGGTGGGCAGTAGGAAGACTGAGCCCAGAGGAGACTCGATCACATGCGACGAGGGAGGACACCAGCATCCATCTGACCGAACTCATGGTCCTCGCCGCCGGAGTCGCTGTCCTGGCGGCCGTCGGGTTGGCATTGATTCGTGCGGGTAGTGCCACCGGGGGAACAAAGGCGTACTTGATCACACTAGGGATCGTGAGTGTCGCACTGTCATGGGGCATGGTCCATACGGTGTTCACGTTGCGCTACGCCCGTACGTTCTACGCCCAACCAGTCGGTGGGATCGACTTCAACGAGGACGATCCGCCGAGCTATTTGGACTTCGCCTACTTAGCATTGACCATCGGAATGACGTTCCAGGTATCCGATACAAACCTGACGACCAAGGCTATCCGGAGGGTCGCTCTCGCCCATGCTCTGCTCTCGTACTTGTTCGGTGCAGTGATCGTCGCACTCGTCATCAACGTGGTGTCCACTCTCCTCCACTAAGGCGATCGTCTGGGGAGGGTCGGTCAAACATCTGTTGAGTCAGGTCAACACCCTGGGACAAATGGGTGTAGACCTGAACGTGTCGTCGGGTCAGAGGCTGGAGCGGGGCATTCCACTCAACCGGCTCGGCGGCCGGGGGCAGGGCAAACAGCGCCCGATCTCTTGCGGGGAGAGGTTCATGACCGCAATCGTGACCGACGAATCAGTGGACTCACCCCTGAGTCCCGGACCGGCCACGTTGTTCCCCACTCCGTAAATGGGTGAGGGCGTTCGCACGCGACCTCGTGTGCAACGCCACGTCTCACGACCAGGAAGGGTGGTTCGCCATGGCTGGAGAGCCTGCTGGCGTGATTGCCGATACTTCTCGGGCGACGATTACCTCTGCAACGTGGATGCACGTGGCCCCGGCCGATTGGAGCCTGGGTCGACCTTCCGCCCGGGCACGGACATCTCCTACCCCCGTCCCCGAAGACCGCCCGATACCGCGCGTCCCCAAATGTCGATCGTCCTGGTGGCAACCGTGCCCTCTCTCGCCGGCCATGGGCGCATCTGCGGGTTGGAGACAACGACCACGATTATCCTGGCGAGGTGACTACGCACTTCGGCTACGCGATCGACAAGCGCTACCTGCCAGTGTTGTTGCCCTTTTTGCTGCGACCCGCACGCGACGGCGTCACACTCACTGACGACGGCGCGCTCGTAGCGACCTTCGGCCTCTTCAAGATCGGTACGCCGCTTTCGAACATCACGGGCGCGCACATCACTCGGAACTACCGCTGGTGGACGGCGTTTGGGGTTCGCATGTCACGCGCCGACGACGGGTTGACCTTCGGAACGAACCATTCCGCAGGCGTGTGTATTCACTTCGGAGACAGAGTGCCGTCGCCACTGCGAAGAAGCGGCCATTCGGCGCTCACCGTAACCGTTGCTGATTTAGAGGCACTGACGACAGCGTTAGGCGGAGACAAGCAAGAGCCAGCTGCACCCTCTGTCTGACCGATCAGAGGACGATGTCGGACGCGGCCTTCTTCTGAATCGAAGCCACCTGCCCCGAACGCTGTCCGTCCGCAGCGTGGCAAATACTGCCCGATTGAAAGGGTGCCTGCTGACGAGTTGACGTCCACCGGCGTGGTGTACGGGTTTGACGTGCTGAGGCTCGCTCTGAGCGCCTGAAGCTGGCAGTCCGGGGCGGAGTGCCCGACGACCAACAGGAGTTGGCTCCAGCGGTCCGGCCACCCATCCCCGTGAACGAGCGATCCACTCGGTAAATTCAACGGACATGTCGAACTTCGGCGGGAACCGACCAGCACAAAGCACGTTCTTCGGCGCGGGCGGCGGCGCTCCAACAGCGGGCGCAGTACCGACGCCACGCACCTCAGGGGCCCGACGCGGATCCCCCGCGTCGCTGACGGCGCCCTTTGCTCTGGCCCTGATGGCGTCGCTCGGACTGGCCACAGCTGGCGCGCTCGCCGTTCCGACCCAGGCGTACGCCGCCGGCAGCGGATACACGCCCACCGGCGCACCCACCACCGGCGGGTCCGCGACCGGCCTGGCCGGCACGGTCGTCACCAGCACCACCATTCAGCCCAGCGGGGGCACCGCCAGCGGTGTGGTGGGGGGCTCCACCATCACCGCCACCGTCCCTCCGGGCGCGTTCACCGGAGCGGTCCAGGTGGTCATGACCGACGCCACCAGCTCCTACGTTGCGCCCAGCTCCGGGGGCTCCCCCGTGGTCACGTTCGGAATCGGCATCTACGTCAACGGGTCGAAGTTCACGGGCACGTTCCCCGCCATTCACGTGACCATCACCTCCCCTTCCATCACCGTCGGCTCCACCGTGTACCTGGTCACCGGCAGCGGGCTGCAGGCCGCAAGCGGTGCGAGCGTCCAGGCCGGCTCGGCCAGCTTCTCCATCACCAGCGACCCCGTGGTGGAGGTCACAGCCCCGATCGCGACCACCGCCGCCGGCGGCACGGGTGCTGCCTCCTCCGGCACGACCTCGGGTGGCGGCGCCTCCGGCACGGCCATTGCCGGGGCCACCTCGGGCGAGACGGGCGAGCCGTTCCTCCTCGAGGAGATGGTGGCAGTCGCCCTCCTGGTCTTCGGCGCCCTCGTACTGGTGGCCCTCCGCCTGCGCCGTCGTACCGCCTGACCCCTTGTCGGACCACCTGCCTCCCACCACACGGGGGTCGCTGCTGGTACTCGCCTTCGTCGCCGCCGCGTCACTCCTCGCCGCGTGCGGCGGAGCCTCGTCGGCAGGCACCACCACGACGGCCGGCGCCACGAACACGGTGAAGCCCACCAGGACCTTCCCCGGGCCTGCCGGGCTGACGGACGGCGGCCAGCCCCAGCCCGACGGCTTCATGTGGCTCCTGGCCAGGGTGGGCGACTCTGCCGACATCCAACAGCTCAACCTGACCACCGGCTCGATCGGCCAGATCATCCCCGAGACGGCGGGTGCCGACTCGATCGGCCAGTCCTCGTCAGGCGTGATCGGGGTCGGGGTCGCGACCGCACACACCGGAGCGGTCGAGCTCCGAAACGGCGCCTCCGGCGCCCTGGTGGCCAGCGTGCCCATCGGTGCGCCGGTCAAGGACGTCTATGCGGGTGCCGATGGCACGACCTTCTACATCCTCAACGGGACCAACAGCTCGGCCAGCGTCACCCTGGTCAACTCCCAGACGGACAGGACCTCGGCCACGGTGCCGGTGCCGCTCGACACCGTGGCCATCGCAGTGGACCCGACCGGCCAGACCCTCTTCGCCCTGGGGTCGGGGGGCAAGTTGAACCAGATCACCATCGGGTCGGGAGCGGTCACCGCCAGCTACCCGGTGGGCCAACACCCGATCGCGTTGGCCGTGTCCACCAGCGGATCCACGCTCTACGTGCTGAACAGCGTGGGAGCCGGCGCCAACGTCGGGGTCATCCACGTAGCCACCGAGAGCCAGAAGGGGGTCCTTCCCGCCCCCGACGACGCGGTGGCCGTCCAGGTCTCGCCCGACGGAGGCAGCCTCTACGTGCTGGTAGGGACCCCGACCGTCGGCAACATCCAGGTATACGCGATCGCCCCCTGATGGTCCCGCCCGACGCTTCCGGTCTGGAACCGGGGCAGATTCCCTCGGTGAGGGTAACGGACCGGGACATGGAGACCGGATCCTTCACACCCGGCGTCACCCGGCCGGACCGGCCGCCGAGGAGGGTGCCCGAGTGGGACGGGCCCCCGGTCGATCTCCGCGACGCGAGGCCGGTGCTGTCCTCCGCTGCCCGAGCCTGGTGGACGGTGGCCGGCATGACCGTGCTCCTGTGGGGGTTCCAGCTGTTCGGGTACGTCGACATCTACCCGATCATCAGCCTGGCCGTGGTCGTCCTCGGCTTCTGGGGACTCGGGACCATCGTGGCCGTCTGGCACCCGCGGTCCGGTGCAGCCCCCGACGGCCCGAGCCCTGGCCGGAGCCACGCTCGGTCTCAGTATCGGGGCCTTCCTGCTGTGGGCCTACCTCCAGGTGTTGTCGTCGCCCGCCTACGGCACCGACGAGATCGCCTTCGACCAGTACGCCGCCCAGCTGGTCCGGCACGGGATGAATCCCTATACCCACTCGATGGCCCAGGCGTTCTCGCTCTTCCACGTCTCCCCCGACGGCTACACCTTCCTCCTCAACGGCCACACCGTGACCTCCCTCTCGTATCCCTCGCTCTCCTTCCTCCTGTATGTGCCCTTCCTGATCGTCGGGTGGTCGAGCCAGCTGGCCGTGGGCATCAACGTCCTGGCCTGGGCCGGCGGGGTGGTGCTCACCTTCGTCCTCTTGCCCCGTCCGCTCCGGCCGTTGGCCATCGTCGTCGGCAGTTTCTCCGTCTACATCAGCTACGCGGTCGGAGGGGTGACCGACGCCCTCTTCGTCCCGCTGCTGATCGGGGCCGTCTACCGCTGGGACCGGTTTGCGACCACTCGGGGCCCGGCGGCCTGGCGCGGCCCACTCCTCCTCGGTCTGGCCATGGCCGTGAAGCAGACTCCCTGGCTGGTACTGCCCTTCCTCGTGGCCGGAGTCGCACTCGAGGCGCGACGTCTGGGCGGGGTGGGCGCCGCGACCCGCACCGCCGGCCGCTACCTGGCCATCGCCATCGGCGCCTTCCTCGTTCCGAACCTGTGGTTCATCGCGCTGTCGCCTCGTGCATGGCTGTCCGGCGTGCTCACCCCCATCGCCAGCCACACGGTGCCCGCCGGTCAGGGGCTCGTGGGGCTCACGCTCTACCTCGGCCTGGGCGGCGGCTCGCTCGCGGCGTACACCGTCGCGCTGATCGTGGTGTTCGTCGCCCTGCTGGTCGTCTACATCGCCACCTACCCGGCGTTGAAGGCGTGGGCGGTGGTCTGCCCGGCGGTAGTGCTCTTCTTTTCCGCCCGATCGTTCGGCAGCTACCTGGTCACCCTGTTACCCGCCGCGCTGGTGGCCGCCACCTCGGTCCGACCAACCGGCGCGGTGGCAGCGGGCGCACCGGCCCCCGCCCTGTGGCGCCACGTGCGATGGCTGGTGGCCGGCATGGTGGCGTGCTCCGGAATAGCCGTGGGCGCCATCTTTGCGTCCGGCCCGCCCCTGGCCGTTGCCATCACCTCCGTACGTACCACCGGGCAACTCGCCACCGTGGTCGAGATCGGGGTGAACGTGGTCAACCACTCCGGCCGGAGCGAAGCGCCGGCGTTCACCGTGGAGAGCGGTGGGCAGCTGACCGCCTTCTGGGCGGTGGGCAGCGGCCCGACGACCCTGCCCGCCGGGGCACAGGCCCACTACACGCTGCTGGCCCCCAACTTCTTCGCCCAGCCGCCGATCACCGGCGGGTTCCAGGTGGTTGCCTTTTCCGCCTCGCCTGCCACGGTCTCGAGCAGCCGCCCGTACCTCCCCACGACCTACCACCTCAACATCGACCCGAACGCCGTCGACGGGATCGTGCCGCTCGGCCAGACCGTCGTGCTCCGCGCCGAGATCCTCGACAAGATCAACCGTCCGGTCCACCTGGCCAACGAGCCGGTCTACCTCGGTCAGGTCATCTACGGGCAACAGGGCCTGGTCTTCGGCCAGGCCGTCATCAACCAGGGCCAGATCGGCCAGACCCCGGTGGTCGCCTTCACCAACAACCAGGGGGTTGCCACCTTCACCGTGCGCGGGACCCAAGCGGGGATGGACCCGGTGTACTTCGAGGCGAACCTGGTCAACGCGAACCAGTTCTATCCCTACGGGTACTCCGAGATCGTGCCCATCCGGTTCGGGTCGTCCCCGTGACGGCCACGGCCCTGGCCGAGCGCCCGGTCCGCACACCGGTGATCGTCCCGTCGATCGACGTCCCCGGCCGCGACAAACGCCTCGAGTTGGCCATCCGCGTAGCCTGGCTGGTGTTCGGCCTCCAGCTCGTCGGCATGGTGCTGTGGAGCACCCTCCTCTACACCCGCTGGGGCGCCACCTGGGACTACGCCATCCGGTACCAGGCGTGGTGGGGCATCGCCCACGGTCACCTCGACCCCTACGTGTCGGTGGTCAACCGCTACTTCTGGCAGGACCACTTCGAACTGATCGACTGGCCGCTGGCCCTCCTCTCGCGGCTGTGGGGCGGCGGACTGTGGCCCCTGTGGATCCAGGACCTGATGGTGTTCGGTGGCGAGATCGGTGCCCTCTACCTGGTGGTCGATGCCGTCCGGAGGCCCAGCTGGCCGGACCGCCTGGCCCCGTGGGCGGCGGTCGGCCTGGTCACCCTGCTGCTGGTGGCCAACCCGTGGATCTACGACAGCATCTCGTTCGACTTCCACTACCAGTCGGTGGGCGCCGCCTGCTTCGCGATGCTGGCCTGTCGCGAGATGATCCGCGGCCGGACCGGATGGCTCGCCCTGTGGGTGGGGCTCTGCCTGGCCTGCGGCGACATCGCCGGCACCTACCTGGCTGCCGTGGGGATCGGGGGAATCCTGGCCGGACGAGCCTCGCGCCGGCGCGGGGCGGCGCTGCTGGCTGTCGGGGCCGGGTGGTTCGTGCTGGTCAGCCTCCTCGGCGGCGGGCAGGGCTCCAGCTTCGTCAAGCACTACGGCTATCTCGGCAGGTCCTCGGGCACGGGCCACCTGGGGGTCGGGGGCCTGGCCCGGGGCTTCCTCCTTCACCCATTGCGGGTGGTGGGACAACTGTGGCAGGCCCGCGCCGACCTGTGGGCCTACGCGGTGAGCTCGGGTGGCCTCGGACTGTTCAGCCCCCTCGCCGCGCTGCCCGTCCTCGTCCTGTTCGAGAGCGGTTCCGGCCAGGGCGCCTCCCTCCGATCGATCGCCTACGAGAACTTCGGCGTCCTCCTGTTCACCGCCCCGCTGACCGTCCTCGTCCTGGCCTCGATCACCCGACAGCTGTGGCACGGGTGGGTGGCCACCCACCTCCCCCGGGCCGGGACGAGGTGGCTGCGCTCGCCCCGGCTGCCGTTGACCCTGGCCGCCGTGATCGCCGTCAACGCCCTCGTCTGGGGGGTCGTGTGGATCCCCCAGGTGCCGGTCCAGTGGCTGCGCACCCCGCCGGCCACCGCCTCGGCCCTCGACCGGGTCGACTCGATGATCCCGCCGGACGCCGAGGTCGTGGCATCCCAGGGGGTCATCGGACGGCTCGCCGACCGGCAGTGGCTCTACGACGTGGCGGGCGGCATCGCCCGATTCCCCTTGCACACCGCCGACACCTACTTCGTGCTCGTTCCCTACGCTGGCATCGAGACGGCCAGCGTCGAGCTCCAGCTGTCGATGATCGGCCAGCTCGCGGGGCCGCTCCACGCCACACTGCTGTCCAGTGCCGATGGTGTCTGGCTGTTCCGGCTGCCCCGGGTTGGCGGTGCGGACACGGTGACCTTCTCCCCCTCTCCCACCGAACCGGCCTGGGCCGTGCAGACCAGCACCGGACGGAGGCTGTTGGACGGGCCCTCCTACACCTGGAACATGGCGGTCGACGGGTCCAGCCCGGGATATGTGACCTTCGGCGCCAACTGGAACCTCCTGCCCGGCACCTACCGCACCACGGTGACCATGGACGCCTCCGTGCCCACCGAGGTGGAGACATGGGACTCCACCAAGAACGTGCTGCTCGGGCGGACCGACGTGCCCGCGACCAACGGCCAGTTGGCCGTCCAGTCGGTGGTGCGGGTCACCGAGCGGGGCGGCGACGTGCCCTTCTCCGGATGGGGGCCGTTCGACTTCCTTCCGGGAGGGACTCCCGGATCGGCCGACCGGATCGAGCTCCGGGTGTGGACGCCGGGCACCGGGCCGGTGAACGTCTACACCCTCGAGATGCAGCCCGACCGGGGATGAGCGCAGCAGCCCCGGTACCCGGTAGTCGGCGTTCGCCGACCGGTCGGGGCCGACCGACGCGTCAGGCCGGCGTCATCGTCCACCCGGTGAGAAGCAGGTTGCCACTGTCGACCTCGGCCTGCATGGAGATCCGGTACAGGCCGGCAGCCCGGTCCCCAGCCAGCACGGGCTCCGTGGCCAGCGACGATCCCGTCATCACGGCGCCGACGACGTCGAGCGACGGGTCGAAGTCGCTGTTGTTGTAGGTGATCTGCGCCCCGACCAGCGGCGCTGCGGCCGAGAACGGCACGGTCGGTGCGATCGCCGCCCACCACGACGGTTGGTTCTGCTCGGCCGCCCTTTCCGCGGCGAAATAGAGCTCGAGAACGGCGGCCTCGTCGTCGAGCGGTGCCGCGCTCTCCTGCCACGCGACGGCCGGCGACCCGGTGACTGACAGCGTGCCCAGCGGGGCCGGATTCTGGCCCAAGTCCAGTCCTTGGGCAGCGAGAGCCGCTGGCGCCGGCACCACGGGGGCCGCCCCCGGGGCTACCGCTCTGGTCGGCGAACCGGCATCGACCACGCGGGTGAGCGTGGCGTCGAGCACGTACCGCTGCGAGGTGAGGAAGAGGGCGTCAAGCGGGTAGCAGGTGATGAGTACCAACTGCTCGGCACTGGTCTGCACAATCGGGGAGCCGGCCGACACCACGCTGTGATCGACCACCGTGTAGTCGAAGGTCCGGCACGGCGTGACCACCGACACGGTGTTCCCCGGCTCGAGCTGCTCGATACGGCTGAACCAGGTGACGTCGTGGGCGGCCAGCACCGATGTGCCCGGTGAGCCCGGCCACGAGCTGGCCGGGACGTGCCCCACCGCCACACTCAGCTGGCTCCCCCCCACCCCGTCGACTACCGGGGCCAAGAGTCCGATCGAGGGCGCCGCGAGTAGGGCGTAGGCGGTAGGCAGCGATGTCGCGGTCCCACCCGAGGGAGCCGCGGCGGCCAGGGCGGGACCCGGGGAGTCATCGGCACCACCGGCGGCGCCCGTGACCGACGGGGGGAGTTGGGACACGCAGGCACCGACCGCTCGGGCGTGGGCCGCCGACCGCTCCTCCGAGTGGATGAGGGCCGTCCCGGTACGGATGGAGTGCTGGTAGAAGAGGAACACGTGGGCACCCAAGGCGACGCCGCAGAGCATCGACACGACGGCCACCACGTACGCGGCCATCCGCGCCGGCGACCTGCCGGAGTGGGCGGAGTGGGTTCCCGGACGGGGCCCGGTGGCTCTCGTGCGGTCGGGCCCGGACCGACCCGGCTGCGCGAGGGCGAACGGGAGCTCGGTGTAGGAACCGACGGGCAGCTCCGGGACGGGAGCCGCCAGGTGCAGCTCCGGCACGGGCACCGGCGCCTTCCGCGGTCGGGTCTCCCACGGGCTCGCCATCACCCCCAAGTATTTCCTCCCTTCGCCCCTCCAATACGGCATGGTGGCACGATCGGCCCCAGGACCTGCCCACGAGCTGCGGCGATCTTCGTTGCGAGCCGGAATGGCATCATCCGTGCTCCTCACGAGTTCAACGACGAGATGCTCCGAGAGGGCTCATCGGCGATCAACTCGGCAGATCCCGGCCCCTAGTGATGAGTTCCGAATGGCGCCGTCGGAAAGCGCAGATCGATTATGTGTGAACCTCCGTCTCGTTGCCCCTCGGAGTGTCCGGATTCAATCGAGCGATCAGTGCGCTGGAGAAGCTGAACCTGGCCGGACGAGGTCCCGAACTTTGCTTTTCCTATGACAGACCTCGGGAGATCGAAAGGAGGGCCGACGAGGATCCGGATGAAATGATGCCGGCCCGGCCGGCTGCTCCAGGGTCGGGGCACTTCCGATGCCATAGGATTCGGCACGTGTACAGCGAGATCGCTAGCAACAAGCGACGCAGCGTCATCTTCATCTTTCTGTTCTTCGTGGTCTGGCTGGCCATCGGTGCCGCCTGCGGATTTCTTTTCAAAGCCCTCTACCGTCACTCGGCCAACAATGGGTTCGCTCCCACCCCACCAACCAACTACGGCTGGACCCCGGTCATCATCGGTATGGTGATCGCTGGTCTCCTGGCCCTCTGTGGGATCCTCTATTCCTTGAATTCCGGGGCAGCGCTGGTGCTCCGAGTCTCGGGTGCCGTGCCCGCCGACCCGGGGCAGTATCCCCAATTGCACAATCTGGTCGAGGCCTTAGCCATCGGCGAGGGGATCCCCAAGCCAGCCGTGTACGTGATCAACGACCCTTCGCCGAACGCATTCGCCACCGGCATCAGTCCGGACAAGGCAGCCATCACCTTCACCACAGGGCTGCTGTCCATCATGAACCGCGAAGAGCTCGAGGGCGTCACCGGCCACGAGATGAGCCACATCAAGAACCATGACATCCGTCTCCTGCTGATCGTGGGCACCATGATCGGTATGGCTGCCCTCCTGGCCAGCATCCTGTGGCGGAGCGCATTCTTTGCCGGTGGCGGACGGGGAAGCGGTCAGGGGAACCAGCTCGTTATCGTGATCTTCGCTGCCGGAGCGCTCCTCGCCGTCGTCGGTTTCATCTTCGGCCCACTCATTCGACTGGCGCTCTCACGGCGGCGCGAATCGCTGGCCGACGTGAGCGGTGTCGAGCTCACCCGAAACCCAGCAGGGTTGTTGAGCGCCCTCAAGAAGCTGCAGCAAAACGACAAGCCATTCAAGAAGATGAACCACGCCACTGCGGCGATGTGCATCGACGATCCGTTGCAGCACCACGATGCCTGGTATCACCGCCTCTATGACACCCACCCTCCCATCGAGGTGCGGATCGCCGAACTCGAGAAGCTCGCCGCGGGCCAGTCGGTCTGACCGACCGCGCAGCCCACTCGATTGTCTCAGCTGGCTGGCGGCGGTCCCTCGGCGGCGCTGGGCGGAAGTCCCTCGGAGCCACCAGCGAGGGGGGGTCCAGAGGGTCCAGGGCTGGCAGCAGCCGGGTCGGGACCAGAGAACTTCACCTGGGGAACGGCGCGGTCCTCCTCGTCGGTAGCAAAAAAAGCCACCGCCTTGAAGCCGAAGGGCCCCGCGATCAGGTTGCGCGGAAACGTCTGTAGCCCGATGTTGTAGTCCCGGGCGCTGGTGTTGTAGTAGCGACGGGCATACTCAAGCTTGTCCTCGGTGGCAGTCAACGTCTCTTGTAGTTGGAGGAAGCTCTCGACGGCCCGTAGCTGTGGGTAGTTCTCGGCGACTGCGAAGAGCGAGCGAAGCGTCCCGGACAGAGCGTTCTCAGCGGGGGCGATTTGGTTCGGGTCGCCAGTCGCTCCCGCAGTGACGGCGTTGGCCCGGGCCTGGGTGACCGCCTCGAAGGTTCCCTGCTCGTGTGCGGCATAGCCCTGTACCGTTGACACCAGGTTGGGGATGAGGTCGTGGCGGCGCTTGAGCTCGACGTCGATCTCGGACCACGCCTCTTGGGTCCGATTGCGTTTCTTGACGAGGCCGTTAAAGGCGGCCCACAGACCGAGGACGAGCAACACGACGATGACAATGACGATGATCAGCACAACCATTTTGGAGCGGACCCCCTTGGAGCTGTCGTGGCGCGAACTCTACCGGCTATGCCCCTGCGCAGCCAGAGATCGGATGCGACCATCTCGACTATTCGAGAACGGTGGTCGGAAGGACGTGGTCTGACTCCCAGAACTTGGGCTGCCTGTGCTGTGCCGTCGCCTCCAACGCGTGAACCGTCCGCCGTTGCGTTCCCTGGGGTGGCGTATCCTGATCACCCCGGTTGGACCGGATATGGAAATCCGCAATACCGGTCCGCCAGGAACAGGTGCCGACAGCGACTCGAGATCGACGCTTCCTGAGCCGCCGACCATCTGCACGGCCACTCCTTCGGGGACGAGAACCTCGATCGAACCCCATGTCTCCAGGCGAAGGTTGATGTGATGGGTGTCCCAGCTGGCAACGGTGAGATCGACCTGAGACGTCCCGACGCCGGTCCTGATGGTTGTGTCAGCGGCCAACTGCCAGCCAGAGCCCAGCCGGATGTCGCCATCTGCAGCTTGCAATACGATCGGTTTGGCCAGCCGCCGAGAGGAAGGTGTGAGCCGGACCAGCGCTGGAAGCGCCAACATTGCTCTCTCGAGATCGGCGTGACTGGGAGCGGCGAAGACCTGCTCCAGTACTCCGGAGAAGCACTCATGCGACAACTCTCCGGCGCTGAACAGGTCATGGAGCCGGGCAATGGCCGAGACCCGGTCGTCTTCGTCAACCTCGTCCAGAGCTGTTGCAACCGGGATGCCTTTGTGCATGGGCTCATCTTGGCCCAGAGGATCCTCGGATGTGAGGGGAGCGTCCGAGTTGGCCGACAAGTTGCCGCAGCATCACTGCCTCAAACAATGACACCGGGAGGGGCTATCCCGTTTCGTCATTTCAAGGGGATCGGCTCGGTGTCCACTGCCTTTGCACTGGAAAGTCCGCTGATTTCGGAGATCCGAGCAAGGAAGAGTCAGCAGGTAGGTCAGTGGGTCAGCTCTTGAGCGAGTAGACGATTGTGACCTGGGCAGTCGCCTGTTGGGACCCCACTTCAAGTGGCACAGCGGATGGTTGAGCGGAGGTCCCCGCGGCGCTGTTGAAACCCGAGCTGGCCTGTGAGGTTGGGGTCGTGTCAGTGAGCGAGCACACCGGTCCGAGGCGTTCACCTGCGGATGCAGCCATGGTCTGCGCGTGGCTCACCGCCTGATGGACCGCATCCGTCCGGGCCTGGTCCTCGAGATCACGAGGGTCCTTGATCGAGAAGGAAACGGAGTTGATCTGGCCAGCATTGCCCGCGGCCCCGGAGACCGCGTCGATGACGCTCCCAGCGGATGCAAGGTTGGTGATCATGGCTGTGACGGTGTTGTTGACGCCGTATCCGGTGAGTGTCTCGGTCCCGTTCGTGAACGTGTAGTTCGGTTGGACGCTCAGACCAGTCGTCTGAATGTTCTGTTTCGTGACCCCGCCAGCAGCAAAGGCGGCGATCACCGCTGTCGCCTCGTTGTTGTTGTGGGCCAGGGCAGCCTGGGCCGTTGCCTCGGTCGTCGAGATGGTGATGTCGACCGTGAGGGTGTCGGGGGTGCCCGTGGCCAGTCCGGTTCCCTGCACGGTCAACTTGGCTGAATTGGGCGAGCACGAAGGCGCGCTCGGAGTTGACGCACTCGCTGTTGTACATCCAGTCGCCGCGAGACCAGCCAAACCGACGGCGGTGATACCAAACAGCACGAATAGGTGACGACGTCCTGCAGCGCGTATCCGGGCAACCAAGTGTGCCTTCAGATCCGGGTTGGCACCGCGTCCAGCTGGCACCTGAAATCTACCGTGGGTGGTGTCGGACATATCAACTCCTTGTTTCGGTGTTGGGAAGGGGTGCCGATCAGCGGGATACGACGACGAGGAGGAGCCACTGAGTCGAGATTTCGGCACACGATGGCGAACCGATCGTGGCCTGCCCGCTCGAGACGTGTGCACAGGTGCCGGCGAGGGTTGCCATGAGCACCACATCACCGGGCTTCACGGCTTCGAATACCGACCGGCCCGACTGCTTCGCACCTGCTCGGACGCGACCTAGCGCTCGCATGACACCCGAATGTGCAGCGGGCTCGCTTACGGGTAGTTCCTGGCGGAGCGTTTCCGAAAGCCCCGAGGGAGCAACTAGCACCAGTGCCCTCCAGGATCCCGTCGCCGTCGCGGGCAGGCTGACAGCGACATGCTGGCCCACCTTGACGGTGACCGATGTCGGAGTTGCCGTAGTGCTGGACGTGCCCGCAGCGCTATTGGATGTGGCGAATCCCTGAGTGGCAGGTGGGGTAGCGAAGAACACCCCGGCGCATCGGGACACTCCCGACTCCACCTTCACCGAGGCGCATTCCGACGTGCCGTTCCCCCCGGGGGAAGCGGCGGAGCGGGATCCCGTCGAAGGTGTCGGACTGTGCAGGCTGGCTCCCGATACCTGCCGATTGTCCGTTCTCGACGTGGTGGAGTAGACGCCCGCACCTACCGCGACGGCCACGGCGGCAGCGACGGCAGCGACGGTCGTCACCAGACTGCGGTGTCGCCTCATTCGACGACGACCGACATCGCCCAGAAACTCAGTCGTGGACCGTTCACTCGGCTGCCATGCCGACGACACCTCGTCGAGGGCTCGACGGAGCCGCGAGTCCAGGTCGTCAGGCGTCATGGCTCATCCCTTTCGAGGCTCATGGAACCGAGCGCCGCGGACAGGGAAGACCGGGCCTTTGCCAGCTGCGACTTCACCGTCCCTACGCTGCAGCTAAGAATCTTGGCGATCTCGGCTTCTGGAAGATCCTCGTAGTAGCGGAGGATCACCGTTTCGCGTTGTCTGGGAGGTAGACCACGAACCGCGTCCATGAGGACGAGTGAGTCGTCCGAGGCGTCGGTGCCGTCGCTGCCTACTACGCTCACTGCCTGGCGTTCCGGATCGGTTGCGTAGATCGTGCGGTTCGACCGATCCTCGGTGCTGCGCCGGCGCAACCGCGATCGACACTGGTTGATGACAGCCGTCCGGAGGTACCAATGGGCACGCTCGAGGTGTCGGATCCGCCACCAACTCGAGAAGGTCCGCAGGAATGCCTCTTGGACAACCTCCTCGGCACCACCCCGATCGCTGAGGAGGAGCGCCGCCAGACGGCACAAGCCGTCGTAGTGCTTGAGGAAGAGATCCGCGATCTGCTCCTCGCGATCAGGCGTGGTGGCGCTCATCGCGACATCCGTCCGGAGATGGGTTCCTGCGTCCACTTCAGCATGTGCCAACGCCGGCAGCCGAACTCCCATACTCTCCACGACGCACGGGGGTCTAGAAACGTTGCCCGCGAGGTCAGCAAAGTCATCGGGGTGACCCTCACGGCGTCCAGCCACGCATCAACGTCGCTTCACCATGTGTACCCAAGGCCGCTCGCCTCTTCGATGCGCCATCGTCCTGCACCATCCAGGGTGGCGGCACTCTGAGCGGAGACCGGCTCCCGTCCCATGCCATCATTTGTGAGACAGGCTCCCCTGTTGGTTGGCACCTGGAGCAGGCGCCGCGTCGAGATTCCCACTTGTCCTCAGCATCTCGTCGATGTCGTCCGCAACCAATTCGTCCTTCAAGGGCATGGCGTGGGCGTAGTTCCGGAGCCTCGTGGAGGCGTCTCGATGCCCGAGCCGATGCTGTGCCTGGAGGAGGTCTGCCCGGCCAACCAGACAGGTGCCAACGGTATGTAGAAGCCGGTGGAGACTGACCCCTTGTAGCCCGGCTTCCTCGCGGAGTTGGGCGAACCAGCGGCCCATACCGCTTGCGGTCAGTCGGCCCCAGTGGCCCAGGTCTCTCGAGAACAGCCACTCACCGAGGCCGGAGCTGCCATTCGTTCGCCCCCACCGCGTCGCCTCGCGCGCCCTCCACAGTTCGAAGACCCCGGGCCGACGTTCGCGCATCGCGCCTTGGCCCCAGACGCCCACCAGGGAAAAATAGGGCCATCTGTTGGGTCACCGGGGGACAACTTTCGAACCTCTCGGCGATTCACCCCTTGAGACGCTGTCGCGTATTTGCGCGCTCGCCAGGATTTCGAACCTGCAACCTTCCGATCCGTAGCGCGCGTATGGGTCGTTTCACGGCGTCCGAGCAAGTCCCAATTTGTCGCAAATATGCAGTTCAGGTGGGGTGTAATTTTCGGACCGTTAAATTGGCTCGGACGGCTTGGGACGCCATGGAACCCAATTATTGGCTTTTTTGTGGTTCTCCTCGGGTTTCCGTGGGTCAGTTCGCGGTAGGAAGAACCCGCTCGGTTGGTAGTTCGACAGTGATGCCGCCACAGCACAGGTAGATCATTGCGATGAGCGCGGTCGCGCTGTGGTGGCCGTAACCACGGTGGTTGATGAGGCGGATCTTCGAGTTGAGCCCCTCGAGTTTGGAGTTCGACAGGCCGAGTTCGACAGCGGCGAGAATGCGCTGGCGGTTGGCCCGCACCGTTTTGGCCAACGTGACAAATGCCGGGATCCGGCTGCGCGACGCCCAGGCCAGCCACCAGGCCAGGTGCTCGGCGGCATCCTTGGGGCGCACTCGGTAGAGATCACGCAGACCTTCTTTGAGCTGCCAACAGCGATAGAGCACCGAACGGGTTCGTCGCAGCTCGTGGAGGACGGCGAGCTGGGAGTCGAGCAGGTTGTCGGGGTCCTTGAGCAGCGCCCAACGGGTGTGCTTGACGAAGCGCGGCTCGTTGCGGGTCCGAGCCGGAGCGTCTTTCCGCGGTCGGCCCCTGGGGGGAGCCGGCGGTGGGCGGAGCCGGCGCTCCTCGTTCCAGGCCCAGCGCCGGGCCTTGTCCACGGCCTCATTGGCCAGCTTGACCAGATGGAAGGGGTCCACGCACTGGGTCACGTGCGGTGCCTTGTTGTCGGTGGCCGCCTTGTAGGCGCCGCCCATGTCCAAGCTGATGGCTTCGAGACGGCTGGTGCGCTCGGGACCGAGCTCGTCGTAGAACTCGAGCACCCGGTGGTCGTGGCCCTCGCCGATCCAGACGACCGCGCCCTGACGGTCGTGATCGGCCACGACGGTCAAGTAGCGGTGCCCCTTGCGATAGGAGACCTCGTCGACCCCGATCTGGTAGAGGTTCTCGAGGCGGGTGTCGTCGATGGCCCCGGCCACCACATCGACGACGATCTTGGCCACCGCCTCCCAGCTGACCCGCAGCAGTCTGGTGATGGTCGTCTTGTCCACCCGCTGGGCCAGCCAGGCCACGAGGTCTTGAAGATCTCTGGTGTGCCGGGCACCGGGCCGGGCCCAGGGGACCTCTTCGGTGCGCACCCGGCCACAGCGCCGGCAGTCGATCCGGGCGATCTCGGCCTCGAGGAAGCACCTGGTGGCACCCAGGTCGAGGTGGCGCCAACGGCGCCTCGAGCGGTCGTAGATCGCCCAGGTCCTCCACCCACATGGGCAGCGGTGCTTGACCCGTCGCCGACGCAGCCCGATCACGATCCCTTCGGGGGTGAAGGTGACGGAGGCCACCGAGGCGCCGACGAGGCCCAACATCTTGTTGAATGCAGTGGTGACGCGGATGCGTCCTCCCAGGTAGTCAGGGTTGCTTGGTCGCATCCGAAACTACGAGGGCGGCGCATGCGCGTCGCTACGCGAGGAGGCCCCGGCCAAGCCGGGGCCCATCACATGGTTGCTGGCGTCACCTTCACCACGGCGGGCGTCAAGGGTCCACTGCATCGGCCTGCGGCCGCCCCTGACCCCCGCCTTCTACGTCAAATCACCCACGGAAACCCGAGGAGTCCCTTTTTTGTTGGCTTTTTTCGCCGGAATGACCGGATCAGAAGGTTTTGACAACACGTGTTGCGAGTCTACTGGCCGCCCCGCGTCGGACAGACCCTCGGCAAGGGTGCCTTCCAATGGTGGAATGACATCGGCCAGCCGGATCTCTGATGCCGGTCGACTGAGAAGGTATCCACCGTCAGCTCCTCGCCTGCTAACAACGAGGTTTGCTCGGCGGAGATCATTCAGAATGCTTTCTAGTGATCCGTCGCTGATATAGCTCTGATAGCTAGAGTGGCAGCATGACCACTGTGACTGCACCGCCGCTGGCGATGACCAAGAAGCAGCGACGCGAGCTCGAAGTGATTGCGCGCTCGACCTCGATGGGACACCGCAAGGTGGTCCAGGCCAAGGCGCTGCTGCTGGCGGCCGACGGAGTCGGCACCAACGAAGTGGCCCGGCGGTGCCACACCACCAACGACTCGGTGCGCGCGTGGCGTCGACGTTTCGAGGCGGAAGGTGTCGACGGAGTCGGTCGGATCGCGCCGGGGAGGGGTCGCACGTCGTGGCTGCCCGACGGCACGGTCGCCGCGGTCGTCCACGACACGCTCCACGAGCTGCCCGACGACAGCTCGACACACTGGACGACGCGCCTCATGGCCAGGCGTTTCGGCATCGGCAAGGACACCGTGGCCCGTATCTGGCGTGACCACGAGCTCAAACCCTGGAAGGTCGAGACCTTCAAGCTGTCGAACGATCCGCACTTCGAGGAGAAGCTGGTCGACGTCGTCGGGCTCTACCTCAACCCGCCCGAACGGGCGGTCGTCTTCAGCTTCGACGAGAAGACCCAGGTCCAGGCGCTCGATCGCACCCAGCCCTCGCTGCCGATGAAGCCGGGGCGGAGGGGACGATGACCCACGACTACAAGCGTCACGGCACGACCGATCTGTTCGCCGCCATGAACGTCGCCACCGGCGAGGTGCTCTACGACACCAGGCGCTCGCAGCAGCCACCGACGTGCTCCGCTTCTTCAAGCTCATCGACCTCCACGTGCCGAAGCGATCTCGACATCCACGTCGTGCTCGACAACCTCTCCGCTCACAAGGCGCCGCCGGTCGCCGAGTGGCTGGCCGACCCCAAGCGTGCCCGCTGGCACCTGCACTTCACGCCCACCTCGTCGTCGTGGCTGAACCTCGTCGAGCGCTGGTTCGGCGAGCTCACCGAACGGCGCCTGCGCCGTGGCGTGTTCACCTCGGTGCCCGATCTCATCGAGGCGATCGAGATCTGGACCGAGCACTGGAACGACGATCCGAAGCCCTTCATCTGGCACAAGACGGCCCAGGAGATCATCAAGAAGGTCCGCCGCGGACGGGCCTCACTTACCCAAGTCAAATCCGCGACGCGCCACTAGGTACTTATCCGGCAGGTTCTGGCCGGCAGCCAGGGCAGCCGACGTCATGGCGCACTCACTGTCTGCCAGGCCGGACAGAGCTCGAATGGCATAGTCGACCTTGGCAAAAATGTACATGCGCTCAATCATTTCAAGGTCTGACCTGTGTGTTCGTATGGCCTGGTTTGGCAATACTCGGTACTGCCCTTGTGCACGGGATCTGAGCGCCAATCGAGTCAATGTTGCGGCGTGTCCTTGGGGCGATGGACCCATTTCGGTACGACGGCACCAAGGGCGAGCCAGAGCACGATGGAGCACTCCGTCGCCGCCGACCAGATCCAGCTCCCACTGACGACACTGATCATTCCCATGGCGACAATCACGAGGGCGAGCAGGCCGAGGACGATCAGGTATCCGGGCATGGCCATGCCTTGTCCCTTACTCCACACGGGCGCCGATCGACCGCTCCAATGGGCCACCTCCGGAGACTGGCGATGATGCCAGCCACTACCGCCAGCACAGCCAGGAAGAGTGCGGTGACGGTGAACGCGTGAAGCTACTGACGAGGAGGCCGAGGATCTCCCGCCCGAGATGTCGAAGACGAGCCCGGTGAGCGCCAGACCGAGGGCAGTGCCCATCCCCCTCGTCATGTTGAGCACGCCCGAGGCCAGTCCCGACTGGGCCTGGGGCACAGAACCCATGATGGCGGCGTTGTTAGGAGGTGTGAACAGACCCAGTCCGATCCCGACGACGGCCAGCAGCACCAGGAACACCGGAGTTGACGGCCGGAGCGCACCCAGCACGGCCAGCGCACCGGCAACGGTAGCCATGCCAGCGATGGTCAGTGGCCGGGCACCGAGTCGGTCAGCCAAGCGCCCGGCCAATGGCGCGGTGATCCCCAGAGCCAATGGCATCATCATCAGCTCGAGGCCGGAACGCCCCGAGCCGAACTGCAAACCGCGCTCCAGATAGAAAGGCACGAGGAAGAGGACGCCGAACATGACGAGGTAGGAGAGCATGCCGCTGGCAATCCCGGCGCTGAAGCGGGACCGCCGGAAGAGTGCCAGATCGAGCATCGGCTCCCCGCATCGGCCTTCCCGTCGAACGAAGCCGATGGCCAGGGCGACACCGACCCCGAACAGCCCGAGGATCGTAGGCGAGGTCCA